>CAWASG010000001.1:0-1080000 GCA_963784615.1 uncultured Gammaproteobacteria bacterium
GCGGTTTCTCCAAGACAAAATGCACTATGTGTAATAAGGCGTGACGAGTCGTCAATCAGCGAGACCAAGTAAGTTTTTCGCATCCCAGATGGCGTTTGAATCCGTGGGCCATGGAGTACATCTCCTTGCCAGATATCTCCTGCATGGGCAGCCACGAATGATCGGCGCTCAATAGTGTCTTGGTTGGGTATAATGCGTTTTGACAGGTGCTGTTGTTGTAAAAAACGATGAACGGAAGCTCGAGCCAATGTGTCTTTAGCAACTAATCCTTCGCGCTCAATCATGCCAATGATAGTGTTAATTGAGCGTGAAGGCTTATCCTTTTTAAGTGTCACAATTCTGCTTTGTACGGCTTCTGAAAGTTGTGTGCTTCCTTTGTCTACGCGCGGCTTGGGATTCAGTGCTTCGATACCTCCTCGCTTCCAATCGTAGTACCAGCGCGCAATCGTTTCTTCACTGATATGCGTTCGTCTTGACTCAGGAATAGTGTAACGATCGGCAGCCAAACTTCGGATAATACTTTTAACCTCACCGCGCTTTAATTCAGCACGGCTCGCTAATGGACCAAGAACCATCAGGCGAAACAAAGCCATCGGGTGTAAAGGTTTACTCATTTTTCTCTCCGCTATTAATGGGGAGTGAAGTTAATCAGTAAAATCATGACACCGAAACGACCAAACTGTGTGGGGTGCTTATTTTGTACAAGCATGGCACAACTCATGCTTATACTGATTAAGCGTTCATGGGATAACAACTCCGGTAACATGGCAAAGGCGCATCGCTGCACTCAGGCTCATTCTCTGAAGAGTCATTTTCCAAAAGTCTTTCATATTTATGGATCTGCCCAGTGCGCAAAAATAGGTACATAAGGCATCTTTATGAAAACGAAACTGCTTCGTAAAACGCAGCAGCCAACGCTTGATGGTCTGGCGTGAGGGCTGCATCGTTTTTGATATAGCGTAAGCACTCATGCCAGAAAGGTACAATAAAAAAATGACCTGTTGCATCTCCCACAAATACCATCTACGCGGTGGAATGCATTCCGGCAGGACTGAACATGTTTTGTGGCAACAGGGGCAATAGTATCGCTGAATAAACACTGGATTTAGTGAGGTGCTTGAAGGGTTAATGCGATCCGCTTCACGAGAATACCCACCATGTCGCCAAGGGTGTGATTTACCGCAACATAGACAATTTTTTAAGTCCAATTTTTCAGGTTCATGCTTTTGGATATGAATGTACTGTACTAATGATAAAATATCTGCGAAAATATATGCCATGACTGATCTCTTGTTTTCTTGTTTTGTAAGAGACTCAATGATACATGTTGATCAGTCACTAATCATAATTAATTTTTTATCTCATTGTTTTTGATAGTAGTGATTAGGCTTGTGATCAAGATAGTGCGAGATAAATTCTTCAGTTAAGAACTATATTTTTCGAGACATTACAAAGACGACCGGCGGTAGTTGATGGCGCTCATCTTGCCGTCGCTGCAAACTCAGCCGTACTGCGTTAGGATGAGGTACGCCGCGAGCCAGTGCGTCGTTCATCGCTTCATCAAGTTCACTGGCTCCATAATCGTCTAGCAAAGACAGCAGTTGATTGGTCGTTGAACCCAATGGATAACCGCGCAAAGCGGCTGCGTCCAGAAAGTCACGAGCACAATCAATGGCGTGTGTTAACCGGCTTTGACCGCGATGCAATCGCGCCTGTTTCTTGCGTTTAATGAGTGTTTCAATGTGTTCTGCACATTCGATTTGTTTGGCTTTGTCATAACTGCGCGGATGTTTAGCGAGCACGGTTGTTCCATCCAGAATGGTTACACCATCAAGCGTAGCGTGAATGGTTAACGTTTTTCGCACTTGGTCATGTGGGACAGAATAGTCATTCATATCGAATCGGGCATAGGGTGTTTTACCGATATGCACGGTTTCTATTTCATCGACCGGGAATGGGTTGTCAGGGCAAGCTACCAATCGTGGTAGCTCTTCTTGAAACGCATTCCTGACAGACTTTGTTTTATCTTCTGGACAAGGCCTGTTAGCAGCTTGTGTTTCACACCAATGCATTGCCTGAACATTAAGGTCATCTAAATCACGATACGTGCGCGCTGCAAAAAAATTATCACGAACATAACGGATAGCTCGTTCCACCCGTCCTTTTTCATTGCCACGATAAACAGCACAAGGTCTTGGTTCAAAGTGGTAGTGAGCTGCGAACGCCAACAAGGTCGGGTTGAACCGAATTGCATCTCCTTGGCGTTCAAGCACGGCACTTTTTAGGTTGTCATATAACAATACGCGAGGCACGCCGCCAAAGGCCTGAAAGGCATTTTCGTGCCCACGTAAAAAATTTTCCGTGCGTTGATTGAGATAAAAATGTAAATAAATTTTCCGGGAGTAACTTAATACCATGACAAAAGCCATCAATGGTCGTTTTGCTTGCCCTACCATCATATATCCGAAGTGCCCCCAATCAACTTGCGCTTGCTCGCCTGGCAAGGTTCTTAATCTTAGATAGGCTTCCGCTGAAGGCTTTGGTCGATAACACGGAATAAGATGGCGAAAATGATCCAGCCCCCCGGGATAACCTCGCTCTTGAACCATGGAGAACAGTCGACTTGCTGTTAACGTTGGATGCCTCTGTAACGTATCCAATACAAATGATAAATACGGATCCATCATAGACGATTGCACAAGGATTTTCTTTTTGGGAATGCCTGCCGCTGACAGGACACGCTTTATCGTGCTGTGGTGCACACCCAACTGAGACGAAATCGTCCCTACACGCCATTTTTCAACGTGATAATAGCGCAATATATTGGCTTCTAACTCATCTGAAATGCTCATTGTTCTGCTCCTCATTAGGGTAGTCATCAAGGTGGTCGCGAACAAGGCGGTAAAGAATGTGCGTTTTTAGACATTCCATAACGTAAAAACCTGGAACGAAGCAAAGGAGAGACGATGGTGGAGCATAAACAACAGATTATTGGACCACTTACCTGCCTCTTACAAGTCTTCTTTGCCTTGTTTTTAACCAGAGGTAGTAAACCATCCGAGGTGCTTTCGATGGAACCCTGATGCGTCATTTTATTTTTAAACTTACGTAAACGTTGCATATAATGACGCTGACGTGATGCATGATTTAACCGGCCATTGTGACTTTGCTGATACCGACTTCCGGCTTCACATAACGATTTTTTTCTTGCTGTGGATGAGCAGGAAATACTGCAGTAAATATTTCCTCGATCGCAGTGGGTGCAGATAATGACTTGTTCATAACAGAGCGCGCATAGAAATAGTCGTGGTGTCAGTTCCATAGCAATCCTTTGTAACGTCTCACTCTAATTTACATACCTTGTCCCGATTTAATTAACCTGAGACAAAAAACCCCAAGGCAAGCACCTCGGGGCTCTCTCACTTTTAAATTTGTTTCAACAGAGCGATGGCCTCTCTGATGATGTCATCTGGTAGATGATTGATGTTTTTATCGGTAGCCAATCGCAGTGATGTAACAATGAGTTTATGTGCTTGTCTTGGATTACCTTTTGAGGACATTCGAAGCAACTCAAGCGCTGAGTCGGACAACAACTGATGCGTACATCCAGCCTGAGAAAAACCATGTTCAATAAGCTGCTTAAATGCATCGCGCTCAAGAATTGGCTTCAATTCACAACGTGCTTGAATCCGCGATTCTAATGCAGCATTGGCGGGTTTTCCTATCTCGCGAGCGAGCTCAGGGTGGCCTACCAACCAAACGGTCATGTAGTCTTTGGAATCAAAGACAAAATTGAGGAAAGCTGGAAAATCACGAAAGAATTCAGATGGAAGATTTTGTGCTTCATCAATAATGAATACTGGCATGATGTTTTTTTGAGTCGCCAAGTGAATGATGTAGTCCTTAATATCGCGCCACAACTGAGCACGGCGATAGGAAGAAGTCAGTCCAAGTGTCAGCGCCATTTGACGATAAAAATCGAGTCGACCAAAATCTGTCTCGGCTATGTAGAAAACGCTGTATTGATGTGGGTTTAAAGTGCTGGTTAGTTGTCGAAGTGCGGCCGTTTTCCCAAGTCCAGGCTCTGCTGTGAGTAATCCAACGCCAGGTGATTGAAGAAGCCAATTAAACTGTTGAGCAAGGCCGGCAAGTTGAGCGTTATCCCATAACTGGATGCTTTTTTTTCCTAAGGGCGCTTGGGTTAAACCAAAAAATGATTGGTACATTTAATTATCCTCTCCAGTTGTTTGTGCAAAGGTGCCAATGGACTCGACGTAGTCTTCAAAAACCAATTCAACATTGTGCTCACGCTGGATCCCTTCAGGCGAAGGTGCTGCATGTGGTCGTTGGCGCTTACGATTAAGATTGGCGTCTAAATCTAATAAAACAGCGGCCCCCAAATTGTCACCGAAGGCTGTTTCAACCCGAACCGCAATATTTGTGTGCGGATTAAATACCAACGTCACTTTCTCACCGACAAGGTTGTGATGCACCTCAAACATCTTGCCATCCCAACTGATCGTGCCATCTTTGCGAACAACTCGCTCAGTACGATGGTAGAAAATATCATCGATTTTATTGGCGAAATAAGGCGTTAGAGGGCGCACGTGAAGCAGATCGTCTCTCCAACTATCAAGCGGTGTTTTCTTATCTAATCCACCATGCAGACGAATATGATAAACATGCTCAATCCAGGCCCAAAGGCGAGCATTGAGATCACCCAAATCACGAATTTTATCGACATCAAGCTCATCGATAAATTGTTCTCGAAACGTGCGATGAAAGCGCTCGAGCTTACCTTTGCCCTCGGGTTCTCTGGCGCGACAGTAGACAAGCCGTATCTCTAAGTGGGCACAAATAGTTTGTAATGACTCTGAGCGGTATGCAGGACCATTATCAATAATCAATTTATACGGTACGCCTCGTTTCAATACAGCGGATTTGAGCACGCCCTCTATATCGAGAGCGGTTTCTCCAAGACAAAATGCACTATGTGTAATAAGGCGTGACGAGTCGTCAATCAGCGAGACCAAGTAAGTTTTTCGCATCCCAGATGGCGTTTGAATCCGTGGGCCATGGAGTACATCTCCTTGCCAGATATCTCCTGCATGGGCAGCCACGAATGATCGGCGCTCAATAGTGTCTTGGTTGGGTATAATGCGTTTTGACAGGTGCTGTTGTTGTAAAAAACGATGAACGGAAGCTCGAGCCAATGTGTCTTTAGCAACTAATCCTTCGCGCTCAATCATGCCAATGATAGTGTTAATTGAGCGTGAAGGCTTATCCTTTTTAAGTGTCACAATTCTGCTTTGTACGGCTTCTGAAAGTTGTGTGCTTCCTTTGTCTACGCGCGGCTTGGGATTCAGTGCTTCGATACCTCCTCGCTTCCAATCGTAGTACCAGCGCGCAATCGTTTCTTCACTGATATGCGTTCGTCTTGACTCAGGAATAGTGTAACGATCGGCAGCCAAACTTCGGATAATACTTTTAACCTCACCGCGCTTTAATTCAGCACGGCTCGCTAATGGACCAAGAACCATCAGGCGAAACAAAGCCATCGGGTGTAAAGGTTTACTCATTTTTCTCTCCGCTATTAATGGGGAGTGAAGTTAATCAGTAAAATCATGACACCGAAACGACCAAACTGTGTGGGGTGCTTATTTTGTACAAGCATGGCACAACTCATGCTTATACTGATTAAGCGTTCATGGGATAACAACTCCGGTAACATGGCAAAGGCGCATCGCTGCACTCAGGCTCATTCTCTGAAGAGTCATTTTCCAAAAGTCTTTCATATTTATGGATCTGCCCAGTGCGCAAAAATAGGTACATAAGGCATCTTTATGAAAACGAAACTGCTTCGTAAAACGCAGCAGCCAACGCTTGATGGTCTGGCGTGAGGGCTGCATCGTTTTTGATATAGCGTAAGCACTCATGCCAGAAAGGTACAATAAAAAAATGACCTGTTGCATCTCCCACAAATACCATCTACGCGGTGGAATGCATTCCGGCAGGACTGAACATGTTTTGTGGCAACAGGGGCAATAGTATCGCTGAATAAACACTGGATTTAGTGAGGTGCTTGAAGGGTTAATGCGATCCGCTTCACGAGAATACCCACCATGTCGCCAAGGGTGTGATTTACCGCAACATAGACAATTTTTTAAGTCCAATTTTTCAGGTTCATGCTTTTGGATATGAATGTACTGTACTAATGATAAAATATCTGCGAAAATATATGCCATGACTGATCTCTTGTTTTCTTGTTTTGTAAGAGACTCAATGATACATGTTGATCAGTCACTAATCATAATTAATTTTTTATCTCATTGTTTTTGATAGTAGTGATTAGGCTTGTGATCAAGATAGTGCGAGATAAATTCTTCAGTTAAGAACTATATTTTTCGAGACATTACATCCTTTGCTAATGAAACCTGGTATTTATGCGATCACATGATATGCTTTATATCAAGGGACTGGGTGTCGTTTGGTATCGCAGGGACGGTCAAATCGCTAACGGTATCAAACGGGTTTCATTAGTCCCTTAATTTTAGATTATTTTATCAAATTGTTCTTTCTGCGTTCTGCTGTGTGGTGTCTATCAGATGAGATGGAATTTTTTAGGGGTACTATCTGCCTGCGCCATTTATCAGCGGGTTCTTAGCCCCGTCTACAGCATCTTTTCGAAATCGCCGGCGCTTAGATTACACGGCGATATCAAAAGATAACCGAATTGGAAAATTATCGAGTTCAAGAAGATGGGCTCACTCCATAAATGGGTTATGCTTAAAATTGACGACATATATCATCAGGATAAAAAATGTTACAATCGGCATTTGTAAATTCTAGAGAGTTATCTTTATGCCCACTAATGATGTATTGAAAGAAAAGGACAATAGCGTTAAAAAATTGAAAAAGAAGAAGACTAAAACCAATTTTTCTCAGCATGTTATCTCAGTGGCTGGCGGTGTTGTGTCGATGAAAGGCTCCGTGAGTGTGATTGACTTGATGGTTGGAATCGGTTGGCTAACTGAGGATAAGCTGACTGATTGGAAGCAAGGTAAAGTACCTTATTTGGAGCAGGTTATTATTGCGAGTCTTGGCAAAATATCCAAGGTTATGAAGGAATTTAAGGCTTGGGCGATTCACTCACAATTAGAACCCAAGTTTACAGTATATCAACATAAAAACTGTAGGTTGCGTTTTAGTAAAACTGGAGAACCTAATATTGAAAAGGTATATAGTACGCATTATGTATTAATCAAACCACAGAGAAAAGAGATTGAGAAAACGCCAGATATTTTTTAATTCAATAGCCTCTTGTATTGTAGGTAATCGGCGGATAGTGAGTTACTGAATAGGGGGGCTGGACGAAAAAACCCGAAATTTCCGGACGTGGACTAAGCATAATGATTCTCATTGATCCAAACAGGCGCGATTGGATCCAAACAACAGACAATGTTGAATATTGTTAGTGTTATTAGATGGCACTCAAAGCCAGCAGCAATGTTCATGTCAGGAAACACAAGGTCAAATTAATCTGATATTAATCCAAATGCTGCTAGCATGGTAAGTTTATGTCCGGAAGTTCCGGTGTTTTGCGTCTAGCCCCCCCTGGATCAAAAATACTGCGATTTTGACTTCTATACGCAGTGACTCAGGAGAGACTTTTTTAACCACCGCTGCGTTTAGTTCAGTTGAGGCCAAGTAAAAAATCATGGGCTAGTAATTCTAGGTTTTATCCAGCTAACGACAAATCCATTTCCTGGCTGTAAGCAGCCAGGAAATCTAGTATGCTATACTGAGCTCACCAAGGTAACTAGTTGATTTAAAATGACTTACTGATGATCGCTAGAGACTTATGATTAAACATAGACATAAAGCTTTTCTTTTCATCGGAATCCCGGCCGGAACTCAGCTAAGGGAAGTCGATGAATGGATTAAAACCGAACACTCAAAAATTTCTGAGGTTTGCGCTTAGAACCCCATCTCCGTGGCTAAGATATCGTGGGATGAAAAGACGAGTTCACTTCTATATTTCTTAAGACATTACAGTTACATTGAATATCCACGCTCAATTTCAGGACGGGTGGTATTTCCTTCAAAAAACAGTTCAACTTGTAGTGTTTCCATATCGGTGAATGCTGCTTGATTGGTTTTAACGACAGTGACTAAAATTACATATTGGCTATCATCGTTTTGAAAGTCAACTTTATAACCCGCTGATTTAAAAGATTTATCGAATTCTTTTTTGATGTGCGTGAGATAATTTTGCGGATTGTACCCATTCGGCACTACTATCTTTTCACGATAGGTAAATTCAGGTCCGTTTTTTTTTGTGTCAACGAATAGCATTTATATTTCTCCACTTAGTTAAGTAATCACATAGTCTATTCGATGTTATTCAACATGCTAGTCGCAGTTAAAACAGTTTTTTCTAAAATACCATGTGAAGGCTCTCTATATTTTTTATATTCCACTGTATATAAAAAATATATAAAGCCCTTAATGAAATCATAACACTATCACCAATTTAATGCAAAAAGCTTTCGTTTTTTGATAGGAGGTCTAGACGCAAAACCCCTAAATTTCCGGACGTGGACTAAGCATAATGATTCTCATTATAGTTTGTCCACGCAGCGTCCCAGGGCATCATCATTGATGTGCTCTGGTTTAATTCCTGCACCGAGGAGTCGTTCAATGGGCTTATCTGCGAAGTAAGCTTGCTAGGTCGCAAGCTTACCTCCATTTTGGCACAAATTTCTTTAATTGAACGAAGGAGCCTGTTTGTCATTCATGGGCGGTTGGTTTTCGGCGCCGTTATCTTGCATTAAAGTCACATTCACACTGCCAATCAGATCAATTGCATTCATAACTGGGGATATAGTACCCATTAATACGAACATAGCGATTAAAACTAATTGTGGTAGGGTTTAAAAAGACCGTGATCTGTATAATAGTTTGCAATATAGCTCAAAAAGGCGTTAGTTGCTGCGTATTCCACTGATGCCAATCACCGATTCCACTCGATGCCGATCACTAATTCCACTGGAAGCCGATCAGAGCGATGCCCGTATTTAAAGTTTACTTCTTGTTTTCTTTTTCCTCCAGTTTATTGGCTTGTTTTTTTCTCATTGATTCGCCTTTTAGCTCTATTCGGTGAGAGTTATGAACCAGCCTGTCTAAGATGGCATATCCTAATGTCATATCGCCAATGGTCTCATGCCAAAGATTAACGGGAAGTTGATTTGTAACAATAGTTGATGACTGATTATGTCTGTCATCCAAAATTTCAAGTAAATCTTGCCGTTGCTGTTCATTCATGGCTTAGTCCCCAATCATCTATGACAAGTAATTGAGTCTTTTCCAAAGCGGTTAATAGCTTTGTGTAACTACCATCACCTTTTGCAATAACGAGCGTTTGAAATAGCCTCGGTAGGCTGTAGAATCATAATTCGAGCGAAGGATAAAATTAAAACCAAATTAATTCAGTCGGTTATAGAAAATTTCCCTGACTTTAGTGAGGCTTGAAAAAAGGTATCGATACCTCAGAACCTGACCCCCGAGTCCCAGAGGCATCCCTATTTTTTTATCAGACATTTATACTGATTCGTTTCGGCTGTCGTGATCGAGCGAATTGTAGTGTTCTGAATCAAGTGACTAATCACTTGAATTTTCAATATCCTTTACATCTTGCACACAGACTTATCCACAGATTTTGTGGATAAAGAGGATGCGGTTAATAAACAACCACGCGCGTAAATGTACTTATTTTTCAGTTAATTACCTGGGATCTAAGAGTTCAATATACGGACTGATACAAATCGATACAGATAAATTATCCACAATTTAAAATTTACAAATAAAGTCTAAATGTCGGTCATTACGGTTGGTTGTATTTGTCTTTAACGAATCCTGTTTGTCCTCTATAAATCTTTCTGTTTAAAATATCGCGACGTGATGATATTATACCTGCTAAGACTATTTTTTATATATTCATCAACGAGTTATTAAATATTTAGTAAAAAAGTGTATTAACTAAACTAGGAACTAAAAAAATGAATAAGGGCATTAAAGTATTATTACCTGTTGTATTGTTTGCTTCTGCGGGGTTAAACGCGGCGACGCCGGGGGCTTATATAGGCGCGGGGGCTGGTTACAGTGAGTTGCAATCAGCAGAGGGCGCTGAAAAAGTCGATGAGGGTGGCTTGGGTGGTCGTGCGTTCCTAGGTTACAACTTTAATCACTATTTTGGTGTTGAAACAAATTACTCAACTATTTACAAGACAAGATATACGCTTAATGAATATCAAAATGTAGCCGTTGATTACAAGCTCAACGCTTTGAGCCTGGTCGTAAAAGGTTATCTCCCTATTTCCACTACCGGGGCATTCAATTTATATGGACTGGCCGGCTTAGCACAGGTATATGGTGACATCGACGCACGCATGGATTACATGTCCATTTTAAAAGATTCGGATAATGGGATCGTGCCGACATTAGGATTGGGTGCAAGCTATGATATTAACCAGCGAATAACCGCGCATTTGGAGGTCTCTGGATTTGGTTCAAAAGAACCTGATAACAACCACTTTGGGGTTCCAGAAAGTTCTTTAGCTACGTTTGGTTTGGCTTATAAGTTTTAGTCAATTGAGTCACTGGGGGTTATGGCTCCCAGTGATTTAGTAATGTTATCCAAATTGTGGATTTTCTCACCTAAAGCTAAGGCATTATGCAACGCAACGCCAGTTCGATACGTGAATTATGTGATGATGTTACCATTCCTAAAGACTAAGCTACTTTAAACACCGGTGATGTTGTCAATGAAAAAACTAAAGAATATCCAGACTAGATTTAGGACCAATTCGTTTCGAAGGCATGCATGCTGGTTTGTAATCTTGCCTGTGCGAATAGTCTTAAACATACAATATTTAAGATATTTTATTAATTGGAATTTTTATATACTGTGTTTGCCTTGTGTCAAAATCGCCTAATTTTCCAGCCCGTAAATTAACTTGGATTGATGGAAGTAATAATTTCGGGACCGGTTTATTAAAATCTTTCTTGTTGCGAGCCGCAATAAATTCCTTTTCTGTTACAGAGTCATTAATCATAGAATTATTTTTCTTTTGATCTGCAACGGTTGACTCCCATGCGGGTTTTTGTTTATCTGGTGGATAATCGTGACAAGTGTAAATACGTGTTTGCACAGGAAGTGCAAGGATTTTCTGAATTGAGCGATATAGATCTTCTGCCTTGCCGCCAGGAAAATCGGTACGTGCTGTGCCGACATATGGCATAAATATTGTGTCTCCTACAAAAACTGCGTCATTAATATAATAGCTAACGCTATCAGGCGTGTGTCCCGGGGTGTGGATGACATGGACGTTTAAATTTCCTATTTTAAACTGTGTACCATCAGAAAATAAAACATCAAATTGAGATCCATCGGATGGTGTGTCCGCGCCCGTATTAAAAATTGGAATCCAATGTGCTAAAACTTTTTTTATGTTTTCACCGATACCAATTTTACCGCCCAATTTATCTTTCAAATAGGTTGCGGCTGTTAAATGATCTGCATGTACATGCGTATCAAGAATCCATTCAACCTGTAAGTTCATTGTTTTTATATATTCGATGACTCTATCAGCAGATTGAGTGGAAAGTTGTCCTGAATACAAATCAAAATCATGTACCGAGTCAATGATCGCACAGTGCTGAGTCTCTGTGTCACTCACAACATAGGTTACTGTTGATGTATTTTGATCGAAAAAAGATTCAATTTGCATAATATTCCTTTGTTTTATGGTTCCAACGCATTTTACCGAGCAAAATGTTAATCCACAGCTACCTGTGATACCAGCAAATAAAAGACCTGCACCACAAAATGTTGATAAAAATTGAAATCCGGGATGTCGTTAGGTGTAAATCAGAGCATTGTATGGTTATGAATCAAGTGACTAATCACTTGAATTTTCAATATCCTTTCCATCTTGCACACAGAGTTATCCACAGATTTTGTGGATAACGAGTCGCTGTCGCGAAATGAATAGCCCGTTGGAAGGCCTATTGGCATCAATTTTATCCACAACTTATTCAAAACGATCCGGATTCAATTCGTTACGCCATGCACACCTCACCCTCGATGATTATCGCGTCATTACCGACACTATGTGCCAATATTTTTGTCGTTTCCTCAGTTTTTGAGCGTACCTCTCCTGCTAAATACCTCGTAAGCTGCCTCAGGTTAAAGCCAAACACCGCCGCATAGCCCGTGCTTTTAGTGGTTTCATCTGATTTCACGCGGCTCTTACCCATTTGTCCACCATGCTTGACGTGCCCAATGAGTGGCTCTATGCCTGAACGACGGTCGTGAAGTAATTGTCGTACCGCGGGTGCTGTTTGATCAGCCGGGGCATTGAGTGTTCGCTCCGGCCTGGGTAAATAGACATCCTTAACAGCAGCCGCCTTTAGATAAACAACATTGTCGAAAGAATAGTAACCCTTATCCGTTGCAATAGATTGAAGTGTATTTTGACCAAACAAGTCCTGATGCAAACGCACCATTGCTGGCAACGATTGGGCGTCGGGCATATGAATCGAGGAGCATCGCCCTACAATCATAAAATTCCCACCCAACCGCCCCAATTGGTAGGCGCGACCAAACTCAAGGCGATTGTTGAGCTTGCCCTTATTAAAGCATGCCACTTCATAGGCATGTAGAGAGTTCATCGGCTTATTGATGACCCCCTCAAATAGATAAGCATGCGTGTTTTCTAATAATAGCGCCACTCGCCAACATAAGGTCTCCATCGCGCGACGCAGCATCCAGTGCTTGCCTTGTGATATTTTTGTTTGTAATCGATATGCGTTGTTAAGTAGAGGTAGAACATTTTCGTATACTGCGCACCATAACTGTTTTAAAACAACCAGCAGTATCGCTTGAGATTCGTTTTGGCGTTTAAGACGAAAATAATACAGGCATAGTTGCTTTAAATGGCTCAAGCCAACTTGATAAATGACCTTGCCTTGGTGGCACAGTTGATTTAATCCTCGGGCAACCGTTGCGCCAAGAATGGCAACCTTAAAAAGTAGATTAACCAACGAAGGATATGCAATATTAGCCTCTTGTACTGTGGAATCAACATCCATTTCCTCTGGATGCGCATAGCCCAATAAAACTGCTTGCTGACAGATTAGATTAGCCAACCGGCGCTGCGTTTCAGCCGTTAATTTTGAACGAAACGTTTCGATTTTAGTGTGGTCAGGTGTGTGCCACTTTTTTAAAATGCCATAGCCGCAAAACAAGCGAAATGCAGCATTATCATTAAGCGCTGCCTCTGCCGCGCGGTCAGTGAGATTAAACAACTGCTGCAATACATAAATGCCAAGATGAATGCGAACGCGCAAAGGCCTCCCCATCCACCCAGGGCAAACGCATCTTAATTGATGTTTTTTTAGTCTAAATTCGATCCGTTCGGGCTGAGGAGGCGCTTATACACTGATTTACAGCCGTAAATCAGTGTATAAGCGCCGTCTCGAAGCCTAAGCAACGTGGGTAGGCTTCGAGACAGCGCAAAAAACGCGCTTCCTCAGCCCGAACGGACTGGATCTCGACTAAAAAAACATCAATTAAGATGCGTTTGCCCTGCCCATCCACCAGCATTTTCGCTCTGTTTTCTTTAAATCAGGCAGAATTACCCCAAGCATGGCCTCCCAGGGAAGGTTTCTCGCCAGCTTTAACAAACGATGGTCATGACTCACGGTAATGCTAACAACGCCGCCCTCTATATCATTCGTAAATCCGCTTACATCCAAGCTCATCATACATCCCTATCATTTTATTACTTTTAACTTCAATACCAACTTTGAGCATCCACCACTGAAGTAAACCAGATTCCACCACCATACTGACAAGTGCTTGATAAGAAGTCGCTTACGAAATCTGAAGGTATTATAATGTTTCATTATTCCAAGAGAGGAGTTCATGCTGGCCACAAATGCGGCTTGCTCTTCACGGCTGGGTTTGTGGTCAGCGGCGACTTGATTCTGCTGGTCAATTGCGTCATATAAATTACCTTTGGTGCGCTTGCCAATCCTGATTTGATTGGGCTTGATAACCACCCCTAAGAATTTCACTCCTTTTTTGTAATGTTGCAACGCAATCTTGGTATTTATCCTGAATGAAAGTTCGCAAGGTCGCCCACAGAACCCGTTTATCAATAGCCATAAAAAAACCTTGGATATCCAACTTGAGTACATAACAATCCTCTGTGTAATTCAAAGAACACTGTCGTATAAACCTCACGACACGTTGAATACCAAAATGTGTACCGCGCCCCTTGCGGCAGGCATAGCTGTCATAAATAAAGGACGCTTCGAAAAATGGATTAAGTTTATTGATGACCAGATGATGCACGACACGGTCGCGAAAGTCAGCTGCAAAAATTTCTCGCTTAACGGGTTTCTCAACAATAAAAGCAATGGAACGTCCTGGTTGATACCGACCGGTATTAATGTCTTCCCACAACGTGATTAGCTCATGCTCATAATCCAGTTCAAATGATAGTGCGTTCATGGTATTACGTTTGTTACGGCGGCAATCAGAGTAGGCTTCAAATAAATCAGCGAGCTCAATATGTCCTGTGTTTTTATAATCACTATTTGCACTCAGTACATTCGCTTCGTTCATTGGTCGGCTCTAAAAAATATGGGCTATCGCATGATAGCCCATAAGGTTTAACTCGTTTTATTTAAAACCCCGAGAACACCGAACACCAAGAAGGTTGTTCTTATTGTTGTTGTTGTTGTTCTGATTGCTGCCGCCACTGGCCGCGAAGTACTGGTTCCACGCGTTGTTCTGTGGATTGCCAGAGTTCTCGGTAGAATTCCAGTAGTTGCCTGCAACTCAGAGGCGTTTTGGTCATAAGCAAGGCATCTTGCTCAGACGCGACTATACTACTCAGGCCTACAATACAGCCCAAGCAGTCCCTCTGCGCTTTTAAATAAAACCTGCTCGCTCATAAACGCCTTGACGCTTATGATTCTGGCTTTATCGGTTTGCATTACGCCAACCAATCACTTGCTTGTTGATGCTCTCTAAAAGCCCGCTTAGTAAAGCTTGCTTTCTCATCGGCAGTAACTTCATATCCACACACAGGCGGATTTTTAATTTTAACAATTCAAATTCATCTAAAAATCCATCCAAATGTTCCGCTTTGCTGGTGGATTTGTTCGCGCGGTAAATGCTGCTTGTTAGTTTTAAAACATCTCGCCGCATGTCTTCTCCTAAAGTGAATTTGTAGTCTCGCGCAAACTCGCGCGTGTATTCGAACACTTTAAGGGTTAGCTGGTATGTATCGCGGTATACCGGCAACTCGGTGTATAGCGCCATCTCGGTTATCCTGAAAAAAAATGACCCCGCTTCGCGGGATGAAGCAAGGTCAAGGTCAAAAGAAAATAGGTCAATAGTTAAATAGTTAAAGCCCGAGAACACCGAACACCAAGAAGGGCGAACTTATTGAGGCCGTAGCCCTGATTGCTGCCGCCACTGGCCGCGAAGTACTGGTCCCACGCGCCGTCCTGCGGATTGCCAGAGTACTCGGTAGAACCCCAGTAGTCGCCTGCAAGGCAGTTTGTTGAGGAAGTTCCTCCGTTGCCCCAGGAGCAGGCTGTAGTCAATACGCCTGAGCCATTAGCAACACCCAGCAAATTCGGCAAATTTGTCACCATGTTTTGTGTGCCACTACATCCAGAGCCGTTTGATGCAGGTCCCATTTCACATATCGCAGGGAGATACCATTCTCCGTTAATTGCTCCGCCATCAGTATCATTGTAGCAAAGCCCCGCTGCGTAATTCGCTAACGATATAACTGCAGGTGTTGTTGCGAGGCAACCGCCGAGCCCTCCCTGTTGTGGGTCGCATGAGCCGGAATAATTCGTCTGATATAGATTGTAAAAAAGCAAAATATTGCCTGAATCACAATGACCATCAGACCTCCCATCGCAGGTACTGAATGGCAATACTGGATTAGGAGCTGAATTTGTGTAAGTAGCAGTGGAGACTCCAGTAGCACCAAACATCCCCTCAAAGGTAGCATAGGTTGGCGACGGGTTACTTGGCGATAATGTCGAGTTTTCATCTATCCCCGGAATGATATCATAGCTATAATTTGGGCTTGTCCCGTTCGAGCTCCAAATCTGACCATTCGGAGAGCGAGGCGCTGCATCCGTTTGAGCTACTACTTTGCCACCAACACTTCCTGAAATAGGCGCGTCAGCATAGGCATCATCCACTGAATAAACATAGCCTGCTTGGTAGATACAGCCGTAACTCAACACCACCACATTCGATGAAACTGACGATGCAGCATTAGTCGCAGTAACAGTGATGGGAGCAGGGATTGGAGCCGTTCCATTAGTCGAACAAGGCGTAGTTGTAGCGTCGACTGTTGCAGTTGCGCCGGGCGTAATGGTAATCGTACACATACCGCCTGCTGGTAAAGTAGATGCACAGTTGGAGGTGGCCATAGTGCCAGGCGCGCTAGCCGTCCAGTTTGGGTAACTAATGATTAAGCCGGTCGCTGTTTGAGTTCCGGTGTTATGAATGGTTAATGTTCTTGGGTTGCCGGTTAAAGCGGGGTTGAGTGCTTGGTTATTCACCGATAACGCTAGCGCGGGTGTAATGGTCAGCGTTGTCGTTGTCGGCGGAGTCGGCTGACTGGTCACCGTAATCGGTAAGTCGCTTGCTTGCCCATTGTAGACAGAATTAGGCACATCAGGCTTCGTGCCAACAAATGCTTTTAAAATATACGTTTTTGGGGGTAGTTGGCTCCCATCCAATGCCAACTGCAAACAACATTGTTGGCCAGCGCTCAAAGAGATTGGATTGGCACAAACATTGGGTATGCCTGTGCATGCTGAAGCACCGCTCGTGGTTTGAGTGGCATAGCGCCCTCCATTTTTATCCATAAAATACAGTTGTAATGGTTTATTCTTGGGCCTAACATCGCTATCTACTTTGACCGAAAAATTAGCCGTTCCACTGCCACCCGTCACAAAACTGGTGTTGCCTCCCATCGAGGTAACGGTAATAGCGGATGCGCCAACAGCATCCATCGCTGTACACAACCCTAAACTCAATAGCGCCACTTGGCGTATTAATCGTATATTCATGAAGCGCCTTCCTTATGCTAAATAGGTGAATTGAAATCGAAGTTGGTTCGTATATAAATGCGATACACTTAACGCTTGGTTCGTGGTTGCGGCTGTTGTTCTACCTAACGATGCTGAGCCTAAATTCGAGAATTGATAGCCAAGCCCTGCTCTCACATGTTGCGTGACGTTGTAATCCATGCCCAATCCTATTCCCCAGGCAAAACTTGTTTCTGTGTGACTGCTAAAGGGAGACATGGGTGTTACTAAAGGGACTATCGGCGTTTCGCGGTAGTTGTTTGCTCGATTAAATGCGGCACCTATCTCTCCTGATACATATGGGTGTAGTGAAGGCTTATTGGGTAATGTCGTCAGTAATTTACTCGTCAACATGGCACGTATCGGCTTGATATGATAACCATAAGTGAAATTATCAAACTTTGGCACGCCAAATTGCCATACGTGGCCTTTTGTGGTGAGTTGGGTGTCTATATACGCCGCGGCGCCTAATTGAGCGCTAAGGCTTGGTGAAATTGCACGTTCAACGCCTACAAATGCACCAAAATCAGTTGCTGTTTGTGAGCGATGTGTCGTGGTGTAATGATTCTGAAAAGGGGGTAATAACGTTAAGGTTTGCGCTCGGCCTGTTTGAACAAAATCAGGGCCTATGGTTAACGTGGCTAGTGGTTGATATTGCGGTGCTCTTGATTCAATGTCACCCATTGTGCCAGCACGCGTTACTTGAGAGCCCAGGATTAACAGGCCGGTCGCGGTTATCCAAAAATAGGATGTCGGTTTGGTTAACGTCATAGAATATCCTTATTATATGTTGTATGTCTTTAGTTGGGCATAAAATTTTACTGGCATTCAATTCCAAACGATGCGAGTATTGTTTGCATTAGATAGTCAAATTTTAAAATCACTTCAGCTTATCATGCTTTCTTTTCGAACAAAACATTTCCTGTATTTTTCTGTAAGCTTATACACAGCGATTATGCAGTTTACACGTTGAAGTTATGAAATTTTCTCCAAGGTGTTGGTTTTCTTGGGACGAGACCAACGGTAGATTGACCATAAAAAACAATAAGCCGGGTAAATGGTAATGACCAATCTTTCACAAATTACATCAAAACTCGAATTGGCTGCGTGTTCACCCGATAAGACCAGTATTTATTATAAAACAGGTATTGGTGAGTACGCTGAACATGACCAATTCATCGGAGTTAAAACGCCTGTATTACGCTCTATTGCAAAGGAGTATCACAGACTCACGTTCCAAGAGATTCAAACATTGATTGAGTCGCCAATTAACGAAAAACGTTTGTTAGCGCTGTTTATTTTGGTTAATCAATACCAAAAAGGTCCGCTCGATAAAGAAACTTGTTACCAGTTTTACATCAACAATTTAACGCATATCAACAATTGGAATCTCGTTGATTCTTCTGCTCATTGGATAGTTGGCGCGCATCTTATCCATGGAGATAAAGAGCCGCTTTTAACATTAGCCAAATCAGACATTATGTGGGAGCGACGCGTTGCCATCGTTGCAACCTGGTTTTTCATTCGACATGATTCTCTGGAATGGACTATCAAACTTGCTGAGCTACTGCGCAAAGATAGGCATGATCTCATTCACAAAGCGGTCGGTTGGATGTTACGAGAAGTGGGGAAGCGTAATCAGCAAGTCTTGATAGAGTTTCTTGAGCAATATGCCAACACCATGCCACGTACTATGCTTCGGTACTCAATTGAGAAACTATCCGCAGAACAGCGTAAAATATACATGCAGAAATAAAAGAATGAACGTTATTCATTACCGTTTTGTGCATGTCCTTTAACGAGTTCCATTTCAATGGCTGATAATTTGGTGGGTTAGGCGAGGATTTCAGCGGGAATAGAAATTTTACCAATATCATGCACCAATCCCATGGGTTCAAGTGCCTCACAGCGTTCATTGGACCAACCTAATTGTAGGCCGATTTTTTTTGCAAGTAAGCCAACTCAGAGATTTGCTCGGCATATTGATTGTTATAGCCATTCACAGCCTTCTCCAAATCGATGTATTTCCGAGCTTCATGATCCCATTCCCTGATATAGTTACAAGCCCGATTTGAGTTTAGATTGAATGACGAAATTTGTAAAATTAAGCGAGGCACACACAGGACAAACGTATCTTAAATGACTTGCCCTAACAATGGTTTCACAAAAGATCTTTATGTGTTAATATGATTCAACTTGAATTTTGAAGAGGGTTAATATGAGTAACTTATTTGCTAATACTACTGTGGCTGTCAATGCATTGTATGGTGATTTTAAATTTAAGCCCTATTACCATGTTGGTTTTCATCTTGATGCACTCACAAGCGGATGTTGTCACATCGCTAGAACATTGATTGATTTAGCTGCAACATTGCTTCGTTTTATCACGCTCTCATTATGTGTCATTAGTATATTTGGTTTGATATTGGCTCCTAAACAAGCACTGGATCTGCTCGACAATATAACCGCTACAGTCATAGCGGCCGTTACGGTTGCCATTCATCCTGTCATTGTTTTGCTGCGTACCCTGTCATCAATGTTTGCTGGATATGAAAAAAATGTCGATGATCAGCTTGGTGTTGCGAAGGAAGATAGTGATATTTATAAGGAAGAGGAAAGTGATATCGAATTGGCGACGACACTTTTTCCTGCATAAGTAAAAAGCAACTCACCTGGGGCGTCATCCTGAGTGCCTCAGTGGCCTCGCAACGACGCCACCTGCAAGTTCATTTCAGCTGTTTGTTCCGAAGGTACTCCCAACCTGCCAAAACTGGGTTAACAGCCCCTAGAATGGATTAGGGAGAAAACATCCTTGATACGTGCAATTACACGGAGCAGCTGAAGTGAAGGTTGGAGTACCTGCAACTACAGTTGCCGTAGTCGTACATGTCTGGCCTGTAGCTGAGCCCGTAATAATAAGTTGTGCGTTATTATAAATGACAAAATACGGCCAGGGCGTTGCAATGTTTGTTCGATCTTGAACGGGTACAACGACGGTCATGGAAGCATCTTGCGATGTCGTTGGGTTCCTTTGAGTGATTTGAACGGTAAACGGCGCTGTTTGTGTTCCTGTATAAATCGATACAGGAATCAGTGCGCCGCTTGTAAATCCCTGGCAACCCAGGTTGTTATCAGGCGAAAATGACTGATTTGGAATTAAGCCCAAATTATTGGGACCCTTTAAATTGCAATTAGAATCAAAAACACCATAATAATTTTCAGCACTCGTTGTTGGAAGGGCTTTTGCTGGTTCATCATAGGCTTCAAATACTAGAGCGCTGCTTTTGTTGCTGGGAGTATTGATGAATGTATATATTGCTTGTAGATAAGTTGTGGCTTGTGGTGTCAATCCAAAATCACAGGGAGGATAAGAGCCTGTCCCACAAGCATATTGATCGGGAGGCGGAGGATTCGTTGCGGCGGCGTTTGTCACCCATCCCGTTTCGGCAATCAATGAAAAAGGTGGTGTCGGAGTATAATTTTGATTTGCTATCTGCGAATAATCCCACGCAACAGAATTTGTCGTTGAGACATCCGTTACTGCATTTGCATAGGGAACGCCCCATTGGACTGGGTATGTATCAAATGAGATAGGAGCCGCTGGGAAGCCAGTGGTAAGTATACCCTGTACAATAGATTGAGATGGCACCGGATTAACCACATCATCAGCGCGGAAGGCTGTTGTAACAGGGATGTCTGAACTTGTGCCTGAATTAACGCCTAAATTCTTCAAATCTTTTTGAATTTGAGTGATGGCACATTCTAAATAAGTAGCACCGAGAGCAGTACCGTCATAATTTTCATGGCCTGCAAATACGAGCGTCACTGTTTGTTTAAACTTAGCGGGCGATACTTGACTAATCACAGAATTTAAAACTTGAATGCCTTGTCCTGTCGTTGTACTTGAGTTGCTGGGTTGAAGTAAAGGATTACAGCTGCCGCCTTGTGGTATTGTAACTTCATATACCACATTCATATTTAGGGCTGCAGCTCGGTTAATTATATCAATCCAGGTATAGGCCGTTGTTGCGTATGCCCGCACGGTTGAAAATCCGGCCGCTTTTAATTGGGAGAGTTCTGCGCCTATATTTGAAATGGGAGAGGAGCCACCGCCCGTGTAAAAAACATCATGATTATTGAATGAATTGGTGGTAGTTGGAATGTTGACTGGGTAATGATTCGGGGCGTAATTAATGCCAATAATCCCGGATCCCATTCCTGTCGTGCTTGTAAATTTCACTGGAATTTGATTGTTACCAAAGTTTAAATTGACAGTCGCTGATTTAAATCCTCTTTTAGTTGAGATGAAGTTAACAATAATTGAACATTCTCCACCAGGTTGAAGCGCTTGGTTGTTACAATTATCCGTGATTGCAAATTCACTTTGGTCACTTAAAAATGATTGCGTATTATTAAAAGGTGTAGGCATTTTGAAAGGTAAATTTGATTTAAACGTATAGGTTACCGAATAGGGGAGCCCCGTCGTTGTGCGAGCGGGTAATGATCCAGATGATATTCTCTGTTCAATAGGATTTAATACAGGATAGATGGGCTTGTCTGTGACGTCCTTTGTATCAATGACAACCGCTTTCCCTGCCATCGAGGCATTCAGCTCAAGTAATAGAAGTCCAATGGTGCAATAGCGAGGCGCATTCATGTATGTTTTCCTTAAGCTGCGTTGTCAAAAAAATAATTGATACTGTAAGCAATCGAATTATCCGTGAATGTCGATTTTAAGCGTTCAGCAGCAAAGCCACCTACACCTTTGCCAGACCGTGCCTCGCCATAATGGCCATAACTATATTCGAGCCCCATCCACAGATTGTTTGCAAGCAAATAATCGATCCCGGCGCCGATAATATAGCTGAATTCATGGTTGGATTTATTTTGAAAACCAGGGCTGGTGCGTGAGATAATAGTAGGCATGGGTGTTTCTGAAAATCTTTTTACACGATTGATGGATTCGCCAAGACCTGCAGTGAGAAAGGGCATGAAACGATGGTAATTATAGAGATTCGCTTTCGCGACGCCTAGTATGCTTTGGCGTTGAACTTTGTATTGGTAATGGTAGTTATTAAACTGAGGTACGTTAAATTGAAAGAGAGTGCCACGTGTTTTAGCGGGTAGTGCGTAAGCATATCGAGCGCTGAGACTATAGAATGGCAGCCACTCGCCATCTCTTGACCATCGATAGCCTCCTAATAATGAAAAAGCTGCAACAGTATCGATACCACGACCGTGATAACGGTCATTTGGCCAACCTGGTCCTGTGCCAACATAGATATTGTTTGCGATTTTGGGAATAGAGGCGCCGATGCTTTCACCCACATACCAGTTGCCATGGGTTGAAGTACTTTGAGCGCATAGGGAGTAACCGACGCAACAGAGTAGTGCCGATACTTGAATCATTTTTTTCACTAGACATCCATATCAAATAAAATGTTGAGGAAAGTAGAACATCTCTTTTCATGTTTTTCAATTATTTTGTTAATTATTTTTATGCTCGCGAATTGAATAACTTCTGTTTCTTGTAACATTAAGTGATAAGACAGGATTGAGGAAGCATAGGAAATGTTGGTCTCAGTCATGGTTTCGCCATTTCAGTGGCATACTACTTTTTGTCGTTAGTATCTTTGGGTTCTAAAATCAATAAATTAGCATCATACGTACTTACACCCAGTAAAATGGAATTAATCAGCCGCTTACTGCTCACTGTATAATAATTACTACCGGCTAAAACATTTTTATTATAGGGATCTGCCACTACAATCAGTCTTTTTTTATCATTGTAACCACATAACACGACGAAATGACCGCAAGATGTGCCGCAAACGTCATCTGCAAAAGAAACGCCGTCTGAGGTGAATGATTCGCGTGGAGAACGATAAAGATAGGTTGCGCTGAGCCCAGTGATAATGGGGAGATTCTTATTGAAGTAATATTTCAGTGTTTCTACATCTAAGGTTTTAAATCGAATGATTCCTCCCAGTGCTAGAAACTCTTGGAAAGCGTTGCTGGCCTGTGCCAGTCCTTTTTCATGCTTAAATTGACTTTGATGTTTTAATTTGGTCAGCAATACTTCAGGGTGAGCCTCACTTTTTTTAAACCAGGTCGGATCAAAGATATTCATATTATTGACAAATATAGTGGCTTTAAATCCTTGTTGTAGCGCATGCTTGCCAAGCAAAGGGGCAAGCGTTCCACCAGAAAGTGAGCGCTCGATTGTACGAATTACTTTTTCGAGTGAGATATTCAAGCCATGATAGCGATAAACCGCATGCAAACAGGTTGATCCACATGTTTCATCATTGGGTTGAGGGTCTATTTTTAGATCTATCATGATTGCTCCTTGAGTACGGTTCTTATTTATAGCTTGGCGTATAATAAATTTACATCAAGTGTTTTGTTGATATAATGATGACTATTTACTTCATCATGCTCTTTGGGGGCGCTCCAGTACCTTGGGTACAAACAGCTTAAATGAACTTGCAGGTGGCATCGTTGCGAGGCACGAAGCAGAGAGAACAAAGCTTCGAACCCTGGATTGCTCCGTACCTCGTAACGACGCCTGATACAACATTACACATAGAAGGCTACGGCAGGACATCTTAAGCTTGATGATTAGGAATAGTAGCATTGACTTTACTTCCTAATCTGTCTTATAATGCATCACTTAGATCAATATGTGGAGCTAAATTCAATGGCAAATCCAATTAAATGTAAAAAATTAAATGACGAGCTTGTACAACTGCAAGCTGATTATCAATCTCTGGCAGGTTTTAAGTGGTTTATGTTTAAATTAACCTCATGGAGCTTGGCTTCAGCACTGGATGATTTTGATCCTGCGGATGCAGATAGCGTTAGGGATTTATATACAGTGTATGAAGGTGGTTGGTTTTCCTGGGTCGCTGGGTTATTTGATATCTATACTGCAATCAAAGACTCGTTATTCCATCGTTTACTGAGCCATTTTGGAGGGGATGATGCACTCAACACGATGTCTCATCCAAAAGCCGATGAATTGTTGTTGTTTTCAGAACAATTTGGCGGATTACAAGACCAGACTATCCTGGTTCCTCTGCTGGATCATGGCGTCTTGTTCGATTTTGTAAAAGATGAGTTTGAAGATTCTGAACATAACCTAGATGAATTAAAAGGTACCATCGATTTTAAATTGAGCCAGTTACCTGTATTAAATACACTTGCCGCGAAAACAGGGCAACCTGTAAGCCGTTTTATTCATGCAACTGAAGATCAGGCTCATCTCTATACCGTGTTACTTGAGCAACCATTTTCGCCAGAAGAGATGCTACAACTGGTCGTGAAGATTCAAGACCTGGAATCGCCACAGGTACAAATCAATTTAGTGACATTATTTCAAAATCGACCGGGTCTATTCCACGCGCATCGAGAAAACATTTTCAAATCAATCCTTGATAAACCGAACATGTTTAAGACGGACATTGAATTTTTCACAAAGTTGGATCCCTGTTTTTCCGGAAAATGCTCTGATGAACAATGCGTGCAAATTATAGAAAATAACGTGTTACGGGCAATATTGAATGTGCTAGTGGAGAGTGACCAAGCCGACAAGGCCACGTTGGTAAACGAAGTCATGGCGTTTCCAGCTCAACAAGGCATTCTTGATCTCATGCATTCTAATCAGCCCAAGGCTATCGCATTGTTGGTTTTTTCAGCCCAATTTGGGGGAATACGCGATAAGGAGATCATTGATTTACTCCTTAAACATGACTTCTTGTTCGACTTTGTACAACGACAATTTACAGCCGAGACGCCTAAAGAGATGGAAGCGTTAAAGCGTATCATCAACGTCAAATTGGCTCACCTAAAGATATGGGAGACGCTCGCTGCGAAAACGAATACACCGATAGATGGTTTTTATAAGGCTTCAGATTTGCAAACAGCTCTCTATGAGGCATTGCTGCAACAATTATTTGCGGCTGACGTCGATGAAAAACTGATGAAGGAGATTCAAAGCCTGCCATCACCGCAGAGACAAGTCAGATTGTTGGAATTATATCAATCACAACCCGTGCTATTCCATGCGCATCGAGATAACGTATTCAAAGCAATCCTGGAAACACCGGATAGTGTCACTAAAGAGACTGACTTTGTTCAAAGCTTGGTTAAAACATGCACAGAGGACGAGTGTAAATCTATTATTGATGATAGGGTACTAAGAGCGGTAGTCGACAAGGTGATGGCTTGCCCAAACACTAACGAGGCATTGTTGATTAAGCAAGCGATGGTCTTTCCTAATCAACAGGGTCTTCTTGATTTAATGACCTCATACCCAAACACAGACGTTAGTCATTTTTTGCTGCTTCAAGAACCCGCGATGAAGTGTATCAAACAATTGGAAAATGGTGATTTTCCGGATGAATTAAAAATGACACTTGAATCATCAGATAAAGCTCGACTTTTCTTCTATCTTTTGAACATAGAAACAAAAGGTTCGGAAATGGCTCGATTGGTTAACAAGATCCTTCAAACGGATGCACCTAAAGCATTACTAGAAATCTTAATTCAATTGAAAGTACAAAATCGTTTATATCAAGACAGTGTCATTGCTACATTCAACGCTTTTGTAACCATTTCTCAGCTGGAAGAATGGCGTAAAATGGCAGCCAAATCCTGGATTAATCAGGACTTAATTAAGGCCATCTGTAAAGATTCAAGCTTTGCTGGATGTATCGTCTATCTGTTTCAGCTGTATCCGGATCTTCAGCCACATAAGGACATTGCGTTTCTTCAGGATCCAAATCAGTTCATAAATCTGTGTATCACGCTTAAAGGTATTTTGAAAGAGTCGGATATCAATCTCATCATCAATAATTCAACGCTTCGGGATCTGTTGACGGTGTTATCGACTAAAAAAGGCCTTCGTTCTGGCCTGGTAGAGGCTTTAGAGTCTCATGAGTCAACGTTTGAGATTCTTCAGGTGATGAAACGGTATCCTAATCTGGATATTGATCAGTTGATGAAACTCGATCGCATCAATCTTAATCGAATTTTAGAGATTAACGGATTAGAGGAAGCAGACATAACAGACTTGTTGCAACCGGATAGATTTCCTCTGTTTGTCACGTTGAGGACGCTTAAGCAATCGAACTTGGATAGTGCCATTTTGAAAGAGATGATTAGGATAAAATCTGATCATGCTAGGTCGATTCATGTTACGTTGAATGATTTCAATGAAAAAAATTGGATTAAACCTGAGTATGTGACAGACATTTTTTTGAAGCTGGCCGCGCGAGTTGACTTTAAATTGTTGAGTCGGTTGATCAAACTTGAGGTGGTGTCGACATTATTTGATGACTCGATTGATAATCTTTTCCGGCTGTTAGAGATGAGAGTCAAAAATGATTTATTACCCGTATTGCTTGAGTGTCTCATTGAGAAAAAAGCACTCACGTCTGCGAATATAGTAGAGATTATCGAGATCTTAGGTGATACCTCACCAGCTGCTAGCAATGCAATTATGTCTACCTTAGACGAGATGCCCCCATCACAGCTCACCAGCGACAATAGTTCATCGGTGTTAAAACTCTTGATTTGTGCTTCTTGGAATGATGAGGTCTTGACTCATGATATGGTGAAGAATTTACTGAGCATCGTCGATCGTAAAGCGTTGTTAACAGAAATTGCAGAACATCGTAATGCCGCTAAAATCATAATAGCTATTTTAGCGCTAAAACGTTGCGTTTCTATGAATGGTAATGCGTTGAATGGTAATACGTTGACAAATGTATTGAGCACCATTAAGTCCAAAGATCGGTTAGTGCAAATTGCTGAACATCGGGATCCTGCGACAATCATCAACGCGATTGCAGCACTGCAAACGAGTGGAATACTGGATGATGAGGTCATTGGTCATCTCGTGGATTCTGAAAATTTCATGACGGTGAGTTTCTTGCTACAAAAGCAGGGCCTACTGAACATTGAAAATATTCGCTCACTGATGGCATCACCGCCTCTTGTTGATATGATTGTAGCATTGCACCCTACGAGGGACATCCTTGTGTCGTTAATCGCTCATCACGCTTCACCTGACTTGTGTAAAACGGTTTTCATGCTGCAGGAACATAATCAACTGAGTGACAAAAACATCGATTCGTTAATGACATCGCCTGATTTGCTTAGAACGGTTTTAATGTTGCAGGAGAAAAATCAACTGAGTGGAGAAATTATCACTTCAATGATGGCATCACCTGATTTGCTTAACACTGTTTTAATGTTGAAGGATAATGATCAACTGAATGCAAAAAACATCGCTTCGTTGATGGCATCTTCTCATCTTGTAAAAACATGTTTAATGTTGCAACAACGACGTCAAATCAATGCTCCAATGCTCGGGGCGTTGATGTTAATGTCGCCGGCTAATATTCCCTTTTTAATCGAAATCATTGAAAGGATGGACACCATTCACTTCTTTCGAGCTGATGCAACGGTTACAATCGGGCTTATCTACAAAGCTGTCACGCATCACAGTATTGAAAACTTGCATCAAACCATTGCGTTGCTACACGGAACGGATTGTAATGTCGTTGAGGTGTATTCAAACATCATCAATGCACAGTCATTGGATAGGATAAAATCTGTTATTCGATTGTTAAATTCTAATTCGTTGTCTTCTGGCACGAAAGCAGTTGATAATTTTAAATGCCTGTTAAATCAATCTGAACTATTTGCACCTGAAGGGACTTTTGATCGACTGTCTAAATCGCTGGCGAAAGCCGAAAATAAACAAGAAGCATTCGATAACTTTATAAAAGAATTGATGAATCCTGCGAAGGGTATGTTTTCCAGGTTTACCAGCTTCTTTGGTGGAAGTTCATCAGAACCGGCGGCAGCAGCAGCCCCTAAAGCAAAAACGCTGTGATAAAGTAAAAAATGATTGATGTATGCGTAGGTTGGTGAGTAGATTGGTGAGTAGGTTGGGTTGAGCGAGAGCGAAGCCCAACAAAACCACCCATGTTGGGCTTCGCTCTCGCTCAACCCAACCGACAGTCATTAACCTCTAAAATATTTACTTCGGATTTTGCCGATAAATAATCGCAGTGTTCCCGATAAGTTGAACGAGATGGGCTTTGAGTTGCTCGCACAGGTCGTTTGCCATCAAGATTCTATCTTCTTTTTCAGCTCCATTGATTTTAACTTTGATGAGTTCATGAGCTGTTAATGCGATGTTTGTTTCTTCCACAACTGCAGGTGTTAAGCCTTTTGAGCCCAATAAAACAACGGGCTTGAGGTGGTGGGCTTGTGCTTTTAAAGCTTGTTTTTTTGCTGTATTTATCATTATCGTTCAGATCTTCTATTTTAAAATGACAAATTATTACACGTTTTGCTGTGAAAGGATAGGTTTTTTAGGTATGATATCCCCTTATTTATGATTGATTGAAACGATGAAACTCTCTAAAAGCAGTAAACGATGGTTACAGGAACATTTTGATGATGAGTTTGTTAAAAAGGCGCAGGCTGAAGGCTATCGCAGTCGTGCCGTTTATAAACTCAAAGAAATCGATGAAAAAGAGCATTTATTGCGCCCCGGGATGACGATTGTCGATTTAGGCGCGGCACCGGGCGGCTGGACACAGTACGCGGCTCAGAAAATGGGCGGGCGGGGTACGTTAATTGCGTTGGACTTATTACCCATGGATCCACTTCCTGATGTTGACATGATTGTCGGTGATTTTCGTGAAGAGGCTGTTTTACAACAACTCATGGCGATGATTCCTAAGCAGGGCGTGGATTTGGTGATATCGGATATGGCGCCTAACATGAGCGGGACGCCCGAAGTTGATATTCCACGAGCGATGTATTTGGCTGAACTTGCTTTCGATTTTGCGCACCATGTTTTAAAATCAGATGGTGCAATGCTCATGAAACTTTTTCATGGTTCAGGCTTTGATGACTTGGTTAAATTGGCCCGCGCGCAATTTTCACGCGTTGTTATTCGTAAACCAATGGCGTCTCGTTCACGGTCTCGAGAAACTTATTTGATGGCAAAAGGGTATCTTGGTAAAGATTGAACGTTTTACGCGTAGGTTGGGTTGAGGCTGGTAAGCCGAAGCCCAACATAGATAGTTTTGTTGGGCTTCGGCTTACCAGCCTCAACCCAACCTACTCCGATTAATTCCCTTAACTTTTAATGGCGTTGAACCTACGTATAATAGGGTGAATCATCACGAATGAGCTATAATAAGAATATCTTTGAAGAGAACATTCGCAAAACAATGTTAGATGTGTATATAATCTTTAGATTAAACCATCATCAATAGAGGTTACTATTTTGAACGACATGGTGAAAAATCTTTTTTTATGGCTCATCATAGCCATAGTCCTGGTTTCTGTTTTTAGTAATTTTGGTCCGACGCAAGTGGGAACAGAAAAACTAGCCTACAGTCAATTCCTTAAAGACGTTGAGCAGGGAACCGTCAGCTCAGTTACGATTGAAGATAATAAAATTATCAAAGGAATCAACAAAAGTAATCAACGCTTTATTACCTACATGCCTATACAAGATCAGGCGTTGCTGGGTCAATTACTCAAAAGTAACGTTGAAGTCTCAGGTCAGGAAAAACCACAGGAAAGTTTCTTACTCCATCTATTTGTGAATTGGTTCCCCATGCTGCTTCTGATTGGTGTCTGGGTATTTTTCATGCGCCAAATGCAAGGCGGTGGCGGTGGACGTGGCGCAATGTCTTTTGGCCGTTCACGGGCACGCTTATTAGGTGAAGATCAGGTCAAAATTACGTTTGCCGACGTTGCGGGTGTCGATGAAGCTAAAGAAGAAGTTAAAGAGCTCGTGGATTTCCTGCGTGATCCTTCTAAATTCCAAAATCTCGGCGGTCGAATTCCTCGCGGCGTATTATTAGTCGGCTCTCCAGGAACAGGTAAAACCCTACTTGCCAGAGCGGTTGCCGGTGAAGCCAAAGTGCCTTTTTTCACGATTTCGGGTTCTGACTTTGTTGAAATGTTTGTTGGTGTTGGCGCATCACGTGTGCGTGACATGTTTGAGCAAGCAAAGAAACAAGCGCCCTGTATTATCTTTATTGATGAGATTGATGCAGTAGGTCGACATCGCGGTGCGGGCTTAGGTGGTGGGCATGACGAGCGCGAACAAACCCTGAATCAGTTATTGGTTGAAATGGATGGTTTTGAAGGCAGTGAAGGCGTGATCATTATAGCTGCTACCAACCGCCCGGATGTTTTAGATCCAGCGTTGCTTCGTCCTGGTCGTTTTGACCGTCAAGTTGTCGTGCCTTTACCTGATATGCGCGGTCGAGAGCAAATTATTAAAGTTCACTTGGGCAAAGTTCCTGTGGAGCCGGATGTTCAGATCCTGTCAATTGCTCAAGGTACACCAGGATTTTCTGGTGCTGATCTGGCGAATTTAGTGAATGAAGCAGCCTTGTTTGCAGCGCGTTCAAACAAGCGTAAAGTCAGTATGATTGATTTGGATAAAGCGAAAGATAAAATCATGATGGGTGCTGAGCGTCGATCAATGGTTATGGATGATGCGGAAAAGAAACTGACTGCTTATCACGAGGCAGGTCATGCTATTGTTGGCTTGATGGTGCCTGAACATGATCCAGTCTATAAAGTCTCGATCATTCCTCGCGGACGAGCACTAGGCGTGACGATGTTTTTACCTGAGCAAGATAGATACAGCCACAGTAAACGCCGATTGGAAAGTCAATTGGCCAGTCTGTTTGGTGGCCGTGTAGCTGAGGAATTAATTTTCGGTGAAGATCATGTGACGACGGGCGCTTCGAATGACATTATGAGAGCCACTGAAATTGCGCGTAAAATGGTAACCAGCTGGGGTTTGTCGAGCATGGGGCCTTTAACGTTTGGTCAAGAAGAAGGTGAGGTTTTCTTGGGTCGTTCAGTCAGTCAAAATAAAGAAGTTTCCGATCAAACCGCACGGCAAATTGATGATGAAGTTCATGCTATCGTTGATCGTAACTTCCAACATGCTAAACAAATTTTGACGGAACATATTGATACATTGCACCTCATGGCTGAAGGGCTCATTAAATATGAAACCATTGATGCGAAACAAATCAAAGAAATTATGGCCGGTAAACCGCCATCACCTCCAGATGATTGGGAGTCATTGAAAGCGTTAGATTTGGAAAAAGAAAACAAAAGCAAACAAGCTGAAGAAGCCGCTGATGCAAAGAAGAAAGCTGATGATCATTCAGCAGGAAACGATACAACAAGCGGTCATTCGGAAAAAAATTACATGGCAGACGATAGTACCGGTGAATAGTCAGCAATTTCAGCAATGGTGCTCATCTCCATCATTTACCAAGCCACTTATCATGGGCGTGTTGAACATCACGCCCAATTCTTTTTCAGATGGCGGACGTTATCAGAATATCCAGGAAGCCTGTAAAAGAGCCCTTGATATGGTGCAACAAGGCGCTGATTTGATTGATATTGGTGGTGAGGCATCTAATCCACATGGTGGTTATGAATCCATTTCAGTAGATGAAGAACTATCGCGCGTTATCCCGGTGATTGCGGCAATACGTGAACGAAGCGATGTGTGTATTTCAATTGATACATGTAAAGCACCCGTGATGGAACAAGCCGTTGCAGCAGGCGCCTCAATGATAAATGATATTACCGCGCTTCAAGGTGAGAATGCTTTGGATACAGCGCGGCGGCTTGATGTTCCGGTGTGTTTGATGCACATGCAAGGAAACCCACAGACGATGCAGGATGCGCCACACTATCCAGATGGTGTGGTGGATGAAATTAATCAATTTTTTTCTGCACGTATAGAAGCCTGCATCAAAGCAGGAATTTCTAAAAAGCATGTGATCTTGGATCCTGGCATTGGATTTGGGAAATCAACATCGCATAATTTGAGTATTTTAAACCACTTGTCGGTATTCAATCAGCATCAGTTTCCTGTATTACTGGGTGTTTCACGTAAAGGATTTATTGGTGAGGTATTAAATAAGGGCGTGTCCGAGCGCATGATAGGGGGCATATCCGTTGCGCTTTACGCAGTGATGCAAGGCGTAAAAATAATTAGAACACACGATGTAAACGAAACCAGCCAAGCGTTACGCATGCTGGTTGCATGTAGGTTGGGTTGAGCGAGAGCGAAGCCCAACAACACGATTAAGCCAATTTATGTTGTGCTTGCATATGTTGGGTTGAGCAAGAGCGATACCCAATATACAGCGAATCAGTTAAAAAATTTAATAGGAAAGGAACAATGAACAAGCGTAAATATTTTGGAACAGATGGGATCCGTGGTCACGTAGGGTTATCTAATATCAACCCTGAATTTATACTGAAACTCGGTTGGGCTGTAGGCCGTGTCCTCGCAAACGGTGGGCGTAAAACCGTCATTATAGGAAAAGATACACGTGTTTCTGGATACATGTTGGAGTCTGCGCTAGAAGCTGGTTTGTCTGCGGCGGGCGTTAACGTCTTGCTGCTGGGGCCTATGCCGACACCTGCCGTTGCTTATCTTACGCAAACGCTGCGCGCGAGCGCGGGGATTGTGATTAGTGCATCACACAATCTCTTCCAGGATAATGGCATTAAGTTCTTTTCTGCAGAAGGGACGAAATTGCCTGATAGCCTTGAATTTGAGATTGAAGCTGAGATTGAAAAAAAATTAGAGACGATTTCATCCGGTGTATTAGGTAAAGTGACTCGGGTGAATGATGCTCCTGGTCGATATATCGAATTTTGTAAATCTACCATTCCATCCATGACACGTTTGTCTGGTTTAAAAATTGTAGTGGATTGTGCCAATGGCGCAACCTATCATATCGCGCCAAATGTATTTAAAGAACTGGGTGCCGAGGTGATTGCCATCGGTGATAAACCCAATGGATTCAATATTAATCAAGAGTGCGGTTCGACTGCACCCGAATTACTACGACAGCACGTCTTAGAATATGGTGCGGATATCGGCATCGCATTAGATGGCGATGGCGATCGAGTGGTCATGGTTGATTCTACAGGTGCATTGATAAATGGCGATCAAATACTTTATATAATTGCAAAAGATAGACATCAAAAAGGTTTATTACATGGTGGTGTCGTTGGTACTTTGATGAGTAATTATGGTTTGGAGCGGGCGATTAATGAACTAGGGATCCCCTTTGCCAGAGCGAATGTAGGTGATCGTTATGTTCTGGACATATTGCGTGAGAAGGGCTGGAAAATTGGCGGAGAGAGCTCCGGCCATATTGTTTGTTTAGATAAAACAACAACGGGTGATGGTATTGTCGCTGCATTGCAGGTTTTGACTATTATGGTCAAACAAGAAAAAACATTAATGCAGTTGTGTGAAGGGATCACCTTAATGCCGCAGGCGTTAGTTAATTTGAAGACTACTCAAGCGGTCAGTTTAGCAAAAAACAGCCAAGTGTGTGACATGGTAAATAAACTGAATACGTCTCTTCAAGGTCAAGGACGTGTACTCCTCCGTGCGTCCGGCACCGAGCCCGTATTACGCGTTATGGTTGAAGGGCAAGATATCGAGCAGGTTGAGAAACTGGCTCAAGATTTGGCGGGTGAAATTAGTGGGATTGAACAACACTTGCTCGAGCATTAAAGTTGCGTGTAGGTTGGTGCGCGCCAACCTACGCACCTACCTACGACATGATTGTGAATAAATCACAACCATGGTAAAATTTTCACCCTTATTTTGTCTTGAATATACCCAATATGTGGATGTTATTATACCAGCTCGCTTCTCCCAAGACTTATTACCGACTATCGGGTCGAATCATTCCGTGGTTGGCCTATTTGGCTTTGTTTTTTTTAATGGTTGGTCTTGTCTGGGGATTGGTGTTTGCGCCCGCTGATTATCAGCAGGGTGATGCGTTTCGGATTTTATATGTTCATGTTCCTTGTGCGTTTTTATCCATGGCGTTGTATGCTTTCCTGGGATTTTTGTCGATTTTATTGTTGGTCTGGCGTATTAAACTGGCCGGTATCATGCTTAATGGTGTTGCGCAGTTGGGTGCATGTATGACACTTCTAGCTTTGGTGACGGGCAGCATCTGGGGAAAGCCGATGTGGGGCGCCTGGTGGGTATGGGACGCGCGACTGACCTCGGAGCTTATTCTGTTGTTGCTGTATGCTTCTATTCTGGCAACCAGTCATGCGTTTCAAAATAAAGATCAGGGCGACAAAGTGGTCGCTGTTTTATGTTTGGTTGGGTTGGTGGATCTTCCAATTATTCATTACTCAGTTTATTGGTGGAATACACTTCATCAAGGATCTACGATTTTAGCATTGTCCAAACCGAAAATTCACCTTTCTATGTTATATCCGCTTTTATTCATTTTAGTCGGATCTGCTTTGTATTGCGCAGTGGTGATGATGTCGAAAGCGAGGAATGAATTACTATGGCGTGAGCGTCGTCAAAAATGGGTCAAAGTGATGATGATGAGGAATAGCGCATGCACGGATTGATGCAATGGTTGTCGATGGGAGGCTATGCAAGTTACGTTTGGTCTGCATATGGCGTGGTGAGTGTTGTGTTTTTGCTAAATGCCGTAGGTTGTCGATGGCAGAAAAATCGCATTGAAGCCGCTTTGAAAAATTGGTTTAAGCAGACATCACGATGATGAATCCAGTGCGGAAGCGTAAGTTAATCATTGTCCTCTTTAGTGTGGGTGTGTTTACGCTGGCAACATTACTTGTCTTATACGCCTTACGTCAGAACATCAGTCTTTTTTTTAGTCCGGATCAATTATCACAGGGAAAAGCGCCGCTCAATCGCTCGATTCGAGTTGGCGGGATGGTGGTTCCTGGCAGTATTCATCGAAACGGTCAGTCGCTTAATGTTCAATTTGATATCACTGATTATAAACATACCGTTCACGTAAACTACAAAGGGATTTTACCGGATTTGTTTCGTGAAGGGCAGGGCGTTGTAGCGCAGGGCGTGTATCATCCTGAATTACAGCAGTTTAAGGCTGTGGAAATATTGGCGAAGCATGATGAAAACTATATGCCACCTGAAGTGAAGGAAGCGTTAAATCAATGATCGCTGAAGCCGGTTTGTTTACATTAATTATTGCATTATTGTTTTCGATATTGCTGGTGGTTGTGCCTTCTATAGGTTTGAAACAAGCGGATGAACAACTGCAAAACATGGCGAGTCGGTTTGTCTTTGGGCAATTTTTCTTTGTGAGTATCGCCTATGTTTGTTTAACACTTTGTTTTCTAATGGATGATTTTACCGTAAGTTATGTACTGACCAATTCAAGTCTATCACTACCCTGGTTTTATAAACTGTGTGCCGTTTGGGGCGGGCATGAAGGCTCTATGCTTTTATGGGTCGCAATTTTAAGTTTATGGATGATGGCGGTCAGTCTGTTTAGCAAGAGTCTCGAAGCAGAAATACGCATACGCGTGATGGTTGTTCTGGGCGCATTAAGCATCGGTTTCATCTTGTTTCTATTAACGACCTCTAATCCATTTTTACGACAATTCGAACTCCTCAATAGTCAAGGGCGTGATTTAAACCCTTTATTACAAGACCCTGGATTTTTATTTCATCCACCCATGTTATATATGGGGTATGTTGGCTTTGCTGTGGCCTTTGCTTTTGCGATTGCCGCACTATGGTTGGGTCGAGTAGAGGCAGCGTGGGCCAGATGGACACTGCCATGGACATTGGCAGCATGGTGTTGTTTAACCGCGGGGATCACGTTAGGGAGTTGGTGGGCATATCGAGAATTGGGTTGGGGGGGATGGTGGTTTTGGGATCCTGTAGAAAACGCTTCGTTTATGCCCTGGTTAGTGGGTACCGCTTTGATCCATTCGTTGATTGTGAGCGCGAAACGGGGGCAATTTATTACCTGGACGCTGCTGTTAGCGATTACTGCCTTTTCTTTAAGTTTGATTGGAACCTTCCTGGTTCGTTCTGGTGTTTTAACCTCGGTTCATGCCTTTGCAGTTGATCCTCAACGTGGTTTATTTATTTTATTTTTTTTGCTGGTTGTTATCGGCGGCTCTTTGCTCTTGTTTGCATTTCGTGCGCAAACATTGCAGCTTGGAACGAAGCCTTCAATCGTCTCGCGAGAGAGTGGCATATTTTTGAATAATGTTCTTTTATTCGCAGCCATGTTGACCGTATTGATGGGCACGCTCTATCCATTATTGATTGATGGATTAGGTCTTGGAAAGTTGTCAGTCGGAGCACCTTATTTCAATGCGGTTTTTGTTCCACTCATGTTGCCGTTATTCTTTTTAATGGGAATAGGTGTACATTTGAAATGGCATAAAGATGATTTTAAAGTGGTATTGAATCGATTGAAGTGGCCAGCACTTTTGAGTATTGCGTTGCCGTTCGCATTATTATTGTTTTATCATGCAACCGATCTCGCTGTAATATTGGGCCTAATACTTGCGCTGTGGATTGTGTTGAGTACGCTCAAACTCATTTCAATAAAGACGAAAAACCAAGGGGCACTTCAGATTAGCCTGGCTTTTTGGGGTATGACCGTTGCGCATATTGGTGTTGCAGTTACCGTGATAGGAATAGCAATTTCCACGGGATTTGGCGTTCAAAATGATGTACGTATCGCCCCAGGTGAGCATTTGAATTTTGCCGGATTTGATGTTCAATTCGTACAAGAAACTGAATTGAACGGTGCGAATTATCATGGGAGTGAAGTTGAATTTAAAATTAAACATCACACCCGAGAAGTTATGATTTATCCACAAAAAAGAATATACAATGTCGGAAAAATGGCTATGACCGAATCAGCCATTGATGTGACACCGTTTCGTGATATTTATGTAGCACTGGGAGAGCCCCTCGATGATCATGCATGGTCCGTTCGGCTTTATTACAAGCCATTGATTCGATGGATATGGGGAGGGGGATTTATGATTTTGGCAGGTGGTGTATTGGCATTATTAGATAGACGTTATTATAAAACCAGGAATAAGCAATCAGCTTCGGAGATGCATTCATGACTAAATTACATTGGCGACTCATGCCGTTTTTCTTATTTATCGTCCTGGCAGTGTTGTTTTGGCGTGGTTTGGAACTTGATCCGCATCATCTGCCGTCAGTCAAAATAGGCCAACCGCTGCCAAAATTTACGCTGAATACACTCGATGATAAAACGTTTACGCAAGCTACAATGAATGGGCATGCTTCCCTGTTAAACGTATGGGCCAGCTGGTGTATGGCTTGCGCGGATGAACAAGTGGTCCTTATGCAGTTGGCGAAACAAGGCGTGTCGATTTATGGCCTCAATTATAAAGATACAGCTGAAAATGCCAGAGAATGGTTGAAAGAATGGGGAAACCCTTTCCAGCAGGTTGGTGAAGATGTTGATGGTAAAGTAGCTATCGATATGGGTGTCTATGGATCGCCTGAAACCTTTTTGATTGATAAAAAAGGGCTGATTCGCTATCGCCATGTTGGTGCATTAACAATGCTTGTCTGGCAAAAAGAATTTTTACCGAGATTAGCGTTGTTGGAGAAAGCTGCTTGATTATGCGTTTTTTTACGAAGTTCCTTCTAATGAACTTCACAAAATGTGCAATGTTGTATCAGGCGTCGTTGCGAGGCACGAAGCAATCCAGGGTTCGGAGTTCCATACTCTGGATTGCTTCGTGCCTCTCAACGACGCGACCTGCAAGTTCATTGAGGTTGTCTGTACCGATGGTACTTAGATCGCTCGCAACGATGTCTATATACAGTTTGTTATTATTACCCGCGACCGCATTGCATGCAGATGAAATTTACCCGTTTGAAACGGCGCGACAAGAATCTCAATTTAACCACCTGTTAAGTGAGCTACGTTGTTTGGTTTGTCAAAATCAAGATTTGGCTGACTCTCATGCAGGGCTTGCGAATGATTTACGTATGGAAGTGTATAGGCGGGTAGTAGACGGGCAGAGTGATCATGACATCATTACATATTTAACTGATCGTTATGGTGATTTTATTTTATTTAAACCGCCATTAAAAGGAATTACCGCAATGCTTTGGTTCGCGCCATTGATTTTTTTGAGCATCGGTCTGTTGCTCTTTTGGCGAAAGTTTCGTTTGCATTCCTAAACTGAGAAAAATCGTCATGTTGGGCTTCGTTCTCACTCAACCCAACCGACCTAGTACCGTTTCCATTTGTTTTGACCGGTTTGTCTTTGAGAGCGAAGCGATTAAGGCGCGGCGATTTCTGCCGTAAAAAACGATGATCAGTAGTTTGTGACCGGAACATAGGTAACAAAAAAGACCGGTCACATCGGTAACATTAATTTAACATAATTTAGTTACTTTGCATGTTTTTTCATTAAAAATTCCTATTGGCAGAAATGAGAAGAATAATGTCCACTCATCTTCTGAAAGAGGCTTCATAGCAATAGTTTCTCCAATTAATGTTTCCGAAACAAAAAGCTCCTCACCTTTCCATTTCATCGTTCCATTGGTGCGAACTCTTCTCGTCACCTCAAAAGAAGAATCATATTCGACTTTAGATAATTTAGATGAAAACGTTCGAGGTGATTGCGTATAAAGCCAAACAGGCCTATTAAACTCGATACCTTCATGAGGTCGCTCTTCATTAAACATTGATAGCCTGCCAGCGGCTATTGCGCTTGCACCACCTTACTACAGGGAGCAACGAGCAGGCTCAGATCCCGCATCCGGCTTTTGAAGTAAATCGAGCTGCTGTTTAAGTTCGAGCAATTCGGAAGTTCTCATTTCACATAAGGCCGTTAAGGCCACGAAATCAATCGACGGCGCCGCGTCGCGCCGTCCGCCAGCGCCAACGGCCACCGTCCACTCCACTCCCGCCCCCCCGCGCGCACACCCACGCACACTACCAAAATCATTACCAAGTACCTTAGAAATCCCGACACCCGGGCGAGCCCACCAAGGCACTGGTTTATTGACTTGATAGTTATAAAGAATTAAGGTCCGCTTTAATATTTGCTCTTTAAAAGTTGGTGGTGTTCTACCATCTCCCGTCGGGTCAAACGACTCGTTCGGATTACAGTAATGTTGAGCAACATGCGCTGGCATATAACGCTGTAACAAACCCACTACAGTACACCAATGCGCTATACACTCTTCATTCGTCCAATTAGGATAATTACGAACATACTCCTGAAGCGCCGTGATGAGGGGGGTAAAGTCGTAATGCTTTTCTTGGAACATATGACGAGAAACGCTTACGAGTTCAATAACCCTGAGCTCATCCTCTTGGCTTGTTATCTGCAATGTATCTTGTTTCAGGGGTCTGTCTTCTCTATTCATGATGCGTTGTAACGCTTTAATGTCGTTGGTGTCGGTAATTGCTTGAAGTACTTTAGGTGAACGATGATTATTGAAATAAAATAGCTTATCACCGAATTGAATGCATCCATTATGGCAGTCTAGTAATTGGTTGAGAAATAGGTTCCTTTCAAACTCTGGTAATTGACTTGGGTCTTTAGATACCTTTAGAAGACCACATCCGATGGTATAGTGTACGCCCCCACCTTCCTTTGTAACCGCCTCATATTGTTCTGATAATTCAGGGCCTAATTCTTCGCCTTTTTTATTTTGAGTCACGCACGCAAGCATCGCTGGTACCATGTGATGAACATCTAAAGCCCATAACACCAATTTAAAAGCCGTAACGTCTTTAAATTCTCGACCCGATTCATCAACAATGTTGCCTCTGTATTTTAAAATCTCAGGATATCGAGTAAGAATTTCGACAACGGCTTGTTGATTACCTCGTATAGCGTGATGGAGTAATTGTTGGCCCAAGTTTTCTTTTATTGCTCGCTTTATTTCTTCACTATAAGGTTGAATAAAAATAGCATCTACACGGCGTTTAGCTTCTTCAGCGTCTGAGAGTGTTCCTCTCACATTTAAGTATGCCAGTTGATGTGGATGTAAAGCCAATTCAAACGCGTTAACGTTTTTAAATGTTTGACCTAAAGCATTGGTGATATTACCTCGGTACCGCATGAGCTCTGGGTCCGTTTGTAATATCGCTTTAATAGCTCGTTCATTTCCTTCTATAATGCGAAGAAATAATAGTTGACCTAAACGCTCCGTTTCTGAAAACGCTTTAAAATCGATATTGACATCGACTAATTTATTCAAGGCAGACAAAGGTAAAAACTTGGCGATATGGGGTATATGGGCACCACGAATTCTGTCTGTCGCTTGATAAGCCCTAGTTTCTCTCAATCTCTGAAGCATTCCAGATACAAATGCATATTCGGCTTGTTGCTCGGGTGTCGATAATGTAACAAGTAGTTCCCCACCCTGTTTCGCGAGCTTACTAATTTGGCTATAGGTCGTTTCTTCAGGGTTGATGTCTTGCAAGGATTTTACGAAGCCGGATACATCATCTCGAATGAGACTGCTCCCATCACTAACAGATAATGATTTATAGTGTTTGGTAAGCTCTGTTAACTCTGTTATCAGCTCTCTATCTATAATCCGATCATCATTAGGCATAACATGCTCTCCATCAAAATCATTATGTAATATTATAGCACACAAAGAATCGACGTAAAAAAGATTGCTTTTTCTATGGGCGACTTTATAAAGTTCATATGATTAAGAACTTCAGCTCGGCTCCAGGTATGCATTTAGAAGGCAGGAAAAAAAACACGCTTAAATATTCATCTTTAATTTACAACTGATATTGAAATTTTTACATAACTCTTTAAATGTCAGTTCATTTTTAATATCTGACACTGCTGAAATAAACTTCATTTTTTCAATCCTAGGTTCAGTCTCTAACCAAGGCATCACAGATACTCCTTTAAATTATCTGGATGCATGTTAACTGTTACCTATGTGTCCGGTCATTTGTGTAACCGATGTGACCGGGTCGGACCGTCGGGCACCTTCTCCCGACATCGGGAGAAGGCATGCCTTTACTAGCATTGGTTTTACGGCGGGAATTGTTGCTCCGACTCGCTTCGCTCTCAAAGACAAACCGGTCAAAACAAATGGAAACGGTACTAGTGCAAGTTACTCGGGCGCTCAGCCTTACTCCGGAATACAAGTCGGTTTACAGTTCACTGGTGTTAAGCTCGCGATGCTGCAACCATGCTGTGATAATGCTTCCGCTTCTTTGCGCGTTGGCGCGAAGTACGACCAGTGTTGACCCATTTTGTTAGTCACTGCACAGTGCCATCGCCCGGCTTTAATGCCATTATCGAAACAATCAGGGATGCATTCTGCAGGTTTAATGTTGTTTTGGTTACAAACGCGTTGTGACATCGCTTCTGCAGAGTTTTCATCAGGTGCCGCCACAGTCCATTGATGACCATTTTGATTGGCGATATTGCATAGCCAGTTCGCATGAGCGTTCATGCTAATGAGTGAAATGGAGGCGACTAGGCCTACTATCAGTTTTTTTTGCATGAGAATCTCCTGTTGGTGTTTAAAAATGACCTTGCTGCACCAAGGCTACACGTAATTCCGTAAGTTGTTACATAATAACAAGATAACTGGTTCCAATACCGGCCAGTAATCCAAATAAATGACCTTCCCAGCTTACACCTTTTTTGCCTGGAAACACACCTAAAAATATCCCGGCGAAATAATAAAAGCACACAATACCTAACATCACAGCCATAAGCGTACCTTGGAGATAAATATTGGTGACCAGCAACCCCCAATAACCCGTTACGACAGCACTTGACCCCAAATGAATCCCGGGCTTGGCAAAACACCAAATACATAAACCACTGATGATCGTGATGGATAGTGTTACCATTAAAAAATAATGCAGGCCATTGATCAGTAAAAAATTACTTAAAATAACCAGTGGAACGGTATTAAAAAAAAGATGATTAAAATTCACATGAAGAAATGGAGCAAAAAAAATGCCTGGAAGTCCATAAGGCTTTCTTGGCCAGATCCCCAATGCCAATATAAAAGGAAACATGCGAGTGGCAACGAAGACCGCATAGAGGAACATAACCATTACAAGCAAATAATGCATGTTCGCTTGTGTTTGCTCAACAAAGATCGCTAGAGCGGTATTGATTGCATTGAGAAAAGTATTCATAACTGAGTCCATTTACGATATGGCGGAGGTGGGTTTGCTGCTTTTTCGGGGTCAACGTGAACATGGGCTGTGCCGAATAATGTTAAACGTAGGCTTGCTGAGGTTCCCACTTGATAGGCTTGTTCTTCATATTCTTTCCTTTTTACTTGGAGTCCCCGTTCTAAAGAATGAAAAATCTGGTTAATCTCCGTTGGCTCAATATGTATTATATTATCTAATGATGGTAAAGAAGTTATTCTTGTGTTGTCTTGTGTTAATCCAACATAGAGGCACTGTGAATATTCAATTTTTTTTTCATTGATACGAGAAATAAGAGTCTCTGATGAATAACTGACTCCAGCCAGTCCAACGTTGAAAATCTTTACAATATTAGCGTGACTTTGATTAAGATGGTGCTCTCTTTGAGTTTGGTCTTCTGGAAAATTAATAATGAGTGGTGGACGGTGAGTAAAGGCGATATGAATATTTTTATGTATCACAAAACAACAGTCAACCAAAAAGTGCGCGAACTGTTCTTGCATGTCCCATTGGCAGACGCTCTGTTTTTCCCAGTCCATGTGTAGTAATTCGTATGCACTCGTTTCTTTTAACATTTGTTGGATTTGAGTAGGAGTCCATTCATGCAGTTTTTGGGCTTTGGATAATTGGCAGTGATTGGCAAGATATTTTTTTTGCATTTCATTTAAGGACAGAGCACTCAAGCCCTCGCTAGCTCGCCTGCAATAGCGCCACTCAGAAGTTTCCTGTATGTAATAATGACTATTGGAAGTAAGCGGCTCTCCAAAACTTAATTCACGTTCAGTGAGCACGGAATAAAAACGAATAGTTGAATGCTCCAAACTGGGCTCCCATGCATCTCCATATCTCGCTTTTAATCGAGCTATTCCTGATCTTGGATGATGACGATTCTGAAGATAAGGTTGCGCTTGCTCTCTCGAAATGACGGATGGTTCAATCATGTGGACAGAATCATCTATGATAACCAGCAAGGGCTTTACAGGATATCCTTCGTCCGGTGGAAGTCGGCAGATTTTACTGAGCAGATCATCGGGTTTTGTTGCAAAAAGAATATCTCGTAGTTCGCGAAGTTTATAGGAAGTTTTTAATGTCATAGTATCTTTTCAGAGTAAAAAACGTACATTATATCATATAAGTAATGAGTTACTACTGATGATTTGCGGTCTCAGTCATCGTTTCGCCACTTCGGTGGCATTTGTCAAACCTTAGAAAGACACGGATGCCTTTCGAGAACGGCATGGATGCGTATAACGTGTTTGACAAATGGCGAAACGATGACCGAGACCTGATTTGCAGACCTGGAGAGTTATTTTTTTGCCTAAAAGGATAAGAACGATTCTATTTCTTGCAGGCTTGATAAACGATAATAGGTTTGTAATTCGTCGATACTCAGCCGGTCTTTGAAATAATACCTAACCAGCGATTTACTTTGTAACACCGCTTGATGTTCGCTTTCGAGTGCTGTCAAAAGTTGTAGGTGAGTGATAAAAAGGGTTGTTAGACGCGCATAATCAATATTTCCCTTTTCACCACCGAGTAATTCTTGAAAAATCCACGGCTTCCCAGTGCCTGCGCGGCCAATCATCACCCCGTCACAACCTGTTTTTACCAGCGCCCGTTGCAGTGAGTAGAGATCTGCGATGTCACCATTTGCGATAACAGGTATTGAGATTGATTGTTTGATTTGAGCGATTTGTTGCAAGTCGCAGGGTTGGTCATAATCATCGCGCCAACGTCTGCCATGAACGATCAACGCATCAGCACCGGCATCTGCTATCCCTCTGGCAAGAGCAATGTCATTGATATTCCCTTGAAGTCTAATTTTAACAGTAAGAGGACATTGGATAGCAAGGCGAATCGCTTTTACAATCGCGAGTAAGCGCTGAGGTTCTTCAAGTAACATGCTTCCTGCGCCTTTTTTTCGAATCTTAGGCTTAGGACAACCACAATTGATGTCAATCAAATCAGCGCCGAGGTGTTCAAGTTTGATGGCGGCCTCTGCCATTACGGTTGGATCTGTTCCGGCAATTTGATAGCAGAGCACCTCTTCTTCTGGCGATCGATAAAGATAGCGACCATTGGGTTGATGTTTATGGAGAACATCGTGAGCAGATAACATTTCCGACACGCAGTAAGCAGGGGGGGTGAAAAGTGAAAACAGTTGACGAAAAGGGGCGCAGCTGAATCCAGCCAAAGGGCCTTGAATTAATCGGTGCTTGAGTGTCAGGGAGCCAATAGACAGGGGCTGATTAAAGTTTGAAAGCATGGAAGATAGTGTTTGTGATGCTGCGGGGATTTGAGATCCCCGCAATGCCAGATGAATGGTTATTCTATTCTCTACCTGAAAAAGCACCAAGCAGATTCAATAAGCTGATAAACAAGTTATAAATAGAGACGAACAAAGATACCGTCGCTGAAATATAATTGGTTTCACCACCGTGGATGATTTCACTGGTTTGGAACAGAATTAAACCGGATGAAATCAACATAAATGCAGCTGAAATGATAAGATTTAACATCGGCATTTGGAAGAAAAGATTAGCAAGCATAGCCAGTACAACAACCATCATTGCAACAAACAAGAACCCGCCCATGTAGCTGAAATCTTTTCGCGTCGTCAGTACATATCCCGATAAGGCAAAGAAAATAAGACCAGTACCACCTAAAGCCGTTGCAATTAATTGCTGACCATTAGAATAGTGATCCATATACATATTGAGAATGGGGCCTAGTGTGTAACCGAGAAAACCCGTAAAGGCAAACACACTAAGAATACCCCATGGACTATTTTTCAATGAATGGGTTAGAAACATTAAACCATATACGCCGCCTATCATAAGCAGAGGGTTCATAGGACGTGCGCCTATTGCATAGGAAACATATGCAGTCACTGCACTGAACATAAACGTCATACTCAACAATAAGTACGTATTACGCAGTACCTTATTGGTTGAAAGCACTGACTCTCCATTACGAGAAAGCGATGATACCGTATTCCTATTCATAAATTACTCCAGAAAGTTAGTTCTTAAGTTTAATTTTAGCACAGATTTTCAATCTAAGTTAGTCTAGCTGGATGCGCTTCTAAAAACAAGATATTGAACCGTGACACTCGTATTAAAATAGTCTATATTTTATTCGATAAGAATGTATGACCACACCAATCAGTGCTACTCCAGAAAAACCAGCGCCTGTATAAAAGGTAAATGGCGCCCCATACCTGTCCCAGAGAAGTCCCGCAACGGCGCTTGCGATCAGCATCGAGATTCCGCTGACCAAATTGAAAAAACCATATGCAGTACCACGCAGCCGGGCTGGTGATGAATCAGCGACCATTCTTGCCAGTAAGCCTTGTGTCATTCCCATGTGAATACCCCATAAAGACACTCCTGTAATGATGATAACCCAGCGATCGTTGATGGAAAGTACCAAGTCAGCCATGATGAGTACCACAAGGCCAAGTGCTAACAGTTTGGAGTGATTTACCTTATCGGAGAGTTTGCCGAACGGATAGGCTGTAAGGGTATAGGCAAGGTTCATGATGACTAACACCAGCGGGACCAGGGCAGCTGGGATCCCACCTTGGTGTGCGCGTAGCAATAAAAAAGCCTCACTAAACCGGGCAAGCGTAAATATGGCACCAATGCCAACTAACCACCAGTAGGAAGGACTTAATCGCTTTAGACTTTTGCGGCAAATTGGATTGAAGCGTGCGGCATTGCCATTTATATTGGGCTCATGAACGTAAAAGAAGAGTAGGGCCAGAGACAAAAAACCGGGAATTACTGCAATCCAGAATACCGCTCTGAAATCATTGGCTAACAATAGCATCAAGCCTAACGCAAGTAATGGACCAATTAGCGAGCCTAAGGTGTCGAGAGATTGGCGTAACCCAAATGAAGCACCACGTATATGTAAGGGTGAAATATCCGCGACCAGGGCATCACGGGGTGCGCCACGCATCCCTTTGCCAATACGGTCAATAAATCGTGCTGTAATCACGGTTCCAAGTGTTGTTGCAATAGCAAATAGAGGCTTGGCCAAGGCCCCCAAGGCATAACCGAAGACGGCAAGTCCTTTACGTTTTCCCAGATAATCACTCCAGACACCTGAAAATACCTTGACGATGAGTGCAGTTGATTCAGCAGCCCCTTCAATGAGGCCAATTACGAAGATGCTTGCGCCAAGTTGGGTTGCCATGAATAAAGGCAGTAAACTGTGGATCATTTCAGATGAGAGATCCATCAACATGCTGACGAATCCAAGAGCCCATATGCCTGAGGGGATCTGAGCAAACATGTTCTTTTTTGCGGGCATTGTAAACCTCTTTCTTTGGTTTAAGTCATCGTTTCGCCACTTCAGTGGCATTTGTCAAACACGCTATACGCATCCATGCCGCTCTCGAAAGGCATCCGTGCCTTTCGAAGGTTTGACAAATGCCACTGAAGTGGCGAAACGATGACTGTGACCCCTATCTATCTACTGCTTCCTTCATCACCGTAATCAACGCATCTTTCGTTGCCCACTGATCATTTATCCATGCTCGAAAGCTATCCTGCGTATAACCATCCTGCAGCGCATCTTCAGAACAGGTAAAAATTTCTGGAACCTCCAATTGGCGTATGTTGACGCTGATTGTTTGGATGCGACGGCATAAAAAATCCCATAATGTAGTGTTGGGCTTTGGGTAGACGATGGTGACATCAATCAACGGTTGTAATTGTTTCCCCATAGCGCTGATGACCTGCCCGATTCCGCCCGCTTTAGGTTTTAGTAAATGCAGGTAAGGTGATTGTTGATTTAGGTGCTTTTCTGGCGTGTAGCGCGTGCCTTCAATAAAACTGATGATGGCCGACGGATAACTCTTGAACAGTTTCAATGCTTTTTGCGTGGCTTTGATATCGGCCCCTTTTTTATGAGGATTTTTCTCAATGTACTCTTTTGAGTATCGCTTCATAAATGGACAACCCATTGCCCACCATGAAAATCCAAATAAAGGCACCCATTTGAGTTGTGCTTTGACAAAAAACTTAAGCACGGGTATTTTTTGATGAAAAAAGTTTTGCAAAATCACAATATCTAGCCAGCTTTGATGATTCGCAATGACGAGGTACCATTGTTGTGAATTAAATTGCGTGATTCCGGTGATCTTCCATTCCACAGGACAAAAACGTTTAGCATAGGCCGTTGTCATCCCGCTCCAAATGACCGCCATGTGATCAACACCTTTTGTGCAAGCAATTCGCCACGCTTCAATGGGAATAAGTTTAAACAGGCCAATGATCAGAATCGGAATAAAACATAAGCTGGTTATCACGGTCAGGCTAATAAGCGCAAGAATACCGTAAAGGATGCCGCTTTTAGGGTGCGTCTTTGTTTGCATTTTTTCTTATTTCCTTAAGGCATAATCTAAATCGGCTATCATATCATCAATATATTCAATGCCAATGGATAAACGCACCAATCCATCGACGATACCCAATTTCTGTCTTTGTGCCGCGGGTATAGACGCATGCGTCATGATGGCGGGGTGCTCAATTAAACTTTCAACACCGCCTAGACTTTCGGCCAAGGTAAATAATTCGCATCGTGATAAAAATCGGGTTGTATCTTCAAGACTGCCATCGATGACCATTGTGATCATTCCGCCAAAATCATGCATTTGTTCAATGGCTAGTGCATGTTGTGGATGTGAAACAAGACCTGGATAGATGACCTTGGATATACGTGGATGACGCTCCAGCCATGCTGCCATCGCGCGTGCGTTCTCACAATGGCGTTGCATGCGAATAGGTAATGTTTTTAAACTTCTCAAGACCAAATAACTATCAAAGGGTCCGGCAATGCCGCCCGAGGCGTTTTGTAAAAAAGCCATCTTCTCAGCTAATTCAGCATTATCACCAACCGCGACGATGCCGCCGACAACATCCGAATGTCCATTTAGGTATTTGGTTGCAGAATGCAGAACGATATCAAATCCATATTCTAATGGTCGCTGGATCCAGGGCGATGCAAAAGTATTATCTACGACGCTTATTAATCCCCGTCGTTTGGCGATGGCAGCTATGGCGTTCAAATCAGCTAATTTGAGCATCGGGTTTGAAGGCGTTTCAACCCAAATCATTCGCGTATTGGGACGAATGGCCGCTTCAATATTCTCGACGCTAGCCATGTCAACAAATGAGAACTCTAAATTTGATGTTCGCGTTTTGACTTTATCAAATAAACGAAATGTACCACCATATAGATCATCCATGGCAATGACGTGCTCACCAGCATTTAACAAATCTGTCACGGTATTAATAGCCGCCATTCCTGAACCGAAGGCAAATCCGCGTGTGCCAGACTCAAGACTCGCGAGACATGCTTCATAAGCATGACGTGTTGGATTGTCTGTCCGTGAGTATTCATACCCCTGATGAACGCCGGGTGCCGATTGGCGATAGGTTGAAGTCGCATAAATCGGTGTCATGACTGCGCCAGTGCTTGGGCAAGGTTCCTGCCCCGCGTGAATCGCACGTGTATTAAAGTGGTTGCTGTTCATCGGAAACTTCTCCATGTTGAGGGCAGGGCAAAACTAAATAGAAATGATACTAGCATTTCTATTTGAATTTAGGCAAAATAGTTCTGCATTTTTGCATGAATTTTTTGACGATGAATGTTAATAAAGGGGATTGTTTATGAAAATAAAATTAGTCGCTGCAGCGGCCATGGGATTGGTGATGTCATCGACAATGGCTGCAACAGATGTAACGACACTTAAAACTGATACTGACAAGTTGTCATACAGTATTGGTGATGATTTAGGTAAAAATTTCAAACGACAAGGCATTGATATCAATGCTGCAGTCATGGCGCAGGGTATTAATGACGGGATGACGAATAATCCTAAATCGTTGATGACCGACGATCAAGTGAAAGAAGTCCTGGCGAAGTTTCAGAAAGATGTAATGGCGAAACGTGCTGCAGAAGTTTCTAAAAAATCTGATGAAAACAAAGCTGCTGGTACAAAATTTTTATCTGAAAACAAAGCTAAGCCTGGCGTCGTCACATTGCCGAGCGGCTTGCAATATAAAGTTATCAAAAATGGTTCTGGTGAAAAACCTTCGAAAGAAGACATGGTTACCGTTGAATATACTGGCCATTTGATTAATGGTGAAGTGTTTGACAGTACTTCAAAAACAGGTAAACCAGCGACGTTTAAACTGTCGCAAGTCATTCCAGGATGGGTTGAAGCACTTCAATTAATGCCATCAGGTTCAACTTGGGAAATCTACGTACCTGCTTCTTTAGCCTATGGCGATCGTAGCGTAGGTGGTCCAATTGGTCCTAATGAAACGCTAATATTCAATATTCATTTAGTTTCTGTGAAAAAAAGCGAAGCTTAATTCGACTGTAGGTTGGTGCGTAGGTTGGGTTGAGGCTGGTAAGCCGAAGCCCAACATGATGATATTGTTGGGCTTCGGCTTACCAGCCTCAACCCAACCTACGCACCAACCTACTCCGATTAACTCACTTAACTTTAGAGTCAAAGGCACTAATGAACAAACGCCTTTTCATTGTATTTATTCTTGGATTTTCCTCTGGTCTTCCTATGGCTCTAGTCAGCAGCACGCTTCAGGCGTGGTATGCGAGTGCTGGAATGCCCGTGATGGCGACAGGCATGCTCAGTTTATTGAGCCTGCCCTATGTTTATCGAATGCTCTGGGCTCCTATAGTCGACCGATATTCTTTATTACGAATCGGCAAGCGACGCAGTTGGATGCTCTGTACCCAAGTTTTGATCTTAATCGGATTGAATCTTATGGCCTGGGGATCGCCCATACAACACCCCAGCTGGATGGCTTTTCTCGCATTTCTTCTTGCGTGTTGTTCATCAACGCAAGACATTGCCATTGATGCACACCGTACTGAATACTTACCCTTTCCTGAGCATGGCATTGGTGCATCGCTTGCGGTATCAGGTTACCGTCTGGCGATTGTTCTCTCAGGAGGGGTCGCGCTGATACTTGCGCAGCATTTTGGTTGGGCCGCGACCTATCGCGTGATGGGTTTATTAATGATACCCGGAATGATAGCTACTTTATTGAGTCCTGAGCCTTCAAAAACGGATATGTCTCCGTTGAGTTTGATGGGTACGTTTTTGTCTCCATTGAAAGAATTATTGTCTCGTCCAGGTATTTTGTCGTTATTACTGTTTATCTTCTTTTTCAAATTAGGTGAAGCCTTTACAGCCTCGACCAGTGGCATCATGATGCCATTTCTCATTCAAGGACTGGGTTTTTCTTTGGATACTGTCGGCATAGTTAATAAAGTTGTCGGTGTCGTTTCGCTGTTGATAGGGGGGCTATTCTCCGGGATTATTTTGATGCGATGGTCGCTTTATAAAGCATTGGTTAGTTTTGGTTTGTTGCAAGCAGTTACTAATTTATTATTTGTTGCTTTGGCGATGAAAGGTAACCACATTGAGTTGTTTGTTCTCGCGGTCATCGGCGATAATTTTGCCGCAGGAATGGGCACAACCGCTCTTGTCGTATTCATCATGCGTCTCGTAGACAAGCGTTACACTGCAACTCAATTTTCCATCTTCGTTTCTATTGCAGCACTTCCACGCGTTTTATCTGGCCCTGTGTCAGCCATCATTGAATCGTCTTTTGGTTGGGTAGGGCTCTTTCAAGCCTCATTTTTGTTAGCCCTGTGTTTTATTCCATTTTTGGGCGTGGTACGGCGATCGATTTTAAACAGTACAGTGCCAAATCATGATGAAGACGATAGAAATGCAATCCCGAATGGATCAGCGTAGGTTGGGTTGAGCGAGAGCGAAGCCCAACAGAACGGCGAACCAAATCGTAATATAACTCTATTCCTGAAGTAGCCTTTTGTCTAAAAATTTTTACAGTTTTAAAAACCAGATTTAAGATCGCAAAATGTATCATGTTGTACAGACTGCATGAATAAATTAATTTTTGTTTTTAGTTCGTTATCACTAACAAGATTGACTTGCAGTAGATGAGTTCGTGTAAATGGATTTTCCTGTTTGTCTACTAATCTTTTTTCAATCCATGCTCGTTCAAATTTGTATGCTGGGTGATTGGGATCGAATACTGGATCATCCATAATCTCCCTACTTAATAAACAGCAAAGATGATCTGGAATATCGTTACAATCAAACCCTGCAATCTCAGATAATGCTTTCGCATTTTTACTTTGGGCAGGCAGAGTGGTTGCTTGTACCGAATGAAATAAACTTGCGTTTAGTACTTGAGTGAATGCAGGCTCGTCGTCGACAACAAGTACTCCAAAAACGCTACTGCGCACCCGATATTCATTTTGGTTTCCTGATAGTGTTGGGCCTCCAGCTTCGTCCCAAAGGCGATTAAGATAATCGCCTCTTACTCTCGCGTCTTGCATATCAACCACGTGATCTGCATTTTCAACCTGCTGACTTGCAGCTTGATTTGGACGAGGTCTTAATGCAAAAATTCCTGGTATTCTTGGTGGCATGTTTTAAGCTCCGCAGGTGCTTGTAACTTAATTATTTTGAAACAATCAATGTCTCAATACAAAGATGTGAAATATAGTATCATAAAAGCATTAAGTGATCAATAAGAGGTCTTCGGCGAGGCGATCCTTCGCGCAAAAAGACCTAACCCAACCTAGCCGGCAAGCTTATTGGATTTAATCTTTTTGCTTTTCCTGAGGAGTGATACTCATGTGGTCTAAAAACTCCTGTAAATGCGGCTTGTTTTCATCGTGAAGATAAACTTGAAGGCGCTCTAATGCGTTATCATACTCAGATTGATTGATAACGCCGCGAATAAGTTCAAAGCGCAGATAAACGCAATAGGTATTTAATACATCTGTTTCACAATAATTACGGATCTGGCTAAGATGTCCGGCCAAATATTCATCCCATACGTGCGCGCCGCTCATGCCCATTTTTCCTGGAAATCCGAGCATGGAAGCGATTTGATCCAGCGGGGCGAATGCTTTGTTTTGATACGCAGCGATAACGTCCATGAGATCCAGGTGACGGTAGTGAAAGCGGTTTAAATAGTTGTTCCAGCGAAACGCTTGTTGATTTTCCCCTGATTCCCAGTAGGTTGGCGCAGGAATGCCATGTAAAAGAGCCCTATAGTGCAATACCGGTAAATCAAATCCGCTGCCGTTCCAACTGACAAGTGTTGGGGTATGTTTGTCAATGCCGCCAAAGAAACGCGTGATTAATTCTTTTTCATCCGATGTTTCATCCCCCAATGACCAAACCTTAAGTTGCTTCGCATTGCAGAGCACGAGTGAAATGGCGACAATCTTTTGCAAATAGTGAGGGAGAAAGTCGTTGCCTGTTTTTGCTCGCCGTAAAGCAAACAACGCTTGGGCGGTGTCTTGGTCTGATAGATCCTGGAGATTATATAATTTGCGACCCGCGTCAACATCGGGAATCGTTTCAATATCAAATACTAAGATGGTCATGGAAGTCCTGTGTGGAGTTTGAACAAAGCTGCTTGCGTGTAGGTTGGGTTGAGGAAGGTCAAGCCGAAGCCCAACAAAACCATCCATGTTGGGCTTCGGCTTGACCTTCCTCAACCCAACCTACGCTCATATCGCCTGCAAAGCGGTAATTAGTTCTCTTATTTTGAACGATCACAGTGACAAATCAAGATTTAATTCGTTAAAATAGGTGGAAATTGACGTATTAGGAGCAAGAACAAATGAGGATGTTTTGGATTGTAGTTGCGGTTATATTTATATCCGGTTGTGTGACACAGCCTCCGCCACGAGACGTAAATAATTTATGCAATATTTTTAAACAATATCCCAGCTGGTATCGCGATTCGAAAGATGTGGAACGGCGTTGGCATGTTCCAGTTACTGTTCAAATGGCCATTATTCATCAAGAGTCAAAATTTGATGCCAATGCACAACCTGAACGAACAAAGTTATTATGGATATTCCCCTGGACAAGACCTTCAAGCGCATATGGATATTCACAAGCGTTACGTGGGACATGGGCACTTTATAAACGATCGCGAGGTGGTGTGTTTGCTACACGTGATCATTTTGGAGATGGCGTTGATTTTGTTGGTTGGTATGCCAATGAAGCCTATAAGCGAGCGAGAATTTCGCGGAAGAATACCTATAAATTATATCTGGCCTATCATGAAGGTATAGGCGGGTATCAACAAAGAACGTATTTGAGAAAGCCTTGGTTGGTAGCTGTTGCGCATAAAGTCAGTGCTCGCGAAAAAATTTACCGTGCACAGATGGCCTCATGTTCTATCGCTCATCAATCTACTCAACGGTCCTTTTTTTGATGACAGCTCATATACAACACGGGTTACGCTCATGGCTTGTCTACCCCCATCGTTTAACTGACCGTTTGGCACTGGAGGCCGGAGAGGCCTCATTGCATGTGCTAAACCAGGGATTTGTAGGGCCCTTATGGCAGCGAGAGATTATGATCACAGCGAACGGGGAGCCCTGTTGGTATGCCCGCACCTTGGTACCGGAAAGTACTTATGTCAGCTGCCAAGATTTTTTTGACCAATTAAAGACACAATCATTAGGTGCTCTGATTTATAATTCTGCCATTGTTCAGCGTACATCATTGGTTCATTACCCCATAGGCCACGCTTCGGCTGAATTTCAATGGTTGCCAGAATCCATTCAACGCACTTGTGATCATGCGCTTTGGCTACGATCGTCGTATTTTAAGTTACGAGAGAACTATCCATTTTATCTCAAGGAGATTTTTTTACCTGCTATGTATATGCAGATTAGATAATGAACTGTTACGCTCCCTAACGGTCGCGGCTCAGACTCCAACCGGAAACCGAGCCGCGACCGTTAGGGAGCGTAACAGTTGTAAGGATAGTAAATTTTACGCATTTTTTAGATTTATTTCTAAACGTTCCAACATAGAGGTATTACAAATGAAGTCTAATCCTTATGTGCGATTGATGCGATTGGACAAGCCAATAGGGATCTTATTATTATGGTTTCCAACGGCCATCGCGCTGTGGATAGCCAATCACGGCAAGCCATCGCTTCACTTGGTACTCTATTTTTTATTCGGTACCATTGTGATGCGTTCAGCCGGGTGTGTTGTGAATGATTTGGCCGATAGACATGTAGACAAACATGTGCGCAGAACCTCCCAAAGACCGCTCACAACAGGCGAGGTCAACGTGCCTCAGGCTATTCTTCTCTTTATGATGTTGTTGTTCATCGCCTTTTTTATTGTTATTCAACTACCGCTTCACTGTTTTTATTATGCTTTAGTCGGGTTGTCCGTGACAATTCTATACCCTTTTTGCAAGCGGTTTATTCAGGCGCCCCAATTGGTTTTAAGCTTAGCTTTTTCTGTTTCAATTCCAATGGTATACACCGCATCAGCGGTGGATTTGAACCGCGACACGCTGTTGCTGTTTATGATCAATATACTATGGGTCATTGCATACGATACGATGTATGCGATGGTTGATCGAGAGGACGATCTCCGGCTTGGGGTAAAATCAACTGCGGTTTTATTTGGAGCTCATGATCGATGGATTATTGGAGTATTACAGGCCGTCATGCATGGCCTATGGTTGCCCATTGCCTATAATCTTCACGCTAATGAAGCGTTTTATTTAAGTTGGGTAGCTGGGGCATTAGTGCTCATTTACCAGCAGTACTTGATTACTGGTCGCGATCCAAAAGATTGTTTCAAAGCCTTTCAATGGAGTGCAGTGTATGGTTTTGTGATGTGCGTAGGTTCACTGTCATTAAGTTTAGGGAGTTAATCGGTGTAGGTTGGTGCGTAGGTTGGGTTGAGCGAGAGCGAAGCCCAACATGGGCGGTTTTGTTGGGCTTCGCTCTCGCTCAACCCAACCTACGCACCAGCCTACGCTACCGAAGCAAAATGCCAATTCATTTTTTTTGATAAGGCTTCCAACATCAATTCACCTCGAATACTGTTGCCTTTCGCATTTACACGGGGGCTCAATGTGACTATGCCGGCTTTTCCTGGAACGCTGGCCAGAGTATAGCCTGACACACCACTTTTCGCGGGTATGCCTGTGCGTACCATGTGTGTTCCTGTTTCGTCATAGAGACCACAGGTTGCCATAATGGCTAGGGTGATTTGACAGGTTTCGGGTGATAAAATCTGCTCATTTGTATCCGGATCTTTCCCTAAATTAGCTAATAATGCTGGTAAATAGACCGCTTGCTCGATGGTGACTTGATACGAGCACAGAGCAAAATAGAGATCTAATGTGGCTTCAACCGATGCCCCTAAAATACGACGACTTTGAAGGATGTAGGCAATTGATCGATTTCTATCGCCGGTTCTTTTTTCTGATGCAAACACAGAAGGATTGATACTAATAGGGTGATTAAATAAACGATGCGTCCATTGTTCAAGCCAGGTGAATTGTTGTTCATTTTTACCGGGGATGTGGGAACATAACATGATCGCCCCGGAATTTAACATCGGATTCGACGGCTCTGGACCAAATTGCTCAAGGCGGGTGATCGATGCAAAATCATCCCCAGAAGGCTCGACTTTAACCCATTTCAACACTTTTTCAACGCCATATAACTCAATCAATCCAATTAACGGTATAAGTTTTCCGGTGCTTTGCAGGGTGGTGGGCGTGGTGGGGCCATTTGCATAAACGATTGTCTCTTCACCAATCGGTTTGACAGCAATGGCGGTCATGTCTTGATTCACATTCGCAAGCTCAGGAATATAGGCTGCAATATTCCCTTCTTTATTGAGCTCTGCTTCAGCCACCAGTTGTTTGAGAAGTTCTTGTGTTAATTTAGGTGCTGTCATATGGCCTCGTTTAATGAAATGTGCTTTAGCCTTGGTGCGGCGTAGCGAAACCAAGGAGCACGTTTTGCCCAAGATCCTTGGTTTCGCTACGCTTGCACCAAGGCTACCTCCAATAAACTTCACAATATATTCAATAAATACCATCCGTCGTTGCGAGCAGGCCAGTACCTTCGGTACAAACAGCCAACATGAACTTGCAGGTGGCGTCGTTGCGAGGCACGAAGCAATCCAGGGTTCGAAGCTTTGTTCTCTGGATTGCTTCGTGCCTCGCAACGACGCCACCTGCAAGTTCTTATCAGCTGTTAGTACCGAAGGTACTGGGGCGCTCGTAATAAAGAAAATTATTCACGGTTACATATCATTTTAGTGCACGTTTCAATATTTTCCCAATATTGCTTTTCGGCAGCTCATCATAAAACTCAATAATTTTGGGAATTTTATACGCCGTTAAGTGTTCACGTGCATGGGCGATGATTTGCTCTGCGGTCAAAGAAGGGTCGCGCTTAACAACGCAGGCCTTGATTCGTTCACCCTCGTCATTGTTGTTGACGCCAATCACGCCGACCTCAAGTACGCCGGGCATCATGCCGATAACGTGTTCAATTTCGTTGGGATAAACATTAAAACCAGAAACGAGAATCATGTCTTTTTTTCTGTCAACAAGATAAATGTAGCCGTTCTTATCCATTGTCACAATGTCGCCTGTGCGAAGAAAGCCGTCAGGCCAAAAAACCATGTCAGTTTCATCTTGTTTTTGCCAGTATCCTTTCATGACTTGAGGACCTTTAATGCACAACTCGCCCCTTTCGCCAAGGGACAGTTCATGACCCTCATCATCACGAATGGATACATCGGTCGAAGGAATGGGGAGGCCAATACTGCCGTTGTACTCTTCCAGGTACATTGGATTCATCGTTGCAGCAGGGCTTGTTTCGGTTAATCCATAGGCTTCAAGAATGCGGGTATTGGTTCTTTCATGCCAACTCAATGCAACGTTTTTTTTAAGGGCCATCCCGCCTGAAAGCGCCAATTTCACCTTGGAGAAATCAATTTGATCGAAATGAGGATGATTCAGAAGGGCGTTGAACAGGGTGTTGACTCCTGTTATCGATGTAAATTGAGCGTGTTTGATTTCATTAATGAAACTGGTCATATCACGCGGATTCGTAATTAAAATATTGGACGCGCCGGTTTTCATAAATGTAAGGCAATTCGCCGTGAGCGAGAAAATATGATAAAGCGGAAGGGCGGTAACGATAATATCTTTCTGGGTTATGTTAAGTGGCTTTATCCATGCGTAGGCCTGCATTACGTTGGCAACCATATTGCCATGGGAGAGCATCGCCGCTTTGGGAACTCCGGTGGTTCCACCGGTATACTGAAGAAATGCAATATCCTCATGATGCAGCTCTGTGGGTTGCAGTAAGCCGTTTGCACCGCGCTTTAGTGCATCCCGAAATGAAATGGCGTTTGGAATGTCATATGCAGGAACCATTCTTTTGATATATTTGACGACTGCATTCACAATCACGCGCTTAATCGTTGGATATAAATCGCCTACGTCTGTGATGATGATATGCTTGAGTGCAGTGAGTCTGGGTAAAGATTTTTCAACTGTTGTCGCAAAATTAGATAACACAACAAGAGCCTCTGCTCCCGAGTCGTTGAGCTGATGAACGAGCTCGTCGGATGTATAAAGAGGATTGGTATTCACGACAATTAATCCTGCGCGAAGAATGGCAAACAAAACAACGGGGTATTGCAATAAATTTGGCATCATAATCGCAACACGATCGCCACGTTTAAGGCCTAATTGCTGTAAAAATATGGCAAAATGTTGGCAGAGGACGTCCAGCTCACCATAGCTGATGGCCGTACCCCTGTTGATATAGGCCGAGCAGTCTTTGAACTGACGACATGAGCTGTCAAACAAGCTGACAACCGAAGTGTACGCATTCGCATCTATTTCAGCAGGAACGCCTGGTTCATAGTGTTTGAGCCAAATTTTTTCCATGATGCTGAGCCTTCTGTTATTAAATTTTGCATGCTAGTATAGACGAAAACTAACAAGATGGATACCGCATTGATAACCGATAATCTATTGAAATCTCAAGCATTTAAATTAAAAGGTCGCTTATATACGCTCACGGTTTTGCACATATTGGATTCTGATAAAACAAGTTTTGCCGCCTATTTGGCTGATGTGATTTTAAAGGCTCCGCGTATGTTTGAAAAAACACCAGTTGTATTGGATGTTTCAGACATTCAGCAGGACGATTTTGATCTTCATTATTGTTGTCAGGAATTACGTGAACAAGGCTTGGTCCCTGTTGCCATTCAAGGGGCTGATGCGCGACTGCAAACCATGGCTATCGGCTGTGGTTTGGCTCTGCTTGGCGCATCCTCGCTTCTGGACAAGCCTCTGTTTGATGATGCCGTTGATAATAAAACGCGTCCCGCTGAAAGCATTCAAACAAAGCTAGTCACGAGCCCGGTGAGGTCGGGGCAACAGGTGGTAAGCCTTGGCGGTGATTTGGTGATTGTTTCTTCTGTAGGGCATGGCGCGGAGCTTTTGGCTGAAGGTCACATCCACGTGTATGGTGCTCTGCGGGGTCGTGCGTTAGCAGGAATTGATGGGAATAAGCAGGCGCGCATTTTCTGTCATTCATTAGATGCTGAGCTGGTCTCTATAGCAGGATTCTATCGATTACGTGATGAAATTGATCCCCCATCGGGCCCGTGTCAAATATATCTTCAGGATGATCATATTGTTATTGAGCCGCTGTGATAGATGCGGTCTTTATTTCGGATTTGCATTTAAATCCTGCGCAGCCGGATGTTCTCGCGCGGTTTAAACAATTTGTCCAATGGGCTGCGCAATCGACCCGCGCTGTGTATATACTCGGAGATTTTTTCCATGTGTGGGCGGGGGATGACGGGCTTGAACCATGGAGTGCAGACATTGCTGAACAATTATTCTGGTTAGCACAACAAGGCGTTTTGTTATTTTATATACATGGTAATCGGGATTTTTTGTTAGGAGAAGATTTTGCAAAACGTGCTTCATTGCAGGTTTTGCCTGATCCTTCGGTTATTATTTTGAATCAAGAACGAATTCTGTTGACCCACGGTGATCAATACTGCACACATGACACAGGGCACCAATGGTTGCGCAGAATCACTCGCAATCGACTCTTCACGGGTCTTTTTATGCGGATTCCGTATTCATTGCGGTCAAAATGGGTCTCTCAAGTACGGGATCGCAGCCAAAATAATCACCGCAAGCCTTCGTGGACTATGGATATCGTCCCTGCAGTGATGATCTCACAGATGACGCGGATGCATGCTCAAATCGTGATACACGGACACATCCACAAGCCAGGATTGACCTCGCATGCCGTCCTCGGCGAAACATTTCGGCAATATGTACTCAGTGATTGGGATGCAATCCCTCAAATTTTGTGTTATAATATGTCAAGTGGTTTTGGTTTTATTCCTTTTTTGGGAGATTGATATTATGACTGATGATATGTCAGGTAAAAAGCCTATGGTAGTGAGCGATGACAATAAAGCTGTGCAGCCTGAAGTTCAGAGTATCGTATACCATGACCTCGCTCGTAAACTTCAAGCCGCTCGATTTGCCGAGAATGAGGTTCAAAGAGAACAAGAAGAAAGCAGTGCGGAAGGTAGGAAAGCCAATGAATACAAAAATAACTATAAAAAGTGGACGGAAAAGACAGAAAGGACAGCAGCACTAACAGCTCAAACACTGCCAGCAACTTTACTTATGGAAATTATGGAGCTAGCTGAAATATATGGTGCGCTGATAGATCGTAATGTACGTATGGAAGTTAAGGAATTAGGTGGGGAGTTGAACAAATCGGCGAAGAACGGTTCACTTGCTGCTGCACTCATTGTAGGCCTACCAAGGGAGGTTCGAGAATTTATGTTTAATCGCAAGAGTGACATTATTCGTAAGATCTCTGGAGATGGGCAACTGGCTTTACCGGAACTCAGTTTGTCTTTTCGCCTAGAGGAAAATGGTTGCTTAAAAATAGATCCAGTCAGTAAAGACCAGCTTCAGTTTACTGACGAGGCTACACTGAAACGTTTAAATGACACAATAAATCAATGTGGTATGGCTTGGCTTGAGACGAAAAATTATGAATTTTTTCCAAATGAAGGTTGCTTCTATAAAAAAGATTGCCCTGAGCCACATCAAGACGCTGACCGATTAATGCCGGATGAGTTAGTTAAACTTGCAACAAATACCGAGGGTGGATTAGATGCCTATTTGCTGCAACAATGTGGGGTGATTTTTCAAATAAAACCGACACTAACCGAGGATGTTGAACAGGAAGAGAGTCTTGCCCCTCGCCCTTGCCCTCGAGGTTGATAATATGGTCTCAGTCATCGTTTCGCCATCCGCGCCCAATGAACTTCACAATATGTGCAATGTTGTATCAGGCGTCGTTGCGAGGCACGAAGCAATCCAGGGTTCGAAGCCCGGTACTCTGGATTGCCGCGCTTCGCTCGCAACGACGGATGGCGAAACGATGACTGAGGCCGATAATATTAGATGTACCTTATTACGCGAGATTGGTGTGGTTGGCGTAGGTTGGGTTGAGCGATAGCGAAGCCCAACAAGTGGTGATGGCGATTTTGTTGGGCTTCGCTATCGCTCAACCCAACCTACACCGATTACTTCCCCTAAGCCTGGAATACAGATGAACAATGGATTGAAAGAATACGAACTACTGGATTTATCCTCAACATATGCTTTTTTAACAGCAGATAGAATTCTTGACCGATTTGGTTTGTCTATAACTCAGGCAGAGCTTGCTGCTGCTATGAAAAACGTGCGCAGTGTCTACTACCAACTATTACTTGTCCCGTTTAAAAATATTATCAATGGCATCGTTTATCAGCAAGCCTATGACTACCAAGTTTATGCGCAAAAAGTGTTTGTTGATTATCTGGTCTCGGGGAGCGGAAATGACGATCCGGAAGGACCAGGCGCTACTTTACGTGAAGATTTAGATGAAAATCGCTTGAAATTAGTCGAATTAAGCGAACAATTTGATAAAGACGCGTTTGCGCATAAGACATTGATTAATCAAAGCCAAGGGCAACTTGTTGAGTTGGTTAGGTCGCTTATGCCCGCACAAGACAATGAGCAAATCGCTGATGAAGTGGCTCAATCCATGGCGCCTTTTCTGGAGCGTGCGACTGAATTAGGTCAAGCTCTACGCAATTATCGTGTTGAATTTAAAACCCTTATTGTTGATACACGCAGGCTTATTCAGCTTCTTCCTGATTATCGAGAAAATCCAACTCAAGAAGCAGAAAATCGGGCTACGTTACAGTTTGATGATCAATTAGGATAACGATTGAAGTAGGTTGGTAGGTTGATGCGTAGGTTGGGTTGAGGCTGGTAAGCCGAAGCCCAATAAATCCGCCCATGTTGGGCTTCGCTCTCGCTCAACCCAACCTACGCACCAACCTACGCCAACATCAATCAATGTTTCCCTAACTCAATGGCTGTGAAGCCACGACCCCGCATCTCAATCTTGTTAGAATACTATCCTTCCAAATCTATTTCATGTATAATGCCGCATTTATTTCTATCAATCTGGAGTTTTTCATGTCTATCGAATATACCTTATCTATTATCAAACCTGATGCTGTTGCCAAATCAGTTATTGGTCAAATTTACAGTCGCTTTGAACAAGCCGGCTTGACAGTTGTTGCTGCTAAAATGAAGCAATTGACACGTCAGGATGCTGAAGGATTTTATGCTGTTCACAAAGACCGTCCTTTTTTCAATGATCTCGTTGCATTTATGATTTCAGGACCCGTTATGATTCAAGCGCTTAAAGGTGAAAATGCCATTGCTAAGCATCGTGATCTGATGGGTGCAACCAATCCTAAAGATGCTGCTCCAGGAACGATTCGTGCAGATTTCGCAGACAGCATTGATGCAAATGCCGTTCATGGTTCAGACAGTTCAGAAACAGCCACACAAGAAATCTCTTATTTTTTCCAACCGCAAGAGATTTGCGCATAAAATAAGTGGTGAGGGTAGGTTGGCACGTAGGTTGGTGCGTAGGTTGGGTTGAGGCTGGTAAGCCGAAGCCCAACATGGGCGGATTTGTTGGGCTTCGGCTTACCAGCCTCAACCCAACCTACGCACCAACCTACGCACAAACCAACACACCAACCTACCTGCAAACGGTCGCGGCTCGGTAAAAAAATCAGGAGTAACCTTTCATGCAATCACGAGTTAATCTACTGAATTTCAACTTGCAAATGATGCGCGATTTTATTCGCGATTGTGGTGAAAAACCATTTCGTGCGACTCAACTGATGCAGTGGATTCATCAAGTTGGCCACAGAGATTTTACCGAAATGACTAATCTGGGCAAATCCTTGCGCGAACGTATTGCAACACTCGCCGAAATTCGATTGCCTGAGTTGGTTGGATGTCAAAAATCCGAAGATGGTACGCATAAATGGTTGTTGAAACTAGAGTGTGGTAATTGCATTGAAACCGTGTTCATTCCCGAATCTACCCGGGGCACATTGTGTGTTTCATCACAAGTTGGATGTGCGCTCAATTGTAGTTTTTGCTCTACAGGAAAACAGGGTTTTAATCGTAATTTATCGACAGCCGAAATTATTGGCCAGGTTTGGTTTGCTGTCCGCGAACTGTCAAAGCAACAAGGTGCTCACGACAAGCGTGTCACCAATGTCGTGATGATGGGGATGGGCGAGCCGTTGTTGAATTTTGATAGCGTCGTCGCAGCCATGGATATCATGATGGACGATTTTGCTTATGGGTTGTCTAAACGCCGGGTAACCTTGAGCACGTCAGGCATTGTTCCTGAAATGGAACGACTACGCGCGGTAAGCCCAGTATCCCTGGCGGTTTCATTACATGCGCCAAATGATGAATTGCGGAATATACTGGTGCCGATCAATAAAAAATATCCACTCGAACAATTAATGGCGATGTGTAAACGCTACTTTGACGGAGAGCCACGCCGCGTGGTGACGTTTGAGTATGTCATGCTCAAAGGCGTGAACGATAGCCCTGAACATGCTCGCCAGTTAGTGAGATTACTGCGCGACGTCCCCTCAAAAGTGAATTTAATCCCGTTTAACCCGTTCCCGATGACTGAGTACGAACGCTCACCGTTGACAGCCATCAATGCATTTCGAGATATTTTGATGTCAAAAGGCATCAATACGATAACCCGTAAAACACGAGGCGATGATATTGACGCTGCATGCGGGCAGTTGGCAGGCCAAGTTGACGATCGCACTAGTCGATCCAGGCGATGGCAAAAATTACATTTCAAGCCAGTTGCTCTTGAGCAATCCGCCCCATTGTAGAATCGGCCACATACGTTATAATGGCAAATTCAAATCCTCGATTAAATCAGGGACATTTTATTTAAACGTAACTGCTCGGGCAGGGATAAGGAAAACTGAACGGGCAGGGGCACGGGCACGCTCAGTTTTCCTTATCCCTGCCCGAGCAGTTACATGAAAAGCAGGTACCGTCTTGAAATGGCATAGTGTATTAATTGTTATGAGCTTATTATCCCTGCAAGCCTGTCAGCAAAGCTCGAACGCGCAGGATGATGTGAGTGTGAAAAAAAAACATCGCAGTGATGCAGCGGGTTACAATGTTCAATTGGGACTAGGATACCTTAAGCAAGGAAATATCCCGCGTTCAAAGCGAAAATTGTTATTAGCTTTGGAGCAAGCTCCAAATTCGCCCGAAGCGAATGCGGCCATGGCTTATTTCATGGAAAAAACGGGTGATGTGGATCGCGCCAAGACTTATTACCAAAAAGCTATGGCCAGCGCCCCAGGTAGGGGAACGCAATTGAATAATTATGGCGCTTTCCTGTGTCGTCAAGGGGATTATGTTCAGGCAGAAGAATATTTTTTAAAAGCGGTCAATGATTTTCAATATGAACACACTGCCGGGGCGTACGAAAATGCCGGTTTATGCGCAATGGCTATACCCGATGATACAAAAGCCGAACATTTTTTTTCGAAGGCGGTAGAACAGGACCCCTCGAGCAATCAATCTCTTTATGAGCTCGTAAAGTTAGAGATGAAGCACAATCGCCTCGATGAGGCATTAGCGCATTTGCGAAAATATCCTGAGACCGTTCTTCACTCTCAAGAGATACTTACCCTTGCCGTCCAAGCAGCCCATCAGTCCGGTCAATTGGAAGTTGAAGCCAACTATAGAAGTTCATTAGAAAGTTTTGGAGTAAAACACGATGACAATAACAACAGATGACAATGATAAACCTATTAATGATAGACCCGGCGCTCAACTTGCCGCAGTGAGAACCGCGAAAGGGTATACGGTAGAAGATATTGCCAGTAGATTAAATTTACGTGTACGTGTCATTGAGCTGCTAGAGGCGGATGATTACTCGAATATGCCTAATCCGGTATTTGTAAAAGGCTATTTACGTGCCTATTCAAAATTAGTAGACCTTAATTCAGATGCATTGCTCGAGACCTTTAACCGCAATTTCTTAGTTGAACAGCAGACAGAAAAAGCGCCATTATGGCAGTCTAGGCGTGATACCGGACGAGGCGAGCGAGCGATTCGTTGGATCACTACATTATTTGGTCTGGTAGTCTTGGTTTCGGTTGCTATTTGGTGGCAAAAAAGTCAAGACAATCAACATCTATTTGCTAAAACAACAGCCGAAGCACAAAAACAAGAGACGAAGGAGACGGCCGATATTGCACAAGCGGATATTCGACTCACGGATTTATCGACCATGCGTTCGTTGCTGTCTTCAGAAAATCAATACACCACCCCGGAGAATACAGGTGAGTGAGCGAATTCAAGCAATACGGGGCATGAATGATATATTACCTAATGACACCCCACTTTGGCGTCATGTAGAAGGCATATTTCAGCAATGTTTACTGCAGTATGGATACCAGGAAATTCGCTTTCCATTAATTGAAAGCACATCCCTGTTTTCACGTACTATTGGCGAAATTACCGATATCGTTGAAAAAGAAATGTATACGTTTGATGACCGTAATGGTGACAGCATAACCTTGCGTCCTGAGGGTACTGCAGGTTGTGTGCGGGCTTGTATTGAACATGGATTATTGCATAATCAACAACAAAAATTGTGGTATACCGGTCCAGTCTTTCGTTATGAAAAGCCGCAAAAAGGGCGCTATCGACAATTTACTCAATTGGGTGTTGAGGCATTCGGATTCTCAGGCGTTGCAATTGAATTGGAACTGCTTGCTGTGTGCCGACGCTTGTGGGAGTGTTTGGGGTTATCAGACAGCCTGCAATTACAAATCAACACGTTGGGAGAGCTTGCAGAAAGACAGGTCTACCGACAGCGACTAACAGAGTACTTTAAATCGCATTGGGATAGTCTGGATGAGGATAGTCAACGGCGTTTAGATAAAAATCCACTACGTATTTTAGATAGTAAAAATCCTCACCTTCAAGCCCTCATACAAAATGCACCTAAACTGATGGATGAGGTTGGCGAAGAAAGCCGCCATCAATTTCAAGCCTTATGTAAGGGGCTTGAAGCATTAGGTATTCCTTATACCATTAATCCTTTGTTAGTTCGCGGCTTAGATTATTATGGCGGTGTGGTTTTTGAGTGGGTTACCGAACATCTTGGTAGCCAATCAACAGTGTGTGCGGGTGGTCGATTTGATAAATTAGTCGAACAATTTGGCGGGCAGCCTACTCCGGCCATAGGTTTTGCACTTGGTGCTGAACGTTTAATATTATTAATAGAAACACTGCAACTGCAAAAAACAACGCAGCTACCACCCCTTGCGTTTCTAATGGCCATGGGTGACGATGCCCTTGAACGCGCAATCGTTTTGGCCGAAGATATCAGAAATTCCTGTCCGGGTCTTTCTGTTGTCGTGAATACGGCTGGCGGTGGATTTAAAAGCCAATTTAAAAAAGCAGATAAAAGCGGAGCTCGGTTTGCTTTGATTTTGGGTGAAGAAGAGCTTGCTCAGCAACAGATTAGTATTAAAGACTTGCGAATGAGTGAAGAGCAACTCATGCTCCCGCAAGATCAATTGGTTGAATATTTAAAATCGAGATCTTAATTACTCGGGAAGGGGAAGGGCAAGGGAAACTGACGGGCAGGGGCACGCTCACGCTCACGGGCACGTGAATGTACGCTACGCGGCTTTTTATATAAGAAACTCGCGTAGCGATCATTCACGTGCCCGTGCCCCTGCCCGATCTCTTCTTTCCCGTCCCTTCCCGCGATCTCACACTTATAGGAGAAAGAACCATGTCCGTCTATATGACTGAAGCAGAACAGCTGGAAATCATCAAGAAATGGTGGCTCCGTCATCAGAATCTGATTACAGTTTGTCTGGCACTAGTGGTATTCATTGTAGCGGGGTATCGATATTGGAATTGGCACATGGAAAAAACCATGTTGCAGGCCTCTACAGCATATGAAAATATGATAGCGGCTTCAACCAGCCATGATGATAAAAGTGTTCAATCTTATGCTAATCAACTCATTCATGACGATGACAAAACGGTATATGCAACTGCGGCTCATTTGCTCTTGGCGAAAATATTTGTGAATCAGAAGGATTACCAAAAAGCTGAGCTTGAATTGGCTCATGTTGTTCAACATTCCAAAGTGGAAGCCCTCAAACAACTAGCAGTGATCCGATTATCTCGCTTGCAGTTATCGCAAAAACAATATGACAAAGCCCTTGCAGAATTGTCGACCATTACTCAATCACCCTATATCTCTGTTGTGAACGAGTTGAAAGGCGATATTTATTCGGCAAAAGGGCAATATTTGCAAGCTGATGCATCCTATCAATCTGCAATGAATGATCTAGCTTCTGAAGCAGGCGTGAATCATTTATTGGAAATGAAACGTAACGCAGTGAAGGCGATGATTGAGTCGCAACCTGCTTCGAAAACAGCATAGTGGAGATGCATATGTTATTCAGAAACTGCAAAGTCGTTGTTTTATTCAGCGCTCTAGCCTTAGTGCAGGCATGTACGCAAATCGATGACTATATGCTTGGGAAAGACAACACCCTTCAGCCAACGCCATTAAAAACCATTACGCCGAAGATGTCTTTAGTTGAAAAGTGGTCTGTTTTCACGGGAAGTCCTGGTAAAACAAATGATGAGTTGAAGATGAGCCCTGTGATAGAGGGTAGTGTGATTTATACCGCAAGCGTGGATGGAGTCGTTCAAGCAACGGATAAAGATAAAGGCACGCTCTTGTGGTCAAAAAAATTGCCTCAACATTTGATGAGTGGGCCAGCGGTTAGTCACGGCTACATCGCGGTTACCACCGATTCGTCTTCTGTTATTGTACTGAATCAGGCTAACGGCAATACGCTTTGGAAAGCAAATCTCTCGGGGGATTCACTTGCAAAGCCGGTTATTGCCGGCCAGCATCTATTCATCAAAACGATTGATGGCAACTTATATTCGTTTGACCTTAAAAAGGGTGAACAATTATGGGTAGTGGATCATGGATCTCCGCATTTAATTCTCAAAGCGAGTTCGGCGCCCGTTCTTTTTGATAAACTGGTTCTGGTTGGTTTCTCTGATGGCAAGCTCGATGCCGTTGATAGAAAAAATGGACGCCTCGTTTGGCAACGAAATATTGCTTATGCAACCGGTGGTAGTGATGTCGAGCGTTTGGTTGATATCGATGCTGATCCTATTGTTCGTGGCGACCAAGTCTATTTGGCCAGTTATCAAGGCTACATTGGAGCGCTCTCATTGCAAAATGGTGAATTTATTTGGCAGCAGCCTGCATCGATTTACAAAAACATCGCAATGTCAGGCGATACCATATACTATGTGGACAGTGAAAGCACGGTATGGGCTAGAAGCCGCAACAATGGCCGTGTAAAGTGGAAACAAGAAGCATTGAAAGCCCGCGGTTTAACAGAGCCTGTATTGATGAATAATCGTTTATTGTTAGGCGATAAGAGTGGTTACTTGCACGGGCTTGATGTAGGCACCGGCGAGCTGGTCTCTCGAACATATGTCAATGCGCCTTTATTGTCAGCGCCAGTTGTTTCCGGATCCAGCATTTATGTGCTTGCGGCGAATGGTAAATTGAGTCGGTTTTCAGTGCATTAATGATGGGTAGGGCGTAGGTTGGGTTGAGGCTGGTAAGCCGAAGCCCAACATGGATGGTTTTGTTGAGCTTCGGCTTACCAGCCTCAACCCAACCTACTCGCCAACCTACGGTCCTCAACAAATTGAAGTGAGTTAAAATAGAATGATCCCTGTTATAGCATTAGTTGGACGTCCCAATGTCGGTAAATCGACACTGTTTAATCGAATTACACGAACCCAGGACGCCCTTGTGGCAGATTTCCCCGGGTTAACGCGAGATAGACAGTATGGTGATGCTGCGTTTGAAAACAAGCACTTTATTGTCGTTGATACCGGCGGAATTGGTGTGGATGATATTGCCGTCGATTCGCTAATGTCCAAGCAGTCCACCATTGCTTTAACTGAATCTGATTATGTCTTTTTTCTGGTTGATGCGCGTGCCGGTTTAACTGCTGTCGATCAAACGATTGCGAGTCATTTGAGAAAAATTGGAAAAACCATTTATTTGATCGTCAATAAAACCGATGGCTTGGATGACGACTGCGCCATGGCAGAATTTCAATCACTCGGATTCACCGAAGTTCATGGTATTTCAGCCTCGCATGGCCACGGAATGGAATCTTTACTGCAACAGGTGACTGATACCTTTCCCGAAGTTGAACCCATTAGCTCAGATACCAACGCCATTAAAATCGCTTTTGCTGGCCGCCCCAATGTTGGTAAATCGACGTTGATCAATCGTATCCTCGGTGAAGAACGTGTTGTGGTCTATGATATGCCCGGTACAACGCGAGATAGTATTTCCATACCTTTTACTCGAGACAGTCATGATTACGTCCTGATTGACACAGCCGGTGTTCGACGCCGTGCCCGAGTTGATGAAAAAATCGAAAAGTTTTCAGTGATTAAAACGCTTCAAGCCATCAAAGAGTCGCATGTTTGTTTGATGATGATAGATGCCCGCGAGGGAATAACCGATCAAGACTTACATTTACTGGGTTTTATTATTGAATCAGGAAAGGCGTTGGTTATCGCCGTTAATAAATGGGATGGATTGGAAGAAGACGATAAAGAATCGATTCGTCAAGAGCTTTCCCGCCGCCTTCATTTTGCAGATTTTGCGAAAATTCGCTTTATTTCAGCTTTACATGGTACAGGGGTTGGTGGCTTATTTAAAGACATCAACCAAGCCTATGCGTCCGCGACTCAAGCGCTGTCGACACCACAATTAACACGACTATTACTCGAGCTTGTCACCAAGCATACACCACCGCTGGTGAATGGACGCCGTATCAAGTTGCGCTATGCTCATGCGGGTGGTCAGAATCCACCCATGATTATTGTTCACGGTAACCAAGTGACATCATTGCCTGAATCCTACAAGCGTTATCTAATGAATGCTTTTTCTGAGCATTTAAAGTTGGTCGGTACACCCTTAAAAATAGAATTCAGGGGCGGCGATAATCCTTACCAAGGAAGGAAAAATACCTTAACCGATCGTCAAGTCAAACAACGCACTCGTTTAATCAAACGAGAGAAACGTCGGGGTAAGTAGCATCAGGCGTCGTTGCAAGCGCCCAAGTACCTTCGGAGCAAACAGCTGAAATGAACTTGCAGGTGGCGTCGTTGCGAGGCACGAAGCAATCCAAAGAACAAAGCTTCGAACCCTGGATTGCCGCGCTTCGTTCCTAATGAACTTCACAATGTGTGCAAGGTTGTATCAGGCGTCGTTGCGAGGTACGAAGCAATCCAGAGAACAAAGCTTTGAACCCTGGATTGCTTCGTGCCTCGCAACGACGCGACCTGCAAGTTCATGCTGGCTGTTTGTACCGAAGGTACTTGGGCGATCTTGATGACGTCCCTTTGACTTATCTATTGACTTGCAGCGTTTAGCAAAATCGCTTTTGGAGCATAAAGCCCATTGTTAGGGCTTTTTTAATATGTTAGAATGCATTTTTTCTAAACGGAGAGTTCAGATGAAATTTAAATCGATTACTATGGGATGTATGCTTGCATTAGCTTCAAGTGTATATGCCGATAACCACCATGTTCATCCACAAGCCAAAAACGCAGTAGAAACTGCAGCACCTTCACTTCAGGCCAAGTATGCTGGGTATTGTGAAATTGAAATTATCAACCAAAGTTATGATGACGTTCGCGTCAATGGTACATTTGATGATGGCTCACCTTTACAGTCGTTCACGATTTATAGCTATGAAGCACCGCATTATGTTTCTTTGTTTTACTACGGTTATTGTCATTACGGTATGAATTTATATATCGATTCTTACTATGGCTACAACCTCTACTCAGGTTACACGACAAGAGAATCAACTGTTCGTATCGTTCCTTATCTGAGACAAAATGCAGCTGCAAACACAGATGCAAAATCAAATGTAAAAGCAAAAGTAGAAGTCACCAAACGATAAACCTTCCTATATTGGCGCTCATCAAGAGCGCCAATACTTGTAATACTACTTCCTCATAGTCTAATATTAATCTAAAGTAACTGTCCTTTCTCCTTCCAGAGGCGTTACAACCTAAATATGGTAATTAATTAAAACAACGTAAGGACAATTCATTTCATGGAACCTGATCGTTATCAAAAAAATCATCCGTTGTATATTTTTGGCATGGTCTGTTTTTTGATCAGTATGGGTTTATTATTGTTCTCGTTTTTTATGCTACCTCATTTATTGTTTGGGGCACGTTATGATGTGCCCGAGTTTATTGCTCATTGGCGAGAATATCTGGCCTCGGTTTTTGGGATAACCGATAAATATGCTTCAACATTGATTTCTCTTTTTTTAACTCTAAGCGGGATTCTTTTCGGTTTTGGGGCTTATTATGCCTCTACACGACTTGACAATGTAATTTATGGAATTAAAGATACAAAAGAACCAGGAGGTTTCCATATTTCAACCGAAACACAAGAATCTTTACATGTTTTTTGGAAGGTGCTGGCGCTCATCGCCCTGTTTTATATCGTTATCTTTATATTTCTATGGTTATTATCCGCACCAATTTCGTTTCCCTAAGGGAGAGTTAAGATGATTCTTTTTAAAAAGTTTAAAATTAAGCGGCTGCTGAAAAAAATTAAATCTATGCAATTGCAACGGGTGCATACTCAGCCAACTATCGACGCCATTAAAAAAGAAATAGCGATGTATCACAGTTTAGCGACCATTTATTGCTCGCTTCAAGGAAAAAAGAAATATCCGTTTGCACGTGAAATGATCCTTGAATGCTACCGGGCATCGGCTGTTCTTGAAGATGCAGAAGCCCAGTTTTTGTTGGCCAAAGCGTTGCTTGATGAAGCCAAACTCCGTGAGTCCCTCCAAGTTGAAGGCGTTTTTACTAGTGAAAATAACGAACGAAAGATGAAACAACTGTATGAAGAAGCACATGCTTACTTGAATGCAGCCGTTCAATTGAATCACATTCTAGCTAAACGTTTGTTAGGCCTATGTTATATCAAAGGCCTTGGCGTAGTAGCGGATCAAGATAAAGGATTCGAATATGTCGTTTCCAGTATCGAGCAAGAGCAAAGCTGGACCAAAGTACCGCAAATATTCGGAGAAATGGGTCTCAATAAACCTGAATATTTTTCAGCATTAATGAGCAAACGAGGGCGCGGATCGTAGCCTGGTTGACGCACGCTAGAAACGACAATTCCATAACGGCCTAGACGCGTCAACCGGGGTGGACAAATTTGTCTTTGGGAGCGCCGTACTAGATTCCCGCAATGGGGAACGGAGCCTTGTTCGAGCACAGCGTGGCGGGAATGACGCAGGCCTGAGATGCTTGGCATAACGCAATATCATTAATCCCATACCTATTACACGAAAAAGATCTTCACAGCACGCCATTTTGACAACCAAGCAACCACCCTCGAAGCCGTCATGCCCGCTATTTTTGACCTGTTAATATAAGCAGATTAATAATATGGTGAACGAAGTCGTTGCGAGCGAAGCGCGGCAATCCAGAGTTCGAAGCTTTGTTCTCTGGATTGCTTCGTGCCTCGCAACGACGCGACCAGCAAGTTCATGTTGGCTGTTTGTACCGAATGTACTGTGAACCTGTCAAAATTAGATCAACTACGTACTAGATGACTTCTCAAAAAGATCGCATAATGGACATTAGATCTAAGCGTTACTTTTCCAGTGTTTAAGAGAGGTTTTGATGAAAAATGAAATATTATTAGGCGTCAATATTGATCACATAGCGACTTTGCGTCAAGCACGTGGCACGCGATATCCTGATCCTGTGCAAGCGGCCATTGATGCAGAAGCGGCCGGCGCAGACGGCATTACGCTGCATTTGCGCGAGGACTTAAGACACATCCAGGTACGTGATGTACGGTTAATCAAAGAAGTATTACAAACCCGAATGAATTTTGAAATGGCAGTGACCAACGCCATGCTAGATTTTGCTGAAGAAATTAAACCCGAACATACCTGCCTCGTTCCTGAAAAACGTGAAGAGCTGACGACCGAGGGCGGTTTAGATGTCGTTAAAAACTATCAAGACATAGAACATGCAGTTAACCGTTTAAAGTTGATGGGGAGTGAGGTATCATTATTTATTGATCCTGATCCGCGACAAATTGATGCAGCCGTGGCTGTCGGTGCGCCGGTGATAGAGTTACACACGGGATGTTATGCTGATGCAGCATCTGCCAGTGAACAAGCAAAAGAGCTGTCCCGAATTGAAACGGCTGCGAATCATGCCGCTCAGTTGGGTTTGATAGTCAATGCAGGACATGGTTTGCATTATCATAATGTTCAAGCCATTGCTAGAATCAACGTCTTACATGAATTAAATATTGGTCACGCCATTATTGCTCGCGCATTGTTTTGTGGTTTGGCTGAAGCAGTTAAACACATGCGTCAATTGATGGTGGAAGCACGATATAATGTCTAATACTGATGAAATTGTTATTCGTTTTACTGGAGACTCAGGCGACGGTGTGCAATTGGTCGGTGAACAGCTGACCATTACAGCCGCATTAACGGGTCGAGATGTCCGCACGCTACCTGATTTTCCCGCTGAAATTCGCGCACCAGCCGGTACAGTGGGTGGTGTGTCGGGGTTTCAACTGGCGATGTCCGAACAGGCGATTTTTACTGCCGGTGAAAGTCTCGACGTATTGGTGACGATGAATCCTGCTGCACTTAAAAATTCATTACAATATTTAAATCAAGGCGGCTTGTTGATTATCAATGAAGACAGCATGCAGGCGAAAGATTGGGAAAAAGCTGGCTGTGATCCTATCATGCTCATCGATGCGAAAGAGCATCACCAAGTTGTTTCCGTTCCATTAACAACGAATACCGTGACTGCATTAGGGGGATTGGATCTCACCCACGCCCAGGCTAAAAAATCCAAGAATTTTTATGTGTTAGGGATGGTCTTATGGCTGTTTGATTTGCCAGTAGACCACTGTCTTGCCTTCATTGAGAAAAAATTTAAACAAAAATCCGTATTGATTGAGGCGAATCGTCGTGCACTGATGGCCGGCTATAACTATTCGATGACCTTAGAGTTATCGCGCCAACATTATATGATGGGAAAGGTTAATCGTGAAGCGGGCGATTATCGGCAAATAACCGGTGTTGAAGCGGTCGCGATGGCAGTTGCAACACTCACTGCCGCAACGCAAGTACCCATGCTGGTTTCCGGTTATCCAATCACGCCTTCGTCATCGATTTTGCAAGCTTGCGTACAATTAGCCGATTACGGTGTGCAATTACTACAAGCCGAAGATGAAATCGCCGCGATTTGTAGCTGCATTGGTGCAGCGTTTGGAGGCCGTCTTGCCATGACGTGCACCTCAGGTCCAGGGCTTGATTTAAAATGCGAAAGTTTGGGGCTTGCCGTTGTTGCTGAGCTGCCGCTTGTGCTCATTGATGTTCAACGCGGTGGCGCGTCCACTGGAATGCCCACTAAAACAGGGCAAAGTGATTTAAATCAGGCTTTATATGGTCGTCATGGTGAAGCACCTTTACCTGTGATTGCTGCACAGTCGCCATCGGATTGTTTTGAAACCATCATCGAAGCCTTTACCATTGCTATTCGTTATATGACGCCTGTGATTGTGCTGTTGGATGCTTATTTGGTGACTGCCGCAGAGCCATGGAAGATTCCCAATGTTGAAGCGCTTTCCCTACCTGCGATTGAGTTTAATCGCTTTCCAAAACCATATCAGCGCGATGAACACCTCAGTCGCAGTTGGAACGTGCCAGGTACTCCGGGTATGATTCATCAGCCGGGTGGTTTAGAAAAGCAGGGCGATGATGGGCGCGTTAGTTATGACGGGGAGAACCATCAAGCCATGGTGAGTACGCGGGCAAAAAAAATAGCAAACATCGCCAACGGTTATACAGCATTAGAACTTGAAAATGATATTCAGTCGCGTGTACTCGTTATGAGCTGGGGAAGCACTTATGGCAGTGTCCGTTCTGCTATTGAAGGCTTGCCCGTTGCATTGTTGCATTTGCGTCATCTCAATCCATTACCCAATGATCTGGGCGCTGTTCTTGCTGCATTTGATACGATATTAGTCGCCGAACTCAATTCGGGTCAGCTTTGCCAGTTAATTCGCGCGAAGTATCTGGTCGATGCACAATCCATCAGTCAATGCACCGGTCAACCCTTCACGACAAGCTTTCTGGTGAATGCAATCAACAATGCCATGAATAGTGAGCCTTGCCATGGATAATATCAAGTATACACGCGAGGATTTTACCAACCAAAACGAAGTACGTTGGTGCCCTGGATGCGGTGATTATGCCATCTTGGCTGCTTTCCAACGGCTTTTACCGCAATTGGGTTTAGCACCCGAAAAGCATGTGGTGGTTTCTGGAATAGGGTGCGCAGGTCGTTTTCCTTATTACATGAATACATATGGTTTTCATACGATTCATGGGCGTGCAACAGCAGTTGCGACTGGCTTAAAAGCCATGCGAGATGACGTTTGTGTTTGGGTCGTGACCGGTGACGGTGATGCGCTAAGCATTGGTGGTAATCATTTGATTCACTGTTTGCGTCGCAATGTTAATATCAAAATTTTATTGGTAAATAATCAAGTGTATGGTCTGACCAAAGGCCAGTTTTCGCCGACATCCCCTAAAGGTCAAGTCACTAAAACATCACCGCAGGGAGTGACGGTCGAACCGATGAATCCCTTGACGTTGGCTCTTGCTGCTGGCGCAAGTTTTGTCGCTAGAGCTGTAGATAAAGATCCATTACATCTTGCCGCTGTGTTAAAAGCCGCTTATGAACATCAGGGCTGCGCGATTGTTGAGATTTATCAAGATTGCAATATTTTTAATAACGGTGCTTTTGATGCGTTCGCGCTGAAAAACAATCGCCGTGAACAGACGATTGTTTTAGAGCATGGCAAGCCATTGGTGTTTGGTGCCGAGGAGCAGTGGGCGTTGTCGCAACAGATGCAGCGCACATCCAGTTCAGCCGAAGATGTGATGCGCCATGACTCAAGTGATTTTAGTTCTGCAATGCGCCTGGCTTCACTGACTTTTCCTGATTTTCCTGTACCATTAGGCGTCTATTATCAAAAGCCCCGCGATGTGTTTGAGTTGACGGGAAAGGTCAATAAAACGATTAAAGATTTGCCGGGGTTATATCGGGCTAAGGCAAGTTGGAGTCAGGTTTAGGTTGGGAGCGGGAACGGGAACGGGAAAGCGAAAGGGAAAGGGATCGGGCAGGGGCACGGGCACGCTCACGGGCACGTGAATGTACGCTACGCGGCTTTTATATAAAAAAACTCGCGTAGCGATCATTCACGTGCCCGTGAGCGTGCCCGTGCCCGATCAGTTCCGTTCCCTTTCCTTTCCCCTTTCCCCGAGTAGTCCCCATGCGCAATATAAGGAGAATTTTTTGCACACGATGTCAAATGGAAAACGTTTTAAAACATTAGTCCGCGATCACGCGCCTTTACAAGTACTCGGAACCGTCAATGCCTATTCTGCCATGCTCGCTGAATCAGCAGGTGCTGCGGCTATTTACCTTTCGGGCGCTGGTGTTGCAAATGCCTCTTACGGCTTGCCTGATTTGGGAATGACGAGCCTTGCCAATGTCCTTGATGATGTCAGGCGCATTACTGAAGCCTCATCTCTACCTATGCTAGTAGACGTTGATACTGGCTGGGGACATGCGTTTAATATCGCAAGAACGGTCAAACTCATGGAAAAAGCAGGTGTTGCTGCTATTCATATCGAAGATCAACAAGCGGCCAAGCGCTGTGGTCATCGACCCAACAAGTCAATCGTATCCAAACAAGAAATGGGCGATCGCATTAAAGCCGCCGTTGATGCTCGCCATGATCATGATTTTGTAATTATGGCCAGAACCGATGCGTTTGCAAATGAAGGAATGGAAGCTGCATTGGAACGGGCTGTGTATTACATCGAAGCAGGCGCGGATATGATTTTTCCAGAAGCGCTCACCACACTGGAACAATATCGTGAATTTACAGATGCCATCAATGTTCCTGTTCTCGCCAATATAACTGAATTTGGTAAAACGCCGTTGTTTACGCGCACAGAACTAAAACAAGCTGGCGTTGATTTAATTTTATATCCTCTCAGTGCTTTTCGCGCGATGTCTCTAGCCGCACTGAATGTCTATCAAGCGATTATTGAAAAGGGGACACAGCAGAGCATGCTCGACACCATGCAAACACGTGATGCGTTGTATGATGTGTTGAAATACCGGGATTTTGAAAGTACATTAGATACGTACAGAACAGTATGAAAAAAGACTCATGTCTTTCTGTCAAAGGACTGATGGGTCGTCAGTTTTTTTGAGTGACGTGCCAGAATTCCTGTCGTAAAACCCAGTGGTAAGGATGAGCGCCTTCTCCCATTAATGGGAGAAGGCGCTCATCCGTCACTTCAGTGCTAAATTTGCAAGAGTGGAGCAGTTGAGCTGTTCGCAAAGACGAATCCGTCGCTCCTGCCGAAAAGATGACTAAGGCCGGAAAATTATATTTGAACTAAGCTGCATGCGTCTTTTTGCATGCAGTTTAGTTCTAATTCTAAAAAGGGAGAATCATAATGAGTGAATCATCAGCAGGGCTCGCTGGCGTGGTTGCAGGTGAGTCTGCTATTGCGACTGTTGGGCAAGCAGGGCAAGGCTTAAATTACCGAGGCTATTCGATTGACGATTTAGCCGCTCATGCAACGTTTGAAGAGGTTGCTTTTTTACTTCATTACGGCTATTTGCCAACGCGCGCCGAACTGGGCACTTATACCGACAAACTCATTAATCTACGTCATTTACCTCATGCGCTCACAACCGTTCTCGAAATGATTCCTGCCAATACGCATCCAATGGATGTATTACGCACGGGCTGCTCGTTCCTCGGGACTATTGAGCCAGAAAAAGATTTCAGCATGCAATATCAAATTGCAGACCGTCTATTAGCCATCACGCCTGGCATGTTATGTTACTGGTATGCCTATCATCATCAAGGTCGGGAAATCAACGGTGAAAGCGACTCTCCAACATTAGGTGGTCATTTTCTTGAAATGCTTCACGGCAAGTCCTCTTCCAAATTGCTTGAAGACATGATGAATGTCTCATTGATTTTATATGCTGAACATGAATTCAATGCATCTACATTCGCTGCCCGCGTGACCGCAGCAACGTTATCTGATTTTTATTCAGCCATAACCAGCGCGATTGGGACTCTGCGTGGACCATTGCATGGTGGTGCGAATGAAGCGGCAATGGAGCTCATTGAGCAGTTTTCAACGCCTGATGAAGCTGAGCGTGGCTTAATGACCATGTTAGCCAATAAAGCCAAAATTATGGGCTTTGGTCATCGTGTTTACAAAGACTGTGATCCACGGTCCGATATTATTAAAACGTGGTCGAAAAAATGCGGTGAGGCTGCTGGTTCGCTATCGCTTTATGAGATTTCAGAGCGAATTGAAGCGGTGATGCGTCGAGAAAAGAAAATGTTCCCGAACCTCGATTTTTACAGCGCATCTGCCTATCACTATGCAGGTATTCCTACGTCTTTGTTTACCCCTATTTTTGTCATGTCGCGACTCGCTGGCTGGTCTGCGCATATATTTGAACAACGTGCTGATAACCGCTTGATTCGCCCCAGTTCGCATTACACCGGGCCAGGACCACGGGCGTTTGTAGCCATTGAAGAGAGAGGTTAATGATGCACTCATGTGTTGAACACAATATCAAACCAGACTATGACACCGTGTTACGAGATATTGCAGATTATGTCTTAAATAAAAAAATCGACAGCGCTGAAGCCTATAACACCGCGCGTTTATGTTTGATGGATACACTCGGTTGCGGTATGTTGGCACTCAATTTCCAGCAATGCACAAAGTTGATGGGGCCTGTTGTACCTGGGGCTATTCTTCCGGGCGGCGCACGGGTTCCGGGCACGCATTATGAACTTGATCCGGTGCAAGCGGCATTTAACATTGGCACTATGATTCGGTGGCTCGATTTCAACGATACCTGGTTAGCTGCAGAGTGGGGACATCCTTCCGATAACTTGGGCGCTATTCTGGCCGTGGCTGATTATATGAGTCGGCAAGGTGAAGCCAACATCACCATGCATGATGTGTTAACCGCTATGATTAAAGCGCATGAAATTCAGGGCTGTATCGCACTGGAAAATAGCTTCAATAAAGTTGGGCTAGATCACGTCTTGTTAGTCAAGGTCGCGAGCGCTGCAGTTGCTGCGCAGCTGATGGGTGGGGATGAAGACGCGGTTTTAAGAACGTTATCCCATGTTTTTGTTGATGGTCAAAGCTTGCGTACGTATCGACACGCGCCCAATGCTGGATCGCGTAAATCATGGGCAGCAGGTGATGCAACAGCTCGCGCCGTTCGTTTGGCATTCATTGCATCTACAGGTGAAATGGGTTATCCCAGTGCTTTAACCGCACCGAGATGGGGCTTTTATGATGTGCTCTTCAAATGCAATCCTTTCGTGTTTCAACGACCATATGGCAGTTATGTCATGGAGAATGTGTTATTTAAATTATCCTTCCCTGCCGAATTTCATGCACAAACGGCGGTTGAATGTGCGGTGAAATTACATCCACTCGTTAAAAAACGATTTGATGAGATTGAGCGAATAGAATTAGTCACGCATGATTCTGCTATTCGCATTATCAGTAAGGATGGAACGCTGCATAATCCGGCTGATCGAGATCATTGTTTACAGTATATGGTTGCTATCGGGCTATTGTTTGGTGATTTGCAAGCAGAGCATTATGAAGATGATGTTGCGAAGGATGTTCGTATCGATATTCTACGTTCTAAAATGCAGGTTTCTGAAAATCAGGAATTTTCACGCGATTATCATGATCCCGAAAAACGCTCGATTGCGAATAGTATGAATATTATATTCAATGATGGCACCGAAAGCGGGATTGTGAAAGTTGAGTATCCAATAGGCCATCGCCGCCGTCGAGAAGAGGGGATCCCTGTACTGCTCGAGAAATTTAAACGTAACATGAGCACACGTTTTTCACCCGAAAAAGTGCAATCCATTACCGACATGATGATGGATCAAAAACAATTCGCAGCGATGTCCGTGGTTGATTTTATGGGATGTTTTCACGTAGAGAATTGAGTCGGTTGTATGTAGGTTGCATGTAGGTTGGGTTGAGCGAGAGCGAAGCCCAACAGTTGCAAGCATAATACAAGATGGGCTTAACCGGCCTGTTGGGCTTCGCTCTCGCTCAACCCAACCTACATGCTCATTCATGTGCCATGGCAAAAGTCGACCTGATCGGAGTCACCGTATCACTAGCCGTTGGTTGTCGATTTGGTAAGGCAAAAAGGGTGGTACCGTTGCATAACAAATACGGTTGATGACAATATCGAGTACGTTTTTTTGGATGGTTCGGATTCAGCAGTTCAAGCACGTTTTCTTTAAACGTGTGGCGCAGAGAATTAAACACGTTCATTGGCAGGACAACCCCTTCTTTCAGTAACCAACGAATACTATCAGGTTTATTGGACCAACAAGCGTATTCAAGCGAATAATAGGATATTAGAGTGCCGTTTCGTTTTGAATGTTGCAGCAATGATAAATAAGTTGTGTCGCCTAATGAATAGATAATCAACGCGCTCTGCTTATTATTGATTACTTGATATAAGGGGGCTGAATTAATGAAATTAACCCACGCAAGTAATTCGACATGACAGGCAATGACTAAAGACTCCAAATGGGCATCTTCCATCTTAAAAACATCATCTAGCGCGCTTAATGTCAACTGAACGTCCCGGCCGAGGAGGACATTCACCATATTGTAATCTTTACGACGGCAGGCGCTTGTTAACATTGCCTCTGTTGGTACAACGCCTTCATTCATTAGAAATTGGGCGAGGACAATATCACCGCGTTCACATAATTTGTAGAGCAACGTTTGGTCTGGTTTTAGCCCCTTTTTCATTAGAAAAATAATTGGCTCAAGCGAATGGCTGCGTAAACAAACGTCATGGAAAAACGTGTCGGTCAGTACGATACCCATATCGATAAGGGCATTAGCCATGCCTGTATCCACATGGTCTAATAGGGCATTTTTTAGCAACGATATGGGTGGTATTAGTCCTAGAGTACAAAGCCAATTACCCCAGGTTAGAGGGCAATGCTTATCGCTAAACACTATCTGCTCTAGCAAGGTTTGAGTTGGATTAAATCCAGTTCTCAATAATAAACTTGCCGCTTGAATGCTCCCTTTTTGACAACAAACGAGGAATATTTGATCGGTTATAGTAATGTCTTGATCTAGCAAATCTTGAATCATGTTTAGATCGTCACTCGTGCAAGATAGCAGTAATAGTTGATTCAAATTTTCCTTATGGGGGGTGTGGATGCTCATCCACGCGACTTCATTCTTGAGGTTATTCCACTGTCGTTCAAAGCGACGTTGGTTCTTTTGCTGTGTGTATAAACAGGAGGTCATTAGAAGCGAGGGATTAAAGTGCCCATTTATTCTGAGAATGAAAAAAGCTTTGAAAATAGCGTCAACCAACAAGTCTGTTCGAAGATACAATTCGCCCGGCAGACGATTAGGATCCACCAACATCCATTGATGTTCAGGATGATAATTAAGCGTAATAGCGTGTTCATTAGCTATCAAAATCAGTGAAAACAGACATGGGTGAAAATAATTTTTTAAAAGATTAATTGACTCTACCAACTCATGCGGGGTGTAAGAGCCAGCTATCATTTGGATTAAAGTGGGTTTTTTTTGAGGTTGCTTTTCGTAATAGGTGGCCGATGTGACGCGCGAACTCAACTCTGCGTTTAGTGCCGTCACTGGAGAGTCAAATAATTGGGGATACTGGAACGGTTGCTGATATACCGCAACCGCATCAAAGAAGGCCAATATATCCAAATATTGGGGGTGAATTTTCTCCTGTGCTTGAAGATTTTTTTTAATATCTAATGTTGATACATTATAAATTTTTTTCAGCCGCGCATCAAAGGTTGGATAATCCTCAGCGAGAAAGGCGCTCAGGGCCATATTTGACATACCATAACATTGCCCAAGAGTAGAGACGCCATACCCTATTTCATTCATTTTATTGATATACCATGTCTGCTGACTCATGGGTACATCGCGGTTTTCAAAAGATTGAATGAGCTTGATAAGGACTTCTATGTTTCTTTCTGTGGGGGTAAATTTCATCATATTCAATGTGTTTAATGCGCTTGAAATGAACGCCTCATGGATTTTAGGCTCATATAGTTCCATAACAAAATCGCTAAATTCATTAATAAAATCTTTGTAAGCGTCAGGATGGGTTAATAAATTATTCTTATTGTGTAATAAATCGCACAAGATCTCAGTTATGGCTCGCATTTTCACATACTCTATATACACGTAAAGAGCGAAGTGTATCAAATATGAGCGCAAAAAACAATGTCATAACGAGGTCATTGCTCTTGAGGCCGCCTGCTCTAAACCGAGAGATATTACACCAGCTCTTCTGGGCAAACATCGGAAATGAACTTTAGATAAGTCTTCACTTCTAATGAACTTCACAATTTGTGCAATGTTTAATTAGTCGTCGTTGCGAGCAGGCCAGTACCTTCGGTACAAACAGCCAACATGAACTTGCAGGTCGCGTCGTTGCGAGGCACGAAGCAATCCAGAGAACAAAGCTTCGAACTCTGGATTTCTTCGTACCTCGCAACGACGGAATCTGGCAGTTTTTATACAAATTAAGAAGTTCATTAGAAGCCGATTAGGCCCATCGTGTATTGTGTTCGTGACTGTTGGACTTCCTTCACTCAACCCAATCTATTCAAACCATTATCTGGTTCCAGAAAATGTAAATTAGAACACTTTTAAGAACCACTTTCTGGGCTATTGTGCTATATTATTGCACAATCAGCTCAGCATGTAATGCGCCAGCGCGTTTTAAACTTTCCAAAATAGCGATGATATCCCGTGTAGAGGTTCTCACTTGAATTAATGATTCAATTAAGTCGCCAATGGTTGCGCCTTTGGGTAGTTTTACTGAGTTTGCCTCGGGCTCTTTGACTTTGATTGAGGTGGAAGGCGTGATGGTTGTTTTGATGTGTTTGCTGACGTTACTCACGAGTGTAGGTTGTGAAACGTTGTAATCGGTGGAAATGGCAATTTGCAGATTGCCGTGTGAAATGGTTACTGCATCAATTTTGACATCAGAGCCGGCAACCACAACGCCCGTTCGCTCATTGACAACAACGGTTGGCAGGTTGTCGGGAACGATGTTTATATTTTCCAGCTGACTGATAAAGCGAATGAAATGCCCCCTGGTTTTGGCGGGTGGATTAATTTTAATGTCTTGAGCGCCGCGAGCATGGGCAGTATGAGGGCCGAATTTTTTATTGATGGCTTCTTCAACATGATCGGCTGTGGTGAAATCGGCGTGGTTTAAAATCAAGTGTACATCGCCTTCTTTACTGATGAGTTCATTTTCAAGTGTTTTTTCAACAATTGCGCCGCCTGGGATTAGCCCTGCTGTGGGGTGGTTTTTTTGTACTACGTTTCCAAACAAATCATATTTAAAGCCCCCGATAGAAAGCGGGCCTTGAGCCAATGCATAAATCTGGTTGTCTGGGCCTTTTAATGGGGTTGCGAGCAGTGTTCCGCCTAATAAACTTTTAGCATCTCCCAGGGACGCGACGTTAATATCTAACTTATCACCTTGATGGGCGAAATAGGGGAGGTTGGTGGTGATAATGACCGTTGCGGTATTGCGACTGTTAATATCGTTCGGATTAATATTCACACCAAAACTTTGTAGCAAATTCGCAATTGCTTGTGTGGTGTCTTTGTTGCGGCGTGAATCCCCTGATCCTGCGAGACCAATGACTAATCCATAACCGGTGATAGGATTTTCCTGAAGTCCGGATAAATGGGCGATTGATTTTAGGCGTACTGAGGCATTTGCAGAGGGTAGGAGGAATAGCAGTAACAGTAATATACTCCATCGTCGACAAGCCGCGGAAAGTCGGCGAGTGAGAGCATGGGAACTTTGGTGAATGATATTACTTGGCGATATCGAGAGAATAAGTTTTTTCATCATACAAGCCCCGCCATAGAAAGTAATTTATAAATAATGTTGTACCGCTGGGAGTTGGATACTGAGCCATCGCCAGTGTAAGTAATTTTTGCATTACCCAGCCGAGTAGATAGCACCGTATTTTGCGTACTGATGTCCTCCTGGCGAACAATGCCACAAAGGACAATGGTTTGTTGCTCGCCATTGATTTGAATCACCTGGTGACCTTTGACGCGGTAGCTGCCATTGGGTAAAACTGTTTGAATGCGCACAGTGAGCGCGGCCTTGATTTTACCATTTCGCTCGGTTTTAGCAGCCGCGCGTCCATCCCCACGAAGGCCAAAGCTGACTTCTTGTGGACGGTTGTTATAACTGGCCTCTAAAGCGGTTTTTATTTCTTTTCCGGAGGAGAGATCCGCACTGGTTTGTGCATTGGATGTTTCCAAGACGATTACGGTCAGTACGTCTCCTGGTAAATAGGCTTTTTTGTCGGCAATAAAAGGACGATAGATGACGTCATCAAATAAGCTCACCGCGCCTGCAGGTGGACATAATATGAAGGTAAAGAGTATGACGAATATTTTTTTCATGGCGTTGTCTCAGCTTGCTGAAAACCACTGATGCGGGCAGCAAAGGTTTTTTGGGTTAAAGGGTTTTTTACCGTTATGGTTTGACCGAGAGCGCCTTCACTCAATGCGATGGCGTCGATGACCAGGGTAATGTGATGATGATGCAATGTAACTTTAACGGATTGTCCTTGCATAACCAGTGGGGGTGCTTTGAATGCGTTCTCTATTAAAATGCTATTGCGGGTCATCGACGTGGTTAACATGACGGGCTTCGGTATAGATTGAGCCGGTTCGTTGATGAGACCTGCTATATCACGTTCTTTCAAGGTAAATGCCTCGTTTGTGAGGAGGGTGTTCTTGTTCAAATGATGATTGGCAACCCAGACGTTTGCATAAGCACGGACTTTAAACCAAACGGCAATGCAGGTGTGGGGTTGTTGTTTGTGAATGAGCCATATGCATACCCGTTTTGCAGTCGGATAGTGGAGGGTTGATGCTGTTTTAAAATCATCTAAGATATATTCACTGTCGTGAAGGTGAGATAACGCTTCAAGTTTGACATGGGTGTAGTGAGGCTGCAGTTGAGCCAGCAAGGCTGTTTTAGCTTTATTGATAAGTGCCTGCCCGCTGGTTTGTATGGAGCGCTCGACTTTGATATTGGTTTTGCCTTGCCAGCTTATTTTGAGAGGTCCAAGACGTTGTGTCATCCAATTGAGAATGCGTGCTTTTGTAATGACTTCATCGGGGGCGGGGTGGCTTTGTAAGGGTAAGCTTGACCAATGATCTTCATCGTTTTCAATCAGCACGAGCTCTCCCAGCGTCCGGGCATTGTCGTGAATAACGGATTGAAAGCGCAGCGTTGTCTCTGCATAACAGGCTGCTGTTGTGACGAATAATAACGTTATTGTGAGCAAACCCCAACTAATCACGAATTTCATTGGTCATCTTTTCCAATTCATCAGCAACTTGCACGGCTTTTGCATTCAATTGATACACGCGCTGCGCCATGGTCAATTGCATCAATGAATTCACCATATCGACATTTGAGCCTTCAATGTGTTTTTGCAAAAGTGTCCCTATACCGCTGCTTCCAGGGTTATCAACGACGGCATCACCGGTTTGTTCTGTGGTGTTATACAGACCAGACCCCAGAGCATGCAGTGATTCCGGATTGAGAAACTTTGCCAGCTTGATGGTCCCTAATAATTGAGGCTCTGAGTCATCACTCATGGTCGCCTCGATATCGCCATTTTTTTGAATCGTGATGTCAACGGCATCTTCTGGAATTTGAATCTGATCAGCGAGTCTTAAACCGTCTTGCGTTGCTAAGTAACGATCGCTATCGACTGTCAGACTTGAGTTTCGCGTATAGGCAACGTTACCATCGGTATTAATGACTTGAAAAAAACCGTTGCCATCGATGGCCACATCGTTCCAATTATTGGTGGGTTTAAGCGGGCCATTACTGAAGTCTTTAGAGGTTGCATAGACCGCTGTTCCCAAACCAATGCTTGCGCTATTTTGATGTTGGAACATCGGCGTTGTGCCATCGATGTTTTGATACAGTACGTCTTCAAAGGTGAGTTTAGTCGATTTATAATTAGGGGTGTTTAAGTTGGCTAAATCATTGGCGATTTTATCAATGTAATACTCTTCTGATTTTAAACCGCTGGCTGCAATGGCAAGTGCGTCAGACATTACTTTCTCCTAAAGAGCTGATGGCAGTAGATAACATATTATTAGCGGTACGCATAACGCGTTGAGACGCTTCAAAATGCCGCGATGTTTTGACCATATCCATCATTTCATCAATGGATTTAACGTTAGATTGTTCAAGATAGCCTTGTAATACGTGGGTGGCATTGTTCGCGGGAATAGGAGCTTCCTGGCTTTCATACAATCCATGACCTTGATTGGTCAGCACTTCAGGGCTCGAAAACTGCACAACGTCGATGTGTTCGATGATGTGATTGTCAATGAACACCGCACCACTGGCATCGATGGTAAAGGGATTATCATCAACATGAATCACGCCATTTTTCCCCAGCAATCGTGCGCCAGTGGGGGTGCTGAGTACGCCTTCTTCATTCACATGAAAATCACCACGGCGTGTATAAAACAGCCCTTCATCGGTTTGCACTTCAAAATAGCCTTCACCCGCTAAAGCCAGATCACCAGGAAGCTTTGATTGCACAAATGCGCCTTGTAGCATTTGTGTGGATTGATGCAACTGTTCACCGGCTGATGTCATGTTGGCCTGAAGCTGTTCGTCGAACCCTGTATTTTCAACAATCTGACGTTTATAACCCGGCGTTTGCAGATTAGACACATTTTGACTAATCGATTGCAGCTTCAATTGGTCTTGGAGCATGGCAACCTGGGTTGCGGAAATGGCGTCTAGCATTTTATACATCCTCTTGTTGTTTCTTGGTAAGGTTAAGGGGAAGGGGAAAGGGAAAGGGAAAGGGGAAGGGGAAGGGAAAGATCGGGCAGGGGCACGGTAGTTTTCCCTTTCCCTTTCCCCTACCCCTACCCAACCACACTAAACGATTCAACCTGAATATTGATTGGAATTTCATTCATCCCCAACACCGTTAAATGCGGCATCACCCGTTGTGTTAATTGCCTAATTTGACGGCGTAATAACGATGAGCATAATAAAACCGGCCGCTTTCGTTCGGCTATCATGCGTTCGACCTGTGTCGCCAACGACGTGATAAAGCTTTCAGTCAGGCTTGGCTCTAATGCAAATTGCTGGTTGACAATACTGCCACTGAGTTTTTGCTCAAGATGGGGTGAGAGCGTTAATACCGGTAAATGGTTTGGTACTATCATCAGCTTTTGGCAGATTGGAATCGATAAACGTGCACGGACGAGTTCAGTTAATTGCACAGGATCCTGAATGGCTTTAGCGTGCTCTAATAGCACTTCAAGAATCGTCGAGAGAAAGCGTATCGAGACTTTTTCTTGTAATAAATGCTGTAAAATGCGCTGAACTTGTCCGAATGTTAACAGCGACGGGATGAGTTCATCACGGAGCGTCGTAAGAGCAGGTTGATTGAGTAAGGTTTCGGTTTCAGCACGCGTGAGTAAATCAGCTAAGTGAAGGTGGACAACGTCACTCAAATGAGTCGTGAGTACCGTCAGAGGTTCGCATACGGTAAAGCCGGATTCACTGGCTGCGGTTTGCTGTTGAGGTTCAAGCCAGGTTGCAGGCAAGCCATAGCGTGGGTCGCGAACGTCTATTCCTTTCAATGGTTGTGTTTCAGTTTGTTGAGAGGAAATCGCCAGCACCTTATCCATATGCAGCTGATTAACCCCAAGATGATTGCCTTGAATGCACAGCGCATAAAAGGGGTAATTCAATTTTTTCAGCGCGCGTAATTTAACATCCGGTATGACAAACCCCAATTCATAGGCGAGGTGTTCGCGCAGTTGTTGAATCCGTTGCAACAAGGTTGATTCATGTTGTTGTAAGGTTTTGAATAACTCTGGATTCAATTGAATTTCGATGGGATGGATGCGGATCTGTTCATACAGAGAGGTCTCTAACGGTTCACTCAACTCACTCTGCCGATGAGCGCGCATTGCATAGAGGGCGGCTAATACAAATAGGCACAAGATAAAGAGTACCGGAAAAACCGGAATGCCTTTTAAAAACAACAATGCCAACAACGTACAGCACACACCCCAGAGACTTTTGGGGTAAGCGGTAATTTGCTTTGCGACTTCACTGCCAAGGTGTGCGTCCGTTGCGGCTCTTGTGACAATGATACCGGTTGCCAGCGAAATCGTGAGTGCCGGGATTTGTGTTATCAAACCATCGCCCACGGTCAACAGGGAATAAGTATGCATCGAGTCAGCCAGGCTCATGCCTTTTTGTGCCATCCCAATGGCAAAGCCGCCAATGATATCGACCAGAATAATTAACACGCCTGCAATGGCATCGCCTTTGACAAATTTACTCGCACCATCCATTGCACCATAAAAATTGGCTTCTTTTTCAATTTGTGATCGCCTGAATTTGGCCTCTGCTTGAGTAATCAGCCCCATATTTAAATCGGCATCAATACTCATTTGCTTGCCGGGCATACTATCGAGTGTGAAGCGAGCCGCAACTTCAGCAACGCGTTGCGCGCCGTTGGTAATGACAACGTATTGCACAATAATCAGAATGAAAAACACCACAAGCCCCATGACGTAATTGCCATGAATGACGTATTCACCAATTGCACCAATCACACGACCGGCATCACCGTTTGATAAAATCAATCGTGTAGCGGAGACGTTCAACGCCAAACGAAAGAGCGTTGACATGAGAAGTAGCGCGGGGAAGGTTGAAAAACTCAATGGTTTATCGGTGTAAAACGTCAGGAGTAAGATCGTGAGCGCCCAGCTGAAATTGGTGATGAACAGCACATCGAGTAAGCCTGCTGGGATAGGGATAAATAAAATCAGCAGAATGCCGGTGGCAAACATAATCATCACCAGTTCACTGCTTTGATTGAACCATCCATTTTTCGGCATCATACGCTGGCCTTTTGCCGATAAATATCACGAAAAATCGTTGCGACCATCGGAAAATGCTCGCGCTTGATCCATTGATTGATGTCGGATGCTGCATACAGCATGCGCGCTAAGGATTTATTTTCAATCACTGGAATATGATATCTGGCGGCCATAAGTTTGACTTGTTGTACCGCCTCGCCGCGTACTTTGTACACCACCTTCGGCGCTGGCATAAGGCCTCTGTCATACTTCAGCACAACGGCCAAGTGCGTTGGATTGGTAATGACCACATCGGCTGTTTTGATATTAACAAAAGATGCGGTTTTAAGCCGTTGCAACTGATGCAGTTGTTTGATTTTGAGTTTGATTTTCGGATCGCCTTCGCGTTGTCGATATTCGTCTTTAATCTCTTGCTTGCTCATGCGATTGTCCTTGGCAAATTTCCATCGCGTGTAGAGTTTATCGAGCAGTGCGATGGTCAGCAGCAGGGTGATTAACTGCAACAAGATTTTGGAAATCAGTCGCATGAATAACGAGAGAGATTCGGCGGGGGTGTGTTTCATCATGTTGAGGCAGGTTGATAATTCGTGTTTCAGGCTGAGCGCTAAAAGAAGACAAGCCATGCCTAATTTCAACGTATTTTTAGCGGCATCAAACAGGATTTTAGAAGAGAATAAACGCTTGCATCCGTCGACGATATTCAAGCGTTTAAAATCGGGTGCAAGTGGTGTGAATGAAAAGACAAATCCCGTTTGCGTGAGGGTAGACAGCACAATGATGATGACACCTGCTAAAGCAAACGGTAACCATAACGACATCAACGTGGATAATAAAACATGTTGCAATTGAATCACGGTGTCGAGGTTAAACGATAGTCGCGTATTCAGTAACAACAAACGCGCGGCCCATACTTTCATTTGCATCAGAACCGAGGGCCATAAGGCGCCAGCGACCGCGAGCATGAGCATGAGAAAAACCGAAGTATTCAGCTCGATACTTTTGCTGACCCGGCCTTGTTCTTTGCCTTTTTTTAATTTATAGGCAGTGGCTTTTTCGGTTTTTTCACTCATGACATCACCTGCGTGAGTGTTTGAAAACACACTTGAAATCCCTTTTGCATCATAGGGTTAATATCATTAAGGAGAAGGCAAAACACCAGTAATCCCAGCATGATTTTAATCGGTAAGGTGAGAAAATAAATACTGATTTGTGGCATGTTTCGCGTGAGGACAGCGCCTGACACATCAACGATCATGAGACTGATGATAATCGGGCTTGCCAGCATAAGCGCAAATGAAAACATGAACGAACATTGTTGCACAATCGGCACAAAGCCGTTAAACAGTGCGCATTGCCCCGGTGTGATGAGTTTGAATGACAGGACGAGCGCTTGTAAGAGTTGATGATGTCCATCTAAGGCAAAAAAGAATAAGACCCCCAGCATCACAAGTAAGCGACCACTGAGGGGTTCATGTGAGTGGTCAGACGGATTTAGAATAGCCAGTGAATTCAACCCCATTTGCGTATCAATAAGTTGACCGGCGATTTGAAAGACGGCAAAGGCTGCATAAAGACTTAGCGAGAGTATCAGCCCATTGCATAATTCTGCGAATCCACCCAAAACGAGCGATATCTCATTGAAAGGTGGGGGTGCCGATGGTAAATGACCTACAATCAGCATACTGAGCATCAGCACCAGCAAGAGACGGGCATGAATCGGTAATAATCGAATGGCTTCAATCGGTGACAACAATAAAACTGTGCCCAGGCGAATGGCAACTAAAAACGTTTCCGTGAGGGGCTTAACGGCAATCGTTATCATCCAAGCGCCTCGGGGATGTGGATAATCGTTTGGCGCGCAAAATCAACCATCAAATGTAGCATCCAGCCGCCACACAGCATCAACATCAAGATAACCGTAAGAATTTTTGGTGCAACGCTGAGGGTGGAGTCTTGAATTTGTGTGACGACTTGTAATATCGAGACAATCAAACCACACAACAAAGCCGCTAAAATAATCGGCGAAGAAATCAGCAGGGCATTCCAGAGGAGTTGTTTAGATAAATAAAGTGCAAGATCATTTGACATTATCCTTTTTCCCTTTTGTTATTCTTCGTATAATCCTTGAACCCTTGCTCAAAAGCTTCTAATTTGAGTTTTGAGGCGCTAATTAAAGCAAAAAGAAATTGATTGATCAAGCTGTAATTTCAGAGTGTTTTTATTAGAAGCGGTATTGTTCGATTTCATTCAGGAAAATGGCTTGGTTACTTCACATTCTCATGCAAAAAATATAATGATCACTCCCCTGAAATTTTAAAGAGAGCCGTTGGCCGAATCGTGCTGTTCGCTTTTTTATTAATCAAAGAATGCTTGTTTAGAGCCCGATCAGAGACGAAAGTGTTGTATATTTGGCTATTTTGATTTACAATGTCACTCTTTTAGTCGTTGAGAGATCAATTATGGGTATTCAATTAGCAGTGGCAGCACTTACCGAACTTAAAGATACCATGGAGCGCGGGTGCTTTCTTTTAGAGAAAGAGATTAACGGTGAGAATCTTTTAGAGCTTATAGAGTTGGCTGCTTCGTTAGAAGAGATAATCCAGTATCATGATACTCAAATCGCACTTGCCCTTGAGCAAAAGAGTACTTATGAAAGCACACAACATTCTGATGATATCAATGAAATAAATGACTTACTTAAGACGGTTGTTAAGCAATTTGAAGATAAATTAACACTCTGTTTGGATAGTATATCTGAATTAGCGTTATCATCAGGCTTATCTTCAGACGCGGATGATGATAATGATGATATTGAGGTAGAGACAGCTGGAATTCTTCCTGCTTATTCATATGCTAAAAAAGGAACTTTCGCGTTCTTCCCCGTTCCTGAAACGGAAGCTGTTACAGTTGTTGATAGCTTACAATATAAAGTAAATAATATGCTGGGTTGTTAAGAGCAGCAACTCAAACTATGGTTCACAGGCCATTTAGTTAAAGAAATATGATTGATGTACGCGTAGGTTGGTAGGTTGGTGCGTAGGTTGGGTTGAGCGAGAGCGAAGCCCAACAAAACCGCTCGTGTTGGGCTTCGCTCTCGCTCAACCCAACCTACGTCCGATTATTTCCCTGAACTTAATGGCAGTTTTGTCTAATTCCAAATGAGAGGATGATTTATGTTTGAGTTTTTAACGATTACCCTCATTATTCTTCTTGCAACGATCTCTCCTGGGCCTGATTTTGCGATTGTTTCCCGCAATGCGCTGCGTTATAACTATAAAATGGGGCTAGTCACTGCGTTGGGGATTGGCTGTGGCACGTTATTTCATTCTATTTATTGTATTTTAGGCCTTGCCATCATTATCTCCCGCTCCCTGTTCTTATTTACGGTCATCAAATACATCGGTGCAGCGTATTTGATTTATCTTGGGATCAAGGGGCTTCTTGAGAAAAAAACCAGTACTGAGTCAGATAATCTCGAATCGTCTGATGGTTTGACAACGCTTCAGGCATTCCGTCAGGGACTGTTGTGTACTATGTTTAATCCAAAGGCCATTATGTTTTTTCTGGCTTTTTTCACTATCATCGTTAAACCTACGATGCCGTTTGTTGTGCAAGCCAGTTATTCGATAGAAATCATGTTGATTGATTTTATCTGGTTTGTTGGGGTTTCTTATCTTTTCTCTCATCAAAAAATAAAATCCGCGCTGGGCAACGGCTTGCATTATGTGACGAAAGTTTGCGGCGGTGCATTGATTATGTTTGGTTTGAAAATCGTAGCGTAGGGTGGGTGTAGGTTGGGCTTCGCTCAACCTAACCTACGTCCGATTAATTTCCTTAAATTAAACGCTGACTTGAATTCCTACCAATACGGCATTAACGCTTGGGTTTTGCAGGTTGTTATTAAACGTAATCGTTCCATGAGTCGCGTCAATAGTTCCCTTTGTTGAAGTACTTGAACCGAAGGCATGTAAATAAGAAAGCGTGACGGCCCAGTTGCTATCGAAGTTATAAGCACCACCAATCTTTATTTCTGGTAAAGCCGCAGTATGGTGAACTGATTCTTTGTAGACGGCCTGCAATGGAAGAAGGAACGTCAAATCCGATGTGGTTTCTGTGGTTCTGGTTAATACTAATGCACCGGCTTTAAGATATACACTCCAATCTAGGTCAGTATAAGCAACGCCTGCTAACGCATCAAAACCACTCAGGGTATGTTTAACGTTTAAAGTACCCAGGCCTAAAGATGCAGAATTAGGGCTGTGTGTGGTGCGACCATAGAGCCCATAACCAATTTCACTGCTAACAGCAAATTCTTCAGTTACCGCTCTTAACATCCCAGCACTGAGAACCCCTGCATAACTGGTATTATTTTCCTTGGAGCCAAATTGGCCATTTCCTCCTGTCACAGCGTAATTAAACCCCTTGAGCTGATTTCCAGCCCAGCCGCCTTCTAAAAGGAAAAAAGATGATAAGCAGGGGACTGATTCGGTCGCACCCATAGCACCAGCATGAACAGAAGCACCACATGATACAGCGGCGAGGAGTGTTAACATGGATATTTTTTTCATGGTTTTAATACTCGTTTTTAAGTTAGAAAAATTCAGGGTCTCCAAGTTAAAACAGTTCTCAAAAAATTGCTAGTGTCTGCTTTATTTAATTTTACATTGATAACGCAGTTTTTCCCTTCTCGGATCGGGAAATCATCTCGGAAGGCATAACGATTTCTTTGATGCTATCAATGGTATAAGAGCAGTCGCAAAACGCTTCTGTACCAAGCCTATCCTCAAGCAAGCGAACGACATTGACATGCCCGCAAATGATGGCTATATGTAATGGTGAACACGAAGATATGAGTTCCGCTCGTTCTTGGAACAGTGAGCGTGCTCACGCAATTTGATGGTCAGTTTTACACGATAATTGATGGTTGCAATGCGCCATAAAATGCACAGCCTCCCTGCTGTATTTTTTCCAGATTAGAAAGGTGGATTATCCTCCTTCATATTAATATCAGCCATGGTTCCAATGACTGATTCTCGATAATAACGTTCTATTTGATGATGGTAATGCTCACCAAACGCAACCATCAGTGCATAAAAGAAATCCTGCACATTGACCGCTGCTTCATCGGTGAGTGTCGGTGCTTCAATGACTAAATATTTCATCGCTTTCTCCCGATTAAGCTTTTTTTCGTTTGTTTGATGAGACCGAAGTGGTGAAACACTCAAAATACAACTGCTCATCCAATTGTGGACGCTCAAGGCGTGCGGCCATATCCAGCAGTTCCCCAGACATGTTGCAAAGGATCCGACTGTTTCCGGCTGCGTGTTCACAAAGGGTGTTTATCAGCCCTGTCGTCATTAGCCCAGGGTTGCCAGCGTGTTCCAATAGATGTTGCAGCGTTTGGGTTAACTGCTCAATGCTGGCGTGTTCTGTGAGCAGGCGGATCCGAATACGACTACCCAAAGGCATCAGATCGTCGCGGCGTAGTTTATCATTTAATCTTTGATCACCAGCCAGAATGACGCTGAGCAAGTTACGTGAGTCAAATTGCATACTGGTCAGTAACCGTAGTTCACTTAAGACTTCTGGCGACATTTCCTGTGCCTCGTCAATGATAAGCACTGGGCGTAACAAGGTGCTATCAACGTGAGTGAGCCATCGTTCGCGTAAATTTTTGAAGCCACCCCAACGATTGCTGGCCGTAAGTGGCACACAAAAAACATCCCCCAGTTCACGATAAAAATCAGCAAGCCTTGAGTTAGCATGACTGATGACGCCGATCTGCGCATCACGCACGCGTGTAAGGCGTGAAGCCAAAACGCGCAAGGCAACACTTTTACCTGTGCCAGGATCACCGCTCACTAAAGCAAAACCACCTTCACGAAGTAATGATTGCTCAACACGCCAGCAAAAATTCTCGAGCTTTGGGTAAATGCACAAGGCTTCTACGGGGATATCCGAGATGAATGGATTGTATTTTAGACCATAAAGAGCCAGTAGTTTTTTACTCATGTTCAGATTCTCCTTTGGGTAAATAGGCCGGAGGAAGGCCGGTGGCCGCGTATTCTGCCATCAGTGCTTTTAGCAAGGGCGCAACGCCTGTTGATACAAGCTCTTCGCTGGGCTCTTGTTCACCGGAATTGGTGAAAGTTCGACGCTGACCTGAAGCGTTTTCTGATTTGTCTTGTGGATAAATCATACTTAACAGTGTGTTGGTGTGTGGATCGACAAGCCTTACAGAGCCTAAGTCCCACCGTGCATAGCGGATGTACAATATCTCCAAACTGCGGTATTGCGATGGCACTTCAAAGCGTTTGCCATCAAGACTGAATGTTCCATCTGATTTACGTTGCCTGCGATGCACCTGAGTGCAAAAAGCATGATGTAACGCTGCGGTGTCAGGACACGGTCGACCAACATCGGCATCCTTCATATAGCGCGCAAGCGGTGAGCAGCCAATCTCGGAATGTACTTTTTGATGGTATTCACGCTCGACCCAAGCAAGGGTGCTTTTATTGAGTAACGACAAGGTTATCTCCTCCTCACCCTCAAGCATAGCCATCAATCGCCCTTCAACTTGCGCCCAAAAAACCTCCTGTTTCGCGTTTTGGTAGGGAGAATAAGGTAGTGTAGGTTGATGTAGAATGCCCAATCTCGCAAGCCCTTCGGTAAACTCAGCCGAAGTCATCGCACTGCCATTGTCACTCATCAGAGCGCGCGGTAAGGCGCGTTTCTGTAGTGCCTGCATAAACCCATGTACCAGCGTCTCTGCGGTTTCATCCATGTACCATTGAGCATGACAAATCAGGCGGGAGCGGTCATCCAGAATGGCAAGTAATAAGGGTTTATGCCATTGACCGTCTCGTCCCAAAATTCTGCGTGAGCCATGGTGAAAATCAAGGTGCCATAACGTGTTAACATGGTCGACTTCATAACTTCTGACCTCTCGTTTCTCTAGCCTATCAGCTGCGAGGATGGCGCCTTCTGTATGTCGTCTTTTCCGCCCAGGTTGCTTGCAGAAACCATTCGACTTCATGTAACGACGAATCGTATTGTAAGACGGCAAGACGCCTAACTCAGGCGTTGTCTTTGCAATCACATAGAGGTTATCTACGTGTAACTGGTAGCTCCAGCTTGGATGTGAACGATGTTGATGTTGGATGCTCATCTTTAATGGGGCTGAGAGCGTGTGACTACTCCCGGCATCTGTACGGCGTTTCGTTCGCAAAGCACCGACCGGGTCGTTCTCATGGCGAGATTGATAAAGCCATCGCTCAATCGTCGATAGTCCAAAATGAACTGGTAATCCTGTAATGGGATGCTGCCATTGCTTTTGAGCTAAAGAAGCCAGCTCAATCTGTAGTTGCCCTTTATCCGGCGGCGCTGCCAAAAGTGGGCCAATAACCGAAAAGCGAAATCGGGCCCACCGTTCTTGGCGAGTACCAACATCGGGCTTCTTGTTGCTCATAAAAACTCCTGCTTGTTTAAGAAGTTTATGAGTCTACTGGATGTCTAACTTGATCTAAAGATGCAAACTCTGCGCGAATAACTCCCTCCTTTAGACAGCGCGATAAACGCCCGCTGTCATTGGCGCTAAAAACTGCAAGGCATTTACCAGTTTTTGACTCAGGTTGTCTGGAAAAATCAAAAGAAGTTGTCGAGGAAATGGGCCAACAATGGCCTTTACGGGCAGGAATGCTTTAGCCTGTTTCCAAAAAGCAGTGCCAATAAAACAATCTCGCCACCAACGACGCCAACGCCCCCAGGTTCGCAGACTGATGCTGATACCAAAATAACGCGTTACTTGGTAATACCGGCGCCTCGAAGCACTGGACATGAAGGCGGAGATAAGCACGATAATCGCAGCCGGAAAACGATGTCGCCCCAAAAACCGTACCGATGGTGTTGTCACACGCTTTCGGCAGTTTCCGCAGCAAAGACTGCGCCGACTATCATAATGCTCACGGCATGATGCAGGTAACCCGAGGGGACTACGAGGGTAATCGGCTTGATATAAAGGACCGTTACAGAAAGGACAGTCTTCAGCTCGAACTTTCTCAGCCATTTCATCATCGATATGCACGAATAACGGATGAAAACTGGTCTTTTTTAATAGTTCATGGTACATTTAGGCTCTCTTTGTTCGTCGTTGAACGTAAGAGTACCCTTCATGAGGTTTTAATCAAGCTTTATGAGGGGTTTTTTATTTGTACATCAATGAACGTGGCTGGAATTACGGGGAAATCCATCAGATTGTGTGTTCAGGCTGAGGAACAGGATTAATTGAGCATTTGGCTCTACGGATGGAAGTAGAGAAGGAGGGGTATCCCTGGAGAGCAGTAAATGCTTAAGCTCTTCTGCCTTGCTCTGTCGTTCTGCTATATCCAACAACAAAGCGGTTGTTACTTTACAGTTGAATTCCCTCATATTGCCCGGCGTAATACCGTTTGGCTGAAAAAAACGTTGGGACGAATTATTTCTCTCTTCCTCTATTAAAAGCAGCCTGTCTAACAGCGTTGTGACAATCTCTTCAAAACCCAACTGCGCGGCGACAAAAAGGGGGGTTCTACCGTCGCTGGCTGTTTGGTTAATAGCGGCGCCCCTGTCCAACAGTGCCTTAAGAATTTCAACATGCCCATACGTTGCTGCTAAAAAAAGTGGGGTTTCGCCATGCTCAGCAAATGCTATTTGATTAACATCCGCTCCAAAATTCAACAACAAACGAACGAGATCAATGTGACCAATGGTTACGGCATATGACAGGCTCGATTGGTAATTTCTAAATATTTGATTAACTGACGCGTTATGCTGTAATAATAATTCAACTATCTCAAGATTTTTTTTCATTACCGCAAAGAATAGAGGGGTTGATCCGTTCGTGCAAGGCGAATCAATAATCGCTCCTTTTTTTAATAATGACTCAATCATTTTAACGTTGCCATTTACTGTTGCAATAGAAAGTGCCGTTGCGCCGGTGTATGGAAGCAGTTGATAACTTAATTGTAGCTTTCTTAAAGTGTCGGGTTCTGTTAGTAATGCATTAACAATTTCAACATGATTAAACAGCACTGCGAGAGGAAAAATTTTTTCATGAACTTGATTTAATTCGCTTAGTAAGCAAGCGATGATCTTTTGTTCATCGATTGTTAATGGTTTTTTCAAAATTGTTTCAAGTATACATGGGAGGTGTGTGCGCTGATATAGCTGCAAACAACCTGAAAATGAAAGGTATTGAATATATATTTGAAACGTACTCTTAGTTTCCGTCATCATTTCAGGATGATTTTTAATCAGATAGGGTGTGTCATCATCACCAAAATGTCTGACGCTGCCATCTTGATTTAAAATGACGCAATCGTTATACAGCTTTACAAGACGGAGTTCATCGATGGTGATGATATAGTTCTCGATGTATTGTTCTCTTTGAAATAGATCAATCAAGAATGCAGCATATCGTTGTTCAATATTATCTTTTCTAACCCATTTGTAGTCGGAGGCCGATGAGTCGTCATCAGAGTCATTCATAGCTGGAGGGCTAAACAGGCGCTCATATTGCAGATGAGGTGATGTATTTCCGGGAATTTCTATGGCTTGAAAAAAAGAAACTACGGCATCATAGGTGCATTTTTCTTCTGGGAGGGGGTGTGTGATCATGATGTGTTCAATAATAGAAAAACAACTCACTCGTGGTTTAACTTTCTCTGCAAAAGAGGCGCGATGTTGATATACCTCTGCTGGTATTAAATGATCCTCGGTTTCAGCCAATCCATATTGACATGCAACGCTATTGACCAAACCATTTGTCCAATGAATTTCATCACCATACAACTCACTTCCATCCTCCAAGAGTAACAGCCGATTGTCTTGGAGGTATTCAATCGCAACTGCCTTAATCATGTCATTTTTTGCCTGACATATTTTTTCATTGAGTTGTGTTGAAATATAGAGCTCAGTAATTGCAGCAATATTCGAAAAGGCACCTGATAAACACCCATGCACTATAAATGAATCTAAATGAGACTTTTCAATTTTTTGGGGCGTTTGTTGAATGAAGATTACCGCTGACTCGAGCATTTCTTTCGCAGAAAGCAAGGTTATTTTGATATTATCAGGGGAATGTTCTTTCGTTAATTCTGCTACATTCTGTTGATATTGTTTGAAAATTGCAAAGTCAGATTCATTCAGCGATATGATATAATCAAGCAGCTGCATTAATTGAGACTTACACCGCTCAAAATTGCCCTGTTGAGTGTCATATTTTTCAATTACGGATTCGTGATAAATGCTTTTCAGTAGTACAAGAGCCTGTGGCGTTAGACCTTTATGTGGAATCGATAACTGAAGCAAAGGGGCGTCGATGATCATCTGTAATGCATACCTGTGTAAGCTCTAAAGCTAGTTTGTTGGCTCTAAAATAAAGTATTATAGCAAACATATTGTCTAACTGTAATTAATGGCTTGGTATGTTTTTATTTTGCACTTCTTAGCCCAGTGTTTCGTTTAGCGAGGTAGCCTGGATGACGCAAACACAAATCTACAAATTTGAATCAATCAACAAGCGTCATCCGGGATCGATGTAAAACAGACCTGCTTTCAAAGAGAGGTAGCCTGGATGACGCAAACACGAATCTACAAATTTAAATCAATCAACAAGCATCATCCGGGATCGATGCTACACTTCAACATCGGGGTGTACGCGTCATGCTCAGCGCTAACACCTCGGTGATCCAATAATTGGACACTATCTAAGATTTAAGGTTTTCCTGTCTCATCGACAGGATTCACTTTGTCCTCTTTCTCAAGTTCTAAAGACTCATCAATAGTTTTTAAGGCTTTCAAAGCTTGTAGTTCGTGTTTGCTCTCTCCATTGTAGACGGGGCTAAGAACCCGCTAATAAATGGCGCAGGCAGATAGTATCCCTCAAAAATCCCATCTCATCCGATGAACATCAAAATAGATCAAAGAAAGAACAATTCGATAAATTAATCTAAAATTAAGGGACTAATGAAACCCGTTTGGTATCGTTAGTGATTTTCCCGTCCCTACGATACCAAACGTCCCCAGTCCCTTGATATAAAGCATATCACGAGATCACATAATTTCCAGGTTTCATTAAGCAAAGGATTGCTTATGAAACACACTCCAAGACTATTTCAATGCGCTCTCTGTCATACACAGTCTATAGTCTGCTCTAAGTGCGATCGTGGGCAAATTTATTGTGGCACCGTTTGCGCGGTCTTTGCGCGAAAAAAATCAATGAAATTAGCCGGGATGCGTTATCAAAGAACCTTCAATGGAAAACGAAATCATGCTGCACGCCAAGCCCGTTACCGTATGCGCCAGAACGAAATAGTGACGCATCAGGGTTCACCTCCAATGCTCCAACATGCTTCAATGAGTTCGCTTGAAAATAAGCCTAAAAAGACAGAAAGAGGACACAAAAAATTGGCATTAGCCTGCTGCTTTTGTGAAAAACCTGTATCTGACTGGATCCGTAATGATTTTTTGAGACGAAGACGCTCTCACGCATCGCCCGGATCCAAAGCTTCACCTCAAGCACCTTGAACATTAACGAACATAAGGAGGAATCATGGCGATTTCCCAGGAATTAAGAGCAAATATTTTACGTTATCATCACGTTGAAAAGTGGCGTGTGGGGACGATTGCGTCCCAACTTGGCGTGCATCATTCAACTGTTAAACGTGTATTATCTCACACGGGGGTTGATAAAAATAAAATCCTCGTTGAACAGTCAATCATTGATCCATTTTTATCCTTTCTCCTCGAACAATTAAAGCGCTTTCCTAATCTCACTGCGAGTCGCCTGTATGGGATGGCCGTTGAGCGTGGATATCCCGGTGGCCCCGATCACTTTCGTCAACTCATCTCATTCTATAGGCCAAAGACACCCGCTGAAGCGTTTCTTCGATTAAGAACATTAGCCGGCGAGCAAGCACAAGTCGACTGGGGTCATTTTGGGCACATAACCATTGGCGCGGCTAAACGACCACTGATGGCATTTGTCATGGTTTTGAGTTACTCGAGAAAAGTTTTCCTGCATTTTTACTTGAACGCTCGAACTGAAAATTTTCTACGTGGCCATGAACTGGCCTTTAACTACTATTCTGGGATCCCTCGTGTCGCGCTCTACGACAATCTCAAAAGCGCAGTACTTGATAGGAAAGGCGATGCTATTCGATTTAACCCTGTGCTATTGGATTTTGCAGCTCATTATCGTTTCGAACCCAGGCCCTGTGCGGTCTATCGAGGAAATGAAAAAGGGAAGGTTGAGAGGTCTATTCGTTATATACGGGACAATTTTTTTGCAGGCCGCCAGTATAAAAGTCTTGCCGATCTCAATCAGCAAGCGCTTACCTGGTGTGATAATCAGGCATCGAACCGGCCTTGTCCAGAGGATAAAAGCAAAACGGTTCACGAGATTTTCCTGGATGAACAGCCACGCTTGATTCCACTGCCTGATAACCCCTATCCCTGCAACGAAGTCGAGACAGTTTCTGTTGGCAAAACGCCCTACGCTAGATTCGACTTGAATGATTATTCAGTGCCTCACACCCATGTCCGGCAAGCACTCACGGTTCATGCAACACTCGATTTCGTCAGTATTTTGGATGGCGTCACTGTGATTGCAAAACACGTGCGAAGCTATGATAAAGCGAAACAAATCGAATGCGAGGAGCATATTAAAACACTGGCTGAGCGTAAACGAAACGCGCGACAGCATCGGGGACAGGACAGGCTCACGATGACGATTGACTGCGCGCGAGAGTTTCTGAAGATGGCCGCGGTTCGTGGATATCCATTGACATCAATAACCAACCAGCTGACGTCACTACTGGATGATTATGGTGCCAGTTTATTGGAAAAAGCGATGGCTGAAGCCCTTGTGAAAGAATCACCACACCCAAATTCCGTTCGAATTATTTTGCAAAAGATACTTGATGAACGTGTCGAGGCACCCTTGGTGACGTTCGCTCTGTCCAAGGACAAACGTGTCACCGGGATGATTATAAAACCACACTCATTAAACCAGTACAGCGTGCTTGATTCAACCACATCAACAGAGGAGTAATCGTATTATGTTAACCGAATTATTATTAAACCGTGCGACAGCACAAAAGCTTCATGGCGTTATCAGTCACCAGGACAGCATTAATGAAGAAGGCGCTTTCTGGCTTGAGCGGTTTGTTACCTGGGAAGAACGCCATCGCTCGCAACGCAGCCTTGATGGCCGTCTGCGCAAAGCACGCATTGGTCGTTTCAAACCGATGAGTGAGTTCGATTGGAACTGGCCAAAGCAATGTGACCGCACGGTCATTGAGCAATGGATGCTACTGGATTTTATGGCGGGAGCCAGCAACCTGATTCTGTGCGGTCCAAACGGGGTTGGCAAAACCATGATTGTCTCAAATATCGCATCTCAAGTTGTGCTTCAAGGGGGTACGGCATTGTTCACAACGGCGGCAGCCATGTTGAATGAGTTGGCTGAGCTGGATAGTGATAGCGCGTTACGTCGCCGGATAAAATATTACACGCAACCTTCTCTTTTAGTCGTGGACGAGGTTGGGTATCTTTCTTACTCCAATCGACATGCCGATTTGTTATTCGAGGTCGTTTCCCAACGTTATGAAAAAAAATCAACGTGCATAACGACCAACAAACCCATTGCAGACTGGCGCGAAACCTTTCCCAACGCAACTTGCGTTGTTTCGATCGTTGATCGGCTGCTTCATCACTCTGAAATTTTAATGATCGAAGGCGACTCGTTTCGGTTGAAGGAGGCAATGGAAAAAAATAAAGAGCGCAGTACAAAGCGAAAAAATGCCCAAAAAACAGCTACAGATGAGGTAAACAATCATGCGTGACATGATGTTAGAAGCTCTATTACCGGAGTCAATGTCCGACGAGGCCGCACATGTCTTAGTAAATTTTCTTGGTGACCTTGTTGCCACATTGGAATGCATTTATCTCGCCCAGTTAAAGCGTCATCATCAAAAGGTCGAAGACGAATTTTATGCTTCAATGGCAGATGTGGTCTGCTGGGGGGAGCCTCCTACAAACGAGAACTCATCTTAGAAACAAACTCGACCAGGGTGGGCATTGTTCGCTAATTTTGGTCGATTTAAGCCTGCGCCATATATCCGCGGTTTTGACCCACCGTTAACACTCCATCACTGAAAAAACAATGACCCGTTCTTTTTTTGTTAAATGCCATAACAACCAACCCAACCGGAAATAATACAACCATTAAAATATCCGCTAACATACGTAGCGCCTTAAGGGGGCGATACGGGAAATGTGTTTGAATGATAGGCTTTAGGTTGTTTTTTATTTGAGCGTTAAAATCACGCTTGTTTAAAATCAATGAGTAAGGAATGATTTCATCAGCCTTCGCACGCGCGTCGCTGATAAAGTTTCTGATGGCCTCTTTTGATTGATCATCGTTCCAATGGGTTTCTGCTTCTGCTTCGTCTCTAAATTTATCTAGCGCATCGTTAAAAAGTATCTTGATGGTTTCTTTTATTAGGAGCAGGACTTTATCCCTATCATAATAGGGTAAATCTTGATCTTGCCCTAAATGAACAAGTGATACAATGATGTTTGGCAGTTGTCCTTTTATAGAATCAAAAACTGCTATGCGCTGTTTTGGAGATAAATAGTTTAAAGCGAGCCATAAACCCTTACCTGATTTAATCATGTTTGGCAGTTGTCCTTTTATTGACTCAAAAACTGCTGCGCACTGTTCAGGGGATAAATAGCGTAAGGTATCACCTAAATCATTATCTGATTTAATGATGTTTGACAGTTGCCCTTTTATTGACTCACAAACTACTGCGCACTGTTCAGGGGATAAATAGCTTAGGGCCCTCCCTAAATTATGACCTGATTTAATGATGTTTGGTAGTTGCTCTTTTATGAACTCAAAAACTGCTGCGCGCTGTTCAGGGGGGACATTTGGCAATACTTCCGCTAAATCCTCACCTGATTTAATGATGTTTGGTAGTTGCTCTTTTATTAACTCAAAAATTACTGCGCGCTGTTCAGGGGGTACATTTGGCAATACTAGCGCTAAATCCGCACCTGATTTAATGATGTTTGGCAGTTGCCCTTTTATTGACACAATAACTGCTGCACGTTGTTCTGGAGATAAATAGATTAAAGCGCCCCATAAATCATGACTTGATTTAATGATGTTTGGTAGTTGTTCTTTTATTGACGCAAAAACTGCTGCGCGCTGTTCAGGGGGTACACTTGGCAATACAAGCATTAAATCGACACTTGAATTAATGATGCTTGGTAGTTGCCCTATTATTGACTCAAAAAGTGCTGCGCGCTGTTCAGGGGGTACCTTTGGCAATACTAGCGTTAAATCAGTACCTGATTTAATGATGTTTGGTAGTTGCCCTTTTATTGACTCAAAAAGCACTGCGAACCGTTCTGGAGATAAATTGTTTAAAGCGAACCATAAATCCTCACCTGATTTAATCATGTTTGGCAGTTGTCTTTTTATGGACTCACAAACTACTGCGCATTGTTCAGGGGATAAATAGTTTAGGGCCCTCGCTAAATCATGACCTGATTTAATGATGTTTGGTAGTTGCTCTTTTATTGACGCAAAAACTGCTGCGCGCTGTTCATGGGGTACCTTTGGCAATACTAGCGCTAAATCCGCACCTGATTTAATGATGTTTGGTAGTTGCTCTTTTATTGACGCAAAAAGGGCGGTGCACTGTTCAGAGGATAAATAGCTTAAAGCGAGCCATAAATCCTCACTTGATTTAATCATGTTTGGCATTTGTCTTTTTATTGAATCAAGAACTGCTGCGCACTGTTCAGGGGATAAATAACTTAGGGTCTTCCCTAAATCATGACCTGATTTAATGATGTTTGGCAGTTGTTCTTTTATTGACTCAAGAATTGTTGCGCGCTTTTCAGGGGATAAATAGCTTAGGGCCTTCCCTAAATCAAGACTTGATTTAATGATGTTTGGCAGTAGTCCTTTTATGGACTCAAAAACTGCTGCGCGCTGTTCTGAGGATAGGAATTCGAATTCTAAAAATTTTATGAAATCATCAATGCTTGTGATAATAGGATTGTAGTTAACTGATTTAAGCAGGAGATTAATCTTGCTCGGATATATCTCAAAAAATACAGCTTTTATCTTCTCAATGCTATTGAGTGGCGATAAAGTTTCTGATCCAACTATCTCAAAGTAGCTCTCCAGTTTTATATCAGGCGTATCATTCACAAAAGCCGCAAAGTGATGTGTATCTTCTATTGTATTTATTAAAGCATCACGAATGCTTGTTATCTTACCGAATTCTTTTATGTCATCAGCTGACATTTCCATAAAATAATTAAAATCACTCAGGCTTTTGATTGAGGGCTCAATATTTAATGATTTAAGAAGAAGCGCTCGATAAGGTAGGCTATCTCTACCAGAGTATGTGCCAGTAGTAGATAGTTCTTCTTCGAGGAGTAATTTGAACTTTTCTTCAGTTGTTTTGGCAATTATGAATGCCGATTCTTTTTGTGCGTCTGTTCTAGCAATTTTAGAAAGCTCATTTTCATGATTTTTGACTTCGCGCTCTATGGCTTCCCTCCTTAATCCTATACAAGTTGCCAAGTTTTCTGTGGCTTTATTATTTTTGTCTGGATCGCTCGCAAGATCTATCAGTGTTTCTATTTCAACTTTTAATTTACTTGGTATCTTATTCTTTTCAGCCTCCTCTAAGTCACGATAATAGTCACAAAAAGAAATAATCGCAGGGTAAGCTCCTGCCGCGGCTGACTCTGCCTTGCCCATACCACCATGCGCATCATTTAACTGTAGCTTTTTACAAAGCGTTGTAAGATGACCTAACAGATGAGAGTCGTCATTACGTAATTTTTCATGTGCTTTTTTTACTAATAGAAATTGCTCCGTAACAGTATTATGCTTTTCTATGCGTTGCATCTCATCATGAGTCAGCTTGGCATACTCACTACTGTAGGGATTGATAGCGTTCTCTTCTGTGATAAGAGAGATAGGAATTAAGGTCAATCCATCTTCACTTAAAATGTGTGTGGCCAATACACGCTCTAAACTAACCTTAGGTATGCGCCACCCGTTTATTATATTGCAGTGTGTGCGATAAGATTCTGACTGCTCGTATTTGGCCTGCAGAGTCTTTAACTGAGATTTCTCTTGAGGGCTTCTTTTGGGTTCAGGAATGCGTTGCAATCTCTCGAGCGTGGCAATTTCAGGGGGTGTTAGATGGTCTTTAATATTATCTTTTTCTGCGCACAGTGATGGATACTTTGTGGTCAGTTTTAGCTCTAAATCTAGGCTAGGCATTAATATCGACATTGCACTAACAGGGGCCTCACTGGATGATGTCTCGCTAATCCATTCTGCAATTAAACACAATAACTTCGTGGTGGGTTCTTCTGGGGTGCATGTATAGTAAAGTGCACTGCCACTAACTAATGTTTCATTACGCTTTAAGTAATGAATAAAAGATGAGCGTAGCTCCTCTTGGCTATTATTGCCTTCTAATAAAGAAGATACTTCTTTGAATGTGTGTTGGCGATACGACTTTTTTATATTGTCTATTAAAGGGGCACTTTCAACACGTCCTGGTTGATCTGGGTTGAAGCTTGAGACATCTATTCGACTTAGTGCGCTCTTAATGTCACCAATAGAAATCATGGTTTCAATGCCCCTATGTTGTTGCGGAATATAATGCCCTAAACATAAAATATGCTCAGTTAAGCTTCGGTTTTTATATATTATAGCACAATTTGTTTTGTGAGCGAGCATTCGGGCGGGCAATTTGGCCGTAAACAATTTGGCCTGTGTCATGGCATTACATTTATTCGACACACGAGCGAGCGGTTGGATATGTATTATGCGGGAATCAGTAATTCGGCATTGGGTGATCAACATGTTGCTGATGTGAGATTACCCTGCGATATCGAGAGGGCACAATTTATGGCGTTAAAATGATGTATTGTAGCAAATATATCGACTAACTGTAAATATTGGTTTGAGATGATCTTATTTTGTGCTATCCTGATGCCGTATTTCATTTGGTGCGTCATTAAGAGGCAGAGCAGACATGAGTCGACATTTACCCGTCAGGGTCTTGTTGGTGGAGGATAACGTTCCTTCGCTCAATGTGTTAAAAATCATGATCAGTCATTTCACGCAGGAGCTGACTACGGCAGTGGATGCTGAGTTGGCCTTTGAGCTAGTGATATCACAACCCTTTGATTTAATCATTACAGACATCGGACTTCCCGGTCACTCTGGTGATGAATTAACAGCGATGATTCGCGCATATGAAAAAGAACATTACCGTAATCCTATGACGATTGTTGGATTAACCGGCCACGCGATGGCTGATATTCGGCAGCTGTGTTTAGATGCGGGGATGAATGATGTGTATTCAAAGCCGATTTCAATGCAGTCATTACAAGCTTTGTTTGAACAGATGGTGTTGGTTGGTTCGTAGGTTGGGTTGAGGCTGGTAAGCCGAAGCCCAACAATACCATCCATGTTGGGCTTCGGCTTACCAGCCTCAACCCAACCTACGCACCAACCTACGAGGCACTAGCCAACTGCAAGACGCGCGTTTTCTTCTATTTCGTCGTCATCATCATCACTACTACTATCCTCATCATTAACCGCTCCAGCTGCTGCGGGCAATGATGGATTGCTTGGCTCAGATAAAAGACAATTGCAGAGATAGATGACCGCGCCTGCAGCCGCAACTTGCCAGCATAATGCGAAGCATGTGGTGACTAATAACGGTACTAAGATATTTTTCAGCATAGCGCAGATAAATGCGTTCCGTGCCTCATCCAGTTCGTCTTGAGCTTTGGTTGTTTGATAAATATCTAAACAGTATGACTTCTGTCGGTAGCTTGCCCACTCATCAGCACTGAGATACATCGCCACAGCAACAGTGCACATCAACCAACTGAACACAATAGCGGCTGGTGCTGCAAACAGTAATGTTGCTGAATATCCAGTGGTAAACACTGCGGCAGCTGCGATACTGAATTCATAGTTGGCGCTATTTTTTTGCCACTCTTTCTCCAGTTCTATCAATTGCAGGTCTAGCAGCCTGATTTCGGCTGTTAATTTAAGCATAAGTAATTGAGCGTCATCGTCGACGCCAAGTGCTTCCAACTGCGCAGTGTGCTGATTTATTTCATCTTCATACTGTTCTTTTTTGATTAAATACGTTTCTTCAATCAGGTGACGGCTCCATACAAGCCATAATGCATCGAATACCAAAAATATAGCGGTAAGCTCGCCCGCGAACAAGTCGGACAATTTCCAAAAGGCATTATAATTGCAGAATAAATTAACCGAAAACCAAACGATATCATTGAGCAAGTGGTATTGCCGATCGTAGACTTCTTCGCAAAAGCGTTCACATGCGCTTAATGAGCCATCATCTTCTTCAGGGGTTGGAAACCATGTGTGTTTGATGATTTGGCTTATATTGATGGAAAAACGGCATGCAAAAAGTCCAAGACTCAATGCATTAAATACCGGTGCTGGCGCATCGATAACGGAAACCATATCCGGGACATCGAAGTTATCTTCGACCCATTGTAAATTATTCGCTAACATCCAAGCTTGCTTTGTCGTGACGCGACCAAAGGCATATTCAAGACGCTGCATATTAGCGTTGCCAAATAATTTGTACGCCTTGCCTAAAGCGTTTGGCTCATTTTCAATGCCCAAGAATTTGTACGCATTGTTTAAAATGCTCTGCTCATTTTCAATTGGAGCAGGGCTATTGCGAAAGGTACTTGCTGCAGCCTTGCGTTGGCATTCGGCAGCTTTCTCAGGCTCGTCATGCGATAAGTAATATTGATTGAGAAGTCCGCAATAATAGTAGAATCGACGCCATACATCTGGATGAAAGCCGCCCATTTCTTTGAGAATTTCAGATAGATGGTTAAATTCTTGCAGTATCAGTGAGCGATTCCGATGGTTTGCTAAAAAGGCATAATTTTGAATTGTAAATAAGCCAGCTTGTTTATCCGTTAAGAAGACCTGATACTGATCGCGGTAAGACATAAATTCACCAATAAGCAAAATTAATATCCTAACACCTTATTTACGGATAAACAAGTTTTTTTTTGTCTTCGTTGGCCTTAAGGAAGACACATCCAAATGATACTTAACGACATGATAAGTCCAACAGCCCAAATGGTCGAGCGCAGTGTAGCCCAATTGAGCAGGTAAAACGCGTGATAAATAACACGGCTAACCAAATAAGCAATGGCAAGGTATTGTATCGTTTCGGATGTATGTTGAGTTGCTAAGGCAGTAAGGATAGCGGCTGAAAAAATAATGAGTGATTCAAAGCTATTTTTATGTGCTGCTAATGCGCGAGCGCCAAAACCAGAAAGTGCAGCTTGCTGCTCTCTCGGGTAATTATTATCATAACCTTTGGGTTGTTTGGCCTGCGCCATCGCCAAGGGCATTTTTGATAAATAAGGTAAAAGACAGGCAATAAAAAGACATAAAATTAACGTATACATGATTTTCTCCATTAGGTGAATTTGGGTAACAATTGTATTTAATAGTAGGCGATTCAAGATGTAAAGCACTGTATTCATAATTTAAGAAAGCTCCTTAATATTTGCTTATTTCATGTTTTATTCATATAATAAAAGCATGAAATAAACACTTATTAAGTTTCTATTATGCTGTTCGAATTTGATGAAAATAAATCGCTCGCAAATAAAGTGAAGCATGGGATTTCTTTGGACGAAGCAAAACACTTATGGTTTGTTCCTGCTGTTGAAATTGAAGCAAGAACCCAAGGCGAAGCAAGGTTTATGTTAATTGGGCAACTGAACAATAAATGCTATTCGTGTATTTTCACAAAAAGAGGTGAGATAGTACGTCTTATTTCGGCAAGAAGAAGTAGGGCATCAGAGGAGGGGTTATATCATGACTACATCCAAGCCTAAGGCTATTCAGGCAGAAGCCTTTGATGAGGCCTTTGAAGATGGTGATGTGTTCGAATATTTGGATCGTGATTCAGTGAAGGCGCGTTATCCGGTTCAGCGTTTGAGTATTGATTTTACAAAAAAAATGATTGAAGAAATCGACCGCGAAGCTGCTCGAATTGGAGTAACACGTACTTCATTGATTAAAGTCTGGATCGCCGATCGCCTGGCGGAAATGCATCAAAGCAAACTGAAGGCCGGGTAGGTTGGGTTGAGGCGGGTTCGCCGAAGCCCAACAAAACCATCCATGTTGGGCTTCGGCGAACCCGCCTCAACCCAACCTACAAGCCCGCATATCCGCCTGCCAGCGCTTGATATACCTGCACAATACTATCCAGTTGTTGCATCTTGGCGAGATTGAGATCCTGTTTGGCATTATCAATACTGAGTTTTGCATTCATAACTTCTCTATAATCTTTTGCACCCGCTTTATATCGCTCCAATACCAACGAGTAGGTTGTTCTCGAGGCTTTAAGTGCGTTTAATTGATGGTGGTAAGCATCGTTCATTCGTTGTTGATTGGTCAGGGCGTTGTCAACGTCAGAAAACACCGTTCGAACCGTTTGCAAATAGCTGTAATATGCGGCTTTAGTATTTTCTTTGGCTGCGTTGATTTGTTCGTAAGCAGCGCCGTTTAAAAGGGGCATGGATCCTGCGACTTGAGCGACCCATAAACCCGTAGAGAGCGATAGTAAATGAGAGAGTTCTGCAGAGGCGCCACCAAGCAGGCCGGTGAGAGAGATTGTGGGGAAAAATTGGGAATAAGCCAAACCAAGATTTGCCTTGGATATTTTTAAATTCTCTTCAGCCATCACCATATCCGGCCTGTTTTTCAGTACGGAAGAGGGCAGATTGGGCGGAATCATGCCCTTGATCGAGAGCTTGTTTATCGATTGGTGAGTATGTATAGGTCCTGGATTGTGGTTGATCAGTACTTGTATGGCATTTTCTACTTGAGAGATGCTATTGTCGATGGATGCAAGACTGGCTTCTGCATTTGAAATTTGTTTATCGGTTTGCGTGACTGTCGATAAATCGCTGGCACCGTCCTTATATCTTTCCTCTTCCAATTGACGGTTTTTCTTTAAGTCATGAATCAGTTGCAACTGATCCCGTTTTTGCGCTTTGTGTCCCAAGAGCATAAAGTAGGCGCCACTGACCTGGCTGATAATGCTTAACCGTGTGGAATCGTAAACCGCACTCTGCATGTCTAGTGAAGCTTTAGCCAATTTATCATTATTGATATTTTGCATGATATTTAAAGAGTAGCTCGGCACAAAACCACTGTAATAGCCTCTGAAATGCATATTACCTTGATTGGACAAAGCACGGCTCGTTGCTAAAATGCCTTTTGGTGTCACGTCATTGTCCCACGTTCCGCCGGAGAACCCACTTCCAGTGGCATTAAGCGTTGGCACCCATGCAAATTGAGCGGCTCTTAATTTTGCCTGTGCTTGTAAGGTATTTGCTTGAGCGGTTTTGATTTGGTTATTGTGGGACAGTGCGTCTTCAATCAGACGGTTTAAAACCGGATCATGCATTTTCTTCCACCACTGAAGTTGGCTTAAATCGTGTTGATTTTGAATGATGTGCGTTCCATTGCGAGTGGATTGCGGCGCAGTGATCTCAGCGTGCATATAAGAAGGTGAAGCAGAACAGCCTAGGAGAAGGATAGTCGAAAGACTCGGTATAATTTTTCCAATATGGTTCATATTCATCCTAATCCAGCGTTTTTCTAAAAATCATTCGCGTTAATATAATTAAGACGATTGCAATGAGAATAATCGGCAAAATATTGGGTAATATTTGCTTCATTTCATTACCTTTCAACATAATGCCACGTGTAATGCGCATAAAATAGGTCATCGGTATGCAAGCACCAATCATTTGCGCCCATTTTGGCATCCCATAAAATGAAAAAATATAGCCAGATAAAAACATGGATGGTAGTTGATAAAAGGTGCTCAACTGGCTCGCTTGCATAGGTGTTTTCGCCAAAGTTGAAAAAATCATCCCCACCATTAAATTGGCAATGATAAACGGTGCAGCCGCAACGTAAAGCAAAAAGACACTTCCTTCAAAAGGGATATGGATGAGTAATTTTCCAAAGATAAGGATGCTGGTGAGTTGTAAATAACCCAATACGATGTAGGGTATTACTTTGCCGAGAATAATTTCTGTGGGGCGAAGGGGCGTACTGAGCAGCATTTCCATCGTGCCTGATTCAAATTCGGAGGTAATGGCCGTTGAGGTGAGCATCACCATGGTTATGGTTAACAGAACACCAATTAAGCCAGGGATAATATTAAACGCACTTCGATTGGATTCATTATAGAGGCGATGAATCACCAAATTAACCGTTCGTTTAAATGTATTGGTTGGTGCAGGGGCAAGCCCATTTTGGGTGAATTGATTGATCGTGGCATTGAGTATCGGTTGGACATGTCCTAATGCAGAGGCACTACTTCCTGGATCAGAGCCATCAATTTCCACAAATAGCTGGGGATTCTCTCCCCTGATAAATTGTCGGGTAAAATTGGCTGGTATGGTAAGGACGAAGCTTAACTTCCCACTCTCCATGTTTTCTTTCACCTGTTGCACATCTTCGGTGAAATCAACAATATTAAAATAGCCGGATGTCTCAAGGTTGCTGATTAAACTGCGCGTGAAAGGGGTATGGTCATAGCTGATGATAGTCGTGGGGAGATGCTTAGGATCCATATCGATGGCAAATCCGAACAAAATTAACAGCATAATAGGCAGCATGACGAGCATGGCAATGGTGCCTCGATCGCGAAAAATGAGCGTGAATTCTTTGCGAATGAGGCCAGTTATACGTGAATGGATCATTGCATCAACCCTATAAAGACTTCTTCAAAACTAGGCGGCGTCGTTTTAAATGTATACTGCTTATGCTCGTGAATGAATTGGTCCAGGCGCTGTTGATTTGGCGATGAGATGCGCAATTCGTTATTGACTACAGAAAGAAGCAGCTCGGGATAAGAGCGGGTTGCAATGTCGGTAAGTTGGTTGAGCACCTGTCGATCGATTTCTGCAATGTAGGTTTTGACATGAGAAAAGGGAACGAGGTCTTTTGTTGTGCCTGAATATAATAGCTTACCTAAGCTGATATAGGCCAAGTCGGTGCACTTCTCCGCTTCATCCATATAATGCGTTGTCACGAGAACTGTGGTGCCGTCACGTATTGAAATTTTGTGTAAATAATTCCAAAAATCTTTTCGAGCTTTGGGATCAATCCCCGCGGTGGGCTCGTCTAGAAAAAGCAACTGTGGCTTATGAATCAGGCAACACGCCAGTGTTAGGCGCTGCTTCCATCCGCCGGATAAATTACCAGCTTGAATGTCGATATAGGGATTGAGCTCAAGGTCGTTGAGCATGGCATCAATGGCTTGTTTGGGATCGGGTATTTGATAAATATCGGCAAAAAATTGCAAGGTTTCATACACGGTTAGTCCGTTGTATAAACTAAATCGCTGCGGCATATAGCCGATTTTGCTTTTAATCTCGTCTGATTGTGTTTTGATGTCATACCCGAGACAGTGTCCACCACCAGAGGTGGGTGTTAGCAGGCCACAAATCATACGGATCATGGTTGTTTTACCACTGCCATTTGATCCCAGAAAACCAAAAATAGCGCCTTTTTCCACTCTGAGAGAAATCTGATCGACGACGGTCTTCGTATCAAAAACTTTAGTGAGTTTTTGAATATCGATTGCGGGTTCGTTCATCGAACGATCTCCAGAGAGACCGGCTGTCCAAGATGGATGGCATTCAGATTGGGTGAATCAATGCCAGCTTCGACACGAAAAATCAGGTTTTGTCTTTCTTCGCGAGAGAAAATAATAGGGGGCGTGTATTGAGCAATATTTGAAATATAGCGAATAGTCCCCGTGCCCAGATTCGGATTGCCATCAGACGAGAGGTTGACTTTGTCGTTTAATGAGATGTGACTGAGTTCTTTTTCAGGGACATAGAAAATGACTTTAATATTCTGCCTGGTCACCAGTGATAAAACAGGCTGACCGGCTTGCACATATTCATTTTGGGTAAAGTAGGTGTCAAACACAATGCCAGGATCATTCGCATGACCTTCTTTGCGTGCGACCTGCCAAAGTTTATCCGCTGTATCAACTTGGCTGCTTTTAATTTGAAAATCGATGGCTTTGAGCTGATTGTTGAGGACATCGACGTTCTTTTTGGAAACATCCACATCATTTTGGCTCGCGGCATTATGTTTTTGCATCCCCAGGTTACGTTTATAATTGATGTCTTCATAGTGAATTTGATCCAGAATTTCTTTTCGTTGGGCCAACAGATTATTTTGAGCAAATTGACTTCGCTCTACGCCGTATTGTTCACTGGTTTGTTCAAGCTTGAAGAGTAATTGGTTTTTCTCAACTGATTGCCCGCGGCGAACGCTCAAATCCGTTAATTGCCCAGCAAAATTACTGGAAAGATAAGTCAGTTCCGCGTCAATATATCCGTTGTATTCATGACTTTTGTCTTTGCAGGCAGACAAGAGAATCATCATTAAGAGGAGAGCCAATTTATGCATAGGTTGAGTCCGTTATCGTTCATTACAGAGTATCGTGTTTTTAGCGAATCAGCAAATAACAAAAGTGTCTTCAATGATTCTTATTGACTATAATTTGACTATTCATTTTTACTAATCTACACTCGATGGGTAGGTACAAGAAAATGGAGCCATCAACAACATGGCATTATTTAAAAATGAAGGAGCATGTTATGAAAAAGACAACTTTGGTAATCTCATCTTTAGCCTTGGCCGCAACCCTAAGTTTTGGTGTACAAGCCGCTGATGAAGCGACTACGACAACCACCACCACCACAGGAACCATGGCTCCCACAACTGAAGACAGTCCATGTCAAAAAATTGAAATGGCATGTAAAGATGGCGGATTCTTGATTGGCGAAGATAAAAGCGGAAAAGGATTAGTTAAGGATTGTATGGAACCCATCATGGCTGGTAAAACAGTTGAGGGTGTAAAAGTGGAAGCTGCAGATGTAACAGCTTGCCAAGAAAAGGGCAAAATGCTTAAAACGCACTAATCTTTAATCCGTCAAACTTCACCCTCCGATCGGAGGGTGAATCTTTTTTCCGTGCTAGGTTCTGTCGACAGTTCTACTTATGTTAATTCAGCAATTCCCGCCGTAAAAGCCGATGGTCAGTATGAGCGCCCTCTCCCATTGATGGGAGAGGGTGCCCGACAGGGCGGGTGAGGGCAGTTTAAATCGCAGTGTTTTGATCTACCCTCATCCGCCCTGTCGGGCACCTTCTCCCGACATCGGGAGAAGGAACTCCGCCACCAGCGCAGGTTTTACGGCGGGAATTGCTGACGTTAATTCCATACGATTCGATAAAATTAGGGATTCAGAACAACGATTCAGTCTATTCAACGTTCAGCACGATACTTTGATCTAGATCAATGAAATAGATGAGTCATTGATTTATACTCAGCGCAAATACGAAAAAGTCCGGTTTTCAAGTAAAGAATCATAGAATTTAAATAAAGGAGATCTGAAGTATGATAAAACCAATTTCTAAGGGAGTGCCTCGGCTATCAGGCGGAACAATACTTGCAAATGCAAGTGTTGCTCTACTTGCAATGACGTTGCTCCTATTGACTGGTTGTCACTCTGGTGCCGTGTCGCCTCAAGGCCCAATTGCAGCAGCTGAACTTAATTTGATGATCTTTGCAATTAAGCTGATGTTGTTAGTGGTCATCCCGGTGATTTTTATGGCATGCTTTTTTGCGTGGAAATATCGGGAAGGGAAAAATAGCAAGTATACGCCAGAATGGTCGCACAGCACGATGTTGGAACTTGTATGGTGGTCAATTCCAATTATTATCATCCTGATTTTAGGAACAGTGACTTGGATAACCACGCATAGTCTAGATCCATATAAGCCTATTGATTCAGATAAAACACCGGTAACCGTTGAGGTTGTGTCACTTGATTGGAAATGGTTGTTTATTTACCCAGAGTTAAAAATAGCCACGGTTAACTATCTCAAATTGCCTGTTGGAACCCCCATCAATTTCAGGATAACCGCAGCATCTCCCATGAATTCATTTATTATTCCACAGTTAGGTGGGCAAATTTATGCCATGACTGGAATGACAACGCAGTTACATCTACTTGCTGACAAACCAGGAACATATCGAGGTCTTGCAACAAATTATACTGGTATTGGGTTTGCGGGGATGCATTTTGACACTGATGTGACCACGCCCGAGGAATTTCTCAGTTGGGTCGATACGGTCAAACAGAAACCAACCAACTTGACGTCTGCGGTTTTTTGGGATCAGTTGATGCCGCAATCAATCGATGATCCTGCTGGTTATTTCGGTAGTGTTGAAGATGGGTTATTTGACAACATCGTGATGCACTACATGATGCCAGCACATGATTCTCACCATGCATAAGTTATTTAGTAATATGTATCGATGAACCAAAGTTAATACACGAAGAGGAAATTGTTATGCTAGAAGCGTTAATAGGAAAACTGAGTAATCCACAGGAGGTATTTCCTTATCTCTATGAGCCGATAAGTCAGCAAATCATTATATTTTCAATGCTTGCTTTTATTATTCTTGCTGGTGTTGCCGTGGTGGGCGGTATTACGTATTTTAAAAAGTGGAGTTATCTCTGGCATGAATGGATAGTGACAGTAGACCATAAACGGATTGCGGGTATGTATTTGATCGTTGCCTTAGTGATGCTGGTTAGAGGATTCACAGATGCTGTGATGATGAGAGTACAGCAAGCCATGGCTTCTGGCGTATCCGATGGTTACCTTATCCCAGAGCATTTTGATCAAATTTTTACTGCACATGGCACCATCATGATATTTTTTGTCGCGATGCCGCTTATGTTTGCTTTATTTAACTTAGTGGTGCCGTTACAAATTGGGGCGCGTGATGTAGCATTTCCCTTTATGAACGCGCTCAGTTTTTGGCTGTTTGTTGCTGGCGCGTTGCTGGCTAACGTCTCCCTATTAATTGGTGATTTTGCTCATGCGGGTTGGTTGGCATATCCTCCATTTTCGGAGCTTGCATATAGCCCGTCAGTTGGAACAGACTATTATATATGGGCCATACAAATTTCAGGCATAGGGAGTCTACTGTCTGGGATAAACTTTTTCGTGACCATTCTTAAAATGCGTTGCCCAGGGATGACGTTAATGCGCATGCCTATTTTCACCTGGACGGCTTTTTGCTCTTCAATTCTGGTTATGCTGATTTTCCCTGTGTTAACAGTGGCATTGGCGTTACTTGGTCTTGATCGATATCTTGATATGCACTTTTTCACAACTGGCGCTGGTGGTGATCAAATGATGTATGTCAATTTGATTTGGATTTGGGGGCACCCGGAAGTGTATGTGTTGGTTTTACCAGCGTTTGGGGTTTATTCAGAGATTGTTGCAACCTTTTCTCGTAAGCCTTTGTTTGGTTATACGTCAATGGTATATGCGACAGCGGTTATTACTTTTCTATCCTTCATCGTTTGGGCACATCACTTTTTCACCATGGGAGCGGGCGCTAACGTGAATGCGGTGTTTGGTATCCTGACCATGATTATATCCGTACCCACAGGCGTGAAAGTATTCAACTGGCTATTTACGATGTATCGTGGGCGCGTTCGATTTACTACACCGATGTATTGGTTAATGGGTTTCTTTGTGACCTTTACGATTGGCGGAATGACAGGCGTTATGCTTGCTGTTCCAGGTATTGATTTTCAGGCACACAATAGCGCATTTTTAGTTGCACATTTTCATAACACCATTATTGGTGGCGTTGTGTTTGGTTATTTTGCCGGATTAACCTATTGGTGTCCTAAACTGTTTGGTTTCACCCTGAATGAATATCTGGGTAAATGTGCGTTTTGGTGTTGGTTGGTCGGTTTCTTTGTGGCATTCGTTCCGCTTTACATTTTGGGCGCTATGGGCATGACGCGTCGTTTGTATCACTATGATGCGGCGACTGGTTTTCAGCCATTGTTAATTGTGGCGGCAATTGGTGCAGGAATCGTTGCTCTCGGCGTTGTTTTTCAGGTCCTGCAGATCATTGTGAGCCTCAAAAACAAAAATGCGGTGATCGGTGATCCATGGGATGGACGGACCTTGGAATGGGCAACGTCATCACCTCCTGCATTTTATAACTTCGCACATACACCTGTAGTCAATGGTATAGATGCCTTTTGGAACCAAAAACACAACGGTTTAAATATTGAAAGTAGACCTCAAGCGGAGAAATTACCTTACCAAGACATTCACATGCCGAAGAACACGGCAGTGGGTTTTGTTCTCGGGATCTTTGCATTTATCTTCAGTTTTGCAATGGTGTGGCATATATGGTGGTTAGCTTTGGCAGGATTAGGTTGTGGTATTGCGACGTTAATCATGCGGTCTTTTGATTACGACACCGATTACTATGTCACCGCGAGTGAAGTAGAAGCTCAAGAAATGAAATACCAACAAGCAATACTAGGAGATAAATAATGGAGGCCACGCTAAAAAACGATCTTCATACGCATCATTTTGATGGTTCGAAATATGTATTTGGGTTTTGGATGTACATTATGACGGACTGCATTTTATTTGCATCGTTATTTGCTGTTTATGCAGTGCTCCACACCCATACGTTTGGTGGAGCCCATGCTAAAGAGTTGTTCAGCTTACCGTTTGTGTTAACTGAAACACTGCTTTTATTAACCAGTAGTTTTACCTTTGGACTTGCTATGCTGGCAAGAAACAGTCATACCAAGGGTATGGTAACGCGCTGGATGTGGGTGACCTTTGTTTTAGGTTTTTGTTTTATTGTAATGGAGATCAGTGAATTTCGTAACTTGTATCTGGAAGGACATACCTGGTCTGAAAGTGCATTTTTATCGTCATTCTTCACCCTTGTTGCGACTCACGGGCTGCACGTAACCGCTGGACTGATTTGGATGTTAGCGGTTATTTTTCAAATTAAAATCCATGGTATGACTCCCGTGACAAAAACAAAACTGACCTGCTTGGGTTTGTTTTGGCATTTTTTAGATATCGTTTGGATTTTTGTTTTTTCAGTCGTCTATTTGATGGGAGCAATTTAACATGTCAAAACATGAAATTGAATTTGATGTTGATACTGGAGCGTCTTATGGCACTTACCAATCGTATGTGATTGGCTTTGCTTCATCCATCTTTTTGACGCTTATTTCGTTTTACCTTGTTGCTACTGCTGCATTGCCGCCACAAGCCCTCTACGTCGCTATAGGTGGGCTTGCGATTACGCAGCTATTTGTGCAAACGGTATTTTTCCTCCATCTGAATAAGCATTCAAATTCTGCGTGGAATTTACTCAGTTTTCTGTTCACGTTGGTGATGGTGTTGATTTTAGTAATCGGTACCATGTGGATCATGTATAACTTGTACGCGAAGATGGGTATGGATGCGATGTCAATGTAAGGGAAAAGGAAGGGGAAAGATCGGGCAGGGGCACGGGCACGCTCACGTGAATGTACGCTACGCGAGTTTTTTATATATAAAAGCCGCGTAGCGTACATTCACGTGCCCGTGCCCCGGCCCGATCTTTCCCCTTCCTTTCCCCGAACAGTCGCTACCCCATTTATCTCCTACCAGCATTGCTCGGCTGTTCCAGTAGGCGCTCCAGCCGGTCCTGCTGCGATATTTTTCTCGCCGAGATGATTATAAGTCAGCGCTTGGCAGCGTTTATCATTTGCGGCTTGTTTTCCAACAGGTGTTGCTAAAAGGGTGTATGTGTTCTCACTTGATTGGATGATGGCAAGATTATAATGATTTTCCAGAGTCGTTTTTCGGCTTAATACATCATTAGAGGTTTGGGTAGCTATTGCGGCGGTTTGATAGGTATTATTTTCAGCATAGTATTCTTCCATGCGGTTGGCTAAATCGAGTAATGCTGTTTGTCCTTCACTGCGACGTGCACGGGTGAGGTAGTCTTGATAGGAGGGATAAGCAAGCGCTGCTAAAATACCGGTAATCGCGAGGACAATGATTAATTCGATTAATGTGAATCCCTTGTTCATGGAGAACTACTCATATACAAAACGCGAAGAATAGCGGAAAGTTCGGAGATAAACTAGATATCCTTGTCTCATACTGATAGAATGGCACAAAATTACACAGGAATTGCTGTTATGAAAACCTATTGCGGTTATATTGCATTGGCTGGCCGGCCTAATGTTGGTAAGTCGACATTATTGAATCAAATTTTGCAACAAAAAGTCAGTATCACTTCGCGAAAACCACAGACAACGCGGCATAGTATTTTAGGGTTGCGAACGGTGGATGATGTTCAATTTATTTATGTGGATACACCAGGGATTCACCAGAATTCTAAAAAAACCTTGAATAAAATGATGAATAAAACAGCATTAACGGTTCTGCGTGATGTGGACGTGATTGCTTTTATGGTTGATGGAACGCATTGGAAAGAAGACGATGAATATGTGCTTCAGATGATTCAACAGGCTAAAGTCCCTTGTGTGTTGGTCGTGAATAAAATTGATAAAATTAAAGATAAAGCCACTCTATTGCCGTGGTTGCAGCAAATGAGTCAGCGTCATCCTTTTGAGGCGATTGTTCCCTTATCAGCCAAGACCGGCGATCAAGTCGATCAGTTGCAAAAAACGTTACAAACATTTTTACCTGAGGGGCCATTTTTATTTCCTGAAGATCAATGTACGGATCGCTCAACACGATTCATGTGTGCTGAATTGTTACGTGAAAAGATATTCCGTTTTTGTGGTCAAGAACTGCCATATTCGACCTCGGTGGATATTGAGTCGTTTAAAGACGAAGAAAAATTAGTCCGAATTCATGTGCTTATTTTGGTCGATAAAGCCAATCACAAGCAAATGATTATTGGTGATAAAGGCGCCAAACTTAAGGAAATTGCGACACTTGCGCGACAAGACATGGAACAATTACTTGGGAAAAAAGTCTTTTTACAATGCTGGTGCAAAGTTAAATCCGGTTGGTCGGACAATGAGCGACTATTAAAACAAATGGGTTATGAATAATCGTTTGAATAAAGCTGCATGCAAAAGGACGCATGCAGCATTGTTCAAATATCATTTTCCTGCCACAATCTTTGTTTCTTCATTCGAATGGGACATCATGAAAAAAATAAAAAACACTATAGACTCCTAATGAACTTCACAATGTGTGCAATGTTGTATCAGGCGTCGTTGCGAGGCACGAAGCAATCCAGGGCTCGAAGCTTTGTTCCCTGGATTGCTTCGTGCCTCGCAACGACGCCACCTGCAAGTTCATTTTGGCTGTTTGTACCGAAGGTACTGGCCTGCTCGCAAAAAAACGCTGTTCTGTCCGATGTCCAATGATGAAGGCTGACGCGGTCAATGCATGGTTTTTACGTAGCTACCCATCGGGCGATACGAGCTTGCGCATCAGTTTTTTCACTAGCGAATATGGAATTGTAGAGGCATTGTATAAAGGCGGACGAACGCCTAAAAAAAAATCTAACCTTCAACCGTTCATGCCGCTTTGGCTGGCATTGGACATTCGCCATGAATGGTATTATGTTCGCCACCTTGAGTCAGATTCCCCAGCATTATGCCTTTCCGGGCAAGCGTTATTTGCCGGGCTTTATGTGAATGAAATGCTTTATTCCATGTTAAAACCCCATGACGCAGCGCCTGTGTTGTATGAAACTTATGTGAATACATTAGAAGGCATGACTCAAGCCCTTGATCGGTTAAGCATTGAGTCATTACTAAGGCGATTTGAGCGTGTACTTTTGGATGTTGCCGGGTACGCTGTTTCTTTTACGCATGATGCGCAAACGGGGGAAGAGATTAATACAAGTGCCTCTTATCGATTTGTTGCAGGAGCAGGTTTTTATTTATCCAAAGATGGTTTTTCGGGACAGCATATTGTGGCATTTTCAACTGGAAAGCTCGAAGATGCTGAAACATTAAGAACGGTAAAAGGGTTCATGCGCCAAGCGATGGCACATGCGTTGGATGGGAAAGAGATTCAAACGAGAAAGTTATATCTTAATAAAGGAATATGATGAATCAATCAGAATTAGATTTGGCACACCGACTTGGCGAAGCCTTGCTCAACCGACATTGGCGATGCGCCGTTGCTGAGTCTTGCACGGGCGGCAGGGTAGCTGCGGCGATAACTGAGATTGCGGGCAGTTCTAAATGGTTTGATCGCGGTTTTGTAACCTATACCAACCAATCTAAAACAGATCTCCTTGGCGTAACTCAGAAACTATTAGCCGCACAAGGCGCCGTGAGTGAATCCGTTGTACGCGCTATGGCAGAAGGGGCACTGGCTGCCAGTCAAGCTGATGTAACCGTCGCAATTAGTGGTATTGCTGGACCTGGTGGCGGAAGTGCTGATAAACCCGTTGGATTAGTCTGGTTCGCATGGTCGCTGCGCCAAGGTACAACACATGCAGCATCATATTGTTTTAATGGCGATCGTTCCGCAGTCCGTTCGCAGGCTGTATCCGTTGCGCTCGAAGGGATTTTGTCCATTACAACCCAGTCACCATAAAACTTACCGGCGCATTATTTCTGGATTAGCCAAAGCATCTGATTAGGCGGGGGAGCAGTTACATATTTATTATTAGGGGTTTTTATGTTGATATGGACAACTGGAATAGTTTTTTTCCTTTTTTTTTGTATCGTGATATCTCAATACTATCTAGCCAAAAACCGATACAAATCGAAGTGGTATTGGCGTAACTCAATAAAATTATCTGATTTAGTCTTTCAAGTTGCACGCTGCAAATATTCAGAAGAATTCATGTTTGTAGTGTTCAACCTGTCTTTATGCTCAAATGTAAAATGTGTTTTTCAGTTGATTTACCACCTTCCCTTATTAAAACGGTTAAAAGTATCTTTAGATAAGATGGATGATATTATTGACAATATGCCTGCCAAAGATATTTTATCCTTGGGGGATACTCACTTAGGACCTGTACTCAGTCCGTTTTTATGTGCGTTATTAGACCAGGAAGACAAACATAATATTAATCGATTCATAACCAGTAATCTATTAACAATAAAAGAAATGAATTCTTTTTGTAATTTATTTGCTTATAAATTATGCATTCAGGCCGGATTAACTTTAGAATATGACGAAGAACAAATATATGAAAAGAAAGCATTGTTGCGAGAGCAAATGGCTCAGGAAAATATTGAAATAACCGGGATTTGTTTTGCTCTCGTTTCGCATTTGATTGTAAAAGATGCAAGAATTGGAACGCTTGTAAATAAAGAGACAGGTAATGAATTAACCCACGATATTTTAAAGGGAATCTATCCACAATCAACTAAAGCAGGAGAGCTACTCCAGCTTGTACTTGATGTACCAGAGTTCAGGCATGATATGCGACAAGAAAAAGTCATTAGTAAAATTACTCCTAATTATTTTCTGGCACAACTTGAAAAACAAGGCACATTGATTGAAGTATTGGATGAAATTAATATCCTTCCGGAAAGAGCCGTTAATTTGTATGAATTACCTATCAAAATACAACATTCTTTTTTAAAAATAGAACAATTCTATAAAAATAGTGCTGTAAATATAGGAAAAATTCCGGAGTTTCTTCTGAGAGAATCCTGGAAATTTGTACGGCGGGTGGGTTTTTATGCTGAAAAATCCCGCTATTAATTTGTCTTGTGGCTTGTAAACATCGGCTCTTTAACATGCTATAAACTCTGGATAGCCGCGCTTCGCTCCTAATGAACCTCACAATTTGTGCAATGTTGTATCAGGCGTCGTTGCGAGGCACGAAGCAATCCAGAGTACGGAGCTCCGAACCCTGGATTGCTTCGTGCCTCGCAACGACGCGATCTGCAAGTTCATTTCGGCTGTCTTATCGAAGGTACTGGGGCGCAGCAACGACGTCTCTGAGATTCAGTTCCAATAGGGGATAGGGCACTTTGGATGACGTGCCTGGGGAGTTTTTAATATTGGCTCGTGACCCTCAATACTTCAGCTAAAGACGTTTCACCTGCTAAAACCCGTTTAAAACCGTCTTCTCTGATGCTGGTGACGGTGGGTCTAATGTACGACTCGATGGATTGAATACTCTCATTGCGGTGAATCATCCCGCGTAAGGTTTCATCAATAGGAATCAGTTCGTAAATACCCATTCTGCCGCGATATCCCAGATTGTTGCAATGCTCGCAACCTTTGGGTTCATATACACTAAGTTTCTTTTTACTCTTATCATCACTTAACCCCATCAGATCGAGTTCGTCAGGTCGAAGCTGATGTTTTGATTTACAACGTTCACACAGTCGCCGAACTAAACGCTGGGCAAGAAGCCCCACGATACTTGAGGAAATTAAAAAAGATTCAACACCCATATCATGTAAGCGAGTCAGTGAGCCCAGGGCACTGTTCGTATGAAGTGTAGCAAGAACCAAATGGCCGGTTAAACTGGCTTGAACCGCAATTTCCGCAGTTTCTAAATCCCTGATTTCTCCAATCATGACGACATCAGGATCTTGACGAAGAATAGCACGTAACCCTTTCGCAAACGTCATGCCAACTTTGGAGTTCACTTGCGTTTGACCAATTCCAGGTAGATCATATTCAATGGGGTCTTCAATGGTTAATATATTACGGCTCACCTGGTTTAGCTCACTTAACATGGCATAAAGCGATGTTGTTTTTCCTGAACCCGTTGGGCCAGTCACTAACAGAATACCGTGAGGTTGAGAAATGAGGTTTCGAAGGGTTTTTAAAGTTGAATCTGGTGTACCCAGTAATGTTAAATTGAGTTCCACGGCTTGTCGGTCGAGTATACGAAGGACGATACGTTCTCCATGGTTTGAAGGTAAAGTGGAGACACGAACGTCAATATTATTCCCCCCAACGCGTAAGGCAATTCGCCCATCTTGAGGAATTCGCTTTTCAGCAATATCAAGTTTAGCCATGACTTTAACACGAGAAATAACCAGCGGTGCAATTCCACGTTGAATGTCAAGTGACTCTTGGAGCACGCCGTCAATCCGCATACGCACCAACACACGATCTTCATACGTTTCAATATGAATATCTGAAGCTTTTTGTTGAATGGCTTGTGAAAAAAGGGCATTGAGTAACCGAATGATGGGGGCTTCATCGTGGTTTTCGAGTAAGTCTTCACTCGTGGGTAATTGGCCAGCTAATTGGGTGAGATCGAAACTGTCATGCATCCCCTCAGCAGCATCTGAAATAGCCGATTGAGATTGATAGCAATTGGTGAGTTGGCGTTGAAATGTAACAGGGTCAACTTCCAGTAATTGCAAGTTGCGCTGCAGAAAACGCTTTATTTCTGAAAACGTAGCGAGAGAAGCCGTGGGAAGATGAGAAATAACCGCACCCTCATCATTGATCTCCGTCATCACCACCCCATGCTTTTTAGCGAAGGCATAAGGAAGACTTGGGATCTTGCCTTTGTTCATATTAATGACTCCCCTTAATCACGGGTAGGTTGGCGAGTAGGTTGGTGCGTAGGTTGGGTTGAGGCTGGTAAGCCGAAGCCCAACAAAACCATCTGTTTGTTGGGCTTCGCTCTCGCTCAACCCAACCTACGCACCAACCTACGCACCAACCAACGGCATCTCCAGCGTTCATGCTACTTCATCGCCATGTTGGGTCTTGGCAGAGCAGGGCCGCGGGGAGGGTGATTAAATGGCATGGGCAACTCAGCGGAACGAAGCGGTTTTAATAGACTGTCTGCATTATGGGGATCATACTCATGCTCGCGTAACATTTCTAATTCAACTTGACGGGTGTCATTGTATTTAGATCCTGTTACGCTCAAGGCATCGTGTTCGTCTCTTAAGATAGAGGTTTTAATAAAGACCATCAAGACCTTCTTTTCACGCGTTTCGATGTTATGTTGAAATAATCGTCCAATGCCAGGAATCCTATCTAAAATTGGAACATCAACGGCATCGTTACCTAAACTATCTTGCGTCAAGCCACCCAGTACAACAATATCGCCACTATCCACATGAACAGACGTTACAATAGCACTAATATTGAACGTGGGCGTCGTCCCTGGATTGATGGTGCTTTCAGCATCAAGTGTATCATTTCCCTGGTCGATTTGTAGTTGAATACCGCGACCATGGGTGATTTGGGGTCTTACATATAAATGTAGGGCCACGTTGACCCGATCGAATGTTGTGAAAGGGGTTCCCGCATTTGTTGTTCCATTACCATTATTAGGATAGGACGAGGAAGCAATAGAGACCTGTTTTCCTACCAATATTTTAGCTTGTCGGTTATCCAAAACAACGACCGAAGGTGTCGACAAAATGTTGGCACGATGCTGGGTCACAAGCGCATAAATTTGTGCCTGAAATTGTTTAATTGTTGTTTTAGAATTAATGATGGCAAATCCCTGAGTGAATTTTGACGCCGAGTCGACGCTTCCCCATTCAATCCCTAAACTGTTAACGTCTTTTTTATCAATTTGCGCGACGATGGCTTCAATCAGTAATTGCGCCGGCCGTATATCTAGTTGCGCAATCACGCGCTTTAAAATTCGGATGACAGTGGCTGGGGCATTAATAATCACTGAATTGGTATTGGGCTCGGCAATAATTTGAACGGTCGGTTTGCTTGAGCCTTCATTTTGATTATTAGCAGCATTCGTTTTCATGCCACCTTCAGGACCTGATGGCGCACTTGGTGGCGCAGAGGCTTGCTGTCCGCCAGCTTGGTTTCCAACCATACTTGATGCTGGATTAGTGCTATCTAATGCAGGTCTTGTAATCGTACCAATGGTTGTTCCCACCGAGCCGGTAAAATTGGCCTGGGCAATTCCTGCGAGTATTGGGACGATATCTTCGGCGCGAAGGTAACTTAAATAAATCACTTGCGTATTGCTATTATCCCCATTGGGGTTTCTTCGGTCCAAGCTGGAGATAATCATCCGATATTTGATGCGCTCCGTTTTAGTTCCGCTAAGTAAGATTGCATTCCCACGATCGTCTGCCGCAATACTGGTTTGAGTTGAACCAGCGCCAGCATTGGATGGCGTTTTTGCCAAATCTTTAAGTGTATTGACTACATCCATTGCCAATGCGTGATGCAAAGGGACTATATCAATACCGTTTGCAGATGATGTATCTACTTGGCTAATAATCCGAGAAATTTGCTTAATATTATTGGCCTGACCAGATAATATAATCATGTTGGATGGAGAATAAGCAGACACGTTGCTAGACTGAGGCATAAGCGGGCGCAATACAGGGACAAGTTGTTCTGCAGGAACGTGCTCGATGGGAATGACCTGGATCATAATATCCTCACCGTGAGGAGGGTTTTTCATTTGATTCAGCATATCGGGCGCTTGTGTTTTTGCATCCAGTGCGGGAATAATTTTGATGATATCTCCTGTAGGCACGGCAGCAAAACCAGTGACTTGCAGCATCGATAAAAACACTTGATACAGTGCTTTGTTTGACATCGGTTTTCCAGAAGAAATCGAAATTTTTCCTTGGACGCGAGGATCAATAATAAAATTCTTACCGGTTATTCGGGCAATTTCAGAAATAACCGCTCGGATATCAGCATTTCTAAGATTCCAAATTTTTTCAGAAGAAGCGTTGCTTGCTTTTGTAGACACAGGCTCGATAACGTTTAATTCCGCAGCATGAAGCAACGACGCCAAAAAAAGTGCAATAAAAACAGCGATTCTCATTTAAAAACCGGTGAGTAATAAGTAAAGTTATCATAGCGAACTTCTAGACGTTACAACAGATGTTTTTTATAAAAATCGGAAGAATATATTACAAATATTGAGTATAGTGAATTGTCATCATAACTTAAGGACAACTATGTTAAGGAAAATATCTTTAGTCAGCTCTATCTTAATTCTCTCAGCTACATCCTCTCATGCTGGTTTTTATATTGGCGCTAGCGTGGGTCCAGAAGGCGCTTCTTTTAGTCAACGTTCTCATGTTGTTGGGCAAGGACAAGGGGCTTTAAATTTCAATGTGAGAGCAACCACTCATTTTTCGGGAACGGGTGTATTTGGGTCATTATTTGGCGGTTATGCTTGGATTCATCATCAATATTATTTTGCGGGAGAATTCAACGGCAATATCAGCTCGGTGAAATATAATCTAACAAATGATGAGTATATTCATCACAATTTTGCTAAGACTTATTTTACGATGAAAAATAGCGAAGGGATCAGTGTGTTACCCGGTATTTTTCTTTCAGAAGCGACGTTATTTTATGGTCGATTTGGTTATAGCAATGGCCACTTAAAAATTGTTGAAGGCGCCGATCCCTCTATCAAAAATTTTAGTACGAGTGTACCCGGTATTCGTTATGGGGTTGGTGTTAGACAAAATTTGACTCCACGATGGTCAATCATGCTCGACTATAGTCAGATAAATTACCGTCACGTGCATTCGTTTACGTTTGATCCGATTGGAAAGGTTACCAAAACTACGAACATTACTCCGAATACAGCACAACTTGGATTGGGTGTTCTCTATAAGTTCGACCAACCAGCGGCGTATGTCAAGTAGCTTATAATTTTGGCAATGGTGCACTAAAAAAGAGTCATGAAAGACTCGATTTACATGGTTTGGTAATAAATAGATTAGGAGTATTATACGATTGGGATGTTAATGGTAGCTATGGGTGGGCTCGAACCACCGACCTCGTCATTATGAGTGCCGAGCTCTAACCAACTGAGCTACATAGCCACAAGCGGGAGTAATTGTGCCGTTTTTATGAGGTGTTGTTAATCTATTTTATTAAATAACACTCCGATCTATGTTATAGCTAAAGCATGCGCTTGGCTAGGTGGCGTAGATTCTATGATATCGCTGGTTATAGCCTCATCAGGCCGATAATTAAATAATCCGAACCCCCCAGTAAGAACGGTTGTCACTCCAACAGCGGCTACAACGGTACCAACACTGGCGGCACTTATTAAAACAATTAAACCTAATGCAACAACAGCAATGCCTACTGCAGTGACAAAACCAAAAATGATCCGCATTTTAAGAGCAAATTGACCTGCTTCATCACTCACATCCGACCAGTTAACATTATTCGCAAGAAATAAATCTGTTTCCTCTCTGGCATTGGGGTCTATTACTTCTCCCTGCTCGTTTTTTTCATAAACGGTGACGTTTAATTGCCATCTAAATGCGGTTTTTAAGAGCTCTAGTTCATCCGAAGTGTTCTGGATCGAATCCAGTGCTTGGAGAAAAGTTGTGGTTTCTGAATATGTTGTCATACCATGATGACGTAGCTGGGGAAGTTACCACGTATCTAATTTTTATTGCTATGATTTAAGTAAGGTTAATACATTAAATGAAAAATTAAGAAGGAACGCAATAATGAAGCGAGCACTTATTTCAATTGTCTTGGCTGGAACAGTTTTAGTGATATGCGGTTGTGCTCGTAGTTCAATTCCATGTACTGGTATGAATACTAGAACCATTTTAGGTATGTGTAATACATGTGGTTATGATTATAACCCTTGGTATTTCGGCTGATTGAATTAACTTCTCAACTGCTCCACTCCCTAACGGTCGTGGCTCGGATTCCGGTAGCGACGCGAAATTCGAATGTGACTCGGAATCCGAGCCACGACCGTTAGGGAGTGGACCAGTTGAATCATAGCGCTGTCTAAATAATCAGTATAAACAACGCGCCCGCTCCGCGAATAACTTGTATCAACAGTTGTTCTTTTACCTGGTGTGCAATATCCTGCAAGGCTTTGGTATCTGCTGTTGGTTTATTATTGGCAGAGATAATGATGTCGCCGGGTCGTAAGCCCGCTCTCCATCCCGCACTGTTTTCACTCGCGCCAATAATTTGTACGCCGTTGATATGACCGTGCATGGGCGAATCTTGTTCGAAATTATGGAGTGCAAGGCCGAATAAAAACGGATTATTGGATTGAAGTTGTTGTTCATGTTTTTTGATATCCGTAACGACAACGCGCAATTTAAGTTCACGTCCATTACGATTGACCGTCATATTCGCGTCACTGCCGACGCGTAAAAGGCTGATGGTTGTTTTCACCTGCGTTGCTTGTGTGATTTTGGTGTCATTGATTTGTGTAATAATATCGCCCGCTTTGAGTCCAGCTTTTTCTGCAGGAGATTCTTCATTCACCTGAGAGACCAACGCACCCAGAAACGTGTTCGGGTAGCCCATGGCTTGAGCGAGTTCTGGTGTTAGGTATTGAACGAAAATTCCCATTAATCCGCGGTGAACAGATCCGAATTTAATGATTTGCTGGGCAACGTCTTTGGCCATATTAATAGGAATAGCAAACCCAATGCCAACATTTCCGCCGTAGGGTGATAGAATAGCGGTGTTGATGCCAATTAATTCGCCTTTTGCATTCACCAAAGCACCACCTGAGTTGCCTGGGTTAATGGCGGCATCCGTTTGAATGAAGTTTTCGATGCCTTCAATGTTTAAATCACTGCGCATCATGGCGCTTACGATACCGAAGGTTGCTGATTGGCTGTTTCCAAAACTATTGAGACCGAATGGGTTGCCAATAGCGATAACAAAGTCCCCAACTTGAAGTTTATCTGAATCTCCAATCGGTAGGCTTTTCAACTCCTTTGCTTCTACTTTAAGAACCGCAACGTCTGTGTCACTGTCTGAACCAACTAACTTCGCTTTTAAACGACGACCATCATTCAATGTAACTGTGATTAATTGAGCATTCCGTATTACATGATCATTGGTGATGATGACGCCATTTTGAGGATCAATGATAACGCCCGAGCCAATACTTTGAAATTTACGGGATTTTTCAGTGGCTGTTGGGACTTCATTTTCTGTAGCAGCAGCTCCCGAAGCGGACATAACACCTTGTACCGCAACATTAACAATAGCCGGCATTGCGCTCTTTAGCACCGGAGCAAGAGAGGGAATTTCAGGGGTTGGCTGAGCATGGGAAGAAAACGACAGGGTTAATGATAAAATGACTGCAGATAAGCTGTATCCAGTGCGTATTGAAGTGATCATGTTTATTTTCCTGTAATGTCGTGATGATTCAGAGTAACCCAACCTACACATGCTCATGGTAAAACATCTTAAACTTCACCATTAAACCATATTAAAGTAACTATTCTACCCGTTTGTTTTTCGTGGCGATAGGAGTAGTACTTATTTTTAGTGTTATTTTCATTCTTTGTTTCAAAAGTGCATTGTTTGGATTGATATACCTGGTTCACACCGAGGTGCTTGAATATCATCTCTGCCATTTCTGGAAGGTTGGCGTAAAGTCGTTGCTGATGATATTGAAAGGCAGGCTTTGTGAAAGGGTATTTGTCTGTGAAAATTCGTTGTACTTCGTCACCTGTTTCATAGCAACGTTGGCAAATAGCCGGACCTACCCATGCAATCAAATTAGATGGGGCGGAATGCATTTGATGCAAAGTTGACTCAATAATACCATTTGCAAGACCCCGCCAGCCAGCATGAATGGCCGCGATTTCAGTGCCTTGATGATTGGTAATGACAATAGGGAGGCAATCTGCTGTCATGATTGCCAGTACAGTATTAGGTTGTCGCGTGACTGCTGCATCTGCAAGACGATTCGGGTCATTTTCGATGACAACGCAGCGATTGGTATGCGTTTGTTCGAGCCACTCAGGCATAGAGGGAAGATTAAGTGTTTCAATGAGCATACGACGGTTATGGTGAACATCTTGCTCATCATCGCCGACATGCAGTGCTAAATTATTGTCGTCATAAGGCGGGCGGCTGATCCCGCCGGAACGGGTTGTCGTCAGCGCAAAGACATTTTTGGGTGCGAGCCACTGAGCATTAAGAAAATCCAACATGAGCATCCAAAAGTGATAAGAGCGAGTTGAAATCATCCGGCAAAGGAGCCTCAACGGTCAATTCTTCGTGTGTGAAAGGGTGTATAAACGAGAGTTTCCACGCATGAAGTGCTTGGCGTTTTAGGTCTTGAAGGGCTTGTTGTAAACCTTCACTGGCGCCGGCGGGTATTCGAAGACGAGGGTGTCCATAGAGTGGGTCACCTAAAACCGGATGCTTAATGTGCGCCATGTGTACACGAATTTGGTGGGTTCGACCCGTTAATAACGTAACTTCCAACAATGAAAAGTCATGGTATGATTTTTTAATGCGGTAGTCTGTAATTGCGACTCGGCCATCTATAACAACCGCTTTTTTCAACCGATTTCGTGGGTGCCGGCCATAACCGGTCTCAATACGACTACCTGCAATCACATGTCCATAGACCAGTGCGATGTAATGACGGTGGATCTCACGAGCCTGCATCATGCGTGTCAATTGATTATAAGCAGGCAGTGTTTTGGCGACCAATAATAAGCCCGTTGTGTCTTTATCGAGTCGATGAATAATTCCGGCACGAGGAAGATTGCTGAGCTCTGGGCAATAATGCAGTAACGCATTGACCAAGGTATGGCACGGATTGCCTGCACCAGGATGAACGACAATTCCCGCTGGTTTATTGACAATGAAGAGGTGCTCATCTTCATAGGCAATAGTGAGTGGAATGTTTTCTGGGGCATCGTTTTCAGATAACGCATGTAGCGATGTTAAATCAACATTAACCTGGATTGAGTCGCCAGAGAACACTTTGTCTTTTGGCTTGATTGGACGTTGATCGAGCGTAATTTGGCCGCTCTTGAGCCAAGTGGTCAGTTGTGATCTGGAATAATCGGGAAATAATTTCGCCAATACCACATCCATTCGCAGGCCATGCAATTCAGCAGGGACAGTCGTTTCAGTATTAAATAAATTTGTCATCAGTTGACCACTTCGCTATCAGCAGGGTTGGTCATTCGTGCGCGCAATGAATTCGGCTGTGCTTCGGTGATTTCAACCTCAATAAATTGCCCAATGAGACTCGCTTCACCATCAAAATTGACCACGCGATTGCACTCGGTTCGCCCTGCAAGTTGTTGCGTATCCTTTTTGGAAATGCCAGTGACCAAGATACGTTGTTTACTGCCAATCAAAGCGTGACTATAGCGAGAGGCTTGAAGCAATAGTCGGTCTTGAAGGATTTTTAACCGTTGTTTTTTAACTTCTGGTGGTGTTTCATCAGGCAAATTAGCAGCCGGTGTACCGGGGCGTGGGCTATAGATAAAGCTGAATGATGTATCAAAACCAATTTCGTGCACCAAGTCCATGGTGTCTTGAAAGTCTTTATCAGTTTCCCCAGGAAAACCGACTATAATATCTGTAGACAAACGAATATCTGGGCGAACTTTACGTAATTTTCGAATTTTGGATTTGAATTCAATCGCCGTATAACCGCGCTTCATCATTGATAAAATGCGGTCTGAACCACTTTGAAAAGGCAGATGCAGATGATTTGCAAGCTCCGGTACTTCTGCAAAAGCATTCACTAAATTGTCTGAAAAGGCGAGCGGGTGAGACGTTGTAAAACGAATTCTCCCAATCCCATCGATGGCTGCCACATAATGAATCAATAAAGCCAGGTCGGCAGTCTCACCGTCATCCATACGACCTTGATAATCATTGACATTCTGACCCAGTAAATTAATTTCACGCACGCCTTGGGCTGCCAATTGAGAACACTCATTGAGCACATCATCAAACGGCCGACTGATTTCTTCACCTCTCGTATAAGGAACCACGCAGTAGCTACAATATTTACTACAGCCTTCCATAATCGAGACGAAAGCAATGGGGCCTTCAGCGCGTGGGGCGGGTAAATGATCAAATTTCTCAATTTCAGGAAATCGAATATCAACGACGGGTTTACGCGTTGCTGCTCGCTCTTCAATCATAGCTGGCAATCGATGCAGCGTTTGCGGGCCAAATACGAGATCAACAAAGGGCGCGCGCTTAAGAATTCCCGGGCCTTCTTGACTGGCAACACAACCGCCGACACCGATGATCACGTGTGGATTTTTTTTCTTGTACTCACGCCATTGGCCCAGTTGTGAAAAGACTTTTTCTTGCGCTTTTTCACGAATAGAGCATGTGTTGAGTAAAATAACATCGGCCTCATTGACATTGTCGGTTTTAACCAAGCCATGAGATGCATTGAGTACTTCCGCCATTTTGGATGAATCATATTCATTCATTTGGCAGCCATTGGTTTTAATATAAATCTTTTTCGACATCATGTTTTCTACTTTTTTGATTTAAATGAATCTTCATACACACTGACGCAATACGTTTCGCGGATGAAGGGGAGAAGCAAGAGAGAAATCAATATAGCTATCGGTAAAATAGCGAGTGACATTTGATATGCACTTAAGGAGTATACGCGAACGTCATTCGACATTTCCCCCGTCCACGCATTATCTAAAAGAAACCCGATGGCAGGTTGCACAAGGGCGATGCCAATCATATTCATCATATTCATAAAACTTAAGCCAGTCGCGACGTAACGACGATTGCATAATTCAGTCGCAACTGAAAAAGCGGGTAAAAATGCCGCAGAAAAAAGTCCGAAAGCAAGCAATGCAAGCTCAATTGGCCAGTGGTTTGTCATGGGCATATAAATAAAGATAAGCGAAGAGATTAAACAACCGACACTGGCAATTGTCATAGGGGTTTTGCGACGACCAACCCAATTTGAAAAAATCCCCCATAGTGGGCTTGCAATAACCCAGCCCACAAACACCAAGGACACGTAATTAGCTGCCAGCTCTTTAGAAATCGACAGTTTAAGCATTAGAAAAGGCACGCCCCACAAGCCGCAAAATACAGGCGTAGACATATACATCAGACCGCCATAAGTTGCTACTAACCAGAGTTGTTTATTTTTGATGAGTGCCGCTAAATTCTGAAGAACATGCTCTTCTTCATGCGGAACGGGGTGTTTGACGATGGGTGTCTTTGGCATATCGGACACGGCTGTATAAATAAGTACCGCAAGAAATAGACCAACACAACCGAGGATAATCATACTTTCACGCCAGCCAAAGTTGTCAACCAGATAGGCTAAAGGCCCTTCTCCACCAATTGAACCAAGCATACCAATGGTGACCATCAGCCCGGTTAAAAAGGCAAATCGCTCGGCAGGAAACCAGTTGGTCGCTAGTTTCATTGTGCCAACCACAGCAAAAGCTGAGCCAAAACCAATCAGGAGGCGAGCAAGACAGGCCATGTAAAAACTGTCCGTCATACCAAACGCTATCGTACCGAGCGCACAAACAGTTGTGCCAATTGTGAGCAGTCGCTTGGGGCCGAAGTAATCAATCATGATACCGCTAGGTAACTGCATACCTGCATAGGAATAAAAAAGAACGCCAGATACAATCCCGAGTGTATGGCTCGTAACTGAAAAATCACGCATCAATTCATTACTCATCACGCTCGGTGAAACTTGAATAAGATTTTCATAAAAATAAAAAAGACAACCAAGCCCCCAAACAAGCCATGGTAGCAGTGTGCCCTTTTTTGAGCTGGTAGAATGATGATGGTCAGTCATTTGTTGTGAACTCCTTTATATAGCGGTACATCAATACTTGAAAAGGTTACCAGATTGAGCAGTAGTTGTCTATTTTTTGCTGTCTGCTTTAGGTCTTCAGCGGTTGACTTTATTTGCCACTGATCCTAATCTGAATGTAGCTTCACAGGCGCGTCATCCTGAGTGCGTCTTTTTGCACGAAGGATCTCCTGAATGTTATAGATTTAACTACTTACAGGGAGATCCTTCGCGCAAAAAGACGCGCTCTGGATGACGTTTGCTCGATAAGAGTTGAAAAATCAAAAAACTGATCCACAACCTGCGGAGTTACATCTGAATTTAGGATTTAAATACACTCAAGGAAGAATTCATGGCATACCGAATATTATGGATATTATTACTTGTCGCCCCGCTCACTTATGGCAAGCCGCTCATAATTGGAACATCGGGTGATAACCCGCCCTTTAGCATGAGAATTGATGCAAAAAAATATTTTTATGGCTTTGATATTGAAATCATTGGCGAAATTTGTAAACGCATTCAAGCGACGTGCAGCTATAAGTCTTATGGCTTTAGCAAGATATTTGCAGCAATTGATAATCAAGAGATCGATCTTGCAATTTCAGCGATTACAATTTCAAAGAGCAGGGAGCAACGTTACTTATTCAGTAGACCTTATTATGTCAGCGATGCACAGTTTATGACGTTCAGTCAATCACCGATAAACGCGCTAGATGACTTGAAGGATAAACACATTGGTGTCATTGGGAACCCCACAAAAGAATTAGTGCAGACGTTATACAAAGGGCACATCACTGTAATTGAATATCCATCTATTCTTGAGCTGCTCGATGGGTTAAATAAGAAAGAAATCGACGCTGTTGTGATGGATAAAGGTGAGGTTCAGTATTGGTTTGCCAACAGCGGCGATCTCTATAAAATGATCCCACCCGCCTTCAATTATGGTGCTGGTTATGGAATTATGGCGAATAAAAATCAAAGCGTTTTAATGAAGCAAGTAGACGATGCGTTGCAAAGTATGAGAGCCGATAAAACGTACGATATCATTTATGCCAGGTATTTTGGTAGTATCAAAACCGGTGCATAAACCAACTCAAATCGCCTTTTTCGTTCATTCGATATTGATACACCGCATAAAACGCAATAATATTTTTTAAATAGTTACGCGTTTCGCGCCAGGGAAGGGTTTCAATCCAAATATCGATTTGTTTGGGTGGGTGATTTTTCAGCCAATAGTTCACTTGAGTTGGGCCGGCATTATACGCTGCAGCCATGAGGATAGGGTGGTGATGAAAGCGTTTGTCCAATTCTTGTAAATAAGCCGTACCAATGTTGATATTATCGATACAGGAAAACAGTTGGTTTTTATTGTTATAGTTTATTTTTTGTTGCTTAGCTACTTTTTGCGCCGTTCCGGGCATGATCTGCATCAAGCCATGTGCACCAGCGGGCGAAACGACATCTTCACGAAATCCGCTTTCTTGACGAATAACGGCATAAATCAACTCTGAGGGAATTTGGTAGCGCTTGGCTGTTTGCGCCACGTCTTGATGATGAACCATCGGGAACCTTAAAGCGAGCTGATTACTTAAATCATCAGCATTGCTCAAGTCAACTGCTTTTCCATGCCACTTAAGGGAATCTTGAATCCACAGAATAAGCGCACTTTTATCGTCTTTCGGGAGCTCGCTGGCAAAATCATTGACCAACAGTGACGCTTGAAGGATTTGATGATTCGTGTAAAGCGATTGAACTTGATCAATGATGGGCTGGTAAACCTTAAGGCGTTTTAAATCCGGTTGAACCGGCTCATTTGCAAAAGTAAACTCTGTTTTGAGCCTTAAACTGGCTAAAAAGCCATAGTAATGACGCTTTTTGGCGAGCGTTTGGTAAATCGCATTGGCTTCCGTAGTTTTCCCTTGCGCTTCTAACGCTCTGGCAAGCCAATATTGCCAACAAGGTTCATCTTTCTGTTGAGATTGAAGGATAAGCGCATGAACTTGTTTCCACTGGCGATGTTTTAGCGCGAAGCGAATACTCCAATCAAGAAGAATGTCGGTATAATATTTTGGCTTGATTTTTGCGAACCAAAGCGCCGTATCTTCGTTGTTGCGCATGGCTTTATAAATTACCAAAAAACTTAAAAATGATTGATTTTGCTGTTCATCCAATAACTGACGGGCTTTAGGACTTTGCCAATATCGAAGTGCTTCATCCATTTTATTATTGGATATCAAGCGTTTTAAACCATAAAGATAAAAATCACCATGGAGGGTTCCTGGCGTGAGATCTGCAATGCGAGTGGGGCGTTGATGGATCGCTTGAAGGATTTTTGAATCACCAGAATGGGGCGGATGATACTGATTTAATAGATAGATAGCCAACGAGAGATTGCGGTCATCTAGCGCGATGCGAATGCGCTGAGTGATTAAATCGTGTTGTGGATCGTTGTTTTTTAATAACCAGGTAAAGAGCGCAGTGCAGCTTGGTGGTTGTCCGGTACTTTGTAACCAAAGTGCGGTTGCTTTGGGGAGTACTTGTTGTTCCTGACCTTGATTAATCAGAGCTATCTGTTCATAGCATTGAAGATTGACGTCATTTGAGGGTTGATAATAGCGTAAAAATCCCTCCCAATCATGGCGTAGTGCGAGTTGATAAAGCCAGCGACCACGAAGTTTTTTTGAGAGGGGCGTGGCTTGGCTAATAAACTCAACAAATTCCGGTGTTGCGGTGGTCGGTAGGTTGATATTCCACTGCATAAATTGTTGAAATTTTTCAAGATAGGTTTGGGCGGTGGCGATTGGGGTTGTAAAGCAGAGACTGAGTCCCAGGACAATCCATGTTTTTTTCATAATGTGGTTATGGCTCCGTGAGTGGAAAGAGTTTCGCGTAGGTTGGGTTGAGCGAGAGCGAAGCCCAACACAACCATCTATGTTGGGCTTCGCTCTCGCTCAACCCAACCTACGCGAATCGATTTAAATCCGATTTTCCGTAATATTAATCATATTTAATAACGCCAGTTTCGCGTTGTGTCTGACCCATGATTGATCCATCTCGCTGAGGCGATTACGAATACCCGTAAATTCATTAACCACATCACCAGCTTTCACTTGGTTATAAAGCATCGGTGTGCCTTCTCGAAGTAAATCCAATAGCCCAACCAGATGAGGGGGATCATTGCGTGACATTGTAGCGCATCCGCATCCCGTACCTTTTTGATCAGCGGAAACAGGCGCTTCAGCTAAATTCACAACCGTAATGCCTAACGATACACAATGCTGTTTTAAATTATCAACCATATGATTTTCGGTGGCAATGGCGTAGTGTTTTGTACCGGCGCGATCTTGCGTGACATAATCCCAAATAAAGGCAGTAGAGCCCGCATGTTGGGCAATACGGATAACTTCATTGCGGCACTCAGGATGGGCTATTGTTGTATAACCTTGACCATGCCAATACTCACACATTGACGCTTCGTAGACGGTATGAACAGCGCAATGACTTGAAAATAAAATCATTTCGGCTTGATCAAACTGTTGCAAGGTTTGTTTATCTTGCCCTTCCAAAGAATACTGCGCACCGGCTGTTCCACCAGGCCAATAGGCAAGCTTATTGATACCCAGCCAATAGGCGACGTTTTCACCCATGTGTTGATCGGGAATAAATAAAATCTTTTTCCCTTTTGCTCTGGCCCATTGAACTATTTTTTGAACGTTAGAGCTGGTGCAAACAGCGCCACCTTGAGCGCCAGTCATCGCTTTGACGCGCCCGGATGTATTCATGTAACAAATGGGTAAAATATTCTCAGCACCATAGCGGGCATTTAGATCAATAAATGCCGGCTCCACCATAAAATCTTTGGCAAGAATCTCCATGGTGCAGCCAGATTTGGGATTGGTGATGTAAACGTCTTGTCCGGGATTTGCAAGAATACTAATAGACTCTGCCATAAAATGAACAGCAGATTCAACGATAACCGATTTTTCGGGATGATCCGCAGCCTTTAAAGCCAATTGATATGAATCACCAATTTGTCCACCAAATTGTTCAATCAGTCGAACAATGTCGCCGCCCATATAATAATGAGCAAGCAATAACAGGTTGTCGCCGAAATGATCCTGCGCTCGACGAATATAGGGGGTCATCCAATGCAGAACCGTGGTTAACTTGCGATCAGGTAGCGCTTGGTATTCCAAAGCATAAGGAATCAATTCTTCTTGATACCAATCAATAGGATAATCCGCCTGGCAGATGCTCATGTCATTGGTGATGCGCATCTGTGTTGAACGGGGTTCGTAAGTGGAATTTGTTTTAAACACCATGGTAGATCCTTTTATTTGTAATTGATTGGGGGCGGGAAAGGGGAAGGGGGAAGGGGAAAGGGGAAAGGGAAAAGATCGGGCAGGGGCACGCTCACGGGCACGTGAATGTGCGCTACGCGGCTTTTATATAAAAACCCCGCGTAGCGATCATTCACGTGCCCGTGAGCGTGCCCCTGCCCGATCTTTTACCTTTCCCTTTCCCTTTTTCCTTTACAGTCCCAAAATCAATCACATTGTTTCTTTATGCCAATTCATACTCGCAATACTCTCTTCTGCAAGTGCATGCTGCAGGGGAAAGTCTTCGCGATAATGCCCTCCACGAGACTCCCTTCGTGCTAAGGCGCCGCGAACAATCAATTCTGCAACGAGTACAATATTACGAAGCTCAATAAAGTCAGAGGTTATTGAATGCTTCCAGTAATACTCTTCAATGATTTTGTGTCGTGCGGTGATGAGCTCCAATACATCATGCAAGCCATCTTCAGTGCGAATGATTCCGGCATACGAGGTCATTTCACCGCGCAAACTACGCCAGTGTGCGTTAATTTGACTTGCACGTCGAGAATTGACTTCAGCGGGGGCGGTCCAAGGAGGAATGTCGGTCTTCGTGCGACAAGGGCTCATAATGTCATTGAGTGAATACTTCGCCGCATTAGATGCCATCACGACTGCCTCTAATAGTGAGTTACTCGCCAGTCGGTTTGCACCATGTAACCCCGTGAACGCCACCTCACCAATTGCGTACAAACGTTTTAAATCGGTTTGTCCATCGATGTTGGTTAATACGCCACCGCATTGATAGTGGGCTGCTGGTACAACAGGAATCATGTCTTGGCTCATATCGATGCCTATGGACATCAAAGTCTGATAGATTTGCGGAAAACGTTTTTGTAAAAATGATTTGGGTTGATGCGTAATATCTAAATAGACAAAACGGTTGTCGCTATGTTCTATTTCGTTAAATATTGCTCTCGATACCACATCTCGCGTCGCAAGTTCCAAAGCATCGGGCGCATATCGTGTCATAAAGCGTGCTTCGGTATCAGCATTTTTAAGCAACGCCCCTTCACCGCGTACCGCTTCGGAAATTAAAAAATTATTCATCGAGTGATGATATAGCAGTGTTGGATGAAATTGATAAAACTCCATATTACCGACCCGTGCGCCAGCACGATAAGCCATGGCAACCCCGTCACCAGTTGCAACCATAGGATTCGTTGTATAACGGTATGTTTTTCCAGAGCCGCCCGTTGCTAACACCACACAACGTGCGAGAAAGGTATGAATTTTGTTATGTTTGCTATCGAGAATATAAGCGCCTAATACTTCACCCTGCGTGTTGACTTGATGCGGGTGATATTGCGTGATGAGATTGATCGCAATGTGATGTTCAAATAGATGAATGTTAGGATGTTGGGATGTTGTCGAGTGAAGGGCTTGAATCACCGTCAAACCGGTTTGATCACCACAATTGACGATACGCCTATGGCTATGGCCGCCTTCTTGGGCAAGCGCATACTCATTATTAGCTTGTTTACGAAATGCGAGTGGGTACTGTTGCAACTCATGAATGGCCTGAGGGCCTTGGCCGATAATCGCCTCTACAGAAGGGCGATAGCACAAGCCATCTCCGGATTGTAACGTATCGTGAATATGAGACGCGATTGAGTCATCGCTCGTTAACGCAGCGGCGATCCCGCCTTGCGCGTAGCGGCTGTTAGATTCGATAGCCTCTGTTTTACTCAACAGGGCTATTTGAAGCTTGGGGTTTAAGGATAATAGTTGATGACAATAATGAAGCCCCGCAAGCCCCGTGCCGATGACTAAAACATCAAACTCGAAGCTTGTACCCTGTTGTGATAATGCGCCTCGTTTATGACGGCCTGAAGAAGAACTCATGAAAACGCTTTAACCAATTGAGGTGCTAGCCCGGTATAATCACCCGGTGTTAATTTTAGAAGTTTTGCACGCGCGTCTTCCGGAATAGCTAGCTCTTGAATAAACAGCGTTAACTTCGCATGATTGATATCATGGCCACGGGTTAAATCACGCATTTGCTCATAGGCATTGGGTACATTATATCGCCGCATGATGGTTTGAATCGCTTCCGTCAGGACATCCCAACGACCTTCCAGATCCTCGTTCAGCGCGGCATGATTGATTTGTAATTTATCATTTCCTTTCGCAATCGCTTGATAAGCAATTAAAGCATAGGCAAAAGCAGCGCCTAAATTTCGCATGACGGTTGAATCGGATAAATCCCGCTGCATGCGAGACTGCGTGAGTTTATTGGCAAAATGCTCAAATAATGCATTTGCCAGTCCTAAATTCCCTTCAGCATTTTCAAAATCAATGGGATTGACTTTATGCGGCATGGTGGATGATCCGACTTCTTCGGCTACGGTTTTTTGTTTGAAATAACCGAGGGAGATATAGCTCCAAACATCCCGCGTGTAATCGAGTAGGATATTGTTGATGCGAATCATGATATGCGACACCTCAGCAATACCATCATGCGGTTCAATTTGAGTGGAGTAAGCATTGAATGACAAACCCAGATCGGTCACAAACTGATTACAGTGTTTGCGCCAATTGATATCAGGATAAGCGATGACATGTGCATTATAATTTCCGACTGCGCCGTTAAATTTCGCTGAAATAAGTACTTCAGCCAGTTGTTGCAAGGGACGTTTCAAGCGAGACGCAAAATTAATCAGTTCTTTACCCATCGTGGTTGGCGTTGCTGCTTGTCCATGGGTGCGGCCGAGCATAGGCGTATTGCCATGTTGTTTGCCGAGTAACGTAATGCCACCCGTGATTTCTGCAAGCGTTGGTTGAATGACTTGGGCAATCGCTTCTTTCATCATCAACGCATAGGCCACATTATTGATATCTTCTGAAGTACAACCAAAGTGGATAAAACTCACGCATTGACTTAAGGGTTCATATTGTTCAAGTTTTTCTTTTAAATAATATTCAACAGCCTTGACGTCATGGTTGGTTTTAAACTCAAACGTTTTGACATGAACCGCTTCATGTTCATCAAAATCAGCAAGAATCTTGTTAAGAAACTGTTTCGACTCTTCACTCAAAGGCTGAATCTCAGTGATTTGCTCATGCGCCGCCAATGACTCTAACCAGCGAATTTCAACCATCAGCCGATAATAGATCAATGCAAATTCACTAAAATAGGGGATAAGCACTTGCGTTTTCTTGAGATATCGCCCGTCAATGGGTGAGATGGCTGTTAATTCTGATAAAGTCATAGGGTTCACATCAATACTGTTAAATACATATGATATTAGATGTTGAGGCAGATGTGAAGGGTAAAAGGGCTACAGATCGGGCATGTTCCCTTGCCCGAACAATCACATTTCAGTATGATTAACCTCATCCCACATACTCAGGACTTAACCGTGTCTGCCTCCAACGAAGGGTTTGAGCAAACCAATACATTAGAGCAGTCAACGCTCGCTTTTCCCTCTCCATGGCTGATGTGGCTCACGTCTTTGGGCTTTGTACTCTTCCAGTTTTGTTTACAGCTATCTGCGGGCGTGATGGTGGGCGATTTAATTCAAACCTTCAAGCTCACGGCGCTTGGTGCTGGGTTGTTGTCGGGAAGTTATTATATTATCTATGTCTTTATGCAAACACCGGCCGGGATCCTTGTGGACAGGGTTGGGCCGAGACGACTGCTGTCAGCAGGCGCTATTGTTTGCAGTATTGGTTGCGGCTTGTTTGCAATCAGCCCCAATCTTATAGTGGCCTGTCTGGGCAGGGTTCTTATGGGTGGGGGGAGTTCATTTGCTTTTGTTAGCACATTGTATTTGATTGGGAAATGGTTTCCCAAAGAGCGTTTTTCGATGATGACCGGACTGACTGAAACCATTGGAATGATCGGGACTTTAACCGGAAATGTATTGCTCGCTCATGTGTTACGTGACTCGTCATGGCGAGACGTCATGTGGGGGGCGATGTTGATTGCACTTCTATTAGGGCTTCTTTGCTACGCCTTGATTCGCGACAGAGCCACGCATCACGCTTCATTGTACACGCCACCTTCGATGAAGCGATTTTCAATATCCATCATATGGATGCTTAAACAACCCGGGCTATGGCTCAATGGGTTATATTCCGGGCTCATTTTTAGTGTGGTCACCGTATTTGCATCGTTATGGAGTCTACCCTATTTGATGGCGGTACAACACATTCCTCTATCCACAGCTACATTCGAAAGCGCATTTGTTTTTGTGGGCATCGCTATCGGCGGGCCTATCATGGGGATATTGTACCAACGGATTGAAAACAGATTTCGATTTTTATCCATTGCTGCTCTGATATCCGCTGCTCTTACATCCTGGGTCATCTATGCAACGCCCAGTGGCGTCGCTCTAACGGCCATGTTGTTTTTTCTGATAGGGATCATGTGTTCTAGTTACGTATTTAATTACACCTTGGCAAAAGAAAGCACGCCACAAACTCTTCATGCCACCAGCATTGGATTCACCAACACGATTTGCATGATAACAGCCCCCGTTCTCCAGCCATTTGTGGGATGGATGTTATACCTTGGAGTAGCACAGCATGATACCGCGGGAATCGCTACGTACTCGATATCCAATTATCATTGGGCACTGGCGATTATTCCAGTGAATCAGCTGATAGCGGCAGTCATTGCCTTATTAATTCCTGTCTATATGCAGACTCGTCGTAGTACCTTTTCCATTTAGTTTTGACCGATGGGGTCAATGGTGTTAAATCGGAATCCGAGCCGCGACCGTTAGGGAGTGGAGCATTTGAAGGCCGGCTAAACTGTTCCACTCCCTAACGGTCGCGGCTCGGATTCCGGTTTAAATATCAACAGGTTAAGTATTTCTATCGGTCAAAACTAAATGGAAAAGGTAGTAGCATCGGTGCAGCGTAGCATTGCAATCGTCATGCTATGGTGAATAGTGACGTCCATCCCTATAATTGATAGGTAATTATACACAAAAAACATGACATCTTGAGTCATCCAATGTAGAATAGATCACGTATAACGAATACACGGAGTATGGAATGACCCTCAAAGTCACACAAAAAGCACTCACTTTTGATGACGTGCTACTTCTTCCCGCCCACTCATTGATTCTTCCCAAAGATGTTTCACTTAAAACCCGCCTGACTAAAGACATTGAACTGAATATGCCTTTGATTTCAGCCGCTATGGACACCGTTACCGAGGCACGGTTAGCGATTGCGATGGCGCAAGAAGGGGGAATTGGGATTATTCATAAAAATATGAGTGCTTTGGCCCAAGCCAACGAAGTTCGAGCGGTTAAAAAATTTGAAAGTGGCATGGTGAAAGACCCCATATCAGCCACCTCCGATTTAACCGTCAAAGAATTACTCGACATTATGGCCAAGCATAATTTTTCAGGCGTTCCTGTGGTGGATGGTGAACAGCTCATCGGTATTGTGACGAGCCGGGATATTCGTTTTGAAACCAATTTGTCTTTACCGATTTCTGAGGTCATGACGCCGAAAAGTAAATTAGTCACTGTCAAAGAGGGCGCGGGGCAAGAGGAAATTCGTCGACTGCTACATAAACATCGTATTGAGAAACTTCTGGTTGTTAATGATGCTTTCCATTTGAAAGGTTTAATCACCGTAAAAGACATTCAAAAAGCAAAAGATAATCCGTATGCCTGTAAAGATCGCTCCGAACAACTTCGGGTTGGCGCAGCGGTTGGTGTGGGTGAGGGCACAGAAGAACGTGTTGCTGCATTGGTTGATGCCGGTGTTGATGTGATTATTATTGACACAGCACATGGCCATTCTCAAGGCGTGATCAATAAAGTGATCTGGGTTAAAAAACACTACCCCCAACTGCAAGTCATTGCAGGAAATATTGCAACAGCAGCGGCGGCTAAAGCACTGGTTAAGGCCGGCGCGGACGCCGTTAAAGTTGGAATAGGTCCCGGATCAATTTGTACAACCCGAATTGTTACAGGTGTTGGTGTTCCTCAAATTACAGCGATTGCCAATGTTGCTGAAGGCGTGAAAGGTCATATTCCTATCATTGCGGATGGCGGCATTCGTTTTTCTGGCGATATTTGTAAGGCATTAGCTGCGGGTGCATCTACCGTTATGTTGGGTGGTTTGTTTGCGGGTTCGGAAGAATCTCCTGGTGAGATAGAGCTTTATCAAGGGCGTACTTATAAAAGTTATCGCGGAATGGGGTCAATTGGTGCTATGGCTCAAGCCCAAGGCTCAAGTGATCGTTATTTTCAGGATATGAGCCAAGGCTCTGAAAAGCTCGTCCCTGAAGGTATTGAAGGCCGCGTTCCTTACAAAGGTTCGATTCAATCGATTATTCATCAAATGCTCGGCGGACTTCGTTCCTGCATGGGATATCTTGGTGCACCCGATTTGCCAACACTGCATAAACAGGCGGAATTTGTTCAAGTCACAAATGCCGGGATGCGAGAGTCGCATGTGCATGATGTCAGTATTACTAAGCAAGCGCCTAATTATCAAGTGGATGAGTAGTTGGCAGTTTGGACAAAGCTGCATGCAAAAAGACGCATGCAGCTTTGTCCAAATATAATTTTCCGACCTGGTCTTTGCGAGCGCCCAAGTACCTTCGGTACCAACAGATGAAATGAACTTGCAGGTCGCGTCGTTGCGAGGCACGAAGCAATCCAGGGTTCGAAGCTTTGTTCTCTGGATTGCTTCGTGCCTCGCAACGACGCCTGATAGATTATCGCACAAATTGTGAGGTTCATTGGGAGCGCCCCAGTACCTTCCGTACAAACAGCCACAATGAACTTGCAGGCTCCGTCGTTGCGAGCGAAGCGCGGCAATCCAGAGTTCGGAGCAAGGTACTCTGGATTGCCGCGCTTCGCTCGCAACGACGACATAGTAGATTTAATACAATTCGAATGGGACATCATGACAACATTAAAACAAACAATAGAGCCGGTTTACAACGTTGATTGTACAGGACAGCATGAGTCTTCTTTCATGTTGCCCTGTGCAAAACAACATGTATTAATTATTCTTGATTTTGGTTCTCAATATACCCAATTAATTGGTCGGAGGATCCGCGAGATGGGTGTGTATTGCGAAATCTACCCCTTTCATGTTGACGTAGAAATCCTCAAAAAACGATCGCCTTGTGGTTTTATATTATCTGGCGGTCCATCTACAGTGACTGATCATGCAAATCCACGTTCGCCAGAATGGGTTTTTCAATCTGAATTACCTGTACTTGGTATTTGCTATGGCATGCAAACCATGGCTGCTCAATTAGGTGGGCAAGTTGAATCGTCACATCTTCGTGAGTTCGGTCATGCACAATTGCAATTGGCCAAACCGTGCGCCTTATGGAGCGAAGCTTCAAAAGGTCTTGATGTTTGGATGAGCCATGGCGATAAAGTAACTGCTTTGCCGCCTGGGTTTGAGGTTATCGGTACAACCAACAATGCTCCAATTGCAGCCATGGCCGATGAATCCAGACGATTCTATGGTTTGCAATTTCATCCCGAAGTGACCCACACAGAAGAAGGCGATCAGATTTTGCGTCGGTTTGTGGTGGATATCTGCAAGGCAGCGACCGACTGGACGCCTAAGCATATCGTTCAGGAATCCATCCAAAGCATTCGCAAACAAGTGGGCTCAGATAAAGTTCTGTTGGCATTATCCGGCGGTGTTGATTCTTCAGTTGTGGCCGCAATGCTTCACGAAGCCATTGGTTCTCAATTGATTTGCGTGTTTGTCGATACTGGTTTGTTACGATTGAATGAGGCCGCGCAAGTTCAAGCGATGTTTGGCGAGCATCTTGGTATTACGCTCATTACCGTCTATGCAGAAGCGCGTTTTTTTAATGCCCTTCAAGGTATTGAGTGCCCGGAAGAAAAGCGTAAAATCATCGGTCGTACCTTCATCGAGGTATTTGAAGAAGAGGCGCATCGCATTTCCGATGTGAAATGGCTTGCGCAAGGTACGATTTATCCTGATGTCATTGAATCAGCAGCGGTCAACAGCGATGGTACGTCAGAAGTGATTAAATCGCATCATAATGTCGGTGGCCTCCCAGAAACCATGAAGTTAAAATTACTGGAACCCTTGCGTGAGTTATTCAAAGATGAAGTACGAAAAGTCGGCTTAAACCTCGGTTTACCGCATGAAATGGTGTTTCGCCATCCATTTCCAGGCCCAGGATTAGGTGTTCGCATCCTTGGCCAGGTCAAAAAAGAATATGCGGATATCCTGCGTCAAGCTGATGCGATCTTTATTGATGAATTACGTCAAGCCAAATTATACGATGAAGTGAGCCAGGCCTTCGCGGTCTTCCTGCCTGTTAAAAGCGTTGGGGTGATGGGAGATGGTCGACGCTACGATTACGTCATTTGCCTTCGCGCCGTTCAAACCTTTGATTTCATGACAGCACATTGGGCTCAATTACCCTGGGATTTCCTGGCAAAAGTATCCAATCGCATTATCAACGAAGTGAAAGGGATTTCCAGAGTCACCTATGACATTTCTGGAAAACCACCAGCAACGATTGAATGGGAATGAATGATACAGACTGGATGGCAAAAGCCATTGAACAAGCACTTAAGGCACAAGCCAGTGGAGAGGTTCCCGTTGGCGCTGTGCTTGTAAGTCAAGACAATCAACAGTTGGGCTGTGGCTTTAATCAGATGATCCAGCGTAACGATCCAACTGCACATGCCGAAATTCTTGCGATTCGAGAGGCATCGCAATCCTTGCAAAATTACCGTCTTGATGACTCAACACTATATGTCACATTGGAACCATGTCCGATGTGTGCAGGGGCTATCATTCATGCTCGTCTAAAACGCATCGTCTTCGGCGCTCGAGATTTCAAGACTGGTGCGGCGGGTTCGGTTTGCAACCTATTTCACCCTCATTTATCGAACCATGCTGTTCAAGTCGATGAAGGTGTTCTTCAAGAACGTTGCACGACATTATTGAGTGATTTTTTCAGAAATAAGCGAGGGTAGGGTGGGCACATCGCCTCTCTGCTCCTTTGTCCACCCTACCGGTGCGCAAAATACCATGTTATGATATTAACATTCCGAGTGTCACAACGGGCCCATAGACATGCTTGAAAGCGATCGTATTATTAGTGTTCAGTCAACGGTTACTGAAGAGGCGATTGATCGTGCGATTCGGCCTTTGAGCCTCGATGATTATATTGGGCAGGATGTTGTGCGTTCGCAAATGCGCATTTTTATCGATGCTGCAAAAAAGCGCCAAGATCCGTTGGATCATGTGCTTATCTTTGGCCCACCAGGGCTTGGTAAAACAACCCTTGCGAACATTATTGCCCATGAAATGGGCGTTAATTTGCGTCAAACATCTGGGCCGGTATTAGAACGAGCAGGTGATATTGCGGCGATTTTAACAAATCTGCAAGAAAATGATGTATTATTTATCGACGAAATTCATCGATTGAGCCCGATCATTGAAGAAATTCTGTATCCAGCTATGGAAGATTATAAATTAGATATCATGATTGGCGAGGGGCCTGGTGCACGCTCGATTAAGCTTGAGTTACCACCGTTTACGTTGGTGGGCGCGACAACGCGGGCTGGTTCGTTGACTTCGCCACTTCGCGACCGTTTTGGTATTGTGCAACGATTAGAATTTTATTCGGTCGAGTCGTTAACGCATATTGTGAAACGCTCTGCGAAATTGTTGAATGTGCCTATAGAAGCAGAAGGCGCAGTTGAAATTGCACTTCGATCACGTGGCACGCCGCGTATCGCTAACCGCCTGCTTCGACGCGTGAGAGATTACGCCGAAGTCAAAGGCAATGGCATAATAACGCGAGTCATTGCAGGTGAAGCTTTGGAAATGCTGAGCATTGATAAGCAGGGCTTTGATATTATGGATCGCAAGTTACTGCTGGCAGTTATCGAACGCTTTGCTGGTGGGCCGGTTGGTCTTGATAGTATTGCAGCAGCGATTGGTGAAGAAAAAGGCACGATTGAAGATGTGCTTGAACCGTATTTGATTCAACAAGGTTATTTGATGCGAACCCCAAGAGGTCGCATGGCAAGCGCTATGGCATATCAACACTTTGGTATGCCAATGGCGGTTGGGACATAGATTAGTGCGTAGGTTGTTGCGCACCAACCTACATTCGTAAGCACAATGAATTTCTGGAGGAATAGTTATGGTAGGTCACGCAAGTGTTCTTGGTTATTTTTGGCAAGCGGGCATTATTGTTAAATCAGTTATGCTTATCTTATTAGCGGGTTCCGTCGCGTCCTGGACCCTCATCTTTCAGCGCGCCTGGTTTTTTAAGCGAAAAAGAGAACAATACAAACAGTTTTTCAATCGCTTTTGGCAAAGTCGTGATCTAACTTCTCTTTATGAAAAATTGGATCATAGCGAGAACCAACCCCATGGTTTAAGTTCAATTTTCTATTCGGGATTTAAAGAATTTTTACGACAACGCAAGCAAGGTGCCTTTGAGCTTGAGCCGATACAACGCGTCATGCAAATTAGTCATGCAAAAGAAGCAGAGCAATTAGAGCAACATTTGCCGTTTTTCGCTTCGGTCGGATCAATCGCCCCCTACATTGGCTTATTTGGTACCGTTTGGGGAATCATGACCTCATTCCAAGCTTTAGGGCAAGCCAGTCAGGCAACGATTGCCATGGTAGCTCCCGGGATCTCTGAGGCATTAGTTGCGACCGCATTGGGTTTATTTACCGCTATTCCTGCGGTTATTGCATTTAACCGATATTCAACGGCGTCTAACGTTTTGCTGAATCAATATGAATTGTTTCAAGAAGAACTGGTTTCTTTAATCAGCCAACAAACGGCTGTACCACCCCAAGCACGAGGCGTTTTAAATGCTTAAGAAAAAATCATTAAGACAAAAGCCCATTGCAGATATTAATGTTGTTCCTTACATTGATGTTATGTTGGTTCTTTTGGTTATTTTTATGATCACAGCGCCCATGCTATCGCAAGGTGTGACCGTTGATTTACCAAAAACCGCAAGCCAAGACCTTAAACCATCTGATCGTGAGCCTATTATTGTTTCTGTAGACCGCCAAGGGGTGTTTTATCTGAATATCAATGATAATCCAGCCGCTCCTATTGAACCACAAGCATTAATGGTTCGTGTCGCTGCTGAGCTTCAATTGGCATCTCAAACGAATCAAAAATTAAATGTACTGGTCAAAGGCGATCAGGGTGTTGAGTATGGAAAAGTGATTGCGGCAATGAGCATGTTAAAGCGAGCAGGGGCTGACCAGGTTGGGTTATTAACCGACTCAACAGAAAAAGTAGGGGAGAATGTGGCGTGATCATGTCTCGTAGTTATAAAAATGCATTAATCGTTGCTTTGGCACTGCATTTATCGATTGCAATGGTTCTATTCATTGAGCCATCGAGCAATCAACCACCGGTTCTTGAGTTGACAAAAAATCCCGATATGATCCAGGCTCAGGCATCGCAAAGCACGCCTCAGCCAGAACCCATTAAAGCGGTTAGCGTTGATGCGTCAGAAGTGATGAAAACCGTTAATCACCTAAAAGAACAACGCGCACGCCAAGAAGCGGCTGAAAAATCTCGTCAACAACAACTACAAAAACAAGTTGATCTTGCACGTAAAGAGCGTGTTCAAGAGCAACAACGACTTCAACAATTAAAAAATGAAGCGGAAAAAGTTGCTATTGCTCATAAAAAACAAATGGAAGAAGAAAAGAAACGGCTCGAACGCGTTGCACAACAAAAAGCGGCAGAAGAAAAACGTTTGGCTGAAGTGAAAAAGCAACAATTAGAAGAGTCGAAAAAGCTGACTGAATTAAAAAAGAAACAGGATCTCGCTAAAGCAGAAACAACCAAGGCTGATGCCAAGCGTTTGGCTGATCAAAAACAGCAACAAGAAGCAAAAGAGCGTGCTGCTGCGGAACAAAAACGACAGCAATCTGCTCAACAAGCCGCGATGGATGCTGAAAGAAATGCCCGAGTCGCTGGCGAAGTCGATCGCTACAAAGCATTAATCATCGGCGCAATCAGCCGACAATGGATTTTGCCTGAAAATGCGCAAAGCAACCTCTCAAGTGAGTTCAGAATACGTCTTGCTCCAGATGGCTCCGTGCTAGAAGTTTCATTGGCTCGAAGCAGTGGTGACAGTGTATTGGACCATTCCGCGCAATCGGCCATTTACAAAGCATCGCCTTTACCCGTACCGACTGATCCGGAAGCCTTTAATACTTTCCGTGATATCAGCTTAACCGTTAGACCAGAGAATGCCAGGGGATAATTGATGACCGCCTTAAAAACACATGTGTTTGCCTGCCTATTATGTCTTTCAAGTCACGTTTTTGCTGTGAGCCTTGAATTAACGCAAGGGATTAATAAAGCATTACCGATAGGTATTAGCTCATTCGGCAATGACTCAGCTGCAGAGCAGATTACAAAAGTCGTGTCGGATGATTTGCGTTTTTCAGGTCAATTTAATTTGATTCCTGCACCCGCACTGAGCGCAGACCATCAATCCAATATGAGAACGTGGACCGCAGCCGGAGCAGATAGCGTTCTTACAGGCCGGGTACAACGAGTTGATTCAAGTCATTATGATGTTAAATTTGAGTTGCTTGATGCTCCTGCACGAGGCCGTTTATTGCTGGCGAAAACCTACCAGGTCGATGCGGCAAGTTTACGTGCCCTAGCACATCACATCAGCGACGAAGTGTATTTCCAGCTGACCGGCGTTAAAGGGATTTTTTCAACGCGAATCGCCTATATCGTTGTCAATCGACAAGCAAATCGCACCGAGCACTCACTGATTATTGCCGAAGCGGATGGTTACAATCCACAGCGCTTATTGGTCTCTACAGAGCCATTGATGTCGCCTTCGTGGTCAACGGATGGCAAGCGTATTGCCTATGTATCCTTTGAGAAAAAACGTTCACAAATCTTTACCGTTGAAGTAGCTACCGGGCAACGTCGCTTGATCACAAGTTTTCCCGGTATCAATGGCGCTCCCGCTTGGTCGCCAGATGGTCGCCAACTTGCTGTCGTATTATCGAAAGCCGGTAGCCCGAATATTTATACGGTTGATATCAATACCGGTTCAATGAAACAAATCACAACAGGCGGAGCGATTAACACCGAGCCTCGTTATGCACCGGATGGACAATCCATATTGTTTACTTCTGGTCGAGGTGGTTCGCCGCAAATTTATCGCCTCAATCTTGCCGATGGCCAAATCTCGCGTATGACTTATGACGGAAATTACAATGCACGGGCCACATTTACGCCCAATCAAAAACAAATTGTTTTATTACATCGCGAAGACCACCAATTCAACATTGGGATCCAAGACGTTGCCTCCAGTAAAATCACACCGTTGACGTTTTCTACCATGGATGAATCGCCATCAGTTTCCCCAAATGGACGTTTGATTCTCTATGCAACGCATGAAGGCAACCAAGGGTATTTGGCCATTGTCTCCACCGATGGTCGAATTAGAACACGCTTGCCCTCAGCAAATGGTGATGCGCAAGAACCGGCTTGGTCGCCGTATTTGGGTTGATTGGACGTAGGTTGGGTTGAGCGAGAGCGAAGCCCAACAAGACGGTTAAGTCAATGTTATATTGTGCTGTGCTGACGGTTGTGTTGGGCTTCGCTCTCGCTCAACCCAACCTACGCGTACATCAGTTTATTATTTAAGGATTCCAATGGGCAGAGCCAAATCATGGCTTCAGATAGCATGCCTCTGCTGCCTGTTTCTTCCTACCCCTTCGTTTTCCTGGAATTCTGTAGGTCATCGCATCATCGCGCAAATTGCCTATGATCAACTCACACCCAGAACCATACGTATTTTAAATCAATACAATCGAGTGGTTAATCAAGTCTATCCAACACAGAATTGGATGGGTGCGGCGGTATGGCTCGATGCCGTGAGACATCAGAATATTAATACTTACAGCGCTATGCATTACATTGATTTAGACTTTACCGAGGACGGTTCTCCCTTACCGCCCAGTTCAAAAGTTAATGCCATTACAGCAATTGAGCAATCCATTCAAACCCTTCAACAACCCAATACTACACATTATCAAAAGGGCATCGCATTCAGAATTCTGTTGCATGTCGTCGGAGACATCCATCAACCATTACATGCAACAAGCAGGGTTAGCCAAAGATATCCAGAAGGGGACAGAGGAGGGAATCTTGTCGAATTATCCCGTAACCCCGTTGCTAAAAATTTACATGCATATTGGGATAACGGCGGGGGCTATTTGAAGTGTCAGCCTCAACACAAACGTCATCATAAACGCAAAAAGAAAAAAGATACGTTCACAGCCTTCGGATTAACCGCATCATGGGGAAAATCTTATCCACCTAAAAATCAAAAAAACTGTAACTTAAAACAAATGGCAAGACAATTAGAACAGGAATATCCATGTAATACACTGCCCACTACAACAAACCCATCACAATGGGCAGATGAATCTCATGAGTTAGGCGTTAGAGCGTATCAATGGCTTTATCACAATAACCCGGACGATGCCTATCAAACTGAAACGATTAAAGTCGTCAAAAAAAGGATTGCTCTAGCTGGATGCCGGCTAGGCGCATTATTAAATCATGTTGTAACATAAGGAAATAATGATGAACAATGGAAAGCCCTATCCTGTCGTATCGCAATTTGCTAAAACAGCACATATCAATCAAGCGCAATATCAAGACCTCTATCAACAATCCATTCATCATCCAGAAGCCTTTTGGGCAGAACAAGCCCAGCAATTCATTACTTGGTTCAAACCCTGGCGTAATGTTATGCAGGGTAACTTTGACACACTTGATATGGCATGGTTTGTCGAAGGTAAGCTCAATGCCTGCTATAACTGTGTCGACAGACATTTAGCAACACGCGGCGATCAGATTGCTATCATCGCTGAAGGCAATCATCCTGAAGATTCGCAGTCCATTACGTACACTCAATTGCATGAACGTATCTGTCGATTTGCCAATGTATTAAAACAACAGGGTGTTAAGAAAGGCGATCGCGTATGTATCTATTTACCCATGATTCCGGAAGCTGTGATTGCGATGCTTGCTTGTGCACGCATAGGGGCCATTCACTCTGCTGTCTTTGCAGGCTTTTCTCCTGAAGCACTTAAAAATCGTATGTTGGATGCCGATTGCTGTTTACTCATTACTGCTGACGAGGGCAAACGAGCTGAAAAAACCACTCCCCTTAAGCTTCATGCAGATAAAGCTCTGGAAGATTGCCCCAATGTGAGGCGAGTCATCGTTGTTGAACATACTGGCAATCCTGTTGATTGGAACGAGCAACGTGATTTGTCTTATCATGCTGTCATGGCAAAAGCCAGTACTGAATGCCCGGTGGAGCCGATGGACTCCTCTGACCCGCTTTTCATCCTTTATACATCAGGCTCAACCGGTAAGCCTAAGGGCATTTTGCATGCAACCGGCGGTTATATGGTTTATGCGGCCATGACGCATCATTATGTATTTGATTCTAAAGAAGGGGATATCTACTGGTGCACTGCTGATATTGGCTGGATAACAGGCCACTCGTACTGCGTTTATGGACCATTGGCGAATGGCGGAACAACGGTATTGTTCGAAGGCGTGCCGCATTACCCAACGTTCTCTAGATATTGGGAGATTATTGATAAACATCAGGTGAATACTTTTTACACATCACCAACAGCCATCCGCTCTCTACGGAAGGAAGGGGATGCTTGGGTTAAAAAGAGCAGTCGAAGTAGCTTAAAGCTATTAGGCACTGTGGGTGAGCCGATTAATCCTGACGTCTGGACATGGTATTACGATGTTGTTGGCGACAACCGCTGTCCCATTGTAGATACTTGGTGGCAAACAGAAACAGGGGGCATTTTAATCACACCTCTGCCCGGTGCAACGCCCTTATTACCTGGCGCCGCATCGTGGCCTTTCTTTGGTATTGTCCCGGATATTATCGATGAGAAAGGCATCGTCATCGAGGATTCTCGTCCTGGACGACTGGTGATAAAACACCCCTGGCCTGGATTAATGCAGACGATATATGGTGATCAGCAACGTTTTAGCGATACGTATTTTAAGACAGCCCCTGGATATTATCTAACTGGCGATCTGGCTTATCGAAATCAAGATGGCTATTTGACCATCCTCGGCCGACATGACGATGTGATTAACGTATCCGGCCATCGATTTGGCACGGAAGAACTTGAAAGTGCATTTCTGAGTCATGTCGCGGTCGCAGAGGCGGCTGTAGTTGGCGCGCCTAATGCAATCACGGGTGAAGGAATTTACGCGTTCATCACAACGAAGCAAGGTATCGATAATACAGACTTGCTCAAGCAAGAATTAAACCTACATCTGAGGGAAAAAATAGGACCGATTGCAAAGCCAGACGTCATCCAATGGGCCGCCGCTCTTCCAAAAACACGTTCAGGAAAAGTGATGCGACGGATATTAAGAAAAATTGCATCTGGCGAACGAGATAATCTGGGTGACATTTCAACCCTGGCTGATCCAACCGTTATCGATGATTTAATCGGGAAGTAAGTTGATGTTAACCTGACTTCGGTGATACACCCATCCCGGTTGACGCGCGGAAATTTGATTGGGGTTTAAGCTTGGTGCGCGCGTCAGCCGGGGGTCGAACTATTCATCCAACATCCCTTTCGCCACAAACTCATGATATTTTCCTTTATATAGCTGCACGCCGTGGTTTTGTGAGAAATAGAGAATTTTTGTGGCGAAGGCTTCGATAAAGTGTCGATTATGGCTCACTACGATGAGCGTTCCGGTATATTCGGAGAGGGCTTTGGCGAGTACGTCGATGGTTTCGATGTCCATGTGGTTGGTGGGTTCGTCGAAAATTAATACATTAGGTGATTCGAGCATGGTTTTTGCTAATAATAGGCGTGCTGCCTCACCACCACTGAGTAATAAAATATCTTTATGGACTTCATCTTGGGTAAACAGCATTTGCCCGAGTGTGCGGCGTACTTGTTGCTCTGTGCAACCGGTTGCCAGGTCGTTTAACCAATTCAGGACACTGGTGGAGTGATTGAGTTCTTCATGGTGATCCTGTGAGAAATAGCTGATGCGAATTTCAGTGCCCCATGTAAAGGTGCCTTCGTCTTGTTGAATATGTTCGGTCAGTATTTTTAACAAGGTTGATTTACCCTTGCCGTTGACGCCCATGATTGCTATTTTGTCGCCGCGATGAATTTCAAGATTGAGTTTTTCAAATAGTAGCTTGTCTTTGAACGATTTTTTCAAGTGTTCTATTTTGCAGACTTGCTTACCCGAAGGGCGTTTGGGTACAAATTTAAAATGTGGAGAGACACGTGAAGAATTCACGACATCGGGAATCTCGATTTTTTCAATCATTTTCATTCTGGATCGGGCTTGCGCAGCCTTTGAGGCTTTTGCTTTAAAGCGATCAACGAATTTTTGCATGTTCGCTACTTTGTCTTCAGCACTTTTCTTTTCAATTAATTTTTGGTCGTTGATGAGCTTTTTCTCTTCGAGAAACTTGTCATAGTTACCTGAGTATTTACGAATTTCACCGTAATCGATATCTAATATTGAATCGGCAACATTATTAATGAAGTCAACATCATGGGATATGAAAACCACTAATCCGGAGAAATTGCTTTTCAAAAACTTTTCCAACCAGCGAATGGATAAAATATCCAAATGGTTGGTTGGCTCATCTAACAGCAGGATAGACGGGCGGCTAAACAGGGCTTGGGCTAACAGAACACGCAATTTATAGCCACCTGATAATGCACTCAGTGGTTTTTCATGATAGCTCGCTGGAATACCGAGGCCTTCTAATATAGTAGCTATTTCAGCCGTGGCGTTGTAGCCATCGTAATGAACAATGATTTCTTCGAGTTCGGCAAAGCGATATCCGGCTGCATCATCCCATTCCTCAGACGCGAGCAGTTGATTTCGTTCTTGCTGTGCTGCCCATAATTTAGGTTTTCCCTCCAGCACTACGTCGAGAATGGCTGTGTTTTCGTAACGAAACTGATCTTGCTTCAGCCAACCAATGGTCGCTTCCTTGGGGATGATGATTTCACCGAGACTTAATTCTTCTTCGCCTGTGATCAGGTTGAAAAAAGTTGACTTGCCACAACCATTTGCACCGACTAATGCATAGCGGTTGCCAGGGTTTAGTATCAAATTGACATCGCAGAATAAAAGCCGCGTGCCATATGCCATACCTAATTCGTTTAATGTGATCATCGTCAATTACCTGGAGTTTGGACAAAGCTGCATGCAAAAAGACGCATGCAGCTTTGTCTAAATATGATACCCCTGATTTAATCTAGGGCTTGAGTCAAATGTTCAATGTTGATTTACTGGTCGCACAGTATATGCTATTTTATACATCTATTATATCACATTCAAAGCCGATAAGATCTTAATTAGAAGTTTGGGACAAAAACGCTAGGGTTTGTCGACAGGCCATAGTTTCGCCTTATAACGCTATTTTAACAGAACTGCATGAGTCTTTTTTCATGCAGTTCTGTTAAAGGTTTAAAAGGAGTATAATTCTTTCTCATTATGAAAAATAAATCATTCTATATCATGCTTGTGGTGGCGATTCTTTTACTTTTACCGCTCTTTTATTTCTTGCGGCCAAAAGTAACGCCCATTCAATTGAACGCTGTTTCTTTTTCCAGTCTTCCTGGTTGGACGTCTGCAAATTTGCTTCAATCATTTTCTGCATTTCAAACCTCTTGTAAGGTTTTTTTGAAGTCGGATCCTGAGAAATCGGTTGGTAGCGAATTTATTGATTTAAAAGCGCGTGACTGGTTGCCGGCGTGTCATGCGGCGATGGAGCTTCAAGCGCCTTATACCAACGATCAAATCAGGAATTTTTTTCAGACTTGGTTTAATGTGGTTGAGTTTCACGATGGCAAGCCGGTGAAAGGGCTCTTTACGGGTTACTATATGTCTTCCTTGAAAGGTAGCTTGACTAAGACAAAGCGGTTCCATGTTCCTATTTATGGTTTACCGGATGATTTAATTTCTATTAACTTGGGGTTGTTTGATCCCGAGCTAAAAAATAGAAAAATAGTTGGCCGTGTTGTCGATAAGCATCGTTTAGTTCCTTATCATACTCGCGAAGATATCGATAAAGGTGCGCTAAAAGGTAAGGCTCCCGTGCTCGTATGGGTAGATAGTGAGATAGACCGTTTGTTTCTGGAAATACAAGGATCAGGGGTCATTGAGTTGCCGGATGGTTCTCCTATGTATATTGGTTATTCAGCCCAGAATGGCGCGCCATATACGGCTATTGCCGGTGTACTAATTAAGCAGGGCGTGATGACGCGCGATAATGCTTCCATGCAGCGTATTCGCAAATATTTGGAAGCTCATCCCAAAGAAATTAGCCCAGTACTTCATCATAATAAATCATTTGTATTTTTCGAAACGGCTAAGTCCAGTGATGCTTTTGGTTCGCAGGGCACTGTATTAACCCCTGGATATTCGATGGCGGTGGATCTCAAATGGGTGCCAATGGGTACGCCGGTTTGGCTGAATACAACGCGACCGGATTTGCATACGAAAAATAGCCGTCCGTTTCAACGGTTGATGGTTGCTCAAGATACAGGTGGCGCGATACGTGGCCCTGTGCGGGGTGATGTCTATTGGGGCGCAGGTGATAGGGCAACTTCGATTGCGGGTAGAATGAAGAATCCAGGAGTTTATTGGATGTTGTTACCGAAAAAACCTCAGATTGAACAGGTTGCGCCGTAGGTTGGTGTAGGTTGGGTTGAGCGAGAGCGAAGCCCAACAGTCACTCGGTGTTGGGCTTCGCTCTCGCTCAACCCAACCTACCCATCAACATACTCACAACTTACAAACCAACCCAACGGACGAATTGATTCGTTGCTTGGAGTGTAATCACCGCATTTTTCTCAAAATGAAGCGTGTAACTACCGGCAGCATTCATGATGACTTCTTTTATTTTTCCCAGATTAACAATATTCATTTGTGTCTCGTAGTACCCTCGGATCATTTTAAGCATTGGCGAGATTAATTGTACTGATTCTAAGTCATCGTTTAGAACAGTTGGTTCTGTCGTGCTTACGAATGACAACATTGGTGATGTGTTGTCTTCTGGAGGGATTTTATGTATTTTGTTATGATTTAACACGAGCGTCCTGAATTCGGTATTGCTCAAGGCGATGTATTCAACACCGTTGATTTGACGGCGCAGCATGCGTGTTAAGGGTGCTTTGGCATGAAATATTTGCGCATACTTATCGGCGGTTATTGCAAGAACCGGTCTGGTATCGAGTTGCATGTTATGTTTGCTGGCAGCAACGAATAACACTTCATCACGATTGTCATCTGAGGGGGTATTAACCACGGTAGGTTCGGATGAGTTAGCGACGCCCAAAATCGGTGTTGTGGACATTTTATCACATTTCAGAAACTTTGATTTTGCAAACCAGGCGTCGCTCGGATAATAGGCGACGAAAATTGATTTATCTTTGAGGGTATTGATAATCGGCTTGCTTAGTTCTTTCGGAACGGCAGGGCATCCCCAGCTACGGCCAGCTCGTCCGTATTTTTTGATGAATGGTTCATCTACATACCAACCACCATGCATCACGATGGAGCGCCCGGATGCATTATCATTAAAGCCTCTGTCTAAGCCATCTAATCGCAATGATATGCCATCGCGGCCATAATATACTTTTTCAGTAGTATAAACGCCCATGCTAGTCGATTTACTGTTGTTTTTATTGGAAAAGCTGTTTGTTAATAATTCACCTGATTTGATGCCATGAGAAACGTAAGTATGAAAGAGTAGTTTTTTTTCATTGAGATCAAAGATCCATAGACGTTTGTCGCTTGAGGGAAGAGAGTAGTCAATGACGGTTAAGATGTGATTGTGTTGAATATTATAGTTTTCAGCACATTTTAATGTAGAGATAGTTTTATTAATCACTGCAATATTCAGCGTACTGGCTTCTTTCCTCATCATTTCTCTAAGTGCTTCTTCATTAAATGGGACTGGCGGGGGGAGTATGCAATGCGGATTGGTACTGGCAATGGTCATGATTTGATTAATCAATGTAGGTTCTTTTATTGCTTGCCAATAACTGGGGAGCAAGTCTACCTGTGGTCTTGACAGTGGTGCTTCAGACACTGTTTCGGCAAAACAAACAGACGATACTGCTAATGCAAGTAGCAGTTTATTAATCATTATGCTTCCCTGTAAGGATTAATGGGTTTATATGATTTAATATAGCTTAAATTTGAATAAAGTGTAGGGAGGTTGTAACGAATTTCATCGCGTTGCCATTAAATTAAGGGAGTTAATCGGAGTAGGTTGGTGCGTGACTTTATGCTGCACCACGCCTAAAACAAATCATCCTCTTGGCTACTGCTGCTTGAAGTTGACCCACTTGATGCTACCATTTTTTCTTCGAGCGCAGGTACTTCATCTTTTCTAAAGTATTCGACTAGTCCATTTTCTGAGTTGGTTTGTAAGCCGTTGCTCGGGTTGATTTTGACCGAGACAATATTTTCGGGTTGTGCCATGGTGTGTTCCGGCTTCCCTTTTAATGCGGATTTCATGAAATCAATCCATAGGGGGAGCGCGAGTTGTGCTGCATATTCATGCAGGGTTTGCGGGGTATCAAATCCAACCCAGGTAGTGACGACCAAGTCTGGATTGTAACCTGAAAACCATGCGTCGACTTGATCGTTGGTTGTTCCTGTTTTACCGGCGATATCATGACGGTTTAGTTCCATTGCTTGTTTCGCTGTGCCTTTTTGGACGACATCTAACAAACTGGAATTCATTAAAAAAGCAACCTCTTCTGAAATAACGCGTGGAGCTGATTGTGAGAGATTTGATTTTTCTTCGGTGCATGATGCGCAGATCGGCGAAGGTTTCGCTTGTAGTAAGCGTTTGCCGTCACTATCGGTGATATGGTCGATGAGATACGGATCGACCTTATAGCCACCATTAGCGAATACCGCATAAGCTGCGGCCAAATCCATTGGACTCACAGTGAGCGTGCCCAGCGCTAATGACAAGGTATGGGGGAGGTTTGATTTGGTAAAACCAAAATGCGTGACAAAGTCTATTGCATAGCTAATGCCGATATCATCTAAAATACGAATAGAAACCAAATTACGCGAACGAATCAAGGCATCTTTTAAGCGCGTGGGGCCATCAAATTTTAGATTAACATTGTGAGGCCGCCACAAGCCACCTGCGCCTTGACTTGGATCATCGACGACGATTGGCGCATCATTGATTTGAGTTGCGAGTGAGTAACCTTTGCTTAATGCTGCGGCGTAGAGAAAGGGCTTAAAGCTTGACCCAGGTTGTCTAGTGGATTGCGTTGCGCGATTATATTTGCTTTTTTGAAAGTTAAATCCGCCGACTAATGCTTTAATGGCTCCGTTCGCTGGATTCAGTGCGACGAGTGCTGCCTCAGCGAGAGGAACTTGAGTGAGTTGCCACTGTTTGTCATGAGATCGTACATAAACAACATCGCCTATAGAAACCACTCGACTTGCAGTTTGAGGCGCGTCACCCATCCAGCCACGTTTCAATGCGGGTCGTGCCCAAGACAGACCTTGCCAAGGAATGGTGATGTTTTCACCAAGATGTGTGATTGCCGTTGCGTGCTGATCGTGAACCGATAATATAATTGCCGGCTCTATTTCGTTGAGTACCGGGTAGGGGGCCAAGAGGTGACGCGCTTCAGCTGCAGAAGGGGTATTTATTTTTCCAAGATTGGCAACGGGACCGCGATAGCCATGACGACGGTCATAATCAAATAAATGCTTTTCAACAACCTGGTTAGCAGTCTTTTGCAGGGGGGCTTGAATGGTCGTATAGACCTTATATCCTTTAGTATAGGCATCTGGTCCGAAGTGGTCGTAGAGTGATTGACGTATCATTTCGGCAACGTAAGGGGCGCTAACATCGATATCCGAGCCATGAAAGATTGCGGCTATAGGCTCATTGATGGCTTCTTTGTATTGGTCTACAGTAATATATTTTTCTTCTAACAGGCGCTCCAAAACATGATCACGACGCTTTTTGGCGGCTTTTGGGTTGATGATTGGATTTTGGGTGGAAGGTGCTTGCGGAAGACCGGCAATCATTGCTAGTTGCGCTAAATTGAGTTCTTTTAACGATTTTCCGTAATAAATTTGAGCGGCAGCGCCTACACCATAGGCTCGATTTCCAAGATAAATCTTATTTAAATAAAGCTCAAGAATTTTTTCTTTAGGCAGCTCATGATCAATTTTGATCGCCAGTAATATTTCATTGAATTTACGCAGAAATGTTTTTTTGCGGTCGAGGAAGAAGTTCCGGGCGACCTGCATAGTGATGGTACTACCACCTTGTGATTTTGTGCCGGTCTGAACCATGCGCACGGTTGCGCGTGCTAGACCTAATACATCAACACCGCGGTGATCAAAAAATCGTTGATCTTCTGTTGCAAGCAGGGCATAAATCAGCGTTTTTGGGATGTCTTCATAAGCTATTGGGATTCGTCTTTTTTCGCCATATTCTTGAATTAATAATCCTTCCTGACTGTATATGCGTAAGGGGACTTGCAGTTGTACTGTTTTGAGTGAATCTACATCTGGTAGTTGGCTTTCAAGATAGATGTAGAGTAATCCTACGCAGAACAGAAGCATAAGAAATAAACTTGAAAGAGCCCAAAGGCCTTTGCGCCAGAAGTATCCGATAGTGATCATGTTAGATAATTTAACCTTAAAGTGGTGTTATCATTTAGTCATCAAGCATTAATGATGCAGCAAATAGTTACTATTGTACAATTTTATACTATTCCGAGCAAGATGGCAGTTAAATAATTTCCTTCTGGGAATGCCGGTAACGTTGGATGGCAGCTTGAAGGACCGTAAGTTCCTAAAACACGAGCGGATTTGCCAACAGAACGAGCTTGAGAATAGGTTAAATCAGCAAAATCGCTTGATGAGAGTGCTGATGAGCAATTACATGTCATTAATATTGAACCCGGTTGCATGGCTTTCATGACTTCACGGTGGAGAAAACGATAATAATTTTTAGCGCGCTGTAAGTGTTGTTGAGAGGGGGCGAGTTTGGGTGGATCAAGAATGATGATGTCATAGTCGCCTGCTTGTGATAAATGATCGCGCGCATCACCTTCAACCCATTCAATAGTATCAATTTGGTTAATCGTTGCATTGTGTTTGGCGGCTTCAATCGCTTGTGGCGAGCTGTCCACCGCAGTCACCTTGGATGCGCCTGCTTTGGCGGCGTGTAATGCGAACCCCCCAGTGTAGGAATAGAGATCGAGTACGCGCTTGCCCGATGCGAGTGCAGCGATTCGCATGTGGTTTTCGCGCTGATCTAAAAAAAGACCTGTTTTTTGTGCACTGCTGAAGTCGACTTGATAGTATATGCCTGCTTCAAGCACGCGTTCCAAGCGTTCTTCGCGCTCTTCGATTGGACCTTTCCATCCATCTTGTGCTAATGATTTAGCATGAGGCAACCAAATCACTTCGTCGCCGGGTATGTTTTTTTCAATGGATTTAAGAATGATTGCTTTATTTGCTTCAACCCAATAAGCTGAACTAGATACTACACACATATGATTAAAGCGATCGATGGTTAATCCGGACAATCCATCGCCTTCGCTGTTGAATAAGCGGTATGCAGTTGTTGTTGCATTAGGTAGATTTAAGCTTTTACGAATCATCAAGGCTTGCGTTAATCGGTGCGTGATAATAGATTCAAGAGAAGTTGCGTCTAATTGTTCAGAGGTTAGTGCTAATATTCTGACACGGTATAGGGAGTGCTCATTATAGACGCCTGTACCAAATAGGACCTCATCGTCGGTGAACACACTAACCAGCTCTCCCGTTTTCGGGTTGCCGGTTTGTTTGCGAATGGCTTTAGGAAAGACCCAGGGATGGCCGCGGCGAATAGGGCCTTGCTTAGAGGCCTGGAGGTAGACTGCTGCATTCATAAGTAATAAGCTCTACAAAATGCGTTAATTTACACTACAAGTGCTTTTATTTAAAGAAAAAATTTGAGAAGATGTATTGATGGTATCAAAACAAGGAGGTCTTTGCTGTGTTTAGTCTACTAAAATCCAAACAACAGTCACTCCTCGGGATAGATATAAGCTCATCATCCATCAAAATAATTCAGTTATTAACCGATGGTAATGATAAATACTGTGTCGAAGGATATGGCAAGCTTATGCTTCCCGACAAAGCAATAGAAGGCGGTATTGTTAAAGACATCTCAGCGGTTGCTGATACCATTAGGCAAATTATGTCGATGGCACGTCTTACTTGTAAGCAAGCTGCTATAGCCGTTCCAGATGCATTAGCCATTAGTAAAATAATCCAGATTAATGAAGGGCTAAGCGAAAGTGACATTGAAGAATTGGTCATTATTGAAGCCGACAAATACATCCCTTACCCCATTGACGAAATCAACCTGGATTTTAGCGTATTAGGCCCTTCTTCTAAAAACTCTGCCATGCAAGACGTCCTTATCGTTGCTTCCCGTGCCGAAATTGTGAATGCGCGCGTTGAAGCCCTTCGTCTTGCCGGTCTGGAGACTAAAATAGTCGATGTTGAGTCGTATGTTGTTGAACGTGCGGCCCAACTATTGAAATCGAGCCTTCCGGCAGGCGGTGAAAACAAAGTCATTGCGATTATCGATGTTGGGGCAAAGTATTCTCACCTTTTTGTTTTGCAGAATATGAAAGTGATTTATTCACGTGATGAAGAATTTGGTGGGAGTCAATTGATTGACGCGATTGTACAACAGTATGATATGACGGCTTCAGCAGCTGCTGAATTTCTCGAACAGGAGTCACTGCCAGAGGACTTTGCAACAAGTGTATTAGCTCCGTTTTATGATAAGTTTTATTTGCAAGTGAAGCGCACCTTGCAATTTTTCTTTTCGACGAGTCAATATAGTTTTGTTGATCACATCGTTTTAGTGGGAGGGGTTGCCAAGCTACCTGGTATTGCGCAATTATTACAAGAGCACCTTAATGTAACTACAAGCATTGGGAATCCGTTGGAGACGATGAGCTTTGCCTCAACGGCGAATAGGGAAACAATACTCCGTGAATCACCATCCGTGATGGTTGCCTGTGGTTTGGCACTTCGGCATATAGAGTGATGCGATGACAAACATAAACTTATTGCCATGGCGTGAATTAAGACGCGAGCAAGAGAAAAAGCGATTTACGACTTATTTGGCATTCATTTTCGCCCTATCTGTCGTGATTGTTTTTTTTGTGAATTATTATGTTAATGCAAAGGTTGAAGATCAGACTGCCTTGAATACTCGCTTAGAAGCTGAAATCACTGAATATAAAAAACAAATTGTCGAGATTAAGCAATTAAAAACATTGCGAAAGGGGCTTATTGCAAGGATGGAAATCATCCAGAATTTGCAAGCTACTCGAATACTCACCGTGAGACTTTTTGATGAATTGATAAAGATTTTACCCGATGGTGTGTATGTGAAGCGGATGGAGAGGGTCGGTGATAAAATTATGATTTCCGGATATACCGAATCCAACAGTAGCATTTCACGATTAATGCAAAATATCGAGTTGAGTCAGTGGATCCAGCTTCCTGAGTTAACCGAAATCAAAAAAAACAAGGAAGGTACTGAAGATTCGCCGAGTGAGTTTAAATTAAGCTTCATCTTGAAACCTAAATCGACGGCTGGTTAATACTATGAATTTAAATATTAATTTTAAAGAATTAACCATTGATAATGTTGGAAAATGGCCTCAACCCATCAAAATAGGGGTGATGGCTATCGTGGCGATATTGGTTTTTGGATTGGGGTATTATTTGATCATTCAATCTAATGTTGATCAATATAATGCCCTGAGTCTTAAAGAGGTTAGTTTGAAAGCTGAATTTGAATCGCTTCAACATAAAGCGTCCAATCTCAATGCATATAAAAATCAAATGGCACTCATGCAGGAGCGCTTTGGGAATATGTTGAAACAACTTCCATCACAAAATGAAATGCCTGGTTTATTAGAAGATATATCTAAAACCGGGATTGCAAGTGGATTAACATTTGAATTATTTGCACCTACGCCCGAAATCAAGCATGATTTTTATATTGAGCTGCCTATTCAAATCATTGTGATAGGTAACTACCATCAGCTTGCTATATTTTTGAGTCGCGTGGCCGAAATGAGTCGAATCGTCACTTTGCATGATTTTGTAATTGAAGCACCAGGGTTAGATAAACTGAAGAAAGCTCAGGGGGAACAATTAGTTATGAAAATAACAGCCACTATCTACCGATATCGTACACGATGAACAGAGTGATGCTTTGGGTCGGTAAGCAGCAGATTGTTGGGGTTCTTGCCTCGCTGTTGCTTTGCGCCTGCAGTTCATCCGAGGATGAATTAAGTCGTTACATCCATGCTGTTAAAATCAGGCCCCCCTCACCTCGAACGATTGAAGCTATCCCTGAGTTTAAACCGCTTGCTAAATTTGCATTTCCTGCAGATGATAAGCAACGCAGTCCTTTTAAACCGATTCAACGCCAAGGCCAAATTGATATCAATTCACCGAATATGAATCGTCCTAAACAACCTCTTGAGGCATTTCCATTGGACTCGCTTAAATTTGTCGGTATATTAGAACAAGGCAACTCTATTTGGGCCTTAATCAGTCAGCCAGGTGGGCTTGTAACTCGGGTGCGTGTGGGCGACTATATGGGAAAAAATTTCGGTCAAATTACTCATATCAAAGAGAATAAAATCGATATTGAAGAAACTGTTCAGTTAGGCGGGCGATGGGAGAAAAAACATTTCAGCCTCAATATGAATCCACATGACTAGGAGAGCACCTTGCGCCAATTGATACGACGGATCGCACTAAAACGGGAAGTGATTACTGGCGCAATCCTATTTCTGTGTTTTCTTATATTAAATTGCAATGGTGCTTATGCAAAAGAAAATGCATTGACCGGTTTAAAAATTCAGCCCCTGCCCAATAATCGATTGCGGATAGATTTTCAATTCGCTGATGCCGTTCAGCAGGATCCCGCGAGTTTTATGACCGAAAAACCGCCACGATTAGTGCTTGATTTCATCAACACGACCAATCAGCTCGATCCATCGTTACGTCATAAAATCATGAAACTAGGTTCCGTAAAAAACTATCAAGTTGTTTCTGTTGGGAATCGGGTTCGGATCATGTTTAATCTATCCGCAGCAGTGACATATTCAGGCTCAAAATCAGGACATTGTTATACGCTTCTTATTAATGGAACGGGAAACGAGCTTATCCCACGTCCTCGTGAAATGTTTGTGACGCATCAAAAAGTAAATGCAAGATATAAAATAAATAATATTGATTTTCGCGGTACAGATAAGCAAGGTGGACGTTTAACGATTGATCTATCCGATCCAGGCGTGCCAGTTGATGTCACGCAAAAGGGCGAGAAAGTGGTCGCGCGTTTCATGTCGACTCAGTTACCGCAACACCTCATGAAACGATTTGATGTGGTTGATTTTCATAGCCCAACACAACGGTTTTCTGCACGACAACAAGGAAAAGATGTTGTGATTACGATGACCAATAAAGGTGATTATGGTCAATTTTCCTATCAAGTTAATAAACAATTTATTATTGATGTCTTTCCGTTGACTGCAGAAGAAATTCAGCAAGCCAAACTCAAGAAAAGAGTGTTCGTCGGTAAACGAATTTCACTGAATTTTCAGAACATTCAGATTCGCGCGGTCTTGCAGTTATTGGCCGATTTCACCGGGGTCAATATTGTCGTCAGTGATAAGGTCAATGGCAATATCACGCTTCGTTTAAATGATGTGCCGTGGGATCAGGCTTTGGATATTATTTTAACCACTCAGGGGCTGGATAAGCGAGAAGCAGGTAATGTCGTTCTTATCGATACCAGTGCCGATTTCACGTTACGAGAAAATGGCCTCCTGAAAGAACAAGAAGCAGCTAAAAAATTGGCGCCTATTCGGTCTGATTTATTGCAAATCAACTATGCTAAAGCCACTGATATTGCAACGATGCTTAAAGATAAAAATAATTCGTTGCTGTCTGATCGCGGTGTTTTGAGTGTTGATGTGCGCACAAATACGATATGGCTTCAGGATACGGGCTCTCGGATTCAAGAAATCCGTGAGTTGGTGGAAAAATTGGATGTGCCAGTTAGGCAAGTATCCATCGAGGCCCGAATCGTTAACATGACAAAAGATTGCGAGCTTGATCTCGGCGTTCGTTGGGGTGTTTCGAAACCGAGACATTTAAGTGGTACTTTGGAAGGGGCAAATAAGCTTGCGGGACCAACGGCGCCAGCAAATCTACCTGCAAATGTTCCTATTGCTGAACGTCTCAATTTGGATCTATTGGCGGTTCCAGCGAGCGGGCCTCCTGCATCAGTCGGGATTGCCTTGGCAAAACTGGGAAGCGGCGTGCTACTTGACTTGGAGCTGTCTGCCTTGGAAAGCGAAGATAGAGCCGAAATCGTTGCTAGCCCGCGCTTGATGACAACGAATCAGGTGCCTGCTGTCATTAAATCAGGGGAGGATATTCCATATCAAGAATCGACATCTAGTGGTGCAACAGCCGTTGCCTTCAAGCAGGCCGTTTTAAGTTTAAAGGTAACGCCACAAATCACACCGGATGGTAAACTATTATTAGATTTACAAATTAATCAGGATTCTGATTCAGGTAGGCGTGTACAGAATGTGCCGATTATTTTAACAAAATCCATTGAAACCAGTGTGTTAGTTAATAATGGACAAACGATTGTATTAGGAGGAATCTATCAACAAAGTAAAAGTAACCAGGTAAAACGTATTCCTTTTTTAGGAACCATTCCTGTTTTAGGTAATCTATTTAGGAGTGTCGATGTAAAATCAAGCAATGATGAGTTGCTCATTTTCATCACTCCCCGGATAATAGCAAATAGTTTATCGATTACAGCGGTAGAAGGGGGGCGTCAACGTATCCCTAGATATGCAGTACGTAATAAAGATGGAAATCCGGTTAGACGACCTGTAAATTTTGTTAAATAATAAAAAATTAAAGAGGTATGTGATTAAAAATGAGTATTGTTAAAGTACGTAATATATTCCTGATAGGTCCTATGGGCGCTGGGAAAAGCACCATTGGTCGAGCTTTGGCCAAGGAACTTAAGTTGGAATTTTATGATACCGATGAAGTGATTGAGGATCGTACCGGTGCCAGTATTTCCTGGATATTTGATGTTGAAGGAGAAGAGGGATTTCGGCGTCGTGAGCAAAAAGTTGTTGATGAACTGACCCAAAAAAATAATATAGTTCTTGCAACAGGTGGTGGTGTCGTGATTACACCGGAAAATCGTAATGCGCTAGCAGGACGCGGAACGGTAATCTATTTAAAAACCTCACTTGCACAGCAATTTGAACGGACTAAACGTGATACGAAGCGACCATTGCTGCAAACCCCTAATCTTACGGATACACTCGAAGTATTAAGGGATGAGCGCGAACCTTTTTATGATGAATTAGCTGATGTAAGTTTTGAAACGGACAAACTAACGGTCAAGGCCGTCGCCAACAAAATTATTAAATATCTCTATGGCGAATCATAATCTGGTAAAGCAATTGGAAGTCCAATTGCCGTTTATGAGTTACCCCATTTTTGTGGGATCGCATTTGCTTGCAGACAAAGCGTTATTGAATCGTTATGTCTTAGCCGAACAAGTGTTGATTGTGACGAATGAAACCATAGCGCCTTTTTATCTGGAAGCAGTTAGACAGGCGTTTTCGCATATTCAAGCAGATGTTCTTATTCTCAAAGATGGTGAGGTTTATAAAAATCAATCCAGTTTGTTTGCCATTTATGATGCGCTTATTAAACACCAGCATCATCGAGATACGACGCTTATCGCACTTGGCGGCGGTGTGGTGGGGGATCTGGTTGGGTTTGCCGCTTCAACTTATCAACGGGGCGTACGTTTTATACAGATCCCAACCTCACTGTTAGCCCAGGTTGATGCGTCTGTGGGTGGCAAGACGGCGATTAATTATTTGCAGGCCAAGAATATGATTGGCAGTTTTTATCAGCCGCAAGCAGTCATCATTGATGTTGAAACATTAAAAACGCTACCCTCGCGTGAATTAAATGCCGGGCTTGCTGAAGTCGTTAAATATGCTTTGTTGGTTGGGGGAGATTTTCTGAGTGAGTTAACCCGGAAATTGGACAAAGGTGTTTTAACGGATTCAACAGACGATCTCACTGATTTAATTTGGCAATGTTGTCGGATTAAAGCCAGTTTTGTTGAAGCTGATGAACGCGAGCAAGGCTCGCGTGTGTTACTCAATCTGGGGCATACCTTTGCTCATGCTTTGGAGGCCATTACAGATTATAACCGATGGCTTCATGGTGAAGCAGTTGGGATTGGTTTATATTGCGCAGTGTTGTTATCATATCAACTTGGGCATTTGCAGAAAGAGGATTTGCTCCTTGTTGACAGGTTGCTAGAGGCCGCACAGTTACCACGTCGAATTCCAGCAACGATTGATTTAATGAGATTGCAAGCATTGATGGGAAATGACAAAAAAATAAAGAATAAACAGTTACGATTCGTGCTGATGAGAGCGTTTGGAGACTGTTACCTGGATTCCGAAGTAACAGAGAAGAGCTTGCGTCAGGTCTTATTAGAGGCAGTAGAGGTAGAGGGAGAGTGTATATGAACATTGGAGTGAACCGATCGATGGTTGGTGATGATGATGTATTATTTGAGCCGTCGTCTTGGCATATTAAAATTGATTTTATCAATCAATTTATATTAAATAATAATGTATTGATTTCAGTTTTGGGCGAAAAAGGAACTGGAAAAACGACTTTTGCACAGTTGTTGCGAGACACGCTGGCGGCTAATATTCATTCCGTCTTGCTCACCGCCACGCCATTGTTTGAGTCTCTCCCGTTTATTGAACAGATGTGTCTCCAACTTAATTTAGATGTCAAGTTATCGTTCAGTGATGTTGTCAATGAAATTAATGCGCGTCAAACAAGAACGCTCATTATTATTGACAATGCTGAAGAAATACCCGAGACGTTTGCAATTGAAATACTCGATGCGTTAATGCAGCAAGAGGGAAGCGGTTATTGTCATGTTTGCATTTTGTCTGACTTTTCACTGGTAAAAATGACCAGTCGATTGGCGCGAGAAGCATATAGAGATATGATTCACAGCATTGAACTTCAACCTTTGAATGAAGCTGAAACAAAAGCATATGTGCTGACACGTATGGCTGCGCTAAACTCAAACAAGATCGAACTATCCGATGAGTGGTTACAGCAGTTTTATGAGCTGACTGAAGGCAATATCATGGGGATCAATACTCAAATGATGGGTTTCTTTGCCAGTAAATCGATGCAAAATGTACCTTTATACAAGCGTTTTTTGCCTTATGGTTATATTCCTGTTCTTGCAATAGCCATGGTTGGCGTTGTTTATTTTATTTCTTCACAATCCACATCAGACGTGCCTGAACTTGCTGAACTTGTTAAAAACAGCATGCAGTCCGCTCAGCTTGAGCTACCATTAGCCAGTGAGATCCCGTTTTACGCGGTTTCATCTGTTCATCAGCCTATGGAGATGATTTCCTTGCAAAAGGTTGATATTCAAATGGCCAACGAAGATACGGACAGTAATATGGATGAGTCTTTGGTTGTGCTGGATAAAGTGGTTACTATCCCCAATATAGAAAACACACAACCTACAGAGATAGCCCAAGAAACCAGCGCTGTTCAAAAGGTTGTTGTTGCGCAGCAGACCGTTGTTCATCATCCGTCTGTGAAAAAGATATCCAAACAACACGCCAATACTAAGCCTAAAGCAGTCCATGCTTTATTAAAGCCAGGTTCAGATGCAGGTCGATTTACGATCCAGTTAATGGCAACCCGTGATAAAAACGAGTTGAATCGTTTAACAAAACAATACCGTGCTACAGATGGCTTTAAAATACGTCGTTTTGACAATCAAGGTGTTGTTTGGTTTGTGCTAACTCGAGGTGACTATACGCAAAAGCAACTGGCGCAACATGCTTTAACGTCATTGCCGAAGAATTTAGCTCAACTGAAACCATGGGTTCGTTCGACTGCAAACTTAAAAAATGTAGGTTGATAGGAAAATTTCACACCAAAACTATGTCCTCCGCATTCGCGGAGGACATAACGCGATTGTTACACATTACACACCAGGCCCAGCAGAAGGGCGATTATTATTCGGATTATTCGGATTTTTCGGAGCAGGACTTCCTGGTTGTGAAAAAAGCGAACTATAACTACTGGAACTTGATGAAGAGCTGGTTGAAGATTCTCTCGATGATGCCGGAGACGGCTCTTTGCCGCCAAAACGACTAATTAATTTTAACATGTCTATTCTTTTTTCTGTTGCATTATTAAACCTTTCTATAAGTGCCATGACTTGTTTTTGCATGCCGACGTGCAAAGCATAAAATCCGAAATCATCATATTCTTCATCCTCGGAATCTGCTTCGGAGTCTGTTTCAGATTCTGTGTCATCTGAAGACGATGAATCATTTTCAGACTTAGCCCTGGCAGCATCGTTTTCCGGAACCGACATCTCACTTTCATCCGGTCCTTCTATGACATCGTTAATATCATTAATTACCTTCGCTATTACGACTTCTAGCGCCTCGAAACGATCGAGTAAATCATGCCTCTCTGAATCTTCATTGAACCTAATTGATGTGTTGTAAACCGCTGTAGACAAACGCCCTACATGTTCGATTTGGCCAATCAAGTCTTGGCTGTGGGTTAGAAAATTGATCCTACCCTCAATTGAAAGTGCATGAAATAATTCTTTGAGTGCAACTGGCCCTGACGCAGGATTGGACGATTCCAGACGTTTTGCTTCATCTGAATCGGTTGTTGGCTCACTGTTCGAATCCTGTAAATTTGTCAGCGTTTGACATAGCATCATCTCCAAATCATCAACCTGGCGCACAAATTGATTGATGTCTCGATAAAAATGCAATAAGACATGTGATTGCTGATGATTTCTGGCTAACGACGCAAGTGATCGTTGCGCTTGTATAAGAATCTTACGAATATCCACTTGATCACGTGGTGAGATATCCGTTCTGTCTTTTAACGTTTTTTGCGCTTCTATAATTTTTTCTAATAAGACTTGTTCTGGCTTGGTAAATGCAGTGGGCATTAATTCATTACTCATCATTCAACTCCGTTTGAAAAAATCGTTAATGTCCTTAATGTCTAACATTTATCGAAAACAAACGCAATTATATTATTTAAGTGACGGGAATCGCTGGATTGGCGTTAAATGTTTTGTCGTATGAGGAGTTATCTGCTAAAATTTACAAAGTTATTACTGTTTTTCAATTAATTCTGATAAGTTGGTATAACCAGATTGATATCACTCAAGGAGAGGCCCATGTATAAGAAAGTTTTGTTTGCAACGGATTTTGATGAGGTCGGCATTAGCGGCGCTCATAAAGCAAAAAAAATTGCCGATGAAAACAATGCTGTATTGTTTTTAGTGCATGTGGTTGAGCCTATCCCTGCTTATGCTTATCCTGGATTTGCCGGTTTTGCGGAAGTGGAAATGTCCATTCGCGAACAAGCTGAGAAAGAATTAAACGAACTTGCGAAAAAGCTGGGTGTTGATGAAAAGCATCGCATGCTAGAGTTTGGATCAACTAAAAATGAAGTGTTGAGGGTTGCTAAAGAGCATAAAGTTGATTTGATAGTGACGGGTAGTCATGGTAAGCACGGATTGGCGTTATTACTCGGTTCGACGGCTAATTCAATTTTACATGCCGCTGAGTGTGATGTACTGATAGTTCGCTCCGATACTTAGGACGTAGCCTCATTGTCATTATGTTAAGGATAAACTGATTGATGTATGCGTAGGTTGGTGAGTTGGTGAGTAGGTTCGTGAGTAGGTTGGATTGATCGAGAGCGAAGCCCAACAAAACCATCTATGTTGGGCTTCGCTCTCGATCAACCCAACCTACTCAGCAACCTACTCCGATTAATCTCCTTAACTTAATGGCAGTGGGGCGTAGTTGCATCGGTAGCATTAAATCCGAGCCAAACACGCCACCGAGTACTCATTTTAGGTTTTAAATTAACATGAAATTACTAAATGGCTTAAAACAGACCGCAATATTACCCAATCGCGTTGTAGCTACTATTGGTAATTTTGATGGCGTGCATCGTGGTCATCAAGCATTACTTGTTTCTCTGCGTATGCAGGCGGCGCGTCTTCAATGTCCCGTACTTGTTATCTTATTCGAGCCACAACCTGCAGAATATTTTCAACCTCAACAAGCGCCAGCTCGCCTGACCAGGCTACGTAAAAAATTACAAGCGCTTCAATCTCTTGGTGTTGACTACGTTTGTTGTTTAAAATTTAACACTGAACTCGCACAGATGTCGGCCTCTGATTTTGCCGAAGATATTCTGTTTAAATCTCTCAATGTGACCTATCTTCTCACCGGGGATGATTTTCGTTTCGGGCGAAACAGGGCAGGAGATCTTGAGTTACTGGCTGCAATTGGAAAAAAACATAATGCCATCGTAGAGTCTTTTCCCAACTTTCAGGTCAATGATAAACGGATTAGCTCAACGGGGATCCGTTTGGCCCTACAACAAGGTAATCTACAATATGCCGCGTCATGTTTGGGTCGCCCCTACAGTTTGTGTGGGCGAGTTATTCAAGGCGATGGCCGAGGTCGGCAGTGGGGGATTCCTACAGCGAACATTGCATTGCAACATGACAGGCTCCCGCTTTCGGGTGTGTTTGCCGTTCATGTTCAACGACGTCATGATAAAACCCTCTATCGTGGTGTTGCAAATATTGGACGACGACCGACGATCGAAGGCCAATTACAATTGACTTTCGAGGTTCATTTATTTGATTTTGATGATTCGATTTATGGCGAGATGCTGGATGTTACCTTTGTGCATCACCTGCGAAATGAAGAAAAATTTAATTCAGTAGAAGCTTTAATTAACCAAATTCACCAGGACATCGTGCTGGCTAAACGTTTATTTTCTTCGGAAACCACAATCATAGAGTATGCCAATGACAGAATATAAAGACACCTTAAACCTACCGCACACAACGTTTCCCATGAAAGCCAGCCTTGCTCAGCGTGAGCCGCAAATGCTAGTAGACTGGGATGAAAAGAAAATCTATCAATTGATTCGTGAGTCACGCAAGGGCGCTCCTCTGTTCATTTTGCATGACGGCCCACCTTACGCCAATGGTCATCTGCATTGTGGTCATGCGCTCAATAAAATCTTAAAAGACATTATCATCAAATCAAAAACATTAAGTGGATTTGATGCACCTTTCGTACCGGGTTGGGATTGTCATGGATTACCGATTGAATTAAACGTTGAAAAAAAACAAGCGAAAAAAGGCATTAAATCTAATCCAACTGAATTTCGCCGAGAGTGCCGCGACTATGCTGCCTCACAAATCACCATCCAGAAAGATGAATTCAAACGATTGGGTGTGTTGGGGGATTGGGAAAATCGCTATGCAACGATGGATTTTTCTTATGAAGCCAATATTGTAAGAGCACTGGCGCGCATCATTGAGCAGGGGCATCTCCAGCAAGGATTTAAACCCGTCCATTGGTGTATCGATTGTGGTTCTGCATTGGCTGAAGCTGAAGTGGATTATGAAGACAAAATGTCGCCCTCGATCGATATCGCTTTTCGAGCGATAGAACCACAGCGCTTTCTCGATGTGATGAACGTTTCACTTCCCGTGAAACCAGTAACGCTTCCCGTCTGGACAACAACACCATGGACTTTACCTGCGAATGAAGCCGTTTGTTTGCATGCAGAGGAAGATTATGCGCTGGTTGAGGTGGGTGAGCAGTATTATCTTATAGGCGCAACTCTTGTTGATACAGTCATGGCACGTTATGGTGTTTCTGATTTTGTCGTAAAAGCCTCCTGTAAAGGAAACGTTTTTGAACATCTCGCTGTACAACATCCTTTTGATGACAGGCAGGTACCCGTTGTGCTTGGCGCACATGTAACGATGGATTCAGGTACAGGATGCGTTCATACCGCGCCAGCGCACGGCCCGGATGACTATATTGTGGGCCTAACCTATCAATTGCCCTTGATTAATCCGGTGCTTGCTAACGGTTGTTTCGCCCCCGACGTTCCGCTATTTGCCGGTTTGAATGTACGTAAAGTGAATTCAACTATTGTGGATGTTTTGCGTGAGAAGCAAACCCTGATATTCAGCGAAGAGCTTCTTCATAGCTACCCACACTGCTGGCGTCATAAAACGCCCGTTATTTTTAGAGCAACCCCGCAGTGGTTTATCTCCATGGACAAAAACGGTTTGCGTCAAAAACTCTTAGCTCAATTGGACAGCGTTCAATGGGTTCCAGATTGGGGGCAGGCACGCATTCGCAATATGATTGAGAATCGCCCGGACTGGTGTATCTCAAGACAGAGATCATGGGGCACGCCGATCCCGCTATTTTTACACAAAGTCACAGGGGAAATGCATCCTGAAACGTTGAATCTGATCGAACAAGTCGCTCAACGCATCGAAAAGAACGGTATTGAAGCCTGGTTTAGTTTGGATGTTGCCGAATTACTCGGTGACGATGCAAATGACTACGTCAAAGGCACGGATACCCTGGACGTTTGGTTTGACTCAGGTGTCTCGCATTATTGTGTGCTGCAGCAAAATGCAGCCTTAGGTTTCCCTGCAGATGTCTATTTCGAAGGTTCTGATCAACATCGTGGATGGTTTAACTCCTCATTGACAACAGCTGTTGCAATGGACGGCGTACCGCCTTATCGCACTGTATTGACGCATGGATATACCGTCGATGCCAATGGTAAAAAACTGTCAAAATCGTTGGGGAATTATGTAGAATTAGACAAACTCGTTGCTCAACATGGCGCTGATATTCTTCGCCTGTGGGTTTCGTCTACTGACTATCGAAATGAAGTCAGTATCTCTGAGGAAATCATCAAACGTAATGGGGATGCTTATCGACGCATTCGAAATACGGCGCGATTTTTACTGTCGAATTTATTTGATTTCGACCCAACTCGAGACCTGCTTAAACCCAATCAAATGGTAGAGCTCGATCGTTGGGCAGTTAAGCGCACTCAGCAATTACAAGAAGAGATATTAGCGGCCTACGAACAGTATCACTTCCATGTGATTTATCAGAAAATTCATAATTTCTGTGCAGTGGATATGGGTAGTTTTTATCTGGACATCATCAAAGACAGACAGTACACCACAGCGGTAGATAGCCACGCCAGACGCTCATGTCAAACGGCTATGTATTATATTATTCAAGCGTTAACCCGATTGCTAGCTCCCATTTTATCGTTTACGGCTGAAGAAATTTGGCAAGCAATACCTGGAAATCAGCAGGTTGTTACGGTTATGACGGAGCGCTGGTATGACGCGTGGCCCGCAATGCCTGATGTAGACTTGGGGTATTGGCAACAGGTGTCTTTGATTCGTGATTTTGTGAATAAGGCATTAGAAACAGAACGTGCTGAAGGAAAAATAGGATCAGCGTTAGCCGCGAATGTCGTGATTTACGCTGATGATCCTATACGAAAGATGTTATCGCGCTTGGAAAACGAACTGCGTTTTGTCCTAATTACGTCATCAGCAACGGTTAGACCGCTAAGCGAACGTCCTGATTCGGCTGTTTTAAGTGCAGAGCTTGGTATTGCGGTTGAAGTAAAGCCGAGTGAGGCTATCAAATGCAGTCGCTGCTGGCATCGCTCCGATGAAATTGGCTTAGACCCACAACACCCCGAGCTTTGCCCGCGTTGCATCGGGAATATCAGCAACAATGCCGAAGAGAGACAATTCGCATGAAGAAATGGATGTGGTTTTTGGTTAGTGCGGTGGTGATTCTGGCTGATCAGATCAGTAAATACGTTGTGACGATGCAACTAGAGCCGTTTCAATCTTATGACATTATGCCGATGTTTAATTTGACACTGGCATACAACACGGGCGCTGCATTTAGCTTTTTAAGCAGCGCTGGTGATTGGCATCATCTTTTCTTTATCGGATTTAGCACCATTGTTAGTTTGGCTTTGATTGTTTGGATTATCCGTTTACCCAGGCAGACAGAATGCCTTCAACTCACTGCGCTCAGCTTGATTCTAGGTGGAGCGGTAGCCAATCTAATCGACCGGGTCACACTCGGTTATGTCATCGATTTTATCGATGTTTATTATAAAAGCCATCACTGGCCAATTTTCAATATCGCCGATAGTGCGATCACAGTAGGCACGCTGTTGCTTGCATACGATCTCTGCTGTCATTCAAAGCCGAGCGTTTGTCGTAGGTTGGGTTGAGTACACCTTGTCGTGTTTGATTATTGCAATGTTGATGCCATTAGCGTGGGGGATTTGTTTTCCTTTGGAGATGGTTCGCTTTATTATCCGTTCAATTTCGACCGTGGTTGAGGTTGCACAATCTTGTTGTTATCCAATCGAGCCCGGATTAGAAAACTCAGGTAATCCGGGCATGCAACCGGGGTAATTACAACAACTCTAGTAACTCCTTTAGCTTTTTCGCTAAATTCATCGTTACAATCGGTAGATATTTCTTATGTTCGGCGTGTATATGCTCCCCTCTAACAAAATTGGTAATCCCTTTAATCGCGATCATGGGGGTTTTGGTCAGCATGCTGACCCAAGCGACGCTGGCTGCTTCCATATCAATAGCTGAGCAATGTTCTTTTAAAAACATTTTATAATCAATCTGTTCTTCATCAAATGAGTCGCCAGAGCATACAACGCCGCTCTTAAAGCCAAGTTTTTTATCAATTAACGGAAGGGGCGTAGATGGATACGCGCCGCGTCCGTAGTTCTCATAACCTTTCATTGGAATACGCCGGTCAAAGAAATAAATCGCTTGACTAAGATAGATATCCATTAAGGCCGCGCCACTTTCAACAACAGCACCAGCAGTTCCAATACTGATGATGAAATCGGGATGAAAATATTCAATGCCTAAATAGGTGCTGAGTGTCGCTGCTTGTGTTCCAATGTTTTGAACTTTATTGACAGGGTCTTGGCCGTTTTTGATGAGTAGAATCTCTTTATTTCCTTGTTTCCCCACATACCCGCGCATGGGCAAGCCTGAAAAAGAGTGGTTGAGCGGTTTTAATTGCAGTGTATTGATAATGGGTTGCGCTTCGGAGTCCATGGCGACGACAAGCAGCACTTTTTTAATAGGGTGCGGCAATGGGCTTGCTTGGGATGGTGACCAAGATAATACAAGGATTGATATTATAAAAGTAGCCAGGCGTATTTGAATCATTATTGTTTCTCCTCCATATTTAAAAGCATATCTATTATAAATCATCACCATCAATAGTGTAAGATTTATTTTTATCAATTTGATTTGCAAATACACGAACTCGTTGCTATCTTTAAAATAGCTTCTATGGATAGAGGTGCTTCAAATGGATTTGAATCAAATGGATTTGGTTCATCAGGGATGGTTCAGAACCAAGGTTCTGAGTTGTAGAGCCAGGGCTTTTGCCCTGGCTTTTTTGTGAGAAAAATTATACAAAGCTAGAGTGTGAGAAGTACTTTCGGTCAGGATAATAAGCAAATATGACCGAACCGCCCTTAATGGTATTAATCACAGGTTTCGCTAATGATTGCGCAATTGATGGGCAACCCCAGCTTCGACCAGCTCGACCGGATTGTTTAATGAAAGATGGCTCAACGTACCAAGCACCATGCATGACTACTCGGCGATTGTATGCATTGTCATTGAAGCCTTTTTCCAGCCCTTGCAGATTAAGAGAGTAGCCTTTATGTCCTATGTAGGTGTCTTTAGTAACGTAGGTACCAAGACTGGTTTCTTTACTAGAAGATTGGTTTGAAAAGTGGCTAGGCACAGTCATACCAGAGTTTTGGCCATGAGCAACATAGGTTTGATATAACAGACGCTCTTTATTAACATCAAAAATCCACATGCGTTGTTTTGAAGAAGGCAATGAGTAGTCAATCACAGTGAGAATCTGCTTTTTAACAGAGCCGTTATTGGCGGCTTTGTGATACGCTGTTAATGCATATGCAAGTACTTTTTTGTTAAGTTCCGGTGCTTTTTGACTCAGATGATTGATTTCTGTTTTGACATCTGAGCCACCTGTTACAGTTACAGCAGGTGAACTATGATTAGAAGGACCGGTGGGCGAGACCAGTGACAATACCGCCATTGAGATAATCGAAAATATATTAGACATATCGCTCCATTTTACAGTTTAGGTTAATAAAACACAGGTGATTGATTTAAAAAACAAACACCTGAATCAAACACACTCCTGTTATACTCGATTTAGACTTGAGTAAAACAAAACTGCTTGTGGCACAAAATTGAACATTATACAGGATGACGCATAAAATGCAAGCAATTGACTAGAAATTCAACCCAAGGTGCCTTGTAGAAAGCACTTTTTACTGAGTACTTTGCGATAAAAGTTGGTATAATCATATCTTTTGGATAATTTCGCGTTCATGACGTTTCGCGGCTTAACGACGAATGAGATTACCTGCGATACATCTAATCGTTGTAATTTATTTATTAGGAGAACTTGTATGACTTATAAGTTTGAAGAAGGCAAAGATGCAATTATTAATGCCGTGATTCATAAATCTCAGTACAAAAAGGAAGACGTTTTACACGATGTTTTTGTTGAGTTTGTACGACAATTTTACGCAACCGTTGCATTGGAAGATTTGCAATCCCGATCTGTTGATGATTTATATGCTGCCGCTGCGAACTTCACCAGCCTTTTTCACCTGAGGCATCCTCGAGAAATTAAGACGCGGATATATAACCCTAATTTTGAATTACATGGCTGGCAATCCACACATACCATTATTGAAATCTTGTGTGATGACATGCCTTTTTTAGTCGATTCCATTCGCTTGGTCTTAGCTCGAATGCATATCGCATCCTTTTTGATAATTCATATGGGCGGTCTGCACGTAGAGCGAAATGATCATGATGATGTGATTCGTATCCTTAAAAAGGGTGCACGAACAACGGATAAATCACGTAATGAAGCCGCTGTACTTGTAGAGATTGAGTGCCAAACCGATCCTGCGGTACTTGAAGAGTTAAAGCTTAAGCTGGGAAAGGCATTGGAAGATACGCTCCTCGTTTCTGACGACTGGATGGCGATGCGCGAAAAGGTTCGGGAATTAACGGCTGAGTTGGATAGCCCGCCGAAAACACTCGATAAAAATGAAGTCGATGAAACACAGGCATTTTTAAGATGGATTGAGGATCATCATTTCACTTTTCTGGGAATTCGAGATTATGAGTTAGTTCAAAAAAATGATGAAACCCTTTTACAAGCCATTCCAAACACAAGTCTCGGTGTATTGAAATTAGATTCTGGAAAAGGAAACGCTCGCAATGTGTCTACAATGTCGCCAGAGGCGCGCGGGTTATTGCTTTCCTCACATATTCTGGTTATGTCCAAAACGAATACTGAGGCATCGGTTCATCGTAATGCTTATACTGATTATATCGGCGTAAAACGATTCAATTCAGCGGGGCAAGTGATTGGCGAGCGCCGTATTATTGGCCTTTATACCTCAGAAGCCTACCATACCAACCCTAAGCATATTCCATTTTTACGTCATAAAGTGACGCAAATAATCAAAAATTCAAAGCTAAGTCCTAACAGTCATGCCGGCAGAGTTTTATTAAATATCATCGATACGTTACCTCGGGATGATTTAATACAAGCCTCTGAAGAAGAAATTCTTGAAATGGCGATGGGCATATTTTACATGCAAGAACGAAGACGTATTCGCTTGTTCTCAAGAGTCGATGTGTACCGGCGATTTGTTTCTTGCCTGGTTTACGTTCCAAAAGATATTTATAATTCGGAACTTAGGCGTGCTATGCAAAAGGTCTTAAGTGACAGCTTGCAAGGCAATGTTATTGCGTTCACCACGCTCTTTGGTGAGTCGACACTTGCTCGTATTCATTTTATCGTTCGGATTAACCCAGATAATCCGGAATCGTATGATTTTAATTACATAGAGAAACGACTAATTGAAGTGGGTCGATCTTGGAATGATGATTTTCAAGCAGAGCTGGAAGAGGGGTTCGGTGAGGAAAAAGGCCATCGATTGTTTGTGAAATATAAATCAGCCTTTCAAACGGGATATACTTCTAACTTTTCTCCTAAAACGGCATTGTTCGATATAAAACACATTGAGCAACTATCCGAAAAAAGTCCAATAGGAATGAATTTCTACAAGCCTTTGGATGAAAACTCAGAGTATTATCGACTGAAAATTTATCGTCACGATCATACCATTCCTTTGTCCGATGTCTTGCCTATTTTGGAAAATATGGGGTTAAGAGCAATTACTGAACGTCCATATGTCTTGACTTTGGCGAATGGAAAAGAAACATGGATTAATGATTTTACGCTTCAGTACAAGGGAGCATTAGAATTTAATCTTGATGATATTAGAGAGTTATTTCAGAATTCATTTACTCATTTCTGGTTTGGTGATGCAGAAAATGACGGATTCAATAAACTGGTGTTGTCAGCAGGTCTTGACTGGCGGCAGGTTGCAGTTCTTCGAACCTATGCCAAATATTTCAAGCAAATTGGATTTACATTCAGCCAAGACTATATTGAGGATGCGTTAAATAATAATCCGTTAGTTGCAAAAAAACTCGAAAAATTATTTCATACTCGGTTTAGTCCAGAGGAAATGAATAATCGAGACAAACAATTTAAAGATCTTGTTGACGATATTTTGTTTGATCTCGATAAAGTAGAAAATCTCGATGAAGATAAAATCATACGACAATACGTGCACGCTATCTCCGCGACCATGCGAACCAACTATTTTCAAGTTTTGGATAATAACGAGCCGAAGAACACGATTTCGATTAAATTAAACAGTCGAAACATTCCTGGGGTTCCTCGTCCTTGTCCTTTGTTTGAAATTTTTGTTTACTCGCCTGCTTTTGAAGGCGTGCACTTGCGCTGTGGAAAAGTTGCACGGGGCGGTTTACGTTGGTCGGATCGTCGAGAAGATTTTCGAACGGAAATTTTGGGCTTAATGAAAGCACAACAAGTTAAAAATTCAGTGATTGTGCCGAGTGGAGCCAAAGGCGGTTTCGTATTGAAACAATTACCACCAGACAGTTCTCGTGAAGAGACTCAAGCAGAAGGAATTCGCTGTTATCAAATGTTTATCCGTTCTTTGCTGGATATAACCGATAACTATCAAGAAAGTGAAGTGTGTAAACCAAAATCAGTCATTTGCTATGATGAAGACGATCCTTATTTGGTTGTTGCCGCTGATAAAGGCACCGCTACCTTTTCAGATATTGCGAATGCAATTTCTGTCGAGTATGGTTTTTGGTTAGGTGATGCGTTCGCATCAGGTGGCTCCATGGGCTATGACCATAAAAAAATGGGGATTACTGCCAAAGGCGCTTGGGAGTCCGTGAAGCGTCATTTTTATGAAGTAGGTATGAACATCGACACAACTGATTTTACTGTTGTGGGCGTCGGCGACATGGCGGGTGATGTCTTTGGAAATGGTATGTTGTTGTCTAAACATATTAAATTAGTCGCAGCATTTAACCATATGCATATCTTTATTGACCCGGATCCTTCAGCTGATATTAGCTTTAACGAGCGCGAGCGTATGTTTAATTTGCCTCGTTCAACCTGGGCTGATTATGATGCCACGCTCATTTCACAAGGTGGCGGTGTATTTAACCGAAATGCAAAATCAATCCCGGTTTCCCCCGAGATGAAAAGTGTTTTTGATATCAATGTAGACGCTATAGAACCTAATGACTTAATTCGCCATTTATTAAAGAGTAGAGTTGATCTGTTGTGGAGTGCGGGCATCGGTACGTTCGTCAAAGCGGAAAATCAAAACAATTTGGATGTGGGTGATCGGTTTAATGATCCCATTCGTATCAATGGGTCTGAATTACGCTGCAAAGTAGTAGGGGAGGGTGGTAACCTTGGTTTTACTCAGTTAGGTCGAGTGGAATATGCGCTAATTGGTGGGCAAATTTATACCGACTTTATTGATAACTCTGCAGGCGTTAGTTGTTCCGATAAAGAAGTTAATATCAAAATATTATTAAACAGGGTCGTTAAAGCAGGTGATTTAACTGAGAAACAGCGCAACGCTTTATTGGTTGAAATGACCGGAGAGGTGTCTCAGTTGGTTCTACGTGAAAATTATTTGCAGCCACGTTCCATCAGTTTAACGCATGCTCAAGCCGTTCGTATCATGGAGTTACATCGTCGCTATATGAATGAGCTAGAGCGTGTTGGTAAATTAGATCGAGACCTGGAGTTTTTACCGAGTGAAAAGATACTGGGTGAACGTAAAGCCATGGACAAAGCATTAACCGCTCCAGAAATTTCAGTCTTAATTTGTTATAGCAAAATTGTGCTGAAAGAGTTGATTCTGGCATCAGACGTTCCTGAAGAGCCCCTTTTAAATTCACTGTTGATCAATGCATTTCCTAAGCCGCTGCAAAAGACATATAGCGAGCAAATGCAACAACACCCACTTCGCCGAGAAATTATAGCGACGCAAGTGTGTAATCTTATTGTTGATGAGACAGGTTTCAGCTTTGTTCATCGGCTTCAGGATGAAACGGGCGCATCCGTTCCTGCTATTGTCCGTGCCTACATGATTGCACGAAAAGTGTTAAATATGGAGGTTATCTGGAAACAGATTGAAGCACTGGATGGTCAAGTGAGTGTTGAGCAACAGCACCACATGCTGATGACTTATGTTCGCTTGATTCGACGAGTGACACGATGGTTTTTACGTAGTAATCGTATGCGAATTGATATGGATGAAGCTGTAAAAATTTATTCTAATGGTGTCGCCGAGTTGAAAAATGCCATGCCGAATATTCTGACTGAGGGGAACCGTAAATTATACGATAATCTGTATAGTGAGTTTATTCAAAAAGACATTCCAAATGCATTAGCACATGAACTGACGATTACAAGAGGGTTGTTTGCAGCGATGGATATCATCGAAATCGCTCAGGAACTTGATGTGACTGTCAGTGAGGTTGCAAAAGTATATTTTGGTATAGGTGAATTTCTTGATTTGAACTGGATTCGTACACAAGTCATCATACATCCAACGGATAATCACTGGGAGACCTTATCCCGAGAGGCTCTTCGAGATGATTTGGATTGGCAACAACGGTTATTAACCGATGGTGTTGTCCGGGTATCTGGAGATGGAGTACCCTTGTTGGAAAGGTTTGAGAGCTGGTCGAAGAAACATGAGAGACTGGTTGAGCGCTGGCGCTCTGTATTGGCTAATTTGCGATCCGTGCAAGTGTTGAATTACACAATGTTTTTTGTGGCCATCCGCGAACTTTTAGATCTCACGCAAACGACCATGCAGGAGTCTGAAAATAGTAAAGAAAAAATAGTTTAATGTTGATTGTCATTGCTGTTAAGTGAAGGGAATTAATCGGAGTAGGTTGGTGCGTAGGTTGGTGCGTAGGTTGGGTTGAGCGAGAGCGAAGCCCAACCTGGGCGGTTTTGTTGGGCTTCGCTCTCGCTCAACCCAACCTACGCACCAACCTAAACCGATTAATTCCCTTCACTTCCCTTGATAGCGCTGCACCAAGGCTACCAATATAATTTTTAAAACATGGAGTGTAGATAATGAGAGAAAAAAAGGTTGATTCATATTCCGCCGGATCAAAATGGATTCACTGGATAGTGGCGGTATTGGTTTTGATGATGCTGTCGTTTGGCTTTTTTTTGGAAGATGTCCCCGAGCAATTTCAATCGACAGCTTATATGATGCATAAATCCATTGGGCTAACGATTTTCTTTTTAATGGTTGCGCGTCTTTTCTGGATAAAATATACAGGAAAGCCCGAGTTGCCGTTTTCGGTTCCTCGTTGGGAGCGGATTTTCTCTCAGATCATTCAAGTCAGTCTGTATGTTTGTCTTTTTGCAATGCCACTTGCCGGTTGGGTGATGTCGGTTGCCAAAGATAGAGTTCCAACATTTTTTGGCTTGTTTTCGATGCCATTATATGGCATTCCGGTCGATAACGAGTTATCCGAATGGATGGAAAGTGCGCATGAAACTATTGCTTATATATTAATAGTGCTCATTGCGTTGCATATTGCTGGTGCGTTGAAACATCATTTTATTGATAAAGATAAGGTTATGCGCCGTATGTTAAGTAATGCGCGAAAGGACCTTTAATCGTCGATGTTGGTCTTGGGTGATTTGATCATTAAACAAGATCAACGTTTTTTTTCCGGTATTATTCTTCAGGCGCAGTAGGAGAAAAAAGCCGCCATCAAAATGGATATGTACGGAGTCATATCGCGCTTGATGGCCTTGGCAAAATTCCAGTATCCAGAAGCGCGCATGACGCGTTAGACATTTATAATGGGGATGGGGTGAGCACAATCGCTGAGCACTGCGATGCGACAAAATCAACAGTAAAATACCCATAATAATGAGAGACAGGTGAAAAGGCGATTGCAGAAGCAGCGCCGCCGCTGCCAGGTGAGCAAAGCTAATGCATCGTAAAAAATCACGTGATGGGTTAAATACGATATTGACGTCGAATAACGGTAACAATGTCAACTAACTCCTGCTCGAATGGTACGTTGCTTCCCATTAACCAGACATAGATATCTGGATCAGGATAGGTGAGCAACTGTTCAAATGCACTGACTTGTTTCTCGTTTAAGTTGTCTAGATGCTCCGATACGAATCGATTGAGTATTAAATCAAGCTCAAGCATCCCACGACGACATTGCCATTTAATTTTTGCTTTTGAAGGGCTTGAGATCAAAATAAGCATCCGAATTAAAAAAATGAAATCTTACACTATTTGAAGAAAAGAACACAGGGTTAATATGAATCATCTAATCTATTCAAGACACTACACAGCGATACATCCTCTTTCAGTGGAACTGCATTACTTGCCGAAAACCAATTATCTATTCGATTTAGATTATTTAAGCGTTATTCAGGTGGAAGGGGATAAGGCGTCAGAATGTCTTCAAGGGCAGTTGAGTTGCGATATGCGCGCTGTCTCTGATACTCACATGCAGCAAGGAGTGATGTGTAATCTCAAAGGGCGGATAATGGCCATATTAGATGTTGTTTTGATGACCAATCAATCTATCGCGCTGGTTGTTCCAGCAGATTTGAGTGCTGATACACAAGCCTCCCTCGCGAAAGCTGCGGCTTTATCCCGTGTGCAACTCCACGATACGGGGTTAAAAGTGTATGGTTTATTTGTGCAGAACGAAGAAGGCGCACTTCCTTTTGATATGCCATTGCCGGCTGAACGGTATGATGTTGTACACAATGAGACGATGTGCTGTTACAAAATTGATCAATATTTTTATATTTACATCGTCCAGCCGACGATGGCAAACGCCATAAGCGAACCATTCATCACGCAAGATCAATACCGTGGCTCATTGGCTTGGCATGCGCTGCAATTACAACATCAACGGGTTGAGATTTATCCTGAATCAAGGGGGATGTTTCTACCTCATCGATTGGATATGCACCTCTCTGGGCATATCAATTTTGAGAAAGGGTGTTATAAAGGCCAGGAAATTATTGCGCGAATGCATTATCGTTCAACACAGAAACACAAGTTGGTTTCTTTTATGGTTGAAATCGATGCGGAGCCCAAAGTTGGGGTACCCATATATGCTGAAGATAATGAAACTGTTGTGGGTGAGGTGATTGATTATTGTATTGCCGACAATCATCGGTATATTATTTCAGCAAGTATATTGATAAATTTCCACGGAAGCCCAAACGTAATCTTACAAGGCAAATAGCGTTACCGTCGCGTACAATCAGCCCAATGAGCTGTTGGAGCCAATAAATTGATTATTTTGCGCGTTATGCGGTATAATTGTCAATTAAACTGAATATTGAGTCTAAAATGCCAACACAAACTTGGAGTGAAGTTAACAGCGAATTTCATCAGATCATTCAAAAAATGAGTGATAATGACATCAGCGTGGATGATCAGGAATCTAATAATAGATTAAGAACTTTAGTTGGTTATCATCCAGATATTGTTAATTCCATCTCGTCTTATGCTTCTGGATGTGGAGCTTACAAGTGCACTGCTTTTGATTTTGCACATAGAGAGAGAGATTTTGCGTTACAAGATCTATTGCTAAAATTGGGCGCATACTCAAGTAAGCAACTACAATTGGGAATTAATTTTCTTCGGGAAATTAATTCTATCATGAAGGATAAAAACACGCTTCCTCAAGCAAGCATGATTGATGCATACCTTGAAAAAGGGGGTAATATCAATTTTATTGATATTAGCGGTGGTGGTTACGCAGCGTTGCATGAAGCTGTGAATAACTGCCGGATAGACTGGGTTGAGTTATTATTGCAACGTGGTGCAAATGTGAATGTGAAAGTAAGAGGTGATAATATACTGAGTCCTCGTACCCCGTTGCATTGCGCCATAGAGCAGGTAGATGCAGATATGGTCAGTTGCTTACTCCGCCATGGATCTGATCCATCGATAGAGTGTAAAGGCGGAGTGGAAACATTAGCATTTGCCAAGTATGTACAAGATCTTTCTAAAAAGAGTATCGAAACATTCCGTGAATCTCGCCCTGAATACAGCTCATTTCACGAAATAAAATTTGAAAAAATGACAAAATTGATTATTCCAATGTTACTGCAGGCAAGGACTGCTTTGGTTGTAATAGCCGACGAGACTGCACCGAGACAAGGTGTTTTTTTTGACGTTAAAGTCAGTGCGGAGCGTGCCAGGGGAAATGAGACAAATTCTGTAGTGAATTAGCTAACTCGATTATCCTGCCATAGACACCTCCGACTGTCCAGATTTACTTCCTATTTCAATCGATTCAGGTGGATTTATATACACCGCATCAGGGAGGCTTTTTAATTGTGGCTCTTTATGATTGAAGCGCTCTGGATGGGCAAGGAAAGCCTTCATCAAGACGGCATGTCGTTGCTCAAGAATAGATTGATCTCGCTGGTAATGAACGGATTCTGGCGTTAACCATGCGATCCCTGAGTGATAATGCTCTTTGTTATACCAAGGAAAAAATTGCTGACAAAAGGCCTCAGCGTGTTGCAGCGATTGGCAGCGTGCAGGGAACTCCGGCCTGTATTTTAGCGTTTTAAATTGTGACTCAGAAAAGGGATTGTCGTTGCTTGTATAAGGTCGGTTGTGGGTTTTAGCAACGCCGAGATGTTCGAGTAGCTGTGAAACAGTGTGAGATTTCATGCTTGGCCCATTATCCGAATGTATAGTCAGTTGGTGAGGCTGAATGCCGTGTTTTAAAGCGGTCTCATGTAATAATTTTCGGGCGAGTTCTTGCGACTCACAGTCTGCAATAAGCCAACCAACAACATATCGGCTGAATATATCCATGATGACATATAGATGGTAATAAACCCATTTTGTAGGGCCAAGTAATTTTGTGATATCCCATGACCAGACTTCATTCGGGCGAGATGCAATTAATTCAGGCTTGACGGCATCTCGATGATTCCGCTGTAAACGCCGTTCTGCTGTTTCACCATGCTCTGCTAAAATGCGATACATGGTGCGGGGCGAACAATAATACTCGCCCTTATCCATCAACTCATAATACACATCGTAAGGCGTTTTATCGACGAAACGCTCGCTGTGCAATAAATCAAGAACACATTGCCTTTCTAGATTATTAAGGGCGTTAACCGGGGTGGTTGGCAGTCGTGACTCATTTTGTGCACCGTTTTTATCCTCCAAATGTCTGTAATAAGTGGCCCGTGGAATACACATCGCGGAACAAAGCATGTCAATCGGAATGGATTTATTTCGACCTTCTTGTGAAATGAGCTCCATCAATTCACCTCGCTGCTGTCGTGTGAGAGGATGTGTGTCCCAAGCAGTTCCGAGACTTTTTTTTGGAGATCAATGACAGCCTGGGCTTGAGCCAGTTTCTTTTTCAATTGCTCAATTTCTCGAGCCATATGATCAGTGCGCCGGCCCTTTAATGTAGCTTTCTTGTCATCTGTATTCATTTCAAGCTGATTTCGCCATGCAGAAATACACCCTTGATACAAACCCTCTCGGCGCAACAGTGCCCCACGCTCTAATGCATTACTACAGGCATCATAAGAGGTCAGAATTTGCAGTTTATATGCTTTGGTGAATTTCCGGCGCGGTGCTCCGCTGGCTTTTACCTGAGGATCAGATGGTGTTGATGCACTTAATTCAATCTGTTGATTATTGGCGCTTCCGTCTAATTGTGATTTGACTAAATTTAACTCATTAATACTGTTGTTCGATCCTAATACCATTTTGACAATTTCCCTACCGCCCTCATGGAAGTAGTTTTACCTTATTTTTGTCTCATTGTCGCTGGCACAGAGGGCGTATACATTTTTGCCGTTATAATCGTATTGCATGAGAGTCTCCTTTTTTAAGTTAAGTTAAGTTAAGTTCGTTACTTCTTTACTTTAACTGGAGACTCTTTTTTTTAAAAATTTTTTACTTCAATTCAACCATAGCAACTACGCTGGCTACCATTAAGTTAAGGATAGAATTGCCGAACACAACGAACCCCAGATGGTAAATATTTATAAGCAAACCCTTGATTGCTTCCAAGATGTTGAGTAAATGTTTGAAAATTTGCATAGGAAATTGGAGTAGTTAGGTTTTCAGTCGAACTCCAATATGAGCCCGTTGTAAGAATACCTCCGTAATACAGCCCCATAGCAATGGTAGGATCACTTCCGAAAAAATCGATCAGATTTGATTGCATGTTTTGAGTAAGCGGATTAAGAAGAGTGCCACAAATCGATAAAGTGCTGTTAGCACCTTTATACCCCATCTCACATATCGCCGGTAAATACCAGTCTGAATAACCTCCACTGCTGTTGAGGATGCATAGACCTGCCGTGTAAGAATCAGCAAACATTATTCCATTAGTGAAGAATACAGATTCTATTTTTGCTGTATTACGTTTTCCATTTATAAGATGAGTTGCGTTTGTTACAAACGAACATTGATAAGGAATCGTCGCACACATCTGATCAGGATCCCAAACTACCGAGCTAGGGCTAGGGGTGTCTGCTACGTCCGCTACTTCTACCAAACCAACATTCTGAGTAGCAGCTGTTGAATCGTTTATCGAAAACACATACCCACCACCATATACACTACCATAAGTTAATGTAGTAATGACTGCAGATACCGGGCTAGCCGCATTTGTTGCATTCACCGTCATGGTATTCGTTGCAGGAGCTGAGCCAGCAATACTTGGTGTTCCTGGCTTGATAGTGACCGTGCATGATGCTTGGCTGTTTAACTGAGTTCCACATGTATTCGTTGAAGATGCTCCACTTGCTGAAAGCAATGGGCTAAACACAATACTCAGGCCCACTGCTGTTACTGTACCACTATTGGAAATGGTTAATGTCCTTGGTGTAGATGCGCCAGGCGCCGCACCTGACGCAGCAGTAAATATACCTGCCTGTGCGATTACAAGCCCTGGTGAAGAAAGGTTCAACACAGCATCAGGAGCAAGGATGGATGAAAAAATAACCGTACATGGGTTTGGTAAGGATGGAATAGGCGGAGTGGTATAAAGATTTCCAATCCATGTGCCACCATCAGTTGGGCAAGAGCCGGTTACTGTAGATAGTGTATATCCAGAATTCGCGGTGACGGTAAAACTCGTTGTGTCATTCACTGCTATTGTATTTGATGTCGAACCTGTGAAGGTTATATTTGAACCGGTCGCGTTGACGGTAACAGTGTTTAAAGTCGCTTTAAATTTGACGGAGCATGTGTATGGAATGGGCGGGGTGGTATAAACACTTCCGCTCCATGTGCCACCAACAGGGCAGGTGCCGGTTACGGTATGAGATAATATATATCCCGGTTTTGCGGTGACGATAAAATCTGCTGCGCCACCCTCTACTATTGTTTTTGTTGTGGGAGCTTGTATGGTTTCATTTCCATCGCCGCTCGCGGTGACGGTGACAGCGTAATGATTTACTACAGTTACTTTTAACCAATTTGCAGTGCTCGGTTGTGAACACGATAATTTACTTGTACCAATACAAATCTGAGGAGATTTGTTTACAGTGGTTGTTTGGTTTACAGGAAATTGACTGCCGTTTATGGATAGTACCAGTGTGCACGATTCCCCAGGGTTCAAGACCATGGGCTTTTGGCAAGCATTGGATCCAGTAGTTGTGACTTGGGTGATACCGTTTACCGGCGTCATCGTTAAAGTTTCTTGGAGTGGAAGTTTGTTTGTGACGATGTACTTGATGTGCGCTGTGTCATTAGTAGCTACTGTAACCGTACTACTGGCCTGAGGAATAATCGTAAATTTCGGCTGTGTATTATTAGCATAAACATCGACAGTCGTGATGATGAGTGCAATCATGCTTAATATGGTTACGATTACCCGATTTTTTATTGAAACAGTCATGAAAAGTCCTTATCCGACGTATGTGAGGCTGATGATAATGCCATTGGTATAAAGGTGCGAGAGACCTGGGCCTTGGTTCATGGTTTGCTCTGCCGCTCGACCAAGTTCACTTTTACCTAAGTCTGAAAATTCATAGCCCCCGGCGACTGACCAGTTTGAGTTGATCGCTCTTTGTATGCCTGCGCCTAGCGTGTATGTGAAGCTGGTGCTTGTGTTGGAGGCAAAGGGTGGTTGTTCGGATTCTTCTTCTATTTTTGGGGTCGAAATGAAGCCGCTCGCCTTATTCAAGGCAATTCCTGCTGTTGCTGAGACATATGGAGACAGCTGGTAGTACATGGGCGCTGTGATAAGCTTGCCTTTGAGTGCTATGCGTGTTTGATTGATGGTGTAGCTGTAGGTGTAGTTATCAAAGTCGCGGAGCGCTTGTTCCCAAATGTTGCCCGAGCGATTGATGTTGCTGGTGACGCCTAACGCCAAGCCGATCTGACCTTGAAGTTTGTGGGGTAAGTCGTATTGCAGGCCTAAAAAGACATCGGCAACGCCTACGGTTTCCGTTGATGGGGTTGTGGCGTAAGTTTGAAATACGATGGGTTGTAAGTATAACGTTTGCGTGCCGCTGTTTTGTGCCCAGGCGGCGCCACCACTGATGCTGAATACGCGGTGACCAGCTAGCCAGGATAAGGAGTCTTTCATGGATGCGGTCATTGCTTTGGTTGTTGACATTGATGTTGGTTTAATGGATTTAACCGGTGTTGTAGGTAGGCTCGTTCTGGCGCCGTAGGTTGGGTTGAGGCCTTGATGCCGAAGCTCAACATTGGCAGTAGGTGTGTTGTTGGGCTTCGGCCTTGGGGCCTCAACCCAACCTACGGTTCTTGTAGGTGATACTGGTTTGGGTTTGGGTCTTGTGGTCTCAATCCAGTCTCTTTTGGACGGTGTCACGGGTTTTGTTCGCTGAATGGTTCTGGTTCTGTGAAACCATGTATTTGTTTTAACGGGTGCTATATGTCTCACCGGTCTAATCATTTTAGCGCGTGCGACAGGCATTCTTGATAGTTGTTCGCCGATTGCTCTGACTTCTTCTGCCGAGTAAATGGGGCCTAATCTTACGAAATAAGCACCCTGATATGGCCTAATTTTGAAGGATATAAAGGGTGAGTCGATATAGCGATGCACTTTATGTGCTTCATGTTCAGAAATAAATCCTGAAATCACAATATAGTAATATTTGGTTTCACTGCCGCGGAAATGTTTTGCGTTTTCTGCGCCGTAAATTAAGAAGGGGGAAGTTTGTGTGTAACCTAGCGTTCCTAACATCGTTAATGCCATAAAACACATAGGCCGAAGGCCAAATAACTGCATATTCATAAATCCTTTTAGTATAGACAGCAAGTCAGTTTCTGTTGAGTCGGTAGTAATCCAGAACTAGCATACATTTTTTTTGAAAAAGAAACTACAGCGTTTCCAATTAGTTTCCCCCGCCAATTCGCGTGTGATGCATAAAGATGGTGATCGTGTCACTGGAGGCGATAACTGCGCCAGCTTCATTGACGATTTGAAGCTGTAACGTATGGCTTCCACGGTAGACTTGTTTCAGGGTAAATGCGGGCTCTGTTTGTGGAGGGCCGACTGGTGAGCCATCGTAGATGAGCTGTAATTTATCTCCAGTATTGAGTTCGGGTTCAACCCGGGAGATAACGGATAAAATGCCTTGGTTACTGCGAAGAGTCTCTTGATCTTGGGGTTGAACGATCATTAACTTGGTATAGGTCGCGGTCGTTTGAGGTGTTATTTCGGGCACCGGGGGGAGGGGCTCAGTTGCTTTTGGAGGAGAGTATGTCTGTGTTGGCGGAAGAGTTATTGTTTCAGCACCAGGCCGGGGTTTATCGCTAAAATGCACGCTACCATTATCATCCACCCATTTGTAGATGTCTGCTTGTAAAGGATTTACGAGCAGACACAATGTACATAAGACTAATCCTTGTTTTCTCATATGCTATTTCCTTATCGTGACGCTTGAAATGTCCTGTCGTGTTAAGTTAAGGGAATTAATCGGTGTTGGTTGGTGAGTAGGTTGGGTTGAGCGAGAGCGAAGCCCAACAAAACCATCTACGTTGGGCTTCGCTCTCGCTCAACCCAACCTACTCACCAACCTACTCACCAACCAACATATTACACACTATAATACAACTCAAACTCATAGGGATGCACCAAACTGCGAACAACTGAGACGTCCTCTTCTAAGAGAGACAAATAATTGTCGATGAAATCTTGGCTAAAAACATTCCCTTGAAGCAAAAATTCATGATCTGCTCGCAAGTGTTCAACCGCTTGCTCTAGCGATCCACACACAGAAGGAATTTTACAGAGCTCTTCAGGTGGCAGCTCATACAGATCTTTATCAACGGCTTCACCGGGGTGAATCTTCTTCTGAATGCCATCCAGACCCGCCATCATCATTGCCGTGAACGCCAAGTAGGGGTTAGCAGCTGGATCAGGGAAGCGAACTTCAATACGTGCGGCTTTTGGATTCGAAACATAGGGGATTCGAATCGCTGCTGATCGATTCATTGCGGAATAAGCCAGTAAAACGGGCGCTTCAAACCCTGGGACCAAGCGTTTATAACTGTTGGTTGCAGGATTGGTGAATGCATTCAAGGCGCGTGCATGTTTAATGATTCCACCTATATAATAGAGTGCGGTTTCAGATAAACCGGCATAGGCATCACCCGCAAAAATATTGACGCCCTTAAGTGATAACGATTGATGGCAATGCATGCCTGAACCGTTGTCCCCAACCAGTGGCTTAGGCATAAATGTTGCCGTCTTGCCGTAGTTATGCGCAATGTTGTGAACAATATATTTGAAGACTTGCAGCTCATCGGCCTTAGCTGTTAAGTGGTTAAAGCGGGTGGCAATTTCACATTGATTGGCGGTTGCTACTTCATGATGATGCGCCTCAACCTGAATTCCAAGTGATTCTAAAGCTTGACACATGGCTGAGCGAAGATCTTGTGAAGAATCAACGGGGGGTACTGGGAAATAGCCGCCCTTAACTCGAGGGCGATGACCTGTGTTACCGCCGTCAATTATTTTTCCTGAGTTCCAATGCGCTTCTTCAGAATCGATTGCATAAAAAGAACCTTGCATCGCGGTTTCATATCGCACGCAATCAAATACAAAAAATTCTGGCTCGGGACCAAAATAAGCCTCATCAGCGATGCCTGTCGATTTCAAATAGGCTTCACCACGCTGGGCAATCGATCGTGGACAACGGTCATAGGATGACTTTGAGTTTGGATTGACCACATTACAACGAATAAAAAGCGTGTTATCTTGATAAAATGGATCAGGCTGAATAGTGTTTAAGTCAGGAACGAGCGCCAAGTCAGACTGATGTATTTTTTGCCATCCCCTGAAGGACGAACCATCGATCATTTTCCCATGTTGAATTAAATCGTCGCTAACGGCAGAGACAGGAATCGTGATATGTTGCTCTTTTCCGCGCGTATCGGTAAAGCGTAAATCGATAAATTTAGCATCGTAAGTTTCAATCGCTGCAAGTAAGGCTTTTTTACTCATTTCCATCTCCAAATCTGACTCCAAAAAATGTTAAAGACAGTCTAACTCAAGTGACGAATGAAACCCAATAGATTACACTGATAAAAGTGCTATTAATTGATCGATTAAAGGGTTGAATATCGGCAATGGGTATATATCAATATCAAGCGTTAAAAAAAACGGGCACTTCATGCAAGGGCGTTATTGAAGCGGACTCCGAACGCCATGCGCGTCAACTGTTGCGAGATCAAGGGTTAATTCCAACGAGCGTCGTTCAACATTCTAAGTCTGCCTCTACGCAACGAAAAGATAAACTGTCACCCCAAGATCTGTCTTTGTTTACGCGTCAGTTAGCGACCTTGCTCGCTGCGGGCATTCCCGTTGAAGAATCCTTACGTGGCGTTAGTGAGCAAACAGAAAAAGATAAAGTGCGCCGTGTTATTATGGGCGTCAGGTCAAAGGTTGTTGAAGGGTACGCATTGGCGCAAGCGATGAACGAATATCCTGTTGCTTTTCCTGAGTTATATCGATCGACTGTTGGGGCAGGAGAGCAGACCGGTCGTTTAGACCATGTTTTAGAAAAATTAGCGGACTACACGGAAAATCAACAAGCAACGCGTCAAAAAGTTCAACAGGCATTGATTTATCCTATATTAATGATCGTTGTTTCAGCTGCGATTATCGCGTTTTTATTGGCATTTGTGGTTCCAAAAATCATAGAGGTATTTGAAACCAGCGGTCAATCACTCCCATTAGCGACAAGCATACTCATTGGCGCGAGTGGTTTCATTAAATCCTATGGTTTATATGTCATTGCATTATTAATCATTGGGCTTATTGTTTTTAATCGAAGTTTAGCCAACCCACGCTTTCGCTATGCATGGAATCGGTTTTTGTTGCGACTGCCCGTGATTGGGTTTTTAGTTGCATCGGTTAACATTGCTCGATATATTCATACGTTCAGCATATTATTTGCTGCTGGGGTTAATGTTCTCGATACCATGAGTGTAGGCGCCAGTGTGGTGACGAATGTTGTGATGCGTGATGCGCTGACAGAAGCGGCTACACGGGTCAGAGAGGGCGGGTCTATTAGTTTGGCACTTAAGGATACCCATTTATTTGGCGCGATGGCCATCCATTTGATAGCAAGTGGTGAAAAGAGCGGTCAATTAGCCCCTATGATGGAGCGCGCAGCATCGCACATGGATAATGAAGTGCAACGTATCGTCGATACGGCACTTACCTTATTTGAACCGCTCATTATTTTGATGATGGGTGCTGTGGTTTTATTTATAGTATTAGCAACGCTGTTACCGATATTTTCTATGGAACAGCTGGTAGTGTAGGTTGGGTTGAGGCGGGTTCGCCGAAGCCCAACAAAACCATCCATGTTGGGCTTCGGCGAACCCGCCTCAACCCAACCTACAATTTTATGAAGAGGATCAACAAATGAAACATCAAAAAGGCTTTTCGCTGATAGAAATTATGGTCGTTGTCGTTATTCTTGGGATTTTGGCGTCTATTGTCGTACCAAAAATCATGGGTCGACCCGATGAAGCGCGTGTGGTCAAAGCAAAGCAGGACATTCTTGCCATTCAAAATGCATTAGATCTTTATAAGTTGGACAATGGAACGTATCCCACGACCGATCAAGGTTTGGCTGCATTAGTCACAAAACCCAGCACAGCACCTGAGCCGCGCGATTGGAAGGCTTACCTGAAAAGATTGCCCACGGATCCATGGGGGCGTGAGTACTTATATTTGAATCCAGGTCAACACGGTGAAATTGATATTTTTACTCTGGGCGCAGGTGGTCAGCCTGGAGGCACGGGTATTAATGCTGAAATTGGAAACTGGAATGTCCAATGAACGGGGATTTGCCGCGGTAGAGCACGTAGGTTGTCACGTAGGTTGGGTTGAGGCTGGTAAGCCGAAGCCCAACAAGGAGGGTTTTGTTGGGCTTCGGCCTAGGGCCTCAACCCAACCTACATGCCAACCTACCGAGCCGAGCCTGCCCCGTTATATCGCGAGGATACGGGGATTTACCCTGGTTGAAATTTTAGTTGTACTTCTAATTATTGGTATCACCATTGGTTTTGCAATGCTTGCCTTTGGTGATTTTGGTGCCCGACGTCGCGTTGTTTTTGCTGCAGAACAGTTTGTTAATGAAGTTAAATTGGTGCAACATCAAGCGGCATTGGACATGGGCACTTATGGTATTCTCGTCAATCAGGATAGTTATCGAGTATTTCGCTTTAATGGCTCGAGTGGTTGGCAGGTGATGACTAATAATCGCATTTTTCGCCAACATTTTTTTCCTGACGCTGTCTCGCTTCGGTTTCAACCTAAACTAGGTTCACAGAGCACACCACAAATTATTATTAATGAGTCGGGAGACACGACCCCCTTTCATTTGTTGATTGAATTAAAGGGTAGGTTGGTTGCTGAGGTTGTTGGTCATCATAGTGGATTGATAAAATTGATAACGAAGTCTTCATCATGAAACGTACCTTAGGATTTACCTTAATCGAGGTTCTGCTGGCGCTAGCGGTGATAGCCATTTCATTAACTGCATTATTGAAAGCCACAAGCCAAAATACATTTTTTACCAATCGTCTTAAAGACAAAACCATTGGCCACTTTGTTGCCATGCAAGGCGTTGCTGCAATTCAGCTTGGTTTAGTTCAATTAACAGCGAATCAGGAAAGCACGCAAACCACACAAATGGCTGGGCGCACATGGTATTGGCGTGTCATCATCAGTCCAACATCGCTTAAGCACATGCAGCGAATCAATATCACAGTCAGTCCCAAAAAAGACGGCCCCTTTTCCGATCAATTGATTGCCTATAGGTATGTGAAATGAGGCGATTATTGTATGGGTATACATTAATCGAGGTCATGATAGCCCTGGTCGTCTTTGCCATTATTGCGACCCTGTCCTCAAGCGTGATGTATCATGTGTTTGATATTCGAGAGCGTGTTGCCATTCAAGCCAATCAACTGGGAGAATTACAACTGACCATGACGCTATTAGAGCATGATATGGTTCAGTATATTCCACGAACGGTTCACTCGAATGATATGCATGTATTTTCTTCATTTGTGGGGACATATCAATATATGGAATTTACGCGTGGAGGATTGGTGAATCCCAACGCTGTCGAAAAGCGCAGCGGATTAAAGCGAGTGGCCTACGTCTGTAGTCAAAACCAACTCGTTCGCCGTACCTGGGAGGTTTTGGATACGCCGGAGCGACATGATTATGAAGACCGAGTTCTGCTGTCCCATTTGGAGTCATGTTCATTTTCGTACATTTCGATTTACCAACAAATTATGCCAGAATGGCGTGCTTATAATGTTGAACAAAATCAGAAAGTGCAGGCTATACCGAGTGGTGTGCAATTGGTAATCGATCCTTTTGGATGGGGTAAAATGACCTTGCTGTTCGTGATACCGGAGGGGCTTTATGGCTAGTGAATTGTTGACAGGCCCTAGAAAAAACAAGGGCAGCGCACTGCTTTCCGCCCTATTCTTGATGACATTAGTTGCGATTGCGGCAACGGCTATGAGCACACGGCTACAGTTGGATATTTATCGAACACGCTTAACGCTCGAAAGTGATCGTCTTATGCTAGCTGTTCAAGCGCTGAGTTTCTGGGCGATGGATAGTTTGCTTAATCCCAATACAAAATTGAAACAAAAAGAAGAGGGTGGGGCAGTGCTGGTTTATCCAAGATCTCTTGCTAAATTATATCCTGAGATGACGATGAGTGGCGGTCTTTATGATTTGCAGGCTCGGTTTAATTTGAATAATTTACAAGATGTCGGCTATCAGTCTTTTTTTTTCCGGTTACTAAAAAACACATTTAAAAAAGTTGAGTTAAAAGATCTACAATACATCGTTACCGCGACGACCAATTGGATCAGCCCCTATCAGCCTGCTCGGGGTGTGGATGATTTTATGACTTATTATTATCAACAAAAACCCCCTTATTTACCTGCCTATCAACCCATGCAAAGTCTTACCGAGTTTCGCTTAGTGGCCGGAGTGAATGCCGAAATTTATCAGAAGCTATATCCTCACATTACAGCATTACCCACAACTACACCCATCAATTTAAACACCGCCTCACCGGCAATCCTCAAAGCTTTAGGCAATGGACTAACGGACACGCAGTTAACTGAATTGCTGCAACTTCGCGATCAAAAAGGGGCATTCAAAGCAAGTGACATTCTGCTTTTAGTCAGTCAATTCCAAATTCCCGCCAAGCAAGTGACTGTTGAGAGTGAGTATTATTTATTTTCAGGCAAGGTTAACGGTAAAGAGCTCAGTTTAAATTATTACATGGTGCTCCATCGTTCAAAAGACAGAACAGGTACGATGACTGTTCAGGTGGTGACGGAGACATTGAATTCCATGTAGTACAATGTTCATCTGAGCTTAATACCAGCTATGGCGATGCCGCCAGCTTCAAGCCCGTTACGGGAATATCAATATTATGGATATAGCGTTGAATCAACTGTCTGGCTTGTTCCAGAGTTAATGGTTTGGTGATAGCGCCTTCCATTTGATAATAGGCACAGTCTGTTGTTAGCATATCGGCTTTATACCCCGTTAAAGCAATAATAGGCACGCGATAGTCGGTGTCTTTTTCCTGCGCTCTGATTTGTTTGGCTAACATGTATCCTGAGGTTTCCTCTAACCCAATATCCATGAAAATCATGTCATATTTACCCGGTTTGAAGATTTCCAGCATTTGTGCTTCTGACTTGGCAACATCGACCGTACAATCGATTTGCATTAAGATTCCCTGGGCCGCTTTTTGGGCAATGATGTTGTCTTCAATGACCAATACATTGAGCGGATGGTCCAGCATGTCTTGAGTTGTTCCTGAATGAATCACTTGTCCTGCCTGGCCATTGAGGTGCTGTATTTGGACTTTGATGCCCTCATATTGTTCCTGCATGTAACGCATTTCAGTGATGTCTTTGAAAATAACGAGAAGCGCCATGGTGGATTGATTGTCATCCAATAATGGAATTCGTGATACAGAATAATGGTGGATGACTTCTTGCTGGTCGACCACTTGAAGCTTTGATTCTTCAGCGAGCGTGCCGGCCAATATTGTCTCGATATCTTTTGCTTTTAATTCTTGAACTTGTTTCTCCGTCCAATTGCCAGATTGCAACATAATTTTATATAAAGCTCCTGGAGTCGTGTCTTCGATTGCAGTAAGATGTATAAAGTTTAGGAAATTAAGATTGCAATGTACAAAAGAACAATGTTTATCCACAATATAAGCCAATTCAGGGATATGTGAAATGGCAGCTTTGTATATGCCATTATGATGGATATCAGCATTGGGGGAGTCCATTTTTGTTTCATTTTTCATGAGATGCTCCAAGAATTCCTTTTATATAGATAGTATAATACAAAATTTACATTGCATAACGTTATGAGATGATATAAAATTCGTCAGTTTTTATACCGTATTGTGTACGGTGTAACCTTGCCTCACCTACCATCTGATGGGGAGGCTTTAATCCACAAGGAGAACTCATGAGACACTACGAAATCGTGTTTTTGGTACACCCAGATCAAAGCGAGCAAGTGCCCGCTATGGTCGAGCGCTATGAAGGCATTATTGCCAAACAGGGCGGCGTTATTCATCGTAAAGAAGACTGGGGACGCAAGCAGCTGGCTTATCCTATTAATGACATGCATAAGGCACATTATATTTTAATGAATATCGAGTGCGATCAAACTGCGCTGGATGAATTAAAAGACGCCTTTAAATTCAACGATGCTATCTTAAGAAATCTGATTTTGAGTCGTAAACATGCGATTACTGAAGAATCAATCATGATGAAAAAAGAAGATCGTAAAGATGATCGCAGAGATCAGTAAATAGCCTAAGGAGAATAAAATATGTCTGCATATTTCCGTCGTAAAAAAATGAACAATTCATCTTCCAAAGCTGATTATAAGGATGTGAATTCATTAAAAAATTATATATCAGAAACGGCTAAAATTGTTCCTGCACGAATTACAGGTATCGATGCGCGAAATCAACGTCTCATGTCATTGGCAATCAAGCATGCACGCTTTATCGCATTGTTGCCATACTGTGACAGTCATCGATAAAAGATTATTGTGAACTGGTTAAACGGTTTCATCCGTAGACAGGGGCAGTTAATGTTGAACAATGACATTTACGCCCTGTTAAACACAGTGGTATTGGTTATTCTCCCATTCACAGGTTGGTTGGCAGCGAGTTTAATCGCGCTGGTCACTCTGCGAAAAGGCTTGAAAGCAGGTGCAATGCTGTTAGCACCAGCAATGATTGCCCAGTTTATTGTGTTGAAAACAACACTCTCGATTGAAGGCGCTATCATTGGTTGTGTGCTGTCGTATTTACCCTGCTATCTGGCCGCGGGCGTTTTAAGGTTTACCACAGGATGGCGTTCTGTTGCGTGTACGTTATTCGTTCTTGTTTTACTGGCAATGTGTCTTTTACATTCATTGCAACCTGAACTGATAACTCAACAGTATTTGTTTTTGCTTGAGACTTTGCGTCAACTTAAATTTGAAAATATACTTTCACTTTTGGACAAGCATGCAAATCCGACAGACCAAGCCATTTTTGCAAATTACCTTATTGGGATTCAAGCTGCCGGAGTAGCAGCTTCAGCGCTTGTCTCACTGGTATTCGCGCGTTTTCTGCAATCCAAGATGTTTTATCCAGAAGGATTTAAGCAGGAAATGCGGTTACTTCGAGCCAGAAAGGTCGATTTGCTGGTTTTTATTGTGACATTATTTGCGGCAAAACAGCATTATTTGCTCGCGGTAGATATGCTTCCTGTTTTGATGTTGTTCTTCATTATCGCAGGATTAAGCCTGTGGTTTGATTGTATGGCGATGAAGGGCATGTTTATTCCGATGCTGGTGTTGTCTGTCGGTTTAGGATTCTTTCCACAGATATTGTTGCCTGTTTATGTGTTGATTGGTTTACTAGATACATTGGTTAATTTTAGGTTGTACTTGAGTCATCGGGCAGGTAAAGCCATTAGAGAGGTCAAATAAAATGCAAGTTATATTACTGGAAAAAGTTAGAAATTTAGGTAGTTTGGGTGATAAAGTAGAAGTTGCTGCTGGTTATGGTCGTAACTATCTTATCCCTGGAAATAAAGCCGTCTATGCGACTGAAAAAAATCTTGTGGCATTTGAAAAGCGTCGCGCAGAACTTGAAAAGAAAGAACAACAATCATTGAGCGCAGCAGAGCAACGTGCAGCCAAGTTAAATGATGTCACCATCACTATTGCTGCCCAGGCGAGTGAAGAAGGCAAGCTGTATGGCTCTGTTGGTCCTAATGAAATTAAAGATGCTCTAAAAGAGAAGTCTTTAGACGTCAGTCGACGTGAAATTGTGATGCCAGACGGCCCATTGCACTCTGTAGGTCAATACTTGGTTGACATTCACGTTCACAGCGACGTGGTTGCTAAACTTCAAGTGGAAGTTGTAGCTTCAAAGTAAAGATGTAAGTCGGGCGTAGGTTGGGTTGAGGCTGGTAAGCCGAAGCCCAACATGGATGGTTTTGTTGGGCTTCGGCTTATCCTTTCTCAACCCAACCTACGTGCTCAACCAACCTACGTACAACCCACACGTACAACGCTGGGATATCATCATGAACTTTATACGTACGTTATTTGCAATGCAGATTTCTCGCTTTATCTTCATGGGAGCATTGAGTACAGCGACTATGTTCGGCATCTACGTTGCACTCAATCTGATTTTGAATTATCAAATTTCTTATTTAATTTCATACGTCTTAACCGTTGTTTTTTCATACGTTCTAAACACCCGCTACGTCTTTAAAATACCCATGTCTTGGAAGACCTTCCTACAATTTCCTTTTGTTTATGTAGTCCAATATGTTGGCAGCGCAATCGGTCTTGAAGTTTTGGTTCGCTTTGGATTTTCAGTAACGATGGCTCCGTTAATCACCATCGTTTTATTACTTCCAGTGACGTTTTTTTTAAGCCGATTGATTATGGCAAAAAAATTACCTCGTAATTAATCATTGAAGTCAGCTTCGCATGTAAAAGTTAGGATTATGTGAGAATATTATCTGCCTGCGCCATTTATTAGCGGGTTCTTAGCCCCGCATACAGGTGATAGTAGTAAGTTTACTTCTGGAGAATATACCGGATTAGGGCAAGCACTCGTTGCTGCCATGTTTTTACAAGAAATTGACTTAAAAAATGGTAATATTGGATTAAATGATAATAATCAAGTGATAAAAATTGATGGAGATTATGCGTTTAGCGGAAAGCAAGCCCTCTTTTCCGATAAATCGTATAATATCACACCTGATTCAATCGCCTATTTACCTGTACCTAAAGATTTTTACGTTTTTCATTGGTTAGACTTTATACAGTATGAAATGATGACCGTAATGGAGAATAATGACCAAAGATTAGTTGCTCCCAGTTTGTGTAATGCAATTTCTTTTCGAAATGAAGTTAATCAAGCCTTATATAAAATTACTCTGCTCTCAAACCAGGACATTCAGCGATTTGTTAACTTATATATGCCTCCGGAATTTGCACCAGAATTTATCGAATTAATCTGTTCTAGACGCGATCAACTTGCAGCAAGCGCCCTTCAAAATCATTCTTATTGTAACTATTTAAACAGTCCAGAAGCCGGTGCAAATAAACTAGCACTTGAGGGTCAAAAAAGGCTTATGATCGACGATGTAGAACAAGCACAAAAAGAAACCATCGTTGGGCATCTTGGAGAAAAATTAGATTGTTTGCGTCATTGCAATCAATGCAGTAACGTTACCATTGAAGATCCAGAACTTGAATCGTACTATGAAAACTATCGAGATATGATCATTAGCATAATAAACAATCCTGACATTGATTTTGAAAGTCAACTTGGGGTGTTAGAATATCTAGATCGTGTAATCACCGCGTTATTAGTAGTAGCAGACTCGGAAGAATCGAAATCAATCAAGCGACTGATTACAGAAACGCCCCCAGATTCTCCTCATCGCGCTGATTTAATTAAATTTCTCGTAGAAACCCCTATCATAGAAAGAGTGGGTGATGCTTTTAAAGCAAAATGCCAGGAGAAAATTCTGTTGTTCAGCACAGAAAAAAAGTTAGATTTAAAACAAGAACTTCATACACTGAAATCATCAATCCAAGCTAAAGAACAGGACAATCCAGCAGATATACCAAATAATAGCAACCTATGGCCATTCAGATTTAACGAGTAACTCACCATTTCAACTGTAGCAAAATTGGAAGATAGAAGGGGTATACCGTTCATTCATGCCTTTTTATTATTTCACCTCTGCTTTAGATTTTACTCTTTTAGCACGATGCAGGACATATTAGGGCTAGATCAATGATGTTGTAAATATTTACCTTGTACTTTGCTGAGCGTGCTCACGCAATTTGATGGTCAGTTTTACACGATAATTGATGGTTGCAATGCGCCATAAAATGCACAGCCTCCCTGCTGTATTTTTTCCAGATTAGAAAGGTGGATTATCCTCCTTCATATTAATATCAGCCATGGTTCCAATGACTGATTCTCGATAATAACGTTCTATTTGATGATGGTAATGCTCACCAAACGCAACCATCAGTGCATAAAAGAAATCCTGCACATTGACCGCTGCTTCATCGGTGAGTGTCGGTGCTTCAATGACTAAATATTTCATCGCTTTCTCCCGATTAAGCTTTTTTTCGTTTGTTTGATGAGACCGAAGTGGTGAAACACTCAAAATACAACTGCTCATCCAATTGTGGACGCTCAAGGCGTGCGGCCATATCCAGCAGTTCCCCAGACATGTTGCAAAGGATCCGACTGTTTCCGGCTGCGTGTTCACAAAGGGTGTTTATCAGCCCTGTCGTCATTAGCCCAGGGTTGCCAGCGTGTTCCAATAGATGTTGCAGCGTTTGGGTTAACTGCTCAATGCTGGCGTGTTCTGTGAGCAGGCGGATCCGAATACGACTACCCAAAGGCATCAGATCGTCGCGGCGTAGTTTATCATTTAATCTTTGATCACCAGCCAGAATGACGCTGAGCAAGTTACGTGAGTCAAATTGCATACTGGTCAGTAACCGTAGTTCACTTAAGACTTCTGGCGACATTTCCTGTGCCTCGTCAATGATAAGCACTGGGCGTAACAAGGTGCTATCAACGTGAGTGAGCCATCGTTCGCGTAAATTTTTGAAGCCACCCCAACGATTGCTGGCCGTAAGTGGCACACAAAAAACATCCCCCAGTTCACGATAAAAATCAGCAAGCCTTGAGTTAGCATGACTGATGACGCCGATCTGCGCATCACGCACGCGTGTAAGGCGTGAAGCCAAAACGCGCAAGGCAACACTTTTACCTGTGCCAGGATCACCGCTCACTAAAGCAAAACCACCTTCACGAAGTAATGATTGCTCAACACGCCAGCAAAAATTCTCGAGCTTTGGGTAAATGCACAAGGCTTCTACGGGGATATCCGAGATGAATGGATTGTATTTTAGACCATAAAGAGCCAGTAGTTTTTTACTCATGTTCAGATTCTCCTTTGGGTAAATAGGCCGGAGGAAGGCCGGTGGCCGCGTATTCTGCCATCAGTGCTTTTAGCAAGGGCGCAACGCCTGTTGATACAAGCTCTTCGCTGGGCTCTTGTTCACCGGAATTGGTGAAAGTTCGACGCTGACCTGAAGCGTTTTCTGATTTGTCTTGTGGATAAATCATACTTAACAGTGTGTTGGTGTGTGGATCGACAAGCCTTACAGAGCCTAAGTCCCACCGTGCATAGCGGATGTACAATATCTCCAAACTGCGGTATTGCGATGGCACTTCAAAGCGTTTGCCATCAAGACTGAATGTTCCATCTGATTTACGTTGCCTGCGATGCACCTGAGTGCAAAAAGCATGATGTAACGCTGCGGTGTCAGGACACGGTCGACCAACATCGGCATCCTTCATATAGCGCGCAAGCGGTGAGCAGCCAATCTCGGAATGTACTTTTTGATGGTATTCACGCTCGACCCAAGCAAGGGTGCTTTTATTGAGTAACGACAAGGTTATCTCCTCCTCACCCTCAAGCATAGCCATCAATCGCCCTTCAACTTGCGCCCAAAAAACCTCCTGTTTCGCGTTTTGGTAGGGAGAATAAGGTAGTGTAGGTTGATGTAGAATGCCCAATCTCGCAAGCCCTTCGGTAAACTCAGCCGAAGTCATCGCACTGCCATTGTCACTCATCAGAGCGCGCGGTAAGGCGCGTTTCTGTAGTGCCTGCATAAACCCATGTACCAGCGTCTCTGCGGTTTCATCCATGTACCATTGCGCATGACAAATCAGGCGGGAGCGGTCATCCAGAATGGCAAGTAATAAGGGTTTATGCCATTGACCGTCTCGTCCCAAAATTCTGCGTGAGCCATGGTGAAAATCAAGGTGCCATAACGTGTTAACATGGTCGACTTCATAACTTCTGACCTCTCGTTTCTCTAGCCTATCAGCTGCGAGGATGGCGCCTTCTGTATGTCGTCTTTTCCGCCCAGGTTGCTTGCAGAAACCATTCGACTTCATGTAACGACGAATCGTATTGTAAGACGGCAAGACGCCTAACTCAGGCGTTGTCTTTGCAATCACATAGAGGTTATCTACGTGTAACTGGTAGCTCCAGCTTGGATGTGAACGATGTTGATGTTGGATGCTCATCTTTAATGGGGCTGAGAGCGTGTGACTACTCCCGGCATCTGTACGGCGTTTCGTTCGCAAAGCACCGACCGGGTCGTTCTCATGGCGAGATTGATAAAGCCATCGCTCAATCGTCGATAGTCCAAAATGAACTGGTAATCCTGTAATGGGATGCTGCCATTGCTTTTGAGCTAAAGAAGCCAGCTCAATCTGTAGTTGCCCTTTATCCGGCGGCGCTGCCAAAAGTGGGCCAATAACCGAAAAGCGAAATCGGGCCCACCGTTCTTGGCGAGTACCAACATCGGGCTTCTTGTTGCTCATAAAAACTCCTGCTTGTTTAAGAAGTTTATGAGTCTACTGGATGTCTAACTTGATCTAAAGATGCAAACTCTGCGCGAATAACTCCCTCCTTTAGACAGCGCGATAAACGCCCGCTGTCATTGGCGCTAAAAACTGCAAGGCATTTACCAGTTTTTGACTCAGGTTGTCTGGAAAAATCAAAAGAAGTTGTCGAGGAAATGGGCCAACAATGGCCTTTACGGGCAGGAATGCTTTAGCCTGTTTCCAAAAAGCAGTGCCAATAAAACAATCTCGCCACCAACGACGCCAACGCCCCCAGGTTCGCAGACTGATGCTGATACCAAAATAACGCGTTACTTGGTAATACCGGCGCCTCGAAGCACTGGACATGAAGGCGGAGATAAGCACGATAATCGCAGCCGGAAAACGATGTCGCCCCAAAAACCGTACCGATGGTGTTGTCACACGCTTTCGGCAGTTTCCGCAGCAAAGACTGCGCCGACTATCATAATGCTCACGGCATGATGCAGGTAACCCGAGGGGACTACGAGGGTAATCGGCTTGATATAAAGGACCGTTACAGAAAGGACAGTCTTCAGCTCGAACTTTCTCAGCCATTTCATCATCGATATGCACGAATAACGGATGAAAACTGGTCTTTTTTAATAGTTCATGGTACATTTAGGCTCTCTTTGTTCGTCGTTGAACGTAAGAGTACCCTTCATGAGGTTTTAATCAAGCTTTATGAGGGGTTTTTTATTTGTACATCAATGAACGTGGCTGGAATTACGGGGAAATCCATCAGATTGTGTGTTCAGGCTGAACTTTGCTTATGCTCGAATATTCCTTTGACGCCGAATCGACATTGCTTTATAGTTTTTTCCCAAGGATTTAGATTTAAGGACAATGCATGAAAATCAATACTCTTATCGTAGCATCATTGAGCGCAGTGCTAGCAAATCAGGCCGTTGCGCAGTCTTTGTGGCCGATCATGGAAACAACCAGTTGTTCCCCTTTTATGACGTTAAGTCTTGGGCCAACGCTTACGGGTGGGGCTGAGTCTGAGTCATTTTATCTTCAACCTGATATTGCTAAAACGTATAAAGTGAATCGCAAGCCTTATGCTTTTGGGAGTGGCGAGTTATTTTTGGGGATGCAGATTCCCATTATGCCTAATTTTTTGAGTCAGGTCGGTGTAGCGGTAGCGGGAGGGCTGGAGGCGCCGTTGGCGGGTAATATTTGGGAAGATCAAGATCCTGATTTTAATAATTTTACGTACAAATATAAAGTCAATCATGCGCATATTGCTGTGAAGGCTAAAATATCTACAGATACCAATACCATCATACAACCTTATGTGAGTGGTAGTATTGGTACTGGGGTGAATAAGTCCCATAGTTTTACAATTGCACCTAAAATTTGTGAGGAAGTTGCTGCCCCTAATTTTACAGCGGGCAAAGATTCCGGGATGGTTTATACCGCGGGCCTGGGGATTCAGTCTTCTTATAATGAGCATTGGCAGGTGGGTATGGGGTATGAGTTTGCTGATTGGGGCAATCTGCAGCTGGGCCGTGCACCAGGTCAAACTGTGAATACAGGGCTGGGATCAAATCATCTGTATACGCATGAGTTGCAATTAAGTATCACTTATGTGTTTATAAATCGCGCAACTCGCGATGGCTAGATTGATGTATCCGTAGGTTGGGTTGAGCGAGAGCGAAGCCCAACACAACCATCTTGTTGAGCTACGCTCTAGATCGCTTGATTTGTTTTCACATAAATGATATAAATGCACTTTGGATAAAATATTCTCACATGGAGGCGGCTATGGTCTATGGGCGATTTTGGGGTGGTGCATTTAGAATTAATCTTTATGCAGCAGGGATCTCCTGGTTCCATGAAGCCTATCTTCAGTATTCAATGCGTAAAAAACCATCGATGAACGATGTTGATAATCCACAAAAAACCGATCTTATGTACGAGTCAGCGGAAAAGGCATTTCGTGAAATGGGTGCTGACTTGGAAAGACATCCATTGAAACTCACCACTATGAAATCCCCTCACAGTGAGCTTTCAGAAGAGAAGTGCTCCAGTGCCATTTTTTATAAAAATCTCATTACAGGGGCCTATTGTTTGCAGGTGGATCCTGAAGCTTTTAATCATTTTAAAAAGAGGAGAACTTCACAAGACATTCCTCTTGAGGACTATTACCGGGCTGTTTTTTCACACGAAGCGGTTCATGCAATAGAGAACCATAATTTTTTAAAATTATATTGTTCTGCATTGGTAGCATTATCTGCGGTTCATTTATGTGAGGCTGTTGGTATGAGACTTGCTTGGCTGTGTGTGGTTGGTCCCGTGCTTTTGCTCTCCGGATCTGGTTACGTGGGGCAAAAATTAGAGCTGCGTGCGGATCGCCTTGCAGCAGAACAAAATCCCTCGATTCGAAAGAGTTTGATTTCAATATTATCTGATAAGGCACATGATCATGGTGCAGAGTTTAGTGCAGATTCTTTTTTAAAGTTCTTCCATGATCACCCATCGATGGCTATCCGACTAGAGGCGATTAAGACGTATTCAGCAGATTCAACTGCTTTTTCTAGGTTGAGTTAAGGCCTGAAACGTCCTTCTTCTTGCCGGTCTTGTAATGCTTGTTCCTTACCTTCAACTTGCTTAGATGGTCTATCAAATCCCATAGCACCCACAAAAATTGAGCTCACAAACATAGCAACAGCAGCTGCTGAGGAATTATTGCCGGGGAAGTAGTGGAATCTGTAGCTGTATGATTCTGCGGGTTGTACTTTGATTTCGAGTAATGCGTCAACACTCAATTTTTCTCCGCTTTGCTTTAAATGACCTTCTTTGCTCGCATGCCATTCAGTGGAGATGTGGAAGGGGAAAATAGTTCCCACGGGTGCGGCTTTCATTTCTTTATTAATGATTTGTTGAGTAAGGATGTTCAAGTGTTCAGCATCGATGTTCCAGTCTCCCACCAATTTGTGGGTTAATGTTTCTGCATTTAAACCATGTTGTATGATGTTTTTAACAACGTTAGTCATAAATGCAGTAAGGGCCTCCTCAGTGTTATTGTGCGGGAGATGCAGGTTGGTGAATTTAATGAGTTCACCGTTGTCTAGTGAAAACATATCAAACGTTCTGCAGCGAATGCCTATGTCTTTTATTTTAATGTCTCGCGTAAGCGACAAATCTAAATTTGGTTTTGAGGCGTTTAATCGTTCATGGTTGATTAATGTGAATACTCCCCAGCCGGTGGAATCCTCTGTAACTGAAGGATTCATGAGGTTCCATTCCTTTGGGAAATGTTGATTGATATAGCTTCTAACAAATTCTAGTGGCCCGTTGATCTCGGCTTCTTGTAAACATATAACGGCAATCTCCGTATGCTCACTCAGGAATTGACAAAGAGCGACAAGTTTTTTTTCAGCGCGTTCTAGATAAGCGGCTTCATCTTCTACGAACCCGTGAAATGCAGTATTATTTCCTCGAGCCTGCATCATTTGGTTCCAGGTAAGCAATTTATGTTCGGTGAAGTGAGCCATGAGATGATCGCTTAATTCCGGATCGAAACCAAATTGTTGTCCTGCATTATACCCGACCTCAGCAAACTGGTTGGTATGTCCTGAAAAAACACCAAAATGACGTAATCCGAGTGAGCTGGATGCTTTCGCAGCTATTTTTTTTGAAGGAAATCCAAAAGGAAAAGGCAAAGGCAAAGGCAATTTTGGCATAATACACTCACTTTATCTGAATCTATTCTAATATTTCAATTGTAGCACATAAAGAGCGCATTTTGCGTAAAATATAAAATATTTTTTGTAGCTTCTCGATAGAGCAAGGTACAAACTTTTTTGTTCTTTGGAGGCGAGGGAGTCACAGGGAAACGCATCAATTAAGATGCGTTTCCCTGGAGGGAGTCATAAAGTGTTGCGTTACAATTTGAGATCAAGCATGTCGCGTCCGGATTTTATCGAAAAAGCGTTCCATTCTATCCAGTGCTTCACAGAGCTCCTCTTTATGTGGCAAAAAGACAATACGAAAGTGATCATGTTCAGGCCAATTGAAACCTGTTCCTTGTACGATAAGGACTTTTTCTTCCATAAGTAACTGACTTACCAATTCGAGATCGTTTGCAAAAGGATAATATTTACGATCAAATTTTGGAAAAAGATATAACGCTCCCATTGGTTTAACGCAAGACAGCCCAGGAATTGCATTGATACGCTCATAGGTGAGCTCACGTTGTTGATAGATTCGACCTGATGGGGCGGTTAAGTCGTAAATGCTCTGGTAGCCACCCAGGGCCGTTTGAATCACATACTGGCTGGGCACATTGGCACATAAACGCATGGAGGCTAATATGTTCAGGCCTTCTATATAATCTTTTGCATGATGCTTGGGGCCAGTTATAACCATCCATCCAGTGCGATACCCTGCAGCACGATAGGCCTTTGAAAGACCGTTGAAGCTAATGCAGAGCACATCATCTGCCAGGGAAGCCAAAGGAATATGTTGAGCGCCGTCATAGAGAATTTTTTCATATATTTCATCGGCAAATAGAATCAATTGATGTTGTCGAGCGATCTCAATCAGTCCTTCCAGAATCTCTTTAGGGTAAACAGACCCAGTAGGATTGTTAGGATTAATGACCACAAGGCCAACCGTCCTTGGCGTAATTTTGCGGCGGATATCATCAAGGTCCGGCCACCATTGCGCTTGCTCATCACAGCGGTAATGTATGGGGGTACCGCCACTAAGGGACACAGCAGCAGTCCAGAGTGGGTAGTCTGGCGCTGGAATTAAAATTTCATCACCGGTATTTAATAGCCCTTGCATCGCCATGACAATGAGTTCAGACACGCCATTGCCGATAAAGATATCATCGATGCCTACATCATGGATATTGAGCGTTTGGTTGTATTGCATGATGGCTTTACGTGCAGCGAAAAGCCCTTTCGAGTCGCAGTAACCAGCGGCGTGTGGTAGATTAAGAATAATGTCTTGTACGATTTCATCTGGCGGTGCAAATCCAAAGGGGGCCGGGTTGCCAATATTGAGCTTGATAATCCGATGACCTTGCTCCTCCAGCGTAGCAACTGATTGAAGAATAGGGCCACGAATGTCATAACAGACATGTTCAAGTTTGTTGGATTTTTGAATAGGTCTCATTTGTAATGGCCTCAATAGTCGTTTATTGTTATATATAGAGATATTATATACTTAATATTCGATAAAAGGTTGTTTATAGGATGAATCTTCTTGTATGATAAATAGATGTAGGGGACGGTTGTAGTGAGTCTGTGCTCAACGCGTAACTTTTCAATAAGTCTGGGAATATTCACTATTCTGACTTACCGCGGTAAGTCGGTTCAATATTTCTCCCAGGGTTATTGAGAAGTTGCCTCAACGCAAGTTATTGCAAGGGAGTGTTGATTGAATAAAACTAAACTGTATACCGCACTCATATCGCTTACATTTTCGCTGAATGCGTTTGCAATTGGCTTAGGTGATATGAAAGTATTATCCAGTCTCGATCAACCGTTTGATGCTGAAATAAGCCTCATCGACGTTGGTGACATTCCTCTATCAGGCATAAAAGCCAATATTGCAGACACAGATGAATATGAGAGAGCAGGGCTTGAGCGTTCATTTGAGCTGAATACGCTGACATTTGTCATTGAACACAACCGCCATGGGCACGCGGTTATTCATTTACGATCTCTAGAGCGTATTTCCAATCCATTTATTCAATTGCTTGTTGATCTCGCCTGGTCTAAAGGCCAGATCTATCGTGCATATGATGTTCTGCTTGATCCGCCGGACTATCAACTCTCTTTTAAGAAAGAAATTCAAACACCTCCGCATCGAATCAAGCACAAAAAACAAAAGTTAACCCCTGAGAATCCTGTGACTAACGGCGACAGACCGACCCCAACAGCCCTGCCCGCGAGCCAGTCTGATGTAACGATTGAATCACATCTCCCATCTGCACCCGTGTTTGCACAAGCACGACCAGGGAAATTTTCAAAACAGTATTTATCTGCAAGCCAAGACAGTCAAATGCCTATGCAGCCAAATGCGTCACATTTGGAGGGCATAAACACTGCATTAAAAGCACAGATGGATGTAACCGTACAAGCCATCGATTCGCTTCGTGAGTCCAATGCATTGTTGAAAGAAGAGCTTCATTCTATGCACGATCAAAATCAAACCCTACAGGGGAAGTTAAAGCAACGTGATACTGAAATGAAACACATGCACGCGCAAATTGAGCTACTCATGCGTCGACAAGGCTTGGCAGGTCAGGTGATTCAACCGAGCGACGATACGCAACATAGCAGTTGGTTGCTGTGGCTGCTCATCTTATTAGGCGCCGCGGCTGGGGGCACGTATGTTGCATGGAGGAGGTGGGGTGCTCCTGATGTTGAAAAAGCATATCTGTTTGTTCAGTCTCGTATGAAGCCGAAGGTTAAGGTCAAAGAAGAAGGAAGTGAATCTGCAACGTTTGTAGAAACTGAAGTGGTGTCTGACCCTGCAATCGTCATTACGGAAAGTGCTCCAATGTCATCTGTTGAGTCTTCTGTGGACCATGAAGTGGTTGTGGAAAAAGAGGAGGTTGGTGCCGTTGATGAATCGGCTGAGCCTGCAATAGTCACTACGGAAAGTGCTCCAATGTCATCTGTTGAGTCTGCTGTAGACCATGAAGTGGTTGCGGAAAAAGAGGAGATTGCCGCTGGTGATGAATCGGTTGAGCCTGTCATGGTCATTGAGGAAAGCTCTCCAATGCTATTTGTTGAGCCTATTGTGGATCACGAAGTGATTGCGAAAGAAGAGCAAATTGAAGTTGCGCCGAGTCTTGATGATAGCAACGAGCCTGATGTCAAGAATGTTGTTGATACAACAAAGAGTAGCTCGGAAAAATCTTCTGAAGAGGAAGTTCCAACACATAATTTAATTGAGTTTGAGTCAGTGTCCCCGCCTGAAGAGGAGCCCTTAAAGCCCGTGAGAAGTGAGTCTGCATTAGACACATTATTGACGCTTACGCAAACCTATATCGACATGGGTGACACCGCCGCCGCGCATGAGTCGCTTAAAGAGGTGCTTGAATATGGCAATAAAAAACAACAGGCGGCTGCTAAAAAGTTAATGAAACAGTTAGATAATAAGTAAGTTGCCCTAGAGCGGTGCTAAGTTAAGGAAAAAATGGCCTCAGTCATCGTTTCGCCAGATGCTTGTATTTCAAGCAGCCATTTTAGTAACCCTCCTAGCCCTTGCTGGCCTAGCTGAAACATCTAAATTATCCAGTAGATAATTGAAAATATTTTTCGGCTTTGACTGAAAAAATCGTTCAGCAGCTGTTGTTTCATCAGGGCGTCGTATAAAATAATTATGAATCACAGTAAGAGCACCCAATTTTCGCTTGCTCAATCGATGAGAGCTGTGATGACGTAATGACAAATAGCCATTACGTCCCTCAACACATGAACTGGATCGCTGAAATAACTGAGCACATTGCAGAGCTGTAGATCTTATCTGCTCACGTTGCTGTGGCGGTAACTTGCACCAAGCTTCACATAGTGCCAGACGTGCAAGTAATTCTGCAGCCAGCTTAGTAAAGCGTTTGCGTTCCGCCGAGCCTTTTGCTTTTTTGGCCACTTGCTGCAAATACAGCCCTGGTATAATTACATCATGCACTAAAGCCTCTAGCTCAGGAGATAGTCCGAGTGATGCAACTTGCTGTTTAACAACAGTCCAGAAAAATACAATGGTGGCGATCATCCCGTCAAAAACGCGATACGCCTTCATTATGCGATTCCAGCTATTCTCAGACAACTCCTTTTCAATAGCTGCCGTTTTTATCGTAAACGTTCGGAGAAATACACCTACACTCCTCGAATAAATTAATTCAATCTAGCTGCTCCTTAATGATCTGGAGCTGTCATGTCACAACAAAACAAATATTGGGATGCTATTATTGACCAATATAAGGCGAGCGGCTTGTCTCAGCCTGATTTTTGCAAACAGAATGAGCTGTCTTGTAATCAATTTCAATATCGATGGTATCAGCACAATTGCGCAGGAAAGGCGAAAGCCAAATTAGCTATTCGTGAAAATAGTGCCTCACTGAACGATTTCGAGTCGGTGACCATCTTTTCTCCTATTCCTGCGCAGCCATCAAAAAAAGAGGCGTGCGTCAGCGAGCTGATGATTTATTTGCCCAATAAAATCAGTTGTACGGTAAAAATGGATTTACGAACTAACGAATTTGCTACGTTATTAAAGCAGTTGGTGGCGTTATGCTAATTCCAGACGATATCAAGGTTCATTTATATTGTGGAATAACGGATATGCGTAAATCCATCAATACACTAGCGATTATGGTTCAAGATGTTTTACAGATGGAACCCACCAATGGTCATTTATTTCTATTTCGGAGTCGTGGCGGTGATAAGTTAAAGGCATTGTATTATGAGGAGCATAGTTTTAAATTGTGGTATCGGCGTCTTGATAAAGGTAAATTCATTTTTCCTCGAAATATCCATGGTCATTTAGAACTAACCCGTGAGCATTTTAACTGGTTGCTCGCGAGTAATAAATTCGTTCATTATCAAGGAGAAGCCCCACCTATATATCGTGATTTTTATTGAAAAATAACAGTAAAATCATAGTGCTTATGGTATAATGTCCGCATGAAAAAGACCATAGAATTACCTACATCGATGGAAGAAAAAGACGCTCTGATTCTTCCTCAACAAGAAGAAATCGAGCGGCTTCACGCACGATATAGAGAAGCGCTTGAGCAATTCAAATTGGCTCAACAGCGCAAATACGCACGCTCATCAGAAAGTAATGTCCTTCAACTACAGCTCGACTTGCAATTTGATGAAGCTGATTCGGTTCCTGTTGAAGAGCTTCCCACAGAAGACAACACCATCACCGTTACTTATACTCGAAATAAACCAAAGCGCCGACTATTGCCAGACAACCTGCCTCGCGAAGTGATTGAGCATGATATTTCTGATGCCGATAAACAATGTGCTTGTGGTTGTTTGAAGCAACGGATTGGTGAAGAAATTACTGAGCAATTAGAAGTAGTTCCTGCACAGCTTAAAGTCATTCAACATGTTCGGCCGAAATATGCCTGTAACCGTTGCGATGAGAGCGTGAGCATTGCGCCAATGCCGAAACTGTTTCTACCTAAAAGCATGGCAACCCCGAGTCTTGTGGCTCATACCATTGTGAGTAAATATCAAGACCATCTTCCTCTGTATCGACAAGAAAAAATCTGGCAACGTACGGGGATTGATATGCCTCGCAATACAATCTGTGGCTGGATAATAGCCGCCTATGAAGCGTGTATGCCGATGCGTAAAGCTATGATGAGCACCTTAATCGTATCGGATTACGTGCAGGCCGATGAAACGCCGCTTCAAGTCATGGATGAGCCGAATCGAAAAAACACCTCTGTGAGCTATATGTGGCTGTATCGAAGTGCTAAGCCCGATAAAAAAATCGTTTTATTTGATTATCGCGAGACGAGGCAAGCACTTTGGCCGAAGGAAATGCTCCTTGGTTTTAAAGGCCATTTACAGACTGATGGCTATAAAGGCTATGATTGGGTGGATGACGAAGCTGACATTATCCATCTTGGCTGCATGGCACACGCTCGTCGGCCATTTGTTGAGCTAGTCAAGCTCGCGAAAACTACTGGCAAATCACACCAAGCGGTCGCCTATTTTCAAAAGCTCTATGCCATTGAAAAAATAGCGCGTGAAGGTAAGTATACGCCCGAGCAACGCTTTAACTTTCGGATTGAAAAATCAAAACCCATTCTCGATGAAATGAGAGCATGGCTCACCGAATCCCTGCGACATGCCGTGCCGAAGTCTAAATTGAGTGACGCGTTACTTTACATGCACGACCGTTGGCTCGAGCTCACGAACTATTTAACTGATGGCTCGCTTGAAATCGACAACAATGGCGCAGAAAATCAAATAAGGCCGTTTGCACTGGGTCGAAAAAACTGGTTGTTCTCTGGCAGCCCTCGCGGCGCCAACGCCAGTGCATTATTTTATAGTCTTATTGCCACCGCCGCCTCAAATGGCTGGAACCCGTTCGACTACTTGCGATATTTATTTGAAAATATACGTTCCTGCAAAACCGACGATGATTTTATCCAGCTCTTGCCTTTCAATATCATCTCAAAATCCAGCTAAAGCATACAACCCGTATTTCACCGAACGCTTACTTTTTATCGTCTCAATGTGTCGTTTCATTTTTTCAGCGATGTCTTCTGCAGTTTGTGCTTTTCCGGACGTTAAATCATAAGGATGATAGATCTGACCCAGTGCTTTTTTTGCTTCTTTGACATCAGCTTGATGTTTTTTGATGTCATTTAAATGGCGTAATGCAGCATCCTTATTTAGCTCAGCATTGATAATCTCTCCATCGAGTGCGGAATATGGTTTTTCACTGTATTCAGGATCCAAGGACTGTTTTTTTTCCAACCGTTCCTGTATTTTAATACTGGTGTCATAAGCCTTCTCTGCTTGTTTGACTTTTGCCGCAATAGGAGCCGATGTGGCACGCGTTAGCTCTTGCTGAACGTGAAATAGATCAGGGGAATGCTGGGCACCTAGCTCTTTTTCGACATATTTTATCAATCCGGTACCTTCATCGCTAGTCGACTGGATAATCTCTACTTTCAAGCCTTGCAGTGCTTCTTCCATCGCTTTAAACCAAGATTCAGCATCGCGTTTTTCACTATACTGTTCCAATAGAATAAAGTTAGACACTGGCTCTATAGCAACCAAACAAATTTCAGGATGAAAGGTTTCGTCCTGACAGACAGTAATTTTTTTCTTCGACATTTGTGACGCTAACCGCTGGCCGTCTTCAGTTCCAAAACGATTTATCGCCTCTTCCATAGCCACCGCTTGCTTATATAACGTACCATGAGAACTTGCTACAAAGGTCGTTAGTTGGCTTAAGTGTAAAAATTGAGCGAGCATATCAACCCCTCCACCAGCCAATTGGGTGATTGTAAATTGAGCTGCAATTACTATTTGATGCAAAAAAGCCATACCCAATGGGCTTTCAAAAAATGCTTCAACAGACGGAGATATCCCGGTTTTACCTTCGCGATCCAGCCAATATCGTGCGGTGCTACGGGTGTAACGTCTCACTCTAATTTACATACCTTGTCCCGATTTAATTAACCTGAGACAAAAAACCCCAAGGCAAGCACCTCGGGGCTCTCTCACTTTTAAATTTGTTTCAACAGAGCGATGGCCTCTCTGATGATGTCATCTGGTAGATGATTGATGTTTTTATCGGTAGCCAATCGCAGTGATGTAACAATGAGTTTATGTGCTTGTCTTGGATTACCTTTTGAGGACATTCGAAGCAACTCAAGCGCTGAGTCGGACAACAACTGATGCGTACATCCAGCCTGAGAAAAACCATGTTCAATAAGCTGCTTAAATGCATCGCGCTCAAGAATTGGCTTCAATTCACAACGTGCTTGAATCCGCGATTCTAATGCAGCATTGGCGGGTTTTCCTATCTCGCGAGCGAGCTCAGGGTGGCCTACCAACCAAACGGTCATGTAGTCTTTGGAATCAAAGACAAAATTGAGGAAAGCTGGAAAATCACGAAAGAATTCAGATGGAAGATTTTGTGCTTCATCAATAATGAATACTGGCATGATGTTTTTTTGAGTCGCCAAGTGAATGATGTAGTCCTTAATATCGCGCCACAACTGAGCACGGCGATAGGAAGAAGTCAGTCCAAGTGTCAGCGCCATTTGACGATAAAAATCGAGTCGACCAAAATCTGTCTCGGCTATGTAGAAAACGCTGTATTGATGTGGGTTTAAAGTGCTGGTTAGTTGTCGAAGTGCGGCCGTTTTCCCAAGTCCAGGCTCTGCTGTGAGTAATCCAACGCCAGGTGATTGAAGAAGCCAATTAAACTGTTGAGCAAGGCCGGCAAGTTGAGCGTTATCCCATAACTGGATGCTTTTTTTTCCTAAGGGCGCTTGGGTTAAACCAAAAAATGATTGGTACATTTAATTATCCTCTCCAGTTGTTTGTGCAAAGGTGCCAATGGACTCGACGTAGTCTTCAAAAACCAACTCAACATTGTGCTCACGCTGGATCCCTTCAGGCGAAGGTGCTGCATGTGGTCGTTGGCGCTTACGATTAAGATTGGCGTCTAAATCTAATAAAACAGCGGCCCCCAAATTGTCACCGAAGGCTGTTTCAACCCGAACCGCAATATTTGTGTGCGGATTAAATACCAACGTCACTTTCTCACCGACAAGGTTGTGATGCACCTCAAACATCTTGCCATCCCAACTGATCGTGCCATCTTTGCGAACAACTCGCTCAGTACGATGGTAGAAAATATCATCGATTTTATTGGCGAAATAAGGCGTTAGAGGGCGCACGTGAAGCAGATCGTCTCTCCAACTATCAAGCGGTGTTTTCTTATCTAATCCACCATGCAGACGAATATGATAAACATGCTCAATCCAGGCCCAAAGGCGAGCATTGAGATCACCCAAATCACGAATTTTATCGACATCAAGCTCATCGATAAATTGTTCTCGAAACGTGCGATGAAAGCGCTCGAGCTTACCTTTGCCCTCGGGTTCTCTGGCGCGACAGTAGACAAGCCGTATCTCTAAGTGGGCACAAATAGTTTGTAATGACTCTGAGCGGTATGCAGGACCATTATCAATAATCAATTTATACGGTACGCCTCGTTTCAATACAGCGGATTTGAGCACGCCCTCTATATCGAGAGCGGTTTCTCCAAGACAAAATGCACTATGTGTAATAAGGCGTGACGAGTCGTCAATCAGCGAGACCAAGTAAGTTTTTCGCATCCCAGATGGCGTTTGAATCCGTGGGCCATGGAGTACATCTCCTTGCCAGATATCTCCTGCATGGGCAGCCACGAATGATCGGCGCTCAATAGTGTCTTGGTTGGGTATAATGCGTTTTGACAGGTGCTGTTGTTGTAAAAAACGATGAACGGAAGCTCGAGCCAATGTGTCTTTAGCAACTAATCCTTCGCGCTCAATCATGCCAATGATAGTGTTAATTGAGCGTGAAGGCTTATCCTTTTTAAGTGTCACAATTCTGCTTTGTACGGCTTCTGAAAGTTGTGTGCTTCCTTTGTCTACGCGCGGCTTGGGATTCAGTGCTTCGATACCTCCTCGCTTCCAATCGTAGTACCAGCGCGCAATCGTTTCTTCACTGATATGCGTTCGTCTTGACTCAGGAATAGTGTAACGATCGGCAGCCAAACTTCGGATAATACTTTTAACCTCACCGCGCTTTAATTCAGCACGGCTCGCTAATGGACCAAGAACCATCAGGCGAAACAAAGCCATCGGGTGTAAAGGTTTACTCATTTTTCTCTCCGCTATTAATGGGGAGTGAAGTTAATCAGTAAAATCATGACACCGAAACGACCAAACTGTGTGGGGTGCTTATTTTGTACAAGCATGGCACAACTCATGCTTATACTGATTAAGCGTTCATGGGATAACAACTCCGGTAACATGGCAAAGGCGCATCGCTGCACTCAGGCTCATTCTCTGAAGAGTCATTTTCCAAAAGTCTTTCATATTTATGGATCTGCCCAGTGCGCAAAAATAGGTACATAAGGCATCTTTATGAAAACGAAACTGCTTCGTAAAACGCAGCAGCCAACGCTTGATGGTCTGGCGTGAGGGCTGCATCGTTTTTGATATAGCGTAAGCACTCATGCCAGAAAGGTACAATAAAAAAATGACCTGTTGCATCTCCCACAAATACCATCTACGCGGTGGAATGCATTCCGGCAGGACTGAACATGTTTTGTGGCAACAGGGGCAATAGTATCGCTGAATAAACACTGGATTTAGTGAGGTGCTTGAAGGGTTAATGCGATCCGCTTCACGAGAATACCCACCATGTCGCCAAGGGTGTGATTTACCGCAACATAGACAATTTTTTAAGTCCAATTTTTCAGGTTCATGCTTTTGGATATGAATGTACTGTACTAATGATAAAATATCTGCGAAAATATATGCCATGACTGATCTCTTGTTTTCTTGTTTTGTAAGAGACTCAATGATACATGTTGATCAGTCACTAATCATAATTAATTTTTTATCTCATTGTTTTTGATAGTAGTGATTAGGCTTGTGATCAAGATAGTGCGAGATAAATTCTTCAGTTAAGAACTATATTTTTCGAGACATTACAACGGGGAACGCCCACCGATTTGGCTGCCTTAGATTTATTGTTCGTCTTTTGCAAAATAGCTCTAATGTCGACAACCTTTTGCGCTACCTCTAAACGATCCCAATGTGTTTTTTTACCAGGGCAGGATCATCTAAAATTTGAACAGTTAAAAAAACCATCTCAATCACACACCTTGCTGTTTTAGAGTAGTTGACTGCTATCTAAAAAAATGTTTAAAGTTACCCCGATCCCGTTCGTGCTGAGGAGGCGCGAATACGGACCGATGAAGTGATAAAGAGTCCAACGCGCCGTCTCGAAGCATACACACGGATGGCATCCAACGGAGTTATATTATGTTTTGGGTTTACATTCTTCAATGTAATGATAAAAGCTATTACACGGGTCACACCGATAATTTAGAAAATCGATTTACACAGCATCAAAATAAAATGATCTCTAGTTGTCACACATGCACACGACTGCCTGTTCAATTGATGTACTCACAAGAATTTTCTACGCGAGAAGAAGCACTAGCTGCTGAAAAACAAATACAGGGCTGGAGTCGCAAAAAAAAAGAAGCTCTCATTAAGGGAGACTGGCAGGCACTATCGGCGCATGCTTCGAGACGGCGCGTTGACCTACCTATCTAACTGCAGCATCTGTGACGCGCCTCCTCAGCACGAACGGGCTCAGAGAAAATTCGGACATTTTTTCTGCTCTTGTTCATTAAATACGGCATGTGAACGCATTGCATTCATGACATTACTTCATGCTATTGAAAATATATCCTCCGCAAGGATCGACAAACTAATTCACCTATGATCTACTACCCACCTTGCTTATCCGGGGATAAAGATGAATAAAGGGTTAATCGAACATTTTGAAATGTTAACTGATCCACGAGTAGATCGAACCAAACGATATCCATTAATAGAAATTATTTTACTGATTATTGCAGGGACAGTGTCTGGTTGTGATGGTTGGAAATCACTTAAGGATTTTGGTGAAGCTAAATTAGATTGGCTCAGAAAATTCCTGCCTTATAAAGATGGTATTCCTGTTGATGACACGTTAGCACGAGTGATGCGTAAAATTGAAACGAAGGAATTTCAAGCCTGTTTTATGAAATGGGTTCAATCTGTATCGGTAGCGACATTGGGGGATGTTGTGGCAATTGATGGAAAAACCTTACGTAGGAGCCACAATCGCCGGGATGGAGTTCCCGCGATTCATATGGTGAGTGCCTGGAGTAGTGAAAATGGACTTGTACTTGGTCAAGAAAAAACAGCAGAAAAAAGTAACGAAATCACAGCCATCCCGCAGCTATTAGATGTACTTGAACTCAAGGGATGCATCATCACCATCGATGCAATGGGCCGCCAGACAGCAATTGCTGAAAAAATAATTCAGAAAAAGGCCGACTACATACTTGCTCTAAAAGGGAATCAGGGCAACCTGCATGTCGAGGTTACAGATTTTTTTAAAACAGCATTGGCAGCGGACTTCAAGCAAGTACAGCATGATTATTTTGAAGAACATGATGCTGGGCATGGGCGTATTGAGTTCCGTCAATGCTGGGCAATAAAACCATGTGTCGACAGCTTTCCATCGTTTAAAAAATGGCCTGATTTAAAAAGCCTTATAATGATAAAGGCTCGTAGAGAATTCAAAGACGGGCTTACAAAAGATACAGAAGATACTCGTTTTTATATTGCCTCCATTGTACCGAATGCAGAGAAAACATTAACGGCTGTGCGTCAACACTGGGGAATTGAAAATCAGCTTCACTGGACGCTTGATATGACTTTCAGAGAAGATGAGTCGCGCATACGAACAGAAGCTTCGCCTGAAAATTTTGCTATCATGCGACATATTGCGTTGAACCTAATTAAAAATGACACATCAAGAAAAGCTAGCATGAAGCGTAAACGGTTTATGGCGGCATTAGAGGACGATTTCAGAGAAACCATCATTAGGCAAGTAATTTAAGATGCGTTTGCCCTGGTTTTTTTACTTGTATCGACATCCAAATCACTACATAATTCCATTTGGTTCAGTCCTTGAAAATCATATCTTTTTGCAAATCGAATGATTACAGACTGAACCAACTGCTGCAAGTATTTCTTGAAAAATATTGGCTCAATTCTTTTAGGGCGATAAAAACATAAAAGGATGTATTCATTATCAAGCGGAACGCCAGATGAAGCGATGGAATGTTGAAGCAATGCAGGCCTGTGGCCGAAAGCTTTTCGCCAAAATTCATAAACAAAAACATTATGCACACGCGAATCATGATGTTCATTTAATGGCTCGCGAAATAGATGAGTGGATGGCGCAAGGCATCAACGCGGTGATCGATGGCAGCTATACACCACGCTTCCTCAAGCGACATTATTTTTCAGATGAGGTCGTTGACCAACTCTATTTATCCGACCGAATTTTTCAACATATTATGCTGAGGCAATTGAAACCAACGTTTCCTTTCGTCATGAATCCCAATTGCTACCATCTTCAAGGTCCTAGTGGTGTGAAAACCGCCACACAACGTATTCGGCGAGTGCTGCAAGAAAGCCAACCTAAATATTTTATCCGTGCAGATATAAAATCGTTTTATAAATCAATCCAACATCATAAGTTGATTAAAGATATTCAAATCCATTATGACGATCCTAACGTTCAAGCAATGCTGACTGAGATTATCATCAATCCAATTGAAACGCCGCGTGGTTATAAAAATCCCGATCATGGCATTGCATTGCGAGGTCCACTATCCCAATTTTTTAGTGGGATTTTTTTAAAACCACTGGATGACGCATTTGATTCCATGGACGTGACCTATATTTGTTATCAGGATGATATTTTGATTCTGTGTCCAACGAAACGTAGTCTTAACCGGTGTAAACGATGCATGATGGACGTATTACAAGAGCGGCGGTTGAGTTTATCATGCAAAAAAACATGTATTGGTTCCATCGAGAAAGGATTTCATTTTCTCGGCATTCACTATCCTGGGACGCGACCCCTCGATAACACCGACATGACACAGGTCGATGTAAACTCCAACAATCAAGCCGATTTTGCACACAATTCAAACTTACTGGGGGGCGGGCAGTTTCGGCAAATGGAGAACATTCACCTGCGCTTATGCAGATCGTTCCGCACGCGAGCAAGTTCAACAAATGGTCAAAAGTGGGGTATCTCCCCGAAGGATCACAGGTTACTTAAACCGTTGGGCGTGTTGGTGGGTGAGGACAAGCGAAAAATGGCACTATATTGAGTTATTAAAATGGTACCTGGCCGTATGTTGGGATGGAGTATGTGCGTCCTATGCACACGGCCTGATCTATAAATATGAACTCAAGGACGGAACTGCATTTGACTCTGCGCAGAGCCCGTTAGCAGCTGTTTAATTTTAGTTTCTATTTCGCTTGTACTGACTTCATCAACCTGGCGGACCGCAGCCAAATCAACCGCGCGCCAAGCATCCAAATCCCGCCCCCCCAGCCAGGCGAACAACACCGGCAAGGCCGGCTCCAGCCTCCCCATGCCCGCCACGCCCAGTGTCCCGCGAAATAATGAAAAATTGGTAGATAATGATGAAGAAAGTAAAGGCTCGCGCCTGTCCGAAGCGCTACTGAAAAACTGAGTTGTACGTTTAAAAACGCCTGTAAACGAAGGCGCAGGGTCAAAAGGGGTATGGGGGTCACAGTAACGTTGCAAAATATGTATTGGAAGTAACCGCTGCTGCGTACCAATTATTTTTATCCAGCACGCATCGCGCTGTGGCCATGTACGAGCATCATAATGAGTATCATAATCTTCATAAGCATTGAGAAGTGGCATTATATCGAAATGGTTTCCCCAACGCTCCTCTGTCACAGCTTCACAATCCCAATTCCCAGAAGCATCTTTTATGGGGATACCAGCTGCATCCACCTTCGGACGCTCATAGGTGTGCGTATAAGTCAAACCACCACCTTGATATCTCGGCGCTGTGACTCGTTCATATTGGCTTAAAAGCTCCGTCCTGATTGCGTCACCTTTTTCACCATCGGGTATGCAATTCAGCATCATCTCTATCATCTTGAAATCCTTTGCCCATAGGGCGTATTCAAAAGCAGTGATACCCTCGCCCTCAGGGTGTGCCTCCGTCTTTCGTCCTTCGAATTTGCGACCACCCCAATCTGTCAAATGAGCTCGCTCTAATAACAACTCGGGGTATAGAAAAAGTATATCTGCTGCAAAGACATCTTCAGGCTTATAATTCATATTGACCACCCTACTTTCCATGCCCATAGCAACGGAAGATAACAGCTCCTCTTTTGTGAATTTAAATCTTTTATTGTTCTTGATAGTAAAGTCCACAGCGGTCTCGTGCCATACTCCAGTGACTAACCCCAGACTTAAAGCATCTTTTGCATTTTTCGCGGCAAAATGCATGACTAGATTCACATAAACAATCCGCGATAATGGATTGGGATTTTGTCCTGAAGCAAGTGCGGCAACGTCAGCGGCAGCCGCAGTGGCTGCTCCCACGTCCACCGAAGCGTCAGGAAGGGAAGTTGGAGAAGGCTGCTTAGGTTCGTTCTTGCTGACGTCTTGTTCTGGACTCGGTCTTGATGATTGATTCCGCATGTCTATTTCCCCTGAAGAATGCTTTGTTTTTGTTATTATAGCACGTTTTATGAATAAACAGATAATTGACAGGGTTGACAGGCAGGGCAAACGCATCTTAAATTACTTGCCTAATAATGGTTTCTCTGAAATCGTCCTCTAATGCCGCCATAAACCGTTTACGCTTCATGCTAGCTTTTCTTGATGTGTCATTTTTAATTAGGTTCAACGCAATATGTCGCATGATAGCAAAATTTTCAGGTGAAGCTTCTGTTCGTATGCGCGACTCATCTTCTCTGAAAGTCATATCAAGCGTCCAGTGAAGCTGATTTTCAATTCCCCAATGCTGCCGCACAGCCGTTAATGTTTTCTCTGCATTCGGTGCAATAGATGCAATATAAAAACGAGTATCCTCTGTATCTTGTGCAAGACCGTCTTTAAATTCTCTACGAGCCTTTATCATTATAAGGCTTTTTAAATCAGGCCATTTTTTAAACGATGGAAAGCTATCGACACATGGTTTTATTGCCCAACATTGACGGAACTCAATACGCCCATGCCCAGCATCATGTTCTTCAAAATAATCATGTTGTACTTGCTTGAAGTCCGCTGCCAATGCTGTTTTAAAAAAATCTGTAACCTCGACATGCAGGTTGCCCTGATTCCCTTTTAGAGCAAGTATGTAGTCGGCCTTTTTCTGAATTATTTTTTCAGCAATTGCAGTCTGGCAGCCCATTGCATCGATGGTGACGATGCATCCCTTGAGTTCAAGTACATCCAATAGCTGCGGGATGGCTGTGATTTCGTTACTTTTTTCTGCTGTTTTTTCTTGACCAAGTACAAGTCCATTTTCACTGCTCCAGGCACTCACCATATGAATCGCGGGAACTCCATCCCGGCGATTGTGGCTCCGACGTAAGGTTTTTCCATCAATTGCCACAACATCCCCCAATGTCGCTACCGATACAGATTGAACCCATTTCATAAAACAGGCTTGAAATTCCTTCGTTTCAATTTTACGCATCACTCGTGCTAACGTGTCATCAACAGGAATACCATCTTTATAAGGCAGGAATTTTCTGAGCCAATCTAATTTAGCTTCACCAAAATCCTTAAGTGATTTCCAACCATCACAACCAGACACTGTCCCTGCAATAATCAGTAAAATAATTTCTATTAATGGATATCGTTTGGTTCGATCTACTCGTGGATCAGTTAACATTTCAAAATGTTCGATTAACCCTTTATTCATCTTTATCCCCGGATAAGCAAGGTGGGTAGTAGATCATAGGTGAATTAGTTTGTCGATCCTTGCGGAGGATATATTTTCAATAGCATGAAGTAATGTCATGAATGCAATGCGTTCACATGCCGTATTTAATGAACAGGAGCAGAAAAAATGTCCGAATTTTCTCTGAGCCCGTTCGTGCTGAGGAGGCGCGTCACAGATGCTGCAGTTTGGTAGGTAGGTCGATGCGCCGTCTCGAAGCATGCGCCGATAGTGCCTGCCAGTCGCCCTTAATGAGTGCTTCTTTTTTTTTGCGACTCCATCCCTGTATTTGTTTTTCAGCAGATAGTGCTTCTTCTCGCGTAGAAAATTCTTGTGAGTACATCAATTGAACAGGCAGTCGTGTGCATGTGTGACAACTAGAGATCATTTTATTTTGATGCTGTGTAAATCGATTTTCTAAATTATCGGTGTGACCCGTGTAATAGCTTTTATCATTACATTGAAGAATGTAAACCCAAAACATAATATAACTCCGTTGGATGCCATCCGTGTGTATGCTTCGAGACGGCGCGTTGGACTCTTTATCACTTCATCGGTCCGTATTCGCGCCTCCTCAGCACGAACGGGATCGGGGTAACTTTAAACATTTTTTTAGATAGCAGTCAACTACTCTAAAACAACAAGGTGTGTGATTGAAATGGTTTTTTTAACTGTTCAAATTTTAGATGATCCTGCCCTGGGTTGACAGGGTTGCGCGGGGGAAAGGTGTAACCAGAATTATATATTCAATAGATCTGTCGATAATTTAGACTCATGCAGCCTTGTGACGAACAGCGTGACGACAATCTTAGCTGTTTAAATTTAAAACTATTGGCGAAACGATGACTGAGGCCGAAAAAATGATTGATGTATGCGTAGGTTGGGTTGAGCGAGAGCGAAGCCCAACATGACGATTTTGTTGGGCTTCGCTCTCGCTCAACCCAACCTACAGCCCTTAACTTAGTGCCATTATTCTATGACGTAATCAAAAATTCACACTACTGCATTATAAATCAAAGACGTAACATAACATCCATAAATCAACAGCAGTAGACCACCGTGCCAGCGAATCATTTTTCGTTTGGAGTTGTAGTTAATCAAGAAAATCACAAACGTTAGCGCCAACATCATTGGCATATCGCGCCAGATGATATGAGAGGAAATCGCGGATGGGCTGATGATGCCAGGGAAGGCGAGCACGGCGAGTAAATTAAACATGTTCGTGCCAAGAATGGTTCCCACGGCGAGTTGGTCTTGTCCTTTGAGGGCTGCGATAACGCAAGTTGCAAGTCCTGGTAGACTCGTGCCAATTGCGATAATGGTTAATTGAATGATGGCTTCATTGATATGCAAGCCATACGCTATCTGAACGAGGCACTGGGTAAGATAATGGGCGCTTATAGCGATTACAATAAATCCAATGACTAAACTGATGACGTTAAATTTCATCGTGCGTCGAGCTTGTGTGACGGCTCGAAATGATTTGATATGTGCGGAACTATGCATGGATTGTTTAGTGAGATAGGCCAGGTAACAAATAAGAGCAATGGTTGCCAGTAATAAAAAACAGCCATCCGCAACGCTGAAATACTCGCCAATCATTAAGGTATAGGTGATGAGCATGATGAGAAACAGTAAAGGATAACCACTTCTGAACAGCACCGAATGAATTTTTGGAGGGCAAAGTAAAATGGTTAAACCTAATACCAAACCAATATTGGCAATGTTTGAACCAATGGCATTACTGATAACAAGATTGGTTTGATGCGCAAGGGCATCAACAATGGCGAAATAGATTGTCGGAATTGAGGTGCCAAAGGCTATCAGTGTGAGACCGATGAATAGTGGCGACATTCGGTAATAATGCGCGATACCAATAGCCCCAGTAACCAAATGGCTTCCCGCCCAGATTAAGCCAAAAAGGCTGATGATAATTATTAATGAAGTAAGCATAATTTTCCTAATGAGAACCGTAGGTTGGGTTGAGGCGGGTTCGCCGAAGCCCAACAAAACCATCCATGTTGGGCTTCGGCGAACCCGCCTCAACCCAACCTACGTAACCCTGACATAAAATCGTTCAATCATATCACTGATTGGTTTGGCTAAACCGAGTTTAATCGTTTCTGTGTGAGAAAACCAGCGGCCTTGATGTTCGCAGGTCGCTTGTTGAGAAGCGTTGGTTTCGATGGATAACGCATTGATATATAGCTTGAAATGCGTAAAAGTATGCTTAATGTTCATCAGTGGTTGAATATTCAAAACGTGATGTGAATAGGTTGTTTGAATAAAGCTTGCCGGATCAATTTCCAGATCAATGCTTGGAGTGCACCATAATCCTCCCCATAGGCCTTTGGCCGGGCGTTTTTCGAGATAAATCTGCCCTTGCTGGTTATGCATTAGTAGAAATTGTTGCTGTTTGCTTGGAAGTTCTTTTTTTGGCTTTTTGCTAGGGTAGTCGGTAACTACGCCGTTGAGATTCGCCAGACAAGTTGTTTTAAGTGGGCAGATAGCACACTGAGGGTTTTTTGCAGTGCAACAGGTTGCACCTAAATCCATAATCGCTTGCGTATAATCGGCCGAACGATCCTGCGACATACATTGATGAGCGCGCTCCCATAGCACCTTTGTCGTTTGTGTGGAAACGCCGCCAATCATAAAATAACGGCTTAAAACCCGCTTCACATTGCCATCAAGAATAGCCGTTGGTTGATTAAACGCTTGAGACGCAATAGCTGCTGCGGTTGAAGGGCCAATGCCAGGTAGCTGGACAAGCGTTTGGATATCCTCAGGAAATAGACCCTTATATTGTGTATTAATAATGCGAGCAGTTTGATGTAGGTTCCGTCCACGGCTGTAATATCCAAGGCCAGACCACAACGACAATACGTCATCCTCCGCGGCTTGGGCAAGAGCGCCTATATCCGCGAATCGTTCAATAAATCTTAAAAAATAAGGAATGACCGTTTTAACCTGCGTCTGCTGCAGCATGACTTCAGATAACCATATTCGGTAGGCATCGACGGGATGCTTCCACGGCAAATTCTTTCGACCATGGACATCGTGCCAGGCTAGTAGGGGCAATGTGAATTGATTAAGTATTGGTGTCATAACAGCTCGATACGATCTGGCAGTGCTGATGATACATGAAAGTGACATGGTTAAAAACAATCATTTTTATGAAGTTTTGTATTGCAATGACAAAAAACCATGCTATTCTAAATGACTATCTTCTAGAAAATTGTAGTTGGAAGGTTGCTTTTGCGTTAGCTTTTAATGTTGTACTCAGGATGAGTTGAAACAGGTAAAGGAGGGCGTTATGCAGCAGAGTTACCGTGAAATTGTTATATTAAAACCAACATCTGTATTTTTGTCATTTTTGGCTGCACAAGGCCCAGAGGTGGAGCTACCTTCACTGGCGTTGTTACAAGCAGACACGACCGCCTACACGATTGCAAAGCAAGATGGTGAGGAAGAAACGCTTGATGAAATTGAGCGTCATTTTCCTGCCATGTTTCGTCATGAAATCAATCGATGGTTAGGTGGCAATGCGCGTAATCCAATTGAAGGCAGTTTTCTTGATTTCCTTTGTTGCTTTAAATTCGAAATGCATTCGCAAATGGTTGTGATGGAGCCATCCGTAGAACATGGCCGCACGCTACTTTGCATCAAACCCCGATCTGTTTTGTTGAAGTGGATTAAATCCTCGATTGAGGAACAAGAAGATCCATATGACGTCATGGAGCGTGTCACCTTAACCCAACTGTCCGAAAACGCGACCGTTGTCATTAAGAATTTCGAAAGCCAATTAGAAATACAGTCGCTACTGGAGCATCATTTTCAATCGATGTTTAATGTTGAAATGTTAAGGATGTGTGATAGAAGAGAACATTGGCCAGATGTGGACTCATGCGCTGAGTTCAATCAGTACTTTGCAGTCGAAATTCACACGAATTTAGTACATTTATATTAAAACTGGAGTGCCTATGAAGTCTAGAGTTATGGCAATCACTGCCTTACCCAAGTCGTTATCATTAGTAAACCGAGATAGTCAGTTAAACGAAAGAGCCTACCAAAGAGCACTGGCTCAAAAAATATCGCAGAATCAACAGGTTAGCCCCCTGTATTCTGCGTTGGTGTTTCAACCCTCAAACGATATATCACTACAGCAGATGATGAAAGAAAAATCATCACGACAGCGCGTAGTGGAAATGCAGTGTCAGCTGAATGATTGTCGCTCTCAGAATGCTGAATTAGTGATGCATTGAAAGAACCGCCCGCAGTTTAGACGTAAAACTCCACATTTACTCATTTATACTGCGCGAGGTATATCATATCTTCGTCTATAACCTCAGTTATCTCCTGACCGTAGTAAGAGATCTCAGAGGTGTAACGTGTCGACCGAAAGGCGCTGCCGTAACCAAGGCTCCATCATTCGGTGGGTCTACTCACATGACAGCTGAGGCAAAAACCACGGCGTTTTTATGAACCATGCATTAATCGTGGGGGCGTTAAGTTGGCATCGAGCGATCAAATGTCAACGGCCTCGGTCATCGTTTCGCCAGAAACGCTTATGCCGTCGTTACGAGCAGGCCAGTACCTTCGGTACAAACAGCGATAATGTATGCGATGTGTTTTTCCGGCCTAAGCATGCCTAATGATAAACTCCCGGAATTTTTGATGCGCTTTTGGCGCTGATGGTGCAAAGAAAAAGGCAAAATGCGTACCATACTCAATCCAGAAATGGTCTTTTTCTTTCGAAGCCAGTCCTTCAAAAGCAAATACGCCATTATAAAATTTGACATCGGCATCATGTGTTCCGTGAATGACTAATGCAGGGCAGGTGATTTTGGAAAAATCAAACCAGGTGGTTTTAGGTCCCAGCTCAACATCATTCATGCTTCCTTTCATGCGCTTTTTAAAGTCAGTCATGGTTGACATCAAATCAGATATGATTTCTAAAGATTCCTGAGAATTTTCAATGTGTTTCACTCGGGCTTTTATCTGAGCTTGATCCAGGTAGCCTTCTAATTTAACAATATTCTGAATTATTGCTGTTGGAAAATAATACATGGTTTTTTTAACCATCCATAAACCAAGTCTAGACATATAAAGCGCTTGAGCAAATTTGCCACTTTGTTCCGGCATTAAATACTCGCCAGAGATAGAATCGATAGCAATGATTGCTTTGGTCTTTTGTGGGTGGCGAATGGCAAAGGGATACAAGTAAAGACCACCCGCGGATATGCTCACAACTATCGCGCTAGGAATGTTCAAATAATCAAGTAAGGCCGCGAAGGCATCTGCTTGTTCTTCAGACGTTTTTCCGGTGCTAAGAGGGGTGCCTAAATAGCCGGGGCGCGAAGGACAAATGATCTGATAGCCCTCAGGCACATAGTGCTTGAAGAAAAATATACCCTGATCATAGCCGCCGCCTCCACCGTGGATAACCAGTACCGGTTTTCCCTCGCCATAGGTAGCATACTCCATATCACCCATGGGTAGCTTTGCCACTTTAGGTGCTGGAACGTCTAATGGCGCACTCATCCTTTGACGAACAAACTGTTTAACGTTCATTTGCATTGCCTCCCTCATTTGTTTGCTCATTACTCAATAGTCAGGCATTTAGTCAGTAAAGCATTAACCAGCGATGGCTCTGCTGTTCCTTTTGTTTGTTTCATCACTAACCCTACAAAAAAGCCAAGTAATTTATCTTTTCCAGCACGGTAGTCCGCAGCTTGTTGAGGGTTCTCATCGATGATGGCATGGATGAGTGCTTGCAGTTCTGATGTATCTGTCAGCTGAGTTGATTGCTCGGCAGCAATGAGTTCATCGAGCGCTTGTGTACTCGTTAATAATTGACTAAATATTTTTTTGGCACTTGCATTCGATAGGCTATTGTCGGCTAGTTTTTTGAGTAGCGTCGCGAGTTTTTCGCTGGAGATCAGTGGATTGTCAAAGGTGAGTCCGCGTTCATTCTGCGCTGCGGCGTAAGCGCCTTTCAACCAATTGACGATGAGTTTTCCCGGTGCGCCGCTTTTATCTTTGACGTCTTGATAAAATGCCATCACGCTGGGTGAGGTGAATAAAAAATCGATGTGATCGTCGGCTAATGCCTCTTCTTGCTGAAGCCGTTTTGTGATGTCGGCTGGAAGTGGGGGTAAGGTGTTTTTCAGCTGTGCTAATTCAGATTCACTGATGTGTATCGGTAACAAGTCTGGATCAGGAAAATATCGGTAATCATTTTCATTTTCTTTGCTGCGCATGAGTTCTGTTTGATTTTTATCCGGGTTATACAGCCGTGTCTCTTGCACAATGACTTGCCCAGACTCAAGCATGTCTTGATGCCGAAGCTGCTCAAATTGTATCGCTTTTTCAATAAATCGAAAGGAGTTAATGTTTTTCAATTCAGTGCGCGTTCCCAGTTTAGCTTGCCCACGTGGTCGTAGAGACAGATTAACGTCACAGCGAAATGATCCTTCCTGCATATTCCCATCGCAAATGCCTAAAAAACGCAGCAGTTGATGCAATGTTTTTAAATAACAAAGCGCCTCTTCGGCCGAGTGGATGCAGGGTGTTGTGACGATTTCAAGTAAAGGTGTTCCTGCGCGGTTGAGATCAATGCCGGTGTATTGAGCATGGGCTTCATGCAGCGATTTTCCTGCGTCTTCTTCAAGATGCGCGCGATCGAGGTAGACGGTTTTGGATGTGCCATCTTGTAGCGTGATGTCTAAATGTCCTTGACTCACGATGGGGCGTTGGAATTGGCTGATTTGATAACCCTTGGGTAAATCAGGATAAAAATAATTTTTTCGTTCAAAGTAGCTGTCATTGTTAATGGTTGCTTGTACTGCGAAGCCAAATTGAATGGCCATTTGTACGGCGCGTTGATTTAATACCGGCAATACCCCAGGTAACCCTGCATCCACATAATTGGTTTGCGCATTCGGTTCAGCACCATATTGTGTGGGGGCGTTTGAAAATAACTTGGACTGCGTGCTGAGTTGTGCGTGGACTTCTAGTCCAATGACGGTTTCCCAAGTCATAGGCTATCTCCTTTAAGGCTTGGTTGCATCAAATGCCACTGTGTTTGTTGTTGATAATGATGGGCCAGTTGCAGTAAACGCGCTTCATCGAAGTGAGCGCCTAACAATTGAATGCCAATAGGTAGCCCTGATGCGCTCATTCCGCCCGGAATTGATAAAGCAGGTAAGCCCGCTAAATTCGCGCCAACGGTGAAGATATCTGCCAAATATACTTGCGTTGGATTCGTTGGTTTCTGCCCAAGCGGGAATGCACAAGTGGGTGTGGTGGGGCCAAGAATGACATCAACCTGGGTTAACGTTTGACGAAATTCATCCCGAATTAAACGACGCACTTTTTGCGCTTGTACGTAGTAATCATCATAATAGCCGGCTGATAACACATGTGTGCCTGTCAAAATACGGCGTTTGACTTCCAACCCAAACGCTTCATCCCGCGATTGTGTAATCAGCGTTCGCAGGGAGTCACTGTGTGCACTTCGATGTCCATAACGTATGCCATCATAGCGGGATAAGTTGGAGGAAGCTTCGGCACAAGCCAGAACGTAATAGCAAGGAACCCAGTGGGGAAGAAGGTTTAAGTCTAACTCCACAATCTCTGCGCCCATGTGTTCAAGCTGACGCACGGCTTCCAATACGGCTTGCTGAATTTCCGCATCAACGTCGTCATGAAAAAAACTACGTGGCAGGCCAATCTTCAGGCGTTCTACAGGCGCTTTGACTGATTCAAGATAATTTGGAATGCTGGTTTGTACTGATGTCGAATCTTTTTCATCATGCCGAGCAACGCTTTGGAGAACTAGCGCAATATCTTCGGCGCTGCGCGCGAACAGGCCTGCTGTATCAAGGCTAGAGGCAAATGCCACCATGCCATAACGAGAGATAAGACCATAGGTTGGTTTCAGTCCAGAAATACCACAAAAGGCTGCGGGTTGACGGATGGAGCCACCTGTATCAGAACCCGTTGCGAAGGCGCACAATGATGCTGCTACCGCTGCAGCAGAGCCGCCCGATGATCCGCCGGGGACGCGTGTGAGATCCCAAGGGTTTTTGACGGATCCAAAAAAACTGGATTCATTGGTTGAGCCCATGGCAAACTCATCCATATTGGTTTTACCCAGTAAAACCACACCTTGCAACTCAAGATCTTGAACCAGTGTTGCGGCATAAGGTGATTGAAAATTCGCGAGCATTTTAGAGCCACAGGTTGTCCGCAAGGTTTGCGTGCAAAAAATGTCTTTATGCGCCATGGGGATGCCGGTCAATGCGCTGCCCATACCTTGTTGAAGACGATTATCAGCCGTTTGAGCATTTTGAAGCGCGAGGTCTTTATCAACGGATATGAAGGCATTGAGCTCGCTATATTGATGAATGCGATTTAGATAATCAGTGGTTAATTCGACTGAAGATATGGCTTTGGTCTTCAGCGCGTTAGTTAATTCGATGAGCGATTGATGATTCATAGTTATTTAATCACTTTGGGAACGAGATATAGGTTGTCTTTATATTGCGGTGCAATCCGACCTAATGATTCGCCGAGGTTACATGTTTCGGCTTCATCCGATCGTAGGGGTTGAATGGCGTCCATGGGATGAGTCAGGGGTTGAATGCCCTTAGTATCGATTTGACGAAGATGCTCGACAAAATTAATGATCGCATTGAGGTCGTTAGCCAACTCGGGAGCGGCATTCAAATATGCCAGGGATGATAGATGGTTTAATTGTTCGGTTGATATCGTCATATATTCTCTAATTATTTATTGTAACCGTAGGTTCACTGCCATAAAGTTAAGGGATTAATCGGAGTAGGTTGGGTTGAGCGAGAGCGAAGCCCAACATGACGACTTTGTTGGGCTTCGCTCTCGCTCAACCCAACCTACGAAGACCTATCCTGCTTTTAAAAGCAATCTTCATCGCAGTATTCTATTCTAGCTGAATAGCCCTTGTAATTCATTGTATTCATGGCAGTACCCCCGCTTTTTCAAGAAATTGTCGTGCATCACGGATTTAATATGGTATCAAATTATGATAGCCTATATTTCATATTTGGACAAAGCTGCATGCGTTTTTTTGCATGCAGCTTTGTCCAAACTCCAAACGAGGATAGTGCGAATGCTTCAGCAATTTAAAACCGCCGGTGGTGTGCAGGTTGAATTAGAACAGCAGCCCCTTGAGTATCAAAATGCCATTGAGCCATTAACGCGACAGCTTGACACGCATCGAGGCGTCTTGTTTGCATCCGGGTTTGAATATCCCGGGCGATATACCTGTTGGGACATGGGGTTTTACAATCCACCACTGGTGTTGACTTGTGTTGGCGCATTGCTGGAGTTAAAGGCGCTTAATCGTCGCGGTGAAGTGATGCTGGCTATGCTTAAGCCGTTGTTGTGTTCAGAAATAGCATTTGAAATAGTCAGTCAATCTATAGAGCAGATCAGTTTAACGGTCAAGCCATCTGATGCGCTATTCAGTGAAGAAGAGCGTAGTCATCAACCCTCTGCATTTAGCTTATTACGCACGCTTCTTGCATTTTTCAAGCTTGATAATGAGGCCTATCTTGGCCTATATGGTGCATTTGGATATGACTTGATTTTCCAATTTGAAAACATCGCTCAGCATCAGGATAGAACGGCTTCTCAGCGGGATATGGTGCTCTATCTGCCGGATGAAATTTATATTGTGAATCATCGAAAGGAAGAGGCGTTTGTTCGGCGGTATGAGTTTCAATTTGAAGGGATGTCGACACAAGGGCTGCCGCGAGAAGGCGCACCTCATCCTTATGAAGCCACAGAAAAGCCATCGGCAGCATGCGATCATGCGCCTGGTGAGTATGCAGACTTGGTTGAAAAGGCCAAAACGCATTTTGCATGCGGTGATTTATTTGAAGTGGTTCCAAGCCAGACGTTTTCTTTACATGCTGCAGACAAGCCATCGGTTATTTTTTCACGTATGAGAACCAGAAATCCTTCACCCTATGGTTTTTTAATGAATCTGGGGGAGGGGGAGTATTTGGTTGGCGCATCGCCTGAAATGTATGTTCGTGTACAAGGTCGGCGTATTGAAACAGCGCCGATTTCAGGAACCATACAGCGCGGAGAAGATGCGATTGAAGATGCGTCTAATATTCAATGGTTACTGGAGTCTGAAAAAGAAAAGTCTGAGCTTACGATGTGTACGGATGTGGATCGCAATGATAAGTCGAGAATTTGTGAGGCGGGCAGTGTGCGTGTTATTGGTCGTCGGCAGATTGAAATGTATTCACGTTTAATCCATACCGTTGATCATGTGGAAGGCTATTTGCGTGAAGGATTTGATGCGGTTGATGCGTTTTTAACGCATATGTGGGTCGTGACTGTCACTGGCGCGCCAAAATTATGGGCGATGAATTTCATCGAAAAGCATGAAAAATCACCACGCAAATGGTATGGCGGTGCGGTTGGTTGGTTTAATTTCAATGGCGATTTAAATACTGGTTTGGTTTTGCGTACGGTGCGTTTGAAGCAGGGCCTTGCCGAAGTTCGTGTTGGCGCAACGTTGCTTTATGATTCTGTGCCTGAGGCTGAGGAGGCTGAGACGCGTCTTAAAGCGTCAGCTTTTCTGGATATATTAAAAGGTCTACCAACGAAACCGATGGCATCGTATGTTGTGCCGCAAACGGGCGTTGGGAAAAGGGTGCTGCTGGTTGATCATCAAGATTCCTTTGTGCATACGCTCGCGAATTACATGCGTCAAACCGGCGCGGATGTTGAGACAGCTCGTTATGAAAACGCTTTGTCGTTTTTGCAAAAAAGGAACTACGATTTGGTGCTGTTATCTCCCGGCCCCGGGAAACCGAGTGACTTTAACTTGTCTGCAACCATCGATGCGGTTTTGGCAAAGCAAATCCCTCTGTTTGGTGTTTGTTTGGGGTTGCAAGGGTTGGTGGAGTATTTTGGCGGGCAGCTTGATGTATTGGATTATCCCATGCATGGGAAGTCATCTACGGTTAAGGTATTAAATCATGAAGGTATCTTTACAGGCTTTGAATCGACCTTCACCGCAGCTCGTTATCACTCGCTACACGCAAGACTTGATACATTGCCGAAAGATCTGTGTGTGACTGCAATGAGTGAGGATGGCGTGGTGATGGCCATATCCCATCGCAGCTTACCTATCCATGCCGTGCAATTTCATCCGGAAGCGATTCTTTCGTTATTGCAACATGCGGGGATACGGATTATTGGTAATGTGATGTCGATGCTTTCTATTCATGACGCAACAAGCGCTTAAAAAGAAGGCTGGCCATATCTTGTCGTGTATCACAGACAATATGAATATAAATAACGTTTCCTCTTGCCTCATAAATAATCCGATTTTTGCCGGCAATGACTTGGCGATATTGGGATAAATTGAGTTCATTTAATTCAGGGGGAATATTTCCGGCATCTGGAAATGTTTTAAGGGCATTGACCGCTTTTTTGATGTTTTTATAAGTGACTTGCCAAGTTAATTTAGAAAAATGGTTAGTGATGTATTTTTTTAATTCTCTCAAGTCCAATTCAGCTTGGTGTAGGAAAACAACAGTATAGGGCATTGACTTCAATCCTTATCAAGATCTGCGAAAACATCGCCAGCTTCACGGAATTGGGCCTCTTCTATTTGTTGATGGCCTTGTGCCAAAATTTTCAGTAGGGATAAAGCTTCTTCATATTCCTCATAGGACTGTACGTCAAGAACAACGAGTTTAGCCTCACCATTTTGTGTAATGAGCATTGGTTTTCGATTTTTTGAAATCGTATTAACAATTTCTGCTGCGTGACTTTTAAGATAAGAGATCGGCTTGATCTGAGTTGAATATTTCATGTTAGACTCTTAAATTGAAGCGCTGCCGGTTGGCCTGCCATTAAACTAAATATAGACTATATTTAGTCTGGTGTATAGCAACTACACTGGCTACATGCAAAAAGACGCACGCAGTTCTGTAGCCTCATAATTAATCGGAGTAGGTTGGGTTGAGCGAGAGCGAAGCCCAACAAAATTGTCATGTTGGGCTTCGCTCTCGCTCAACCCAACCTACGTCCGATTATGCCCTTAACATAGGGTGTTTGTCTGGTGTATAGGTGCCTGGTTCAAGGATGAAGGATATGTATAAGCGAATATTAAAATTATATGGAATCGTTATTGTGCTGGGGGTGTTGATAGGTATCGTCGGCTCCTGCTTTCAGATCTCCATTTCTATTGTGAGTCATTGGCTGACGGGTTTATTTCAATTCGTTAAGCTTCACGGTGGGCCGGTTACTCTTGTCTCAGTCTTGGTTACCATGATGTTGGTCTTTATTGCCTGGCTCATGGTTCGATTTATTGCGCCGGATGCGGCGGGGAGTGGGGTGCCGCAAATTGAAGGCGCTCTCCTTCATGATACCCCGATGATTTGGCAGCGATTGCTTCCGGTTAAGTTTTTCGGTGGGGTGATTGCGATAGGATCTAATATGGTTCTTGGGCGCGAGGGCCCGACCATTCAACTTGGTGGGCATTTAGCCGAGATGTTGGGCGAGTGGTTGCATATCACAAAACATCGGCGTGATACCTTAATTGCGGCGGGTGCTGCGGCGGGGTTGGCGGTTGCTTTTAATGCGCCTCTGGCGGGTGTTTTATTTGTGGTTGAAGAAATGCGTCGCCCGTTTCGTTTTTCATTTACTAATTTTTCCATTGTTGCTATTAGCTGTGTATCGGCTACGATTATTGAGCATCTGATCTTGGGCTCTCAACCTGCGATTGCGATGGATGTGTTTGCGCTGCCGAGCCTGCAGTCACTGGGATGGTTTTTCTTGTTTGGTATCGTCGTTGGTTTTGCGGGCCTCTTATTTAATATGGTTTTGATTCGGTCTTTAACATTCACGGATCAATTCAGTATTAAAAAACGCATGGTCTTTGTTTTAATGGTCGGCGCACTCATTGGATATTTGACCTTTGCCTATCCTGCTTTGGTGGGTGGTGGGTATGACATTATTGAGCAATCACTCACCATGCGCCCATCATTGTCCGTTTTGCTATTACTCTTCGTCGCTCGCTTTTTTATCGGGATACTGTGTTATTCAACAGGCGTACCTGGCGGGATATTCGCACCCATGCTTGCGTTAGGTACTTTATTAGGCTTGGCTTGTTCTTATGTTTTGAAATGGTCTGTTGATCCTTCCATTCACCCTGGAATGTTCGCCGTCGCCGGTATGGGCGCCTTATTTTCAGCAGCCGTTCGCGCGCCGTTGACGGGTATCGTTTTGGTGGTTGAAATGACGGAGAACTACTCGCTGATTTTACCACTCATGGTCACGTGTTTAACCTCAACGACAGTCGTGCAATTATTTGGCAATCCACCAATTTATTCGCAGTTATTGCGTCGATTGGTCAATAGTGGAAAAAAATCAAAACTTATCTAACTGAGGTGCAGCCTTATCATTACCTGCATCTCTGCCCGACGCGTTAGAAAACAAACGCAAATATCTATTTGATTGAGGTGACTCCTGTGCGCTTAATCTAACGCTTAAACCCTCCAGGTCATCTTGTGTTGAATTAATTCTGGGCACAGATGAATTAAGCATGGATAAGCATTGTGACCAGCTTGATATTGCGTCTTCATCATCAGAATCGAGATTATATAGAGAACGCGTCGGCGATACACTCCATAGGGGTAAGCGCTGGAGCGGTTGAGGTGAGAAGTCATCTATACGAGCCTCAAATGTTCTATCGTTATCTATAAAAAATACAATCATGTTTTCTCTGAACTTCACGGTTATTTCCGTTTCTGCCGCGGACTCACTTAATAAATGTGTAAAAAACTCATTAATTCTTCCATTTTGAGGAATATCAATGGTCGTATTTTTATTTAACTTGATAACAAAATGAAGGGGTAAAAAAGAAGATTGATGCATCCCGATCAGGGTGGAAATAAATTGACTTAACGTAGGTGAATAGTGACCACTACAGTTATCAATGATAGTTTTTGTTGGGTCTTCCCTATTATATTGTACCCAACCGGCAGATTGTACAGGTCCTGCAGCTGTCAGTTGAGAATGAACAGTCGTATTAAAAATGTAGAAGGCGCCATCCGGCGTAACGACATACATATTAGGACCGGTGTTTACAATGCTCCTAGTAGCATTAAAAACCCAGATGTGATCTTCAGTTGAAATGACTCTATATTCTTCTTTTTGTGATCCTTCAAAATAACAGAAAGTAGGCGTGTCGCCACTAGTACAATTCTTATCTTCATCTCGCTTATACGGGCTAACGCTTGCTAAATTAACAATTCGAGGTATTCCGTTTGTTATCATGTCAACCTCTTTGCTACTAAAATAGAGACCCAGTATAACCGAAATTGCCATTGTGTACAAGTATGTCGCGATAGCTTTATATTGTGCCTATTGACATCAAAAAAAATACATCCTAAAATGCCGGCGTATATTCAACCCGAAGTCCAACACAATTGCTTCTTGTGCATAGGCTATTTTCTAAAACCCTTAGGGCAAAAAATAAGGACATTCATGTTAATGTTTGAAGAGCAATTAGCTCACCCAACAGCAATTAATGAGTATTTGTTTTTAGGAAGTGTTCGCACACTAGAGAGCAGTACGTTTATGAGAAATATCCAATGCGTGATTAGTGTGATGAAATCCCCACCAAAAATTGAAAATGTTAAACAATTAATCGTCAGCATTGAGGATATGACCGAGATCAATATTACGAGCTATTTTTCTCTTGTTTTTGAGCACATTGAATCTTGCCGGGCAAATAATGAAAAAGTATTAGTCCACTGTGAAAAGGGGATGTCTCGATCCTCGAGTTTTGTGATCGCTTGGTTATTGCAAGAGGGGCATACCAACGGAAAGCAAGTCGATTATCAAGAAGTACTACGAGAGCTCGTTAAAAAAAGGTCGCTTGTTGCCCCTAACGCTGGATTTGCCGTCCAATTGCGTAACTTTGCTGATGAATTAAATCAAAAGCTACTGGAAAAAGGGCGTATAAACCCGGGCTCTGCAGAACCTGTAGAACGTAAAATTTTTAAGTGAGCTCAAAGATGAGATTGTCGGGCTTAGTCACCGTAGCCCGGTTGACGCCCGCATAGATCTCTAACCAAAAACAAACCTTCGCGCGTCAACCGGGTTGGATGTATCACGGAAGCACATCACCCCGGTTGCCGCTCCAAATTTGTTTGGTATTGTCAATGGCTACCGGGCTACATTGACTCATACATTTTAGAACAAGATTAGATCGCTTCGATGAAAGTTTTTCGATATACTCGAATGACTTTATCACATCACTGATCACGCCATGAAGCACTTCCAGCACCATAAAAAAATCGCATTATGGTTCATCCTGCCCCAGCTGCTGGTGACGGTTATTTTCTTTATATGGCCGGCACTCAACGCTGTATTACAGTCTTTTTATTACAGTGACGCCTTCGGATTGCAATCACGATTTGCAGGGCTATCGAACTATATCGATCTGTTTTATAGCTTTGAGTATGGACACGCTGTTTTAATCACCTTTATTATTGCTGCAAGTGTGACGGTGTTAACGATGAGTTTTGGCTTGGCTTTAGCGTTGCTCGTACAGGGGCGACGACGAGGGCAGGGCGTGTATAAGTCGCTGCTGTTATGGCCTTATGCTGTGGCTCCAGCCGTGGCTGCGGTTCTATGGCGTTTTTTGTGTCAACCGCATATTGGCTGGCTGACGGATGTATTGCATCGTTTCGGCATTGAATTTAATGATGTTATTCATCCACGACAAGCGTTATTGGTCGTTATTCTCACTGCCAGTTGGCAGCAATTCAGTTATAATTTTTTATTTTATTATGCAGCATTGAACCGGATCCCGCAGGCACTTCTTGAAGCCGCAACGCTGGATGGTGCATCCTCCTGGCGCCGGTTCTGGCAAATTATTTTTCCATTGATTTCCCCAACGACGTTTTTTTTAGTTATCATGAATGTAATCTACTCTTTTTTTGATACATTCGGGATCATCGATGTGATTACCCATGGTGGGCCAGAATACAGTACAACAACGTTGATTTATAAAGTGTATGAAGACGGGTTCGTTGGCATGGATCCTGGTGGTTCATCTGCGCAGTCCGTCATGTTGATGCTTTTAGTGATTGCGCTAACATTCATACAATTTCGGTTTCTTGAAAAAAAGGTTCATTATAAATGATGCTGAAAGGATTCTACGGCACTCGTAGTCTGTTAAAACATGGCCTGCAGCATGGTTTACTGTGCTTGTTTATTGTTATGATGTTTTTACCGCTTTATTTTGCACTCGTTGCGGCTAGTCACGATGGCGCGGCTTTGATGCATGCGCCGTTGCCTGTATTGCCAGGGTCACATTTCTTTGAAAATATGAAAGCTGTGCTCGGGCAAGGACTTGCAGCGACGGGTGGCGAACCGGTTGCGCGTCTTCTTTTGAATAGTTTGATTGTTGCCGTCTTGATTGCTACGGGTAAAGTGATATTGGCGTTGCTTTCAGCTTTTGCGCTGGTTTATTTTCAATTTCCCTTTAAAAAATTAGCATTCGCGTTGATTTTTTCGACAATGATGTTACCGGTAGAAGTGCGTATTGTTCCTACGTTTCAAGTGATCGCTTCGTTTGGATGGATCAACACTTTTTCAGGATTGACCTTGCCCTTGATGGCCTCTGCAACCGCAACGTTTTTATTTCGGCAATTTTTTAAAACCATTCCCCACGAATTGGTCGATGCAGCCAAGCTTGATGGCGCAGGCCCCATTCGGTTTTTTTTCAATATATTACTCCCATTATCACGACCACCCATGGCCGCATTGTTTATTATCATGTTTGTTTATGGCTGGAACCAGTACCTGTGGCCATTGGTGATGACAACAGACACCTCCATGGCAACGCTGGTGATGGGTATACGGTATTTAACGGGAGTAGCAGATCAAATTCCACAATGGCATTATATTATGACGATGGCATTGATTGCATTGCTGCCGCCATGTTTGCTGGTTGTTTCATGCCAACATTGGTTTGAGAAGGGGATAAGAGAATAATGGCAACTGTATCAATTGAATCCGTCAGTCAGTCCTTTGGGAAGCGGACCATCTTAAATGATGTGAACTTGAAAATAGAAAAAGGGGAGTTTGTTGTTATTGTCGGCCCCTCTGGATGCGGTAAATCTACGTTATTGAGATTAATTGCGGGGCTTGATGTCGTTGAGACCGGCTCTATTTTGATTAATGATCGTTGTGTGAATCAAACACCTCCCTCATCACGTGATATCGCCATGGTCTTTCAACATTATGCGCTTTATCCGCATATGACTGTTTATGACAATATGGCTTATGGTCTTAAAATGCGAAAAATCAAAAAACAGGAAATTCGCGAACGCGTTGAGCAGGCTGGTAACATGTTGCAATTGATGGATTGTATGCAACGTAAGCCTAGTGAAATTTCTGGTGGGCAGCGTCAACGGGTCGCTATGGGGCGTGCAATCGTCCGCTCCCCAGCTGTATTTTTATTCGATGAGCCGTTATCCAATCTTGACTTTAAATTACGTACGGAAATGCGGCATGAAATTAAAAAATTACATCAGCAACTCAACGCAACCTGTATTTATGTCACTCATGATCAAACAGAAGCCATGACAATGGCCTCTCGGGTTGTTGTGCTGCATAACGGCCAAATAGAACAAGTGGGTACGCCGCGGATGGTGTATGACTATCCAGATTCGATGTTTGTGGCCAGCTTCCTGGGGCATTATCCCATCAACTTTATCTCTGCAACACTGGATTCAGAGCGTCAATGTCTTGTTTTATCAACCGGTATTGAATTACCTACATCAAACATCTGTTTAGTAAGTCCTTTGCAAGATAACGTTGTGATAGGTTTGCGTCCTGAACATCTAAAATTTGTAGCAGGTTCCGAACCACATAATTTTTCGGCGATGATTGACAGCATCGATGATATGGGTTCAGATAAATTAGTGGGTGCAATATCCGAAAAGGGACGTCAGTCGATTACAGTCCGCGTTCCTGGTGATGCACCACTTCATGAAGGACGATGCTATATACAAATTGACCTTAATCGGGCTTCTATTTTTTCTGCTGAAAGTGGACGTCGTTTGGGAGGATGGGATGCGTAAACCAAAACAAAATCTAAAACCTATCAATCAGCCTGATTTTACCTACTGGCAGGCACTCTATTTAGCGTTTTATTCCCCGCGTTTGTATATTGATGTTGTGAAACGCTGGCGTGGTTTTGGCATGCTCTATTTTTTGCTATTGATGTTAATCAGTTCGATTCCATGGACGATTCATTATACCGGTCAGTTTACCCGATATATTGAAGATGAAATTATTTTTCCATTTGAACAAATGCCGCTGTTGCTGATTCAAAATGGCGAGGCGTCCATCGATAAACCGATGCCTTATATTGTTAAAAGTAAATCGAATAAACCAGCGATTGCAATCGATACCACCTCTCAGTTGAAATGGTTCCCTGCTGAATATCCAACACTTTTTTTCTACATAACGAAAGATGCACTTTATTTTCGAGCGCCCGTGGAAGAAATTGTCTCGAAGCAATCACGTTCATTGATTTCTCAATTTAAGCCTATTAAAAATTTGTCTGAATATCACTTTGAAAAAAATGACAATGAAGTGTTTTCAGGTCCTGAGTGGGTGAAAACCAGTGGTATTCAATCACTCAAGACTTATGGTGTATTTATAGTCTATCCCATCGTTTTAGGGGTGTTATTTGGGTTGTATTTTATAACCAATTTTATGCTGGCGTCGATGGGCCGAATCATCTCCATCGTTATTTTAAAGTATCGCATCGGTTTTGTTGACTCGTTTCGGTTGACTTGGGTGGCATCAACTGCTCCAGTCGCGTTTGTCAATGTAGTGTTGTATTCTGGGTATAATATACGTGGACTGGGGTGGTACTATATTTTGTTTGTTGCTATTTATTTTTCATCCGCGATTATTTGCGTGAAGCGCGAGAGTCAGCATATGGTGCGGCAATGAGCGAAACGATTCATTTCGTGCATGGCAATGGTTTTCCATCGCAGTGTTATCGCCAACTGCTAACGCGGTTAGAGTCGCGATATGAATGCTGTTATCTTGATAGAGTAGGTCATGCCGCCAATTTTCCTGTGACGGACAACTGGCATTATTTAGTGAAGGAAGTGATTTCAAGTATTCAGGCACAAGCTTCAAAGCCTGTCATTGCTTTAGGGCATTCTCTTGGCGGTGTATTAAGTCTGTTGGCGGCCTTAGAGCGTCCAGAGTTATTCAAGGCGGTCATTGTGTTGGATTCGCCCATGTTTGGACGTATAAAATCGTTAATGCTGCGGGTATCTAAAACTTTTGGGGTGATTGATCACGTTACGCCAGCCTCGAAGACTCGTAAACGCAGGCAACATTGGACATCACGGGAACAAGCGTTAACCTATTTACGTAGACGCGTATTATTTAAGTCGTTCGATCAGGCGTGCTTGCAAGACTATATTGATTTTGGAATGAAAAAAGATGAAACGGGATATTCGCTGCGATTTGATCCGCAAATAGAGTATCAAATTTATCGAACGATTCCTCATTTTTCATATGCGAATGAAGGTCCGCTTAAAATGCCTGCTGCTTTAATTTATGGGGATAAGAGTCATTTAATTCATCACTCAGATTTGCGGTATATGAAAAGAAAATATGGTGTTGATGGGTTTGAAATACACGGTAGTCATATGTTTCCAATGGAGCATCCTGAGGTTTGTGCAACGATGGTGATGAATGTTATAGATAAGTTGTTAACTGACTGTAACTGATCGGGGAAGGGAAGAGAAAAGATCGGGCACGGGCACGCTCACGGGCGCGGGCACGTGAATGTACGCTACGCTGCTTTTATATAAAAAAACCGCGTACCGATCATTCACGTGCCCGTGCCCCTGCCCGATCTTTTCCTTTCCCCTTCCCCCAATCAGTTACAATTGACCATTATTAAGGAGAAAAAAAATGGCATGGTTACTAGGGATAGGTATTCTTTCTTTTTTAATGATCAGACAGGCGGCTATTCAAGTATGGACAATGGCCTTTGGGTTGATGTGTTTACTGGCAACCTATTTTGAGCCTCATGGTTTGTTCTTTAAGGTAACAATGTGGGGTGCATTCGCAGTCCTTTTGTTAGCCTCTATTAAACCTCTTCGAGAAAAACTGCTGTCTAGGGCGATTTTTCGCAGAATGCGTCGTCTGATGCCATCGATGTCCAATACAGAGCGGGTTGCTTTAGAGGCGGGCACTGTAGGCTGGGACGCTGAATTGTTCAGTGGTTCTCCGGATTTTGATAACTTACTTGCGAACAATGCAGTTGAATTGACAAAAGAGGAGCAGGCTTTTTTAGATGGTCCCTTGAACCAACTTTGTCGCATGTTGGATGATTGGGATATCACGCATAATCATACTGATCTACCCGAGAACGTATGGACGTACATCAAAGACAATGGTTTCTTAGGCATGATTATCCCAAAGCAATACGGCGGGCTTGCGTTATCTGCGACAGCGCAAACAGCGGTATTGGTCAGGTTATATGGTCGCTCTGTCACAGCTGCAACAACAGTCTCTGTTCCTAACTCACTTGGCCCAGCCGAGTTGCTTTTAAAATATGGAACAGAAGCACAAAAAAATTATTATCTTCCGCGATTAGCTCGGGGTCTGGATATTCCTTGTTTTGCGCTCACTGGGCCTAATGCCGGCTCGGACGCTGCATCCATTCCTGATACAGGAATTGTCTGCTACGACGAATTAAACGGTCAGAAAGTCTTAGGTGTTCGACTCAACTGGGATAAACGCTATATTACCTTATGCCCAGTTGCTACGGTGATAGGGCTCGCTTTTCGTTTGTTTGATCCTGAGAATCTGCTTGGGAAGGGCGAAGATATTGGCATTTCCTGTGCCTTAATTCCTGCTGAAACACCCGGTGTTAAAAAGGGACGCAGACATTTCCCGTTGAACACTGCCTTTTTAAACGGCCCAACGCAAGGCAAAGATGTATTTATCACCATGGATTGCTTGATTGGCGGAGCCGAGATGGCCGGTCACGGTTGGCGCATGTTAATGGAGTGTCTCAGTGCTGGTCGCGCTATTTCTCTGCCTTCAAGTGCAGTCGGTTGCATTCAGGGTGCGGCCCTTGCGAGTGGGGCCTATGCGCGCGTGCGCAAACAATTTAATACGCCTATTGGAAAATTTGAAGGAATTGAAGAGCCTCTGGCACGTATTGCGGGTAATACGTATATGACGGACGCTGCATTAACAATGACCGTTGCGGCGATTGATCATGGTGCGAAGCCTTCTGTGGCAGGTGCCATTTTAAAATATCATACCACTGAGCGTGCTCGCCAAGTCGGTCAAGATGCGATGGATATTCATGGCGGTAAGGGGATTTGCCTTGGTCCAAATAATTATCTTGGCCGCAGTTATCAAGCCGGTCCGATTAGTATTACCGTTGAAGGCGCTAATATCTTAACTCGTAATCTGATTATTTTTGGACAGGGCGCGATTCGCTGTCATCCTTATGTTTATCAAGAAATGAAAAGTATTGCCGAGAACAATGTATCGGCATTTGATACTGCTTTTTGGGGGCATGTGGGGTTTGTCTTATCGAATACACTTCAATCGATATTGTTTTCGATAACAGATGGGCGGATGACGGCGGCACCTCGAGGAGCGATGCATCGATACTATCAATTGATTCATCGATATAGCAGCAATTTGGCTTTTTTGGCAGATTTTTCAATGATTGTGCTGGGTGCGAGTTTGAAGCGTCGTGAAAAAATATCAGCACGTTTGGGGGATATACTCAGTGATTTGTATATCGCCTCCGCGGTGTTAAGACGATTTAAACAAGATGGCGAACCTGATGCTGATAAACCGCTGGTCGATTGGTGTTGCCAGGAATTGTTTTATGCCTGTGAAGAGGCTATTCAAGGCGTGATTACGAATTTTCCTGTTCGATGGGCTCGGATTGTATTAAAAATCATGTTGCAGCCTTTGGGTGGTCGTCGGAAAAAACCTAGTGATGCACTTGGGCAAACCTTGGCTAAATTGATGATGGAGCCAAGTGAAGCACGTACTCGTTTAACCCGGCATGTTTTCTCAGAGGCGATTGATGCCTGTCCGCTGGGTCATTTGGAAGCGGTTTTTCAAGAATTATGCACTGTCGCCTCGTTGGAAAAACGGGTTTCAGATGCAGTTAAAGAAGGGAAGTTGAGGTCATTGACACTGCTTGAGCAGATTGCAGAAGCACAAAGCCTAGACGTGTTGACGCACGATGAAGCGATGCAATTACAACATGCTGAACAAGGTCGCCAGCAAGTGATTGCTGTTGATGATTTTGATGATAGTGAATTGCGGCGCCCAGCAAAGGCGACGCATATGAAGAAACAATCAACACTTGTCATATAGGGAGTGGTTTTATCATGAAAATTAAATATGGTTTTGGTTTTTTGCCGTTGTTGTTAAGTTTGAGTTTCAACAGTTTTGCTGTGAGTTTAGTTGTCGAGAGCTCTGCATTTGAGAAGGGCGCGGCTATCCCTGTTCAATATACATGTAAGGGCGCGGATTTATCCCCACCTTTACGGTGGTTGGATGGAACGGGTCGAGCAAAATCGTATGTATTAATGATGACTGATTCAGATGCACCGAAGGGAGATTGGGTTCACTGGCTATTAGTTAATATTCCGTCAAACATGTCACAGCTGCAACAAGGCGCTAGTCTACCAGAGGGGGCTGTGAGTGTGGGAAATAGCTACGGTAAAACAGGCTATAGTGGCCCCTGTCCTGAATCAGGAACACATCATTACGCCTTTAAAGTATGGGCCCTGGATACCGTGTTAGATCTAGATGCCACTGCAACACAAGACGATGTGATGAAAGCGATGGAAGGGCATATGGTTGCCAATAATCAAATCATTGGGGTTTATACTCGTTAATCGTGGGGGGTAGGGGTAAGGGAAAAGATCGGGCAGGGGCACGGGCACGCTCACGCTCACGGGCACGTGAATGTACGCTACGCGGCTTTTATATATAAAAAACCCCGCGTAGCGATCATTTACGTGCCCGCGCCCGGCAGTTTTCCCTTTTCCTTTTCCCTTTCCCCTTTCCCATCCCTTATCGAATTCGGTTGAATTTCAATTATAACAACCCTATAATTCTGCAGAATTTTCTATTTAAGGTACTGGTATTGTTATGAAGCAAATGAAAGCGCTGTTGATGTTGGTCGTGTTCGTGTCAATCACCTCATGTAGTTGGTGGAATAAAGATGACGATGAGGATATGGGGCCGTTTAAAGGAATGACCGCGAAGCAGCTTTTCACCGAGTCCAAACAAGCTCTGGATAAAGAGCAGTACTCCAACGCAATTAAGCGTCTTGAAGCGATGGAAACCATGTATCCTTTCAGTAAGTACGCAGAGCAGGCAGAAATTAATTTGATTTATGCTTATTATCAAAAAGAAGACTATGCTTCTTGTGCTGCAAGCGCTGAACGATTTATTCATCTTTACCCACGAGCAAAAAATGTTGACTACGCTTATTATATGAAAGGGCTCGCCAACTTTCAGCAACCTAGGGGTGGGCTTGCTAAAATATTGCCAATGGATGAGTCCTGGCGTGATCCAGGCACACAGTCCGTCGCGTATTCCGATTTTGCAACGTTTGTTCAAAAATTCCCAAACAGCAAGTACAAGGCCAATGCATTGCAGCGTATGGTCTATTTGCGCAATATGTTTGCCCAACGCGAACTCAATGCAGCGAATGATTATTTCGAACGACAAATGTATGTTGCCGCAATTGAACGAGCCGGTTACCTGGTTAAAACCTACCCCCAAGCACCAAGTGCACAAGACGCTCTGGCACTGATGTATCGTGCTAATCTGAAATTAGGTTTGGCAAAAGCAGCCCAAGATGCATTAACCGTCTATCAAGCAACATATCACGCAAATCCAGCTTAAACTAATGAGTAGGTTGCGGTTAGGAGCAGCGATTTCCGCCGTAAAAACTGATGACTAGTAGGATCACCTTCTCTCGCCAGCGGGAGAAGGCATGCCTTTACTCGCTTAGGTTTTACGGCGGGAATGGTTGCTCTGAATCGCTTCGCTCGCAACGACGCTGTTCAAAATAGTGTTAATCTGCCTACATCAACTGGTCAAGACTAAATGGATGGAGTACTAGTACGTTGTTCAACTAATTTTGACCGATAGCAATACTTAATTTGTTGATATTTAAACCGAAATCCGAGCTGTAATGTCTCGAAAAATATAGCTCTTAACCGAAGTATTTATCTCGCACTATCTTGATCACAAGCCTTGTGATTACGATCAAAAACAATGAGATGAAAAATTAATTATGATTAGTGACTGATCAACATGTATTATTGAGTCTCTTACCAAACAATAAAACAAGAGATCAGTCATGGCGCATATTTTCGCAGATATTTTATCATTAGTACACTATATTCATATCCAAAGGCATGAGCCTGAGAAGTTAGGCTTAAAAAATTGCCTGTGTTGCGGTAAATCAAACCCTTGGCGACATGGTGGTTATTCTCGTGAAGCGGATCGCATTAATCCTTCAAGTACCTCACTAAATCCAGTGTTTATTCAGCGATACTATTGCCCCTGTTGCGACAAAACATGTTCAGTCCTTCCGGAATGCATTCCACCGCGTAGATGGTATTTGTGGGATATGCAGCAGATCATTTTTGTATTGTACCTTTCTGGTATGAGCGCTTACGCTATATCAAAAACAATGCCGCCTTCACGCCAGACCATAAAGCGTTGGCTGATGCGCTTTGTAGAGCAATTTCGACTTCATAAAGATGCGTTGTGTACTCATTTTTATGCACTGGGTAGAGCCATAAATATGGCTGACTTTTGGCAAGCAACGCTCCAGAAGATGCGTTTGAGTGAAGCGATGCGCCTTTGCCATGTAGCCGGAGTTGTTATCCCATGAACATATAATCGGTTCAAGCATGAGTTGTGCAATGCTTATGCAAATATGAACCCCACACAGTTTGGTCGTTTCGGTGCCATGATTTTACTGATTAACTTCACTCCCCATTAATAGCGGAGAGAAAAATGAGTAAACCTTTACACCCGATGGCTTTGTTTCGCCTGATGGTTCTTGGTCCACTAGCGAGCCGCGCTGAACTAAAGCGCGGTGAGGTTAAAAGTATTATCCGAAGTTTGGCTGCCGATCGTTATACTATTCCTGAGTCAAGACGAACGCATATCAGTGAAGAAACAATTGCGCGCTGGTACTACGATTGGAAGCGAGGGGGTATCGAAGCACTGAATCCTAAACCGCGCATAGACAAAGGAAGTACACAAATTTCAGAAACCGTGCAAAGCAGAATTGTGATCCTTAAAAAGGATAAGCCTTCACGCTCAATTAACACTATTATTGGCATGATTGAGCGCGAAGGATTGGTTGCTAAAGACACATTGGCTCGGGCTTCCGTTCATCGCTTTTTACAACAACAGCACCTGTCAAAACGCATTATACCCAATCAAGACACTATTGAGCGCCGGTCATTCGTGGCTGCCCATGCAGGAGATATTTGGCAAGGAGATGTACTTCATGGCCCACGGATACAAACGCCATCAGGCATGCGGAAAACGTACTTGGTTTCATTGATTGACGATTCCTCACGTCTTATTACACATAGTGCGTTTTGTCTTGGAGAAACAGCCCTCGATATAGAGGGAGTGCTCAAATCAGCTGTATTGAAACGAGGCGTACCGTATAAATTGATTATTGATAATGGCCCTGCATACCGATCCGAGTCATTACAAACTATTTGTGCACACTTAGAGATACGGCTTGTCTATTGTCGCGCCCGAGAACCCGAGGGCAAAGGTAAGCTCGAACGTTTTCATCGCACATTTAGAGAACAATTTATCGATGAGCTTGATATCGATAAAATTCGTGATTTGGGTGATCTTAATGCTCGCCTTTGGGCCTGGATTGAGCATGTTTATCATATTCGTTTGCATGGTGGGTTAGATAAGAAAACACCGCTTGATAGTTGGAGAGACGACCTGCTTCACGTGCGCCCTCTAACGCCTTATTTCGCCAATAAAATCGATGATATTTTTTACCATCGTGCTGAGCGAGTTGTTCGCAAAGATGGAACGATCAGTTGGGATGGCAAGATGTTTGAGGTACATCACAACCTTGTCGGTGAGAAAGTGACGTTGGTGTTTAATCCGCACACAAATATTGCTGTTCGGGTTGAAACAGCCTTCGGTGACAACTTGGGAGCCGCTGTTTTATTAGATTTAGACGCCAATCTTAATCGTAAACGCCAACGACCACATGCAGCACCTTCGCCTGAAGGAATCCAGCGTGAGCACAATGTCGAATTGGTTTTTGAAGACTATGTCGAGTCCATTGGCACCTTTGCACAAACAACCGGTGAGGACAATTAAATGTACCAATCATTTTTTGGTTTAACCCAAGCCCCCTTAGGAAAAAAAAGTATCCAATTATGGGATAACGCCCAGCTTGCAGGCCTTGCTCAACAGTTTAATTGGCTTCTTCAATCACCTGGCGTTGGATTACTCACAGCAGAGCCTGGACTTGGGAAAACGGCTGCACTTCGACAACTAACCAGCACTTTAAACCCACATCAATACAGCGTTTTCTACATCGCCGAGACAGATTTTGGTCGACTGGATTTTTATCGTCAAATGGCGCTGATACTTGGACTTGCTTCTTCTTATCGTCGTGCTCAGTTATGGCGTGATATTAAGGAGTACATCATTCACTTGGCTACTCAAAAGAACATTATGCCAGTATTCATTATTGATGAAGCACAAAATCTTCCATCTGAATTTTTTCGTGATTTCCCAGCTTTCCTCAATTTTGTCTTTGATTCCAAAGACTACATGACCGTTTGGTTGGTAGGCCACCCGGAGCTCGCTCGCGAGATAGGGAAACCCGCTAATGCTGCATTAGAATCTCGGATCCAAGCACGTTGTGAACTGAAGCCAATTCTTGAGCGCGATGCATTTAAGCAGCTTATTGAACATGGTTTTTCTCAGGCTGGATGTACGCATCAGTTGTTGTCCGACTCAGCTCTTGAGCTGCTCCGAATGTCCTCAAAAGGTAATCCAAGACAAGCACATAAACTCATTGTTACATCACTGCGATTGGCTACTGATAAAAAAATCAATCATCTGCCAGATGATATCATCAAGGAGGCCATCGCTCTGTTGAAACAAATTTAAAAATAAAAGCTCCCCAAGGTGCTTGCCTTGGGGAGCTTTGTCTCAGGTTAATTAAATAGGGACGAGATATGTAAATTAGAGTGAGACGTTACACGAGCCACGACCGTTAGGGAGTGGAACAGTTCAGCCGGCCCCCAAATGCTCCACTCCCTAACGGTCGTGGCTCGGATTCCGATTTAATGCTATCAATCTAACTAATTTTGACCGATAGCAATACTCAACTTGTTGATACTTAGCCGAAATCCGAGCCACGACCGTTAGGGAGTGGAACAGTTCAGCTGGCCCTCAAATACTCCACTCCCTAACGGTCGTGGCTCGGATTCCGATTTAATGCTATCAATCTAACCGGTCAAAATTAGATGAACAATGTACTAGTACTACCGTGGCGCCATCTGCTGGCTCCTCTCTTGCAAAAATGCATTAAAGGTCGGTTCTAACTCAGCCAATGCATTGAATGTACCGGTTCCGTGTACAAATTCAGCATAAATTTCTTTATCATTGAGCGTCTCAACAATCTTATTAAATGTATAAACATCACCTAATCGATTCATAGTAACATCGTGGGCTCGGACGCGTTGAATGGCCGCTAGTACGAGTTCTAGTGGGGTATTAATTTGCCCTTGTACTTCGGACTTCTGAAAAATAATCTTATATAACTCAGACCAGATAGCATATTTGATTACTTTTCGTGGTCTGTGGTTTACAAATCGCTCTTCCTGAATATCATGACGATAATTTTCCAGGGCCTTACTTATTTTTTCCATATGGGAAGAAGGATTGCATGCGCCATCGCCCGAGAAAAATCCAAATGACGATCGTTTAAAATAACGACTGGATAGATCTCTCTCATCAAAACATAAACTATTGTTCTGTGATGAAGGCGTGGTAGGAGGGGCGGTAACGTTGGTTCCGTTTACTTTCAACGCAGACAATTGTGCCTCAAGCTCCTCGAGCCTAACTTTTTGTTCTGCAAGTTGCTTGTCTTTTTTCTCCAAGGTGCCCCTAAGGCTGGAAATAATGTCAGTTAGCGCGCTAATTTTTGCCATTAATTGTATGACAGTTCGTTCAATGTCTTTGGTTGCTTCTTGAATATTAGTTAATACCAAGGTCATTTGGCCTCTTTTAGCGATATATTCTTTTTGAAATTTACTGACGGATTCAATTATTTTTTTATAACTGCGTTGTCTTTCTTCAAGCTTGCTTTTGATCCCAGACAAAAAGGTCATTTGTTCACTTAGGGACGCAGAGCTTGATGCTGCCAGAGTGATCGCTGATGAGGCAATTAATCGATTTGCTTCTTCAACATCGCTTTGAGTTTCAGTATCGAGATCTCTGAGTTGTGCGATTATATTTTGGACAAAGGATTCAACGACTTGGTCTATTTCTCCGAGCACGATGCCTGCACGCTTTGTACTGTCCTCAACTTGTTCTTTGCTTTGAAGTAACGAGTCTCTTCCTTGACGTAAACTCTCTTCATGCTCGCACATCAAAGCGTGGACTCGAGAAAGTTCTTGACCGGTTGTCTCGCATTGCACTTTTAGCTGAGTCATTTCTGCTTTGGCTTCTTCGAGTTGCTTGCCCATGTCACTCGTTAGATTTAATATTTCTTGCATTCTTTCATTAATATTCACGCCATCAGTGGGAGCTCTCGAAAAATCGATAAATTGAATATCACCAATGTTGTTTCGTATTGCCTCCATCTGACTGGCAGATATTTGTGATGCATAACCTAAGCCTAATGCTGCTTGTAAAAGCTCTTGTTTGCTTTTGTGAAACTCCATTTGCATTGCAGATGGATCAATAATCTTTGCAAAATGTGTTTGGAAGCTTCTCATTTCACTGATAATTTGCCCCCCTTCGTTTTTAATGATTTGGAATAGCTCATCAATGGGGCCTAGCCAACCACCAACACGAGCTTCTGCACCTTCTCTTATATGAGTTTTAAGGTGATGCAATCCTCTCTCCAGTGAAGTTAAGCTGGATTGAATCAGATGAGTCAGTTGAGCATGAAGATTTGGATTGTTGTAAAGCCCGAGTTTGCCTACAAGCTGCATGAATCGCTGTAATGCTGCCATAAACCGAGCCAGTTCATAGGTTTGTCTGTAAAGCAATACGCTGTTGTATATAAAATCATGTTCACTGATTCCTGAACGAAGAATATCGTTCAAAACAAAAGTCTGGCTTAATGGAAGGTTATTCAATTTCTGACTAAAGCTTTCAGCGATGCGATTAAATTCCACTTCACCATCAAGTGGTTTTGCGCCCAACTCCAAAATCTCCAAGATAAAGTTAAAATATAGTTGATCCCTTGTTTGCAATGGGGCCTGTACCAACTCAGTTACACGTGCTGCAAGTGGGTTTGCGTATAGTAGCCCTAATTTACCTTGAAAGCCGATACTGGTGACTTCAGCAGTTTGCAAACAAGAGAGCATGACATGTTGTTCAACTTCAACGGCTTTACTCAATATCATTTTTCTTTGCAATACCCAGGTTACATCTTGTTGTTTTTCGGCATCTTTTCGTGGCACTAAAACAATGGCAAGCAGCATTTGTTTCAAAGCAATATTAAAACTTTGTGCCTTATGCTGGAGAGCATTGATTGATGTACGCAAAGGTTTTTCAGTTATAAATCTATCTAAAGAGTTACATACTTTCTCTATTGATTCTCTAACTTGATGGGCAATAGCGGTTCTTCTGGCGCCCGTACTTTGTATCGGCTGAGTGTTTTGAATATAATTGTAAAAAGGCTTAACAATCCCTTCCTGGACGTCTACTTTTAACTTACGCACGTCTTCATCGGTTAAATCGTGTTTATTGATTATTTGGTCAAAAGCAGCTGCAATGCTCTCCTGAAGATACATAAGAACATAACTATGATCAGCATCGCTCCTTTCAAACGTTGCATCTCGGCGATGAATCATGTGCATTGCAATTTCGCAATGAAGATCCCAAAGTTGGGTTGCTGCCTCTTTTAGATTTGTGTTCGTCAGTACAGACAATCGACGATGATTGATTGCTATTTTATTACCTAAATAGCTAATTGTTTCAGTTTTTTTAAACGGTTCTTTACCTAAATAAAAACCTGTTCGCCTTAAAGGTGTGATGAAGTCACTTGGTTCGTGTTCAGCAAAAAAGTGTCTTTGCATGATCATAATGGCAATTTGCGCCGGTTGACTTAGGATTGTTCCACCTAAAAGACTTTCAAGAGCCTTGGTCGTTAAAACATTCGCTACCGCACTTCCAGCGCCATTGGCTGCGTTCCCACCTACAACCTCTGCTTTTGTTAACATAGGCTACTCACTTTTTGGTTGTTATAGAAGTCTTTTATCAAGTCGTATTGATTAATAAATAGTAAAACTATTGACTACCTACATTTAATCGAGCGTCATTTGTTATATCAAGCAAACAAAAGCGGTTAAACTTGGTGTTGTTTAAATATTATCATTAATGATTTTCTAATGAATTGTCAACTATAACCTGGGGAGTTACGAAAAAAATTGTAGACTTTCAAAAAATGTTTGCGACAGAACCAAATACAATGTGTACCATATAAAATTCAGCCATTTTAGGAGCAAAGCGATGGAGATAGGGAGCCAGGTGCCCTCAGTTCAATTTAAGGCGACCAATGGAGTAAGTACTACGTTTGATAGTTACCGTGGACAATGGCTAGTGATTTATTTTTATCCGAAAGACGCGACCCCTGGTTGTACCATTGAGGGCTGCGATTTTCGCGATCATGAAAAAGACTTTTCGTTGTTTAATGCAAATATTGTGGGTGTTTCACGCGATAGCATATCGTCTCATGAAAAATTTAAAGCCAAACAAAATCTCCCTTTTGAGTTAATTAGTGACCCTGAAGAAACGCTGTGTTTGCTATTTGATGTCATCAAAATGAAATCCATGTATGGGAAACAGGTCAGAGGAATTGAACGTAGCACGTTTATCATTGATCCTAATGGTGTATTACGCCACATTTGGCGTAAGGTTAATGTGAAAGGTCATGCGGAAGAAGTTTTGAGCGAGTTAAGGTCGCTGCAGAAAGTCTAAGGTATTTTCCCTGCCTATGCACATGAAATCGGTTAACTTGACCGGCATTATGTTACACTTTCATCGACTTTAAATTAAGGATGTTGTTATGCAGACTGGTACAGTGAAACGATTTAACAAAATTAAGGGCTACGGATTTATCGCGCCGGATGATGGTGGTGCTGAGGTCTTTGTGCATTTTTCAGAGGTTGAAATAGCGGGATATAAAGAATTAAAAGAAAATCAACGTATAAGTTACTTACTTATGAGTGGTGAAAAAGGCGAATTTGCGACAAAAGTAAACATTCTTTAGGTCTTTTATATTGGTCGTTTAGTTATGATTAACCAAAAGCAAACGGGAAGGGATCGGGCAGGGGCACGCTCACGGGCACGTTAATGTGCGCTACGCGGGTTTTGATATTTTATAGATTCTTTGACCGAGCCCATCGCTAAAGCGGATGTTTGAACGCGGATGTAGGGTGGACAAAGGAGCCAACGGCGACGTGTCCACCGGTTAATACACAGGCGGCTGATGCGCGCGGTGGACACGTTGCCTCTCGGCTTCTTTGTCCACTCTACGTCACGTTTGATTGCTTCACGGCTTCCAATGAGCCTCACTATTTGTGTAAAATTTACGCGGATCCGTGGTTCATTTTTGATGTCCTTGGTTATGGATTCCCTTTTGAATTGAGTAATCAGTATCTTTCTGTGAGCTTGTTGCAGGATGAAAAGCATGTGGATGAGTAGCTACTGATGTAGCTGGGGTATACTTCTCATTTAACGCTTTTAACTCCTGGCTTAATTTTTTTAATTCAGGGGGCTCTACTTTACCTGTCATTGCTTCTTTATAGCTTTCAAAAGCATTCATAAATTGATTACCTACATATCCCCACATACTCTTTAATTCTTGTTGATTTTCCTTTCTACCAGGAGAGTTGAGCAGTATAATCTTAATAGTGCCGAGTAGTGCAAAAGCGCCAAGAACAATACCTACAATTTCGTATCCAACCATTTGTAGAACTGATACTGCTCGCCCGCCTGGCCCCTTATCCGCACTACAAGATTTTATGTCTTCTACTAATAGATTCAGTGCTTCTGAAGATTGATTAACTAATTCATCAATCCCCTTTGGTTCTTTTAAATACACACTATATTTTTCAACAACCGCAATTGCTTTCATTAAGCCAGGAGTCCATGCGTCTACCTCCTCATGTGCAATGGAAATGGCGCGGGTTAATTGACCCAGAGCCATTTTATTTCTTGATAAGCTCTCGAGTCCTTGTTGAAGATTTGCAATTTCTTGGTTATATTTAGATTGTTCTTGGATAGTAATACCTGATACATGCTGCTTGTCGTGCAATTCTTTCTGTTTAGTTTCGATCTCAGATTTTTTTCTTTCAATTTCTTCTTGACACATTTTGTCAATTGTCTCTAACCTTGTCTTTGTAGTATCTTCGTGCTCACTCATGACATTTCCCCTTCTGAATTGTTTATTCTTTTTGATTATAGGCTATTTTTTAAACTCTGTTTTTTATAACACCATATATTTGCTGAAATGTGATTTTTAAACTACAATAAAGCTATGATTGAGATAAAACAAACTGAAACTTTTTTAAAGTGGGAGCGTAAGCTGAGGGATCGGCGGGCGAAGGCGCTTATTGCAGCGAGAATATTTCGTCTTTCTAATGGCCTGCTTGGTGATGTTGAAGCGGTAGGGCAGGGAGTTAGTGAGTTGAAAATCCACTATGGACCCGGCTATCGAGTTTACTTTCAGCAGCAGGGGAGTGAAATCATTATATTGTTGTGTGGAGGAGATAAAAGTACTCAACAACAGGATATTGATTTGGCTAAAAAACTTTCAAAAGAGTTGAGGAGGTAAGATGAAAGAACAACTTTATGATTATGATCCAGCATCAGCACTAGATAGTCATGAAGCTATAGCAGTTTTCATGACGGATGCCTTTGAGACCGGTGATATTTCTTATATTGCTAGAGCCTTGGGTGTTGTTGCTCGTGCGAAGGGTATGACAGAAATAGCACGGGAAACAGGGTTGTCTCGGGAGCAGCTCTACCGTTCATTTAGTGAGAAGGGTAATCCGACCTTAAAAGCAACCCTCGCAGTTATGCACGCAGTTGGTGTTGATATCACTGCCAAAGCGCACGTTACACATTGAGGACTGTTTCTATTTAATGTGCGCTACGCGGGTTTTGATATTATATAGATTTGCGTAGCGCTTATTAACGTGCCCTTGCCCGATCACTTATTGGTAGATAAACCTTAACACTCCGGATGATTCACCGCCAAGCCGCCTAGCGATGTCTCTTTATAAATACTTTGCATATCAATCCCGGTTTGCTTCATGGTTTTAATCACTTTGTCGAGAGAAACATGATGTTGTCCATCACCGATGAGTGCCATACGTGATGCATTCACGGCTTTGACCGAGCCCATCGCGTTGCGTTCTATACATGGAATTTGTACAAGGCCTGCAATAGGGTCGCAGGTTAATCCCAAATGGTGTTCCATGGCGATTTCGGCCGCATTTTCAATCTGTTCAACGGTTCCGCCAAGAACAGCGGTTATCGCCGCCGCCGCCATGCTGGAGGCGACACCGACTTCGCCTTGGCAGCCGACTTCCGCACCAGAAATAGACGCGCCTTTCTTATAGAGAATACCTATGGCAGTAGCCGTGAGGAAATAGGTGAACACATCTTCATTCGACCACTTCTCATGTGCTAGCTGGCAATATTTCAGAACCGCTGGAATAATCCCCGCTGCGCCATTGGTGGGTGCCGTAACGATTCGGCCACCGGCTGCATTTTCTTCATTCACAGCCATGGCATAAAGGTTTAAGTGATTCATGATATCTGAGTTTTCGTAAATACTTGGAATACCCTTTTTTTCAATGAGCTTTTGAAATAGTTCAGGCGCACGTCGCTTGACGTTTAACCCACCCGGTAAAATCCCGGGGTGATGACAGCCATTCTCAATGCAATCATTCATGACCTTGGCAAGCGCCAGTATTCCTTCATGAATGGCGTCTTTATCGCGCCAAGTTAGCTCGTTAGCCATAACTAACTCGGCAATGGTTAGTTGATTGGCTTTACAATGTTGTAATAGCTGTTTACCGGTTTCAAAGGGGTATGGCGGCTGATTGATGTCGGATGTTGCTTGACCAAACATTTCTTCGGTGGTGATAAACCCGCCACCAATTGAATAATATACCTGGCTTAGTATGGGCTTACCCTCGCTATCGAAAGCTGTAAATCGCATGCCATTGGTATGTTTGGGTAACTCTTCCTTTTGATAAAGAACGAGATCACGGTCTTCAATAAATTCAATGGGATATTGTCCAGCAAGATTGAGCTGTTTGGATTGGATGATTTCATGCATACGTGGGACCATGCTTTGTGGATCAACCGTTTCAGGTGTTTTGCCTTCCAGACCATTCAAAATAGCCTTATCCGTTCCATGTCCTTTTCCCGTTAAAGCCAAAGATCCATAAAGCTCTGTCTTGACGCGGTGTGTTTTATTTAACAATGCCTGGTCTTGTAACAAGATAATAAATTCATCGGCAGCTGACATAGGGCCGCAAGTATGCGAACTTGATGGGCCAATACCGATAGAAAACAGGTCAAACAAACTGATACTCATGGTTGTGCATCCGGTGGAAGAAGATTCAGTTGATTTTACTCTGTGAGAGTCTGGAGAACAAGCTAGAACATTGGCTGTTTTATCTTGACTTGAAAAAAAAAGATTGTTAACTGATCGGGCACGGGTGCGCTCACGTGCCCATGTCTCTGCGCGATCAGTTCATGATCTTTTGTCCTCCGTCATCCGTCGTTGCTGTAAAGGCCAGTACCTTCGGTACAAACAGCCGAAATGAACTTGCAGGTCGCGTCGTTGCGAGGCACGAAGCAATCCAGGGTTCGAAGCTTTGTTTTCTGGATTGCTTCGTACCTCGCAACGACGCCTGATACAACATTGCACACATTGTGAAGTTCATTAGGAACGAAGCGCGACGCCATAAGCGTTTCTGGGGAAACGATGACTGATGCCGATCTTTTTTATTAAATCAAATAAGGTTGCCAACGTACTGGGGAGTTAAATCGGCCTGTTCTTCCGCCCCCTCCTCCTCTACCTGAGCAAATTCATTCCAGAATGCATGTGTTCTAAAATAAAATGTGTGATTGCCAAGGGATCCATTTGAAAGTGTTTCCATTTCGCTAGAGGTGAGTGATAGTTTTGTACGTGGTTGTTCCTTTGATACAAGCGCGTCGAGGACTTTGCTTGCAACTTCAATTTTAGTGTCAAGCAGTCTGACATAAATAAAATTGGATAAGTAACCAAACCAATTTTTAATCACATGTAACATTTGAAAAAACCAATGTGTAGGTTGTTCGTATTCTTTAGATGAGATATAGATTTGCAGTATTGATTTTAATTCATTTTTTAAAGCATCGAATGCGTTTGATAATTGGCGATCGTATAGTTCACGCTGTTCGTGGTGAAACTCCTGGTCGGTTGATTGAGCTGCTGCTGAAGAAGGGTGTGATCGGTCAGAGAGTATTGATAAGTGGGGCATGGCCAGGGGCGTTGTAATTGTTCTTGATTGTAGCGTGGATGCGTGGGGCAATAACGAATAGGTCGTTGCTTTTCTTAGTAGGGTACTTTCATAGACGACATTTGGATCGAGTTGCTGGGCGTTAGGTGTTGCTCTCTCTCTAGCTGTTTGTTGTTTTACGCGACGTTTAAGTTCTTCTAAAATAACTTGGCAATAGGTTGATTTTTGGACCTGTTGGTCTGTTCTGCCGAAGGTTTTATTTTCATCGATGAGTTGTAGTTGAACGAATAGGGCAGAGGTATCTAATAAAAAAATCCCATCCGACTTTAAGTGCTGAACGTGTTCAATTGAATAATCAATTAAAGACAGGTATTTGCTGATTTTATCTGATTTTAGTTTGCTTAAAAAATGGGGCGGTATCGGTAGATTGGGTTGAGATTGTGTTAGCACTTGCTTGGTTTCGGTAAAAAAATTAAGCACAAATTCGTAAAGTTGTTTAACCTTTTCTTCTTTATCAGAGCGGATAGTCGTTATATCTGTTCGAGAAAGGATTTGTTGGTATGTATTGGTGAAATTGACCGGTGTTTTTCCAAATAATTGAACAAATTTTTTCTCAATACGTTTGATGTGTTTGTCGAGCTCCTGTTTTCTTAATTCCGTAAAATCAGGTGCCCCGACGATATGTGAAATCTCGTCAATGGTTTGTCTAAAGGCGGATAAATTATCGCTCAGTTGGGTTATCATCGTCTGCAAGATGTTTTTTAGCGTTCTATCTAGTTTCCCATCAAGAGATAATAGTTGTTCCACCAGAGTTGCTTCTTCTGCAAATTGACGGTACTCGGCATCGACTTGTTGCAGACAATCTAATAAAAATGACTGGAAGGTTTTATATTGTAAAAAACTTTTATAATTCAGTGTTAATTCACTAATATAATCGAGCAATTCAGTGATTTGTGTCATTCGATATTGTTTGCAGGGTAGCCTATCAATCGATTCAGCTGCTTCTGGCGACAGTCTTAAGTAGGGGGAGATGGACCAGTGATAGATATATTTTCCATTGGTTAAGGCCGATGGAGGAGGGGAATGTTCTTGGGCGGTGTTGTTAATCATTTGGACTTGGTCATTTCCTGAATAATAAGGACTAAAGCCATTTTCATTCGTGGTTTCCTTGATACGATTTAAACTTTTTCTTGTATCCACTTTAATTCGAAAATCTGCAGCGGCAAGCGTGAATAATGGCAGTAATTTTAAAGCCAAAAGTTTTGCTAAGGTTGATGGATCAGATACATTGTTTGATGTTTCTGTGACCAGAGGTTTTTCCAACGGTAGAATGTAATCGTGTTCAAATATCGATAATTCTTCCGCAAGTAAACTGCCGCCTTCACCACCATCGGGGTGAGCCTTGATGGTATCGATTAAAACTTGACGCTGCTTACTGGTAAGATGGCAAAATATAATGAGTGCATCAATGACGGTACATGACTCAGTATTTAAAAATGTATTTGCTAAAAATAAGTTTGGTATTTTTTTGCGTTGTTCATCAATAATGTCAAAAAAAATAGCGTTTTTGTCTAATAATTCATTTAACATGCTGATAGAGTCGGCAATATCAAGAGCAGCTTGCTGATTAGGCTGGTTATCTGTTGTTTTAAAGATAAGCTGAAACAGGCTGGTGTCTAATGCTCTCAATGTGAGATGTGCATTGTTGGTTAAGTTTTTGAGGTTGAATTGACGTAGCTTTTCGTCAATGTATCCCAAATGCAGTTCATTGGATTTTAGCTCAATATGTCTGATTATTCTGCAAAAATCGATTCCCGGATAATTAATTTTATAAGGGCCTCCGGACGTTTTTTTATCACCTAGGTAGACATTGATTAACGTGTTAAATTGCGAGCACAATTTGATACTTTCATTTAATGGTAAACTACAGCCTGTTTTACAATCGACTGGATGTTGAAGGTTCCATAATATATTCAGCAACATAGTGAGAATTAATCGTGGGGCTCGCAGATCATTGAGATAATTCAGTTCTTCCCACCACGATTCAAAAAAAATCTCAACGCGGTTATCTTGTCTGAAATTATCTGCAGTTTTCTGCAGCGCCTGCATTGCTTTTGAATTAAAAAAACGGCTAATTGCCATTCGAGCCTGATCCAGGTCTCTGGGGCTTGCACTGGGATGCTCGAGTTGATTAATTGAGAAGAGGGGCAGGGCACACATATGTCGTGTGCGGCTATCTTCCGCGTCAAGAATATTTTTTACGCCACTGTAAGCAAATAACGCAGGGTAAAGATTCAGTTTTTTTAAAAATCCTTCAACAGCTTGATGCTCCCTCGATAATTTCATCGACTCTACATTTCCAGGTATGGTAAAAGTAGCCATGTTTAATTGTAGTTCTTCCTCAAAGCGCTTTCGATATTCAGTGGTTGCTTTCATGTGCTCGGAAAGTGTTTGGTATGCATAGATCACTGCTTTCATTGAAAATTGGATAAGATCCATATTCTCTTCTACTAACTGTGTCATAGACGAAGACGAAGCTGAATTACTGCTTTTCACAAATGTTTCAATCCGCTCTTTTGCTCTGCTCACCATTGCAAGGCCATCACTGGCAAAGCTCGAACTGTTGGTTTGGTTGCTTTGAAATAAAACAGAATTGAAACCGGCACGTATCGCAAGTTCAGCGCCGGTGATAGCGGAAGTACCCATGCTTATCTCCTTATATTAATGATTTATCATAGGGCTTGAAAAACAGTGAAACGTCCTTTATATGATGGTAAACCTTTTTTAGTATTTTAGTAACTACTCGTGAATGGGGGCCAGGGCAAACGATGACTGAGGCCGAATTGTGATACAATAACGGAACATTATTACGAGGAAAATTGATTATGTTAGCTTACCTTTTCCCTGGGCAAGGCTCCCAATCTGTAGGTATGGGCGGTGAATTATTTGAAAAATTTCCCGATATCACGGCTAAAGCAGACGCGATTTTGGGCTATTCTATACAATCACTCTGTCTAGGTGAGATGTCAACACAGTTAAATCAAACTCAATACACTCAACCGGCTCTCTATACAGTTAATGCGCTGACCTACTTTAATCAATTGCAAGAAAATGGCAGGAAGCCATCCTATGTTGCGGGCCATAGTCTGGGGGAATACAACGCCTTATTGGCGGCGGATGTATTTGATTTTGAAACAGGGTTAAAGATGGTTCAAAAGCGCGGTGAGCTCATGGGGAAGACGACTGGCGGAGGAATGGCCGCGATTATTGGATTACATGCTGACGCAATAAAACAAATTTTAACAGAGCATCATCTTACGAATGTTACAATCGCCAATTATAATTCTCACTCTCAGATAGTGATTACTGGAAACAAAGACGATATTAATCAAGCTCAAGTTTTATGCGAACAATATAACGCGGCTATGGTCATCCCATTAGTGGTAAGCGGTGCTTTTCATTCTCCGCTTATGCGAGCAGCGCAGGAACAATTTGAATTGTTTATTAAGGATTTTACATTTTTAACACCCGCGATCCCCGTCATTGCAAATACGACCGCAAGACCTTATCAAGACAATGCTATTCATCAAACGATTACAGAACAAATTACATCATCTGTGCGCTGGACTGAAACCATAGATTATTTATTAGCCCAAGGTGTATCGGACTTTGAAGAGATAGGCCCAGGTAGGGTACTTGCTGGATTAGTACGCCGGATTATGAAGGGTCAATAATATATCCTCCTCAGATTTGTGTTGTAATATGTAGTCAAGAGTCGCTTTATTTTTTTGAATTCTTTCCATGATCTTTTGAGTTTATCCATATTTTACGGTAGGGTTCGATACTAAATAGTTCAAATTGAACCCCTGGTTTTAGTTTTAATTGAGAGACATCTTGATGAGAAATAGTCGCCTTAATTCTTGTCCCATCGAGCGTTTCTAACATCACCGAGCGGTCGGTTGGTTCTTTAAAGAACGGATCTTGGGTTGGTGCAGGTGTTTCTGTCGCAAAACCTTCTCCTGTGAATAAGGTCATCATGGCAAGAGCGGTGGTTAGTAAACACTTCATATTTGCAATCCTCCATTATATTTTTATATCCAAGTGTTCATATACTTATGGGACTGGCTCTATCGGGCATGGCGTAGGCGCAGTTAAAGACCCATCGAACTTACCCATGATGGTCAAATCATCCGTTTTAGTGACCGGTAATCCCAAACATATTTTATTAGGTCCATGGCTGGTCACCATATTCTTAATGCTGCTGTTAGCGTCACCATCCAACCATTTTGTGACAATATGCTCTAAGGAAACACCAGGGGTAAAGGGGGCGATAATTGCAGTAGGCGAATCTATACCTAGGCCATCGGTACTTGCAAGTGCAAAGTAGCTGTAAACACCAACGCCAAGAGCAGTGTGTTGTTTAACATCAGGACCGATGACATAAGAAGCGCATCCCAGTTCCGTTGATTGCACGCCCGTTTTAGGATCACGGCAGATCCAATCGGTCATTCGAATGACGTCATAGGGCTTTTCTGATTGATAAAAATAGACCTTACCATTCTCTCCATACCAAATGGTTTGATAATCTTGGAAATGCTCAACGGCCAGGCCATACATGGTCACGTTATTGCCATAAACAATCAGTCCATATTGTGCCTTATTTTGATGCCACGCCACCAAGTTGTTGATCGGGGCGGTGTGGTCATGGCTGCTGGCTTTATCATGATCGCCTCTCCAGATCCATAAATTATCCCCAATGACATGATTGGTATGAATAATAAGAGCGGCAACTGTTTGACGGACGTTTGAACCAGGTGAGTCTAGCTGAGTCTCAGCAATGCGGAAGAATAGATCAAACAGTACGATTGGATCGCCACTATTGTCTCCACCATCGGCACCCGCTCCAATCTGGAGGAGACTGGGCGTTAAACTATAACCTGCATCAAAGGTAATCCCTGCTATTTCAACGCCTTTAGTCGCAGTGACATTCATGCAAGGCGCGCCAGATGAGCACACCAGCGAAGGCAAACCAAGACCAAGAATAATGGTATGATTACTACCGACATTAATACTTCCGCCATCTAAGTTATACACGCCTGGCATGATGAGCAAATGCTTACCATTCTCTAATGCCGAATTAATCGATGCTATATTGTCTCCATTGAGCGTGGTCACACCAGCTGCCGATGTGGTGCCGGATTTTGGTCCTACAACGTAAAACCGAGTATTCACATCAAACGATTCGCCAACAGCCATATCAACGCCGGTTGATCCGCTTCTGAGTCCCGGCACAATCACGCTCCAGTGAAAATTGGCTTTATTGTCTGGTGTATTGCAATTATCACACACCAGATAAGGCTTCTCTTTAATCACCGGTGTTGTACTTTGGATTGATAGAGGGAAGTTCGTCCATGGATTGTTTGGAATGGTTTGATAGAGAAAACCAATGGTTGCTGGAGGTGTTGGCGGTGTTGAAAAGCGCGTTCCGACAAAGACAGAATTCCACACCGCAGTTTGTGAGTGACTGATGTTGGAGTTACGCGTTAGCCATTGTTGCTGAGAACCAGGGATGAAGGCGTTATCGATGACTGAGTTTCCCATAAATCCACCGCTGGTATATCCGCATGAGTAATCATCTGTATGCCAATCACATAATAGCAAACTGCCTTTGATGTGAATGCTTCGAATTGGAGCCGCTTGAGACACAGCAAGAATCATGGTGTCATTCGATGTCATGGCAAAGTTTTCAATACCACGCCAAAAATTATTTAAACCGCCAACCGTAGTACATAAGGGATTTTTTGCACCAGGGTTATATCCGGGATCACCTTTTAATAAGCCGCATTGGTTATGGGCTTCAACGCCAGGGCTAACGTTGACTTGATCAGCGTTTGTGCCTAGTCCCAGTACTTGAGTGTAATATCCCAGCTCAAAGGAACGGGGTAAATTGTAAGTGCCAGGTGCCATTAGAATCGCATAACGATTATTTGACCACTGATCAGTTGGTTGGTGTTGTGCGCGTAGCGCTTTATCAATGATATCAATATCCGCGGCAGTATTAACGAGGTACGCACCAGATGGGCACCCGGTTGCACTGCACTCTTTTGCATAATGAATAGATGAGGTTAACGTTAAGGGTTCCGTTTCAGGATTTGGCGTCGGTGTAGGCGCTGGCGTCGGTGTAGGTGTTGGCGTCGGTGTAGGTGTTGGTGTTGGCGTTGGCGTCGGTGTAGGTGTTGGCGTCGGTGTAGGTGTTGGCGTCGGTGTAGGTGTTGGCGTCGGTGTAGGCGCTGGCGTCGGTGAAACTGTATTGCCAGGAAAATCAATAAATACAGAGCCATTCGGCTGCGTAGGATAAACAACCACTCCATCGGCACCAATGGCTGTTCTGTTCTCTAGATTAATCGTTACTTGTTTTCCATTCAATTGAACAACGAACGGAGACGAAGTCGTATAGGCAACTCTATCGGGTAAGGGGCTTCCATCTGCCGTGGTGAGTATGCTGTTTGTGCCAATACGTGGTGTCACGACATAAGTTCCAATCGGAGCAGGCGTTGGTGTTGGCACAGGCGTTGGTGTCGGTACTGGCGTTGGCACAGGCGTTGGTGTTGGCACTGGCACTGGCGTTGGTGTTGGTACTGGCGTTGGTGTTGGCACTGGCGTTGGTGTTGGTACAGGCGTTGGTGTCGGTACAGGCGTTGGTACAGGACTTGGATTGGGCGAAACAAGATTAGCTGGGAAGTCAATAAATACAGTCTTATCTGCTTGAACAGCGTTAACGACGATCCCATTTGCTCCAGTGGCTGTTTGAGTTGATAAATTAATGGTTACAGGCACCCCGTTAAGTTTAACACTAAAGGGAGATGTTGTTGTATAGGCAACTCTGTCGGGTAAAGGCTGGCCATCAAGAGTGGTTAGTACACTGTTTATGCCAATCCGTGGTGTCATTATATAAGTTCCCAGCGGTGCAGGTGTTGGCGCAGGCGTTGGTGTTGGCGCAGGCGTTGGTGTTGGCGCAGGCGTTGGTGTTGGCGCAGGTGTTGGTGTTGGCGCGGGCGTTGGTGTTGGCGCAGGGGTTGGTGTTGGCACCGGGGTTGGTGTAGGTAGAGGTGTAGGACTTGGAACCGGTAAACCAGAGCTGGCTGGGAAGTCTATAAATACAGTTTTATCTGCCTGAACAGGGTTAACGACGATACCATTTGCACCGGTTGCTGTTTTATTCAATAAATCAATGGTTACAGGAACCCCGTTTACTTTAATACTAAACGGAGATGTCGTTATATATGCAACTCTATCGCTTAAGGGGGTACCTTCAAGCGTAGTGATCACACTATTCAAGCCTATACGTGGCATTACTGTGTACGCTCCAATGGGCGTTGGTGTTGGCGTTGGACTCGGCGTTGGTGTTGGCGTTGGACTCGGACTCGGAGTTGGAGTTGGAGTCGGACTTGGAGTAGGTGCTGGATCAGACGTTGGATTCGTAGTTGGTACAGGCACAGGATCGGGCAAAGGCACAATGGGCACTGGGATATCACTTGGCGCAGGGAAATTTACCGTTACGGTTAATGGATTACTTTTATCTGGAACAACAACAATCCCTGCCAACAAGGGCGAAGTGGGTTGAATAATAGTGGGATCTATATAAATTCTCGCAGATTGACCATTTAAGGTTACATTGAATGGAGACGTTACGTCAGTAAGGGTTTGGGTATTGGTTAAGGCAACCTTGTTATACAAAACAGTCGATGCTTTTGGGATAGTAACTGTTACTTTATATTTATTCGGATCTGAAAATGGGTTGGGTAGTATGGTTGATGACATATCATGTAATACCACAGAAACAACCCCAGGGCTTTGAGCGTTCGGATCATGTAAGGTTCCATCTTGATCCAGCGCATCATCATAGGCGAATGTATATAGTGGAAGGCTTGTAGCAGAGTGCAATGCTTTGGAATAAAGATCATACCATGGCCCACCAGGAATATTCATCAAAGGATTCTCGGTAAAGAATTTGCTTCGATTGGCATTAAAATAAGCTTTATTGATTATAGCACCGCTTGGTGCGGGTAGTAGTCCCACTTCAAATGCCGCTGTTAATTGGCGCACTATGATTGCTTTTGGTGTGTTGTTGGGCGCATCAAAAGAGCCCGTAGCACCGGCAAAAAAAGGCTTTGAATCGGTTGGCATGTCAATGTAGACCATATCATTGCCAGCGCTATTTTTGAAAACGAATCGATTTTGACTATCGACAGTACCCGTGTAAATCCCTTTGCCAATTTCGTTACAATCAACTTTTAAAGTATTTCCGGGTGTTTTATAGTAAGTTGATAGCTCTTTTATATAGGGATCTAAATAGTGGATATCAAAGGGTGTTGTCTTGGGCAAACCGGTTGCAACGGCTTTTCCAGGAGCGACCAGTCTTAAAATCGTTTTATTCTTAGAGCTGTCGGTATATTGGAGTATTAATTTATTCCATTCTTTTGAATCAGTTTTGTCATGGGTATCAAATACATTTTTCACAGTGTTGAAAATCTCGGCTCGTGAACGATCAGATCCGGCTTGTTTTACTGCAGTAGATGTCTCTTGATGAAGACTAATTGGGAAGGAAAAAAAGTCTACTGCAGAGGGATTCATCCAGCTACCTGAATTATCATAGGTGAATTCCACCATGTCGTAGAGCGTATAATAATTGGCATCACTAGGCTTAAATCCATCAGATCCCTCTATTAAAGACGACGTTGGATTATAATAAAGGTCCATAGGCTGTCCGATCGAAAAATAAATACGCCCGGAAATCACTTTTGGAAGATAAAGAACGGTGTTTCCTTTACTATTTTTGGGTAATTTATCCAGGGATACCCTTTCATAATTAGAGAGAACAGAGTTTGCATTGATAACTGTACATGTTCCAACGCCATCGCTTGCAAAAGTCATGACGCATTGTTGATGATTGGGAGTCAACGCTTTGGCAAAAAAATAGATAGGAACATTAGTCAATTTAGTGTTGTTCACTATTTCTAGAGGTAAATATCCAGGTTTTGGTGCAACAGAAGATTGGCTCGCGATATTCTCAGCCGCTAACGCCACACTGGTATCTGTGATGAAAACAAAACTCATTCCACCGATCAACAAAGCTTTCTGAAGTGATTTCAAAATAATCCCCTGGTTTAGAACAGGACTCATGAAAAATGGCTATCAACCAATATCATAAGTATTATTGATTATAGTGTAGAACACAATATCAGTTCATGCAAATTTTGAGCGTTGTTAATCAAATTTTTACTGGCTTGTCATTGACACACCCTAGTACTCCATCCATTTAGTTTTGACCGGTTGGATCAATGTTATTAAATCGGAATCCGAGCCGCGACCGTTAGGGAGTGGAGCAGTTCAGCCGGCTCCGACACTGCTCCACTCCCTAACGGTCGTGGCTCGGATTTCGGTTTAAATACCAACAACTTGAATATAGCAACCGGTCAAAACTAAATGGAAACGGTACTAGTACATTGGCAGCTTAACTATGATTAACAAAAAACGGGCAGGGGCAAGGGCACGCACACGGGCACGCGAATGTACGCTTCGCGGGTTTTTATATTTTATAGATTCGCGTAGCGCTCATTCACGTGCCCGCGCCCGTGTGCGTGCCCTTGCCCGATCAGTTGTTGTTCGTTTTTTATTAATCAAACATAGTCTGTCAATGTACTAGTTACAAATACGGTCCGATCATTGTTTCATTTCTAACTAACGCCGTACCACATGCGTCTTCATCTTCATTTTTGCGTTGAAAAAAGTTTCCTGGGAATCGAATAATGCTTGCATCTACTCGCCCCATCCTTATGGGCTGTAAAGACAGTGGTGTCGTATGTTGCATTAATAAATATAAAATATTCACTAAAGAGGCTAAATCACTTGCTCTCACGCATTGCGGATTTTTTTGAAAAACATCAATATGCTGGGTTATTTTAATTTTAAACGCGGCAATTTGAATAATAACAGCAAAATCAATTTCATCGATTAACTCAGAATCTAGTAACATTTTAAAGGCGCATTTGATGTTGTTCTTAGAAGAGGGGACTTTTAAAGCAAAATGCTGGACCGTACGCTCAGGAATCATCATTTCCGTATTAAATCGTTTTTGCGCAGATCCTAGATTGTCCGCTCTTTGTGGATCCGTTTGCATATCATGTAAATTGTGGCTGTGACGATGTAACCATTCCGGTCGTGCCTGACCATCTTCACTCGAATTCAATGGGGCACGAATAGACTCACTTAGAATTTGATTCATCTCGTCTGTTAAAATAGAGCTATATTTATCATGAAACTCCGCCATTTCAACAACTGCAGAGCGTGAGCCCCTCCTAACGGGGTGCGCCAGAATACTTTCTTCGCGCTGTCTTCGTAGATCGACGTGATTTTTTGCATCATGAGCACGTCCCATCACGGTGTTTTGATCGGGCCTTCTCGGTTCAGCCATGCGTTTGGTCAGATCTTCATTTTTTATCACCAACGCCGGACTTGACTTTGTTACCCGTGGGAGACTTGAAACAGTCGCACGGGCCTCTGGTGTATCTCTAAACCGAGCTACTTTGGCCGTGTCATAAATAATTGGGCGATCTTCCTGTGTGACCGGATTTTTTTTGGGTGATAACGGAAAAAGTGTGTATGAATCCGGGGCACTATCCCCTTGTGAAATGTCGATAGCATACGATCGCCTCGAAATCATCGGGGTGGCATCCATCATTCCCGCTAGGGTGACTTTATCGTTAGGCAAGCTAAAACGAGTGATTTCTGATAAGTGACCAACGAGCGGTGCATCTAAATTCGTGTGGTTGTCTGGCAATTTAAATTGCATTGCTGGAGTATCCGCGCCGCTTGTATCGTTTTTAACAAGCACATGTGAAATGACATCGCTATTTGGCATGTAACGGTAATACTCATTTTCACATAACCTTGCGAAATCGGCCGCGGTAAATGGTGGTAAGAATGATGCAGGCAATGGCGTCGCACAAGCTGTAGAGGCTGCTTTGTCTTCAGCATCAGGCTCAGGTATTACCAATTTCCTCGTTTGATACCATGCTTTCAGCGCGTGTAAAAAAGCTTGCTGATGTGGCTCTGTTTTTAATTGCAGTAATGAATTTGTTTCATTCAAGGCGTCGACGATACTTAATTTTTTTACGCCTTGGAAATCGGTGATGGGTTCATCTTGATGAGGCGAACGTGCGCGATTCAAATAGCGATAGTATATTAGTTTATCATCACTGGAGAGAATATTCGGCATGTTGCGTCCCATGATACGAATGGCCAACTCTCGATAAACCGGATTTTTAAAGTGCGACATCACTTCATATTTTCTGTCGGTCGATATCAAATGAAATTTACGAAGAAGAGATTCTTCTTGTGTGGTTGGAAACGAAATTTGATATAGCGCAGCAGATGCATCACAGTTTGTGTGATTCGGATATTTATCCTCCAAACGGTATTTTTTAAGGGCGGAAAATTGATCCGGGTTTTCACTTAGCCATTGTAAATTATCCTCAACAATCGCCTTGGCATGATCCGTTAATTGCGCTGTACATCGGACATCGTTAAATGGAAAGAAAAAAGGAGGTTCAGCCTGTTTTTTTCGTACTATTTTAGGTTGCTGCAAAACATTTTCAGGCGTGGCGTCACGTAACACGACATTATCTAATCGAAGCCAGCGGCTTTGATTGGCGTATACTTTGTGCACTCCCAAACACAATGCTGGGAAAAAGGGCTGTGATGGCTCATTGTCCATCATAAAACCCAGTTGATAAGACGAATCACCCAAGCGATAAGTCGTTTCACACTGTCCAATACGCGCGATGTCCTGTTGTTTATCAAAAAACGCCGTGGCTTCGTTCCAAAAAGGCGTATTTCGATGCAATATTTTTGCTAACTCAATCGTATCCAGCACGTCAACCAAGGCATCATGCGACTGACCGCGAGATAACTGATTTGCTTTAACAAGCTCTTCTAATTTAAAAGAGATTTTCCCATTAACAACGGGCCATTGAAACAAATCGGGCTGGAATTGATGCGCCAAAATCATCATGGGGAATATATCCATGCGATGACATGAATTCGCATACTGATGTCGGTAGGGGGGTAATAAATTTCTAAAAAAAGAGAAGCGTAAAAACTTATCGTCAAATTTAATTGAATTATAACCGATGCTCGTTGTGCCGGGCTGATTCATCATGTCATAAATTTTATGAATGGCATCGTACTCACTGACCCCTTCCGCGAGTTGCTCAACAGTTGTTCGATTGACTAATAAAGCTTGCGGGTTGGGTATCACATCACGATTTAAAGCAATACGGATATTGCATCGTTCAATTTCTTGAAATTGGTGATCAACGCGTACCGCTGCAAATTGAATTATTTGATCAAATGTACAAGATTTGCCTGTTGTTTCAAGATCATAAAAAAGATAGGTGGGGTGTATTTGATTCGCCAAACGTGATGACATATGCATAGATAGATCCCTCTTCTATAACATTAGAAATACTGATACCCTTAAAAAGTAAGGTATGTTGATTTCATAGTTTTCCGTAACGAAATTTAGTATAAGCACGATAAATTTAAAAAAACAATCACAATTATCGGCCTCAGTCATCGTTTCGCCATCCGTCGTTGCGAGCGGCCCAGTACCTTCGGTACAAACAGCTGAAATGAACTTGCAGGTCGTCGTTGCGAGGCACGAAGCAATCCAGGGAGCAAAGCTTCGAACCCTGGATTGCTTCGTGCCTCGCAACGACGCCTGATACAACATTGCACATATTGTGAAGTTCATTGGGAGCGAAGCGTGGCAGTCCAGGGTTCCGTGCTCCGAATTCTGGATTGCCGCGCTTCGCTCGCAACGACGGCATAAGCGTTTCTGGCGAAACGATGACTGAGGCCCAATTATCCTATGCTTTTTCTAGGATTATGGAGTCGACATGCAAGCCGATGATATTAAAAATTTAGCAGATATAATTGCAAATCATAGTTTGGATAACATTGAGCGGTTGTTACGTGTCGCATCAATTTCTCTTAGAAATACAATCGACAATAATGCAATCAAAAATCTTAAAAACCGACAAGAACTTCTTTCAATGGCGCATCAGTTTTTAAGTAACCAAACAATCTCTGTTGATGGTTGGCGGAATTCTTTTACATGTTTTGAACAATTAACAGATTGGTTTGAATCTGCAACTCAAATTGAAAACCATAAACAACTCAGCATGTTCAGCTGGTATTTGCAACTTGATACCATATTATCTTCTAAAATCCCGCCTAAAGATTTGATTGTTTTGGGCGCAGCGTACTTTGGAGAGCCCAATAAATTCGCTGCTTTTTTATATTGGTTGTTAGAAAATAATGTTTCACCACGCGAAATCGAAGACACCAAAATATTACATCAGTATTTTGCGTATCATGTTTGTGATATTTCAGTTCTACATCAAACGTATCTTTTGCTGTCTAATCTGTCTGAAAAATCATCGAACTTCTTGAGTCACGTGAACACGACGCCTTCCCAAATGCGCGGATTTATTAATCAACAAAAAGAAGATAGTACGCTACGCTCCTACAATGTTATGGGAGAGTTATTTGCGCACAATAACACTTTTGAAGTGCTTAGTGAAAAATCACTGAAAAAACTGGAATTTCATATCAATTTTCATGAGATGCATGCCAATTTATTTGATTTATTTGGATGGCAATTTATCAACGCATTGAATTTTAGAATGGAGCATCATCGCGTCGCGTTAAAACATTTAATACAGTCTTCCTCCAGAAAAAAATTAATTGAAGATTTACCTCGATATATTTTAAGCGGTCAATTTTCACCAAGAGTAGGCGCAATGATGCTTTCCACTATTGGCTCAGTCATGCCTATTACCAGCGACTCAAACAACGAAAACACATTGATTGATCTTATAAAACGAGATCCCTTTTACATACACACTGTAAAAAGGGGAGATCTTAACCGCCTTCCATATTCTCAAGTATCACTCCATGAAACCATTCAAACGTTATGCACTGATGTGAAATACCAAAACATTCATCACTTGCCCTATCTGGTAAGGCTATCGAAAAATTTATCCGAAGATTTGTGTTTCTTGTTGGGCGAATATAGTTCGTTTGAACACGCCCTGGTGTTAAAGTCCATCTTTGACTTGTTATTACAGAGTGGAAACATTTTGTTGGATGAAGAATTCGAATTAATAACCCCAATCATACCGGAATTATACCCCCAAACATGGAGGACAATGGGTGTGTATTCAAATAATATTAATGCTGCAATTGATGCATTTAATCATCACACGATCGATTATGAAGCGGTCTTACAATTATGGGGTAGTCAGTTATCTCAAGTGAATCTGTTTAAACGTTTTTATAGTTCACTTTCTCGAGAGTATGTTTATCCATTTACCATCTATCAGCTTCATGCAAAAATATTGCAGGATAATTACGAGTGCTGTGTTCTGGAGAATAGACCATTTGAGCTAAATACGTTATTGGAGGGCATATCAGCAGATCCAGACAGACGCATCCGTATTATGCAAGAAGCATTACAGACTGACTTTATTAGCGAACCACTCGTTGAGGCCTTACTCAATCTCGCTGTAGAATTAAATATAGTGGAACAATGTGTGATGCAATCATTCGGTGATGAACGGAGCGTGCTTTATCATGCATATACAAGTGAAAAAACAGCGTTGCGCAGCGTGCTGCTTCGTAGAATACCTATTGAAGATGATAGTATCATTCATATCATCAAAACAGCCATTGAAAAACAAGATCTCTTAGGAATCGACCGACTCTGGTCATTGATTCAATTTACAGGAACAATTCGAAACCAAACGATCGCCTCATTATTAAATCAACTGGAAAATGTTCCACTGAATTCTCTTGTAATTGCATGCTATCAGAATAAATTACACCAGTTATTAATGACTGCAACGGCCGATATGCTATTGAAAGAGAACATCGTATCTATTTTTCGTTTGGGTGTTCAATATTCAGAATTGGATCTTGTGATCGCAACATGCCGTTTCACAGGTAAAAATGCATTATCGGCATCAGAAATAAAAATAATGGCAGAGCAAGCAGCAGATCATGCTCAGTGGGAGATTTTGGCGTTACTTTGTGGCCTGGAAACTGGCAAAATGTTAAATCCGGACGTCTTTACACCAGGAAATGTTTCATTGTATTTAAACATGGTGGAACGATACAAAGAAAAAACCGGTGTACAAAATATTGCAGTTCCGCTTAATTATATGAACGACGATGAAGAGACGCTGTTGCACATCGCGGCTAATCATTGTAGTTTTTCGGTATTCCAAAGTTGCTTTATGTATTTGAAAAATAATTTGATAGACTCTGATATTAAAAACTTATTGCAAACGACAACAGCATCTGGTGAATTTTTGAAATGTAATGTAGAAACGCGGGATCAAAAAAGAATTAACGACTACATTGAAATTCAACATACCAATTACTGCCGCTCTAATAGTTCTCTAGCGACTCAAACAGCGATTTTCTTTCCTAGGCCCGCTGTTCGCATTTTCCGTCGACAACGCATTGAAGACGATGCAACAGACCTCGATCTGGAAAGCCAAGGGAGTAGAGCGTCGTCACTTTCAACAAACGAATCTTTAGCGAATGATATCTAGGGACTATGATTGCTTAATCGCAATTATTCACGCCACATCACATCTTGCACACAACTTTATCCACAGTTTCTGTGGATAAAGTGAAAGATACTGCGCGCAGTACGTTTAAGGCTTAGCTGTCAGTGGGACATCCGTATCATCAAATTCTTCATTGAAAATTTTTTCGGCGGTTTTTGCTTTTTCAGGGGACTGATTAACAACAGCTGCTTTGACGCATGTCATAATTCCACTAGTGATGACGGCGGCTGTAGCGGACGTAGCAATCGTTTGACCTGCTGCGGCGAAAAGCCTGGGGGAAAAAGCCGCGCCAACAGGCCCCATAAACGGGGCGATAGCGGTTGACACCCCATAATTGATTACAGCAGATGCAGCACAATCTGCGGCTACTGTGGCTGCTGAGGTTATCACTGTTGAGGCTATGTCTGTAAAACTTGGCATGAGCATTTCTCCCGTTAGTTAGAACGACGGTATTATTTTAAATCTTAGCAGCTTTATTAATAAATGCATCAGCAATTCCTGCCGTAAAAGCCGATGCTCAGTATGAGCGCCATCTCCCATTGATGGGAGAAGGTGCCCGACAGGGCGGGTGAGGGCAGTTTAAATCGCAGTGTTTTGATCTACCCTCATCCGCCCTGTCGGGCACCTTCTCCCGACATCGGGAGAAGGAACTCCGCCACCAGTGCAGGTTTTACGGCGGGAATTGCTGTAAATGCATCTAGGTTTTCTTGTTACTGAACAAACACCTGGTTTAAAACGTTCCTAACTATTCGATGATTATTCGAGATCATTTCAGCCAACACGACCTTGAGCAGATAAGTGACGTGAGCAGATAAAAGTGATGGTCAAAGATGAAGTTTCTCTCCGAAAGATCAGCATTTATCTGCACCATTGGGCTACCTGGTGGGTGAGAACAACCGGTGGAATTTGGAACTATATTGAGGTGTTGAGATGGTTTTTAACGGCATCTTGGGATTTAGGTGCAAGCGCAAACGCAAACGCCCGCCAGCGGCTATTCCAATACCACATTACTTCACGACACAACGAGCAGGTTCAGACCCTGCATCCGGTTTTTGAAGTGAATCGAGCAGCTGTTTAAGATCGGACGCGCCAAATTCCCTTTCATTGTTGAAATTCATAGCGATCATCTTGCCAGACTAATGTAATTTAACTTGGCGTGAATGTCAGTTTTAAAGATAATGCGTCTCTACTTCCTCTGTTCACACCATTAACCCAATTTCTTCCGCCGGTGATATTGATATTCTGATTTTGCACAAACGCATGGGCGTAGCTGCCGTCAATCGAGATATTTTTATTGATGTCATACCCCATCGAGCCGCCTAAAATAATACTATCACCACTCGCTATTTGGTAATTGGCATTTCCAGGGGATTGATTGTAGGTGCTGGCAATGCGGATAATCCATTTCGGCGTTATGCGATAATGACCGCCAATGGTAAAGAGCCAGGCATTGTGTAAGTGATAAGGAACAGTACCTGACTGAGCACCAATCGGCGTTGCGATGCCGTGAATGTTGATCTCTTTAAATATATTCCATTGGATGTATTGAACAGTACCAATGAACCCTAAAGTAGGCGTGACAAAATGGTTGATGGACGCCACACTTCTCGCGGGCGTAAAAAAATTAAAATAATAATGATTGGACATCACTTCGGGTTGACCTTCATACACACTTTTTCCATGGAGTCGATAGGTCACAGCACTACGATAATTAAAGCCAATCGTTGTTGCCTTGCTTGGCTTTAATAATAGTCCGACATCGCCTCCAGCTCCATTTCCTTTACTGTCGTTGCGACTTGGACTATCTGGAATATTTAAACTGGGAAAACCACTGATCGGGCGCAAAAGAAAATCAGCATAGGTCAGGTTGAGCGCTGCACCTAATGATACATACTCATTAAGTTTTATACCCATTGCAGGAACGATATCAATGCCTTGAATTTTATTACTGGATTGATCATAACGAAGAATAGAGTTTTGCTCTAAATCTCTTCCAAAACTGTTCGCTACCACAGCCAGTCCAGCTGTGATTTTATCCGTCGTGGGTTTTGCCAAATACAATGACGGCAAATTATAATGCGTTGTTGCACTTGAAATGCCTGATTGAGTAAACCCAGTTCTTGACTGTATCGATTGGCCGGAAAAGTGCGCATGAAAAGATGCAATTGACTCAAGCGCGATGAGCTGAGGATTGTTCAGCAGGGTTAAAGCGGCAGGATTATGGTAAGCAGCGGTCGCATCATTAATAACCGCTGTTCCCTGAGTTGATTCAATAAATGAGGCATGCAGTGCAAATGGATAGAGGCATAGCAATAGACAGCGTTTTATCGATGTTAAGAATCCGTTCATATGCATTAATATTCCTATATTGAAAGCACGTATTATACTCTCTAATCGATGAAAACCTAAAAAAATAGCCTTCCGGACAATATCGTACAGGAAGCACTCGTCCTGCCTGATGCGACGACATACCTTGGCTGCGCCCATAAAGTAATCTAAAATACCAAGCATTAATCACTCTGGGTGTTTGTAAAATGAAACAAAAATTCGACATTGCAAAAGAATTTCCAAATTCTTTTCAAGAAGTCACACACAGAATAGCAGCATCCCAAAAAGGGGCTAGAGCAAAATCTTTAGTTCAGGTAGAAAATCTATTATCTGCCAACCTTGAAGCTATTTTAAATAGGTTAAATCTAGTTTATGTGGATGAAAAAGGACAACCCGCAACGGGACATTTTTTTCAGAAACTAGTAGAGAAAATGCAAAAATGCTTGCCAGAAGGGGCTAATCAAGACAATTTAGAAGTTTATATTTCAGGTGGCGTAGTGAGAACGCTATTGGCCTATATTTATAAAGAATTGCATACAACCATGCAAAGTCGAGAAGTCAATAAAGATGAACGCAATAAAAAAATAACAAAAGCTAAGGAACTACAGAGAAAGTCGCACTATCTTCATATTAGAAATCGTTTAGTAGAGCATTACAAGCAACATGATGCGCCGCCGCTTAATATCGAACGAGTCTGTGATGAACTAGCCGGTTCAAATCAAAATGAAAGACATATCATTAAAGATTTATACGCATATTTAGGTAAGAACTTATCCGAAATAGAAGTAAGCGGTTTGAATCGCGCAACCGATAATGGCTTATATCACGCTTATTTATTGTTAGAGAATCCAAAATATCAATCAGCGCACTCCTGCGTTTGGCTAAAGAGCGTATTCGTTTTCAGTATACAGAATATCAACAACGTGAAAAACAAATAATACGGGACATTCCAGCAGCGGAGGATCATGATGATGACGTGTTTATTGACTCAGATGCTTCAGCCTGAACACACAATCTGATGGATTTCCCCGTAATTCCAGCCACGTTCATTGATGTACAAATAAAAAACCCCTCATAAAGCTTGATTAAAACCTCATGAAGGGTACTCTTACGTTCAACGACGAACAAAGAGAGCCTAAATGTACCATGAACTATTAAAAAAGACCAGTTTTCATCCGTTATTCGTGCATATCGATGATGAAATGGCTGAGAAAGTTCGAGCTGAAGACTGTCCTTTCTGTAACGGTCCTTTATATCAAGCCGATTACCCTCGTAGTCCCCTCGGGTTACCTGCATCATGCCGTGAGCATTATGATAGTCGGCGCAGTCTTTGCTGCGGAAACTGCCGAAAGCGTGTGACAACACCATCGGTACGGTTTTTGGGGCGACATCGTTTTCCGGCTGCGATTATCGTGCTTATCTCCGCCTTCATGTCCAGTGCTTCGAGGCGCCGGTATTACCAAGTAACGCGTTATTTTGGTATCAGCATCAGTCTGCGAACCTGGGGGCGTTGGCGTCGTTGGTGGCGAGATTGTTTTATTGGCACTGCTTTTTGGAAACAGGCTAAAGCATTCCTGCCCGTAAAGGCCATTGTTGGCCCATTTCCTCGACAACTTCTTTTGATTTTTCCAGACAACCTGAGTCAAAAACTGGTAAATGCCTTGCAGTTTTTAGCGCCAATGACAGCGGGCGTTTATCGCGCTGTCTAAAGGAGGGAGTTATTCGCGCAGAGTTTGCATCTTTAGATCAAGTTAGACATCCAGTAGACTCATAAACTTCTTAAACAAGCAGGAGTTTTTATGAGCAACAAGAAGCCCGATGTTGGTACTCGCCAAGAACGGTGGGCCCGATTTCGCTTTTCGGTTATTGGCCCACTTTTGGCAGCGCCGCCGGATAAAGGGCAACTACAGATTGAGCTGGCTTCTTTAGCTCAAAAGCAATGGCAGCATCCCATTACAGGATTACCAGTTCATTTTGGACTATCGACGATTGAGCGATGGCTTTATCAATCTCGCCATGAGAACGACCCGGTCGGTGCTTTGCGAACGAAACGCCGTACAGATGCCGGGAGTAGTCACACGCTCTCAGCCCCATTAAAGATGAGCATCCAACATCAACATCGTTCACATCCAAGCTGGAGCTACCAGTTACACGTAGATAACCTCTATGTGATTGCAAAGACAACGCCTGAGTTAGGCGTCTTGCCGTCTTACAATACGATTCGTCGTTACATGAAGTCGAATGGTTTCTGCAAGCAACCTGGGCGGAAAAGACGACATACAGAAGGCGCCATCCTCGCAGCTGATAGGCTAGAGAAACGAGAGGTCAGAAGTTATGAAGTCGACCATGTTAACACGTTATGGCACCTTGATTTTCACCATGGCTCACGCAGAATTTTGGGACGAGACGGTCAATGGCATAAACCCTTATTACTTGCCATTCTGGATGACCGCTCCCGCCTGATTTGTCATGCTCAATGGTACATGGATGAAACCGCAGAGACGCTGGTACATGGGTTTATGCAGGCACTACAGAAACGCGCCTTACCGCGCGCTCTGATGAGTGACAATGGCAGTGCGATGACTTCGGCTGAGTTTACCGAAGGGCTTGCGAGATTGGGCATTCTACATCAACCTACACTACCTTATTCTCCCTACCAAAACGCGAAACAGGAGGTTTTTTGGGCGCAAGTTGAAGGGCGATTGATGGCTATGCTTGAGGGTGAGGAGGAGATAACCTTGTCGTTACTCAATAAAAGCACCCTTGCTTGGGTCGAGCGTGAATACCATCAAAAAGTACATTCCGAGATTGGCTGCTCACCGCTTGCGCGCTATATGAAGGATGCCGATGTTGGTCGACCGTGTCCTGACACCGCAGCGTTACATCATGCTTTTTGCACTCAGGTGCATCGCAGGCAACGTAAATCAGATGGAACATTCAGTCTTGATGGCAAACGCTTTGAAGTGCCATCGCAATACCGCAGTTTGGAGATATTGTACATCCGCTATGCACGGTGGGACTTAGGCTCTGTAAGGCTTGTCGATCCACACACCAACACACTGTTAAGTATGATTTATCCACAAGACAAATCAGAAAACGCTTCAGGTCAGCGTCGAACTTTCACCAATTCCGGTGAACAAGAGCCCAGCGAAGAGCTTGTATCAACAGGCGTTGCGCCCTTGCTAAAAGCACTGATGGCAGAATACGCGGCCACCGGCCTTCCTCCGGCCTATTTACCCAAAGGAGAATCTGAACATGAGTAAAAAACTACTGGCTCTTTATGGTCTAAAATACAATCCATTCATCTCGGATATCCCCGTAGAAGCCTTGTGCATTTACCCAAAGCTCGAGAATTTTTGCTGGCGTGTTGAGCAATCATTACTTCGTGAAGGTGGTTTTGCTTTAGTGAGCGGTGATCCTGGCACAGGTAAAAGTGTTGCCTTGCGCGTTTTGGCTTCACGCCTTACACGCGTGCGTGATGCGCAGATCGGCGTCATCAGTCATGCTAACTCAAGGCTTGCTGATTTTTATCGTGAACTGGGGGATGTTTTTTGTGTGCCACTTACGGCCAGCAATCGTTGGGGTGGCTTCAAAAATTTACGCGAACGATGGCTCACTCACGTTGATAGCACCTTGTTACGCCCAGTGCTTATCATTGACGAGGCACAGGAAATGTCGCCAGAAGTCTTAAGTGAACTACGGTTACTGACCAGTATGCAATTTGACTCACGTAACTTGCTCAGCGTCATTCTGGCTGGTGATCAAAGATTAAATGATAAACTACGCCGCGACGATCTGATGCCTTTGGGTAGTCGTATTCGGATCCGCCTGCTCACAGAACACGCCAGCATTGAGCAGTTAACCCAAACGCTGCAACATCTATTGGAACACGCTGGCAACCCTGGGCTAATGACGACAGGGCTGATAAACACCCTTTGTGAACACGCAGCCGGAAACAGTCGGATCCTTTGCAACATGTCTGGGGAACTGCTGGATATGGCCGCACGCCTTGAGCGTCCACAATTGGATGAGCAGTTGTATTTTGAGTGTTTCACCACTTCGGTCTCATCAAACAAACGAAAAAAAGCTTAATCGGGAGAAAGCGATGAAATATTTAGTCATTGAAGCACCGACACTCACCGATGAAGCAGCGGTCAATGTGCAGGATTTCTTTTATGCACTGATGGTTGCGTTTGGTGAGCATTACCATCATCAAATAGAACGTTATTATCGAGAATCAGTCATTGGAACCATGGCTGATATTAATATGAAGGAGGATAATCCACCTTTCTAATCTGGAAAAAATACAGCAGGGAGGCTGTGCATTTTATGGCGCATTGCAACCATCAATTATCGTGTAAAACTGACCATCAAATTGCGTGAGCACGCTCAATTAGCAATGATTAATCAAAAAAATAAAGCCGGCTGCACTTTATTGCATAATTCTGATATTTCCCCTGAAGTTTTAAAGAAAATACTTGCGGCATTTCCTGATAAAGATTCATGCATTCAGGCAATAATGAATAAATGTACATTAGGCTGCTCCGTATTGCGCTGTCTCGCAACAGAACCCGAGCTTCTACAAGTATTATTAGACCAGTTCCCAAGTGATGAAGCGCGCTTAAACGCAATACAAGAAATAAGGCGGGGATACACGACTTTAGCGATTTCTGCTGGAAACTTTGACTCGTTGAAAATGCTTCTTTCATTGTATCCCAATGATCAAGCGCGATTGCTGGCTATATTATCTGGTGATAAGTTTAGACATTCAGCATTGGCTGTATCTTTATCAAATCTATCGTCGTTTAATTTTTTGCTGGGTTTATTTCCTGACAAAGAAAGTCAAGTTGCTGCTTTTATAAGAAAAAGCGAATGTGATGCTCCTTTCTATACCATGTATAACGTTGATTTAGAAGTGATGAAATACGTATTTAAAAAAATATACTCTCCTGATTTATTGTTAAAGGAATTAATGGAAAGTGAAGCTATCAGAAGTCAAGTGGCTGCTAATCAGCAAGTTGAGCAAGTATTAAGTTTTGTGCCCGCTTCTAATCGGTTAAATATTTTACTTTTGCCGTGTCAGTATTACAGTTTGTTCTTAACGGAGCGAGCCTATTCTTCAGATTCTATTTCAAAAAGGTTATTACTATTACCCGAGTCTGACCGATGGAAAGCCATTTTAGCAAAGGATCAGTCAGATAAATCGTGGTTGGATTATTATGTGAAAACAGCCCAGGATTGCAAATTATTATTAAACATGTCGAACAATCATATATTGGTAGCTTTAAAATTATGGTTACTTAAACCTGAGTTGGTTCAAACAATCAGTGCTGAGATGAAGCGGGGCTATGTTATTAAATTTGCCGCGCAACTTCCTGATGAGAAAGCCAGGAAAGAGGTTGTCAAGGAAATTGAAACGTTATTCAACAGTAATCAGAGTATTTTACAGGCAAATACGCTGATTCATTCTCTAAAATACCTTTCCAAGCGGTTGCCCTACATAGAACATAAGCCAATGTATATTGAACTGCTGAGAAATGTGTTTGAGTCAATGACACATGATTCAAAAAAGGGGGCTGTCTCATTTTTCGCTGTTTCTCGAGTAGCTGGCCACAATCAAACGGTTGCCTTAAAAGCACTGTTAAACGTACTTGTTAATCCTGCTCAAGTCGATGTTACTGAATTACGCTTTGCTGTGGTTAACAATGGCCAGTTTCTAGAGCTGACTAAGGCAGTAGCAAGGCTTGAAGGCTTTAAATCAATAGAAGCGTTATTTGAGCATTTGGAGAAGGAGCTTAAGCAGACGCCTCATGTAATGTAAGGCTATAAACCTGTTATTTTATTATTTTTACTGCCATATTTTGCCATTTAACGAGAAACTTGCCTCCTGATGGTTCTGTGAACGCTCCCTCACGGCCGCGGCTCGGTTGTTCATTATTTTCTATCAACCAAACGCGCAATCATCATGGCACTGACACTATTTCCAGTCACATTTAGCATGGTTGCAATCGGATCAATGATAATGCTAATTGCGGCAATCGCAATTAACGCAGAGGGCGGTAATCCATAGGCTGTTAAAATCAACAACTCACCTAGCATGCCGCCGCTTGGAATGGCGCCCATTACCGTGCCTACCAGCAAAGACACACCTAATGCGGTCAATAAAACCGATGCACCCGTAAAACTCAAATGAAACACACCGAACAAGAACGCGATTTTTACCACACCGCCGATGACGGAGCCATCTTTATGGATTATTGATCCCAATGGAATGGCCGTCTCTACAATTTCAAGCGGAACGCCCATCGCTCGTGTGGCCACCAAATTCGCCGGAATACTGGCCGCACTGCTGCAGGTCGCGATCGACGTTGCCGCCGGAAGAAATACATTGTTCCAAAATAATTGGATACCCGCAGTTTTTCCAGCAAGATAGGCATAGGCGGTGTAAGCCAGAACGAAGTAAGCAATTGCAAACAGATAGTAGATAATTGCAACACGAACGTAGCTTTGCATGAGCGCCGGGCCAAGCTCGCTGACCATCACGGCAAAATAGGCGAAAAAGCCGATTGGGGCATACAGCATGATCAGTGAAAATACACGCATAAATACTTCTTCGCCGGACTGCAAAAATGCGGCAAAATTGTTTTCTTTTTTATTGTTCGTTGACGATGCTGCCAGCCCCACCAGAATTGAAAAGACAATGAGGGCCAGCATATTTTTATGTGAGAGCAATTTAGAAAAATCAGAAACCGTGAAAATCTCTGCAATTTGATTAAAAAAGCCATCGGTCACAGGTTTTTGAGATATGGCTATTGTCAAATCAACGCCTTGTGCCGGCGGGAAGAGTATGACCACGATAATGGCAAGACTCGCAGCTACTAAGCCTGTAAACATAAAGACAATCGCCATTGAGGAGAATATACGACCTAATTTACCGACGGAGCCTGTGCGCGCGATTGCGGAAGATACATTGAAAAAAATAAGCGGTACAATTGTTGTGAAAATCAAATTCAGAAAAATATCGCCAAAGGGTTTTAAATAGTGCGCCGATTCACCTAAAAAATAACCGGTTGCTCCGCCAAGGATAATGGATGCAAGTAGAATAATGGGGAAAAAATAAGAACGAAGCATTGTCATAGTGGATCCTTGGAAAACTTTAACTGCAACTGCAACTGCAACGGATCGGGCAGGGGCACGGGCACGTGAATGTACGCTACGCGGATTTTATATTTTAAAGACTCGCGTAGCGCTCATTCACGTGCCCGTGAGCGTGCCCGTGCCCCTGCCCGATCCGTTGCCCTTACCCTTTACCCCTTTATTCTCGTTGATTTTGATGAATTGATCCATACTTAACGAAGGGCGGTTTGTTCAAGACTATGGACTTCATTATTAGGAGCAGGGGCGCGGCCGCTAAAAAATCCGGTATTACTCGGTGTACTTTCCAATGAATCAAACAATCTATTGGGAGGTTTTTGTGCCTCGATATGCTGTTTTGTAAGATAAGAGCCGAAGGTCGCTAAAACTGCGATAATACCACCTGCAACGGCACACCCAGGTGCAAGGATGGGCGTTGCGAGAATGAGTGCTAGAAGAAGAATGCTGGTATTGATGATTGGAATTAATAACCTTTGATTTTCATACTCGATTAGTTTATCGAAGTGTTCGATGAAGCTATTCAATTGATGATATTCATTGGTCTCACTGTCAAAGTCGTCACGACATTTGATGTATTCATCCCGTTGGTGATAAAGGCTATCAATCTCTATAGCGCGTTGGGTGCACGCTTGAGTAATGTCACAAAGTTGCATGCAAATGGAATATACAATTTTATAAGGGAGTAAAGGTCCAACAAGGACGAACATACTGATGATGTTGTCAATAAGCCAGGGTATGTCGTTAGAGAGGTCAACCCACCGTGCGCGCAATTGAATGCTCAGCCGAGTTTGCCAACCCAGAGCCTTTTCCTCTTCACTCATCGTGTCGTATTCAACGGTGTGTTTGATAATCATGGCAAGATTATCAACGAGTCGTGGTAAAAAATAGAAGCAGGCTATATTGGTTAATAATAGGGACGCATATTGATCAATCGGTTGTATCGTTTCGTTATAGATGGAATCTGAGTAAATGAATGGCGTGATGGCTAATATTAATTTTCTGAATCGTACGGCAAACAGTCTGTGAAAATTAAAATAGTTTGTGTTATCACGGATCCATTGCTCGAAGTACGTTTTATTCACGGCGACAATGGCGTCACTCTGCTCCAGATAAAGCCATTGACGGATGGCCTGTTGCTCTCTTTGCAGTCTATTTGTGTCTATAGGCGAATCTAAATAATCTCGGTAAATGATGTCTAGAAGTTCCGCCGTTTTGAGCGCATCTACCATCTGTTCGCGGAGTTCAAATATGTTAGGGTTAACTTCCAACGAAATGGCGATTTTTGAGCAAAGAGTGTTGTATTCAATATTGAGCTGGGCATGGTGAGCGATTAATTCCGCACGCGCCTCAGAGGAAAGAGAATGAATGTAACTTGCAATGGTTTCTTTGGATTGATGTGGTTGAAGAAATACTGCAAAAGATCGCTCTAATCGCTTTAGAATAATGCTCATAAAGATATAGTTTAATCAAGTTGACGGTATTGTATCATTATTGTAACTCCCGGTAAATTATTTTAGCAGGAGTTACAATCGATGTTTTGCGCCTAAGTAAGGTTTGCCCTGAAACTTTGAGAGTAATCATGGTAAACTTGGCAATTCAATACATTCGAGTTAAAAAATGATTAATATAGGCCAGTTTAACCGGTTAATGGTGGTCAAAGAAGTACCTTTTGGAATTTACCTGGATGGCGACGATTGGGGCGAAATTTTGTTGCCCAATAAGTATGTGCCAAAAGGGACCAAGGTAAACGATATGTTAGATGTCTTTATTTACTTTGATTCAGAAGACAAAATCATCGCAACAACGCAACGTCCTCGAGCCAACTTGGGGAGTTGTGCTCATTTGAAAGTGATAGATGTGAATCGCGTCGGCGCTTTCCTCGACTGGGGTTTGGATAAAGACTTGTTGGTACCCAAGCCAGAGCAGCTTCGACCGATGGAGAAAGATAAGTCCTATATTGTCTATGTGAAGCAAGACAATCAGGGGCGTATTATTGCTAGCTCCAAACTTGATTGTTTCCTTGATAAATCGCCCGCACGCTTTAAACAAGGGGATGAAGTCAGTCTGATGATTGCAGAAACGACCGCGCTGGGATATAAAGTCATTATTAATGACAGCCATTGGGGTTTAGTTCATTCCGCAGATATTTTTCAGACGTTGCGTTATGGCTCAAGAACGCGAGGGTATATCAAAACCGTACGAGATGATGGCAAAATTGATGTTACTTTAAGAAAAATGGGCCAAGATAGTATCCACGATCTCGCAAGCCATATCATGACCGAATTGCATAAAGCCGGTGGCTTTTTACCGCTGCATGATAAAAGTCCCTCTCAGGATATCCAGCGCGCATTCAATGACAGTAAAAAAAGTTTTAAAAGCGCGATTGGCCAACTTTATAAGCGTGGTGAGATTACAATCGAAGAAAACGGAATTCGTTTGCGGGGAAAATAATGGGCCTCAGTCATCGCTTCGCCACTGAAGTGGCGAAGCGATGACTGAGACAAAATAATGTCAACGATTTAAAACAAGTACCAACTTATTTTGTATCATCAGTCATTATCGCCTTAAAAAATATCTTTCCACTTGCGTAATTCACGGAATACATCAACGGCTTGTGGTAACTTTCGCCCAGCATGTTGTTCAACACGTTGAATCAAACTTTCGTTATGACAACGTAAAAAGGGATTGATTTCTTTTTCCAGTTTTAATAAAGACGGTAATGTGGGTTCATTGTTTTTTTGCAGCGCCATCGTGGTATGCATATGTTGATTGGCTGCAAGATTCTCAGGCTCAACTTGGTATGAAAAACGCAAGTTATTGACGGTGTATTCATGCGCGCAATAGACTTTTGTATCATCGGGTAACGCTGATAATTTTTGCAGAGATGCATACAATTGTTCTGCTGTGCCCTCAAAAACACGCCCACATCCTGCAGAAAACAGTGTATCACCGCAAAATAAGATCCCAGGAGAATAAAAGGCGATGTGATCCAGCGTATGCCCTGGAATATCGATAACTTGTAATGATGGAAACAAATCCAGAGCAATTGTTTGATGTTCTGCTAAGTGATGTGTTATGCCTGGGATATGACAGCGAACGGAGGCAAAAACTGGTGCCGGATAGTGTTGAATTAATTCAGATATCCCGTTGGTATGATCCCAATGATGGTGGGTGATTAAAACGCCATGTAAGGCTAATTGATGTTGCCTCAAATAATTGATAACGGGAAGAGCTTCACCCGGATCAACTACTAAAGCGCAGCGTTGGGACTCATTAATCATCGTCCATACATAATTGTCTTTTAAAGTGGGAATGGGATGAATGCTTAGTTCCATGTTGTGTCCTTATTAACATGTTGACCGCCAGTACCTTGAGCTCAGAACGGTGTTTAATGGCACTATGCTAAGTGCTACGCGTACATCAATCATTTTTTCCTTAACTAATATTATATACCAACCGCTTGATTCAAGCATTTTACATTTTGATACAATACAGCTTAAAATAGCGTCCTCTATCGTGAACATGGATTTAGAATCTTATGCTAAGCGTTGTCATTATCACCAAAAATGAAGGCCATAATATCCGGCGTTGTCTCGAGTCTGTGAAATGGGCCGATGAGATCGTTGTTATTGATTCCGGCAGTACCGATGATACGGTTGCAATTGCCAAAGAATTTACGCAGCATGTCTGGTTTATGGGCTGGCAAGGTTATGGGATTCAAAAGCAACGCGCATTAGACAAAGCAACCGGTGATTGGGTGCTTAATCTTGATGCGGATGAGTCTGTGAGTGAGGCGCTTAAAGCTGAGATTATGCGCGTCATGTCCGATGACTCTGCCGATGCCTGCCGTATTCCTATTCAAATGAATTTTTATGGAAAACCGCTTCGTTATTCATCTAGTCCCAGTCGTCATATTCGTCTATTCAAACGGGAAGGGGCGCAATATAGCAATGATATTGTGCATGAAAAAATACAACTTTCAGCTCATATCAGAATTAAGCAATTACAAGCACCTATTGTTCATCCATCTTTTAGGGATGTGAGTCATGCGCTCTATAAGATTAATCGTTACTCATCTTATAGTGCAAAAATTCGTATCGACAACAATCGCTCTACAGGTTTATTTAAAATATTGGCCGGAACCTCGTGGATGTTCTTTCGATGTTATGTATTACAACGAGGATTTATGGATGGTAAAGCAGGATTTTTAATGGCATGTTTTAATGCCCAGGGCACGTTCTATCGCGGAATAAAGCAGCTTTATCAAGATAAAAATTTAGACATGCTGCCGGAAGTTGATAAACCTGTTGCTTGAGGTTTTACGTCCCTCCTTCTGATGAGGTTTACAATTTGTGCAATGTTGTATCAGGCGTCGTTGCGAGCAGGCCAGTACCTTCGGTACAAACAGCCGATATGAACTTGCAGGTCGCGTCGTTGCGAGGTACGAAGCAATCCAGGGTTCGAAGCTTTGTTCTCTGGATTGCTTCGTACCTCGCAACGACGCCTGATACAACATTGCACACATTGTGAAGTTCATTAGGAGCGACCTGCAAGTACATATCGGCTGTTTGTACCGAGGGTGCTGGGGTGCTCGCAACGATGACCTGCTAATTCATTGCTGATGTTTACCCCGAAGGGGTTAGGCGGCTCAGGATTACTTACCCGAGGAGTTACAGTTTTCAAGTATTTTTTTTACCTCACCTAAGCCAAGATTTTGCAGGCGAATGATGTTGTTTGTTGGAATGTCTTCTGTGTTTCCGTAATAGGCGATTGCGCGATCAAGCGATTCCTCTCGTAAGATATGAAGCATGGGATAGGGGCTTCGATTGGTGTAGTTGGTGACGTCATCAACGCTCGTCCCTTCGAAGCAGTAATCTGGGTGGAAGGTGGCTAATTGATATACGCCTTTATATCCAGCCTGAACGAGCATAATGTTGGCGAGATGAACGAAGTCTAAATATTCAAAAAAATCACTGAAAAGATGAGGGAAAAGGAGTAGGCTCGTGCCCATCGTGTTGTCTATGTTTAAGCATTCAATTTCTGCCATGAAATCGATAAGCCCATTTTCAACCGTTGTGGAGGGGCTAACCTGTATCCTCGCTGATCTATTTTCCATTTCACGTTTTGCAAAAGGACACAGGTTGAGTGCGATGACAAATGAGTTAATCCATTGTATGGTTTGCTGAATATACATGATAGAAGGTTGCCTGAATCTACTAATGAAAAGAGATGGTCGTTTATATTATACAGGATATATGATGAAAAAAATGTTTATTGTTGTTTACATTGCTGCTTGGGCGTTGGTTTCTGCTGTTGCGAATGGCCAAACTGTTGCTGAAGAAAACTGGGAATTGTTGTTAGAAACGAATGCGCAAGAAATTATGGTCGTGCATCAGGATCTCAATTCCTTGTTTTGGAAAAATGGACAACTAGCCCCGGATGTGGAAGAGCGGCTTAATCGGTTGGGGCAATTTTATTTTAAAAAATTGTCAGACGACATGCCCAGTGTGAAACTGGACGATATTGTGTTCGTTGGTAGTATGGCCGATTACCTGTATACAAGTCACTCCGATCTCGATATTAATCTATTAATCGATACCTCTAAAGTCCAATGGCCGAGTAAGGCCATAACGAGTTATCTTAAACAAACCAATAAATATTGGCATACCCACAAAAGACCTCTATTAAATTATCCAATAGAAATGGGTACCTACACGCAGGTTTCTACCGCGGGTGGGATTTATTCTATTTTAAACCATACTTGGTTAAAAATGCCTGAACACCATGAGATGTTGTTTTCTAAGGACGATTTGAAAAGCGTCGCTCAAAGTTATCATCGAGATATTAACGCACTTCAACAGGAATATACTGCTAATCCAAAGCAATTTGAATGTGATAAATTCACCCGATTTCAAACTGGATTAATTAAATGGCGACAAGATGGGTTACAACGTGAAGGGTTAGCGTCGATTGAAAATATCAGTTATCGCTTACTGAGAATATTGGGTCAAATTGATTTGGTTTCAGAGCTTTCTTCAGAATGCATGTCAGCATAGGCTGTTATTTCATTTGAAATATTTGTATGCTATAATTTCATATGAAATGTATGCGGGGCGCTAGTGATGAAAACACAACTGATAATGACAGATGTAGCCGAAAAAGAAATCGTTCTGACTAAGGCGATACTTAACGTTGCGAGTAGTTATGGGCTATCAGGTAAACAGCTGAGCGAAATTCTTGGGTTGAGTGAATCCACCACATCTCGCTTGCAGCAAGGTAAAAAAAGAATTTCTCCATACACAAAAGAAGGCGAAATGGCTTTACTGCTTGTACGTGTATATCGAAGTCTGAATGCATTACTGGGCAATAATCACGATAAAGCGAAAGCGTGGTTAACCAGTGATAATCGTCATTTTAATATCACACCCATCGAAAAAATTAAAACCATTTCTGGTTTGGTGGAGGTTGTGAATTATCTTGATGCCATGAGAGGCAAAGTATGACGATCTGGGCTTTGTGTGAGGGAGAGAAAAGACTACAGCCTTTAGTTGCAGATCCATGGCGAATCGTTGAAGCACAGCATATTTTAAGTTCAAGAGATATTGTTGATACGGTGACTGAGCATGATATTCTTGAGGCGTTGATAGAAGAGTCAAAACCCTCGATTGCAACAGATAAAAGCTATTTAATTTTCACCCCTTTTCGATACCCGCCTCTCAAATACGGCTCTCGATTCGGCCATGTGTTTGAACCATCAATCTGGTATGGTTCTTTTCATGTAGAGACAGCATTTGCCGAAGTAGCCTATTATCGGGGGCTGTTTTTAAAGAGCTCAGAGGCTGATTTGGGCTATGTTGAGTTATTATTAACGGCGTTTCAAACAACCATCAAAACGGACAAGGGCATCTTGTTAACCGAGGCGCCTTTTAGTCATCACACGCAGAAATTATCAGATCCAAATTCATATGATCACAGCCAATCCCTAGGCACTGCCATGCGAGGAGCTGATGTTCAGGCTTTCGTCTATTATTCAGCGAGAACAAATTCAGAAGCAAAAAATATTGGCGCGTTTACCCCTGACGTGTTTTGCAAAAAAGGCAATCAATACACCCATCATCAACAAACCTGGAATTGCATCGCGAACAAGTGTTCAGTCGAGTTTTCGCGTATGGATGCCATCGGGAAAAGCCGACTCGTATTTGAGGTTTAATAGACCAATCTGGATACCCGCAGCCAGCTTCGCTCTCTGTTTCAAAAGCAAAGCGGCGGGTATGGGGGCTGCGAGAGCGGTGCTTTTTTTAGGTTAAATCTGCCAACCAGGCCGAAAGCGCATCACACGCAATTAAACTCGATTCAGCTTGATTTCTTGCTTTATATTCAACGTTACCCTCGTTTAAATTGCGCTCACTAATCACCAAGCGGTGGGGGAGCCCTATCAGATCACTGTCGGCGAATAAAACCCCGGGGCGCTCTTGACGGTCATCAAGCAAAACGTCGATTCCAAGATTTAAACACTCCTGATAAAGCGCATCGGCTTTTTCTTTCACGATGGCATTGCGATGACCGTTGATAGGAATAATAACGAGCTTGAAGGGCGCCATCGCATCAGGCCAGATGATGCCATTCTCATCAAAGTGTTGCTCAATGGCTGCTGCAACGACACGTGAGATGCCCAATCCATAGCATCCCATCAGTAGCGTTTGACGTTTGCCGTCTTCATTAAGTACAGCACAATCCATGGCTTTCGCATACTTGTCTCCCAGCTGGAATATATGCCCTACCTCAATACCGCGACACATCTTCAATTTGCCTGCGCCATTCGGGCTGACATCGCCTTCTTGTACATTTCGCAAGTCAAATGTTTCAGTCCATTGCGCATCTCGTCCCCATGCGGCATCGACATAATGTGCATCAGCTTCATTCGCGCCACAAACAAAAGAGGGCATTGCTGCTGCATGATGATCAACAATCACGGGAATAGTCAGTTTAACAGGGCCAAGTGAGCCAATAGGTGCACCAAGTGACTTTAATATTAGCGACTCATCGGCAAAACGGACTGGCGAATGGACCAACGGATGCTTGGCAGCCTTCACTTCATTTAATTCATCAGTACCCTTCAGAACCAACGCAACCAATGGATGTTCACGACCTTCTACAATCAACGTTTTAACCATGGTTGATGCATCGATATTTAAAAACGTCGCTACCTCAGTAATACTGCGTTGTCCCGGTGTTGCAACGCATTTCATCGTATTGCTGGTGACTGTTTTGCATGGTTCAGGGATAAGACTGGTTGCTTGTTCAACATTCGCGGCATAATCACCAACATCACTATAGAAAATCAAATCTTCACCGGCATTGGCGAGTACTTGGAACTCATGAGAGACAGCGCCACCAATTGCACCCGTATCGGCCTCAACAGCGCGATATTGCAAGCCGAGCCTGTCAAATATTCGGCAATAGGTTTGATGCATCGTAGTATACGTTTGACTTAAACTCTCTTGGCTCAAATGAAAAGAGTAAGCATCTTTCATGATGAATTCACGCGCACGCATCACGCCAAATCGAGGGCGAATTTCGTCACGAAATTTGGTTTGAATTTGATACACATTCAGGGGTAATTGTTTATAGGATTTCAATTCCTGACGCATAATATCGGTCACCACTTCTTCATGCGTTGGGCCAAAACAATAATCACGCCCATTGCTGTCTTTCATGGTTAACAGTTGTCCACCAAATGTTTCCCATCGACCCGTCTCTTCCCACAATTCTGCTGGTTGCACCGCGGGCATGAGGATTTCCATTGCCAGTGAGCGATTCATTTCCTCACGAACTACGGTTTCAACTTTCCGTAAAATCTTAAGACCTAGTGGCAGCCAGGAATATAATCCGGACCCCAACTTTCGAATAAGGCCAGCACGCAGCATGAGTTGATGAGAAACAATTTCGGCATCAACAGGGGTTTCCCTTTGAGTGCTGATAAACCATTGTGATGCGCGCATTTTATATACTCCTATAAGGCTGGGGGTGACTGCCGGGTAAACAGATAAGGGCAACAGATCGGGCACGTGCCCGGCGTTTTGCCCTTATCCCTGTTCGATCAAGTTATATTAAAGCTTAATGGCACTAAGTTAAGGGGATTAATCGGAGTAGGTTGGGTTGAGCGAGAGCGAAGCCCAACAAAATCGTCATGTTGGGCTTCGGCTTACCAGCCTCAACCCAACCTACAGCCCTTAACTTAGTGCCATTAATATTAAAGCTGATTATCTCTCAAAAGATATTTAATCAGCAAGGTTACAAAAAAGCATAATACAGTGGCGATGATTAAAATTCCCAACATTTTACCGAAAGCGACTGAATAAATCAGTTTGAGCGATTCAATAGAGGTGGTTCCTGACGATACAGCCGCCAAACTTGCCAATTTTCCTGATAAAAATCCACCCAGACCTAATGTAACAAAAAATATCCCCATCATCGTGCTGACTTTATTCGGAGCGGACAGAAGGGTAATGGCCGCTAATCCAACGGGTGATAGCAAGAGCTCTGCTGCAGAAATCATTAAGTAGAGTGGTATAATCAACAACGGAGACAGTAATACTGGGCTCATGTTGAAATGTAAAATCATTGCCGTAAATGCGTAAGCAAGCGTCATGATCATCATGGCCATCAGAAATTTATTGCCGATGTGTTTGGCTTGAATAGAAATCGAGGCATGCTGTTTGGGGCGAGAGAAAAGGATAGCCAAAACAATCATTCCAAAGCTTTGAACCGCGACGTAGTAAGGCGAAGGGAAGGAAATACCAAACAAATTAGGGGAAACAATACGAGTAATCAATAAAGAAAACGAAGAAAACATCTGAAAATAAAATGCCCAAAACAATGTGGATATTATGCACAATAAGGCGATGATAATGTTTTGACTGGCTTGTATACCTTTTGCAGTTCGCGCAGCATAGATCAAATAACTCACGCAAAACAAAACAATTGCCGAGAAAGCGGTGTTCCCTAAGTTGGGATGATTGAATATTTCAAGCGCAATAAAATACAAACCCAAAATCAGCAGACAAGTATAGGCTATCTTTTTGGGCTCTCGTACATGCGTGTAATAATCAACTATCTTATAGCGATAGATCCCATAGCAGAATATAAACAAGGCAAAAACCATGCCCATGGCTGCACTGAAAAATGCGACTGGCCAGCCAAAGCGTTGTTGAAATAGATTGGGCAGGGTTGAGCCTAAAATAATCCCGGTGGTAATACCGATATAAAAAATGGTAAAGCCGACTTCACGTCGAGGAGATCTTAGAGGATATTCATTACCTAATAGTGAGGAAATATTAGGCTTAAGTAGCCCCGTTCCCACACAAACACCCGCCAGTGCAATCAATAAACCATACTCTGATTGAAGTAGCGCGAGTACTGAGTAACTGATCATTAATATGAGCGTTGCAAGAATAATCGAGGTTTTTTGCCCCAGTAAATGATCGGCTATCCAGCCACCAACGAGAGATGAAATATAAGTTAATGCGGTGAAAGCTCCCACCAATTCAAAGGCTTGTTTATCTCCCCAGTGAAAATGAAACGTCAAATACAAAACCAGTAAGGTTTGTGCCACATAAAAACCATACCGCTCCCACATTTCTGTCAAGAAAAAAATGCGTAAGGAATCAGGGTGCTTATAGTCAAGTGTATCCATGGCAGTGACCTAAAAAAGTTGCAATCTAGTACTCTATCATAAATTGGACATTGGACAAAACAGCATGAAAAAAAACGCATGCTGTTCTGTCCAAGCAAGGTTGAAGAGCGTGACCGGGCACCAGCCCGAGTAGTTCCCACACACCATACATTTTGTTGGATCATCCTCTCATACCACTATACAATGGTTTTTTAACTTATCGAAAAGACCTATGTTTAAACCATTACCATTGTTTATCGGGCTACGCTATACCCGGGCTAAAAAAAGCAATCATTTTGTCTCGTTTATCTCATTAAGCTCCATGCTGGGTATTGGTCTTGGCGTGATGGTGTTGATTACCGTGCTTTCGGTGATGAATGGGTTTGATGATGAAATTCATAAACGTTTTTTTGGTATGGCGCCGGAAATTACGTTAACGGGTGCTGATGATAAGCTCTCTAACTGGGAGGAGTTGGCCGCCAAATTACAAAAAGTGCCTGGTGTCATAGGGCTTGCGCCTTTTGTGGGGGCTCAGGGATTGCTGACGCATGAAGGGCAAGTGATACCTATTATCCTCACCGGTATTATACCCAGCTATGAAGAGCATATTACCAAGTTAAAACATAAAATTATTTTAGGTGATATGTCGGATTTAGATCATTTTGGCATGGTGATTGGCGAGAGTCTGGCTAATACGTTAGGTGTCACCATAGGGGAAAAAGTGACGATTATGATCCCGCAGGCAACCGTGACGCCTGCAGGCATGGTTCCTCGATTTAAACGGTTTACCGTAAAAGCCATTTTTACCGCAGGATCTGGATTTAATTTCGACTCAAAAATGGCCTTTATTGACTTGTCTGATGCGCAAAAGTTATTGCAAATCGGTAGTCAGGTAACGGGAATTAAATTAAAGTTGGATGACATCTATAAAGCGCCAGTATTATCGCGGCAAATAGCAGATGATTTGGGCGAAGGCTACCAGGTTGGTAACTGGACGGATCAATTTGGTGCTTTTTTCCATGCGGTGAAAATGGAAAAAACCATGATGTTTTTGATACTGTTGTTAATTATAGCTGTTGCAGCATTTAATCTGGTGTCGTCGCTCGTGATGGTCGTGAATGATAAGCAAGCGGAAATTGCGATTTTGAGGACCATCGGCGCGACGCCCAGAACCATTTTGGCGATTTTTATCGTTCAGGGAATGATGGTCGGCGTTGTGGGGACCTTTCTGGGATTAGTGTTTGGATTGCTACTCGCGAGCAATGCAACGACTATTGTTAGTTATTTGCAATCTATGTTAGATATACAAGTTTTGTCTTCCAATGTATATTTTGTCGATTTTTTACCCTCTAAAATTTTATTCAGTGACTTGTGGCAAGTCTGTGGCATTGCGTTATTGATGAGTTTCTTGGCAACCATCTATCCCGCATGGCGAGCGTCTAAAACGGTCATCGCGGAGGCATTACATTATGAGTAACCCTATTATTCAATGTCATCAGTTGGCTAAGTCCTATCTTGATGGTAAAGCGACGATTGATGTCTTAAATGGCATTGATTTTTCGATTCATTCCGGCGATAGAGTTTCAATAGTCGGTCCTTCAGGATCAGGCAAAAGCACGTTTTTACATCTTCTTGGCGGCCTGGATAATCCAACGAGAGGCCAAGTATGCATTAACGGACTTGACTGGCAATCGATGAGCGAAAAAACGCGATGCATGATGCGTAATAAACACCTGGGTTTTGTCTACCAATTTCATCACCTGTTACCAGAGTTTACCGCGCTGGAAAACGTGGCGATGCCGCTTTTGTTATCTGGACAATCTCCAGCATCTGCCGAAAAACAAGCTGCAGACATGTTGGGTGAGGTTGGATTATCGAATCGTGTTACACATAAGCCATCGCAGCTGTCAGGGGGGGAACGCCAGCGAGTCGCTATTGCTCGTGCCTTGATTAATCAACCCCAATGTATTTTTGCTGATGAACCTACCGGTAATCTCGATCAAACAACTGCCGCTAAAATCTTTGAGTTGATGCTCCATCTAAACGCGCAGTTTCAAACGGCATTAGTCATTGTAACCCATGATTTACAACTCGCAGGACGAATGGAAAAGTCCGTTGTTTTACATGAAGGGACTATAAAATAATAGGGGCCATTGATAAAAGCACTCAGTCAAAGGCGGTAGGTTGGGTTGAGCGAGAGCGAAGCCCAACATAACGTCCAATCCCAGTTTATCGCGCGTTATTTTGATTTGCCCGAGGGGGAGCTAGTCGTTGGGTGCGTAACATCTTGCGCTTGAACCTCTTTATCACTTGGTTGTTTCTCTTGTGAAAAAACACCTAGTGTATTGATGCCTAAAGATATCCGCCTTGGTGTTCTAGCATCTAAAGATGGCCCTGCAGCAGCATTAGTAACGGGAGCACTTAAACATGCGCAGTAACTTTCCAGGACAGCAAGCCGACTCTTGGAATGTATTTTATTTTCTTTAGCCCAGGATTTATAAATATAGTCTGTATTTAAATCGCTTAAGGGGCACTCTTTATACCGTTGTGTTTTATGGTTTTTTAGTGCTTCAAACAGAAGCAAATTTTCAGGGTTTAGAGGCGCTGCGCTTTTCAGATGATCGCGTATGTTGTTTTTCATACTTTCCAATACGACACCGAGCATGTTCGTTGCTCTGTCATAGGGCAAGTTTTTGATTCTTTTGCCTTCGGGTGTATCTCTAACAACCACGATACTCGCAGCAATTTGCGCAAGATCGATTTCTCTTGACGATTGCGCAATTGTTTTCACTTGCAATGATGGCCCACTTCCACGCAGGACAGCAACAACTGATTCTCTATCTTCTTTAGGATCGTAAGCCGATTCGAATCCGCGGATTGCGAACTGTTGCGGCATAGTAGCGCTCGTGTGATTCAGTTTTTGTTGCAAAATGCTCATACTGGCGTCTTTCCCGCGTGCTGTGGCGTGTACTGGCCTCATGGGATCTGCTTCACGTTGCTCGGCTGGCGACAATGCCGACATGCCATTGCACTGTAATGCGCTGAGTTGCGACACCGCAATACCCAAGGAGGAAAGGCATTGTACTACCCGCTTAACTGCTTCATCCGCCAAGTCACTAGCGCCGGCGGCACCGTGTGTATTTAGCACGATGTGGCAGGATTCATATTCCGGATTTAGTTTGGTCATGGATTCTTCTACAATTTCCGTAATCTTTTTCGGCTTCGCCAGCACAGGAATGCTTATTTCTAAGATATCGTGATCTGAAAGCGTTTCTTTCACAGTGTCTGAGTCAGCTTTCACTTCTTCAAGCCAATTCTGTATTTGATCTTGATTTTGGCTTCTATTTAATAATAAATAGTCACTCTTGATAAGGATACAAAGTTTTTTGCTCATTTTATCCTCCAAATACTGTATATGGATGGAGCACCAGCATTTTAAATTAATCGACTAGACAAGATATGCAATAAAGTGATAACATATAGCTTAGTATAGACTAAAATAAACACTTCATGGGAGCGGCATGAGTCGACGGCTTTGTATCATTCTTCGGAGCATTTATCCTTCTTATATCCTGGGTTATGCAGAGTTGAACGAAGAGGTGAGAGCTGACTCAGAAACTGTGAGAGAAACGCTTACAGATCACGATATCTTAGAAATAAGCATTCCCGTGCTGGCGAAGCCGAAAGTGATTACGGCAATTGTGGTTCAACTCACGGCGCAAATAAATCCGGAATATGAATCCTGCCACATCGTGCTAAATACACACGGTGCAGCCGGCGCTAGTGACTTGGCGGATGAAGCAGTTAAGCGGGTGGTACAGAGCCTTTCCTCCTTGGGTATTGCGGTGTCGCAACTCAGCGCATTACAGTGCAATGGCATGTCGGCATTGTCATCAGCCGAGCAACGTGAAGCAGATCCCATGAAGTCAGTACATGCCATAGCACGCGGGAAAGACGCTAGCCTGAGTAAGTTGCAAAAAAAACTGAATCACACGAGCGCTACTATGCCACAAAAGTTCGCAATCTGCGGATTCGGATCGGCTTACGATCCTAAAGTAGATAGAGAATCAGTTGTCGAGGTCCTGCGTGGAAGGGGCCCATCATTGCAAGTGAATACAATTGCGCAATCGTCTCGAGAAATTAATCTTGCGCAAATTGCTACGAGTATCGTGGTTGTTAGAGATACACCAGAAGGCAAAAGAATCAAAAACTTGGCCTACGACAGAGCAACGAACATGCTCGGAGTCGTATTGGAAAGTATGAAAAATAACATACGTACTTGTCTGATAAAAGGAACGGCTCAAAATCCTGAAAATTTGCTTCTGTTTAAAAAGCTCAATGACCTTGCTCTGAATCAGAACAAAGATCGCCCTCTAGGTGATGCAATCCTAGATGGAATATATAAATGCTGGGCTAAAGAAAACAAAATACATTCTGAGAGTCGGCTTGCCGTATTCGTTAGTTACTGTAAATGTTTAAGTACTTCCGTTCCTAATGTTGCAGCTGCAGCAGTGCCATCTTTAGATTCTAGAATACCGGGACCGATGTCTTTAGGCATCAGGACGCTGGGTGTTTTTTTCCAAGAGAAACAAGCAGGTAAGCAAGGTGTCGAAGCGCAGGAATTTATGCCCTCAGGCATTGTTTCCTAGGGTCTAATGGCACTAAGTTAAGGGCGGTAGGTTGGGTTGAGCGAGAGCGAAGCCCAACAGGACGGTTAATCAGATGTAGAATTGTGCTCATGATTGTTGGGCTTCGCTCTCGCTCAACCCAACCTACGTCCACGAATCCTGCAAGACAGTTGCTACGTCAACCTAACAAGCAGATTTCCCAATTCCCATCTATAGTTAAAGAAAACACGGATGAATCAGCGCATGTTAACGCAACCAAATCGTTCTGCGAATCGGCAGTGGAAAATGCTCATGATTTATAATGGTTACCGCTTGGTATCCATTGTTGCGCTTTTTGGTTTATTTTGGATTTCTTCTTATAGTCAAATCAATGACTTTTATTATAATGTATTGCTGGGTCTGTATTTATTGTTTGGTTTAGGTTGTTTTTATTTCGGCTATTACCGAATCCTTAAACTCGAACGCCAAGTCCTGTGGTTCGGCTCGGTTGATATTGTCGTGATTGCCTTGTTTATCAACTCCATCGGGCATCTTGAATCTGGTTTTGGTGTTGTATTATTCGCGACGATTGCCGTTCTAAGCATATTAGCACCAGGACAGATTGCGATTTATTTTGCCGCGGTTGCGAGCTTGACGTTGCTCATGATTAATCTTTTTGATTATGAATACAATTTTCAATATGATTTGGCGCCTTTCTTTGCTACAGGTATTTATGGCGCTGGTTTTTTTGCAACCGCGCTCACAACATGGTATTTAGCCAGCCGGGTTCGTTCAAGTGAGCTCATGGCCGAGCAATGGTCAAATGAGCTGGTTTCTATTTTGCGAGTAGGTGAATATTTCGTTGAGCAGTTTAAAAATGGTGTCATCTATGTTGAGTCAGACGGCCAAGTTAGATTAATCAATAATACCGTGCGTCAGTACTTTAATATTAAGAAAAATAGCCTGCCTTGCCCAGTCGAGCAGTTGTTACCTCCGTTATTCCCTGCGTACATGGCATTTATTTCAAAGCAAAGAAAAAGAAGACAATATGCGCATACAATGATTGATAATTTAAATCTTCGTATTGAATTTTTCTCCGTATCTATTGATTCTCAAACATCGGTACTCATGATTCTTGAAGATATGGCCGTTATTGAGCAACAAGCACAACAGTTCAAATTAGCTTCGCTTGGGCGATTTTCAGCGAGCATTGCTCATGAATTACGTAATCCATTAGGCGTTATTTCACACGCGGCGCAATTGATGGGCGAGAATCAATCCTTGGATGTAGAAAACTTGCGATTAAAAGAATTGATTGTCAATAATTGCAATCGAATGAATAGAGTCATTAAAAATGTATTGCAATTGAGTCGGCAGGAGTCGTCTAAGCCAGAGTCAATCGAATTGACATCGTTACTTAAATCATTTAAACACGAATTTAGTTTAATCAATACGTGCGACATTACCATTCAGATCCCCAAAAATAAAAAAAGGACCCTGTTATTTGATAAAAGCCAGCTCAATCAGATTTTGGTCATTTTATGCGATAACGCCATGCAACATGGGGCAGATTCAGACGGACAAGTTCATATTACCTTATCCCTTGAACATAATGGGCAAGGAATGAGGTTGAATGTTTGTGACACTGGCGATGGTATTCCTTATTCTAAACGAGAGGTTGTTTTTGAGCCTTTTTTTACTACGCACATTACGGGGAATGGCATGGGTCTGTTTATTGCAAAGGATTTATGTGAATTGAACGGCGCCAGGTTAATCCTCAATCAAGTTGAGCATGGGTGTTGTTTTTCTCTTTTATTTAATGACCGCAACGAGATCCAATTATGACGACTAAAGATGTGCTGATCATTGATGATGAGCCGGACATACGTGAATTACTGTCGATGACGCTCAATCATATGGAGTTGTCTTGCGATGTTGCTGAAAATTACCAGCAAGGTCTTTCCATGATCGATAAGCACGATTATTTTCTGGTGTTAACGGATATGCGTCTACCTGATGGGAGTGGGTATGATATTGTGCGCTACATTCAACAACACAAACCTCAAATTCCTGTCGCCGTTATCACGGCCTACGGCAACATTGAGGGTGCAGTTAATACCTTGAAAGCGGGCGCATTCGATTATGTTTCCAAACCGATTGATTTGGGGATATTAAAGGGAATTGTTCAAACCGCAATAAGCCTAAGAAAAATTAAGCCGGCACCACGAAATGATTTATTAGTTGGAAACAGTCCATGTATGCAAGTTTTGCGAGAGAGCATTAATAAACTCGCAAGAAGTCAGGCTCCTATATTTATTCACGGTGAATCAGGCGTTGGAAAGGAGCTGGTTGCTCATCTCATCCATGCCAATGGCCCGCGATCGTCGAAACCATTCATCCCCGTTAATTGTGCAGCTATTACTAATGATCTCATGGAGTCTGAGTTTTTTGGTCACGTTAAAGGGAGTTTCACCGGCGCAATTTCTAATAAAGAAGGCTTATTTGTTGCGGCAAATGGGGGAACACTGTTTTTGGATGAAATTGCTGAATTACCTCTGGCAATGCAAGTCAAACTGTTACGCGCTATACAAGAGCACGCGGTTAAGCCTGTCGGCGGGATTAATGAAATTCCCATTGATGTTCGTGTATTGAGCGCGAGCAATAAAAATCTACAAGATGAAATTAAAGCGGGGCGGTTTCGTCAGGAGCTTTATTATCGAATTAATGTGATTGAATTGCTTGTACCTAGTCTTCGGGAGAGATTGTCTGATATTCCCTTGCTTGCAGAAGCCATTCTTACTCGACTGGCCGAGAAGCAAAAAATAAATCCCATCGTTCTTTCACAAGCATGTATACGTGCATTAGAGGCTTATTCATTCCCCGGAAATGTGAGAGAACTGGAGAACATATTAGAACGGGCAATGGCCTTGTGCAGTAACGGAATAATACAAGTAGATGATTTACAATTAAGTCATACGCCACAAACATTTAATAGTGATTCAATAGATCTAGGCTTAGAAGACAGACTTCATTCTCATGAAAAAGAAATGATTCTCAAAGCACTAGAAGCGACCAAATGGAACAGAACCGCAGCTGCACGCTTGTTGGGCATAAGTTTCAGAGTGCTTCGTTATAGGTTGAAGAAATTGGGGATTGATTAACTGGACGATTAAGATGTCTTATCAAAGCCTTGATGCTATTAAGTTAAGGGAATTAATCGGAGTAGGTTGGGTTGAGGCGGGTTCGCCGAAGCCCAACATGGGCGGTTTTGTTGGGCTTCGGCGAACCCGCCTCAACCCAACCTACTCACCAACCTACGCATAAAACGGTACATAACAAAAAACCCGCGAAAGCGGGTTTTTGTTATCAGGGTAGAAACTACTCGTCTGTTAAACGGAAATATTTCGTTCCGAAATAGCGTTGTAATTTCTTTCTGATCGTACCACGGCTTATTCCAAGCATTTTAGCTGCTTGAAGTTGGTTTCCTCGTCGTTTTTCCATCACAGCTTGTAACAGCGGTGGCTCAACTTCAGCAAGAATCATGTCATAAAGATCATTGATATTTTTGCTTTTGTTTTCTGAAAGAAAACGGGTTACCAAACTATAAACCAATTCTTGAAGGCCTTGTTCTTGCTTGAGGCTTTCAAGAGTTGCTGGTGGTACTGCTTTTGTTTCAAAACTCATGTTAACTTCCTTATTGTTGGTTAAATCTGAGATTCCAAATTACAGTAGAATGTTGACACTGTAGGATTTATTGTACATGAAGCCTAATTGATACGCTAGGTCGAAATGCATTTTTTTTTAAAAAAAAATTGCATGACACGGCCCTTGAATTAACCACGTATTATCTGGCAAGATGAGGGCGATAAAGGACATCGAGATGAGGTTTGGATGAAGATATTAGTTGCAGTAAAACGGGTGATTGATCCTTACGTTAAAATTCGAGTCAAACCGGACAATAGTGGTGTTGACATTAAAAATGTAAAAATGGCGATGAATCCGTTTGACGAAATTGCGGTTGAAGAGGCGCTGCGCCTTCGAGAGAAGCAGCTTGCTACAGATGTTGTTTTGGTTACTGTTGGTGCAGTTGAGTCGCAGGAAACATTGCGTCATGGCCTTGCATTAGGCGCGGATCGTGCCATTCTCGTTCGAACAGATGAATCTCATTGTAGTTTAAATATCGCAAAAATTTTGCAAAAAATAGTTCTTGATGAACAGCCCAGTCTTGTTTTAATGGGAAAACAGGCCATTGATGGCGATAACAACCAAACACCGCAAATGCTGGCTGGTTTATTAGGATGGCCACAGGCAACGTTTGCTTCAAAAGTTCATATTGAAGGGTCGCATGTTCAAGTCACGCGTGAAGTTGATGGTGGCCTTGAAGTCATTGATGTCACTCTGCCCGCCGTGATTAGCACAGACCTTCGTTTAAACGAGCCACGTTATGCGAGCCTTCCCAATATCATGAAGTCCAAACAAAAGAAATTGGATATTGTCGACATTCAAACGCTCGGACTTGCGTTAAAAAAACATACTGAGATTCTCTCTGTCGTCCCACCAGCGGTTCGTCAAGGTGGTGTTAAGCTTGAATCGGTTGAGGCTTTGGTTAAAAAACTACAGGATGAATGTGTCATTCATTAAGGAGATAGTATGGCGACTTTAATCATCGCTGAACATAATAATCAAGTCATGCATCCTGTGACGCGACATGTTGTAACGGCAGCAAAATTATTAGGCCATAAGTGTGTTCTACTGGTGATAGGGTATAACTGTCGGGCCGTAGGCGATGAGGCCGCAAGTATAGCAGGTGTGGATAACGTTTTGCTTGCCGATAATGCATGTTATGAACACCAGCTACCTGAAAATACAGCCTCGTTAGTTGCTGAGTTGGCAGCAAGCTTTGATGCGGTTTTGGCTTCGTCCAGCACGTTTGGCAAAAATATGCTGCCTAGAATCGCTGCTTTATTAGATGTAGCGCAAGTATCGGATGTCACACGAGTTATCGATGCAAAAACATTTGAACATCCCATTTACGCTGGCAATGCAATTGAAACCGTACGTGTTTTGGATGATAAAACGGTTCTGTCGATTCGCGAAACAGCCTTTTCTGCTGACACTGGTACGCAAACACCATGTTCTATTGAACCTGTTAACAAAATAATCTCTGTTCAAACGAGCGTCTGGATTAACAGCCAACATAATGTGTCTGAGCGACCTGAATTAACCCAGGCGGATATTATTGTTTCAGGTGGCAGGGGCCTACAAAATAAAGATAATTTCCAGCTCATTGAGCAACTGGCCGATGTGTTAGGGGCGGCAGTTGGCGCTTCAAGGGCAGCTGTCGATGCTGGTTTTGTGCCCAATGATTACCAAGTCGGGCAAACGGGTAAAGTCGTTGCACCTCAATTATATATTGCTGTGGGCATCTCTGGCGCAGTACAGCATTTAGCGGGCATGAAAGATTCAAAAATAATTGTCGCAATTAATAAAGATGGAGATGCACCCATCATGCAGATTGCTACTTATTATTTGGTTGGGGATCTATTTGATCTTGTTCCGCAATTAATTGAACAAATAAAAAAATGTAACTGATTGGGAGGAGGGGAACGGAAAAGATCGGGCAGGGGCACGGGCACGCTCACGGGCACGGGAATGATCGCTACGCGGCTTTTTATATAAAACACTCGCGTAGCGAACATTCCCGTGCCCGTGAGCGTGCCCGAGCCCCTGCCCGGCAGTTTTCCCTTTCCCTTTCCCTCACAAAGGAGAATAGCAACATGTCGTTAATTATTGGTGTACCCAAGGAAATAAAGTTACAAGAAAATCGTGTAGGTCTCACGCCATCAAGCGTTCGAGAAATCATTCGATCGGGCGGTACTGTGCTGGTTGAGCATAATGCAGGATTCGGAATCGGGATCACTGATGATGATTATCAAGCGGTTGGCGCCGAGGTCGTGAGTACAGCTGAGCAGGTTTATGAACAAGCAGAACTGATTATTAAAGTTAAAGAACCACAACCCCTTGAATGCCGCTGGTTGCGTGAAGGACAAACTATTTTTTCATACTTGCACTTGGCTCCGGATCCACAACAAACTCGAATGCTGGTCGAATCCGGTGTAACCGCAATCGCTTATGAAACAGTCACCCAGGCAAGCGGCGGGCTACCGCTACTGACACCTATGTCGGAAGTAGCTGGACGAATGTCCGTTCAGGCTGGCGCGCATTGTTTGGAAATGGCACAAGGTGGCAGTGGTGTACTATTAGGCGGTGTACCAGGTGTTGCGCCCGCACGTGTTGTTGTATTGGGTGGTGGGGTAGTGGGAACTAATGCGGTACGAATGGCGATAGGTATGGGTGCATTCGTAACGGTGATTGATAAATCACTCAAGCGTCTTGAAGCGCTCGATTTTCAATTTGGATCTAAATTGAACACCATCTTTGCAACAGAAGACGCCGTTGAACACTATGTGACAACTGCTGACTTAGTCATCGGTGCAATTTTAGTTCCAGGTGCAGCAGCGCCTAAACTGGTTACACGTAAAATGTTGCATCAAATGCGGCCGCATTCAGTATTAGTCGATGTAGCGATTGATCAAGGCGGGTGTTTTGAAACAAGCCGAGCGACAACCCATCAAGAGCCTACTTATGTTGTCGATGACATCGTGCATTACTGTGTGGCTAATATGCCGGGTGCTGTTCCAAGAACATCAACATTTGCACTTAATAACGCAACATTGCCTTTTATTCTTAGTCTGGTCAATAAAGGCGTCAAAAATGCTCTGTTAAGTGACCCTCATTTTCTCAACGGTTTAAATGTGCATCGCGGGATGATAACTTGTGAGGCGGTTGCTCGAGAGTTAGGCTACGAGTACCATGAGTCTAGAGACGCATTACAGAGATAATCGTATGTTGGGTTGAGCGAGAGCCCAGCCCAACATTAAAACCAAGGAGAAGCGCAAGCCTCGCCGCGGCATCCAGTAAGGCGATCACAATGACGAACCTGTCTACGGTTCACTTAAAACGCGACGCACTGTTTCTAACGTCATCATAAGGGTCATGGGTTGCAATGGAGATTCAATGAAACCACGTGAAAGATAAAATTGCTTCGCTTGATCTGAAATAGCATGAATTAAGATAGCAAAGATGCCTGCATCAAAAGCGACATGAACAGCTCGTAGTAATGCATCGCGCAACAACGCACTTCCGAGTCCTTTGTTATGGTAATGTTTATCGATTGCGAGCCTGCCAAGAAGTAACACAGGCAAAGGATCAGGCATATTACGCCGCATAGCCTTTGTGACAGCGTCGTGGCTTATTGCACCAGCAGATAAGGTGTAATATCCAACCACTTTTATACCATCACACAAAACAAAACAACGTGAAGCACCTGATTGTTGATTTTTAAGAGCACGTTTTTTAAGCCATTCATCAAGAGATGGCTCTGTACTATCAAAATCCAAAAATTGATGGTCGGATAAGATTGGGGCGGGGGGAGATAAACGAAACATTCCTAATTTTCCCAGGGTGCTTTTGTTTTGAGAAGCCTACGAATTTTATCAGTTGCCGGTAGGGGTTGCTCGAGCAATGTTTGAAATTTTTCAAACGTGCTCGCATTAACCGTAAAAAAAGTTTGATCCAGTAATACATCCTCTGCTTCCCGGCAAGCCGCGGCAAGCATAAATTCTGATCGACTTCGCCCCAGTTTGTCCGCTGCCTGGTCAATTAAATTTCTTTGTTTTGCTTTGGCTCGAATATTAATTGAGACAGATTCATTGGTGTGTGCATGTTGCATGATCATCTCACCTCGTACATTGCTATACAAAAAGTATACACCCATGTATATAACTTTGCAACACATTCCATTTGGTCCAGATGTTTGTTAACCTATTTTTGTTCTCAGTATCAATTATCAAGGATTTTAAATGACCGCATTATATCAATCAAATTACACCTACCATCATGGTGAGCAGCAACTGGAAGGTTATGTTGCCTATGACGAAAATAATCAACAGAGAAGGCCTGCTGTGTTGGTTGTTCACGACTGGAGTGGTCGAAATACGTTTGCATGTGAAAAAGCAGATTTGCTAGCTCGTTTGGGTTATGTTGGATTTGCAGTGGATATGTATGGTGATGGCCGAGTCGGAGAAACCATTGATGAAAAAATGGCGTTGATGCAAGAAGTCCTTCATGACCGAGTTTTTTTACGAGAACGAATTCAATCGGCATTAGATGCTGTTCTGACATTGGAGCAAGTTGATCGACGTCGAGTTGCGGTGATCGGGTTTTGTTTTGGCGGGCTATGTGCATTGGAGCTGGCGCGTAGCGGGGCGGATATTCATGGAACGGTGAGTTTTCATGGCTTGTTAAATCAAGCTGATGGTCTGAGTAATCAACTTATAAAATCCAAGGTACTCGTACTACATGGCTATGATGATCCCAGTGTTACACCTGAGGCGGTTAATGTTTTTTGTCAAGAAATGACAGATGCGGGTGTCGATTGGCAAGTTCATATGTATGGACGGACTGTGCACGGTTTTACAAATCCGTTAGCTAAAGATGCCCCAAGAGGGATTGTTTATAACCCTGTTGCAGAAAGACGATCTATTCAATCCATGACGAATTTTTTAGAGGAAGTTTTTAGGTAGAATGCGGGCTTTAATGATTGTTTCGACAAACCTGAATTCGTCTTTACGGAGGCTTACTTATTTTCTTATGGTAGCTATGGGTGGGCTCGAACCACCGACCTCGGCATTATGAGTGCCGCGCTCTAACCAACTGAGCTACATAGCCACAAGCGGGAGTAATTGTGACGTTTTTATGAAGTATTGTCAATCTATTTTATTAAAACGCGTGTGATTTAGACGTGCTTGCCTGATTTATCATTGCGTTTTGGTAGTAGCACAAATAATGAACCCGCGTCATTTAGTGCATTTGCTTCCATGCCGGCTTGATCACCTTCCCCTTTATAGACGTCAACATGTGCTCCTGTAATGGCGCCACCAGCGTCTTGGGCTATACACCATGAAGTGGTTTTTTTAAAGCTGTATATCAAATTCAGGCCAATAGGAATGACTTTGTGATCTGTTGCGCATGAACCATGTGGAGTCAGAGAAATATTTTCTGAGCCATAAGGCCCACCATCTTCTTTAGAAAAAAATACAACACTTTGATCGCGACTTCGCAAGCCCGGGGCTTTGTCACGGTTAAGAGGGTCATCTAGATATTGTCTAATTCGCCTTTCTGATGCGCCGCTTTGTTTAATGACATTGGACATGTTACAGCGTAATTTTGCTTCGTCATGGCATTGAGGATTCTTAGCACAAGCCGCCATTGTTTCAAGGTTTCCACCACAGCTTGGATCTTGAGCGCATTGGACTATACGACCAAGCATGGTGCGAGGTCTGCCGTTGGCACTATCGTAATTGATATGAAATAATTTACCATCAAGTTTCAATGAACCAGAACCTTGAAGCATTAAAAAAGCGGGGTCGTTTGGGTTTTTAACATAGCCAATGATATATTTTGAATTTAAAGCGCCATGATCAATTTCGTCACGGTCAGGCGCCACAGAGTATTTACCATTGACATCTTTCAGACAAAATCCGCGCACCTGTTTTGTCAGCGGATCAATTCCGCACAAAGGCGCTTTCAAGTTAAATTTTTTGCATTCTAACGCTACATTTATAACACCTGGGTTACGATAAATTGGATATTTAAATGCTCCCTCTTGTTTGCTGCGCGCTTCTATAGCGGCAGGGGCGTAATAGGCAGTAAATTGAAAATCACCCTTTTTAAATCCTGCATGATTTTCAGGCCAGCCATCACTTTTATACCAGTCAAATTCCTTTTTGATGTTTGATAAATATTTTTGAAAATCACCATGGGCCGCTTTTGCAAACGCGAGCATTTTTGTATTGGTATTGAGACACCATTCTTTATCTGTGAATTGATGACCAGCAATCGTCATTGTCCGAAATTGACCATGGTATTTATTGCAATTTTCAACTTGAGTATTTAATGCCGTAATCACTTCGTCCATATTGCCTACGGGGTTATCTAACGATAACTCTGATGCTGAAACTTTATGAAATTTAAAGCGCAACACCCCTGGTTCTTTAGCGGCCATTTTTTGTCTGGTGCTAAAATCTGCGAGCCTTCTAATATCTAAACACCGCTGTATTGGATCAGCAGGCAAAGCCGCTTGAGAGATGATGCTAAACATCATAAGAGCTGTTAATAAAGCTGATTGAAACATAGGTATCCTTTACCGTCTCAAGGGTTGATCCTTTGCCTGATACAACGTTGCAAAGTTCATTAGAAGGTGAAGGGCCGAGCGGGCGACCCTCTAATTCATTTATTGATTAAACCAATAACTCACTCGAGCCATGACCGATTGAATGCGGAGGTGTCTGTTAACGGTCGGCGTACCTTCGCCAATGCCCGTACCGCATAGTGAGCACGACATGTTTTTATTATGTCGTTGAAACTGAGCAAAATCATATGCAACTCCCGCGGATATCTTTGGGGTGATTTTACGCTCAAGGCCCGCTCCAGCTATCCACCCGTTATTCCAGTACGTTGAGGAGTGCGCTTGAATGCCAAATACTGGGTCGACCAGTTTGAGGCCAACTTCAGTTGCAGCGTAACCCCCATTAACATTGAGCATCCATTGATCGCAAGCGTAACCGAGCCGTCCTTTTAGAGATCCTAAAGAACGTATTTTTGAATGATAGATATCTGTAGAATAAAATGGACTGTTTCTTTTGGCATTCATGTCCGTAGCGGAAAAAGAAGCTTCTACGCCCGCGAGCCACTCTTCAACCTGATAGTTGAATCCAACATTTCCACCGCCAATGACACCACTGGCATTAAAATGAAAATCATTGCCTAATAATTCAGTTCCCAATGTATTAAAGTAATTTGGATTTTTGTAGTGGAACCGTGCTTCACTCCAAGCCCCGCCGATTTGTCCACTCGCATAAAAACCATTCCATGATGCTATATGAACAGGGCCCATTGTACCGGCTTGTGCTGGATTTCCTGCAACGATTATCATGCCTACAGTAAAACCCGTTAACGCTTTGAATAAATCCATGTCTATGACTCCATTAAAAATTTCAAATTATGCCAGTATTTTATATTTACGGAAAGTCTGGCTTCAATAATAATGATGTGACCAGTAAATTCTCCGCGGCGCTTTTTTTATCTCATATAGAGTTATTTGTGTGCAAACTATACTTGTTTATGATATGATATGTTTTTTTGTATCACGGAACACTCATTGTCAATAAACCATATGAGTGTGCTGGCAACTGATCCTGGAGCGATGACGTGCCATGCCATGAGCTTTTGAATGAAATGTCAAAAGCCCCTAAAATAAGAGGTTTAATATGCTAAAAAAAACACTGTCACCCTCGCACTCACCTTCACCGTTACTTCCACATTCTTCGTTGTCCATTTTATCTTCATTAGCTGCCGTATCAGCAAATGAATTATCATCAAACGTGCACTCGCGATCACCTTCACCTTCACCTTCACCGTCTGTTGTCAATGTAGATACTTTTATTCACGAGGCAGGAGAGATTATAGCAAGGGGCGGTAAATCTGAACGCACAGCGTTGCGTAATAAACTTAGAGACTGTGCAAATCGTTTTATACAATGGAACCTTGAACAAGTACAAGTCACGCTCAATAATAATAGCGTTTGTGATCAGATTCCATTGTTTATTGCTACTATTGCAGAACAGCTCGCGCAAAGCGATCAATGTAATACAAATTTCAAGGCTCAATTGCTTAATCGCGCAATTTTTGACTATGTCTATGGCAATGATTTAGAGAGTGCTAGGGACTGTATTGCCCAATTGGTTGAGACGAATCAGTACAAATTTGTCTGCGGTGTTGCTGAAAATTTTTTTAAGGAAAAGAAAAATCCCATTTATTGTGCTGTTCTATACGAGGCATCTGCTTTAATGCTTTTGAATAGACCTGAACATAGAAAAGATTTGGAACAAACAGAGCGTCAAGATTTAATATATCAAAATTATCTACAGGCACTATTCCATGCAGCATTAGGTCAAAAATCGACCTATGCAAAACATATCGCTTACTTATATCTCGAAAAGATGGATATAGCTTACTTGTTGTCTGAGGCTGAAAATACGTATTGCAATACTCATCTCCCACTTTATAACGCTATTATGTATGATTTAATTATCAGCAAACTCTTATCAAATCGCCCATCAATTGATGATAAATTAATAGGTTATTTTAAATCAGCGATTCGTTTGTACGCAAAGGCGGGTGAAATCGATCTGCTCAAAGCTACCATCTCTGAGTATAAGCGTTTTTATGAGGGCGCTGCTTCAGTACTAATGCAAGCACCAGACAATGAAATTGAATTGGATAAAAATGCTCGAGAAAGTCAAATGACTCGATTAAATCAACTCATAGTTTTTAGCTATATAGTAGATAAAGAATTTTCCTATGCAAAGCAATATGCTAATTCATATCTCAAGAGTAGTGATTTAAAAAGTTTATTGTACGAAGCTTCAGATAAACTTAATAACGCTGAAAATCCACTTTATTGCGCTATTATGTATGATTTAATCATCAGCAAACTTTTGTCAAACAAGCCCTCTAGTGATGATAGAGGAGTGATTAAACGACATAATGATAAATTAATATTGTATTTCAAATCCGCTATCCATTTATATGCAAGAGCGAATGACATTGATCAACTGAAAATGACATTATCCGCTTATCAATCGTTTGATGTATCAGGACGGTTATTCACTATACTCAAGAATGAAACAGGTGTGGGAGCAGAAATGGCCGTTATTTCCAGGGCATTGGAAACAGGTCATGACTCAGAAAATACAGAAAATGCTCCTGCAATGAGATGCTAGCGGCTCTTAAAATCAATGGATCCAGAGTCTAATGGTACTAAGTTAAGGGCTGTAGGTTGGGTTGAGCGAGAGCGAAGCCCAACATGACGATGAGCGTCTTAAAGAGAGTAGAGGCCTGTTGCCTCATAAATGAATGTTACCGAAAGGACGATCCGTTGCCTCATAATTGATGTTACCGAACAGAGACAAAGTTTAATAAAATATCCTCTACAAATATCCTAGCGGGGTGAAGGGGCCGGCAATGAGGCCCCTTCGGTTTATCCCACAAATATCCTCACGATCATCGCCGTCCCCGGCTGTACCGTATTGTTATATATAGCCTATTTTTTTGTCACACTCAAGGTGGATCATTGTAAATATTTTGTTTAGTTTTTTTTGTATCGTTTTTTTTAACTCAAACGGATTTAGCTGATTATATATTGCTGTCAGCTCCTGTTTTTTGGCTTCTGTCACGTGCTCCGATTCCATTAAGCGTTGATACGGTGTAGCCGGTTTACTATGCTTTTTTATAATAACAGCATCTACCCGCCGTTTTTCAATAAGCTTAAAGTTGGGTAAAAAATAATTGTTCAGTAATGAAATCTCATTTTTATACAAATCATTCATCAGCTCAACTACGGCTTGATTGTCAAAGCGTTCATAACCAAATAGTTGACGAACATGAGTCCAATTTTTTTGTTCAACATGAGCGTTGTCGTCACTGTGATATGGTCGAGAACGGGTAAATTGAATCTCTTTGGGTCTCTCCGTATCAGTAAAATAACGAATTAGGTGATGATTTAAAAACTCACTCCCATTATCAGAATCAAATCCTAAAATATCAAAAGGAAGATTATTTTCAATATCGTGTATTTGATTTAATACGCCGACGGATCCTTTGTTCCATACCGCTCTGTTCTCTGTCCATGCAGAAAATATATCGGTCATGGTTAGGCTCCATACAAAGTTGCCACTTAACGATGTCCCGCAATGTGCAACCGTATCGGCCTCAAGAAATCCTGGTCTGTCCTCATCCCATTGATCAGTTTTAATTTTTATCTGTTTTTTTAATATGCTTCCAGGCTTGGTTCCACAAAACCGTTTGCATTTTATCCGTGATGGCGCGAGTAAGCGATCCATGGTTGCAGCGCTAATTGATAATAGTCCTTTGTAAATCACTGGATCTAATGGTTCATAAGTACAACCGTAATGGGGAAGCCAAAGCGGTAGTGCCATTTTTAATCGTTTTCCACAGGGTTGATCACTGGCCAGCCAAATTCGCTTTAAGGGGGTTAAATACAGACCTGAGGGGTACACTGTTGGTCGACCTTTCCTTTTCCTCGTTTTACACCGCCTATTTTCTCCATATGAATTAAGTACGCGAATAGCGTGCTTTTTGTGAAAGCCACTCGATTCACACAATTCATTCAATATTTTACCCTTTTCAGGTTTACTTGCTGTCCGATATCGTTTTGACAGACTGATTAAATAAAGATCCATTGAAAGCTTCCCCATTTTAATGTCCCTTTTTCCAGTGTTAACGGTGGAGCAAAACCGCGGATATATGGCGCAGGCTAAAATCGACCAAGGTTGGCGCATAACGCCCTCCCTGATCGAACTTATGCCAAAACTGTTGGCTCTAGCTTATAGGTGGGTTCCTCTTGATCACATCTGCCATTGAGCCATAAAATTCTTCTTCGACCTTTCGATGATGGCGCTCTAATTGAGCGATATAAATGCATTCCAAAGTGTAAACAAGGTCACCAAGAAAATTCACTAGAACATGTGCTGCCTCGTCAGACATTGACTCCGGCAATAGAGCGTCTAACGTCATGTCACGCATGATTATTTCCCTCATCTTCTACTTGTTTTTGGGCTTTTTTTCGTTTTGCATTACGCTCCTTATTTTTTTCCATTGCCTCTTTCAATCGAAACGAGTCACCCTCGATTGTTAAAATTTCAGAGTGATGAAGCAACCGATCAACGATTGATACAACGCAGGTTGCGTTGGGAAAGATGTCACGCCAGTCTGGAATGGGTTTATTGGTCGTGACGCACGTTGATTTTTTTTCATAGCGCTGAGAAACAACCTCGAATAACAAATCGGCATGTCGATTGGAGTAAGAAAGGTAGCCAACTTCGTCCACGACTAATAAAGCGGGTTGTGTGTAATACTTTATCCGGCGGCGTAGCGCGCTATCACTATCCAGCTCAGCCAACTCATTCAACATGGCTGCCGCCGTTGTGAACAATGCCGTACCCCCTCGAAGCACAACCTGCGATGCGATATTTGAGACAATCATGGTTTTGCCAACACCGTTTGGCCCGCATAGAATCAGGTTGCTGGCTCCTTCCCCTCAACGCTAATCTAAATTGACCCACCCATGCTAAAAAAAACTGACCCACTAAATGCACACCACTTATAACCATCACCACTGTAATCAGTTTTATACGTAAAGCCTAATGTGAGTTATCACGTTCTGTATATGAGTATGCGGGCTAGGGCTAGCCAATGAGGGAGCGGCATGTTGAATAGGCATGGTTATTATTGAAGATGGTGGACAAGGTATGATCTCAACCTATTTGCGGTGAGACTGTGATTCCATAATAAAGCACCGATGATTTAGTCTATCGGCGCTAATAAACGTTGATTGGTCGGAAGGTGTGGTTCATATGTCGTTCAAAAGGGAGGGGCTTCTGGGTCGTCTACGGATCTATTGTGTTGATGTGGGATATAACCATTATTGTGCCAGATCATCTGTTCCGCCGCCTCTTCTGCCTTGCTTTTATTGAGTCGCATAATCTGCCCCAGGTAGATGTCTTCCACGGCCGCTGCTAGCCTATAAACAAAAGCCACTAAATTACTAGCTTCCTGATCAGAAACTGACTCAGGAAGCAGATGTCGAAGATTCAAATTCATATTGTTTCCTTTGAAATGAAATCCAAGCGGTTATGCTGGGATTTCAGGCGATACCTCAGCGCTGGCCGCAGTAATAGCGTCAGTCACTGTAGTTTTCTTGTTGGAATGTTGTTCTTGTAATGGCGCTCCAGCTTCTGATCGAGGCCCACGCAAGCTGTCACCCTCAATATAAATCGTCGTGCAATAATGCTTAAATCGATCAAGCATGGCATCAACAAGTGGCTTGTTTTTAAAAACATCATACCATTCTGGATAAAACAAATTGGTTGTAATAATGGTGGATTTTTTGCTATATCTCATGTCGATGAGTTTGAAAAATATATTGATTTGTTCGCTTGTTAGCGTAAGGTACCCCAGCTCATCAACGATCAAGAGATCGTAGGATGCTATTGTTTTGAGTAGTCGTGATGTGGTTCTATCTGCAAGAGATGTGTAGAGCTCATTTAATAAATCTTGTGCATTGTAATAACGACCCCGATAGCCATCCATCACAGCCAATCGCAATAAACTAATGGCAAGCCCTGTTTTGCCTACGCCAGGCTTACCAATGAAGGTGATATTTTCAGCGCGCTTAATAAAATCAAGCTTCGCAAGCCCCATCACTTGCGATCGTTTAATCGTGGGCTGCCGTTTAAACGGAAATGTATCCATACTCCATTCCCATGGCATTTTGGCGTTTTTTAAACGATTCGTTAAGGCGCGTGTTGTTTGCTGTTGATGTTCTACTAAAAAAAGTTGATAAAGAACGTCTTCAATGGCCGAGCCTTCTTGTTGCGCTGTGGTTAAAATCTGATTAAGGTTGTCGGCAATTCCAGTTAAATGTAATTGCTCAATCAGCTCGTGTAGTTTTTTGTGCATGCTCAAATCTCCTGCTCAAAGATTAAAAAAATCATCGCGAATATGTCTTAAAATCATGGTCTCCAAGCGTTTCATATCATACAAACCATAATGATGAGCTTGTTCTATTGCCGCCAGGAATGACGTCAACGGGTAGAGTTGCTTTAAGCTTAAGAGCTGTGTGAAGACGGAAAATCCCCTGCCTCGAACATGCGATTTTAGCTTGAGCACATAAGCGTCCAAGAGAGGATTTACCCCTGCCAATTGTCTTGCTGACTCACTACTTTCCTGAACCCGAGCACTACGGCGCAGCGTTAAGTGATGTCCTTTGATACATGAACGTTGACGCCGAGCGCCAATCAAGCGCGGGTGTGAGGCTACCAAACGGCTTTTGTAATACACCTCGATTTTATCGATATATTGATATACATCCATCGAGTGACCAATGTGGGATTCTGGAATCGAGTAACGGTTAGTGTCGAAGTTGATGTAGCCTTCCGTATCAGCTGTACGTTGTTCATGCTTATAAATGGGCGGCATAATGTCCGGAAGCACCAACATATAAGGTTTTTCTTGGATATAAGCGGTTTCAGGTGCCATTTCGAGCGCACGTTTTGGTTTATGATTTGCGACCTGTTCACACCAAAGTCGCGCTTGTTTATTTAAGTCATTCCAATCAGTAAAGGTTCGTCCGGCTAAAAAGTTTGTTTCAATGTAATAAAACGGTCGCTCTATTTTGCCCTTCCGATTGCAGTCTAAAACGGCATGGGCCACGAACTCAAACCCAAATAATCGGCTAAAATACAGGAGCTCTGGTGCCGGCACGGCATATTTCCCTGCCCCAGCCGCCAATATGACGCTGGTATTATCAATGATGCAGCGACGACAACTACCTTCCATAAACGTGAGTGCTTCGCTCAAAAAAACCTTGGCTTCAAAGCGCGTAAAACAAGGGTAATATTGCATATACAGCATGCGACTGAATCCAACAATTAATGAGGCGCATTGTATTTTAATAGATTTACCGTTAATGGTAACGTAGTGTGGGGACGTGTCATGCTGCATTTCAACCCCTGGCTCAAAACAATATTCACCAAAACGTTTTGCTGGCCCTTCTCGTAATTGGCATTTTCGTACGAGGTAGGTGAGCGTACTATAGGCAATGTCTTGTTGATGTTCATCCGCTAAAATTTCACGCACACGAACTAAATTACCGCGGCATGGTTTTAAAAGTGGAGTAATGAGTTCCACGAGCGTTTTTTCGTGTTCATCCTTGCAAAGAGAGACTTGTTCAGCTGCATCAGATGGGATGGGCGTTTTCCTTAAAATAGAACGCACTGTATTGCGTGCTAATTTAAGTATGCGACATATTTCGCGGATGCTATTACCCGCTTTATGTAGCTGTTGTATGGTTTGTTTTATCGGTGGATTGTGCATGGACTCTGCTCCTTATGGTTTTGTTTAATGAATCGAGATCGGACAGCAGCTGATTGAATGGTTTTAGCAAATCGCGTCGCTGATTATCGTTTTGCTGCGGATAAAACACGGCTGGAAATATCGATTTAAGCGTCTGCACACAGGTGATTACTTGCGTTAATTTGGACTCCCAAACGTACTCAGGTGCTAGCTTGTCAGACGTTTTCGTGGCTTCAAGCCTCGTGAGCTCATGAGCCTTAAAAAATGCGGATGGCTTGGCTGCTATTTCTGCGCGAACAGGACGACTTGAACGCATATAATGCTCATAAAAAGCAACAATATCGCGACTGGAATGATTTTTTACGGACAAATAATCAACGAATTGTTTGGAGTGGCCTAAATTCGCGCGCGCGAAGGGTATTAATACTCGTGTGCCAACCCAATGAGATAATCGACCTTGCTGAATAGCCTCTTGCATGAAATCAGGTAGATCGTGCAGGAGTTGTAGTCGATAATTAATCCAAGATTCACTTTTTCCCAATCGATTTGCCAATTGCGCATGGGTATACTCATGTAACGTCATGAGTTCTTGGAGTAAATGAGCTTCCTCAAGCTGCTTCCATGGGCGCGACTCGTTATACTGGTAGGTTTGCAACAAGGCCTCAGGGATGGCAGCATCCCATATTGTGGCTGTAACTTTATCTCGCCCCAGCTCTTTGAGTGCCGCAGCGCGTAAATAGCCATCAATGACAATCCAAGGACAGTTCACAACGCCAGATGCGATCACAATAATCGGCGCAAGCAATCCATAGGTATGGATAGATAACATGACACGTCGCATATCAGCCACGCTATGCGTGCGTAGTGATTGATAGCGTAGTTCAAGCTGGTGCCACTCAAGTTCCAGCGTTTTGGTTACTCTTCTTGTCTCTTTCATAGCGCAATTGTACAAACGATCATACTGAAGGGATATAAGGTGGACTCTTTGCAAGATCGGGGATGTTATGATATCCCTTTGTAATAACGGTGATTTTTACTTTTAACGCGTCGCTCTTTGCAAGATTGCCCGCCAGCGGTATTAGCCAGTAAGACCCCGGGTTTATAAGGGTTTCTTCAGGGAACGCGTCGCTCTTTGCAAGATGCGACGCGTTCCTCGATTCCGTACCATCTCTCACACGCTGCGCTTCACGGTTGCGCTGAACATAGCTTGGGTGTGATAGTCGATAGTTCTGCCAATAGTCCGGATTCTTAGATTGCCAACGCTGGTTTGCCGCTCGTTGGTTGTTGGTATAATCACTGTCACCCTGCATTTTTTCTCGCCGCCACGCATTTTTACGTTCCCGCTGACAAATAGGGGCTGAGCAAAACATCTGATTTGGATTCCGGAGTTTTATAAACTCAGTACTGCAATGCTTACATATTCCTGATTTTTGCATCGTGCCACCCCATAACAATGTGCATTATTAAATCAATAGCACATGGGCGCTCGATTTGTGGTTGAACACGTTGTTTCCCGCGGAACACGATCTAAATACCGATCTATGGATCAACAGGTTTTGACGAATCTACTTTGTTTGGAATTGGGGAGATATATTGCGAGGTAGGGGTGGGTCAATTTTTTTAGCAGAAGGTGGGTCAATTTAACTTAGCGTTGAGGTCCTTCCATAAAACCCAGTTGCATCCATTGCTCAATGACCGTGCGGTCACATTGCTTTGGCCATTTCCAATCGAACTCACTCATTGGTTTGAAGCGACCAATGCGTGCCTTGCGCAGACGACCATCAAGGCTGCGTTGCGAACGATGGCGCTCTTCCCAGGTAACGAACTGCTCAAGCCAGAAAGCGCCTTCCTCATTAATGTTGTCCTGATGACTGATAACTCCATGAAGCTTTTGCGCTGTCGCACGGTTTAATAATAATTCGGATAACATAATACGATTACCCCTCCGTTGGTGTGGTTGAACCAAGCACGCTGTACTGGTTTAATGAGTGTGGTTTTACAACCATCCCAGTGACACGCTTGTCCTTGGACAAAGCGAACGTCACCAAAGGAGCCTCGACACGTTCATCAAGTATCTTTTGCAAAATAATTCGAACGGAATTTGGGTGTGGTGATTCTTTCACAAGGGCTTCAGCCATCGCCTTTTCCAATAAACTGGCACCATAATCATCCAGTAGTGACGTCAGCTGGTTGGTTATTGATTTCAATGGATATCCACGAACCGCGGCCATTTTCAGAAACTCTCGTGCGCAGTCAATCGCCATCGTGAGCCTGTCCTGACCCCGATGCTGTCGCGCGTCCCGTTTACGCTCAGCAAGTGTTTTAATATGCTCCTCGCATTCGATTTGTTTCGCTTTATCATAGCTGCGCACGTGTTTTGCAATCACAGTGACGCCATCCAAAATACTGACGAAATCGAGTGTTGCATGAACCGTGAGTGCTTGCCGGACATGGGTGTGAGGTACAGAATAATCATTCAAGTCGAAACGAGCATAAGGTGTTTTTCCAATGTTAACCGTCTCGACTTCGTTGCATGGATAAGGATTATCGGGCAGTGGAATCAAGCGTGGCTGCTCATCCAGGAAAACCTCGCGAACCGTTTTACTTTTGTCCTCAGGACAAGGCCGGTTGGATGCTTGGGTTTCGCACCAGGCGAGTGCTTGTTGATTGAGATCAGCAAGACTCTTATATTGGCGACCGGCAAAGAAATTATCCCGTATATAACGGATAGAGCGCTCGACCCGGCCCTTTTCATTTCCGCGATAAACCGCACAAGGTCTTGGTTCGAACCGATAATGGGCAGCGAAATCCAATAGCGTGGGGTTGAATCGAATGGCATCGCCTTGCCTATCAAGTACTGCGCTTTTGAGATTGTCGTAAAGCGCGACTCGAGGGATCCCAGAATAGTAGTTAAAGGCCAGTTCATGGCCCCGTAGAAAATTTTCAGTTCGAGCGTTCAAGTAAAAATGCAGAAAAATTTTTCTCGAATAACTCAAAACCATGACAAACGCCATGAGTGGTCGTTTAGCCGCGCCAATGGTTATGTGCCCAAAATGACCCCAGTCGACCTGTGCTTGCTCGCCGGCCAATGTTCTTAACCGCAGGAAGGCTTCAGCGGGTGTCTTTGGCCTATATAATGAGATGAGTTGACGAAAGTGATCGGGGCCACCGGGATATCCACGCTCAACGGCCATCCCATATAGGCGACTCGCAGTTAGAGTAGGAAAGCGCTTTAATTGTTCGAGGAGAAAAGATAAAAATGGGTCAATGATTGACTGTTCAACGAGGACTTTATTTTTAGCAACCCCCGTTTCTGATAGCACACGCTTAACGGTTGAGTGATGTACGCCAAGTTGAGACGCAATCGTCCCCACACGCCACTTTTCAACGTGATGATAGCGTAGAATATTTGCTCTTACTTCCTGGGAAATCGCCATGATTCCTCCTTATGTTCGTTAATGTTCAAGGTGCTTGAGGAGAAGCTTTGGATCTGGACGATGCGTGAGTGCGTCTTCGTTTCAAAAAATCATTACGGATCCAGTCAGATACTGGTTTTTCACAAAAGCAGCAGGTTAATGCCAATTTTTTATGCCCGTTTTCTGCTTTTTCAGTCCTGTTTTCAAGCGAATTCATTGAAGCATGTTGAGGCATTGGAGGTGAACCCTGATGCGTCACTATTTCATTCTGGCGTATACGGTAACGGGCTTGGCGTGCAGCATGATTTCGTTTTCCATTGAAGGTTCGTTGATAACGCATCCCTGCTAATTTCATTGCTTTTTTTCGCGCAAAGACCGCGCAAACGGTGCCACAATAAATTTGCCCACGATCACACTTAGAACAGACTCTAGACTGTGTATGACAGAGAGCGCATTGGAATAGTCTGGGTACGTGTTTCATAAGCAATCCTTTGCTTAATGAAACCTGGAAATTATGGGATCTCGTGATATGCTTTATATCAAGGGACTAGGGTACGTTTGGTATCGTAGGGACGGCTAAATCACTAACGATACCAAGTGGGTTTCATTAGTCCCTTAATTTTAGATTATTTTATCGAATTGTTCTTTTTGTGATCTGTTGTGATATCTATCAGATGAGATGGGATTTTTTAGGGGTACTATCTGCCTGCGCCATTTATTAGCGGGTTCTTAGCCCCGTCTACATCCAGTTCGGTAACATTAATTTTGAGGCAACGAATCGTAAATTTCCTACTTTGGGTAACATTTTTTATGAGGCAACTCGGAGGCAGTGCTAACATTTCGTGGGATTGAGAAATTGCTCTATACTTAATATACAGTGGATTCAAATTGTTGGTGTTTACGTGAAGACTTCTCCAGAAAAAAAGCCTTCTCTTCAAGATCTTATCATGATTGGGGTAGAAGGACTTAAAGATGTTTTTGAAGAGATTAGTAATGGCATTACCATTACAGATGCTCGCTCACGGATTATTTATGTTAACCCGGCATTTACTAAAATTACAGGTTACCCTGCCAAAGAGGTCATGGGTGATAATCCTGGTATTCTTCATTCTGGTCGTCATGATAAGTTGTTTTACGAAAAAATGTGGAAAGATCTCCATACGCTTGGTCGATGGCAAGGCGAAATATGGAATCGACGCAAATCGGGTGAGATTGTTCCTGAGCTGTTGACCATTACGAAAATGTTTAATAAAGAGAAGCAGCCGTTTTATATTGGAGTTTTTTCAGACATTTCTTTCCTGGTTCAAGAAAATGAGACCAAAATTAATTTGGCTTTACACGATCCTTTGACCGGTTTGTGTAATAGAAGGTTGTTAGATGATCGATTTGATATGGTTGCAAATGAATATAAGAGAAACAATTTCGCACAGAAGCCCAATGCAAAGCAAGTTGTTCTATTGTTTATTGATCTAGATGGTTTTAAAAAGGTCAATGATACCTACGGACATTTAGCAGGGGATAGAATTCTTGTGTTTGTCGCGAACGCTTTTAATCAGTGCTCGAGGACCACCGATACAATTGCTCGAATCGGTGGAGATGAATTTGCTGTCTTATTATCCGAGATAATATCCAAAGAGGATGTTATCAATTTTTGTAACCGGGTGCGCGAAGCGACAAGTCATGGCATAGAGATTAATGGGGTGATCGTCATACCCGAGTTAAGTATTGGCGCCTGTTTTTTTCCAACCGAAGCAACAAATTTTGATCTTCTTACTGCTTGTGCAGATAAGGCCATGTATCACGCTAAAAGGACTCGAACGTATTTAGCATTTTCTTCCGACATTGCTTAAGCAGAGGTCCTGCCCCGATCCTGGTAAAAAGTTATCAAATGTCAGGTGCTACTCGATTATCCTCTGCCACAGGGCAAACGCAACAACAACGCGGCTCCAACTAGGGGCTGTAGACAATTAGCTTGCTAGGACATTAAAATTATACAAGATGCCAATTTCACGGCCTCAAGAAAATACTCGCCTCGTTTACAATATCGTGTTGCAATACCCCTAAACTGCTTTAGCCGACAAAAAAACCGCTCAACCAAATTGCGCTCTTTGTAATAATGTTTGTCATATTCTCTTTGTATTTTTCGATTGGATTTTGGTGGAATGACCGCCGCAGCACCAATTTCTTCGATTTTTTCAAGAATCTTATCACTATCATAGGCTTTGTCTGCTAAAACAAAATCTGCTTTTTTACCATCCAATAAGTCATTGGCACATACACTATCGTGAACCTCACCACCGGTCAAAATAAAATCAACTGGATTTCCTAAGCCATCTACAACACAATGCAGTTTACTCGATAGACCGCCTCTGGAACGGCCTACTGCTTCATTTTCGTAGACTGGATTTTCTTTTTTTGGGCACCAGATGCATGTTGATGCGCTTTGACAATGGTGCCATCCATAAGCAAAAATTCCATATCTGCATCTGCGGATAAAGTGCGGAATATTTTGTCAAATACACCTGATGCAGACCATCTTGAAAATCGACGATGTACACTACCCCAATTACCGAATCGTTCGGGTAGATCTCGCCAAGGAGAACCTGTTTTAAATATCCAGATAACAGCATTAATAAAAAGTCGGTTATCTTTCGCGGTAACACCCACAGATTCTTGGCGGCCAGGAAGAAAGTTCTTTATTTTGTTAAATTGTTCATCAGTTAACTCGTGTCGGCGCATCAATGCGTTCCTTGTCCATTAATTTTGCCGCATTTTACACTAAATAATTAATTGTCTACAGCCCCTAGTACTTCATCCATTTAGTTTTGACCGGTTGATATAGGCAGATTAACACTATTTTGAACAGCGTCGTTGCGAGCGAAGCGCGGCAATCCAGAGTTCGGAGCACGGTACTCTGGATTGCTTCGTGCCTAGCAACGACGCCACCTGCAAGTTCATCGTTACTGCTTACATTGAAGCTACTGGCGGGAACCAATGGTACTAGGGGTACAATAGAAGCACCTGCGATGACATTTCGAAGCTCAATAGCGCTCGCTGTCTACGCTTCGCAGGATGGGTTACCCCATCTACCACGCAAGACTCTCTTATGTCTGCCGGTTTGGCTCTATCATGTGGGGTTCGTACCCACTGGGATACTAAAGAGGTTTCAGCTCACCAGAGTCATTCTGGCTAGCATTCCCCTCCAACAAGCTTACTTGGCGCAAACCGCTTTGTTTTTGTCACAATGCCGGAGCGCATGCATCACCGCAATTCGACATGAAACGGCGGATTGTGGTGAATGTTTAAGGATTTGTTGTCCTATTGATGGGCTCCTCCTGGTCAATTTCTGGAGTACCAGGGTTTTCATTTTTTATATCAGCTTTTAAATCACATATTTCTTTTTTAATATGTTGCTGCTGTGCGTTAGCCCGGTCTACTTCAGGAGCTGAAGCAGTTTGGGCGGGTTTGAAGTCGCTAGCGACACTTTGTTCAACAGTGTCTGCTCCTGCTTCTTGCACAGCTGCCGCCGCCGGTTGTTGATGTTGACTGCTTTCTACCAATCCTGAATCTAATTCATCAGAGGAAGCACTACTTTGTTTAACTTGATGTGAATCTGGGACTGTCGATAAGACTTGTGCTGGTGGTGATTGTTGTGGTGCTTGTACTGCTACTGAGGCTGAAACTAATTTTACACTGGCATTCATATTTGGGTTTATTGCAGGATTTTGAGCTTGTAAATCTGCGCACGCGCAGGCTGCAGCAGGATCACCAGATGCACCAAAATATTGAGCTCCTATAAAATATTCATTACCGGGTTTTGCACCCGGGTCCCATGCATATTGCGCTGCTTTGTGCATCAAAAAATAGCTAACTGGTAAGGCTGCACCAGGGTTGGTTTTTGTATATATAACCTCAACTTGTTGATTCTTTGCCCCTAATATAGCCGTAACCAGCGGAGTTTTAATTGGCTTAGAATTAGACATAGCAAACACATTACTTGGCTCAAAATGAGACATATCTAACACACGAATATTAGGATAATTACCACTTGCAATTAATTCTTGATAAATTCCTAGTTGTATATCAGCCAACTCGTTAGCATTCATACCTTGAGCCCAAGCACCAGCCCCCAGACCAACCACATGACAATATACACCATAATAAGGATTACCCCTTGCATTTGCATCAGCCAAATACGCAGCAATAATTTCTTTCATTTTTATTCTATAAAGCTCTCGGTTGACTCGTATGACTGGTATGTTTTCTTTGTCTTTTCCAACAAGATCATCTTGTTGCTCAGTGGGCGGAAAAAGCTCACCTTTATACCCCCTTGCTCTATAGAAAGCCGCCCAAAGTTCTACCTCAGCTTGAGACGCTTTATTATCACCAGCTTTGTCATATTCTCCCGGACACATAAACTGTCGACTACGACATTTATTATTTTCAAATCTAACACCTATTGCACCATAATTACTGGCCCCGTGTATGTTTGCCAATATATTTTTATTCTTCTCTTCAATGCCTATATTTTTTCGATTTCCATCATTGATAAACTCAACATTGCTGCCAACGCCTATCAATGATGCCAACTCCATTTCAGCATAACTTAAATAAGGGCGATCTGTTCCTGGTACCGTTAATTCAACACCATTTTCCATAGGAGGCCACCTGGTGCCTTGTTTGTTATCCCTAGTTTTCCAGAAGTCCTGTGGTCCAAAAAAAACATCAGGTCGATCCTGTAATAATCGATTTAGGAACTGATCATCTGTCATATTTTGATACAACGATGGATTTGTTTTTTTCATTTCCATTAAAAAGTTGTGTAGTAGCTCTTGAGTTGCGTTTGTCAAGCTAGGTCTTGCATTATATTTAACATATGCTTTAGGGTCGTTTTCTATTTTTTGTATTAGTGCATTTATTTTAGCAAGCTCTCTTGCATTACCTTGGCTATGAGAGGGAGGAGGTGTTTGTTGTGGCGCGGCTTGCTGTGGTACTTGTGCAGCGATGTTCTCGGCGGGATTGACCGCTGCTGGAGCGGGGGCTGCAGAACTAACATTGGAAGAATTTTTAATGATTTCCCCCATTTTATCTTTTATTTGTTGTTCATTGTTGACGCCAAGCGCGGTTTTTAGACTTTCATTTTTTAAAATATTCTTAATTAGATTCGTTGCCGATGTAGTTTTAATTGATAATTCACCTTCCTTCCAACGTCTTTTTGTGCAAGCTGTTATGCAAAGGTCTTTGAAATATTTATCGATGTCCCCTTGTGGATTGCTCGCTATAGCATTGGCCAGTAGCATTGTTTTATCGAGTATCTCATCATCTTTTTTCTTTTTACCATGAGTTACATTCGTCGATGTGGAAGGTCTTATGATCGCAGCCAAAAATCTACTTTTGTCGATAATTTTGGAGTCTGGTTTATTTCTTTCAGAGAAACTCGTAGAGAAAGCATCCGCCAAAATATCAAAGGTTCTAGTAGTTGCAACCATTTTCGTTGGCGGTTCGCCAGATGTTACTGTAACTTGTGTTCGACGAAACGCAACTTTATCAATGAATTTGGCTGTGTGTTCCCCTACCTTTTTATTGTTTCCTGCCGAAACATACTCGGTTGTTAAATTGGCATCACCCATAACAATCATGGGAACACGTGGTGAAATAAAGGCAGCTCTTATTGCTTCCATGCTCTGCTCGGGATTCGCAAAGTCACCATGAAAATTTAAAATAGACCGCTCTGCTTTATCTCTATTGAGCAGATCGGTAACTTTATAAACTTGCCCACGATAATTATCAATCGTACCCAAAGCGGGTATAGCGCTGTTAAATAAAAACATACTCCTGTTTATTAGTAGCGCGGTTCCAAAATCATGTGAACCTGTTCTTTGAATACTTTCGAGGCCCTTACCTATATTTAAATTCTTCTTATTTGCGCTATTCAGTAAGGCATCGTTAAATGTTTTCCACGCCTCCGTTGTTGGCAGAGGAACTTCTTGTAGCCCTATTAAACCCACGCCGTCCGCCATGGCATCTATGTAGTAGTCCGCTAATTTTTGATAATATATCTTCATAACATCTTTTTTTTCTAAAATCCTTCCATCGTCTGTTTTTACGGCTATAACCTTTGAAAATTTAAAGCCCTCTTTTATGTTTATATTTATATCCACGATTTGATTCATAGCTTCTGTAACAGGTGGGGCAACTCGTGAAAAAAAATTCAAGCAATTTCCAGACGCAACAGGGCCTACATCAGTATTTTGAAGCATTAGATCGTGATCTGGGATCGATATAGTCACCCACGGACCGTTCCTTGTAAGCTGAACCGTTATGGTAGGTTTGGTACGTACCATTTCTATGCTTCGGGCTATTATGCTTAGGGGTATATTATTAGGCATAATATTTCACCTCTTTGTTTTTAAATGTTATCTAGAGTATAGTTTATATTCTAGATTTTTGTATCCACTCGATAGGGCAAGGCGCCGATTTCCCTGTGATATAGCATTTTATTTTTTTGTTATAAGTTGTGACAATTTTGCCCTAAGCATTGTGTAACATGTTAAGGATGAACCGCGCAGGATGTTTGCCCCAACGGGGCTAGGGCTCTCGAACCACGGCGGATACAACATTGCATATATTGCCCCGCTCCTGTAATAACACCCGAACTTCATTGGAAGCGTATTTTTTGGCGCAATACATCGCTTGGTCAGCATTTTTTACTAAATTTGTTGCTCACGAACGTTTTTGCGAAAAACTCCTTCCAGATTCTTTTTTATCTTGTTAAGATGCCCCATCTTTTGGGCGTGGTTTTTGTATAAAAGCTACCCATAGTCAATCGGCGCTGGAGTTTTTATTGAAAAAATGGATTTTTTTATTATCACTGATCTTTTCTAACACAATTTTTGCTACCCAAGCCTCAAATGTTTCTAGCTATGTTTTTGCCGAAGCATTAATGTGGCAAATACGCGAACCTAATGCTGCCAACTGGGCTCAAGTTGTGGATCCACGTAGAGCCGATGACACCACTCAATTTCTCGGCGTTCCTTTCAAGTGGCGTCCTGGGTTAAGGATTGGTGCCGGGTTTAACGGCCCAGAACAACATTGGAATGTTCTATTGTATTACACGGGGTATAAAGCCCGAGGGACCAATCGGGCAAATGTGGATACAGGGGAAGAACTTCATTCGTCCTTTTCCAGTAATTTTTATGCAAACAACCCACAAGGAAGTAACATATCGGGTCCTTATTATCACCATGGTGGAATACGTTGGGATGTGGACTTTAATACCCTTGATTTTGAATTAGGTCGATCGTTTAAAATAGACAATCTCGTTGATCTTCGTCCGTTTGCAGGGCTCAAGGCAGGTCGCATTGATCAAACGATTCATACCAATTGGACCACACCATTCCAGCCCACCTCCCTGAGCAATCCCAATCCAGTGCCGATAACCACTTTTTCATCGGCAACTGAAACGATTAGGAATGATTTTAAAGGACTGGGCCCATCCGTTGGCTTGGATACAAACTGGCATTTATATGCGTCATCACGTCACGCATTTGATCTCGTTGGTAATTTTTCAGGTGCATTTTTATGGGGTAAGTGGACGTTTGATGACGTCTACCGAAATAACTTCCCTCAAACCATTTCAACAGTGAGCGACAGCCTGTCATCGTCAGCCGCTATGACTAGGGCATATTTAGGTGTTGAATGGTCTAGCGTCCTCAACCATGCAAATTGTGCTCTTCGTCTCGGTTATGAAGCACAAGTCTGGTTTAATCAGTTGCAATACTATTCATTTGATATGGGTAAGACGAATGATCCGCTTTATCTTCAAGGGGTTGTTTTAGGCTTTGGCGTTCATTTTTAATTAAGAGTTGTCATGAAAAAGAAACAGATCATTGTATTCGCTTTTTTGAGTGCATTAAGTTTTTCCAGTCAGGCGGCTGCTCAACTGTCTGTTTTTGAGGATTTTCTATATTGGCATGCTTCGCAGGAACCGACATCCTCCTGGGCTCACCAAATTACCTTAGTGCCTACCGATGATATTAATGACTCCATAGCCCAAGGAACCTATTTTACTGAATCTAACGTCCATTTTAGATGGAGCCCAGGGGTGCGATTGGGGATACAGTATAAGCCAGATCATTTCATCGACGCTAAATTATACTGGACTCATTTTTCCACCAAAACGAACGATTCAATTACTACAACACAGAATCATTGGATTTTGCCTGAGTTTTTTAATGGTTTTTCAACTATACATGTTTATAATGCGGCTCAAATAGATTGGCATCTGAACATGAATATGATCGATGCCAAAATGGGGCATCCATTCCATCCATTAGACGCTTTAACGATACACCCATCAGTGGGTATAAAAGGCGGAACAATAAATCAATCCATTCATTCGGCATGGAAAATGACCCTTTTAGATATCCAGTTATACAATTCCACTGAAAACGTTAACAATCACTTTTCTGGTCTTGGACCCAGCCTCAGCCTCGATAGCCAATGGCATCTGTATAAAGGGATCAGTATTCGCAGCGATCTCGAAACTGCTTGGTTGTGGGGGCGTTGGAATGTAAGCGATATTTATTTTTCACCAACGTCGATACTTGGACCGCAGAAGAATATCAAATCGGAGACTCATAACTCGCTCGGCTCCTTCATGTCCAGCTACTTCCTTGGCTTTGAATGGACTTTTCAGGCAAAGGCGCAAGTGACACTTAAAGTGGGCTATGAGATGCAGTTTTGGAGCAATCAATTAAGATTGCCAGTTTTTCAGGCACTTCCTGTTCATGGTGATTTGACATTACAAGGTGGAACATGCGGTATTTACATCAATCTATAATAGGCATCGGTTTGTTCTCTTCGTCATTGGCATATGCAGTTGATTTTTATGCCGACGCATTATATTGGCAGCCTTCTGAAACCGTGGATTGGGCTTTAACGAATTCTAATATTAGTTCGGCTGTTCAAGCTGATCAAGTCATTTCCTATAAAACGATTCGCTTTAATTTTGCGCCGGGGTTTAGAGTAGGGGCCGGCCTCCAAAAAGACGATTGGACTGTTCGTGGACTATATACTCGATTTAACACGCAGGTCAACGCCAGTGTGAGTGGTAATGTCATTTCGACCTTTATGCCGAGTAAATTTAGCAGTAAATTTTACCAGTCGGCGCATGTCCATTTTACGATTGATTTTCACATGTTTGATGTGGATCTCTCGAAGCAGATTCAAGTAGACGACACTTTAGTATTTAACCCTTCGGTTGGACTTCGCGGGGGATGGATTAATCAACAAATTAATACTCGATACCAAAATCCGATTTTGGTTCCTCCAGCCTTTTCTAATCCTAACGATGTTTTAGAGAAAGTAACTAACAATTTTTCAGGCTTGGGTCCAAAAGTTGGGATGGGCGGAAAATTATATTTTTATAAAAAAAATGAGCTTAAATCGAGTCTTATCGGCGATTTTTCCGCCTCCTATCTTTGGGGGAAATGGTCTATCCACGACACGTTGCATCAAGATAATGGCTCAATTGTTGGGGCTGTAAATGTTGGCAAAAGAAACTTTGGTGCATTTGCAGTTCAAGGGCTTATTGGCATCAATTTTGATTATAAAAATTATGCCTTAAAAGTGGGGTACGAGGTATCCGATTGGTTCAATCAATATCAAGTGTTTGATAACGGCTCAGGCACTCATACGAATGATTTGGTTTTACAAGGTATGACGGTGGCGATCAACTATCATTGTTGAGGGCAATCATTTTACCTGAACGCTTGGAATGCTTAAGCGCTTGCTCCAATCGTTCAGGAAATAAACGGCGATTTACCAATTTCGATAAAGGATCGTATTGAGCTGTTAGATAGCGAATATTTACTGAAAGTAGACCGCTTGTGGCGCAAAAAATTTTTTGGTGTTCTGTGCGGGCGTATTAAAAAAAGAATGTAGGGATAGACTGGAGAAGATATCATTGTTGCGGGCGTCATCATCAAGGAGAGCGGCGGAAGATATGGCTCCTGCGCTAAGTGATATTAAAGCTTCTGGAGAAGCGATATATTCGTACAAAATAGCCAAGCCAAATGTTTCTAATCCATCAACTTGCTGGAGAATTCTGTTAAGTAATGTCAGTATTTTTATTCCTGTGTGGTCAGTTTCTCTTAAAAAAAAGAGTCTATCACCTTCATGTTTTCTGCTATTTCTATAATGAAAACCCGCTAAATATTTGCCAATGGACAAATGTTAAGTACCTTTAATTTTGGTTGGACTCTTGTGCTTAGTTTGAATATCTGACAGCGGCATCAACACAAATTCCCGTTCGTGCATCCTGGGGTGAGGTATCGTTAAATCTTTGTGCCGAATGGTTTGATTGCCGTATAACAAGAGGTCAATATCCAGGGTTCTTGCGCCCCAACGTACTTTACGAATGCGCCGTTGTTTTTTTTCGATAGCTAAACACTGTCTTAGCAAGGTGAGAGGGGGAAGGGATGTAGCTATTTGTATCGCGCAATTGCAGTAACGCGGTTGGCTGCGGCGTCCAACTGCATGATTGAAATAAAGAGGGGAAATCTTGAGAACAGCTGTTCTTGGTATTGTTCTGATTTGATCGAACGCTTGTCTTAACTGTCGCTCAGGCGAGCGGAGATTACTACCCAAGCCTAAGTAACACGTTATCATTCCGCAATTTTTTTCTTTGGACGACGCCGTTTAGGTTTGGGCTGTTCAATTGCACTGAGGCCGTCAACCATTTTTTGCTGCTCTTCTGGCGATACATCTTGAAAGGTTGTCCACCAATCAGCAAGTGCAATAGATTCATCACCAGCCAGCGCACGCAGTGCCATAAAATCATATGCTGCTCGAAAGCGAGGGTGTTCTAATAAACCGAATGCGCGATGTCCGGTGCGTTTTTCAAACCTGAATTGCAGTAACCAAATTTCACGCATCACTTGTGTAAAGCGTTTGGGAATGGTGACAAATTTATTTTGTTCTGATATCACGAGCGACATGGCTTGATCCAATGCGGGCAATGGTTCAACGCCACTGTTTCTTAATTCAGAGGCACGTTGCAGAAGGGGGAACCAAAGTAATGCTGCAAAAATAAATGCTGGTGTAACGGGTTTGTTCTCTTGTATGCGTTTGTCCGTGCTTTGAAGCGCAATCGTAAGAAATTTGTGAATCGGCCAGTTCTTATTCTCGATAAGATGATGGGTTTGAGGAAACAAATGCATGAACAGATCATATTGTACCAACAGACGTTGGGCCGATTCTGCTTTTCCACATTGGTAGAGTTTAACCATTTCTTCAAATAGACGTGAGCCGGAGATATTCGCGATCAGTATGCTTAACTGCTTGATTGGAGCAGCTGTATTTTCTTCGATGCTAAAATCAAGCTTTGCACTAAACCGAATGGCACGCAGCATTCGCACCGGATCTTCTTGATAGCGAGTTGTTGGATCACCAATCATACGAATCAAGCGATTACGCACATCGGTAAACCCGCTTGTATAATCAACAATGGCTTTGTCCGTTAACGTATAATATAAAGAGTTGACCGTAAAATCGCGTCGCCAGGCATCTTGTTCCAGTGTTCCATAAACATTATCTCGAATCAGCATGCCTGAATCGTTGGTTTGATGGTTGTCATCGACAGGATCATGCCCGCGAAACGTTGCTACCTCTATAATTTCGCGATGATAAAGGATGTGGACCAGTTTGAATCGTCGGCCGATAATTCGTGCATTCCTAAATAATTTTCTGATTTGATTGGGGGTTGCATCGGTGGCGACATCAAAGTCTTTGGGGGCTTTATGAAGCAATAAATCACGAACGCTGCCACCGACCAGATAAGCTTGAAAACCACTGCTGTTCAGACGATTCAAAACAGCAAGCGCATTGGCACTCATGTTGGTTTTGGAAACCTGATGTTGGTGTCGTTGAATGAGATGTTTGGCATCGATAGGCGTTTGGCTTGGTTCAGCGTGCTTGTCCTTCGATCGACGCAACAACTTTTTAATAAATGTGATGATTGTATTCACCTATTGAAAATTTGATATTATAACAGAATAACAGGTTATAAGTGAATTGAAAAATTCAATTGAAAAATTCGACCTCAGTCATCGCTTCGCCACTTCGGTGGCATTTGTCAAACACGCTATACGCATCCATGCCTTTCGAAGGTTTGACAAATGCCACCGAAGTGGCGAAACGATGACTGAGGCCCAAAATTCAATACGTAAATATTTGATGGTTTTCTCATTGCATGTAATACTCTTTAAAATGTGATGTTTTTATATGAGTAATATGAAGTCTGTTGAATTGATACTAAAGCATGCATCGCGGCCATTGGTCTTGCAATTGATTTGTGCTGCGTTCGTTGTGTTAATTGCTTGGGATTGGGGCGATGGCATTCGTTTATTTTCTCGTTTGAATGACAGCGTTCAATCGCGCATTGAAGCCAGCAAAAAACAAGAAACCGGAGCGCATGAATCAGTATTACAATCAAGTATAAATCAGTCGCTTTTTGGGGAGTATGTGCCTAATAGTTTGGATGCCGCTGGCGTTCGTCAATCGATGTTGGACTTAAAAGTGATAGGGGTTTTGTTTGCCCTGGATGAAAAGGATTCGCAGGTTCTTCTGCAAAAGCCAGATGGTCAGGAGCAGTTTTTTCGTGTAGGTGATACACTCTCAGATGGGTCGATGATTAAACGTATCACGACTGAGGGTGTGCTGTTACTGCGAGCTGGCGAATTGGAACGATTAAGTTTGCCAAAAGAAGAACTTCAATTTCGAACGGCCGGGACTCCGTTGCCACTGGGAGATGAAGATTGAGAGATAGTGTTATTTTAAGACGAGCTATAGGCGTTCTATTCATTTGTATTTCAATGCTTCTCGGAGGGTGCCTTGGCTCTCGGATGAGTCTGGCGGAAGGGATCCTCAGTTTTCAAAGACAAGATTACCGTCAAGCCTTTATTCGATTAATGCCTGCAGCAAAAGCTGGAAATCCTGATGCACGATATGCCGTGGGTTATATGTATTACTATGGCGAAGGCGTGATGGAAAACAGAAAAAAAGCATGGTACTGGATCGCATTAGCTGCCAAAGCAGGGCAAATTGATGCCATTCAAGCCATGCAAGTTGTACCACCACCGCCTAAGTAAGCCTATACTTGCAGGTCGTCGTTGCGAGGCACGAAGCAATCCAGAGTTCGAAGCTTTGTTCTCTGGATTGCTTCGTGCCTCGCAACGACTTCGTTCAGCATTTTATTAATCTGCTTATATCAACAGGTCAAAATTATGTGAACGCTGTAGTAGTACTCAACTCAACCTAGTACCGTTTCCATTTAGTTTTGACCGGTTGGATCAATGTTATTAAATCGGAATCCGAGCCACGACCGTCAGGGAGTGGAGCATTTGGGGGCCGGCTGAACTGCTCCACTCCCTAACGGTCGCGGCTCGGATTTCGGTTTAAATATCAACAAGTTGAGCATTGCTATCGGTCAAAATTAGATGAGCAACGCACTAGGAACCAACGCTTAATTTCCCTAACAGCTCACTTATCTCATGAATCCGCGCTTCATTCGACGTTGCATCCAACATAAATCGCAATTGCGTTGGGCCATCGAGTTGGTAGCGTTTGGCATGGACTTGGATCAAGCTGATTAAGGCATGGGCGTTAATATTAGGATTCTCGCCAAACTCAATTTTTCCACGGTCAGCTGCGGCACTTAATCGTTTGACGCCTAGTGAGGTAGCAAGCCACTTTAATTCTGTGATTAAAAATAAATGTTTGACGGGTTGGGGGAATAGGCCGAAGCGGTCTATCAGTTCGATTTGCAGACGATGAAGTTGTTCGCGGTTTTTTGCATTAGAGATTTGTTTATACATGATTAACCGAGTATGCACGTCGCTGATGTAATCGTCAGGGATAATTGCGCTAAGTTGTAGCGTAATCTCAGGGCCTTGATCAATAGGCGCAGTTAATTCGGGTATTCTACCCGCTTTTAAGTCGTTAACCGCACGGTCGAGCATTTCCATAAACAGATTAAATCCGATGGCGTGCATGTTACCACTTTGACCTTCACCCAATAACTCCCCTGCACCGCGGATTTCCAGATCGTGTGTTGCAAGCGTGAAACCTGCGCCTAAATCTTCTAATGACACAATGGCTTCCAGGCGTTTAACCGCGTCTCGTGTGAGAAGCTTTTCGTTTTGCGTTAATAAGTAGGCGTAGGCTTGATGATGTGAACGACCCACGCGTCCTCTTAATTGATGTAATTGCGCTAAGCCGAATTGATCCGCTTTGTCCATGATGATGGTATTCGCGGTTGGAATATCAATGCCGGTTTCAATAATCGTCGTGCAGACCAAGACGTTAAAGCGATGGTGATAGAAGTCAGACATGATCCGCTCAAGGTCGCGTTCACCCATTTGGCCGTGAGCATGGTTAATTTTAGCCTCAGGCACGAGCGTTTGTAATTCCTGGCAGATCCTCTCGATGGTTTGGACGTTATTATGTAAGAAAAACACCTGACCGCCACGCAATATTTCACGCAAGATTGCCTCGCGAATGACGATGTCATTTCGTTCTTGCCAAAACGTTTTAATCGCCAAACGCTTAGCCGGCGGGGTTGCAATCAGCGAGATATCCCTAATGCCGGACATTGCCATATTCAGGGTTCTTGGGATCGGTGTTGCCGTCATGGATAAGACATCAACATGTGTTTTGATGGCTTTGATGTGTTCTTTTTGTTTGACGCCAAATCGATGCTCTTCGTCAATAATCAATAGGCCTAATTGCTTAAACGCGATGTCTTTTGAAAATAATTTATGCGTTCCAATGACGATATCGACGCGGCCATCTTTGAGTGACTCAATGACTTTTTCAGATTCTTTAGCACTACGAAAGCGTGATAACAGCTCAACGCGGATCGGAAAATCGGCAAAACGGTCGCGAAAGCTTTCAAAATGTTGCCCGGCGAGCAGGGTCGTGGGCACAAGGACACAGACTTGTTTATGATTTTGTGTGGCAATAAAGGCTGCCCGCATCGCCACTTCCGTTTTACCAAAGCCAACATCGCCGCAAATCAGCCGGTCCATCGGCCTGGGGGAGGTCATATCGCTGATGATTTGCTGAATGGCTTGTTGTTGATCAACGGTTTCATCAAAAGGAAACGCGCTAGCAAAGACGGTATATTCGGCGGCATCACATTGATAAGAAAATCCCTTGTTGGCTTCGCGCTTCGCATAAATTTCTAATAACTCAATGGCAACATCATGAATTTTCTCAGCGGCTTTTTTCTTTTCTTTTTGCCACTGGTCACTGCTTAAACGATGTAGCGGGGCGTGCTCAGGATCCGATCCCGTATAACGACTGATGAGATTCAGTGACGTCACCGGGACATAAATTTTATCTGTTCCAGCATAGGCCAATACTAAAAATTCGTTAGTGAGACCATGGGATTGAATGTACTCCATACCTTGATAACGCCCGACACCATAATTTAAATGCACGACCGGCGCGCCGATTTGGATTTCTGCAAGGTTTCGGATGATTAAATCAGGATCGACCGATTTTTGTGCGCCACGACGTTGCGGCACTCGCGACTGACCAAAGAGTTGCGCCTCAACGATGATAGAAATACTTGGATCGGCAAGCTCTGCACCCGCCGTTAACATACCAATGGTGATGTTCACTTTCGCATGGTCTGTTAAAAACGCATTCCAGGACGGTTGAATGGTGGGCGCGATGTGACTTTGTTTTAATAAATCAAGCAGGACTTCCCGACGACCGGCGCTTTCAACAACGATGAGGCATCGATAAGGTGTGGTGTTGATATATTCTCTTAATGCACTTAAAGGCTCAGAGGTTTGTCGCGATACCGGTAGCAGGGGGCCTTCCTCGACCTTAAAGGAATATAAATGCGTTTTCTTTTCCGTTGGTTTTTGCCTGCAACGTAACGGATTGTGTTGATTGACCAGGGTCAGTAATTCGGTCGGTGATAAGAAGCATCGCGAAGGGGGCAATATTGGACGTGTAATATCATAACTGCGTTGTTCGTATCGCTTGCTGAGTTCTTGCCAGAATACTTCAGTTGCAGCGGGAATACCCTCAATGAGACAGATGGAAGCCTGTTGCGGTAAATAATCAAAAAAAGTTGCCGTGGATTCAAAAAAGAGGGGTAAATAATATTCAATCCCACCTGGGCAGCGACCCTCGCTAACCATCTCATATAAAGAGCAAAGACTGGGATTGCCTGAAAAAGCCTCTCTAAATGCTCGGCGAAACTGGGTAATGCTCGTGTCATCCATCGGGAACTCATGGGCAGGGAGCACATGAATACTGTCTATTTTCTCAATCGTGAGTTGGTTTTCGGGGTCAAAACGACGTAAGCTGTCAATCTCATCATCAAATAATTCAATTCGAAAGGGGAGCTCACTTCCCATGGGATACAAATCAATAATAGATCCGCGGACCGCAAACTCGCCATGTTCCAGCACTTTATTGACCGCGTGGTAACCCGCTTCCTGAAGATTACTGCGAAATGCGTGAATATCCAGTTGCTGGCCTTGTTTGAGAGACAATCCATATTTCGTTAAAAATGACGGCGGACATAGCCGGTGCATTAACGTACTGGCAGCCGCTACGACAATGGCATCAGACGTTTGCTGAATTCGGCTGAGGACATGAAGACGTTCTGAGATGATGTCTTGATGCGGTGAAAACTGATCATAGGGTAGTGTTTCCCAATCCGGAAAATGCAATAGCTCTTGTTTGCTATCATCTCCCAGAAAAAACTGCATTTCATCGCACAATTGGCTGGCGGATAAATTATCAGGCGTTATCAGCAGCTTGATCCCACGGTTTGTTTCGCAAAACTCAGACAGCACCAACGGTAAGCTACAACCATAGAGGGTATCCCAGGTTTCATTTTGAGTTTTGATGTTGGGCATTAAGATGGTTTTTGAGGTCATGATTCAATCGTCAATTTTATATGCGGGTATTATAGGGTGAACGGGCGTATTAATCTATTCATGATCGGTGCGGCGATAGATACCCCCTATTTCTCCAATAAAATAATATCAGTACCTCGGATATTCGATATTTTTTCTACCGTTACTGATGTTTGCTTGAGTATTTTTTGTATATCAGAAAACAAATCCAAGCCATGTTGTTTTAAGGGACGTAATAAAAAATAAGCTTTACCGTTATTTGCAAGTGAATTTTCTAGTGCTCGAATATAATTCTCAAAAGAGCTATCTAAATAAAATCGACAACGATTTTTAAATTCAGAAGGTGAAGGCATTCCGTGGCTTATTTGGAAATAGGGTGGATTACTGATAATCAAATCAAATTTTCCCTCCCAATTTTTTTCATGTAATTCATCGTAATTGATACGATGCCAACGACATTGCAATTCAGGTCGATTGACGCTAGCCAGATTTTGATAAAAATAGTCAGTATAAATATCCTGGACTTCAATAAAATCAATATGCTGTACTGATCTTAGATGCCACGATAATTGAAATCCAATGACACCGCAGCCTGCGCAGAGATCTAATACTCGCAATGATCCCAAATCTGTGTGCGATTTCATCTGTGTTGCGACAAATTCCGCCAAGTAAATTGAATCAAGACTAAAATGATATTCGTCAGGTTGTTTGTAATTATAAGTGTATTGCATAATCTGGTACCGTTTCCATTTAGTTTTGACCTGTTCGTCTTTGAGAGCGAAGCGGTTCGGAGCAGCGATTTTTGCCGTAAAAACCGATGATCAGTAGGATGGCCTTCTCCCGCCAGCGGGCATGCGTTGTTCAAAATTACATTAACCTGTACTGCTACTAAAGCATGTTGAAATGTATGATAAAGAGAATTACTGCACAAGACAACGAGCAGGTTCAGGATCCGCATCCGGTTTTTGAAGTGAATCGAGCAGCCGTTTAAGCTCGGGCAACTCAGATTTTCTCATTTCACATAAGGCCGTTAAGGCCATAAAATCATGGGCGGCGCCGGCCGGCCACGCCCACTCCTCGTCAGCACTCTCCGCGCTCGCCCAAGGGTCCCCCCTGCGTAATATCCCAAAATCAAGACCAAGAAGGTTCGAACCAGAAACACCAGACGAAGGCCACCAAGGTTCCGTTTTACTTGATATCCAGTTATTAAAAGTTAACACGCGCTTTAATACTTTTTCTTTAAATGTCGGAGGAGTGTTATTATTCTGAGGGTCAAATGATTCATCGGGATTACAGTAATGTTGAGCAATTTGTGCCAGTGCGTAATGCTGCGCCAGACCTACTACATTACACCAATGCGCATCACTTTGGTCCAACGCCCAAGTATTGCCAACATCAAAACTATGAACATACCTATCAAGTGCTTTAAGGAGAGGAGCGAAGTCATAGTGCTTTTCTTTGAAAATATGCCGAGAATTTGGCACGTTTTTTTGAATCATCTCGAGCTCAGCTTCATTGTTGATTATCTGCGATTTATCTACTCCCAGCTTCCTTTCTTCTTTATTCATGAGGCCTTTTAAAGCGTTAATGGCGTCGGGGTCGGTAATCTCTACCAATGTTTTCGGACAACTGAGATTATGGAAATAAAATATCCTGTCATTGTATTGGATGCATCCATTATGGCGGTTGAGCAACCGGTTAAGTAATGCGTCTCTTTGTTCTGGTGTTTCATTGGGTAGTAATTGATTTGGGTCTCGAGACATTTTAAGAAGACCGCATCCAATGGTATAGTTTACGCCGCCATCTTTTTTGACAACGTTATCAAACTGTTGTTGTAATTCCGGTACCAGTTCCCTACGGTAATCCTTAGCCTCTTTATTGTCAGTCAAGCATTTCAACATCGCCGGCGCCATGTGCCTCACATCCAATGCCCAAGTGGCTAATTCAAAGGCTGTCACCTGTTTAAATTCACGGTCTGAATAATCGACGACATCGCCTCGGTATGATAAAAGCTCAGGATAATAACGAAGTATTTTAACAACGGCTTCTTGATTCCCTCGAATCGCATGATAGAGTAAGGCGTTACCGAATTCTTTGCGATTGGCTTCATCTGTCATATCGTATGGTTGACTCAGAATGATGTCTAGAATAGCGGTGTGCTCCTGAATTAACTCTAATGCAGAAACATTAGTGATAACTCCATTTTGTAAATGAATGTTGCCTCGATATCCCAATATTTCGGGGCATTGACTCAAAATGGCTTTAGTTGCTTCTTGCTTGCCATCCTTCACGTATTTTAAAAATTTCTCACCAAATCGCTCAATGAAAACTTGTTTTAAATAAAATAGGTTATCAGGACTTTTCATAGCCATAAAATAACGTAAAAAATCTTGATTAGATAATGAATTACAAATTCGTAACATGTTAGGGATGGAAATCTTTGTATCGGGCATTATATACTCTCCATTGACATCATTATGTGAAATTATAGCACAGAATGAATGTTGCCAACGGGGGCCAACAAAAAATGCTTTTGTCCAAGTTCTCTTGCTTTGGGGTGAGGGCTTCGCTTCAGCTTAAAAGCACGTTTTTTTCGTGGGGGTCTGAACGGTTACTCGAAATGTTGTTAAGTCCGGGAATTCGCAAGAATCCAAATCATCATCTAGACTTAAAAGAATGGTATTTGAATGATTGATTAATCAGGACAGTTGCATGATCAAGAAAAAATCTGACAAGGGACAACAAGAAGGGATGGCGCTTGCTCGTCGCAAGACATTGCGCCATAAATCCGACTTATTGTGTCAGCCTGAGAAGTCACTTCAAAAAAAAAACCAGCATCTAAAAGAAGTTAATGCCCTTTTTAATAATTTAATTGAGAGCACCGAGATTGGCGCTATAGTTGTCGATCGCTCGTTGAAAATACAATTAATTACGCCGATTATTTCCCAGTTTTTTGATTTAAAAAAGCAATCCATCGGACGATCGCTAAAAAATATGACATTTCATTCTGACTTTCAAGGTTTGGCTCATAAAGCAGAGTGGGTCATTAAAAACGACTCCGTATTTGAAATAGAGATTAAAATCCACACGGGCGAATGGCACTTATTGCGAATTGTTCCTTATGTTAAAAAAGATAAATTGGTTTATGGTGCCATCATCACGTTAATGAACATTAATGCTATAAAACTTTCACAAACCGAACAATCATATTTGCAAGAGAATCTTTCGCGCATTGAGAATCGTCAGTCTTTATTGGATTATACGAGTGATGGCTGGTGGGAATGGGACTTGGAGCAGAATACGGTTTATATCTCGCCAAAATTAAAAGAAGTACTGGGATATCAAGATGAAGATATATCAAATGATATCAAATCCTGGCAGGCGTTGATTCATCCAGTTGATTCACAGATTGCTTTAGCCAATATTGCAGCCTGCGAGCGCTCAGAATCATCCACGCCTTATATCCAGGAAGTCCGCTTTATGCATAAGAAAAATGGATTCATTTGGATTTTGTGCCGGAGTAAAGCATTAATGGACAAAAATGGTAAAGTGATAGCAATTATCACCACGCATACCAATATTACAAATTTAAAAAATGCGGAAGAAAAATTATATAAAATGGCGCATTATGATGCGTTGACACAATTGCCTAATCGCAGCATGTTTATTCAATTGATGTTGGAAATGATTGAAGAGGCAACAAAAAACAATACCAAATTTGTTGTGTTGTTTATGGATCTGGATAATTTTAACCGAGTGAATGATAGCCTGGGGCATGCTGTTGGTGATGCCTTGTTACAGACAGTAGCAATGATATTAAAAAAATTAACGCGCAGACATGATGTGGTTGCTCGATTAGGTGGTGATGAGTTTGGTATTATTATTAAAAACATTCACTCCCTAGACGAAGTCGAGCACGTTACACAACGTTATATCCAGGCGTTTACAAGAAGTCTTGATGTTGAAATGCATGAAATTAAAACAACCCCCAGCATCGGACTGGTTCTGTTTCCTCAATTTGGTCAAACACCTTACGAATTATTACAAAATGCAGATGCCGCGATGTATTACGCAAAACAACAAGGTAAAAACAGTTACTATTTTTTTGACCAGAAAGTAAAGGATCAATTGATACGTCGCCATTACATTGACACGCAATTGCAACATGCGCTTGAGAACCGAGAGTTTTCTTTGGTATATCAGCCTAAATTTGATTTGAGCACAGATCGTCCCATGGGTGTTGAAGCGTTGATTCGATGGAATAATGCTAAATTGGGCGAAGTCTTACCGGATGAGTTTATTCCTATCGCAGAAGAGAATAGATTAATTGTTCCGATTGGATATTGGCTCTTGGATAAAGTGATTACAGATTATGAGAAAATCGAAAAGCTTGTGAGGAATCAGGCATTTTCAATGGCGGTTAATATGTCTATGGTTCATTTGAGTGAGCCCGATTTTGAATTTCAAATTAAACAATTATTAGTTAATCATCGATTTTCTTCATATGATAAGCTCATTTTTGAACTTACTGAAACCGCCTTAATGGAGCGCCCTGAAATTGCTGCGGGATTGTTGCATAATATTGCAAAAGTAGGTATTCAATTCGCGCTTGATGATTTTGGTACCGGTTTTTCATCGATGCAACATATTAAAACCTTCCCGATTAACAGTCTTAAAATTGATAAATCATTTATTAATGACTTGGGCTGTGATTCCGATGTTGCCACGATGGTAAAGGCGATGATTGCTTTTACAACAACATTGGGGATGAAAGTGACTGCAGAAGGCGTTGAGTCACATGAACATTTGGCTTTTTTAAAGAAAGAAGGATGTGATGAGGGGCAAGGATATGTATTGTGTAAACCGCTTCCTTTGGATGAGCTGTTGGATTTTCTTCAAACTTTTTATTGATTTTTGAGATAAGGGGCCGAGAGGCGGCTCGCCTACTCTAGTACATTGTTCATCTAATTTTGACCGGTTAGATTGATAGCATTAAATCGGAATCCGAGCCACGACTGTTAGGGAGTGGAGTATTTGAGGGCCAGCTGAACTGTTCCACTCCCTAACGGTCGTGGCTCGGATTTCGGCTAAGTATCAACAAGTTGAGTATTGCTATCGGTCAAAATTAGTTGAACAACGTACTAGGTACTCATCCCACGCTTCGGTGTTCTTGCAGATAATTCTGGTGTAACTCACTTAATTTACGGTTTAATTCATCAACGGATCCCGTGTTCAAAACGATGTCATCTGCAAGTGCGGCGCGATGATTGTTCGTTTCTTGATGGGCCAGTAGCGCTTTTGCTTCAGTTTCAGAGCAGTTATCACGTGCCATGAGGCGTTGAATTTGTTGTTGGGGTTCTGAGGTTATCAGTAAGACGCGGTTTAAATAAGGGTAGGGCGTTTTATCGAGTAATAAAGGGATTTCAATGACGCAATAAGGGCTCTTGCAATGCGTGATGGCCGCTTCGATTCGCTGGCGAATCATTGGGTGAAGTAATTGTTCAAGCCATTGCCGATCGTCTGGATAAGCAAGGATGTGGCTGCGTAGTTTTCTTCTGTTCAGCTCGCCATCCGAGGTGAGGAAGTCTTGGCCAAAGTGCTGACTGATGTCAGTCAAAGCTTGCGAGCCTTTTTGAGTGAGTTCTCGTGCGATCACATCGGCATTGAGAGTGTCTATGCCTTGCGATTTGAAATAATTTATAGCAAGGGACTTGCCGCTTGCAATAGTACCCGTTAAGCCGATGCAATACATAGATTACTCTTCGTTTAAATTCTGACACATCAATAGATTAATATAACAGGTGTCCGGCATGCCGCTATGATGATTGCAATAGGACTTGGCTGCCATCGCGGCATCATCACGATTCCTATAGATAGTGCTTCGCCAAACTTTGGCTAATTGGTCGAGAGCTGCACATCGCCACATGGGGCGCGTGGTGAAGCCATCTACAAACAATTCGCAGTCTTCTTTATCAATCTTGCATGTGTTAGGAAAAGCGCTCTGCTTTTTACAAGCATCAAATGCATCGGTCGTCGCTACCCGTTGATAATCGCTTTTTGCCAACCATTGCAGATTCACTGAATCATGAGAACTGCATATCCATTGTTCGTTGGCGCTTACACATGGAGCAACAGCGAGGAAGACTAAGATTAACAGACATTTCATGTTTAATTCCTCTTCATAAACTGGATTAAGGCTGCAAAAGATAACGCTTTGGAAAAATACCAACCTTGCATTAGCATTGCGCCGTGGTTCTCCAATGTCTCTACCTGCTCATAAGTTTCAACGCCTTCGGCAATGACCTCAACGCCCAAACGGTTCGCCATTTCAATAATAGACAAACATAACGTCTCAGTCACCGCGCCCGATCCAATCACGCTTACAAATAAACGATCAATTTTAAGATAATTAAAAGGAAAGCGTTGCAAATAACTAATATTGGAATTACCCGTACCAAAGTCATCAATAGCTATAGAAAATCCCATTTCACGAAGTTCGGTCATTTTGGCAATGATGCTGATGTCATGCTGCAACAAGGCGCGTTCAGTGACCTCCAAGATAATTTGTTTGGGTGAAATTGCATGTTTTTCACATAAATTAAGGAATATCCGGCAAAAACTCTGATCGATGAAGTGCGCTGATGATAAATTAATTGCCAAATGAAAGGCGGGGTTTGCATGCAAAAAAGAAGCGGAATCCGCAAATACTTTTTTGACAAGACCCAAGGTGATGGGAACAATAAGCCCCGTCTGCTCCGCATAACCAACAAAGCTATCAGGCATAATGACTTCTTCATCGGTAGATTGCCAGCGAAGCAATACTTCTGCACCACAAGGTGCATTGGTGCGTCTGTCCATGATGGGTTGATAGACAGGATAAAACTCATTATGCCTGACGGAATTCAGCATGGCCTGATATAAAGAATAATGCTGATGAAGCAGGCGTCTTAAGAAAATGTAGATCCCAAGAGCGATGAGTAAAATAAAGAGGTCGGCGATAATGGCATTGCGCATCGCCATATACTTCAATTGTCCGCCGTCGATTTCAACGACGACTTCAACGCCGTTGATGCGAATCAGTTCGTTACGAAAAAGCTGCTTCTTCTTCGATTGCTCAATCATATCACGAGTTAGACCGGTTTGATTTGGCTTATTGATCTGCCAACCTGTTTGGGGTGGTACATTACGCGAGACATTCAAAAGGACTGTATGTTGGACTCTATCATAGAGCGCCAATGATTTTACGAAAGGCACTTTAGATGAAAAAAATCGACCAAGATCATTGATCAAAATATCAATATTGATGTAGTAGGTTCCCAATTGTTGTTGAATAATGAATACCGGCTTCTCGAGGTCTTCCAGTGTTATTGGTCCAAACATCTTTAATGGTCTCGCGTCTTCAGCGATTTTAACAAAGCGATCATTGTGGGGCATGGTGCTGCAAATGATTGGAGGTGTGGTGTTTTCAAGAATAGTTAGTCCTGCTATTTCAGGAACATTAAGCACAATATGTTGAAGCTTGGGGAGAAGGATTTGTTTGCAGTTGTGGATGTCATTGTCGTTAATATTCGTTGAATAGATGGCTTGTGTTACTTTATCGATGAGTTTATCAACTTTGGAGCTGATATATTCAGCCGTTTCCTCAACTTTCTCCGCCATGTCGCGCTTTTCGTTTTGAAAAATATAAAACAGAGCCAGCAAAAGAAAGAGTGCGGTTACAATCGCCCAAATAATATTGAGCATGCGGTTTGCCTTTAATCTTTTCTGCGTCGTTTTATTCATAAGATTTATTTTTTGTAGACGTTATTTATTGAGTTTAGTGTAATTTCCGCTAAATTCCCAATCGTCTGTTCATTTGTGGTCAGTGGGGGCAGCCAATAAAGGGTATTACCAATAGGGCGTAACAGAACCCCTTGTGCGAGTGCTTCTTGATACAATGCATGACCCACACGAATTGAAGTCGGGTGAGGTTTTAAATCAGCTGCTACAATTGCGCCGATTGAGCGGATGGGCCCGAGTTGGCCTGATTGAGAAACCACCTCTGAAAAATAGCGACGCATGAGGTTACCAAGTGCTTGCGCTTGTTGATTGATGCCTTCGGTTTCCATGGTTTGCAGGGTTGCAAGTGCCGCGCTTGCGGCAAGGGCATTGCCGCTATAAGTGTGTGAATGGAGAAAAGATCGGCCTTCTGCATAATCTGCGTAAAATAAATCATAAATGGCATGATCAATCAACGCACAACTCAGTGGCAGGCTGCCAGACGTTAATCCTTTAGACAGACAAATAATATCGGGATCAATATCGGCATGATGACAAGCTAACCACTTTCCGGTTCTGCATAAACCGGTCATAATCTCATCAGCAATCAAATAAATATCATTTTCTTTTGCATAACGCGCAAGCCGGTGTAAAAAATCGGCGCTGTAACAACGCATGCCGCCCGCGCCTTGGACGATAGGTTCCAGAATAATGGCGCATGCAGTCGATCGCCACGCATCCAATTGTTTGACGATGTTTGGCCAAATCACCTCACAATCAGCCCAAAGGGGATCGGACTCATCATTCACATAAGGAATATTTCTCAATGTATGGCAGGGCGTTGTCCACGCACTGAAGGGCTCTTTGTAAATCCCTAAATCACTGACGCTGAGTGTGCCCACGGTTTCACCATGATAGCCATGTTCCAAGGTAATCAATTGCTGCCGTTCAGGATTTCCTTTGAGTTGTTGCGCCTGCAAAGCCAGCTTCATGGCAATTTCAACAGCACAAGAACCGTCACTTGCAAAAAACGTATGTTGTTTGCCGGTTAATTCAGTTAATTTTTCTGCAAGTAAGACCAGCTTGGGATGGGTGGTATTGGCACCGATGACATGCTCGAAGCGAGTTAATTGATCTTGAATTGCCGCAATCACCGCAGGATGCCCATGTCCCAACGATTTACACCACCAACTGGAAATAGCATCAATCATGGGGCCTCTATCGGTATAGAGGTAGCTTCCCTTGGCACGTTCGATGATCAACGGCGGGCATTGTTCAAAATCCTTCATTTGAGTGCACGGGTGCCAAATATGATTTAAATCTCGTTGGATCAAAGCTGATTGAGACGTCATGTGATTTTTTTAGTTGACAATGAGTAACGTGACTTTATCATGTCTCATATGATTTAACCTAGTACGTTGGAGAGTTCTTGTGGAAAATAAAAATATGCGTTGGACAACTGCTGAAGTTGCTGCAATCTATGAGCAGCCGTTTAATGATTTATTGTTTCAAGCTCACTTGATTCATCGTGAGCATCATCCCAAGAATACCCTTCAGCTTGCCAAGTTGTTGAGTATCAAAACCGGCGCTTGCCCTGAAGATTGTGGCTATTGCTCGCAAAGCGGCCATCATTCAACGCATGTTGAAAAAGAAAAATTAATGTCGATTGATCAGGTCCTTGAAGGCGCACGTGAGGCGAAAGAGCAGGGCGCTTCTCGTTATTGCCTGGGCGCGGCATGGCGCACACCACCCGCTAAAGTGATGCCTGAGTTAGTGGCGATGGTTAAAGGCATTAAAGATATGGGGCTTGAAACATGCATGACGCTCGGGATGCTTTCCAAAGATCAGGCGACAGAATTAAAGGCCGCGGGATTAGATTATTACAATCATAACATCGATACATCGCCATCCTATTATGAAAAAGTAGTCACCACCCGCTGTTTTTCCGACAGACTAGACACACTCGACAATGTTCGCGATGCAGGTATTAATGTCTGCTGCGGCGGCATAGTCGGCCTTGGTGAATCACGTGATGATCGTATTGAATTTTTACTCACACTAGCCAATCTGGACACGCCTCCAGAAAGCGTGCCTATTAATCGATTGATTCCGGTTGAAGGAACGCCGCTCGCAAAAGCCAAACCAGTCGATGGCATTGAATTGGTGCGAACCGTTGCCACAGCTCGAATTTTAATGCCAAACAGCGCTGTTCGATTAACCGCCGGTCGTACAGAGATGAGCGATGAGCTACAAGCATTGTGTTTCTTTGCAGGTGCCAATTCAGTGTTTATTGGCGATAAACTCCTCACAGAAGAAAATCCAACGCGAGGAAATGACGCGGCATTATTTGAAAAATTAGGTCTTCAAACTGAAATGGCCTGAGACTATGAATACTGCGTTATTGCATCGCCTGCGGCAATCTCTGCTCGACAAGCAAGCAACAGGACTTTATCGTCAACGCTCAGTTTGCGCTGCTCATCAGGATGTTATCAATTTTAGCAGCAACGATTATCTGTCCCTAACGCACGATCCACGCTTAAAAAAAGCCTATCAAACGGGATATGAGCGTTATCCCGTTGGCAGTGGCGGCTCACCATTGGTTTCTGGGTATCATTCTGTTCATCGTCAATTGGAAAACGCGTTTGCAGAAGCGCTTGGCGTGGACGATGCCCTGTTTTTTTCATCTGGTTATGCTGCTAATTTAAGTCTAATGGCTTTGTTTACGCAACTTGACGCGTTGATGTTTGTGGATAAGGGCATGCACGCATCTATCTACGATGGCATGGCCAAAGCTGGAACGCGATTCAAACGTTATCGACACTGTGATGTAGGGCATTTACAACAAAAAATAGAACCCTGCGATTCGGGCGTGATTCTAACCGAAAGCGTATTTAGCATGAGTGGTCAACAAGCACCGTTACATGACTTGGTAAACATTGCGGCGCAGCATGAGTGGGATCTCTGTGTTGATGAAGCGCATGCATTCGGTGTCATTGGAGACGAGGGCTTGGGGCTGGTGAAAGCGTTACATTTAACGCAGGAAGAAGTGCCACTGCGCGTGATTCCATTAGGAAAAGCCTTTGCAGGCTCCGGTGCTATCATTGCCGGGCAAAAGGATTGGGTCGATGCTTTATTACAATCGGCCAGACCTTATATCTACTCAACTGCCCCGAGTCCCGCATTGGCTTATGGTTTATTGCAAACATTGGATGTGATTCGCGCAGCAGATGAAAGGCGCGCAAAATTATTCGAGTTAATTACTTATTTTCGGGCGGCAATTCAGTCCTCCTCTTTAACATGGCGAGATTCAAGCTCTGCCATCCAGCAATTACAATTAGGTTGCCCCCATAAAGCGAAGGCATTATCGGCACACTTACTCAAACAAGGTGTTCTCTGTTACCCGATGCGTCATCCTACAGTGACACAGCAGGAGACGGGATTGCGAGTGATTTTAAATTATCATCATCAACCAGAAGATATTGATATGTTATTCAGGTGCCTGGAATGAGTATTTATATAAAGCGCAGCGGACAGGGGCATCCTCTCGTCTTGTTTCATGGCTGGGGATTTGATAGTCGAATTTGGGCTCCTGTTTTGCCATTGCTTGCTGAACGGTATGAGGTGTATTGTGTCGATTTACCTGGCTTTGGTTTGAGTCCTTATATGGAATGGGCAGCTTTTAAATCAAGCGTGTTAAGTCAACTACCGGCACAGTTTGCCTTGCTCGGTTGGTCGTTGGGAGGGCTTGTTGCCACTCGTTTGGCATTAGAAGCACCCAATCGGGTAACTCATTTGGTGAAAATCGCCTCTTCACCGTGTTTTGTGGAAGATGATTCCTGGCCGGGTATTACCAGAGCCACTTTATTGGGGTTCAATGAACGTTTAACGAAGGATTCGGATGGCGTTTTACGTGAGTTTGTGGCGTTACAGTTACCTGGGCAAGAAGCAGATATCCATACATTAACCACAATCCAAGGATTGCAATCAGGTTTGGATTGGTTATTAACGTGGGATTTTAGAAGTAAGCTTTCTTTGATTCGCTGTCCTGTATTGTATATATTCGGTAGCCGTGATGCCATTGTTACCCTCAAAACGATGAAAGTGATGCAGGATCAATTTCCTCATTTTCATTATGTATTGATCAGTAAAGCCGCTCACGCGCTTTTTTTATCGCATTTAGATGCCTCTGTAAAAGCCATTACTGATTTCATTTCATTCGAATTGTGAGTATGCTGATTAGTACCGTTTCTATTTAGTTTTGACGGGTTGATATACCCAGATTGTACAAGATTTCCGCTCCCTAACGGTCGCGGCTCGATTTCCGTGCCAGATTCAGAATCGGAATCCGAGCCGCGACCGTTAGGGAGCGGAACAGTTGCTTGACCCGAAGGAGCTCGGCCACTTCCAAAAACGAACCTGTCAAAACTAAATGGAAAAGGTACTAGGGTGCAGAAAATAGAACAATCGGGCAATGACTCACCCACGGGTGCAGGCACGTAACTTCAGATTCGCAAATAATACGGAAATTAAAATGCGCATAAGGGACTTGATTCAATTATTATGGGCTAATGTGCTCGTTCTTAGTTGTTTTGTAAATGCAGCGATCGTTAACCCAACCTTCGCAGCTATAACTTCAACACTTCAGCAAGGCACGATAAAAGTCGACGGACGAGTGCGTAACTATTTAGCCTATATTCCTGAAAATCTGCCAGCAAATTCTCCACTCCTGTTTGTTCTACATGGATCTTTAGGCCGCCCACAACAGATGCGAGAGCTCACTGCGTACCGATTTGAACGCTTAGCAGATCAATACAATTTTATTGTGATATATCCAGAAGGATTTGGCGCACACTGGAATGATTGTAGGAAGCGAGCAAATTACTCTGCACGTACACAACATATTGATGATGTTGGTTTAATGCGTAGTTTAGTTGCACATTTTCGTACACGGTATCACATTAATCTTGCACGTGTTTATGCAATGGGTTATTCCAATGGCGGTCATATGGCGTATCGCCTTGGCTTAGAGGCGCCTGATTTAGTCTCGGGTATCGCTGCTGTTAGCGCGAATTTGCCAGTACAGGATAACTCAGATTGTCAGATTGCTAATAAACCTGTGTCGGTGATGATCATGAACGGCACCGCAGATCCTATCAATCCTTATGATGGCGGCGATGTTTCGATTTTTGGTTTTGGAAATCGTGGTAAAGTCATGTCTTCACTGTCTACAGCAGCATGGTTTGCTCAACTTAATAACGCTAAACCAACCGTCGTGAATGAACACTTACCACATTCAAAAATGTTATGGGCTGAGCGCTCAGTTTGGAAAGCAGCTTCAGGGAAAAAAGTTGAATTGGTCACGATTCATGGCGGCGGTCATACACTGCCGCGATCAACGGCTATTCCAGTTGGATTTTTAGGATTGACTTATACCGGAATGGATGGCCCAGCGGAAATTTGGAAGTTCTTTGCTAAACCCCCGTCCTCAAAGAAAAATACAAAACCGTTAAGAATCACACGATATCGCTATTCTGACGATAAGCACATTGAAACAGTTAAATAACCCGGGTTGTGAAACGCCAGTGAAAAGCCATCGTGATAATATCTTCGCCCGCCTGGTAGCCAGTCTTTGGGAGATAATCGCAGTCATTCCCAGAGTGCTATTTTATTCACCACCATTGCTTTTGGAGATCATATTCAGATGAACGCCGATAGTCACTTAATGAAACAATCGTTTCCATTACGTTTTGTTCGGTTACAATAATCAAATTGTTGGTATTTTATTCTTAAGCGGAATTTGAGCCAGTGATTCCAAATGTATCAATTTTAATTTGCTTTCATCGATTACTTTGGTTAAAATAAAATGTAAATAACAACTTATTGTACAGGCGAAGCCCTATTGATGGAGTATATATATGACGCGCGCGGCTCAATTAATCACATCTGCAGATTTTGGTCGTTTTGGTTTGAACCCTTCGCTAGATGTCGAGCAATATATGCAATCACCTGAGGGAAAAGCGCTTACCAACGTTATCATGAAAGAAATAGCCGATCTTGAGTCGATTGAGCTCATGGTCCATTCACAAGAACAACACGCTCAATTACGGCGCCATCGGCTCATCATTTCCCTCCTTCTCGGCTTCATTGAGGAAGACGCTCATGCTAAACGACGCAATATCGATGCTCAACAAGATATTGACAGAATGTTGCAGCAGGAACATAAAAAAGAGCAAGAAGATGAGGAAGAGCAGAACAACAATCGCGATGCTGAAGAACTGATGGAAGCCGCATTGGAAATCTACGATGCCGCAATCAAATCAATAGAGCCCCAACTTCAAAACAAACTAACAGACATTCAGAAGGTTGAAGAAGAACTGGCATCATTGGCGCAAGCATCGCCCACTATTGAAGCCCGTTATGATGGATATGATGCATTGTTGAATGAGATCGATTTTAACCAAGCGCCTCATTTTAAAGCTCAAGCAAAAGACATTGAAGCACAAGTCAGTAGTAGTTATGCCCTTATCACCGCAAAGCTGCTCAATGAAGGTAAAGAAACAGAAGCCAATCAACAACAAGAAAGCACTTACGCGCTCCGCATGAAAGCCGAAATGCTCAATCGACTGCACAATGCGCACATACAAGAGCAACACCTGTTTAACCGCCAGGCCGAACGTGTTCACTCGCTTGAAGAAGCTGACTTTTTCGTTCCTAAAGACAAAACACTAACGCTCGATAAAGGTCAGTACCATCTTCATCCACGAGCAACAGAATGGAACGCATTAACTCAAAAAGAAAGACATGAAGCCCAGCTTGCCTATCGAGATACATCCAAGGATATCATGAGCATTAAAATGCAGCTTCAGATGCAACGTACTCAAGCGTTATCACTCAATCAAAATCAACAAACAACGTTGCTCGAAAGACGTGAAGCCCTGAAACAGGAGGTACAAATCCTCAACAAGCTTCTCACCAAAGCACAAGATACGCGTTTAACACTGCAACAAACGCCACGTCTAACGCCTGGATTAAATCAATCCAATACAGTGCAACAACGTCAACTTAAACAGCAAATGGGCACGGCCATCAGACCCAATGGAAATCCCATGGCCATATCACAACTTACCTCACCTCAAAATACAGGCACCACTGCATCAGCAGTAACACCTACCCCGTTTAGCAGAACTCCAACACTTAAACCGAACCGCTTGCGATAGAGGTGCTATTGCTGAGTTAAAGCAAGTCATATACTAGGTGACCAATGTACTAACAAAAGTAATGTTGCTGCCCAGTTGTAACTGTGCAGTCGCGCCTAGCATTAATGGCAAATTAGTATGTCCATGGCCAACGCCTTCAATTTGTATAACAGGAATATCACACTGTTCTGCAAAGCGTTTTAATACCGGTTGAATCAGGTTCTTGCCATTGACTTCATCGCCGCCTAAAAAATCCCCGAATACAATCGCGGCAGTATTCTTGAATAGATTAGCTTGCCGCATATGTTCCAACATTCTGTCAACTCGATAGCCGCGTTCATCGATTTCTTCAAGAAATACAATTTTATTTTGACCATCAAGTTGCCACAGGGTGCCGATGCTGGTTTGTGCAAGACACAAGTTACCGCCAGTCAGTGGGGCATTGATAAGCCGATTGCTTTCAGCAGCTGAGTTAAGTGCCCGCCCGGAGAATGCAACGTGGTTAATTTCTCCGAATAAAATAGATTTCAACATCGCTATTGATTCTGCAGAAAACACCTCGCTGGTCAATGCGCCGAGGATAGTCGGCCAATGCCATTGCTGCCCAAAATAAAGATGCAAAGCAGTGATATCACTCATCCCGACAAATAATTTAGGCTCAGCAGGGCAGAGGATTTTGGATAGGGCGGGGATTAATCGCATGCTACCATAACCGCCACGCACACAGATAATGGCTTTGATTTCAGGATTGTGTAACGCATGAGATAACGAGTAAAAACGCTGCTCATCCGTATTGGCGCACAACACATCATCACCAAAAATAGACTCATCAACGAGACAGGTTAAATGCCATGACTCAAGCAATTCTTTTAATGCCGACAAGCGTTCATCTGAAGTGCGAGAGGCGGGAGCAATGATTTGAACACTGTCGCCGGGTTTTAGCTGGGGTAATGTTTTCATGATTGACTTACTGCCTGATTAATCGAACATTGTCATAATGCAATACCGGTTCTGTTGAGCGATAGGGGTTGATATCCAGACCGCCGCGACGGGTATAACGTCCATAGACCGTTAAAGAAGTTGGCGTGCACCGGCGCATAATATCAATGAAAATGCGTTCGATGCATTGTTCATGAAATTCATTATGATTACGGAAAGACACCAGATATTGTAGTAAGCCTTCTCGATTGATTTTTTTTCCAGTATAGGCAATTTGCACACTGCCCCAATCTGGTTGATTGGTCACCAAACAATTGGATTTTAATAAATCGGAGAATAAAACCTCTTGAACCACATCATCTTCTACACATAAATAAGCGGGCTCCACTATATAAACCGAACAACTGACATCCAGTAAATCCAGAGATTCGCCCGAAAAAGCAGGCTGAATGATTGCATGCTTGGTGTGGTTTAAAGGAAAAAGTCTGACGGAGACTGATGCATCGATGCGTTCTTGTAAATCGCGTTGGATCAACAGTTCAACAGCGTCCATGGATTCGAATGATGAGTTATTCAATGAATTAAAATATAATTTCAGTGATTTGGATTCAACGATAGAAGGTGAGCGGCAATCATAAATAATTTCTGCAATGGCAACCATAGGCTTGCCTTTTGTATTCAGCCATGAGACTTCATAATGATTCCAACAATCAAAACCATTAAACGGCAGTGCATTCGGATCAATGCCGATTTCTTCACGTTTCCCTGCTCTTGAAATGGTATATAAGCGATTGGGGTTATAGGTTTGATCGTAAATGGTCTCTTGGCCTAGTTCAGATTCGTTGGGATTTGTTGTATGTGTGTTTAGTGGTTTAATGCTCATCGTGTCTCTCATTTCTCTATTTGTAAACAACCCTACAATAACGTGATTGTCGCAGTTTTAATAGACTGGCATCACGTGGACGTACATTTTATAAATCATGGCTGAGGCCAAAAACATTTTATCAACTCTGTATTTTATCATACAGGATAATATATACTAATTTATAAAGCTGATGAACTGATAAACAAGGAGTAGTTGATCATGGTCGTAGACAATATATTAGAAGCCAGGGCATACGAGGACCAGAAACTGTCAGCTAAAATAAAAATGTTGTATGTCAATTTATGCGTGAGCGCCCCGGTTAATTTCCTATCTGCAAGCATTATCTTTTTTAGCTTATATCATTCGACAACAAACACAGGCATCCTGAAATGGTATATTGCGGTGTTCGCTGTTACTTTGTTTAGGATGGGATCGGTTATCGTTTACCATCGTTACTCTAAATATAATTTATTTTTATATTCTTTTTTTATTGTAGGCGCTATTTTTTCCGCAATGACGTGGGGTTTTTGTGCATCCTATTTGATGCCCCCTGATAACTTACTACAGCAAACGATTATCATCGTGATTGTTGCCGGAGTGTCCGCAGGGGCGCTACAAATGTTTCAAGCAAGTTTTTTAATTAATGTTTTGTATTTGTTAATCATGCTGGTGCCGGTTTGTGTTTGGCTCATTTTACAAGACAGCATCACGGATTATATTCTCGGTGGTAGTATTTTAAGCTATTTAATCTTTGCAATTGCTACCGCTTGGCGCGGCTATAAATCAATAGAGGAGTCATTGCAGCTACGGTTTGATAATATGGCCTTGATTAAGGATTTATCAGCATCAAACACCCAATTGGTATCAATTAATAGCATGAATGAGGCTCTCCAAACCTGTCAGGAATTAGATGAGGCTTATTCAGTCATCAGTCACGGTGCGGAAAAGTTATTTTCGCATTTGAGTGGAGGGCTTATCATCGCTAATGTTATGACGAATGAACTGGAGACAGTGATGCAATGGGGAGAGCATCCAAATTTGAAAAAAAGTTTAGTCACCAAAGATTGTTGGGCGTTGCGTACCGGGCATGCTTACATTGTGAATGACTTTAATAACCAGCTCATGTGCTCTCATTTCGAGTCACAACCTGAAGGGGGGGCGATGTGTGTTCCGCAAATTTCAAACTCAGGTGTGATTGGCGTGTTGGTGATAATGGCCAAAGCGGGGCAGGTCATTACAACGCATCAACAGCAGTTGGCGAATACCTTCAATGATGTTATCAAGCTCTCGTTGATTAATATTCGTTTACTGGAGATTCTTAACGAACAGACCATACGCGATCCTTTAACGTCACTCTATAATCGCCGTTTTCTTGATGAAACCTTGCCGCGTGAGTTAATACGCATTGATCGTGAGAAAGCCCATTTGTGTGTTTGTATGGTTGATATCGATTTCTTCAAACAGTTTAATGATACCAATGGACATGAAGCAGGCGATGAAGCGTTAAAAATTTTGGCAAAATTGTTGACAGAAAATATCCGTAAAAACGACATTGCTTGCCGTTTAGGTGGAGAAGAATTCGTTTTAGTTTTTATTGATACGGATTTGAATTCTGTTATGCCAAAAGTGCAAAAAATATGTGAGAACATTAAGAATGCGCGTCTTACTTTTCGCGATCAACTGTTGTCAAAGATAACAGTTTCCGTTGGTGTGGCTCAAGCTCGCATCCATGGACATAATATGAAAGATCTACTACGCTCAGCAGACGAGGCACTTTACACGGCTAAACAAAATGGTAGGGATCAAATCGTTGTTTATGATCAACAAATGGAAGATGACAAAAAAAATATTGTGGTTGATGCTAACGTTACACCGTAAAAATGATTGGTGTACACGTAGGTTGGTGAGTAGGTTGGGTTGAGGCTGGTAAGCCGAAGCCCAACAAAACCATCTATGTTGGGCTTCGGCTTACCAGCCTCAACCCAACCTACTCACCAACCTACTCATCAACCTACTTATATTAATTGCCTAAGGCTGTGGCATTATCGTCTTCATATGGCTTCAACCCAATTTTTTTACGCTGCAAATACCCCTGAGCATGATCGACGAATGTTGCACAAACAAGATCGCCCCATACATTAGTGACTGTACGAAAACGATCGAGAATGCGATCGAACGGGAGTAATAAACCAATTGCCGAGGTTGGGACGTTCACAATGCGCAAGACCATCACCATTGTAATAAGCCCACCTTCAGGAATACCAGTTGCCCCCATGCCAGCGATTATCGCTGCAAAAAAGACGCCTATTTGTTGTGGCAGCGACAAATCAAACCCTAAGACTTGACAGAAAAATAGCGCAGATACGGCTTCATACATTGCCGTACCCGCTAAGTTTATTGTGGTTGCAAGTGGCAATACAAAACGCGCAACATCATCATTCACACCTTGATTTTTTGCTACAAGCATGGTGACGGGTAGTGTTGCCATCGAGCTTGATGTCGCAAATGCAGTGAGCAAGGCATTGCTTGCCGAGCGAAAAAATTCTACAGGGCTTTTTCGTAAAATGGCCGCAACCAAAATGAGTTGCCAGATAAATTGAAATGCTAATCCGCAGATAAAAATGAAAATAAAGGTCATCATCCCGCGCAAACTCTGTAACAACAAATGCTGAAGAGATGCTTCAGCAATGGCGGCACCCAATAATGAAAATAATCCAACGGGTGTTAAATACATAAGCCAAACGATCATTTTTATCAAAACATCGCGTAAACCGGTGAAAAAATCAACAACAATGCGGGCCGTATGTCCAACCGAAATACACGCTAACGCAAAGATAATACTAAAAAATACAATAGGCATGATTTCATATTTTGCAGCGGCCGCAACAATATTCGGTGGAAACAACGTGAGTAGGAAAGATGAAAATTCCAAGGGTTTTAAATCACTAGGCGTTGCATTGGAAAGGATTAACTGTGCAGAAACGCCAATCCCCGGTTTAAATAAATTCAATAAAGTAAGACCAATGGTGACGGCTATGCTGACACTCAACAAGACATATCCAAGGGTCAATATGCCAATTGAGCCTAGTCGTTTCATGTCACCAATAGACGCAATAGCGCTTACAAGAGCACAGAAAATAAGGGGGAGTACGATAAGCTTAAGCAGATTAATGAATACTTGACCAGCCCAGCGAAATGCAATCATTTCTTGAGGGAACATTATCCCCATCATAATGCCTAAGGCAATACTGAGTAAAATAAAGAAAAACATATAATTTTTCAAAATGGTGAACCCCTTCTTCGGTTTACTTGTAAACAGACTGATATCGGCATCTGTGTCAAAAATGAACAACCAAAGATTATCTTATCATTTATTGATCTGTTATTCAATGCGAGAAGTTTTTGAGGCGGATGAAAATGGTATGATTTTATTCAAAGAACTGAAATGGTGGGCCGTATAGGGTTCGAACCTAAAACATAAAGACTGATAGTCCTTTGTGCTACCAACTAAGCTAACGACCCGAAAACTGGTATTTACTGGTTGCGTGTATTTGCAAACTCATTTAAGAATACAGCATTCATGATTTACAACAACTCCCCCGTTTTGATAATCAATAGGCAAACTGAATAAGCATGAATAAAATATTTGATATTTATCATATTGTTGCACCATTACAGCCTATTGTCCCTCGTGCTTTTCAGTATGATTCTCCGTGGATATTAAGATATATCTTACAAAATGATAAGAATCGTGCCGGTTTTGGTTATTATGATATGATATGTATTTGAATAAGGACATTTTTTCATGGTATGGATAAACGACGCACATTTGTTGATAGCCTTTGCAGCGACATTATTTCTTGTGGTCTTTCATTATTTAAGTCCTTGGTTTGCCAATCATTTGCCCGGTGATGGTCGGGCATATATTTCTTTTGCTGGCGGGGTCGCTGTTGCGTATGTGTTTTTACACATGTTGCCTAATTTAGTGGAATATAATAAACCCATCGGGAAATTGTTAATTAACAATCAATGGCTGACTCCTTTTACGGAATTGACGATTTATATCGTCGCTTTGTGCGGTTTTCTGATCTACTACGGCCTGGATTTATTAGCGGAGGGGCATCGAAAGGCAGGGCATAAATCACTATTTGCTTATAACTTACATTTAACCATGTTTTGTCTCTATAACTTTTTAATTACCTATACAATGTCATTGCGTGCACTGGTCAGCCTCACAGCAACCGCTTTATTCACCGTTGCGATGGCATTGCATTTTGTCTTAACCGATCGTAAGTTCAGCCGTTTATATTCAGATAAATTTACTCGAATGGGACGCTATGTATTGATTAGCGCCTTATTAGTGGGGTGGATGTGCTCAGTTATCTTTGATCCCGTAAATGTCCTGATCGCTGCTTTCATGGTTGCTTTTTTAGCGGGATCCGTTCTGTTAAACGTTTTTCGCGAGGAATTGCCAGGCGCAGGCTTAGCCAGCTTCAGCTGGTTTACCTTGGGCTCAGTGTTGATTGCGATGGTTCTTTTGTTACAAACATGGATCGTAGCAATGCATTAATGAATACTCTGTGTCCATAGTGTGTAAGTAGCATTTTACGCATCGATAGTTTCTCCGTTGGCGTCTTTTATTCTCCTTTTGCTTGGGTAAACTCAAAAGGATAAACGGTTATCGTGCGCCGTTACAAATCACCGTCAAGATATGTCGCCGCTCAATTGTTCCCGCCCAGGAGAGCAAAATAAATTCCATGTGCTGTAATAAAAATCAGAAAGCCGATTAAATTAATAAAATTTGGAGGTTATTATGAAACAGGAATCCTTTTTTAAAAAATCAGATGTTTAAAATTTAGCAGACAATTTAAAGGGTGTTCTAAATAAATATGTCGAAGAGCTAATGAATACGGAAATAAAACAGCAGGGTAGTTATGAAACTATGAAGATAAATGTTATTTTCGATAATGATACACAAATGGAAAAAGCGTATTCACCTAATCAGAAAAATAAAGCAGGTGAAACAGCTCAAATCTGGACTGATATCTTTAAATTATATAATTCAAAAAAGATGGACCTGATTGGTGGACAACTTTGCCTATTAAATCAAGGCAATCTTCTGCCTCAGTCTTTAAAACATATTACAGGCTCTAAGATACTTAAAATTCAGCAGTTAAGTGGGTTGATTAAAACGTTAGAGTCACAAAATCCAACAATGGATGTAGCTATGCAGGGTGTTAAAGGATTGGTTGATACCATCCGTCATGGTCAAATTAAAAAAGAGCTTCTCTCATTGCAAGAGAAACTCTCAAATAACCCGAGGCAGTCTAGTGAATCAACACCCTCAAACTCAACTCCTTACCTTCGGGGGGGATAATGATATGAGAAGCAAATGCTCGGAAAAATTTATACGGTGCACTCCCCATTTTTGTGATCGTTCAAAAAGGTCGACTTTAGTGAGCGCTCAGAAACTTCTTCTCTCCATCATTCTTCCAATCGTCATTTACTATTTTCTTCCAAGAGCTCTTTTCAGGAAGATAAGGATTTTCCCGGAGCACGTTCTTTAGCTCCTGGCTTTTAAGCCGAGTGGATGTTGAGGTGGACAATGGCGTGGCCTTGGCGGTGCAGTTTATGATCATGAACATTCCGACCTTTGTGGTCAATGGGCGTTACAAAATCGATTTAGGATCGGTTAAAACGTCGAAACGTTTGTTTGTCATTTTCGATGTGTTGATTAAAGCCACATCCTAATTTGGGGATACATCAGCTGGTTACTGTATTACCTTCGATTTTTATTGAATATAGCCATGGTGCTTAAACATACAATACCTGGTCCATGGATGGAGGATGAAGAACAAGCCTTAGTGGAAGAAATAGTGGGTTGGGCGCGTTTTAAATCCCAATTAGGGTCCTAATTTTGTTTCAGCGCGTGCCCTATGATTTAACTTTATAAACTCAGATATTCTAAACATGTCATCTAATGGCTGATTATATCTCCATATCCCACAGTATAAACAAAAAAGAACATTTTCAAAAATAGCTTGCTTTAGGACTGTACTATCAGGCGAATATTGAGAAATAAATTCTTGCGCGTCCTCTATATTAATTTGGGGCGCCTGTGGGTTACCACCATTTTCAGCAATTTCAACCAACTGCTCTAACCCCTTCGATATCTCTTCCAAATCGTCTCTTTTATAATATTGCATTTAAACTTTTCCTTTTTTTATGCATATATTTTTAGTGTAGTTCAAGATCAATTTTATGCAATGATGTCAATAAATGTCTTTTAATAGTCAGGTAAAAAAACACGGATCGGCTCTATCGCGATTGGTTTTTATTTTCTTGGCATACACTATTTGGGAACGCGCCCCTTAAATAAGACCGACGTCACACACAGGTGTGACAATTATTGACCAGGGACTAAAAAACATAATCGAACCGCTAATTGCACAAACGAACGTTTATGCAACAAATAATGGCCTTCGGCAGACAAAGGCCTTGCGCGTTGCATAAAGGTATTGCACAACAGAATCAATTGGCAACAGGTTTATGCAATCATGCTTATTGGTTATGCGCGAGTTTCTACTCAGGAAGAAGACAATGTGTATTCTGTGCAACGATCTCTTGCTTACTTGACCGCAACAAATCAGTGTAATGCGTATAAAAAACAAGACATCTCTTACAGAGAAATGAATAATATATTAACGCCATGAATCGTTAGTATGTCCTATAATCATTTCTTAGGAGACTTCTGCGTAAGGCGACGATTATCGAACCTGACACAAAAGTGATAACGCAAGGATCGCGTTATTTAGCTAGGATGCACCTCCAAGCACTATGCAAACACTCCACGATTTTCATGGACTTGTGAATCGTGGAGACCAATTGTTTCTTCAATTGTTCATCTCAGGTGAGCCGTCACCATCATTTCTGTAGCTATTTTTGTGATCAGTTATCGACCAACGGATAGGTTCATGATGCCTAGATTATTGCGAAATAATCAAAAATATTCTAATGATAACCCCTCTCAAAAAGAACCACTAAAAAAAGATTCCGCAGCAAAGAAATGCGCCAGAAAGGATTTCTGTATAAAATAATCACAAGGAGAGCCACCTTGTTCAAATCTACTTTGCTCCTGTTGTCAGTATTATTATCATTCAGCGTTAGTGCTGAAATGACCACCAATCAAGATCCAGAAACCATTCCAAGTAGTGCATTACAACATTTTAATTTAAACCAGGGAAAAGTTAAGACTATTATTAATCTAGCCTTAACCTTGGCCGGTCAACACTTAAAATATCAGTATGGTTCTGCCAATCCATCAGCAGGGGGCATGGATTGTTCGGGTACAATTTATTATATGTTAAACACGATGAGCATTACAGGCGCACCACGTTCTTCTGATTTAATTTATAAATGGGTTTGGGAAAAAGGTCATTTTTACGCAGTCAATGGCAGCAAATTGGATTCGTTTGAGTTTTCGCATCTTAACCCCGGCGATTTGCTTTTCTGGAGTGGAACATACGCGACCGCTCATAACCCCAATGTTTCGCACGTGATGCTTTATATTGGTAAAAATAGAGCAGGTCAACCTTTAATGGCTGGTTCTAGCGATGGCCGTACATATAAAGGCAGGCAAATTTACGGGGTAAGCGTCTTTGATTTTCAATTGCCGACGTCTGGCAGTAAAAGTCGATTTTTAGGTTATAGTTGCACGCCGGGAATTAATTGTGCAACACATTAGAACGTTTCTGCTCTTGGCGTTTTTGCGTGGAACGTGTGATGAAATTAGACGCCATGTCTATATATTGCGGCACTCCCATCGCCATAGAGGAAATTGATACAACCTCAACATTAATTTCTCATACCCTATCAATTGAATCGAGACCTTGTGATAGGCGAGCAATTATCTTGGAGTATTGTCGTTATTTTCTGAACTATGATCTTCAGGGGCCGTATCATCGGCAAAATTGAACTCTTCTGTATATCGTGCATGTGCAGCCTGCACCATATCAACAAAGTATTGATGATTGCTCGCAACCGCAGCAGACTCTTTACCGGTCGGGGCAGAAAGATCTGTTTCATTCTCTTCTAGTTCAATTTTAGAGATGCTTCCCATGTCCTTTGCTATGACTATTTTTATGATCTACTAAAAACTCGACAGAGGCCTTTCATGATGAAGTTCCTGTTTCATAACAATTCCAATCAGCGTTTTGACCATTAATATTAATCGTTATTATTTGCATTTTTAGCGTTTGTAATGAAGGATTTTCCTGGGTGTAACATACGCTATTAACCCCACCTACTGATACATACAGATAGCCATTATTGGAAAAATTATAATTCGCTGGAAGTTGATAAATTTGTTTATAAGGAATTAAAGTGACAGGAACCCCCTTAACCTTTACGTTTACTGCGCCGGCAGAAAAGCTGGAAAATAAAATCGCTATTCCTATAATTTTGCTTAATGACTTCATGTCGTCTCTCCAAATAGTAATGATTAATTATATGTCTAATTCAGCCTGAACACACAATCTGATGGATTTCCCCGTAATTCCAGCCACGTTCATTGATGTACAAATAAAAAACCCCTCATAAAGCTTGATTAAAACCTCATGAAGGGTACTCTTACGTTCAACGACGAACAAAGAGAGCCTAAATGTACCATGAACTATTAAAAAAGACCAGTTTTCATCCGTTATTCGTGCATATCGATGATGAAATGGCTGAGAAAGTTCGAGCTGAAGACTGTCCTTTCTGTAACGGTCCTTTATATCAAGCCGATTACCCTCGTAGTCCCCTCGGGTTACCTGCATCATGCCGTGAGCATTATGATAGTCGGCGCAGTCTTTGCTGCGGAAACTGCCGAAAGCGTGTGACAACACCATCGGTACGGTTTTTGGGGCGACATCGTTTTCCGGCTGCGATTATCGTGCTTATCTCCGCCTTCATGTCCAGTGCTTCGAGGCGCCGGTATTACCAAGTAACGCGTTATTTTGGTATCAGCATCAGTCTGCGAACCTGGGGGCGTTGGCGTCGTTGGTGGCGAGATTGTTTTATTGGCACTGCTTTTTGGAAACAGGCTAAAGCATTCCTGCCCGTAAAGGCCATTGTTGGCCCATTTCCTCGACAACTTCTTTTGATTTTTCCAGACAACCTGAGTCAAAAACTGGTAAATGCCTTGCAGTTTTTAGCGCCAATGACAGCGGGCGTTTATCGCGCTGTCTAAAGGAGGGAGTTATTCGCGCAGAGTTTGCATCTTTAGATCAAGTTAGACATCCAGTAGACTCATAAACTTCTTAAACAAGCAGGAGTTTTTATGAGCAACAAGAAGCCCGATGTTGGTACTCGCCAAGAACGGTGGGCCCGATTTCGCTTTTCGGTTATTGGCCCACTTTTGGCAGCGCCGCCGGATAAAGGGCAACTACAGATTGAGCTGGCTTCTTTAGCTCAAAAGCAATGGCAGCATCCCATTACAGGATTACCAGTTCATTTTGGACTATCGACGATTGAGCGATGGCTTTATCAATCTCGCCATGAGAACGACCCGGTCGGTGCTTTGCGAACGAAACGCCGTACAGATGCCGGGAGTAGTCACACGCTCTCAGCCCCATTAAAGATGAGCATCCAACATCAACATCGTTCACATCCAAGCTGGAGCTACCAGTTACACGTAGATAACCTCTATGTGATTGCAAAGACAACGCCTGAGTTAGGCGTCTTGCCGTCTTACAATACGATTCGTCGTTACATGAAGTCGAATGGTTTCTGCAAGCAACCTGGGCGGAAAAGACGACATACAGAAGGCGCCATCCTCGCAGCTGATAGGCTAGAGAAACGAGAGGTCAGAAGTTATGAAGTCGACCATGTTAACACGTTATGGCACCTTGATTTTCACCATGGCTCACGCAGAATTTTGGGACGAGACGGTCAATGGCATAAACCCTTATTACTTGCCATTCTGGATGACCGCTCCCGCCTGATTTGTCATGCTCAATGGTACATGGATGAAACCGCAGAGACGCTGGTACATGGGTTTATGCAGGCACTACAGAAACGCGCCTTACCGCGCGCTCTGATGAGTGACAATGGCAGTGCGATGACTTCGGCTGAGTTTACCGAAGGGCTTGCGAGATTGGGCATTCTACATCAACCTACACTACCTTATTCTCCCTACCAAAACGCGAAACAGGAGGTTTTTTGGGCGCAAGTTGAAGGGCGATTGATGGCTATGCTTGAGGGTGAGGAGGAGATAACCTTGTCGTTACTCAATAAAAGCACCCTTGCTTGGGTCGAGCGTGAATACCATCAAAAAGTACATTCCGAGATTGGCTGCTCACCGCTTGCGCGCTATATGAAGGATGCCGATGTTGGTCGACCGTGTCCTGACACCGCAGCGTTACATCATGCTTTTTGCACTCAGGTGCATCGCAGGCAACGTAAATCAGATGGAACATTCAGTCTTGATGGCAAACGCTTTGAAGTGCCATCGCAATACCGCAGTTTGGAGATATTGTACATCCGCTATGCACGGTGGGACTTAGGCTCTGTAAGGCTTGTCGATCCACACACCAACACACTGTTAAGTATGATTTATCCACAAGACAAATCAGAAAACGCTTCAGGTCAGCGTCGAACTTTCACCAATTCCGGTGAACAAGAGCCCAGCGAAGAGCTTGTATCAACAGGCGTTGCGCCCTTGCTAAAAGCACTGATGGCAGAATACGCGGCCACCGGCCTTCCTCCGGCCTATTTACCCAAAGGAGAATCTGAACATGAGTAAAAAACTACTGGCTCTTTATGGTCTAAAATACAATCCATTCATCTCGGATATCCCCGTAGAAGCCTTGTGCATTTACCCAAAGCTCGAGAATTTTTGCTGGCGTGTTGAGCAATCATTACTTCGTGAAGGTGGTTTTGCTTTAGTGAGCGGTGATCCTGGCACAGGTAAAAGTGTTGCCTTGCGCGTTTTGGCTTCACGCCTTACACGCGTGCGTGATGCGCAGATCGGCGTCATCAGTCATGCTAACTCAAGGCTTGCTGATTTTTATCGTGAACTGGGGGATGTTTTTTGTGTGCCACTTACGGCCAGCAATCGTTGGGGTGGCTTCAAAAATTTACGCGAACGATGGCTCACTCACGTTGATAGCACCTTGTTACGCCCAGTGCTTATCATTGACGAGGCACAGGAAATGTCGCCAGAAGTCTTAAGTGAACTACGGTTACTGACCAGTATGCAATTTGACTCACGTAACTTGCTCAGCGTCATTCTGGCTGGTGATCAAAGATTAAATGATAAACTACGCCGCGACGATCTGATGCCTTTGGGTAGTCGTATTCGGATCCGCCTGCTCACAGAACACGCCAGCATTGAGCAGTTAACCCAAACGCTGCAACATCTATTGGAACACGCTGGCAACCCTGGGCTAATGACGACAGGGCTGATAAACACCCTTTGTGAACACGCAGCCGGAAACAGTCGGATCCTTTGCAACATGTCTGGGGAACTGCTGGATATGGCCGCACGCCTTGAGCGTCCACAATTGGATGAGCAGTTGTATTTTGAGTGTTTCACCACTTCGGTCTCATCAAACAAACGAAAAAAAGCTTAATCGGGAGAAAGCGATGAAATATTTAGTCATTGAAGCACCGACACTCACCGATGAAGCAGCGGTCAATGTGCAGGATTTCTTTTATGCACTGATGGTTGCGTTTGGTGAGCATTACCATCATCAAATAGAACGTTATTATCGAGAATCAGTCATTGGAACCATGGCTGATATTAATATGAAGGAGGATAATCCACCTTTCTAATCTGGAAAAAATACAGCAGGGAGGCTGTGCATTTTATGGCGCATTGCAACCATCAATTATCGTGTAAAACTGACCATCAAATTGCGTGAGCACGCTCATCGTGATATACATATTGTGCAAAGTGAGCGGTGGTGTGATCCGCGTGCAAAATTATTAAGTGGCGCAGCATGGGAACAGCATAAAATCCCAGTATGTCGATCGCTCAATTTACCTACTGATTTTGATGAGGCATTTGGCTACTTATCTGCAAAACTAGAGAACACCTATCAGGATATACTTGAACGATTGCCTAAAAATGGCGCGGTTGAGATTGTTAAGAACAATAAAGGCAAAGATAGGATAAAATTGTCAAGATTAGAAAAAATTGAAGAACCTGAAAGTCTCAAAATATTGAAGGATAAAGTAGATAGTTTGATGCCACGAATAGATTTTCCAGAATTATTACTTGAAGCCAACCGTATGTCTGATTTTACTGAAGAATGTTCGCATATTAGTGATAATAGTTTGCGTGTCTCTGGAATTGATGTTTCATTATGTGCGGTCATCATGGCCGATGCATGCAACATTGGCCTCGAACCATTGATTAATGACGATAGCCCGCAATTAACCCGCAATCGATTAAGCTGGGTGCAACAAAACTGCATTCGTGCTGAGACCATTGCCAGATCTAATGCTCGACTTGTGGATATTCACACTAAGCAGCCACTTGCAAAAAAGATGGGGACGGGGCATATTGCTTCTGCTGATGGCATCAGATTTGCGTGCGCTGTAAGAACAGTAAATTCAGGACCTAACAAAAAATATTATGGACCAAAACGAGGGTTAACTTATTATAATTTTGTCTCTGATCAAAATGCAGGATTCCACGGCATTGTGATCACCGGTACCCTCCGTGATTCACTGTATTTATTAGATGGCATGCAAGATCAACAGACAAGTCTCGATATAAAAGAAATCATGACTGATACGGCTGGTGCTAGTGAAATTATCTTTGCGTTGTTTTGGTTATTAGGATACCAGTTTAGTCCAAGGCTTGCTGATGTTGGTGGCGCACGTTTTTGGAGAATCGACACCAAAGCAGATTATGGTAGCTTAAATGATATTTCAAACCATAAAATAAATGAGGCATCCATACGCAAACATTGGGAAGATATTTTACGGATCGCCGTTTCATTAAAATTGGGCCACGTTAGTGCTTCGGATTTGATACGATCCCTATTTCGTAAGAACAGGCCATCTGGTTTAGCTAAAGCATTGATGAACTTAGGGCGCATTATCAAGACGCTGTATCTGCTCAATTATATCGATGATGAAGAATATCGTCGTCATATTTTAATACAGCTCAATAAGGGTGAAAGTCGCCACAGTTTAGCGCGCACTGTGTATCATGGCCGTCGTGGTGAAATTTACGAAAAATATCGAGAGGGACAAGAGGATCAACTCAACGTACTTGGATTAGCTACCAATGCGATAATATTGTGGAACACAGTTTACATGCAGGCCGCATTGGATCATTTTAGAGCAGAAGGTGAAGTGATAAAAGAAGAGGATGAAGCGCGGCTATCGCCATTGGGGCGAAAACATATTAATTTCTTGGGGCATTTTTCGTTTATGTTGCCAAAAGTCGTGACAGAGGGACAGCTAAGGCCTTTAAATTTAAGCCTAAATCATAATATGGCTGTTTTATAATCCTCGATTTTTAGATATGCACTTTACAACATATAACTTTAACGGTATAATATACTTATGAAATGGACAATTTTTTTTGATGATGAGTTTAACTTAGAATTCGATGAGCTGAATGAAATTGTTCAAAGTGAATGTCTAGCCCATTTAAAAGTTCTAGAAAAATTTGGCCCAGAACTAGGTCGTCCCCATGTAGATACTTTAAAAGGCTCGAAGTATTCCAATATGAAAGAGCTTCGTTTTTATGCAGATAATGGGGTTTGGAGATTAGCTTTTGCTTTTGATCCAAAGAGGCACGCGATATTACTTGTATGTGGTGATAAATCAGGTGTAAGTGAAAAACGTTTTTATAAAGAGCTAATTAAACGAGCTGACAAGAGATTTGACAGCCATTTGTTAAAACTAAAAATGGAGGTGAATGATGCCTAGGTCACTAACTGATAAAATGAATAGCTTGTCAAAAGAAAGACAGGAATTTATTCAAACTCGCGCAAATGAATTAATTGCCGATGAAATGACACTAAGAGACTTGCGCTTAGCTCTAAAGAAAACTCAAGAGGATTTAGGAGAGACTCTGCATATGAAGCAAGAGGGGATTTCTCGTCTTGAAAAGCGATCCGATATGTTGATTTCGACTCTGAGCAAATATGTTACGGCAATGGGCGGGACTTTAAAATTAATGGCAACGTTTCCCAATAGACCTCCCGTGGAACTTCATGGTATTGCTGAAATTGAGTCTGTTCAATCTCATCATGCATGAAGCTAATAGGGCTTAGAGTACCTTTTCGTTCCATTGCTTGTCACACCCCAATATAGTGTACTAATGATAAAATATCTGCGAAAATATGCGCCATGACTGATCTCTTGTTTTATTGTTTGGTAAGAGACTCAATAATACATGTTGATCAGTCACTAATCATAATTAATTTTTCATCTCATTGTTTTTGATCGTAATCACAAGGCTTGTGATCAAGATAGTGCGAGATAAATACTTCGGTTAAGAGCTATATTTTTCGAGACATTACACCTAAAGATAAAAAACCAGGCCATGGTAAAATGGCACATACGGTCTATGAAAACTGCACTGAGATTCAATTGTTATTAAATCTCACTGTTGGCGATGACTGTCCCTTGTTGTGTGGTGGAAAACTTGGGCTTTATAAACCAGGCGTTATTGTACGTATCAAAGGTCAAAATTTCGTCCAAGTCTATCGATATTATGTGGAAAAATTACGCTGTAATTTATGTTTAGCTGTTATCAAAGCAGCGCCACCAGCTGACATTGGCGATGACAAATATGATGCCTCATTTAAAGCCATTCTGGCGTTAATGAAATACTACATGGCGATGCCGTTTTATCGGCAAGAAAACTTTCAACGCATGTTAAAATTCCCGTTATCAGATGCCACTCAATGGTATCTGATAGAGCAATTGGCGGGGTATTGCTATCCAATATTTAATTTACTCAAATGGTTGGCGGCCAATGGAGACGTGCTACAAAATGACGATACCACGCTGAGAATTTTAGAAGTTATCAAGCAAATTAAAGACGGCACAATAGATGATCGCACAGGCATGTACACAACGGGTGTGATGGCGAGCCATGAAGGGCATAAAATCGCGCTGTTCATTAATGGTCAACAACACTCAGGTGAAAATGTAGGTGACATTCTTAAACTTCGCTCCCCTGAGAAAGAACCCATTATACAAATGTGCGACGCGCTCAGTGCTAACGTTCCTCAAGGGATCCAAACCATTCTTTGTAATTGCTTAGGACATGGATTTAGAAAGTTTGAAGAGCTATCTGATTATTTTGAGGAAGAGTGCATCATTATAATGAAGATGTTGTCTCAAGCATTTAAAAATGATGAGTTAACGCGCAATATGAACCCTGAGGATCGTTTGACGTATCATCAAAAGCATAGCCAGCCAGTCATGGATGAGGCAAAACAATATATGACAAAGCTATTGAAGGAACATTTAGTTGAGCCCAATGGCGAACTTGGCAAAGCCATCAAATACATGCTGCGCCACTGGGAAAAATTAACCCGCTTTTTAACCGTCGCTGGCGCCCCCATTGATAACAACATCGTTGAACGTGCTTTGAAAATCGCCATTCGCAATCGAAAATCAGCCATGTTTTATCGAACGACCTATAGCGCAGGCATTGGCGGAATGCTAACAAGTTTGATTTACACCTGTGATTTGGCAACTGAAAATCCACATCACTACCTGATTGCGTTGCAAGAGCATCATACCAAAGTCTTGGCTAATCCTTCGCAATGGTTGCCATGGAATTATCGAACCACTATGGAACAGCATGTAGACGACGCCAACCCTCTGGCACATGCGCCGCCACCGGATTACCTTGTTGCAGCATAATGATCAATTCAACAGCGCGAACCGTGGACGCTTCTTCTATGCTATTAGGCCACCACTTCAGTTTACCTGACGAAAATCGCTTTTGACAAAGCCAAAAACCGTTGCCATCATAGGTTAAAAGCTTTACCGATGTACCATTGCGATTGCGGAAAATAAATACACCGCCGTGAAAGGGATCGTTTTGCCATTGCCGTTGACATAGCGCCTTTAGACCATCAATTCCGCGACGAAAATCGACAGACGCAACCGCTATATACAATTGATGTTGAGGTGTGATTTGTAGCATCATATCACCTCAATAATGTATTGATGATGAACTGAATTTGTTCATTCGATGGATGCTCTAGCGAAAAATGCATATCACCACGCGTAAGCGTTAAACCGCTGCGCAGGGGCACTGATGTTTCTATTGTTGGTGGCATATAGGGGATTTGAATAAAAGGATTGGCGGTCTCAGTCCCATGATATGGTTCAACAGAGACTATCCCTTTATCTCGCGCTTGTTGTATCGTTAGCCTAAGACGTCGCAACACCTCGCCACGGTGGTAGGTCGACAACAATATCTTAACCTGATCCCATAAACCTTCAGGTATAGGTGGTGTAATGTCTCGAAAAATATAGCTCTTAACCGAAGTATTTATCTCGCACTATCTTGATCACAAGCCTTGTGATTACGATCAAAAACAATGAGATGAAAAATTAATTATGATTAGTGACTGATCAACATGTATTATTGAGTCTCTTACCAAACAATAAAACAAGAGATCAGTCATGGCGCATATTTTCGCAGATATTTTATCATTAGTACACTATATTCATATCCAAAGGCATGAGCCTGAGAAGTTAGGCTTAAAAAATTGCCTGTGTTGCGGTAAATCAAACCCTTGGCGACATGGTGGTTATTCTCGTGAAGCGGATCGCATTAATCCTTCAAGTACCTCACTAAATCCAGTGTTTATTCAGCGATACTATTGCCCCTGTTGCGACAAAACATGTTCAGTCCTTCCGGAATGCATTCCACCGCGTAGATGGTATTTGTGGGATATGCAGCAGATCATTTTTGTATTGTACCTTTCTGGTATGAGCGCTTACGCTATATCAAAAACAATGCCGCCTTCACGCCAGACCATAAAGCGTTGGCTGATGCGCTTTGTAGAGCAATTTCGACTTCATAAAGATGCGTTGTGTACTCATTTTTATGCACTGGGTAGAGCCATAAATATGGCTGACTTTTGGCAAGCAACGCTCCAGAAGATGCGTTTGAGTGAAGCGATGCGCCTTTGCCATGTAGCCGGAGTTGTTATCCCATGAACATATAATCGGTTCAAGCATGAGTTGTGCAATGCTTATGCAAATATGAACCCCACACAGTTTGGTCGTTTCGGTGCCATGATTTTACTGATTAACTTCACTCCCCATTAATAGCGGAGAGAAAAATGAGTAAACCTTTACACCCGATGGCTTTGTTTCGCCTGATGGTTCTTGGTCCACTAGCGAGCCGCGCTGAACTAAAGCGCGGTGAGGTTAAAAGTATTATCCGAAGTTTGGCTGCCGATCGTTATACTATTCCTGAGTCAAGACGAACGCATATCAGTGAAGAAACAATTGCGCGCTGGTACTACGATTGGAAGCGAGGGGGTATCGAAGCACTGAATCCTAAACCGCGCATAGACAAAGGAAGTACACAAATTTCAGAAACCGTGCAAAGCAGAATTGTGATCCTTAAAAAGGATAAGCCTTCACGCTCAATTAACACTATTATTGGCATGATTGAGCGCGAAGGATTGGTTGCTAAAGACACATTGGCTCGGGCTTCCGTTCATCGCTTTTTACAACAACAGCACCTGTCAAAACGCATTATACCCAATCAAGACACTATTGAGCGCCGGTCATTCGTGGCTGCCCATGCAGGAGATATTTGGCAAGGAGATGTACTTCATGGCCCACGGATACAAACGCCATCAGGCATGCGGAAAACGTACTTGGTTTCATTGATTGACGATTCCTCACGTCTTATTACACATAGTGCGTTTTGTCTTGGAGAAACAGCCCTCGATATAGAGGGCGTGCTCAAATCAGCTGTATTGAAACGAGGCGTACCGTATAAATTGATTATTGATAATGGCCCTGCATACCGATCCGAGTCATTACAAACTATTTGTGCACACTTAGAGATACGGCTTGTCTATTGTCGCGCCCGAGAACCCGAGGGCAAAGGTAAGCTCGAACGTTTTCATCGCACATTTAGAGAACAATTTATCGATGAGCTTGATATCGATAAAATTCGTGATTTGGGTGATCTTAATGCTCGCCTTTGGGCCTGGATTGAGCATGTTTATCATATTCGTTTGCATGGTGGGTTAGATAAGAAAACACCGCTTGATAGTTGGAGAGACGACCTGCTTCACGTGCGCCCTCTAACGCCTTATTTCGCCAATAAAATCGATGATATTTTTTACCATCGTGCTGAGCGAGTTGTTCGCAAAGATGGAACGATCAGTTGGGATGGCAAGATGTTTGAGGTACATCACAACCTTGTCGGTGAGAAAGTGACGTTGGTGTTTAATCCGCACACAAATATTGCTGTTCGGGTTGAAACAGCCTTCGGTGACAACTTGGGAGCCGCTGTTTTATTAGATTTAGACGCCAATCTTAATCGTAAACGCCAACGACCACATGCAGCACCTTCGCCTGAAGGAATCCAGCGTGAGCACAATGTCGAATTGGTTTTTGAAGACTATGTCGAGTCCATTGGCACCTTTGCACAAACAACCGGTGAGGACAATTAAATGTACCAATCATTTTTTGGTTTAACCCAAGCCCCCTTAGGAAAAAAAAGTATCCAATTATGGGATAACGCCCAGCTTGCAGGCCTTGCTCAACAGTTTAATTGGCTTCTTCAATCACCTGGCGTTGGATTACTCACAGCAGAGCCTGGACTTGGGAAAACGGCTGCACTTCGACAACTAACCAGCACTTTAAACCCACATCAATACAGCGTTTTCTACATCGCCGAGACAGATTTTGGTCGACTGGATTTTTATCGTCAAATGGCGCTGATACTTGGACTTGCTTCTTCTTATCGTCGTGCTCAGTTATGGCGTGATATTAAGGAGTACATCATTCACTTGGCTACTCAAAAGAACATTATGCCAGTATTCATTATTGATGAAGCACAAAATCTTCCATCTGAATTTTTTCGTGATTTCCCAGCTTTCCTCAATTTTGTCTTTGATTCCAAAGACTACATGACCGTTTGGTTGGTAGGCCACCCGGAGCTCGCTCGCGAGATAGGGAAACCCGCTAATGCTGCATTAGAATCTCGGATCCAAGCACGTTGTGAACTGAAGCCAATTCTTGAGCGCGATGCATTTAAGCAGCTTATTGAACATGGTTTTTCTCAGGCTGGATGTACGCATCAGTTGTTGTCCGACTCAGCTCTTGAGCTGCTCCGAATGTCCTCAAAAGGTAATCCAAGACAAGCACATAAACTCATTGTTACATCACTGCGATTGGCTACTGATAAAAAAATCAATCATCTACCAGATGATATCATCAAGGAGGCCATCGCTCTGTTGAAACAAATTTAAAAATAAAAGCTCCCCAAGGTGCTTGCCTTGGGGAGCTTTGTCTCAGGTTAATTAAATAGGGACGAGATATGTAAATTAGAGTGAGACGTTACAGGTGGGTTCCCGCTTTTATTAGTTCGCCAATCTGTAAATGCTTGCTCTACTTCTTCTATGGTTAACGTGGAGTGGTTCATACAATGCTCCTCAATGTTTTTGGAGCTTGTAATTTAACAGCTAGTGAATGCAATTAGCCCGCAGGCTTACTGGAAGGACACCAAAAACCAGTAGAAGATGAGGGAAATAATCATGCGTGACATGACGTTAGACGCTCTATTGCCGGAGTCAATGTCTGACGAGGCGGCACATGTTCTAGTGAATTTTCTTGGTGACCTTGTTTACACTTTGGAATGCATTTATATCGCTCAATTAGAGCGCCATCATCGAAAGGTCGAAGAAGAATTTTATGGCTCAATGGCAGATGTGATCAAGAGGAAGCCACCTATAAGCTAGAGCCAACAGTTTTGGCATAAGTTCGATCAGGGAGGGCGTTATGCGCCAACCTTGGTCGATTTTAGCCTGCGCCATATATCCGCGGTTTTGCTCCACCGTTAACATCTCATTTGAAACTTCAAAAATTAGTCTATTATGCGCATGCTTGGCATTTGGCTTATTTTAATAAGCCTCTTATCAGTGAAGAAGTTCAGGCTTGGAAGTTTGGGCCAGTGATACCTAAATTATTTAGTAAATGCTCAAAATGGAAAGATGGAAATATTATTGGGTATATTGATGACAACGGAGAAATTCCATACATTGATCCTAATGATAAAGTTGCCAACGTGGTTATTGATAAAGTGATGGAAGTGTATGGCTCGCTTAGTGCCGGTAAATTATCATCCTTAGCTCATGCGCCGGATTCTGCCTGGGGACGAACAAGAGAATATCATCATGATGGAAATGCTAGGGAGTATGTATTACCAAATGATCTCATAGGAATAACAGAAGGTGAGATTATAAAGGTTCCCAATAATGGGGGAACGAAATAATGAAGAAAAAACAAACAGCAATTAAGGATTTAATAGACTCAAAATACATACCACCTTATGATATAAAAGAAAATAATGACGAGGAGAAGTATCTTGATGATAAGGTCGCTCAAGAGCTTAGGCATGAAAAAGACAAGCATTACCAGTTTATTCAAAATGAAAGTCAAAATATAAAAATGCGCAAAGAATTTGCGGATCGATTATATTGGTTTGCAATCAGTTCCATGATTGCCGTGGGAGTTTTAATAGTTGTTGATGGCATATCCCACTTATTTCATCAGGATTTTCTTAGCGATCAGGTTATTCAAGCAGTAGTTCATTTGGCTGGAGTTAATGTTCTCAGTCTTATGTTCATAATTCTTACTTATTTGTTTAAATTCAAGAAATAATACACTTCGGCTTTATTAATTATTATTTTTATATGAGCCTAATTTAAGCCCGAAGACTGGAGATAACTAAAGCTGATATACACACCCCATATGCCGCACGCAACAGTTCCAACGTTAAGATAGTTGCATACATAATTGAACCAGCTTTTTAACAGGCCGAATTTATATATATCAATATTGGCGCTGTCTCTATCTTCATCACGAAATAGCTGATCTATTGATTTTTTTGCGACGATGGATTTAATCATTTCAACAGTAAATAATGATACTATTGAGGCTATGAAAAACATGAAAGCAATTTTTAGTTGACCAGAAAGTTTTCCCCCCGTGTGCGTTAATATACCTATAATCCCTCCAGAATCAATTAATAATCCAACGGAAATGACCATTTTGGTGCTTTCATCTTCAACTTTTTTAAAATAACTATAGAGATCCTTAAAGGGTAAGCCATTAGTCTGAAGTTTTTTTGTCATTAAAGTCTCTACTATGTTTAAGCTTCAAAATGTGAGGTTCGTTGGCTAGGCCATTCAAACATCTAGGGTTGGGTATTTATAAAATTAAGAATAGCCCTATTAAATTATTTGGTTATCCCCTTGGTTATCCCTAGAAATTTATTATAAAATAATCAAGAAATTTTTATATCTTAACCAATTGATTTAATTGGTGTCCCAGGCAAGATTCGAACTTGCGACCTGCCCCTTAGGAGGGGGCCGCGCTATCCAGCTGCGCCACTGGGACGATGAAGTTTTGCTTTTAAATTTTACTGTGAATTGTGCTTAATAACAAGCAAATGTGTGAGTCGTCCGGAGCGTGCCAGGGGAAATGAGACAAATTCTGTAGTGAATTAGCTAACTCGATTATCCTGCCATAGACACCTCCGACTGTCCAGATTTACTTCCTATTTCAATCGATTCAGGTGGATTTATATACACCGCATCAGGGAGGCTTTTTAATTGTGGCTCTTTATGATTGAAGCGCTCTGGATGGGCAAGGAAAGCCTTCATCAAGACGGCATGTCGTTGCTCAAGAATAGATTGATCTCGCTGGTAATGAACGGATTCTGGCGTTAACCATGCGATCCCTGAGTGATAATGCTCTTTGTTATACCAAGGAAAAAATTGCTGACAAAAGGCCTCAGCGTGTTGCAGCGATTGGCAGCGTGCAGGGAACTCCGGCCTGTATTTTAGCGTTTTAAATTGTGACTCAGAAAAGGGATTGTCGTTGCTTGTATAAGGTCGGTTGTGGGTTTTAGCAACGCCGAGATGTTCGAGTAGCTGTGAAACAGTGTGAGATTTCATGCTTGGCCCATTATCCGAATGTATAGTCAGTTGGTGAGGCTGAATGCCGTGTTTTAAAGCGGTCTCATGTAATAATTTTCGGGCGAGTTCTTGCGACTCACAGTCTGCAATAAGCCAACCAACAACATATCGGCTGAATATATCCATGATGACATATAGATGGTAATAAACCCATTTTGTAGGGCCAAGTAATTTTGTGATATCCCATGACCAGACTTCATTCGGGCGAGATGCAATTAATTCAGGCTTGACGGCATCTCGATGATTCCGCTGTAAACGCCGTTCTGCTGTTTCACCATGCTCTGCTAAAATGCGATACATGGTGCGGGGCGAACAATAATACTCGCCCTTATCCATCAACTCATAATACACATCGTAAGGCGTTTTATCGACGAAACGCTCGCTGTGCAATAAATCAAGAACACATTGCCTTTCTAGATTATTAAGGGCGTTAACCGGGGTGGTTGGCAGTCGTGACTCATTTTGTGCACCGTTTTTATCCTCCAAATGTCTGTAATAAGTGGCCCGTGGAATACACATCGCGGAACAAAGCATGTCAATCGGAATGGATTTATTTCGACCTTCTTGTGAAATGAGCTCCATCAATTCACCTCGCTGCTGTCGTGTGAGAGGATGTGTGTCCCAAGCAGTTCCGAGACTTTTTTTTGGAGATCAATGACAGCCTGGGCTTGAGCCAGTTTCTTTTTCAATTGCTCAATTTCTCGAGCCATATGATCAGTGCGCCGGCCCTTTAATGTAGCTTTCTTGTCATCTGTATTCATTTCAAGCTGATTTCGCCATGCAGAAATACACCCTTGATACAAACCCTCTCGGCGCAACAGTGCCCCACGCTCTAATGCATTACTACAGGCATCATAAGAGGTCAGAATTTGCAGTTTATATGCTTTGGTGAATTTCCGGCGCGGTGCTCCGCTGGCTTTTACCTGAGGATCAGATGGTGTTGATGCACTTAATTCAATCTGTTGATTATTGGCGCTTCCGTCTAATTGTGATTTGACTAAATTTAACTCATTAATACTGTTGTTCGATCCTAATACCATTTTGACAATTTCCCTACCGCCCTCATGGAAGTAGTTTTACCTTATTTTTGTCTCATTGTCGCTGGCACAGAGGGGTCATGATTGAACAATTCCTATACTTCTTGCAGTATGCAAATAAATAAAACGAACAACCCAACCTACGCACTGATTCCTAAAGATCGTGGCTCGGATTCCGAGTCTCGACCAGATTCATAGGTGCAACCAGAGTCCGAACCACGACCGTTAGGTGGTGTAAATTATATCCAAATTACGACATTCCTTATAACCCATCTACATATCAATATAATTCGGACCGCCACCGCCTTCAGGAGCTTTCCATACAATGTTTTGCATTGGATCTTTAATATCGCAGGTTTTGCAATGAATGCAGTTTTGGGCGTTGATCTGCAGTCTGGGTTGCCCATTTTCTTCGACGATTTCATAGACGGCTGCAGGGCAGTAGCGGGTTTCTGGAGAGGCGTATTTTTTATAGTTAACTTCTATTGGAATATTTTTATTTCGTAGCGTCAAATGGCAGGGTTGGTTTTCTTCGTGGAAGGTATTGGTTAAATACACTGATGATAGTTTATCAAAAGTAATCACGCCATCTGGCTTTGGATAATTGATTTTTTTTGATTTTGCCGCGAGTTTCAGGGTTGTGTTGTCGGCGTGATTGCTGAGCGTCCAGGGTGATTTCCCTCTGGTAATGTAGGTTTCAAAAGCGGCATTCGCAAGTCCAGCATATAATCCATGTCTAAATCCTGGGCGAATGTTCCGTGCTTGGTATAGCTCTTTCATCATCCATGAGCCATTTACTTTTTCAGAATAGCCAGTTAATTCATTACGGTGTGGTAAGGGGCTTGAAAGCGATTCAAATGCAGCCTCTGCTGCAAGTATTCCAGACTCAATGGCAAGATGAATACCTTTGATTTTGGGGACATTTAAAAATCCGGCAGCATCGCCGATTAAGGCGCCACCAGGAAAAGTGAGTTTGGGGATCGATTGATAGCCGCCTTCGTTTAATGCCCGTGCACCATAACCTAATCGCTCTCCGCCGGTTAACAGGCCGCGGATCGCGGGGTGGGTTTTAAATCGCTGGAACTCTTCAAAGGGGTTGAGCCATGGGTTGGTGTAGTCAAGACCAACGACAAATCCAATGGCCAATCGATTTTCAGAAAGATGATACATAAACGACCCGCCATAGGTTTTATGATCTAATGGCCAACCGACGGTATGGGCTACGTGGCCTTGTTTGTGTTGAGCGCTTTGGATCCGCCATAGTTCTTTAATGCCTATCCCGTAGGTTTGTGGTTGTACGTTCTTACGAAGGTCATATCGTGCCATGAGTTCCCGGCTAAGTTGCCCTCGACATCCTTCCGCAAATAAGGTGAGATGGGCCAGGAGATGCATCCCAGGTTGATAATGGTTGCTCGGCTGATTGTTTTTATCGATGCCTTGAGCGCCCGTAGCTACACCGATAACTTCTCCATCATTTCCGTAAAGTAATTCTGTAGCTGGAAATCCTGGATAAATCTCACACCCAAGCGCCTCGGCTTCACTTGCGAGAAATTGACAGAGATCGCCTAAGCTAATGATGTAGTTACCATTGCTCTTCATGGGGCTGGGAGTGGGGAGCGTATAAGCGTTTTTTTCAGTCAGTAAAGTAAAGTTATCAGTGAGGGCAGGGGAGTCGAGAGGTGCTTTTTTCCAGGAATCAGGAAGCAGTTTTATCAGGCTTTTTGGTTCAAGCACAGCACCGGATAAAATGTGGGCTCCCACTTTCGATCCTTTCTCAAGGATACAGATATGGATCTCTTTGTTTTGCAGGGCGGCCAATTGCTTAAGCTTAATCGCGGCAGACAGTCCTGCAGGTCCTGCACCTACTATGACGACATCATATTGCATGGTTTCTTGAGTCATGGTTTATCTCTCTTGTTTGTATCTATTCACCACATCATGACACTTGAAAGCGCCCCAGTACCATCGGTACAAACAGCCACAATGAACTTGCAGGTCGCGTCGTTGCGAGGCACGAAGCAATCCAGCGAACAAAGCTTCGAACCCCTGGATTGCTTCGTGCCTCGCAACGACGCCTGATACAACATTGCACATATTGTGAAGTTCATTAGAAGGCTCTCACGTAGCCTTGGTACAGTGAATAGTTACCTGTTTTTTTTAGTTAACATTAAAGGTAACAGTACAAAAAGAAGAAATCCAGTGATGAGACATGCTTCAAAAAACACGGTATGCTCGATGGGAATTTGTGCGGGTGGCACAAAGCCAAGCATGATCGTCAAAGAACAGCAAACCAGGCCAACGCCGGAAACCAACCACACGCCTAATTTACCCCCAGGAATACGATAAGCTCCTCTTTGATCGGGGCGGCTGTAGCGGAGCTTAATCGCAGCAGCAAACATGAATATATAAACCAGCAGTGCTAATTGCGCACATAAATCACTCAACATCCAATAGGCAGCATTGATAGAGTCAAACATCCCTAAAATGCTGCTCATCAAGGTAAAAATAAGCGCTTGGGTGATTAGTATGGTGACCGGTGCACCATGCTTATTGACACGGGTAAACTTTTTAGAAATGGTGCCATCACGAGCCGCTACGAGAAGTCCTCGCGTTGGGCCAATGATCCAGGCAGAAACACTACTGAGTGCGCCAACGACAATCAATAATGCAGTGACCGATGTCATCCATGGCATATTGTAGGCTTTGAAGAAAAGCGCATAAGCATCAATTAAACCCGATACCACGCTTAGTTTACTTTCAGGCACAACAAGAACGATAGCAAGTGAGCCGAGAACGAGCGTCGAAAAAATCACAATCGTTGAATATAGAAGGGCTCGAGGATAGTCACGTTGAGGATTTTTGACTTCCTCGGCGTGAACGGCCGACATTTCCATTCCTAATAACCCGAATAATACAGCAGGAAATAAGGACAAGTTGCCTAGCGTGCTTAAATCCGGTAGCCAAGTACTCGACTGACTTATCTCGATTGGATGGCCTTGAGCGATCCAGATAAGCCCGAGAATGGTAATGCCCAGCATGGGGATAATGGTTCCAACCGTTGCCCCGATAATGCTGACTAAACTAGAGACTTTCATACCAAAACAATTGAGGATCGTGAATATCCAAAATAAACCAATCACAGCAAATAACAGATAGAGTTTATTATTGGCCAATTCCGGTGCAAATAAATATGACAATGTGGCAGCAATAAAGGCCATAATCGTTGGATACCAAACGACGTTATAGATCCACTGAAGCCAAATTGTCAAAAATGCAGTGCGCCGACCAAATGCTTCGCGCACCCAAACATAGATCCCGCCGGTGTTAGGATAAGCTGTAGACAGCTCCGCTGCGACGAGAGCAACTGGAATAAAAAAAACAAATGCGGCAACCGTGTAAAATGCAACTAAATGCAAGCCCAGCTTTGCCGTAAGAGGTAATGTACGCAGGCTATCCACGGCGATGACGTTAATCATCACCAGTGAAAAGACACTTAATACTTTCTTGGATTGCGACATGAAACGTCCTTACTTACAAATTGCGTAATACATACTGCAATATCCCGCCATTACGGTAATATTCAATTTCATTCGCGGTATCAATTCGACAAATTACCTCGATTGTTTCTTCATCGCCATTTTCACGTGTGATGGTGACGGGAAGCAACGATTGAGGTTTAATGTCATCACCGACAGCGATGCTGATGCGCTCATTGCCAGTTAAATGCAATGTTGTACGCGACACACCTTCTTGAAATTGTAACGGCAGAACGCCCATGCCAATCAAATTAGAACGGTGAATCCGCTCAAAGCTTTCTGTGATAACCGCTTTCACACCCAGCAATAGCGTTCCTTTAGCTGCCCAGTCTCGTGAAGAGCCTGTGCCATATTCTTTGCCGGCAATAATGACCAAGTCTTGATTCGTTTCTTGGTAACGCATGGCAGCATCGTAGATGGGCATCGTTTCGCCAGTTGGGATAAAGCGGGTTACGCCGCCTTCGATGGTTGGTGTCATTTCGTTACGGATGCGGATATTAGCAAATGTACCGCGCATCATCACTTCATGATTACCGCGACGTGAACCGTAGGAATTGAAGTCTTTTTCCATAACGCCTTTTGATTTCAAGTAAACACCCGCTGGGGAGTTTGCCTTGATTGAGCCGGCTGGAGAAATATGATCGGTGGTGATGGAATCGCCAAGCACTGCTAAAACATAGGCTTTTTGTATCGGCTTGATGGCCTGAGGTTTGGCACTTAAATTTTGGAAAAACGGCGGATGTTGGATGTAGGTTGAGTCCTTGTTCCAAGCATAAGTCTTACCGCTCCCCGTATTCAGTGCTTGCCAGTCTGCATCACCTTTAAAGACATCTGCGTATTCTTTTCTAAACATCTTGTCAGTGACTTTAGCGACTTCCTGCGCAATTTCATGATGCGTGGGCCAAATGTCTTTTAAATAGACGTTATTGCCAGCTGGGTCTTGGCCAATGGGGTCGTTATTTAAATCGATATCAGTTGTACCTGTGAGTGCATAAGCGACGACAAGTGGAGGAGAAGCGAGCCAGTTGGCTCGAACTTGCGGATGCACGCGGCCTTCAAAGTTACGATTGCCTGAAAGAACAGAGCAAACGACCAGGTCATTGTCGGTAATGGATTTCGAAATGGCATCGGGCAGGGGGCCTGAGTTTCCGATACAAGTTGTACAGCCATATCCAACTAGATTAAAGCCGAGTTCGTCAAGATAAGATTGTAGCCCAGCATGAACCAAATAGTCTGTTACGACTTTAGAACCAGGCGCTAGAGATGATTTCACCCAAGGTTGACGTTGCAAGCCTTTTTCAATCGCTTTTTTAGCAACAAGACCGGCAGCCATCAGGACGCTTGGGTTGGATGTGTTCGTACAGCTGGTGATTGCTGCAATGACGACATGCCCATGTTTGAGGTTGAAATGATGATCTTTAACGGGGAAGTGTGTGTCTTTTTGGTCACTTTTACCGGACTCTTTCAAGAAAGCATCGAATTGTAGTGGTAATGTTTTTAGGGTGACTTTATCTTGTGGACGTTTCGGTCCTGCAAGCGAGGGTTCTACTGTTGTTAGATCAAGACTTAATGTACTCGTAAATACGGGGTCTTCGCTGTTTGCGTCATACCACATGCCTTGTGCTTTACTGTAAGCTTCAACCAATGCAATCGTGTCTTCATCACGGCCGCTGAGTTTTAAATAGCGAACGGTTTCAGCATCAACCGGGAAAAATCCACAGGTTGCGCCGTATTCTGGCGCCATATTGGAGATGGTTGCGCGGTCAGCTAGAGGCAGTTCGGCAAGTCCTGGACCGTAAAATTCAACAAATTTACCAACTACACCGTGTTTGCGTAGCATTTGGGTAACGGTTAATACCAAGTCGGTTGCGGTGATGCCTTCTTGCAGTTTACCCACTAATTTAAAACCAACGACTTCTGGAATGAGCATGGAAACTGGCTGCCCCAGCATTGCGGCTTCTGCTTCAATGCCGCCAACGCCCCATCCTAGAATACCCAGGCCATTGATCATCGTGGTGTGAGAATCTGTGCCAACGAGCGTATCAGGGTAAGCATACCATTGGCCGTTGTGTTCGCTGCTCCATACGGTTTTACCTAAGTATTCAAGGTTGACTTGATGGCAGATCCCTGTGCCCGGTGGCACAACTTGGAAATTTGAAAAGGCTTTTTGTCCCCAGCGTAAAAATTCATAACGCTCGATGTTGCGTTCCATTTCAATGGCTGTGTTGACTTTCATGGAGTCGGTAGTTGCAAATTTATCAACCATTATTGAGTGATCGATGACGAGATCAACAGGTGATAATGGCGAAATTTTCTCAGGATCTCCGCCCATAGCCTGAATCGCATCTCGCATGGCCGCTAAATCGACTACCGCAGGTACACCAGTAAAATCCTGCATTAAAACACGCGCCGGACGATAGGCTATTTCATGATTAGATGTTTTTGTATTGAGCCAGTCAGTCATGGCGTTTAAATCGGTTGTCATGACCGTTTTGCCATCTTCAAATCGTAATAAGTTTTCAAAGAGGACTTTGAGAGAGTAAGGCAAGCGATGAATGCCTTTGAAGTGCTTCGCTTCGGCCTCTTTAAGGCTATAATAATGATAAGCTTTGCCATTTACATTCAATGTGGCTTGTGTCAAAAGCGTGTCTTGTCCAACGTTCATCGCTCAACTCCTGAAATATATAAAAAAGTGAAATGATAGCGTAAAACCCGTTAAATTTCACGGATAATCGATTTGAATATATTTTTGATGCGAACTTGATAATTTCAAAACCTTGTTGTAGACTTTAAGTACATAAACGGAGCAAGGATGCAACTATGAAAAAAGCAATCATGTCAATTATTATCGCTGGTGCGTTTACTGTCTTAACCGGTTGTTGTTGGGACGGTGGTTGTGCTGGCTATGTTCGCCCGGTTTCAGTTTGTAATGGCTGTAATACATGCTCTACTTGTTCTGGGTATTCTACATGCGGAACATGTGGTTATGGGTATGGTTATAACGACTGGTATTGATGTTGAATGTAGGTTGGGTTGAGCGAGAGCGAAGCCCAACCTGACGATATTGTTGGGCTTCGCTCTCGCTCAACCCAACCCACTCCGATTAATTCTCTTAATGCCAGTTAACCTACGCCACCATATCGGTTCGCAGCGTCAACACATCGCAATGCGCGTTGTGAACGACAGCATGGGCTATGCTGCCCAGAAACGGCTGTAGATGTGAAGGTGTATGGGTTCCGATGATGATAAGCCCACACCCCAGTTCCTCTGCCTTACTTAAAATCGTATGTTTAATCGACCCAATCTCAACAAGAAGCTGCGAAGAGGGTATGCTTAGCGCATCTCCGAGTACATTCATGACCGTTTGCGCATTATCTTTGACCGGAGTATCAAAATCTGCAAAACCAAGTCCTTGAGCAATTTGCATGCTTGTTGGTGGTTGAATGACGTGCAGTAAATAGAGTTTTGCTTTGAATCGGTGTGCAATATCGGCGGCTTTTTGGCTGAGTTCGTAGTGGTATTGGTTTAAGTCTGTAGCATGCAAAATAGTAGTATACACGGTTCCCTCGCAATCGTTGTTTTCAAATGATTAAATTGAGTGTAGATGATTTTGCTGATCAATATCAATGGCACTGAAGAATCTAGAGGGCTTTTCTAATAAACCTCACAATTTGTGCGCTGTTGTATCAGTCGTCGTTGGGATCGAAGCGTAATGGCATTAAGTTAAGGAAAAAATGATTGGTGTACGCGTAGGTTGGGTTGAGCGAGAGCGAAGCCCAACAAAATCGTCATGTTGGGCTTCGCTCTCGCTCAACCCAACCTACAGCCCTTAACTTAGCTCCAATCGGACCATGAGATCAACAACAGTAGTCTCCCACCTTACTAAGACCACCCTGACGGGCATCAAAATCCTTAAATTCAGGCATCGCGGAATCGCGCATTTTATGTTCTTTAATGCCAGAAACTTGAACAATCCTCCAGGCTGCTCGCAAATTAGCTTGCATGGCTGACTCATGAGAATCATTAAAACCTGCAACTATCCCGCCGAAGAATAATCCATATTTCCCTTGAAATTTTTCAACTACATGCTGAGCATGTCGGAAGTCATTATCTACATACGGATGACGATAATGGATAGTGTCATTATGAAATGTTTTATCTGGATCCGGCGTAAACGTTTGCCCGTCCAACATCCACGAGTTGACAAGCAATGGTGCGTTCTTAGGGAATAAGTCTGCTCTTGAACGATTCAACGACGCAGTATCTTTAATAGGATCATACGGAATATAAACTTTTGTACCGCCTGGAGAAACAAATTTTTGATCGGTATGAAAAGTAAGGGTCGAATTATAATATTGCACCTTTGCTAATGCTTCTTTTAATTCTTTTAGTTCAGCTTCATCTATGCCTGATAATAATGCATTCATAACCTCTGTGTTGGTACTTAACATCAGGTACTTAAACAACTTGGGTTGCTTGGTTTTAGGGTCAACCACATACGTTCCATCTTCAAGTTTTACTTTGTAGAAACGCTCTTCATTCACCATTTCCTTCTCAATTGATTTTGCTTTTTGTGGCGGTACAAAATGTGTCTTTTTACATGCTTCTTTTAAACGATGAGTGTAAGTCGATAGCCCCGTTTTAGCTCGATACCAGCCATTATCTCCAATTGCCAAATAATTATTGGCATCGTTCGCGCAAAATGTAGCAACAACAGCTCTAGGCTGCCCATAAGAAGCCATTAATTGAGGATAAAGTACATCCTTAACAATGCCTTGCAGCATTAATTTTAATTCTTCTGAAGGCTCTATGCCTGGTAATAGCGTTTCGGCAACCTCTATATACAATTCAGACACGGTCTTCACTCGTGGCACACTTTCATCAACACTGTCTACCATCACATCAACTTTTTTAAATGCAATTAATTCTAAAATATGCTTCAAAACTGATTCTTGCGTCACTTGGTTTTTTGTAGAGAAGAAACCACAACAATCATTGTAAGTTTTAGCAACTTGTTGAGCAAAACCTGGAATATAGGTATGAACGCCTGTTTTAAGATTATTGATATCGATATCTAATGAATACTCTTCAAGCGCGATGCCAAGCTTTTTAAATTCCGCATGAACAATGGGGTAATTTTCAGGAGCGCCAATAAATTCTGCGCCTGTTTCGATCGGAATATAATGTACGCGCTTAATGGCCGGCTTTTCATCATTTAATATCACCGATTCATCGACTGGTTTTGCTGAAAATTTTTCAATATCACTGGAATGCCAATCTTTCAAATCATGTTTAAAATGGGACTGCCCATCAACTATGATTTCTGTAAGTACTAACGTTTTAGTATGTATATGTCCACCAACACGCTCTTCGTCATTAATAACATAACAGTCTAAACCATCCTCCAGTAAATGGGGTACAACGATTGCAGAGCCAGCCCCAATAAATCCAATTGCATCCATAAATCCTCCTTAATAAATATAACAATAATCTCAGAATTATTATGACTATAATGCAACTAAAATAGTAGGTAATTTTGAACTTACGTTTTGGGAACCATTTGAAAAACTTAGCCAACTTAGGTAAATTGTTTTTTTATGAAATAACATCCTTTTTATTTTGGATCGCAGCGACATTAATGGGAATTGACGTATAGTTATATATCACCGAGCATCACAAGCATGAGCATACACACGTACCACATGGTCATGAGCACAGTCATATTCATGATGAGCATCATCAACATGCGCATCCCCATTTTCCTGATATTCATCACAGGCATAATCATCAATGAAACCTACCAAGTCATCGAAAAAGCATAGTTGCTGTCATCAGACCGAAGATGTGCTCAAGCACCCAGGAGATCTTCCTGCTGGAGAAACATTTGAGGGGTTAATTTTTACCTGTCCCATGCATTTGGAAATTCGCCAAACCAGCCCAGGTAATTGCCCAATCTGCGGAATGGCGTTGGAGCCAGAAAAAGCAACGATAGAGGCAGGTGAAAATCCAGAATATGACGATATGAAAAATCGATTTTGGGTTGCTCTTGTGATGACGACTCCTGTCATTGCATTGGCGATGAGTGAGCATATGCTGAACCAGTGGTTGTCACCCACTGTTTCTATCTGGATTCAGTTTTTACTGGCAACACCTGTGGTTTTATGGGGGGGATGGCCTTTCTTTCAACGTGGCTGGCAATCCATTAAAACACGTCACTTAAACATGTTTACTCTGGTAGCTATGGGCACTGGTGTAGCATGGGGATACAGTGTAGTAGCAACCCTTTTCCCAGATTTATTTCCAATACCGTTTCGTAATAGCCAGGGAATTGTAGCCATTTATTTTGAACCCGCGGCAGTAATAACAACATTAGTCTTGTTAGGACAGGTGTTGGAATTAAAAGCGCGAGAACAAACTGGTGGTGCTATTCGCGCTTTACTGAAGCTCGCACCAGAAATAGCACACCGTATTGATGCGGATGGTGTCGAGGATGAGGTGTCACTCGATATGATTCGCGTTGGTGATTTACTGCGAGTCCGTCCAGGCGAGAAAATTCCTGCCGATGGTAGGGTACATGAAGGTCACAGTCATGTGGATGAATCCATGGTCACAGGTGAACCAATGCCCGTAGCAAAGCGCGCTGGGTCAACAGTAATCGGTGCTACCATCAATCAAACCGGCAGCTTCATCATGGAAGCACTGCATGTCGGGAATGACACGATGCTTTCGCATATCGTCCAAATGGTAAGTGATGCTCAGCGAAGCAAGGCTCCTATTCAACGATTAGCGGATAAGGTATCAGGATGGTTTGTGCCCGTTGTAATACTCATAGCAGTGGCAGCTTTCATTGTATGGGTCATAGTGGGCCCGCAACCTTCACTCAGTTATGGTCTTATTGCAGCCGTCTCCGTGCTAATCATAGCCTGTCCTTGTGCTCTGGGCTTGGCTACGCCGATGTCAATTATGGTGGGAATAGGACAAGGAGCGCGTGCAGGCGTGCTGATTAAAAATGCCGAATCTCTGGAGCGCATAGAAAAAATCAATACGCTGGTAGTGGATAAAACAGGTACGCTTACGGAAGGCCGCCCGGTACTCACGCGTATTATGACGACTAATGCGTTTGAAGAAAACGAGATTTTAACACTGGCCGCAAGTCTTGAGCACAACAGTGAACATCCGCAAGCTTTCGCAATTGTAACCGCCGCAAAGGAAAAGCATATTGAGCTGAAGGCGGTTACAAACTTTAATGCGCCTACTGGAAAGGGGGTGATCGGCACGGTGAATGGTCGCTTTGTCGCCATTGGTAATGACAAACTGATGCAAGAAAATGGGATTGATACCGCCTCTCTTCTTGCAAAAGCTGATGCTTCTCGTGCCGAGAGCGCATCAGTCATGTTTATGGCGGTTGATAATCAATTGGCTGCTATTTTGGTGGTGGAAGATCCCATTAAACCTAATACTTCAAACGCGATCCACGAACTGCAAAAAAATGGCATTAAAATTTTCATGCTTACGGGTGACAACAATAAAACAGCCATGGCTGTAGCCAATAAAGTTGGAATAAAACATGTGTTAGCAGAGGTTCTGCCTGAGGATAAGAGTCGTATTGTTGGTGAGTTGAAAAGCAAAGGTTTGATCGTTGCGATGGCCGGCGATGGTGTAAATGATGCGCCCGCACTTGCAAAAGCCGATATCGGCATCGCCATGGGAACTGGCACAGATGTGGCCATTGAGAGTGCGGGCATTACGTTGCTGCATGGAGATTTGAATGGTATTGTGAAAGCCCTGCGTTTGTCAAAAGCCACCATGAGAAACATTCGCCAGAATTTATTTTTTGCTTTTATTTATAATGCGCTTGGCGTGCCGTTGGCCGCGGGTGTTCTATATCCTTTCACAGGGTTATTATTAAACCCCATGATTGCGGCAGCTGCCATGTCATTGAGCTCTGTTTCAGTAATTATCAATGCGCTTCGTATACGGCGAATGAGTCTATGAGCTATGGAGAGTGAGCGCTGTGAAAAAAAACATACTGCACATCATTGTTTGTCTTTTTGTTGTATCAAATGTTTTTTCAGCAAGCCCTGTTGTCAATTTAGACATAGGATATAAATCGGTTGATTTCGCGGGTCAAGTAAAAAAAGCACTTGCAGTGAACAATCAAATTCCAGGTCCTACGTTGCATTTTAAAGAAGGGGATCACGTTACTATCAACGTTCATAATCATCTTGATAAAGGAACCGCTTTGCATTGGCATGGTTTACTGGTTCCATGGCAAATGGATGGCGTAGCGGGTGTCAATCAAAAAGAAATACCACCGGGTGGTGTTTTTCAATATCAATTTACCCTTAAACAATCCGGCACTTATTGGTATCACGCTCACGCGGGTCTTCAAGAACAACAAGGCTTGTATGGTGTTTTTTTAATTGATCCAAAAGAGCCGTCACATTACACCTATACTAAAGATTATGTGGTTGTTTTATCGGATTGGAGCAATACCAACCCAAACCAAATTCTTGCCAACCTCAAAAAATCAGGGGATTATTATGCGCCTCGATTTCCTTTACAGCCATCTCTCGTAAAATTCATCCATGATTACCGCAAAGCATCCTCAGAGGAACGAAAAAACCTGGTTGATGATTATAAAATGATGCAGCAAATGCGCATGAGTATTTATGATATAAGTGACGTCGCTTATGATGCTTTTATGATCAATGGTCGGCCAAAATCCAGTCCTTGGACTGCACCTGTTAAAGTGGGTGATGTAGTTCGTTTGCGGTTTATTGGCGCAGGCGGCAGCACCATTTTTCATGTCAAAATACCGGGAACATCTATGCAGATGGTGCATGTTCAGGGCAATGATGTAAAACCTTATCCCATCAAGGATTTCAAAATAGCACCTGGCGAAACCTATGATGTATTAGTCCAAATTAAAAAAAATGCCCCTTACATTATTTATGCTGAATCAATAGATACAGTAGGCGCGGCTTATGGAGCTTTAGTAACGACACCTCATCAACTCATAAATTATCAACACGTTACTCCATTTCCTGAGCCGTTGCCTGTCATGAGGGAAATGATGTCTTTGATGATGGGCGATATGATGCAAAATTCACAATCTATGAATATGATTTCCTCACCCCATTCGATAGCTACTATAAAGATGAATTCAAAAAGCGCTCATCATGGAATGGAATCGATGCCTGATACGAAGATGAATGGGGAAATGAAGATGGATCATAGCATGCCCATGAATCACTCAATGGATATGAGTATGCCCACTGAACCAAAAATACGAGGCGATAATATTTCTTCACACATAATTGCGCCAAAAACCATAGGAACAAAATATCAACATTTAACCGCGGCGGTAAAGACTAACGATCCCAATAAACCAATTAGTGGGGTTATCAAAATGGAATTGTTTGGATACATGGATCAATTCATTTGGTTCATAAATGGTGTTCCTGAATATAATGCTCATCCCATCCCCTTGGAACCGAATAAACGATACCGATTTATTTTTACTAATCCTTCCATGATGCGCCATCCGATGCATATTCATGGTCACTGGTTTATTCTGCGTAACGGACATGGTCGTTATGATCCTTTATTACATACCATAGATATACCACCAGGCGCGACGGTTACAGCAGATCTTGATACAGATGCAAGTGGGCAATGGTTTTTTCACTGCCACCTTCTTTATCACATGATGACGGGCATGTCGCGCGTGTTTCAATACACCACGTTAATACAAATTACAAAAGGCGAAGCTAAGCCGGAAGACATTGTTCAGCAAACCCCTTATATTAATAGACCAATTGTCAGGGTGGATGAGACAAGACCAATTGATCTATCACTCGTTCATCATCCTATGGCGCATCCAACAGGCTTATGGGGTTCTACTTTCCTGGATATGAGTGGGGATCCATTTAATAATGTCCAAAAGCTGACATACAATGGTCTATACGGGCCAGACTATAACAAGCTCGAGTTATTCTCGAATGATGCAGAGGTAACCAAAGGAACTGTAGACAATGCTGACATAGATATTTTCTATTGGCATCTTGTTAATCAATTTTGGGCGGTTAAAGGCGGTATTAATTATTTTAATCGTCCTGCAAGCAGGCCATATTGGCAACCTGGTCTGGGTCTTGAAGGCTTAATGCCTTATTTTATTGATACCAATGTCAGAGGGTATTATTATGCCGGTAGCGCAAAACTGGATGTTGAGCTATCACGGGATACACAACTAACCAATAACTTTCTTATAAGAACAGGTGTTCGCAGTATTTGGGCTTCAAAAACTGTTGTTCAAGCAGGACTCGGTACAGGATTAAATCAAATACGATATATTGTCAGACCTTATTATCGATTAACACCGGGACTGAATATTTTTGCAGAATATGAACACGAAAAGGATTACGGTCCCTTTAAAACCATTCAGATAAGTTTAGGCGAGCCAGTTAATCAAAGCACATTAACGTTTGGTCTTTCTGTTTTATTATAGGTGAATTACTTGCCCTGGTGACGTCGTAGATCATTGATTGCTCCTCCCCTTATCGTAAGCTATAGTTAAAAAACTAATGATCATGGAGTGAAGAAGAAATGACTATGGATAGTAAAAAGATGAATACAGCAGGAAAATGTCCCGTTATGCATGGCGGTATGACGTCGATTGGTCAATCGAACATGGACTGGTGGCCTAATGCATTGAACCTCGATATATTAAATCAGCACGATACTAAAACTAATCCAATGGGAACCGACTTCAATTATCGTGAAGCATTTAAAAAACTCGATGTTGAAGCGCTTAAGAAAGATATGCATGCGTTGATGACGGACAGTCAACCCTGGTGGCCTGCTGATTGGGGGCACTACGGCGGTTTGATGATTCGCCTGTCTTGGCATGCTGCGGGCTCTTATCGTTTGGCCGATGGTCGTGGGGGCGCCGGGACAGGTAACCAGCGTTTTGCGCCATTGAATTCTTGGCCTGACAATGTAAACTTAGACAAAGCACGTCGCTTGTTATGGCCTATCAAGAAAAAGTATGGCAACAAGATCAGTTGGGCTGACTTGATAGTCCTGGCGGGTAATATTGCTTATGAATCAATGGGCCTTAAAACATTCGGTTTTGGTTTCGGTCGTGAGGATATTTGGCATCCCGAAAAGGACATCTACTGGGGCTCAGAAAAGGATTGGTTGGGCGCTACTCGTTATGATGACACAAACCGTGAATCACTTGAAAACCCACTTGCAGCGGTGCAAATGGGGTTAATCTATGTGAACCCTGAGGGTGTGAATGGCCAACCTGACCCGCTTCGAACCGCTCAAGATATTCGTGTGACCTTCGCACGCATGGCGATGAACGACGAGGAGACAGTTGCCCTGACCGCTGGTGGTCATACTGTTGGCAAATGTCATGGTAATGGTGATACAAAACTTTTGGGACCAGCTCCTGAAGGCGCTGATGTTGAAGATCAAGGTCTCGGTTGGATGAACAAAACCTGCAGGGGCATTGGTCGTAACACGGTATCAAGCGGTCTTGAGGGTGCATGGACGACTCACCCAACGCGTTGGGATAACGGCTACTTCTATATGCTACTTAATCATGATTGGGAACAGAAGAAAAGCCCTGCAGGAGCCCACCAATGGGAGCCAATTCATATCAAGCCAGAAGATAAACCTGTTGATGTTGAAGATCCCTCAATTCGTTACAATCCCATCATGACTGACGCAGACATGGCAATGAAGATGGATCCTATTTATCGTGAAATTGCAGAGCGTTTTTATCAAGATCCCGATTATTTTGCTGAAGTTTTTGCGCGCGCTTGGTTCAAACTGACTCATCGCGACATGGGGCCAAAGGCGCGCTATCTTGGACCTGATGTACCGAAAGAAGATTTGATTTGGCAGGATCCGGTGCCTGCGGGTAATAAAAATGCTGATGTTGCTGCAGTACGAGCAAAGATATCAGCCAGTGGTTTAAGCATCAGTGAAATGGTTTCAACCGCATGGGACAGTGCGCGGACTTTTCGTGGCTCAGATATGCGCGGAGGTGCAAATGGTGCGCGTATTCGCTTAATGCCGCAAAAGGATTGGCAAGGCAATGAGCCGCAACGTTTGGCAAAAGTATTGCCTATTCTCGAAGGGATCGCCGCAGATACTGGCGTTAGTGTAGCGGATGTGATTGTGCTTGCTGGTAATATCGGTGTTGAGCAAGCCGCAAAGGCAGGGGGCTTTGATATCACGGTTCCCTTCGCTCCGGGGCGCGGCGATGCGACTGATGAGATGACGGATGCGGCTTCCTTTAGCGTGCTGGAACCGCTTCATGATGGTTATCGCAATTGGTTGAAGCAGGATTACGCTGTCAGTGCTGAAGAACTCATGCTCGATCGCACGCAACTGATGGGGCTGACTGCCTATGAGATGACTGTCCTGGTAGGGGGGATGCGCGTATTAGGCACTAATTACGGCGGAACTAGTCATGGTGTGTTCACCAACAGCGAAGGTGCGCTGACAAATGACTTCTTTGTCAATCTGACCGACATGACCAACATGTGGAAGCCAACGGGCAAAAATCTCTATGACGTCTGTGACCGTAAAACAGGTGATGTCAAATGGACTGCAACTCGAGTCGATTTGGTTTTTGGGTCAAATTCCATTCTTCGTGCCTATGCAGAAATGTATGCGCAGGATGATAATAAAGAAAAATTCGTACATGACTTTGTGGCAGCCTGGGTGAAGGTAATGAATGCCGATCGTTTTGATATGACGTTATAAGGGTAGGTTTATCTAAGGAGTAATTGCATGAACATACTAGTTGCCGGTGCCTCGGGATTCATTGGTAAAAAGTTGGTAACGGCGTTGCAATTGGAGCATACGGTCACGGTATTGGGGCGTGATATAGCGAACCTCCAGCGACACTTTTCAAAGCCGGTTAACACTGCCACTTGGGATAGCCTGCCTCTCTTAAAAGCGAGTACGTATGATGCGGTCATCAATCTATGTGGTTATAACATTGCAGATTCGCGATGGAGTGACAGTGTGAAAGAGCAAATCATTCAATCTCGTGTTAACACAACATCGACGTTGGTTGATTGGGCCATCAAACAGGAAGCAAAGCCCCATTTTATGTGTGCAAACGCCGTTGGTATTTATGGAATGCAAGACAATGGGGATAATGCCGAATTAGATGAAGATAGCCCTATTGATTATGAACACCCACGAGATTTTTTAAGTGAGATAGGCGTGCGTTGGCAGCAAGCGTTGCAACCCGCAATTGATAGCGGTATGAATGTCACAACGACCCGTTTTGGCGTCGTTCTTGGACGAGGCGAAGGTATTCTTAAAAAGCTTGCGCCAAGTTTTTATATGGGGTTTGGTAGTGTCATCGGGGATGGTAAGCAAATCATGTCCTGGGTGCACATCGATGATGTTGTAGGAGCCATCCAATTTTTGCTCAATAAACCTGAATTAACCGGCGCATTTAATTTAACGTCTCCTCATCCCGTAAGTCAGGCTGAATTTTCCCGTGTTCTAGCGACGGCGATGCATCGCCCATTACTCTTGAAAATGCCTGCCTTTGCGATTCGAATGCTGTTTGGTGAAATGGGTGAGTGTTTGTTGCTTAGAGGGCAGCGCGTGGTGCCTAATCGCTTGATCGAATGTGGCTATGTATTTCGTTATCCTGACTTGATAGATGCGCTGCGTAAAGAGGGATATTCATGACAGCCCCACTCTAAATGTCGATTTGTGAAGTTCATTGGGCTCACCCCAGTACCTTCGATACAAACAGCCACAATGAACTTACAGATCGTGCCTCGCAACGACGCCTGACAGATTATTGCACAAATTATGAAATGAATTAGAAGCGACGCGCTGTTTGGCCCTATACCCAATCCTTCATGATCAGAAAATCGTTATATAAGCGCGCTTCCTCAGTTCCAGGTTCAGGGTGCCAATTATAAACCCAGTTTACAGTAGGCGGTAAGGACATTAAAATAGCTTCAGTTCGTCCTTTTGTTTGCAAGCCAAATAGAGTGCCTCTGTCGTAAATTAAATTAAATTCAACGTATCGACCTCGTCGATATAACTGAAACGCTCTTTCTCTTTCTCCATAAGGGGTGTTTTTTCGTTTAGCAACGATTGGACGATACGCTTCAATGAATCGATTACCGACACTTCTCATGAATGTGAAGCAGGTATCAAAATCCGGCGTGTTTAGGTCATCGAAAAATAAACCACCAATTCCACGCGGTTCATCACGATGAGGGAGGAAAAAATACTCATCACACCATTTTTTATAACGTGGATAGGCATCCGGACCTAATGGCTCGCAGGCTTTTTTAGAAACTTGATGCCAATGAACGCAATCCTCTTCGAATCCATAATAGGGGGTTAAATCAAATCCGCCACCAAACCACCACACAGGATCACCATTTTCAGGTTCAGCGATAAATAATCTCACATTAGCATGTGACGTTGGAACATATGGATTTTTGGGGTGCATCACCAAAGATACGCCGAGCGCTTGAAAACGTGCACCAGCAAGCTCTGGTCGATGTTGTGTAGCCGCCACGGGCATTTTATCACCATATACGTGAGAAAAATTAACGCCACCTTTTTCAAAAACGGCACCATTAGAGATGGTGCGTGTTACGCCATCACCAAATGACGTTCTTTCCCATGGTTCATTGGTAAATTCATTTTGCTCATCCTCACCTGTTAGCGCTTCACAAATGTTATATTGAAGATTTAATAAATATTGTTTTACTTCACGTATTACATTCGACAGATTATCTTTTCGCATTTTAGTTGTCTCTTGTTTAAATATGAAATGTTGGAATTAGGTCTCAGTCATCGTTTCGCCATCCGTCGTTGCGAGCAAAGCGCGGCAATCCAGAGTACGGAGCTTCGAACCCTGGATTGCTTCGTGCCTCGCAACGACGCCTGATACAACATTGCACATATTGTGAAGTTCATTAGGCGCGGATGGCGAAACGTTGACTGAGGCCGGACATTATAACCGTATTAAGAATAATTACCTTGATCTTGATCAATTGCTGACAATCCCTAATTTTCTTGCATAAGGTTTCCGTCCTGCGCTATCCATTGTAATGCATTCATATCGCTGATTTTCATTTTTTTATGGGAGGTGATAATGATTATATTTCTTTGTTGAAACCGTGTTAAAACACGACTTATGGTTTCTGTTGCAAGACCAAGGTAATGGCCGATATCTTGACGAGACATCATGATATCGAATTCGAGGTTCGCTCTATCAACATTGAGTCGCTTGATAAGTTCAAGCAAAAAGCAAGCCAAGCGTTGTTCCGCGGAATAGGAATTGACATATAAACCAAAATTAAATCGCTGACTGATTTTTGATATGAATTGAGTGTAAAACTGATGGTTTGAAGCAATAAAATCCATCAATGTGCTGTAAGGGATTTTGCAAATCTCACTTGCCGTGACAGTGATGGCGGAGAAAGGGTGGTGATTTGGATAAATAGCATCAAATCCTAGAATTTCTCCTTGAAAATAAAATTGTTGAATATGTTGATTCCCTTCCAGATCAATATGTACGGTTTTTACTGCGCCTGAGGACACAGTATAAATAGAATGAAACGCATCATGATATGAATATAGCGTTTCTTGGGCCTTTAAGTATCTTCGTGAAGTCACCAATGACATCTTTGATTGTTTACAAAATGAAAAAAGACCGCAACTTGGGCAATTATCATCTGTTAAACGGGTTTGAGTGTGTACGTTAATATTCATTCATCTCTAGCCATTGTAGTGTCCAAAGATCGTGTAAAAATTTATTGTTTTCAGGTTGTTGTAGCCATGGTTGTAATTGCTCAATGGGTAGTATGCGATTATTAGCAACCAGTTTAATCAATTCGTTGGCAACATTTTGAATATTCCATTCGCATCCGTTGATAAATAGCGTGATCAAGTCTGTTTCAGTTTGTACTTGATAAGCAAAACGCACACCCGGATGACGTGTTAATCCTGTGCTCGATGATAATTGTTGCATAAATGATTCCAATGAATCGGTAACCGGCTCTGGCAATAAAGACTCTGTTTGTTGATCCAGTTGTGTGACAAAGCAGCCAAACCATGACTTGAATTGCTGCTCGTTGTTGAGCATGTCTTGAATAGCGGCTTTTGCCTGCATCCAGGATTCGCGTGGTAATTCTGAAGTGTCATTCAATATCGCCCAATTGGGATCTCGATAATATTGAGCAACATCAACTGATTCGGCCAAGTAATCACCGTAACTGTCCCATAATTCGCGCGTTGAATAGCTGCGATAACCAAAGGAATAGGTCATGCAGTCCTTGCTGATGGCTGTTCCATAGTGTCCGACGTTTGGAGGAAGATAGAGCATGTCACCTTCTTCAAGAACGTATTCTTCTTCAATGTTAAACGTTTGCATGATTCGTAAGGGCACATCGGGCAAGTAGTTTTTTTCGTTACATTGTTGTGTGGTTAGCGACCACTTTCGGCTCCCTTGAGCCTGGTATAAAAACACATCATAGTTGTCATAATGAGGGCCTACACTACCATGTTCTGAGGCGTAGCTAATCATAAGATCGTCTACCCGCCATTGTGGTAAAAAATTAAAATGCTCAAATAAAAGTGCCAATTCGGGAATAATGCGATCAACGCCTTGAATTAATAGGGTCCAATGCGTTGCAGGTAGTTTTTGAAAATCTTTTTCCAAAAACGGCCCTTTTTTTAAATGCCAATAGGGGAGTTCATCAGGCGTTGCAATCACGATACGACTTTCTATCTCTTCTTCCAGGGACAATCCTGCCAATTCATCAGGCGAAAGAATGTTCTTAAAGCCGGGTAGGGCATTGCGAATGAGTAGAGGTTTTTTTTGCCAATAGTCGGATAAAAATGTGTTTACGTCAATGTTCTGGAAATTAATCATGATTTCTCTATATCTACGTCGTTGGCCAATCATAACATTGGTCTTGAGCTTTTAGGGAAAAAATGAACGCTAAATTGTAACTACTCAGGCAGGGGAAAGCGCCCGTGCCCGAGTAGTTACTTTATCAATGTATTCCCGCCATGCTTTTTTTACGAACCAGGCTATCATCTTCACCAACATCGGATAACTCATCTGCATCGGGTACTTTGAGTGCAAAGAAGGGTCCAATTGTATTTCTGGCATTTCGCGCTGCAGTCAATGTGTGTGATAGATTGGCTGGGGTATACTGTTTTTTATTTTCACTTGTTTCAATTGAAATGATATTTCCATAACGTCGACTCACACTTTTATGCACGCTTTCACCTTGAGCGGTTTGCAAAATCGGTCGACGATATTGAGCGCCCAATGAAACATCATGCCAAGTCAATGGTGCGTCATTGGTTACTTTCGCATTAAAACTATCATGTTGAACACCCAGATAGCCTAGACTATCCGTTGAATTTTCAGAAATAGAAGAAACGCCTGGATCAACTCCATATTGGGTTAAAGTGTCTTTATCAATGACTAAGCCACTTTTAAATGCCTCTTTTATCATCCAGCGTAATGCAATATTTGACAGATGACGATCCGCATAACCGCCTCCCACATCTGAATGAACCCCTGCAAACCACATTTGTAACGAATCAGTAGCGGATGCGGGTACCCACAGTTCAGGTTTAAAAGCAGGGCGCCGTTCATCAATCGCCAGTGCATGACGCGCACTTTTTACAACGGATGTTAATTTAGAGTCTTCATGAACCGATTCTGTAACGAGCCCGCGAACTGTATCAAACAAGCCCAAAAAGCGGACCAAGCCTTGGCATTCTTGTTCTGTATAACAATAACGATTTCTAAACGATCGGGCAGCCGCATTAGTGTCGGGATGCTGATGACGATCGAACGTTGAAAAACCCTCTTCAATCAAGTGCTCGATTACATTTCGAATATGAGTTTCATTTTCTTTTGCATTTAACGAAGGTATTTTAAGTTTATCAACTTGAATTAAACCAATATGCCGTATAAGCGTAATGAGCAGTCTAATTGTATAGGCGCCTCGACTAAACCCAAACAAGTAAACTTGATCATCGTCGCTTTTTTTGTAATTTAAAGCCAACAAAGCATAAGCTTGAGCGACATTTTCAATAATCCCACTAGCCACCGTTGCTTCACGAATCTCTTTAAAAAATTTGTTATAAACCACTCCCATATTTTTTATAACATTCCAACTCCATCCTTGCACTTGACCTTGAGCATTCAGCGTTGGCGAACCTAATCCACGATCATAAAAAACAAATCTTGTTTTATCTAATGTATATGCACTTAGATCCCAACCTGTATCGGTTGTTTTAGATGTTACTGGTTTTTTTCCATTTCCTAACATCTTCTTTAGAGTGTCAATATTGGTTGGTGGTGCTCCATTTTCAGGAGAGTTTGACGTGCCATCACACAAAATAATGATTTCCTTTCCCATAATTTATCCTTAAAAAATGATTGAAATCGGTGACTCGCTGATCAATTTTTTAAATTTGACCAATAAGGTCGAGAATAGAAAACTTGATCACCGAGTGTTTGGTTGGTCTTTATAACCATATTACGTGCTGCGGCTTGAGGTCAAGATATTGTGAAAATGAAGTGTCAATAGCCATTGGTTACCTTGATGTATTCGATTGGATCTTATTATTATGTTAGGATTTGGTTGTACCGAAGGTACTGGTGTGCTCGCGACGCCGGATACAACATTGCACACATTGAGAGGTTCATTAGAAGCATTATAATTAGGATTTTATCAATGAAGGCTGCAAGGATGTGTATAGTGGATTTGCAAAAGCGATTTTTTCGTAAGCGCCGTTTTTTTTTCTGCATGTTGATTACATTAGTTGTTTCTCCATATTCAAACGCCGCCATACAGAGAGAGAGTCTGTGGTTAGGGTTTAGTAATCAGCAACATTTTTCTAAAAATAAAAAATGGGTTTATATGCAACATGGACAATTGCGGATGATCAATTTGCCGCATCCAGTGAGGACGATAATCGTCGAAAACAACGTTGGATATACGCTGGATCCCACAAAACATATTTGGTTTGGTCATTATTTTGCAGATAATAATATTAAATATAAGGAAAATATCGAGAATCGGTTATTGCAACAGTTTTCCTGGAAACTTCATGATGACCAATATAGGAGGGTTCTATCAAGAACACGTCTGGAAGAGTTCGCCTTCACCAATCGTAAGCAAAACCTAATAGAGTTACGTCAGTTATGGGCCCATGAATATATTCGCTTGCTTTATGGACATGTTAATCCACTAGTTTATGAAGAGGTCTTTTTTCACTTGAATAATCCGAAATATGCCAGTGAACATTTTCTAAGCCAAAACCGTTTATTTTTAGGTGCTAATATTTATCTATCTAAGCATTCCTATTGGCGAATTGGTTATATGAATCAATATATATCGGGTAACCAAAGCAGAAAACCCGAAATGAATCATGTTTTAATCATGACTTACGTGTTTGGTGCTATTAACATCAGTTTACCATTTGACAGTTGATTGCGATGGTGAATAGTTATACTTGGTCTAAACTATATGTAATGTCTCGAAAAATATAGTTCTTAACTGAAGAATTTATCTCGCACTATCTTGATCACAAGCCTAATCACTACTATCAAAAACAATGAGATAAAAAATTAATTATGATTAGTGACTGATCAACATGTATCATTGAGTCTCTTACAAAACAAGAAAACAAGAGATCAGTCATGGCATATATTTTCGCAGATATTTTATCATTAGTACAGTACATTCATATCCAAAAGCATGAACCTGAAAAATTGGACTTAAAAAATTGTCTATGTTGCGGTAAATCACACCCTTGGCGACATGGTGGGTATTCTCGTGAAGCGGATCGCATTAACCCTTCAAGCACCTCACTAAATCCAGTGTTTATTCAGCGATACTATTGCCCCTGTTGCCACAAAACATGTTCAGTCCTGCCGGAATGCATTCCACCGCGTAGATGGTATTTGTGGGAGATGCAACAGGTCATTTTTTTATTGTACCTTTCTGGCATGAGTGCTTACGCTATATCAAAAACGATGCAGCCCTCACGCCAGACCATCAAGCGTTGGCTGCTGCGTTTTACGAAGCAGTTTCGTTTTCATAAAGATGCCTTATGTACCTATTTTTGCGCACTGGGCAGATCCATAAATATGAAAGACTTTTGGAAAATGACTCTTCAGAGAATGAGCCTGAGTGCAGCGATGCGCCTTTGCCATGTTACCGGAGTTGTTATCCCATGAACGCTTAATCAGTATAAGCATGAGTTGTGCCATGCTTGTACAAAATAAGCACCCCACACAGTTTGGTCGTTTCGGTGTCATGATTTTACTGATTAACTTCACTCCCCATTAATAGCGGAGAGAAAAATGAGTAAACCTTTACACCCGATGGCTTTGTTTCGCCTGATGGTTCTTGGTCCATTAGCGAGCCGTGCTGAATTAAAGCGCGGTGAGGTTAAAAGTATTATCCGAAGTTTGGCTGCCGATCGTTACACTATTCCTGAGTCAAGACGAACGCATATCAGTGAAGAAACGATTGCGCGCTGGTACTACGATTGGAAGCGAGGAGGTATCGAAGCACTGAATCCCAAGCCGCGCGTAGACAAAGGAAGCACACAACTTTCAGAAGCCGTACAAAGCAGAATTGTGACACTTAAAAAGGATAAGCCTTCACGCTCAATTAACACTATCATTGGCATGATTGAGCGCGAAGGATTAGTTGCTAAAGACACATTGGCTCGAGCTTCCGTTCATCGTTTTTTACAACAACAGCACCTGTCAAAACGCATTATACCCAACCAAGACACTATTGAGCGCCGATCATTCGTGGCTGCCCATGCAGGAGATATCTGGCAAGGAGATGTACTCCATGGCCCACGGATTCAAACGCCATCTGGGATGCGAAAAACTTACTTGGTCTCGCTGATTGACGACTCGTCACGCCTTATTACACATAGTGCATTTTGTCTTGGAGAAACCGCTCTCGATATAGAGGGCGTGCTCAAATCCGCTGTATTGAAACGAGGCGTACCGTATAAATTGATTATTGATAATGGTCCTGCATACCGCTCAGAGTCATTACAAACTATTTGTGCCCACTTAGAGATACGGCTTGTCTACTGTCGCGCCAGAGAACCCGAGGGCAAAGGTAAGCTCGAGCGCTTTCATCGCACGTTTCGAGAACAATTTATCGATGAGCTTGATGTCGATAAAATTCGTGATTTGGGTGATCTCAATGCTCGCCTTTGGGCCTGGATTGAGCATGTTTATCATATTCGTCTGCATGGTGGATTAGATAAGAAAACACCGCTTGATAGTTGGAGAGACGATCTGCTTCACGTGCGCCCTCTAACGCCTTATTTCGCCAATAAAATCGATGATATTTTCTACCATCGTACTGAGCGAGTTGTTCGCAAAGATGGCACGATCAGTTGGGATGGCAAGATGTTTGAGGTGCATCACAACCTTGTCGGTGAGAAAGTGACGTTGGTATTTAATCCGCACACAAATATTGCGGTTCGGGTTGAAACAGCCTTCGGTGACAATTTGGGGGCCGCTGTTTTATTAGATTTAGACGCCAATCTTAATCGTAAGCGCCAACGACCACATGCAGCACCTTCGCCTGAAGGGATCCAGCGTGAGCACAATGTTGAATTGGTTTTTGAAGACTACGTCGAGTCCATTGGCACCTTTGCACAAACAACTGGAGAGGATAATTAAATGTACCAATCATTTTTTGGTTTAACCCAAGCGCCCTTAGGAAAAAAAAGCATCCAGTTATGGGATAACGCTCAACTTGCCGGCCTTGCTCAACAGTTTAATTGGCTTCTTCAATCACCTGGCGTTGGATTACTCACAGCAGAGCCTGGACTTGGGAAAACGGCCGCACTTCGACAACTAACCAGCACTTTAAACCCACATCAATACAGCGTTTTCTACATAGCCGAGACAGATTTTGGTCGACTCGATTTTTATCGTCAAATGGCGCTGACACTTGGACTGACTTCTTCCTATCGCCGTGCTCAGTTGTGGCGCGATATTAAGGACTACATCATTCACTTGGCGACTCAAAAAAACATCATGCCAGTATTCATTATTGATGAAGCACAAAATCTTCCATCTGAATTCTTTCGTGATTTTCCAGCTTTCCTCAATTTTGTCTTTGATTCCAAAGACTACATGACCGTTTGGTTGGTAGGCCACCCTGAGCTCGCTCGCGAGATAGGAAAACCCGCCAATGCTGCATTAGAATCGCGGATTCAAGCACGTTGTGAATTGAAGCCAATTCTTGAGCGCGATGCATTTAAGCAGCTTATTGAACATGGTTTTTCTCAGGCTGGATGTACGCATCAGTTGTTGTCCGACTCAGCGCTTGAGTTGCTTCGAATGTCCTCAAAAGGTAATCCAAGACAAGCACATAAACTCATTGTTACATCACTGCGATTGGCTACCGATAAAAACATCAATCATCTACCAGATGACATCATCAGAGAGGCCATCGCTCTGTTGAAACAAATTTAAAAGTGAGAGAGCCCCGAGGTGCTTGCCTTGGGGTTTTTTGTCTCAGGTTAATTAAATCGGGACAAGGTATGTAAATTAGAGTGAGACGTTACACTATACATAAAGATGAAAAAAAATCCTCAACAATAAGGAAAGGGTTGATGGCAACTTATCTTCTGTCTATTGATCAAGGGACGACCAGCACACGCGCAATCGTATTTAACCTTAAAACACAGCAAATCAGCCAACATCAAATTGAAATTCATCCTTGTTATCCTGAGGCTGGTTGGGTCGAGGAAAACCCTGAGGAAATTTGGCAGTCAACCTTAACGTGCTGTCGAGAAGCCATTCACAAAGCTAAGCTTACCGGACAAGACATTGCGGCTATTGGCATAGCCAACCAACGCGAAACAACGTTAATCTGGGATCGTCAAACGGGCGAAACGATTTATCCGGCAATTATTTGGCAAGATCGGCGCACGGCAGGGCAGTGTCAACGTCTTATCTCCACAAAAAAAGTGGCCAACACCGTCTCCACCAAAACAGGATTGCGTCTTGATCCTTATTTTTCAGCAACGAAAATAGCCTGGATACTTGACCATGTGCCTGGAGTAAGAGAAAGAGCTGAACGTGGGGAGTTAGCCTTTGGTACGGTTGATACCTTTTTACTTTGGCGTTTAACCGGCGGACAACAGCATGCGACGGATATTACCAATGCCTCGCGTACATTACTGTTCAATATTCAGACGATGCAATGGGATGACGAACTGCTCAGCATATTCAATATTCCGCACGCGTTGCTCCCTGAGATCCTTGATAATTGTGTTGATTTTGGTAGAACTGTAAAGTCATTGTTTGGAGTGGAAATTCCTATCACCGGTATGGCCGGAGATCAACAAGCTGCAAGCATCGGTCAGCGTTGTTTTGAACCTGGTATGGTAAAAAGTACTTATGGAACCGGTTGTTTTATGGTGTTGAATACTGGCGAGCAATTAGTGAGATCCAGTCATCAATTAATTACAACCATTTTTGGATGAAATTCGTCAGCAATGCTGCTCGAATCAATATGTTGAGCCAGAGATGCCAGAAAAACAACGAGAGGCGTTGTATCTTGGGTGGCAACGGGCCGTGAGCATGATAAGCGGAGCTCACTGCCCTTGCCCGAGTAGTTGCAGTTCGTTTTTTTAGTCAATGTACTAGTTGTTTCAAGTAACATTACACCAGCGCCTCTAAAAACCGTTGCCCGTATTGAGTGAGTTTGTGTTGACCCACGCCCGAAACATCAAGCATCTGGTCTAAGGTAGTGGGTTTAACACGAATCATATCTCGCAGCGTTGCGTCACTGAACACCATGAAGGGTGGTTTGCTTTCCTCTTGGGCGATTTCTCGGCGTAAAGCTCTGAGTGTTTCAAACAGGGGGCTTGAAGTTGTATCAGACGGTGTGCGCCCTTTCTTCTTTTTAGTCCGCGGCTCATTGTCTTCGACATGCACTTGAACGGTTAAAGCAATCTGTTCTTCCCCGCGTAAAACGGGCACAGCTTTTGGGGTGAGCCGTAACACATTATACTTTTCTACATCTTGAAAACAATATTCTCGATGAATGAGCTGCCAGGCTAAATGCTTCCAATAGGAACTTGATTTGTCTTTGCCTATGCCATAAGTGCTTAATTTTTGATGACCAAACTGGGTTATTTTTTCCGCAGCACTGCCTCGTAACACATCGATGACATGATTCAATCCAAAGCTTTGCTTCAGACGATATATACAGGATAACAGTTTTTGTGCATCGACCGTTGCATCTGTTGTAGTGGGTGGGTTATCGCAGATATCGCAATATTGACAGGTGTCATCGAATGCCTCATCAAAATAGCGTAGCAAAATTTGACGGCGACAATGGGTTGCTTCAGCAAAGGCCAGCATTTGCTGCAGCTTGTGTTGCTCGATACGTTGCTGATCCAAAGAAGGTAGCATGGTAATCCAACTTCTCAAGCGTGCGCTGTCTGCAGGTGAATATAACAGCAATGCTTTGGCGGGCAGACCATCTCGACCAGCGCGGCCCGTTTCTTGATAATAGCTTTCAATGGTTTTAGGGACATCATGATGAATGACAAACCGCACGTTTGGCTTGTCGATTCCCATACCAAATGCAATGGTTGCGACGACAATGTCAATTTCATCATAGCGGAATAAGGTTTGTACTTCGCGTCTTTCCTGATGAGACAGGCCGGCATGATAGCCACGCGCTTTATGCCCGAGGGCTTGTAATTTTTCAGCGATGGTTTCAACACCTGCACGGGTTCCGCAATAAATGATACCGGATTTTTGTTGTATATCTTGTAAATACTGGTCGATTTGTTTAATTGCATTGGCTTTCGGCAATACTTGATAGTGGATGTTAGGACGGTTAAACGAGGCAACATATTCTTTTGGCCGGTAATGAAGCCTGGTTATAATGTCTTTTTGTGTTTGCCTGTCTGCAGTCGCTGTCAAGGCGATAATAGGTACATCTGGAAAATGAGACTTTAATTGCCCAAGTGCTGCATACTCAGGTCGAAAGTCATGGCCCCATTGTGATACGCAATGGGCTTCGTCAATGGCAAATAGGGCGAGATCGCAGGTACTCAGTCTTTCAAGAAATGACGGTGTAAGGAGTCGCTCTGGGGCAATATAGAGAATATCCAGTTCATTATCATGAAGTTTAGCAAGGGTTGTGCGTGCGTCCAGGCTGCCTTGTGATGAATTGTAATAAGCCGCTCGAATGCCGCATGATTTGAGTGCGGCGACTTGATCTTCCATCAATGCAATCAGTGGTGATACAACAATGCCAATGCCGTGGCGAATGAGCGAGGGAATTTGGTAGCAGAGCGATTTACCACCGCCTGTTGGCATTAATACCAATAAGTCTTGGCCATCAATGAGATCTTGAATAATCTCACCCTGGGGATGGCGAAAGGCATCAAACCCATAATATTGTTTTAAAATAGTGAGAGAATGAGTTTCTGTCGGATTGACTTGCAGAGTAGCGTCCATGTGGTTATTCTTTTTATTAAAACATGAAGTCGGCATGGTATCACATCTAAGGAAAGAACATGAATTTCGATTTATCAGAAGAACACACTGCTTTTCAAAATATGGCTGCTGATTTTTCCCGGGACAAACTAGCCCCTTTTGCGGCTCAATGGGATGAGGATTCCTATTTCCCTATCGATGTGCTGCGCGAAGCAGCACAATTGGGGATGGCGGGGCTGGTTGCACGCGAAGATATCGGTGGTAGCCAGTTAACTCGGTTCGATGCCGCCCTGATTTTCGAGCAACTGGCTGTCGGGTGTATCAGCACAAGCGCTTATTTGTCTATCCATAATATGGTCACGTCTTTAGTCGACAAGTACGGTTCCGAATCGCTGCGTTTGACGTATGGCAAACGTTTAACGTCAATGGAACTGATGTCGAGCTATTGTTTAACGGAGCCTAATTCAGGCTCGGATGCAGCGGCGTTGCAAACGCGCGCAACCCTTCAGGGCGATCATTATGTTTTAAATGGATCGAAAGCTTTTATTTCCGGTGCTACGAACAGCGACGTCTATTTATGTATGGTGAGAACAGGCGATAACTCACATCGCGGCGTGAGTTGCCTGTTGATTGAAAAAAATACTCCAGGTTTAACCTTTGGAAAATTAGAGAAAAAGATGGGTTGGAAAAGCCAGCCAACGGCAACGGTTTTCTTTGAGAATTGTCGGGTTCCGGTTGAAAATCTTGTTGGTAAAGAAGGCGAGGGTTTTAAAATCGCGCTGAATGCATTAAACGGCGGGAGAATTAATATTGCGGCGTGCTCTCTGGGGGGCGCTATGGCATGTTTGCGTTTAACGCAAGCTTACCTTCATGAGCGCAAACAGTTTGGACAATCGCTCAGTGCACTGCAGGCGTTACGATTTTATTTCGCAGACATGCTCACACAGTTTGATGCCGCACGTTTATTGGTATATCGTGCTGCTAATGCACTGGATAAAGACGATACAAAAGCACCGATGTATTGTGCTATGGCAAAACGGTATGCAACGGATATTGCGTTTCAGATATCCGATAAAGCGATGCAATTGCATGGAGGCTATGGCTATTTACGGGATTATCACGTTGAGCGAATCTTCCGCGATTTAAGAGTGCATCAAATTTTGGAAGGAACCAACGAAATTATGCGAGAAATTATTGCTAAATCAACCCTGGATCAGGAATTTATGATTGAATAATGGAATGTTGAGATGTGCCGTAGGTTGGGTTGAGGCTGGTAAGCCGAAGCCCAACAGAATGGTTTTGTCGGGCTTCGGCTTACCAGCCTCAACCCAACCTACATGTAAATAAGGAGTTCACGATGAGTATGATTGAAAAACAATTCGAAGACGGGATTTTAATTCTAACATTGAACCGCCCGGACAAATTAAATGCGTTGAACGCGGATGTGTTGCTAGCATTATCGGATGATCTAATGGACGCTAAGGACGATTCTGAGGTTAAAGCCATTTTAATCACGGGTCAGGGAAAGGCGTTTTGTGCTGGCGCAGATATTAATCGGTTGGCGGAATGCAACGCACAGACAGGATATGAGTTTGCCCGTTTTGGTCAAAACGTTTTTCGACAATTGGAAACATTAGGCAAGCCATCTTTGGCTGCGGTGAATGGATATGCCTTTGGTGGCGGTTGTGAACTTGCTATGTCTGCGACTTTGCGTATTGCTTCATCGTTCGCACAATTTGGTCAGCCGGAAGTGAAATTGGGTGTTATTCCCGGTTATGGCGGTACCCAACGTTTGTCACGATTGGTAGGAAAAGGCCGTGCATTGGATCTCTGTTTAACCGGTCGATTTATTGATGCAGAAACGGCATTGAGTTGGGGATTAGTTAGTGCTGTCTACGAACCGGAAAAATTATTACCTGAAGCGAAAACCTGGTTGAAAAATATCATCAGTATGGCGCCTTTGGCGGTAAAAGCAGTGATGGAAACGATTGATCATGGGTTTGATATGTCTTTAACAGATTCACTCCATTTAGAAGCAGTTCAATTTTCAGCTGTATGTGCAAGCACAGATCGAGCTGAAGGCGTCTCGGCCTTTCTATCCAAACGCCCTGCGCAATTTAAAGGAGAGTAGGGGTGAGTGCAGACATCATTTTTAGCCAACAACAACATCTGGGTGTGATGACATTGAATCGTCCGCAGGCACTTAATGCCTTGACACTACCTATGGTGAGCTCGATGTATGATCAACTGATGACTTGGCGCGAAGATGTCTCTATTCAAGCGGTTGTGATTCGCTCTGCAGGAGGGAAAGCATTTTGTGCAGGTGGCGATGTTCGCTGGTTGTATGAAACAGGTAAACAACGCTCGCCCGAACAGTTGCGCTTTTTTAAAGAAGAGTATCGCTTGAATCAGCTTATTCACCATTATCCGAAACCTTATATCGCTTTGATGGATGGAATTACCATGGGCGGTGGTGTTGGGGTTTCTTTGCATGGCTCTCATCCAGTTGCGAGCCCTGCATTTGTATTTGCCATGCCTGAAACCAGTATTGGTTTTTTTCCCGATATTGGAGCAAGTTTTCTTTTATCACGATGCCCCGGAAAAATGGGGTTTTATTTGGGGTTAACTGGTAATCGCCTCAAAGCAGAAGAAGCACTTACTGTCGGCTTGGTTAAATATGTTATTCAATCGACAGCATTTGAAAACATTATGGATGCATTGCTTCATGCGGATTTATCATCAAATGCTTATGACGCAGTGAGCTCGTGCCTATCCCGTTTTGCTGAGCCGGTTAATTCACAGTCCATTGCTGACTTACAAGCCAACGTTGACACCCGCTTTGCTTATTCCGACATAGCCTCCATTCTCAACGACCTGGCGAAAAATGACGATGCTTGGCATCAAGAGATCTTGCTGACATTGCAACAAAAGTCGCCTTTAAGTCTTTGCGTGACACTCGCTCAATTATCCAAAGCTGCCAATATGAGTTTTGATGAATGTATTCAGATGGATTATTGTTTGGTTCAACATTTTATGAAAGATCATGACTTTTATGAGGGGGTTCGCGCGCTGTTAATCGATAAAGACAAATTACCTCAATGGTCTCCAAAAAACCTATCTTCGATTAAATCCAGTCTGGTAAACGATTATTTCACTCAGATCTAACTAAAAATATCGTATTTTCGTGCTTTTTCTATTGTATAATATTGACCCCTCGCGTATCATAGTGTTCGTAAATAAATCATTTTAATTGCTGTTAACGAATTTTCACAAAATTCAAGGTTAGGTAGTCGTGACTGTTTTAAATTATATCGAGCAACAAGTTGATATTCATTCTTTTCCATCTGTTCATGAAATGTTGTGTGGTAAGCCTGGTGACGAAATCGTTATGGGTGACCTTCATGCCAATACCATTAAATTAGTTTACTTTCTGATTCGGCACGGCGTCATGCTCGGAATGACGGCAGAGAAATATACCGCTATTGTTAATATCTGTAGCAAAAAAGCAATAGACTTAACGAAAGAAGATCTGATTGCCTTTAATTGGATACTGTATCAGCTGAATTATAATAAAACCGTTACAGTTAGCTTGATAGGCGATGATCTGGCCGACAGGACGGATAGTTGCGATGTTTTAACCATGTTCGTCATCAAGGCGCTGCGACAAAATCAGGTTCCAACCAAGATTCATTTGTCCAACCACACGAGCCAAATGATAGAAGCTTGTGAATTGAAAACAGGGTTTCATTCAGCCCTTTTAGTGGACCGCGATCGTGTTTCGATGCTTGGGGTTCATAAAATTATTGAAAATGAACTTATGACGCAGGAAGAAGTGATTGATCTTTACAATCAATTTTACAAAAAATCGTTAAGAGTAAATTCATGCCTTTTAGATATGAGTTCTGATGGTGTTCCAATTGTTTATATGCTCAATCATGCCGGCATTGATTTAAATACTGTAACGTCTCACTCTAATTTACATATCTCGTCCCTATTTAATTAACCTGAGACAAAGCTCCCCAAGGCAAGCACCTTGGGGAGCTTTTATTTTTAAATTTGTTTCAACAGAGCGATGGCCTCCTTGATGATATCATCTGGCAGATGATTGATTTTTTTATCAGTAGCCAATCGCAGTGATGTAACAATGAGTTTATGTGCTTGTCTTGGATTACCTTTTGAGGACATTCGGAGCAGCTCAAGAGCTGAGTCGGACAACAACTGATGCGTACATCCAGCCTGAGAAAAACCATGTTCAATAAGCTGCTTAAATGCATCGCGCTCAAGAATTGGCTTCAGTTCACAACGTGCTTGGATCCGAGATTCTAATGCAGCATTAGCGGGTTTCCCTATCTCGCGAGCGAGCTCCGGGTGGCCTACCAACCAAACGGTCATGTAGTCTTTGGAATCAAAGACAAAATTGAGGAAAGCTGGGAAATCACGAAAAAATTCAGATGGAAGATTTTGTGCTTCATCAATAATGAATACTGGCATAATGTTCTTTTGAGTAGCCAAGTGAATGATGTACTCCTTAATATCACGCCATAACTGAGCACGACGATAAGAAGAAGCAAGTCCAAGTATCAGCGCCATTTGACGATAAAAATCCAGTCGACCAAAATCTGTCTCGGCGATGTAGAAAACGCTGTATTGATGTGGGTTTAAAGTGCTGGTTAGTTGTCGAAGTGCAGCCGTTTTCCCAAGTCCAGGCTCTGCTGTGAGTAATCCAACGCCAGGTGATTGAAGAAGCCAATTAAACTGTTGAGCAAGGCCTGCAAGCTGGGCGTTATCCCATAATTGGATACTTTTTTTTCCTAAGGGGGCTTGGGTTAAACCAAAAAATGATTGGTACATTTAATTGTCCTCACCGGTTGTTTGTGCAAAGGTGCCAATGGACTCGACATAGTCTTCAAAAACCAATTCGACATTGTGCTCACGCTGGATTCCTTCAGGCGAAGGTGCTGCATGTGGTCGTTGGCGTTTACGATTAAGATTGGCGTCTAAATCTAATAAAACAGCGGCTCCCAAGTTGTCACCGAAGGCTGTTTCAACCCGAACAGCAATATTTGTGTGCGGATTAAACACCAACGTCACTTTCTCACCGACAAGGTTGTGATGTACCTCAAACATCTTGCCATCCCAACTGATCGTTCCATCTTTGCGAACAACTCGCTCAGCACGATGGTAAAAAATATCATCGATTTTATTGGCGAAATAAGGCGTTAGAGGGCGCACGTGAAGCAGGTCGTCTCTCCAACTATCAAGCGGTGTTTTCTTATCTAACCCACCATGCAAACGAATATGATAAACATGCTCAATCCAGGCCCAAAGGCGAGCATTAAGATCACCCAAATCACGAATTTTATCGATATCAAGCTCATCGATAAATTGTTCTCTAAATGTGCGATGAAAACGTTCGAGCTTACCTTTGCCCTCGGGTTCTCGGGCGCGACAATAGACAAGCCGTATCTCTAAGTGTGCACAAATAGTTTGTAATGACTCGGATCGGTATGCAGGGCCATTATCAATAATCAATTTATACGGTACGCCTCGTTTCAATACAGCTGATTTGAGCACGCCCTCTATATCGAGGGCTGTTTCTCCAAGACAAAACGCACTATGTGTAATAAGACGTGAGGAATCGTCAATCAATGAAACCAAGTACGTTTTCCGCATGCCTGATGGCGTTTGTATCCGTGGGCCATGAAGTACATCTCCTTGCCAAATATCTCCTGCATGGGCAGCCACGAATGACCGGCGCTCAATAGTGTCTTGATTGGGTATAATGCGTTTTGACAGGTGCTGTTGTTGTAAAAAGCGATGAACGGAAGCCCGAGCCAATGTGTCTTTAGCAACCAATCCTTCGCGCTCAATCATGCCAATAATAGTGTTAATTGAGCGTGAAGGCTTATCCTTTTTAAGGATCACAATTCTGCTTTGCACGGTTTCTGAAATTTGTGTACTTCCTTTGTCTATGCGCGGTTTAGGATTCAGTGCTTCGATACCCCCTCGCTTCCAATCGTAGTACCAGCGCGCAATTGTTTCTTCACTGATATGCGTTCGTCTTGACTCAGGAATAGTATAACGATCGGCAGCCAAACTTCGGATAATACTTTTAACCTCACCGCGCTTTAGTTCAGCGCGGCTCGCTAGTGGACCAAGAACCATCAGGCGAAACAAAGCCATCGGGTGTAAAGGTTTACTCATTTTTCTCTCCGCTATTAATGGGGAGTGAAGTTAATCAGTAAAATCATGGCACCGAAACGACCAAACTGTGTGGGGTTCATATTTGCATAAGCATTGCACAACTCATGCTTGAACCGATTATATGTTCATGGGATAACAACTCCGGCTACATGGCAAAGGCGCATCGCTTCACTCAAACGCATCTTCTGGAGCGTTGCTTGCCAAAAGTCAGCCATATTTATGGCTCTACCCAGTGCATAAAAATGAGTACACAACGCATCTTTATGAAGTCGAAATTGCTCTACAAAGCGCATCAGCCAACGCTTTATGGTCTGGCGTGAAGGCGGCATTGTTTTTGATATAGCGTAAGCGCTCATACCAGAAAGGTACAATACAAAAATGATCTGCTGCATATCCCACAAATACCATCTACGCGGTGGAATGCATTCCGGAAGGACTGAACATGTTTTGTCGCAACAGGGGCAATAGTATCGCTGAATAAACACTGGATTTAGTGAGGTACTTGAAGGATTAATGCGATCCGCTTCACGAGAATAACCACCATGTCGCCAAGGGTTTGATTTACCGCAACACAGGCAATTTTTTAAGCCTAACTTCTCAGGCTCATGCCTTTGGATATGAATATAGTGTACTAATGATAAAATATCTGCGAAAATATGCGCCATGACTGATCTCTTGTTTTATTGTTTGGTAAGAGACTCAATAATACATGTTGATCAGTCACTAATCATAATTAATTTTTCATCTCATTGTTTTTGATCGTAATCACAAGGCTTGTGATCAAGATAGTGCGAGATAAATACTTCGGTTAAGAGCTATATTTTTCGAGACATTACAAATACAATTAGAGGACAAGCAGAATATCTCATGACTACATCACTACCCCAGAAATCTAAAGTGACATTGAGAGAGTTAGAGGAAACGTTAACTGCGATTGACACAACATTTAGAGCGGTGGTTGAGGGTAATCTGATTCATCAGCTGTACGACCCCAAAATTGTGGGGATGGCTTATGAAAGGGAGTGTGATCTGCGACCCTATCCTTTTGAGCAGACAATGTGGAATAGGAAGTCGGATAATCTTGATCGTTGTGAACAACAGGTTGATTTTCAGATTCGTTATATCCATGGACATCATCTCGTAGACATCCCTGAGAACAATGTCTGTAATTTAGATAATGATCTTGGAAAGTCACGGGATAATCATGTTGGTCAATATTCAATTATTTATAGAACGAATCACCTTCTGCCACAAGCGTTTGTTGATAAATTTCAGTTTTATAGCGGTACCGACATCGCAGCCATAAGGGAGGAGCGAGGGAATTATCATAAATTTATATTTTCTGATTTGAAGCTGGTAGAATCACCGGCTGAAAGTACGCTGACTGGATCGACCGATACGCCTCCTCAATCTCGACGTTCTACAAGAGGAAGATTGTTTTCTTTAGCGTCGACTGATTCCGAGCCAACCGAACTGTCCGTTGTTTTGGGTCAATGGGTAGTTGACAGTAGCCAAAGACGTGATCAACCCCTGCGTCTCCAGAGAGAGAGAATGTTTTCTTTTGATTCGAACGGCTCAGAGGTTTTGAGCTCCGGCGAATTGCCGCTTAACCTCAATCAATGATTGCATAAGTTAAGGGTATTAATCGGACGTAGGTTGGTGAGTAGGTTGGGTTGAGGCTGGTAAGCCGAAGCCCAACAAAATTACCCATGTTGGGCTTCGCTCTCGCTCAACCCAACCTACGTACCAACCTACTCACCAATCTACTCCGATTAATTGTTTATATTGAAAAAACAACCTTATTCACTTAAAATCAGAGATTTATATGTGAAACCATATCATGTCTGATTTTTATCAAGATTATACCAAGCGGCGAACATTCGCCATCATCTCGCATCCGGATGCCGGTAAAACAACCGTGACTGAAAAATTGCTGTTATTCGGAGGCGCTATTCAATTAGCCGGTACCGTTAAAGGCCGTAAAGCGTCTCGTCATGCAACATCCGATTGGATGGAAATGGAAAAAGAGCGGGGGATTTCGATTACGACCTCAGTCATGCAGTTTGTTCATAATCAACATGTGATGAATCTACTGGATACACCCGGCCATGAAGACTTTTCAGAAGATACCTATCGAACACTAACTGCAGTTGACTCAGCATTAATGGTCATTGACGTTGCTAAAGGCGTTGAGGAACGTACCGTTAAATTAATGGATGTATGTCGACTACGCGATACCCCCATTATGACTTTTATCAATAAACTCGATAGAGAAGGCCGCGAGCCGATTGATTTATTAGATGAGGTTGAAACAGTACTCGGCATTCAATGCGCACCGATTACCTGGCCGGTTGGGATGGGGAAGCGATTTAAAGGGATATATCATATTTATCAAGATGTAGTTTATCTTTATCAGTCTGGAAAAAATAATCAAAAACAAGAATCAATTCCTATTAAAGGCATTGATAATCCAGAACTTGATGTTCTTTTGGGGGATGCTGCAAAAGAACTGCGTGACGAGATTACGTTAGTGAAAGGCGCTTCTCATCAATTTGAATTGGGTGCTTATTTGTCCGGAAAATTGACGCCTGTGTATTTTGGCTCAGCAATTAATAATTTCGGCATTAAAGAGTTACTTGACGACTTTGCACAGTATGCGCCAAGCCCGCTCCCTCGTGCGACCCAAACACGAGAAGTAAAACCTGAAGAAGAACCTTTCACCGGGTTTGTGTTTAAAATTCAAGCCAATATGGACCCTAAGCATCGTGACCGTATCGCCTTCATGAGAATTTGCTCAGGGAAATACACCAAAGGGATGAAAGTAAAGCATTTGCGTATTCAAAAAGAAGTACAAATTTCAACGGCACTGACGTTTATGGCCGGTGATCGTTCGCATGCTGAGATGGCTCTTCCTGGCGATATTATTGGCTTACATAACCATGGAACCATACGCATTGGCGATACACTCACGCAAGGTGAAGACTTGAAATTCACCGGGATCCCAAACTTTGCGCCAGAATTGTATCGCTTGGTTCGTTTAAGAGATCCCTTAAAAAGCAAAGCACTCATGAAAGGCTTGATTGAATTGTCAGAAGAGGGCGCAACACAGGTGTTTCGTCCGCTGAATAGCAACCAGTTGATTTTAGGTGCTGTGGGCGTGTTGCAGTTTGATGTCGTCGCTCATCGCTTGAAACATGAATATAACGTGGATTGCGTGTATGAATCAGTCAGTGTGAGCTGCGCGCGATGGGTACATAGTAATGATGCGAAAGCGTTACAAGAATTTCGTACAAAAGCGTACGATTATCTGGCGCTTGATGGAGGCGACTCACTCATGTATCTCGCACCAACGAGAGTGAATCTTTCGATGGCAGAAGAGCGTTACCCAGCGATTGAATTTTCAGCAACAAGAGATCATTGAACAGAACAGCATGAAAAAAGACTCATGCTGTTCTGTTCAAGTAGCGTTGGCGCTTGCAATGAACCTCACAATTTGCATAAAATATGCGCCACACAACTGCTCCACTCCCTAACGGTCGTGGCTCGGATTTCGAGCTTCAACCGACAACATGTGGAACACGGAATCCGAGCCACGACCGTTAGGGAGTGGAACAGTTGAAGAAAGTAGAAAAGTTAATTTCATGATGTTTGCCCCAACGACGTAGCTCGGTGCAACACAGGTCTGATTTATTTCAAGTGGACAAAATTAAATGGATAAGATACTTATTTCGGCTTCGGTCATCGTTTCGCCAGAGAAATCCGAGCCGCGACCGTTAGGGAGCGGAAATCCGCTTGCTAACGCGCGCGGCTTGGTTGCATCTGGCGGAACGATGACCGAGGCCCTTGTTTCTCAGGCGCATCCAGAGTGGCGAGAGGCTCTAAAAGAAGCGTGTTCAAAACTTGATCCCTCGTATCTCGATACATTGAATACGCAATCTCATTGCCTTCCACGGCCTCACCAACTTCTGGCCGCGTTTACTCAGCCCTTATCGTCAACGCGATATATTCTGTTTGGTGAATCGCCTTATCCACGGGAGCAGTCAGCCAATGGTTTTGCTTTTTGGGATGCTGCGGTTGGCTCTCTTTGGAGTGACAAAGGGTTGAGTAAAGAAGTCAATCGTGCGACTTCCTTGCGTAATATGATGAAAATGCTGTTGGTTGCCCGCGGATCGCTTAAAGAAGACCTCTCTCAGGATGCCATTGCAAAACTTGATAAATCACCATTTGTTCAGACTGCTGCCGAATTGTTTACGCACATGATGTCTCTAGGATTTTTATTGTTGAACGCATCATTGGTTTACAGTGATGGGCAAGTCAATTACCATGCAAAGCAATGGCGGCCATTCATTCAGTGTATTTTGGAATGGCTGGCGAGGAATCAACCTTCAGTTGAGCTGGTCTTGTTTGGTAAAATTGCAGATAGTCTTCCCAAAACCGCTCTTCCGATTGCGCTTAAAGCGGAACATCCTTACAATTTAAGTTTTATTAGCAATCCGAACGTCATTGAATTTTTCAAACCACTGGATATTTTAAAACAATCATGAATAAGAAAACGACCGTCGATCCCATAGAAGTTGCTAAATTTGCTCAACACGCCAATGAATGGTGGGATCTAAATGGCCCACTAAAAACACTTCATGATATTAATCCAGCTCGCCTTGAATGGATCCAACAGTTCTGCTCCTTGCCAGGAAAAAAAGTATTGGATATTGGCTGTGGGGGAGGAGTTTTATCTGAAGGCATGGCGAAAGCAGGCGCAATCGTGACAGGGCTTGACGTCGAAGTTGATGCGATTAAAACAGCAACGTTGCATGCTCAAGATGAAGGGCTATCCATCCAGTATATATGCGAACCCGTCGAAGAGTACGCGGGTGATGCTGAATTATTTGATGTCATCACCTGTATGGAAATGCTGGAACACGTTGCCGATCCTCAGCAAGTCATTCATCATGCAGCACGTTTATTAAAGCCAGATGGATTATTGTTTTTGTCGACGATTAACCGAACGATAAAAGCGTATGCAAGCCTCATCATTGCAGCGGAATATGTTCTCAACATCATCCCGCGTCAAACGCACGATTATGATAAATTCATCAAGCCTAGTGAGTTGTCAGCGATGGTTCGCGCGGAAGGGTTTGAAACGGAATCCATTAGCGGATTACATTATCAGCCATTTACCAGAGCAGCATCTTTGCAGCAGTCGGTTGATGTCAATTATTTGCTGGTTTCGCGTAAGAGCCTGGTTGATTGACATTAAAATACCGCAAGTGTGTTTTTATTTGTCTTTTTAATGTATATGCTTCAATTAGGGGCTGTAGACAATTAATTATTTAGTGTAAAATGCGGCAAAATTAATGGACAAGGAACGCATTGATGCGCCGACACGAGTTAACTGATGAACAATTTAACAAAATAAAGAACTTTCTTCCTGGCCGCCAAGAATCTGTGGGTGTTACCGCGAAAGATAACCGACTTTTTATTAATGCTGTTATCTGGATATTTAAAACAGGTTCTCCTTGGCGAGATCTACCCGAACGATTCGGTAATTGGGGTAGTGTACATCGTCGATTTTCAAGATGGTCTGCATCAGGTGTATTTGACAAAATATTCCGCACTTTATCCGCAGATGCAGATATGGAATTTTTGCTTATGGATGGCACCATTGTCAAAGCGCATCAACATGCATCTGGTGCCCAAAAAAAGAAAATCCAGTCTACGAAAATGAAGCAGTAGGCCGTTCCAGAGGCGGTCTATCGAGTAAACTGCATTGTGTTGTAGATGGCTTAGGAAATCCAGTTGATTTTATTTTGACCGGTGGTGAGGTTCACGATAGTGTATGTGCCAATGACTTATTGGATGGTAAAAAAGCAGATTTTGTTTTAGCAGACAAAGCCTATGATAGTGATAAGATTCTTGAAAAAATCGAAGAAATTGGTGCTGCGGCGGTCATTCCACCAAAATCCAATCGAAAAATACAAAGAGAATATGACAAACATTATTACAAAGAGCGCAATTTGGTTGAGCGGTTTTTTTGTCGGCTAAAGCAGTTTAGGGGTATTGCAACACGATATTGTAAACGAGGCGAGTATTTTCTTGAGGCCGTGAAATTGGCATCTTGTATAATTTTAATGTCCTAGCAAGCTAATTGTCTACAGCCCCTAGTACTTCATATCATTTTAAATGTTCGGCTATTGATATGTTATGTGATGAAGTTGTTGGGTGCCCTGTCTCCAAGCTAACTGATTCCCCCAAATTTCCACATTAAAACACATGCCTTCTCCCATAACGATGGGAGAAGGTTCCCTGCGCATCCAACATTATTCTTGTTTAGCCGTCTTCACAAAACGTTCCTGAAAGCGTTGATGCGCATATTTAGCTTGATCTTCAGTCACGATATCCACTTCATTCCCATATAAATCGACTCGTGGTGTATTCGCTTTTTGACAGCTCAAATAAGCGGGGGAGCCGCTATAATAATTTAACGCTTCCCGCAGTAATTTCTTACTGAAAGGCGGGGACTCAAGCCGTTCATAAAAATCAATCAGATCATCAAATAATCCAATTTTAAGCGGTTTAATCTGTTTAGCTTTAGAAAAAAACGCTGCAGGAAAATGTTCAGTTAACCATTCGATAACTTTTAGTTTTTCTTTTTTTACATTAGTGTCTGGGTGGCTCATGATGTGACTTAATTCAAAAAATATCAGGAAACTTCAAATTACCATAACAAGTGTATTTGGACAATGGTATTGAATGCTTTAACCAAATGTAATACAGTCCTCAACAGATTCAAATCCAACCTTGATCATTATGGAAATTCTGTGTTTTTATGCAGGAATAGCGTTTATATATATTCACAAACTGTATTCACTGCTGTTTATTATTATCGTTCTTTATTTTCGGCCTAAAGTAACTTTCGTTATATGGTTTCTTGCTGCCATTAGCTGGGGTGTTGGGCATCAATGGTGGGTTGCCCCCCGAGGTATGCCAGCTGACCAGGTCATTCAAAAAGCAGAGCTTATCGGCCAAATCAGTTCTATTCCAGTCGTCAACGGCGACACCGTTCAATTTTCATTTGCAGCGACTCAGTTCAATGGAAAAAATGTTAAAACCAATATTGCAATGGCTTGCTATAGCCATTGTCCTGAACTGCATACAGGCCAATACTGGCGAGTTATTGCCAAATTAAAAAAACCACGAAACTTAGGTAATCCAGGCGGGTTTGATTATGTCGGATGGTTAAAGTCAAGGCATATAGATTGGTCTGGAAACGTTCGCAATGGAAGTTTTCAATCGATAAAGCCTAAGAAAAATTCCTTATCTCTGCTTCAAGTTCGTGAACATCTATGTGATAAAATATCATTGTTAGATAAAGATGAAAAAACTTTTGGCATTATCCAAGCCTTAACCCTGGGCGTGAATAGCCATATCACCAAATCAGAATGGGATTTGTTTCGGCATACAGGTACCACGCATCTCATCGACATATCCGGCGCCCATATTGGACTCGTGGCGGGTATCACCTTTTACGTCATGTGCTGGCTTTGGTCACGAATGGGCATGCTCAGTCTGTATTGGCCCGCACCCAAAGCGGCCAGCATCGTCGCGTTATTCATTGCGTTTACCTATACGCTATTATCCGGGTTCGCCGTTCCCGCTCAACGCGCCTTTCTCGCCTGTTCTTTTATGTTGCTACGACATTTTTGTAACCAGCGGTTCAGTGTTTGGCAAGCCTGGCGTTATGCCTTGCTATCCGTATTGGTGTTTGAGCCTCACTCGGTGCTATCAGCTGGATTTTATTTGTCATTTATTGGTGTAGCAATTTTGGTATTAGTGAATCAAAGAGTGTCCGTAAACGGTATGCGAAAAAGATTGGCGTTACAATTAGCGTGTATCACCGGCATGATGCCACTCACTTTGTTTTGGTTTTCATACGGTGCTGTCAATGGAATTTTGGCTAATATATTCGCTATTCCATGGGTTGAATTGTGGATTGTGCCGCTGGGCTTACTCATCACGCTATTACCCAATTGCATGCTGATACAAGGAATGATGCTGGCACTTAAAAGTTCAGTATCGTTACTACTGTATTTTTTAAATTGGGTTGATTCGTTCGCCGTGTTGAATTTAACATTTTCATTTCATCATATTGCATCACCTTTGGCATTGATGCTAGCACTTTGCGTGGCGCTATTCCTACCGATTCGAGCGTTGATTTTTCCGGTGGCGATCATGGTATTGGCCGCAATCATTCCCTATCATTTGAAGATCAAACCAGGGGCAGCACGAATTGACGTCATTGATGTAGGGCAGGGGCTTGGCGTGGTGATTCATACAGCCCATCATGTGTTGATTTATGATACGGGCATGCAATTTTTTCAGGGAGGAGATATGGGGAAAATTGCCATTATTCCCTATTTAAAAACTTTAGGCGTTAAAAAAATCGATAAGATAGTCATCAGCCACCCCGATCTTGATCATCGAGGCGGATTAAAATCAATTGAAGACAGCTTTCCCGTTAAAGAGCTAGTTGTAGATGCGCCTGAGTTTTACCATCGCGGAAGCCCTTGTCATGATTACCCGAGTTGGACATGGGATGGCGTATCATTTCGATTTTTCTCATTAAAAAATTTGAGCTCACAAAAAAACAATCACTCCTGTGTTCTGCAATTATCTACTCGCTCAGGCCGGCTATTGCTAACAGGGGATATAGAAAAAGAGGCTGAAGCCCATTTAGTCGCCACGTACGGACACGAGCTCGCATCGACCTTCATGGTCATTCCCCACCACGCCAGCAAAACCTCATCAACATCAGCGTTTGTCGAACAGGTTTCACCTCAATATGCCATTGTTTCTTATGGTTTTGATAACCGCTATCATTTTCCACATCAACAAGCCTTGCAAGCCTATCAACAAAGACAAATACCAATTTTGAATACGGTTGACTGTGGTATGGTGACGATATTGCTGGATGATACGAAAAATCGATATAAGCCCAAGTGTCATATTGATTAAAGTGTAAAGTCATGATAATATATGCAAAATTTTTTGCCACGATATTGTCGGCAACTTGGCTGTAAATGCGGGGGTATTGATGCGTTATTTATTAATCATATTGATAGTTACAATATGCCCAATACTAAGCGAAAACGCGGCGTCCGCATCTTGCAAAGAACAACCTTGTATCGCCGTAGTTGATGCCGGCAGCACAGGATCAAGACTACATATCTATACATATAAGCTTGAAGACAATATACCGAACAACATAAAAGAAGTGTATTCAAATAAATTAAAACCCGGCTTCGCCTCACTGGATTTGAATAAAGAGACCATCCACGCCTATTTAACCACGCTATTTTCCGGCGTACCCGACGAAAACATTCCTGTTTATTTTTACTCAACAGCAGGTATGCGACTTTTGTCCTATAAAAAACAACAAGAATATTACAATATATTGAACGAATGGTTCTCGTCGCAGTCTCAATGGCAATTACGCGCAGCCAAAACCATCACCGGAAAAGAGGAAGGCATATACGGCTGGATAGCCGTGAATTATGAACTCGGTACATTAGCAACCGATGACAAACCCTTGGTCGGCGTAATGGACACCGGCGGCGCCTCCGTGCAAATCACCTTTCCAGTCACCGATCTTCATGCTGTTAATAACGACGATCGAGTAGAACTTGATATAAACGGCCGACATTTACAATTATTCGTACACAGTTTTCTAGGATTAGGACAAAATGAACTTGGCCACCAATTTCTCGACGTCCCCGATTGTTTTTCCAATGGATACCCACTGCCAAGCGACACACCAGCCCACGGCGACTTCGCCAGCTGCGAACATGAAATTTCGGCATTGATTAACACGGTGCATCACGTCAATCAAACCATCAAACCCATCATCGAAGCAAACCCCATCAAAACCTGGTACGGCATCGGCGGGATAGGTCAGATTGTGCAAACAGAGCCATTAAATTTTCAAAACAACACATTTACCCTAAAACAATTAGCCACCAAAGCCAACCCCGAGTTTTGCCAACAAGACTGGACAGTGTTAAACACAAACTACCCAGACAAGGAATACACCTATACATCCTGCCTGAACGCATCCTACATATACTCCCTACTATTAGATGGATACGGCCTTAACCAAGATCAAACTATCCATTATTTTCCAAAAGATCAAAATAATGATGACTGGACATTAGGCGTAGTCTTGCACCATTAATCAATGAGTGTATATAATCAAATACATGCCGTTGTAGCTCAGTTGGTAGAGCAATTGATTCGTAATCAATAGGCCGGGTGTTCGATTCACCTCAACGGCACCATAAAAATCAAATAGTTACATGGGTTCTCAAAAAAATTAAAACTCTCATGGGACACTGGGGGACAGTAAGCAATAACAAATCATAACAATTCATTGGAAAGGATCGCATATGATTAAAGATAAAGCTGCAATTGAAATCAGGTTGCAGGAACTTTCGCTTGTAATTAACCAATATTTCCAATCAGACATCGACACCAAGAAATTAACTGAGTATTCGGTTGATATCTTAGATTTATCCGGTGAGATTGTGTCTTATCTAAATGATCAAAACTTACTTACCTTATGGGCAAAAGCACGTATTATAGGTGCTTTGAACGCTTTAAATTGGAATTGGTTCAGGCTTGCACTAAATCGATTATCATTAGCACTATGTGAGGAAAATGAAATATCCCCAAAAGTTGAATATAGTGAGGAAATTAGTAAACTTAGTGCCGATGAAATAATCAATCATATTGATTTACTTAAAAGAAGGATGAAGTTGAATTAATAATCAGAATTTAGTGCCAATAAATCACAATTGATAATGGATAAAAAATCTAATTGAAATCCCCATTTTTTAAGTCTGTGTCAAATTCATAGATCCATTTTGATGAATGTACTGAGTAATAAGCTTTGCTTCTGCCTGTAGATTTTCGATGAACAGTGATTTCACTTTTAATCGGAGTACTTGGCAGTACTGTCCAGTTTGTTAAATCTTTCTCAGCTATCTCAAAATCATCTTGAGAAAGCCCATGGCTATTAAGTATTTCTCTAAGATCCTCAACAATGCCTTTTTCCATGTTACGTCCTCCAATAAAAATGCTTTCTAAATAATTTTTGCATGAAAATAACTTCTTTAAAAATGATCAGTAATTTTTAATTTCACCCACACAATATTTGTTCAAAAGTCCTCCTTTAGTAATATAAGTGCCAGTAGCCAAATATCGTTTATCTCTTAGATTAAGAAGAACCATTCCCTCAAAAGAAGCCCCCTCCCAAAACACAGAATCTTTATCAATGACTAATTCGTTGTAAGTAGTAATTGCCGAAGGCTTATTATTGGACATGGAGCTAGTATTTGAAGTATTAGAACAGGTTATTTCAATATTTTCTTTTTTGCATATATAAGTAATGAGCGACCCGTCAGCTACCTTCACTGAATAGCCATCACCAACGAGAACTTTGCAATCGGTATCTTGCAACCAAATCTCATTCGCCGCAAAAACCACTGTGGAATATACAGCAAGTATAATTATGAAAAATATTTTCATGATAGCCCTCCTTGGCTCTCCAGTATTATTATAGCTCATTTTGTATTGAAAGTTTGTGCTCCATAAGCTCTTCTAATCAATAGTTGTCCCGTAGGTGTCCCAAATTATTGAATGCGAATGTAGTTGATTGTTAATTAATAATATTTTTTAATTGAGTATATGATTAGCTATCAATAGTTGCAGTTTTTTATGGTTTATTGTAGTCTCTGCGGGTAGGGTGGATTGGTGGCGGTAACCACCAACCCTAATCAACATTAACCGGTTCGGGGTTAATGGCGATCGATGTAACTATAGCACATCTATTGCCAACCCCCATTAAGGGGCTCATATGGCGACCATTGAAGAAAGAATATCTAAAGACGGTGTTATTACCTACCGTGTCAAAGTAAGGCTTAAAGGCGAAAAAACTCAAGAAGCTACGTTTAAAAGAAAAACTGACGCAAAGAAGTGGGCGGGAAGCACTGAGGCAGCGATTCGTGAAGGCCGCCATTTCAAGTGCGCAGAAGCCAAGAGACACACATTAGCCGAGCTTATCGACAAATATACCGAAACCGTACTACCCCACAAATCAGCTTCGATGCGTTCGGCACAAGCTAGCCAGCTCACATGGTGGAAGGAGAAGGCTGGCTATTGTGTGTTGGCTGATTTCTCATCTCAGATCATATCTACTCTCAGAGATGAATTATCCAAAGGAACAACCAAGCGAGGCGAGAAAAGAACTAACGCAACAGTGAACAGATATTTAGCAGCACTTTCCCACGCCTTAAGCACAGCCGTTAACGAATGGGAGTGGTTGGAGACTAACCCCCTACTTAAGATAAAACGGCAGGCTGAAAGCCAAGGGCGCGTTCGATACTTGGATGATAACGAACGAGCTAAATTACTTGTGACTTGCAAACAATCCAGCAACAAGGAGCTGTATGCCATTGTCGTGCTTGCTCTCTCAACGGGTATGCGTAAAGGCGAGATACTTAATTTAAAACGTCGTGATGTTTTTATTAATGAGGGTTTTCTGATTCTAGATAAGACTAAGAATAACGAACGCCGCCGTGTACCTATTATTGGGCATGCGCACGAGGTTTTAACTAACCAATTAAAGATCGTGAGACTCAATACAGACTTCATTTTTCCAAGTAAAGACGGAAAAAAGCCTATTGATATTAAACGTCCTTGGGAGGTGGCAATAACAAAGGCGGAAATTGATGATTTTCGTTTCCACGATCTTCGTCATAGCTGCGCAAGTTATCTTGCTATGAATGGAGCTTCACAACGTGATCTGATGGAGGTTCTTGGGCATAAGACTGTTCAGATGACAAAACGATACTCGCATCTGAGTGATAGCCATATTAGTTCTGTCGTTGGCAGTATGAACGAGAAAATATTTGGTGGGGTTGAACAATGAGGGAGCTTAAAAGACGAGTAAAGGCTTTAGAAACCGACATCAAAAGAAAAAAAATTGCAGTGCGTTCTGAGCAAGTTATGGCACTTTATGGTCAAGTTTGTCTCTGCAGCTCATACCAAATTAATGTAAGAAAATTAACAACTCCAATTGAGCTAATAGATTTAGCATGGATTTTAGCAATTTGCTCTTTACGCACATACCGCTTTAAAAACACAGCATTGATTGCTTTAAAAATGAATATTTATAGGAGGTTGATATTCTTGGTTAATGGTCTTTCATTAAAAAATGATTTGAAAAAAAGCGTAGTTAATGAAGTTGAACTTCATAATACAAATTCATGCCAAGAAATCAGTAGTTATATACTTCCTTCTGAAGTTGTCATATTACTCTTGTCAGGTGAGCCCGACTTTTTAAGTTTGTGTATTAACACGGAAAGAGAGCGTTCTTGCAAGGAATCAAAGGGAGCTAAAGAAAAGAAACCTGATCATTGTATATCGAACGACGAGTTACCTAAAAACAACTCTAGTACAGCGAGTGATAATAACAGGCCATCAGCAAAAGCTTCGGTCAAATGCGAGTATATAGTCAGAGAGCTTGAGGATATTGCAATGACTTTTGACATGGATATTAATCGTGAAATTTTGTGGATAAAATTAATAGAAAAACTAGTGGAAACAAGCAATGATAAACCCCGTTTTATACTACGAGGAAATGGAAATAAATGCGTCATTGAAAAAGCAACGGGACATCAATGGGATAGGGATAGTTTAAAGTATCATATGAATCGTGTTGTGAAATGGCATAGGTGTTAACGGTGGGTCAAAACCGCGGATATATGGCGCAGGCTTAAATCGACCAAAATTAGCGAACAATGCCCACCCTGGTCGAGTTTGTTTCTAAGATGAGTTCTCGTTTGTAGGAGGCTCCCCCCAGCAGACCACATCTGCCATTGAAGCATAAAATTCGTCTTCGACCTTTTGATGATGACGCTTTAACTGGGCGAGATAAATGCATTCCAATGTGGCAACAAGGTCACCAAGAAAATTTACTAAGACATGTGCGGCCTCGTCGGACATTGACTCCGGTAATAGAGCTTCTAACATCATGTCACGCATGATTGTTTACCTCATCTGTAGCTGTTTTTTGGGCATTTTTTCGCTTTGTACTGCGCTCTTTATTTTTTTCCATTGCCTCCTTCAACCGAAACGAGTCGCCTTCGATCATTAAAATTTCAGAGTGATGAAGCAGCCGATCAACGATCGAAACAACGCAAGTTGCGTTGGGAAAGGTTTCGCGCCAGTCTGCAATGGGTTTGTTGGTCGTTATGCACGTTGATTTTTTTTCATAACGTTGGGAAACGACCTCGAATAACAAATCGGCATGTCGATTGGAGTAAGAAAGATACCCAACCTCGTCCACGACTAAAAGAGAAGGTTGCGTGTAATATTTTATCCGGCGACGTAACGCGCTATCACTATCCAGCTCAGCCAACTCATTCAACATGGCTGCCGCCGTTGTGAACAATGCCGTACCCCCTTGAAGCACAACTTGAGATGCGATATTTGAGACAATCATGGTTTTGCCAACCCCGTTTGGACCGCACAGAATCAGGTTGCTGGCTCCCGCCATAAAATCCAGTAGCATCCATTGCTCAATGACCGTGCGGTCACATTGCTTTGGCCAGTTCCAATCGAACTCACTCATCGGTTTGAAACGACCAATGCGTGCTTTGCGCAGACGGCCATCAAGGCTGCGTTGCGAGCGATGGCGTTCTTCCCAGGTAACAAACCGCTCAAGCCAGAAAGCGCCTTCTTCATTAATGCTGTCCTGGTGACTGATAACGCCATGAAGCTTTTGTGCTGTCGCACGGTTTAATAATAATTCGGTTAACATAATACGATTACTCCTCTGTTGATGTGGTTGAATCAAGCACGCTGTACTGGTTTAATGAGTGTGGTTTTATAATCATCCCGGTGACACGTTTGTCCTTGGACAGAGCGAACGTCACCAAGGGTGCCTCGACACGTTCATCAAGTATCTTTTGCAAAATAATTCGAACGGAATTTGGGTGTGGTGATTCTTTCACAAGGGCTTCAGCCATCGCTTTTTCCAATAAACTGGCACCATAATCATCCAGTAGTGACGTCAGCTGGTTGGTTATTGATGTCAATGGATATCCACGAACCGCGGCCATCTTCAGAAACTCTCGCGCGCAGTCAATCGTCATCGTGAGCCTGTCCTGTCCCCGATGCTGTCGCGCGTTTCGTTTACGCTCAGCCAGTGTTTTAATATGCTCCTCGCATTCGATTTGTTTCGCTTTATCATAGCTTCGCACGTGTTTTGCAATCACAGTGACGCCATCCAAAATACTGACGAAATCGAGTGTTGCATGAACCGTGAGTGCTTGCCGGACATGGGTGTGAGGCACTGAATAATCATTCAAGTCGAATCTAGCGTAGGGCGTTTTGCCAACAGAAACTGTCTCGACTTCGTTGCAGGGATAGGGGTTATCAGGCAGTGGAATCAAGCGTGGCTGTTCATCCAGGAAAATCTCGTGAACCGTTTTGCTTTTATCCTCTGGACAAGGCCGGTTCGATGCCTGATTATCACACCAGGTAAGCGCTTGCTGATTGAGATCGGCAAGACTTTTATACTGGCGGCCTGCAAAAAAATTGTCCCGTATATAACGAATAGACCTCTCAACCTTCCCTTTTTCATTTCCTCGATAGACCGCACAGGGCCTGGGTTCGAAACGATAATGAGCTGCAAAATCCAATAGCACAGGGTTAAATCGAATAGCATCGCCTTTCCTATCAAGTACTGCGCTTTTGAGATTGTCGTAGAGCGCGACACGAGGGATCCCAGAATAGTAGTTAAAGGCCAGTTCATGGCCACGTAGAAAATTTTCAGTTCGAGCGTTCAAGTAAAAATGCAGGAAAACTTTTCTCGAGTAACTCAAAACCATGACAAATGCCATCAGTGGTCGTTTAGCCGCGCCAATGGTTATGTGCCCAAAATGACCCCAGTCGACTTGTGCTTGCTCGCCGGCTAATGTTCTTAATCGAAGAAACGCTTCAGCGGGTGTCTTTGGCCTATAGAATGAGATGAGTTGACGAAAGTGATCGGGGCCACCGGGATATCCACGCTCAACGGCCATCCCATACAGGCGACTCGCAGTGAGATTAGGAAAGCGCTTTAATTGTTCGAGGAGAAAGGATAAAAATGGATCAATGATTGACTGTTCAACGAGGATTTTATTTTTATCAACCCCCGTGTGAGATAATACACGTTTAACAGTTGAATGATGCACGCCAAGTTGGGACGCAATCGTCCCCACACGCCACTTTTCAACGTGATGATAACGTAAAATATTTGCTCTTAATTCCTGGGAAATCGCCATGATTCCTCCTTATGTTCGTTAATGTTCAAGGTGCTTGAGGTGAAGCTTTGGATCCGGGCGATGCGTGAGAGCGTCTTCGTCTCAAAAAATCATTACGGATCCAGTCAGATACAGGTTTTTCACAAAAGCAGCAGGCTAATGCCAATTTTTTGTGTCCTCTTTCTGTCTTTTTAGGCTTATTTTCAAGCGAACTCATTGAAGCATGTTGGAGCATTGGAGGTGAACCCTGATGCGTCACTATTTCGTTCTGGCGCATACGGTAACGGGCTTGGCGTGCAGCATGATTTCGTTTTCCATTGAAGGTTCTTTGATAACGCATCCCGGCTAATTTCATTGATTTTTTTCGCGCAAAGACCGCGCAAACGGTGCCACAATAAATTTGCCCACGATCGCACTTAGAGCAGACTATAGACTGTGTATGACAGAGAGCGCATTGAAATAGTCTTGGAGTGTGTTTCATAAGCAATCCTTTGCTTAATGAAACCTGGAAATTATGTGATCTCGTGATATGCTTTATATCAAGGGACTGGGGACGTTTGGTATCGTAGGGACGGGAAAATCACTAACGATACCAAACGGGTTTCATTAGTCCCTTAATTTTAGATTAATTTATCGAATTGTTCTTTCTTTGATCTATTTTGATGTTCATCGGATGAGATGGGATTTTTGAGGGATACTATCTGCCTGCGCCATTTATTAGCGGGTTCTTAGCCCCGTCTACAATAGGCAGCACAATCTATAATCACACCCATAGGTTGATTAAAAAAGACTCTTAAAATCAGAAAAATCAGAAAAATCAGAAAAAATTCCCAATATAAAATCCACAAAAGCATAATCAAAATCAGGAGATCATGGCAGTCAGTGATCATTCACAACAAACCTGAAGGTGGATTATGTCAAATTTAAATACAATACCTCTATTATCTACTGTTAAACAATTCTGTATTAGACACCCTGCGTTTACAGAAGGAGGACTCAGGGATCGCATTTTCTACGCTGATTCAAATGGCTTAAAAAAAATCGGAGGAATTTTACGAAATGGCCGCCGTGTCCTAATTGATGAAGAAAAATTCTTCCAATGGCTACGGGAGAAGCAAGCATGACCGGAGCGTGCCAGGGGAAATGAGACAAATTCTGTAGTGAATTAGCTAACTCGATTATCCTGCCATAGACACCTCCGACTGTCCAGATTTACTTCCTATTTCAATCGATTCAGGTGGATTTATATACACCGCATCAGGGAGGCTTTTTAATTGTGGCTCTTTATGATTGAAGCGCTCTGGATGGGCAAGGAAAGCCTTCATCAAGACGGCATGTCGTTGCTCAAGAATAGATTGATCTCGCTGGTAATGAACGGATTCTGGCGTTAACCATGCGATCCCTGAGTGATAATGCTCTTTGTTATACCAAGGAAAAAATTGCTGACAAAAGGCCTCAGCGTGTTGCAGCGATTGGCAGCGTGCAGGGAACTCCGGCCTGTATTTTAGCGTTTTAAATTGTGACTCAGAAAAGGGATTGTCGTTGCTTGTATAAGGTCGGTTGTGGGTTTTAGCAACGCCGAGATGTTCGAGTAGCTGTGAAACAGTGTGAGATTTCATGCTTGGCCCATTATCCGAATGTATAGTCAGTTGGTGAGGCTGAATGCCGTGTTTTAAAGCGGTCTCATGTAATAATTTTCGGGCGAGTTCTTGCGACTCACAGTCTGCAATAAGCCAACCAACAACATATCGGCTGAATATATCCATGATGACATATAGATGGTAATAAACCCATTTTGTAGGGCCAAGTAATTTTGTGATATCCCATGACCAGACTTCATTCGGGCGAGATGCAATTAATTCAGGCTTGACGGCATCTCGATGATTCCGCTGTAAACGCCGTTCTGCTGTTTCACCATGCTCTGCTAAAATGCGATACATGGTGCGGGGCGAACAATAATACTCGCCCTTATCCATCAACTCATAATACACATCGTAAGGCGTTTTATCGACGAAACGCTCGCTGTGCAATAAATCAAGAACACATTGCCTTTCTAGATTATTAAGGGCGTTAACCGGGGTGGTTGGCAGTCGTGACTCATTTTGTGCACCGTTTTTATCCTCCAAATGTCTGTAATAAGTGGCCCGTGGAATACACATCGCGGAACAAAGCATGTCAATCGGAATGGATTTATTTCGACCTTCTTGTGAAATGAGCTCCATCAATTCACCTCGCTGCTGTCGTGTGAGAGGATGTGTGTCCCAAGCAGTTCCGAGACTTTTTTTTGGAGATCAATGACAGCCTGGGCTTGAGCCAGTTTCTTTTTCAATTGCTCAATTTCTCGAGCCATATGATCAGTGCGCCGGCCCTTTAATGTAGCTTTCTTGTCATCTGTATTCATTTCAAGCTGATTTCGCCATGCAGAAATACACCCTTGATACAAACCCTCTCGGCGCAACAGTGCCCCACGCTCTAATGCATTACTACAGGCATCATAAGAGGTCAGAATTTGCAGTTTATATGCTTTGGTGAATTTCCGGCGCGGTGCTCCGCTGGCTTTTACCTGAGGATCAGATGGTGTTGATGCACTTAATTCAATCTGTTGATTATTGGCGCTTCCGTCTAATTGTGATTTGACTAAATTTAACTCATTAATACTGTTGTTCGATCCTAATACCATTTTGACAATTTCCCTACCGCCCTCATGGAAGTAGTTTTACCTTATTTTTGTCTCATTGTCGCTGGCACAGAGGGGAGCACTGTTCGATTTTTTTAAAAGTTTCATCTTTGTTTGAGTGCGCCAACTCAGCATTTTTTACAAGTAATTTTAGTTCATCTTGTTCTGATGTGGACGCTGTTTCAGAAAATCCAGAAATGCTAGCCCCACATAACAACACCAATAAAAATTTTTTCATATATTTTATCCTTCAGCTATAACATAAACTTTAACTAAAATAATCACGAGCCTTTAGACCACCGTACCCGACTAATAAAATTAAACAGATCAGCATCAGTGGCCCTAAAAATAACAAAAATGCACTAAACCATGACCAATCCCAAGCGTTCACGGCACCAAACATGCCGACTACGGTACCAATTAATGGTATGCCATCGAGTATCAATGCTAAGGGTGTAGCAATAATCCAATTCAGGTGTAACGTCTCACTCTAATTTACATATCTCGTCCCTATTTAATTAACCTGAGACAAAGCTCCCCAAGGCAAGCACCTTGGGGAGCTTTTATTTTTAAATTTGTTTCAACAGAGCGATGGCCTCCTTGATGATATCATCTGGCAGATGATTGATTTTTTTATCAGTAGCCAATCGCAGTGATGTAACAATGAGTTTATGTGCTTGTCTTGGATTACCTTTTGAGGACATTCGGAGCAGCTCAAGAGCTGAGTCGGACAACAACTGATGCGTACATCCAGCCTGAGAAAAACCATGTTCAATAAGCTGCTTAAATGCATCGCGCTCAAGAATTGGCTTCAGTTCACAACGTGCTTGGATCCGAGATTCTAATGCAGCATTAGCGGGTTTCCCTATCTCGCGAGCGAGCTCCGGGTGGCCTACCAACCAAACGGTCATGTAGTCTTTGGAATCAAAGACAAAATTGAGGAAAGCTGGGAAATCACGAAAAAATTCAGATGGAAGATTTTGTGCTTCATCAATAATGAATACTGGCATAATGTTCTTTTGAGTAGCCAAGTGAATGATGTACTCCTTAATATCACGCCATAACTGAGCACGACGATAAGAAGAAGCAAGTCCAAGTATCAGCGCCATTTGACGATAAAAATCCAGTCGACCAAAATCTGTCTCGGCGATGTAGAAAACGCTGTATTGATGTGGGTTTAAAGTGCTGGTTAGTTGTCGAAGTGCAGCCGTTTTCCCAAGTCCAGGCTCTGCTGTGAGTAATCCAACGCCAGGTGATTGAAGAAGCCAATTAAACTGTTGAGCAAGGCCTGCAAGCTGGGCGTTATCCCATAATTGGATACTTTTTTTTCCTAAGGGGGCTTGGGTTAAACCAAAAAATGATTGGTACATTTAATTGTCCTCACCGGTTGTTTGTGCAAAGGTGCCAATGGACTCGACATAGTCTTCAAAAACCAATTCGACATTGTGCTCACGCTGGATTCCTTCAGGCGAAGGTGCTGCATGTGGTCGTTGGCGTTTACGATTAAGATTGGCGTCTAAATCTAATAAAACAGCGGCTCCCAAGTTGTCACCGAAGGCTGTTTCAACCCGAACAGCAATATTTGTGTGCGGATTAAACACCAACGTCACTTTCTCACCGACAAGGTTGTGATGTACCTCAAACATCTTGCCATCCCAACTGATCGTTCCATCTTTGCGAACAACTCGCTCAGCACGATGGTAAAAAATATCATCGATTTTATTGGCGAAATAAGGCGTTAGAGGGCGCACGTGAAGCAGGTCGTCTCTCCAACTATCAAGCGGTGTTTTCTTATCTAACCCACCATGCAAACGAATATGATAAACATGCTCAATCCAGGCCCAAAGGCGAGCATTAAGATCACCCAAATCACGAATTTTATCGATATCAAGCTCATCGATAAATTGTTCTCTAAATGTGCGATGAAAACGTTCGAGCTTACCTTTGCCCTCGGGTTCTCGGGCGCGACAATAGACAAGCCGTATCTCTAAGTGTGCACAAATAGTTTGTAATGACTCGGATCGGTATGCAGGGCCATTATCAATAATCAATTTATACGGTACGCCTCGTTTCAATACAGCTGATTTGAGCACGCCCTCTATATCGAGGGCTGTTTCTCCAAGACAAAACGCACTATGTGTAATAAGACGTGAGGAATCGTCAATCAATGAAACCAAGTACGTTTTCCGCATGCCTGATGGCGTTTGTATCCGTGGGCCATGAAGTACATCTCCTTGCCAAATATCTCCTGCATGGGCAGCCACGAATGACCGGCGCTCAATAGTGTCTTGATTGGGTATAATGCGTTTTGACAGGTGCTGTTGTTGTAAAAAGCGATGAACGGAAGCCCGAGCCAATGTGTCTTTAGCAACCAATCCTTCGCGCTCAATCATGCCAATAATAGTGTTAATTGAGCGTGAAGGCTTATCCTTTTTAAGGATCACAATTCTGCTTTGCACGGTTTCTGAAATTTGTGTACTTCCTTTGTCTATGCGCGGTTTAGGATTCAGTGCTTCGATACCCCCTCGCTTCCAATCGTAGTACCAGCGCGCAATTGTTTCTTCACTGATATGCGTTCGTCTTGACTCAGGAATAGTATAACGATCGGCAGCCAAACTTCGGATAATACTTTTAACCTCACCGCGCTTTAGTTCAGCGCGGCTCGCTAGTGGACCAAGAACCATCAGGCGAAACAAAGCCATCGGGTGTAAAGGTTTACTCATTTTTCTCTCCGCTATTAATGGGGAGTGAAGTTAATCAGTAAAATCATGGCACCGAAACGACCAAACTGTGTGGGGTTCATATTTGCATAAGCATTGCACAACTCATGCTTGAACCGATTATATGTTCATGGGATAACAACTCCGGCTACATGGCAAAGGCGCATCGCTTCACTCAAACGCATCTTCTGGAGCGTTGCTTGCCAAAAGTCAGCCATATTTATGGCTCTACCCAGTGCATAAAAATGAGTACACAACGCATCTTTATGAAGTCGAAATTGCTCTACAAAGCGCATCAGCCAACGCTTTATGGTCTGGCGTGAAGGCGGCATTGTTTTTGATATAGCGTAAGCGCTCATACCAGAAAGGTACAATACAAAAATGATCTGCTGCATATCCCACAAATACCATCTACGCGGTGGAATGCATTCCGGAAGGACTGAACATGTTTTGTCGCAACAGGGGCAATAGTATCGCTGAATAAACACTGGATTTAGTGAGGTACTTGAAGGATTAATGCGATCCGCTTCACGAGAATAACCACCATGTCGCCAAGGGTTTGATTTACCGCAACACAGGCAATTTTTTAAGCCTAACTTCTCAGGCTCATGCCTTTGGATATGAATATAGTGTACTAATGATAAAATATCTGCGAAAATATGCGCCATGACTGATCTCTTGTTTTATTGTTTGGTAAGAGACTCAATAATACATGTTGATCAGTCACTAATCATAATTAATTTTTCATCTCATTGTTTTTGATCGTAATCACAAGGCTTGTGATCAAGATAGTGCGAGATAAATACTTCGGTTAAGAGCTATATTTTTCGAGACATTACATCAGGCCCCACATTTCAAGACCATGAAGTATTGCAAAGAATTGTAATATTCCGAGTAAAAGAATAAATGGATACAACATAAATCATTTTCTCCTATTAAGATTTGTTCAAATAACCCTTATACGCAACATGGTGCAAGAAAAGGGTTAGCGCAGTAAAAATATCAATACTAGACCAAATTATTCTGGGTAAATAAACAGGTAATATTGGATTAAAAAAAATTACAAAGAACATAAGCAGTACTGCAAAAAACGTCATGCTTTTATGTAGGTTATACTCCATATAAGCTAGATACCCAGCGCAAGCTGTTACAATCAGCCTCAACAAAATATAGTATCTATAGGGCCAGTGTATAAAGGAGAGCAACAGCATCCCAATGGGCATATACCAAATTATTTTCATATTATCGTTCATTGTTTAGTTCACTTTTAACCAATTGAATATGTACCACCGTTACGAGTGTGAAAATCCTATCTATTCAGTTTAATAAAACACTCTAAGCCTTTATTTGCAGCACTATACATTATTTAATTTCATATGTATAGGATTCCTAAGTATCTAGTGAGTTCAAAAACTTAGATTCTCTATGCTTGTAATTTATTTTATGAGCTTTGAATGAGTGGTTCTCCTTTATGTAAAAGGCTTAAGGAAGCTCGTTTATCAGCGAATCTTTCACAGAAAAAACTGGGAATGGAGGCTGGTATGGATCAGTTTTCTGCTAGTGCTCGAATGAATCATTATGAAATGGGCAGGCATACCCCTGACTACTCAACGCTTAAAAGGATCGCTAGCGTGCTGAAATTGCCAGTAGCTTATTTTTATGCCGAGTCTGATGAATTGGCTGACCTCATCAAGAAATTTACTCCCAGCAAATAATAATTAAGCGCAAAGAACGCGCAAAGAAGTTGCCCTATCCAGTATTAATACATATACTATTAATAACACGGCCCGTTCCTCTACATTGAAAAATGCACGAGCGGGTTTTCTTTTTTGTGAAATTAAAACATGTCGCTTTATAAAAAACCCCACCTAACCTTTGAGCATCAGCTTGAACTATTAAAATCACGCGGATTGGAAGTAACAAATGATAGTGTAGCGTTAGAGTATCTACGCCGGTTAGGGTATTACCGTTTAAGTGGGTATTGGTATCCTTGTCGGAAATTACTTCCATTTTCAGAGCGCCAGTCGAAACCTATAAGACCTCAACGCGCAGATGAGTTTATGGCAGGTGCTCGATTCCAGGATACCGTGGATTTATACGTCTTTGATAAGAAATTGCGTTTGTTAATCTTGGATGCTATTGAGCGCGTTGAAGTGGCTTTTCGGGTTGATATCGCTTATCTCCTTGGAGAAAAAGACCCTTTTGCTTATACCAATCCTGATTTGTTACATGGGAATTTTACTAAGAAAGTTGATCCAAAGACAGGTAAAACTCGTTATCAAGATTGGATTGCTAAACATGAGCAGTTGATTCGGCGATCAAAAGAAGATTTTGTCGGGCATTTTAAGGCTAAATATGAGTTACCATTGCCAATATGGGTGGCGATTGAGTTATGGGACTTTGGTCTTTTATCTGTTTTTTATCAGGGAATGGCAGTAAACGATAAAGCCGTGATTGCTAATAAATACAATATTCCTGATTGGCAGATTATGGAGAGTTGGCTCCGGTCGTTGAACTATGTTCGTAATGTGGTGGCGCATCACAGTAGACTATGGAATCGCAATTTAATTGATCAACCAAAGCTTGCAAAGAATGGTGAAATGCCAGTCTTTGATCAGTTTATTGGCAATATTCATATGACTTCAAGAGTATACGTAGTGCTGTGTATTTTGGCTCATTTTATGCGGGTGATTTGTCCTCGATCAACGTGGCATATGCGAGTAGTTGAGTTGATGGGGTCTTTCCCTAAATCAGATCATTTGGATATTCAAGATATGGGTTTTCCAAAGGGTTGGGAGCAGCACGTATTTTGGAAAGCTTAGCTAAAGTCTGAGGGACACTCATGGGACACTAGCCGATAAATAATCGCGATAAGTGGCAGTTGTCGGCAACAACCAATTTCATCTAACATGTTGATTGTATTATCGTTAGTTGTCATGTATTGTTGCAGTTTATAGCGCGGAGCCGGATTCGTAATCAGGAGGTCGGAGGTTCGATTCCCCCCAACGGCACCATAAAAATCAAGTAGTTACAGAAAATCACAAAAAATTAAAAACAAATTTGGTACCAGTCTTGGTACCTAAATTCAAATGTAATTGATTTACATTCTTTGATACAGTTATTAGGGTATAGCCTAAATGCCACAAATCTCGCTAAAACTTTCAAACAATATCGATATTAGTCGCATTAATTTTAAAGATCTGTTTGCGAAGATACATCAAGCCTTAGGCGAAATGCCAAATTTAGATATTAAGACCTGCAATAGTGGCGTTATTCAAGAAATTTATTCGTATATTGGCCTAGGCGATGAGAGTGCAACAAAAGTGTACTTAGAGGTTTTATGGCTTGAGAGCGATGAGAGAATAGCCGTAAAAAAAGAACTTGCACAACAGCTTATGAATATTCTCGATACTATACTTGTTCCACAGATAGAGCAGCAAAGTTTGGTTTGCATTCCGCGTGTGCGCATTGGTAATTTGGGTACGCTTGATGTGGATTATCATATCAAAGGACGAAGCAGCAAGATTTGATCTGGGTAAAAAAAAGCCCCAATGACGGGGCTTAGTAATGTGAAAAAACGTGAGTTTTTCCTTGAGCTTCCAGTGAAAAATAATCGTTTATAAACAGATCACGGGAAAACGCTTCGTGATCAATGTAAAAAATCAAATTCTTCGGTATAACATCGCTGTAACATTCTTCAAAAATGCATTGTGCAAAATCAACCTCACTATCGTAGGATCCATGGTACTGATCCTCTAAAAGCGTTTGCGCATCATCGACTGAGTAGTCGCCCAAAAGAGCGGCGCCTAATTCTCCATGTTCATCGATGAATTCGGCGAGTTTGGCCACATATGGAATGCTTTCATTTTCGTCGATTCGTGCATCACCAAATCCGGAATAGTCGTGAATCGACCATTCCTCAGATCCCTCAATCGGACTTTCTGCAAGCATGTCGAAGATGTCTTGATAAATCTCATCTTTGTCCTGCAATGCTTCAATCCATTTTCCGTAAAGATAGCCTGAGTTGTAAGCTGCGAGGCAAGCCACGTAGATTTTTGGGGTATCCATTATATTCTCCTTGATAGAGCAGGAGAGCCATAACCCGTACGGGAGGCTTTCCCCCGCATGGGTTGTTGGATTTAGAAGGGTATTTCTTCAGAATTGTCCGTTAACATATCGTGCATTTGCGCAAGATGCGCTTCTGCTGATTTGGAATCGGGATCTGAGGCTTGTTCTTGTTTAGATTTTGCCTGACCAAGTAATTGAACATTGGATACCACAATGCTGGTTGCACGGTGATTGAGGCCGTTTGTATCTGTCCAGCTATTCGTGCGAAGTTTACCTTCGATAAATACTTGGCTGCCTTTGCGTAAATGCTCGGTTACTTTGGTCATTGATCCAAAAAAGACAAGCTGATGCCACTCCACCATGGTTTCCCATTCACCGTTACGTTTAACGGATTCATTGGTTGCCAACGATGCTGTGACAAAAATACTACCTTCTTTTGTGGTGATCTGCTTGGGTTCAGCACCAATATTGCCTATCAGTTGAACCTTGTTTAACGTTGCTGACATTGTATTCTCCTATCGATTGATTTAAAAATTCGCACAACAGGAAAACACCCGCACAGGCAGTTGTTTTCCTGTTGTGCGGTGGGGGATGTTTCAGTTTAGACAACACACGGAAAAACCCATCGGGCTAGTGCGCGTTTCCGTTGAAGGGTAGAACGAAGAATCTCTAATTCCTGATCGATGAGCTTCATATCCTGAATCGATAACTCATTTTGCAATGAGCAAAGTTCATTAACACTTCGAATGAGGCTAAAGATGGCTTGTTCTGTTCTTGGGATGTGAGGGGTGACTTGCATGGTTATGTCTCCTGTAATCAGAGAAATAACCACCCGACAGGGAAGGCTATTTCCCCGTGGTGGGTTTAACAAATTAAAAAAAGTTCAGTGAGCAATGCGACACTGGGTGCATCGAAAGCATTGATCACCACAAAGGTGGTTGATTTTCCAAATTATTAAAGAATAAAACAGCGTTTCATGTGCTGCGTTTTTAAATACTACCCGTGAGTTTCAAGCTCATTGTTGCACTGCGAGGTACACAATGATTCCGTGAGGTTTCCCGACTAAACGTTCGGCCACAAGATTGGGGAATGAAGGTGGCAATCACAAGACCCGATTGGGTTTCACCAGTATTTCACTGGATCTTCAGTTGTGTTGCTTTGATTGTAGCAAGCAAAAACTTAAATTCAATACCTTGGTTGACGCTGTAACCAAATGAACTTCATTGATAACATACCTCCCAATTATAAGTACGTTCGTGTTATTGCCACACGTGAATGACCCAATTCGCGGCTGATTATCTCGCGTGCTCTATAATCAATGGCTCGCTCATGACTGTTGAGTAATTTTGTTGGTTTACCGCCTTCTATCGGACAAAGCAGCCCCTTATTTTGCGGATCAAATTCCCGTGTTAATTCACGATATCGTCGCTGCGCGTAGGCATGACGAAGGCCATGGCATTTTTTAATGCCCATTTGCTTGGTTTGTACCTGATAATGGCTCAGGTGTTGTTTGTAGGTTCTTGAAGCAGGGATGAGCGATTGTCCGGTAGGTACTTGTTGAATCGCTTTTGATAGCCACTGACGTTGCTCCCCATTCGTGATATGCAATGTTCGTCCGATACCGCCTTTCGTCCAGCTGGGTTTTATTTTAAGACAATCACTTTGCCATGCATCGCTCAGCACTAATTTCATCGATTCTTCACGGCGCAGACCAAACAGAGATTGAGCTTCAAGCGATAAACGAATCAATGGATCGGTACATTTCGTGAAATCCACATGATGAATGGCTTTGTTATGTGTTGGCTTGTAACTTCGTCGGGTGATTTGATAGGCATCGTTTCCCGTCCTAACCAGCTGTGGCTTGTCGAGCAGCACAGCCACTTTGCGTAATTTAGACATGTAATTTTTAATCGTCGCCGGATTTTTGCCTTGATGCTTCCAATGCTCGACCAGAATATGGATATGTTTGGGTTTCAAACCGTTGATATGCGCTACCATATACCCTTTCTCATGCAAATCCTTGATGCAACGATTCAGCATGTGGCGCATGTCGGCTTGGCTCGCGAAGGAGTAGTTTTTGTTGAGTTTGAGACATTCATTAATTGAATATAGCGCACTGCGCAGTTTGGATTTACTCATTGAGATACAACCAAAGCGTGTTACGCGATTTGATCCCCATCTCGTCACGAATCAACCAGCATACTTGATAATTGCCAAGGATAGGGGATAGCTCCGCTTTCAAGTGCTGCGCATAAAGATAACGATAGCTTTTATTGGCCCTCAGGCGATGAACGGCTAATGCCTGTCGCCATTGATGTCGAATATCAACACAACCATACAATTGCATCAAGCTTTTGGAGCCATGGGTATGAGTTGTTAGATCGAGGATGAGTGTTTTCTGACTTTCATTACGTAAAGGAATGCTCCTGTCCTCCGAATTAAACGCAATTTCTCGCGTAATCCAAAGGCTATTATCTCGATAATGAATATCTGGAATAAACCGTATGGCCTCACCAAACGTTAAGCCAAATTGAGTCTGCAACGCCATGATCAATCGTGCCGTTGGTTCGGTCATTGTTTGCCACACATTCGATTGAATACTCTTTTTGCTGCGGCGTTGATAATCGCGCACTAAACAGAGGCTTTGATTATCAATATTCGCGATAGGACAATCGATGCTATTTAAAAAGCAACGGATAACCGTCATATATCGCATAATCGTTGCGGGTTGTATTTTTAGCTGTTCCCAATGCCCCACCAATTTTTGTATATGCAGTGATTTCAATCTGGGCCAAGAGGCCGGCACATCACCCACTAGAAACAAATCATCGATCACCTTATGAATGACATAGGCACGATGTTGTTTTTCCTTGAAGCTGCCACGATTGTCCGTCTTTAAATATCGGTTGGCAGTCTGTCTCAAAGACTGTTGTCGCATGATGTTATCTCGAAAAAGTTATCTGCCCTGGCTTTGGTTTAGTGTTAGTCGAGCGGCTCACTCAAAGGCGAAACCCGGCTTGCGCCGTTAAGCTCAATTACAGGGGCAAATCAATCGCTATAAGGCAAACGATTTTGCCGTTTTACTACGATTTTTTGGGTTGTGTGTCTCCTTGTGTTTTACATCGTTAAATGATCAGACAAAGCAAAGCCTCGTCCATAATCCGTGGTCAATACAGAAGTGTAGATGACTTCAAATTCCCGAGGGAATCCGCTCTACCGGTTGGCAGAGAATCCATGATGGTTTTCCCGACTGAACGTCCGAGCCACTGGGTTAGGGAATGATGGTGGCTTTGCATAAGACCTGAAAGGTTTCGCCTGAATCACAGGCTCGTCAGTTATGCTGATTAAAATCTATCAAAGAGGGGCTTGCGGAGCAAGGGTTTTTGATGGTAATTTTGTCCTATCGCGCGGGGCGCGTTAGGACAAAATGGGGTAATGTGTTGATTTTCAATTGAAAATCAACGGGTGTTTTTCTGCGTCACTGCGGAAGAACTCCTCAGTGACGCAGCTAAGTCCACTAGCTAACGGCCTGGTTTATATGGTAGTTTGCAATACGCAATACGCAATGGAAAGCAAAGCAACCAACCTATGTCAGACCGATTCCCGACAACAAACGGGTTATTGTCGCGCGCAACAATTGAATACACGCGGCATCAACCCGAACAAACCTTGCTTTATCAGGTTGTTGAACAATATTATCCTGAATTTTTAGCTCATTTGTCAGAATCAGACAAAACGCTTCCCCAATATGTTCAAAATGAATTTGAAGAACACCTGGAGTGTGGGCGGCTTGAGCATGGATTTTTGCGGGTGCAATTATATTACCTATACCCAAAGATTGCTTCAAAGCGTTTCAGTGGAGTGCCGTGTATGGTTTTGTGAGGTGGATGAGTGTTGTTGGGTTAATTTCACAGCTTAATGGAAGGAATAGTTTCCTGTTGGCCATAACACTGGCATCATGCGCAATGCTTTTCCGATAAGTTCGCTTAATGAGGTGTTTTTACGAAAATGGTCTATAGTTAAGATATCAGTGGATTTGAGGACCAGAAGATGCCTATTTCACAGGACCAAGCTGCAGAATTATTATCTAAATATAGAAATACGTTGGAAAGCTTTGATTTTGCGGGGGGGCGGGGTGCGACTACGATACAAAAAGATCTTATTGTTGCATTAACAACTATTGTAGAAGACCCGCAGGCTACCCTTATGTCACAAACTTTACATACAGGGCAGGGGGGTGGTTTTTTTTATGGCCTTGATAGGAGCAATCCACAAGCATTATTGCATGGATACATTGATAGCAAGTATGATTCAGACGTTCAGAGTTTATTGGCTGCGCTTGTGATGCCGAGTATGTCCGAGCGTGACAAAATAACACAAAATGGAAATAATCCACTCGAAAAGGGATATTTTGAGATTGCTCAAACGAGTAAAAAGGTTTTCGAGCATCTGCGAACAGACTTAAAAAATATATATGCTTCACAGTTGGCATCAGTTGTCGACTCTTCTAGCAGTCTAAATATCCAAGCAACAACGTCAGTTGCTGAGTGTAACGTCTCACTCTAATTTACATACCTTGTCCCGATTTAATTAACCTGAGACAAAAAACCCCAAGGCAAGCACCTCGGGGCTCTCTCACTTTTAAATTTGTTTCAACAGAGCGATGGCCTCTCTGATGATGTCATCTGGTAGATGATTGATGTTTTTATCGGTAGCCAATCGCAGTGATGTAACAATGAGTTTATGTGCTTGTCTTGGATTACCTTTTGAGGACATTCGAAGCAACTCAAGCGCTGAGTCGGACAACAACTGATGCGTACATCCAGCCTGAGAAAAACCATGTTCAATAAGCTGCTTAAATGCATCGCGCTCAAGAATTGGCTTCAATTCACAACGTGCTTGAATCCGCGATTCTAATGCAGCATTGGCGGGTTTTCCTATCTCGCGAGCGAGCTCAGGGTGGCCTACCAACCAAACGGTCATGTAGTCTTTGGAATCAAAGACAAAATTGAGGAAAGCTGGAAAATCACGAAAGAATTCAGATGGAAGATTTTGTGCTTCATCAATAATGAATACTGGCATGATGTTTTTTTGAGTCGCCAAGTGAATGATGTAGTCCTTAATATCGCGCCACAACTGAGCACGGCGATAGGAAGAAGTCAGTCCAAGTGTCAGCGCCATTTGACGATAAAAATCGAGTCGACCAAAATCTGTCTCGGCTATGTAGAAAACGCTGTATTGATGTGGGTTTAAAGTGCTGGTTAGTTGTCGAAGTGCGGCCGTTTTCCCAAGTCCAGGCTCTGCTGTGAGTAATCCAACGCCAGGTGATTGAAGAAGCCAATTAAACTGTTGAGCAAGGCCGGCAAGTTGAGCGTTATCCCATAACTGGATGCTTTTTTTTCCTAAGGGCGCTTGGGTTAAACCAAAAAATGATTGGTACATTTAATTATCCTCTCCAGTTGTTTGTGCAAAGGTGCCAATGGACTCGACGTAGTCTTCAAAAACCAATTCAACATTGTGCTCACGCTGGATCCCTTCAGGCGAAGGTGCTGCATGTGGTCGTTGGCGCTTACGATTAAGATTGGCGTCTAAATCTAATAAAACAGCGGCCCCCAAATTGTCACCGAAGGCTGTTTCAACCCGAACCGCAATATTTGTGTGCGGATTAAATACCAACGTCACTTTCTCACCGACAAGGTTGTGATGCACCTCAAACATCTTGCCATCCCAACTGATCGTGCCATCTTTGCGAACAACTCGCTCAGTACGATGGTAGAAAATATCATCGATTTTATTGGCGAAATAAGGCGTTAGAGGGCGCACGTGAAGCAGATCGTCTCTCCAACTATCAAGCGGTGTTTTCTTATCTAATCCACCATGCAGACGAATATGATAAACATGCTCAATCCAGGCCCAAAGGCGAGCATTGAGATCACCCAAATCACGAATTTTATCGACATCAAGCTCATCGATAAATTGTTCTCGAAACGTGCGATGAAAGCGCTCGAGCTTACCTTTGCCCTCGGGTTCTCTGGCGCGACAGTAGACAAGCCGTATCTCTAAGTGGGCACAAATAGTTTGTAATGACTCTGAGCGGTATGCAGGACCATTATCAATAATCAATTTATACGGTACGCCTCGTTTCAATACAGCGGATTTGAGCACGCCCTCTATATCGAGACCTCAACGCTAATCTAAATTGACCCACCCATGCTAAAAAAAACTGACCCACTAAATGCACACCACTTATAACCATCACCACTGTAATCAGTTTTATACGTAAAGCCTAATGTGAGTTATCACGTTCTGTATATGAGTATGCGGGCTAGGGCTAGCCAATGAGGGAGCGGCATGTTGAATAGGCATGGTTATTATTGAAGATGGTGGACAAGGTATGATCTCAACCTATTTGCGGTGAGACTGTGATTCCATAATAAAGCACCGATGATTTAGTCTATCGGCGCTAATAAACGTTGATTGGTCGGAAGGTGTGGTTCATATGTCGTTCAAAAGGGAGGGGCTTCTGGGTCGTCTACGGATCTATTGTGTTGATGTGGGATATAACCATTATTGTGCCAGATCATCTGTTCCGCCGCCTCTTCTGCCTTGCTTTTATTGAGTCGCATAATCTGCCCCAGGTAGATGTCTTCCACGGCCGCTGCTAGCCTATAAACAAAAGCCACTAAATTACTAGCTTCCTGATCAGAAACTGACTCAGGAAGCAGATGTCGAAGATTCAAATTCATATTGTTTCCTTTGAAATGAAATCCAAGCGGTTATGCTGGGATTTCAGGCGATACCTCAGCGCTGGCCGCAGTAATAGCGTCAGTCACTGTAGTTTTCTTGTTGGAATGTTGTTCTTGTAATGGCGCTCCAGCTTCTGATCGAGGCCCACGCAAGCTGTCACCCTCAATATAAATCGTCGTGCAATAATGCTTAAATCGATCAAGCATGGCATCAACAAGTGGCTTGTTTTTAAAAACATCATACCATTCTGGATAAAACAAATTGGTTGTAATAATGGTGGATTTTTTGCTATATCTCATGTCGATGAGTTTGAAAAATATATTGATTTGTTCGCTTGTTAGCGTAAGGTACCCCAGCTCATCAACGATCAAGAGATCGTAGGATGCTATTGTTTTGAGTAGTCGTGATGTGGTTCTATCTGCAAGAGATGTGTAGAGCTCATTTAATAAATCTTGTGCATTGTAATAACGACCCCGATAGCCATCCATCACAGCCAATCGCAATAAACTAATGGCAAGCCCTGTTTTGCCTACGCCAGGCTTACCAATGAAGGTGATATTTTCAGCGCGCTTAATAAAATCAAGCTTCGCAAGCCCCATCACTTGCGATCGTTTAATCGTGGGCTGCCGTTTAAACGGAAATGTATCCATACTCCATTCCCATGGCATTTTGGCGTTTTTTAAACGATTCGTTAAGGCGCGTGTTGTTTGCTGTTGATGTTCTACTAAAAAAAGTTGATAAAGAACGTCTTCAATGGCCGAGCCTTCTTGTTGCGCTGTGGTTAAAATCTGATTAAGGTTGTCGGCAATTCCAGTTAAATGTAATTGCTCAATCAGCTCGTGTAGTTTTTTGTGCATGCTCAAATCTCCTGCTCAAAGATTAAAAAAATCATCGCGAATATGTCTTAAAATCATGGTCTCCAAGCGTTTCATATCATACAAACCATAATGATGAGCTTGTTCTATTGCCGCCAGGAATGACGTCAACGGGTAGAGTTGCTTTAAGCTTAAGAGCTGTGTGAAGACGGAAAATCCCCTGCCTCGAACATGCGATTTTAGCTTGAGCACATAAGCGTCCAAGAGAGGATTTACCCCTGCCAATTGTCTTGCTGACTCACTACTTTCCTGAACCCGAGCACTACGGCGCAGCGTTAAGTGATGTCCTTTGATACATGAACGTTGACGCCGAGCGCCAATCAAGCGCGGGTGTGAGGCTACCAAACGGCTTTTGTAATACACCTCGATTTTATCGATATATTGATATACATCCATCGAGTGACCAATGTGGGATTCTGGAATCGAGTAACGGTTAGTGTCGAAGTTGATGTAGCCTTCCGTATCAGCTGTACGTTGTTCATGCTTATAAATGGGCGGCATAATGTCCGGAAGCACCAACATATAAGGTTTTTCTTGGATATAAGCGGTTTCAGGTGCCATTTCGAGCGCACGTTTTGGTTTATGATTTGCGACCTGTTCACACCAAAGTCGCGCTTGTTTATTTAAGTCATTCCAATCAGTAAAGGTTCGTCCGGCTAAAAAGTTTGTTTCAATGTAATAAAACGGTCGCTCTATTTTGCCCTTCCGATTGCAGTCTAAAACGGCATGGGCCACGAACTCAAACCCAAATAATCGGCTAAAATACAGGAGCTCTGGTGCCGGCACGGCATATTTCCCTGCCCCAGCCGCCAATATGACGCTGGTATTATCAATGATGCAGCGACGACAACTACCTTCCATAAACGTGAGTGCTTCGCTCAAAAAAACCTTGGCTTCAAAGCGCGTAAAACAAGGGTAATATTGCATATACAGCATGCGACTGAATCCAACAATTAATGAGGCGCATTGTATTTTAATAGATTTACCGTTAATGGTAACGTAGTGTGGGGACGTGTCATGCTGCATTTCAACCCCTGGCTCAAAACAATATTCACCAAAACGTTTTGCTGGCCCTTCTCGTAATTGGCATTTTCGTACGAGGTAGGTGAGCGTACTATAGGCAATGTCTTGTTGATGTTCATCCGCTAAAATTTCACGCACACGAACTAAATTACCGCGGCATGGTTTTAAAAGTGGAGTAATGAGTTCCACGAGCGTTTTTTCGTGTTCATCCTTGCAAAGAGAGACTTGTTCAGCTGCATCAGATGGGATGGGCGTTTTCCTTAAAATAGAACGCACTGTATTGCGTGCTAATTTAAGTATGCGACATATTTCGCGGATGCTATTACCCGCTTTATGTAGCTGTTGTATGGTTTGTTTTATCGGTGGATTGTGCATGGACTCTGCTCCTTATGGTTTTGTTTAATGAATCGAGATCGGACAGCAGCTGATTGAATGGTTTTAGCAAATCGCGTCGCTGATTATCGTTTTGCTGCGGATAAAACACGGCTGGAAATATCGATTTAAGCGTCTGCACACAGGTGATTACTTGCGTTAATTTGGACTCCCAAACGTACTCAGGTGCTAGCTTGTCAGACGTTTTCGTGGCTTCAAGCCTCGTGAGCTCATGAGCCTTAAAAAATGCGGATGGCTTGGCTGCTATTTCTGCGCGAACAGGACGACTTGAACGCATATAATGCTCATAAAAAGCAACAATATCGCGACTGGAATGATTTTTTACGGACAAATAATCAACGAATTGTTTGGAGTGGCCTAAATTCGCGCGCGCGAAGGGTATTAATACTCGTGTGCCAACCCAATGAGATAATCGACCTTGCTGAATAGCCTCTTGCATGAAATCAGGTAGATCGTGCAGGAGTTGTAGTCGATAATTAATCCAAGATTCACTTTTTCCCAATCGATTTGCCAATTGCGCATGGGTATACTCATGTAACGTCATGAGTTCTTGGAGTAAATGAGCTTCCTCAAGCTGCTTCCATGGGCGCGACTCGTTATACTGGTAGGTTTGCAACAAGGCCTCAGGGATGGCAGCATCCCATATTGTGGCTGTAACTTTATCTCGCCCCAGCTCTTTGAGTGCCGCAGCGCGTAAATAGCCATCAATGACAATCCAAGGACAGTTCACAACGCCAGATGCGATCACAATAATCGGCGCAAGCAATCCATAGGTATGGATAGATAACATGACACGTCGCATATCAGCCACGCTATGCGTGCGTAGTGATTGATAGCGTAGTTCAAGCTGGTGCCACTCAAGTTCCAGCGTTTTGGTTACTCTTCTTGTCTCTTTCATAGCGCAATTGTACAAACGATCATACTGAAGGGATATAAGGTGGACTCTTTGCAAGATCGGGGATGTTATGATATCCCTTTGTAATAACGGTGATTTTTACTTTTAACGCGTCGCTCTTTGCAAGATTGCCCGCCAGCGGTATTAGCCAGTAAGACCCCGGGTTTATAAGGGTTTCTTCAGGGAACGCGTCGCTCTTTGCAAGATGCGACGCGTTCCTCGATTCCGTACCATCTCTCACACGCTGCGCTTCACGGTTGCGCTGAACATAGCTTGGGTGTGATAGTCGATAGTTCTGCCAATAGTCCGGATTCTTAGATTGCCAACGCTGGTTTGCCGCTCGTTGGTTGTTGGTATAATCACTGTCACCCTGCATTTTTTCTCGCCGCCACGCATTTTTACGTTCCCGCTGACAAATAGGGGCTGAGCAAAACATCTGATTTGGATTCCGGAGTTTTATAAACTCAGTACTGCAATGCTTACATATTCCTGATTTTTGCATCGTGCCACCCCATAACAATGTGCATTATTAAATCAATAGCACATGGGCGCTCGATTTGTGGTTGAACACGTTGTTTCCCGCGGAACACGATCTAAATACCGATCTATGGATCAACAGGTTTTGACGAATCTACTTTGTTTGGAATTGGGGAGATATATTGCGAGGTAGGGGTGGGTCAATTTTTTTAGCAGAAGGTGGGTCAATTTAACTTAGCGTTGAGGATCGAGAGCGGTTTCTCCAAGACAAAATGCACTATGTGTAATAAGGCGTGACGAGTCGTCAATCAGCGAGACCAAGTAAGTTTTTCGCATCCCAGATGGCGTTTGAATCCGTGGGCCATGGAGTACATCTCCTTGCCAGATATCTCCTGCATGGGCAGCCACGAATGATCGGCGCTCAATAGTGTCTTGGTTGGGTATAATGCGTTTTGACAGGTGCTGTTGTTGTAAAAAACGATGAACGGAAGCTCGAGCCAATGTGTCTTTAGCAACTAATCCTTCGCGCTCAATCATGCCAATGATAGTGTTAATTGAGCGTGAAGGCTTATCCTTTTTAAGTGTCACAATTCTGCTTTGTACGGCTTCTGAAAGTTGTGTGCTTCCTTTGTCTACGCGCGGCTTGGGATTCAGTGCTTCGATACCTCCTCGCTTCCAATCGTAGTACCAGCGCGCAATCGTTTCTTCACTGATATGCGTTCGTCTTGACTCAGGAATAGTGTAACGATCGGCAGCCAAACTTCGGATAATACTTTTAACCTCACCGCGCTTTAATTCAGCACGGCTCGCTAATGGACCAAGAACCATCAGGCGAAACAAAGCCATCGGGTGTAAAGGTTTACTCATTTTTCTCTCCGCTATTAATGGGGAGTGAAGTTAATCAGTAAAATCATGACACCGAAACGACCAAACTGTGTGGGGTGCTTATTTTGTACAAGCATGGCACAACTCATGCTTATACTGATTAAGCGTTCATGGGATAACAACTCCGGTAACATGGCAAAGGCGCATCGCTGCACTCAGGCTCATTCTCTGAAGAGTCATTTTCCAAAAGTCTTTCATATTTATGGATCTGCCCAGTGCGCAAAAATAGGTACATAAGGCATCTTTATGAAAACGAAACTGCTTCGTAAAACGCAGCAGCCAACGCTTGATGGTCTGGCGTGAGGGCTGCATCGTTTTTGATATAGCGTAAGCACTCATGCCAGAAAGGTACAATAAAAAAATGACCTGTTGCATCTCCCACAAATACCATCTACGCGGTGGAATGCATTCCGGCAGGACTGAACATGTTTTGTGGCAACAGGGGCAATAGTATCGCTGAATAAACACTGGATTTAGTGAGGTGCTTGAAGGGTTAATGCGATCCGCTTCACGAGAATACCCACCATGTCGCCAAGGGTGTGATTTACCGCAACATAGACAATTTTTTAAGTCCAATTTTTCAGGTTCATGCTTTTGGATATGAATGTACTGTACTAATGATAAAATATCTGCGAAAATATATGCCATGACTGATCTCTTGTTTTCTTGTTTTGTAAGAGACTCAATGATACATGTTGATCAGTCACTAATCATAATTAATTTTTTATCTCATTGTTTTTGATAGTAGTGATTAGGCTTGTGATCAAGATAGTGCGAGATAAATTCTTCAGTTAAGAACTATATTTTTCGAGACATTACAGCTGAGCCTCCGCTAGTTTTTCAACAACAGAATATCAGCTCTATGCCTGTAGCCCCCCCCGTAATCAACCAGGGCAACTTACCGAAGCCAATAGAACTGAAAGATGGCTCTGCGTGCATTGTAAAAGAGATTAAAAGTTTGAAACTTATCACAGAGCAGCAAGATGGAGGGGGCCCTTATTATGAAGTAGAATACTCTAGTAATGCGAAAGCTCGCATCTATCCCCCCGACAAACCCGGATCGGGTTTTATTTTAAAAAATGGCGATGGATCGTTTGAATTGGGACTAAGGTCTCCGTTGCGAGCAAACCTGGGACAAGTGTTAATTGACTTTGGATTACCAATGATTGATCAATGGCCGACGCCCGCGAATCCCCCACTACAGGATATAACATCAAGGTTTAGAGTGTCCGCTCAAGAACAGAGGCAGATAGCTGAAACTGGGGCTCCCCCTGCCGCAACCGGCGACGAGGCCTCAACAAACAGTAATCGCTCCCAACGATGAGATAGCAAATTGTACGAGGAGGAAAGATCAATAGGGTTCGATTGATTATATCAATTACTAATTTGTAAGAGATCAAATTGATTAAGTTGATCTTGTATGAAATCAGCATTGCCTAGAGCTCGTATTTTAATATTTTGAGGAGATGCAGCATATGATAGTTGAAATAGTAATATAATCAGGGCGGTGTATATGCTTTTCATATTAGGTTTCTACTCATGAATTATCCTGACATAAGATGAGTATAGAAGCATTTTATTTGCCCAGGTTATTAACCAGACGAATAATTTCTTTGATACATTGACATACTAATTCATTATTTGTTGGCAATGGAATCCTAACCTTATAAAGCTCGCCACCATTAACCAAAACAAAAGCCTGCCCCTTAGGCAAAGAAATAATATCATTCACATCAATCATCGGCACAGACGTCGTCTGCACTCGATCTTCATTCGACGTATTAAAATAAACGTTATCCTCCCCATGGGGCGTATCATTGGCCATGGAGACTTGGGTATGTCCAACCACACCTACCTGCGGCAACACTTTAACCAGCAGATTAGCCGTTTCTTCATTTTTAACCCGGAGCATAATCAAAGTATTAAGATTCCCTTCAGTCACTTCAGCCTTGGCTTTTGATCCTAGCGCCACTTCCATATCCTGTATCGTTTGTGCGTATGCAATCACTTGAAAGCCAGCCCCTCCGGCTTTGTTGAGAATTTTAACAAACGAATCCTGAATGATTTCGGATAGCTCATCACAATGCAGGTTTAATCGGTAATTAGCATTGCTTTCTTTGTAGATCTTGCCCGCGGTGGAAACCAGATCGGATGATACCTTGTTCGAGAAACCTTCCGTCGGCAGTTTCAGTAATACAGCGTTCAATCGTTCGGCAATCGATGCATCATTAAATTGAACTATCGCGGCACGCTGTTGGTTCGATAATTGATACAGCCGTTGAAAGGCTTCTTCAAAACCAAAACGCACCCATATCGACATCGTCCAGCAAAACAAAATCAACCAACCAAGCCAGACAACCACAAAAACATTGAAGACTAATTTTTTGGAGTATTGGCGTGTTTGAGACTTCACTGCCATACAACCCCCTCGTTTAACATCAAGGGATAATGACTTGCGCCTAAGACCTCCATTAAGTCATCGACGTTGGTTGGTAATAACGGCAGATCGGATAGGGTTTGTAATTCACTCAGTGTTTCAGCGCGTTTGATGTTGGTGATAAATCCAAGCGCATGACGTTGTCATAATTCTTCGGCGTGCTCGATTAACCATTGTTTGGAAACTGGATCATCACCGATGATGAAGATGGCATTAGAAAACCCGGCAAATGCCACATGGTGACGAGACACAAGACCCGTGCTAGCTTTGCTTTTCACCGGCAATCGGGCATCCAGCGCTTCTTTTAATTTCAGAGACTCTTCGGTAAGGGTTGCTTGTGTATCCGCCCAGTAATGTTCTATGTTCACGATTTGGACGGCGTAGCAGGATGCAATCATCATGAAGCCAATCATCAATGCCAGTGGACGCATGTTAAAACCTCCCCAGATCAACGATGTCCGATACACCGTTTTTGGAGAGCAATAACAATGGTGTGGATTTTTTAGTGAGGTTTAGCGATTGGTAATTCAGATCGCCATGATTTAATGTGATGCGCCCGCTGCTCACCAATGATTGCGGGACTTGATGTTGGTTTGCCCATAACTGGATGGATAGATCATCACCACCCAAAAACATAATATGCAGACGGGTATTTGGCGTGGTATCGATGGCATCAATCAACAACATCAATACCGACTTAACCGCCGCATCCGGTTTGATAAAGAAATACAGTGTTTCACCGTCGTTTAAATGCAAAGGCTTATGGGCATATGGTGAATAAGGTGACGGATCAAAATCGCCAACCACAGGAATGTTTTCATAGAGCTTGTTATACGCCTTGTAAAACGCATTATTCCAAGCAATGTTTTTCGATACTTTTTGAGCTTCTTGCTTTGCCGCCAGCTCGGCAAAATGATTGCGTTCTGTTTCATTCCGAGCATTAATCCCTAAGATATCAATGGGTGTTTGGCGCAGTCCACGGTAATAAATGCCACTGCGATTTTGCATTAACAAGGCATAGCGTTTTTCCTCATCTGGCGTTAATCCCCAGACGTTGGCTTCGTGTGTTTGTTGCTCCGTAAGCTTCATGCTCTTAATATCTTGATCAGGAGTCATATCATCTTCATTCAGAGTGAGTCCTGTTTTAGCCAACGTTTGATCTTGTGCCGCCAGCGTATTCATCCGTTGCGTACTTAAGCCAGGTATATTCAATTCCGCATGAACAACATGGGCAGACCTCAATGCAATCACAAGGAAGCTCGGCTTAAGCATGTTGTTCGACTCCTTCCAGTGCCACTACAACTCGTTCTTTAGCCGCGTTCTCAAGTTAGATTTTTTGCTTGGCAAAATCAACCGATAAAACCGTCCAGCCTGCCAACGCATCACTTTTCTCAAGCGGAATGGTTTTGTAGTCATATGCCACGCTCGCAACACTCACTTGTTGAATGCTATCGATACTGACAACCTTAAACGGCAACGCACCAACCGCCAGGTATTTAATCGGGTGCTGTTTTTTATCTAGCGAATCGAAGACCGTATGCATGGCATCAAGTTTGTTAGACAATTGCGTTCGACTTTCAATGACGAGTTGATTGAGCTGTCCTTCGTCCTTGGATTTCAAATCGCTGATGAGTTTTTCCAGTCGATTGAAGTCCTGATTAATGGAACTCAAGTCGATCTTCTCGGCAGGCGCTTTCACCGCTTGTTGAAGATTACCCAGTTGTGATTGGATTTCATTTAAGCGTGCATCAATTTTGGCTGGTTCATGATTGGTTTTAGGCTGCAGCAGAATCGCTGTTATGCCTAATGTGAGATTCAACGACAACAAAAGCATCCATTCCAACGGTAGTTTTTTGATAATCATCATTTACCCCTCGGTGTGTGTTTAACAACCGGCACAAAAGCAGGTTTTAATTTGAAATTCACCTCGCGCAAAAGAGGATCGTGAATCAAGGTAAACACTTGCTGGCCGGCCAAAACCTCCAAACCATCTTTGACGGTTAATGGCCCAAGGTTTCGATCAACTTGCGGTAACGTCTGGCGCATGACCGCTTGCAAGCTTGGCGGCTGTTTATCCGCAGGAGCCAAATGAAAGCCTGAGTAGTTCAACCAATACATCATGGCCTGCACAACGGTTTTGATATCCTGTGAAAAGTGAACCTGCTGGACAGCCAGCAGGGGATTCATTTGTGCGGACAATGGCTTGTTTTGAACCGTTGCGTAGCGGTTGATCTGGGTTACATTAGCTGATTGTGCTGATAAGGCAGTGAAACTGACTAATCCAATCAAAGAGGCTTTAACGAGTAATGTCATTGGCACGTTCCTTCTGATTGTGTTCAGCCTGTTTTCTTAGAAATATTTCATGTCTATCTACATCCACATGAGGCGGTGCTTGTATGCCTAAAGCGACCACACCCTTGCGCTGATGAAGGACTTTGACAATAATTTGCCCTTTGTCGATTAAAATCTGTTCGCCACTACGTCTGGTTAAAACCAACATCTTGTTTCTCCGGTTATTGAATATGCATGTTTAACATCAACTTCATTTTTTTCAGGTTGGCTTCTGCAACGGTTGGATTGGCCATAACCACTGGTTCGGGGCTATAAAACCCAGCTTTTTTATGACTGAGTTGTTTGCAGCAATCGATAAATTGAGCCAACGTAGGCGGCATTTCACGTTGCTTTAGGCATTCTTCGAGAGCCTCATCAATCGCTGTCTCATCATAGTGTCCCAATGCCTGCTGCCATCCATCACGCGCCAAATTGAAAAAGTGCTCGTTTTTGAATTGACTACGCCAAATGTGCCCGTAAAAAATGGAAAACTTTAAAAACACCTTGTTGACGCGATCAGTACATTTTCCAGAGCTTTTGGAACTAGGCCTCGCTGTAACCGCTGCTTGTGGCATGCCCTGAGTCAGTGTTGGCAGCTTGGATTGCAAAATGGCGTTGATCGGTTGCATTGCAGTTCTCCTGTTGTGATTCGGTCGTCATGGGTGCGTTTTTCCAGCATTGCTGTGTGAGCCAGTTGGTGGGGTATTTCCAAGCCGGCATCCAAACACCCGCCGCTTGTTGGTTCTGGTAAAACTCAACTTGCCCTTGCAGCCCAGCTTTGATTTCGTCCAGCAATTCTTGCGTCGGGTTAAGTTTTTTAAACACTTCCAGCGCATTGTCTCGGTCGATTTTCAGGGGGTAGAGTTCCCAAAATTCTTCAAACGCGTTTAATAAAAAAAATAAATATAATTATTATTATTTAGAGGTGTGGCGGGTTGTGGTGATTTTGGACTGTCGGGTTTTTATGAGTGATTCTCATAACAGACTGATTTTTCAATGTTATTCTGTATCGGGTTTGTGGTGGTTTGGTATGGCGGCTTTGTGGCTGCTTTATTTTGGACAGAATTATCCCGATCTAGTAATAAACATTTAAAAATAAGCTTCTTGTCTAACGATTGGATCTCAATAAGCCCAGCTTTCTCAAGTGCTTTTAGTGAACGCCTGATCTGATCTTTACTCGGACTACCGCTTTGAACAAAACCCTGATGAGGCTCAATATACAACTCCTCAGAAAGTGACTGATAACTCACACCTCGCTTTATGCCAACGATTTCGGTTTGATAATCCACATAAGGCTTAAGCCCATGGATGTAAGTCAGTTGTTGCAGATAGGGCAATCCACTTAACGCGGATCGCTCGTAGTGATTGATGATATAGCTCATAATCGTCCCTTGTTACCCAAATTATCGTATTATTTAAAACGCAGCGTGATTTTTCTCATAAGTTATGCTTTAATACAGCATGGATCAATATCCTGAATACACGTATCGTAGCAAGTAAACATATTGCAAAACGAATCGTGCTTGTGTCAGCAACCAATCGTAACTATTTTTGAGAGAATCCCATGGATATCAGAGAACAAATAGGAAACCGCATCACCCAATCCCGAAAAGCATTGGGCATCACCATCAAAACCCTTTCTGAACGAACACAAACCCTATCCCCAGCAAGAATCAGCAACTGGGAACAAGGCACGCGCAGCCCCGGTCCCATAGAAGCCAAGCTGCTAGCACTAAGCCTCAACGTGTCTGCGTCCTACCTTCTGTGTCTAACAGACAACCCACAAGGCGAACTAACCCATACATCAGGCCATACCCATCGGTTTATTCCCGTGTTGGCGATGACCAACGCACACAATGCGAAGGATTTAGTTGCAGGATCGAATACAGAGAGAACAATCGTCGTAGATGGATTTAACAAGTCACAGAACAGCAAGTGTTTGTTTGCAGTCACAGTCGAAGACAACAGCATGCAGCCGCAATTTAACGCGGGTGATTTGGTCGTCGTTGATGCGGAGTTGTCGGCAAAACCGGGCGATTATGTGTTGGCATATCTTCCTGAGAAAAAACAAACTGTGTTGAGAAAGTTTGGAGAAGCTTCAGGAAGTGTATTTCAGCTGTTGGCGAGCAATGAATTGTGGGCTACGGTGAACGTGAGGCAGGCGGATGAGGCTGTGATGATTGGGGTTGTTGTTGAGCATCGGCGGATTTTATGACAGGAGTGACACCAATTTGGAAAGTTGATTGTTCGAAAAATTTGGCAAAAAGAACTGACGTGGTCAAGCATTTGAATACACTCAGTTAAGCAACTTTTATCATTTTCTTCATTCCATCTCATAATGCTTTAGTTATCAATCTTTGACCTGAATGCGAATCACGAATCTAGTATCCTGTTTTAATCGTAGGTATATCCTCGTTGATGTGGTGATAGCTGAGCGTGCTCACGCAATTTGATGGTCAGTTTTACACGATAATTGATGGTTGCAATGCGCCATAAAATGCACAGCCTCCCTGCTGTATTTTTTCCAGATTAGAAAGGTGGATTATCCTCCTTCATATTAATATCAGCCATGGTTCCAATGACTGATTCTCGATAATAACGTTCTATTTGATGATGGTAATGCTCACCAAACGCAACCATCAGTGCATAAAAGAAATCCTGCACATTGACCGCTGCTTCATCGGTGAGTGTCGGTGCTTCAATGACTAAATATTTCATCGCTTTCTCCCGATTAAGCTTTTTTTCGTTTGTTTGATGAGACCGAAGTGGTGAAACACTCAAAATACAACTGCTCATCCAATTGTGGACGCTCAAGGCGTGCGGCCATATCCAGCAGTTCCCCAGACATGTTGCAAAGGATCCGACTGTTTCCGGCTGCGTGTTCACAAAGGGTGTTTATCAGCCCTGTCGTCATTAGCCCAGGGTTGCCAGCGTGTTCCAATAGATGTTGCAGCGTTTGGGTTAACTGCTCAATGCTGGCGTGTTCTGTGAGCAGGCGGATCCGAATACGACTACCCAAAGGCATCAGATCGTCGCGGCGTAGTTTATCATTTAATCTTTGATCACCAGCCAGAATGACGCTGAGCAAGTTACGTGAGTCAAATTGCATACTGGTCAGTAACCGTAGTTCACTTAAGACTTCTGGCGACATTTCCTGTGCCTCGTCAATGATAAGCACTGGGCGTAACAAGGTGCTATCAACGTGAGTGAGCCATCGTTCGCGTAAATTTTTGAAGCCACCCCAACGATTGCTGGCCGTAAGTGGCACACAAAAAACATCCCCCAGTTCACGATAAAAATCAGCAAGCCTTGAGTTAGCATGACTGATGACGCCGATCTGCGCATCACGCACGCGTGTAAGGCGTGAAGCCAAAACGCGCAAGGCAACACTTTTACCTGTGCCAGGATCACCGCTCACTAAAGCAAAACCACCTTCACGAAGTAATGATTGCTCAACACGCCAGCAAAAATTCTCGAGCTTTGGGTAAATGCACAAGGCTTCTACGGGGATATCCGAGATGAATGGATTGTATTTTAGACCATAAAGAGCCAGTAGTTTTTTACTCATGTTCAGATTCTCCTTTGGGTAAATAGGCCGGAGGAAGGCCGGTGGCCGCGTATTCTGCCATCAGTGCTTTTAGCAAGGGCGCAACGCCTGTTGATACAAGCTCTTCGCTGGGCTCTTGTTCACCGGAATTGGTGAAAGTTCGACGCTGACCTGAAGCGTTTTCTGATTTGTCTTGTGGATAAATCATACTTAACAGTGTGTTGGTGTGTGGATCGACAAGCCTTACAGAGCCTAAGTCCCACCGTGCATAGCGGATGTACAATATCTCCAAACTGCGGTATTGCGATGGCACTTCAAAGCGTTTGCCATCAAGACTGAATGTTCCATCTGATTTACGTTGCCTGCGATGCACCTGAGTGCAAAAAGCATGATGTAACGCTGCGGTGTCAGGACACGGTCGACCAACATCGGCATCCTTCATATAGCGCGCAAGCGGTGAGCAGCCAATCTCGGAATGTACTTTTTGATGGTATTCACGCTCGACCCAAGCAAGGGTGCTTTTATTGAGTAACGACAAGGTTATCTCCTCCTCACCCTCAAGCATAGCCATCAATCGCCCTTCAACTTGCGCCCAAAAAACCTCCTGTTTCGCGTTTTGGTAGGGAGAATAAGGTAGTGTAGGTTGATGTAGAATGCCCAATCTCGCAAGCCCTTCGGTAAACTCAGCCGAAGTCATCGCACTGCCATTGTCACTCATCAGAGCGCGCGGTAAGGCGCGTTTCTGTAGTGCCTGCATAAACCCATGTACCAGCGTCTCTGCGGTTTCATCCATGTACCATTGAGCATGACAAATCAGGCGGGAGCGGTCATCCAGAATGGCAAGTAATAAGGGTTTATGCCATTGACCGTCTCGTCCCAAAATTCTGCGTGAGCCATGGTGAAAATCAAGGTGCCATAACGTGTTAACATGGTCGACTTCATAACTTCTGACCTCTCGTTTCTCTAGCCTATCAGCTGCGAGGATGGCGCCTTCTGTATGTCGTCTTTTCCGCCCAGGTTGCTTGCAGAAACCATTCGACTTCATGTAACGACGAATCGTATTGTAAGACGGCAAGACGCCTAACTCAGGCGTTGTCTTTGCAATCACATAGAGGTTATCTACGTGTAACTGGTAGCTCCAGCTTGGATGTGAACGATGTTGATGTTGGATGCTCATCTTTAATGGGGCTGAGAGCGTGTGACTACTCCCGGCATCTGTACGGCGTTTCGTTCGCAAAGCACCGACCGGGTCGTTCTCATGGCGAGATTGATAAAGCCATCGCTCAATCGTCGATAGTCCAAAATGAACTGGTAATCCTGTAATGGGATGCTGCCATTGCTTTTGAGCTAAAGAAGCCAGCTCAATCTGTAGTTGCCCTTTATCCGGCGGCGCTGCCAAAAGTGGGCCAATAACCGAAAAGCGAAATCGGGCCCACCGTTCTTGGCGAGTACCAACATCGGGCTTCTTGTTGCTCATAAAAACTCCTGCTTGTTTAAGAAGTTTATGAGTCTACTGGATGTCTAACTTGATCTAAAGATGCAAACTCTGCGCGAATAACTCCCTCCTTTAGACAGCGCGATAAACGCCCGCTGTCATTGGCGCTAAAAACTGCAAGGCATTTACCAGTTTTTGACTCAGGTTGTCTGGAAAAATCAAAAGAAGTTGTCGAGGAAATGGGCCAACAATGGCCTTTACGGGCAGGAATGCTTTAGCCTGTTTCCAAAAAGCAGTGCCAATAAAACAATCTCGCCACCAACGACGCCAACGCCCCCAGGTTCGCAGACTGATTCTGATACCAAAATAACGCGTTACTTGGTAATACCGGCGCCTCGAAGCACTGGACATGAAGGCGGAGATAAGCACGATAATCGCAGCCGGAAAACGATGTCGCCCCAAAAACCGTACCGATGGTGTTGTCACACGCTTTCGGCAGTTTCCGCAGCAAAGACTGCGCCGACTATCATAATGCTCACGGCATGATGCAGGTAACCCGAGGGGACTACGAGGGTAATCGGCTTGATATAAAGGACCGTTACAGAAAGGACAGTCTTCAGCTCGAACTTTCTCAGCCATTTCATCATCGATATGCACGAATAACGGATGAAAACTGGTCTTTTTTAATAGTTCATGGTACATTTAGACTCTCTTTGTTCGTCGTTGAACGTAAGAGTACCCTTCATGAGGTTTTAATCAAGCTTTATGAGGGGTTTTTTATTTGTACATCAATGAACGTGGCTGGAATTACGGGGAAATCCATCAGATTGTGTGTTCAGGCTGAATAGCCCGTTGCACCGATGTATGCACCGGAGTGTTTATCAAACATGAATAATGGCAGGTACGACTCTTTATTATTTTTTAAAATCCAATTAAAGACGGCTTGTTTTACATAGATTTCAAATTCTTCTACTGTTGGCTTTTTTGGTCTCAGTCATCGTTTCGCCATCCGCGCCCAATGAACTTCACAATATGTGCAATGTTGTATCAGGCGTCGTTGCGAGGCACGAAGCAATCCAGGGTTCGAAGCTCGGTACTCTGGATTGCCGCGCTTCGCTCGCAACGACGGATGGCGAAACGATGACTGAGGCCGCTTTTTTCGCCCAGGCTGTGTATTGACTCAGTGTTTCGACGGATTCCAAAATACCGGCATGCACTACTACATCATCAGCAATTTGAGGTGGTTTGATTAGCAGATGAGGTGTTGTAATCGGCATGATTAAATAAATCAAAATAGGATTTGAGATTTTCATGGGCCTGTTTGAGCAAAGTACATAAAAATTACGTCATCACATTAGAGTCAGTAGTCTATACTTAGCGTATAAAAGGACGCGACGTTATAAATATCACAATAGGAAGGAGCTACAATAATGTATAAAAAAATTATGCTGGCAATTGATGGGAGTGAAATATCTCATTCTTTAGTAAAAGAGATCGTTAAACTCACAAAAAACGAAGATGTTCATTTGAGAATTATTCACGTCCTTGATAATAGTTTTGTTTATTATGGTGGTGAAGATTTTGACTATCTATCATTTATTGATGCCTGTCGGAAAGAGGGGCAGAACATACTGGATAAATTTGAAAAAGAAATATCCAGCCACTCATCCATTAAGGTTGAGACCTTTCTTCTTGAACTAGAACCATTCCAGAAAAGAGTTTCTGAGGTAATCGTTGAAGCAGCAAAAGAATGGCCCGCTGATTTATTAGTAATAGGAACGCATGGCCGACGCGGTTTTAGTCGTCTCTTTTTAGGCAGTGTGGCGGATAATATCACTCGAATTTCAACTACACCGATCCTTCTTATTCATGGTAATCATTAAGTCAGATATAATTTGGGGCCACTCATTATGTATTAATGGTCTAGGGCATAAGATTAAGCTAAAAGATAAATCCTATCTTTGGCTGAGAGTAAGGAAGATAACCATGTTAAACACAACTGTTTTAAATATTAACCCTGAAATTGTTTGTTTTATCATTTCAAAGGCTAAGGAGTTCCAGGCTAAAGAAGGGGTTACTTTCGATGAGAAAATACCAAACTCAGAATATGATTATGATATAGCCCAAATTTTGGCAGATCATCCTGATGATCTTAGTTATATTGAGGTTGAAAAAATAATCGAGGATCTTAGTGAATTTGAGAAAGTTGATCTACTGGCTTTGATGTATATAGGTAGGGGTGATTTTGGTGAAACTGATTGGAGTGGCGCACATAAAGAAGCAAAAAATAATTTAGCCCCTAATTTAATTGGCTATTTATTCTCCAAACCATCCATTGCTTATTTTTTGGAGAAAGGACTAGAAGTTCTAGGATATTCATGTGAAAGCCGATAGGTAAATAGTCCTATTTTTAACGAAGCCTTTGCCTCGCTTAATTTATTCGGGCAGTAAAGAGAAGACTAAACTGGAGTAAAGTTGTATGTTGTGGAGTCATCTTGATGATGACCTACACAAAGCATGACACTGCTGAATGATAGAATTCATTCTTGATTTCGAAATGTCCAACTTATCTAATAAGGATGGGTTATTGCTGACCGACTTACATAAAATAATATCATTTTCAAGCAGCTTGGATATTTCAGTTTGTGTAAAACTGCTAATACAAGTGATTGGATATAGGCCTGAAAATTCGATTTGTTCTTTCAGGCTACCTCTTTGGGGATAATCCCATGCAATAAGATGTAAGCCTGCACAAAGTCCATATCGTGTTGCATCAGTGGTAAAGCGAGTGTTGGTAACAAGCCAACCATGCAGATTTTCTTCGGGTTGTTTTTTATAGGCTTTCTCAATATCCATGAACCGTGCATTAAAATATAATGAAATTTTCACATCACAGTTTATACCCAACCGATTATGGTATTTGCATTCCACAAAAATGGTTTGATTACTGCGTTTAGCTACAACATCTACTTCGTGGGTGACACAAAATCCATTTAATATCTGATCATTCTGTGTTTGAAATCCCTGGTGTCGTAAAATTTCTGCTACATATTTCTCAAAGGGATACCCGGATTGCCCCAGTTTCATAATGGCGCGTTTCAAATGATATTTTGAAGCTATCGTTCGCGATTTTTTACGTAAAAGGCGAAAGGCGATATGATAAATTTTATGGGTAGACATTCCTTCAGTGAGTGATTGTGAAATCTCAGCGAGGATTTCATTGATGAGAAAGTCATCGGCGCCGACTCGTTTTAATGACTGAGTTAATTTATTAGCGTCAAATTCTGCTTTCTCTCCAGATGTTTTTATAATCATTGTCATAATTGTATTTCCCGTGATGGCTTTGCCAATAAACAATCAATGATGTTATGACTGATATCGATACCATTAGAACAATGTGGAATAGTATTACAGTGACATTTTTTTTGAATGGTCATGGTCAACTCATCATATCCAAAGAGTGGAAAAATAATGGGGGATTGTTTCATGAGCTTACCTCAATTTGGAAAATTTCATGACCTTGTCTAAGAAAATCCAGCGCATACTGGAGCTGACCGTGGGTTTCTGCATAAATTTTAAAAAGTGGTTGAGACTTGGCAACAATGGAATGCAATGGAGTTAATAATTCGATGCCTGCTGATTTTGACTCTGGGGCACCGGCTAATTTGGCAATACGTGCAATATATCGGTTATCAATGTTAATGATAGTGCCTGAAACACGGGATTCAATAGTGTGGCTAAAAGGCGCCGTTGGTATTTCGCAAAGACCTCCTTGAGCTTCGCAAATGGCTTGAAATTTAGCAAGTGCTTTACCACTGTTAAGAATATCCCTGGCGATATGAATGCCTTGGCCGGATACGACACTGGGAGAAAATTCGATTACATAGCCTGCAAGGGTTAGGGCTCGTTCGCGTAAATCTTGAGGGGCATCTTGATTGCAAGTAAGAACTGCTAATACGTCTGTAGCTTCGAGTGCTGGTCCTATACCTCTGCCCACGGGTTGAGATCCGTCGGTAAAAATAATTTTTGTTTCAAGGCCAAATTCTTTAGCAATGGATTCCAATAGCCGTTTAAGAATCTCTGCTTGTTGAATAGATCGGACTTTTGCGGTCGTTCCAATGGGTATATCAATAACGATATGGCTAGAGCCCGCCGCAATTTTTTTCGATAAAATAGAGGCAACCATTTGCCCTTCGCTATCCAAATTCGCTGTCCGTTCAATTCTAATTAGTAAATCATCTGCAGGGCTTAATGCCATCGATCCACCCCATACAAGACAGCCATTTTCTTGTTCAACGACTTTTTTCATGGATGGTATATCTAAATTCACGCTGGTGAATACTTCCATCGTGTCAGCGGTACCAGCAGGGGAAGTAATGGCTCGTGAGGATGTTTTGGGGATCATCAGTCCAAATGCCGCAACTATAGCAACAACTATGGGTGTCGTTCGATTTCCAGGTAAACCACCGACACAGTGTTTATCAACTACACATGGGGACGGCCAAGTTAAGCGTTGGCCTACATCCACCATTGCTCTTGTCAGATCAATAATCTCTTTTTTGGATAAGTGATCATCTGCACTCGCTGCAATAAACATGGCTATATTAATGTCGGAAAGTTCTCCCTTGATGAGATCAGTTATAATGTGCTTTGTTTCAGTTGCTTTTAATTCGTTACCATAAATTTTGGATCGAATATAGCTGAGAGAATCAATTGACTTTGGGTGTGATATTGAAATTTCATCGTTCTCTTTTGCGGATAATAAATTCCAGGCGTAATCTGAAAGGCTTGCTTCGTTATGTCTCAATAAATCTGTGCTAATGGTATTCAGGGTTGCGACAATTGAATGTTTATTCAGTGTAACTCGGACGCGTGCTTGAGCACGAAATCCCTCAGATTGACAAATATGGCAGTCTTCTCGCATGTATACAACGGGTTCTTTGTAGGTGTTGATCCCTAAATATTTAAGATTTAAGGTTGAATGCTTGTCAATCATGGTAATTGCTCAGTTTGCGCATATTGAGGCACAATACACGTCCAGCCGAGGCTAGCTTCAATTTTATTTTTTAAAGCCAGTGCTGCGGCCGGTTCGCCGTGAGTGATGAACGTTTTTTTGGGAGGCGTTTCAAAATGATTAAGCCATTCAAGAATTTCTGCATAATCGGCATGCGCTGAAGCACTCCTGATTTCTGCAATTTCAGCGTGAATTGGAATGATGTGTCCATGAAGTTTGATGGTTTTTATACCTTTGAGCATATCCGCGCCTCGAGTTCCTTCGCCCTGATATCCAGTAAACAAAATGGTATTTTTGGAATCGGATGCATACGCGTTTAAGTGAAATAAAACACGGCCACCGGTTGCCATTCCACTGGCTGAAATAATAATTTTAGGTGTTTTATGACGATCCAGCTGCATCGATTCGTCAACGGTTCTGGTGCACGTTGCGATTTCACACAGTTCAGTACATTGTTCTTTCGTCAACCGAAGATCTTCGATATGTTTGTGTAAAATTTCAGTCGCATTAATGGCCATTGGACTATCTAAATAAATTGGAACGTTCGGTATGGCCTTTTCCTTTCTCAGCTCTGAAAGATAATGCAAAATTGCTTGCGTGCGGCCAACCGCAAAAGCTGGAATAATAACTGAGCCTCTACGATGAATCGTTTTGTTAATAATGTCTTTCAATATTATTTTAGGATGATCTTTTTCATGCAGTCTGTCGCCATAGGTTGATTCTGTGACAAGATAATCAGTTTTTTTGATTATAGTTGGTGCCTTCATGACGGCATCATGCAATCTTCCGAGGTCTCCTGTAAAAAGTAGGGTTTTATCTTGATGATGAATTCTAACCAACGATGCACCAATAATATGACCTGCCGGGATAAACTCGAAATGGGTGTCTTGATTGAGTTCAACCACATCGTTGTAAGCCTGCGGTTTAAACAGTTTTAATGCATCTTCGGCATCATTGAGCGTATAGAGGGGAAGGGCAGGGGTATGCTTAGAATAATCATGTTCATTGGCATGTTTCGCATCTTCTTCTTGTAAATGCGCGCTATCCCTTAACAATATATCGCATAAATCTTTTGTGCCCTGAGAGCTATAGATAGTGCCATTAAAGCCATGCTTAACCAACAAGGGTAAATAACCCGTGTGGTCAATATGGGCGTGGGTGATAATGACTGCGTCAAGTATTTTTGGATCGAAGGGAAGGGTAGTCCAGTTGCGTAATCGCAATTCTTTTCGACCTTGAAAAAGACCACAATCAAGCAAAATGTTTTTTTTATTGTCGAAAGATAATAAATATTTTGATCCAGTTACCGTTCCAGTCGCACCTAAAAATGTAATTTGCATAGGTATATTCCTTAATGTAAATGAAAATCCATTATCAATTGACAAGAAGAGGTATTGCTTAGAAAAGGTATTGCTTATAAGTATTATAGTCAAAGAATATCGTATGTACGCATTCTTTCTTAAATTTACGATCGTAATTTAGGATAATGCAACAGGAATTCATCACTGTAGTTTTCCGCTGATTTGTCGAAACGGACTCATGAGATCTCATAGACTACCCCACCACCCAGTAGCATGGCGAGTAGAAACGCTGACATTTGCATAGCGAAGGGATAAGGCGTTAATTTCCATAATAAAATAAATTTTGATAGAAAACTGGCCAATACAGCGGCGGCTAATATTAATCCAGCATCTCCCTTGCTCAATTGATGTTCAAGGAAAAGTAATCCTGTTGCTAATGAAACTCCTTGTATTTCAACAAGCCCGCCTAAAAAGGAAAGCCATATGATGCCTTGAGTCGAAATATAATGTTTGGCAATTGCAACAAGAAGAAGCACAATGCCAATAAATAAGGAAGTGCGAACGATAGAGAAAATGTTCAAGAATTGCGATAACGATGGAGGGCTCTTTTTAGGTCCTACCTGATAGTGCAACAAAACCCCAGTAAAAATAAGACCCAGTACAATCATAGTCATGATGGGCCAAATAATCACATTTAATAAGGTTGGTGAAGCAACCATAATAATAAGGATGATACTGACCAACATTGCAACCGTTGCAAGAATACCTGAGGCGGTCGTCGCATGAATCGATTGCGGATGTTGCTTGATGGTATTCGGCAATAAAACAAAAATGGCAGTACTCGAGACCAAGCCACCACAAAACCCTGTTAGTGCAATCCCCAGGCGCTCGCCAAATAAATGAGTCGAGACATACCCAGCAAATTGTATACCCGCAATGGTCGCCATTAACAATCCAAAATTTCTTGGATTAAATAATTGCCATGGATCAATGGTTCGATTAGGTAAAAGGGGTAAAATGCCTAATGTAAAGATAATCAGTATGATAGCCGTTTCCATTTCATGGGGCTTGAATTTTTTTCGCGCCAGGTAATGTAATCGTTTTCTTTCAATCAACACCAGTAAAATTATCGCGCTAAGTGTGACGGCAGCCAAGGGTGACACTGTGACCATGTAACCGAGACAAAAAATAATTCCCGCAGATAGATTCGTGACCATGCCACTATCGACCATTTGTTTTTGATTGAATGTGTAGCGAAAATAATTTAATCCAAGAAGGCCAAATACAAATGCGCTTACAGTGAACGTGAGAACAACTTGATTTAAGGTGGCAACTAAGTTTCCAAGAATAGAGAGCAGCGTAAATGTTCTCACACCTATAAATTGAATCCCCTCAGGATGGCTTCGTTCTCGCTCAATTCCAATCAGCAGTCCGATTAACAGCGATATCGTCAATGACATTAACGTTTTTAACATGATTCCGATATGTCCTGTATTTTATACCATCAGTAAAAAGCATAGCATGTTAACATTTTTAGGCGCATTACTCCCACTTCCAGTTTCGGATTTCTGGCATGTCTTGCCCGTGTTTGTCAATGTATTGCTTATGCTCAATAAGCTTGTCCTGGGTCATTTGCTTTAGATAGTCCCCCTTGGCGCCCAAATGCGACAGTCTATCGAGCACGTCTTGCACTAGATGAAATCGGTCCAACTTATTCTGCACTCTCAAGTCGAAAGGTGTTGTGATGGTGCCTTCCTCTATGTAACCGCGGACATGAATGTTGCGGTTGGTCCGGCGGTAGGTCAGCCGATGAATCAGCCAGGGATAACCATGAAATCCAAAAATGATGTGCTTGTCTTTTGTGAACAATGAGTCATAATCATTGTCACTCAGTCCATGTGGATGCTCAATGCTGGGCTGGAGCTTCATTAGATCGACGACATTGATCACTCGAATTTTAAGAAAGGGCAGATATTGACGTAGGATGGAAACTGCGGCCAGGATTTCCAGCGTGGGTGTGTCACCACAGCAAGCCATCACAACGTCCGGGTCGGTGTTCTGATCGTTGCTAGCCCATTGCCAAATGCCAATTCCTTCGGTGCAGTGCACTACTGCAGCATCCATAGCTAGCCATTGTGGAAGGGGATGTTTTCCAGCCACTACCACGTTGACATAGTTCTTGCTGCGTAAACAATGATCCATAACCGAAAGTAGACAATTAGCATCGGGTGGAAGGTAAAGGCGCACGATGTTGGCTTTCTTGTTGATAACGTGATCCAGAAATCCAGGATCTTGGTGCGTGAAACCATTATGATCTTGCTGCCAGACGTGTGAGGCAAGGATATAATTCAGCGACGAAATCTTCGAACGCCAAGGCAACTCCAAACACACTTTCAGCCACTTGGCATGTTGGGTGAACATTGAGTCGACAATGCGAATGAATGCTTCATAGCTATTGAACAGCCCATGCCGTCCAGTCAGCAAATATCCCTCCAACCAACCTTCGCATTGGTGCTCACTGAGCATTGAGTCCAGGACACGCCCAGACGGAGCCAGAAATTGATCATTTTGTACTTCTAGAGTATCCCATTGACGATTGGTTGCTTCAAAGACAGTCCCTAAGAGATTGGAGAGTGTTTCATCAGGACCAAAGATGCGAAAATTGCGTTGATCCTGATTGAGCTTGATAAGGTCGCGTAGAAAACTACCTAGCACAAGTGTGTCTTGTGCAACAACAGCACCAGGCGAAGGTATAGTCACTGCATGATCATGGAAATCCGGCATGCGCAGATCTCGCAACAACAGGCCACCATTGGCATGAGGATTAGCGCCCATCCGGCTATTCCCTTCAGGAGCCAGTTCAGCTAATTCCGGAATGAGTCGACCTGTTTCATCAAACAGCTCTTCGGCCTTGTAACTTTTCATCCACTGCTCAAGTAGTTCAAGATGAGAAGGATGTTCGGCATCAACCAAAAGAGGCACCTGATGTGCTCGGAAGGTGCCCTCAATTGGCAGACCATCAACGACTTTGGGTCCCGTCCAACCCTTAGGTGTCTTAAGGACTATCATAGGCCAGCGCGGTCGGGTTGTATCGTTCGTCTTTCGAGCTTTTTTTTGGCTTTTCTGGATGTCTTTGATGCCCTTGTCCATGGCTGTGGCCATGAGTTCATGCACCTTTTCGGGCTCATCACCTTCCACAAAGTGCGGCGTCCAGCCGCAACCTCTAAGTAACTGTTCCAGTTCCTCATGTGTGATGCGGGCCAGGATAGTCGGGTTGCTGATTTTGTATCCATTGAGGTGGAGAATTGGCAGAACGGCTCCATCGGTTATCGGATTAAGAAATTTGTTGGAGTGCCAAGAAGTTGCCAATGGTCCTGTTTCGGCTTCACCATCGCCAATGATGCAGGCAACAATTAGATTTGGGTTGTCGAATACAGCACCAAAGGCATGGCTAAGTGAGTACCCAAGCTCTCCTCCTTCATGAATCGAACCGGGCGTTGTTGGCGCAACATGGCTAGAAATCCCGCCAGGGAATGAGAATTGCGTAAACAGCTTTTTCAGCCCGGTTTCGTCTTGGCTGATGTCTGGATAGATCTCACTGTAGGTACCTTCAAGGTAGGTATTACTTACTAGCGCCGCTCCACCATGACCGGGACCTGCGACGTAGAACATATTGAGTTTGTACTTTTTGATAACCCGATTCAAATGCACATAGATAAAGTTCAGACCCGGCACGGTGCCCCAATGTCCAACGATAAAAGGTTTGATGTGTGACAGCTTCAGCGGTTCCTTAAGCAAAGGATTATCGTAGAGATAAATCTGGCCAACCGAAAGATAATTGGTCGCGCGCCAATAGGCATCCATTTTGTAAAGTAGTTCTGGTGAAAGCGTGTTTTTTTTCATAGCTCTACTCTATTTTTATTGTGTCAATCAGTTGGTCATAAGCTGTAGTGAGCTTATCAACACCTTCTTTCTCAAGTTGAGAAAAATGATAAGCAATTTTTGCTAAAGAAGCAAAACCCTGCAACAGGCTAAACCAGGCGATGTTCTTTCTTAAATACGGACTATAATAAAAAGTATCACAATTAGATTACACTAAATGGACTTATGACTATCAATTCAGGATTGAATGATGAACAATTAATTGGAACCATTGTTGAGGTTCACGGTCCCGTTATCACTATTCTTTGTACGAATTTGCCTCCCTTGCATCAATCTCTTAAAGTTTACTCGAATCATGACAGCTATATTTTAGAAGTCTATCAACATATTGATCAACAGCATGTAAGGGCGATTACGCTACATAGTGCCTCAGGATTACAGCGGGGCTTGAATGTTTATGATCGGGGTGGCCCGTTATCTGTTCCAGTTTCATCCAGTTGCTTGGGGCGTTTATTGAATGTATTTGGCGAACCATTAGATGGGATAAGCCCAATTGTTAGTACAGAATATCGCAATATTTTAGCAAAACCTGCGCCCCTTGATATTCACTCTTCAAACCAAACGATCCTCGAGACAGGCATCAAAGTGATCGACTTACTGTGCCCCTTCGTTCGGGGAAGTAAAACTGGTTTGTTCGGTGGGGCTGGCGTTGGTAAAACGGTTTTATTGATGGAATTTATGCATGCCATTATCCAATTACATCAAGGTGTTTCGGTGTTTGCCGGAGTGGGTGAGCGGATAAGAGAAGGGCATGAGCTATGGCATGAAATGCAATCAGCAGGGGTTATGGATAATACGCTCATGGTATTTGGCCAAATGGACGAATCGCCAGGGGTCCGATTTCGAGTGGGTTTGTCGGCGCTCACCTATGCTGAATATTTACGAGATACCCTGCAAAAGGAAGTCTTGTTTCTCATGGATAATATTTATCGTTTTGTTCAAGCGGGCAGTGAAATTTCAGGATTACTTGGTCGAATGTCAGCGAATGTGGGTTATCAGCCGACCTTAATGACTGAAATTTCAGAGTTACAAGAACGAATCACCTCGACAAACAAGGGATCTGTCACATCTGTACAAGCAGTTTATGTACCCGCGGATGATATGAGTGATCCTGCAGTGAACGGTATTATTTCACATTTGGATTCAGTGATTATCTTGACCCGATCTCAAGCAGGTAAAGGCATTTATCCAGCGGTTGATGTCTTATTGTCCAAATCAAAATTTATGGATAGACACATTTTAGGGGATCAACACTACGTTGTGGCCGAGGGCGTTCGTGAACATATCGCTCGTTATCATGAGCTTGAAGATATTATTTCCATGATGGGCATTGAAGAGCTCTCGCCAAAGGATAGAAGCATGGTTCTTCGCGCACGAAAATTACAACGCTATTTAACACAACCTTTCCATACGACAGCCGAACACACCGGCCTGAAAGGAGTTTCAGTGCCACTCAAGCAAACCTTGGCCGATTGTGAATCTTTTCTTCGCGGTGATTTTGACCATTTTTCAGAAGAACAGTGTTATATGTTGGGTCGAATGCCTGCCAGGAGTACCGTTGCGCCATGAATACTTTCGAACTGCATCTGGAAAGCCCGACTCAATATGAAAAAATTGAGGGTGTCAGTTCTTTTGTTGGTACAGATGCCTCTGGGCAATTTGGACTTCTTGCGCATCATGCCCGAATGATGACGTGCTTAAGTTTTGGATTATCTCGATTTACTTATGAGAATCAGCAGGAAGAGTATTTAGCCTTTCCAGGTGCTATGCTTTATTTCAAAGACAATCAATTACATATTAGCGCAAGGCATTATTGTCGTGATAGGGATTACCATCATCTCCAACAGCAAATGGATAATGTGTTTAGAGAGGAAGAGGAGAATCTTCGAAGTATTAAAGCAAGTTTGCGTCAATTAGATGAAGAAATATTAAAACGTTTATTAGTGCTCAAACGATGGGGCCATGATGAAAGATAATGACATGCATAATGAGCTTAAAAAAAACCTTCGTCTGGATATAGAAAAACTGGATAAGGCTAAAAAGGAGCGTACAACGCTATTAGCACAAACGGTGTATCTTGGTGCACTTGGCTTTCTTTTTATTCTACCGGTTATTTTGGGGGCGTATTTAGGGCTATGGTTGGATGAAAAATTAAAAGGATTTTCCATTAGCTGGACGATCAGTTTGATTATCGTCGGCGTGTTTGTTGGTGTGATGAATGTTTATCTCTTTATTCGGGAGCGTGAGTGATGTTCACAGGAAGTGTTTTTCAGGTAGGGCCATTGCAAATCACACAAAGCATATTGACGAGCTTTCTGATTCTTGTCGTCTTATCGATTTTGTCATGGTTATTCACGAGAAAGCTCTCATTAAAACCCAGTAAACCTCAAATTGCGCTTGAGGGGATTTATCTCGTGATGCAAGAGGCCATTGAAGATGTGTTGCCAGAACATGTTTCTCTTGTGTTTCCCTATATTGCAACACTCTGGGTATTTATTTTGTGTTCAAATTTAATCGGCGTCATTCCCGGGCTTCATTCGCCGACAGCTGATTTGTCAGTTACGGCTTGTTTAGCCATTTTAACGTTTTGTTCGGTGCATTATTTTGGTATCCGCTCTGAAGGTTTGAAAAATTATCTAAAACATTATGTTCAACCAAGCCCATTGCTCTTGCCTTTTCATTTAATTAGCGAATTTTCGAGAACATTGGCATTAGCCATCCGCTTATTTGGCAACATGATGAGTTTAGAATTAACGGGTTTGATTGTGTTGATGGTTGCAGGCTTTTTGGCACCCATTCCTATTTTAATGTTACATATAGTAGAAGCAATCATTCAAGCATATATCTTTGGTATGTTGGCGTTGATTTACATCGCTGGGGGCATACAGTCACAACAGTATCGACAAACAAAGGAGAGCACCTCATGATAGATATGAGTTGGTTTACATTAGCATCAACCGTGGTTGCAGCGTTGGCGATCGCCATAGGTATTATGTTTCCTGCACTGGCTATGGGACGTGCAATTAGCTCAGCGTTAGAGGCATTAGCGAGACAACCAGAAGCTGAAAAATCAATTATGCGCACCTTGTTTATTGGGCTCGCGATGATTGAGTCACTTGCGATTTATTGCTTGGTTATTGTGTTGATTATTTTGTTTAGAAACCCATTAATTGCTTATTTAATGCCTCATTGAGGAAGTTAACAATGGAATTGAACTGGTCTACATTTGTTTTGGAAATGATTAATTTTCTCGTTTTGATTTGGCTTTTGAAGCGTTTTTTTTATGTGCCTATACAGACAATCATAAAAAAGCGTAAAGACATGATTGAGAAAAAGCTTACAGATGCCAACAAGCTTCAAACAGAAGCCGAAAACTTGCGGTTGCGCTATGAAAATCGATTACAAGAATGGAGTTTAGAGAAGGAACAAAATCAGAAGCAATTTCACCAAGAGCTTGAGGAATGGCGATCGCAGGAGCATATTAAATTATTAAAAACAATGGATGAAGAAAGGATAAAGTTACAATCGCAGGAAAAGCAAAACATCAACAAACTTATTGAAAAAAATGCAAACGAAGCCATGTTGATTGCCAGTCAATTCGCTTCTAAATTTTTAGCGGAATTCGCAGATGTTACGCTTCAAAACAAATTGATTAAGTTATTGTTGAATGATATGACACATTTCTCTGAAGATAGAGTGGCTATATTAAAAAATGGATATAAAAATGAAAACAAAATCATGGTTCAAAGTGCCTATCCAATATCTGAACCAGATAAAAAACGCATAACAGACAGCATCGGGCATCTTATCAATGAGACGATTGAGATTCAATTCCTGCAAAATCCAGATTTGCTAGCCGGTCTCAATATCCAAATAGGCTCCATTTCTTTAAAAGCAAGCGTGCGGGATGAATTAACATTTTTTACTGAGGTGGCCAGTGAAACAAGCTGAGGCTCAATCAATATTTAATCAAATTCAAGATCGGATTAAGAGTTATCGATTCAACGTTCGTTTATTAGAAGAAGGCATTATTAGCTCTGTCGGCGATGGTATTGTGTGGATTAAGGGATTGGCTTCGGCGGCTATTGATGAAATCATTCTGACAGAGGATGGTAGCCGTGCGATGGTGTTTCATCTGACCGAGCATCTTGTTGGCGCCATTTTGCTTGAGCAGACAGAAAAGCTGAGCGCTGGGGCTTTGGCTTTTCATTTTAGCTCGTCTTTAAGTATTCCTGTCGGGGATAAATTGCTTGGTCGAATAATTAATCCCTTAGGCAGCCCTCTTGATGGTGGCGAGAATATATCGAGTGAGGCGCGCGGTTTATTGGATATTTTGTCGCCACCGATTATTCAACGTGATTTTGTAAACAAACCGCTTTATACAGGAAACAAAATTCTTGATAACCTCATCCCTATCGGAAAAGGACAGCGTGAACTTCTTATAGGTGATAATGGGCTTGGTAAAAGCTCACTGGCTTTGGATATTGTCATTAATCAAAAAGATAAACATGTTTATTGTGTATATGTCCTGACAGGACAAAATCGTTCAAACGTAACGACCATTATTCAGAGTTTGAAAGAATCGGGAGCCCTGGATTATACGACTGTTGTGGTGGCAGAAGCCTCAAGTTTACCTGGGCTACAATACCTTGCTCCGTTTGCCGGATGTGCGATTGCAGAATATTGGATGAATTCAGGTCGTGATACTTTGGTGGTTTATGATGATTTAACAGCGCACGCCAACTGTTATCGCGAATTATCCCTCTTATTGCGACGTCCACCAGGTCGTGAGGCTTTTCCTGCCGATATTTTTTATCTTCATGCACGATTACTTGAACGATCCACCTGCCTTTCTCCCGAAATGGGTGGTGGGAGCATGACCGCATTACCGATTATTGAAACAAAAGAAGGGGAGATAGCGACTTATATTCCAACGAACTTAATTTCAATCAATGATGGGCAAATTTTCTTTGATGCTAAATTATTCTCAGGAGGATTTTTTCCTGCCATTGATATTACAAAATCGGTTTCTCGTGTGGGTGGGCGTGCACAACATCAACATATCAAAGATGAAGCCGGACGCATGAAACTGGATTATATGCAATTCCTGGATTTGGAAATTTTCACAAGATTCGGCGCGAAACTGGATAAAGAGATGCAGCAACGCGTGCATCGTGGGCGTATATTACGAGAAATATTTAAACAAGACCGTCTTTCTCCTTTACCCATTGAGTTCCAGTTATCCTGGCTTATTGCATATAACGATCACCTGTTGGACGACTATCCGTTGGAAGCTATTTCTATTCAACTAATAAACATCGAGAAAGGATTAACAGAGTGTCATTTAAGTTTATCTAGTCCACGAGAACAGTGGGTCGCTTTCGTTAACTCCTGCTTAACCAAGTAAGGGCATGTATGTCTAAATTGACGCGTTTAAAGGAACATATTCATGCACTAGACGACATCAATAACATTATGAAAGCCATGAAAAATCATGCTTTGTTCGAAATTAATAAAATGAGCAAATATATTTCAATGCAGGATAATTCAATCAATACAATAAAAGAGGTCGGACAAGATTTTTTTAAATTTTATCCGTCTTATTTGGAATTACCTATAGAAACAGCACCTGTTATTTGTATTCTTATTGGCTCTGAGCGAGGGTTTTGTGGGAATTTTAATGACGCTATCATTCAACAATTAAGACATTTCGAAGAAAATAATCCTGATAAAGTACTTAGATTCGTTATTGTTGGTCGAAAATTAGCGGTGAATTTGGCGGGTGATAAACGCGTTATCCGAGAAATTGCTGGATATGAAACGGCAGAAGAAATTCCTGATATTATTTTAAAGCTAGTGAACACACTTGAAACGATTTCATTAGAGCTGAATATTAAACCACATCCAGCTTTATGGCGGTTCTTTTTTAATACAAGCAGTAACGACAGAATGGAAACAGAAACGCTGCAACCTTTTGTAGAATTTACAACGGGGAATGATCATCATTTATCATCCCCCCCCTTGTTAAATGTGTCGGCCGATCAGTTTGTATTTGAGTTTATCAATCATTATTTACTATCAACCCTTTATTTTGTGTTTTATCGTTCATTTATCACAGAAAATTATCAACGATTACATCATCTTGACAATGCGTTAGGGCGTTTAGAGAAAAATATTAAACAGTTGAGCCAGCATCTCAATATGGTTCGTCAAGAAGATATTACGCAGGAAATAGAGGTTATTATGTTGAGTGTTGAAGCAATCATTAATGAAAAATTGATTGGGTTATAATCAATTTATGAGTGTGATTTATGATAATGCAACTGGGTTGTGAATAGGGAAACGAGTTTGCTAACTGGGCGAAGAGTGAGTCATGTATTTTTTGTAGAAGCGCCTTATTATGCCAAACTTTTCCTCATTATTTTAACCAGCCGAGGAAGTGAAGATATCTCTCGTAAAGCATCGTGTGCCATGGCTCTGGCGTATGTTCGTAATAAGGAAAAATTAAATGGCTGACGTCATATTGGTTATTAATTCCGGTTCCTCCAGCATTAAATTTGCTATTTTTGCGTGCCAGCAAACATTAAATTTACTTTATCATGGCGAAATTGAGCACCTTTCTGAAACACCTTGTTTAACGCTATTCAATGCAACCCATGTGCAAATAGTAAAACAAGCGATTTCATCTAAAGGAACTGAAGCTGGGTTGCGAGCGTTTTTTAATTGGTTCGAGCATTTGGCTGATGAGATGAGATTAAAAGCAGTAGGGCATCGTATCGTCCATGGCGGACAGTATTTTTTTCAACCCACTTTAGTCACTGATGAAGTTATGGATAAAATAGCTGAGTTGAACTCATTAGCCCCTTTTCATCAAGCGCAAAATCTCGAAGCGATAAAAATTATAAAAACCATCCATCCCAAAATGCCACAAGTCGCTTGCTTTGATACTACATTTCATCGTACGCAAGACAAGCTTGCAACGCTTTTTGCGATTCCAAGAAAATTAACCGCTGAAGGTATTGTCCGCTATGGATTTCACGGCATTTCATATGAATACATTGCCTCCGTTATCACTCAACATATTGGTGAGGTTGGCAGTAAGCGTGTCATAGTGGCGCATTTAGGTAACGGAGCGAGTATGTGTGCGATGTATCAAGGCAAAAGTGTTGCTACATCGATGGGATTGACGGCTTTAGATGGACTAATGATGGGCACCCGTTGTGGCCGAATCGACCCGGGGGTACTTTTATATCTTATGCAAGAAAAGCATTATACCGCAAAACAGGTTGAGCACTTGCTATATACCGAGTCAGGCTTGTTAGGCGTTTCAGGCATCAGTAATGATGTACGCGAACTACTATCAAGTGGGGATGCTGATGCGGGGGAAGCTATCGACTTATTTTGTTACCGCGCAGCACTGGAATTTGGTTCTTTAGCGGTGGCCCTCAGAGGATGTGATGCGCTTGTATTTACAGCCGGCATTGGTGAACACGCGCCGATTATCCGCAAAAAAATATGCGAGCACTTAACCTGGTTAGGTATTAAGATAGATGATGAAGCCAATAAAATGAATGCGACGATTATTAGTAAAAAGGATTGTATTATTATGGTCAGTGTCATACCTACAAATGAAGAATATATGATTGCAAAACATATTTGGAATATGGATCAAAGGAGTAACCTATGTTAATGACGTTCTCATGCAAAGATTATGGAAATATCACGATGATAGGTTGTAACGTCTCACTCTAATTTACATATCTCGTCCCTATTTAATTAACCTGAGACAAAGCTCCCCAAGGCAAGCACCTTGGGGAGCTTTTATTTTTAAATTTGTTTCAACAGAGCGATGGCCTCCTTGATGATATCATCTGGCAGATGATTGATTTTTTTATCAGTAGCCAATCGCAGTGATGTAACAATGAGTTTATGTGCTTGTCTTGGATTACCTTTTGAGGACATTCGGAGCAGCTCAAGAGCTGAGTCGGACAACAACTGATGCGTACATCCAGCCTGAGAAAAACCATGTTCAATAAGCTGCTTAAATGCATCGCGCTCAAGAATTGGCTTCAGTTCACAACGTGCTTGGATCCGAGATTCTAATGCAGCATTAGCGGGTTTCCCTATCTCGCGAGCGAGCTCCGGGTGGCCTACCAACCAAACGGTCATGTAGTCTTTGGAATCAAAGACAAAATTGAGGAAAGCTGGGAAATCACGAAAAAATTCAGATGGAAGATTTTGTGCTTCATCAATAATGAATACTGGCATAATGTTCTTTTGAGTAGCCAAGTGAATGATGTACTCCTTAATATCACGCCATAACTGAGCACGACGATAAGAAGAAGCAAGTCCAAGTATCAGCGCCATTTGACGATAAAAATCCAGTCGACCAAAATCTGTCTCGGCGATGTAGAAAACGCTGTATTGATGTGGGTTTAAAGTGCTGGTTAGTTGTCGAAGTGCAGCCGTTTTCCCAAGTCCAGGCTCTGCTGTGAGTAATCCAACGCCAGGTGATTGAAGAAGCCAATTAAACTGTTGAGCAAGGCCTGCAAGCTGGGCGTTATCCCATAATTGGATACTTTTTTTTCCTAAGGGGGCTTGGGTTAAACCAAAAAATGATTGGTACATTTAATTGTCCTCACCGGTTGTTTGTGCAAAGGTGCCAATGGACTCGACATAGTCTTCAAAAACCAATTCGACATTGTGCTCACGCTGGATTCCTTCAGGCGAAGGTGCTGCATGTGGTCGTTGGCGTTTACGATTAAGATTGGCGTCTAAATCTAATAAAACAGCGGCTCCCAAGTTGTCACCGAAGGCTGTTTCAACCCGAACAGCAATATTTGTGTGCGGATTAAACACCAACGTCACTTTCTCACCGACAAGGTTGTGATGTACCTCAAACATCTTGCCATCCCAACTGATCGTTCCATCTTTGCGAACAACTCGCTCAGCACGATGGTAAAAAATATCATCGATTTTATTGGCGAAATAAGGCGTTAGAGGGCGCACGTGAAGCAGGTCGTCTCTCCAACTATCAAGCGGTGTTTTCTTATCTAACCCACCATGCAAACGAATATGATAAACATGCTCAATCCAGGCCCAAAGGCGAGCATTAAGATCACCCAAATCACGAATTTTATCGATATCAAGCTCATCGATAAATTGTTCTCTAAATGTGCGATGAAAACGTTCGAGCTTACCTTTGCCCTCGGGTTCTCGGGCGCGACAATAGACAAGCCGTATCTCTAAGTGTGCACAAATAGTTTGTAATGACTCGGATCGGTATGCAGGGCCATTATCAATAATCAATTTATACGGTACGCCTCGTTTCAATACAGCTGATTTGAGCACTCCCTCTATATCGAGGGCTGTTTCTCCAAGACAAAACGCACTATGTGTAATAAGACGTGAGGAATCGTCAATCAATGAAACCAAGTACGTTTTCCGCATGCCTGATGGCGTTTGTATCCGTGGGCCATGAAGTACATCTCCTTGCCAAATATCTCCTGCATGGGCAGCCACGAATGACCGGCGCTCAATAGTGTCTTGATTGGGTATAATGCGTTTTGACAGGTGCTGTTGTTGTAAAAAGCGATGAACGGAAGCCCGAGCCAATGTGTCTTTAGCAACCAATCCTTCGCGCTCAATCATGCCAATAATAGTGTTAATTGAGCGTGAAGGCTTATCCTTTTTAAGGATCACAATTCTGCTTTGCACGGTTTCTGAAATTTGTGTACTTCCTTTGTCTATGCGCGGTTTAGGATTCAGTGCTTCGATACCCCCTCGCTTCCAATCGTAGTACCAGCGCGCAATTGTTTCTTCACTGATATGCGTTCGTCTTGACTCAGGAATAGTATAACGATCGGCAGCCAAACTTCGGATAATACTTTTAACCTCACCGCGCTTTAGTTCAGCGCGGCTCGCTAGTGGACCAAGAACCATCAGGCGAAACAAAGCCATCGGGTGTAAAGGTTTACTCATTTTTCTCTCCGCTATTAATGGGGAGTGAAGTTAATCAGTAAAATCATGGCACCGAAACGACCAAACTGTGTGGGGTTCATATTTGCATAAGCATTGCACAACTCATGCTTGAACCGATTATATGTTCATGGGATAACAACTCCGGCTACATGGCAAAGGCGCATCGCTTCACTCAAACGCATCTTCTGGAGCGTTGCTTGCCAAAAGTCAGCCATATTTATGGCTCTACCCAGTGCATAAAAATGAGTACACAACGCATCTTTATGAAGTCGAAATTGCTCTACAAAGCGCATCAGCCAACGCTTTATGGTCTGGCGTGAAGGCGGCATTGTTTTTGATATAGCGTAAGCGCTCATACCAGAAAGGTACAATACAAAAATGATCTGCTGCATATCCCACAAATACCATCTACGCGGTGGAATGCATTCCGGAAGGACTGAACATGTTTTGTCGCAACAGGGGCAATAGTATCGCTGAATAAACACTGGATTTAGTGAGGTACTTGAAGGATTAATGCGATCCGCTTCACGAGAATAACCACCATGTCGCCAAGGGTTTGATTTACCGCAACACAGGCAATTTTTTAAGCCTAACTTCTCAGGCTCATGCCTTTGGATATGAATATAGTGTACTAATGATAAAATATCTGCGAAAATATGCGCCATGACTGATCTCTTGTTTTATTGTTTGGTAAGAGACTCAATAATACATGTTGATCAGTCACTAATCATAATTAATTTTTCATCTCATTGTTTTTGATCGTAATCACAAGGCTTGTGATCAAGATAGTGCGAGATAAATACTTCGGTTAAGAGCTATATTTTTCGAGACATTACAATAGGTGACAAAGCGAAACAGTTGTTAACGCTTATGGGGCATAGTGGTACAGTGCCTGGTGCAATAGTTGCTGATGATATTCCAGAAGCTTTATCGCGATTGGAATTAGCGATTAAACAAGAGGGACAAACGACACCCCAAGTTGCTGAACAGGACGAAGATGAAGAATCAAAAATAAACTTAGCTCAACGGTCGTTTCCTTTGATCCGCATGCTCAAAGCGGCTATGAAGCATCACAGTAATGTGATGTGGGAATAATAAATGATGGTTCTAATATAATGAAGCACGTTTTTATGTCCAAATCCTTCTTTTCATCGAGTTTATTCCGGGCAAGTTTAGGTTCTGGCTTAACGTATGCCTGTTACCAAAAAGGTAGCTGTTGACGAATTTGGTCCATTTAACGTACAGCTAACAGTCGCATTAATGCCAACTCGCGCACTAGTAATAGTATATCCGGTTGGCAACCCGCCTGTTAATAGATTTGCTGCGTTTCTGCAATTTCTGATACGAGCGCCATGAACGGTACTTATTATTCTGGCGGAATAGTTTTCAGCATTGGCAGTAGACAAGGTATTTGCAATAGCATTGGTTACTGTTGTTTGTGCATTTGATGATAAATCAATAAATTTTGGGACAATAAATACGGCCAAAATTGCCATAATTGCGATGGTTGTTATGAGCTCAATCAGCGTGAATCCTCGGAGTTTAATATATTTTATCTTCATACTTTAGGTCCTCTGTCGCTTTAAAAAAAAAGATAAAAATATTAATATCATATTTAGTAGGCCCAATGAAATGAATGATTGATTTGCAATATTAATGAAGTGTTGATATTGATTCATTGCCGTATTGAGTTGATCGGTTTTAATGATTCTTATATTGAGCATGAGCTGATTAATCTTATCAGTAAGAGGGAACTTGCTTTTGTCTGACATGAGATGTATATCAAGTTTTTTATCAAGAGACGAATATTCTTTAAGTACTTGTTGTAAAAATTTAATTTTTTGCTCTATTAGAGGGGTTGTTGCCTTAAAAATCTGGCTTTCTATAGGTTGCTTGTGTACTAATAACGAAAAGGTTTCAACATTAACTTGAATAGCGATTATTTCTTCTCGTATTTTTTTTATGTTAATTTTATTTTTTGTAAGTAATAGAGCATCTACGTCTAAAGCTGCATCATTAATAGCTAGCAGCGTTCGATTTATAGCTCTGATGGACTCATAAGATGTAATGACGATGTCATTAGCTTTAATAGCCTGCTGATAAAGAGAGTAGGTCCAAATACCACTCGTTAATAATGATACTATAGTGATCAAGAAAACTATAATTATACAATGTTTGCGAATTGGTTTAGTCATTTCTTTCCGTCCCTGAAATATACGTTAGAGGCTGTAGAGCAAATATCTCAACAGATCCTAATTATATGTAATTTAATTGCTGATGACTAATGGAAACTATATCTCAATGCATAACGTGCGCTTTGGCTGCAATATCAACACCAACTGCGTGCATAACTGCGAGTAATGAAGCACGTTTTTATGTCCAAATCCTTCTTTTCAAGGTCGGCACAACTTTTTAAGACTATAATTAACTTAAGTGAGAGTTCAAGGAGTGAATCATGTATGATGAAGAGGATATAATAAAAGAGGATGTTAACAGCATTTTACAAAGACATGGGTTGCCTTCTAATGAATTTAAAATAACTATAGAGATAGGCTCGAGTTATGCCCCAAGGCAAATCGTAGGCTCACAGGTTTGGATTACCATAGCAAAGAGCTCTATTAAAAAAAAATATGGATTGTACCTTACTAATTGGCCTAATGAGTTTGAAACCGACTTAAAAAATGGCTATTTTAACAAATAAAGGTATGGGACAGATCGTGTTAGCGTTATCGAAATATCCGTTATATGAGCAAGATCATGATGACCATTAACACCAACATCCCTCCCCACAAACAGAAAGCGAGGCGTGTTGCTTTCGCTGCCCGTTCTTTCTCCAACCAAGTTAGTGGGTGAATGCCCTGTATCAGAAAAGTTGTTACGCCAGCAAAATTCACGCAAATAAGATTCACCAGAAAAAGCGAGAGCGATCCTATGGAAAGCGCGACATAATCGCTGCCCAGAAGTAGCCCGAACGTCGCAAGAGGCGGTAACAACGCGACTGCAACCATTACTCCAATCATAGTCTCTGACACGCCCGTGGTGAACGCTAATGCGCCTGCGCAGCCCGACGAGAGAGCTAAAATAATATCGCTCAGCTTCACTCTGGTGCGTGATGCCACTTCGGGCATTTGAGGATCAACATGTACCAAAATCCCGATAAGCACAGATAATCCTATGATTATCGAAATTCCAACAAAGACAGTCTTTAATGCATGCCGCAGGAGTAGAAAGTCACCCAGTGCTGTCCCAAGCCCCAGCGCCATGCTAGGCCCGAGCATTGGAGCAATGTGACCTTTCGGTAGGGCTGCGATAGAAAATATTTTTAATTTAGGGGTTGACAGGGTTTTAGGTCGTTTTTTCAAAATTCCCATGCATTTTTGCCCCATTTATAATCTTCCTATTTGACTTGATCCTGGATGTGCACAAGACGTTACAAACACCACATTTGATCCCGGCCGTAGCTTAAAAATAATAATCCCTTAAACGCCTTCTTAGAAAGGAAAAATTGGCTTTTAAAACCTGCGGTATAATGATGCCACGTACAATGTGGTGATTATGTTTATGGCTAAAAAGACCCGGGCGAAATGGTGCTGATGCCTATGAGGGCGCGTCTATCATTGAGGTTGAGCATCCTGAATTAAATCCGGGCGATACTTGTCCTGCAGAGGCTTGTGATGGGCGCTTATACGAGATGAGCGAGCCAGGGACTTTGGTTAGCGTTCGTGGTGCGCCATTAGCAAGTGCCACCCGTTATAACCTGTAGAAATTGCGCTGCGGCGTGTGACACTTCTGTAAAAATCATGAGCGAAATCAAAGCTGCTAAAGCGGCTGCAAAAGGTGAAAAAAGCCAACACACTTGTTTTACAACAGGGATTGTGAGCCTTCATGAAGACCATCGAACGTACCTTTATATCACCGATAATCGCACGGCTGGCAAATGCATCACAGATATCATGAGTATACGTGACGCAAGTTTAGATATCCCCATCATGATGTGCGATGCATTATCAGCTAATATTCCGCAAGGTATATCTGAGAATTTATACATCCTGTGTTATTGCCTGGTTCATGCCAGGCGACAGTTTTACGAGTTGCCCGATGGCTATGATGATGTGGCCGATAAAGTCATTGGCTTAATTGGTACCATATACGACCACGAGTCACACACCAAGGGCTATAGCAGTGAGAAGCGACTCGCCTATCATCAAGAAAAAAGCACACCCGTTATGGACGCGCTTAGATTGTATCTTGAGGAACAAAAGCCGGAGTTTGAGCCTAATTCTGTTGCGGGTAAGGCGATTGACTACATATTAAATCGTTGGACAGAATTATCACAGTTTTTGCGTCAACCTCATGCCCCGCTTGATACGAATATCGTTGAGCGCGCACTAAAATTGGTGATTCAGGTTAGAAAATCATCGATGTTTTATAAAACCTTAAACAGCGCCGCATTTGCGAGTTACGTGCAATCGGCCTTATACAGCGCGGCCCAAAACGATATCAATCCATGCGAATACATGAGCGCACTTATCGATAACGAACAAGCAGTGATACACAATCCTCACGATTGGTTGCCATGGCATTACAAGCAAACTCTCAAGCAGAGCTTGGAAGCGAGCGCCAAGAAGGATGCATTGCTGCAGGCGTCCCCTGATTGAGGATAATCGTCATCGTTGTAGCACAAATTCGCTCGTCACTGGATTTTGGCCAATAGGCCAACTTGCCTTGAGAGAATCGTTTCGTGCATAGCCAAAAACCCGTGCCGTCGTAAACTAATAGTTTGACGGCTATGCCGCTTTTGTTGCGAAAAGCAAACACTGCGCCATCATAGGGAGAACCTATACTTTGGCGACAAAGCCCCACCAATGCATCGATGCCTTTCCTAAAATCAATTGGCTCAACACTGAGATGCAGGTGATGCTGTGGTGTGATTTGAATCATAACAACGCGCCAATATGAGGCAATATCAGAGGAAGCTCATGTACGCTAACACAAAGCGTCATCGCTCGATCCTTGCCTTGTATGGTTAATCGAACCTCGGAACTCTTCAGGAGATTGGTTTTAACCTCATCTCTGGATGCCAAAACAAAACCTTTATCAGCAGGAGATTGTACTCGGCTTTCCAAGCGAGGCTTAAACTGACCGGCACTCAGTCGAAGTCGATGACAAATTTTAGAGTGTTTGTGTGCAGGGTAAAGTTTCAACGCCATGGCCCAGAGAGATTCGGGGATCGGATCCGTGCGACTATTGCGCTGAGCACGCCAGTCACAAAATGCCGCCTCTACTGATTCTAATGTGATGCTATCCATCGAGTAAAACTCCTCTGTTAAGAAGAGCCTACTCTACAAAATCATTCTAGGTATGTCACACAGGCTTGCCGAAAGGTCACATTTAATCCGAAGCCATTCATGTGTTCAATAATTTGATCTGGTTGTTCATCACAGGTAACATAGACGACACTTTCACCTTTGATGAGTTGCGCATGAGCGAAAAAAAAGAGTGAAAATCGTTTTTCCTGACCCAGGGCCACCTTTGAGAAGCGTCGATCTGTTGTTTAAGTACCCGCCGTTTAATATGCTATCAAGGCCTCGGATACCAGAACTTCTTTTTTCAACTCGCATTCATTGACTCCCTGTCAAAGTGACTATTCCAACTCTATTATGATGAGTATAGACGAATTGTATCTTTCTGCTGAAATGAGCAGGGGGATTATAGTAACGAGGGCTCCGTTTAATTATCGGCGCGCCAAGCTTTATTATTGGTGTTAGTTCATCCATTTCTGCCATTGCACAACAATGCTTCTGAATTAGGGACGCGCGTTCAGGTTAGAATTCCTATTCATTATCAGGCAATTCATTTAAAACAGCACGCTCACGTTCAAGCTCAGAGCGCAGCTCCTCTTCCGTTGGTAAATAGTGCAAGTACTTCGAAGCAAAAAGTTGTTTGCTTTCGGTTAATACCGAATATTTAGCAACGGCCTCACTTTTTTCGCTACATAAAATTAAACCAATAGTGGGGTTATCATCAGTTCCTTTGCGATGTTGATCATAAATTCTGACATAGGTATCAATCTGCCCTACATCTTGATGGGTTAATTTGCCTATTTTTAAATCGATCAGCAAAAAGCATTTAAGCTTGAAGTTGTAGAAAACAAGATCAATATAAAAATCCTGATCTTCTGTGGCAATCCGTTGTTGACGTTCAACAAACGCAAATCCTTTACCAAGTTCTAGCAAAAATTGTTGAAGATTGTTTATGAGGCCTTGCTCTAGCTCAGTTTCAATCACTGGTTGGTAAGGTAAATTGAGAAAATCTAAAATATAGGGATCACGCAAGTAATTTTTAGCGTCAATCTGTAATGGCTTTGTATGATCTTCCGCTTCTTGGATGACAGGGGATTTATCTTTACTCATGAGTAAACGATCATAATAAAGCTTATCAATTTGGCGATCTAACGCCCTAACGCTCCATACGTTTTCTATGGCTTCTTGAGTATACCATTCACGTGCCTTAGAATCTTGAACTCGTAATAAAATGCGATGGTGCGTCCAAGTCAATTTGGTACTCACTGCGTGCCAAATTGGATTTTGTAAGTAAAAAGCCCGCATATTCAATAAGTTCCTTGCAGTAAAGCCTTTACCAAACTCCTTGCGTAAATCTTGTGCTAGATTATTAATCTGAGATTGGCCATAGGCTGCTCTTTTGTCTCCTTTTTGCTCTTCTTCAACAATCAAGCGGCCAACCTCCCAGTATGTATTGACCATAGCATGATTGACCGTCTGCTGTAGTTGGGTTCTAGATTCCTGCATGAGATTGCGAATTGCGGATAGTAATTCGGTTGAAACGAGAGTTGCTCGTAATCATCAGACTGCGCATTTCATAGCGCGCTGCAAGCAAAGTAAATAGCACATCGGTCTCTTGCCTCTCAAATGGGACATACGATAGATCATCAATAATCAGTAATTCAAAGCGATCTAATTTTTTAATAAACTGATCAAGCTTGAGAACAGATTTTGCCTGGAGAAGCAGTTGCACAAGGCTTGCCGCAGTGTAAAAACAAACGCGTCTCCCAAGAAGACACCATTCGCGAGCTAAGGCGATGCTTAAGTGCGATTTGCCTGTTCCTGGGTTTCCAAAGATTAACACATTGCCGCAGCGGTCTATAAACTCGCCTTCTGCCAGGTGCTGTACTTGGCTAGGAGCAAGGCCAGGAATGCGTGTCATATCAAAATCTGACAGTAATTTGTCGCGCGGGAGCTTGGCGTCCTTGATCAATTTATCAATCCGTTTCTGATTGCGAAGCTCGCTCTCCCTGAACATGATCTCATATAAAAACTCAGTATAGGATGCTTTCTCTTTTTCAGCTCGCTCAGCCGTTGATTGATAGCAACCAAGACATACCGGTAACTTTAAAAGGGCCAGTAGTTGCTCTAATTCCTGAGTTAAATTAATCGGTGTTTTCATTTTCAATGGCTCCTTGAGGTGAAGTCATGAGAAGAAAGTAATCGATCATAATCCACCAAATTAGGCTGGATCACCTTGACCTTTCGGCGCTCTTGCTGAAAAACATCCATTAGTTCTTTGACGTTTTCAAGCGTAGGTAGTTGTCGTTCTTCAAGTAGTAATTCTATGGCGTCTGCAACCTGCTGTTCTGATTGGACGTTAGCGAGCTGCAAAAGCTTCAAGTAAGTTTTATCTGCTGTGGCGGGTCTTGCATCACAAAGGTTGTCATAAGCACGGCGAAAGCACAATCGGGGAAATCGAACCCGCTTCCCTATGATTTGGCCTAGATCATCAAATACTATGAAAGACCATGAAACCATATATAAAATCAGGGCACGATAGGGGACAGAAACCATCGACAGAGTTGTCTTTGATCGCCCTTTATTGTCAGTGAATAAACCCGCAATAAACCCTTTAGCATACACTCTAATTTCTTAATCGAAATCGGCATGTTGTGAAAAATTAAAAAATAGGCGATAATTACAGTAAGAAAACCCGTCAAGGCTATGCTCTTATGAGTATCCTCAAACCGACGGGTTACTTTTTTATAAGCCATGACAATGCAATATAATAAACCTTTTCAATCAATAGACCAACAACTTACTTTATTATCTCAAAGAGGGTTGGTTATAGATATCGATGCTGCCCATTATTTAAAGCACTTAAACTACTATCGTCTCTCTGGTTATTGGTTGCCATTTTATGAAGACGGTTGTACTCATCAATTTAAAAAGAATAGTCGATTCTCTGATGTTTTAAATTTATATATTTTTGACAGAGAGTTAAGGTTACTGCTATTAGATGCCATAGAGCGCATTGAAGTATCAGTAAAAACTCAATGGGCTTATTATTTTTCTGAGAGTCATGGATCACATGCTTATATGGACTGCAAGTTAAGTAATAACATTCAATGGCATGCGCAAAACATCATGCTTTTGGAAAAAGAGCTTAAAAGAAGTGATGAGCTTTTTATATCGCATTATCAACAAACCTATACTTCACCGTCCATGCCACCGATATGGGTTATTTGTGAAATTATGTCGTTTGGTTTGTTATCAAGGTGGTTGAAGTCAATGAAAGCAAGTAAGCCTCGTACTGAGATTGCCAAAAACTATGCTTTGGATTACTCCTTGTTGATAAGTTATGTCGAGCATATCGCTTATTTACGAAATATATGCGCTCATCATGGACGTATTTGGAATAGAAAGATGACCAAAACGATGCAAATGCCGCGAACTAAACCAAAGCATTTGATAAGTAGTTTTAATTTCGATGAGCTATCTAATAGGAAAATTTATAACAGTTTGGTCATGATGATCTACTTATTAAATATCATTAGCCCTCAAAATCATTTTAAAGATCGATTGCTAGCGTTGATTGATATGCATGCGATTCAACCCATCATGATGGGGTTTCCTGTTGATTGGAAACACCGAGCAATTTGGCTGTGACTTTTGTGTATAGATAGGGCATGCTGCTAATGGAATGCAAACCAGACTGTCATCTATATATTCCAGTGCAGGTCTCCAGCACAAAAAAATAAGGGTTAAATAAAATGCATCCCAATCCTAACGAGTTATATCCCATCCCAAGCTGGCCCTACGTTAAGACCTCTGCGCTGTGGGACCCTCTAAATAGGCTGATTTTTATTTTAATCGTATATAATATAATTAATTTAAGATTTTTATAAAATTGACGCAAAGTTTATTTGCTTTAATTGTATTAAATAAGATTTAAAAAATACACAAATCTATTTAATAGCAGTAACACAACAAAATTTCTGTATAAAAAATTATCTTACGGGGTCCCGCAGCGCAGAGGTCTTAACGTAGGGCCCAACGGCATTTTAAACAAGATGTGATTTTAATGTTGGTTCGTTGGTACGTGGCTTACGCGTTGAGCTATCGTGACATTGAGGAGTTGGCGGCAGAGCGCGGATTGAAAGTTGACCACTCCACCATCAATCGCTGGGTTGTTCATTACTCGCCTCAACTGGAAGAGACTTTCCGCAAGCGTCATAAGCGACCCGTTGGAATTTCATGGCGCATGGACGAGACCTATATTAAGGTGAAAGGCCTTTTGTATTGTACCTTTCTGGTATGAGCGCTTACGCTATATCAAAAACAATGCCGCCTTCACGCCAGACCATAAAGCGTTGGCTGATGCGCTTTGTAGAGCAATTTCGACTTCATAAAGATGCGTTGTGTACTCATTTTTATGCACTGGGTAGAGCCATAAATATGGCTGACTTTTGGCAAGCAACGCTCCAGAAGATGCGTTTGAGTGAAGCGATGCGCCTTTGCCATGTAGCCGGAGTTGTTATCCCATGAACATATAATCGGTTCAAGCATGAGTTGTGCAATGCTTATGCAAATATGAACCCCACACAGTTTGGTCGTTTCGGTGCCATGATTTTACTGATTAACTTCACTCCCCATTAATAGCGGAGAGAAAAATGAGTAAACCTTTACACCCGATGGCTTTGTTTCGCCTGATGGTTCTTGGTCCACTAGCGAGCCGCGCTGAACTAAAGCGCGGTGAGGTTAAAAGTATTATCCGAAGTTTGGCTGCCGATCGTTATACTATTCCTGAGTCAAGACGAACGCATATCAGTGAAGAAACAATTGCGCGCTGGTACTACGATTGGAAGCGAGGGGGTATCGAAGCACTGAATCCTAAACCGCGCATAGACAAAGGAAGTACACAAATTTCAGAAACCGTGCAAAGCAGAATTGTGATCCTTAAAAAGGATAAGCCTTCACGCTCAATTAACACTATTATTGGCATGATTGAGCGCGAAGGATTGGTTGCTAAAGACACATTGGCTCGGGCTTCCGTTCATCGCTTTTTACAACAACAGCACCTGTCAAAACGCATTATACCCAATCAAGACACTATTGAGCGCCGGTCATTCGTGGCTGCCCATGCAGGAGATATTTGGCAAGGAGATGTACTTCATGGCCCACGGATACAAACGCCATCAGGCATGCGGAAAACGTACTTGGTTTCATTGATTGACGATTCCTCACGTCTTATTACACATAGTGCGTTTTGTCTTGGAGAAACAGCCCTCGATATAGAGGGCGTGCTCAAATCAGCTGTATTGAAACGAGGCGTACCGTATAAATTGATTATTGATAATGGCCCTGCATACCGATCCGAGTCATTACAAACTATTTGTGCACACTTAGAGATACGGCTTGTCTATTGTCGCGCCCGAGAACCCGAGGGCAAAGGTAAGCTCGAACGTTTTCATCGCACATTTAGAGAACAATTTATCGATGAGCTTGATATCGATAAAATTCGTGATTTGGGTGATCTTAATGCTCGCCTTTGGGCCTGGATTGAGCATGTTTATCATATTCGTTTGCATGGTGGGTTAGATAAGAAAACACCGCTTGATAGTTGGAGAGACGACCTGCTTCACGTGCGCCCTCTAACGCCTTATTTCGCCAATAAAATCGATGATATTTTTTACCATCGTGCTGAGCGAGTTGTTCGCAAAGATGGAACGATCAGTTGGGATGGCAAGATGTTTGAGGTACATCACAACCTTGTCGGTGAGAAAGTGACGTTGGTGTTTAATCCGCACACAAATATTGCTGTTCGGGTTGAAACAGCCTTCGGTGACAACTTGGGAGCCGCTGTTTTATTAGATTTAGACGCCAATCTTAATCGTAAACGCCAACGACCACATGCAGCACCTTCGCCTGAAGGAATCCAGCGTGAGCACAATGTCGAATTGGTTTTTGAAGACTATGTCGAGTCCATTGGCACCTTTGCACAAACAACCGGTGAGGACAATTAAATGTACCAATCATTTTTTGGTTTAACCCAAGCCCCCTTAGGAAAAAAAAGTATCCAATTATGGGATAACGCCCAGCTTGCAGGCCTTGCTCAACAGTTTAATTGGCTTCTTCAATCACCTGGCGTTGGATTACTCACAGCAGAGCCTGGACTTGGGAAAACGGCTGCACTTCGACAACTAACCAGCACTTTAAACCCACATCAATACAGCGTTTTCTACATCGCCGAGACAGATTTTGGTCGACTGGATTTTTATCGTCAAATGGCGCTGATACTTGGACTTGCTTCTTCTTATCGTCGTGCTCAGTTATGGCGTGATATTAAGGAGTACATCATTCACTTGGCTACTCAAAAGAACATTATGCCAGTATTCATTATTGATGAAGCACAAAATCTTCCATCTGAATTTTTTCGTGATTTTCCAGCTTTCCTCAATTTTGTCTTTGATTCCAAAGACTACATGACCGTTTGGTTGGTAGGCCACCCGGAGCTCGCTCGCGAGATAGGGAAACCCGCTAATGCTGCATTAGAATCTCGGATCCAAGCACGTTGTGAACTGAAGCCAATTCTTGAGCGCGATGCATTTAAGCAGCTTATTGAACATGGTTTTTCTCAGGCTGGATGTACGCATCAGTTGTTGTCCGACTCAGCTCTTGAGCTGCTCCGAATGTCCTCAAAAGGTAATCCAAGACAAGCACATAAACTCATTGTTACATCACTGCGATTGGCTACTGATAAAAAAATCAATCATCTACCAGATGATATCATCAAGGAGGCCATCGCTCTGTTGAAACAAATTTAAAAATAAAAGCTCCCCAAGGTGCTTGCCTTGGGGAGCTTTGTCTCAGGTTAATTAAATAGGGACGAGATATGTAAATTAGAGTGAGACGTTACAAGTAGCATTTTATTATCATTAACTTGGTAGACCAGTCGATACCCGGCTTGATGTAATTTGATCTTATAGCAATTTTTAAGCTGACCGCTCAATTTGGCTGAAATAACATGCGGATCTTCAAGCCTCCGCTTTAATAGTTTTTTAAATTGCTCCTGCAAGTCCTTTGAAAGTTTCTTCCATTCTTTTAACGCAAGAGGATGAAAATGTAGCTCATAAATCATCAAGCTCAACCTTAACGGATGTGAATGGCACTGAAAGACGTTGTTCTACAATGTTTTTCAGCTCGTTATCATCAACAGCATCCATTAACCTTTCAAAGGTTTCAGCAGGGATTAAATAGGCGGCAGCTATGTTGTGATTCAGAATAACCACAGGCATTCCATGCGCATCATTAATAAGCTTCGTTGGATTTTTTTTTAATTCGCTAATGCTAGCCGGAGCGTGCCAGGGGAAATGAGACAAATTCTGTAGTGAATTAGCTAACTCGATTATCCTGCCATAGACACCTCCGACTGTCCAGATTTACTTCCTATTTCAATCGATTCAGGTGGATTTATATACACCGCATCAGGGAGGCTTTTTAATTGTGGCTCTTTATGATTGAAGCGCTCTGGATGGGCAAGGAAAGCCTTCATCAAGACGGCATGTCGTTGCTCAAGAATAGATTGATCTCGCTGGTAATGAACGGATTCTGGCGTTAACCATGCGATCCCTGAGTGATAATGCTCTTTGTTATACCAAGGAAAAAATTGCTGACAAAAGGCCTCAGCGTGTTGCAGCGATTGGCAGCGTGCAGGGAACTCCGGCCTGTATTTTAGCGTTTTAAATTGTGACTCAGAAAAGGGATTGTCGTTGCTTGTATAAGGTCGGTTGTGGGTTTTAGCAACGCCGAGATGTTCGAGTAGCTGTGAAACAGTGTGAGATTTCATGCTTGGCCCATTATCCGAATGTATAGTCAGTTGGTGAGGCTGAATGCCGTGTTTTAAAGCGGTCTCATGTAATAATTTTCGGGCGAGTTCTTGCGACTCACAGTCTGCAATAAGCCAACCAACAACATATCGGCTGAATATATCCATGATGACATATAGATGGTAATAAACCCATTTTGTAGGGCCAAGTAATTTTGTGATATCCCATGACCAGACTTCATTCGGGCGAGATGCAATTAATTCAGGCTTGACGGCATCTCGATGATTCCGCTGTAAACGCCGTTCTGCTGTTTCACCATGCTCTGCTAAAATGCGATACATGGTGCGGGGCGAACAATAATACTCGCCCTTATCCATCAACTCATAATACACATCGTAAGGCGTTTTATCGACGAAACGCTCGCTGTGCAATAAATCAAGAACACATTGCCTTTCTAGATTATTAAGGGCGTTAACCGGGGTGGTTGGCAGTCGTGACTCATTTTGTGCACCGTTTTTATCCTCCAAATGTCTGTAATAAGTGGCCCGTGGAATACACATCGCGGAACAAAGCATGTCAATCGGAATGGATTTATTTCGACCTTCTTGTGAAATGAGCTCCATCAATTCACCTCGCTGCTGTCGTGTGAGAGGATGTGTGTCCCAAGCAGTTCCGAGACTTTTTTTTGGAGATCAATGACAGCCTGGGCTTGAGCCAGTTTCTTTTTCAATTGCTCAATTTCTCGAGCCATATGATCAGTGCGCCGGCCCTTTAATGTAGCTTTCTTGTCATCTGTATTCATTTCAAGCTGATTTCGCCATGCAGAAATACACCCTTGATACAAACCCTCTCGGCGCAACAGTGCCCCACGCTCTAATGCATTACTACAGGCATCATAAGAGGTCAGAATTTGCAGTTTATATGCTTTGGTGAATTTCCGGCGCGGTGCTCCGCTGGCTTTTACCTGAGGATCAGATGGTGTTGATGCACTTAATTCAATCTGTTGATTATTGGCGCTTCCGTCTAATTGTGATTTGACTAAATTTAACTCATTAATACTGTTGTTCGATCCTAATACCATTTTGACAATTTCCCTACCGCCCTCATGGAAGTAGTTTTACCTTATTTTTGTCTCATTGTCGCTGGCACAGAGGGAGCGACTTGTGTTGCGTATAATGTTTGCATTTTTATGACCTAAATAATGACCTTTATTGTATACTTATTATAGTTTTTTATATTGCTATGTCAATTTTTTTGGTTATATTTAGTAAACAATGCCTGTTTGAATCAACTCCAAATAAATGACTGAAATAAGTGGGACATATGGGACAACCGGAACACTCAAGAAGGCCAAGGCTTTGCTCAGTCCCACATGATTAAAATTTCCTGTGACAATTGGGACAAATACTGATTTTCAAAATATAAAAGGCTCCATCATTAAATGCAAAGTGATATTACATGATCTTGTCATAGCTTACGGATTTTATTATAAATCTTTTGGTTTAACCGAAGATGTATTGATGCGATTCGACGTAATCACAAGAATTGAGATTTCAGGTTTTAAATGTTTCGTCACTGACGTAAATATTGCTGAACTCTTTGCTATCACAAAAAAATGGGGATACACAACAACCCTCAAATGAACAACTACCGCAGGCCAACACGCCCCGCCTTTAAGCCCTATGCACTAAGGGCTGCTGAAATCGATTATAAATCCACAACTGGTGGAGGGTTGAATGAGCGTGCTGCATTAAGACGTCCTAAATAAGGTCGACCTCAACCTCATCCATTATTTTTGACAGAATCCATCAAAAGCGATTATATTTTATACGGCAGCATAAGGCAGTAATGACAATAATACTTTGACTATAGGCTTGAAACTATATAGTATATGACCTATATTAAAAAAGAGGGGTCATGTGGACGATTGAAACTACTGATACCTTTGACGAGTGGTTTGATGGTCTGGACGATACCGACAGGACTAACGTACTGGCATCACTCATTGTGCTTCAAGAAAGAGGGTCCATGCTGTCCAGGCCATACGCAGACACTGTTAATAGTTCATGCCACAGTAACATGAAAGAACTGCGCGTCCAAAGCAAAGGCGACCCGATTAGGGCATTTTTTGCGTTCAACCCCGCGCGAAGAGGGATTTTGCTATGTGCCGGTAATAAGACCGGAAACGAAAAACGATTTTACGATGAGATGATCCCGATTGCTGACCGTGAGTTTACGGCGCATCTGAAGAAGTTAAAGAAGGAGTAATTATTATGGCAAGAACTCTTAAACAAATTCTGGCAACAGAAAAGCCCGAAATTGTTGCCAAAGCACAGGAGAAAGCAGAGGAAATACTGCTTAATATCCACCTAGCCGAGCTTCGAGAGCGTGTACAAAAAACTCAAGTAGATGTTGCTCAGTTCCTTGACATCAAACAACCCACAGTGGCAGGAATGGAGAAGCCTGGTCATGACCTGAAATTGTCCTCTCTTAAGCGCTATATCGAGGCAATAGGGGGTAAACTACGTCTTGATGTAGAGCTTCCCGATGGGACGCATTATGGATTTTCGGTTTGATATCCACCCGTACATAGGGGCGCGGATTAACCTCTTGGGTCTGATTATATATATTAAAGGATCTGTCGTTAAGCTGTAGTTAATTTACATATAAGTCTGATTATCGAAATAATCAGACTTAACAGACCAAAACGTCCAGTCCTTCTACGTCATCCTAAGGGCGTGGGTGAAAAGTTACCTCTATTGATTCAATTTTAAGAGTCGCTCGAATCCCTTGTTATTCCACTCCTGAGCCCAATCAAAAAACGCATCCGCGGGAATGGGTTTTGCAATATAATATCCCTGTGCAAGATCACACCCAAGATTCCGCAAATACTCCCAATCTTTCTGAGACTCAATGCCTTCTGCTACGGATGTAATACCCATGTGTTTTGCCATGTCAATACTTGAACTCAGGATTACGCGTGCAGACTCGTGAGATGCCGAATCGGTGACAAACGATTGGTCGATCTTAAGCTCTGTGTACGCAATACGCATGAGTTGCTGCATGGAGGAATAGCCGGTGCCATAATCATCAATGGACAAGCCAAACCCCTTCATACGCAAGCGCGAAAGATTTTCTAATGCAGGCGCCAGATTGGTTGCACTTGCTGACTCCGTAATTTCCAAAATCATACGGTAAGGATCCATTCCTTCAGCAGTCACGCATTCAAAAATACGTTCTGCAAGATTAGGGTCGACAAGAGATTTAAGCGACAAATTAACCGAAAGATTAAGCGTTAGATCAACACCCAATTTCGCCCATGCATGACCGTATCTCGCTGTTTTTTTTAACATAATCCACATTAAATCATCAATCAAGCCTTCGTGTTCCATTTGGGAAATAAAATCCTTGGGCATAATGATGCCTTTTTGTGGGTGACGCCAACGAGCGAGCGCCTCAGCACCTTTGAGAAAAGCACTGACCATGTCAACTTGTGGCTGAAAAAATGGCTCGAATTCTTCGTTTTTCAAACCCTCAATGATTTCATTTTTAGAAAAAGCATGATTGTCCATTTTCAATTGGACGCTTGTCTTTCCCTCGTCAGTGGAATAGTATTTTTCGAGCAATTCTTCAAGTTTTAATTTTGTAATCGGCTTTTCTATAATACCCAAAATCGGTATTCCGTATGCCAATGCCATCGGCTCTATTGAGCTCACTAAAGCGGGATTCAGTCCGCTGGCAATGATAGCGGTGATTTTCATGTTATTTTCACTCACATGACGAAGTAATTCCATGCCATCCATGCCTGGCATTTCCAAATCACAAATGAGCAGATCAATATGCTGGTGATGTTGTTTTAACAACGCCAAACCTTGTATACCATCAGGTGCATCATACACTTCGCTTATCCCTAAACTTTTTAGAATGCGAAGCACCATATGTCTTTGAAAGTTCTCATCTTCAACCACTAAAACGCGTAAGTGTTTCATGATCAGTCCCTGTTTATAATACATCCAAATATTATAATACATCCAAATATGCACTCAAATTATCCGCTTCTTGTTTAAACTGATCGACATAATCTCCAATTTTTTCTCCATCTTTGGCGCGAGACGCCTCTTCTAAATGAAGGCAAACTGAAGCAAGCCCCTTGGCGCCAATCAATTGACAAGCTCCTTTCATCCGATGGGATAAATTCATGATAAGCGAAAAATCATTATCTCGGAGCGCCTTAGTCAACAGTTTTGCATCAGTATCATTTGTGCGTTTAAAATCCATCAATATTTCATGAATGGCCTCGTCATTATCCCCGACAATATCAATTAGCATGTCATAATCAATGGGAATTGACTCAGAGATAGGCAAGCAGTGATCAAGCGCTTTCATCAAATCATGTAACGCCACAGGCTTTAAGAGGAAGTCATCCATGCCTGCTTTTAAGCACTGTTCTTTATAATCCTTTTGAACATTGGCCGTACAGGCAATAATTGGTATATGTTGTGAATTATCATGAACCTCATTGCTGCGTATTTTCCGCGCAAGCTCTTCGCCACTCATGCCAGGCATATCGCAATCTGTAATAACCAGGCCATAGCGTTTAGATCCCAGCAAAGTCAAGGCTTCAAAACCATCTTCAGCCCCTTCGGCGGCATAACCTAGGATATTCAATTGTCGAATGAGCAATTTACGGTTAATACTATGATCATCCACCACTAAAACAAGGGTGTTTTCCCTTTGCGCCACGGTGATGCTGGGTGCAACGCGACGATTGACAAGAGCATCAGCTAACAATTGCTTTGATTCATTGCCTGTGGCTTGCGCTAGTGTTGTGGGATCTGAAATCGGTAAAGTTAACGTCAGAGTCATCGTTGTGCCTTGGCCCAACTCACTTTTCATCTCCACCACCCCTCCCATCAATTGCGCCAAACGTTGACAAATAGCCAATCCCAGACCCGTTCCGCTGAAATCAGGGTTTTCTCGCTCATGAACTTGAACAAACGGTTGGAATACTCGCAATTGATTTTCAGGAGAAACCCCAATTCCCGTGTCTTTCACCGAAAATCGTATACTCTCGATATTGCCTTTCCGCGCAATAAGCTCCGCTTTCATTTCGATAGCCCCATCTTTCGTAAACTTAATGGCGTTGCTCAGAAAATTGCCTAGCAACTGCTGCAATCGCAGCTCATCAAAGCAATGCGCCGGCGTTAATGTCGAATCAGCGATAAATTTTAAAGCCAATCCTCTTTGACTCGCTTGGCTACTGTAAATACGATATAGTTTCTTGAGCGCACCTTGAATCGACCCAACTTGCGGCAGCACTTCCATTTTTCCCGCTTCTATGTTTGAAAAATCTAAAATATCATCGATGATACGCAACAGAGATTTACTTGACTCGGTTATCGTCAAAAGAGTGCTTTGTTGGTCAGCATCCAAGTGACTAAGATTCAAAAGTTCCAGCAACCCCAAAATACTCACCATTGGCGTTCGTATCTCATGGCTCATTGCCGCCAAAAATCTACTTTTTTTAAGTGTGGCCAGGTCTGCTTCTTCTTTGGCACGTTGTAGCTCTTCTTCGCGAGCTTTTAATTTTTTATTAATCGTTACGGCATCTTCAAATGAGGACATCAGCAACCGTAAGATATTTTCTTGATTGGGATTAATGACATAAGTCTTACCGCCCACATCAATAGCATGTCCGTTTACCAATTTCTCATTCGCCGACAATCGGTTCGTATTTAACATGCTGGTCATGCGTGCAAGAAGAGACTCTTGATCAAACGGCTTGGAAACAAAATTATCAGCGCCTGATTCCAGGCACTTCACTATTTCTTCAATGCCATCCAATGCCGTCATCAAAATGAATGGGATCCCTTGTAGAGACTTATCTTTTTTTACCTCACAACATAATGATAAACCATTCATTTCAGGCATCGTCACATCGCTAATAATCAAATCGGGTTTTTGTTGCTTAAGTATGGCAAGCGCCTCCTTACCATTTCTTGAGGCAATCACCAGATAGCCATGATTTTCAAGAAAGTGCGTCAATATGGCACTTTGTGTCGGACTGTCCTCAACGATAAGAACAGTCACCTTATTGTTAGATGTGTTGTTATCAGCCATCAGTAACTCCTCAATGTACTCTCACGAGACTCTCTGTCAGCTTGGTTAACGTGGCAATCATTTCTGTAGGTGTTAGAACCATCACCGCTGTATCCAGTCGCACGGCTTCCCCCGGCATTCCATACACAACCGAAGATTCTTTATCCTGAACAATAGTAAGCGCGCCCTTTTCTTTCATCAGACCCAATTCCACAGAGCCATCATTGCCCATTCCTGTCAATAAAATGCCTATAGCTTGACTGCCTAGCGTCTCTGCCACAGAACGAAACAAAGCGCCCACAGACGGGCAATGACCATTCATAACGGCGGATTTTTGTAATGTAAGACGATCTTCTTTATCAAGAATCATATGCATTCCATCCGGTGCAAGGTAGACATGTCCTGGGTGTAATTCTTCCCCTGAGTTCGCCACATGAATTGGAAGCCCTGTGGTTTGCGAAAGCCAATCCGCCAACCCCTGTGTAAATCCTGCTGCAATATGTTGAACAATAATTATAGGCAAGGGGAAAGGTTTAGGTAACCCTGATAAAATCATTTTAATAATCACAGGCCCACCCGTTGAGGCACCGATCGCAACAAGTTTTACGGGTCCTTTTACTAATGTATCCAAACTCGGCAAATGATGTTCAATAGATGCCTTTTTTTCTTCCCTGACCCATCGCCTAACCACTTTAACCTCAGACATCGATCTAACCGTTTTCACAAGATCAGATGCCGCCTTTTCATAATTTGTATGCTGAATGCCAATAGGAGCATCAACCAAAGCAACCGCTCCGGCATCGAGAACCTGAAATGGCAAGCTGAATTCCTCTCGAACTAAGGTTGCAGACATGATGATGATGGGCAGTGGGTGAGTTTCCATTAATTTTCTTGTTGCAATGAGTCCATTCATCTTTGGCATATGATAATCCATCAAAACCACATCCGGTTTATGACGCGCCACCTGAGCAATAGCGTCATAACCATTCATAGCCGTTGCAATCACTTTAATACCACCACTTGATTCAAGTATTTTAGTGATCAATTGGGTGACAACAAGGGAGTCATTAGCCACCAATACACGAATATTCTTTGTGAGAGAGGCGTCAATCATATAAGCCTCCTTACAACGTCAAGTAGATTACTTTGATCAAAACTACGTTTCACAATGTAAGCATTTGCCCCTGCCGTTGCACCACGCTCACGATCTTTATTGGAATCAAGTGCCGTTACTAACACAACGGGAAGTTCCCCTTGGGTTTTATCCGCCCTGATTTTCTCGGTCAGTTCAAAGCCATTCATTCTAGGCATATCCACATCAGACACAACAAGATCAAAGATCCCATCATGCAGTTGCTCAAATGCATCAACCCCGTCCACCGCGGAAGCAACTGAGTATCCCGCTGTCTCAAGGATGTTTTTTAACAGCGTTCGTGACGTAATCGAATCCTCAACCACAAGAATGGATTTCTGGCTGGGCTCAAGTTCTACTTGCCGGTGCTTAAGTACTTTGGATGAAAGGCAGGCCTTCTCTACCGATCGTATTAAGTCTGCAACATTTAAAATAGGTATCACCTTGCCATTGCCAAACAACGTCGCACCAGCAACGTTTCTTACCCGGGATAGTTGTTTGTTAAAGGGTTTGACCAACACATCCTCTTCACTAAAAATATCATCAACAAAAAAGGCTATCCTCTTTTGAATTGACTCTAAAATGAGTACAGACATCACTGGTTTTTCTTCGTCTATTAAAGACGTAACCGGCAATTCAAGCACATCTGCAAGCGATATCACCGCGATAGATTCACCTTGCCAAACAATGAGTTCCCGATTTTCTACAGATTTAATATCCTCATTGGATAACCGTAAGCACTGAACCACTTGGGCTGTGGGAATAAGGAATTGCTGCCCTCTTACGCCCACATAAACCCCTCGAAACGTGGCCAGCGTCAGCGGTAACACGATACGAAAAGTCGTTCCTTCACCTAATTTCGACTCAACTGAAACTTGCCCTCCCAATTTCTCAATGTTTTCCCAAACAATTGCCAAACCTAACCCACGACCAGACAGGTCGGAAATGATTTCGCTACTTGAAACGCCAGATTTAAAAATCAGTGACAAGAGAGCTTCATCATCATAGCTTTCAAGCTCATCTCTACTCATTAGCCCCAACTTTAAAGCTTCCCTCTTAATTTTTTCCAGATCAACACCTGCCCCATCATCAGATACTAAAATTTCAATGTTGTTGCCATCGACTTGTTTAATGGTAATGCTTATCGTTCCCTGTGAGGGTTTTTGCGCCTTTTCACGCACTTCAGGAAGTTCAATACCATGATCAATGCTGTTTCTTACAAGATGAGTAAGCGGATCGCGTATCTCGTCTAATATGCGCCTGTCCATTTCTGTCTCTGCGCCAAGCACCACAAACGTAGCTTGTTTTTTTTGATCATGGGCAATATCGCGAACTAATTTAGGAAAAGACTGCAGCATCGACAGCATCGGCTGCATCAACGCTTTTTTCATGTCTTGCAGCAAACCATCTACTTTCACATTGAAATGACGCTTATCTTGTTCAAGCAATTTGGCTAACAATTCTAACCCCGTGCCGAACGAGTTGAAGCACTCACTTTGATTGTTTACATACTCTATCAATTTAAGGATGTGTTGTGGATGCGGGTTTTGATTGGATGCCTCCATTAAAGCTTTTAACCGTTTGCATGAAGGAGTAACCGAATTTTTCTCCCTTTTTAAAGCACTCAGTTGCTCAATGAGACCCTGAACATCCAATAATCGTTGTGCCACTTCCTGTTTTAACGATAAAAATCCCTCAATCTGAAACAGTAGCGCATCCAATTTGGAAACCGATATTCTTATCGTCTCATGATGATTCAAACTGGAAGCATGAAAATTGGAATCAGCTTGGCTATGTTCTACATCTTGAGTTTTTTCTTCACCTGGAAGCGTCTGATCCATGAGTAGAGAAGCAGTTTCCTGTGACAAACCATTGCCAGACTTCTCCCGCATTCCACCTTCGTTGACCGCATTCTCCAATTTCCGGATGATTTCAACAATGATTATGCTTTCTTTGTCAGTCTTATTTGGCCCGATACATGTCAACAACTTACCAAGAACATCAACAGTGTCATGCAAAAGATCGATTAATGCGTGCGTTAATTCAAGTTCTTCTCGCTTTATGGCTGCAAAAACCGTTTCTGCTGAGTGGCATAATAGTTCAATCTCGCGTTCACTCACCGCTCGAGCGGCCCCTTTAAGACTGTGCGTCGCTCGAAATATTTCCTCAATAACCGTAGTCGGTTTCTCATTGCCTAATGATTTTTCAAGCTCGACCAAACCTGAGGCCAACGTATGCAAGTGCTCTTGCGCCTCATCCCGAAACGTCAAAAGAAGTTTAATTTGAAAATCGTCGTTGGTGTAATGTCTCGAAAAATATAGTTCTTAACTGAAGAATTTATCTCGCACTATCTTGATCACAAGCCTAATCACTACTATCAAAAACAATGAGATAAAAAATTAATTATGATTAGTGACTGATCAACATGTATCATTGAGTCTCTTACAAAACAAGAAAACAAGAGATCAGTCATGGCATATATTTTCGCAGATATTTTATCATTAGTACAGTACATTCATATCCAAAAGCATGAACCTGAAAAATTGGACTTAAAAAATTGTCTATGTTGCGGTAAATCACACCCTTGGCGACATGGTGGGTATTCTCGTGAAGCGGATCGCATTAACCCTTCAAGCACCTCACTAAATCCAGTGTTTATTCAGCGATACTATTGCCCCTGTTGCCACAAAACATGTTCAGTCCTGCCGGAATGCATTCCACCGCGTAGATGGTATTTGTGGGAGATGCAACAGGTCATTTTTTTATTGTACCTTTCTGGCATGAGTGCTTACGCTATATCAAAAACGATGCAGCCCTCACGCCAGACCATCAAGCGTTGGCTGCTGCGTTTTACGAAGCAGTTTCGTTTTCATAAAGATGCCTTATGTACCTATTTTTGCGCACTGGGCAGATCCATAAATATGAAAGACTTTTGGAAAATGACTCTTCAGAGAATGAGCCTGAGTGCAGCGATGCGCCTTTGCCATGTTACCGGAGTTGTTATCCCATGAACGCTTAATCAGTATAAGCATGAGTTGTGCCATGCTTGTACAAAATAAGCACCCCACACAGTTTGGTCGTTTCGGTGTCATGATTTTACTGATTAACTTCACTCCCCATTAATAGCGGAGAGAAAAATGAGTAAACCTTTACACCCGATGGCTTTGTTTCGCCTGATGGTTCTTGGTCCATTAGCGAGCCGTGCTGAATTAAAGCGCGGTGAGGTTAAAAGTATTATCCGAAGTTTGGCTGCCGATCGTTACACTATTCCTGAGTCAAGACGAACGCATATCAGTGAAGAAACGATTGCGCGCTGGTACTACGATTGGAAGCGAGGAGGTATCGAAGCACTGAATCCCAAGCCGCGCGTAGACAAAGGAAGCACACAACTTTCAGAAGCCGTACAAAGCAGAATTGTGACACTTAAAAAGGATAAGCCTTCACGCTCAATTAACACTATCATTGGCATGATTGAGCGCGAAGGATTAGTTGCTAAAGACACATTGGCTCGAGCTTCCGTTCATCGTTTTTTACAACAACAGCACCTGTCAAAACGCATTATACCCAACCAAGACACTATTGAGCGCCGATCATTCGTGGCTGCCCATGCAGGAGATATCTGGCAAGGAGATGTACTCCATGGCCCACGGATTCAAACGCCATCTGGGATGCGAAAAACTTACTTGGTCTCGCTGATTGACGACTCGTCACGCCTTATTACACATAGTGCATTTTGTCTTGGAGAAACCGCTCTCGATATAGAGGGCGTGCTCAAATCCGCTGTATTGAAACGAGGCGTACCGTATAAATTGATTATTGATAATGGTCCTGCATACCGCTCAGAGTCATTACAAACTATTTGTGCCCACTTAGAGATACGGCTTGTCTACTGTCGCGCCAGAGAACCCGAGGGCAAAGGTAAGCTCGAGCGCTTTCATCGCACGTTTCGAGAACAATTTATCGATGAGCTTGATGTCGATAAAATTCGTGATTTGGGTGATCTCAATGCTCGCCTTTGGGCCTGGATTGAGCATGTTTATCATATTCGTCTGCATGGTGGATTAGATAAGAAAACACCGCTTGATAGTTGGAGAGACGATCTGCTTCACGTGCGCCCTCTAACGCCTTATTTCGCCAATAAAATCGATGATATTTTCTACCATCGTACTGAGCGAGTTGTTCGCAAAGATGGCACGATCAGTTGGGATGGCAAGATGTTTGAGGTGCATCACAACCTTGTCGGTGAGAAAGTGACGTTGGTATTTAATCCGCACACAAATATTGCGGTTCGGGTTGAAACAGCCTTCGGTGACAATTTGGGGGCCGCTGTTTTATTAGATTTAGACGCCAATCTTAATCGTAAGCGCCAACGACCACATGCAGCACCTTCGCCTGAAGGGATCCAGCGTGAGCACAATGTTGAATTGGTTTTTGAAGACTACGTCGAGTCCATTGGCACCTTTGCACAAACAACTGGAGAGGATAATTAAATGTACCAATCATTTTTTGGTTTAACCCAAGCGCCCTTAGGAAAAAAAAGCATCCAGTTATGGGATAACGCTCAACTTGCCGGCCTTGCTCAACAGTTTAATTGGCTTCTTCAATCACCTGGCGTTGGATTACTCACAGCAGAGCCTGGACTTGGGAAAACGGCCGCACTTCGACAACTAACCAGCACTTTAAACCCACATCAATACAGCGTTTTCTACATAGCCGAGACAGATTTTGGTCGACTCGATTTTTATCGTCAAATGGCGCTGACACTTGGACTGACTTCTTCCTATCGCCGTGCTCAGTTGTGGCGCGATATTAAGGACTACATCATTCACTTGGCGACTCAAAAAAACATCATGCCAGTATTCATTATTGATGAAGCACAAAATCTTCCATCTGAATTCTTTCGTGATTTTCCAGCTTTCCTCAATTTTGTCTTTGATTCCAAAGACTACATGACCGTTTGGTTGGTAGGCCACCCTGAGCTCGCTCGCGAGATAGGAAAACCCGCCAATGCTGCATTAGAATCGCGGATTCAAGCACGTTGTGAATTGAAGCCAATTCTTGAGCGCGATGCATTTAAGCAGCTTATTGAACATGGTTTTTCTCAGGCTGGATGTACGCATCAGTTGTTGTCCGACTCAGCGCTTGAGTTGCTTCGAATGTCCTCAAAAGGTAATCCAAGACAAGCACATAAACTCATTGTTACATCACTGCGATTGGCTACCGATAAAAACATCAATCATCTACCAGATGACATCATCAGAGAGGCCATCGCTCTGTTGAAACAAATTTAAAAGTGAGAGAGCCCCGAGGTGCTTGCCTTGGGGTTTTTTGTCTCAGGTTAATTAAATCGGGACAAGGTATGTAAATTAGAGTGAGACGTTACAGTTGGTATTACTCATACTTTTCCTTAAGTAATCTTAAACCAGCCCGCAAATTATGATGTTAAACACGGTATTCTGGTTTGTTTCACTTCTTCAATGGTGGCTGAGGTTTGATTTACTGCCGCGGCAGTTTCTGCTGATCCTGATGCCACTTGAGTGGTAGAAGCGGTAATTTCACTGGCAGATGTGGCTAACACATTAACCCCTTCCTTAATTTTTCGAGATACGGAGCGTAAGTTAACAATCATCCATATCGCCATGACAAGACTCATCAAAATAGCAATAAAACTGCCTATACCTAAAATCTGCAAAGTTTTTCCACCTGTACTCTCAGAGTTTACTAACGCCCTTTGTGCGCTTTGATCCGCCGATGCCACCAACGCATTCGCCAATGACTCCATTTTTGCTACGCGTGCCGCCTGAGAACCAGAAATAATACGTTTTGCTTCCTCAAGATTTCCCGAATAAATGAGGGGAATGACTTCCTCTTCGCGAGTTTTAGTAAAATTGTTACGATTATCTTCAAGCTCTTGAAGCATGGACAACTGTTCACTCCGATTTTTATTGCGATCGATTGATTTTCGTATCAAATCACTATTTTTTTTGGCGATGGATTGAATGGCAGCATGCACCGCCTTTTTTTCCTCGGCAGTTGAAAGCAACAACATACTCAACACATTGGCTTTAATAAGATTTTGCCCTGCTCTAATGTCTTTTATCCCAAACGCATCAGAAAATTCATTCTCATACAGCGAGCGTTGAGATTTGAGAATTTCATTCACACTAAAATAGCTCATGGCAGCGATGAGGCCCAACAGCACAATGATCAATCCAAAACCTGCGAATAATTTTGTGCGCATTGAAAAGCTAATATTTGTTTGCATCATAAATCCCCAAAAAAGTGTAACTACTCGCACGTCGTCCTGAGCGCGTCTTTTTGCGCGGAGGATCTCCGCCTCAATCAGGATGACGAAGACAGAGTGGGCGACAGTTACAACAAAATTACAATTGATATTGCTCTGTTAACGCCTTTAATTTTTGTCCCAAACCATACAAATCACGTGCTGCCGTCTCTGCCTGCTTCGTACTTGCGACATTTTGTGCACTGGCCTGATTGATGTTTCGCATCGCCATTGAGACCTGATCCATTCCAACGAGCTGTTGTTGTGATGAACTCATAATTTGCGTTGCCGCTTGAGCTGATTCAGCAATACTTTCCGCCAAAACAAGAATGGATTCACTCGCCTGATTAGATAACTCCATCCCTCTATCGACTGCTTTACCACCTTGCTCGGTAGCAAGAACTGCACTGCTCATGGCCTTTTGAATCTCACTGAGAATTTCTCGAACTTGTGTTGTGGCTTGTTTTGATTGAGATGCCATACTTTTAACTTCTTGGGCAACTACGGCAAATCCTTTGCCATGGTCTCCTGCTTTTGCGGCCTCAATGGACGCATTCACCGCCAATAAATTCGACTGTTCAGCCAAGTCGTTGACCGTTGTAATGATTTCACCTATGTCCTTGCTTTGCTCAGACAGTCGCACAATATTTTCAGCAATCGACTCCATCTGTTTTTGAATGCGATGCATCGCACCAATTGACTCATCCATGGATTGTTTTCCAGCTTCCGAGATTTGTACCGTTTTTTGAGCAATCTCAGCTACACTTTTGGCTTTTTCTGCCGCCACTTCACTGGTCTGTTTCACTTCCTCGATAGTTGCCGTTGTTTGATTAACTGCGGCGGCCGTTTCAGCGGAACCTGAAGACACTTGTGTTGTAGAAGCTGAAATTTCGCTTGCAGATGTGGCTAACAAATTCACACCATTGTTAATTTCGCCCATCATTTCACGCAACCGCTTGATCATTAAATTAAATGAGCGGACCAAAATGCCCATCTCATCTTTGTAATCATTTTCTAAAACAGTCACGGTTAAATCACCATCTGCTATCCGTTTTGCTGCCTCTGAAAGATTTTTAATCGTTCCTGCGATTATCCGGGTCATAAAAATCGTCATTGCAATACCCAGCAACACAGAAAATGTTGCCAATACCGAAAAAAGAACCATCGCATCATTTGTTAATTGAGCCGATTTGGCGAGTGCTGCACGTGCGTTTTGTTCAGTAGTTTCAACCAGAGAATCAGCAATATCACGCATTTTTGCATTACGTTCGGCCTGAATTTTAAACATCAGGTTTTTTGCTTCATCTACCTTTCTCGCATACACCAATGGAATAACCTGACCCTCGCGCACAGTGCGTAATTCTTTTTGAATAACGGAAAATTGTTCAAGTATCGAAAGACGAGCACTGTTGTTTTTATTCCTTGCAATAAGCGATTCCAACGTTAGCTCAATGTCCCTTGACCGCACAGCGTTATCATTTTGTAAATCATCCATTTTTTTTCTGTCAGGGATTAACATCATTGCAAAAATATTAGCTCGTATTGCGTTTTGTTGTGACCGAATATCTTTAATGTCCAACGCGTCCGACAGCTCTTGCTCATACACGATTTTTTGTGATATCTCTATTTCAACGACATTGCGATAAGCCGCAAAGATGACGATTCCCAACAACAGGATCATCATACCAAAACCTATAACCAGCTTGCGCCCTATTGATAAATTAAGAAACCATTTCATAATCAGCCCCTTTTTTCTAATTTAGCATTGTTCATGCACTAAAATACGGCTATCTGACAACAATCGTTGTGCATCCAGCACGGCAATTCCTTCCGTTGTAATACCTTTAAGATAAGCCTCTCGAACGCCACTTAACGTTGGTAATGACTCCTGTATGTCACTTTTATTGATTTGCTGAGTCCCTATAATTTCATCTGCCAAAATGCCAAAAACCATAGTGTCATGTTGAAGCAGGATGGCTTTATGATCATGGGTCAAGTCATGATCTGCTAACTCAAATAATGGCTTTAAATCGACAACCGAAATCATCTGGCCGCGAACGTTGATGATGCCAACCACAAAATTAGGTGTGCAGGGTATATTCGTTAAATTTTTTAGTGGATATATTTCTCGAATGAAACTTAATTCAAATGCATATTTTTCTTTCCCCAACAGAAATTCCACAACGACAATGGCATCTTTTGGATCATCTGTTAACATGGGCTCTTTAGCCAATTCGGAGGCTCTTTCTTTAAGGACCCGTCTCGTGGTTTCTGCATCAGGAGCCCCTTCCCTTTCGAGCAATTGATGACTGGCTTTCAATCGCTCATGAATGGCATCCCAATCCATGGTGTATTTTTCATCACCTTTTGGTGTGTTCTTGTCATTCATCATTTTCTCACCCCAACATCAATGGCTGACTCGATTAAAGCTGTGAGTCGCCCAACGTTCATGCCGTCAGACCCCATAACTTCTTCATCGAGCGCATGTCCTTTCAATAAATTCAGAGCATTTTGATAATGTCTGTTGGCTTCTTTAAGGTTATCTTGTCGCCTGTAAACATTGCCTAAAAAGTAATGCACGACGGGATTATTTTGTTCCAAATACAACGCTCGTCTGAGCACTACAGTCGCGTCTAAGTCCAGACCTTGTTCTTGCAGTATCGTTGCATACAAATTGCAGCATGCCGAATTTACAGGATCAAGCGCTAATGCTTGTTCGCACCAATTCCGAGCATCACGCAGCTGGCCTAAATTGGCATGAATTTTTCCCAAAAAAATCATCAAGGCCACGCACGATGGATTGTTTTCCATACAGCACATCACAGTGTTTAAAGCCTGATCGTAGGCGCCTTGATTCAACAATAACGTCGCCTCTTGCAGTATCGTTTGGGTCGATTTTTCGTATCCTTCCGATATCGCAGGGTACTTACAGGCCGCTGAATCCAGAGATCCATGCTCCGCGCGTGATCCCTGGATTCCGCGGACAAGCGGCGGAACGTCGGCGCTTAAATGACCCGACGATATCGAAAGGATACTATTCTGCTGTGTTTTTATTTGGTGTTTACCAGATGGGTGCGATTGCGTTGGAGCGCGTGATAATTTGAGCGCCGGACGTTTTACTGAGTCATCCTGATGAGCATCATGGGTGCTTTCTTTTTGGTAAACAATATAATCACCAAACTTCAAAGTGTTGAGTTCCGGTAAAGTCATATTGGGTGGAACATCACAGGGGCTAAGAAATAACCATCCACCATCGACCAATGTTTGACTTAGCCTTTGGATGACTTTATAAGCTTGTTCTGGCTCAAAATACATGAGCACATTTCGGCAAAATATGATGTCCATCGCATAATAGCCATTCGCAATTGAGGGATAGTTCTCTTTCACCAAATTCAATGGCTCGAAAGTAACCATGTTCTTTATTTGGGGCGCAATGGCAAACTGCCCGGGCTGAATTTCTGAGAAAAAGGATTCCATAATGCCATCTGGCATGCCTCTAAAAGACCAGTGACTATATACCCCCTCCTCTCCTTTCTGTAAAAATTGAAGATTAATGTCTGTTGCTAAAATAGTTATCATCCAATCTCGAATATTGGGGATCACCTTTTTAAGTAGCATCGCAATGGAATATGGCTCTTCACCCGAGCAGCATGCAGCACTCCATATGCGTAAATGTTGATTCACGCCTTGACGTGCGTTCAAATAGGGTAAAAGAACCTCTTCTTTTAAGATATCAAAGCTTCGAGGATCACGGAAAAAATAGGTTTCGCCAACAGTCAAGCAACGAGCAACGATTTCGATTTGTTCAGGGCTCATAGGTGAAGATAACAAGCGGCGGGCACAATCTTCAGCAGTTTTTAAACCAAAAGCCGAGGCTGCGGCTGTAATCCCTCGTTTTAAATCGGTTACTCGCTCACGCGGGAAATGAAGGCCTAAACTGGCTCGCAACACATCACTGAGACGACTCCAAAGATTGTCTAGTTCAACTTTGTCTTTAGCCAAGTCAGTCATGATTGATCACCCGCTTCAAAACTGACACATCCTGACTTTCTAAAAATTGCTCAGGCTCTTGAATCAATAAAATAATGCCATCAGGTAATTTCACAACGCTAATTGATAATTCCAGACTAGAAAATACCCCTTCCATCGGTTCAAGATGGGTTTCATCGTAATCTATTAAATCCGTAATCTGATCGACAAGAAAGGCCATTAAATATTCACTGGCATTCACTACAATCAACTTATCTGACAAAACAGGAGATCTTTCCGACAATCCAAGACGTTTTCGCAAATTAAACACAGGGATAATTCGGCCTTGCAAATTAATGACGCCAAGAACCATCGCTGGTAAATTCGGTACAAGGGTAATGTCCACAACTTGAATAACGCGCACAACCGTTGACGCGGTTAATCCATAACGTTGTTCGTTGATGAAAAATACAACCATTTTGTCCATAAAATACCTTCCTTAGCACTATTTCTCAACGGAAACCAAGAAAAAATGCACCAGCAAAAGCCGGTCAGTTCCATGACCAATTACCTTTATTATAGACCATAATGATCACTATGTGGATTTGGAGTCATTTAATTAGATATTCAAGGTACTCTAAGAGTCCTTATAATTTCATGCATGATGGGGATGGGGATCAAGCTCAGCTTGAATATGGCGTGGTTACGTCGCCAGATAATGGCGCACGGGGATGTATGCTATGTTTGTCAAATAGAATCAATTTACTCCGACACAATTGCCCCCGCTAATTACAAATACTTTTCAAAAATCTTTATGTCTGCACCATTTTTCTCATTTCATATAAAGCACTATTAATTCTTTGGATGAGAAGCCGGCGATTTTTTTTCGCTATAATCGAATAACCCTCTCCAATAGTTATCGGCTCTCCAAGACGGTTAAGTTGATTCGCAGTGTTCAGGGTCCAGTAGATTAGCTTTTTTCATCGATAGCCTTCTCAACGGCCTTAATCAATCGGCCAGAATCAGGAGAGGTTGTCGAATAATAATAGTCGATAAGATCGCCGTTACGATTAATAAGGTATTTATGAAAGTTCCACTTTGGTGCGGTACCAAATCCTAATTTTTGTTTCGCCCATATATAAAATGGATGTGCATTTTTCCCTGAAATCACTTCTTTCGCGGTCATTGGAAATGAGACGCCGTAATTAATTTTGCAAAAATGAGCAATTTCTTGGTTCGTACCAGGCTCTTGGCTACCAAAGTCATTTGAAGGCACACCCAGTATTACCAGACCTCGGTCTTTATATTTTTCATAGAGTTTCTCTAAACTAGCATATTGTGGTGTAAATCCACATTTAGATGCTACATTTACAATGAGCAAAACTTTTCCGCGATACGCCGCGAGGGGCAAGGGATTGTGTCCAATTAAAGTGAAAAATGAATAATCATAGGCGTTATTATCAGAGCCGGCTGTATTATTAGCTGATGCAAGATTAGAGGTCATTAATATACATCCTAGTAAAAGTGCTTGTAAGTACATAGCGGATTTACCTCGTTGATAAAGAATGGGCGTTGTGTCAAATCCAGCAGCATACCCTCAGGCATGCTGCTGTGCGTCTGTAGCGGCTATATTTTACCGCCTTTACCAATGGAAACCACCAATTCAATTTCATGCTGAAAATCATGCATCATCGTAGGTATGGTATTTCCCCGATTGTACCATACGGCACAGGCATCACAGCATCAGCAGGTTACATGAAAAAAAATGGTGCTTCACGACCAGAGCCCTCATCTCTTATAATAAATTGGGTCTCAGTCATCGTTTCGCCATCCGCGCCCAATGAACTTCACAATATGTGCAATGTTATATCAGGCGTCGTTGCGAGGCACGAAGCAATCCAGGGTTCGCAGCTCCGTACTCTGGATTGCCGCGCTTCGCTCGCAACGACGGATGGCGAAACGATGACTGAGGCCATAAATTGATTAATGCCCTGTCGTCTCATCAACTTTTTCGCCTGCCTTTTGCATAGGACCTTTGTTTTGCAATTTATCTTGTACTTTGGTAACAGCGTTATCGATTTCCTTGCCTTTTTTTTCAGCAGGACCTTCGCTACATGCATTAAGCAGAAAACTGCCAAGCACGACAATCATAATTATTTTAAAGTTTTTCATACAAGTCCTTAAATTTAAATTGAATTGTTCCATATTATATCTAATCGAGAATGACGTAAACAGATAAAAATACTGGATGTAGAAGTCAGGTAACAAGACCGCAGTGCTGCTGCCTTGCTACCTGACTATGACACACATTCAGCATTATTGTTATCCGTCACCACAATTAACCAGGGCAAACGCATCTTAAATTACTTGCCTAATAATGGTTTCTCTGAAATCGTCCTCTAATGCCGCCATAAACCGTTTACGCTTCATGCTAGCTTTTCTTGATGTGTCATTTTTAATTAGGTTCAACGCAATATGTCGCATGATAGCAAAATTTTCAGGTGAAGCTTCTGTTCGTATGCGCGACTCATCTTCTCTGAAAGTCATATCAAGCGTCCAGTGAAGCTGATTTTCAATTCCCCAATGCTGCCGCACAGCCGTTAATGTTTTCTCTGCATTCGGTGCAATAGATGCAATATAAAATCTGTATCTTGTGCAAGACCGTCTTTAAATTCTCTACGAGCCTTTATCATTATAAGGCTTTTTAAATCAGGCCATTTTTTAAACGATGGAAAGCTGTCGACACATGGTTTTATTGCCCAGCATTGACGGAACTCAATACGCCCATGCCCAGCATCATGTTCTTCAAAATAATCATGCTGTACTTGCTTGAAGTCCGCTGCCAATGCTGTTTTAAAAAAATCTGTAACCTCGACATGCAGGTTGCCCTGATTCCCTTTTAGAGCAAGTATGTAGTCGGCCTTTTTACGCATCACTCGTGCTAACGTGTCATCAACAGGAATACCATCTTTATAAGGCAGGAATTTTCTGAGCCAATCTAATTTAGCTTCACCAAAATCCTTAAGTGATTTCCAACCATCACAACCAGACACTGTCCCTGCAATAATCAGTAAAATAATTTCTATTAATGGATATCGTTTGGTTCGATCTACTCGTGGATCAGTTAACATTTCAAAATGTTCGATTAACCCTTTATTCATCTTTATCCCCGGATAAGCAAGGTGGGTAGTAGATCATAGGTGAATTAGTTTGTCGATCCTTGCGGAGGATATATTTTCAATAGCATGAAGTAATGTCATGAATGCAATGCGTTCACATGCCGTATTTAATGAACAGGAGCAGAAAAAATGTCCGAATTTCCTCTGAGCCCGTTCGTGCTGAGGAGGCGCGTCACAGATGCTGCAGTTAGATAAGTAGGTCAACGCGCCGTCTCGAAGCATGCGCCGATAGTGCCTGCCAGTCTCCCTTAATGAGAGCTTCTTTTTTTTTGCGACTCCAGCCCTGTATTTGTTTTTCAGCAGCTAGTGCTTCTTCTCGCGTAGAAAATTCTTGTGAGTACATCAATTGAACAGGCAGTCGTGTGCATGTGTGACAACTAGAGATCATTTTATTTTGATGCTGTGTAAATCGATTTTCTAAATTATCGGTGTGACCCGTGTAATAGCTTTTATCATTACATTGAAGAATGTAAACCCAAAACATAATATAACTCCGTTGGATGCCATCCGTGTGTATGCTTCGAGACGGCGCGTTGGACTCTTTATCACTTCATCGGTCCGTATTCGCGCCTCCTCAGCACGAACGGGATCGGGGTAACTTTAAACATTTTTTTAGATAGCAGTCAACTACTCTAAAACAACAAGGTGTGTGATTGAAATGGTTTTTTTAACTGTTCAAATTTTAGATGATCCTGCCCTGATGTGATGTAAATCCTTTGGGAGTAATAACGCCATGTTCAAACTATTCATTCGGTATTACCATTGAGCCAGCCGGCATTGCTATCAATATCGAGAGCACCAAGGCATACATCACGAATTTAGATTTTGGCTTTGGCAATGGCACAGCTTTATCATGCTCAATTATTAATGGGCTTATTGATACAGCTTCATGTGAAAATACAGGAGTTACACTGATTAATTATCCAACAGGAATCGCCCTAAATTAACATCTCGCCTTCCCCGCGAAAGCGGGGAACTGCATTGCATTGTTAACAGAGGTATAAAAGCGCGGATAAATAGCGTGGTTTTAGTTAAAATTACAAGCAAGGTTAAATTCAAAGATAAAAAAGCATGCCATTCAAAGAATACCGGTTTTTAACAATTGCTTTAATTTTTCAGGAGGCAGGGGTTGGCTAAAATAATACCCCTGTATCAAATCGCATTGATGTTGTTTTAATATTTGAACCTGTTCGTTGGATTCAACCCCTTCTGCTACGACTTGCAAATTGTATATTTTTGCTAAATCAATCATGGTCTTTAATAAATGTTGCGTTGTTGTTTTCGTTGCCAAGTCATCAATAAAAGATTTATCTATTTTTAATACGTGGGCGGGCAAATGTTTGAGATAGCTCAATGATGAATAACCTGTGCCAAAATCATCGATGGAAATTTTCACAGACAAATCAGCAATTTTTTGTAATAACTCAATATTAACACTTAAATCATGCATCATAATACTTTCTGTTATTTCGAGCTCCAAACGATCAGGTGAGATTTTCGTGGATGCTAATACTTGAGGAATTAAATCCAGGAATCCTGGAGACCGTAACTGACGTTGAGAAACGTTGACGGCAACAAATAAGTCATAACCTTTATCAAGCCATTGTTTCAGTTGCTCACATGCGGTCTGTAACACCCATTCACCAACAGGAGTAATCAAACCTGTCTTTTCACAAAGCGGGATAAATAAATTGGGAGGAATTAAGCCGAGTTTTGGATGGTCCCAACGAATTAGCGCCTCAACTCCCTTTATGGTATTTGTAGAAGGATCAACGAGTGGTTGGTAATGCAAAGTAAATTCATGGTTTTCAAGTGCATTATACAAATCTACTTCTGTGATTAAATCCGTTTTGGTATTTTCTGCAGAGCCTTTGTAAATTTGCCAATTATTTGCCCCGAGCGCCCGGCTCTTAACGCAAGCAATCCGTGCGTTATTTGTTAAGTCGTCGTATGTCTCACCATGGTCGGGATAAATACTAAACCCTATATTCACATTAAGAATCAAATTATGATCAAAAACAGATACAGGCTGACTAAGCTCTTTAATTATATTATCCAAAAGCAGATTTAAAGAGTCCAATTCTTTATAATCCATTAATGCATAAAATTTATCACCAAGACGACTTAACTTTGTTTTAGATTTAGTCCAAAAAACCAATTTATCGGCAATAATTTTTAATGTTTCGTCGTCACCTTGTGGCCCGATATGCTCATGAACCTGATTGAATCGATCAAAATCAAATATAACCAATGCGAAAGACTGCTGTGCCAAATGAGCCTCGGTCATCATTTTTGTGAGTTCTTGATTAAACAGAAAAAGCTTAGGAAGGCCAGTAATAACGTCATGATCAAGTAACCAAGAGAGTTTTTCTTCTCGCACTGCTTGCTCCTCAGTTACTCTAAACGCCTCTTTTACGACCCTAAGAAGTGCGTCATTCTGCCAAGGTTTACTTAAAAACTTATAAATCGCGCCTTCATTAATGGCTTCTTTAATGACATTAAAATCTGAATAAGCACTCAAAATGATGCGTAATATATGCGGATATTGCGCCTTAATTTTTATCAATAAATCGGATCCTGTCATTCCTGGCATAAATTGATCCGAGATAATCACTTGCACGTCATGTTTCGCTAATATATCTAATGCATCGGAGCCATTAGTGCAGCTATAAATTTGATACCCCTCATTTTCCAACAAACGCTGTAACGCATTTAAAATGTTAACTTCGTCATCTACGATTAACAACGCTTGTTGCATAACGAGCTCCTCTAAGTAATATTCCAATTGACTTGTGCACCAACAACCGTAGTTTGTGTATCGCTATGACCTTTAAGCATCGTTAGTGGGTTTGTATAATTTACTTTCATTTTTTTGAAAAACGAATGACCTGCTCCCACATCATAGCTAAGGGCTTCGCTTTGCTGATAATGAAATCCAAGTGTTACGACATTGGCATTACCAACAGGATCCCCAACACCACGGTCGCGATTATTTGAAGGTGTTGTAAGTATCAGTAAACCGCCACGAAACAACCATTTTTCGCTGGCTCTAAACGTAGTACCGAAAGAATAATCAAACCCATTATGATAATTAAAAGGAATAGTTACAGGAACGGATACACCCATCGGTGTCATTGTGTTTTGCATGACAATGCGATCAAATGACTCCCAGTTGGTATAAAACATAGTGGCCATTGCAGTCCAACGTGCATTTAAATCATGCTGCGCAGAGAAATCCGCACGAGCAGGCAATGCAGCATTAATTCTTTGAAGATCTTGTTTGAACCATCCATTAAAAGGTGTGTCTACTTCGCTGAAACCATTTGTCTTTGCCCGGATAATGGAATAATACGTCAAGCCAAAACGGGTCTGTGGTGAAATTTTTAATAAACTACCTGCATGCCAGCCATAACCCCACCCTTTTACATGATTTCGAAGTTTTGAATCACCTGCAGGAGACAGCGGTGGCCCATACTGATTATCAAGCTTGACGGCCAAATGCAAAATATCAAAACCAGCACCAAATGATAAATGGTCATCGAATTTAAACCCTAAGCTTGGATCTAAATCTATGCCAACAACTTGAGACGTTGTTGCTGCATAACGAACCATAGACGTTCGTTTGTACTCTGTTCCAAGCCCAAAGGGTGCGGTTACTCCAATACCAAATGCAACGCGATCAGTTATTGGTATTGAATAAAAAAATGAAGGTGCAAACGCTTTGATCGAACCCCGCGCCGTTCCATGTTGAACGACTGGTGCTGGATATGGAAATGGTGGTGTAGTAGATGTTCCGGTAAATTTTGTAGAACCCACTATCCCTAATGGATTCACCATTAATTGTTGATGGGGTAATTCAACCAAAGCTGCTGGATTAGTATAGGATACACTCGCATCATTCGTTGCCGTTGACCAGTCAGCATACCCAACACCTAAACTGGAGGAGTTTACAAAAAGCATTCCAAAATCGGAGGAAAAAACCAGAGATGGTGAGCATAGATATGTTACTGTGAATAATGCGGAATATAATTTTTTCATTTTAAGTCCATTTAAAACAAATACTATATATTCAATTTAAAATATATTCGATTTAAAAGCAACTGCTTGGGGAAAGGGGAAGGGAAAAGGAAAACGGAAAAGATCGGGCCGGGGCACGGGCACGCTCACGGGCACGGAAATGAGCGCTACGCGAGTTTTATATATAAAAGACCCGCGTAGCGAACATTTCCGTGCCCGTGAGCGTGCCCGTGCCCCTGCCCGATCTTTTCCGTTTCCCTTCCCCCTTCCCCCTTTCCCCAAGCAGTTAATTATAAATTTTAATCCGCCGTAACAACCCGCTCAATACCTTTCCAGGCCCGATTTCTTTAAACGTTATATTAGGCTTGGTCTGTAAATATTCTATCGTATTGAGCCATTGTACAGGTTTGACAATTTGCTGAATCAGGTTCGTTTTTATTGTTGCAGGATGATAGGGTTGCGCATCAACGTTGGAGATGACCGGTAGCTTGGGCGTTGCGAACGTCATGGGTTTTATAAAGGCTTCAAAGGCTTGTTGCGCTGATGACATATACTTAGAATGAAATGCTCCGCTAACGTTCAACACAATAAACGACGTATTGGGCAAAGTAGAAAACTTAATCTGTGCACGATCGATATCTTCTTTAGGCCCGGTCAACACAGATTGTTGATAACTATTGTAGTTCGCTATGCTAATCGTTGTTAAATGTCCTTCATCCAACACTTGCGTAATGGCATGCTGATTTAAACCAATAACAGCAGCCATACCGCCGCCATCCGCTAAGCTCATCAATTCCCCACGTTTTTTTACAAGAGACAATCCGGTGACAAAATCGAAAACACCGGCAGCAAACAACGCGTTGTATTCACCCAAGCTATGTCCGGCAACAAAATCAGGAGATGGTTCACCATTGCTCAAGCTTTTCAAGTACATTAGCGCATTTACAACATAGAGAGCTGGCTGTGTGAATTGAGTATCGGTCAACGGTTGGTACACACTTCCCGCGCAAACCGCTTCTATAGAATAGCCCAAAACCTCATCTGCCTGTTGGGCATACTCTTTAAACTCACTCAATAAGCCTCCCCCCATGCCGATGTGTTGTGATCCCTGCCCCGGAAATAAACAGGCCAACATTATATTTTTTCACTTTTTAAGAGATTGATGATGGTATTTATTTCTTCTGACATTGGACGGCATTCTTCTATCTTCGCAGAACTCTCACGCACAGTATGATAAATTTTTTGCGCCTTTGTGCTTGCTTTTTCAATACCGCGAAACTCCAAAGCCTGGGTTGCTGCGAGGGTAAGAATCGCTGTTAAGCGCTCCAGATTAGCGACCGATTCTTGAAAATCCAACGCCGCATGTGTTCCAAGACTATTAACATCTTGATTATCACCTTCAGTTGGCAATGTAACTGCTTGATGTACCTGCGCTAATTTACGATTTTGTACTGCAATCGCAGCGGTTAGCAGTTGTAACGAACGAAACCCATTATGTTTATTGGGATCGGGGGCTAAATTAACAGGTAAATTGTGATTTTTTCGGGGATGCACCAGATTAGCCAATAATGCATGGATCCAGGTAGAGGCTTGAGCGATATTCATTTTTAAAATATCACAAGCATCCGTGATATAATAGCCCATAAAGTTAGCACTATGGTAAATCTTATCCGCTGAAATATCCAAAATGGGGTTATCATTGATTGAATTCATTTCGTTCTCGATCCAATCAATAGCACGATGCAAATTCTCTTGAAACGGCCCAAACCCTTGTGGCACAGAACGAATGGAATAATAGTCCTGTACGGGTTTATGAGCACTATCCATCTGGCGTAGATCATCCAAATCCGTCAATAGCTGACTATCTTGCCAAAAATCAATGAAAAACTGGTTAACGTCTATTTCTCCAGAGTGTCTTTTAAGATGATGCACCATAGGATGATAAGCACTATTAATCACTAACAATGCTTCCAGGGTCATTGCGATCGAGGATAACATTTGTTTAAACAGACGCTTTAAATTACAAACAGCCAGGCTAGCAATTGCGGTCATGAATGAAGTCCCATTAATCAGCGCAAGCCCATCTCGCATGACGGGTTTGTATGGCGTGAGGCCAGCTCTCTTCATTGCCTCTGGCGCCATCATCATATCGCCTTGGTAATGAACAGCGACTTCTTCACCAATCAGCGCGGACGCTATCATCGCTAAAGGAATCAAATCGCCGCTCGCGCCTATTGAGCCATAGCAATTCACAACGGGTGTAATATCTGCGTTAATAAACGCTAATAATGCATTGATTAATTCTGGATGAACCCCTGAGTATCCTTGCGCCAAGCAATGGGCTCTAAGCATCATCGTCACTCGAACAATGGAAGGTGAAACAACATTGCCTATGCCACAAGAAAGCGAGCGAATGATGTTTGCCTGTCGATGATGGATGCTCGCATAATAATCCAAATCGTCTGTTTCTTTAATGGCAGAGTCGATGTAGCGTACTTGATCGCCAAAATTGGTGTTGATGCCATAAATGGGTATCCTGGCGTCAACATGCACTTTCAAAAATTGATATGCAGTGTCGATGACATGGAGAGATTGAGCGCCCAACACTACTTTGGGTGTGTTTTGAATAAGATCATTGGCCGAGTTTATGGTTAACTGACAACCATACCCGATGGGAATCAGCTGATGATTTGAACCATCCTGACCCGTTAGATTTGTCCCGCGCTTTGCTATATCAACACATTCCATTTGCATTATCCTCCCTGAAATCGATAGATTAACGATAGCATTTTGAAACAATAACGGTATATAGCCGCCTCTAAAAAAATTTAAAAAAAATTTATGACAAACTCAAAGTATTTGAGTTATCTTCTTTTATTACACATCCACGAAATGGAATTGATTTATGGATCTGATCACGGACCTTCTACGACAAAGGGCTCAAGAAGCACCTCAAAAAAATGCCGCGCTATATTTACAGGATGGCGAACAGGAAACAACCTGGTTGACATACGGCGAACTGGATGAAAACGCAAAAAATATTGCGATATGGATCCAAGAAAAACAAATGGCCGGTTCCCGAATATTACTCCTTTATCCATCAGGAACTGAGTTTATCACCGGCTTATTAGGATGCTGGTATGCAGGTGCGATCGCTGTACCTATCAGCTGTCCTAAATCAGACGATTTTGAGTCACAGCAAACGTTATTGAAGACCATTGCGAAAGATGCCGATATTTCCGCTATATTTACCCTACACACTCTCGAGTTAGCTGTGAAATCCCATCTCACAAAGTCGCTCCCGGTTTTGTCAACCGATACCCTTAAAAAAAACAACAAGAAACACTACAAGCCCGTCCGTATTCATGCAGAGACCATTGCCTATTTGCAATACACGTCGGGCTCAACAGCAACACCTAAGGCGGCCGTGGTGACTCATGGCAACTTACAACACAGTATCAACACAACCCTTAACGTTTGGCGTTATGCAAAACACAGCATCACTTTAAACTGGGCGCCTCATACCCATGTTTATGGTTTGGTATGCGGGATATTAATGCCACTCTACCATGGTACATTGACAATCATTATCCCTGTTGCTGCCGTTATTAAAAACCCATTGGTTTGGTTAACCGCAATATCCAAATATCGGGTCACACACAGCGGCTGCCCTAATTTTGGTTATGATTTATGTGTCCGAAATATTGAGGACGCATCGCTTGCCCACTTAAAATTGCAACATTGGAAAGTGGCGGTTAATGGCGGCGATATTGTCCAGCCGCAAACGCTCACTGCTTTTGCAAATAAATTTCGTTCTTGCGGTTTTCAATTAAAACAATTCTGCTCTGCATATGGCATGTCGGAACTTTCAGGTGCAATTGCGGCCACACCGTATGGACGTGAGCCGAAAGTATATTCCCTACCAAGCGATAATCGCGAACGCATAAGCAGCGGGCATTTATTACCTGGATTACATGTTATTGCGGTTGATCCAGACACCGGCAGACCTGTTTCAGAGGGTGAGATAGGTGAAATTTGGATCTCAGGTCAATCGGTGGTGAATGGCTATTGGCAGCGCCCTACAGAAACAAACGAGGTGTTCAACGCAACACTTCCAGGCAATTCTCGGACCTACTTCAGAACGGGTGATCTGGGTTGTCTGCATCATAACGAGCTCTATTTAACCGGACGTCTGAAAGAGGTTATGGTTATTTATGGAAAAAAATATTACCCGTTAGATTTGGAAATAACCGTAGCTCAAGCGCTGGCTCCGTTTCAAATCAAATTGCCACAGGTTGTGTTTTCAGCAGAAATAAATAACCAAGAAAGCATGATTGTGGTTCAAGAACTAACGGTAGATTTCGATCCTGCTCGCTATCATTTGCTGGATGAAGCAATTCGCCATGCGATTACAAAAGAACACGGTGTAAATATTCATCAAGTGAGTTATGTTGCTGCAGGAATGATTCCTAAAACAACAAGCGGAAAACTACAGCGCAAAAAATGTCAGTTGCTGCTTGAACAAAACCAGCTAACATTCCTCACGCCAGACAATAAAACCGACATTGTGTCGTCAAATCCGCATACAGGTCAAATCACCCAATTCATCGATTTAGTCGCAACGGTACTCAAAGTTGATGCAGATAAAGTTGATATGCAGGCGCCCTTAAGTCGGTACGCCTTTGATTCAATCAATATTATCCATCTCACAACACTATTAAATGAGACCTATCAACTCTCAGTTTCTCCAGCGTCCCTCTATGAATATGCAACGCTTTCTGATTTTTATAACCATTGGCTGAACAAGGAGACAAAAGCCGTGACCAAAGAACCGGTCAAAGAGCCAACAAATCAAACCCATGATATCGCGATTATTGGCATGAGCGGCCTGTTTCCTCAATCCCCCAATCAGGATGCATTTTGGGACAATCTCATAGAGGGTAAGGATTGTATTAGTCAAGTACCCACTTCACGCTGGGACTATACTGACAACACAATTCCATGGGGCGGATTTATCGAGGGTTTGGATCAATTCGACGCTCATTTTTTCAACATATCTCCACGTGAGGCCGCCCTCATCGATCCACAACAACGCTTATTCCTGGAAACCGTTTGGAAAACGATTGAAGATGCCGGATATACAAAATCGACACTACAAGCATTCAAAACAGGGTTGTTCGTAGGCGTATTTAATCACGACTATGCTGAGTTATTGCAAAAAAATGACGTCATGGATGCCTATTTAACTACCAGCACCTTACACAGCATGATCGCAAATCGTATTTCATATTTGTTTAATTTCAATGGGCCAAGTGAGGCGATTGATACTGCCTGCTCAAGCTCGTTGGTCGCGATTCATCATGCTGTACGAGCCATTCAACAAGGTGATTGTGAACTTGCGATTGCCGGCGGTGTCAATGCATTAATCACACCAACAGCGTTCATAGCAGCCAGAAAAGCCGGGATGTTAAGTGAAGATGGGCGATGCAAAACGTTTGACCAGAATGCCAATGGTTATGTACGTAGCGAGGGTTCGGGTGCCATTTTATTAAAAAAATTATCTCAAGCCATTTCTGATAATGACTGTATTTACGGGATCATCAAAGGGACTGCCATTAATCATGGCGGGCATGCAAATTCACTCACAGCGCCCAATCCAAACGCTCAAGCAGATGTCATCATCGCAGCCTGTCAACGCGCCCATATTCCAGTTGATACCATTCAATTCATCGAAACTCATGGCACAGGAACACCACTCGGCGATCCGATTGAGATAAATGGATTAAAAAAAGCATTCGAACATCTGGCACGGGAACAAAAAATCACCACATTACCTCAACAATACTGTGGTTTGGGGGCTCTTAAAACCAATATAGGCCACTTGGAATCTGCTGCGGGAATTGCTGGCGTTATTAAACTGTTATTGGCCATGAAGCATGAGGCCATGCCAGCCAATCTTCATTTCAATCAATTGAATCCGTACATTAAACTGGAAGACAGCCCTTTTTATCTTGTCAATCAAACCACACCGTGGCCCAAGACTGCTGACGCAACACCGAGAAGAGCAGGTATTAGTTCATTTGGATTTGGTGGTGCAAATGCACATATCATTCTGGAAGAATGTCCAAAATCAACAAAACATTGCAACCCGATAGATAACAAACACCCTCAACACGATAGATACATCCTCCCCCTTTCTGCCATGACCTTATCCGCTCTACAACAACGCATAGCAGATTTATTGATTTGGCTTAAACGTCAGCCCAAAGCCCCCTGTCTGGCAGCACTCAGCTATACTTTAGCCGTTGGGAGGGAGCATTTTGCCCATCGATTTGCGATGGTCGTTCGCACTTTGGCTGAATTAGAGGAGCAATTATCTGCCGCATTATCAACTGATCAATATCTAACAATCACGCCAAAAGGACATGCGATATGTGATGACTATCTGCGTGGTAATGTGGTTGATTGGCAGCAATTATATGGTAATTTTCAGGAAAAACTCTCGTTACCGACTTATCCTTTTGCGCAAGAATCACACTGGATCAATTCTCCTTTCGCGATCGCTGGATTCCGCGGACAAGCCGCGGAAAGTCGGCGCTTAGATTACCGGGCGATATCGAAAGGATACTGGATCAACACCAATGAAAAACTTGCTCAGCATGTACACCCTTTCATTGACGATGATCTCTCTACGGCAACAACCATCCAGTTTCGCAAACAATTTACCGGCAATGAGTTTTATGTAACCGAACATCAAATCAACCATGAACAGGTGTTACCAGGCGTTGCCTGCATTGAGATGGCATCCGCTGCAACCAGGCTTGCCGCAATCATTCCAGAAGTTACAACGCTGAAACATATTATTTGGCAAAAACCAATTAAACACAGTGACTTAATCGACCCCATTCATGTGACACTGGCGCCTGAAGAACGCTCGGTCTTCTTTAGAATTACCGATCATACCGACGCAACAGTATTCGTTAAAGGTGAAATTGAATATACAGACAACAGCAACACTGTTGAGCCTCTGCAACACGATATTCAAGCGTTAAAATCATCGCTCAGTCATCATCAAACTTCGGAAGAGGTGTACCATTATTTTAAACAGGCAGGGATCATTTATGGACCACGCTTCCAAGTCATTCAGGCGTTATACCACAACGAGACCCACGTTTTTGCAGACTTGGCTTTACCTGCGTCTTTACTCACCGATGCGCCTACGTTTATATTCCACCCCTGTTTATTAGATGGCATCTTACAAACAACTCAAGCCCTACTCAAGAAACGCGATACGCTTTACATCCCAGTTTCCATACGCCAAATGAAACGATATGGTGCCCTCCCCGATGTCTGTCATGTATATGCTCAACAGGCGTCGCAGGAAGTTCAGGATGATCTGGTCAGTTGTGATATACAGGTATTCGATCCAAAGGGTCGTTTAGTCCTAAGCGTAGACGGTTTTACGCTGCGTTCGATCACCCAAAAATCTGCCCCTTTGCAAAATACAATCGCGTATTACCAACCGACATGGATTGAAAAGCCACTGCTCCCAGGTGAGCTGGAAGATACCGCTTCAATAGTCATTCTCGGTCATTGCGAAACAACGATTCGCTCTATTAGAGAACAGTTTACACATCATCATATTACTGAACATATCATTCAGAATCCTGAGGATACACATCACGTTCAATTATCACTTGCTGACTATGTGATCATCGCTTTAGAACCATGCATCGATCATGACTTTTCTGAGAGAGTAATACAGGCATCATTGGAAAAAACCTACTATCTTACTCATGCCATTGCGCGTCAATTGATACAGCTAAAACCGCAACAGCGCATGCAGATGATTTTTGTCAGTCAAACGCAATCTGTTTTTTCCAGAGCTCTGGTTGGGTTATCGAAAACCCTGCCGCTCGAACAGCTCAATATTGTGTGTCGATATCTTGAGCTCTCCAATCTCGCTATGTTAAAACATGAATTAACACAACCTGATATTGACGTTCGTTATGAAGGCGATAAACGACACGTCTCAACGTATCAGGTGCTCGCCAATACCCCAACCCATTCTCTCTCCCCAATGCTGAAACAATCTGGCGTGTATTTAATTACAGGTGGGCTCGGTGGCTTAGGATATTTATTTGCAACGCATTTGGCAGAACATTATCAAGCCAAACTGATTCTAACAGGACGTTCCCCTCTATCCAAACACCATAGACAATTACTCACCCATCTAAAAAAGAAAACATCCAGTGTGGTTTACATTCAAGCCGATGTATCTTCTCAGAATAATGTTCAAATGCTCATACAAGACATTAAAAAACAATTCGGGCAGATCAACGGCATTATTCACTCCGCGGGCGTGACTCAAGATGGGTTGATGATTCACAAAACGACAGAACACATGAAGGCCGTTGCAGCGCCTAAAATTTACGGTACCTGCTATCTGCATACCGCGACAGCCAATGAACCGCTGGATTTTTTTGTTTTATTCTCATCGATTGCCGCAACCTTCGGCAATGCGGGGCAAAGTGATTATGCCTATGCAAATGCTTTCCTGGATGAATTTTCCCGCTGCCGTGAACAATTACAATTACTGGGACAGTGCTCGGGTAGAACCCTTTCAATTAACTGGCCGCTCTGGCAAGAAGGTGGTTTAACGATAGCGCCGGAATATCAACAATGGCTAGAGCAGACGATGGGGATTGTCAGTTTAAACACCCATCAAGGAATAGAGGCCTTTACACAGTTACTAGAAAGCCCAATTAACAACGGGATCGTTCTGCCTGGACATCAGTCTTTGCTTATCAACACCTTAGAACGTCGTGTTAGCATTGATCCATCCCATTTACATAAACCCGATGCCGAGCATCAGGTCTTACACCGTCAAACAACTCATTTTTTAAAACAACTGTTAGCCGATACCATTCAGCGCCCTATGGAACAAATTGATGAGACCGTCGCGCTTGAACAATATGGCATTGATTCCTTGATGATCATTGATTTAAATCAACGATTATCGAAGCAATTTACAGGGTTACCACAAACTTTATTTTTTGAATACCAAACATTATCTGCATTAACTCAATATTTTATTGACCATCGCGCGCAAGAATTAAATCAATATTTCTCTGATCAACCTGGTAACACATATGATGTATTACAACCTATCGACATGATAAAACCACACCCTGCCGAACTAGATCACGCCCCACTGGAGGCCGATCGCTCAACTGATGATGACATTGCGATTATTGGCATCGACGGCCGTTACCCGCAATCTAATGATCTCACCGAGTTCTGGAATAATCTCATTTCTGGTAAAAACTGCATTACCGAAATCCCTGACAGTCGGTGGAATTGGAGAGATTATTATGATGTCAATCCAAATGAAAAAAACAAAACATACAGCAAATGGGGCGGCTTTCTCGCGCATCCTGATCAATTCGACCCGTTGTTTTTTAATATTTCGCCCCGTGAAGCATCACTTATGGATCCGCAAGAGCGATTGTTTTTAGAAACGGCCTGGAAAACCATTGAAAATGCAGGATACCCGCGAGAACAGTTGGCTGGAAAAAAGGTAGGCGTATATGTTGGCGTCATGTATGGAGAGTATGCGTTATTCGGCAATGAATCGAGCTCGTCTTCGTTTGTGCCAACCCATGCTATGTTTTCTTCAATCGCCAATCGCGTGTCTTACTGGTTTGATTTTCATGGTCCAAGCCTGGCACTGGATACCATGTGCTCCTCATCCCTAACAGCTATCCATTTGGCATGCCAAAGTATTCGAGATGGTGAGTGTTCGCTGGCATTAGCTGGCGGTGTCAACTTGTCATTACATCAAAATAAATATCTACTGCTCAGTCATGGAAAGTTTCTCTCAAGTGAGGGGCGCTGTCGCAGTTTTGGTGAAGGTGGTGATGGCTATGTACCCGGAGAAGGCGTTGGTGCTGTGCTACTTAAACCATTAGCACAAGCGCTACAAGATGGCGATTATGTTTATGCTGTCATTAAGGGTAGCCAGATTAATCATGGGGGAAAAACCAATGGTTACACCGTACCAAATCCTAATGCACAAGCCCAGCTCATTGCTGAAACGTACCATAAAGCTAACCTTTCGCCGTCAAGCGTAAGTTATATAGAAGCACATGGAACGGGCACCTCGCTTGGAGATCCCATTGAAGTTGCGGGGTTAAATAGAGTGTTTTCGCAGGCAGACCGCACAAACCCGTGCGCGCTAGGATCGGTCAAATCGAATATAGGACATTGTGAATCAGCAGCAGGGATTGCAGCAGTCACTAAAGTGGTATTGCAATTGCAGCATCGCACACTAGTGCCGTCTCTTATGTCCGAAACACTTAATCCAAATATTCAGTGGGAATCCACGCCATTTAGGGTGCAACAAACAGTCGGTGAGTGGCGCACGTCTGATATCATCGTCGATGGTCAACAACAATCAGCGCCACGAATTGCCGGTGTTAGTTCATTTGGCGCAGGCGGCTCGAATGCCCATTTAATTTTATCCGAACCCCCCAAACAAACGTTTTCACCCAACCCGCTTCAATCGTCGTATCTACTCACGCTCTCTGCCAAAACGGTCGTCGCTTTAAAACAACGCGTAAACGATTTACTGGCCTGGATTGGCAATAATCCATCCGCCAACATTGAGCAAATCAGTTACACTTTAAACTGTGGAAGAACTCATTTTAACCATCGTTGTGCCTTGATCGTTGACTCAATTGACCAAGCCGCTCATGTATTGCAACAACTGGATGCGCAATCCAGTCCTGATAAAATACTCATGATGGGAGATGACCACAACCAAGCATCTTGCAAGTGCCCCAGTCCCTGTGGGACAAACAGCCACAATGAACTTGCAGGTGGCGTCGTTGCGAGGCACGAAGCAATCCAGAGTTCAGAGCACGGTACTCTGGATTGCCACGCTTCGCTCGCAACGACGGAACCTGGCGGATTTTGTACAAATTGTGAAGTTCATTGGGAGCCCTCTTCATTGCGAGACGATCGAACGATGCTCATCGACGTAGCAAACAGGTATCTCGAAGGGAAAGAGATTGACTGGCAAACATTGCATGAAAATAACAACAGAAAAAAAATTCCCTTACCCACATACCCATTTGCAAAAGAGCATTATTGGTACACAAACACAGACCATACCGAAGCGGAGTCATCTGAGCGCTTATTGCCAGAACAACACTCCTCCATCGATCAAGTCGCTTCTTTTTTAGTACAACAAGTCACACAGATTCTAAAATTAGCTCAGCATAACGTCTCCATAGAAAAGAATCTGGGTGAGTACGGAATGGACTCGGTTCATTTTATTGAACTCTCTAAATCAATTTCAAATCATTACCAAATACAACTTACCCCAGCCATTTGGAATACTTATACTGATCTATCCGCTATCAGCCAATATCTGGTGAATCAATATCCTGAACAAGTGAACCGCGTTCATCAATATCACAACATAAGTCTATCAATGAATACACCTCGCTTGAATATTCAACCCCAGCGAGTCGCTGAACAGAGACCCACAAGCCCTCTCAGCAGTTCCGAGGATGAACAAGATATCGCGATTATCGGGATGCAAGCGTTATTCCCTCACTCAGATGATCTAACCTCATTCTGGCAACAGATGATGGACGGTAAAGATTTTGTAACCGAAATCCCGCCTTCACGGTGGAATTGGCAAGATTATTTTGGCGATAGTACCAACCACACGGATAAAACAAATTCCAAATGGGGTAGTTTCATCAATCAAATTGACCAGTTCGATGCAGGATTTTTTAATCTCTCCACTCGAGAAGCAAATCTCATGGATCCTCAGCATCGGTTATTTCTGGAAATTGTCTGGAAAACAATTGAAGATGCCGGATACAACCCCTTTGACCTCTCAGCGCAAAACGTCGGTGTGTTTGCTGGAATTGAGTTTAGCGAATACCAAAGCCTCATTGCCAAACAACATACCGATTTTCATGGGTTCATTGCTTCGGGTAATGCACATAGCATGCTGGCGAACCGAATTTCATATTTTTTCAACTTTCATGGCCCTAGTGAAGCCATTGATACAGCGTGTTCCAGCTCATCCGTTGCGATTCATCGTGCAGTACAGGCGCTTCGACAGCATGAATGCAACGTTGCCATTGCGGGCGGTGTCAGTATCATCTTAAATCCAGATACCTATATTATTACCAGTCAACTTGGCGCACTTTCTCCTGACGGGCGATGCAAAACGTTTGATCAAAACGCGAATGGTTATGTAAAAGGAGAAGGGATTGCGGCACTTTTGCTAAAACCGCTCCATCAAGCAAAATTGGATGGTGATGCTATCTATGGCGTCATCAAAGCATCTGCTGTAAACCATGGTGGTAAAGCCCAATCACTTACGGCACCCAATGCGTCAGCACAAAGTAGTTTATTAATTAACGCCTATACACAATCAGGAATCGATCCAAATACCATCACCATGATTGAAACACACGGTACAGGCACGATGCTCGGCGATCCCGTTGAAGTGCAGGGCAAACGCATCTTAAATTACTTGCCTAATAATGGTTTCTCTGAAATCGTCCTCTAATGCCGCCATAAACCGTTTACGCTTCATGCTAGCTTTTCTTGATGTGTCATTTTTAATTAGGTTCAACGCAATATGTCGCATGATAGCAAAATTTTCAGGTGAAGCTTCTGTTCGTATGCGCGACTCATCTTCTCTGAAAGTCATATCAAGCGTCCAGTGAAGCTGATTTTCAATTCCCCAATGCTGCCGCACAGCCGTTAATGTTTTCTCTGCATTCGGTGCAATAGATGCAATATAAAAACGAGTATCCTCTGTATCTTGTGCAAGACCGTCTTTAAATTCTCTACGAGCCTTTATCATTATAAGGCTTTTTAAATCAGGCCATTTTTTAAACGATGGAAAGCTATCGACACATGGTTTTATTGCCCAACATTGACGGAACTCAATACGCCCATGCCCAGCATCATGTTCTTCAAAATAATCATGTTGTACTTGCTTGAAGTCCGCTGCCAATGCTGTTTTAAAAAAATCTGTAACCTCGACATGCAGGTTGCCCTGATTCCCTTTTAGAGCAAGTATGTAGTCGGCCTTTTTCTGAATTATTTTTTCAGCAATTGCAGTCTGGCAGCCCATTGCATCGATGGTGACGATGCATCCCTTGAGTTCAAGTACATCCAATAGCTGCGGGATGGCTGTGATTTCGTTACTTTTTTCTGCTGTTTTTTCTTGACCAAGTACAAGTCCATTTTCACTGCTCCAGGCACTCACCATATGAATCGCGGGAACTCCATCCCGGCGATTGTGGCTCCGACGTAAGGTTTTTCCATCAATTGCCACAACATCCCCCAATGTCGCTACCGATACAGATTGAACCCATTTCATAAAACAGGCTTGAAATTCCTTCGTTTCAATTTTACGCATCACTCGTGCTAACGTGTCATCAACAGGAATACCATCTTTATAAGGCAGGAATTTTCTGAGCCAATCTAATTTAGCTTCACCAAAATCCTTAAGTGATTTCCAACCATCACAACCAGACACTGTCCCTGCAATAATCAGTAAAATAATTTCTATTAATGGATATCGTTTGGTTCGATCTACTCGTGGATCAGTTAACATTTCAAAATGTTCGATTAACCCTTTATTCATCTTTATCCCCGGATAAGCAAGGTGGGTAGTAGATCATAGGTGAATTAGTTTGTCGATCCTTGCGGAGGATATATTTTCAATAGCATGAAGTAATGTCATGAATGCAATGCGTTCACATGCCGTATTTAATGAACAGGAGCAGAAAAAATGTCCGAATTTTCTCTGAGCCCGTTCGTGCTGAGGAGGCGCGTCACAGATGCTGCAGTTTGGTAGGTAGGTCGATGCGCCGTCTCGAAGCATGCGCCGATAGTGCCTGCCAGTCGCCCTTAATGAGTGCTTCTTTTTTTTTGCGACTCCATCCCTGTATTTGTTTTTCAGCAGATAGTGCTTCTTCTCGCGTAGAAAATTCTTGTGAGTACATCAATTGAACAGGCAGTCGTGTGCATGTGTGACAACTAGAGATCATTTTATTTTGATGCTGTGTAAATCGATTTTCTAAATTATCGGTGTGACCCGTGTAATAGCTTTTATCATTACATTGAAGAATGTAAACCCAAAACATAATATAACTCCGTTGGATGCCATCCGTGTGTATGCTTCGAGACGGCGCGTTGGACTCTTTATCACTTCATCGGTCCGTATTCGCGCCTCCTCAGCACGAACGGGATCGGGGTAACTTTAAACATTTTTTTAGATAGCAGTCAACTACTCTAAAACAACAAGGTGTGTGATTGAAATGGTTTTTTTAACTGTTCAAATTTTAGATGATCCTGCCCTGCGTTGAAGTGGAGGGATTAAAGCTTGGCTTTAGTCAACTGCTGGGAAAATCCTACCCCAACGCACGCATCGCCCTCAGTTCGGTGAAAAGCAATATTGGTCATTTGGAAGCGGCTTCGGGTATTGCTGGGGTTATCAAAGTCCTCTTGTCAATGGCGCACGAAACCATCCCTTCGATATTACATTTCCAGCAACTTAACCCTTATATTCAACTAACCGATACACCATTCTATATTGCAGATAGCAACCAGGCATGGAAACGTCTCAAAACAGAGCAAGGTGAAGACATCCCACTACGTGCCGGCGTGAGCTCATTTGGATTTGGCGGCACCAATGCACATATCGTCATTGAGGAAGGTCTACCACACCGCACAGTTGAGCCAACTGAACCCGGAAAACCGTATTATCTACTGACCTTTTCAGCGAAGCAAAAATCCAGCTTGCAGCAAAAAATTATCGATTTTCATCACTGGATATCCATCCATCACCACACAGTCTCTCTACCCTCATTGAGTTTTACGCTGAATGTCGGCCGCGCTCACTTTGATTACCGCTGTGCGATCGTCGTCAACTCAATCGGTGAATTAATACAGGCCTTATCCGTATTAACCACTCAAGCGATCCCTGAGTATTGCATTATGAATGATGGGCAAGCCTGTCAGATGCATAGCCCAGTATTCGATGAACTATATCAACTGGCTTTACGTCAATTAAAACAACCTGATAATCACGAACAGTATCGTCACCAATTATTTATTCTCGCAGATTTATATACCAAACATTATCGAATCGATTGGAAAGATATATTGACGGAGAAAACCTATCAACGTATCTGTTCCTTACCCGCCTATCCATTCGTGAAACAGCGTTATTGGTTTGATGTTGAATTTAAAGCGGGGGTCGCTGAACAGCACACTGAGCAGCCGATTCAACGTCATCAATCGGAATCTATTGTCGCTTGGTTGCAAACCCTATTTGCAGAAGTTTTACACATCCCTGCCAAAAGTATTCAACCGGTTAAAACCTATGAGGTATATGGTGTCGATTCAGTAACGGGATTAGAAATCACCAATCGTCTCAATCGAATATTTGGAAACATCTCAAAAACATTACTGTATGAACGTAACTGTTTGAACGATCTGGCCGACTATTTTCGTCAACATCATCAAGAAAAAATAGGGACGTTAGTCTCACATGAGCCCAGTCAAACTCAGGTAGTACCGGTTAGAGAATTGTCGCCAATAAAGCCTGTTGTGAACACAAATGAAAGCGATATTGCGATTATTGGGTTAAGTGGAACGTTTCCATTAGCCAATACGATGGATGAATTTTGGAGCAATTTAACCGCGGGGCGTGATTGTATTACCGAAGTCCCAAACGATAGATGGAATTACCATGATTATCCTGTGGAGAGTGATGGCGAAATAAGCGAATATCCATATGGTGGTTTTATTCCAGATGTCGATAAATTCGACCCCCTATTTTTTAATATTTCAGCCAGAGACGCGGCCCTGATGGATCCACAGGAACGATTGTTCATGCAATCTGCTTGGTCCACTCTAGAAGACGCCGGTTACACCCGCGAAAAATTAAAGCAACTCGCGAATAATGAGGTTGGCGTATTCGTTGGAGCATCATTCAATTATTATCCTTTATTTATTGCCGAGGAGTGGCAGAAAGGCAATCGCGTTCCCTTGGATATCCAGTCATTTTCCATAGCCAATCGAATATCCTATTTTTTAAATTTAAATGGTCCGAGTTTTGTCGTAGATACTGCATGCTCATCATCACTTGCTGCCATCCATTTGGCCTGTGAGAGTCTATCGCGCGGTGAATGTGCCATGGCGATTGCTGGTGGTGTCAACTTATCATTGCATCCGAGTAAATATCATTTCCTCGGTAGCTTTGGGTTTATGTCTTCACAAGGCCGTTGTACCAGTTTTGCTGAAGGAGGGAGCGGCTATGTTCCCGCTGAAGGCGTTGGATCGGTACTGTTAAAACCGCTTGCAGATGCGATTCGTGATAAAGACAATATCTATGGCATCATCAAAGGCAGCAACATGAACCATGGTGGGAAAACAAGTGGCTATACCGTCCCCAATCCAAATGCACAAACGAGTGTCATATTAAAAACACTGCAACAAGCGAATATTGATCCGCGGACCATCTCATATGTCGAAGCTCACGGCACAGGAACTGGCCTCGGCGATCCGATTGAAATTCGTGGTTTGCAAGACGCCTATGGAAACTATACTCATGATAAACAATATTGTGCTATCGGCTCCGTTAAATCAAACATTGGACATTTGGAAGCTGCTGCAGGTATTTCACAACTTGCCAAAGTACTGTTACAAATGCGCCATCAGCAACTTGTTCCAACCATACATGCAGACACGTTAAATTCATTCATTGATTTTGAACAATCTCCATTTTATGTACAACGAGAACTGCAACCCTGGAAAACTGAAAACCATAACCCGCGTCGCGCTGCCATCAGTTCTTTTGGTGCGGGCGGCACCAATGTGCATATGATTGTTGAGGAATATCTCGAGGCAATACCAGAAGAGACACTGGGCCATAGCTCGCCGTTTCTTTGGGTTTTATCAGCCGTGAATGAGGAGCGATTGTCAGCATATGTGCAACATATGATGACCTATATACAAGAAAATGAGCACACTAACCATCCCGCATGGCTACGAAATGCGTGCTATACCTTGCAACTGGGGCGAGAAAACATGACAGCAAGACTTGCTGTTTCAGCTGCAAACACAGAGGATTTGCTTAATGCACTTAAGCATTATCCAAATACATTGCCTGGTTTGAGTTGGTACAATCCTCAATGCCCTGAAGCCAACGCAACGCCCCTCGACGAAACGGTTTATCGGAATCCCAAATGCGCTCAAGACATATTGATTCATTGGATCAACGGAGGAATCGTCCGTTGGGAAAAATTATATCCATTATCCACACCGCGCATGATAAGCCTGCCAACTTATCCTTTTGCAAAACGTCGCTGCTGGATCACACCGCAGGCCCTGCCGCACACGAATAACCCTGTGCCGGTACAAGCCCGTCAAGACGAGGTTAACGTAACTGATTGGTTATATTCTGCAACATGGCTCAACAATCATCGGCCAGATGGCGCAACAAAACTTCCAAAGCTTTCTGGTCAATGGTTGATTTTCAGTGATTTTGAACAGGGATTACATCTTCAAAATGAATTGGGTCTTGATCATTGTATTTACTGCTTTGCAGGAGAGTCTTTTTCCAAACATAATGAGCGCGTTTACTATATCAACCCCTCTCAATCAACGGATTATAAAGCGTTATTTGCGGCCGTTCATACACATCACAGTCAAGATTTATCGGGTATTATCTATTTATGTTCACAGAGCCAACACGTTAAAACCGACCCAAGTTTAGCTTTATTTCATTGTTTTAAAGGTCTGATCGAAAATACGTGGCCGCATCCCGTTACATTTTGCCTGGTCTCCCAAGCAGGACAACACGTCACTGAACAAGATAACATTGATATCTGGCAACACTATCTTTGGTCGATGACCCGTATTTTTTCAACTGAACAAGTCAACCTCAATGCGTTATTGTTAGATTTGGATCCGCAAGACAGTTTACGCCGCAATGCCACCATCATTGCTCAAGAGTTAGCAACCTATCAAACATCAAACAATCACATTGCCTATCGAGCAGGAGCGCGTTACTCACTGCATTTTATACCCAAACGCGTTATCGATGTTCCCACGTGGCGCATCCCAAATGCCGTCTTGATTACTGGAGGCTTAGGCGCTTTAGGTTATGAAGTCGCGGCTTTTGTCATCAATCAAGGTTGTCGATTTGTGCTATTGACCGGAGCTACACCGCTGACTGAGGAAACTTCGGAAAAAAACCAGTGGTTACAACAATTAAAATCCACAGGAGCAGAGGTAAAATACGCTGCGGTCAATGTCATTGATGCAGCGTCGATGAAAACCCTGATTCACGAAACAGAATCAACATGGCAAGTGGCTATCGATGGCGTATTCCATTTAGCTGGAATCACTACCGATAATGTCACCGTTCAGCAAATGGATGAAGCACTATGGCGCAGCGTATTGGATGTCAAAATCAAGGGAGCGCTCGTCTTGCATGAGTTGTTTCAACAAGCGACCTTGTCTTGTTTTGTATTGTTTTCTTCAATCGCCGCAGTACCACAGTTTGGTATAGCCGGCTTAAGTGCATATGCTGTTGCTAATGAATTCATGAGTGGCTTGGCTTTACACCGTCGTCATCTACAACTCCCTGCAATGAGCATTAACTGGGTTGCCTGGGCTGAAAAAGGCATGAGCCATCAACATCAACATGAGGCGTTTTTAAAGGCTGTTGGCATGACATCGCTCGGAGTGAAACAAGGGATCTCGATTTTAAACTACCTACTCGCAGCCAACCCTGCCGAGGTGACAGTTTGCAAAATCGACTGGAATACATTTTTGAACATCAATCCAAACGCCAAGCAACATGATTTTTTCTCTCATGTCATCGTCGCTCAGGAAAACGATTTACGTCAAACAACATCAATCCAAACAGCTGAGAATATCGAGCATCTCGTACATGACACTTTGGCTAACGTCCTGGCGTTTGATCTCAACGAAATCGACGGCAACACGCCATTTCAACAATATGGAATGGACTCCATTACTGGGATTACATTCATAAGCCAACTGAGCGTACATTTTCCAGAATGCATATCCCCAATGGATTTATATCGGTATCCAACGCTTAAACAATTGACCCATTATATCATTCAAGTCACCACGCAATCCCTGCCTATGCCAAGCCGTTTGTCGACAGGATCCAGAGATGTGCTAACCATGATACCGGATGACAGTAATCTAGATTTAGACAACTACAGCGTCGATCAACTGACAGCAATGATCGAAACAGAACTGACCGAACTCGAGCAAATATATGACTGATAAAGCGACGTTACACAAAGCATTATTAATGATTCAAAAATTAAAACAATTGCTGCAGGAAAAAAATGAACCATTGTTTGAGCCTGTTGCCATCATAGGCATGAGCTGTCGCTTGCCCCAAGCGAATAATCTGCAAGAATTTTGGGAATTACTCCATCATGGAAAGCAGATCATCACGCCCATGCCCGAAGAACGCTGGGAACTGCTTAAAGGAACTCGTGAATTCATGCAGCGAGAGATTAATCGGCCCTATTTCGGTGGATATTTAGCCAAACCCGCAGCATTCGATGCGTATTTTTTTGGCATTAGCCCACGCGAGGCGCATCACATGGATCCCCAGCAGCGGATGTTACTCGAAGTGACCTATGCGTCATTTGAAGATGCGGGATTAACCATTGAAGCACTGGCCGGTTCAAATACTGGCGTCTTTACCAGTTTATATGCAAGCCAATATGGTCACCTGCAACCTTTGGACGCTGCTTCTGAAACGGACGCGTTGTTTATTCCTACTGGCAGTGCCGTCAATATCGCTGCCAACCGATTATCCTATCTATTCGATCTGCATGGCCCAAGCATGACTATCGATACTGCATGTTCATCCTCATTAATCGCTGTACAGATAGCCTGTTTAAATCTGCAAGCAAAATTGTGCGATCAAGCCATTGTCAATGCGGTAAACATCAACTTATTGCCATCAGTACATACCTTATTATCCAATGCGACCATGCTGTCGCCTACTGGTAAGTGTCAAACGTTTGATGCAAACGCCAATGGGTACGTCCAGGGTGAAGGCGTATGTTCCATTATACTAAAACCGCTCTCCAAAGCGCTCAAGGATAACGACCGGATTCACGCGGTGATTGCGGGTGGTGCAATCAATCAAGATGGCAGAACCAATGGCTTGACAGCGCCCAACGGTCTTCAACAAGAACAATTATTACGTTCGGCTTATCATTCCGCTAAAATAGATCCCAAGCGAGTGCCTTATATCGAATGTCATGGTACCGGAACATTCTTGGGCGACCCCATAGAGGTGCAGGCACTAGGAGGGGTTCTCGGGAAGATGCGCGATCCCATGGAGCCGTGCTGGCTCGGTTCGGTTAAAACAAATATAGGGCATTTAGAACCCGCCGCAGGGTTAGTGAGTCTGATTAAAGTTGCATTAGCGTTGAAGCATGAGGTTATCCCGGCCAGCCTGCATCTCACCACGCCTAATCCACATATTCCCTTTGATAACTATGGTTTTAAAGTCGCGCAACAAAATATCCCCTTCCCTAAATATGACAATATTCGCGTTGCTGGCATCAGTGGTTTTGGCTTCGGGGGCGCAAATGCGCATTTGGTGTTACGAGACCTGACAGTTGATGAACAACAAACAACAACGAACCCATCGTCATGTATCGGAGAGGAGCTATTCACATTATCTGCAAAAAACGCTTCCGCGTTACAGGATTTGGTTGAATTGTGGTGTCATTATTTAACTCTGCATCAAGATATCAGTTTAGCTCAGCTGTGTTATAACATGCATCTAAAACGCTCGCATTATTCACACCGAATTGGAATTATTACACCATCAACACAGGATCTTCATCAAAAACTACTCACTCTACGCGGCGGGCTGCAAACATCCGACCCAGCCATTTTCATCAATCAAGATGGAAAACACGCCAAAACGTCGCCAACCATCGGCGAACTTGAGCATATGGATCTGCCCACTTTAGCCAAGCACTACATCAATCAGGCCAGCATCAATTGGCACGTGTATGAAAAGCATCGAAGCTATGCATTGTTAGATATGCCATTATATCCATGGCAACACCAACATTATTGGCCTGAATTCCAAAACAATCATGTCATACCAACAATCAGTACCTATCCTTTACGTGCAACGCTTATATCTTCGCCATTACCCGTTCGACAGTTCGAGTTTATCATCGACACCACCACCCTTCCCGAAATGATCGATACGTTTTATGTCGTACATGCGGGGTATTATTTGGAGATCATTTTTTACGCGATGCAAGCGTTGTATTCATCCACAAACTGTAGAATACATGACCTCAAATTCCACTCGCCACTGGTTGTTCAGCCTAATAAAAAAGCTGTCATTCAGTTAATATTGAACACCCAAGACTCCCCGTCAATGTCCTTTACCCTATTTAGCCAAGATGGTACAAATCATTGGATAGAGCACGCGACCGGGCATGTTTTGCTCTGCTTCGAAGCTGTCGCACCCGCTTTAAGAACGCCAGCAGAGTTACGTGAACCACATGTGCTCACAGGAAACAGTGAAACCTTTTATGATCGTATATTGAATATGGGAATGCCTGCAGGAAATACGGTACGATGGGTGGATCGATACTGGTTAAACCACAATGACATTTTCTGTGAGCTTCGTCTTCCAACTCAGACCGATCGATGTGAACAATTTACGATGCACATGCATCCAGGCATCATTGACGCCTGCATTCAAACCCTGTTTTTGTTGTTACCTTTGGAATGGGCAACACCCTATGTTGCGTCTCATATGGACAACATATCTTTTTATGGAAAATCTGATGAAGCAAAATATATTTATGCAACAGTTAAAAAAACCGACCCTAAAGGTCTAACCGTTCTCGGTGATTGGTATTTATTAGATAAACATTCTCATATCATTGCGCATTGCGAAAATGTATTGATGGCGCAACTCAACAATCGAATGTCGATTGATAAAATCATCGAGATACAAGCTCAATTTCATCTTGACACCAACCTGCCCTATGATACCTGTAGAAGCCAAGTTCAAACACATTTAATACAGCAGTTCGCTCAGATTTTTTCCATGCCAATCAACGATATCCCCATTCATCTATCATTGTTGGAGTTAGGCATCGACTCGCTCATGGCCTTAGCGGTCATTCGAATGATTGAAACCAGTTTTGATATTGCATTATCATTACCTGAGCTCATGCAAAACATATCGATTCAAGATATTGTCGATCTTGTACTGCAAACTAAGTTGCCCCTTCCCTCATCCAGCACGCCAGTGATCGAAACGATCTCAGAAGGACTTTGGATTTTCAATCGAAAACCCCAAAAACATGCTCGCGTTCGCTTATTCTGCTTTCCATTTGGCGGCGGTGGTGCATCCATTTATCGCGATTGGCAACAATTCTTTCCAGACACCATCGAAGTCTGCCCAGTGCAGTTACCGGGCCGTGAAAACCGTATGGGGGAAAACGCGATTCATGATATCAATCAATTAGTTGCATTTTTAAGTGTTCATTTGAAACCACTATTCAATCTGCCATTTGCTTTTTTTGGACATAGCTTAGGATCATTGATTGGGTTTGAGTTAGCGCGCTACTTACGTCAGCATCAGTTACCACAGCCAGTCCATCTCTTTGCATCAGCATACCCTGATCCGCGCACACCCTCGAAAGGCTTAAATCATTTGCTCGACAAGCTCATGCAAAACAATATTCACCTCTTTGATCTCAATCAACCGGTCATTCATGAGTTAAGCAAGGAACGATTAGCACTTTTATCCAACATACTCAAAGAAAATGGTCTGGTAGACTATGCCGATGAACGAATCAATCAAGACATCATCAACATATTATTACCCATATTTATTAACGACATGCACTTGGCAAAACATTATCTTTATCAACATGAGGCGCCACTCGATCTGCCCTTAACCGTATTTTTAGGTCAGCAAGACACTTGGGTACTGCCGGAAGATTTGCAAGGTTGGGCAACCCATTCCTCAGTTCGGTGCGATTTTCAATCATTTGATAGTGGGCATTTATTTATCAAAGAACAACATATCAAAACCAAACTCATTGAAAAAATAAGCCATGAATTACTAAAAGCCAAAATGTTTGACTATACTTTAACTGAATCATGAGGTGTGATTTTAATTTTTGCATCGTCTCGATATCGTAGGTCGCCGACTTGCCTGCGGAAGTTCTGCCTTGGCGATATTGAAAGGATACGTTATTTTTGTTAAAAATTTAACCGTTATTATCTTGTCAAAATAACAATATGGAAAATACAATGGTTGAACTTGTAGATAAAAAGAAAATGCATGCAACCACACAGCTCAACGCAGCTGAAATAGAGGAAATGAATCAAAAAATCCAATATGACATCTGCAAAATATATCACTATTTGGTTAAATTTGGCGTCCCTTCCAATGCAATAGCTGGCTTGGCTTACGTATTTGCAAATTATAATTCCGTCAACGCAAAATCATTAATCGGCTGGTATAGCGCGCTGATGATCGCCAACTTCATCAATTTGTTTCGCGCGATGCACTACGAAGACGCCGATATAAGTACAATGAATTTATCAAAAGCAAGATCTGAATCAATATATATCATTTCAGTGATATGCTTGATATGGGGCTGCATTGGCATTTTGTTTTTTTCAGAGGATAAAAATCAGCAAATCACAACGCTCATCTTTTTATCAGGGGCCCTGATTTGTTTTTCTATCACAACTGTAATTGATTTAACTATCGGTGTGATATGCATTATTTGTATTGTAGGACCAGGCGTTCTATATGACTTGCATTTAATCATTACGCACCATTTAACATCGGGAAAAATTAATTCACTCAATGTGTCATTCTCAATTGCATTTGCAGTTGTAGGATTTTTTCTAATGATAGTATGTTATATAGGCAACAAAGTATTTATTAATGTATTTCGCCTAGGATATATCAACAAATTACTCAGTCAAAAACTGGAAAATATCAATTTTTCATTGGAACATCGAATAAAAGATAGGACGAAGGAGTTACAACACTTATATTCTCTCTCGCAGGCAACACTAGAGGCAACTCATGAAGGAATACTTGCTGTCAGCATAAAAGGTACTGTTTTAACTTATAATAATAAATTTCTGAATCAATGGGGTATTACAGAAGACTTTCTTCTATCAAATACAATAGACGACATATTTAATGCCTTGGCTGATAAAGTAGATAATCCTAAAAATTTTCTACTCGCCGTTAAGAAACTAAAGCACACTAAACCTAATAAAAACAGCAGGATCATCGAGTTTCGATTAAAATCGGGTATCGTTTTAGAATATCATACTCATTCTCAGGCTCTACATCACAAACAAATTGGTATGGTTCATAGTTTTCAAGATATCACGGAACGTAATCGTATGCGTATGCAAGCATCCCTCCAGGATCGTTTAGCAACAACAGGAAGGCTCGTAGCTAATGTTGCTCACGAAATCAATAATCCTGTCGCTTGGATATTAAGTAACTTGCAACTCATTAAAAGTAAATTTAGCGTTATATTACGCGACAAGGATCCAAATGTTAACGGTGGGTCAAAACCGCGGATATATGGCGCAGGCTTAAATCGACCAAAATTAGCGAACAATGCCCACCCTGGTCGAGTTTGTTTCTAAGATGAGTTCTCGTTTGTAGGAGGCTCCCCCCAGCAGACCACATCTGCCATTGAAGCATAAAATTCGTCTTCGACCTTTTGATGATGACGCTTTAACTGGGCGAGATAAATGCATTCCAATGTGGCAACAAGGTCACCAAGAAAATTTACTAAGACATGTGCGGCCTCGTCGGACATTGACTCCGGTAATAGAGCTTCTAACATCATGTCACGCATGATTGTTTACCTCATCTGTAGCTGTTTTTTGGGCATTTTTTCGCTTTGTACTGCGCTCTTTATTTTTTTCCATTGCCTCCTTCAACCGAAACGAGTCGCCTTCGATCATTAAAATTTCAGAGTGATGAAGCAGCCGATCAACGATCGAAACAACGCAAGTTGCGTTGGGAAAGGTTTCGCGCCAGTCTGCAATGGGTTTGTTGGTCGTTATGCACGTTGATTTTTTTTCATAACGTTGGGAAACGACCTCGAATAACAAATCGGCATGTCGATTGGAGTAAGAAAGATACCCAACCTCGTCCACGACTAAAAGAGAAGGTTGCGTGTAATATTTTATCCGGCGACGTAACGCGCTATCACTATCCAGCTCAGCCAACTCATTCAACATGGCTGCCGCCGTTGTGAACAATGCCGTACCCCCTTGAAGCACAACTTGAGATGCGATATTTGAGACAATCATGGTTTTGCCAACCCCGTTTGGACCGCACAGAATCAGGTTGCTGGCTCCCGCCATAAAATCCAGTAGCATCCATTGCTCAATGACCGTGCGGTCACATTGCTTTGGCCAGTTCCAATCGAACTCACTCATCGGTTTGAAACGACCAATGCGTGCTTTGCGCAGACGGCCATCAAGGCTGCGTTGCGAGCGATGGCGTTCTTCCCAGGTAACAAACCGCTCAAGCCAGAAAGCGCCTTCTTCATTAATGCTGTCCTGGTGACTGATAACGCCATGAAGCTTTTGTGCTGTCGCACGGTTTAATAATAATTCGGTTAACATAATACGATTACTCCTCTGTTGATGTGGTTGAATCAAGCACGCTGTACTGGTTTAATGAGTGTGGTTTTATAATCATCCCGGTGACACGTTTGTCCTTGGACAGAGCGAACGTCACCAAGGGTGCCTCGACACGTTCATCAAGTATCTTTTGCAAAATAATTCGAACGGAATTTGGGTGTGGTGATTCTTTCACAAGGGCTTCAGCCATCGCTTTTTCCAATAAACTGGCACCATAATCATCCAGTAGTGACGTCAGCTGGTTGGTTATTGATGTCAATGGATATCCACGAACCGCGGCCATCTTCAGAAACTCTCGCGCGCAGTCAATCGTCATCGTGAGCCTGTCCTGTCCCCGATGCTGTCGCGCGTTTCGTTTACGCTCAGCCAGTGTTTTAATATGCTCCTCGCATTCGATTTGTTTCGCTTTATCATAGCTTCGCACGTGTTTTGCAATCACAGTGACGCCATCCAAAATACTGACGAAATCGAGTGTTGCATGAACCGTGAGTGCTTGCCGGACATGGGTGTGAGGCACTGAATAATCATTCAAGTCGAATCTAGCGTAGGGCGTTTTGCCAACAGAAACTGTCTCGACTTCGTTGCAGGGATAGGGGTTATCAGGCAGTGGAATCAAGCGTGGCTGTTCATCCAGGAAAATCTCGTGAACCGTTTTGCTTTTATCCTCTGGACAAGGCCGGTTCGATGCCTGATTATCACACCAGGTAAGCGCTTGCTGATTGAGATCGGCAAGACTTTTATACTGGCGGCCTGCAAAAAAATTGTCCCGTATATAACGAATAGACCTCTCAACCTTCCCTTTTTCATTTCCTCGATAGACCGCACAGGGCCTGGGTTCGAAACGATAATGAGCTGCAAAATCCAATAGCACAGGGTTAAATCGAATAGCATCGCCTTTCCTATCAAGTACTGCGCTTTTGAGATTGTCGTAGAGCGCGACACGAGGGATCCCAGAATAGTAGTTAAAGGCCAGTTCATGGCCACGTAGAAAATTTTCAGTTCGAGCGTTCAAGTAAAAATGCAGGAAAACTTTTCTCGAGTAACTCAAAACCATGACAAATGCCATCAGTGGTCGTTTAGCCGCGCCAATGGTTATGTGCCCAAAATGACCCCAGTCGACTTGTGCTTGCTCGCCGGCTAATGTTCTTAATCGAAGAAACGCTTCAGCGGGTGTCTTTGGCCTATAGAATGAGATGAGTTGACGAAAGTGATCGGGGCCACCGGGATATCCACGCTCAACGGCCATCCCATACAGGCGACTCGCAGTGAGATTAGGAAAGCGCTTTAATTGTTCGAGGAGAAAGGATAAAAATGGATCAATGATTGACTGTTCAACGAGGATTTTATTTTTATCAACCCCCGTGTGAGATAATACACGTTTAACAGTTGAATGATGCACGCCAAGTTGGGACGCAATCGTCCCCACACGCCACTTTTCAACGTGATGATAACGTAAAATATTTGCTCTTAATTCCTGGGAAATCGCCATGATTCCTCCTTATGTTCGTTAATGTTCAAGGTGCTTGAGGTGAAGCTTTGGATCCGGGCGATGCGTGAGAGCGTCTTCGTCTCAAAAAATCATTACGGATCCAGTCAGATACAGGTTTTTCACAAAAGCAGCAGGCTAATGCCAATTTTTTGTGTCCTCTTTCTGTCTTTTTAGGCTTATTTTCAAGCGAACTCATTGAAGCATGTTGGAGCATTGGAGGTGAACCCTGATGCGTCACTATTTCGTTCTGGCGCATACGGTAACGGGCTTGGCGTGCAGCATGATTTCGTTTTCCATTGAAGGTTCTTTGATAACGCATCCCGGCTAATTTCATTGATTTTTTTCGCGCAAAGACCGCGCAAACGGTGCCACAATAAATTTGCCCACGATCGCACTTAGAGCAGACTATAGACTGTGTATGACAGAGAGCGCATTGAAATAGTCTTGGAGTGTGTTTCATAAGCAATCCTTTGCTTAATGAAACCTGGAAATTATGTGATCTCGTGATATGCTTTATATCAAGGGACTGGGGACGTTTGGTATCGTAGGGACGGGAAAATCACTAACGATACCAAACGGGTTTCATTAGTCCCTTAATTTTAGATTAATTTATCGAATTGTTCTTTCTTTGATCTATTTTGATGTTCATCGGATGAGATGGGATTTTTGAGGGATACTATCTGCCTGCGCCATTTATTAGCGGGTTCTTAGCCCCGTCTACACCAAATAAGGAGGGTTGTTTGGCCTGTGTTTCCAATGTGGAAAACATCATTACAGAATCTATCGATGGAGCCATCCGAATTCAAGAAATTATTAACATGTTTAACCGTTTTGGCCATGTTGATAACGAAGCCACCATTCCAGTGAATATTCATGACATATTAAACAGCGCGATTAATATGGCGAAGATACAAGTGAAACATCACATTACGTTTGAAAAAAAATTCGAGCAATATCAACCGATTATCATTGGAGAAAATAACAAATTACATCAAGTGTTTCTCAATTTAATTATCAATGCCATACAATCCTTCCCCAATGACAAAGATAAACCAGGTGTTATTACAATTATGACCGTCAAAGAAAACAGCTCGTTTCGTATTGACATTCAGGACACAGGAATGGGTATTCCTCCCGAATTAATATCACGTATATTTGAACCCTTTTTCAGCACAAAAGGTGTCGATGAAGGGACAGGATTAGGTCTTTCCATCTCACAAGACATTTTAAAGGCCTACGGTGGAACAATAACTGTGCAAAGCATTCTGGGAAAAGGAACGACATTTAGTGTGCATTTACCTATTCACTAATGCATAAATTTAATCAAAGTATGATCTTGCGGCCTCAGTCATCGTTTCGCCAGAACGCTTACGTCTTCGCTCCGAATGAACTTCACGATTTGTGCCATGTTGTATCAGGCGTCGTTGCGAGGTACGAAGCAATCCAGGGTTCGAAGCTTTGTTCCCTGGATTGCTTCGTGCCTCGCAACGACGCGACCTACAAGTTCATTTCAGCTGTTGGTACCGAAGGTACTTGGGCGCTCGCAACTGTTAAGCTCAACCTTTTAATCCTTCGATTTTTAAGAATCAGTCTACTTTTACAGGAAGAACACCTGCCATTTCACTGATAATATTAATAAGTTGTGAACCATTTGGAATCACAATTTTTGCATTGTTTTGTAATGATTTTTCAACAGATTCCAATTTTCTGAGTACCTGAGCATTGCCAATAAAATATTTCTCTGCTGCTTCATTAACAGTTTTAATGGCTTGTGCTTCGCCTTCAGCCTCAAGGATACGCGCTTGTTTGATGCCTTCAGCTCGTTTTATTTCAGCTCTTTTCTGACCATCAGCCGCTGTTTCAGTGGCAGTAGCAAAATCTATCGCTGCTATTTTTTCATTTTCTGCTTTTACCACTTTATTCATTGTTTCTTGAACATCTTTGGGTGGGTTGATTTCTTTCAGTTCAGCACGCACGATATCCAAACCCCAGTTGTTTGTTTCAGTCGCGAGCGTTTTTAAAAGTTCAGCATTAATTTTATTGCGTTCACTATTTGCAGCTTTCAGAGACATCGTTCCAATAATATTTCGAAGCGTTGTCCTTGTGAGATTAACGATTTGATTTGCATAGTCATTGGCATTGTAAATTGCATTTTTGACATCATTCTCCGTTGCCCTTACCTTATAATATATTTGAGCGTCGACAATGGCATTTAAGTTATCATTTGTAATGATTTCTTGCGGCTCTGCTTCCACCAGCATTTCGGTGATATTGACGCGATACAAATTTTCAATCACGGGAAAAATCCAGTTAAAGCCTGGAGTAGCAAATCGGTTATATTTTCCAAGTAATTCTATAAGACCTCGTTCGGTAGGACGTAATATCCGTATTCCTGAAATTCCAATGATCAATGCAAAAACCAAGACTATGATTAAACCGAAAACCATTTGAGTACTCCTTTTTATTATGTGATAACTTCATTTTGATATTCTACTTTCATTTTAAAGACGATGGTTCCGGATTAGTACCATTTCATTTAGTTTTGACCGACTCGTCTTTGAGAGCGAAGCGATTCGAAGCAACAATTCGCGACGTAAAACCTAAGCTAGCAAAGGCATGCCTTCTCCCGCTGGCGGGAGAAGGTGCCCGACAGGGCGGATGAGGGTGGATCAAACGATTGTGGCTTGATCTACCCTCACCCGCCCTGTCGGGCACCCTCTCCCATCAATGGGAGAGGGCCATCCTACTGATCATGGGTTTTTACAGCGGAAATCGCTGCTCCTAACCGCTTCGCTTGCAATAACTTCGTCCACTGCTTATATCAACAAGTCAAAGTAACGATCGTTTAAGCGAACATAGATGAGCCTCTAACCTTATCATCTACCTCTTTCTGTGCTACAGCAAGCCTTAGGTTTTTTGCTGCGGCTGAAACGGAAGGAGACCAGGACTCTGGTAGCACAGCTGCGGATATTGTTGTTTGTGTTTCCATTGGTTTATAACCTCGTGCGACGAATACTCTAGACGGAGCCCGCTGCATTGCTTTGAGTTCATTTTCTTGCTGTGCCGCTATCAATGCTAAAACCTCTTCCTTCAACATTAAGGCTTGTTCGATGAGTAACTTAACCCTCTCGCCTGTAACGATTTGAAAGCCTTTTGGCCTGGATAGGTCTACAGCAACCTGACGAGCAAGGCCAACCGCTTCTCCCGCAATTCTTGCTGCGTCTTGCTGAAAAATCATAACCGATTCTACCTTTAAAACTTGACACTTCTCCATGATTAAATTGACTAAGTTAATTATTTTTTCAATTAAATGCTGCTGCAAATCGGGGCGGTCGGTGATTAATCGAATGTACAGCAGAGGGGTAGTGATACGATTTAAATGATAATTATGGGGAAGGGGATTAGGTACTGCTTTATGAGGATGGAACTCAAAAAAAATTTTATCTCCAAGATCATTGATTTTCCTGGACTCACAGGCTGTCGTTTGTTTTTGCTCTATACGCGGTTGATGGCAGTGAAAAAAACGCATTTAATCTCCTTTGTACTAAAAAAAACAGCAGCTACTCGGGCAAGAGCTGTTACTTACCCTAAATTCACATATTAAACAACGCATAAATCCCATGAACAGACCAAAATATAGGCCCCCCTATCAGCCATCCGATGGCACCTGTTAATAACAATGCAAATACAATAAAAATTCCATAAGGCTCTATTCTTGAATAAGATATGGCCCATTTTGGTGGCAACATACTGGCAATTACTCGGCTTCCATCAAGAGGCGGTATGGGAATTAGATTTAAATAGGCCAACACAAGATTAATCAGGATACCTGCTTGTCCAGTAAGTACCATATAAAGCGCTATCATCGACGTATTCGGCCCCAGTAATTCACCCGTCTTGATGCACGCCGCCCAAATCAATGCCATGATGAGATTGGCCATAGGGCCTGCAACAGCAACCAAAGCCATATCTCGTCTAGGGCTTCGTAATTGAAACCAATTAATTGGAACGGGTTTTGCCCATCCAAACACAAAATGAAACCCACTTAAAACAGCAACCAGAATAGGAACCAAGACCGTCCCTACGGGATCAACGTGCCGAAATGGGTTCATACTCAAGCGACCAAGCATTTTGGCCGTTGTATCCCCACAACGATAAGCAACCCAGGCGTGCGCGGCTTCATGTAATGTGATTGCTAATAACACGGGAACAATCCACACGGCGATTGTTTGTACAAGGCTTAACGTTGGCATAATACTCCTTAACCTTTATTAGTGCCTCGTCAGCATTAAATATTGGGATGGGCATCTTATCTTGCATCCATCTTTAAACAATTTTTCACGCAAAAATGCTCGAATTAGCCCTGCTAGTCCTGCGCTTTTTGCGTGAAAAATTATTTAAATCTGAACGCAATCTAAGCGCCCATCCCAATATTTAATGTTGACGAGGCACTACTATTCAATAACACTTTTGTATACTCCATTTTAGGAGCACTTAAAACCGCTTCACAAGTCCCCGTTTCGATTGCCTTTCCATTGCGCATAACCAATACATCGTCTGCCATGTAGGATACCACGCTCATGTTATGGGTTATGAATAAATACGACAAGCCTAATTCGTGCTGCAATGATTTCAACAGGTTTAAAATTTGCGCTTGTACGGAAATATCAAGAGCACTGGTGGGTTCATCACAGACTAAAATATCAGGATCGGTTGCTAATGCACGGGCAATACAAATCCGTTGGCGCTGACCGCCGGAAAATTGGTGAGGATAACGGTTCAAGCTATTTATCGATAAATTAACGTGATCTAATAATTGTATTTGACGTGCCCGAATGATTGATTTGCGCATACCTTGCGCCAGCATACCTTCAGCAAGAATATCCGCGATGGTCATGCGTGGATTCATTGATGCAAACGGATCTTGAAATATAATTTGTACCTTTTTTCGAAAGTCTTTTAACCCGCGACCATAAAGTGATTCAATATCGACACCTTGGTAAATAATGGAACCGCTGGTAATCGGCTGTAAACGTAGAACAGCCTTACACACTGTTGATTTACCGCACCCAGACTCCCCTACTAATGCCAACGTTTTACCGCGATGCAAGTCAAACGATAAGCCATCAACTGCTTTAAAAGGCAGCTGCTTTGGTGACAGAAGATGCTGCTGAGGATAAAAATAGACGGCCAAATCCTGTACCGACATCAATATGTCATCTTGATGATGATTGATAACCCATTGTTCTTTAATTTCCGGCAAAGTTGGCAGATGTAGACGTTCGGGATATAAATGACAACGAACCACCCTTCCGTCAGATAATTGCTGCATTTCAGGCGCAACCGTACGACAACGGTCAAAAGCATGCGCGCAACGCGGATGAAAGCGACAACCTGATGGTCTGGCATCTAAGGTTGGAACGCAACCTGGTATGGCTTGTAACCGCTCTCCCCGTTTTTCAAACGAAGGCAATGATGTTAATAATTGTTGCGCATACGGATGTTTAGGTTCATCAATAAACGGCTTAACTGTTGATTCTTCAACCAATTGCCCTGCATACATCACACACACGCGATCCGCCATCACTTTAACAACCCCTAAATCGTGCGTGATAAGCAGAATACTCATTTGATATCGGGCTTGAAGTCGCTTCAAAAGAGACAGAATTTGTGCTTGCGTTGTTGCATCCAGCGCTGTGGTGGGTTCATCGGCAATCAATACATCAGGCTCACCAGCCAGTGCCATCGCAATGACCACCCGTTGTTTTTGCCCACCGGAAAGCTGATGCGGATATTGCTCCAATCGATATGCAGGTTCAGATATGTCCACTTCAGTGAGCAGCTGAATCATCCTTTGCTGCAGGGCCGCATTCGACAGATGATTATCTTTAGATAATGATTCGGCTAACTGTTGCCCAATCGTTAAGACAGGATTTAATGACGTCATCGGCTCTTGAAAAATCATAGCCATTCGCCGGCCCCGAATCGAGCGCATTATTTTTTCGGGCAGAAGAAGCACATCATCTTGACCGAATAAAACCTGACTGTGTTGACCGTAAGCCGCTTCCTCAGGCAAAAGGCGCATTAATGACAAAGAGGTTAATGACTTACCACATCCTGATTCACCTAATAATGCAAGGGTTTCACCCGGGTATAAATTAAAGCTTAAATCATCCACTGCAACCAATGTTTGCTCAGGTTGTTCGAATGCAATTGCAAGATGATTCACTTCCATAATTTCTGACATTTTAGATCGTCCTGATCGAAAATTATACTTTATCAAATAACTAGGTTATAATAAACGCGTTTTTTAACTTCATTAGATTTAGGAGCCAAGTTATGCCTAGCTTATCTAGTTTTACATCTTTTTTCTCTTCTCAGCCTGCGCCGGCAGCATCTCAATCGGTTCTTACTTATACCACTCAACACAAGGTATTCAATCCGAACACAGCCAGTGACGTGACTGTGCTGACTAACAGCACTACAACTCTAACGGATAAATTAGCTGAACTCCAAGATTTAGACAAACATATCATCACAGGATTCGCGGTAGGAACCACTGCATTCGCATTGTCGTCACTTTTGCCGTTTGGCGTAACAATGGCTATCGCAGGTTTCGGTTATAGCGCTTATTACATCGGACAACGTGCACAATTGGCTATGGAATATCGGGTTGCACTGTCAGATGCAGTAGCCTGTTTGAAGTGGACATTAGGCGATGTAGATAAGAAAGAAAATAAAGATGCCATTCTACAATCTACACAAGTGAAAGAGCTATTCGATACCCTTTCACCTTTAATGAGTGAACCGCAACTTAGAGCAGCAATTGATAATACTGTTGAAGATGACCTTGTAGTAGAAGCAAACGAAAAGACAATTCTTCTCTTCGGCCGCACCCTCAATAATCAAGAAAAAGCACTTGTTTATGGCATATATGGCTATGAGCAAGGTGGTGCTTTGGATGTTGGTAAGGGATTGTGGTACTTGGCGTGTCAAGCGATAACCTGGGTAGTAGACAGTGTAAAGGGTCTGTGGAGTAGTCAAGAAGTTCCTGCTCCTGTTGCTGATCAACCAGAACCAACAGCACCTCCTACTTCACCTATATCAATATAAACTACCTCGCATAGCGTTAACGCAACCAATGCTACTTTTTTTACCGAGCCGCGCGCGGCTCGGTAAATCATTGCAGGTCTCAGTGTATTTTTTTAACGGTATTAAATAACCATGAATTATAAAGTTGGATTTGTCAGTTTAGGATGTCCGAAGGCTTTGGTTGATTCGGAACGGATTATCACGCAGTTACGCGCTCAAGGTTATGAACTGGTTTCAACCTACAAAGATGCTGGTGTTGTGGTGATTAACACTTGTGGCTTTATCGACTCAGCAGTGAAAGAATCCCTCGATAGCATCAAAGAAGCCATGGCTGAAAATGGTCGAGTGATTGTAACGGGATGCTTGGGAGCAAAAGCTGATATCATTCGCAAAGAATGCCCTGATGTACTGCATATCAGTGGTGCGCATGCTTATGAAGAAGTGGTGAATGCTGTGCATCAGCATCTACCACCACCGACAGATCCCTTTGTACAATTGATTCCACCACAAGGCATTAAACTGACACCACGTCATTATGCCTATCTAAAAATCTCCGAGGGATGTAATCAGAAATGCACGTTCTGTATTATCCCCACCATGAGAGGCAAACTGCAAAGCTACCCACTCACCCAAGTACTAACTGAAGCAAAGCGATTAAAAGAAGCTGGCGTTCAGGAAATTTTAGTCATCTCTCAAGACACCAGTGCTTATGGTATTGATACTCGCTACGAACCGGTTGAATGGCAAGGCGAAACGGTCAACACACGATTTTACGAATTATGCGAACAATTAGGCGAGCTAGGCATTTGGGTGCGATTGCATTATGTCTACCCCTACCCTCACGTCGATGACATTATCCCCTTGATGCGCGACAAGCGTATTCTGCCTTACCTGGATATTCCACTGCAACACGCCAATCAACGCATTCTAAAAGCGATGAAACGACCGGCCAACAGTGAAAATACCTTGGCGCGAATTGCCAAATGGCGAGACATTTGCCCCGATATCACATTACGATCGACGTTTATTGTTGGGTTTCCTGGCGAAACAGAAGAGGAATTTGAAGAGCTGCTCGACTTTTTAAAGGAAGCTAAACTCGATCGCGTAGGTTGCTTTAAATATTCGCCGGTTGAAGGTGCGCGAGCAAATGATTTGGAGAACCCTGTTCCGGAAGACGTGAAAGAAGATCGCTATCACCGATTCATGCAAGTTCAAGCCGAAATCAGCCAAAACAAATTGGCCGCCAAAATAGGTACACAGCAAACCGTACTCGTGGATTCTATAACCGACGATTATATCATCGCCCGCAGCATGGGCGATGCACCAGAAATCGATGGATTGGTATACGTTGAGCCTAGACCCGGCGTTAAAATGGGCGATTTACTGACAGTCACTATTACTGATAGCGATGAGTATGATTTATATGCTTAATTGAGGTTCTGTTGAAAGTAATGGCGCAGGTTAGGTTGGGTGCACTAATCGTCGTTGCGAGGCACGAAGCAATCCAGAGAACAAAGCTTCTAACCCTGGATATGCTTCGTGCCTCGCAACGACGCCTGATACAACATTGCACAAATTGAAAGATTCGTTAAAGACGCGTCTTTTTATGGCTAAATCGCTATCGGGAACTCGGGACTATGAAATTGCTGCCAAGATTTTACTGTTGTGTTAGTATAAATTCCATTAGCCGGCTATTTGGAATGTTTTTATATGTCAATTACGATTAAAACCCCCTCTGAAATTGAAGCAATGCGCGTTGCAGGTCGTTTAGCAGCAGACGTACTTGAAATGATCGGTCCTCATGTTCAAGCGGGGACAACAACGGATGAACTCAATACCATTTGTCATGATTATATTGTCAATGTACAAAAAGCTATTCCTGCACCATTAAATTATAATGGATTTCCGAAGTCCATATGCACTTCTGTGAATCATGTTGTGTGTCACGGCATTCCAGGGAAAAAAATATTAAAAAATGGCGATATTATAAATATTGATATAACGGTAATCAAAGACGAGTTTCATGGTGATACCAGTAAGATGTTTATCGTTGGTACCCCATCCGTTCAAGCCACACACGTTGTAAGAATTGCGCAAGAGTGCCTCAACATTGGCATTCAACTCGTCAAGCCCGGCGTTCATCTGGGCACAATCGGGCATGCCATTCAACAGCATGCCGAAAAAAATCGTTGTTCCGTTGTTCGTGATTACTGCGGGCATGGGATTGGCCGTGTCTTTCATGAAGAGCCTCAAGTCCTCCATTATGGTATTCCCAACACACGAGAAGTACTAAAAGAAGGCATGACATTCACTATCGAGCCCATGATCAACATTGGAAAATATCAGACGCGGTTATTGCCGGATCAATGGACCGTGGTTACCAAAGATCATAGCCTCTCGGCACAATGGGAACATACCTTATTAGTCACAAGTGATGGCGTTGAAATCTTAACCCTTCGGAATGAAGAGCGGTAAACATGAATACAGGGAAGTTATCAGGCCACTATATCAATGGTGAGTGGATTAAAGGCAACGGCTCATTATTTCACTCCGTCAATCCAGCCAATGGCGAAATCATTTGGCAAGGTGCTGGAGCAACCCAAGAAGAGGTCTCGATGGCCTATGAGGGTGCTCGAAATGCGCTAACGCATTGGAGCAGCCTAGATTACTCAGCACGAATACACATCATTCAGTCTTTCGCCAAATGCGTCGAGAGTAAAAAGCAAGAATTAACGCGCATGATTTCTGTCGAAACGGGTAAACCCTCCTGGGAAGCCTTGACTGAAGTAAGTGCTGTTATTGCTAAAATTAATTTATCAATCAAAGCATTTGAGGAGCGCTGCCCTACGACTCAAACGCCGAGTGCAGAAGCGACCGCAGTACTACGCTATAAGCCACATGGTGTTGTGGCCGTACTAGGGCCATTTAATTTCCCAGCACATCTCAGCAATGGTCATATTGTCCCTGCCTTATTAGCGGGAAATACCGTTATCTACAAACCCAGTGAACTAACCCCGGCTGTTGCCGAGTTTATCATGCGGTGCTGGCATGATAGTGGTTTACCCGCTGGCGTCATTCAATGCATTCAGGGTGACGTAACAAGCGCAAAAACCTTACTGTCTTGCGATATTCAAGGTGTTTTTTTCACGGGAAGTTATCAAGCAGGCATTAGCATTAATCAACAATTCGCCACTCGCCCCGAAGTCATTTTAGCGCTGGAGATGGGGGGGAATAACCCACTGATTATCGATGAAGTCAGCAACATCAAAGCAGCTGTTTATCATAGTATTCTTTCCAGTTTTATCACCGCAGGACAACGCTGCACATGCGCTCGACGAATGTATATACCCAATACGTCTGGTGGTGATGCTTTTCTTAAACAATTTATTCAGGCCAGTCAACAGCTCAAAGTGGGCTCATTTACAACCACGCCAGAACCTTTTATGGGGCCTGTCATACGTTATGAACATGCGCTCAGTCATTTGGAAAAACAGGCGGCACTTTTAAAGGCAGGTGGAAAATCCCTACTGAAGATGTCTTTAATTGAGCCCGATACAGGTTTTTTATCGCCCGGAATTGTTGATATGACGATGGTTGCCAACGCTGCCGATGAGGAAATTTTCGCGCCTTTAGTGCAAATTCATCGCTATGATGATTTTGACAACGCAATCATGATGGCAAATCAAACTGCCTATGGCCTTGCTGCGGGCTTATTCAGCGACAATTCAGCTCATTACCAACACTTCTATAACACCATTCGCGCAGGGCTCATCAACTGGAACAGGCCAACCACCGGCGCCGCAAGCGCCCTGCCCTTTGGCGGCATCGGTAAAAGCGGAAATCATCGCCCAAGCGCGTATTTTGCGGCGGATTATTGTGCGTATCCTATTGCCAGTTTAGAACAAACATGTTTGACTATGCCGGAAACTATTTTACCTGGGCTATAAAATCCAACATTTAGATAAATTCTTCGGCTGGGATAAACCGTGGCCTCACTGCCATTAAGTTAAAGAAAAAATGATTAATGTACGCGTAGGTTGGTGAGTAAGTTGGGTTGGGTTGGGTTGGGTTGGGTTGGGTTGGGTTGGGTTGGGTTGGGTTGGGTTGGGTTGGGTTGGGTTGGGCGAGAGCGAAGCCCAACATAGAGGGTTTTGTTGGGCTTCGCTCTCGCTCAACCCAACCTACTCACCAACCTTCTCACCAACCTACTCCGATTAATTCCCTTCACTTAATGGCAGTAAGGCCACGGTTTATCCGAATGTCCAATTAAACAGGAAATATGTAAAATCATGATAACATTAAGTACCGCTCGGCAACTATTTGAACTTCTCAACCAGGAAGAGGAGCGCCTTTCCACCTACGAAGCCATCACGCCATTACATCAGTTGGAAATGAGATATTCATTCTTTATACTCAACAAAATATTTAGACACACACCTTACGAGACCATTCATATTCCCTTGGAAAAGATGCTCTACAATCGCTGGTGTCGTATTATGAATACAGACATCAACTATTGTCAGGATTTTGAAAATCCTGCCAACGTTGTCTGCGTAGCAATTTCCAAAGCATTATCGAGTGAGTTCTCGCCCTCTCTCATTTTTTTAATGCCTAGTTTGACTGAGCATGATCCTGCAACCTATCTTACTTCTTCATATGAAGATGAGATTGATTTACATGAATGTATTTTAAATGACGATGGCACGCGCCTAATTAATATCCGAGATGTACTTTCGTTTGCAAAAGTAGATGGCTTACTAAAATGCAACTATTTATCTGATGACGGCAAAATGGAACAACTCACACCAGCTGAAAGAGACCGGCTGCACATACGTCACCCCAGCATATCCCTCTGCCTTGATGCGATACATAAACGCCTCACTTTTACGCACTATGGAAACACGACGGGGCTGCGCTTAATCGTCTAATAAATGGCCTAAAAGAAGGTGGCGAAATGAACGGGCATCCTGAATTAGACGCAGGGAGTATGGCTAATCTTGCAATCCTCGAATTTAGTGAGTACCTTGATACGCTTGATGACACCACTCGAGAAAGCGTGTTTTCAGTGGGATTATTTGATCGATTTAGAGGCCGCGAACCAGAATTTTCTTCGATTGGAAAAAAATGGCAGTTACTTTCAGATCCTAAAGGTCGTGGCTACCTACACAATCAACAATATTGTGTTGAGATGATAGCCAATGATTTGGAAGACATATTAGATGCAAATCCCGGCCTATATGAATCCACTTCTTGTCATGGCAGCAGCATAAGCGAGCTAAGCAATCTTTCCAGGCATGTCGAGCAGTCATTAGATAGGGTTGCAGAAAAATTACCAGTGATGAAACTGAACATTGCCTATGTTGAAAAAGGTGAACTATCACTTTATACGCGATTAATTGATCAATTGACTCGAGACAAGACGTTCCGTTTGTCGATGGATGAGATATTAAACCTTGCAGTTCAGGCTATCGATGATTTTCCAACGGCCAAGAGGGCCTGCAGGCGTTTATTTAAAACTATTTTACAGCGTAGCGAGCCGAATATTCGGGAGACTTTAGCCCGTCATCTTCCACCTAGATGCCTCTCATTACTTAATGATGAAGCAACAATCCAAAACGCTAACCGGATGTTTCGACCTCAACGACGAGAAAGAGAGGTACAGCATATGATGCCAAATCATCAATCATAAAATGGGTACCTGGGTCAGAAGTTAATATTGCTTGATGATATCACCCGTTGGTGGATTAACCGCTCCTGTGTCATAAACAAAGCCTAACTGCTCATCATATTTCGGATGAATTGATGTAATTCAAATGACAAGAGTATAAAACATTGTACTAACGCACTTAATCTTGCTATTATTTTTAAGTCAACGACAAGTAGAGCACTGAATGCAAAACGAAAAACAAACCTACCGCCCCATCCAATATTTTTCAGCATGGATAGTCCACATCTTCACTGGAAGTGCGGCATTCATTGGCCTTTGGTCACTGCTTAAAATTCATGAACATGAATATACCTTTGCACTGTGGCTGATGGCCATCACTGTTGTGATTGATGCAATCGATGGAACATTTGCTAGATTGGTTCATGTTAAATCTGTTTTACCAAAGATTGATGGCACCTTATTAGATAATATCGTCGATTTTTTAAATTACGTTATTACGCCCTGCTTTTTTCTTCTTGTTAAACCGGAGATGTTGCCCCCCAATGTTGCCTTACTCATTGTATTTGCAATCACAATGACCTCCGCCTACCAATTTTGCCAGGCCGATGCTAAAACACCCGATCACTTTTTCAAAGGGTTCCCCTGTTACTGGAACATCACAGTGTTCTACATGTTTATTTTTGATACATCAATGACCGTCAATGCTTGGATTTTGGCCTTATTCTGTATTTTGATTTTTGTCCCGATAAAATATGTTTACCCATCACGACTTGATTACCTCACGGAATCAAAACAACTAAAACGATTAATGCATACGTTTTCTATTCTTTACGGCATATCCTCGACACTTATTCTGTGGGAGTATCCGGAAATTAACTCGCTGTGGTTGGCCCTTTCATTCGGCTATATTATAATGTATCTCTTCTTAAGCTTTTATCGCACCTACTCCCCTATGATTTTAGCTAAAATAGCTGTTCACCGTCATTAATTTATTAGAGGAATCAATATGTTGTACCCTGTAACACGTCTTGCTTGTTTTGGACTTCTCTCTCTTTCAGTTGCGGCACTTCATGCCAGTACATTCCCTCGAGGATGTGATGTGAGCGGATTTGGTTACAATGGCCGCTATTTAGCTTTAAATTCAGAAGGTTCACAAACGTTTTTTCTTATTCAAAATCGCACCAACCAACCAATTCAATTACAACGCCATGAAACACGAGATGTCTTTATGAGCCCAAAACTGGAAGCCAATCTCGCAGCCAATTATTGGGCCGCATTTGCCTCAGATGAGCAAAGCATGAATTTTCAATGCGCTATCAAAAATGGCGACACAACATCAGCTATCAATTGCAGTGACGTACTCGATGTATGCCGATATCCCCGCGTCCGGTTTGCTTTAAGTAATATGGGTAACTACTGGGTATCAACCAACAAAACACAAGACTTAGTAATTAAAGAAGCCGTTGCCAAGGGCATTTATTTGAAGTGGTAAGGAGAAGCTATTATGGCAAGAACAGAATCAACTATGCTACCTCTTGGAACGAAAGCACCTTCGTTTTCATTGGTGGATACCGTTAGTGGCAAAACAGTAAATTTAAACCTACCTGAAACACCCGCTGCAACGGTCATTATGTTTATCTGTAATCACTGCCCATTCGTACGACACGTTAATCCTGAGTTATCACGCCTGGCACTTGATTACTCACCTCAAAACGTCCGATTTATTGCAATAAATTCAAATAATATTGACGCATACCCTGATGATGCGCCAGAACATATGAAAGTAGTAGCGAAAGCGGAAGGCTATTCATTCCCCTATTTATTCGATGAAACCCAGGAAGTTGCAAAAGCCTATCAGGCTGCTTGCACCCCTGATTTCTTCATCTTCGACAACGACCTATGCTTGATATATCGCGGGCAACTGGATGATTCAAGACCGAGCAATCAAATCGAAGTAAACGGATCTTCAATTCGCACAGCACTGGATTCTTTACTGCAAGGCAAGGCCATACCAACCCATCAAAAACCTAGCTTGGGCTGCAATATTAAGTGGAAAGTTGACTAGCCAAAGTAGCCTCACTGCCATTAAGTTAAGGGAAATAATCGGACGTAGGTTGGGTTGAGCGAGAGCGAAGCCCAACAAAATCGTCATGTTGGGCTTCGCTCTCGCTCAACCCAACCTACGCGTGCATCAACCAGACTACGGAGCATCCTCTTCAACTCAACACACCTAATCTGAAAGACTAATACGCACCACAGCACTTATCGCAAAAGGCAGAAAGCCCATGGCGAGCGTAGATAATGCTAATAGAATGGCCAGATAGCCTTGAACAGGTAATCCAAGCATCGCGCTTGTCAGTGTTCCGCTCCCAAAAATCATCACAGGAACCGTCAATGGAAACACAATCAGCGCCATTAATATCCCCTTCTGTTTCAAACCTGTACTGAATACGGATGCTAATGCACAAAGGAACAAAATTGCCGGTGTCCCACAGACAAGGCTTATCATCAAAATAATCATTTCATGTGGCGTTAGATGCAAAAAAATGCCTATAAGCGGACAGAGAAGAAGCATGGGAATCGTATTGAGACACCAATGCATCAACACTTTAGCGCTCACCCAGAGACACATTGACTCACCTGAAACAAGCCATTGCTCAATGATGCCATCGTCATAGTCATGTTGGAATAATTGCTCGGAGGATAAAAAAAAGGCGAATAACACATCAATCCATATCAGGCCAGGCGCCAACATGCGCAATGTAGTTGTATCGGACGAGATCGTCAAAGGGAAAAAAATCAACATCATCAGAAAGAACAAACAGGCATAGAAAATCTGGCGAGGGTCACGGCAGTAATATATAAATTCACGATGTAACTGACGTTTTAAGAGGGATATCATAAACAGAATTCCATATACGCATAGCGGTTAAATGGAAGAGATTGATGCGACGTCAACACCACAGCACCGCCCTGCTCAAGGTGCTTCAGCAGCGTCTCCCTTAAGAAATCAATCGTACGAGTATCCAGAGCAATGAAAGGTTCATCCAGCAACCATAATTGAGCATTAGTCATCAATAATCTAACTAATGCAACACGGCGACGTTGACCCGCGGATAACTGATAACACGGAACATCCTCCAAGCCCTGCAACGACAACGCATACATACTTTCTTCAAAATCCATTACGCGTCGGCCGCAATGCGTGTCAAAAAACACATTTTGACGAGGACTCAAGGCAGGACTAATGCCTAGTTTGTGACCGATATAACATAGTTGTCTTTGATAAGCCTTCAGATCGCGTTCAACAGCCTCACCCTTAAAATATATCTCACCTGATGATGGCGAAAGTAATCCGGAAATGAGTTTCAACAACGTGGTTTTACCTGAACCATTCTCACCTTGCAAATGCAGCAATTTACCCACCGGCACAGCAAAATTAACCTGCTCCAGAAGGGGAAGATCTGCATAATCAAAACTGAGATTGTTAACTTGAAGCAATTGACTCTCCGAAAATGATTGATTAGGTTGTGTCTGCAAAAACAGGGATTCGACGTGCCTTCCAATGAACTTCACAATTCTACATCGATCTATCAGGTCGTCGTTGCGAGCACTCTAGCCCCGTTGGTGCAAACATCGGAAAATGAACTATTTTGCTCTCTTCAACTGTTCCACTCCCTAACGGTCGCGGCTCGGATTCCGTGCTCCACTTGATGTCGGTTGCAGCTCGGAATCCGAGCCGCGACCGTTAGGGAGTGGAACAGTTGTGGGCGGCGCAGATTCAGCTGTTTGTACCGAAGGTACTGGGTCGCTCGCAATGTCTAATCAAAATAATATTAAATTATATCACTAATGCTGTTTAGACAAAACGGCATTAGTCTTTTTTCATGCCGTTCTGCCCAATGTCTAAAGCAGCGCTTGCACATCTTCGACGAGCTAGTGATAATAGACTTTTCTCTTTAACAGACTTTAATATTATGGAATTTTTAGCACAGTACGGTATGTTTGCACTTAAAACCTTTACTTTAGTTATTGCGATATTGATCCTCGTCGCCGGCATTTTTTCGTTAGGTCATAAACCAAAAAGCAAAATTAAAATCAAATCGCTGAATCGGCAGCGTGATCAAACCAAATCCATAATGCAAAAAGAAATATTAGGCACAAAAGAAAAACGTATAAAAGACAAACAAAAAAAGCCATCGCTCTTTGTGATTGATTTTAATGGCGACATAAAATCCTCACAGGTAGAACAATTACGCGATGAAATTTCAGCTGTCTTAATGATAGCGACCCCTGAAGATGAGGTGTTGATTCGCCTTGAAAGCCCAGGAGGATCGGTCAATGGCTATGGCTTGGCAGCATCACAACTACAACGTATTCGCGATAAGCATATTCCTCTTACTGTTTGTATTGACAAAGTTGCAGCAAGTGGCGGTTATTTAATGGCCTGCGTTGCGCAACGCATTGTTGCAGCACCGTTTGCAATCATTGGATCAGTCGGCGTTGTTGCCCAACTTCCAAATTTTCATCGACTATTGAAAAAAAATGATATCGATATCGAATTACTAACTGCAGGGGAATATAAACGCACACTGACCCTGTTAGGTGAAAACACAAAAGCCGGGCGTCAAAAATTTCAGGAAGATTTGGATGCCATCCATCAGCAATTTAAAGATTATGTGATGAAAAACCGAACTCAATTAGACATCGACAAAATCGCAACTGGCGAATATTGGCTTGGAAAAGATGCACTCGGATTAAAACTTGTGGATCAGCTTGAAACCAGTGATAGTTATCTGGATAATAAAATACAAACCCACCAAGGGTTTCAAATTAGAATTAAAGGAAAGCAGTCTTTAGCCGATAAATTACTGAAGCCAGCGATGAAATTATTTCATCCATGGGCTTAATAATATACTGCGCACAGTATATTCATGTATCTTAAATAAAGGGACCCGATCATGAACGACAACAAATCAAAGCTACCTGACTTCAAAGAACTGACTTCAATGGGTGGAAAATTATTTAACGGTATCAAAGGCGCTATCAACGAAATCGTTTATGACTATAAGAAAAAACGAGAAACCGTTGCTGATAAAAAACCCAAAGCCGCGCCGAAACAAGCAGCCGAGCCTGCTGAAAAAAAGAAACCCGCAGCCAAAAAGCCCGCTGCAAAGACCGCCAAGAAAGAGTGAATCTCAGTTAAGGGAATTAATCGGAGTAGGTTGGTGCGTAGGTTGGTGCGTAGGTTGGGTTGAGCGAGAGCGAAGCCCAACATAGATGGTTTTGTTGGGCTTCGCTCTCGCTCAACCCAACCTACGCACCAACCTACTCACCAACCTACGCACCAACCTACTCACCAACTTAACACTACAACTCAATTTATTGATATACTTCACAGTTATTTATATTTAATCAGGAATAAAATTGTACTCATTAGATTGGCCTCGAGCTTATGGTTTACCGAAATCTACAGCCATTTTCAAACAAACACCCGAAGACTTTCAAGTTGATGAACTTTTTGAAAACGCATTCAGTGGTGAAGGTGAACACATCGTCCTTAAAATTGAAAAAAGAGGTTTAAATACAGAGGAAGTAGTGAAATCATTGGCCCGCATGGTGAACAAGCCAGTCAAATTAATCAGCTACGCCGGATTAAAAGACCGCCACGCAAAGACAACCCAATGGCTAAGTATTCATGCGGCAGGAGAAGAAATTGCCGGCGTAGGCGAGCTGGAGGGCTCAGGCTGGAAAGTGCTGGAACATACCCGTCATAACAAGAAATTAAGACCCGGCTTTCTAAGCGGCAACCATTTCGTGATTAAGTTACGCAATCTATCTGATCCTGAAGATTTAATTCAGCGCATCGAGAAAATTAAGATCAATGGTGTACCGAATTATTTCGGCGAGCAGCGCTTTGGACGAGAATGTGGCAATTTAATAAAGGCAGAACACCTATTACTGCAAGGAAAGCGAGTTAAAGATCGTTTTTTGCAAGGAATGTATTGTTCAGCAGCTCGCTCTTGGATTTATAATTTAATTTTAGCAAAACGAGTGAACGAATCCACCTGGAACAAGCCTCTGGCAGGCGATGTGATGCAGCTCAATGGCTCCAAAAGTATATTTGTGATTGATAAGATTGACGAAGAAATCCTCAACCGAATACAAGAGCATGATCTCTCCCCCGCCAGCCCGTTACCCGGCAAGAATAAAAATATCGTCAAAGATGCCGCTCTAACCTTAATTAACGAAGTATATGCTGACTGGCAACCATGGCTAGCGGGCCTTGAAAAACAAGGGTTAGAGGAAGCCTGGCGAGCCAATATTCTCCAAGTTGAGCAACTGAGATGTACAATTGAAGATCAAGTGGCAGAGTTATCCTTCATCCTGCCAGCAGGCTCGTATGCAACTGTGGTGTTGCGTGAATTGGTTGTTTATTAGAAATATATGGCTCGCCCATTAGGGCCTGTTAACTTTCACCTACAAGACAAGTTAGACTTTGCTTGACGCACAAATGGAAGCTAATCTTTCGTACATCCCATCACGCCCCCTTGCGGACGTCGCATATCAATTGCACCCGTCAAATGTTTGAAATCAAGAGTCGCTAAAATAGCCGCGACAGCCCCCCACTGCGGCACATTAAAAGGAGAGCCAATATGAAATTGATAGCCCATTTTTTTGAGCGCCTGTAGTGTTGCAGGAATAAACGTATTAGGCTCTATGAACACCCGATCAGGCATCCACTGCATGTGAAACCTTGGGGCATCAACAGCATGTTTAATATCAAAATGATAATCAATCACATTTTCAATTGTTTGCAACACTTGGGTCGGAATCGTTGAGCCTCCCGGGGCGCCTAATACCATAAAGATGTGTTTATTCTTTAGGATAATCGTCGGAGTCATTGAGCTAAGTGGGCGCTTTCCGGGTTGTATGGCATTTTTTTCACCCTGTACAAGCTGGAATTCATTGGCAGAGATAGAGGTTAATGAAAAATCGTCCATTTCATTGTTTAGGAAAAATCCCAAATCCCCAGGAATGACCTGAGAGCCAAAAAAACCATTCAGCGTGTACGTAACTGAAACAGCATTACCATATTGATCGACAATTGAGTAATGTGTTGTTTCCGGTTTTTCATGCTGAGGTTGTTGCGCACCTGAGATCTGTTTTGAGTCCCCTGCTTTAAGTGGATTAATCTGTGCTCGAATTGCATTTGCATGTTCTGCTGAAAGTAACTCATCAACTGGATTATGAACAAAATCAGGATCACCCAAATAACGATTGCGATCGGCATAAGCAAAGCGCATGGCCTCTATAATATAGTGAACGCCTAATGGACTATGAAACCCCAAGGCTGACAAAGGATATCCTGCCGTAATATTCAGCATTTCACATAACGTGATCCCCCCTGAGCTGGGCGGTGACGCTGAAATAACCTCATAACCACGATAATGACAGATAACGGGATTAAGCCAATCAACCGTGTAATCCAGAAAATCTTGTTTCGTGAGGATCCCACCGTGTTTATGGCTGGCAGAAACTATCTTTTCAGCTATCTCACCTTGATAAAATGCCTTGGTTCCACCCGATGCAATTGTCTCCAAGGTACGCGAAAGATTCGTTTGTATCAGTCGGTCACCCGCTTGTAGAGGTTTCCCATGTGGGCTAAAAATTGCCGCGACATTGGGTTGCGACTGAATACTCGCCAATTTATGATCGATTAAACGCATATCACCAGGCACAAGTACATATCCCTGCTTCGCCAGTTGAATTGCAGGACGCATAACCGCTTGCAATGATAATGTACCGTATTTTTCTAGAGCGGTATTCAGTCCCATTACAGTTCCTGGTACACCAACCGGAAGATAGCCTGACATCATCCGACCAGGAACGGGCTGTTTGTGTTCATCAAGATAGAGACTGGCCGAAGCATGCAAAGGCGCTTTTTCACGAAAATTAAGCATGCTGTTTTGGCCATTGGCGAGGTGAACCAGCATAAAACCACCACCACCAATATTTCCACAGCAGGGCTCAACGACACTCAACGCATAACCAACTGCCACGGCAGCATCTATGGCATTACCGCCTTGGCGTAATACGTCATATCCTACTTGAGTTGCAAGATGCTGAGAGGTCACGACCATGCCACACGGATATTGTTTAGCCGGTGTTGTGGTCGACTTAGCGTTGACTAGAGATGGTAGACCGATAAGAAATAAAACCCCCACAATGAGACCAGGTAAACCATTGGTTCTGTTATGTTGAAATCCATTTTTCATACATTGGCACCTTGTATAATTAAGTTCTGGAAATTAATTTCAATGAGGCTTTGTTTCCTAGCCGCATGCCATCTAGTCTTCTTCAAAATTTAGGTATTAGTGATGACGCTAAGGATACCACGGCTTTTAACCAATAAGCTCAACCTGTTCATTTTAGCCAGGAAACAAGTCCGATGTTGGAGCACAGGGCAAAGCCGATTGACCATAAATAATATTTATGAGAAAATTATGAACAAAATTTGTGTAAGTTAAGCTTATTACTACGAATGACGATTTGAAAAACAATGAGTATTCACTCTTAATCCAATAAACATGGCGGAATATCCACATGACAGTTGAAATAGTATATTTTAAAAATGAGCCGATCATTGATGGAAACACGTTGACTCCGGAACAAAAATCCATGTTGGAGGCTTGCCTTAAAAAAATCAAGGAATCAGACTCTATTTCAAATTTAGCATGTCAGAGTGAAGTCTATAAAGATTGTTATTTACATTCCAGTGAATCTGTAGATGATAATCAACGACTTCGACTTTGTACCGTAAGAATAAATGATCAAGCCCGTCTTTTTTACACAACTTATCAGAATAAATTTATTCCACTTGATGCATGTTGGGATCATAAATTAGATGATTTTTATTTAGTAAAAAATCAAGTTCTGCGAAATAAATTAGCTATGGAAATTATTCAAACGATTTCTGCAGCCAAGCTTCAAGAAAACGCCTCCAACAATATTGAATCTTCTCCGAAAAATCTTACGAATCTACTCACCGAAAACTCAAAAAAAATATTATCAAAAAAATCGATTATTACTTTAACAGACGATCAAGAATCCATCATTTTTAGAGCAAACGAATCACAAGCTAAATTGTGCTTTGGCCCACCAGGCACCGGTAAAACCGAAGTGGCCAAAGCTGTTATCGAGAGACAATTTGAAGGATTAGAGACGCGCTATTTTACCTTAGGAGCACGATTATGCTCTCAAGTACATAAAGAATTATCTGATTCCGCTAATCACTTAAGATGCGAAACATGGGATGAACTGCACGCATCATTGATAGAGGTGTTTGAAGAAATAAAAACATCGCTTATTGAACGTTGTCGTCTGGAGCAAGAGTCCAAAACACGAGATTCTGGGGCGACAAAAAAATCTAAGGGCAACCCGCTTCTAGTCAATGCAGTCAAAACCGAACATGAAAAATTACTCGAGGAATTAGAGAGTATTCTTGCAAATTCGAATTTAGAAGCAGCAAATTTAACTCATTTCAATAACTGGTATAAATCGAATAAACAAATTAAATATTCGCAAGATCGAAACATAGCGTTAAGCAATTTTGACGAACATCTGTTATTTGCAGAGTTTACTCGTATCATCATCCAACAAGGGAATGATTTATCAAGGGCTTACTTAAAAATTGAGGCGTATTTGTCATTAGGTGGAGGACAATCTTATATTCATAAAACACCTGATTCTTTGCGTCGATTCGCCTATGAGTGCTTCGAAAAATATATTGCTTCACTGGAAAAAAATGGCGTATATGAGCCGCATATTCACATGCATCATATTTTTCAATTCATACAAAAAATTAAACGATCTAATTTATCACCCAACTTAGTCCAAGTGGCTGCCTCTAAAGAAAACGATGACGATGACGATGACGATACCAATCATGATTTTTTTTCAAGTCTTAAAACAGACATTTTGGTACTTGATGAGGCACAACAAATGCCGATTTGGCTGCTTCATATTTTGATGGCACTACAACCCAGAAGCTTATATTTATTTGCAGATCCTCATCAAATAATGGGACCACAAGCGACGCGTGTGATTGAACCACTCCGAAACATGCTGAGCACCTATTCGATGACACAAAAAACGTATGCCTTAAATAAAAATTTTCGAAATGCGAAATCAATTGGTGCTATTGCAAACACCATTCTGAATTTTGAACGACACATTTATGGATCAAGCGAAAGAGAGGCCGAGTTTTTGTTGGATTGTGAGCATATAGAACGTCAAGGTATGATTGATTGTAAACCAGATAATGAACAGAGTCCCCGAGACGAAATGGGCAATCACCAGGCCGTTATTATCGTGCCCGATCAATTCAAATTAACCGACATTTTTCGAGCACGCTGGGGAAATAACATAATACATATTTCAGAAATTGGTGGTTTAGAATGGAATAGCGTAACAATGGTTGGGTTTTCACAGTTCTATAAAAAAGAGCTAAGAGAACTGAGCAATTTACAAGGTAGCCACCCTCTTCAAGTCCCTATGGAAAACACGACGTTTGCTCGTAAAAAAGAGGCTCAAGAAACACTTCCTTCGCTAGCTTCGCGAGATGTTTTACATCGGTTATACACGATTGCGACACGTGCAAAGCACGAATTTCACTTGGTGGATGAGCATCCGTTTTTAAAAGAATTAATTAGAGTAGTTTATCCAAGTGAAATGGCTGCCGCCGCAGTAAGTCAAGAACCAACCGTTCAGAAATCCACATCAACTCCATTAGAGTGGATTGCACTTGCACGTCAATATTTTGAGGAAGGAACCTCGTATGAGACTGCAATGAACATATTATGGGGTAATGAAATTTGGCGCGGCTTACTAAGGCCCGAGATACAGAAATTTTTATCCTCTTTAGAGTCGAAGATTTCAATATGTAATGTGATTCAATCATTATTTGAAATGCCAGAAACGGAAAGAATGAATTGGCTCAGAAAAATTCATAGCCATTCGAATCCAGAAATGAACAACCACATCATTGCTTCGATTATGCAAAAAACACCCCTAGATCGATTTAATGAATACGAAACCAACAAGGAACAAGCCGCCTTGGCATTAGCATTAAAGGAAAAAAAGACTGCGACAGGTCAATCGGAGCCTGATAAAAATGCGCCTCCTGCCGCATCAAATATTCATGAGCCAAAACCAAATGCAACTGCGCAGATAGCTCTCAGTTTTTTAAGGGATTTATCTTTAAGAGAAAGGATCAACAAGTCACTCTATCAAGCAGCAAAAGAAGGTAATCTAGCAACGGTAATCAATATGATTAAAGGAGGGGCCGATGTAAATCAAAGCAGTGATAATGGAGACACACCACTGTTGATTGCAGTTAAAAAGGGACGTAAAAATGTCGTTGATTTCTTACTTGCGCAAGAAGGCATAAAGGTGAATCAATTTGATTTACAAAGAAGAACGCCCCTATTTTTTTCTGCTCTCTGCAGAGATGTTTTTTTTGTGAAAATACTACTTGCTCGAAACGATGTTGATGTCAACTTAGCAGATAGTACTGGAATTACACCATTTTATGTGGCGGCACAAAACGAAAATCCTGCTTTTGTCCAAGCATTTCTGGAACGAAAAGACATTGATTATACCAAATGTGCACATGATGGCTCAACACCCTTTTTCACGGCAGTTGACAGAGGTCATGTTGAGGTAGTTCAGAAATTGATTCATCTGGATAATATAGATATTTCTTCTTCGATACAAAATAGAACAACGGTTCTTCATCTAGCAGCCGACGCTGGTAATTTACCGATGGTTCAAATACTAGTTGAAAAATTGAAAGCTCAAGGGCTGAGTTTAGATCAGACATTAACCCTTGGAGAAACCGCACTATTTCTAGCAGCTCACAGAGGTCATGTGAAAGTGGTTCATTTTTTGCTATCAAATGGTGCAGACATAAATGCATCTAATGAAGCGCAGGAAACACCATTATATATTGCAGCATTTCAATGCTGTGTTGAAGTAGTTCAGCGATTACTAGAACAGCCTAATGTAAATATTAATCAAAGCGACAAAGAAAATCGAACGCCATTATATATTGCAGCATATAAAGGTTGCCTTTCAATCGTTAATTTGTTGCTTGACAATGGAGCAGATCCGAATCTAGTAAAATCAGTGGACGAACGTTCACCGCTTATCCATGCGGCTTTGCATGGTCACCTTGAAATCGTTATTTCCTTACTTGATAAAGGGGCTAATATTAATAAAGCCGATAGACAGGGCACAACGCCCCTAATCGCAGCGACAATAAGGCATCATACAAAAGTGGTTGAGGTCTTAATGCAAAGAGGGGCAGATACAACGATGCTTCCCAGCCAAGCAATGCTGACAGCCGAACGCCCATTTGGGCAGAATGGATTGGGGTAATAATCGCATCGTCAAAAAACCAGTATTTTCATTTTCAATGGGCATATCATTATAAACTCAAGGGCGAAACGATGACTGAGGCCGAATAAACTATCCATCAATGTGAACGAGACAAGATAAACCCAAAAGACTTAGGGAGTAACCCAGGTATTCCATTCAATTTAATACCCCAATCATCAACAGTCGAATGTCGATCAATTGAAACGGGGTCTGTATTCACGCTGTCAGTAGCAAAAATCGACTTGTTTATATTTTTATAATCAATTACTAAATGAACACCATCTCCCAAAAACACTGAATCAAGGCTACCAAAATTACCGACAACATCGATACCTGAATCAATAGTAATTTGATTGCCCCCTGCCCCATTGACTAGCGGAAATAACAGGTTAGAAGAACCCACACCAAAATCACCGCTGATACGACCGAGATCTGAAGAATTGTTAACGCTCAGATTATTATTTAAAGACTGAGCAGAACCATACGTAAAAAAGAGATTATTATCAAGCGAGGTAACATCTAAAGTTTTACCTGTGGATTGATTATCAACTTCTAATGTCGTAGGACTTGCATTAGTACCAATCGGCTGAGTATTCGAATAGAACACTAAATTAGGACCAACCAATTGTCCAAAGGCAGCTGCTGGGAACAACCCACTGTTAGCAATCGCGATCACAGTATTAGCCGGAGGAGCTGGAATCGGTGTGGGTGGCACAGGAGCCGCTAAAATACCCCCGGTTACGTAAGTAGGTTGTGTTAACGTGTAATTGCCTGCTGCTGATCCGGTTAAACCAAGGTTGGTAACCGTGACGGGGATATTTGTTCCAACTGCTGGCGAAGTGAAGTTAGCGGCGTAACCGGAGGAAGAAATACCAACGCTGTCCGTAAATAAGACGCCATTAAGGATCACGGACGTTAAATTTAGAGTTGCGGAGGTGTTGGCGTCAAAAATTTTGTTGTTTGCGGCTATGCCTAAGCTAGTTAATATTGCAGGGGTAATGTCTGCAGTCGTTGCGGCAGTGTTATTAAAGGTATAATTGCCCGCATCAGTGCCTGCAATGTTAATGCCCGTTACAGAGACGGCCTTGCCATTGGCAACGTTCTTGTCGGCAAAGCTTGCGCCGGTATAACTATCGCTAAACACGTCATTGGTAAAACGATTATCACTCAGATTTACCGTAGCATTTGTCGTCGCATCATAGATCCTGTTAACCCCCGCAGCTGCTATGGTTAAGGCAAATGGGGTAATGTTGGCGGTTGTTGATGCTGTGGTATTCTGTAAAGTGTAATTGCCCGCATCAGCGCCGGTGATGCCAATGCCCGTGACGCTAACTGTCTTGCCATTGGCAACATTCTTGTCGGCAAAGCTTGCGCTGGTATAACTTTGCGTCAGTGCATCACCAAATGGATTGCTACCCAAAGTCACGGTCGCAGCCGCTGTAGCGTCATAAACCCTGTTCACGCCGGTAGCGCTCACCGTTAATTGATATGGGGTAATGTTGGCAGTCGTTGCGGCAGTGTTATTAAAGGTATAATTGCCCGCATCAGTGCCTGCAATGTTAATGCCCGTTACAGAGACGGCCTTGCCATTGGCAACGTTCTTGTCGGCAAAGCTTGCGCCGGTATAACTATCGCTAAACACGTCATTGGTAAAACGATTATCACTCAGATTTACCGTAGCATTTGTCGTCGCATCATAGATCCTGTTAACCCCCGCAGCTGCTATGGTTAAGGCAAATGGGGTAATGTTGGCGGTTGTTGATGCTGTGGTATTCTGTAAAGTGTAATTGCCCGCATCAGCGCCGGTGATGCCAATGCCCGTGACGCTAACTGTCTTGCCATTGGCAACATTCTTATCGGCAAAGCTTGCGCTGGTATAACTTTGCGTCAGTGCATCACCAAATGGATTGCTACCCAAAGTCACGGTCGCAGCCGCTGTAGCGTCATAAACCCTGTTCACGCCGGTAGCGCTCACCGTTAATTGATATGGGGTAATGTTGGCAGTCGTTGCGGCAGTGTTATTAAAGGTATAATTGCCCGCATCAGTGCCTGCAATGTTAATGCCCGTTACAGAGACGGCCTTGCCATTGGCAACGTTCTTGTCGGCAAAGCTTGCGCCGGTATAACTATCGCTAAACACGTCATTGGTAAAACGATTATCACTCAGATTTACCGTAGCATTTGTCGTCGCATCATAGATCCTGTTAACCCCCGCAGCTGCTATGGTTAAGGCAAATGGGGTAATGTTGGCGGTTGTTGATGCTGTGGTATTCTGTAAAGTGTAATTGCCCGCATCAGCGCCGGTGATGCCAATGCCCGTGACGCTAACTGTCTTGCCATTGGCAACATTCTTATCGGCAAAGCTTGCGCTGGTATAACTTTGCGTCAGTGCATCACCAAATGGATTGCTACCCAAAGTCACGGTCGCAGCCGCTGTAGCGTCATAAACCCTGTTCACGCCGGTAGCGCTCACCGTTAATTGATATGGGGTAATGTTGGCAGTCGTTGCGGCAGTGTTATTAAAGGTATAATTGCCCGCATCAGTGCCTGCAATGTTAATGCCCGTTACAGAGACGGCCTTGCCATTGGCAACGTTCTTGTCGGCAAAGCTTGCGCCGGTATAACTATCGCTAAACACGTCATTGGTAAAACGATTATCACTCAGATTTACCGTAGCATTTGTCGTCGCATCATAGATCCTGTTAACCCCCGCAGCTGCTATGGTTAAGGCAAATGGGGTAATGTTGGCGGTTGTTGATGCTGTGGTATTCTGTAAAGTGTAATTGCCCGCATCAGCGCCGGTGATGCCAATGCCCGTGACGCTAACTGTCTTGCCATTGGCAACATTCTTGTCGGCAAAGCTTGCGCTGGTATAACTTTGCGTCAGTGCATCACCAAATGGATTGCTACCCAAAGTCACGGTCGCAGCCGCTGTAGCGTCATAAACCCTGTTCACGCCGGTAGCGCTCACCGTTAATTGATATGGGGTAATGTTGGCAGTCGTTGCGGCAGTGTTATTAAAGGTATAATTGCCCGCATCAGTGCCCGCAATGTTAATGCCCGTTACAGAGACGGCCTTGCCATTGGCAACGTTCTTGTCGGCAAAGCTTGCGCCGGTATAACTATCGCTAAACACGTCATTGGTAAAACGATTATCACTCAGATTTACCGTAGCATTTGTCGTCGCATCATAGATCCTGTTAACCCCCGCAGCTGCTATGGTTAAGGCAAATGGGGTAATGTTGGCGGTTGTTGATGCTGTGGTATTCTGTAAAGTGTAATTGCCCGCATCAGCGCCGGTGATGCCAATGCCCGTGACGCTAACTGTCTTGCCATTGGCAACATTCTTGTCGGCAAAGCTTGCGCTGGCATAACTTTGCGTCAGTGCATCACCAAATGGATTGCTACCCAAAGTCACGGTCGCAGCCGCTGTAGCGTCATAAACCCTGTTCACGCCGGTAGCGCTCACCGTTAATTGATATGGGGTAATGTTGGCAGTCGTTGCGGCAGTGTTATTAAAGGTATAATTGCCCGCATCAGTGCCTGCAATGTTAATGCCCGTTACAGAGACGGCCTTGCCATTGGCAACGTTCTTGTCGGCAAAGCTTGCGCCGGTATAACTATCGCTAAACACGTCATTGGTAAAACGATTATCACTCAGATTTACCGTAGCATTTGTCGTCGCATCATAGATCCTGTTAACCCCCGCAGCTGCTATGGTTAAGGCAAATGGGGTAATGTTGGCGGTTGTTGATGCTGTGGTATTCTGTAAAGTGTAATTGCCCGCATCAGCGCCGGTGATGCCAATGCCCGTGACGCTAACTGTCTTGCCATTGGCAACATTCTTATCGGCAAAGCTTGCGCTGGTATAACTTTGCGTCAGTGCATCACCAAATGGATTGCTACCCAAAGTCACGGTCGCAGCCGCTGTAGCGTCATAAACCCTGTTCACGCCGGTAGCGCTCACCGTTAATTGATATGGGGTAATGTTGGCAGTCGTTGCGGCAGTGTTATTAAAGGTATAATTGCCCGCATCAGTGCCCGCAATGTTAATGCCCGTTACAGAGACGGCCTTGCCATTGGCAACGTTCTTGTCGGCAAAGCTTGCGCCGGTATAACTATCGCTAAACACGTCATTGGTAAAACGATTATCACTCAGATTTACCGTAGCATTTGTCGTCGCATCATAGATCCTGTTAACCCCCGCAGCTGCTATGGTTAAGGCAAATGGGGTAATGTTGGCGGTTGTTGATGCTGTGGTATTCTGTAAAGTGTAATTGCCCGCATCAGCGCCGGTGATGCCAATGCCCGTGACGCTAACTGTCTTGCCATTGGCAACATTCTTATCGGCAAAGCTTGCGCTGGTATAACTTTGCGTCAGTGCATCACCAAATGGATTGCTACCCAAAGTCACGGTCGCAGCCGCTGTAGCGTCATAAACCCTGTTCACGCCGGTAGCGCTCACCGTTAATTGATATGGGGTAATGTTGGCAGTCGTTGCGGCAGTGTTATTAAAGGTATAATTGCCCGCATCAGTGCCTGCAATGTTAATGCCCGTTACAGAGACGGCCTTGCCATTGGCAACGTTCTTGTCGGCAAAGCTTGCGCCGGTATAACTATCGCTAAACACGTCATTGGTAAAACGATTATCACTCAGATTCACCGTAGCATTTGTCGTCGCATCATAGATCCTGTTAACCCCCGCAGCTGCTATGGTTAAGGCAAATGGGGTAATGTTGGCGGTTGTTGATGCTGTGGTATTCTGTAAAGTGTAATTGCCCGCATCAGCGCCGGTGATGCCAATGCCCGTGACGCTAACTGTCTTGCCATTGGCAACATTCTTGTCGGCAAAGCTTGCGCTGGTATAACTTTGCGTCAGTGCATCACCAAATGGATTGCTACCCAAAGTCACGGTCGCAGCCGCTGTAGCGTCATAAACCCTGTTCACGCCGGTAGCGCTCACCGTTAATTGATATGGGGTAATGTTGGCAGTCGTTGCGGCAGTGTTATTAAAGGTATAATTGCCCGCATCAGTGCCTGCAATGTTAATGCCCGTTACAGAGACGGCCTTGCCATTGGCAACGTTCTTGTCGGCAAAGCTTGCGCCGGTATAACTATCGCTAAACACGTCATTGGTAAAACGATTATCACTCAGATTTACCGTAGCATTTGTCGTCGCATCATAGATCCTGTTAACCCCCGCAGCTGCTATGGTTAAGGCAAATGGGGTAATGTTGGCGGTTGTTGATGCTGTGGTATTCTGTAAAGTGTAATTGCCCGCATCAGCGCCGGTGATGCCAATGCCCGTGACGCTAACTGTCTTGCCATTGGCAACATTCTTGTCGGCAAAGCTTGCGCTGGTATAACTTTGCGTCAGTGCATCACCAAATGGATTGCTACCCAAAGTCACGGTCGCAGCCGCTGTAGCGTCATAAACCCTGTTCACGCCGGTAGCGCTCACCGTTAATTGATATGGGGTAATGTTGGCGGTAAGACCCGCTGGTTGTGTCAAGACATAGTTACCAGAATCAGCGCCACTGATGCTATAACCTGTTACCGTCACCGCTTTGCCATTAGCCACGTTCTTGTCCGCAAAGGCACCAACACCTGTGCCGTCTAAGTTCACAACATCAGTGAGTAACGGGCTTACAGCAGCCGTGCCGCTTAAGCCTGCAACCGTGGTTGAATCGTAGACTTTATTGTTGGCTGTAAGTCCACTTACACTTAAGTTCGCAGGAGAAATCGTCCCAATAAACCCACTCGCAATTGGGGAGGACAACTTATATCCATGAACAATATAATCAACATATGAACTAACGCTGATTGATAGGCCCGATGCAAACACATTCCCATCTGTCACCACATCTTTGTTATCGTATGTGGCACTGGTTGAGGTAAGTGTGACGATATCAGCGCCCGTTGCACCAGAGGTAGAATAATTTCCAGCGGATAGAGTCGCGGCTGTTGTACCGTCATATGTTTTGCTAATCGATCCAATGAGAAACGGTGTAATTGATAGGGCATTGGGGCCATATGTTACTGGTTGGCTAGGGGCCCAAGTGGGTTCTGTGTGATATAGAGTTAATTTACCACCGTTAAAGTTCACACTAGAATAGTTACCTAAGTTAGCAGCGGTATTAATTTGTATAAATCCTGAATTAATGGATGTCATGCCAGTGTATGTATTTGTATTGGTTCCGAAGAACCCCCAGGATCCAGTGCCATTTTTATCGAGCTTACCGGTTGTAGTGGCTATAGCTCCGTATTCTAACCCGATACCTGAGCCAGTTATAACAAGATCATTCGCATTGCCGGTTACGCCTCCAGTTAAGTTCAGTACCGCACCATTTGTGCCTGATGCATCCAGCGTGGCACCACTTCCAGTTAGGTTGATGATACGGTCACTGAATTGGTCAGCAGATCCTATAAATTTCAAAACACCTGTTGCGCCAATGTTGATTGTTCCATTCGCACCAGTAGTCGGTGCGCCCAAGGCGCTATTTCCTCCGTTTACACTGGCAATGGTGCTATAAGAGAGTGTTCCGGATGAAATGGTTGTGGGACCTGTATAAGTACTACTTCCCGTCAATGTTTGATTACCCGTGAGCGTTATGCCGCCTGTTCCACTGATAATACCCCCATAACTCTGACCCGTGGCATTACTAACCGTTAATGTGCCAGAACCTAAATTCACACCGCCTCCCAAAGGACCGCCTCCTGACAATGAGTATATGCTAGCACTGCCATTCAAATTTAAGGTTGAACCTAGGTTGGGTGACAAGACAATTGGTGAACCGGTTGGAAGCGTCTTTGAAAGCCCATATTGAACTACTGCGGAATTAATGTTCGTTGAGCCTGAATAGGTTGGGGTGAAACCTAGGGTATATGTGCTAGCACTTCCGGTTGTTACAGCCGAGCTTGAAAAAGTAACGCCACCATTACCTGTTATATCCGTGTTCAGGTTCATATTTACGCCTGACTTTACATGAAAGAACCCTTCGATAACGGACCCTCCGCTACTTACAAAGGCTATTGTTCCATTCGTTAAAGTAGTCGTGCCTACCGTTCCTGTAACTGCGCCAGAGAAGACATTTAATCTACGATTATTTAAATCAAGGGTATTATCATTCCAAAACTGGATTGAATTAACGGACCAATCGTAAATACTTGCAGGTAGAGTAACAGGACTGTTAAAGTAAACATTATCTGCCCACTCCGCAGAAAGAATCGGTCTCATTTCCTCCGCTCGTAAAGGTCGAACCCCCCATGAATTGGCGGTATTATCAACCAAACTGGTGTTATAAGTTACTGCTCCATAACCATCTGACGCAGTAGCAGTATAAGCAAATGCATAAGGAATCACTCTTTTATTATACAGCGAGGTATTCAGCCCAACTGCGCCAAGAGAAGTGGGTGTGCTCGTATCAGGGGGGGCAGTAAAATTGATATTTGCAACACCGGCCGCAGGCGCCGTCGCTCCTAAACGTCCCGTAGAGTTGAATAGAATAGTCCCTCCTGCTGAACGACTTATCCCAGAAAATATCAATTGGCTTGAATATGATGGGCTAACCGTTACATTAATTGCGGACTCTCCCGAATTTAAATTTAACTGACCTATTGTTTCACTCATTGGGCCGCTTGCAGATGAATTAATGAAATTGAGTGTACCTGCTTTCATCGTGATTGGAGCCGTATCACCAATACGGTTCGAGTTACTGCCCGCGCTACTATTATCGAGATTCAATATGGCATTATCATAAATATTAATAGCCGATGAATTTGGAATCGTACCAAGGCCTGAAAGGGTAAGGGTTCCGCTATTCACGGTTGTTGGGCCAAAATAAGAATTTCCTAAAGACAAGGTCACAGTACCTGATCCTGATTGTGTCAGGCCACCTGTTCCAGTGATGAATCCTGAACTTGATTGTGAGACGGATCCGGCTGCGTTTAAAATCAAAAGTGCCCCTGAATTTAACATCTCGATTTCACTGTTTATGGAAATACTATTACCTGCTGTTAATGTCAGTGAAGTTGCCGCACTCCAACTTAGCTTGGTCGGGGAGTTGACTGTAATATTATTAGTCGCTATTTGAATAACATTAGAGGATGCTAACTGAGAGGACAACGTCGCCGCGAGTGTGGCATCGATCGTTATATCGGTAGGATCTAATAACCATATTCCTGTGATACCCTGAGGGGCATATGTACTCACCTGGATACCATTCACATTCAAATACTGTCCAGATGTTTCAATAGCGCCACCATTGCCGCCCAACAGCCCACCCTTCGCGCTTAAATGTCCATAAGCGGAAGTTGTATCATTTCCCCAAACCACAATTTTCCCACCATTACCATTAGTGAGAGCATCTGCAGAAATAGAGGTATTTGGATCAACGTATGTGTTAATGGCATTCACTTCTGGGCCTTTCCCTTGCCAATTACCACCCACCAAGACTTGGCCGCCTCCCAATTCACCATTGGCAGCAATGGTTGTATTGGTGATCGCGATATTTCCTTGACCGAGAAGACTTATCGATCCCCCCTTATTTTTACTGTTGGCCGTAATGACGGAGCCATCAATCGTCAATGCCTTATCACCGATGATGGAAATCAGTCCGCCTGAATTTCGACCTGACGTAGATATTTTTGCGTTATTGACTGCAACAGATTGTCCACGGACTGAAATCTTACCTCTAGGCGCATACAGTTTACCCGAGACTTTAACGTTTCCATTGCCGGCGGCCAGAATAATCCGACCACCGCGCATTGAAACATGATTGGCTTCTTTTAGACCTGCCATGTTGATTGAACGCTCAACAATTGATCGGGCATTCGCTGTGGTGACAAGCCCTGCACGAACGCTCGCCACACCGGTGTTGGTGACAGCGGCATCCATGGGTTTATTGTTTTCATCGACGGCAGTACCAGAAGGGCCTTTTTGAATAACAAAGTTAATGAGTTGATCGCCGTCAAAATCCAGGGTGTAGGCTTGTGCACCACCTAATAGAACGGTTCCTAATCTGGCTTGAATTACGCCGGTGTTTTTCACGCCATTACCAACAAGCCCCGCCAAACCGCCTTCTTGAACGGTGATGGTACCGTGATTAATTACTGACCCATTGGTGAATCGGGAATCAGGAGAAAAACGATATCGTCCGGCAAGAAAGTCTTCATTGGTGATATTTGACGTGGTCGCTAGCAAGCCCCCTACGTTGACTTGGGCTGTAGGGCCGAAAACTATACCGGCTGGGTTGATGAGCCAAACTTGACCATTGGCTTGTAAATTACCGAAAATGGATGATGCACCATTCATGGCATTGACGCGGTTTAATGAAATAGAGGACGCGCTCGGTTGAACGAATCGAGTGGTTTCACCTTGTTGAATATTGAAGGTTTGCCAGTCGATAATGGCTTTGTCTGTGGTTTGATTCACTTGCAGGGTTGTGCTGTTCGGAGTAGAGATCGTTGCATTTCCGCCGGACACAACACCACCGGTTGGGTTCGCGTAGGCGGCGACCCAAAACAAATTACAAAAAATCATAATGTAAACTTTTGCCTTTTTATATTTCACCATTTTTTATCTCTGTGGAATGGCATGTGCCATTTGCTTCCTTATCAAGATCATCCTGATGGTCTTTGTGATTCCTTGCATCTATGTAATATTATAGTACATATAAATTTTTCCGCGATGTTTTTGAAGATAATTTATGCAAATAATTTGCATGTTAAACGGCGTTCGTAACTCCCCAGGTACGCACTCCCAATAAACCTCACAATTTGTGCACTGATCTACCAGGCATCGTTGCGAGCAGGCCAGTACCTTCGGTACAAACAGCCAACATGAACTTGCAGGTCGCGTCGTTGCGAGGCACGAAGCAATCCAGGGCTCGACGCTTTGTTCTCTGGATTGCTTCGTACCTCGCAACGACGCCTGATACAACATTGCACAAATTGTGAAATTCATTGGGCGCGGATGGCGAAACGATGACTGAGACCGAATTTTCCACATGCTCTAGCATTTTTTAAAACTCTATCTATACTTACCTATGAGTCTTGTTGAATAACCGTTATCTCATCTTCATTGAGTAACGAACTAACTTATGTATAGGAGAAAAAAATGAAAAAAATCATACGGATCATGACGATTCCTTTCGTGATGTTGTTATTATCTCAGCAAGCATGGTCAGCAGATGCTGGCGTTGTTGGATTTGTGAATATTAATGAATTGTTCACCAACTCGGCTTATGTCAAAAAAGCAAATAAGGAATTGCAAGATAATGTGAAAAAGATGGACGCGTCGATAAAAAAGGATCAGGCCGCCCTGCAAGAGAAAATCAATCAATATCAAACAATGAAAAATGAATCGAAAAAGAAAAACATGGTAAAAGAAATCACGGCAGAACAAGCTCGCTTGGCTAAGTTAACTCAGGAATATCAAGGTAAAGTACAAGCGGAGCAAAATAAAGGAATGGAAAAGTTCTCGGAACTCGTGAGAGTAGCTACAGAAAAAGTAGCGAAGTCAAAAGATATCCATCATGTGTTAAATAGCAATGCGCTTGTTTATACAGATGAGGCTTGGGTCGATTTAACAAAAGATGTTGCTACAGAAATGGAGAAATAATAACGTGTTAAATAAAGCAATCTGCTTTTTCAGCTTACAACTGATTGCTTCACCTTTATTAGCTGGCTCGTTTGGGCCAGCTGATATACAAGCTGCAGTTCCTTTATGCCAGACGCTTGATGAAGTCGGCTGCAATTCCAATGAGCAACAACCTGTTTATATTAAGGCACCGGAAACTGGCTTACATGCATGGTTGCACAACCCTATTGAATCATTGGTGGAACCTATTGTTATACCGACCGTTGCAAGGAACATCGTCAGTCAACCGGTTGAGTCAGAGAACGATGAACCGCAAATGATCGAACTTGGGTATATCTCACCAGAGGAACACAGGATACGATGTGCCAAGATTCACGCGGAAAAAGCCGTTCTTGACAATGAGGATCGCTATGCGGTTAATTATGATGGCAATCAACTCATCTATTTTGGATTTTCGTTAAAAAATACCATTCAGGAGCAGCCGTCTCGTCATGCTTCACTGCCATTGAAGCAAATGGGACATTATCTGTTAACCTCTGCTGAGCCGGGCTTCCCTCAACGTTTAAAGGCATTGAATGATATCAAATCTTGTATTTTAGACCATGTTATGGTCAATCATGAAACACTGGTTGAAGCTAATCATTTTTCCATGAAGAACAATCATATTATATTGGATAATAAATCTTGATCTACCCTCATCCGCCCTGTCGGGCACCTTCTCCCATCAATGGGAGAAGGCGCTCATCCGTTACTTCAGTGGTGCGCTGGAGGTTTTATTTTTCTTTTAAAAACAATAACTGCATCTTGGGTATCAAATCTTAATATCCGTTGCTATTGTACATCTTATTCCTTCTATGAAATTATGACCTACCCTCATCCGCCCTCGGGCACCTTCTCCCATCAATGGGAGAAGGCGCTCATCCGTTGCTTCAGTGGTGCGCTGGGAGTTTTATTTTTCTTTTAAAAACAATAACTGCATCTTGGGTATCAAATCTTAATATCCGTTGCTATTGTACATCTTATTCCTTCTATGAAATTATGACCTACCCTCATCCGCCCTCGGGCACCTTCTCCCATCAATGGGAGAAGGCGCTCATCCGTTGCTTCAGTGGTGCGCTGGGAGTTTTATTTTTCTTTTAAAAACAATAACTGCATCTTGGGTATCAAATCTTAATTTCCGTTGCTATTGTACTTCTTATTCCTTCTAAGAAATTATGATCTACCCTCATCCGCCCTCGGGCACCTTCTCCCATCAATGGGAGAAGGCGCTCATCCGTTGCTTCAGTGGTGCGCTGGGAGTTTTATTTTTCTTTTAAAAACAATAACTGCATCTTGAGTATTAAATCTTAATATCCGTTGCTATTGTAAGTCATCTCAACAACCTCTAAGATAATATTCTTGTAAATTATAAACTGAAGTAACGGATGAGCGCCTTCTCCCATTGATGGGAGAAGGTGCCCGACAGGGCGGATGAGGGTAGGTTTATTATGAGCATTGCTTTGGCAAGAAAACTTCGTCAAACAAGCACACGCCTGAAATAAAGCTTTGGGAGCATTTAAGAAATAACCGTTTTATGGGATTGAAATTTAGGCGCCAGTATCCTGTAGGTCCCTATATTGCAGATTTTGTTTGTTTAAGTCAGAATTTGATTATCGAGCTGGATGGAGGGCAACATGCCGATCAGCTTGCATATGATGAAGAACGAACAAACTATTTGGAGCACTTTGGCTTTAAGATGTTAAGGTTTTGGAATCATGATGTGTTTTTGCGATTTGATGCCGTGTTGGAGCATCTGCGCTTGAATATTGAGATGTAAGTCGGGCACGCTTTCCCATCAATATTAATTCTTATCATTGGCAGGAGCCAGAATACATGACACGTTTTGTACCTACATCCGCCCAAACTGCAGCAACGCTTTTATTTATTGTATCTTTACCTGCATTTGCTGTAGATATTCCTAATATCATCGGGGGGTTTCAAGGCACTGAGGCTGGAATCGTTGGTCGGAATATTATGCGAAGCCCCACTCGCACCGCTCCTAGTGTTGCTCCTAGCTTTGAAATCGCCAAACCTCAAACGCCAGCCATCTCCGCAGAAGCGGCAAAATATTCTTTTGTATTAGAAAATATTCATATTGAAGGCAATCACGTGCTTAGCACAGCAACATTGGAAAAAATATTTAAACCGTATTTTCACAAAAAAATTACTGTGGCCAAACTCCAAGGTCTTGTGAATGACATCACGACTCAATATCAAGAAGCGGGTTATTTTCTCTCTAAAGCCTTTTTACCGCCTCAAGAAATTGCCAATGGTGTGGTTAAAATTACAGTGGTTGAGGGCTATATTAGCCAAATTAAAATTCAAGGGTTAAAACGGGACCAATTGATTCAGTTTGCAAACCAATTTGGTGATAAAATTAAAGCGGATAAACCCATTCGATTAAAGACACTTGAGCGTTATCTTTTAATTCTCAATGATGTCTCTGGCTTTAACGTTAAATCGGTCATCGAGCCTGACCCAACAACACCACTAGGATCAAAATTAACACTTGCAACAGAACTGAAAACGCTCGAAGCAACTGCAACGCAGGATAATTACCAAACACCCTATTTAGGTCCGGATGAAACAGGTATTAATGCCTCATTAAATTCAGTGCTCACCGCGGGAGGCTCACTTCACGCGCGCGCTCTGCTAGCTGATACCGATCACAAGTTATCCTATTATGAATTAAGACACAGTCAGGCCATAGGTGGTGAAGGCCTATTGTTCTCTGTTGATGGTTATGAGACAAAAACGAACCCGCAGTTTATTTTAGCGCCATTACTTATCTTTGGTGTAAGTAAGGATATTAATACTTCGCTTTCCTACCCGCTTATTCGTTCTCGAGAACGAAATTTGACCGTTCAAGCACAATATGATTACATGACTAATAGCTCAACCGCGCTCGGTCAAGAGATGTTTTTTGACCGTGTCCAAGATGTCACACTTTCTAGTACATACAGCGATGTACTTTGGAAAGGTGAAGACAGCCTCACATTGGCTATTGATCAGGGTGTGAGCAACCTTGGGCATCACGAGTTTCATTCACGCTTCAACGCCAAGGGCGATTTTTTCAAACTCACGGGTTATGCATCAAGAACGCAATATTTAAACGATCGGTTTTCATTATATGGTTTAATCACTGCACAATATGCCAATCATATACTCCCCTCTTCTGAAACATTCACTTTCGGGGGTCCTTTTCTGGGGCGCGGGTATGATTGGTCACAATTTACAGGTGATGAAGGCGTTGCTGGTAAAGCCGAGTTTCGCGTGAATATGAACCATAACCTCCCCTTTTTAAAGCAAATACAATATTATACTTTTTATGATGCGGGCTTAATATCCAGCCATATCCCCCTGATTACGCGCGTCCACGGCTCATCCACTGGGTTTGGGTTTAGATCCTCTATCATCAATCACCTTAATGCCGAAGCATTTGTCGGAAAACCGCTAACTACGCCTAATGCAAGCCAGGTTGTTAAAGGAAAATCGGGACATGCTTTTTTGGGATTTTTTCAAGTGACTGCTTATTTGTAACGAAGCAATCTTGTTGCAACGTAATTTTTTAGCAAGATAGCTACATCTATGCACGGATCTACTGTAAATCCGTATAAATTACTGTATACTATGCGACTATTATTAATTAATTTATAAGAGTGCTATGACTGAATCAAACCATGAGAGTAACAAGTTAAACGATTATAGAAACTTCGGTATCTTCGCCCACGTAGATGCTGGAAAAACCACCACTACTGAGCGTGTTCTTAAGCTCACGGGTAGAATCCACAAAATCGGTGAAGTTCACGATGGTGAATCAACAACCGATTTCATGGAACAGGAAGCGGAGCGCGGTATTACCATCCAGTCAGCAGCGGTCAGTTGTTTCTGGAAAGGTACTCGTTTCAACATAATCGATACTCCAGGACACGTTGACTTCACCGTAGAAGTATATCGCTCCTTGAAGGTACTCGATGGTGGTATCGGGGTATTCTGTGGTTCTGGTGGTGTTGAGCCTCAGTCAGAAACCAACTGGCGCTATGCGAACAATTCAAAAGTATCTCGTTTGATTTTTGTTAACAAACTTGACCGTATCGGCGCGAACTTCTTGAAAGTAACTGATCAAGTGAAAAAAGTATTAGGCGCACACCCATTAATTATGACCTTGCCAATCGGTACGGAAGATGAATTCGTAGGCGTTGTCGATTTACTTACTCGTCAAGCTTACGTTTGGGACGAAACTGGCGAGCCAGAAAATTACACCGTTAGCGATGTACCAGCCAATATGGTTGACGACGTTGAAATGTACCGCAAACAACTCATTGAAACGGCTCTTGAGTTTGATGATAATTTAATGATGGCCTACTTAGAAGGAGAAGAACCTTCTATAGCGGACATTAAGCGCTGTATCCGTAAAGGTACGCTAGAATTAGCCTTTTTCCCAACTTATTGCGGTTCTGCTTTTAAAAACAAAGGCATGCAATTATTACTCGACGCAGTAGTTGACTATTTGCCAGCTCCCCATGAAGTTAATCCACAACCTTTGACAGATGAAGAGGGTGAACCAAACGGCGAATTCGCGATCGTTTCTCCTGATGAGCCATTCCGTGCCTTGGCATTTAAAATTATGGAAGACCGTTATGGCGCGCTGACTTTCGTACGTATTTACTCCGGAAAGCTGAATAAAGGGGATACCATCCTTAACTCCTTCACCGGTAAAACTGAACGTGTTGGCCGTATGGTAGAGATGCAGGCGAATGAGCGAAATGAACTGCAAAGCGCTGAAGCAGGCGACATTATCGCTATCGTAGGCATGAAAAATGTTCGAACCGGTCATACGCTTTGCGACCCGAAACACGAGTGCACACTTGAAGCGATGGTTTTCCCTGAGCCAGTTATCTCCATTTCTGTCACGCCAAAAGATAAAAGCTCAACAGAGAAAATGGGTATTGCTATTGGTAAAATGGTTGCAGAAGATCCAACGTTCCGAGTTGAAACAGATATAGATTCAGGTGAAACCATTCTTCGTGGTATGGGTGAGTTACATCTTGATATTAAAGTGGATATTCTGAAGCGTACTTACGATGTTGATTTAATTGTTGGTCAACCACAGGTTGCGTACCGTGAAACCATAACCAAATCGATTGAAGATAGTTATACTCACAAGAAACAATCAGGTGGATCTGGACAATACGGTAAGATTGACTACATTATTGCGCCCGGTGAGCCAGGCTCAGGTTTCACTTTCGTCACATCCTGTGTGGGTGGTAGTGTTCCTAAAGAATTCTTCCCCGCAATTGAGAAAGGTTTCCGTTCAATGATGAGCACTGGAACTTTGGCAGGTTTCCCCGTATTGGATGTTGCAGTTAACATCATCGACGGTGGTTTCCATGCTGTAGACTCCTCGGCAATTGCATTTGAAATTGCTGCAAAAGGCGCTTTCCGTCAGTCTATACCAAAAGCCGGCCCACAATTGCTTGAACCAATCATGAAGGTTGACGTATATAGCACAGAAAGTAATGTGGGGGATGTTATTGGTGACTTGAACCGTCGTCGCGGCATGATCTCTGGCCAAGAGCCAACCCCAACGGGCGTACGCATTAAGGCCGATGTTCCTCTTTCAGAAATGTTTGGTTACATCAGCACCCTGCGCACACTTACCTCTGGTCGTGGTCAATTCTCAATGGAGTTTTCTCACTATTCTCCTTGCCCAAACAGTGTGGCTGAAGCAGTAATCACTAAAGAGAAAGAAAAGAAAGCTGCAGCGGCTAAGTAAGTAATGCAGTAATTAAGATAGTTAGCCACGCAGCTTTTATGTGTGGCTAACTCATATCAACCTTCTAGTACTCCCGCACAATTTTCACAGACTTACTGTCTGGTCGTCGTTTCGATCGCCCTAGTACTTCATCCATTTAGTTTTGACCTGTTGATATAGGCAGATTAACACTATTTTGAACAGCGTCGTTGCGAGCAGGCCAGTACCTTCGGTACAAACACCTAAAATGAACTTGCAGGTCGCGTCGTTGCGAGGCACGAAGCAATCCAGAGAACAAAACTTCGAGCCCTGGATTGCTTCGTGCCTCGCAACGACGACCTGCAAGCGCAGTGTTGCGATTTTTACAGAGGCTACTGGGTTGCTCACTATAATCAACCGATCAAAACTAAATGGAAATAGTACTAACACTCACAATGACTATCCAGTCAAAATTAGATTAACAACGTACTTGAATCGGCCATAAATGATTTGTTATAACTTTCTTTTAAACTTAACAGTGCCAATAATGCAATGATTGCACATCCCATTAAATACCATGCGGGCGCAAATACATTATGAGTGGTTGCTACCAATGTAATTGCGACCAGGGGTGCTGTGCCGCCGAAAAGTGCTAAAGAAATATTATAACTAAGCGATATTCCCATATTACGATGATACGTATCAAACATTTCAGCAAGCGTCGTTGGAATGAGCCCCGTCAAAGCGCCAGCGGCTACGGCAAACAACGACTCTCCTAATAATGCCAGATAAATATCATGTTGGGTCAATAACCAAAATATTGGATAAACCAATACCAATAAACTGATGATCCCCCCGCCTAAAACAGTCTTTCTTCCCACATAATCGGATAAACGTCCCATCAATAGCGTAATAATCACTTGTATTGTGATGGCGATCGTATTCACCATCATCACAGATCTAAACGGTAACCCTTGAGTTTCTATCAAAAACGTATTGAAGTACGCAATGAGAAAATAATTGGCAATAGCCATGATCGATGTTAAACAAATACCCACAAATAAAGTACTGTAATTTAAACTGGAAATATGACTTAAAACAGACACGGAACGAACAACGTCTTTTTTAGCGGCATGCGTTTTTTCGAACAATGCGGGATCGATAGACCGTAATCGCACGATTAAACCTAAAATCCCAATCAATCCGCCCAGTAAAAAAGGAATGCGCCAACCCCAGGCAGCTAAATGAACATCACTCACTAATTCACTCATCACAGTAGCAAACAAAGAACTTAAAACCATTCCGAGTAATGCTCCTGCCATAGCAAGACTTCCCGCAATTCCGCGTCTATTATAATCCGCATGCTCTATTAAAAACACCGTTGCTGTCGTTAGTTCTCCACTGACAGCCAACCCTTGAATGATACGTAACCCAATTAATAACAACGGCGCCATCATCCCAATTGTATTGTAATTAGGTAAAATCCCAATTAAAAATGTTGGAAATGACATCATGATCATCGAAATCACAAGCGCTTTTTTTCGTCCCGCATGATCTCCAATATACCCAAATAATATGGCCCCTAATGGCCTAACTAAAAAACCAACAGCAAAGACACCAAACGTTGCGAGAAGAGATATGAATGGATCTTTGTTTGGAAAAAATTGCGCTGCAATTATGGGAACAAAAAAAGCATAAATTGTAAAATCATACCACTCCAATGCATTGCCTATCGCTCCTGCCAACACAACATTCTTTTGTTTTCCAATCATTATTATTATCTTCCTTTAAGAGAACATGTTCACTAACGTATCAACCGCCCATTAACCCTGGCACGCTCCGCTAGTTTGACTAAAATAACCTACGAGAATAAAAAATCCATGAGTAGATGTAAAGTAATATCTAATTACACCTCTAATCGACCAGGGTAACCGAATCTTATGCTAGAATCACTATGGCACTGATTTTCCCTGGTTTTTTCATAACTCCCCAGGTACGTCATCCTGAGCGCGTCTTTTCTTAATAAGCCTCTTAAAGGTATCTTCGCAGATAGGATCCTCACCTCTGGTTGCAAAGTAGCTAAGTGGCGTGAGCGTTGCTATATCTATATTCAAAGCAGGACACAAAGTCACCCATTCTGCAAAGCACTTTTCATCAACTTCATTCACACCATATCCGGTTTGTTTATTCCCCAGGTTGCAATAGGCGATGGAAGCCATGGCATTTTCAAGTTTTGATGGTTCTTCTGGAGATTTTCCGCGAAACATCAAAGGAGTTCCACAATACAAGAGAGCCATCTTTAAACCCGTTTTGTATCGCTCAGAAAACTCAGGTTTGTTAATATCTTCTTGATGAATGCGCCCTTCCGATTCAAATATTCTACCCTGAGCAAAATCTTGGTAAAACCAAATTAATCTTCGAATAGCAATAGCTGTGTTTAACCTTGATTTTCCTTGGGTTGAAGCACTCTCTCTGTTTTCTAAAAAAACCGTATCATATCTCTGATCTTTAGTTAAACGAAACGCATCGGTTAGTCGATCTGCTGAGGTTTGAGTCAGGCCAAAGTTAGTTTGATAGTTCAGTTGAATACGGCTTTGCATTGTGAGATTTAATATCTGCTTCCAATGTCGTAAATTTGCTTTAGAGCCGTATGTTGATATCGAATGGCCTCTCATATCTGTGATATTCGTCGAGTCACCACTACTTTCCTTAAGGGTCATAGCAAGAATATGTGCCCATTGATGTGCAATTTGCTCGTCAAAATATACATGTTGAGCATTGACCATTTGTTGGTAAATTACAAAATGTTGAAACATCATCGTTCGTAGATGCAAACTTATTGATGCACATTTTCCGTCCTTGTCTTTCATTATTAGGTCAACTATATGCGGCGTGAGCAGATCAACTTGGTCTTTGTCAGGTAATCCGGTAAGTTGAGGAAGCCAGCCGCGATCCACTGGATCCTTCGAACGTGACAAGTGGATGTTATCCGCAAAGGAAGGCGGAGCGTAATCATCAAAGTATGCAGGTGTATATGCTACCCATGACGCTAACAAAGCAAGTATCAATATAAATAGTCTTATCATATTCATGATCGACTCCTATATTTTTTTTCATGAACGGAAATAGGTAAAGTTGTGTAATTATTATCTGAACGGATGAAACGTCTTCATTTCTGATGGCGCTCATCATGGTGATCACCTTGTAGCTCTCCTGTACCTTCGGTACAAAAAGCTACAATGAACCTCACACTGTTGCACATATTGTGAAGTGCATTAGAAGCGCGTTTTTTTACGCGAAGGAGCTTCTGAAGGTATTAATGTTAACTACTTTCTAATACTATAACCGCGCACAATTGTATACTAATTATACACGAAAACTACGATCTTGTCGATTTAGCCAGAAAGTATCTCTTCTCATTATTTGTGCTACAATACAATGAGAGTGGATTATTCAAGGAGAGCGGAAAATGACATTACTTTTAATTCTCTTGATTTTGTTCGTTGTTATGGGCTGGCATTTTGTCTTCGCTTTATTAGGCGGCGTCCTCATCATTAGCGCGGCGGGCATTTTTATCGCAATTGCGTCTATTGTGATGTTCTGCGTGGCTGTGTTGATAAGTTTGTCTCTTCCTGGCGCGTTTGCTCTAATCATTGGTGGTGTTTTTGCAATTTGGACCATTATTGCTATAGTCCTCGCCCCTATACTCTTTCCGATTGTATTGCCCTTATTCATTATTTTTGCAGTCCTTGTGCAATACAGCAAAAGAACAACAAGGCGCCCTCCGATAAAAATTATTAATAAAGATGATTTGGCGTAACGCCTCACGTCATATGACAATAACGGTTGAATCGTTACAAATCTGGTTTCACATTCCACTGATTACAGTGCCACTCTGATGAGGGTGGCCTGTTTTCAAATATCCCTAATGCCCCAGTCGACAGTTTAATTCCGTACGTTTTACAGAATGCAGCAAAATTGCCGGTTAAATAAGGCGAAAAACGGGCAATGCCGTTACTTGTAACGACAAGGATAGTCTTTCCCACATGATCCTGAATGAGTCGAGCAGCAAAATCATGCCAATTTTGAATAATTTCTTGTGGATTGACATGCCAGCCACTCGGTACTTGGGCACTGGTTTCCCAAGCAGACAACACGTCACTCCCTAACCGGGCAATTACGCTGTCTTCAGGTTGATTCTCATCTGGGCCGTAATCGATCTCATTGAAAATGGACAATGCTTTGACGGGCAAACAAGTCTGCATTTCATGTTGTGCCTGCTCTGCAGTCTGTATGGCGCGTTTCAGCGTCGATGTGAAGATAACATCCGGGATCAATTCATTGGCATGAAGGTAAGCACCAAGAAGACGCCCTTGCTGCAATCCTGAAGGCACTAACGGCAGATCGGTTATTCCAACGCGTCGTACAATATCGTTCGGACCGAACGTATTCCCATGTCGCGCGATAATTAATTTTGTGTTCATTGTCATCATCTCTTCTCATGGAACAGTAATTCACCATGCTTTGCTATCAACGCCTCTGCACGTATCACATCTTCAGGACTATCAACGCCAGACATATTAGCACGTCCACGAAAATCGACCGGGACACAACGAATGGTATAGCCATTTTCTAATAACCGTAATTGCTCAAGCCCTTCCAATTGCTCGAATTTACTTTCCGGCAACGTATTGTACAGTTCGAGCATACGGCGTGAGTAGCCATATAAACCGATATGTCGAAACACAGGGCTCTTCCCCCCCTTCTCTCGTAAAGCTTCTTCTTTACGCATAGCAGGTATAATCGTTTTGCTAAACCAAAAGGCACGTCCGTCTTTTTCATCAAATACAGCAGTGGTACCACTAAACGGCGTTGTTAATTTGTTATGTCGAAGCTTGTCAAGCTCATCCCAAGTCAGTTGAGTAACCGGTGTCACCATATCGCATGGAGACGCCGTAAACGCTTTAATCATCGATTGTAGAAAGTCTGGCGGTGTTAATGGCGCATCGCCTTGCATATTCAAGATAAAATCCGGTTTTTCGCTCATCTGGCGTACCGCTTCTGCAACACGGTCAGTGCCACTGGGCGCATCTGGCGGCGTCATCACGGAAGTAATACCCAAATCATGGCAGTGTTGCGTAATCCGTTCATCATCCGTTGCCACTACAATCGATACATTCGTCAAGCCCTCTGCTGCCGCCAATGATAGATTAACAACACGTTGCAACATCGTTTGACCACAAATCATCACCAATGGTTTCCCCGGTAACCGTGTTGAGGCATAGCGGGCAGGGATAACGATCATCGTTTTCATTTTAAGTTCTCCATTTGGAGTTTGAGACAAATTTATGTTCAGCGCAAAACAAATCACTCAATAATAGCTGTACTATAATGTAAATACCACCTAATCAGGACATGAAATCATGGACGTTAAACATGAAGACTTAGTCAAGGCAGCTCAGGAAAAAATTATTACCCCTGAACAGGCCGGGAACTTGTGGGCGTATTTAACGCAAAGCCAAGGAAATGTACCTCGATTTGAGTTTTCTCATGTGATGTATTATTTCGGTGGATTTCTGGCAATCAGCGCGGTAACACTCTTTGTGACCCTATCTTGGGAAGAGATGAAAGGGACAGGACTGTTTGTTTTATCATCTTGCCTATTCTTGCTAGGCTGTCTTTTGATTCATTATTTTTTGGAAAAAAAATTGGTTATTCCCGCGGGAATTATGTCTGTTTTCTGCGTGGCACTGGTCCCCTTGGCCATTTATAACATCCAGCTTATCTTCGGTTTATTTCCTAATACAACGGTTCATTACAGAGGGTTTTATAGCTGGATTCAAGGCTACTGGGTACCTATGGAGTTAGGAACTGTTGTGGTGGGTGTCATCATGTTATATCTATATCAGTTTTCCTTTTTAATCTTTCCCATTGCATTTTCATTATGGTTTCTCAGCATGGATCTTTACTGCCTCTTTTTTAATATGGATAATTTTAATTCGAGAGCAGAGTTTTCAATCTATTTCGGATTACTCATGCTTTGCGCCGCGCTTTATATGGATTTTAAATATAATGACAATAAACAAGATTATGCGTATTGGTTATATTTATTTGGTGTGATGACGTTCTGGAGTGGTCTTTCCTTCCAATGCTCTACCAGTGAGTTGAATAAATTTATTTATTGTCTTATCAATGTCGTTTTAATCTTCAGTGGTGTGATCCTCAATCGGCGAGTCTTTTCTGTTTTTGGTGCATTGGGCGTATTCAGTTATTTAACTTATTTATCAGTCTCAGTATTTGCCGATAGTTTCAGTTTCCCAGTTGTACTTGTATTTCTTGGCATCCTGATTATGCTTGCTGCCAGTCGTTGGTCAAGGGTAGAGAAAAAATTGATGCTTCTGATTCGACCTTATTTACCTCAAAAAATATTGGATAGACGTTAAGCGTTGAGGAGATGCGGCGTAAACACATCACAATTTATATAAAATCTACCCGGTTCCGTCGTTGCGAGCGAAGCGCGGCAATCCAGAGTTCAGAGCACGGTACTCTGGATTGCCGCGCTTCGCTCGCAACGACGTCTGATACAACACTTCACAAATTGTGCAGTTTTTTGGGGGCATCTACAGTATCCTTCGGTACAAATAGCTTACAATACCGTAATTAATCAACCTCCAAAGTAAGTATTATAAATCTTCAAATAAGTCCCATCCGCACGTATGTCGACGAGGATTTTATCAATCCGTGCAATCAATGCTTCACTGGACTTTAAAGCCATAATGCCATATCCAAGGCCAAGGGGCATGGGCTTTCCTAGTAATTTAAACAGTTTGCTGTTATTAGAACGCCAGTACTCGGCGATTTGGCCATCCGCGATAACAGCATCCACTTCTTTGTTCGTTAAGGCAGCCAACTCTTGAGCGGCTTGCGGGTAAACAACCAGCTTGACTGAATCGCCGTATATCCCCTTCAAAAAAGGGATAAAGTCAGAAGATTGCTGAACGCCAATCTTCTTGGTAAATAATTCATTGATGTTGTTAATTTTACTGTCACCACGAACAATAAATTGTGCAGGGCTTGTGAGATAAGGCAGACTAAAAAGCCAAAGTTTTTCTCGCGCTTTTGTTATCGTAATGTTGCTAACCGCCAGATCAATTTGTTTAGCTTCAAGAGCCGCAAACATTTTAGGAAAAATGATAGACTGAAATGTACAATTCGCCTTAAGTCGCTTGCATATGGTTGTCATAATCTCAACTGAAAAACCATTATAATCACCTTCTTTATCAGCAACCATGGAAAGAGGCGGCGTAAATGCATGAACGCCTATCTTCAAGGTTTCTGCCGCTGAAAGGGTGAAATGGCACAATAAGCATAAAATAGTCAGTAAGCGCATCATAGTTTTCTGTTTATTAGAAGTGGTATTTAAGATTAAGCTAAAATAAAAAGAATTGCCAAGTATCTTTATTCTAGAGTAATAATGAATATCGGTCTTATAAAGAGGGATATTCGGATGCTGGGCTATATTGGCAACACCTTGTTAACTGTGTACGCAACGGGAAAAGACTTATTACATCACGCGTTGGACTATATGAAAGAAACTGTCATGACAGTCCCAAAAACAGCTGAAAAAATAAAAGAGTCTCCGAATATACAGTTCATCTTGGGCAACTCACTCCTGATTAATGGCGTTGAATTTATACTGCCTTTTGTAGGCTATCATGCGGGTAAAAAAGTTATCGCTCAAGTGATAGGTGGCTTATACCCAGGCTATGATGACGATAATGAGAACGTTCAAATGGTGTCCAACGCGATCGATTGTACGGTCTATCCGATTTTGTTCTTTCGCCTTAAATTGGGTAATATCGTTTTTAATTCCGTTGCAAGCGTTGGTGCTGCAATAAAGTTAAATGATGAATTTGCTGATCGTGTTCAACTATACTCACATTGCCAGCAATGTACCCCCAATTACGACCGCCTCACAAAACAGATTAGTTTAGAACTACATTATGTATACGGAACAACCGCTCTAAGCATGATCAACCCTTATGTGAACCGACTACCCCATGTTGGCGTCCCAATATCCGTTTTGCTGAATGCCTACTGGCTTGGAGTTGTACTGTTCCAATACCCGCTAGCCCGCAACAAAGTCTGCGCGGAACATCAAATATCCCTTCTCATGCAAAATCGACAACGCGTATTGGCTCATGGGCTCTTTCTATTCATGACATTGTCTGTTGCTATTGGCATCGCCACATTACTGACTCAAGACATGGTATCCAACAGTATCACCACCACAGCGGTAACCAATTTATTGATGCCGCTTTTTCTGGTATACATCCATCAAGTTGAACTTCCCCTTGTACAACCATCCAACGTAAGCCTAAACACCATACTTGACCCTGTTTTTGTGCTTTGGATCCTATCTACATACCTGACCCAGGTTACCTGTCGATTTGGTCTATATGCTATTCAACACAACAAAAATACTCAATTTTTCATTTTCGAAAAAATGAAAAATGCCTCGAATTTATTGAGTAACAGTCACCTAGTACGGACTATCACTGACGTTTCAACACGCGTACTCATTCCACCAGAGTTAAAAACACTCAAAGCATTTTCTCGTAGCGATGCCATGCGTCCTTATATGATTTTATTTTTAAAAAACATAGAAAATCTGTTACAGAAAGCAAACACAGTGAATGAAAACCCGCTGACACAGTTGACCTACATTGCATTAAAAATGCCGGTATTGCACTCGTTTTTATTAGCATGTAGTAGCCTTGTTGCCAACGCGCAGGCAGGGATCCCCCATGACTTCACCAGTGCGCTAATAAGAACGTTACTTGCACTTAATATTAACGACAATTTACCCGCACTGCATGACGCCATAAAAAAAACTCATGGGGCATCAAAAAAACATCACGAAAGACAACAAGACAATTGGATGCGATTTTTTAATATTGGGATTCAAACCCCACCATCCTGGTTTCAAGAGGAAGGGTTTGTGATGTTGCCACAATCCGCTGCAACTGCTATCAGTGGGCCCATCGACAGCGTCAGTTCCTTTGATGACTTGGATATGGTTGCTGAAGAGATGGCACGACCTCGATTATTTAATCCGGAGCCTGAATCACTAGATGGTATCGATGAATATGATGATTGCGACCAAGGTACACGACATGCTCATGCCAATTGAGATTGCTCATTGTTATGTAAGAGATTTCTTTATTGCAATGAAGACGCCGATAACTTAAGACACTGATTGATACATTGATGATAAATTCTTATAGTGAATACAAAATAAGACACTAAACACAACGAAATGAATCAATAGCTGCAATTGGTAATATCAATCCATACTGATAGGATTGTTATTTTAACCACTCATGATGATTAAGATGCTCTGCTGCACCAAGGCTAAGGCTCATCACTAAGAGCGGAATGGTTTCGATATTTTATATATAAGGATATGATTATGCCTCTCATTCTCGTTGTTGCCCCAATGGCTCCTTTGTTCGCCGCGGGAGTAGCCGGGTTAGCTGCCTTAATTGCTGCCCCCATTAGCATTGCAACCGAGTTGCTTATTAGAGCTTGGCGTGAACCATCAAGCCAAGCTCTATCTGAAGAGCAAAGGGCATCGCTTGAACGGCAAAACGCTTTATTGGAAGAGCGACGAACAGCAGCTGTAACCATTGCCGGAACTACATTGCAAAGAGCAGCTCAAGCTGCCGAAGAAAGAGATGCGCTGATGGACGAACAGCGTGATGCTGCATCGCTACTTCTTGAATCAACAAAACAGATAGCGCATGCTGCGACAACACTTGCAGCCGTGGACTCGCGCGGTCACGAAAGAAATGCCTTCTTCAATACGGCGATAGCGCATCAGATGACGCAATTGGCCGACACAGTCCAAAGCGTACCTACAAACATGGCTTTACTGTCTCGGGAACTAGAAGAAAAACAACACCTGATTGAGTCACTGCGCTTACAACTGGCCGCCCTGCAAGCTGAATCTGCTGCAAGAGAGGCGACTTTACAACAAATCGTCAGTCAAGTCGCTGAACTCGCAGCTCTGAATCAGGATCAAGCTGCAATCATTGAAACGCTCCAAAATCAAAAAGCAGTGCTTTTAGACAATATGAAAGCGTTAACGGAAGAGTTGGAGTTATTAACCAGTGCACCAATAGATTCAGAATATCTACCCACAAACGCCGTTGCCCCCAAATTTTTCAGCTAAACAAAAAAGGAAGCATTGATCATGCCAAATACGGACGCTACACAAGTGATTACCCCCGCATCCTCTCCGGTGCATCATTCCCCGCTGTTTAACTTGCGCGCATTACAGCAACGAAATAATGCGTTAATCCAACAGGCACCACATCCACGCAGAACTGAAGTCGCTGAACTCCTTCACCGACATTACGAAGATAAAAGCCTCATCGACCAATGGACATCATGGTGTTATGACTTATCGTTTTGGCAAAAAACAAGTATTCTAGTATCGGTTATCAGCATCGCCGGACTCTCAGGCGCAGTGCTTGGCCTTGCTTTCCCATTTATCGCGATCGCATCGAGCATTCTCTATGCCACCTACACGTTGCTTAATGATCAAGAACAACATCGACGTGATCGTGGTGTTCGCTTTGTGGCAGAGACCACGGCACTTACAGATCAATTGGATAGCATGATGAACCAGTTTAGACTCATTGCCGCTGAGATGACCACTGCATTGGAGGATGTCAAAATTCAAGCAGTGGAGATGTTAGAACAGAATACAGTGATAAGTGAGCGAACCAGCGAACATGATGATGAGCATGCAAAACTTCAAGACATCATTACTGCTGTAAGCGAACAATCTGAACGCGCACAGAAAGTGCAAAGTGATGTTGTAGCCGTAGTCGAAGGGATCACATCGGGACTTCACTTGATACGCCCTGATATTGACGAGGCCGCACGCGCTGTTCATGATTTCAAGGAGTCGTTTGACCAATTCGCAGAAACAACAGCCCTGATTCATCATACAGAAACAAAGCTTGTAGCAATTTCCAATGGATTACAAGACTGTGTGAAGCGCATATCAACTACACAGCCTCAACAGGCTGCACAATCTGAGCCTGAGTTTGCCAAGGCCATACTTTTAAGTCAGAACGCTCTTGCGAAATCACGAGCTTTACGTGAAGAACGGCAAAAAAATAAATAGTGCTCTCATTTAATTTTGAGTATGTAATTCACGAATCAAATTTTTTGCCAGCCTTAGTCCTTCAGACAGCTGGTTGTGAATTTCTGGATGCATATTTTGGTCTTGAGCCTCAAGCTCATTCGAAATATCAAGCACCACATCATTGAGCAGATTAATTTTTTCTTGCGCACTGATGTGTTGCTTGGATATTTTGCAGACCTCTTCAACTCTGTCCATTATTACTCCTTAATGCCGAACATTACATGCTTATATTATAGTCTAGCACCATTTTGCCCTCTGGGTGAGCAGTTAGTCCATGGCAGCCGCGATTAACCGAGCCGAGCAGCGCGCGGGTCACTGCCATTAAGTTAAGGAAAAAATGATTAATGGACGCGTAGGTTGGGTTGAGCGAGAGCGAAGCCCAACATGAAGATTTTGTTGGGCTTCGCTCTCGCTCAACCCAACCTACATCCGATTAATTCTCTTAACTTAATGGCAGTGAGCGCGCGGGTCGGTTAATCGTACTCAAATAATTTAGATGTTTCCCCTGGCGATGTGTCCTCATGATGTGGGCGTTGGAAATTTCTGATAATATACGGTCTGTAATCGAGTTTAGGACAACCCCTTCATGAAAAATGATGAAAACAAAACCATATCCGCCTCCATTCTTGATGGTCGTTACGTCTCGGCAGAAATGCAGAAAATCATTGGCCGTGACGTCGCGGCACGCATTCAGCAAGGTCAACGTCCGCCAGGCCTTGCCGTTATATTGTTAGGCGAAGACCCCGCCTCTTGTATTTATGTTAACGCCAAGCGAAAGGCTTGTGAGAATCTCGGTTTCAATTCTTTTGCCTATAATTTGCCTGACAAGACACCAGAAAATGATGTCTTGTCGTTGATAGACACGCTCAATGAAACCGAAGAAGTCGATGGCATCCTGATTCAATTGCCCCTACCGAAACATATTCATACCCCAACTATCATCGAGCGCATTAAACCGGGAAAAGACGTCGATGGGTTTCATCCTTACAATTTTGGGAGGCTGGCACAAGGCAATCCATCGTTAAGACCATGCACACCCTTTGGCATTATCAAGCTGCTTAATTTCTATCAACTTGATTTGGTTGGCAAACATGCCGTAATAGTGGGAGCCTCCAATATTGTTGGACGACCCATGGCACTGGAATTTTTAAACGCGAAATCTACCGTCACCATTTGCCATCGTTCAACACGCAATCTTGAGCAACATATCCGTTCGGCTGACATTATCGTTGTCGGCACGGGCACCCCTGATATTATCAAGACCGATTGGCTTAATGAAAAGCATATCGTTATTGATGTCGGCATGCACCGACTCGAAAACGGTAGCGTGCGCGGAGAGATCGATTTTAACATTGCAAAAAATAAAGTTGCATGGATAACCCCCGTCCCTGGTGGTGTTGGTCCAATGACCATCTGCATGTTACTTCACAACACCCTGCTTGCCGCACAATAGGCTGAGCGACTCAACAGCAACAATAAACTTCCATGTCGTCGTTGCGAGCGACCAAGTACCTTCGGTACAAACAGATGAAATGAACGTGCAGGTCGTCGTTGCGAGGCACGAAGCAATCCAGGGAGCAAAGCTTCGAACCCTGGATTGCTTCGTGCCTCGCAACGACGCCTGATACAACATTGCACATATTGTGAAGTTCATTGGGAGGCACTAGGCAATCCAGGGTTCAGAGCACTGTACTCTGGATTGCCGCGCTTCGCTCGCAACGACGGAGCCTGGCATATTTTATACAAACTGTGAAGTTGATTGGGATCACTCCAGCTCCTTCGGTACAAACAGCACCAATGAACTTGCAGGTCGCGTCGTTGCGAGGCACGAAGCAATCCAAGGTTCGAAGCTTTGTTCTCTGGATAGCTTCGTGCCTCGCAAAGACGACTGGAAGATCATCGGACAGATTGTGAAATTCATTAAAAGAACTCAGCTGATCACGAGTTCCTGATGTAAATCTACCGACTGGTGCACATGATCTCTCGTCGGCACCTGTTGCTTGAAATGTTTACGACAAGTAGAGACATACACATTATTGCCGCCGATCATCACCTGCTCGCCTTCAGAAACCACTTCACCCTTTTCATTTAGACGCAAAATCATCGTTGCTTTTCGACCACAGTGGCAAATGGTTTTGATTTCGATAAGCTCATCAGCCCAGGCCAGTAAATACTGGCTACCTTCAAATAACTCGCCTCTAAAATCAGTACGTAAACCATAAGCCAGGACGGGAATACCCAATTCATCTGCGATGTCGGTCAACTGATACACTTGATCCCGCGTTAAAAATTGTGCTTCATCAATTAAGATACAGGCATAAGACTCGGTTTTTTGTTGAACCAATTGATACAAATCATCCGTTCGCTGAAAGATAGTCGCTTGCTCAGATAAACCTATTCGAGAGTGAATCGTCCCTTGTTGAGCGCGTGTATCAATCGCAGGGGTAAATAAGAGCGTTTGCATTCCCCGTTCACGGTAGTTATAACTGGATTGCAGTAACACTGTGCTTTTTCCTGCATTCATTGCAGAAAAGTAGTAATAAAGTTTAGCCATAATTTAATTTCACTTAGGTAGAAAATGAGAGTCAGCCCTTGGCCACTCCGCTTGTTTTGAGTTTATTGCATCACAGGTACTTCTTATTTCTCTATCACAGCTGTGTTTCTCTTCAGATGATTTGTATTGCTTTGTTGTGACCTGATTATCAACAAGCAGCTCGCATCGGCTTGCATGTGAGCGTACCTCGCCATAGTTGGAAGGTTGACGCCCCGAACCTCGATAAATACTAATGGCGTTTTCAATTTGGTTATCCCCATTTTTGATACCATCAGAAATAAACACACATTTCGTATCTTCTTTTTCAGAAAAGAAAATAGAATAAAGATAAAACCGATTAAAACATGGGCAGCTTGCAGAGCTAGTTACTGTGATAAATACTAACAATAATATAGTAAAATATTTGATTAATCGACACTTCATGGCAAGTATCTTTTATAGAGAAACCTACCCTAATTATAGTCGACAATATATAATACTGCTAAAATGTATTAAAAATAATGGAGAGCCACAATGCAATCGTTCCCACAATGTCCACAATGTAGCTCAGAATACACCTATCAAGACGCCGGCATGTTTATTTGCCCAGAATGCATGTTTGAATGGGAAAGCGATAACGTTATGCAACCCTCGGAATCTGAGCGTATTGTCAAAGACGCCAATGGTAACGTTCTTCATGATGGCGACACCATTACTGTTATTAAAGAGCTAAAAATAAAGGGCTCATCATTAGTAGTAAAAGTTGGCACCAAGGTCAAAAATATTAGATTGGTTGAAGGCGATCATGATATTGATTGTAAAATAGAAGGAATTGGTCCCATGAAATTAAAGTCACAATTTGTGAAAAAAGCTTAGGCCTCTTGCTCAACCAAACCTACGCGCACTGACGTGAGCGTGAGCGTGCCCGAGCAGTTAATGATCTTTATCGTGCCTGCATGCGTAACGCGCCATCCATTCGTATCACTTCCCCATTCATGTATCCATTTTCGATTAAATGAATCACGAGCGCGGCAAACTCTTCCGGCTTGCCCAAGCGCTTGGGAAACGTAACTCCAGCAGCCAAGCTATCTTGCACGGCTTGTGGCATGCCTAGCAGTAATGGCGTTGCAATTAACCCCGGCGCAATTGTATTAACCCTGATCCCATATTGTGCGAGCTCGCGGGCGGCGGGGAGCGTCATGCCAACGATACCTGCCTTTGATGCGCTATAAGCCGTTTGACCGATTTGCCCTTCAAATGCTGAAATAGAGGCTGTGTTAATGATAATCCCTCGCTCTTCACCTTCAGGAATGCCGGGGATCTGTGTCATCGCATCAGCGATGACTCGCATCACATTAAATGTACCAATCAGATTCACATCAATGACATGCTTAAATGAATCTAATGGCATAACGCCTTGCTTTCCCACAATGCGTTGAGCGGGCGCAATTCCGGCGCAATTAATACAAATTTGAGGTATACCAATCTTGTCGATAGTTGTCTTTAATGCCATTTCAATGGACTCAGCCGAGCGAACATCACAGATCACTGCCTCACACTCCAGCGAGCATGTTTGGCTATCCCACACCACCACACGAACACCTCGACTCAAAAGCGCCTCGGCACAGGCTCGCCCCATTCCTGAAGCGCCACCGGTAATTACTGCTACTTGCTTTTCTATATTCATTGTTTATCCTAAATTAGGGCGTAGGTTCGGGCGTAGGTTGGCGCGTAGGTTGGGTTGAGCGAGAGCGAAGCCCAACAATCATGAACATGAACATGAACATGAACATGAACATGAACACAATTCAACATTGGCTTAACCGTCTTGTTGGGCTTCGCTCTCGCTCAACCCAACCTACGCACCAACCCACCCACCAACCCATCAACCCATCAACCCATCAACCCATCAACCCAGCACTTATTTCAAAAATGCTTGGCTCAGCGCCTTGAATTCTTTTGTCCCGGCTTGTTCAATCCACTCAAAAAATACCATCTCGGATGTAACCAATTCAATGCCCGCTTGCTTCATTCGTTTCAAGCCATATTTGTGATCGAGTTCTGAACGGCTGCTGACTGCATCGACGACCACAAATACCTCATCATCGGTTAACCGTATGACCTCCATTGCCGTTTGCAAAACACAAACATGCGTTTCAATGCCAGCAATGATCATTTGTTTTTTGCCTAATGCACGCCATTGCTGGATAAAATTATCATCTCGATAACAAGAAAAATGAACTTTTTCAATCGGCGAATACGCCGTCACACTATCTTTAAGTGACGGCATCGTTTGTCCCAAGCCACTGGGGTATTGCTCGCTCACCAGAACGGGTACATCCAGTGTCTGTGCCAATCGCAACAACCAGCTACAGCGTGAGATCAGGTTGTCTGAATGAAGCACATGAGGGGTTAGTTTTTCTTGCACATCAACTAAAACCAATCCACTTAAATCTTTATGCATTAGCATCGCTTCTCCAGAAGTAGTATTTAAAAAAAAAGTTGAATAGAATCATTAAACCAAATTTATGAGTTGAGATCATCTATGCATAAAATAAATCACTTGCGAACGCTAAAGCAGATTATCATTTCACTCGGTATCTCACTCATAGCAAATACAACTCATGCCAGCGAACCCCCATGGTTCACCGGGCCTATCCTCGCGCCAAGTGGTAAGACGCTACCCAGTGGACATACTAATGTTGAATTATATTCATTCAATGTACATAGTAACGGACGATATAACGACCAATCCCATTTTGAATCAAGACCGGCATCAGACACCGCTCAGTTCAGTGGTCTATTTGGACATGGATTGTCTGATTCGTTCGATATGCAATTTTCATTCCCATACACCATTAATAAATTTCAGGGGAAAACCGATAAGGATATTGGTGATATGATCGCCTTGTTAAGTTATCAAGTCATGACTCAGCCTGAAGGCACTTGGTGGCCTAATTTACGTATCGCCATTCAAGAAAGCATTCCAACCGGGAAATATGATAGGTTATCAACAAGCCTGCTAACAACGGATGATCATGGTAAAGGAAGTTACCTAACCACGTTAAGTTTTAATTTCCAAACACTTTTCCAACCCTTTGCCGACCACTATTTGCGAACGCGATTATCCTTGGGCGTAACTGAGCCGAGTATCGTGCATGTTCAAGGTGTCAGCATCATCGGAGGTACGCCGAATACAAATGGTTCGTTTAATCCGGGTCGATCGGCGCGAGTCGATCTTGCGGGTGAATTCACTATAAACCAAAACCTGGTTGTCGTCATGGAGGCGCTTTATGGTATGGGCGCACCACTGCATTTTACCGGATTTCCAGGCCTAACGAGCCTCGGCCAGCCCCTCTCTTTGGAATCCGGGAAAAACCGAGAACTCTCGTTTGCCCCAGCGCTTGAGTATAATTTCACTGCGAATTTGGGTGTGATTGCAGGGGTATGGTTCTCAGTACTCGGTCAAAATATTTCTCAATTTTGTGCGCCGGTTTTTGCAGTGAATGCATATTGGTAGGCCTGCGCCAATCGACGGTTTAGAATGAGTGATGATGATATTTAGAGCAAGACTTCAGGATTCCGCGGACAAGCCGCGGAAAGTTGGCGAACGGATATTGGGTTCATATTAACACACACCCTCTCGATGATCATGACTATCAAACATCAACTTACCATCTTGCATACATAGCGTCACGTGCCCACCATGCTCGAGTTTTCCAAAGAGCAACTCCTCAGCCAGAGGTTTTTTAACATGCTCTTGAATCAAACGCGCCATAGGTCGTGCGCCCATATGTTTATCGTAACCATGCTCAATTAACCATTGTCGTGCAGAAGGCTCAACCTTAAACGTCACGCCTTTGCTAGCCAATTGTTCTTCAAGCTCGATGATGAATTTATCAACGACCAACCCAATGGTATCTTCAGACAAAGGACCGAAGTTAATAATGGCATCCAAGCGATTCCTGAACTCAGGACTAAACTGGCGCTTGATAACATCCAACGAATCTGAGCTATTATCCTGTTTAGAAAACCCGATCGAGTTTCGACTGATTTCAGAAGCGCCGGCGTTGCTCGTCATGACCAAAATCACATGATGAAAATCAGCTTGTCGGCCATTTGTATCCGTCAAAATACCATGGTCCATGATTTGCAGCAGTAAATTAAACACATCAGGATGGGCTTTTTCAATTTCATCAAGCAAGACTACTGAATGTGGGTGTTTAGTCACCGCTTCAGTTAATAAGCCGCCTTGATCAAAGCCAACATATCCAGGAGGTGCACCTATCAAGCGTGATACAGTGTGTTTTTCCATGTATTCAGACATATCAAAACGCAGCAACTCGATGCCTAATACATTGGCTAATTGGCGCGTGACTTCTGTCTTACCTACCCCTGTTGGTCCTGAAAATAGAAAGCAACCGACTGGTTTTTGAACTTCACGTAGACCAGAACGGGCCAACTTGATTGCAGAAGACAATGCAGTAATTGCCTCATCCTGCCCATACACTAACAGTTTTAAATCTCGCTCTAAGTGTCGTAACGTGTCTTTATCACGAGCAGAAACCTTCTTAATCGGGATCCTTGCAATTTTAGCGACGATATCTTCAATTTCACTGACGCTAATTATTTTTTTACGCTTATTCATTGTTAATAAATTTTGATACGCGCCAGCCTCATCCACCACATCAATGGCTTTATCTGGTAAAAAGCGATCATTGATGTACTTAGCCGACAACTCAGCAGCAGCTTTTAATGAGGGGATCGAGTATTTTACGCCATGATGCTCTTCCAATCGCCCTTTCAAGCCTTTAAGAATTTCAAAGGTTTCTTCAACTGTGGGCTCGATAATATCCACTTTTTGAAAGCGTCTTGCCAATGCACGATCTTTTTCAAAAATACCGCGATACTCTTGGTAAGTTGTTGACCCAATGCATTTTAATTCGCCATTAGCCAATAAAGGCTTAATTAAATTAGATGCATCCATAACCCCACCTGATGCAGCACCTGCACCGATAATGGTATGAATTTCATCAATGAATAAGATCGCACCTTCTTGCTCGCTTAATTGTTTCAAAACCGCCTTGAGTCGTTTTTCAAAATCTCCACGATATTTTGTGCCCGCCAAAAGCGCACCCAAATCCAGCGAGTAGACAGTACCATCCAACATTGCATCCGGCACTTCTTTATCAATAATCCGTCTGGCTAATCCTTCTGCAATGGCAGTCTTGCCAACGCCGGCCTCACCCACTAACAGCGGATTATTTTTACGGCGTCGACATAAAACTTGAAGCACGCGTTGTAACTCTTCACTTCGTCCAATCAACGGGTCAATTTTACCGAGTCTTGCGCGTTTGTTTAAATTAGTGCAGTAATTTTCAAGGGGTGAATCACTACCCTCTGGGCTCGTCATGTCATCATCCATTGATGAATTCATATTATCGGGCATATCTTCATTTTGATATTTGGATACACCATGAGAAATATAGTTAATCACGTCAAGACGAGTAATATTTTCTCGGCGTAAAAAATAAACCGCTTGACTCTCTTGTTCACTAAAAATTGCGGCTAATACGTTCGCGCCACTCACTTCCGATTTTCCAGCAGACTGAACATGAAAGACTGCTCGTTGCAGCACGCGCTGAAAACCGAGGGTTGGTTGCGTTTCGCGCTCTAATTCCCCATCAGGAATCTTGGGCGTTGTTTCATTGATGAAATCCTGCAAATCTCTCCGCAGCGAGTCAACATTGGCATGACAAGCCTGCAGCACATTGCCCGCAGCCGGATTATCAAGAAGCGACAAAAGTAGATGCTCTACCGTCATGAATTCATGGCGTCTCTCTTTTGCATCTTTAAAGGCAACGTTCAAAGTGAACTCTAGCTCTTTGTTTAACATGATCTGCGCTCCTCTTTTTCCGAATGGCTTATTCGGGCTCTATACTACACAACAACGGATGCTCGTGTATTACAGCATACTCATTTACCAAGGCAACTTTCGTTTCTGCAATGTCACGTGTAAAAACACCACACACTGCTTTTCCTCTAAAATGAACCTCAAGCATGACTTGCGTTGCGGTCTCCTGATTCATATAGAAAAACCGCGTTAAAACTTCTACTACAAAAGGCATCGGCGTGTAGTCATCATTCAACAAGATAACCTTGTACTTCCCAGGCTCTTTTAACTCAGTCTCGACCTGTGGCTGAGCGGTTTGATGTTCTACAATTTCTATTAAATCTCGCCCACTCATTTTTTCAATACCCTTATTATTTTTATAGACCGAGATTAGATATTTAACCAGTAAAAAATGGATAAATTGAATAATATAATTGTTTTTGTTAAATATAGGACTGAATCTTGGTTGTGTAGTGCAAAATCGAGTCATTGGTGTCGGTTTGTCCGCAGGTTGGTGCGTAGGTTGGGTTGAGGCTGGTAAGCCGAAGCCCAACACGATGGTTTTGTTGGGCTTCGGCTTACCAGCCTCAACCCAACCTACGCACCAAACCACGCACCATCAATTACATATGACGAACAATCGCCTCACCAAACCCTGAGCAACTGACACAAGTAGCGCCATCCATCATACGCTCCAAATCATAGGTCACTGTTTTTGCCTCAATCGCGCCTTCCACACCTTTAATAATTAAATCAGCTGCTTCAGTCCAACCCATATGGCGTAACATCATTTCAGCAGAAAGAACAAGCGAACCTGGGTTAACTTTATCTTGGCCTGCATATTTAGGCGCAGTCCCATGAGTCGCTTCAAACACAGCAATCGTATCACTGAGATTCGCACCAGGTGCAATACCTATTCCACCGACTTGGGCAGCCAAAGCATCAGAAATATAATCGCCATTCAAATTCAACGTTGCAATCACACTGTATTCTTCAGGTCTTAATAAGATTTGTTGTAAAAAGGCATCGGCAATCACATCTTTTATAATGATTGTTTTTTTCGTTTCAGGATGGGTCAATTGCATCCATGGTCCACCTTGGTAAGGTGTAGCACCAAAAACATCACGAGCAACATCATATCCCCAATCTTTAAACGCACCTTCAGTAAATTTCATGATGTTACCCTTGTGAACCAAGGTCACTGAATCACGGTGATTATCAATTGCATACTGAATAGCGGCTTTAACTAAACGCGTTGTACCCTCTTTAGATACTGGTTTAATGCCAATACCGCAGTGGTCTGAAAAACGAATTTTTTTAACGCCCATTTCTCGCTTTAAAAAGTCAATGATCTTGATGGCTTCCGGTGAATCTGCTTGCCACTCAATCCCTGCATAAATATCTTCTGAATTTTCACGGAAAATAACCATGTTGGTTTTCCATGGCTCTTTGACCGGGCTGGGTGTACCGGTAAAATATCGGACGGGACGAAGGCAAGTGTATAAATCGAGATCTTGTCGAATGGCAACGTTTAGCGATCGTATACCGCCACCCACTGGCGTTGTTAAAGGACCTTTGATTGAGACAACATATTCCTTCATCGCCTCCAGTGTTTCACGAGGCAGCCATTGGTCTTCACCGTATACATGTGTTGCCTTTTCACCAGCATAAATTTCCATCCAGGCTATTTTTCGGCTATCGCCATATGATTTTTTAACGGCCGCATCTACCACATGAATCATCGCGGGCGTCACATCAACCCCAATGCCATCCCCTTCAATAAATGGGATGATGGGATAATCAGGAACCGTTAATTTAAAATCAGATGTGACTTGGATGGGTTTACCTGCAGCAGGAACTTTAATGTGGTCAAATGCCATGAGCGACTCCGTTTATATAAAAGAATAAACCCAATCATAGCATGGAGACTGTTTGCCACCAAAAACATTTTAGCGGTCGATATTACCCCAATCAAATTCATCCTCAAAATCATCTTCAATTTCTGCTTTAAGACGCCTCTTCTCAAGTTTATCCTCAAGCATACGACGTACTTGTCGTTTATGATTTAACGATTCCGCATCCTCTTCATACTCAAAATCAGTATGATTTTGTATGTCGTCATCAATACGATGTTGCCTCATGATTTTCCCCTGTTTTTATATCTCCTAGACTGAGTATAGCTCAAAAAAAAGCATGCAAATTTGACGGATGAGGCTTTTTTGTGTACAGTGCTCGATCAAAACACAAATAAAGGATCCCGTTTGAACTGCAAGTCAATCAAGAAAATCTATTTTGTAATCATGTCTTCACTCGCAACTGCATCTAGAGCATGTCGACCATTCGCCAGCTTGAGCTTTAACCTGTTGTTTTTCTGTGCTCCATTGCTCACATACTCACATGTATGCGACGCTACAGTATTCGAAAATCAACAGGTTAAAGCTCAAGCTAGCGAATTGTGGACAGGTCCAAATTCTGAGATCAATGAATGGGATCTGTTGACCAATGAGTTTTCGTTAAACCATGAGGTTCATCATCCAGAGGTGCAAAAGCAAATAAAAAAGATTATGAAGCATCCTGAGGATCTGCAAAAAATCACACAACAAGCCAAGCCCTATCTCTACCACATCTTACAAGAAATAAAAAAGCGAAAATTGCCCGGTGAACTCGCATTAATCCCCATGATAGAAAGTGAATACGATCCATTTGTTAAATCCAGCGCCGGAGCAGCTGGATTGTGGCAACTCATGCCACACACAAGCGTTGAATTGGGCATACCCAAAAGCTGGTGGGTAGACGGTCGTCGCAGCATTGGCCCCTCAACCAACGCCGCTTTAAATTACCTGGCGTATTTGCATCAATTTTTTCACGGCAATTGGATGCTTGCTGTAGCTGCGTATGACTCTGGCCCATCCAGGGTTTCACGCGCGGTCAAGCGTAATAGCAAAAAAAACCAGTTCTGGTCGCTCTCTCTTCCACATGAAACCAAAGCCTATATTCCACATCTGCTAGCCTTATCTGAAATCATTCAACACCCAGACCGTTATCATGTGCAATTACCGCAAATTCCACATAAGCCTTATTTTAAAGAAGTGGAAATTGACAAGCACATGAACCCCAATCATGCAGCAAAATTGGCAGAAGTCCCTACGAAAGACATTCATCGATTAAACCCTGGCTTTAAAGATTGGTCAAAACTGCCGTCGCATCCCTATAAATTGCTGATACCAACCGAGCATGTCGACGACTTTTATAGGAACTTGGCTAATATTACCGATGGAACATCGAAAAAAGCGCCTGCAAAGATATCTTTCCTCCCAAAAACACCGTTGGTTGCGATGACATATACCGTAAAAAAAGGCGACAACTTAAATCGCATAGCCCATCGACATCACATCAAGTTGAGTGCTTTAAAACGGTTAAATCCTAAAATTAGAAGAGGACGAGTCAAGCCTGGGCAAAAACTGATGCTGGGATAAAGGCAAAGCTTATTGATGAGTAACTACTACCGTTTCCATTTAGTTTTGACCGGTTGGAATAAGCAGATTGAAACGATCTCGAACAAAGCGTCGTTGCGAGGCACGAAGCAATCCAGGGTTCGAAGCTTTGTTCTCTGGATTGCTTCGTGCCTCGCAACGACGACCTGCAAGCGCAGTGTTGCGATTTTTACCGAGGCTACTGGGTTGATCACTATAATCAACCGGTCAAAACTAAATGGAAATGCTACTATCTTAACATGAAACCAACTTGCGCATGATGGTTATTTGTTTGATACTTTGATATCATCCCACCAAATATTAAAAATGTAACAAATAAATAGGAGAGATTAGTGATTTTAATTGCTGTAACGGGTGCTTGCGGGTCAGGTAAAAGTGTTTTTAGCGGACAGCTCGCTCGTGAAATAATAAAAACGGGCATGTCTTGTGAGGTCTTAAATAGCGATCATTATTATAAAGACTTTAGTCATTTATCCGCCAGTGAAATGGCCGAAAAAAATTTCTGCGAACCCGATTGTATCAATTTCGAAAGATTGATACATGATATTCAAGGATTAGCTCGGGGCGAAACCATTCAGCGCCCGTGCTATGAAATAGGCAAGAGCAAAATACTGCCCGAAACACAACCGATATCACCAACAGAAGTCCTTATTGTTGAAGGCATTTTAGTGTCACAAAATCTTTATATTAAAAGATATAGCGACATCAATATTTATATTGATATGGCTTTAGATATTTGTCTCGCCAGAAGACTGGTGCGCGATGCCGAAGAGCGCAATCAACCCAATAAATTTATACTGGGCACTTATGAAAAACATATACTCCCTTCTTTTTTTCGATATACAGAGCCGGCCAAAGCTTTATCGACATTAAGACCCCGAACTGACGCTGAAAAAACCGATTTAATACAAAAGGTTATCAATGAAGTGATACCCCTTATATCTGATTTTCATAATACATTACGTAATATATCCATGTAAGTGAGTCAATAATATGAAAAATATGAAATTTTTCCAAAGACCAACGTCTTCTTTTATAAATCAAAAGAGCAAAATAGAGCAAATTGAAAACACGCTCAAAATAGCAGGTTATATCCAACCCTCTCAACGTTACCACGATTTTTTAGTTAACAATAAAATTATCGATGCAAATGAAACAGTGGAGAACATGTTCACTCGTGTCGCACGCACCATTGCTACTGCTGGCATGCAATATTACGCTCCTACAGAACAACGTGATTTTGAATCTAAAACACATCAATTCCTCAGCGAGTTTAAAATTGTTCTCAGCACACCTTTTTATACGAATGCGGGAAGACACCATTCTAAAAGCCTTTCGGCTTGCGCCGTTCCACCCATAAATTTTCGAACGATTCGCCAAAAAGAATTAGAAAAAATGGTCAATGATTTTCATATTCAAGGTATGGGAACAGGATTTAATTTTGACAGTGTGGAAAAGCCGACAGAAATGTTGCTTCGTTTAAATTCAATTGCTGAGCAAGAAGTCGATCGTGGATTGATAGAAAGGCCCGTTGGCAATATGGGCATTCTGTCAGTAGATCATCCCGAAATACTTCCATTTGCACGCGCCAAAGTTGATAACGTTGTAAAAAATTGGAAATTCAATATTTCGATAAATTTTACCGAGCAATTTATGCGATCCCTACTGGCGGGTAATCGATATACTTCACCATGGGGACATCAAGTTAACCCTAAATACATCTTAGACAATGTTTCAGAGTGTGCGCGAGTAACTGGCGATCCCGGAGCCCTCTTTCTGCATCGCTCTGAACAAAGCAATAAAACCCCTCACTTAGGCAACTACGTGTCGGTATCACCTTGCAGTGAAGTGCCATTGTTATCTGGTGAAGTATGCCATTTTGGCTATTTAAATCTTTTCAATTTTATTCAAAATCAAGCAATAGACTACACCGAGCTAAGAGAAGCTATCTATCACTTGGTAGAGGCATTGGATAACACCATTGAACTGAGTTTAATGCGACTACCCGGTGAAAAAAGTTCCGCCATTATTGCCAAAATTCGTCGAATTGGTATTGGCTTATGCGGTTTTTCTGATCTCTTGTCTGCGTTAGGTATTCCCTATCATGCCCCCAAAGCGCTTGAAATATCAGAAAACATCATCAGTTTTATTAATTACCACTCTAAATGCGCCTCTGTAGCACTTGCGGAGTCTCGTGGTGCGTTTCCAGCCTACTACGACCAAGAGACGAAGCGATCGTTGATCTTGTCCGCCTTTGTTGATAAACCTACTCAAACCGTTAGTTTAGGGGACTGGCAGCAACTGGAGAAAGATGCTCAGACACATGGTATACGACATATTTCAACCGTAATTTTACCACCTACGGGTCGAAGTGCCTTAATGGCAGGAGTATCAACTTCTATTGAGCCGCATTTTAAATTATTTGTGGATGAAAAATTTGAAGCGCTTCTAAAATTACAATGTGAGCGTTGCGGTTACAATCAAGATATTACGGCTGACCTTGACATTATCAGACGTACTGGCAGTATTTTATCCACTAATTTGCCAGAGGAAGTCAAACGCGTGTTTTATACCACACTGGAATTAACTGCATCGGCACATTTAGGTATCACAGCGGCATTTCAAAAATATACCGATGAAGCAATATCGAAAACCGTCAATTTAGTGTCTGGCTCAAGCACTGAAGATGTCTACCAACTCTATATCGATGCTTATCAGCAGGGCTTAAAGGGCATATCGATTTATGTAGATAAGAGTCGGTTGTTTCAACCCAAGCCTCTTGCAACGGAAACCCAAGGACTTGCGGCAGAAAGCTCCAATTTACCCGCCCATCGTTAACGTCGTATTGAAACCAGTTAAGGATCGCAAGTTGATTTTTGTATCCCGTGGGTTCTGTCATTTCAGAACCCCGAGTTACACGAAGGCTCCAACTGGGCTAGCGATTGAGGTGTTGCTTGCAGGGTTTAATGTCTCCTCAAAAATCGCTTGGATTTTCTCTCTGTTTCATCATGGTATGATCTTGCCCTGGCAGCCGTGTAGTTAAATTGAAACTATATGTGGTGTGTGTTATACTAAAAGCGTTATTCCTAACCTTTTGGGGCATGATGAAACTACTTTTTGATATTTTTCCCATCATCCTTTTTTTTATTTTCTATAAAATATATGGCATCTATACCGCCACGGCATGTGCTATGGCAGCCTCGTTTATTCAAGTGGTTATCTTTCGAATAAGAGAACAACGCTATGAAAAAATGCATTTAATCAGCTTGGCGTTGATTGTACTTCTCGGTGGTGCGACCTTATTTTTTCATAATCCGTCATTCATTAAATTAAAACCAACGGGGATCTATTGGTTATCTGCCTTGGCCTTTCTTGGGTCATCTTTTATTGGCAAAAAAACACTAATTCAGAAAATGATTGATGGCAACATCGACTTACCACCTCAAATATGGAGCCGGCTCAATTTTTCATGGGCAGCTTTTTTTATTATAATGGGAATCGTTAATCTCTATGTTGCTCAACATTACGACACGGACACCTGGGTTAATTTCAAGTTATTCGGAGGGGCGGGCATGACACTGCTTTTTGTATTCCTACAGTCCATCTATTTAACAAGACATATCGTTGAAAAAGACGAAGTAACACCGCCGACCAAAGTATTAAACAAAACATAGGAGCAACCATGCGATTGCTTCTGGTTGAAGATGATGAATTGCTAGGGGATGCCGTCAAAACCGGGTTAACACAATTTGGTTACGTTGTTGATTGGCTCAAAGACGGTGAAATCGCAAGACAAATCCTGAAATCTGAAATCTTCGAATTGATTATTCTAGATCTAGGTTTACCAAGACTCTCAGGGCTCGGGTTGCTGCAAGCGATTCGACAAGAAGGCAATACCACGCCAGTGATTGTTTTAACCGCCCGTGACTCAGTAGACGACCGCATTAAAGGCCTGGATAGTGGTGCAGATGATTACATCACAAAACCCTTCGATTTGAATGAACTCTCCGCGCGGATAAGAGCACTGACCCGCCGATCTCAAGGGCGCGCAGATGCGGAAATTCACTATCAAAACATTACCCTGGATCCAGCCTCACAAACCGTCACTATGGATAATTCGCTTATCAGTTTGGCAAGGCGAGAATTTGCATTACTATTAAAGCTATTAGAAAATAATGGCCAGGTATTATCTCGTGAACAATTGATGCAGAGCATCTATAGCTGGGATGATGATGTCGACAGTAATACTCTTGAAGTTCACATCCACAATTTACGTAAAAAATTAAATGGGAATTTTATTCGCACGATTCGTGGAATTGGATATATGGCGGAGAAGGATACAAAATCTTAACGTAACCTTGTTTACGTGTAGGTTAGGTTGAGGCCTTGAGCCGAAGCCCAACAAAATCATCCATGTTGGGCTTCGGCTTACCCGCCTCAACCCAACCTACATAAACACAGGTGAATTATGCCAACATCAATCCGTAAATTTCTTCTCATCAACTTGCTACTCGCGATCGCCATCACAACAACGCTCACAGCGATTGGGAACTACTATTTAGATGAAAAAGACATTCATGAGCATCTGGATATCATTATGGCGGTTTCGGCCTTATCTTATCAGGCTCTATTAGGCAATGATCTGCAAAAGCGACCACTGAATGAAATACAAGCTCGACTGGATAACATTCCTGTCGAGATTCAACACTATTTTAAAAACTCATTCATTGATAATCAGGTCCCCGCCCACTATTTAAATAAATTTAGCTTTCAAATATTGGACGGCGATGGAAAATTGCTCCTGCATTCATCCACCGCCCCCAAAATACCGCTCTCAACATCAAAAGATGGCTTTAGAGACAAAATCATCGACAATCAAAAATGGCGAGTATTTGCATCCCAGAATCACACAACCGGAACGCGCACTGTACTGGCTGAGCGTTATGATACACGCAATGAACTCGGAACATTGATTACAGAGGATGATCTCTACATCATGCTCCTGACATTTCCGCTATCAGGACTACTCATTTGGATCATTATCGGACGAGGGTTGAACAGCCTCGATCGCGTAGCCGAAGAAGTGTCGAACCGAGCCCCTTCTTATCTGGAGCCCGTTAATCTTAAAAACGTTCCTGAGGAAATCAAACCCGTCATTGATGAACTGAATCAATTATTCCATCGACTCAAAGATGGCTTTGATCGAGAAAAACGGTTTGCTGCAGATGCGGCACATGAATTGCGCACGCCGCTTGCCGCCATTAAAGCCCAAGCGCAAGTTGCCTTCAATGCAACGTCTGTTGATGAAAAAAATGAAGCACTCAAAAAGCTCATTGCCAGCGTGAATCGAAGTACGCACGTTGTACAGCAATTATTAACCATGAGTAAACTCGTACCTGAAGCAGGAACCATGAATGATTTAGTTAAAATTGATTTAGCTAAACTCACCCAGGATTTACTAGCAACACTCGCTCAAACAGCGATCGATAAGAATATTGATCTCGAATTTGAAAGCGATATACAGCCCCAAAAAATCACCGGAAATGCGACGGCCATCAGTATTCTGATTCGAAACTTGGTCGATAATGCAATCCGCTATACCCATGAAGGCGGTCGCGTCATCGTTTGCGTTGAAACGATCAAAAACGAAATCGTATTGAAAGTATCAGACGATGGCCCAGGTATTCCAGACGAATTGCGCGCGCGTGTATTTGAACGATTTTTCAGAGTCATTGGCAATAAAAGCCAAGGTAGCGGCCTTGGGCTCGGCATCGTCCAACAAATCTGTGATCTGCATCACGCAAAGGTAACGCTTGAATCTCCTAAAACAGGAACGGGATTAATCGTCACGGTTTATTTTCCAGCGAAGTAGGTCGGGTGTTTCAATGCATGAGCACCATGAAATGAATATAACGTATCCTCTCGATATCGCAGGGTAACCTCAGACGCCGACTTTCTGCAGCTTGTCCGCGGAAAGTCGGCAATCAGGTTTTACCCTGTGATATCGAGAGGATACAATATGACACTATAGAATTGCTCTAACAACCACATCGCCTTGTTTTATCTTGTGTTACATTGAAAAGCCCGCTATGCGGGCACTACAAAATAAAAGTCAAAAGAAAAGGGTTAAAGTGATTAAGGGGTAAAGCTTCGAACACACCTTACTCGGTAAAAGGTGCCCTTGTTGGCGACGACATCACTACCCCCACTGAAATCCTGGCCCCACGCAGAGATACCACCGTTCTCGATAGAACCCCAGTATGTAGAGCTGTCGAAACCACCAATAGCAGCTCGATGGGTATAAAGACAGTTCAGTTGGCCAGAAAGGCCCATGTTAAATCCAGCAGGTAAAAACCAATCGTCGTAGCAAGCATTTCCGGCTTCGCAAGGTGCATTTCCTTGCGAGTCGATTGCGTAGTTTTCACAAAGTTGAGCTGCATAAGGAGTGCCTCCGTTATTTCCCAAAGCAAGGACAATTGCTGAGGTGTTGGTGGCGCCATCTGAATTGCTATTGGCACCAGTAACTATGCCGGAACCGCCCCATTCGATACCAGCACTATTATCCGCAGTAGCAGCAATCAAATTGTTCCCGCCGCTATTTAGACAAGCAATCGTCCCACCGTAAGCCGATTGTCCAACAGTCGTGGTTAAATAAGTATAACCATTGGTCTCTGTCGCACTACCGCTTGGCGTTGTAATCACCACATCAACAGCGCCGGTTGCATGAGCCGGTGTTATTGCAGTCACCGTTGTTGAGCTCACAACGTGAACACTAGTGGCAGCGGTGCCTCCAAACGTAATACCTGTAGCGCCAGTCAATCCAGTGCCTGTTAACGTTACACCCGTACCTCCTGAAGCAGCGCCTGAAGAAGGGTTGACATTGCTCAGTGTGACTCCTGAATCAACTTCAATCGCGGCTGTAACAGCATTGGTATTGGTTCCTTGAATAGGAAAATCAGTTTGCGATACAACGGTGCTTCCAGGGGTATAGGTCAACGTACAGGTGCCAAGCGGCAATAAATTCGCACACATATTTCCTGTTTCTGTTACATTCCCATCCAATGCTGTGCCTGTAAAATTGGACTGGATATTCGTTGCCGCTATGGTTAAAGACATATTGTTGATGGTCAACGTGCCGGTTGAACCATTCGCAGTTAAGGTCAAGGGGGAATTGGTGACGGTAATCGTTGCATAGCTAATCGGTGGGGCTTGAGTGATATGCAGAATATTACGTAAAGCAGGACGATAGCATTGAAGCGTTGAGCCTTGCTCGCAAACATCTGGGCCACCTGAAATGCGTTGCGCTAACTGGCTGCCATTCACCTGTAAAGAGAGTGTACAAGACGCGCCGCCAACTAAAACAAATGGATTGCTGCAAACGTTTAGTCCTGTCGTTACTTGAGTAATCGCTGGAATAGATTGCATCTTGAGCGTATGAATTTTTCTGGATTGATTGGTCACACGATATTGCACGATAGCTATATCATCTGATGGAATCGAAACTGTGGTTGCGGTTAATGGGGTAAATGTCCATGAAGGAGCGCCTGCTTGCACGGTGGTCATGCAGAGGGTTGCTAATAGCCCCCCGATGAGGCGATTTTTTAAATGCATTATTGTCATCTTTATTCCTTATGCCAAATAAGTCAGGTTAAACAGCACGCCTTTGGTGTATAGGTGGCGAAGTGCAAGTCCATTGTTTAATGTTTGCCCAGCCGCACGTCCGAGGCTGCTTCGACCCCAGTCGGCAAATTCATAACCAACACCCGCTTGCCAATGGGCGTTCAATGCTTTTTGAACACCAGCGCCCAGCGTATAGGTGAAATCAGATTTCGTATGCGATGCAAAATTAGGATTGGGAAGCGCTTCAAAAATAGTCGGTGTGTTTTCAAAATCCCGCGATTTATTAAAGCCAACGCCTACACTGCCACTGATCCAGGGTGTAAGCCAATAGCCTCTTTCAGCTAATAGTTTCCCTTTTACAGCAATATGCGTGTGTTGGATGTGGTAACGATATACATAATTATTAAATTGTGGGTCTGCATCATCCCAAATCGATCCTGACGGTTTGGCATGACTAGTGGCGGCAACGGCTAGCCCCAATTGTCCTAATATTGACTGCGATAGTGTTTTTTGCAGGCCTACAAAAATTTCGCCATTGAAGAAGCCGTGAGTGTCTCGTTGAGCGGCATAGGTTCTTTCTATCGTTGGGGTTAGGTTAAACGTTTGCGTTTTTCCGCCACGCTCCCAAACCGGACCCACACTAACAGAGGTCACCCATAACCGAGGAGATTGAGGCTCAGCAACTGGCCCCATCGTACCGGCAAAGCCCTGTGTACACGAGAGAATGGCCGCCGCCAGGGAAAAAGCATGCGAATGTTTCATAAGCGCTCCTTGCATATAAAAAGAATGTATCCTTTCGATATCGCAGGGAAATCTAAGCGCCGACTTTCCGCGGCTTGTCCGCGGAAAGTCGGCGCCCTGCGATATCGAAAGGATACAAAAGAATGTTACTGGGGCTATGACCACGTCCACGGCCATCAGCAAGCTTATTTTGTCATTAGGTCTTCAAAGGCCCCAAAACGGCCCCATTACATAATGACATACTCTATCGTAATCATAAAGTTACATTTCACCAACTGCCCTTTCAACAACGCATCTACTTTCTCTTGGTTCAATACAATATGATCACCTCGTGTGCATTACTGGGTGCTCGCAGCGAATTACATTCTCTGTTGCAAGGTAAAAATAGCGGGCATGACGGGTTGCTTGGTTGTAAGCAGACTGAATTAAGAATGGCGTGCAATATAGCGCGGCGCTCCGAAAGACGAACCAGTCAAAACAATGTGGAAAAGATGGGCGACTAATCAAATTTCACGATGACCTTTGTAGCGGTTGCACTGGAAGGTTCCCAAGGTTGCGCGTAACTGAAGCTTAGCTCAGCTTGCTTTGGGTATGATTTTCCCTTTCGCAATTGAAAAGAGAAAACCATTTGACCACCAGCGCCGATCAGCTTGGATTGGGGCGAGATATAGTGCTTGGAGGTCAATTTGAAGAGAGACTCGTCAAATTTCTTAACGGTCCATTGATAGCCCGTAGTGGGATTAGCTGGTAGAGTCACATCAAACGCAGGGGCTGCGCGGTTGGCATGAAGGGTCAGTGTCTTTTGGCCATAAGCCAACCACGAACTCATACAAAGCGTAACGACAACAACCCATCGCAGCCCCACAAGTTGCACTTTCATCGATTATACTTCTTTCTTCTTGTGCTCTTTCACGGGCTTATCACACTCTCCGCCCTCTGCGCATTTATCTGCATCACAGACTTCACCATGCGTATGACAATGGCATCGACAACCGAAATAGCAAAAATGTTTATGACCCAATAGCGCCAGACCAACCACAAACATCGCTACGATACCAAAACTATCCCAAGCAATGATAGTGAGTATTGTTGCGATGACCAAAAATGCTATGCCCAGCATCTCATATCGATTGCTCCAGCAGCAACCACTCCATTTGTTATCTTTTAAATTCATCATCAGCTCCTTGATATGTCTCAATACAATATAGACTTGGTTTATTTCCAGTCCTAAAAACAGTATAGAACACTAAATGGAATTGTACATAATTAATATTTGTTTAATATTTGTTTTATTGTTGCGCTTTCGCGAAAAATTATAGCATTTATAACGCAACTGCCCCGGCGCATGTTAAAAGGGTACGGACCTACTTTTTTTATATGTATCATAAAAAAAATCTGTTTTTTTGCAGCAAAATTTCAAAGCGTTGCTATGCTGATATTAGGGGCTCTTGACAATTCACTTAAAGCCCCAACGAGCAATGGCCTATCCACGGATCCCATCAATGAATTTAGGGAGTGAGGCGTGGGCTTTCAAAGAAACGTCAACAAACACAAGTGGTTAGTGATTTTTACAGGATACAAGGATGAGTCATGTTAAAAACATACACCAAAAGCATATTGATGGCGCTTGCACTTGTTGTAAATTCGTCTCAAGCCGCCGATAAACAAATTAGTATCACCATAGATGACTTACCTTTTGTTGGTCACGGCGCTTCATCAAAAGAGATAAAGAGCGGCAAAGATCGCTTTAACCAAATTCTGCAAGCATTAATTAACGAACAAGTCCCAGCAACCGGGTTTGTAATCGCCGGCGCAATCGCCAAAGGACAATGGCAACTGCTAGAGAATTTCCAAAAGGAAGGCTTTACGATTGGCAATCACACTTATACCCACGCCAATTTGAATGAAATCGGCGCCGAAAAATATATTAAAGAAATCGCGAAGGCCGATAAACGTTTATTACCACTCATGACCGAGAAAAAATATTTCAGATACCCCTATCTTGCTGAAGGACGCGGCGGCAATAGACATGCTGTTCAGGCATACTTAGCTGAGAATCAATACATAATCGCTCCCGTCACCATTGACAGCAAGGATTTTCTTTTTAACATGCAATTATTAGCCGTCAACTGGCACCATCGAGCTGATCGCCTGGAAAAGATAAAACAACGCTATCTCAGCTATATTTGGAAACAAACGGAAATCGCTGAAAAAATGGCTCACGGCAAACCCACAAAACAAATCCTCCTGCTGCATGCAAACCTATTAAATAGCCATTTAATGGGTGATGTGATTCAACTCTATAAAGAGCATGGTTATCGGTTTATTAGTCTTGAAGAAGCGCTAACCCCCAATCAACCCGATCCAAAAAGAGTAGAGGCCAGTCTCACAACGTTTGCAAATAGATTTGCCAGTATTCAAGCATTCACGCATAATCTGACAATTTAGGATCGTATCTATGTCAAAGACCATCTTTTGTATCAAACTCAAACAAGAAGCTGAAGCGATGAGTGCGCCGCCATTTCCTGGGGAATTAGGAAATAAAATATTCAATCAAGTATCACAGCAAGCATGGACCATGTGGCTTGCACATCAAACCATGCTGATTAACGAATATCGCCTCAGTCTCGCCGATTCAAAATCGCGCGCATTTTTGATTGAAGAGATGGAAAAGTATTTTTTTGGCGAAGGGTCCAAAAAACCATCAGGTTTTGTCGATCAACAATAAATTTTACTAAAAATTTAAAGAAAAACTTGACTCCAAATCAATATCGTCGTTAAATAGCACCCACAAGTGGCTAGATAGCTCAGTCGGTAGAGCAAAGGATTGAAAATCCTTGTGTCCCTGGTTCGATTCCAGGTCTGGCCACCATGTAAATTCAATATAATCAATATGTTCTGAGAGATTCAAAAGACGGTCAAATAAGAATATTTATTGTAGTAGGCCTATAGTAGGACAAATAAATAATATATTCGAAGTTAACCAAATTAATTCAGTAATCATCTACTTCTTTTTATTATCACAATCACCTACACTCGAACTTAAAAAAATCATGCCCTTCGGTTGATTCTGTCTCGAATGAATCTATAATCATAATATATATACATTGGAATTGACTGTTATGAAAAATAAACCCACGCCACCTAAGACCATAAAATCGGCCACGAAAAATAGCGCCATTAAAAAGACAATGATATCTAAAAATGCTCCTGTATCTTCAAAACCTCGAGTTACTGCCACAATAGGTGAAGTTAAGGCCGCTGGTAACAAAGTCATGAAGAAATATAACATTGCAATTAAAAAGCTTGCTGACCGTTAACATGGCAATCAAATATTTAACAGCTGAACACGTTCTTTCTTATCACGATGATATTCTAAGAGGAACTCTAGAAGATAAAGGGTTAGCTGCCCATACCTCCATTAATTCAGCGTTACATAGAATCGATGATCATATACTCTATGCCGACCTGGATGATATTTATGAAATCGCAGCTCTATACGGTATAGCCATTGCTAAAGGGCACTGCTTTAATAATGGTAATAAACGCACTGCTCTCGTCAGCATGATAGCATTTTTAGAAATTAATAATATCGAGATTGATGTGGCTGACGACGTTATTGAAGAAGTGATGGTCGATATAGCGACTAATAAAATGGATATAAATCAATTAACCAATTGGTTAAAACAACACAGTAAATTCATTGAGTAATCAGTTTTTTGGATTATGCAACTCAGTCAAATTCGGAACTAGTTCCCCAACATCAACCCCCAAAGCAAAAGCAATCTGAATTAAATTTTGAATCGATATATTTTGCTCGCCACGCTCTACGCGTCCCATATAAGTACGCCCCATTCCGGCCGCGTCAGCGATCCCCTCTTGAGAATATCCTTTAGCCATGCGGGCAGCTTTGATCTTCAGGCCTAATTTTACAAGATTTTGATGTTTTTCTTTCATATAGAAAGTTAAAACGATCACACCCTATAGGTGCCACGCCTAATAGGTGGCATTTATTTTATTTATGATGTATTATCGCCACCATGATCAAACCGAAGGCATAATACAATGATCGGCCTCACGCTTATAAACAAAAATCCTGCCTCAAATCACGCGTTTTAAAAATAAGCGCGCATAACACTCAATAATAACAACATCAAACATGGACTTGTTAAAAATAGAAAAATCTCTGCGGGGATTTTTGTTGTCTAAATTTAACTATCGAGGCTCAAATGAAAAAAGTACTACTAACATTTTGTTTATTAATAATTGGCGGCTCTGCCATGGCATATACGATGAAATGCAATGGAACGGACACTGCTGGGAACAGTGTATATTTAATTGGTGATTCAAACTCGCAAGCAGTCAATATCAATGGAGACATCCTTACTATTGTCGGCAAAACTAGAAACAATCAAGGCGTTGTCACACAAAACTTTATTACCGTTTCTGGCGTACTTGTTTACGATTCACTAGTTCCAGTCAACAACACCAACTTAACAATCTATCAATTTAATGCTGTTACACAAGCACTCCTTGCTCAAGTATTTATGTCTTGTAATTTTTACGGTAACTTTGTTGTTACACCAAGTGTCATGGACAATCAAATGTTTGACTCCATTAAAGCAGACACGCTGAAATCAACCGGAGGCATGCCCTTTAACAATGCTAAAGAACCTGAAGGCGTCGCGGTAGGTTCTATTGATTCCTGTATCGCAAAAGTTGATGAAGCCATTAATGCTTCTATCAATAGGGCGTCATCAGCCGGTCTCCTTTGTTCATCTTCAGATCTTGCAAATAGAATGAAGATTGCTATGACCAAAGGGAACTGCTACGGTGAAAAAGATCAATCCAAGTTATGCCAAATCAAAATAGATGCAATGGTTGCTTCAGCTAAAGGATGTACTTTTTCAGACGCAATGTTAAAGTCAATGGCAAAAAGCATATCTGGTTGCTAAAAAACTCAACACAATCAATTCACTTCATCCAAAACAAATTATTTGGATGAAGTGCCTACCCCTGTAACAGATTTCAACTAGCTGTAACCTATTAATTAAATAATTAAATGAAGAGATGTAGACATATGACCTTAATTACAAAGATTGGCCTTTTATCAGTCGTATTAACAACAATTATGCTTCAAGGATGTATGGTAGCTGCCGTTGGAGCCGGTATCGGCGCAGTGAAATGGGGTAACGCTAAAAAAATGGAAGCGAGAGCTAAATGCCAGGAGTCATACAATACCTATTTAGGTTTGATGCTCAAGAGCAAGAAAAAGCCAGTTAACATGGATGAATATTGTAAAAGTTAAAGACTAAAAAAAGCAATTTATTAAAATTATGCGAGAGATTTGATGGATAACTCCTTACTGAATCCTCGCAGCCTGTACTCATAGATTAGAGACAGATGTTACTTAACAACGCCCCCTAAAATATATTAATTAAGGAGTTTCAATGAAGAAAATTATACTATTGGTCATGATTCTAGTAAGTACTACTAGTTTTGCTGATGATTATGATTATCAGCAACAAATGCTTCAGGCTCAACAACAACAAGCTGAAGCTCTAGATCGTCAAGCTCAAGCTATGGAACAACAAAACTTTGAGTCGAATCAGCGGGCCATAATGGAGCAATCAGAAAGATACAATCAAAGACTTATGGATAGTATTGGCAAGTAAATAACTAGACAGCCATTCAGCATAACGAATGGCTGTTTACTTGTTTTGTTAAAAAAAGCGCTCTAGCCAATCTCCTGTGTCAACTCGCGGCTCTCTTTAAGCACTCGACGAACCTCTTTCTTAAATGCTTTAGCCTCACTTGTTGTTTGCCCATGTCTCACAGCATGAGTATTACCTTTTGGCGCACCACTACCCATACCACAACCATGTAAGCGGCACCGTGGACGATTTCTAACGGCAGGGGATTGGCACGCAGTCCTTCGCCTTGTTTTTGCCCCACACCGTGGCGCATTATCAAAAGCATAATGTTTTTTCTCGTTACATGGGGTTGTTTTCATTTTTTTACCTGATCACTCCAGCTTACCCACTTTGTAGGCTTTGTCGGTTTGATTTCTAGCAATGTTAAGAATTCACAGTACCAATAACCGCTTGACCACCATGAGAAATATTCACCCGCTCGACAGTGATTCTCTGTCCAATCCCCCCTTGTAACCTAGCCAACAAATTTGCCTGTTGTATAAACGTGTTGCTAAGCTTAATCGCCGTATTAGTATAATATTGACTTGCCTCACCATGTGATAGTCCATTAGCCAATGCCATGGAAGTTTGCTGTAATTTATGAATTGATAACATTTGTGCGGCTATCATGGCCTGTAGTCCCCCTTCCACCTGCAATGCCGTAAGGTCACTCTCGCTTTGTGTTTTGGCTTTCTCAATGTCGAAATCTTCTCGAGCAATATTGTTACAAGCATTTGCAGTACTTCGGATCGTATCTTGAAGAAATCTATTTTTGGCAAAAACAAGTTTGTCCTCTTGTTCCTTAGTCTTAAGTTGCTGTGTTGGCATAATACCTCTCTGTTATTTTAGCCAAGCTTATTGGAATAATGAGGCATCCCATTGGCTAACCATAGTTCAATATGTAATCGCAACGTCTCTATTGTTATATTACCATCTTTTATGTCAACTTCATCCGCGTTAGCTAATAAGTGATCAATGACCTTTTGTGGTTCCACCTTCAGGCCATAATGAGCGTGCTCACGCAATTTGATGGTCAGTTTTACACGATAATTGATGGTTGCAATGCGCCATAAAATGCACAGCCTCCCTGCTGTATTTTTTCCAGATTAGAAAGGTGGATTATCCTCCTTCATATTAATATCAGCCATGGTTCCAATGACTGATTCTCGATAATAACGTTCTATTTGATGATGGTAATGCTCACCAAACGCAACCATCAGTGCATAAAAGAAATCCTGCACATTGACCGCTGCTTCATCGGTGAGTGTCGGTGCTTCAATGACTAAATATTTCATCGCTTTCTCCCGATTAAGCTTTTTTTCGTTTGTTTGATGAGACCGAAGTGGTGAAACACTCAAAATACAACTGCTCATCCAATTGTGGACGCTCAAGGCGTGCGGCCATATCCAGCAGTTCCCCAGACATGTTGCAAAGGATCCGACTGTTTCCGGCTGCGTGTTCACAAAGGGTGTTTATCAGCCCTGTCGTCATTAGCCCAGGGTTGCCAGCGTGTTCCAATAGATGTTGCAGCGTTTGGGTTAACTGCTCAATGCTGGCGTGTTCTGTGAGCAGGCGGATCCGAATACGACTACCCAAAGGCATCAGATCGTCGCGGCGTAGTTTATCATTTAATCTTTGATCACCAGCCAGAATGACGCTGAGCAAGTTACGTGAGTCAAATTGCATACTGGTCAGTAACCGTAGTTCACTTAAGACTTCTGGCGACATTTCCTGTGCCTCGTCAATGATAAGCACTGGGCGTAACAAGGTGCTATCAACGTGAGTGAGCCATCGTTCGCGTAAATTTTTGAAGCCACCCCAACGATTGCTGGCCGTAAGTGGCACACAAAAAACATCCCCCAGTTCACGATAAAAATCAGCAAGCCTTGAGTTAGCATGACTGATGACGCCGATCTGCGCATCACGCACGCGTGTAAGGCGTGAAGCCAAAACGCGCAAGGCAACACTTTTACCTGTGCCAGGATCACCGCTCACTAAAGCAAAACCACCTTCACGAAGTAATGATTGCTCAACACGCCAGCAAAAATTCTCGAGCTTTGGGTAAATGCACAAGGCTTCTACGGGGATATCCGAGATGAATGGATTGTATTTTAGACCATAAAGAGCCAGTAGTTTTTTACTCATGTTCAGATTCTCCTTTGGGTAAATAGGCCGGAGGAAGGCCGGTGGCCGCGTATTCTGCCATCAGTGCTTTTAGCAAGGGCGCAACGCCTGTTGATACAAGCTCTTCGCTGGGCTCTTGTTCACCGGAATTGGTGAAAGTTCGACGCTGACCTGAAGCGTTTTCTGATTTGTCTTGTGGATAAATCATACTTAACAGTGTGTTGGTGTGTGGATCGACAAGCCTTACAGAGCCTAAGTCCCACCGTGCATAGCGGATGTACAATATCTCCAAACTGCGGTATTGCGATGGCACTTCAAAGCGTTTGCCATCAAGACTGAATGTTCCATCTGATTTACGTTGCCTGCGATGCACCTGAGTGCAAAAAGCATGATGTAACGCTGCGGTGTCAGGACACGGTCGACCAACATCGGCATCCTTCATATAGCGCGCAAGCGGTGAGCAGCCAATCTCGGAATGTACTTTTTGATGGTATTCACGCTCGACCCAAGCAAGGGTGCTTTTATTGAGTAACGACAAGGTTATCTCCTCCTCACCCTCAAGCATAGCCATCAATCGCCCTTCAACTTGCGCCCAAAAAACCTCCTGTTTCGCGTTTTGGTAGGGAGAATAAGGTAGTGTAGGTTGATGTAGAATGCCCAATCTCGCAAGCCCTTCGGTAAACTCAGCCGAAGTCATCGCACTGCCATTGTCACTCATCAGAGCGCGCGGTAAGGCGCGTTTCTGTAGTGCCTGCATAAACCCATGTACCAGCGTCTCTGCGGTTTCATCCATGTACCATTGAGCATGACAAATCAGGCGGGAGCGGTCATCCAGAATGGCAAGTAATAAGGGTTTATGCCATTGACCGTCTCGTCCCAAAATTCTGCGTGAGCCATGGTGAAAATCAAGGTGCCATAACGTGTTAACATGGTCGACTTCATAACTTCTGACCTCTCGTTTCTCTAGCCTATCAGCTGCGAGGATGGCGCCTTCTGTATGTCGTCTTTTCCGCCCAGGTTGCTTGCAGAAACCATTCGACTTCATGTAACGACGAATCGTATTGTAAGACGGCAAGACGCCTAACTCAGGCGTTGTCTTTGCAATCACATAGAGGTTATCTACGTGTAACTGGTAGCTCCAGCTTGGATGTGAACGATGTTGATGTTGGATGCTCATCTTTAATGGGGCTGAGAGCGTGTGACTACTCCCGGCATCTGTACGGCGTTTCGTTCGCAAAGCACCGACCGGGTCGTTCTCATGGCGAGATTGATAAAGCCATCGCTCAATCGTCGATAGTCCAAAATGAACTGGTAATCCTGTAATGGGATGCTGCCATTGCTTTTGAGCTAAAGAAGCCAGCTCAATCTGTAGTTGCCCTTTATCCGGCGGCGCTGCCAAAAGTGGGCCAATAACCGAAAAGCGAAATCGGGCCCACCGTTCTTGGCGAGTACCAACATCGGGCTTCTTGTTGCTCATAAAAACTCCTGCTTGTTTAAGAAGTTTATGAGTCTACTGGATGTCTAACTTGATCTAAAGATGCAAACTCTGCGCGAATAACTCCCTCCTTTAGACAGCGCGATAAACGCCCGCTGTCATTGGCGCTAAAAACTGCAAGGCATTTACCAGTTTTTGACTCAGGTTGTCTGGAAAAATCAAAAGAAGTTGTCGAGGAAATGGGCCAACAATGGCCTTTACGGGCAGGAATGCTTTAGCCTGTTTCCAAAAAGCAGTGCCAATAAAACAATCTCGCCACCAACGACGCCAACGCCCCCAGGTTCGCAGACTGATGCTGATACCAAAATAACGCGTTACTTGGTAATACCGGCGCCTCGAAGCACTGGACATGAAGGCGGAGATAAGCACGATAATCGCAGCCGGAAAACGATGTCGCCCCAAAAACCGTACCGATGGTGTTGTCACACGCTTTCGGCAGTTTCCGCAGCAAAGACTGCGCCGACTATCATAATGCTCACGGCATGATGCAGGTAACCCGAGGGGACTACGAGGGTAATCGGCTTGATATAAAGGACCGTTACAGAAAGGACAGTCTTCAGCTCGAACTTTCTCAGCCATTTCATCATCGATATGCACGAATAACGGATGAAAACTGGTCTTTTTTAATAGTTCATGGTACATTTAGGCTCTCTTTGTTCGTCGTTGAACGTAAGAGTACCCTTCATGAGGTTTTAATCAAGCTTTATGAGGGGTTTTTTATTTGTACATCAATGAACGTGGCTGGAATTACGGGGAAATCCATCAGATTGTGTGTTCAGGCTGAAATAACTAACCTCATTTCAGCACGTTGTTTTTTCCTAGACTTGGGATCTTTGAATCTCGCAATTTCACCCTTCGTCATAAAATAATCACATGTGCCATCATCGTTTTTTGTGCTGCTCTCAATTGGGATAAACCTTTGATTGCGCAAGGTTGAGATCCACGAGTGTAATGAGCCATTATTAAAATGTTTTCTATTTAATGTGCGCCCTTCAAGGAGTGCCTTTAATACAGTTGAAACTATGCCGCTATTTTTGGTATTCATGCGCCACATCCTCCAGGCATTGTAAAAATTTACCCTCATCAATTAGGTCTTTTCGGCAATCGCTCTGACTAAGCATGACTAAATCCTTGTTGATATTGTGTGGTTGATTGAACGGGAATATGTTTTGCTAACCATAGCAATATATCGCCTTTGCGATATCTCACGCTTCTGCCACACTTCACAAAGGGAACACCTATTCCGGCCCAGCGATCGCGCTCAACTGTAGCTAGAGAACATCCTCTTACAGCGGCAACCGTTGTTTGCCTGAACCAAGTTGTATCAGGCGCAATGCTGAATTCCTCAAGAAGTGATAGACGATTAGATTTTTGATGTTTGATTTCATTGTTCATAGTGCTCGTTCCTTAAATTTAAAAGACGAGCTAAGTTTTTCAGGAAAATAATTTTGATGTTTGTAATTACAAAAGCAATGAGTAATTACAAAAGCTAGGTTGTTTTGTTGTCACTTTGACTTATATTAAGGGTATTTTTGATTAAGTAGAGAGGGTTACTTGCTTATCGATATATTTAATACTCTCTGATATATCTCTTTCAATGCTTTTCAGCCCAAATTCATCGATGCCATGATTTCCCGCCCATACAAGCATATCGTCTTTGATTTTTTTTGCATTGATTTTATCACCATTCCAATGTTCGCCTGTTTGCTCTGCAAACATGTGAGCCAAAACTCCTATAGCCTTATATTTATTTCGAACCTTTTTTGATATTTTCAAATCGCCACTTTCTTTACTTTCGTCACTTTGGGGGTCTTGTATTGTCTTATTTGCGCTGATAGGGGCATTACCTGTAAGAAAATCTGAAGAAATGGTAAAAATACTAATCCCAGTCTCACGGAGAAACCGTCTATCAATTAACTTTGCTAATGTTTTAGGAATAGGTAAGCTTCTGATGTTTGCTTCATATATAATCAAATATGGATGATAAGATCTTCGATACATTGCCGCACCTAAGCTACAATATGAGCCGTTTGAATATTTTATTCCAAATTCAATTCTTCGAAAAATACTATATGTTCTTTCTAGTTGTAGAATATTTTCCTCTCCCAGAGCGTCTACATTAGTACGTGAAATATCTTGCCCATCATTTTCAAAACATATTGCTAGGCTATCTAAAATATCTTGAGACAGGCTGAAAGGGTCTATGTTATTTAAAAGCAAAGCGGCTTGTACTAAACTCCACTCATCCATTCTTACCCAATGCTCAGATGATGATTTTGTAATAGCCATCAATTTACCCCCTCCAATGAATCAGAACTTACGTGCCTTAATATATAATCAGTAACCGCTTGCATTGCCTCCCGTAAATTCTCAATATTGTGCTGTATGTACCCCGCCGTCACATCAGCACTTTTGTGATTTAATAAACGTTTAACGGTGTAGTAACTGATAGAGTCCCCTAAAGCGTTAACGATACTTGCAAAGCTCCGGCGCAAGTCATGCGAGGTAAATTGCACATCAGAATTTTTAATTACATTTAAAATTTGCTTTCGTGGTTCAACAATACGACCTGATTTCCCACTGCCTGGAAAAACCCATTCAGACTTGCTTTGTGTTCTTCTACGTGTAAATAAATCAAATAAAAAATCAGACATAGGAAGAATATGATCTGATCGGTTTTTGGTATCTTTTACTGTGAATGTCTTTGCGCGAAAATCAAGATTTTCAAAGGTTAGCGTTAATGCCTCCTCACGCCTCAACCCAGCGAATAAAAGTAACAATAAATAGTCCCGTATTGTCTCTCGATCTTGAGTACTTTTGTTTTCAGGATTATTTTTGAGTAACCACACCGCGTCCCACCAATCTTTGAGCTGATGCGGTTGAATATAATTACTTTTTCGCTCAATCCGATTCCATATTTTTTTAACGGACAATCGTTTAACCGGATTATCAGCAATAATTACTTTTCCCTTGCCATCACGATATTCTGCTGAAAAATTAAACAGAGCCCTTAAGAAACGCATTGCTAAATTGGCACGAGCTTCACTCGACTCACTTAGAGCAGCATGTTTTTGTTCTACCATGTCCCGTGTAATATCAAGCATTGGCTTATTGAGCCAGTCTTTAAAGTAAACCTCAGCACAAGTTTTATAATCACGCTTGGTAGTTGGTTTAAGGGATTTTCGCGCCAGCATATAATCGTTGTATGCCTCTTTTAACGTAATTGATTTAACGCGATTCTCACGCTCCACCTGATTGGGGTTAATGTCTTGCGACATTGCCGCCAACTTTTCTTTGGCAAATTTCCGCGCCATCTCTGCTGTCAAAACACCATGCTTGCCCAGGGTCACTCGAACTGTTTTACGATTAATTTTTGTTTCAGCAATATACGTCTTAACGGTATTTCCTACCCTCAAACCGAAGCCTTTCAATTCTGTATCATAATAAAAAACCTGCTTCCCTTTATCTGTTGTAAATGCCAAACCATCGACAAAGCTCTTCGTAAGTTTATGTGCCATGAATTATGTAGCCTTTTTTATTTAGTAGGACCATAGTAGTAACATTATTTCAAACTCAATAATGGAACTTAGGACTGATTCATGCAATAGTAATTGATTTAATGTTCTTTTTCAAAGAGTTTAATACTTAGTAGGAAGCAGTCTGGCTGCAATATTTGAATTGAAAATCCTTGTGTCCCTGGTTCGATTCCAGGTCTGGCCACCATGTATATCAACGACTTACCTCCTGTTTTCAAATTCACTTTAACGCTCAAGTGATTCAGACATCAAAGCAATCAATCAAAGCACCACTTCAATACACTTTTTACTGAAACCTCATGATGATTTAATTTTTAAAATCCGTGAGGAATGCTAGCATGATCTATATTCCCCACAGACCGTAACACAGACCATGAATTATAAAAATCATTCGAAGCCCGCCCAAATCCAGCCGACCTACAAGTGCTTGGTGATGGCATCATGGACTATGTCAAACAAAAAAAGGATCAAGACCCACTTGAATTTTTCACCTTTTTTATTCGCAACTCAGATAACAATTAGGTTTAAACTTAGTGAGATCATGTTATGATTCTAAAAAATACACACTCCTTGGCTTGGGCAAAAACCTGTTTAAAAACGATGGGATATGACCCACAGAGCCCATTTACACTCGTAAGAAACATGCCATGGTCTAGTGTCTATAAGGTTTTAACGTCAATCGGGACTATTTATTTCAAACAAATGCCTCCTTCTTTTGCCATCGAAGCAACGCTCATAAACACACTCTCTACGAAGTTCCCAACCCAAGTACCGAAAATCATAGGATACAACGCTGAATTACACTGTTTTCTCATGACAGATGCGGGCATTGTCCTTCATGATTTATTACATGCGGATTACAACATGATTCTTGCATCCCTGGCACTCTCCACCTACGCCATCATTCAGAAAGGTGTTATCAACGACATCGACACACTGCTATCACTTGACGTACCGGACTGGCGACTCGACACCCTCCCCTCACTTTATCTAACATTACTCGATGATGAAGCATTCTTAATTTCTGATGGTTTAACAAAAACTGAAATCCAGCAACTACGCAAGTTACATCCCAAAGTAGTACAACTTTGTAAACAACTCGCACAGTACAACATTCCAGAAACCATCGAGCATAGCGATTTTCACGATAATAATATTTTGGTCGGCAAGAACCATACCCTAGTCATCAACGATTGGGGTGAAACCGTGATCACCCATCCGTTTTTTTCTTTGATTTCTTTTTTTATCAGCGCCGCACGAAGACATCATATTTTTGAAGACAGTGAACCCTACAAGGCGTTACGAGATGGGTATTTAAACAACTGGCTTGAATTTGAGAGCAGTGGTCGCTTATTGGAGGCCTTCAAGCTCACAAAGCAATTAGGACACATCAAATATGCACTGAGTTTTTATCGCATAACCCAACTTCCAGGATGGAACGAGTTGGGACAAAACAAGGGAAGAATTGCCCATACACTCAAAGCGTTCATTCAAGAACTCGGTTGACTGAGCACACTCAATTGGTTCATCTAAACACGGCTTATATCCATGAACGGTTGGGCTTGGAGAATAGCCGTGAGTTGATTAGTCATTATGCTTATCTTGTGAAATAAGAAGCATCAAAAACGAAGCGTGGAAAATGCTGCTTCTTCTTGGCGTCAACGCTTGTAAATTTGAAGGGCAGAGGGATTGGGTGGGAGGCTTGTTTTGAGATCTTTATACATCAATTATACGAGTGAGTTCTCTACAAAAAAAGGGGCTGGGTTAATTGTACAGCAATTCCTGCCGTAAAACCCACGCTGGTGGCGGAGTTCCTTCTCCCGATGTCGGGAGAAGGTGCCCGACAGGGCGGATGAGGGCTGAGGGATCCCCTCATAACTCTCCTCCAATAAAAATATTATGGAAATCAGTTAGATATTGACTAATAGCGTTAAAGATATCGAGCAGCGGAACGATGAGTTTCTTTTTTATGACACGAGTACCGAGTGTAGACGGGGCTAAGAACCCGCTGATAAATGGCGCAGGCAGATAGTACCCCTAAAAAATTCCATCTCATCTGATAGACACCACACAGCAGAACGCAGAAAGAACAATTTGATAAAATAATCTAAAATTAAGGGACTAATGAAACCCGTTTGATACCGTTAGCGATTTGACCGTCCCTGCGATACCAAACGACACCCAGTCCCTTGATATAAAGCATATCATGTGATCGCATAAATACCAGGTTTCATTAGCAAAGGATTGCTATGGAACTGACACCACGACTATTTCTATGCGCGCTCTGTTATGAACAAGTCATTATCTGCACCCACTGCGATCGAGGAAATATTTACTGCAGTATTTCCTGCTCATCCACAGCAAGAAAAAAATCGTTATGTGAAGCCGGAAGTCGGTATCAGCAAAGTCACAATGGCCGGTTAAATCATGCATCACGTCAGCGTCATTATATGCAACGTTTACGTAAGTTTAAAAATAAAATGACGCATCAGGGTTCCATCGAAAGCACCTCGGATGGTTTACTACCTCTGGTTAAAAACAAGGCAAAGAAGACTTGTAAGAGGCAGGTAAGTGGTCCAATAATCTGTTGTTTATGCTCCACCATCGTCTCTCCTTTGCTTCGTTCCAGGTTTTTACGTTATGGAATGTCTAAAAACGCACATTCTTTACCGCCTTGTTCGCGACCACCTTGATGACTACCCTAATGAGGAGCAGAACAATGAACATTTCAGATGAGTTAGAAGCCAATATATTGCGCTATTATCACGTTGAAAAATGGCGTGTAGGGACGATTTCGTCTCAGTTGGGTGTGCACCACAGCACGATAAAGCGTGTCCTGTCAGCAGCAGGCATTCCCAAAAAGAAAATCCTTGTGCAATCGTCTATGATGGATCCGTATTTATCATTTGTATTGGATACGTTACAGAGGCATCCAACGTTAACAGCAAGTCGACTGTTCTCCATGGTTCAAGAGCGAGGTTATCCCGGCGGGCTGGATCATTTTCGCCATCTTATTTCGTGTTATCGACCAAAGCCTTCAGCGGAAGCCTATCTAAGGTTAAGAACCTTGCCAGGCGAGCAAGCGCAAGTTGATTGGGGGCACTTCGGATATATGATGGTAGGGCAAGCAAAACGACCATTGATGGCTTTTGTCATGGTATTAAGTTACTCCCGGAAAATTTATTTACATTTTTATCTCAATCAACGCACGGAAAATTTTTTACGTGGGCACGAAAATGCCTTTCAGGCCTTTGGCGGCGTGCCTCGCGTATTGTTATATGACAACCTAAAAAGTGCCGTGCTTGAACGCCAAGGAGATGCAATTCGGTTTAACCCGACCTTGTTGGCGTTCGCAGCTCACTACCACTTTGAACCAAGACCTTGTGCTGTTTATCGTGGCAATGAAAAAGGACGGGTGGAACGAGCTATCCGTTATGTTCGTGATAATTTTTTTGCAGCGCGCACGTATCGTGATTTAGATGACCTTAATGTTCAGGCAATGCATTGGTGTGAAACACAAGCTGCTAACAGGCCTTGTCCAGAAGATAAAACAAAGTCTGTCAGGAATGCGTTTCAAGAAGAGCTACCACGATTGGTAGCTTGCCCTGACAACCCATTCCCGGTCGATGAAATAGAAACCGTGCATATCGGTAAAACACCCTATGCCCGATTCGATATGAATGACTATTCTGTCCCACATGACCAAGTGCGAAAAACGTTAACCATTCACGCTACGCTTGATGGTGTAACCATTCTGGATGGAACAACCGTGCTCGCTAAACATCCGCGCAGTTATGACAAAGCCAAACAAATCGAATGTGCAGAACACATTGAAACACTCATTAAACGCAAGAAACAGGCGCGATTGCATCGCGGTCAAAGCCGGTTAACACACGCCATTGATTGTGCTCGTGACTTTCTGGACGCAGCCGCTTTGCGCGGTTATCCATTGGGTTCAACGACCAATCAACTGCTGTCTTTGCTAGACGATTATGGAGCCAGTGAACTTGATGAAGCGATGAACGACGCACTGGCTCGCGGCGTACCTCATCCTAACGCAGTACGGCTGAGTTTGCAGCGACGGCAAGATGAGCGCCATCAACTACCGCCGGTCGTCTTGCCTGTATCTGACAACAAACGTGTCAACGAACTTATCGTAAAGCCTCATAAATTAAGCGATTACGATGTACTTAATCAACCAGAACCTATGGAGGACAAATAATCGTGTTACCTGATTTATTACTGCAGCGCGCGAAAGCACTCAAACTTCATGGCCTCATCAATCATTGGGACGAGGTGGTCGATGCTGAATGGCTTGAAAAACTTGTCGGTTGGGAGGAAACCTATCGTTCCCAAAAAAGCTTGGACAGCCGTCTGCGCAGTGCACGCATCGGTCGCTTCAAACCATTAGCTGACTTTGACTGGAGCTGGCCAAAACGCTGTGATCGAGATGTCATTGAGGAATGGATGCAGTTGAATTTTATGAAAGATGCGACCAATGTTATTTTATGTGGTCCCAATGCGGTGGGCAAAACAACAATAGCCCGTAACATCGCTTATCAAGCCATCTTGAAGGGACATACCGCACTGTTTACAACGGCCGCGGGAATGTTAAATGAACTAGCTGCCATCGATAGCGACAGCGCGTTGCGCCGTCGTATCAAAAGTTATGTGCAACCCGCATTGCTCATCATTGATGAGGTAGGTTATCTGTCGTACTCCAATCGCCATGCGGATTTGTTGTTTGAAATTATTTCTCGGCGGTACGAAGAAAAATCGACGCTTATTACCACCAACAAGCAATTTAATGAATGGCGTGAAATCTTCCCCAATGCTGCTTGCGTGGTATCCATCATCGACAGACTTGTTCACCACTCAGAGATCGTCAATATCGAGGCCGAATCATTCCGACTCAAGGAATGGAAAGACAATAGTGCTAAAAAGACAGCTGAGCGAGCCAAAAAAAAGAAGTCAGTCAAACCGGAGGAAACAGAAAATGCGTGACACGATGTTGAGTGCTCTACTGCCAGAGTCCATGTCTGATGAGGCTGCATATTACCTAGTGAACTTTCTTGGCGACCTTACCTGTACTTTGGAGTGCATTTACCACATCCAGATTAGACGCCACCATCAGAAGGTTGAATCGGAATTTTATTATTCCATGTCAGATGTGAGCAGGGAGGCTCCGCCGTTTTAGTTGTAACTGGGAGTTTTAATAAAAGTTAGATCAAGGTGGACATTGTACGTTAACCTTGATCAATTTAAACCTGCGCCATATATCCGCGGTTTTGAGCCCCCGTTAACATTTACTGCATACCGAGTCTATGAAAACAATTGAACTCAACATTTCCCATCGTACCGTTGAAACCCATATATTAAACCCTAGGCGTAAATTAAATATTGGGTTAGGACGTGTTTTGGTGGGGCTCTGATTGATAGCCCTTATCATGAGTTATGGATCGCATGTCATCGGGCAGAGTCATTCGTTAGTGCCGTAGTAAGGTAGGGCGGACAAAGGAGCCGAAAGGCGACGTGTCCACCGGCAGATGCAATTGGTAGGCACGTCGCCTTTCGGCTCCTTTGCCCACCCTACATTTCCAAAGAGTATATACAGGGTTTATGGGTGTGGGGTAATCGCAACGATTGTAATTTGCTTTTTATCAGGGCCGTAGTACCAAAATATGCGGTATGCTGCTGGTGTTTTATTTTCTGCATACGCTTCAAATACCTCTTCTCCGGTTGGTCCTTTTAAAGAAGAATATTTATGGGTGTTGAGGCTTGGGTGTTTAGGATTGTTTTCTAAATATCCTAACGCCTTCCTAACCGCTTTTAATCGCTTGTTCAAAGCCGGATCACTCAATAAATGATCCAGGTCATCGCTGGCCTGAATGGTAAATAATAATTTAAACTTCATTCTATTTCATCGTCAGAAAATTGAGAAAAACTACCTTTATCAATCAGTTTGTGATTTTTGGCGTCTTCCAGTCCTTTTTTTACCTTATTTAAGGCGGATTTATTGTCAAACAACCATTTTTCATTTGCGGGAATTTCAATAAATGGTTCCAAAATAATTCTACCATTCTGCTCTTGACGGATAGAAAAACTACTAATGCCTTTACTCAGTGCGCCAAGGCTGATACGACCTTTAGAGTCTGGTTTTAAATTTTTCATACGCATTATATTCTCCAATATGTGTATATATTAACAGTATATCATAAGGGTGGGATATATTCAATGTGGGATGTGCTATTGTAGATTAATTGGACGAAAAAATGATCTCGTGGTACAATTGTGATCAATTGGCATTAATAAGCAATGACTCAAGGATTATCATGACAAGAAAAATCGATTTACAACATCATGCTTGTTTACAGCATACCGAGGCGATGAAAGCAATTGCTCATCCATTGAGTTTATTAAACATTAATTATTTCTGTTATACCTCCATTGATTTAACCACAGGCGATCGTTATCTATTGACTGACCATCCTGAATGGAGTCATTTTGCATACAAAACAGGATTCTATGAAACTGATTTAGCACGTCGAGTTGAAAGGCCTGGAATATACGAATCATTCTTAGCAACCGAATTTGCGGAACACTCGTTTTTTTCACTAGCCAATCAGCATGGGCTTCGAAGCGGGATTACAATGTTGAATACAACGAATAACCGATTAGAAGTTAATTATTTTTATTCAAATCACTTCAGAGACGACCAGTACTATCTCGATTTAAAACCCTATTTCAAACAATTCATACCGTATTTTAAAGACGCAGCGCAGGATTTAATCCAAGACGTAGCCAAACATCCGTTCTCAGTTCGCGAATTTGATCCTCTTCTAGATGGTTTACAGCGACACGCCGTTGATCCAAAACAGATAGGTGAATATCTTGATGCACTCAATGTCAATCGTCTGGTACTCAATGATGCCGGTGAGTATTTAACCCATCGCGAAGCCTTGTGTATTTATTTTTTTATAAAAGGCGAAACGGCTAAAGCGACCGCACTAGCTCTCAATATTTCTCATCGTACCGTAGAAACCCATATATTAAACGTTCGGCGTAAATTAAATATTGGATTAGGACGTGGTTTAGTGGGAGCTCTGATTGATAGCCCTTATTTTGCGCAGATCATGAGTTATGGATCGCATGTCACCGGGCAGAATCATTCGTTAGCATCAATTGAGTTTTAGCCAAAAATAGGCGACATTGTATATGACAACCAATCACTGTTTATTGTTTATAAGGTATAAAAGTCAACAAACTTTCTAATTTTAGGTTGCAAATAGCGGCTTTGCTGATAATACAAATAAACGGGTTGCGCTGTGTCTTGAAATCCAGAAAGAATTTCAACCAAGTCTCCTGACTGTATCGCGTCCTCTACGATATAATCGTGTAGTTTTACAATACCCATCCCGGCAATAGCGCAATCACACATAGCGCGACTGTCATTTAAACATAATACCGGTTTCACTTGGATTTCTTTGTTTCCCTTAAATACCAATATATTGTCTGGTTTTCTCATACTATGCGTAATATACCGGTGCTTGTTTATATCAGACGGAACTTCAGGCGTTCCATATTGTTTTAAATAGCTCGGAGAACAGCAATAAATATAGCGTGTATCCGCAACTCGCTTGCGAACTAACGAAAGAGGAGCGTCCATTGACATACCAAAAATTAAATCAATGCCCTCTTCATCTAAATCTGGAAATCTTTCCGCCAATTCAAGATTAATCCGTAACTGAGGATTAAGTGCCATGAATTCAGGTAGTCGGGGCAGTAAATAATGTCAACAATTATAATTAACCCATTATTATATTTTCGTGGGAATAACCCGATGACACATCGAACAATCCAAACAAAACTACCCTTTGTGACGTTATTGCTTTTAATCTCCTTTGCATCCGTCAATGCCGTGCTATTTACGCCTGCACTGCCTGATATCACCCATTTTTTTCGTATCGCTGAAGACACAGCGCAACAAACCATCACCTGGTTTTTAGTGGGCTATGCATTAGGACAACTACTATATGGTCCCATTGCCAATCGCTTAGGTAGAAAACCCGCGCTGTTCATCGGGATTAGTCTGCAAATACTGAGTAGTCTACTTTGTGCTTTTTCGGGGGTAATTCACGCTTATTGGCTTTTAATTGTTGGCCGTTTTATGTTAGCGCTTGGAGCCGGAGTTGGCTTAAAAATGACGTTCACTTTGGTCAATGAGTGCTATGAACCTAAAATAGCTAGCCAAAAAATATCCTATTTAATGTTAGCGTTTGCAATTACACCTGGGTTGGGCGTTGCGCTTGGTGGATTTTTAAATACTTACTGGGGATGGATGAGCTGTTTTTATGCTAGTGCACTGTATGGCCTCATTCTATTTTTCCTGGTCACCAGACTCCCAGAAACGCAAAATACTCTTAATTTAAATGCACTTAAACTCAATCATTTATTACATGACTATGGAATGCAGTTTAAAAATAGCCGTCTCGTCATGGGTGGGCTGTTAATGGGTGCTTCCACCGGGTTCATCTACGTTTTTGCAGCTCTCGCACCCTTTATTGCAATTAACTTATATGGCATGAGCAGTGATGCGTACGGTATAGCGAATTGCATACCGCCGATTGGATTAATATTCGGCTCATTAGTCAGCGCAAACCTTGCAAAAAATCATACCTTCGAATGGATTATTCGCCAGGGAATTAGGATAACAAGCGCCGGAGTTTCCTGGATGCTGGTTGCTATGTGGCTGAATTTCAATTGGCTTTTTTCATTATTTCTACCCATGATAGTCATTTATTTTGGCTTGTGCTTCATTTTAGCAAATGCATCTACCATTGCGATGAGCAAAGTTACAGACAAAGCGCACGGAGCATCTGTGATGAGTTTTATCAACATGGGATTCGCTACACTTGTTGTATTTAGCCTAAGTATATTTCCCCTAAAAATTTTATTGTTGCCGTTGGTCTATCTTGTTTTATCGATTGCCATGATAGGAGCATTAAATTGCCTTGGGCGGAAAAATCCATAAACTAAAAAATCACATTTTGAAGTAATAGAGGTATATATTTTCATCGATACTAGGGGCTGTGTGTACCGAAGGTACTGGGGCGCTCCCAAGGAAGCTCATTTAACAGGTTGATTGCAACTAATCGGGCAAGGGGACGCTCAGGTGCCATTGCCCGATTAGTTATAAAAAAAGTTCTTTTCTTTAAAGATTTAAGACACAACAGGAGGAATGATACTGATAGCTACATTTTGTCCTGGCTGAACGGAAAGATCGTAAAAATGGCTAATTGCACCTTTAAAAAGAGGTGGTGGGACGACGAGGAACGGGCCGTTTTGGCTTTTTGTGTAGACGTTTTCACCATTGCTTGCATACCGAGAACTGCATGCAGTTGCAAGCAATGATAGAGCGAGAATAACAACTGTTTTTTTCACGACAAAGACCTTAATTTGTTAAATTTCGGGTGATTTTACACCAAATGTAGTGCCCGTAACATCTCTTTTAATAAGGGTTGTTGAGAAGAAGATAACAACGTGAGTGGTAGCCTAATCTCATCTTCGATTAAACCCATCTCATGGAGTGCCCATTTGACAGGAATTGGATTCGATTCCGTAAACATGAGTCGATGGAGCGGCATGAGTTGTTCATGCAGGCTGATACAATCGACTTTTGCGCCATCGAGTGCTGCGTCTGCCATTTTGGCCATAAGTCTTGGTGCCACATTGGCAGTCACTGAAATAACGCCTTTTGCGCCGGCGAGTATCCATTCGGCGCATGTAGGATCATCGCCGCTATAAATATCCAATCGCCCTTGTGTTTCATGCTGTAACTGATGTAATCGCTCCATGGTTCCTGTGGCTTCTTTAATACCGATAATATTAGAAAGAAGCGATAAACGTCCAACGGTTTCAGGCAATAAATCACAAGCTGTACGCGTGGGTACGTTGTAGAGAATAATGGGAAGATGAACGGCTTGGGCAATTTGACTGTAGTGTTGATAAAGCCCTTCTTGCGTTGGCCTGATGTAAGCTGGCGTCATAATGAGTGCTGCGTGAGCGCCGAGTTCCATCGCTTGTTTGGTCAGCTCGATGCAGGCTTGTGTCGCATTTGCTGCGGTTCCAGCAATGACCGGGATACGTTCGGCGGCGTGTTCAATGACGGTTTTAATAACCAATAATTTTTCTTCATGTGTCAAGGTACCAGATTCACCGGTTGTGCCGGCGGCTACAAGGGCGTGCGTTCCTTCTTGAACATGAAATTCTACGAGTTCACGTAGACGCGCGGTATCAACCTGACCATTTTTCATGGGGGTTACTAATGCAGTAATGCTTCCTCGGAACATAATCGCCTCTTGAGTCAATGTGAATTTTAATATCATAAACGCTAGTGATAGGAAAAGACAATCGGGATTTGAGAAGAAATTCCAGGTAACGAGATATGCTGAAATGTAACTACTCGGGCACAAGCGCCTGCCCGAGTAGTTTTCACATAAAAACTTAAATGGTTTATTTACGCGACATTTCTATGGCTTTTAAAACCAGCAACCACAATGTCATATACGTAATCGAGTAGCATAGCGCCGCATTTTCTTGCATGAAATCGCCGAATAATACGTCGGTGATATATAGGCGAAAACCAACTAAAGTGCCGTCTGAATGGTACATATGAATCATCGCTTGAATTTTTAAAAACAAAACATGAAGGATGTAAACCAGCATTGCATGACGACCAAATAAATCAAATGGAGCCGACCATCGTACCCATTGTTTCATTTCAATTAATGCATAAATGGGGGCATAAACCAAAAGTGCTAGGCCACCTGTCCATAAGACATACGAACTTGACCAAAGCGCTTTGTTCAGAGGCAATGTTGCGGCCCACATCCATCCGCTTAATGCCAGCAATAAACCCGCCCCTATCATCCATAGCAATTTTTGCTGTTTTGGACGAGACGAAATAAGAAATATGCCAATAAGATTGCCGAGAAGTGCCGATGCAATGGCTGGCATGGTACTTAACAAGCCCTCTGGATCAAACATGGGTGTATACAGATGCCCAGAACCGAGCACTAGGCGGTCGAGATACCCCACGGCATTTCCATCTAGCATCATTCCTGGGTTAAGGGACATGAGACATCCATAACCGATGAGCAAAGCAAACATAATAATGGCTTGGGTGCGCGCTTGCGTGGTAACAAATAAAATCGATGAGACTAAATAGCAGATGGCAATGCGTTGTAACACACCGAGGATTCGTATAGAAAAGACATCAAAATGATGTGGAAATGCGTTAAGCAACAGGCCCATAAAAAAAATGTAAGCGCTGCGACGAATGATTTTCTCAATCAAACGAGAGGATGCCGCTCCTTTCGCACGTAGATTCGATAAAGCCAGGACTGAGGAGATGCCGACAATCACAATAAAAAAAGGGAAAACTAAATCCGCTAGTGTGCAGCCATTCCAAACAGAGTGTTCAAGCCAATAATAAGGCGACTGATTACCCGGGCTATTAACGATAATCATCAAAGCAATGGTTAATCCTCGAAACACATCCAGGGAAATCAATCTTGGGGTGCGGGGGAACTGACTCATATTAGACCTGGTGAAATAAAAAATAACCCGAATTTTACTTTATTTTAACCATTCTGTCAATTATTAGCCAGATTTCAATGTAGTAATACGCTGAAATGCCTCATCAATTCGAGAGAGTTTAATGTCGCCTGCATCCACCAAATGCGCTATACAATCAATCACCTGCGTGGCGGTGTGTTCACCCAGTTGATTGCCAAAAATAACCATATCGGCGCCGGCATTAATCGTTAAGCGAAGTGATTCCTCAAGCGAGTAATGATCACTAATGGCTTGCATCTGTAAATCGTCACTAATGATAACCCCTTTATAGCCCAGCTCCTCACGTAGTAATCCGGTTAATATCGGATAAGACAATGTCGCGGGCAAACCTGAGGGATCCAGATGACGATTAATCACGTGAGCAGTCATAATCATGGCTTGCTGCTGCGGGTCTTGGACAAGCGTTGCATAGGGCTCAAGCTCTGTTGGATGATAGGTGTCAGTGACGTCAACAAAGCCTTCATGCGTATCACCAACTGCGCTGCCATGTCCTGGGAAATGTTTATAACAGCAAACGATGCCGTGCTCGTTGAATCCGCGGACACTTGCTGATGCAACTTCGATAACTCGCTGAGGAGATGACGAAAAGCTGCGTCCCAATTTTCCAATAATCCCACGTTGATCATTGAGATTTAAGTCAACAACTGGCGAAAAATTTAAATTAAAGCCTAAGTCAGCCAATGTTTGCGCCATCGCACTCATCTCAACTCGCAAGGCTTCGTTGGATAAATGCGCTTGTTCCAAGGGTGTGATAGTCGCGCGGCAACCTTCAATATACTTCAATCGATCAACTGCACCGCCTTCATAATCGATGGCAATGAATAACGGCAAATCTTGCGTGTTAAACTGCCGTAACTGAGCGTTCAAATGCTGAATTTGTTCTCTGGTTTTCAAATTCTTACCAAATGAACGGGCCTGCATATTGTAGTCAAATAATAAAACACCGCCCAGGCCGTCTGATTGCAACCACTCGGCAACCGGGGAGTTGGCGTGAATATCCGACTCGGGAAACCCAATAATCAACATTTGTGCTATTTTTTTTCGTAAATTACTCATCACTATTGCTTCGGTGGAATAACGGCAGGAATGGATTGCGTGTCGCAATTACATTTTGAGTCAGCCGTGGGGGGGAGCGGAACTTCAGAAAATTGTTCTGGATAACATACGGTGATATCCCAAGCTGTATCCCCTTGTTTCATTTTTTGAGGAAGTGTCCAGGTACGTTTTCCAGAGAAATGTTTCCCCTTGTCTGCTTGCCAAAATACAGGTGAAAACGTTGCACTATAATTGAATGACTCAGCCGCGTCACAACTGAATTTCTTTCGAGTCCAAGACTTCCCTTTCGGTACAGAAATGTTAAACAATGACTTGCTGGTGCTGGCATTCGTGACATCGACTGTGACATCATAATTAGTCCAGCATGAATCTTTAACCAATGTGAAAAAACAAGTATGGGCAGAGGCCGCTGGAGAAAATGCCAAGGCTATGGATAATAGTATTATTTTTTTCACATCAACTCCTGAATTAAACCGATCGTATTGAACCAGAATATTGAGCTACAATAAGATCGCTTGTCAACAATAAAATCCCCTCTATCCTGCCTGCGCGAAGTACATGTTTCAAAAAGTACAAAATAAGGTTATACTTTGGGCATTATGTAACAACTCACTTTATTGTCTGGGAGGTACTCATGGGCATCAAGATAATATTTAGCAAAATGTCTTTTATTTTAGCTGCCGGTTTATTGGTCGGTTCGGTTTGTCATGCACATGGTGGCGGAGGTTATCACGGCCATGATGGCGGTAGAGGGGAGTATCGCGGCGGCGATGGTGGTGGACGTAGTTATCATGGTGGTGGCGGCTATCGCGGGCGAGGCGGGTATTACCGTGGAGGCGGTGGGTATTGGGGCGCTCCCTGGTATGGTCCTGCGGTCGTTATAGGCGTTCCCTTTGGCGGCTATTATGCCTATCCTCAGCCCGCTTGCGAGATTATTCAACGATGTTATCCCAATGGGGAATGCATTGAAACTGAGATATGTGGCTAGGATTTATTATGCGAAGTTATTTTTCTTTATCAAATATGGTTGCTGGGTTTATTGCGGTCATGGTCGGATTTACCAGTTCCGCCGTTATCATTTTTCAAGCGGCTACTGCAGCGGGCGCATCGCCAGCTGAGATCAGTTCTTGGCTGTTTGGCTTGGGTGTCAGTATTGGACTTTCCTGTATTGGGCTTTCTCTTTATTATCGCATGCCTATATTACTGGGTTGGTCTACGCCTGGGGCAGCTTTGTTGGCGGCCAGTTTATCTGGCGTTTCAATGCCTGAAGCCGTTGGCGCCTTTATATTTTCAGCGATTTTGACAATTTTAGCAGGTGTGACTGGCCTGTTTGAGAAAATGATTGATCATATCCCGCGAGCACTGACCTCAGCCATGTTGGCAGGGATTCTTCTGCATTTTGGGCTGGATGTGTTTTCATCAATGCAAGAACAATTTCCTATGGTCTGTACGATGCTGGTGACCTACTTGCTTGGGAAGCGCTACTTTCCCCGTTATGTCATCATTCTGGTTTTGATGGTTGGCATTGCGATGGCAAAACTCAACGGGTTATTTGATTTAAAGCACGTTGAATTCGCTTTATCCACGCCTATTTTTACGGTTCCTAAATTCTCACTATCATCGCTCATCAGTATTGGGATTCCTTTATTTGTTGTGACCATGACTTCACAAAACCTGCCTGGTTTTGCCATTCTTAACGCGTCAAACTATCATCCCCCTATTTCAACCTTGACAACTTGGACAGGTATTTCTACGTTATTACTTGCTCCATTTGGGAGTTACTCCGTAAGCTTAACCGCACTCACCGCTGCCATTTGCACGAGTAAAGAAGCGGATAATAATCCCGCGCTTCGTTATAAATCGACCGTTTTTGCTGGGTTATGTTGGTTAGCTATTGGGATATTTGGCTCAACGCTGGTGGCACTTTTTACAGCATTTCCTAAAGAACTGGTGATGTCGATTGCAGGATTGGCGCTGTTCAGCACAATAGGTAGCAGTATGAAGGCGGCACTGGAAGAGGCGAAGTATCGGGAACCGGCGATAATTACTATTTTAACCTGTGCATCTGGAATGACCCTGTTTGGCATAGGCGCTGCATTTTGGGGACTGATTGCGGGGATTATTGCTTCCTTGGTATTAAATTGGCATCCGCGTGAGAAGGCTTTGTTAACAACAGGTTGAGTAATGGCGAGCGAATGTAGGGTGGGCTAAAAGACCGAGAGCCGACCTGCCTACCCTACATCAATGCGGGTGATAATTCTGGTGAGGTCTCGTCAAGCGAGCCTAATTCGTTTAATAGGCAATACATTAATATAGCCATCGACATCCCGATGAATGCCTCGCTTTCAAAATAAATCCCTTCTGCCAATACAAGCGACCCAAAAGCAACGTTATAACCATTAACTGACAAATTTAAATGATCGCTAATATAATCCGTCAGCATGATTGTAAGGATAAGACCACAAAAAAATGAAACCGGCGTAATGCTAAAATAACTTCCGATTAAATATCCGCCTATCGCATTTAAAGCGATGCCAGCGTCTCTTTCTGACCGAAAACCATAATAAGGACGAACCCGGTTATTGGTGTTTGGACGGAAAAAAGTCTGACTTTGCCTGAATGGAGTTGAATTTAATGCCTCATTTACCCGTTGTTGACTGCCTGTTTCTACAACATTATCTAACATCTTTTTACCCTGTAAAGTACATATAAAACACAAGAGAGTTTGAAAATCACGCAGAGTATCATAAATCTCCATACATGACAAAAAATATGTCGCGGTTGTAGCGGACATACGGGTAAACCTTGAAAGTCTTGAAATTGACCTATATGATAGAGATCAATGTGAGTCCGTACTATGTACATTGTATTTCATGGATTAAAAGGATAAATGCATGCCAATGTCACAACGCTCTCGATCATTTAGCGTGCCAATTATTAAAGATATCCTTCTGTTTTTTCGTTTTCTAGGTCACCTGGCATATAGCTTGAAAGACGCAGTGCCGCATCAAATGCCTCTGGTATGGCTTAACTTCTTACGTACGGTTTATTATTCCGGTGCCAAGATGGCCATACCACTGATGCTAATCACTTCATTGATGGGTGCATCGCTGATACTGAACATCTACCGCATTTTAAGCCCGTTATACATGCAGAATCAGATCTTGCTGGTCGCCCAAAATATTTTATTTTATGATTTATTGCCCTTTGTGATTGGTTTGGTTCTCTCCATACAATTAGCCCTTAATCTTGTTAATGCTCAGATCCGAAAACTTCAACGAACAACGCACGAGGTCATGCTTCAATTCATTATTCCACTCATACTTGGAAGTAATTTAAGCGCCCTACTTCTTTATGTTTATTCGCTTAATGCCATTTTAATCAGTATTTATTTTTGTTTTCGTTATCTGTTACAAACCGACCTTCATGAATATCTTTTTCATTTAACCAATACGATCACTAGCATTAACATTTTGTACTCTATTTTTAAAACATTAATCTATTGTACTATCGTCAGTCTCGTCGTAGGCTATTACTATTATGCAGTTGCATCGGCTCATCTAACATTAAGGCGAGCGATGTCACGAATCATGACGCGCAGTTTACTGTGCCTTACAATCAGCAGTATTTATTTTAAATTTTTCAGCTACTAGGGATAGGTCATATGCGCTTGGAGCGATTTTATACATTATTAGGGTTGTTTGTTGGTGGTGCGGCTATTTTATCATTGTTTACTGCGATTTTCTTTTATGACATCTATGTGCGAGAACAAGAAGACAGTTATGTCATGTTTTTTAATGGCTCTCTCGATGGCTTAAATACAAACTCGACTATCACTTATAACGGCGTTAAAATTGGCGAAGTCAAACTGATTGAAATTACCGAAAACAAGGCTGGAGACGACATTAAAATACCTGTTTATGTTCAGTTTTTTATCGACCGATCCTTTTCCCGCTCTCAAAAACCGATTCAATTGTTGATTAATAAAGGCTTTGTTGCCAATATAAAAAAACCTAACTTCATCACTGGTGTCGCTTCCATTGAACTCATCAAAGAGCAAACCCCCAGGAAATTTAAACCCATCCGTTACCGTAATTATTTAATTTTTCCAACTAAGAATAAACCTGAGGAACTGGTATCAATAGAAGATACATTCAAAGTTGCCCAAAAAACACTTCAGGATATTAGTAATCTGATTAACTCACCACGGGTTCGTGAAACAATTGATGCTACAAAAGTGCTTGCTGAAAGCGTTAATCGATTAGCCCTCCATCTTGACGAGGAAACGCCGCAATTAATGACAACGTTGATTAAAACACTCTTAAATGTCTCATCGGCCGCAAATTCGGCACAGAACTTGAGCGATTATTTATCGCGGAATCCAGAAGCTTTGCTACGAGGTAAATCATGAAAGAATTACTTTTTAATAACGACTCGGGCAAGGGTCGCGTAGTTACATTTATTATTATTTTCGCAGGTCTGTCGCTTACTGCTTGTTCTCGTAGTCGTGAATCTAATTTTTATGTACTTAATCCCCTGCCTGTTCAAAAACAACAGACAAAAAATCATCCTGACTTGCGGGTTGGTATTGAGGAAATCAATATCCCAAGCTATATGACCAAACAACAGTTTATTATTCATTACTCGCCTCATCATGTTAAATTAGACGAATTTCAACAGTGGGCCGGTGCATTAGATAAGAATATTCAACGCGTAGTTGAAACCAATCTGTCGACCCTATTGCCTGGGGCTGTTGTTGCTTACTACCCTTGGGGGACTCAATTTAAGCCCAATTATCAATTGCACATTAACATTTCACAATTTGAGGTGAATACCCTAGGAAACACGCTGTTGCGTGCTACTTATGTCATCTATTCAGGTGAGACATTGCAGCAAAAGAGAACCGTTGAGTATCATCAACGGGCTCCGTTGTTAACGGTAGACTCATTTGTGAAAACCATGAATGACAGCTTAAATCATTTGACACAGGATATTGCCAAGTCAGTGAAAACATTGTAAACCCCCGAACATGACGGCTGCGAGGGTAATCTAGTACGGCACTCCGAAAGACCAACCGGTCAAAACTATAGTGCGTTCATACTCTTAGGCTCTACCATATCCCCGGCATCATCATCCAGGCTAAATGCTAATAATACTGAGTGTTCTGGTGGGGGGAGCGAATTTTGGACTGGCGCAGAAGGAACCCTTTGTCTTTTTGGTGCGGGGGTTTTGGGGCGTTTGGGTCTTTCTCGCTGTGGCTCTTCTTCTTGAGCCTCGAGAGGCCGTCTTAATCTATCAGCAGGAATACACTGTGGTAGATTTGTTTGAATTGGGTCGCTTGGTCTTCTGGCAATGTCCTGCATTGTGACAGATATATTGCCTTTCGGCACTTGATGGTTGGTTTGCGCAGATAACTGACTGAATCTTGGTGAGATATCAGGAAAAATTACTCCCTGGGCGTTGTTTAATGATGCTGGTTCGGCAGCTAAAGCGTTATCGCGCCTTAATGTAGGATTTGCACGTAAAGGTCTTGGTGGCAACCCCTGGTTAATCAGCACGTGTGATGATGTTGACGTGTCTAAACCCGTTGATGCTCGAACAGCCCCTTCTGTCATGGAGTGATCTTTGACGTCTTGACTCACCTGTCTGAATCTTTTCATATTTCATTCCTCCGCTGGAATCATAATATATTAGCAGCCTCAGTCATCGTTTCGCCACTTCCGTGGCGAAACGATGACTGAGGCCATATTATCTGCCGCCATCAACCCGAAGCGTCTGTCCAGTGATAAACGGGTTGTTGGCCAAGGCCAGAAGCGCCTGGGCTATAAAAACAGGCTCACCATGTCGCTTCAGCAGCGTTTTATCAATAATAGCTCGTTGTTGCGATGCGCTCAATCTATTCCCGTGCTCAGGCCATGCAATGGCGCCTGGTGCGATCGCATTCACTCGAATCTCCGGAGCAAACTCACGCGCCAATGCTTTGGTCTGCATCGTCAACGCCGCTTTGGTTTGACAATATTCTGCATACCCTTTTAAAGGCGTTTCAGCATGAATATCCGTGATATTGATGATGGCACCCTGTTGTTTCGCGAGTGATTGTCTCGCCGCAAGACTTAACCAAAAAGGTGCTTGCACGTTAATAGTGAACAGGGCATCCAAAAGATTATCGTTAGAGTCATCAAGGGCACTGGGTATAAATAGCGATGCGTTATTAACCAGTAAATCCAGTGATCCGGCCCAATCGATTGCCTGCTGAATCAGTGCTTGATTTGCCTTTTTTTGAGTGAGATCAGCAGCAAACACCCTCGCACTATCGGTTCGTTGTTGATTTAATCGGTGACAAAGCTCATCGGCTTCATCTCTTGAACGGTTGCAATGAATCACCACTGACCAGCCATGTTGATGGAGATATTCGGCAATACATGCGCCAATACGACGGCCAGCGCCGGTGATAAGGGCAACACGTTTGGGATGGTTGGCAATATTCATACAACCAGGCACGCTTTTAGGGCTTCTGCTGCTGCGGCCAATGTTGAATTAATTTCTTCATCACCATGCGCGCTTGAGACAAAACCCGCTTCATACATCGATGGAGCAAAATAGACCCCACGCTTGAGCATCTCATGATAAAACAACTTAAATAACGTTTCGTTTGATGCTGCAACGTCAGTAAAACTGCGAACATGCGCAATGGGATTAAAACAAAAACCAAACATCCCACCAATGGCATCCGTGGAGAATGGTACATTGAGTTCCTTTGCAATATCAGCCAAACCATTCACCAATTTTCGGCTTTTCACATCTAACGCTTGATAGAAACCTGGCTTTTCAACTTCAGTCAGTGTTGCCAATCCGGCAGCCATGGCCAATGGGTTCCCAGATAATGTTCCTGCCTGATAGACCGAACCTTCTGGTGCGAGATGATTCATAATATCCGCCCGACCACCGATTGCGCCAACAGGCATGCCCCCACCAATAACCTTGCCTAATGTAGTGAGATCAGGCTCGATGTTATATAACCCTTGAGCACCGCCCAATCCAACACGAAACCCCGTCATCACTTCGTCAAAGATAAGAAGGGATTGATATTGATCACATAAATCACGCAGCCCCTGTAAAAATCCCTCGTCGGGCAAAACAAATCCCATGTTTCCCGCTATGGGCTCAATGATGATTGCAGCGATGTCTTGAGGGTAGGCTTCAAAAATACGGCTGACTTCAGCCAGATCATTATAAGGTGCGGTTAAAGTGTGCTCGGTAATACTGGCTGGAATCCCTGGTGTTGATGGCAGACCCAGGGTCAAAACACCCGATCCTGATTTCACCAACAAACTGTCATTATGCCCATGATAACAGCCGTTAAATTTAATGATTTTATTTTTTTGCGTAAATCCACGTGCCAAGCGAATCGCCGTCATGGTTGCTTCAGTGCCTGAATTCACCATGCGAATTTTTTGAATGGATGGCATCAACGATATAATTTTTTCAGCAAGTAAAATTTCCAGCTCAGTAGGTGCGCCAAAACTCATACCATGATGCAGCGCCTGAGTAACTGCGTCAATCACGTGTGGGTGACAATGCCCCAGAATCAATGGCCCCCATGAACCAACGTAGTCGATATATCGTTTTCCATCCACATCAATCAAGTACGGCCCCTGCCCTGCTTTAAAAAAAACAGGCGTGCCACCGACGCCTTTAAAAGCGCGCACGGGTGAATTCACGCCGCCAGGTATAAGTGTTAGTGCTTTTTGAAATAATTCGGAAGAACGACTCATGTGGAGCTCCAATAAAATTTTTTAATCGTAACTATTCGGGCAGAGGCACGGACACGTGCCCGAGCAATTACATTTAATCTACCAGTACCATTTCCATTAAGTTTTGACCGGTTGATTATAGTGATCAACCCAGTAGCCTCGGTAAAAATCGCAACACTGCGCTTGCAGGTCGTCGTTGCGAGGCACGAAGCAATCCAGAGAACAAAGCTTCGAACCCTGGATTGCTTCGTGCCTCGCAACGACGCTTTGTTCGAGATCGTTTCAATCTGCTTATTCCAACCGGTCAAAACTAAATTGAAACGGTACTAGACGGCTCGTCTTAAGACATTGCACACCCAAGCATTTAAGCTCATCCCCGAATGTTTTGCCGCGACAAATGCCTCTCGGTGAAGTTCTGGCGAAATTCTTAGATTAAATTTACCTGAGAATGGTTTTTCTGGTTTTTCGTTTCGTATATGGCAAAACTCAAGATAATCCTCGATTGAGTCAATAAATGCTTGCTTTAAATCACGTGCGGTTTCCGCCTGAAAGGTAATCACATCTTTCGTGTTAATAACCTCACCAACAAACATTTCATTTTCGTCGTCAAAATCAACATGTCCAAGATAACCTTTATAATTTAACATGGCTCTACCCCCGCTTCTTTCAGTAACCGTCTCATCGAAATAACCGCGCCTTTATCCGTCTCTTTTTTAGGGTGCGGACGATGAAAAACTGCCCTTACACCGTTTAGAGCGATACGCACCCTTGAACCTCGACCTTCAGTTAATTCGGCTCCAAAAGCGACAAGCAATGATTCAATATCTTTCCATATAATGCTAGCATTGACAGGTGTTTCAAATATGCTTCGTAGCACTTTATAATGTTTGGATTTCATACTAATAATAATACCACAATATAGTACTATTGCAAAATGCAAAGGCAGAACAAATATGCTCAATCTATTTCGCAAACAACCCCGCGCTTTTCACATGATTTTCATGTTAGAAATTTGGGAGCGTTTTGGTTTTTATACGGTACAAGGGATTTTGACACTCTATTTTATCCGTTTTCTCGGTTTCTCGGATACAGATGCTTATTTTACATTTGGCGCTTTTTCAGCATTGGTTTTTGGGATGATCGCTATCGGCGGTTATTTGGGTGACCATGTTTTAGGGACTAAGCGCACGATAGTTTTGGGCTTGATAACTTTGGCATCAGGCTATCTTTCACTGACTATCACCGATAAGGAGCATGTTTTCCTCGCGTTGGGTTTGATTTGTGTCGGCAATGGGTTATTTAAGGCAAACCCATCGAATTTATTGTCTAAATGTTATGAAGAAAACGATCCACGGTTGCATAGCGCTTTTACCTTGTATTATATGGCGATTAATTTAGGCTCAGCTTTTGCCTTACTGATTGGCCCAACATTATCCAGTCATTATGGGTATTCTTATGCTTACTTTGCCAGTTTTATTGGTCTTTTGCTGGGGTTGGCCAATTACGCATTCCAACGACAATCGATTCAACACATTCATACACCGGCTGATCAAAAAATCATTCCCTATTGGCAATGGGGCCTGGTGATAATCGGTATCGTTGTTGTAACCTATCTCGCTTCTTTCCTGATTCAACATGTTAGCATCGCCAAGAAATTGCTCTGGTTCATCACCATTGCTGTGGTTGCCCTCTATTTTTGGTATATGCGACGTGAAAAAAAATTATCTTATATCCGCATGTTAGTGGCTTTTGTTCTCATGCTGGAAGGGATTATCTTTTTTGTTTTATACCAACAAATGCCAACATCACTTAATTTATTTGCCGTTAACAATGTCACACCAACACTTCTTGGCATATCGATTGATCCTCAAAGTTTTCAGGCATTAAACTCGATTTGGATTATCATTCTTGGGCCTGTCTTAGCCAGTTTTTACTACGCCCTCAATCGTCGAGGAAAGCCGTTTCCCATTCCTTACAAATTTGCAGTTGGTATGCTCTGTTGCGGAGTAAGCTTTTCACTGCTTTTTTTTGCACGGTATATGCACGACGAGAATGGCATGGTCTCTTCTGGATGGCTGATCGCCAGTTATGGTTTTCAAAGTGCCGGCGAATTACTGGTTTCTGCATTGGGTGTTGCAATGGTAGCTGAGCTCGTTCCCATCCACATTACAGGGTTTGTTATGGGGATGTGGTATTTAACCTCTTCAATTGCCGGTTTTATCGGGGCGTCGGTTGCGTCTTTAACCGCCCTGCCCAAACAGATCCAGCCAGGTATAGAATCTTTAATGATTTATACAAAAGTGTTTGCTTCTATCGGCTGTGTTACTTTAGTGATTGGTTTGCTCATGCTGCTCTTCGCGAGACCGCTTACGCGGTTTATTCGGCTTAAAGCATGATTGAGAATATAATTGTAACTGCACGGGCTAACGGGTAAGGGTAAGGGTAAGGGTAAGGGTAAGGGTAAGGGTAAGGGTAAGGGAAAACTGCTCGGGCTCGGGCTCGTGAATGTACGCTACGCGGGTTTTTATATTTTAAAGGGATCCTGTGGAAGAACTGACAAAAAGTGGGATTTCAAATCACACCGCACAAACCGTTCAGCTATTGATCAAATAAGAGCGCCATAAAAATGTGATTTTCATATTTTCCATCAATGCATACTCCATTTTTATGAATCCCCTCCTTTTCAAACCCCATCTTTTCATATAGCGCAATTGCTGATGCGTTTTTCTCACGTACTGTAAGCTCAATACGCGTTAATCCTTTTATCTTCGCCTTTTGAAGAGCAGCGTTCATTAATGCTTTTCCAACACCATGGCCTCGATAAGGTGCCAATACACCAATACCTAATGAACCAATATGGGCGAAAACAGGGCGATCAAGGGCGCTGATATCACACCATCCAATTATTTTTCCATCACTTACTGCAATGACATGGGGCCAATTACCATTAATGTTTTGTAACACAAAATCTTTGGTAGTATTGATTGGGGGACCTTCTAAAAAAGCCAAATATTTGCGTTCACGCGCAACAGTGTCAACAGCAGACCAAAATCCTTGAATATGATCTTCGGTTATAGAAACAATTTCAAAATTCATATTTGACGACTCACTTAAGTATAAAAAAGAAACGTCCTGCAGGGGTCGATGTGTCAACATTATCAGTAATACTTTTGAAATGGATTTCTTTTTGATGTAATTGATTCACCAAATCAATCAATCCCTTAACGGTACGACCTAATCGATCTAACTTCCAAACAACCAGGGTGTCATTTTTTCTCAATACTTCAAGAGCCATAATCAGGCCTGGACGATTTGCTTTCGTCCCCGATATTTGATCTTGATAGAGCTTTTCACATCCAGCCTCTTTTAAAGCGGAAAGCTGGAGATCCAAGTTTTGATCGATAGTTGAAACACGCGCATAACCAACCAGCATGACAAATCCTCTATTGTAAAACCCATCGGCCATTTTGTTTGATCGCATCATGCATTGCATCTGGTGCTAAATCAATCTCACCAGGCCAGGTAAGCACGCCATATTCAAGATGAGCCTTATTAAAAACGTCTTTATCTTTTAGTACCGCAAAAACACCAGCCTTATCACTCATGATTAATTTAACCATTTCAACAAACCCATGTGCCCCATCATTAAACTCAACTTCAAGTTTATAATTTGGGAGCGGTTTAACTTTTGTTAAACGCCAGGGAGCTGCGCACATTATTCCAGGGGAGAAATTTTCTTTGGTGACTGATTTTGTTCGCATAATGTCCAATCCTCCAGTAATTCTGCGCGATGCTGGAAAGCCCATTCCAGTACTAAAGCCAATGCTCGACGAGGCATAGTGCCACGAACCACTTCAAGTGTATGAATCTTCGTATTCTGCATATAAGGCATGAAAATGAGGCGGCGCATGATCGCCCAAAAACATTTGAATCAGTATTCCGTAAAACGCACTAATTGTTGGCATTAACTCATTTCCCTATATTCTCAAAACTCATATCAAGTATGATGCACCAAGAAAGAGATATCAAGAATGGTTATTGAGAATTTTTGAGTCCAGTAAATTCGGCGATCTCTCCACCCCAATTTTATTTACTCAATAACGATCGTTTTATGGAGACAGTAAAGGCATACCTTTATTTATTGTTTTTCATAGTCGGAATTTTAATGCTCATAAAATGTGCTATAATGCAGGTATGCAAACATAACATGGGTCTTGTCATGTATAAATCAAAATGGGCGAATTTTAGGCGAGCAAATTCTTCATCTATTGATATATCACAACCTAATACAGGTAACGCCAGTGTATGCGCTGACTTGCAAAGAGCTTGTAATCTACTATGGATAAATGGTGTTAAATTAAGCGCCATCGCACCCTTATATAACAATTTTAGTACCCTAGATGATGTCAAAGAATTTTTTGAAATACGAATGTTAGTGTCCTTCCGGTAAGTGTGCGTAACTCTCTCCTATCTTAGCTGTCAACCAGCAGGATCAAATCATTCACACTCTTGTTTCCATTGATAATCGTATATCATCGTTTTCCCCCATATACAGCTTATATTCTGAAAATAGATAATTATATTGCGAAAATAATGTTTCTTTTCTTGTTTTTAACCCATCGATCATCCCTCTTATTTCTGCCGGAAAATAACTCACCATTGATTGTATGCTTGCCATGTGATCATCGGTATTTCCCGGCCTCTGACTAAGAACGGATGCATTCCAAACCATCCATGGCATTCTTAATACGGTCTCAATTTCCTCTAAATTAGCTGTCCCTTTAGATTGGATATAAGCCGCCAAATATGGTTCTGAATACTCCAAAAAAGTATCCGATCCTTTTTTGCCCTTTAGTACTTCAGGGAGTTCGTTCATCTATGTCCTTTTTTAACTCGAATATACAAAAGTTTTGGATTAAAACATCGAACGAATATGCTTTCAAGTTTATTGTAAATAATTTAAAAATTATTTACTTATACCTATTGACTTTTATTTTAATGAGATCATTATTTGCGCAAAAAAAGAATATGGTTTGTTAAACGTGAAAAAACAATACGATTTACCGGAGGTGGTGGATAAAGATGAATCCGAGATTCGGGACATTATCTCTCAAATAAAAGCGAGCACATTACCTGATGAGGTCAAGCATTTTGTCATTAAGTGTATCGAGTTAGCACTATGGTTGCCTACTTTTTTACAAAATAAAGCGATTTCGATGCATAGGCTTCGTACAATTATTTTTGGTAAAGGCTATAACAACAAAAAAAATACTAAGTCCACTGAGCCAGTAAAATCGGAAGAAACAATAGAGCCAGCCCAATCATCCACTACTGACACATTATCAGTGACACTTAAAACCCTCGAGTTAACTTCTGACGCCACCGGGAACACTTCTTTAACACTATCACCCACGTCAAGCACTAATATAATAGAGGGTTCATTATCCAATGCTCTCGCGCCTAAAGATAAAAAACCAGGCCATGGTAAAATGGCACATACGGTCTATGAAAACTGCACTGAGATTCAATTGTTATTAAATCTCACTGTTGGCGATGACTGTCCCTTGTTGTGTGGTGGAAAACTTGGGCTTTATAAACCAGGCGTTATTGTACGTATCAAAGGTCAAAATTTCGTCCAAGTCTATCGATATTATGTGGAAAAATTACGCTGTAATTTATGTTTAGCTGTTATCAAAGCAGCGCCACCAGCTGACATTGGCGATGACAAATATGATGCCTCATTTAAAGCCATTCTGGCGTTAATGAAATACTACATGGCGATGCCGTTTTATCGGCAAGAAAACTTTCAACGCATGTTAAAATTCCCGTTATCAGATGCCACTCAATGGTATCTGATAGAGCAATTGGCGGGGTATTGCTATCCAATATTTAATTTACTCAAATGGTTGGCGGCCAATGGAGACGTGCTACAAAATGACGATACCACGCTGAGAATTTTAGAAGTTATCAAGCAAATTAAAAACGGCACAATAGATGATCGCACAGGCATGTACACAACGGGTGTGATGGCTGTAATGTCTCGAAAAATATAGTTCTTAACTGAAGAATTTATCTCGCACTATCTTGATCACAAGCCTAATCACTACTATCAAAAACAATGAGATAAAAAATTAATTATGATTAGTGACTGATCAACATGTATCATTGAGTCTCTTACAAAACAAGAAAACAAGAGATCAGTCATGGCATATATTTTCGCAGATATTTTATCATTAGTACAGTACATTCATATCCAAAAGCATGAACCTGAAAAATTGGACTTAAAAAATTGTCTATGTTGCGGTAAATCACACCCTTGGCGACATGGTGGATATTCTCGTGAAGCGGATCGCATTAACCCTTCAAGCACCTCACTAAATCCAGTGTTTATTCAGCGATACTATTGCCCCTGTTGCCACAAAACATGTTCAGTCCTGCCGGAATGCATTCCACCGCGTAGATGGTATTTGTGGGAGATGCAACAGGTCATTTTTTTATTGTACCTTTCTGGCATGAGTGCTTACGCTATATCAAAAACGATGCAGCCCTCACGCCAGACCATCAAGCGTTGGCTGCTGCGTTTTACGAAGCAGTTTCGTTTTCATAAAGATGCCTTATGTACCTATTTTTGCGCACTGGGTCAGCCTGAACACACAATCTGATGGATTTCCCCGTAATTCCAGCCACGTTCATTGATGTACAAATAAAAAACCCCTCATAAAGCTTGATTAAAACCTCATGAAGGGTACTCTTACGTTCAACGACGAACAAAGAGAGCCTAAATGTACCATGAACTATTAAAAAAGACCAGTTTTCATCCGTTATTCGTGCATATCGATGATGAAATGGCTGAGAAAGTTCGAGCTGAAGACTGTCCTTTCTGTAACGGTCCTTTATATCAAGCCGATTACCCTCGTAGTCCCCTCGGGTTACCTGCATCATGCCGTGAGCATTATGATAGTCGGCGCAGTCTTTGCTGCGGAAACTGCCGAAAGCGTGTGACAACACCATCGGTACGGTTTTTGGGGCGACATCGTTTTCCGGCTGCGATTATCGTGCTTATCTCCGCCTTCATGTCCAGTGCTTCGAGGCGCCGGTATTACCAAGTAACGCGTTATTTTGGTATCAGCATCAGTCTGCGAACCTGGGGGCGTTGGCGTCGTTGGTGGCGAGATTGTTTTATTGGCACTGCTTTTTGGAAACAGGCTAAAGCATTCCTGCCCGTAAAGGCCATTGTTGGCCCATTTCCTCGACAACTTCTTTTGATTTTTCCAGACAACCTGAGTCAAAAACTGGTAAATGCCTTGCAGTTTTTAGCGCCAATGACAGCGGGCGTTTATCGCGCTGTCTAAAGGAGGGAGTTATTCGCGCAGAGTTTGCATCTTTAGATCAAGTTAGACATCCAGTAGACTCATAAACTTCTTAAACAAGCAGGAGTTTTTATGAGCAACAAGAAGCCCGATGTTGGTACTCGCCAAGAACGGTGGGCCCGATTTCGCTTTTCGGTTATTGGCCCACTTTTGGCAGCGCCGCCGGATAAAGGGCAACTACAGATTGAGCTGGCTTCTTTAGCTCAAAAGCAATGGCAGCATCCCATTACAGGATTACCAGTTCATTTTGGACTATCGACGATTGAGCGATGGCTTTATCAATCTCGCCATGAGAACGACCCGGTCGGTGCTTTGCGAACGAAACGCCGTACAGATGCCGGGAGTAGTCACACGCTCTCAGCCCCATTAAAGATGAGCATCCAACATCAACATCGTTCACATCCAAGCTGGAGCTACCAGTTACACGTAGATAACCTCTATGTGATTGCAAAGACAACGCCTGAGTTAGGCGTCTTGCCGTCTTACAATACGATTCGTCGTTACATGAAGTCGAATGGTTTCTGCAAGCAACCTGGGCGGAAAAGACGACATACAGAAGGCGCCATCCTCGCAGCTGATAGGCTAGAGAAACGAGAGGTCAGAAGTTATGAAGTCGACCATGTTAACACGTTATGGCACCTTGATTTTCACCATGGCTCACGCAGAATTTTGGGACGAGACGGTCAATGGCATAAACCCTTATTACTTGCCATTCTGGATGACCGCTCCCGCCTGATTTGTCATGCGCAATGGTACATGGATGAAACCGCAGAGACGCTGGTACATGGGTTTATGCAGGCACTACAGAAACGCGCCTTACCGCGCGCTCTGATGAGTGACAATGGCAGTGCGATGACTTCGGCTGAGTTTACCGAAGGGCTTGCGAGATTGGGCATTCTACATCAACCTACACTACCTTATTCTCCCTACCAAAACGCGAAACAGGAGGTTTTTTGGGCGCAAGTTGAAGGGCGATTGATGGCTATGCTTGAGGGTGAGGAGGAGATAACCTTGTCGTTACTCAATAAAAGCACCCTTGCTTGGGTCGAGCGTGAATACCATCAAAAAGTACATTCCGAGATTGGCTGCTCACCGCTTGCGCGCTATATGAAGGATGCCGATGTTGGTCGACCGTGTCCTGACACCGCAGCGTTACATCATGCTTTTTGCACTCAGGTGCATCGCAGGCAACGTAAATCAGATGGAACATTCAGTCTTGATGGCAAACGCTTTGAAGTGCCATCGCAATACCGCAGTTTGGAGATATTGTACATCCGCTATGCACGGTGGGACTTAGGCTCTGTAAGGCTTGTCGATCCACACACCAACACACTGTTAAGTATGATTTATCCACAAGACAAATCAGAAAACGCTTCAGGTCAGCGTCGAACTTTCACCAATTCCGGTGAACAAGAGCCCAGCGAAGAGCTTGTATCAACAGGCGTTGCGCCCTTGCTAAAAGCACTGATGGCAGAATACGCGGCCACCGGCCTTCCTCCGGCCTATTTACCCAAAGGAGAATCTGAACATGAGTAAAAAACTACTGGCTCTTTATGGTCTAAAATACAATCCATTCATCTCGGATATCCCCGTAGAAGCCTTGTGCATTTACCCAAAGCTCGAGAATTTTTGCTGGCGTGTTGAGCAATCATTACTTCGTGAAGGTGGTTTTGCTTTAGTGAGCGGTGATCCTGGCACAGGTAAAAGTGTTGCCTTGCGCGTTTTGGCTTCACGCCTTACACGCGTGCGTGATGCGCAGATCGGCGTCATCAGTCATGCTAACTCAAGGCTTGCTGATTTTTATCGTGAACTGGGGGATGTTTTTTGTGTGCCACTTACGGCCAGCAATCGTTGGGGTGGCTTCAAAAATTTACGCGAACGATGGCTCACTCACGTTGATAGCACCTTGTTACGCCCAGTGCTTATCATTGACGAGGCACAGGAAATGTCGCCAGAAGTCTTAAGTGAACTACGGTTACTGACCAGTATGCAATTTGACTCACGTAACTTGCTCAGCGTCATTCTGGCTGGTGATCAAAGATTAAATGATAAACTACGCCGCGACGATCTGATGCCTTTGGGTAGTCGTATTCGGATCCGCCTGCTCACAGAACACGCCAGCATTGAGCAGTTAACCCAAACGCTGCAACATCTATTGGAACACGCTGGCAACCCTGGGCTAATGACGACAGGGCTGATAAACACCCTTTGTGAACACGCAGCCGGAAACAGTCGGATCCTTTGCAACATGTCTGGGGAACTGCTGGATATGGCCGCACGCCTTGAGCGTCCACAATTGGATGAGCAGTTGTATTTTGAGTGTTTCACCACTTCGGTCTCATCAAACAAACGAAAAAAAGCTTAATCGGGAGAAAGCGATGAAATATTTAGTCATTGAAGCACCGACACTCACCGATGAAGCAGCGGTCAATGTGCAGGATTTCTTTTATGCACTGATGGTTGCGTTTGGTGAGCATTACCATCATCAAATAGAACGTTATTATCGAGAATCAGTCATTGGAACCATGGCTGATATTAATATGAAGGAGGATAATCCACCTTTCTAATCTGGAAAAAATACAGCAGGGAGGCTGTGCATTTTATGGCGCATTGCAACCATCAATTATCGTGTAAAACTGACCATCAAATTGCGTGAGCACGCTCACTATACCTTAACAAAAAAACCACTAAATTAGTCTATCAGCTTGTCTTGATTTCCTCTATGGGTTATTTTGTGGATTTTAAAGGTTTTCTTTCGAAAAACGAAAACACCAAGAAAACGAGCGTTTTTCTGGTGGTGCTGAAAATTTCAGTTGCAAGTAATGTGGGCTCATTCGCAATTTATGATAAATTAGCTTTTACTAAACAGCCGGGGCATTATTGGCTGCATCAGCCAAGGGTCTCTGTCCATCTTGAGAAGCCGCAGCATTTAACGCAGGATTTCTAGCGTCTCGTAACTGAAATAGTCTTACTCATTGAAACATGGGATTGAATGAACCAATGTCTCGATTTATGCTCATTTTAAATATCCCACTGTAAAAATACTTGTTGCGGAAAAAACATAGACAATTAAATGAACTCTTGTTAATATTGTGACCCATAATGCAAATTTATAGGCTCTGCTTTTATAATGAAACTTAATCCTTTCTCAGAATTTTCAAAGTTCGATATCAATGCAAGAACATTAAGAACCTCCTGGTTTAGAAAAATCATGGACTCAATTTCAGTTATTGCCGGCGGCCCTTATTCAACCCCAGACTTTAATAAAGTTCATGTGGGGATATTTGATTACTTGACATTATTTTCTTTCATAGGCGTCCATTACCTTTCATATCTATTATCTCAATTAACCGTAACGCACTTTGGTCATTCAGATAAGATGCCCATTCGGCTTCTGGGTTATGCATTAATTGGGGGGCTTGCCTTAATTAATTTATCATTAATTGCAATCAGGTACGCCGTTAGTGGCTTAATTGCATTAGCCTCTGCATTCACAGTGACATTAGCAATACATCTCGTCGCAAGTATATTGTCATCCGAAGACAAGGCGTTGATAGCAACTTTACAAACCACGCCCGAGGCAGATGGAGAAATAACAGTAATAAATAATGTTTATGATTTATTATCTGATTACGATACGTATGGCGGTAAATCTTTAATTTATCCTTTAGAAAAATTACCTGATGCTTATACACCTGAGGCTACTGCATTTTTAGAACAAACCACAGATGATATCGAAGTTTTATGTTTTTCAAGCCGCTTTAGTGGCGATGACGTGGTGGACGGTCTTTGTCAAATGGGCTTCCGGTTTTTTAAATTTGATAGCCACTCACAACAAGGTCCTCTTGAAGCGTTAAGACGCCTAAATATAGGACACGTTGCTGAACATGAACAAGAGGAAAGGCAGCAAGATGTTGAGCATGGGCCATCTTGGGTATTACAACTTTTTGTTTAACAGCTGGTAGTGGGCTTATTAATTCATTCTAGGTAAATTGGGAAAGATGTGGTCAGTGTGTCGATCCATGAATAAATTCATCTGGCAATCAATTTTAAACCGTCATTTAGCTCAGTTTTTTCCTCTTTACGTATGCCGCTCAGAGAACGGGGACACGTCTCACAATGAAGTTATGACAACAATAAAAATACGCGGATTTTAAGAAACTGCCCGATTAATGCATAATATATTGAATGCCGTGATCATAAGCTAATCGCAACAATTTTAAATTAGCTCCGCGAGGATGCACCGCTCCCCTCTCCCATTTTTGATAAGTTGAAGGCGTAACATTTAATATTCTAGCCATGACAGATTGACTTACCTTTTCCTTGGATCGCATCGTCTTAATATCAGATGGGGTCAGCAATTTCACCTCACTCAAACCCAAATCAGCTATTTCTTTAATTGTAATTGGGCTCAAGCCAATATCCTGAGCTGTTTCCAGCATCGCGCCAATAATATCACTCTTGTTCATAAGTCACCTCTATCAACGAACCATCTTTAATTTTATGAAGAAGCTCTTCATCTGAATAAGCAAATAATGATTTTGCAACCAGCTTGATCGCCTTTTCTTCATTTAGAGAAATATTACTTTTCACGTTTTTCTCAAACCCATAAACAAAAAAACAATTTTTTCCATTTTGAATGCAACTATGGTTCTAACGCTACCACTCTTTCCCCGACCTTTGGTTGCAACTCGTTTTTTTATAACGCCGCCACCATAATTCGCTTCATAATTATCATTCACAATCTCCTTTGCAGCTTCAAATATGGCTTCATCACGAACGTCATTTTTATTAGCCCACTTAGCAAACAATCTTGTTTTTAATATTTTCATGAAAAATTCTTTATTGTAGTAATTATTACTATAGCTCAATTTACTATAGATGGCAAATATTAAACAATCATTGAGACATGCATACTTACTGTAAAATTAGATCAGATATCTTTACCCGCATGATAGTTTGTCGAGTGGTTTTGAATTCACGCGCAATCTCTGCAATGGCCACGCCTGTTGTCAGGCGTTCAATTACCTTAGCTCGCTCTTCCATGCTTAACACAGAAGGTCTGCCAAATTTTTTACCGGCGGCCTTGGCTCGCAAAATCCCGGCTTGAGTTCTTTCAATTAATAAATCACGCTCGAACTCAGCCACGGCAGCAATAACCTGCATTGTCATTTTCCCTGCTGGACTCGTTAAATCGACGCCACCAAGAGCCAGACAATGAACACGAATTCCATTTTTGGCGAGAAACTCCACTGTTTCTCTAACATCCATAGCGTTACGCCCTAGCCTATCGAGTTTAGTAACAACCAACACATCCCCGGATTCCATTCGTTCAATTAGCTTAATGAAGCCTGCGCGAGATTTTGCTGCCACTGAACCGCTGATCTGTTCCTCTATAATTCGATGCGAATCCAAGGCAAACCCTGCTGCCTTAATTTCCATGCTTTGGTTTTTTGTTGTTTGATCAGATGTAGAAACACGGCAATAGGCAAAAACGCGCGACATAAGACAAATTCCGTCCGAAAGTGATGTACGAATTATAACACGCATCCGAAACTAAAAACACTTACTTTCGTACATGGTAAAATTCTAATGTCCGAAACCGCTCGGTTTCGGACAGGGGTACTCACCACTCCCCTTGTCACTTTTCTAAGTCGATGTCAGCAGATTGTCAAAGCCGATGTCAACGAGGATCTTGGGTGGAATTCTTTGAAGATCCGTCATAGCGTCTCCATTTTTTGCGACGTGCTGACATTGGGTTCGACAATTTGCAACGTAGTGACATCGGGTTTGAATGCTGCTGACATCGACTTAGAAAAGTGACACATGGCTCTAATGCCACAAGCTGACTACGCCATTTAGCTGCGCTTTTGCACCCCTGTTAGCATCAAATTATCGCTCGATTAATGACGATGTCAATCGCCATTTAATCATGTTGTTGGGTTAAATTTGAAATCCTACTTTTTGGAGTTTCTTCTGCACGACCCCTTAAAGACTCGCGTAGCGCTCATTCACGTGCCCGTGCCCGTGCCCCTGCCCGAGCAGTTGCAGTTGCCCTTACCCTGTATTTTTCCTAAACCGCTTTAACACATGCTGAATGCGCTTTTCTGCTTTATTAAGAGCCTCATCCACACTCATCATTCCAGAAAAAATGGCCTCGAGCATTTGATCATGAATGGTTCTGACTTGATTTTCCGCACCTTGATGTGGGTTGGAAACAGATTGATTGGGATGATTTAAATCTAATTTTGCAATATCGAGAATGGAATGCGCGGGCGCTTGAAACGCATTATCCATTGGCAGATATCCCGTATGCTCATACCATGCTTGTTGCATACTGGGTTTAGAGATAAACGCCAGATACAACGCAATACCATGCTCCATCTCCTTGGACTGACCAGCAGGAACCCAAAGGGCGGCACCACCGACTACATTATTGTGTCGTGTTGCATGATGGGTATCATCCAAGGGTATTGGAGCGACTCCCAGATGAAAAGGGACGAGCTTGGATAAACCCACGTAAGCCCCTGATGATTGGCTGAATATGGGGCATTTCCCACTGGTGAATAATGCTGTTGCGTCGTCTCCTCGACCACCGTATTCAAAATAATGCTTTTTTTGCCATTGTCGTATACGTTGAAGATGCGCACCCAATTGCTGATGAAGGGCATCTGCAGTATTTAATCCCTGGATCGCCTGATAAGACTCAATCAGTACCCATGCGGGATATGCGCTGGTATACGCGCATGAAAAACCAGCCTGGTGCAGGCGCTCAGCAAGCAATTCAAGCTTTCCCCAGGTACTCGGAAAGGATTCCTGCGTCACACCAAACTTGGCCAATGCATCGGCGTTATAAAACATGACCGGTATAGATACGTTAAACGGCATTGCCATTAATACACCGTCAGAGCTGTAATGACGAAGAACGGCAGGGAAAAATTGCTCTTTTGAGAGATCCATACCTTGTTCATGCATGAGGCGTTCAACCGGCTTTATAATGCCATTGGGTGAACGCATCACCGAAGTTCCCACTTCAAACACTTGTACCAGATTAGGGGGATGTTTTGCACGAAAAGCCGCTGCAAAACTGGTGAGCGACTCCATGTAATCGCCTTTGTAAACTGGCCTAACACGGTAAGCTGTTTGGGAATCATTGAACTGCTGGGCCAAGCGTGTGACTTCTTCTCCTAATTGCCCTGCCATGGAGTGCCAGAAAATAATGTCCTGTGGGAGAGCAAATACTGATACCGGAAGCCACATGCAGCATATCAATAACAAAGATTTGTATCCTCTCGATCTAACAGAGTAACCCAGAGCTTCCGACTTTCCGCGGCTTGTCCGCGGAATCCAGGGATCTTGCACGGAAATTGGATCCCCGGATTCCGCGGACAAGCCGCGGAAAGTCGGTGAATGGGGTTTTCCTGTTATATCGAGAGGATAGAAAGATTTTAATTTACGCACAAGCATTCACAGTTCCCAAAATATCCGGATAATCACTAAACACCGCATCAACACCAAGGCCAAATAATTTATGCGCAAGTCGTTGTCGATTCACGGTATACACATACACCAAATAACCCTCAGCCTTAATGGCTTGCACTCTAGCCTTTGTCGCAATTTTCGCATTTAAATGTATGGAATAACAACTAAGCTTTCGTGCTTCAGTGAGCCAATCCTCTTGCCATTCGTGCATCAAAAATCCCAAAGGTATTTCTGGAGAAAGGCTGCGACACAACGTTAATGCCTTACGTTCAAAGCTTGAAACAAGGGGAAAGGGTTTGCCATGCGGCCAATAACGATTCAGATGAGTCAGTACCGCAACGGTCGTTTGCTCCGTCGTTCCAGGATAGGGTTTGATTTCAATATTCGCGTAAATGTCTCTGGATAATACCCACTGCAAAGCGGTCAACAAAGAGGGGATTTTTTCACCCGCAAACTGCTCGGAAAACCACGAGCCTGCATCGAGTGAGCGAATATAGTCGGCATTCATTTGCCCAAATTCTCCGCAACCATTTGTTGTGCGCCTGAGATTGTCATCATGGAAAACAAACGGTTCGCCATCTGCACTCAACATCACATCAAACTCAACCATGCGAGCACCCATGCTCCATGCTTTATTGAATGATGCCAGGGTGTTTTCAGGCGCATATGCGGATGCACCTCGGTGAGCAATAATTTGATTCATACAAACTCTCTTGTTTAGTAAACGCTAATAGGGCGCCCTGCCTCGCGCGCTCTACGGATCACCGCCATTAAGTTAAGGAAAAAATGATCGATGTACGCGTAGATTGGTGAGTAGGTTGGGTTGAGCGAGAGCGAAGCCCAACAAAATCGTCATGTTGGGCTTCGCTCTCGCTCAACCCAACCTACATCCGATTAATTCCCTTAACTTAATGGCAGTTCCCCCTATGGATATCATTAATTAATTGGCTTACGTGTTGACGCCGCCCTAACCAGTGCAGACATGACGAGTTCATTACTCACAGTCAACGAAGGCGCTGCAGCAGGCATCGCCATAGCCGCAACCGTCTCATTCGAGCGATACAATTTAGCCTGTGGCACTGCGTCCGCATCAAAAAAGAGCAGTTGATTCACACTGTAATTTTGTCCTACATACAATTTGTTTAGACGCGCTAATTCATCCGCTGCTTGTTTATAAAGCTGGTCTCGTAGCGATGATTTTACCTTTTGAACTTCCTCAAGGCTCGGCTTAAATTCCACCGATCCAATCTCATAACTTGCCCCCGGTTTAGTCACGGCTTTCGCTTGTTGATAAATATGCGTAAGACTGGATTGACTGACACGCGCTTGCGCTTGAACATATAATTTTTCAAGACCAGAGCTATCTTGCGAGCGATCAAATTGCGTTAAATGCCATTCACCGGCTGCGATTTGATTCAATTTACCCATGATTTCATCACGAGCCTTCACTAAATCAGCATCATTCAATGTTACATTCACATTAACCGTCAATAAAGCGGTCTGTGTGCTAACCCATTGTTTGGCAGATACCTGAAAAGTCACTTCATCCAGAACCATCGGTGGTGGATACGGCGATGGCAATGACTCGCTGTAAGCCAGCGTTGAAACCCCTAACGCCATAAAAAATCCTAATATTTTTTTCATATTTTCCCCTGAATTTTGTGTCTATCCGTTTTTACTGGTATGATGTCTGCTTTTTAATGTTCAATTTTATAACGACTAAATCACTATGCCTGATACAAACTCTGAGTTAAACACACTACAAAGCATTTTAGAAGACATCCAAGCGATCGATATTCGAATCATTGATGTCAAACAACACACCACGATTACCGACTACATGATCGTTTGTTCTGGACGCTCATCGCGCCATGTGCGATCTATTGCCGAATATGCGATGGAACACATGAAAGCTGCCGGCATTCCCCCCATCAGCTACACAGGTCTTGAGAACGGTGAATGGGCCTTGGTCGATTTTGGCAATTTTATTGTTCATGTTTTTCAACCGAATATGCGTGAAATGTATAATTTAGAAGGGCTTTGGCAGAATCAGTAAAACTGACTCACAATGAACAGCACTGAGTATCTAAAATCTGCCAGTTTACGTCGTTGCGAGCAGGCCAGTACCTTCGGTACAAACAGCCAACATGAACTTGCAGGTCGCGTCGTTGCGAGGCACGAAGCAATCCAGGGTTCGAAGCTTTGTTCTCTGGATTGCTTCGTACCTCGCAACGACGCCTGATACAACCTTGCACACATTGTGAAGTTCATTAGGAGCGAAGCGCGGCAATCCAGAGTACCGTTTCTGAACTCTGGATTGCCGCGCTTCGCTCGCAACAACGTAAACTGCACGTTCATTGTAGCTGTTTACACCGAACTTGTCAGGACACTCTGAATGATAAAAATTACAGTAATCACACTTGGTAATAAAATGCCTGGGTGGGTTGATGAAGCGGTTCGTGAATTTAGTAAGCGACTTCAAGAATCCGCCGTTCTTCAGCTGATCGAAATCCCGTTGTTAAAACGAGGCAAATCAACTGATTTGTCTCGTATTCTTGAAAAAGAACTGGCTTTAACGCAAGCAGCTATTCCGACAGGTAGTCGGCTGATTGCATTAGATCTTACTGGGGAATCGTTTACCAGTGAGCAACTTGCTTTAAAAGTTGAGCGTCTGCAAACGATTTCCAGTCATCTGTGTTTTTTAATCGGCGGACCTGAAGGCTTGGCTCCTGAGTTACTGGCTCGATGTGATGAGCGCTGGTCGCTGTCTAAATTGACCTTGCCGCATACACTTGCACGTATTGTTCTTTTGGAAACACTTTATCGCGCTTACTCGATTTTAAGTCATCATCCTTATCACAAATAATCTTTTTACGATATACTGCACAGCTTATCTACGGGATCCACGTATGCGCGCAAACAAATCCTATCATAATGAGCAAGTTGAACGCCGAAATTACCTATTCAGATTGAGTATTTTGGCCGCACTGCTGGTGACCTTCTCATTAATACTCATCTTGAGACTCGCCTATTTACAATTTTCGCAATACAAACGTTACGCAACATTATCCTTAAAAAATCAAATGAGCATTATTCCTATTGCGCCACCACGAGGCATTATTCTTGATCGTAATGGAGTTATTTTAGCGGATAACATTCCCGTCTATGCGCTAGAAATTATTCCAGAACGGGTCAAAAACCTGACTGCAACGATCAACAAATTACAACACATTTTGCCGTCGATTACAGAAGATGATATTGATAATTTTAATCGCGCAAAACGACAAAATCGCTCGTATGAATCTATCCCCCTTAAACTTCACTTGTCCCAAGAGGAGGTGGCAATCATTGCATCGAATCAATATCAATTTAAAGGGGTCTATATCAAAGCCAGACTAATGCGGCAATACCCACTGGGCGAAGTTGCTGCTCATGTGGTCGGAAATGTGGGACGGATTAACACTCAAGAATTACAGCGCGTCGACTATGTCAATTATCGCGCCACCAATTTTATTGGTAAAACCGGGATTGAAAAATTCTATGAAAATGAACTCCACGGGCAAATCGGCTATCAACAAGTCGAAACCGATGCTAGCGGGAGAGTTGTGCGCACACTCAGTAAACAAGCACCCGTATCAGGCGGAAAACTGTATCTAACACTCGATTCACAACTACAAAAAGCCGCCTTTAAAGCCCTGGATGGCAGACGTGGTTCAGTCGTTGTCATGAGCGTAAAAAACGGGGAAATCCTTGCCATGGCAAGCTCGCCTGCGTTTAATCCTAATCTATTTGTCAATGGTATCAGTAGCAAGGATTATAATGTTTTATCGCATTCACCTGATAGACCGCTGTATAACCGAGCCGTTCGCGGGCAATATCCACCAGCATCCACAGTCAAACCCTTTGTTGCATTGGCAGGTCTTGAGAAAGGCATGATCACGCCAGAAACGCAGATCTATGATCCGGGTTGGTACCGACTACCCAATGTCAAACACGTCTATCGCGACTGGAAACATACTGGCCATGGTGTGGTCAATTTAAAACGGGCCATTGCCGTCTCGTGCGATACCTACTTTTATCAACTGGGCAACAAGATTGGAATATCTGCCATTGAAGACATGTTGGTACAATTTGGCTTTGGACAACTCACTCATGTGGACTTGCTCGAAGAAGCGCCGGGCCTCATGCCGAGTCCTCGATGGAAAATCAGCAGCAAACAAACCCATTGGTACCCAGGCGACACGCTCATTACGTCGATTGGGCAAGGATTTATGTTGGCATCCCCTTTGCAACTCGCGAACGCAACAGCATCAATGAGCCAGAACGGGCATCGTTATCGACCACATCTGTTGAATCAATTAGAGTTGGAACAAGGTCAGGCGAAAACGTATAAGCCATTGGAAGAGTATCCTGTACGTTTAAAAGATCCAATGTATTGGACTGTTGTTAAGGCTGCCATGGCTGCCGTTATTCACGATGGGGAAGGTACCGCTCATCGATTTTGGCTCAAAGCGCCCTATACACTTGCGGGGAAAAGCGGAACGGCGCAAGTGATGAGTGGTAATAAATACGAAAAAACGGCTTATAACAACATTCCTGTTGGCTTACGCGATCACTCACTTTTCATCGGCTTTGCACCTGTAGACAATCCGGAGGTAGCCATCGCCGTGATGATTGAAAATGACGCTTCAGCCAAACCCATTGCGCGCCAAGTTTTGGATGCTTATTTTAAAGTAGAAGAACATCATGAAAATTAAATCCGCTCGCCCAATGTATCGCCTTACACATCAGTCTCTCTATATTGACTATCCATTACTGGGCTTAATTGTCCTGTTAATTATGTTTGGATTGGTGATTTTATACAGTGCATCAGGTCAAAATTTAGATATGGTGTTGCGTCAAGGGATCCGGCTATTTTTAGCATTGGGCATCATGGTTGCATTTAGTTTTGTCCCACCTCACAAATATAAATTATGGGCGCCGTGGATATATTCTGCTGGTCTCATCCTATTGATTGCGGTCATGATTATGGGAAAAATTGGTAAGGGCGCTCAACGATGGCTCGATCTTGGCATTTTCCGCTTTCAGCCATCTGAAATTATGAAGTTGGCCGTACCTTTGATGGTTGCCTGGTATATTGAGATCACACCCATTAAATCTAATGTTAAAGCGCTTTTTATAGCTGCATGTTTTATTTTCTTCCCTGCCCTACTCATTGCAAAACAACCTGATTTAGGTACGGCGATTATGGTGGTTGCATCCGGATTAGCCGCCATTTTTCTGGCGGGCATTTCATTTCGAATCATTGCCTTTGTGGTCCTATCAGCAGCAGTTGCAGCACCTGGCATTTGGCATGTGATGCATGATTATCAGAAAGAACGGATCATTACTTTATTAAATCCTCAACATGATCCTTTAGGCAGTGGTTATCATATTATTCAATCCAAAATCGCAATTGGTTCAGGAGGGGCTTTTGGGAAAGGCTGGCTCGAAGGCAGTCAAGCACATTTGAGTTTTTTACCCGAGCATGCGACGGATTTTATCTTTGCTGTATGTGGCGAAGAGTTCGGGTTTGTCGGCAGTCTGGTCCTGATTATTTTGATTTTACTCATTTCACTGCGCAGCCTTTATATTGCCGAAGAAGCGCAAACCGGCTTTACGCGTCTCCTTGCAGCAAGTCTTGCAATGATGTTTTTCCTATCCGCATTTGTCAATATCGGCATGGTGATGGGCATATTACCCGTAGTCGGTATCCCCCTCCCCTTGGTTAGCTATGGTGGAACAGCCATGGTTACGTTTTTAGCCGGCTTCGGCATTCTTATGTCGATTAGCCGACATCGTATTTTGTTTAATCGGCTTTAATTATCCTGACGCAAAATAGATATTAGTACTAACAACGTATATACTTAGAGAACACATACTCCATTGAGAGAATAATAATGTCTAAGCAAGCTGTGTTTACAATGAAACTTGAGCATGATCTACGTGATGAATTTATGGCTGAAGCAGAAGCGACTCATAGACCAGCCTCTCAGTTGGTACGCGATTTTATGCGTGAATTCATTAAAAATCAGCATCAATTACGAGAACATGATGCCTGGTTTAAAAACCAAGTTCAGTCTAGTATAGACGACAACTCGCAATGTATGCCTCATGAAGAGGTGATGACTAAAATGAAAGCAAGATTGCAAGCAAGATTAACGCAAAAAGGCAAATTATGAGAATTGAGTGGCATCGTCTGGCATATAACGATGTCATGGATATTGCTGATTATATTGAAATCGATAATCCTACTGCCGCTATAGCGATTTGTGACGAAATTGATCATCAAGTCAACATACTAACCGATCATCCTAATATGGGTAGGCCCGGAAGAGTTTTGGGAACAAGAGAGTTAATTATAAATCGTACGCCCTATATTGCTGTTTATCTGGTTTCAAAAAACTTCATCACTATTCTGCGTATTCTTCATGGCGCGCAAAAATGGCCAAGATAAACGTTTTGGCGTTTGAGGTGATTTTGTTGGGTTATATTGAGGCCTCAACCAAGTGGCGAAACGATGACTGAGACCAAAAGTTTAATTACAAAGTAATACTTCAGCCACCGGCGCGTAACTTCTTCGATGTATCGGACATGCGCCTAGGCGTTTTAATGCTTCACGATGAGTGGCCGTTGGGTATCCCTTGTGAGATGCAAATTGATATCCCGGGTAGAGCTCATCCATTGCTGCCATTTCAGCATCACGTGCTACTTTAGCAAGGATGGAAGCGGCTGAAATTTGATAGATCAAGCTGTCGCCTTTGACGATTGCACGGCATGGGATCATCATTTTTGGCGTATACAGTCCATCGATGAATACTTCGTCGGGCGTAATCGCCAAGCCCTCGATGGCCCGTTTCATCGCCAAAAGTGTTGCATGATGAATATTCAGTTCATCAATTTCATGCACTTCCGCACGGCCGTATGCAAAAGAAACTGCGCGTGCTTTTATCTCATCAACCATTTTTTCACGCTTTTTCGGACTTAATTGCTTGGAATCCCCAAGCCCTTCAATCGGTTCTCGCAAAATAACTGCCGCGGTCACGACAGGCCCTGCCAGAGGCCCACGACCAACCTCATCAACTCCTGCTATCAACATCTTGTTTTCCTTATTAAAACTAAACCGACGGTTTTAACCGACTCAATGAAGCCATGGGTCGACCGCCATGAAGTTAAGGGAATTAATCAGAGTAGGTTGGGTTGAGCGAGAGCGAAGCCCAACAAAATCGTCATGTTGGGCTTCGCTCTCGCTCAACCCAACCTACACGCAATCATTTGTTCCTTAACTTAATGGCAGTGAGCCATCGGACGGTTAAATTCTCATCACCAAAAGAACATATATAAACCCAACTGCTAAACAGTACGAGGATAAAGCAAGGTGGCTATGGGTCCAGTACAACATATTGATCAACTCCAAGCCAAGCGCCTGTATAATCATTCCCAACATACTCATCAATGCAGATGCCGTTCCCTTCATCACGGATGTTGAAAATAAAATCCATCGATACATGGGTGAGCCGGCCAGTCCTATACCGAAAAAATAAATCATTATTCCTGGCATCAACCAAAGATAGTGATTACCTAAGAAGAGGGTCATCACAAACATCGTCACAAGACCAACAGCCATGATCCCTGAGCCCTTCATGACCAGCTGCTTCAGTGTTCTGCTATGCGTCATATGATGTAGATAAATATTACCCAAAATACAAGCACCAAATATCGGTACTTGCCACAATCCATATTCGATAAACGATAGTTCAGCTTCTTTGATTAAAATAATGGGTGACAACGCAATCCAGACGATACACGGCAAAAGTTGCAGACCTAATGCAATCGAGCCTTTCATGAAGACGGAATCAAAGAGTAACGCTTTGTAATTTGACATGATAACTTTCGGCAACAATGGCGTGCGAGGGATGATGTCTCCATTGCGTTTGACTTGACCTACCGTTTCCGGCATAAACCGATACAACCCCCATAAAGCAACGAGAGCCAACACACCAACAACCACAAAAATCCAGCGCCAGGTCACATAGTGAATGCAAATCGCCCCTAACAGTGGCCCGACCAATGGCGCTATCAACGCAACACTGGCCATAATTGAAATTAACCGAATCGCATCCATTTCAGCAAAAATTTCTTGCAAGGTTGCATATCCCACGACGCCGATAAAACACAAACCCATGCCTTGAAAAAAACGACCAGCCATAAATTGCCCCATTGACTGCGAGCAAGCAATAGCAACCGTGCATAAAAAAAACAAAACAGCACCATAGAGCATGACAGGTCGACGTCCATAACGGTCAGACAATGGTCCAAGTATCAACTGTAAACTTGCCCCGCCAAGTAAATAGGCCATCAGTGAATTGGCAATGTCGGATTCAGATCCGTTGAACGACTCAATCACTTTAATCATGCCAGGCATAATCATGTCGTTCGCGATATAGGTCAAAAACTCATACAGCACGAGAAATAGAGCAAACAACATGGCCTGTTTGCGTGTGATATGAATTAAAGGTTGCGGCATGGTTCTCTCTGGTTGTATGTGTAGGTTTGGAGTAGGTTGGGTTGAGGCGGGTCTGCCGAAGCCCAACCTACGTCCGATTAATTCCGGCAGATCCCCTGTAACCGTATGGTCAATGCCTTTTGCATGGCATAAAAATCATCACTAACCGCATAGCCTACAATAACTGCAAGTGTTTCATCCACATAAATTAACGGGAGTCTGTCTCTCTCCCAGGGAGGGACGTGCCACTGCTGTAAAAGTTTTTTCAGTGATTTTGTTTGGCCATGCCATCGAAAAGATTCGCCGCCCGTTCTAAATCGAACGTCAATTCGACTTGTGGCAGGCACACAAAGACCTTGGGTCGATTGCTCAGTATAAAGCGTTCCAATCTGCGATCCAAGATCCAAAGGGTTTGGAAAATTGGACCAAGTGAGTGTTTTAATTTGGGGAACGGTTTGGCCGTGTTGAGAATGGGTCCCGGAATGCCGCGGTAAGTCGGTATTCACATGAAAAGGCAAACAATACAAATCATCTTGATATCGGCGGATAACCGCCTCACCAAAAGACACCATGGGTTCTGAATCCTGGCGCGCTACAATCAGTTCATCGATCAGCCGATGAAGGTTTTTTTCTGATGGTCGTTGATAACCGTTATATTGAATCCATGTACGTAATACATTCAGCAAACGTTCCCGCGGCAAATGTTTAATCGCAGAAATGGCCAATTGATTCGTACGTGTGACACCGTCAATCTCGGCAAGTGCCTCAAGATTCTTTTTCGCTTGCTGACAGTGCGCCGCGCCGCGCGCGATACTTTTCGCAGCCGCAGGCCATTGTTCATTCAACAACGGCATGATCCGATGGCGAATATAATTTCTGGAAAAATGCTCTTGTTGATTACTTTCATCCTCCACCCAACTTAAACCATGCACTCGCGCATACGCCTCAATCTGGGCGCGTGAAGTCGTCAGCAGCGGGCGAATTAAATCACCTTGCGTCATTGGCTGAGCAGGCAACATGGCGGCCATACCATCAATACCCGCGCCGCGCATTAAATTCAATAAGAGCGTTTCTGCTTGATCATCTTGATGATGGGCTAACAACAACGCATCTGCTGGCTTAATCAATGAATGAAAAACACTGTATCGAGCAATTCGGGCAGATTCTTCAAGATTGCTTGTCGATGAGAGTTCAATACGGTGAGCACTGAAAGTTACGCCTAAATCATGACAAACCTGCGCGCCGTGAAGCTCCCATTCCAGCGCGTAAGGACTTAAACCATGATTGATATGAACGGCATGAATCAATTGACGCAGTAGTGGTTGAGAGGCTAACGCATGCAGCAACACCGTCGAGTCAAGGCCACCGCTAAAGCCAACATAGAGCGTTGAATAAAGCGCGAGCCGTTCACCCCATGCGGAAGTCAATAACGAATCAGTCACAAGCCCCCATCGCCATTAATTTGCTGTAACGTAACTTCAATAATTCATCCATTGACAAACGTTTAAGTGCTTTGAGTTCACTGGTCAACACTTTTTTAAGCGATGCGGCCATCTCTCCTACATTTCGATGAGCGCCGCCTAGTGGTTCTGGAATCACTAAATCGACTAATTTATTGTCCAAAATGTTACTCGCCGTAATACCCATAGCTTGCGCTGCTTCACTGGCTTTCGCAGGATCTTTCCACAAAATAGATGCACAACCTTCAGGTGAAATGACCGAATAAATAGAATACTGCAACATGATGACGCGATCGCCAACACCGATGGCCAACGCCCCGCCGGAACCTGCCTCACCCGTTACAACACAAATAATTGGCGTTTTGAGCGTTGACATGTCCATTAAATTTCGAGCTATTGCTTCAGACTGATTTCGCTCTTCCGCACCGATTCCTGGATAGGCGCCGGCTGTATCGATAAAGGTCATCACGGGCAGTTTGAATTTTTCAGCCATTTTCATCAATCGCAATGCCTTGCGATATTCCTCCGGGCGTGCCATACCAAAATTTCGATAAACTTTCTCTGGTGTGCGCCGGCCTTTCTGATGCCCCATAACCATGACGGGTTCACCATTAAATCGCGCCAGCCCGCAAATAATAGCTGGCGCTGCGGAATAATGTCGGTCGCCGTGCAGCTCTTGGAAATCTGTGAATAAATGCTCAATATAATCCATCGTTTGCGGTCGAAGTGGATGCCGAGCCATTTGTGCGACCTGCCAAGCGTCCAGGTTAGAGTAAACATGCTTCATGAGTTCAGCGCATTTGACTTCAAGTCGCGCAATTTCATCGGTAATATTCACTTCATTATCCGCGCCAACCATACGCAGAGCCTGAATCTTTTGATTCAACTCTTCAATCGGTTGCTCAAACTCTAAAAATTGTCGACTCATCTTTTATCCAATGGTTGTTTGCACAGAACAGCATGAAAAAAGACTCTTGCTGTTCTGTGCAGTGTGTATTGTAGAGCATATATTTATATATAATACATTGTTTTGCTGTCTTTGCGAATGATGTATCATGCCAGGGCAACAGGACAAAGCCGCATGCGTCTTTTTGCACCTAGCTTTGTCCAAACTCCAACAGAGAACAACTTATGCATAATATGCAGCCCTTATTACTGGACGACTGTGTTTTAAAATCAGACCGGATTGACATCTGGCGCTATCCATTACACGAGGACAATCCAGAAGCGAAATTGCAATTAAGCCCTGACGAGCAGCATCGTGCAGCACGATTTCATTTTCCACGCCATCAACGACGCTTCACCAATGCGCATCGTATGTTACGCCTGATTTTGGCACGGTATCTTAATGAACATCCTCTGAACCTTAACTTTTCTACTGGCCAATATGGCAAACCCGAATTAGTCAACGCCCCCTTCTTACAATTTAATCTCAGCCATTCAGGTGATATGGCCATTCTTGCTGTTGGCAAGGACTACCCACTGGGTGTTGATCTTGAGCATTTTTCCGCACGTCCCTATTATGGCATCGGCGAGCATTTGTTTTCAAATCAGGAAATTCTGGCCCTCAAGAAGGCGACGACCTCTTTTACTGCTTTAACTTTTTTTAATATTTGGGCGCAAAAAGAAGCGTTTATCAAAGCCTGCGGTTTAGGGTTAAGTTATCCAACACAACAATTTGATGTCCCGATTTTATCATCCACACCCCAAATCGTCCCTGACACATTGCATCAACGCTCATGGAAAATCATATCGTTCATGCCACAAGTCGCTTGCTGCGCCTCACTTTGTTATGATACTCGTGTACAAGAGATTCGCTATTTGGCACTGTCGCTAGACGACCTTCTCCTCCTGGATAATGGAACATAAGATGACTCCCCTGAATGAAGCAGATATTCGGCACCACATTCACACCCTCAACCCTCGCGTACAAGTTGATATTTTCGAGACTATCGATTCAACCAATCGCTTTCTTAAAAATCAACCCAGCCAAGAGAATATCCACATCTGTTGTGCGGAGACGCAAACCCAGGGACGTGGGCGCTTTGGGCGCACATGGCACTCCCCTTTCGGCGAAAACATCTATTTTTCTGCGCGATTTCGACTGGACTGCGACCTGGCACTTTTATCAGGATTAAGCCTGGTCACAAGCCTGGCGATTATCAATACACTCGATGAACTGGGTTTGAATGATCATCTGGTTATCAAGTGGCCAAATGACATTCTCTGGCAGGGGCAGAAATTATCTGGATGTTTAATTGAGTTAATAACCGATGCCAATCACCTTGAAGTCATCATTGGCATCGGCATCAATGTCAATTCAAATACACAAGCACACTCGCCCCCAGACAAACCCTGGTGCTCACTCTTTGATATCTCAGGAGAGCTCCAAAATCGCAATCACATCATTGGGCGACTTATCGAACATCTGCATCAACAGTTACAACGTTTAATCACATCAGGATTAGGCACGTTTATAGATCAGTGGCAACAAGTTGATGCCTTGTATGGTCAGTTAATCACTGTTTCAACGCAGGGAAGTAAACTCACCGGTCGGGCAAATGGGATCGATGATTCAGGCAGGTTGATTTTGGTGGATTGTGAAAATAACACACACTTTCTATCTTCAGGAGAAACCTCTATGTCGAAATAAATGATCATGGTATTTCTACAGCACATTTTATGAATGAACATAAAATTGACACAGACAAACGCATCTCAATTAACAGGGTTGCACAAAGGAAAGGTGTAGCCAGAATTATAAATACTGACACTGACAAGTTGCCGTTTTAAGATTTAGGAAATACTATCACTTTGTCGGGGAGGACTTACCCATAATGTTTCTAATGGCATCTTGATTATTCGATCTCGAATATTTCATAACCATCGCACCGCGATTTGAAACGACTTTTTTGTATCCTCTCGATATCACAGGGTAAAACCTGATTGCCGACTTTCCGCGGAAAGTCGGCGTCTGAGGTTGCCCTGCGATATCGAGAGGATACACTTTCTTGCGTTATTTATTGATGAATAGCACAATAAATTTACATCTATTGGTAGCTTTATAGTAGCAAGGGTGAGATCATGCCAATGACGTTCAAAGCCTCAAAAACAGATGAATATTTTATATCCATTGCTAAGCAGGGACTTCATAGCTTCATCATGCTGGGAGTGGTTGTGGATAAACAGCCACAGCTGTTAGCTCGCGTTGCAAAAAAGTATCGCTCACATCATATGCCCAACGCTTGTGCAGAACCTTGTTTAATGGCATTTTCAAATATCAAAGCAACTTTCTCATCTGAACCGATTTCGCACCGTGATCCAACACATACCAGAGACATCACCTATAGTGCCTATGCCATTACGTACCAACAAACAGTCGATCTGTTTAATTATCTGAAAAAAATCAACAAACAACAGTGTCTGGATCGTGCAATTGAAGATGAGGCAGACCAATGCCAATCTGTTCACTTAACTGACTTACCTGATGGGAAGCTTTCAAATTCAGTCAATTTTGATACCGGATATATTCGAGTCGTCAACCAAGAAAAAAATCTAAATAAGCTTTTTTATATTAACAAACAAAAGAATGTCACCATTGACCTGGAATTAAATAATGACCGGCTCCAAGACTATGATGCAATTATCCAAAACAATACTGGTGGCGCGCCTACTTTAATCACGCCTACAAGTTTAAAAAAAATTGCACCCATCGTGCTTAGGGATGATTTAATGTGGACATACCTCCCAAAAGAAAATGAAACTGAAAACGTCGAGTTTAATTATGGTATTATTGTTCCTCGCATGGAAGAGGAACAGAGCGAAAGCCTTGTCGGGGACACCCTTTACGAAGACATGCAGGCTTTTGGTCGCGGCAAGCCGGATTGCCGGGAGACAGCTCTTGCTATAGTGAACAAAGGCCGAGGAACAACTGAAACCAATGTATCCCCCCAATTTTATAAAGACTTACCTGTCCCAACTACATTAGTTGCCGGACAAATCCGCCAAAACCATCCATTTTATATTCTCCCTTTACCACCCAATGCGTTTAGACCTGCTTCGAGTGACGATGCCGTTACCAAACAACAGGAATTGTTAACCAAACTCTATCGACGGATGGAGGATATCATCACCCTTGAGCCGGACTCACCAAAGACCGTAGAAAAATTTAACAAATTAAAAGCGCTTTATGAGCAGCAAGCTCCAAAAACCTATGACAAACCTGAGGACATCATCGCCTCCATTATCGAATGGCGAAACAAAGAAGAGAATCATCATGTGTTTGAGTTAAGAAAAACCTACTTTTTCGATTGGTTTATTACACGAGAAAGTGCAACGACAAAAATGTTTGATGAGTTTGAGCAGACGGCAAGGTTGATGTAGGTTGGTTGGTTGGTTGGTAGGTTGGTAGGTTGGTAGGTTGGTAGGTTGGTAGGTTGGTAGGTTGGTAGGTTGGTAGGTTGGTAGGTTGGTAGGTTGGTAGGTTGGTAGGTTGGGTTGAGCGAGAGCGAAGCCCAACAATCGTGCACTCAATTTAGCTTTCGTAGAAGTGTCTTGTTGGGCTTCGCTCTCGCTCAACCCAACCTACCAACCTACATAGCAACCTACGAAGACATACCTTCCAATTGCTCCGAACTCGCTAGTGACAACGTGTTTAAATCACACTGGTACTCCGGTACCAAATTTTTTAAGACAAGGCGCAACTCATCAACCTGATTTGCAGTACAGGCTAGATCCAGTAATTTAATCGCTTCAAGTAATTGATCCCAATCCATTTCTCTAAAACGGGCTTTAAATAATTTTTCGTGTGAGGTTTCAACCAACTGCTCGGAGGCATGAAACAACTCTTCAAATAATTTCTCACCCGGCCGAAGCCCTGTATATTGTATTTGAATGTCTTTTTCTGGCTCCTTGCCAGAAAGCCGAATCATTTGCTGCGCGAGATAACTGATTTTAACCGGCTCACCCATGTCTAAAACAAATATTTCGCCACCCGTTCCATTAGCCATCGCCTGCAAAATAAGTTGTGATGCCTCAGATATGGTCATAAAATAACGTTCCATATCAGGATGAGTAACCGTAAGTGGACCGCCTTGTTGCAGTTGTTGTTTAAACAAAGGGACAACGCTTCCAACCGATCCGAGCACATTCCCGAATCGCACGGTAATCAATTGCGTACTGACACGGGAATTCAAATTTTGACAAAAAATTTCAGCTATGCGTTTGGTCGCTCCCATCACATTAGTTGGGTTAACCGCTTTATCTGTTGAAATAAGGATAAACTTTTCCACTGAAGTAGACACACTCGCCTCAGCCAGGACTTGCGTACCAATAATATTATTTTTGACCCCAACACGAATTTGCTTTTCTAACATGGGCACATGCTTATAAGCTGCTGCATGAAAAACAATATGCGGCTTATACTGATGCATCAAATCATTCACAGCAATGCGATCAGTGACGCTAACCAATGCGATTTCAATTGGAATCATTGGGAATACACGCTTTAACTCCAATTCAATTGCATATAAATTGAATTCGCTGTTATCTAAAACCATTAACCGTTCAGGTTGAAGCTTGAGGATTTGTCGACAGAGCTCTGAGCCGATGGACCCACCACCACCCGTGACCAACACCCGTTTACCTTGAATATCAGCCGAAATTTTGTCCCAGTGAAGCTCAACCTGATCCCGTCCCAGTAAATCCTCAATACGCACGTCTCGTAATGCATTGACTTCCACGCGCCCCGCTGCAATAGCATGAAGACTTGGCAGCGTGCGGAAAGGAACGAAGCAACGCTCACACATCTCAACGATATGACGCATGACCACAGAACTTGCTGAGGGAATGGCAATAAAAATCAAATCAATATTGAATTTCGAAACCAATCGCTCTAATGCTTTCGTATCACCCAGCACCCGAACACCATGAACTTCGAGCCCTTTTTTGGAAAGATTATCATCGATAAAGCCGACAGGGAAATAAGACGTTGTGCGTTTTAAATCACGAATCAAACCCGCGCCCGCTAGTCCTGCGCCGATAATCAAGACTCGTTGGTGAGAGACAGAATCACGACTCTGAAATGCCTTGTCACAATAACTTCGTCGCAGAAACCGCGCGCTACAAAGAAGTGCCGTTAAGATCAAACCATAGAGAGGAAAGACAGAGCGTGGAACAACGCTCATTATGGACATGAAATAAAAAATTGGAATCACGATTATCAATGCACACACAACAGCTCGAATGATACGAACTACATCACCTATGGATGAAAAACGCCATAAGCCTCGATAGACTTTGAAAAAGTAATAACAAGCGGTTTGAACAACAATGAGAATACCCAGCGCGGAATAAAAATCAGATTGCTCGAGTGGAACAGAATAAGGACGTAAATTAAATCTCAAGTAATAGGCCAACAACCAGGATACAGGCACCGCAACCACATCAAAAATCAATACGGGCAATTTAGCGTATAATTTTTTAAAAAATGAGGCTATGTATTGCATTGTCATCTTTGTCTCAGTAAGTGTGATTTTATATTACTACAAGTATCGAAGGTCTGGTTAGTGTTTTGTCAATATTGAATTTCAGTGTAACTCATCCTAAACAGTCTTATTCATCGTTTCAGCCACCGGTGGCTTTTGTTAGACACGCATCCACATCCATGCTGCTCTCGAACGTCATCCATTGCTTTCGAATGTTTAGCAAAACCCCCTGGCGCCCGAAAGAAAGAGCAAGGCTCTCCCCTTTTAATTGGACTTATTTTCAGCTATAGTGCGCTTAGTTTGTCTTTGTTGTTATTTTTTAAGAAATGAGCATATGCTCGTCCTCACTCTTACTGAGTAATTCCTTATCCACTCCACCCATAGATTCCGCGGACGAGCTATAGGAAGATGACTGAGGAGAAAATGGCTCAATCTACACTGAAGTCTGTTGACAACTCGCTTCCAAACCCCGACGTGGCGCTGGTGCTCTCGGGACGTGAAACTATGCAATGAAACGTCAACAGCCCCTGTTATTTATGAGGTTTTTTATATGAAAATGTGCTTTTTTAATCGCTTTAATCATCGCTCCCGAGTTGTGACTCTCTTATTTAGTTTCATTTACTTTTTTTACGTTGTGGATGTAATGGCAGCGACCGAACAAAACCTTTGGATGAGTTCGACCCACGAATTAAATCGTTATCAGGTATCGTTACTGAATCGTAAGCTGATTCCAATTCAAGGGGCTATGCCTTCACATTACCAGTTTGTTAAACGATCTTCTGAGGATGAGGGAAGCGCAGAACATGTTCGATACACAATGACCTATGATAATATTCCAGTGTGGGGAAAAGAAATCATTATTCATTATCAAGATCATCATGCTCCAAAGCTGTCTGGAACATTGGTTTCCAATATTGAAAAAGACATCCCTCAAAATGTTTCGATTCTTCAGGAGGTTGATGTTATTGCCCCTGTTTTGGCAACAGTTTCAACGCCAATAAAGGCTCAACAGGTTCAGCATGTTATTTTTCTTGATAAGCAAAAAAAAGCACATCACGCTTACTTACTAAGTTTTTTCACATCTGATAATGATGAAATTATTCACAACCCCCATTTTATAATTGATGCAGTAAATAGTCTTGTTTTGGATAAGTGGGATGAAGCCAATGCATCAATCGACGAGGGTGAAGGTCTTGGTGGTAATACAATTAATCTTCCATATCGACAAGGTGCTTTTCAATATGGAACATCAAAGCCCGACTTACCTTCATTGGGTCGGTTTCCTGTTGATAGATGGGCATTATGGTGCTATTTACAGACCCCGGAAATGGCGCTTATTGATCTTGGACAATTTTTTATTCAGTGGCCAGAAAATATCTTTCCAATATCTGTAACCGAAGAAAAGGATAATGAATTATATTCTCCTTATTCCCTTTGTATGCCATGGAGTTATTATAGTTCTGACGGCGATAACAACCTTATTTCAACCAATGGAACGTTTTCTTCAAATAATGATGCAATGTATTTTGTGAACGAAACCCTTGGGCTCTATAGACAGCATGGTATAGTCAATCCTTTAGGAACCGATCTACCCGTTAAAATATTTACACACTTACATATGTCTAATGCCTTCTATCTGCCCACGATATACAATAAAGACGGCTCTCTTTTTTCTCATCAACAAATTGCCATTGGGGATGGTAACTCCAGCCAATATAGTATTTTTAGCCAATCAATTATCGCGCATGAAATTTCACATGGATTCACTAGCCATCATTCAAAATTAATTTATAAAGAGCAATCGGGCGCAATTAATGAGTCTTTTTCTGACATGGCATCCATTGCTCTTCGAGATTCGCTTCGAATGAAATTTCCATTTTATTGGGACGGTGATGACTGGGGCATTGGCAGCGAAATCTCCTACAATGGTGTGCCGTTACGTTACGTAGATTATCCAGCAAAAGATAAGCGATCGATAGACCACGTCAAAGACTACAAAAAAAGCCTGGACGTTCATTATTCGAGTGGTGTTTTTAATCGTGCATTTTACCTCTTGGCAACACAACCAGGTTGGGATATTCAAACCGCTTTTGACGTAATGATGAGAGCGAATGAAAACTATTGGGTTCCTGATGTTACCTTTAATCTTGCTGCTTGTGGTGTCATTCAAGCGAGTTTAGATAATGGAATGGATAGCTCAGTTGTGATATCTGCCTTTAATGAGGTGGGTGTGAATTGCGAACAGAACTAGTACTCCATCCATTTAGTTTTGCACGACTTTTCGTCAAAAAAGCTCGAGTTAGCCCTACTATACCGCGCGCAGTATAACGGCTGCGCTTTTTTGACGAAACAACGTTCAACTCTAAACATCGTCTGGCCTAAACGATGAGCAAAACTCATAATCTTAGCGGCAACTCGAAGATCCCATATTGATGAGGCATTAGACTGGATTATCAGTATCCAAAAATTGATGAGTAAGACCGAAACGCTTGCTAATCAGTTCACCCAATGCCTGAATGCCAAAACGTTCTGTAGCATGATGTCCGCAAGCGAAATAATGAATGCCTAATTCCTGGGCTTGATAATAGGTGCGTTCGGAGATTTCACCGCTGATATAAGCATCAACACCCAAACGATGGGCGTCTAGAATAAAATCTTGCGCGCCTCCGCTACACCAGGCTATTCGTTTTATTTTTTTGGTGCTGCCGGAAACATGTAAAGGCTTACGCTGGAAAATATGGGTTAATTGATGCATCAATGTAGTTGGCGCAACTGAAGATTCGAAGTGCCCGGCCCACAATACATTGGGTATTTTACCGGCCGTATGCAAGGTAATATCTTGTGTTTCTAGAAGCCGGCCAATGCAGGCGTTATTACCGATTTCCTGATGACAGTCCAGTGGCAAATGATAGGCGAGCAAATTCAAATCATGGCTCATAATGCTACCCACGCGCTGCCGCATCATTCCTGTTAATACCGCATCTTCACCACGCCAAAAGAAGCCGTGATGAACCAATAAAACATCAGCTTTAAGATGATTTGCTCGCTGGATAATATCATGAGAGGCAGTTACTGCTGTGCAAATGCGATGTATCTCGGGCCGCCCCTCTACTTGCATGCCATTTGGCGCGTAATCATTAAAGGAAGAACACGCCAAATAATCATCTAAAAAAGCGGTTAATTCATCGCGCTGTATCACGCTTCCGAACACCGACGGATATCTGCACCCAAGCTATTTAATTTATGTTCGATACGCTCGTAGCCACGATCAACATGATAGACACGCTGAACCGTTGTTTCGCCCTTCGCCGCAAGTCCCGCCAGAATGAGACTGGCTGATGCACGCAAATCAGTCGCCATAACCGGTGCGCCCGTCAAGCACTCAATGCCGGTTAACATCGCTGAATTACCATTCACACGAATGTTTGCTCCCATCCGTTGTAACTCTTGAACATGCATAAACCGATTTTCAAAAATATTTTCTACAACTGATGATGTGCCATCTGCTATCGTATTTAAGGCCATAAACTGTGCTTGCATGTCCGTTGGAAATGCAGGGTAAGGTGCTGTTGAAAAATTAACTGCTGTTGGACGTAGACCGTGCATATCCAAGTTTACCCAGTCCTCACCAATCGTCAATGATGCGCCAGCTTCTTCAAATTTACATAACATTGAGAGCAAATTATCTGGTTTGACTTGTTTAACCATCACCTGACCACGCGTAATCGCGCCAGCGATCAAATATGTGCCGGCTTCTATACGATCGGGCATGACCGAATATGATCCGCCAGATAAAGACTCTACACCCTCTACTTCAATGGTGGATGTACCAGCGCCTGAAATTTTTGCACCCATTTGAATTAAAAAATTAGCGAGGTCGACAATTTCAGGTTCTCTAGCCGCATTTTTAATAAGGGTTTTACCTTCGGCAAGTACCGCTGCCATTAGGATATTTTCCGTACCGGTGACCGTCACCGTATCAAAAACCAGAGTTTTTCCAACCAACTTGCCTTGCTTGCACCGAGCGCGGATATAGCCGTTTTCAATCTCAATGTCAGCGCCCATTGCTTTGAGTGCTTTAAGATGCAAATCAACAGGACGTGAGCCTATAGCACATCCTCCCGGCAAGGACACGTCGGCTTGGCCAAAACGAGCCAATAAGGGCCCAAGTACCAGAATAGATGCACGCATGGTTTTAACAAGCTCATAGGGCGCAACGAGTTTGTCGCTTACATTCTCGGGACGAGCAACCACTTGAATTGTATTAGTATCTGGATCCGACACAACCGTTGAGCCGAGTTCTCTCAACAGCGCTATCATCGTGCTAATGTCATTTAAATTCGGGACATTGGATAACGTCACATTATCTGTAGCGAGCAGGGTTGCTGCAATAATCGGCAATGCCGCATTTTTTGCACCAGAAATCGTGACTTCACCCTTCAATTGAGCGCCACCTTTGATGATCAATTTATCCACTTTTCTTCTCCCATTCGTCTTTCGTCCACGTTTGCATAGTCAAAGCATGCAAAAGACCTGCCGTAATTTCTTCTTTAAGCAACGCATACACCCATTGCTGCCTGGCTACCTTGGATTTACCGATCAATGCATCTGAAACAAGCGTTAAATGGTAATGATACCCATCACCACTCACTTTTACATAATCTACGCCAGAGCACTGTTTAAGTTTTTGTTCTAATTCTTCATTATCAATCATGACAAGACCCTATCAACCTCACAAAATTCAGCCAAACCACTCAGAGAGTCGGACATATTTTCCATCACAAAAGATAGTTTACGTCTATTGCAGAGACGCTTCGCCTCAATCAACAACGCAAGCCCTGTACTATCACAATGCGTGACATCTGCTAAATTAAATCGAATACACGTCACATTCTGTTGATTACCCAGTACTTTGCTCAGCCGCTTGCTGTCCGCTTGAACGGTTTCGAATGTTAACACATTGGATGGCTTAAATACATAATCAACCATAATTCTCAACCCTTTGACAGTGATTGAGATTGACTTCTTTTGCTCATTTGGGCAATTAAATCACGCATTGTTCCGTTCTTTAAAGCCTGACCAAACTGATTTCGAAAGCTTTGAAGCAGACTGACACCCTCAACGCTCAAATCATAAATTTTCCATTGGCCATTTTTAGAGACCAAGCTATAACTCAATGGAATATTAGGACCTTTAGAGCGAATAATAAGACTATTCACACGAGTAAATTGCCCTGTTGCCGCCACATGCTGTGGTAAAAACTTAACCGTTTCATCCGTGTATTCAGCTAACGGCGTTGCATACGTCCGAATCACCAACTGCGTGAACGCGCGTGCAAAATCTGCTCTGTCTGCGCCCGATGCTGCAGTCCATGCTTGGCGGCCTAAAACTGAACGTGACATCCCTTGTACATCTACAATGGGCAACAAATAACGCTGGACGGCTTGATGGATCACCTGAGGATTTTTTTTCAGGCTCGACTTGTTTTGCTTTAAAGTGTCAAGGATCTGTTGCGCTGTTTGATCAAGCATCTGCACGGGTGAGGCATCTGCAAACAGGAACGGTGAGAAAAGAAAAGTCAGGGCTAAAAATGTTAATTGTAATCGTTTCATGTTTCACCTATGGGTTGATGTGCATTACGACTTCTTATTAATATTAAACAACAACTGACCAATCAGATTTTCGAGAATGATCGCTTCTTGTGTTTTAGCAATGACATCACCGGAGCGTAAATAAGGATGGCTTTTATTACTCTCATCCTCAAAACCTGGCACAATACTAATGTAATTCGATCCTAAAAGACCCTGTGTCAAAATACGTGCAGACACATCATCAAAAGGAATAGGCTTATCTTTTCGCAATGCCATCGTGACCTTGGCATTTAACTCACCTGGCTGTAACTCAATTCGCGTGACTTCACCAATTTTTACACCCGCGACCGTTACAGGAGCCCGAACCCTCAAACCACCGATATCAGCAAAATTCGCCATCACCGTGTAGCCATTGTTGGTCGACTTCAACTCGTTGACGCCACTGACTTTCATCACAAGGACAAGAAAAGCCGCAATACCAAACAGCATAAACAAACCGACACTGATATCAACATATCGCTGCTTATTCATTTACCATCCTCCAATCATAAAAGCCGTCAACATAAAATCAAGCCCCAATACTGCAAGCGATGAATAAACAACCGTTCGAGTAGTCGCTTGACTAATCCCACCGGCAGTGGGGACACAAGACATACCTTGAAAAACTGATATCCAGATCACAGCAAAGGCAAAAACACAGCTTTTAATCACACCACTTAAAATATCAATTCGAAAATCAACTGCTGCTTGCATGTTCGACCAAAAACTACCGCCATCAATACCTAGCCAATCCACGCCAATAAAATAACCACCAAACACAGCAACCGCTGAAAAAATAAACGATAGCATCGGTAATGCAATCATACCCGCCAAAAAGCGCGGGTAAATCACGCGCCCTAACGGATCAACGCCCATCATATCCATGCTATCCAATTGCTCAGTCGCTTTCATCAGCCCAATTTCAGCAGTCAATGCCGAACCTGCACGACCAGCAAAGAGTAACGCGCTGATGACAGGCCCTAATTCACGCGCAATGCTCAATGCCAGTAACTGCCCCAGCTGAGTGGTTGCACCAAATTTCTCCAAGGTATTATATCCTTGCAGTCCAACCACCATCCCGATGAACAATGCCGACACCACAATAATAAGTGTAGATTGAACGCCCACAAAGTAAAGCTGCGCCCGTAAAGAAGGCCAAAGACGCCTGAAATCTGGCGATCTGAACAAAACACGAACCAAAAACCGGTTCGAATACCCCATCATCTGCAACCCATTCAATCCACGTTGACCCAATTGGGATATCCACTCAAGCATCCAGTAGCTCCTCATTAAATGCACGTGCAGGATAATGAAACGGTACAACGCCATCCGCTTCACCATGCATAAATTGCCTAACTTCCGGCTGTTGAGAGTCACGTAGCTCAGCCGGTGTGCCTTGACCAATCACATGACCGCCAGCAATTAGATATACATAATCGGCAATCGAACACGTTTCTTCAACATCATGCGAAACAATAATCGTTGTTGTATTGAGCAATTGGTTTAAACGTTTAATTAAACGCACCAAAACGCCCATTGAAATTGGATCCTGTCCGGTGAAGGGCTCATCAAACATCATCAGCTCAGGATCAAGAACCATCGCTCGCGCAAGCGCAACGCGCCTAGCCATACCACCTGACAAGTCGCTGGGCATTAACTGGGCGGCACCTCGCAGCCCAACGGCTTGAAGTTTCATCAAAACGACATCACGAATAATGGCTTCATTCAAGCGACTGTGCTCTCGCAGTGGAAAGGCAACATTGTCAAACACTGAAAGATGTGTAAATAAAGCACCACTTTGAAACAGTAATCCCATTTTTTGTCGAATCAAGTATAGTTCTTTATGAGAAAGTCGATGAATATTTTGACCATCAACGGTCACTTCTCCAGAGTCAGGTGTTAATAATCCACCGATTAAACGCAATAGCGTTGTTTTACCGCTGCCGCTAGGCCCCATAATCGCTGTAATCGCCCCACGCTTAACGCAGATATCAACGCCATCGAATATTCGACGTTCCCCACGAGAGAATGTTAATTGTGTAATATTGACTAGATTGCCATTCATGCTGACTCTTTTAGTATAATTTACATGATTATTATTTCTATTATACAGATTACTCAGACGATTAAAATATGTTAAAATTCAAATTAGTCAGAAAAGCTAGAGTATTCTATGAATTTTTGCAAACTTGGACTTGCTGTTATCGAAACAGAAGCACAAGCGGTATTTGAATTAACCCAACAGATTGATGAACGATTTCAAGCAGCTTGCGAGCAATTATTAGCCTGCAAGGGTCGCGTCGTTGTCACCGGCATGGGCAAATCCGGGCATATTGGAAAAAAAATTGCGGCAACACTCGCGAGCACAGGGACTCCTGCTTTTTTTATGCATCCAGGAGAGGCCAACCACGGCGACTTGGGCATGATCACCCGCCAAGACGTTCTTGTTGCTATTTCTTACTCAGGCCAAACCAATGAACTCGTCACCCTTCTGCCGTTGATTAAACGTTTGGAAATTCCGCTAATTACCTTGACCGGAAATCCCTGCTCAATCCTCGCGCAAACAGCCGATATTCATCTTGACGTCTCGATTAAACACGAAGCTTGTCCGCACGGATTGGCACCGACAACCAGTACAACCGTTGCACTGGTGATGGGCGACGCTCTGGCCATCACTTTATTACAAGCCCGCGGATTTACTGCCGACGATTTTGCCCGCGCTCATCCCGGCGGTTCATTGGGCAAGCGTCTGTTACTGCGTATTGACGACATTTTTCACAGTGGAGATGCGCTGCCAATCGTTCGTGAACAAGCAACTGTCAGTGAGGCATTAATCGAAGTCACTGCCAAAAAACTGGGTATGACTTGTGTCGTTAATACGCATGGGGTACTCACTGGTATTTATACCGACGGTGATATTCGACGAACATTGACACAAAATCGCGAGATCAACACTACCACAATCGCTGAAGTGATGACGTATAACTGCCAGACCGTTCACAGTGGACTTTTGGCTGCAGAGGCACTGGCATTAATGCAAAAACATGTGATTACCTCACTCATTGTTGTGGATGAGGAAAATCGCCCTGTTGCGGTCATTCATCTACATGACTTGCTGCGGGCAGGTGTAATTTAAGGATACCAAGATATGACCGATTTAATCGAAAGAGCTAAAAAAATTCAATGTCTCATCTGCGATGTTGATGGCGTTTTAACAGACGCTCGCGTTTATATGGATAATTTTGGCAATGAGCAAAAAGCATTTAACCTTCAAGATGGTATGGGACTTAAATTAGTGATGGCCGCGGGTATTGAAGTTGCCGTTATCACAACGTCCAGATCCGATCTCATCGATCATCGCATGAAACAACTCGGTATTTCGCGCTATTACAAAGGCCAGGTTGAAAAACTAACCGCTTATGAAGCTATCAAATCAAGCTTACAATTACCCGATAACGCATTCGCTTATGTGGGCGATGATTTACCCGACATTGCGATTATTCAACGCGTTGGATTGGGAATTGCAGTTGGGAATGCTCGCCCTCAGGTCAAAGAATTTGCTTCCTGGACGACTGAATTCACCGGAGGCAATGGTGCAGTTCGTGAGGTTTGTGACTTTATTTTAAATTCACAACATAAATTTGATACTGCATTACAAAGGTATTTATCTTCATGAATGCTGCCAAGCAAGCGTTTTTTCTATTTGCATCGCTGCTTCTATTAGCCTGCTCCGGCTGGTACTTTGCCAGCAGTGGCACAAAATTTAAGCTCGATGCTGAAACCTTGCTGACCACAACCGATACCGTCATGACTCAGCTGAACTTGCAGCGATTCTCGGCAACTGGGCAGCTCGAGAATTCGCTACAATCGCCGCTCGTACGTCACGTCCCCAAAAACAATACCCATTGGATTAAATCACCGCGAATTACCATTATTCAAGATGGTCAAGGCGCATGGGAGATCAATGCCAAGCAAGCAACGGCACTTTATGGCGGTACAAAAATTACATTCAAAGACAACGTGCGCATACACCAGCACAAAGGCACGCACAACGAAGAAAGTACATTTACAACAGAAGCCATCACTTATTTTCCCAAGACAAAACATGCCGTCACATCTAAAGACATTTTATTTGAACAACCAGGACATCAAGTACAAGCCAAAGGCATGAAAGCCGATTTGGAAAAAAAGCATGTTCGATTACTCAGTCAAGCACGAGGCGTATATGATCCGAATCGCGGGTAATTTATATTACGGCATTCTTCTGCTTTTGCTCACACCACTATGCTTTGCATTGCCCACAGATAAAAACCAAATTTTAAATTTTAGAGCCAATTCTGCAGACATCAATCAAGAAACCCATCTGGGGATCTATAAAGACAATGTCGAACTGGATCAAGGGTCCACGCATTTACGTGCCGCAAAAGCCATGACCGAGGTTGATGCGAAAAACAAACTTATCAAAGCGATTGCTGAAGGCAGTAAAACTGAGCAAGCGCATTTTTGGACGCTCACTGATGAAAAAAAACCGCCAGTTCATGCTTATGCTAATACCATTCGCTATTTTCCTGAAAAACACTTAATTCAATTGATAGGCCGCGCCCGTGTAGAGCAGGGAAAAGATTCCTTTTCTGCGCCAACAATTGACTACGACACACTCCATCAACACGTGCTGGCCCAGTCTCATCATAGCCAAGGCCAAACCGTCATTATTATTCATCCCGAGGATCATCATGAATGAAGTTATTTCTGGATCGAGCCTGATTGCCCATCATTTACAAAAATCCTTTAAGACACGCATGGTCGTCAACGATGTCAGTTTACGGATTCAACGCGGTGAATGCGTAGGATTACTCGGGCCAAACGGCGCAGGGAAAACCACCTGTTTTTATATGATTGTCGGTTTGCAATCCTGTGACAAAGGCCAAATTTTATTAAACGGTAAAGACCTCACGCATTTAGCCATTCATCAACGTGCTCGCCTTGGTATTGGTTATTTACCCCAGGAAGCCTCCATTTTTCGTAAAATGAGTGTCAGCGACAATATCCTCGCTATCTTGCAACTTCGAACTGATTTAGATAAACAAGCGCAACTGGATACATTAGAACAATTACTCATTGAATTTAACATCACCCACCTACGCAACAACCTCGGCATGAGTTTATCCGGCGGCGAGCGCCGCAGAGTAGAAATCGCCCGCGCCCTCGCCATTGAACCCGCATTCATCTTGTTAGACGAACCTTTTGCCGGCGTCGACCCCATTTCGGTAATCGACATCAAAAAAATCATCACCCATTTATGCGAAAAAAATATCGGTGTACTCATTACCGATCACAACGTACGCGAAACACTGGACATCTGCAGCCGCGCTTATATCGTCAATAAAGGCACCGTCTTGTGTGAAGGGTCTGCTGAAGACATTTTGGCGAATCAACAGGTAAAAGATGTTTATTTGGGTGAGAATTTTTTGTTATAGACAAACCGTGGGTTGAGTTGAAGCGGGTCTGCCGAAGTCCAACCTTTGATTAATATCCTTGACTGGCAGTGGAATTCGCCAGTTAATCATGATAAACAAGCGGGTACTTCTCCATATTTTTGAATATATCCGAATCTAAATCCACGTCAGCTAGTACGTTGTTCATCTAATTTGGACAGGTTCACAGTACATTCGGTACAAACAGCCACAATGAATTTGCAGGTTCCGTCGTTGCGAGCGAAGCGCGGCAATCCAGAGTACCGTGCTCTGAACTTTGGATTGCCGCGCTTCGCTCTGGCCAGGAGCATATAGGCGTGTCACGCATTACAGAATGCCGACACGCCCTGATGCATGATTCGCGACTACGACTTCTTTTTCTTTGGCAGATACAAATCAGTAATCGTGCCTTCGAACATTTCAGCCGCTTGTGCAATTGTTTCAGAAAGGGTTGGATGAGGGTGAATCGTGAGTGCGATGTCTTCTACGTCACAACCCATTTCAATCGCAAGAGTCGTTTCTGCAATTAAATCACCTGCGTTCACACCGATGATGCCTGCGCCGAGAATGCGTTTGCTATCGGGAGAAAACAGGAGCTTGGTCATCCCTTCTTCACGGCCCATGCTTAATGCCCGACCGCTTGCCGCCCAGGGAAAGGTTGCTTTTTCATATGCTATACCTTGAGCTTTGGCTTCGCGTTCTGTTAATCCTACCCATGCCAATTCAGGATCAGTATAGGCAACACTCGGTATGCATTTAGGATCGAAATAATGCTTCATCCCAGCAATAACTTCAGCAGCCACTTTGCCTTCTGGAATGGCTTTGTGGGCGAGCATCGGCTGTCCGACGACATCGCCAATTGCAAAAATGTGAGGAACGTTCGTGCGCATTTGCTTGTCTACGGCAATAAAACCGCGCTCGTCAACCTTAACGCCTGCTTTCTCTGCAGAAATCTGCCCACCATTTGGTTTTCGGCCAACACCAACCAATACTTGTTGGAAACACATTGGCTTGTCGGTGGCGTGCTGCCCTTCCATTGTCACGTAAATGCCGTCTTTTTTCGCTTCCACTGCAGTAACTTTGGTTTTCAACAGAAACTTGACGCCCTTTTTAGTCATGCGCTTTTGCAGAACAGAGACTAAATCACTGTCTGCACCTGGAATCAGTTGATCCATGAACTCAACGACAGTCACATCAACGCCCAGTGATGAATAAACCGTCGCCATTTCGAGACCGATAATGCCTCCGCCTAAAACCAACAAATTACCCTTGATATCTGCCAGTTCCAAAGCACCGGTTGAGCTGAAAATACGTTTATCTTCCGGAATAAAGGGTAAATTGATCGACTCACTGCCAACAGCAATAATCGCTTGTTCAAAATCAACATGTACCTTGCCTTCTTTAGCATCCACTACGACCTGGTTGCTGCCTGAAAATGACGCAGTACCAACCAAAACTTCAACTTTACGTTGTTTGGCCAATGCATTGAGGCCGCCCGTTAATTTGCTAACAACGCTGTTTTTCCAAGCAACTAATTTTTTATTGTCAATCTTTGGTGCGCCAAACTCAATGCCTTGAGATGCCATTTCGTGGGTTTCATCAACGACTTTTGCGATGTGTAACAAAGCCTTGGAGGGAATGCAACCGACGTTCAGGCAGACACCACCCAACGTATCAAAACGCTCGATCAACATCACTTTTTTACCTAAATCTGCCGCACGAAATGCCGCGGTATAACCGCCGGGACCACTGCCGATAACCACGACTTCTGTTTTAATTGTTTTGATCATGTCTAAAAACCTCATATTTTTAAATATTGGAAACGGTGTCCCGCTCAACAACACTGGTTGGAACAGCAATTCCCATCGTAAAAACCGATGGTCAGGAGGATCACCCTCTCCCATTGATGGGAGAGGGTGCCCGACAGGATCTACCCTCATCCGCCCTGTCGGGCACCTTCTCCCGTCAACGGGAGAAGGCATGCCACTACCACCTTAGGTTTTACGTCAAAAACTACTGTTCTGTCCAATGCTTACTATAATAATATTCGTCGAATATCCGCTAAATGTTCTGCTAAAAATCGTGTGAAACGTGCGGCTTCCGCACCGTCAACCACGCGATGATCGTAGGATAATGACAGTGGCAACATCATCCGTGGTACGAACGTGCCTGATTCATACACAGGTTTAATGCTGGAACGCGACAAGCCTAAAATAGCAACTTCAGGGGCATTCACAATTGGAGTAAATGCTGTTCCACCGATTCCACCCAAACTGGAAATGGTAAAGCACCCACCGCTCATGTCAGCTGGCATTAATGTTTTATCCCGCGCTTTCGCACTCAATCGCGCCATCTCTTTGGCGATATCAGCAACCGAGAGACGATCAACACCTTTAATAACAGGCACAACCAGACCATTGGGTGTATCTACGGCGATACCAATATTCACATATCGTTTGTAAATCAGATTCTCGCCTTTTGCATCCAATGAAGCGTTGAACTGAGGATAAACAACAAGCGCCTTGCTCACGACCTTGCACACAAAAGCAAGAATAGTCAGCTTATAATCCGGCGACGTTTCACTCTTTCTGAAGGCTTCTAAATCAGTGATATCTGCTTCATCGAATTGTGTCACATGAGGAATCGTTACCCATGAGCGATGTAAATTAGTGCCGGTCAACTTTTTAATTTTGTTCAGCGGCTTCGCTTCAATTTCACCAAACTGACTAAAATCAATCGCAGGCGCAGCAGGCACGGACAAGCCGCTACCAGATGAGCTCTGACTGATTTTGTTTTTGACATACAGCTGAAGATCTTCTTTGGTAATACGCGATTTACGACCTGAGCCCTGTATGTCCGCCAAATTCAAACCCAATTCATGAGCGATACGTCGAACGCCAGGCCCTGCAAAAACTTCTCCTGATGAAGCTATCGATGGCATTGAAGCGGCTACAGGCTCTGCCGGGGCAACAACAGGTATGGCAGGTTCGATTTCAACTGTTACTGGTACCTCGGGTGCTGCCTCAACTTTAGTCTCAACCACAGGCGCTGACGTTGCTTCAACTTGCAACATCAAAATTACATCGCCTTCAGAGACCTTGTCACCGATTTTCATACGAATACTGTCGACAATACCTGCGCCTGGTGATGGAATTTCCATACTGGCCTTATCGGATTCCAAGGTCACCAAGGGGGTATCTTTTTCTATTTTGTCACCTTTTTGGACGAGGATTTCAATGACGTCAACGCCACTCGCGCCGCCAATATCCGGGACAACTATTTCTTTTTTATCACTCATAAATCCCTCTTCTATTTAGGGGCTTTTGCAACGATTCACCCCATCATCATCTCTAGCGTCATCTGATAGTCAATGATTACAATTTAAACGGTAGTTGGATCCAATTTATCTGGATCAATGCCATACCGTTTTATTGCTTCCAACACTGTTTGCTTCGGCAACTCACCCTGATCAGCGAGTGCATTGAGCGCGGCTACCGCAATAAATTTGGCATCCACCTCAAAGAAATGACGCAACTGCGCGCGCGTATCGCTACGACCATATCCATCTGTGCCTAATGTTATATAGGGGACATCAATAAATGGACGGATTTGATCCGCATAAAGCTGCATGTAATCAGTTGCGGCAATCACAGGCCCTTGCACGCCTTTCAATTGTTGACTCACATAAGACTGCTTGCGCGGCTTGTCGGGATGCATCCGATGATGACGTTCAACCGCCAAACCATCTCGACGCAGCTCGGTAAAGCTCGTGACACTCCATATATCGGACGCAACCTCATAATCCTCTTGCAACATGCGCGCAGCCTCAATTACCTCACGCAAAATCGTACCAGAACCCAACAGCTGAACACGCTTTTTCGCTTGTTTTGGGCCTTTTTTCAAACAATACATCCCTTTAATAATGCCCTCTTCAACGCCTTCTGGCATATCAGGATGCTGATAATTTTCATTCATCACGGTGATGTAATAAAAAATATTCTCTTGTTTTTCAAACATGCGGTGCAAACCATTTTGAATGATAACCGCTAATTCATACGCATACGTTGGATCGTAGCTGATGCAATTTGGAATGGTTGCAGACATCAAATGGCTATGACCATCTTGATGCTGTAGCCCCTCGCCCGCAAGTGTTGTTCGACCAGCGGTGCCTCCCAGTAAAAATCCACGCGCTTGCATATCCCCTGCCGCCCAGGCCAAATCTCCAATGCGTTGAAACCCAAACATCGAGTAATAAATATAGAAAGGTATCATTGCCAGTTTGTTCGAGCTATACGAGGTTGCAGCCGCCATCCATGAACAAAATGCACCTGCCTCGTTAATGCCCTCTTCTAACATTTGGCCATCTTTTGCTTCACGATAATACATCACTTGCTCGTGATCGACAGGTGTATACAATTGACCCACTGCTGAGTAAATTCCAATTTGACGGAATAGCCCTTCCATCCCAAATGTTCGACATTCATCTGGCACAATCGGCACAATGCGCGCACTGATTTCTTTGTCTTTCAATAGCACAGAAAGAATACGAACAAACGCCATTGTGGTTGAAATATCTCGCTCACCCAAACCTTTGGTCACGGATGTGAATGCAGACAATGCAGGAATTTTTAACGGTTCAAATTCTGACGTTCGCGCTGGCAAATAGCCACCCAAGGCTTCGCGTTGTTTACGCAAATATTGGATCTCGGGGCTATTATCAGCCGGTCGATAAAAAGGGATCTCGGTAATTTTATCATCGCTGATGGGGATACTAAACCGATCACGAAAAGCACGCAGCTGTTCAATGGTCATTTTTTTCTGCTGATGGGTGATGTTCATCCCTTCACCCGCTGCCCCCATGCCATATCCTTTGATGGTTTTGGCTAAAATAACCGTGGGAGAACCTTTGTGCGCAACTGCTGCTGCATATGCTGCATAAACCTTTTTCGAATCATGACCACCCCGATTTAAATGCCAAATTTCGTCGTCGGTCATATGCTCAACCATTTTCTTCAATTCAGGATATTGGCCAAAAAAATGTTCGCGAACATAAGCACCATCATTGGCTTTATACGCTTGATAGTCGCCATCCACACATTCTTGCATGCGTTTTTGCATCCAACCTTCTGTATCGCGGGCAAATAATGAATCCCAGCGACTTCCCCAAATGACTTTAATCACGTTCCAGCCGGCGCCACGAAATATCCCTTCTAGCTCTTGAATGATTTTTCCATTGCCTCTAACGGGGCCATCCAAACGCTGCAGATTACAATTCACCACAAAAATCAAATTATCCAGTTTTTCACGCGCGGCTATGGACAATGCGCCCAATGATTCAGGCTCATCCGTTTCACCATCGCCCAAAAACGCCCATACTTTGCGACCATCCGCTGCGATGAGCCCGCGATTTTCAAGGTATCTCATAAAACGTGCTTGATAGATGGCCTGTAGTGGTCCTAGCCCCATCGACACAGTTGGGAATTGCCAAAATTCGCCCATCAACCAAGGATGAGGATAAGAGGATAATCCACCGCCACCCACTTCTTGTCTGAATTTACTGAGTTGATCTTCTGAAATTCTGCCTTCAAGAAATGCACGTGCATAAATTCCGGGAGATGAATGACCTTGAATATAAAGTAAATCACCACCATGGGCGCCATTAGGCCCTTTAAAAAAATAATTAAAGCCTGTCTCATAGAGGGTTGCCGATGACGCATAGGATGCAATATGCCCACCGAGCTCAGGCGCGTATTTACCAGCACGTAATACCATGGCAACTGCATTCCAGCGAATCAGTGCACTAATGCGCTTGCCTACGCCTTCATCCGACGGCAGTGGTTTTTCTTCATAGACTTTAATGGTATTACGATATGGCGTGTGAATAGCGCTTTGATTGGAAATGCCTTCAGCATTGGCCTTATTGATTAAGGATTGCAGCAAAAAAGACGCGCGTTCACTGCCATCGTGAGCAAGTACGGATTGAAAGGCATCAAGCCATTCTCGCGTTTCCAGCGGATCGATATCATTATGATTTTCTACAGACATAAGAATTCCCCATATAAAAATGAACGTTAACAGCAGGTTAAGGGTGACTGCAAACGCTTGTGAATAGTTCCCGTGCAGGCATCTGCGCATTGATGATAATCCGCATTACAATTGCACGTTGTTTTAAGACATTGTAGTGGATCGCGGTATGATTTCGAATCACGCGCAACAAGCCCACCTTGTACTGTTTGTTGATGAATAAATTGGGCATAATGCCGATCGGCAGTTACATGCGCTGGTACCGCGCAATGACTACAACCATTGTCGCATACTTTAATACATGCACTGTTTTGTTTCATGCACTGGGCCTGGCACGATCGGAGACTGGATTTTGCACTCACGGCGTCAGGTTGCTGTGTGCAAGCCATAAGCCCAATACATAAGGCCAGCAAAAACCATTTAATCATGACATCAATCCTTACGCATCTTATCTGATAGCGACATCGGCGTAGGATACTTTAGCACAACCACATAAGATGAAACAATAAAGGTCAGGATGGTCGTTGCTTGAATTAAATTCGATGCCACGTCTGAAATCAGGTGCGTGCTCAAGGCAATACTTGCGACCAGTAGAGAAAATTCACTGGCTTGACCAAGGCGAACCCCAACTTCCCTGGATACAGAACTTTTCTCACCCGCTTTCAATAACATAAGACGGAAAAACAAGGGCTTAAGCAGTAACATCAGGAAGGCCAATATCAAGGCAGGGATAAATACCTGTGCAAAAAATCCAAAATTAAACGTTGCCCCGACTGAAAAGAAAAACATCACCAGAAAAGCATCTCGTAATGGCTTCAAACTTTCTGCAATGAATAACGAAATGGGACTGGATGCGATCGCAACCCCAGCTACAAATGCACCAATATCCTCGGAAAGACCAACTTTTTGCGCTAAAACTGACATGCCCATGCACCAGCCGATGGCAAGTAAAAAGACATATTCTTGCGTTCTGTCAAATCGAGCCAACAACTTAACTAGAATATAACGCTCAGCCATAAATGCAAACAAGATTAATGCAGGCAAAGCAAAACCAACCATCGTCAAGTCATTCCATGAGAAACCGCTGTTTCCTTTGGCTCCATTAATCAAAATTAGAACGACGATGGCAATCAAATCCTGCATCAACAGCACGCTAATCATGACTTCACCCGTATGCTGGTGATGCAAAATCGTTGTGGGCAGAAGCTTTAACCCAATAATTGTACTCGAAAACATCATCGAGGCGCCCAGAACCCAGGCCTCTGTGTTGCTTAAACCAAACCAGATCCCTATGTAGTAAGCAATCAACGCAAATAGCGTTGAGCTCAACAAGGCAATCCAAGTGACCTTTTTTAACATGTGAAGTAAATTTTGCGGCTGCAAATGAAGCCCCAGCAAAAACAGCAAGAAAACGATACCAATATCACCCACTTGCCTCACCGCACTCAAATCGGTAATAAGCTTTAATCCCCACGGACCAAACACCGCTCCCAGCAGAATATAGGCAACAAGTAACGATTGCTTGGTATACAGAACAAGCGTTGAAAAAACAGCAGCGCCTGCAAAAATCAAAAATATGGTGTGGAAAACGGCTTCGTCGTGCATAAATAAATCGCCCTTACTCATTCATACCGAGTTTAAAAAAATAATAGCTACCATATCACAAAACATACTCTGGATGTAACTATTCAGCATCATTCCAGTAGGTTATAGTAGGTTAATTATTTACAAGCTTCTTTTTACCAAACGACACTTTAATCGACTTAAAAGTTAAATTACTGGACAATCGGCGCGTATTAGCTTAAAATGTCCGCATATTTTGTAAATTTAATTTGCTTGGGGACAATTTTGAGACTTCCTAAACTACTTGATATCAGCGGCTACTTTTTTGGAGTGAATATTTTACTTTCAAATTTAATGCGCATTCCTGTTCTTGGTCCAATCCTAAGAATCCCTGTTGGGATATTATGGCTCATAGGTTTCGGTACCTGGTATCTTGGTTCACGCTTCGAAGGAAAGCCTCACCCACACCAAACTGAAGGCTGGTATACGTTTGCAGAATTTAAAGTACAGAATGAAATATCAGCACTTTTCGGAACCATTGCTGCCATTCTCTTGTTAATCGCACCTGCACTCGTTGTTCCGATCGCGTGGCTGTTTCTGATAAGCAATGTCTTTTGGGCTATTGCCGCGCATCACGAAAGCGATGTCCTGCATACCGACGATGCTGATTACTCCACTGACAAACAGATCGTTTACAGTTATTTAACCTTTGCTGTCACAGCACTCAGTCTAATTACCGCATTAGGAGCTACAATAACCCTGTTTTTACCGGTAGCCGCACCGGCCATATTACCTATACTAACAGTTATCGGTGTGGGGTTAGCCTGCCTCAGCATAGGGATCGGTATCAAATGGTGTTTCGGTCCATATGAAGCGGACAAGTCGAAAAGAGAAAGACGACAAACCAACACTGACGCCCCTGAAATCGCACCAGACCTAGATCTTAACGACACCCCGGAAGAAAGCTGCTGGTCAAACTGCTGCCCTTTGTTCTTTGGAAGTCCGATTCATTCTGAAAAGAAACCACCTACCGATGAGCCTGCGCCTTCTTTAGCCACACCGCTTGCCAGGTAAAACAATTATGAGTATAGTTCGCCGCTTATTTAACTGAGACGGCTATACTCATATGACAAATCGCACTCCGGCACATTTAGCGGCACACATCATTCAAGAACGACGCCCAGGTTTTAAACCTAAACTTGCTATCGTCCTTGGTTCAGGACTCGGCGAATTTGCTGATCACCTGGACAATAAAACCATTATCCATTATGACGATTTGCCCGGATTTCCAAAAGTAACCGTCCAAGGCCATAGCGGCAACTTGGTTTTAGGTACGCTTGCGGGTGTTGAGCTTGTCTGCCTTCAAGGTCGATCGCATTATTATGAAGGGCTTGGTTTTGACACTGTTAAAACCTACGTCCACACGATGAAACTGCTAGGCTGCGAGTATTTTATCGCCACCAATGCCTCTGGTTCATTACGTGAAGAAGTAGGCCCAGGCGAATTAATGCTCATCACCGATCACATTAATCTTCAACCTAATAATCCTCTCATAGGCCCGAACGATGATGAATTTGGCACGCGCTTTCCGCCCGTTGATCATGCGTACAATGAAAACATGAGAGACATACTCTTAACCTTGGCGAATCAAAATGATATCGCACTTCATCAAGGGGTTTACCTGGCTGTGTCGGGTCCAAGTTACGAAACGGCTGCGGAAATACGTGCATTCCGTACCCTTGGTGCCGATGCTGTAGGAATGTCGACGGTTCCAGAAGTTTTAGTTGCCAACCATTGCGGAATGAAAATTGCTGTGATTGCCATTATTACCAATTATGCTACTGGCCTATCAACAACCAGTCACGATCATAAAAATGTCGTTATAATGGCTTCTCAAGCGGCTGAGAAATTGATTCGATTACTTCAGCAGTGCGTGACTCAGCTCGCATGAACATTGAGGAAAGACTCAATCAAACGTTGAAACTGGTCGAAGAATCAGCTGTTCCTATTACTCGACAACAGTTGATTTCGCTGATTGATTATACTTGCCTGAAAACAGACGCAAGCATTAAAGATATCGAAACATTGGCTGCTAAAGCGGTAGAACTTCATGTTGCTGCCGTTTGTATCTATCCTCAACATCTTGATATTATCCACCAAAAATCGCCTATCGTCCGCGCGACCGTCGTTAATTTTCCAACGGGGGAAGAGCCATTACACCAAGTGCTTGAATCCATTGAACACATCAAGAGCGAGCATCAGGTCGACGAAATCGATTATGTTTTTCCTTATCAAACTTACTTATCCGGCAATGAAGCCATTGCTTTATCCCATTGTCAGGCCGTCGCCTCTCTCTGCAAACAACATCATTTGACGTTTAAAGTGATTCTCGAAACGGGCGCTTTTTCTTCACTCGACATGATTCATGATTTAAGTCTGAAAGTAATACAAACCGGATGTGATTTTTTAAAAACATCCACGGGAAAAATACCCCACGGCGCAAGCATTCCAGCAGCTTTTGCCATGCTCCTGGCGATAAAGGAAAGTCATACGAGTTGTGGAATCAAGCTATCCGGCGGGATTAAAACCGTTGAACAAGCCACTGCATATGTTCAACTAGCACAGTTCATGCTGAATAAAACACCCGATGCATCCTGTTTAAGATTGGGTGCTAGTAGTCTTCTTGAGACGTAGGATGTGCGTGGGTTAGTGCGTGGGTTGGTGCGTGGGTTGGTGCGTAGGTTGGTGCGTAGGTTGGGTTGAGGCTGGTAAGCCGAAGCCCAACATGATGATATTGTTGGGCTTCGGCTTACCAGCCTCAACCCAACCTACGCACTACGCACCAACCTGCGCAAAACCGACACACTAAATTGTTCTCTTAATTAATATTTGTTAGAATCCATTTTATCGTCTCGAGAAATATCATTCAGGATAGTATGAACGCAACCACAATGAAGCATACTTTTATTCTAGTCATCGCTCTTTTACATTGTGCAGCAACCCACGCAATGGCGCCAAAACTCAACTGGAACAAATCCGTTGAACATGTTATTAAGCGCTACGGCCTTCCTGTTGAGCCGAAGCTTAGGGACAAGTTTGTCAGCAAAGGCATCAGCTACCCACCCCAAGATATAGCGCTGTTAGCTTTCAAAAAAGAACAACAGATACAACTCTGGGCCAAAGACGAGCAACATAGCTGGCGCATGATTCATGAGTATCCGTTGACCGCTTATAGTGGACGATTAGGACCCAAGCTCCGCGAGTATGATCGGCAAATTCCTGAAGGGATCTACCGATTAACGTCATTTAACCCCTTCAGCAGCATGCATTTATCGATGATGATCAATTACCCAAACAATTTCGATCGATTGCAAGCGAGCAAGGAAGGACGGAAGAAATTAGGAAATAATATATTTTTACATGGAAAATCATTCTCAGTAGGCTGTCTCGCGGTTGGCGATAAAGCCATTGATGAGTTGTTTCTACTGGTTTACCGCGTAGGTCTAGGACATGCTAAGGTCATCATAGCCCCCAACGATCTGCGGCAAGCAAAACCCGCAACGCCAGCATTCGCGCAACCACGTTGGATCCCTGAACTCTATAAGCAAATCGCCCAAGAACTCAATCAATTTCCTCGTGCAAAATATGGTTGAAACCAATCGGACGTAGGTTGGGTTGAGCGAGAGCGAAGCCCAACATTGATGGTTGTGTTGGGCTTCGGCTTACCAGCCTCAACCCAACCTACGCACAACCCACACGCATATTAAACTTCATGCTCAGGAGCGACAACGAAAATACCGGGCGCATTGCGCAAATATTCATTGTAATCCATGCCATAACCAAAAATATAATGATCATCTACCTGAAGCCCAACAAAGTCGGCCTTTTTCAAACCATTTTCCAAGCGATTACGATGCTTATCAACCAAAACGGCGCTATAGACTTCACGCGCACCCATCGATTTCACTTCATCCAAAATTGCCGCTAACGTAACACCACCATCCAAAATATCATCAACAACCAATACAGTTCGATTCGCCAAATTAACGCGAGGACGCACTTTCCAGTTGAGCTCTCCGCCTTGAATCTCGCCAGAATAACGCGTTGCATGAACGTAATCGACTTCCAACGGAAAATCGAGCCGCGGAAGTAGATTACCTAAAGGAACCAATCCGCCAATCATCACGCATAAAAGTACTGGATTTTTATCATTTAACGCCGCGTGAATATCAATGGCCATTCTATCAAGTGCAGCCTCAACTTCTTCAGTTGTAAAAAGGCAAGTTGATTTTTCATAAACCAAGTTAATTTTATCTGGGATGGTCATTTTTGATTCCTACATTAAATTAAAACAAGGTTGCGTAGGTTGGGTTGAGGCGGGTTCGCCGAGGCCCAACAAAATCATCATGTTGGGCTTCGGCGAACCCGCCTCAACCCAACCTACGCAAAACTTACGTGTAAATAAACAAACCAATTAAGCTAGTGAATTATCTGGGCAAACCAAATAACGACTATCAATGGGTTCCAGTATTAAAGACGGGCCAATTATTTCATGTTTTTGAACAATTAGACAATAAAATCCTGCGGGATAAAGCCAAAGCATTTTGCCCATTTGATTTAAAAATCCAAGCTCATGAATAAACTTCTCACGCTTTACAGGCGGTATATAATAAAACGTACTCAAAACACACTGTCGAAATCCTCTGCTCAATAAGGCATGCTTTACTGAAAAAACAGACGTTAACTTTGTTTTAGCATCACCCATCATCTGTAAACGACCGCTTTTTAAAGCCAAACCCCAAAAACTGAATGGATTAATACCCCAAAAAATAAGGTAACCCATCGGTTTCAACACTCGATACAATTCATCGATTGGATTTTTTTCTAATGAAAAAGCCTCAAACGTAAAAGGCGCAATGATACAATCAATACTGTCCCTGTCAAAGGGTAATTGATTAAAAACGGTGGTGACAGATGAACCTTCGCGGCCTAAACAAGGCGAAATGATCCCTTTTTGACGATAGGCCAGTTGTGTGAGCCAAGTACTACTCCCACAATGCCCAAGCTGTAATAACCGCTCACCCCGCAACTGCGATTGAAAAACGGCAAGCTCTTCTGAAAAGGCTTGCGCCGCGCGAACACCTTGCGGCGTTTTAAACCAGTCATCCATCGCCTGGTATTTTTTAATGTGATCATCCAAATTCAAGGGAATAACCCCCTAGTTCGCTCAATTAATTATCCTACTACCATACACTGAAAAGGACTAGTAATATACCTATCAAAACTGATAAGCTTAAATTTATGTGACGACGCACATTATTTACGTGTAGGACATCTACAGCGTCATGATGTGGTGAATAGTTACAAATTTCTTGGTATAACTTAATATAAGGACGCATTATGGTTTTCCCAACGAATCAATCTGAAACATCCACAGAAATAAGCAGCGCAATGAAAGCATTAACCGACATGCTCTTTCACGCCCCTCTCACTGATGAAACTAAAATTCAGTTTTTAAAAGAAGAGCTATCCTCTGGCAGATATAATGTTCAGAGCCAATCACTGGCAGAAAAACTAATGGAACATGTTCATTTAGTACAACAACCCCTTGCTGAAGAAATATTTTAAAATAAAGATTGCATTGATATAAAAGCGTGCTATACTCAAATCTCAGTTTAACAGGAAAATAAAAATGTCAGATAAAGTTCGTGGTACAGTAAAATGGTTCAATGAAAGCAAAGGTTTTGGTTTTATCGAAAGCGAAGGCAAAGATTATTTTGTACATTTCAGTGCAATCCAAGGCAGCGGTTTCAAAACGCTTGCTGAAGGTGCTGCTGTTATGTTCAAAGCTGGTCAAGGTCAAAAAGGTCCACAGGCTGAAGAAGTTGAATTAGTTTAACTTTAAAAGTTAATCTAGTTAATTACAGTCTGTAAACCTAAAAACCTCGGATAACTTCATGTTTTCCGGGGTTTTTTTCTATTCAGCATAGAATAAGTAGACACATTATTCGATATCTATCCATTTGGCATCTATCATTTTCTTCATCTTATCATTGAAACTACCAGCAATTCCGTAGAACCCACACTAGCAACGGAGTTCCTTCTCACGTTGACGGGAGAAGGTGCCCGACAGGGCGGATGAGGGTAGATCAAAACATTACGACTTAAACTACCCTCACCCGCCGGGCACCCTCTCCCATCAATGGGAGAGGGCGATCCTGAGCATCTACTTTTACGGCGGGAATTGCTGTGAAACGACATAATGCTCCGCGTCCCTCTGATCACGGGCTCTTTCGATATTGCTGATTCGCGCAGTGCCTAGGGAAACTTGGTCTTCACTGACTCGGGTAGAGTCAACTTCGAACCAGTATCAGCTGCTGCAGCTGCATTATTGTTGAGTGCGTCCACACTATTTTTATATTTAATTGTTGTCTGTTTTTCTGTTTTTTGAGCCGATAGCAATGAATCACTACCAGTCTGCGGGGATGGTTGTGCATTTGGCGCAGATCTATTTCCAGATATTTTATCGTAAATTTCTTTATAGAATTCCTTTGTACTTTCACTACGGTAAGAACCAAGCCATGAAAAAAAACTTATCCCACGGAATCCCCGTCTATCATTTGCTATATCTCGAATATTGTTGACTACGCTCTCACATTGCGCATCAGAGCTACTCTCCGCAATAGTCCCGATTGCATCCAACATCATCTTTACGCCTTGAGGGATTTTATTGCCGGCGCCATCCGTATAACGAGTATAATTACTGAGGACCCCGCCAACTTCCCATCCAGGAGAGCTTGTTCTAGCAGCAATGCAGCTTTTAATCCATTCAATAAGCTCCCTTGAGGTCAATGGGATAGGTTCCCCCGAAGCTGGCAACGTCGAGTTAGAACCTCCTGCAGAAGGCTGTACCTCAGTAACCTGTGATGCCGCTTGTCCCTGAGCAGCAGCCGGCAGGCTTTGTGGCCGTCTTTTGGTTTGATCTGTAGTGGATGATTCGTCTGAAGAATTGTTGCTTTGTTGATCTTCTTTCTGTGCGTCTCCAACCTGGGGTTCAATAGGGACTCTCACCGTTTGGGTATTGCTGCTTACAGTCTTTAAAATACCATCCCGCTCTTTTTCTTTTACAGCTTTGAGGCGCACGTCTACTGGCAATAGTGCTAAAATGACCCTGAGGGACTCTGGGTAATTTTCGGCGATATGAAGTACGGTATCGCCCATGTCATTCTTTTGGTTTACGGCATCGAGGCGCGCGCCTTCGGGCAATAGCTCTAAAATGACCTTGAGGAGTTCGGGATAAAATGCAGCCCGATGAAGTAATGTATTATACTTTGCATGAGGATCCTTATGTTTTACGGCATCGAGACGAGCATCTTCGGGCAATAGCTCTAAAATGACCTTGAGGGATTCGGGATAAAATCTAGCGCCATGAAGTACGATACTGGTTCCTCCCTTCTTTATTACGGCATCGAGGCGATCATCATCTTTGTATAGCGTTAAAATGATTTTGAGAGATTCTGGATTACTTACGGCCACATAAAATACGGTATCGTCACGATTATTCTTTTTATTTACAGCTTTGAGGCGCTCAGCATCATTTTCGTATAACGCTAAAATGACCCTGAGGGATTCTGGATTACTTGTGGCCACATGAAGTACGGTATTGCCACTATTATTCTTTTCATTTACTACGTTGAGGCGCTCCTCATCTTTTTTGTATAGCGCTAAAATGGCCTTGATGAATTCTGGATTACTTGCGACCTTGTGAAGTAAGCTATTACCTTCTGCATCCCGGTGTTTTACGGCCTCAAGGAGCTCATCATCTTTGTTTTTGTATAACGCTAAAATGACCTTGAGGGATTCTGGATTACATGTGGCCTTGTGAAGTAAGCTATTACCTTCTGTATCCCAGTCTTTTAGGGCATCAAGGAGCTCGTCATTTTTGTCTTTGTATAACGCTAAAATGACCTTGAGGGATTCTGGATTACTTGCGGCCATATGAAGTACGGTATCGTCACACATATTCCTATCTTCTATGGCGCCGAGGCGCACGTCTTCGGGTAATAGCTCTAAAATGACCTCGAGGGATTCTGGATTACTTGCGGCCATATGAAGTACGGTATCGCGACGGTTATTCTTATCTTTTATGACGCCGAGGCTCACGTCTACTGGTAATAGCGCTAAAATGGCCTTGAGGGATTCTGGATTACTTGCGGCATTGTGAAGTAAGCTATTACCTTCTGCATCCCGGTGTTTTACAGCATCAAGGAGCTCATCATATTTGTCTTTGTATAACGCCAAAATGACCTTAAGGGATTCGGGGTGACGTACAACCTGACGAAGTATGGTATGATTCTTATGTTTTACAGCTTCGAAGCGCTTGTCTTCGGGTAATAGCTCTAAAATGACCTTGAGGCATTCGAGGTGATATGCAACGGAATCAATCAGGGAACGGCCGTGTTTATTTGGTTTTATTACGGCATTGAGGCGCTCATCTATTTTGTATAACGCTAAAATGGTCTTGAGGGATTCGGGATTATTTTGGGCCCAAAGAAGTACGGTTTCGCCAATATTATTCTCTTGTTCTACGGCATCAATGCACCCTCCTACGGGCAATACCTTTAAAATGGCCTTGAGGGATTCGGGGTATCCTGCGGCCAGATGAAGTACGGTCTCACCATTAGTATTCTTATGTTTTAAGGCCTTGAGGCGAGCATCTTCAGGCAACAGCTCTAAAATGGCCTTGAGGGATTCGGGATAAAATCTAGCGTCATGAAGTACGGTACCGTGACGTCCTCCGGTCTCTATTACGGCATTGAGGCGATCATCAACTTTTTTGTATAGCGCTAAAATGATCTTGAGAGATTCTGGATTACTTACGGCCATTTGAAGTACGGTATTGCCACCATTTCTCTTTTTATTTACAGCCTTGAGGCGCTCAGCATCACTTTCGTATAACGCTAAAATGACCCTGAGGGATTCTGGATTACTTGCGGCCATATGAAGTACGGTATTGTCACTATTATTCATTTCATTTATTCATTTCATTTACAGCTTTAAGGCGCTCAGCTTGTGGCAATCGCTCTAAAATGGCCTTGAGAAACACTGGGTGAGCTGCCGCTTCATGAAGTACAGTACCGTGCTCATTCGTTTGAGAAAAAATTTCATTTATATTTTTTCCTTGGAAAAATGCTGCTAATAAATCCAATGGCTTTGGAGTGTTCTCTACATCACAACCACACAGATTGGCTAAATTATAAAAAGAGTCATATTTAATAAGTTCTGGTAAAAAATTGCTCCGCCCATTATGAAAAAGCTCAATATTAGGATTAGGGGCGAGCGCCCGAACAATGGGTGAAAAATCTTTGGGTAAAATTAATGATTCTAAATTTTGAACAATAACATGTGTGTTGATGATGATATCAATTCCATAATATTCTCTTAAAAGTTGGTTAAGATCGCACGCTTTTTCTTTTGCTTCATCATCCAACTGCTTGAGCAGTTTTGAAGGAAAATTATTTCCTAAATCTAAAATCCTGAGCTCTCTATTTTTATTTATATTCAGTTCTAGAACGAACCCATCTACACCAGCATATTCATTGGCCGTGCTTTTATCCTTGGTCGTATAAAGCCCCGAACCACAAACAGCCATTCCTTGCGTATGGTTACTAATTAAAAACCCGCCCCTCAATATCGGCAAAAGATTTTCACAAGCAGTCCCGTGATACAATATGCCTTTGTTGGTATGGTCATTGATAAACTTATCGGGTTTGGTTAACAAAGATCCCACATCTTTCGCGTATCGTCCACTCGTATCGCGATTGCCAAGCTCCTCTAAAAATTTTGGAAAAGCGGTTCTGATTTTTTTAGTATGGTCAGGTGTCATTTTAGAAACAATATCAGCAAATATCCTCAGGGGTGCGTCATCACTTTCTCGAAATGCACGATTATGCGCACCTGAAAAATGTGCGTTTCTTATCATTTTTTCCACTTGCTTCATTGCATCTGGATCTAGGGTGCCATCTTGTAGTCCAGCTTCTATCTTTCTTAGTTCAGCCGTGATGATAGCCTTACCTTGTGCAGACAACTGTAGAAAGGGCAATTCCAGCAATGCCCTTAACCCGCGTACGGTTTGCTTTTGGGTGGCATCGCCATTTTCAACATAATCATATATACCCTCGATGAAATTTTTCATCACTAGAACGGGAGTTCCATCATTGGTTACCGGATCTTTAAATGTTTTTGCTGATATAAGGTGAGTTTGGTTACTCGTGTTATGCACCCTAAAAGCAAGTGCATCTAACATGCTGCCGCCCTGATCTAACACGCGTGAGATTTGTGAGTGGTATTCTTTTACATCACCAATTGGAACGAGACTGTGTTTAAATGAATCTTGAGTGTCTCTTAATTTAAAATGATGCTCAGCACTATTAATAAAATTGGTTGCAACGTCTTTGAGCTTCTGTTTTAAAGATTCATCCTTGCCTAACTCTCCTTTTAATTCATATAAAATATCTAAATCACTACCCACACCAAGAACAAAGGCTTGGGCGAGTGGTGTTTGTTCCATCATGTATGCACGTAACAATTGATATTCTGCGCCATCAATGGCTTTCCACAGCTCGGAATATTGAAGAGTCATCCTGGCGTTGGATGCAAGGTATTGTGCATAAAATCCATTATCAGTGTCCGCAGTTATTTTATCGCTCGTCAGCTCTTCGCGGTTTTCTTTTAGATACTCCGAGAGAAGGCGTATGCTCTCTTTCTCAGCAAGCGCAATATCTGCTTGCTTGAAAAAATCGTCTAATTTAAATGCTTCCACACCGTGCAAATTATAAAGTGATAAAATACTGTTTCTGATATGAAGATATTTGGATTTTATTTGCAACTCGGCGCCGTTTTTGACGTGATGGCGCGCGCTCACATCACGACGCTGCTCCGCGCCTTGCATATGCGTATGTAATTCTTTATAAATATAAGCGAGTAATGTTCTGACCACTCCCCCAGAAATATAAACCTCGAGATCATCAGCATTCGCGTCCTCTGGAAGCTCCGCTTGCATCATTCGAATAAGTTCATTAAAAAAAGATTGTGTTGCGGGTAGGCCATTTTTGTCCAAATAAGCCATGTTTAAGCGATTTAATATGGCTTGCATATTTAAACATAATAAATGTTCGACCGCGGCTAGATTTTTATCAGCATCAGTATTGACGGAAGAAAATGCTTTTATAACGTGTTGAAAGTAGTTTGGAAATTCTTTTTCCAAATTAAATTGCTCCGCCATTCGCATAATTGATGCCCCTCAGAATAAAATCCTATAAAACATAGTTCATGGATGATTACTCGCACATCAATCATGACTACACCACCGATCGGGGATCATGAGATTCGAGCGATTAGCTGTCTTCGTGTTTTAATTATAGGCGACACGGGCTTTTTTTTGCAAAATCATCGGCAATTCCCGCCGTAAAAGTAGATGCTCAGTAGGATCGCCTTCTCCCATTGATGGGTGAGGGTAGTTAAAGTCGTAATGTTTTGATCTACCCTCATCCGCCCTGTCGGGCACCTTCTCCCGTCAACGGGAGAAGGAACTCCGTTGCTAGTGTCGGTTCTACGGCGGGAATTGCTGAAAAATCATTAGGGATTAGATAATAAATGTGAGCTGAAAATTCTAAACCATTACAACGGCATAAAAAATTGCTCAACATCAGCCTCAGTCAATTGAATCATGCCGGCAGTTTGATCGACGAATACACTATTATAAAGCTGACGTTTTTTCTCCTGCATTTGTAGCATGACTTCTTCAACCGAGCCTGAAATAATTAACTTATACACAAAAACAGGATTTTCCTGTCCAATGCGATGGCTGCGATCGGTTGCTTGATCTTCAACTGCTGGGTTCCACCAGGGATCATAATGAATTACTGTGTCTGCACGAGTCAGGTTTAATCCCTTGCCGCCAGCTTTCAAGCTAATTAAAAAAATTGGCGCAGCACCGTCTTGGAAATCACGCACCACGGTTTGTCTATTTTGAGTTTTACCCGTCAACTTTAAATACTTGTATTGACGCTCATTGATTTGTGCTTCGATTAAAGACAGCATTGAGGTAAATTGTGAAAAAACTAATACCCGTCGCCCCTCTAGCATCAATGAATCGATTAACTCCATAAGTACATCGAGCTTGGCTGAGGAACCATACGCCATTTCCGCTTCCGGCAGAGATATCAACCGAGGGTCACAGCACACTTGACGGAGCTTTAACAATGCATCCAAAAACACAATATGGCTACGACCAAGGCCGGATGCGGCAATCGCATCCCTAACCCTTTTTTCCATACTGAGACGAATGGCTTCATACAAATCCCGTTGAGGACCACTCAGCGCGATCATACGTGTCATTTCGGTTTTAATCGGTAATTCTTTTGCCACTTCAGCTTTTGTTCGACGCAATAAGAAAGGTTGTACGCGACGCGCGAGTATTTCTCTACGAGAACTATCCGCAAGCTTTTCAATTGGGATACGAAAATACTGACGAAACTGCTTGGCATCACCTAATAAACCTGGCATTAAAAAATGAAACAGCGACCACAACTCTCCCAGATGATTTTCCAACGGTGTGCCGCTCAAACAAAGACGATGCTCCCCTTGTAGCTGCTGGATAATTTGGGTTGTTTTGGCGCGCGCATTTTTAATTGATTGCGCTTCATCAAGGATTAAATAATAAAAAGGATACTTTAAAAACCGGGTCTTATCGCGCTGGATTAGACCATACGTTGATATCACCAAATCATATTCATCAAACTCATCGGCATGACGTGTTGAACCATGGAAAATAAGGACTTTCAGTTCAGGCGTAAATTTACAGGCTTCCTCAAACCAATTACCGACAAGACTCGTTGGCACAACGATAAGACTCGCCTTCTTCAGGCGCCCTTGTTCTTTCTCATATTGAAAGTGCGCTAGGGTTTGGACGGTTTTGCCTAGCCCCATATCATCCGCAAGAATGCCGGCAAATTTATTTTCTCTTAAACATTGAATCCAGTTTAAACCCGTTTTTTGATAATCCCTTAATTCCGCTTTAAGACCTTCTGGGGTGATAATATCTGGCAAGTGTGTTAATTGAGACAACTTTTGCACCATCGCCTGTAATTCGCGCGCGCCATGCCAACGTAAAGACGTGGCTGCCATGGCCATTTCAACTTCCTCTGCAAACATCAGTTGAAAATGATTCAGTTTCAATTGTGCTGATTTGCTATCGTAGCGAGCGCCATAACGTAAAATCAAACGCAACAGCGGTTTAATACGACCCAACTTAACTTGCAATACTTTATTATTACCGAGAGATAATTTAACCAAATTATCATCAGGTAATTTATCCAGATTCATTTTATCTAATCGCGCAATTAAATCCGCTACTAAGGGAACAATGCTCACCTGTTGACCGTCGATCAAAATACCCAATTGATACGAAAAAAAGAGATGTTGGCTTTCAGAAATATCGGAATACCACTCAACCTCATCACCGTGGACGATTTCTTCTGTATTGGCTGCACTCAATAATGCACCTGCATTGTTCAGAGCCTTATCTGCATTCTTGGGTTGATTATCATGTGTATCAAATTCAGACAAACAAGCGGCGGCATGTTTGCAATTGGTTTTCTCAGCGCAACTGCATCGGGAGGGTTTTTCAGGCCAGCTTCTTAAATCCAGAAACACATCATAGATTTGATTAGAGCTGCCTTTCACCCGGCCTTTGAGCAAACCATCGCTTAAACGAACGCTCAATACGTTGCCACGGGCTTGGTAATCCTGCCCCTTCATTAACGTAATAGGTGCAAAGATTTGATTCATGCGTGAAAGTGCTGCTTTTAACATCGAGGCCCAGTTTAATTCTAAACGTATATTGTAACTTAAACTGGATTGAACCACACGACCTAATATAAAATAGAATTCTCTTTCATCATATAAAGCCACTTATGCATTCAAATTTATCATTACTTATGGCACAGATTAACCCCACTGTAGGCGCCATTTCAGCGAATTTAGATAAAATAATGGGCATTATTCGGGGCAATCAAGATCGATATGATGTGATCATTTTTCCTGAACTCGCTTTAACTGGCTATCCACCTGAAGATTTATTGTTTAGAAACGAGCTGTATGAACAAACCGAAGCCGCATTAAAAACCATCCAAGACATAACCCTTGATTGTCACGTGGTTGTTGGTCACCCTTGGCGCGAAGGTGAGCATCGTTACAATTCTGCATCCGTTTTTTCGCAGGGGCAACGCATTGCGCTCTATCACAAGCAATGTTTACCTAATTATGGTGTATTTGATGAAATCCGTTATTTTTCACCCGGCGAAGCCAAAGCCTGTGTATTTAAAGTGAAGGAGCAAATTTTAGGACTGTGCATTTGTGAAGACATCTGGCATAAAGAGCCTGTCGCACAGCTCGTTGCGGCGGGAACTGAGATCTTACTGTGCATCAATGCATCTCCATTCGACTTGAATAAATATAATCAACGAGAAGCCTTGATCGCCGAACATGCAGAGCGCGGGTTAACCATCGTCTATGTCAATCAAGTGGGTGGGCAAGATGAATTGGTATTTGACGGCCAGTCATTGGTCATTGATCAACACAAACACGTCAAAGTTCGCTCCCCTGCATTTATCGAGAGACTAGAGCCCGTTATCATCCACAATCACGACATTAAGGGGAAAATAGCCCCCCTACTTGAAAAAAATGCGCTGATTTATCAAGCATTGCTCTGCGGTTTGCGCGATTATGTGAATAAAAATGGATTTCCCGGTGTATTGCTTGGGCTATCGGGTGGAATTGATTCTGCATTAACACTTGCGATTGCTGTAGACGCCCTTGGCACATCGCGCGTGCACGCTGTGATGATGCCGTCACGCTACACCGCGACCATGAGTCATGAAGATGCAAAAGCCGAACTGGATGCCTTGCACGTCCACTCAACAACGCTTTCCATCGAACCCGCGTTCAACGCTCTACTGGAAACCCTGGCGCCGGTATTTGCAGGTAAACCCGTAGATACCACGGAGGAAAATATACAAGCCCGGATCCGTGGGATATTGTTGATGGCGCTGTCGAATAAATCGGGGCATATGGTACTCACCACCAGTAATAAAAGTGAAACGGCGGTTGGCTATAGCACATTATATGGTGATATGGCCGGTGGGTTTGGCGTATTAAAAGACATTTTAAAAACAACCGTGTATCAATTGGCCCTTTATCGCAATAGCCTCGGCCCAGTTATTCCTGAACGCGTTCTTACGCGCCCACCCTCCGCTGAATTGGCACTGAATCAGACTGATCAAGATAATCTTCCTGATTATCCAACGCTTGACGCTATCATCACCGCCTACATGGAGCACAATGCAAGTGCTGCAGAGATCATTCAACAAGGCTATGATCCTAAAGATGTCCATCGCGTCATCACGTTGATCTCACGTAACGAATATAAACGACGTCAAGCTGCCCCCGGCATCAAAATTACCTCACGACTGTTTGGACGTGACTGGCGATATCCTATTACATCAGGATTTAATGGCGCTAAGTTAAGGGCAAAATGATTGATGTACGCGCAGGTTGGGTTGAGGCTGGTAAGCCGAAGCCCAACACAACCATCGATGTTGGGCTTCGGCTTACCAGCCTCAACCCAACCTACGCACCAACCTACAGCCCTTAACATAGCGCCATTAACATCAGGATTCGTCAATAAAGCTTGAAAAAAAATTACAAATCGCTACCATGGTTGTTATTCATTTACAGGGACTGCCATGAAAAAAATACTCTTTTCCACAGCACTTTTAGCCAGCAGTATTGCGACTGCTGCAACACCGATTGATGGCTGGTATGCAGGCGCATTCGGTGGGTATGCTTATCTCTCCGGTAACTTAAACAAAACGACCCATGGCCTCCTTAGGAACCATGCAGAATATATGGATGGGTATGACGCAGGCGGAAGCTTTGGTTTCAAAAGCACGCCTTTGCGTTATGAAGGAGAATTAACGTTCATTAAGGGAAAGCTTAAACGATTTAAACTTAATGGGCTTTCACAGACGGGTGTTGTTGGATATAACCAAGCCGGTTTTGCTATGGCTAATATTTATTATGATTTTCCCCCATTTGTCCAATCGATTGAACCCTTTATTGGTATAGGAATTGGGTATGGATTTGTAAATGGCGTTTTTAGAAACAATGGGCCATTAGCTGCCATGCGTTACAAAACCTCTGAAAGTCAATTTGCTTACCAAGGCACTGCAGGATTCACTTATAACTTTGCAGAAGCATGGGCCTTAAATGTTAGCTACCGTTACGTAACAACTGATAAAGTAGACGGCTTAGGCAAACGATTTCAAGGAAGTTTAGCAAACGTTGGCGGCGTGTATCGCTTTGATGGAAATATCTATAAATAGGAGCCCCATAGTGAAATCAGCGTTAACATTAGGGCCAAGGATCTCGCAAAAACGGGACGTTATTCATGGAACAATCCTGGCGGCCGGTTTATTATTGAATACCGCGAGCTATGCACTTGATCCAGTACAAGGATTTTATGGCGGTGTTTTTATCGGTGGGAGCCTTTCCTCGGGGGTCACTTTCAATTTAACCAAACCGACCAGCCAATCGGTCCTCATCAATGGGAAATTGTCATACTCTCCTTATGGTAATGGTGGTGGCGAACTGGGTTATCGAATCAACCAATTTCGCGTCGAAAGTGAGTTATTTTATAACTACAGTCCTTACAAAAGTATCACCCTTGTTGGCCACAAGTATACATCTAGAAAATCTGGATCAGGTTTCAGATACAAAGGCCAAACCGGAACCGGGGCCATCATGATCAATGGTATTTTTGATGCGTTCTTTGTAGGCGAAGACTCGGATCTCGTTCCGTATGTAGGCCTGGGAATTGGTTATGCACGCGTTCAAAATAGCATTAAATTCTATTGTAATAACGTAAATATAGGCACGCAAAATATCGCGTTCATCAATAACGATAAATCGTGCGCATTGACACCCAATCCTAATGGAGCTGATTCAAACCTTAAAGTCAGTACTTCAGCTGGTGCTGCGCAAGGGATTCTAGGCATCAGTTATTATATGGATGATTATGTCATGTTCGGTTTGGATGTTCGACAATTTTCAACCCGAAACATTAAAGAATTCAACCACAAAGTTCAGTTTACAACATTGAATTTATCATTCAACGGTGCCTTTGATTATGGATAATCTTTATGACCTTTAACATTTTACCTTCACTCTTGTCTGCCGATATCCTCAATTTAGGCCAGGAGGTTGATGACGTTATCAAAGCTGGAGCAGACATGCTCCATCTTGACGTTATGGACAATCATTACGTACCTAATCTCACCTACGGACCAGCCGTCTGCGATGCGCTCCGCCTACATGCACCCTCGATTCCTATTGATGTTCACCTGATGGTCACCCCTGTTGATGATCTGATTATTCAATTTGCAATCGCTGGTGCCTCACGGATCAGCATTCATCCTGATGCAACCATTCATTTAGACAGAAGTCTGCAACTGATTCATGAGAATCATTGCCAGGCAGGGTTAGTCTTAAACCCGGCAACATCCGTGGATTCACTGGAGTGGAGCATTCACCGCCTTGATTTTGTATTGGTCATGACCGTCAACCCAGGATTTGGGGGACAAATGCTTATACCCGAGGTTTTGCCTAAAATTGCCGAGATTCATTCACGCTACCCCAAACTACCTATTTGCGTAGACGGCGGCGTCACTATCGATAACATCGCCCAACTTGCTAAAGCAGGCGCGACAGAATTCGTTGCGGGATCGGCAATATTCAAAAGCAAAAACTATCAACACACAATACGGACGATGCGAGAAAAGCTGGCATGAGGAATAGGGATACTGATATTAGACAGTTTTGTTGGGCTTCGGCCTGATGGCCTCAACCCTAATGGCACTGAGTTAAGGAAAAAATGATTGGTGTACGCGTAGGTTGGGTTGAGGCTGGTAAGCCGAAGCCCAACAAAACCGTCATGTTGGGCTTCGCTCTCGCTCAACCCAACCTACGCACCAACCTACCCACCAACCTACATTTGATAAAATGATCTTATAAGTTGACCAAACCAACTGTATGTTGCACAGCTTGTTTGTCATCTTTGATTTCATCATTTGCAGTGAATAGAGCACCAAATGAGTGCCGTGAAGGAGAGTTACTAGCCTTAACGCTGCTTTCCAGATTATTGTTATTCGTCGTACTCAAAGTTACGTTATTCTCAGAGTCTTCTATAGAAGTAGCATTAACAAGGCCTACACCAATCACAACAATGGCCGTTGCTATTGCAAACGCAAGAAGATAAAGAGCCAAGGACCCTATTAGTGCAATCGTACTAACAATCGCTGCCCCCGTTGCTGCCGGAAAACAAGCCACTGTTAAAACAACTGCTGCCGCAGCAGCGGTTAATATCCAATTTTTTTTTACAAAGTAAGCGATATCCTCTAATAATTGCATTTGTAACTCCAGCTTGTTAATATTGGCGAATAAAATAGCATTTGATTTAAGTTTTGTAAACTGAATTCCTCTTAAGTACATCTATATCTATAATCTGTGTAAAATTCATAGGATGCTATTCTGATGAGTCTATTTGACTGCGTTGATCTTCTAGAGGAACGCCAAAAAGAGTTGGACCATGGGCCGACGTATATTCAGCATTTTCTGAATTTTTTTTCTGAAGACAGAAAAAGTGAATACTTCAATTCAGTGGAATATGAAGGCCAATTCATTGATACGCTCAAAAACAAATTGATATCAAGACTCAATAATGATGATTATCATAATATTGCAGAAGATATAGAGAGCATTAACCACTTTCTCGAAAATCAACTTACGCCGACATCCCACTATATACAAATCAAAAATGATTTAATTCGTACCAACCGATTACTCAATCAACGATACAGATCAACCACGCTGTTGAAGAATCCAAATTACATGAAATACCAAAATTCTGATTATAAAATTGCGGCAATTAATCAAACCATAGACTACCGACTTGGCGCCTCCGAAGGGGTTTGCCTTGGTTATACGTACGCAATGGTAGATTCAAACTTGAGCCCATACAAAAATCCGGGGCGAGAGATTCCATTCACAAGGACGATTCATGATTATCAAATAAATCAATTTTCTGAAAGTCACCGTATAAAAAGACAAAGAATGACGCGGCGTCACTTTTGCCCTGATATTCACAAACAAGCTGAAGAAATATTCGGGATTGCAGAGCAACATATAGGAAGTGAGTTTGATATATCTCGTTTAGGAAATTATAGGGGACACAGCGTTTATCTAAGCATACAGCCTGATCTACAAATTCGGTATATGGATGCCAATCATGGTGCTTATTTATTTAAAACCCGTAGTGAATGGCATGAATTTTATGTTCTAACGTCGAATCATTCCAAACATATTGGAAACAAATATACATCATACAGAATTGACGAACTTCATGATGCTCAAGATAACGTTTACGTTGAACAATATACCTTCGAAGGTAAAATACGAACACTTTTAACCGGGCCAAAATACACACAATTTAGCCTGGCTTTGTTAACTGCTGTGATCGCCAGTATTGTTGCCATTAAATTCATTTTATATCTATTCATGAGTATCGTTTTATCTGCTGTTTGCATCTCTGTTTCGTTATCATCTCCTTTTGTATTGATATCGTTTATTTTGGTTGATATATTAAGCGGCATAGCTGCGCTTAAAGGATACTTTGGTATGCTAGCTATCCCCCATTTACTCGAAGAGTATTGGTATGATTTTAACGAATGGCTAGAACAGACTGAACAACCCACCCCCACAGAGGCGCCCAGTCATAGTGACGAAATACGTCCCATTGAAACTGGTCCATCAAATTTTCATCCTCGCTTATTTCAAACAACACATAACGAATTATTATTGGACGTAGACAGAATGCAGCTCAGGAGATAGATCTTTACATTTATTTTTAATTTACCCATTGTATCACTGTCATTCTTTGTTATAATAAGCGCTTGTGCCGGGGTGGCGGAATTGGTAGACGCGCCGGATTCAAAATCCGGTGGTGGTGACACCGTGTCGGTTCGACTCCGACCCTCGGTACCATTAAGACTTGTTATTTCCCCTCTTAATGGTTCAAAATGGCACATAACTTTCCTGATTATCAATAAAATTGCCCTTTAATAGATTCATCTAAACTCATCAATACAAAAAAATTATCCTCTCGATATCGCAGGGCGCCGACTTTCCGCGGCTTGTCCGCGAAAAGTCGGCGCTTAGATTTCCCTGCGATATCGAAAGGATATAAAATGCTTCTTATTTACCCTAAATGATGATATAATGACTCAAATCATTTTATTTTAGGGTGTTCATTATTATGGCTAATAAACTGAATCTTATCTATGCAAAAAGTAACTCAACTTTTTTCTCAAATATTACCGATTTACGCTCAATAATTAGCAGTGGCAAGAAAGAAGAAAAGACTTATACCTTTACCGTCAAAGATGAAACAGAGATAGGACGGGGTAGGAGTTATGCATTTTTTGATGAGCTAGAACAGGAAGGCATTACGATTAGCACCAATAGTATTCGCCTCGGTTTATCCTCTAGGGGCATTACAGATACTGCATTCCAAAACAAAATTCTAATTATGATATTGCAAAGTAAAATGGGTGTTCAATTTCCAATTGGGCCCGCATTGCCCAAGTACTTACAAACCATGCAAAATCAATACACCATTTTATTAAACCGAAATTGGAACATTAAATTAGACGTGGATAGTAGCGACACTGTTTCGTTGGCTATGAATTTCGTCTATGACCTCATAGACGAACATACAGCTGACAGGACTCCAATGGTTGAAGCATGCATTAAAATAAACATAACATTAGGTGACGTGGTCATCGACGATTTCAGCTTAACTATGCTCTCTGAAAGTCCTGTCGCTACAGAGATCTATAATCATCTGGAAGAAAACCAGCAAAATATCTTAATGAAAATCATCACCTTTATCTTGCATGCGCTTGGGTTTAATGATGAGCTGATACTAGAGAAAAGTGAACCTGAAGAACGTGGTTGGGGGCGCCCAAGTACCTTCGGTACCAACAGCTGATATGAACTTGCCGGTCGCGTCGTTACGAACAGGCCAGTACCTTCGGTACAAACAGCCAACATGAACTTGCAGGTCGCGTCGTTGCGAGGCACGAAGCAATCCAGAGAACAAAGCTTCGAACCCCTGGATTGCTTCGTGCCTCGCAACGACGCCTGATAAAACATTGCACAAATGATTAGAAGCTATCGCTTGAGCTGGGCACACCATCTACATTTTCAGTGGGTCATTCTGTATTGCGGACTATATCTGCATATGCTAGTATTTATAACACCTTATTTTTAAATAATTTCATCATGTATCATCACAGCAACACACAACTGAATAACACCTTGTTCAGCACCCAAGTGGTCGTTGTTGCTCCTGCTTCTATTTCTTTATTAGTGATCATTCTTACCTTGGGCTCTTTCGCCTAGTTGGGATCACGTGTCTGTGCCTTACTAGGCGCAAACTTATCGCAGACGTGAACACAACTCAGCTTTCAATTTTGGAGATCCAAATGACGAACAATACTAAACGTTCAAAACGCAGTACATTTTTTGATTGTATGACTCACCCCATCGTTAGAGGTTCAATCATGGGTTCCGGTGTTATGTTTTGGGTTACGCCTGGTCTCAACATCGTGACATCCATGTCAACAAACGCTCCCATGCCTTGGTCCCAACCATTTACTGGATGGCAGCCTCTTGTCGTCTCTGGTGTCGTCGGTTACGCAACAAGTTTTGCTGTCAAAAACTTGCTTGGGGATCCAGAAGGAAAAAAAACCTCAATATCCGCAACTGCTGGCGCCATCTCAGGCATAGCCATTTGTCCGTTTGAATGTGTCAATGTGAATCATCAAGGACGTGCCGGTTCTACAGTCAATACCGCGCGCGTGATGTTTAAACATCACGGTTATACTGGATTCTTCCATGGAACAACGATGATGATGGCACGTGAAAGTGCTTGGTTCACGACGCTTATGGCAGTTCCAAGGATAAGCCAAAACCTTCAAGAATCAGGCTACAATAAGGCCGCAGCTGATGCATTTTCTTTGATCGTTACAGCTTGTTTGTTCGGTTTTATCAGCACTCCCATTAACCGTTTGCGAATCATGAAGCAAAGTGGAATGACAACGGACGGAAACCCACCAAGCTATAAGCAATTGGCAGTCAATCTATTTCAGGAGCATCCTGACAAAAATGTTCTGGAAAAAGTAACACGATCGGTGTTTAAGGGAGCCGGTGCGAGATCAGCCACCGCTGCTGTTGCTGGTACACTATTCTATTATGGTAGTGAGCAATATGATCGCATCGTTTCTGAAAACAGGTGCACGCCATAAATCATTGAGAGCAGCCAAACCCATGTGGAGATAAACATCGGAGAGTGAACTTTTCCAATCCCTTCCACTGCTCCACTCCCTAACGGTCGTGGCTCGGATTCCGAATCACGACCAGATTCCCAGGCGCAATCGGAATCCGAGCCACGACCGTTAGGGAGTGGAAATTTTATCCATATTGTGAAACTTATTAGAAGATGCTCTTAAGAGCATCTCTTTTAAAATGCCTCGAAAATAGCAGCTGCACCCATGCCCGTCCCGATGCACATTGTCACCATGCCATAGCGTTTTTTTATGCGGCGTAATCCATGTAAAAGAGTTGCTGTTCTAATTGCGCCAGTGGCACCTAATGGATGTCCCAAGGCAATTGCACCACCTAACGGATTAACCTTGTCACGCGGCAAATCGAGTTCTTTAATAACAGCCAATGATTGAGCGGCGAAAGCCTCATTGAGTTCAATCCAGTCGATTTGTGACAGGGTTAAACCCGCCCTTTTTAATGCCAGCGGGATCGCTTTAATAGGACCGATTCCCATGATTTCTGGTGGCACCCCCGCGACTGCATAACTCAATAAACGGCCAATGGGTTTTAAATTATATTGCTTTAATGCGTCATCATTCGCTAATAAAGCAAGCCCAGCACCGTCGCTCATTTGCGAGCTATTGCCTGCGGTCACTGTGCCTCTTGCAGCAAATACGGGTTTTAGTTTGGCAATCGCCTCATAAGAAGTATCCGCGCGCGGGCCCTCGTCATTGGATATAAGACGTTTGCTAATGGATAACGCTGAGTCGCTTAAAGCAAGATGGCGCTCTGTGAGTTCAAACGGCGAGATTTCTGCTTTAAAATCACCTTGTTGCTGTGCTTGCACGGCTCTTCGATGACTTTCTGCTGCGAACTCGTCCTGCTGTTCGCGTGAGATCTCCCAACGCTTGGCGACAAGTTCTGCTGTCATCCCCATGCCATAGGCAATCGCAACATGCTCATTTTGGAAAATTGCAGGATTAGCGGTGTATTTATTTCCGCCCAGCGGGACCATCGACATGCTTTCCACACCACCGGCTAAAGCAAGTGACATATCACCTTGGTTGATCGATGCAGCAGCGGTTGCGATGCTTTGTACGCCCGATGAACAAAAGCGGTTGATCGTCATAGCCGGAACGGATTGTGGTAAATCTGCCAATAAGGATGCGATTCGTGCAACGTTCATGCCTTGCTCTGCTTCGGGCATCGCGCAGCCGATGACGACGTCGCCGATGGCATTCCAATCTACGGACTGATTATTGTTTTTAATGCTCTTGATGCAATGCACCAACAGATCGTCGGGTAGTGTATGCCGAAATACGCCTCTGGGTGCTTTACCGACGGGTGTGCGAGTGGCGTCTACTATATATACGTTTGTCATGGTCAATTCTCCTAAATCGCAGATTGGGTTGAATGGTGGGCACGTCGCTATGCTCCTTTGCCCACCCTACCGCTCAACCCAACCTATGGGTCCCTAATTTCGTAATGGTTTGCCTGTTTCCAAAATCGCCTGAATGCGCGCTTGAGTCAATGGTGTTTGTGACAGGGTCATGAACGCTTCTCTTTCTAATTTAAGCATCCACGCATCGTCCACCAGTTGACCTTCATTCACATCACCGCCGCAGATAACATGCGCCAACTGATTCGCCATAAAATAATCATGCTGAGAAATAAAACCGCCCTCTAACCAATTGATTAAACCCACTTGCAGGCGAGCTTTACCCTCAACTCCGGCGACTGGAAAGCGTCCAGCAATCGGCGCGGTATAGTTCATGGCGCGTAACAACTTAATTTGCGCAATCGCAGCATAGAGCACTTCATCAGCATGCATGACCCATTGATCAGTCCGCTTCAAATAGCCGCGATGCATGGCATCAGGCGCACTGCTGGCAACCGTTGCCGTAGCGATCTGTTCAAAATATTTTTGAATGTAGGTCATCAAATCACCACCCTGCGCCTTCATGGCAGCACGCCTCGCAAATGTTCGCGTACCAGCGCCAGCAGGAATGAGGCCAACGCCCACTTCAACCAAGCCTGGATATGACTCAAATGCGGCAACCGTCACATCGCATTGCAACATCAACTCACATCCACCCCCTAATGCTCGACCACGAAGTGCTGCGACTGTGGGAATTGGCGTGTATTTTAATCGTAAGGCGAGGTTCTGAATGGTCTCTACCATGGTTTCCAGCTGTTTGTATTGATTGGTTTGAATCAAGCCAAACACTTGTCGCAGATCTGCGCCAGATGAGAAGTTAAGTGGATCATGCTGATAGAGGATCAAGCCCATATTGAGCCGTTCGGCGTGATCTATTGCATGATTAAGGCCATCCAGTACTGATTGCCCTATAGTATTGGATTTCGTTTTGAAATAAACCATGGCTACATTGTCTTCAAGACTACATAGACAGACACCGTCATTCTCAAACATAATATTCGGAAGAATTTTAGGTGCTTTGATAGCACTGCTGGGTAACAATTGACGTTGATATACAGGTAATTGACTGTTGCCTTCAAACGTATTGCTTACGGGGGAAAAAGCACGCCCCTCATCATCATAAAAGGCATTCAGCTTTTTGAGCCATTCCGGTAAGGCCGGCCCAGGGTTGACAGCAATACACTCGCACATCTGGCTTAAACCCGCATCCTGCCAGGTTTCAAACGGCCCATATTGCCAACCAAAGCCCCAACGCATGGCCAGATCAACCTCACGAACGGTATGTGCGATGTCTTTCAAATGGAATGCTGAGTAGTGGAATACATCTCGAAAACACGCGGTGAGAAATTGTGCTTGGGGATTTTTGGAACTCATGAGTAGTTGCATCCGTTCTTCTGGATTTGTACTCTTCATGATGGTTTTCACCTCATCATTAACCCCTTTGTCCGACACTCGATAATCACCCAAACTGACATCATAGACTTCGATGACTTTGCCTTTTTTACGATAAATACCTTGCCCTGATTTCTGTCCAAGATGGCCTTGACTGATGAGCTGGTTTAACCAATCAGGCAGCTTGAATAACGCATGCCATGGATCACTTTCAAGTTGCGTTTGCATGGTATACACCACATGCTGCATGGTATCTAAACCCACTACATCCATGGTTCTAAACGTGGCCGACTTGGGACGACCAAGCAACGTTCCTGTTAATGCATCGACTTCATCAAAACCAAGGCCAAAAGCATCGGCATGATGAAGGGTACTCAGGAGTGAAAACACGCCAATGCGATTGGCAATAAAATTAGGCGTATCTTTGGCGCGCACCACGCCTTTTCCCAGAAAGCTGGTTAGCCATGTTTCGAGAAAATCTAATAAATCTGGCGCGGTTGTCGTTGCAGGTATTAACTCCGCAAGATGCATATAGCGCGGCGGGTTAAAAAAATGTACCCCGCAAAAACGACTACGCAGCTGTGCTGGCAACACTGAGGCCAAGGCATTAATGCTTAAACCGGATGTGTTGCTCACAAGAATCGCGTCTGAATTAAGATGAGGGGCAATCCGCTTATACAACGATTCTTTCCACTCCATGCGCTCGCCGATGGCCTCGATGACCAAATCGCAATGCGCTAAATCCGCGAGATTATCCTCGTAATTACATGCGATGAGCATCTCAGCTGTTTTCGATGTTGCAACAGGTGACGGTTTGAGTTTATTCAACTGCAGGATGGCTTTATCAATCAACGCATTATGGCCGCCTTTTTCCGCCGCTAAATCGAACAACAACGTTTCAATACCTGCATTCACGCAATGCGCTGCAATCTGCGCACCCATCACGCCCGCGCCTAAAACGGCAATTTTTTTAATGTAAATCGGTTTCTTCATTATACTTATCCTAAATTAAACTGAATCCCTTGTGCCAATGGCAGTTCATCGCCCCAATTGATGGTGTTTGTTTGGCGACGCATATAAGCTTTCCACGCATCAGAGCCAGACTCACGCCCCCCTCCGGTCTCCTTTTCTCCTCCAAAAGCACCCCCAATCTCGGCACCTGATGTACCAATGTTAATATTTGCAATGCCGCAATCGCTACCGATTGCACTTAAAAAATGTTCTGCAACGTTTAATTGACGCGTAAATAAAGCGGAGGATAGGCCCTGAGGGACGTCATTATGCAGCTGAATCGCCTCTTCAGTTGACTCATAAGGAATCACATATAAAATAGGCGCAAATGTTTCAGTTTGTACAATGGGACAATCATTACGTAACCCAGCAATCAATGTCGGTTGAACATAACACCCTTGACCTGAAATCACCTCACCGCCAAAGATCACTTGGCCGCCTGCCGCTTTAATGTCAGTTATGGCGTGTTGAAACGATGCGACTGCTTGTTTATCAATCAAAGGCCCCATCAGATGATGAGGATCAAGTGGATTGCCAATCGTCACTTGCGAATAAGCATGTTTTAATTGCTGCAACACAGCCTCATAAATCGCATGATGAACCAGTAAACGCCTGGTACTGGTGCACCGTTGACCCGCGGTACCAATCGCACCAAATACAATCGCCGGAATAGCAATGTTTAAATCTGCCGATTCATCTAAAATAATCGCATTATTTCCGCCGAGTTCCAATATTGTTTTGCCCAGACGTGAGGCGACGCTCGTCGCAACCTGCCGCCCTACTTTCGTTGAACCCGTAAATGATATCAACGGTATACGGGAATCCTCAATCAAAACATTGGCGACATCATGCGACTCAGGAATCACCAAGCCAAAAATATCTGGGCATTGGTTTTTCCGTAATACCTCACAACAAATGTGATGGACTGCAATCGCACACAGCGGTGTTTTTGAGGAAGGCTTCCATAACGTCACGTTTCCGCAAATCGCGGCAAGAAACGCATTCCAGGCCCAAACTGCAACGGGAAAATTAAACGCTGATATCACACCAACAATGCCATAAGGATGCCATTGTTCGTACATGCGGTGCATTGGCCGCTCTGAATGCATAGTTTTCCCGTAGAGCATACGTGACTGCCCCACGGCGAAATCAGCCATATCAATCATTTCCTGAACTTCACCATCACCTTCTTGCTTGGATTTCCCCATCTCCATCGACACAAGACTACCCAAGGCATCTTTATGCGCTCTTAGTACATCACCCATTTGACGAATAATATCGCCCCGCTTTGGTGCCGGTGTTGTTCGCCAGCTTAAAAAAGCCGTTTGAAGACGCGTCATCACGTGCTGATAATCGTCTGGTGTGCAGGGAGAAATGGCCGCTATCGTTTCAAGTGTTGCGGGATTGAGAGAATCCAGATGCGAAACGTGCTTGGTGCTCTGCCATTGAGATCCGCTATAAGCTCCGGGATTGACATGCTTTATTTTTAACTGTTTTAAAATATCCATTTAAAATTGTGTTCTCCTGAAATATAGCACTGGTCGAGGAACGGGGAAGGGCAAAAGATCGGGCAGGGGCACGGGCACGGGAATGAGCGCTACGCGAGTTTTTATATAAAAGCCGCGTAGCGTACATTCACGTGAACGTGCCCCTGCCCGATCTTTTGCTTTTGCCCCTTCCCCTCCTCAAATCAAACAAAATACTTCCCAAACCGATTTTCCAATACATCCGCTAACTGAAATTGCTCTTGAAGCACAAGTCCTTTGTAATCCTGCGGGGAGCTCAGCACTTTATCTACGACCACACAAAGACTGGAAGCGGTACACACTTGAATGGCAGACCACTGCATGCCATGAATCACTTGAGGGTAGATTTTTTTAAGATAGCTATTTTCGATTAACTCACCCTCTTTCATACCCTCAACACTGACATAAATAATCACAATGTCCTGATACGTTTTAGGAATAGCGCGTTCAAGTATACGCTTCAGTGTTTCTCGATCAGAATTTAACTTCAAATCGTTCATCAGGAAATGCATTTTTTCACAGTGACCTGGGTAGCGAATGGTTTTGTAGTTCAATGTTTCAATTCGCCCCAAATAGCGCTCATCCAAACTACCCAAACCACCAGAGGTATTAAAGGCTTCATATTCACAACCGTCAATCATAATGGTCTCCACACCCTCAAGAGGCGCTCGGATGACACGCCTTCCAGATTCAATGGCATAACAAGGATTGCCGTACTCATTAATCACACCATCTGTAGACCAGGTCAGAGAATAATTTAACCCATTGCTGGTTCGCTCTGGAAGTGCGCCAACACGTAACTTTGCATGGTGACAGACATCAAATTCGTTCATCAAACTATTCGCCACAATACTAATCAAACCGGGTGCCAAACCACATTGAGGAATGAATGCGGCGGAAGATTCTGATGACAATATTTTGATTGCAGTAGCCGTTGCAATATCTTCCGTCAAATCAAAATAATGCGTGCCTGAGGCTTTGGCTGCTTCTGCTACATGAGTATTCAGAAAGTAAGGAAGGCTTGAAATGACAGCAATGATTTTATGTTTTCGAATATAGGCTATTGTTGACTTACAATCTTTAAAATCCAAAGTAGCCGTTTCAATCTCAGGAATAGAACGTGTCACCCGCTCAGCATCTGCACCGGTGAAAACCTTGTCGACCAAATGAACTTTGTAATCCCCACTATCATTTAAAAGACAAGCAATTAAACTACCAATCTTCCCTGCACCGGCAACCATGACGTTATACATAAAATCCCTCTTTTTATTGTGTGGAGCACATGCATTATCACCCTATTATACTGTGCGTGGCCAGAAAAGAAGTCAAGTTTCTACTGGTTAAACAAGGTAAACGCATCTTAATTAATATAGGACAATCAGGAGTTAAAAAGGCCACTGAATTTTGAAAAAAATCATGATGGCATTTCATTACACGACGATTTTGTTGGGCTACGTCCAAGAATCCTGCAGGTGAGTCGAATGTAGGTTGGGTTGAGCGAGAGCGAAGCCCAACAGGCCGGTAAATCAAATGCAGAATTGTGCTCATGCTTGTTGGGCTTCGCTCTCGCTCAACCCAACCTACGTCCAAGAATCCTGCAAGACAGTTGCTACTCCGATTAATTTCCTTAACTTAATGGGTGCGCTGCATAGGCTGCGGTTAAATCTGGTTTCCCGTTCTGATTTTGAAAGATGGCGTTACATCCATCTTGCGAACGTACACAAAACCAAATGATTGTACCGCCATTATTTGTCCTTCGGCGTAAATGTCCAATCTTACATACCGGACAAGGATAAGCGGGCGCCAATCCTAGCTTCGAGGTTTTAGCAAGGTTCACAAACTTAGTCACAAACTCGCCTTGCTTCTTTAAAAACTGCTCCATTGTAAATCGCCCGTCGGCAATGCCATCCAATAGCTGTTCAAATAATCCTGTTAACCCAGGGCTTTTAACTGAATTGGGCAGCGCTGTAATCAATTGTCTGCCTGCCTCCGTACTTATAATTTGCTTACCTCTCTCTACAATAAAGTTTCGCTTTTTAAGTGTTTCAATAATCCCTGCGCGCGTCGCTTCAGTTCCAATTCCAGCGGTTTCTTTTAATCGTCTTTTTAACTCTGGATCGTCGACTAAGTTATGAATATTCGTCATTGCTTGAATAAGCGTTCCTTCCGTATAGCGTGCAGGAGGCGTTGTTTTTTTGAACTCAACCTTGGCGTCCTTGCATTCAACCGGTTCCCCTTTTTTGACTAAGGGCAAGGTTTGTTTTTCCGCCTTATCCTTTGCAACAGAATTCGCTTCTTCTTCCATCGCGCCATACACTACTTTCCACCCTGGTAATAAGGGCACTTTACCGCTAGCGGTGAATGTCTCACCGTTGACATCTAGAACAATATTCGTTTCACAGTAGGTATATGCAGGAAAAAATTGCGCCAAATATGCACGCACGATGAGATCAAAGACTTGTTTTTGTCGACCTGAGAGGTTGGCACGATGACCGGTTGGAATAATCGCGTGATGCGCTGTGATTTTCTTATCGTTCCATGCCACCGATTTTAACGAGGTGTCCGCCTGCTTAACAAATTCCTGATACTCAGGTGGTAATGAAGCTAATATTTTAGCCGCATCTCCAAATTGACTTTCCGGTAAATAATTACAGTCAGTACGTGGGTATGTGGTTAATTTTGATTCATATAGAGACTGCGCAATATCAACAACTTCCTGAGCACCTAAGCCAAGCTTTTTATTCGCCATAGCTTGAAGTGTGGATAAAGAGAAAGGCAGTGGCGCCGCTTGTTTCTTTTTGGTCGCCGCAAAGCTTACGACCTTACCTGCTTTTCCTGTCGTTTTAGTCACGATATCATCAGCAATTGTCTGATCGATAACGCGCCCAGACTCATCAACTGGCACGTCTTCAGCTGGCTTCCAACGCGCTAGAAACTCGCCGTTAGCTGCCTGAATGGTTGCGACCACCGCATAAAAATCTCGGGGTATAAAGTTCTCAATGGTTAAATCACGATTAACCACGAGCGCAAGTGTAGGCGTTTGTACCCGACCAATGGACAGAACCCCTTGATAGCCCTCTTGTTGTCCCGCAAGGGTGTATGCGCGCGTTAGGTTCATCCCAACCAGCCAATCCCCTCGTTGCCTGGCTTCAGCGCTAGCTTTCAAATTGGCGTAATTCGAATTGTCTTTTAGATTAGCAAGGGCTTTACGCACGTTACTCTCATCTAATGCTGATAACCAAATCCGCTGTACGGGTTTGGTATTCCCCAAATGCTCCAATAGTTCATCGACTAATAATTGACCCTCGCGATCGGGGTCACCTGCATGAATGACGGTGTCGCACTTCCCCAAGAGCAATTGAATCGCATGGATTTGTGCTTTGGCAGAATCCCTGGGTAATAAGCGCCATTCCTTAGGCACAATGGGTAGAGTATGAAATGACCAGCGTTTAAACGCCGCGTTATAATCATCGGGTTCAGCCATTTCCAATAAATGCCCAAAACACCAGCTCACAACATCATCGCCAGCGACAATATGTGTAGCGCCCCTACCCTGACCACCACCTTGTGATACGCCTTTTGCCGGTAAATACTGAGCAATGGCACGGCCCAGTGATGGTTTCTCGGCGATAAATAAACGCATTCCTCGTTCCTTAAAATGTGTCCTCGACTACCGTATAGCCCAATTCTCAATATTCAAATGAGGTACACGAGAAAATTCACTAACATTGTTGGTTACAAGAGTCATATTCAGGCGTAGTGCATGTGAAGCAATCATCATGTCCAACGCACCAATGGGCGTCCCTTTTTTTTGAAGCTCGCTTCTGATGCGCCCATATTGTCGTGCGGAGTCATCATCAAATGGCATAATATCAAGAGGCAAAATGAATTCTTCCAACGCCACTCTATTTTTTTCATGATGTTGACTTTTTTCAACACCATACATCAATTCAGCGAGTGTGACGGAAGAAATACAAATCTCGCCTACTCTAATCGACTTGAAATGATTGCAAACATGCTCTGGTTGTTTCTTGATAAGATATATACAAATATTGGTATCTAACATATAACTCATGAAAACAGATCCTCCCTGTCCTGCTGATCAGGTTGATCGCGGGTTTCCATAAAATCGCTTGAAAAGTGCTTAAGGCTCTTGATCAACGACCCCCAAGGATTGTTAGTAGGAAATAACACCGTAGCATCCCCCACTTTTTTTATAAAAACTTCTTCGCCATCAAAACGAAATTCTTTGGGCAAACGAACGGCTTGGCTTTGGCCATTAAAAAAAATTCGGGCTGTTTTCATGATTTGAACCCCACCAGTAGTATATATTTAAAAGTATATACTACCGAGCTGGTTTTGCAAACTTTTACTGCATAGTAACGCGAATTTCATAGAGAGCGAGGCACGATTAAAATCGTTCAAGTTGCAAGATTCATTACAAGCGCCATACAATTCCCGCGATGGGGAACGGAGCCTTGTTCAAGTACAGCGTGGCGGGAATGACGCAGGCCTGAGATGCTTAGCATAACGCGGTGTCATTAATACCATACCTATTAGACGAAAAAATTCACTAACATTATAAGGATTACCCGCAAAATTGGAATGAATCCAGAACAAAAATCAACCTTCTCGTTAAAAGGTTTCTCTGTATCAGGATAACAAAGAATCATCTATTTTTGTGCTATAATGAACAATAAATGACAAGTGAGTTCGAGTGACCGTGATTGGTTCCAATCCCATGGACTGCGTACTGAATACATTTAAATTGAGGAGATACTTATGCCTGCAGCAGATGTTAGTCGTTTAATAGAGATCAATTTGGAAGGTAGAGCTGAAGTTGTAACGGCTAAAAAGGCGGCAATTCAGAAGCTTGCTTCACTGATTGCTCCCGTGGTGGCTCCCGCTGTTCCTGTTATGGCAGCACCCGCTTTGGCTTTTAATTTTAACAGGTATCCTAAATTAATACACGTCATGCAAGGGGTTGTACTTGCCGATAATGATAAAGATGGTGTAGTAAAACAAAAAGAAATAGTCATTATCGCAGAACCCAATGGCCAGGGAGGAACAACTATCAGAATAGGTTACTGCGGTAGTGATGGCAAATATGCTGAAACCGAAATTGATCCAAAGAAGACCTGCGCTGATGGCACGCTGATGGTTACACAATTACTCACGGATGGAAACTTATTTTCATCCACGATAGCAACACCCAATGAAATTAACGGGGCTCTAACTCGCATGGCTGCAATGTTATCTAGTTATAAAAGTCAATCGTGGGTATCTGATGATTCCACTAAACGCTATATGGATCACGCGCAAAGTGCCGTCTTACATCAAGGCCTCGGAGAACATCGAAAAGCTCTGGGTATAAGCGACACAGACACCGGTTTTTTTCAAGCATTCTCCAAACAAGATTTTACCGACTTGCAGACAAGTATGGCTAAGAGATATGCGGAAATACTCGCAAGCAGACCTGCCTTACCTGATTACGCTAATGTGATTCAAGCTGCAACTCATGGGGTGACGAAAAAATTAGCTTCGACAGACATTTCAGCAGATCAAAATACACTATTATCAACTTTACAAACTGAACTTACAAATATGGCATCAAAAGTGGCCGCGGTCAAAAGTGCTGAAGATGCTCTAAACAAGCGTTTAGATGCCTCACCAATTGACTTGTTAGCATTAACAACGGCTGAAAAGACTTACAATGATGCTGTGGCTTTATTAGACACAACGATTACCACGTACAACAACTCCGCAGAGGTTGAAGCAAAAATAGATCTCCCAGCAGTGGCACCCGCCCCCTCCACTCCCGCCCCACTTACTCGTGGGATATCCATCGGCGGAGCTAAGGTCGAAGCCAATATTAAAGGTTTTCTAGGTAAAAACAGTAGAGATTGGGTGGGTAAATTACTTACAGATATAACAAGGATTAAAGAGCTGAAACGATTAGAAGCTACTAGCGGTCAGCTTACGGTGGCGGCTGTAAGTCCTCCGCCTCAAAATCCGAGCGGCGTACATTATATGCGGGTAGAAAAACAAGAACGATATATAATGAGCCAGACTTTTCAAGAAGCCGTGCCGGCTAAACCAGGCTCGCATCCTATACCTGAGCGCGCCGGTTTACTGGTTCAAGACCAAAATGGAACGGTCGTCAATCATTCTACTAACAATTTACTTTCGGATGAGAAAGAAAAAACCGCCATTGAAATGGCGCAAATGTTTCTCCGAAATTATCGCCCCCCTAAAGAAATAAAGATTACTGGAAACGCTGAAAATGCAGAAATGGCAAAAATGCTACACGTTGCTATACTTAAGATCCTTCCAACTGCCATAATAAACAATGATGTCAAAGGTGGGCAGCCTTCCTTAAGCGGAATTTTACACCCATCTCTGAAGGGCAAAGCAGATACCGCAGTGAAGGATACTTTGTCTCCTTATGCCCAAGGAATTCTTAAGAAAGTGGTCGAGGAAGTGGAACCTGAGGTGACAGAGGCGCAAAAAAAATCTGAAGCGTTCCGGAATGCTCAACAAGCATTTAAAAAAGCGAATGAAGGCAATTGGGTGGGTTATGGTAAAGGAACTGCGGCTGAACAAAAAGTAGCCAAAGAAAAGTTCGAAGAAGCGAGTAAGGCAGCTGAACAAACAGGAAAACATGAAGGCGATAGCTTTAACCCCGGGCCATAAGCACTGCAGCCTGATTAGCGCGCGAACTGTACAGTGAGCATCGGCGCTTCAACCCGGTTGCCCCGCCGAGATTGGTGGGTCATTGTCGCTTTGAACAGGGAGCAACCAGGCTACCTCGCAGAGAGTGAATGTGTTGGCTCATGTCCAGTTTTTAAGCCTAATATCCTTGACTCTGGAAACTACCCCTTAATGCGCTTGGATGTGCGATATCGTCTTCCTATTTCATCCTTATTAGGTGCTGCGATATCTTGCAAACCGTCCAATTTCTCCGTCTCACGATCAATACGGTGGGAATGACGACTGTGAGGGTTGTGTCTGGTTGTCAGGATGGTGTAGCGTGTGTAGTATACAAGGGGATTTGTCTATATCGCTATTTATTTTAAGTCTGGATTTAACGGCTCTAAACTAAGAAAAAAATGATTGATGTACGAGTAGGTTGGGTTGAGCGAGAGCGAAGCCCAACATGAGAATTTTGTTGGGCTTCGCTCTCGCTCAACCCAACCAGCCCTTAACTTAAGTGAAGTTAAAGTCTGGATTAATTGAGGAAACACCCTAATATGCCAATCATAAGCGAACTTATTAATACTGGAATACAACAATACAGAAATGGTGAATTCCGTCAAGCTATTGCAACATTGGCCTCAGTACCAATGACTACCCCTGAAAATGTATATGTTACTTACTATTTAGGAGCGTGTTATTTCTCACTCAGGGATTATCAAAACGCTATCCAATATTTAGGCAATGTTCTCACTCCATCTCAGATCATTCACTCAAATGCAGCGGTCATATCCCAAGACTATCGAGACATCTATTCAAATAGCCACAATGCCTATGCGCAATGTTGCTTTCAACTGCATCAACCCAGAAAAGCCCTTGTTCACTTCAAGGAGGCAGTATCGATCAACCATGATAATATTGACGCAATGCTCAACCTGGCCGCCGTTATTTTTTACTTTATGCCAACGCATGAAAATGATAGCCAATCTTACATAGATGCCGTGCTTCGTATCAATCCAACTCACTACAAGGCAATTTACCTCAGAGCACGTTGGTTTGAATCACACGAACAATATAACCAGGCTTTCCAATACTATCAAATTGCAAATCATCATCTTTATTCGGATGATGAAAAAACAATACCACTTATTTCAAGTCAACATATTGCTTTTACGTGCTATATTAAGCTCGGATTCTTTCAAAATGCTGAATATGAAGAAGCGGAAGCATGGTCTATACGCGAGCAGCTCACCCTAAACGCCAAACACACAGATGGTAGTATTTCAGATGCCCTTGTTCTCGACGGGCAACGGTGTCTGCAACTGCTGCAAACAAATGACGCCTACCTTCACTTTTTTTGGGCGATTTTAATCAACCCAAACAATATTTCGGCCATGTCCAGCCTTGCTACCTATTTATTTTATTTTATGCCAAAACTTAAAGCTGAAAGCCTTTCTTATATTAATATCATTCTTGACAGGCAACCATACAACCATGAAGCACTGCACCTTAAAGGACGCTGGTTGGAATGCAGCGAACAGTTCGACCAAGCTATCACATATTATCGTCTCGCTAAAGAACACTGCAATCCAGTCGATCAGAGCGCGGCCAGAGTCAATTCGAATCACCTGTTATTTTGCTTGAGTCAAAGAGGACTTCATTTTTTTCAAAACAAGCAATTTGCTGCAGCGAAAACTTATTATGAACTTGCACTTGAAGAGACTCAAACCCACGTCCTTATCGTTCAACAACTCGGGGTTTGCAATTTTAATTTAGGTAACTTTCAGCAGGCGGTCGCTCAATTTACTCAATTGATCGAAGCATGCCTCCAGCTTCAAAGAAATGCGGAATCAGTTATCACGTCGATTAAACGTATCTCGACCAATAACGATGATTCTTCAGTTTCAGAAGAAGATGATGATGATGAATTACACTTCCAACAAAGCAGCCGAAATCGATACATTCAACTTGGAGTTGGCGCTCGATTTTCACGCGCCATCTGTTATCAAGGGCTTCATTTATTTTCTCTTGCACGAACTGACCTCGATATGGCTCAGCGACTTGCAAATAATGATACTGATGTCCTCGAGCAGATAGACGCGGCTCGTCGCAACATCCAAGCTCACGAAAGTGCTGCAAGCAGTGAATCAGGTTCCCAGCCGATTCCAAGGAAACACTCACTGTTTTATCCAGCTGTGCAGCATCCCCCTTCAATGTCATCCTGCTCTGAGGGTTCTGCTTATTGTGAATGCTTTTTCTAATTTGAGAATAACTATTGATGTCCTGCACCAAGACTACGGAATATGTCAAGTACAATATATTTCAAGTTGAGCGATCTGGGGAGTTACAAATTTTTCGGTTATTGAAAATTGGGCTACACCTGTATGATGACACTCAATACCCCTAGATCAGCGGCATCGACGCCTGATTGTGAGAAAGAATCTTTCCAGGCGCTTATCCCCTCAGACAGAGTTTGAATACATAACGCCGCACCATCCGCTGATAATCCGAAGGCCTCACTTGCTGATTGCAAGTTTCTGATGCTACTTTCTCTGCCATAAGATCCAACACCTAACGCTTGCTGTCCTTGAGCACTGATGATGGGTAGCATGTCATAAGCCGGGGATAATTTCCATTGTCCGGCACAGATATCAAATATCATCCCATGATTTCTTCCATGATCATCAGTGTTACCTAGTAAGACATTTGCAACCATACGCCGGTAAAGTTCTCGGCAATCTTTTGTTGCATCAAACGCATGTGCTCGCAGATGCCGCGCTAAGGCAATATAACTTTGTGGGTCATGATGTGCATCCGGAATGGGTTTAACACGATCGCTGTTGAATAGACTATGTGCAGAGATAAAGTGGATAGGTTGGGCGGGAAGACTATCAAAGCGTTTAATCATGTAGGCGTGCCGACCTTGTCCTAGAGAAACAAGTTTGGTTTCCGGCACATCGAATCCTAATTTAGACAGTAATTGCATGCTGGCGTACTCAATCCGAGGCACATCGATCAAGTCATCTGGTCGACTGAATTTAACTAACCATGCCGCTTCCCCATCACTTACGGTTACTTTAGGGCGCGCGCCCCCCATGGATGAACCTGGGTCTAATAATCTCAGTTCATCGTCTGTCAGTTGGTGTTTAAGCAGCAAATTTTCTGTGATAGTAGATAACTTATTAAGCAGATCAATGCTCGGGCTGGCTTGTAATGCTTTAGGGCGTGTTCTTGATAAACTAAACTGAAGACAGCCTACACCCATCCCGCTGAGACGTAACAATCGTTCAACTTCGTTTCCAGGCAGACTATGATGATGCTGTAACACGATCCGATCGCCCCAACTATCTGGTCCTGCATCAGAAAATACGCCAAATGTGTTTTTTAAATTGTGAACGGAGAAATGTTGAGGTGAAAGAGGTAAATTGACCGGATCAAGTGGATAGGCGGAGGGATGATTTAGCCATTCATCACTATATTGAAAACCGCCTCGAAGACGAGAGGTATCTATTCTTCCTGCGAGAATAAGCCGGTCTTTGGATACAAGAGCGAATACATAAGCATGATGATACATTACGTTATCCCTTACGCTTGGATGCGCGATATCGTCGTCCCGTTTCATCCTTATGAGGTGCTGCGATATCTTGCAAACCGTCTAATAAATTCAGCAAATCGAGCACGGCCACATAGGCGCCAATCGACGTATTTGGATCGCCTTTTTCGATATTCACATAGGTTGCCTTAGACATTAGGGATCGTTCTGCCATCATGGCTTGTGTGAATTGTCTTGCCACTCGTGCCTGGCGAATGTTTTCCCCTAAAATATTGAGTTGATCTAGGGCATCGCCTGAAATCCCTGCCAAAAATTTTTTTTCTGACATGACCATTATACCGTACTATATCTGCATTATAGTACAGTATACCATGCTATTTCATGTTATTCAATAGAGTACATCTACGCAGTCAGATTGAAACAGCTCATTTAACCGTTCGATCAATTGCTCACTGGGGGATACGCGCCATTTTGGGCCGAGGTTGATTGCGGCGGTGGCGTCTGCATTTGAATAACGAACTTGTACCACGCATTCGCCTGGGTGGGTCTTTAAAGCCATCTGTAAATTGGATATGTCCGCATTGTTTTTATTGTTCAGCGTTATTTGCAGGCATTTTGCGTATCGAGAGCGTGCTTCTTCTAAGGTATAAAGCGCAAGAGCAATCATTTTGACGCCGCCATTATAATCATCCTGACCCAACTCACCTTCAACGACCAATATGCTGCCTGTTTTGGCTTGTTCCAAAGCGCCTTCAAACTGCTCGGCAAACACCAAAATATCCTGTCGGGCGCTGGTATCTTCGATGCTCAAAATAACCAGTTTCTTGTTCTTTTTCGTGATAATGGTTCGAAGCCCCGTGACCAAGCCGCAGATAAGGGCCTTTTTAGACGCCGATGGATTGAGTTGCGCAATACGCGTGGTGAATTTGGCGAGTTCACGGCAATAGGCATCACTTGGATGACCGGTGAGATAATAGCCTAGCGTTTCTTTTTCGCACTCTAATCGCTTTTTTTCAGTCCACGGCTTGCATTCGACATAATCACAGGCCTCTTCATCCATCAATGAAAACAAATCTAATTGACCACTGCTTGCATTGAGTTGATGGCGAACACCCCCTTGCATGGTTTTATCCAATGACTCAAACAAGACCGCCCGCTCAATTCCCCAGTCATCCACAGCCCCGCTTTTAATCAGGGTTTCCAATACACGGCGATTGACTTTACGTAAATCCAAACGTTGGCAGAAACTAAATAAATTTTTGTATAAGCCATTAGCCTCGCGCTCTTGAACTATCGATTGAATCGCCGCTTCACCTATCCCTTTAATCGCACCGAGGCCATAAATAATATGACCGGCATCATCCACGGTAAATTGATAATACGATTGATTCACCGAAGGGGTCAAAATCTTCAAATTCATGTGTTTGCATTCATTGACAAACGTCACGACTTTGTCGGTATTGTCCATATCAGATGACAGCACTGCCGCCATAAATGCCGCCGGATAATGGGCTTTTAACCACGCCGTTTGATAGGCAACCAAAGCGTAGGCTGCAGAATGCGATTTGTTAAATCCGTAGCCTGCAAATTTTTCCATTAAATCAAAAATCGTGGTGGCAATTTTCTGATCGATCCCGCGGGCTACAGCACCACTGCTGAAAATTTCACGCTGTTGTGCCATTTCTTCGGGTTTTTTCTTACCCATGGCTCGTCTCAGCAAATCTGCAGCGCCTAATGTATAATTGGCCAGCACCTGGGCGATTTGCATCACTTGCTCTTGGTAAAGAATAACCCCATATGTCGGCTTTAAAATAGGCTCCAAATCCGGGTGAAGGTAGATAACCTTGGCGCGTCCATGTTTTCGATCGATAAAGTCATCCACCATCCCTGACTGTAGCGGGCCAGGTCGAAATAACGCAACCAGTGCGATGATTTCTTCAAACGAATCCGGTTGCAAGCGGTTGATTAATTCTTTCATCCCGCGTGACTCGAGCTGAAAAACAGCGGTTGTTTGGCACTTTTTAAGCAACGCAAACGTTAAGGGATCATCCAAAGGAATGCGGCCAATTTGCACGGGTTCTAGCCCTGCTTTCGCTTGAAAATGGTTAACCGTTCGTAAGGCCCAGTCAATGATGGTTAATGTTCTAAGACCTAGGAAGTCAAATTTCACCAAGCCAACGGCTTCAACGTCATCTTTATCAAACTGGCTGACGATCTGGGTCGACCCTTCTTCACAGTAGATGGCTGAAAAATCGGTTAACTCGGAAGGCGAAATCACCACACCCCCTGCGTGTTTCCCTGCATTTCGCGTGATGCCTTCAAGTTTAAGCGCCAGATGAAAGAGCTCTTTCACCTCTTCTTCATTCTCTAGCCGGTGACGGAGTTCCTCGACTTGTTCGAGCGCTTTTTCAAGTGTGATGCCTATCTCAAAGGGGATTAATTTAGCCAGCTTATCGACAAATCCATAGGGATAACCCAGCACACGCCCCACATCTCTGACCACCGCTTTTGCGGCCATTGTACCGAAGGTAATAATCTGGGAAACGCTCTGCCTGCCGTATTTTGACGCCACGTAGTCAATCACGCGATCGCGCCCTTCCATGCAAAAGTCGATATCAAAATCCGGCATCGATACCCGCTCTGGATTCAAAAATCGCTCAAACAGTAGGTCATAGGCAAGCGGATCAAGATCGGTAATTCTTAAGACATAAGCCACGAGTGAACCTGCACCTGAACCTCGTCCTGGGCCTACAGGAACGCCGTTATTAAGTGACCATTGAATAAAATCCGCGACGATTAGAAAATAGCCGGCAAATCCCATGGCGTTAATCACATCGAGCTCGGTTTTCAATCGACTGTCGTATGGCTCACGTTTCGTTGCTACTTGCTCGCCGTAGCGTTCTAATAGACGTGCTTCCAGGCCATTTTGGCTAAGCTGGGATAAATGCGCTTCAATGGTTGTATCCGGCGGCGTGGGAAAGTCAGGCAGGTAACTTTTGCCTAACTCCAGTTTAACAGTGCAGCGTTTACTGATTTCTACACTATTTTGAACGGCTTGAGGTAAATCATGAAATAAAGCCACCATCTGGTCGGCGGATCGCAAATATTGCGCTTTATTGTAATTGCGCTCGCGGCGTGGATCAGACAGGGCATATCCTTCATGAATACACACCCGTGCTTCATGAGCTTCATAATCATCTTCATCCAGAAAGCAAACGCCATTGGTCGCAACGAGAGGCAGATGAAGGAGATCGGCAAGACGAACGGCTTCGGCGTTGTAGTCGGCTTCATTTGCCCGCCCCGTCCGTTGAACTTCAATATAAAATCGCTCGGGAAATATCGCCATCCAGTGTGTGGCAATGCGCTTGGCCCGCTCTTTATCACCGGCCAGTATAGCGCGCCCTATCTCACCTCGGCAACCGCCGGACAAGGCAATCAGCCCTTCGGCGTGCTCGGCCACCCATTCAAGGTGAACGCGCGGTTGCCCTTGATATTGCCCCTGTTGATAAGCTTTTGAAATCAGCTGTGTGAGATGACGATAGCCTTGAAGATTTTGACACAGCAAAATTAACGAAAACACGTCATCGGGTTTCTTAGGATCGTAACAGGGTAACTCTGCACCAAAAATAGGTTTTACGCCCGCGGCTATGGCGCTTTTGTACACTTTCACCGCTGCAAACAAATTACAATAATCGGTGATCGCTATGGCATTCATCCCACGCAGTGGCAGCGCATCCATCACATCGTCGATACGCAGCAAGCCGTCCACCAACGAAAACTCGCTGTGTGCTCTTAAATGTACAAATTTACTCATAATGAGACCACATTCGGATAATTTTGAAGTATAGCGTACGCTATATCGTACATCAAAAGAAGTCACTCATGCGATTAAGCATCTTTCTTTTTGCAGTGGAGCAAAATCATCATTCTGTTCGCAAGCTTGAAATTCATTTTGCGCGCAATCTTGCGCAAAATATCCTCGAAAAAAACCTGGCAATTGAACGCTGTGCTCTCGGATTATAGGACAACGCAGGAGGATCGCTTTTACTGGCAGCTTAAGGCAATCTAACATGTCTTCTTCCTGAAATAATGCGTCCATTCGAGTCTCATGAGGTGTAAGCATGACCATCTCTTTTACTAGCCTTTCCCTCTTTTCCTCAAATGCAGCTCTATCATTCTGCTGTAAATGGGTTTCCATCACTACAAAACGGTAGATAAAACGCCATAAATTATTCAATAAAACAGACAAATCGAGTTGAGAGGCTTCGGGCACGTCAGACAGCAGTTCTTGAAGCCTGGGCAGGGTTATTCTATTGTAAATAAGCATTGCCTGGGGAAGGTGGTCTGAGACCAGGTCGACGTAATTTTCCAAGCAATTTTCATGATTCCTTGTTGGCAGTCCTGAAGCACAATCAAGCGAGAAAGAATGTAAGGGGTTTTGTACATATCGATCATGTCCATGAAACCACTTAATTCTTCGGGGCGGCTCATCAGGATTTAACGTGTCATATTCAAGCTCACCTGGTGAGTGTATCCGCTCGGGATAGTCCACTCGTCTCCAGACCAAATGGGCCATGGCTGAGAACTTGGTTAACGGATTACTCATTTCTTTTATATTATAGCAACCACTGATCGTGATTTGATTGACCGATGCATATTTTTTTTGAAACAAATGATTTTTTACTTCTATAGAGTCGATGATATTTTTAACGGTATGTTTTGTGCAATCAACGTCGAAATATTCGCCCAGCGCAGTTAGCGTTTCCAACCCGGATTCAGCATGACTAAAGAGATGTGTTTCACCTGTCGTAGGGCAAATAGAATAGGTCATCACTCTGAGAAGCGGACGATATACTGTCTCATAAAGATGCCTGACCTGCTCCTTGCTCACCCATTCTTTTTTAAGGATGAAATGAAGATTCGCAAGCGACACCGTGTATTGATTCTCATGCCGTCCTAATAGTGCAAAGCGCTCCAGAGGGATTTCTTGAGCGGCTGGATTTAATAAATATGATTCCATGTAGGTGATAAATTCAAAGCCATGATTGGACACATGAATTTGAACAAGGCCGCCTTGTCTGACAAACTCAGCCAAAAACCAGAGAATGGTGATATCGAGCTGCCCCCTATCCGCAACGTCGTCCCCTAACAACCGAACCAGCACGTCTTTGTTGATAACCACGAATGATTTAACAGCGCACGCTAATTCATCGATATAATCTTGTGTCCAAACGTGAGGGTCTGTTTTATACAACTCAACAAGTCTATAAAATTCAGCATCATCCATCAAAATAATGCCCTGTTTAATCAGAAAATAAACGAATTTAATGATGTTGCCGTGAAGATCACCAATCGTAGCCTCGGTTATTTTAAAAGCATGTTCGATGGGAACAGGTTTTTTATAGATATTAACTTGTTGTATACTGAGAGTGTGCATATCATTTTTTCCAAATACTACTGATGATGCCGCGGATTAAAGGCATCCTCTACCGCATCGGCAAATAAGTTACTGGCTAAAACCAAGGTAAACATGAAAGCAAATGCGGCAATCATGGGCCACCAAACAATGGGATCGCGTGCGAGCTCAAGTCTTGCTGCATTGATCATATTACCCCAACTCATGGTTAAAGGCGATACACCAACGCCAACATAAGACAACACTGCCTCTGCAAGAACGAGAAAACTAAAATCTAATACAAACGTAATGATAACAATATGCATGACGTTTGGTAACAAATGTTTAAGGATGATTTTAAACGATCCGCTCCCCAATGCTTTTGCTGCTAGTACATAGTCGACTTCCTTCAGCTTCATTGCTTCTGCTCTTAACAATCGACATAAACTGGTCCAACTCGTCACACCCAAAATAAAACAAAGGGCCAGTAGGCGTGCATCGGCATTTTCCTCCAGCGTGGAAAATTGTTCGGGATGGTTCGTGATATACGTCTGCATCGACAACACCGATGCAGTAATCAACAATACGCCGGGAATAGAGCTGAGTGTGGTATAGATATATTGTATGACATCATCAATGACGCCCCCGAAATATCCTGCCGCTATCCCAAGCAATAAGGCCAAAGGCATCATAAACAACGTCGTTAAGATCCCGATAATGAGGCCCGTGCGTATGCTCTTGATGGTTGAGTAAAAAATATCTTGCCCGATCTTACCTGTACCTAACACATGCAACTCACGAGATAACCAATAACTCGCGCAGATGAAAAACAAACACGCCATGAGTGCCAAAAGACCTGCTATTGTTGTTTTACTCAAGTCACAAGAAAGGCGACGTTTGTAAAGTGACCTCATTAACGTGATCACACCAAAAAAGCCCAAAACGATAAACAGGCTCATTTGAAAAGCCTTCACCAAAATCGTAGATATCAGTTCTTGCTTTTGTGTCTCACTCCGTAGCGTACTCGCAATATAGTCCAGTCTTGGGTGCGTCAACTTCATCTTTCCACCCTGTAACACTACTTCCGAAGTATACAAATGTAATGCCAATGGTGCCGAGTAAGTTTTTTCATACACATCCCCTATCGGTGCCAGCATGTTATCAAGAAGGGAACGGGAATCCGGTTGAAAATGAATGGAATCCAACACGCCGATACTCAAAAAAAACAGCAAGACCACAGCAGAACTGACGGAAATGGGCTTCGAAACAACGCGCAGCCATGCCTGACGACTTGGAGGATGGCGTAAGCTGTTGAGTGTTAAAACCAATAGAACGGCCAACACGAGGAAAAAACATTTATCGGTCCATAGTAATCCCAAGCTCATTTTAATGTCACCCGTGGGTCAACTAGCGTGTAAGAAATATCGGTCAGAATCAGGCCAACAATATAGAAGAATGATCCTAAAAAAACCATGGAGCGCACAATGGCAAAATCTTGTTGCTGAATGGCGTCAATCATATAACTTCCCAGTCCGGGGATGCCAAAAAACGACTCTAAAATTAAACTCCCCATGAACAATGAGGGAATAATCACCACGACACCTGTGAGTATCGGTAACATGGCATTTTTTAAAACGTGATGAACTAAAACACTGTATTCAGATAAACCCTTGGCACGTGCTGTTCTAACATAATCGCGGTTCATTTCTTCTAAAAATAACGTGCGATACCAACGGCCACCAGAGCCCATGCCGCTAACCACCGAGACCAATACCGGTAACATCACAAATTTAATGCTGTTCCAGCCGCCATCATATCCTGAAATGGGCGCCCAACTCAGAATTTTACCAAAGAGGAATTGCCCGCCAATAATAAAAAACATACTGGAAATCGACATCATCACGATACACAGAACAACACCAACCAAATCAAGCTTTGTGGTACGAAACAACGCCATCATCATGGCAAAGGCAATATTCACCAGCATCCCGAGTATCAATGCAGGAACCGCGATCGCAAGGCTTGGCCACATCCGATGCGAGACATCAAATCCTATATCACGCCCGGCATCCGATCGGCCAAAATCAAATACAAATAATCGAAATGATTTTTGATAAAAAAGCGTTTGCGAGAGACTTTTGATACCTGAATACTCGGTGTTATAAAACAAGGGCAGATCATATCCACGTTCGGCTTTCCATTGTTCAATGGCAATTGGCTTCACATGCTTTTGCCCCAATTGCATCCGCGCCATATCGTCTGGTGAATTCACCATAAAAAACAAGGCAAAGGTCAAAAAATTAATGCCGATTAAAATCGGTATGGCGTAGAGAATGCGTCTGAATAAATAATACGTCATAATGGGTTTCCGTCCTTTTTATGTGTCCTCTTGAAGCAAAGGGCACGGGGAAAGGGGCAAACGGAACGGAACTGATCAGGTCCGCGCCCCTGCCCGATCAGTTTTCCCTTTACCCCTCTTTTATTAATCATAATTAAGCTTCTAATGAACCTCACAATATGTGCAATGTTGTATCAGGCGTCGTTGCGAGGCACGAAGCAATCCAGGGTTCGAAGCTTTGTTCTCTGGATTGCTTCGTGCCTCGCAACGACGCCACCTGCAAGTTCATTGTGGCTGTTGGTACCGAAGGTACTGGGGCGCTGCCAACTTACTTAGAATACCTCTTCACGGGAAGCTGGTCTCTTTTTTTATAAACCATAACAAAAGGTAATAACAATAAAAATAACATGCCGATGAGTAATGCAAAGGGCCATAGCATAATTTGATTCCATTGCGCTCTGAGTTGATTGCGTAGTGGTACATCTATCGATGCATACTTTAGGGCGTTTTGCGAAATACTGTTCGGTTTAATAGGTGTCATCCACTTCTGACGTAATACGGGTGTTCTTGTATTGACGCCGCCAGCCCATACGGCATCGCGTTGTACAATGGCAAGCATTTTATCAATAAGCAGCTGCCGGGTGATATCGTTTGGACGATTTTTCATCTGGTCAAACAAAGCGTCAAACTCTGGGTTACGGTAATTATTCACATTTTCACCACCAAACTTTACCTTTCCATTTGGGCCATATAATAAAAACAGAAAATTTTCCGGATCGGGGTAATCTGCACTCCAACCCCATGCAAAGATCTGGGCATTACCATTACGCATTTTTTCTTGAAATCGATTGTACTGCGTGGTGCGCACATCTAAATTCACCCCAATTTTTGCAAATTGTTTCATCATCCAATTGAGTTGTGCTTTTTCATCGGGGGATCCGGATGAAGGAACATCATAGTGGAGAATAAGCGCATGATGTGTCACTGGGTCGCGGCCGCTTGGGTAACCCGCAGCTGCCATTAATTCGCGCGCTTCTTGTAGGGAACGGCGGTTTCGCTGATTGTTTTCCCATGTATAAACATAAGGATTAGTGCCCTTAGCCCCTTCTTGAAACCCAAAAATCCCTTGAGGGACAGGCCCTTGAGCCGCGGCACCTCGTCCATTCAAAAATATACTGATGTTTTCTTCATAATTCACGGCGATTGAAATGGCTTGTCTTAGTTTTCGCGCGCGTTCGCTTTTCCCGCCAACGATGGGATCTAACATATTAAATCCCATGAAAAACACAGCAGGTTCAGTGACTTCTTGTAATTGCAGCCCTTTTTCTTGCATTTGCGGCGTTAGGGTTAAATTGCCAATGGTGTTCACTGCAATGGCTTGGTCAAAACTGTCTGCAGCGACACCTGATAAATCATAGTAGCCTTGTAAAAATTTGTTCCATCGTGGAATGGTTTCTTTTTCTAACACATAAACGACTTTATCCATTAGTGGGAGCTGCGCGCCAGCGTGTGCAAGATAACCCTTTATTTTATCTTCTGGGTTTGTGCTGGTGGGGAAATAAGTTTGTCTGTAATTAGGGTTTTTTTCCATGATCATGCGGCTATTGGGGTTATTCTCCGTCAGCATAAATGCACCTGTACCAACAGGATACCAGCCGAAATTGATGTTGTTTTCCATCATGCCGGGTTGAACATAGAATTGATCGGCTTCCCAGGGAACGGGCGCGAAAAAAGGCATTGCAAGCCAATACATAAATTGTGGGTATTGACCTTTTAGGGTGATTTCATAGGTATATCGGTCAATAAGCCGCACGCCGCTGAGGGGGTAGCTACGTAGATCGACAAAACCTGGATGCTGCTGTTTATTAGGCAATATTTTGGCGTACTCAAGAAAACCTTCGATGTGTTCCCCCATCATGCCATAGATGGATGAGTTGACGCGGGGGTTGGCGAGTCGTTTGATTTGGTAGATATAGTCCATGGCGGTTAACTCACGGGTACCGGTATGTTTAAAATCTGAGAGTTGGTTGATGTCGTGTTGGTCAATATAGTCTTTGGACAGGTGCAGATATTCGTCATTTCCCTTTGCGTCTTTGGCAAATGCTGGGTGTGGTTGGTACATAATGCCGGGTTTAATGTGGATTGTGTAAACGCTTTTGTCGACTTCATTGTTTAAAGGTGATGTCAATAATTGCTCTGCTTTATCATAATAGCGAACTTCTGGCATGGCTGTAGCGGTGAGTGGCACGAGTGTATAGGGGCGTATAAAATAATCATATTGCAGCACGGGCTCATAAATTTGACCAATAAATTGATACTCATTGGCGGCATAAGAGAGGGCTGGATCGAGGGTTTTAGGTTGTTCTGCGAATGAGGTGTAGTAGATTTTTTGCGTTGCATCGGCGGATGAATAGGGATTATTGAGGACGATCGCGTGCAGTGCATGATGCATAGTCAATAATACTAGCAGATTTAGCGTTTTCAAAGGCCGAGGCAAGTTATTTTATCCTGAGTGATGTCCTTATTATTTCAGCATGATAAGAAATGGGTTCGGTGTCAACTGGTTTGGTCCGGATGAGTTGAGCTTGCTGTATAACTACGCCCTAAATAAGGCCGAACTCAACTTCATCAATTATTTTCGACAGAACCGTGACAACAGCCATTTTTTCGTCCAGTTAGAGACTCTAAGCGCAAAGGTCTTGAAACGGGGCCTTGTCAGTTGCTAAGTCACTCGTGGGTATATCAGGGGAAGAAAATATCTTTTTTAATGCGTGAATTGTAATGGGGCACCCGGGCTTATTGTAATCATCTATAGGCATCGCCTTTTCCAGTGCCTCTATAACCGCCTTATGACCGAATATAATGGCAATATGCAAGGTTGATAAACACTCAATCACTTTTTGATTATCTAATTTGTTTTCACGCAACAGCTCTTCAAACGATAGCTGTTGTTCTGCTTGTCGAATAGCCATCTTTATAACAGATATCTCTGCCCTCATTGGACTAGCAATACTTATTTCCCATGTTTTTTTCAAAAAGGGATGCGAACAACAGTTGGAGTCAGACTTAATTCTACCAACCAGTAAGTCAACTATTTCTCCATAACCCCTTTGCGCTGCGATAAAGAGTGGTGTTGCGCCACTTTGGCGTGACGCGTCTTTATTAGCCCCCGCCTTAAGCAATGCCTCGACCACCGCAATATGACCATTTTGCGCTGCGATATAGATTGGTGTTGTACCATCTTGGCGTGACGCGTCTTTATTAGCCCCCGCCTTAAGCAATGCCTCGACCACCGCAATATGACCCATGTGCGCTGCGATAAAGAGTGGTGTTGTACCATCTTGGCGCGATGCGTCTTTATTAGCCTCTGCATTAAGCAACGCCTCAACCACCGCAATATGACCCTTTTGCGCTGCGATAAAGAGTGGTGTTGTACCACATTGGCGCGATGCGTCTGTGTTAGCCTCTGCATTAAGCAACGCCTTGACCACCGCAATATGACCCATGTGCGCTGCGATATAGAGCGGTGTTATACCATCTTGACGTGATGCGTCTTTATTAGCCCCCGCCTTAAGCAACGCCTTGACCACCGCAATATGACCCATGTGCGCTGCGATATAGAGTGGTGTTATACCATCTTGACGTGATGCGTCTTTATTAGCCCCCGCCTTAAGCAACGCCTCGACCACCGCAATATGACCCATGCACGCTGCGATAGAGAGCGGTGTTGTGCCACTTTGGTCTGATGCGTCTTTATTAGCCCCCGCGTTAACCAATGCCTCGACCACCGCAATATGACCCATGCACGCTGCGATACAGAGCGGTGTTGCACCATCTTGGTGTGATGCGTCTTTATTAGCCCCTGCATTAAGCAGTGCCTCGACCACCGCAATATGGCCATTGTGTGCAGCAATACCCAGCAATTCTCTTCTATTGTTGTAATACAACTTACTAAGATAATCTTGATTCACACCCACAATCCCGAATAACTCTAGCAGGGTATCGGAGAACCCGCGACTTGCTAATACCCATAACCATTCCCGAACATCAGCATCATCTATATTGGAGCTATTATTTTTTAAAATAGAGGCGGTGGCTTTATCGTGTGCTGTTTCAACAACCTTTATGACAGCCTCAAATAATTGACAGGAGAACTTAGAGCCGAGCCCATTGATAAACAAGGGCCATAAATGGCTTGGGAATAAAGATAAGTCATCATCTGATTTCTGTAAGAGCATCGACACGTTACAAGCAACAAATGGCGCGTCGGATGGTTCAAATAGACGAAGGCTTATTTGGTTATCGGTCACGGTTGTTGCTTCGCTTTTTTCAACAATAACGATTTGCTCATGAAATCGAATGCATTCGAGAGTTCGAGCTTTTTCATCCGTCAAAATAAATGTATGAGGGGAAATACAATCACGTTTCAGTAACATATCATATAACAGCCACTCATAATGAAGTTGTATATTTTTCTTGGGAATTAACGCGCTGCCATCCTCATCCAATTGATATAAGCGATAGACTGAGACTTGCGAATCTAATTCTTTTAAAAAAATATCGATTTGCTGGTGTGCGACATCTAAATTATCATTTAAATCAGGAAGAGGACTCAATAACATCAATTGATGAATGACTTTTGCGTCGCTAATTCTCCTGGAGACATATTCTTTAAATCCTAGCGCATGAATATTATTCGCATCGAGCAGCGCACTTGGTATAAACCTGTCCTTAATGACCGCCAAACTGTATAAGCTCGCAACCATATTAAACAGCCCGTGAGCAAAATGTATTTCATTGCCGATATCATTCTCGTCCAGCAAACTTTGCTCTTTAATGTACTCAAGGGCAAAGTGCTTAATCAGCTCTCTTTTGGCCTGAATCAATTTAGCGTGTAGAGAATTACTTAGAAACAGCCTGATAATAGTGAGTATATTTTCCGCCGCACCGGCAAGGCATTGGCTAACGCTTTGTTGCAACTCATGTTTATCAAATTTTTGAGGATGGGCTTTTATGACAGGAAAGACTTCTTCCAAAGCTTTTTTTACGTGAATTAGCGTCGTGCTGATGTCTTCGGTAGCGGTGTTTTCTCGAAGATTTTTCTCTAAATTATCGCGATATTCTTGAAAAACCCCAAAGGCATCGTTGTTTATTTGAAAAATGGCCTCTAATAACTTCAATAATTGTTGTTTTGCGACCGGAAAATTTTCGGCATAGGCGAAATTTTCGGTGCCATAAATTTGCCGTAATGCGTCATCTGCTGAAGCTATATGGGGTAGCAACTCTTGAAGTCGCATAATAAAACTGGGCATACTGCTCTCCTTTTTGAAACCAATGGATTAAGTATAATTATTTGAGGCAGGGATCCAGCGATACAAAGCTTCCAAACAACCAGGGTGTCATTTTTTCTCAATATTTCAAGAGCCATAATCAGGCCAGGACGATTTGCCTTCGTCCCCGACATTTGATCTTGATAGAGCTTTTCACATCCAGCCTTTTTTAAAGCGGAAAGCTGGAGATCCAAGTTTTGATCGATAGTTGAAACACGCGCATAACCAACCAGCATGACAAATCCTCTATTATAAAACCCATCGGCCCAGGGCAAAAGCATTTTTTTCTACGTTGTTTTTATTGTGTGCTATAATTTTACATAATGATGATGGCGAAGAGCGTATTATGTCTGATGATCCTATTGTAGATAAAGAATTAATTGCAGAATTACGTAAATACTGTGATGCCTATCGACATTTATCACTAGCGGAAAAAGAATCCTTTCGGGTAGGAGATAAACCCACTTCCGCGAAGGCCTTAGCGGATTTTATGGAGCGTCTTAATCCTGAACAAGCAACCTATGGACAGGTAAAAGAGCTCATCAAATTTTATTATGCAACTCAACATATTCCAGCCGCTAAGCGTGTTCTTGAAGGGTTTACAGAATACAGTGCACTATTTCGTAGTGTCTCTCCCCCGCTTGCAGGCCTTAGGGCGGTTAATATCCACCACGTTGATGAATTTTTATCACAAACGGAAAAAAGCAATGTCCAACAAGCCTCTCGAGCATTTTTTCATGATGACACGCGAAAAAACCGTTTAGGTCGGGCGCTACTCAGCCATGTCATTAAAGGCAATCAAGATACCGTTGTGGCGATGTTGAAGCGATATCCTGAGCTTCTGTTATACCGAGGCAATGTCGTAGATTATTCAGGCCGTGAATTTAAAAATGTGACAGCCTTTGAGCTAGCTACATGGGCCTTGGATGTGAGGCACATGGCACCAGCGATGCTGAAATGCTTGACTGAAAATGAAGATGGCAAGAATTATAGCAAGGAGTTGGTACCGGAACTACAGCAGCAATTTGATAACGTTGTAAAAGAAGATGGGGGCGTAAACTATACCATCGGATGTGGTCTCATAAAGATGTCTCGAGACCCGAGTCAATTGCTACCGAATGAAACACCAGAACAAAGAGACGCGTTACTCAACCGATTACTGGACCGCCATAATGGATGCATCCAATACGACGACAGGATATTTTATTTTCATAATCTCAGTTGTCCGAAAAAACTGGTTGAGATTACAACCCCCGACGCCATTAGCGCTTTACAAGGCCTCATGAATAAAAAAGAAAAAAAGCTGGAAGTCGATAAATTGCAGATAATCAGCCATGACGACGAGCTTAAGATGATTGAAAAAAACGTGTCCGATTCTCGGCATATTTTCAAAGAAAAGCACTATGACTTTACCCCGCTCACTGAAGCGCTCAAAGTGTATGTTAAAAGTTTTCATGCTGGAAATAATTGGACGTGGGACCAGAGTGTTGCGCATTGGTGCATTGTAGTAGGGCTGGCGCAGCATTACGCGCCGGCGCATGTTGCTCAACATTACTGTAATCCCGATGAATCATTTGACCCTCAAAATAATTTCACTCCTCCGACATTTAAAGAAAACGTATTAAAGCGGGTGTTAACTTTTTATAACTTTATATCAACTAAAGCAGATAAAAATGAGCTGTGGTGGCCATCCTCGCGGGCCTCGGGTTCTAACGGTCTTGGTCCGGGCATCGACATTGGTATTTTGCGCGGCCGTGCGCACGGCTGCGCGGCGCCCGACATGGCTTGGGGCCTGGACGCGTTGTCGCAGGTCTATGCGCGTACGCGAGATTTGACGGCCGTTACGGCCATGTGTGAAGTGAGAAAATCTGAGGTACCCGAGCTTAAACGGCGACTCGATTCACTTCAAAAACCGGATGCGGGTCCTGAACCTGCTGCTCGTTGTATCGTGCTGTAATGTGGTATTGGATTAGCAAAAGTGCTTGTTGAATTCGCGCGGTCGCAAGTTTTACACCGATTGGGCCGAAAAGATGGTAGCAATTGGGGTTCATCTCATGGGAGAAAGTGGGCTTTAATTGCTTGAGCAGAATATGCTGTAAAATTCGGTCGTATAGGAGGGTTACTAAAATAACCGCTTAAAATACAAGCATCTGACGAATCGATGACGGAGGCCCTTATTCATTGGGGCACTCCTGTTTCACTAACCATCATCCGCACAAAATCTTCTTCCGTCAATACAGAAACCCCTAACTCTACAGCCTTCGTATATTTAGATCCGGCATCAGCGCCTGTAATCACGTAGTCGGTCTTTTTCGAAACGCTACCGCTCACTTGGGCGCCTAACGACAGCAATTTGGCTTTGGCGTCTTCTCGGCCCATGGTGGTTAGGGTGCCGGTTAAGACAACGGTTTTACCGTAAAAAGGGTTTTGTGTGTCGATCTCGACTGTCTCCGCAATAGGCCACTGAACACCGCGTTCAATCAGTTGTTGAATGACGAGAAGATTGTGGGCTTCTGCGAGGAAATGCAGGGTATAATCAGCGGCGACCGGGCCGATGTCTTTTAGGGCGAGGAGCTCATCGAGTGTGGCAGCTTTCAAGGCTTCTATCGTCTTAAAATGGTTCGCAAGCACGCGTGCACCGGCTTCACCGATTTCACGGATCCCTAGTGCGTAAATAAATCGGTTGAAAGTCGTGTGTTTGCTTTTTTCAATTGCGATAATTAAATTGTCAGCAGATTTTTGTCCCATTCTAGGTAAATCAGCAAGACTTTTTTCATCCAGGCAATAGAGATCAGACAGGTGTTTGATTAAACCCGCTTCTACTAATTGATCAACCAAGACATCACCGAGGCCATCAATCGCCATCGCTTTTCGTGATGCGAAATGCTCAATGGACCGTTTCAATTGGGCATTGCAAAATAAGCCACCGGTGCAGCGTGCGACGGCATCACCCGGTTCGCGGATGACCTCTGAATGGCACACAGGGCAGGTTGCAGGTAATTCAATGGATTGTGTGTCTGTTGGTCGTTTTTCGAGTACAACAGAAACGACTTCAGGAATAACATCTCCGGCACGTCGAATTACCACCTGATCGCCAATGCGGATATCTTTACGTGCGATTTCATCCATGTTGTGCAGCGTTGCATTGCTAACGACCACACCGCCGACAGCAACTGGCTGTAACCGGGCAACGGGGGTTAAAGCACCGGTTCTTCCGACTTGAAAGTCGACGGATAATAACGTCGTCATTTCTTCACTGGCAGGAAATTTATGGGCACAAGCAAATCGTGGTGCGCGGGAAACGTAGCCTAATTCCTCTTGTAAACGTGTACTGTCGACTTTATACACTACACCATCTATCTCAAATGGCAGGTTGTCGCGTTTGGCCTGTATCTCATGATAATAGGCAAGACACCCATCAAATCCTTTCGCGGCTTGTGTTTCTTTGGCAACGGGAAAGCCCATGCTGCGCAGTAAAGCTAATTGTTCCAAATGACTGTCGGGTAGCGCCATACCTTCGCATATACCAAGTCCATAGCAATACATCGCCAAAGGTCTTGTTGCGGTTATTTGTGGATTGAGTTGTCGTAAACTGCCAGCTGCGGCGTTGCGTGGATTAGCAAATGCTTTTTCACCCGTTCGGCGCGCCTGTTCATTGAATGCTTCAAAACCGGCTTTTGGCATATACACTTCCCCTCGCACTTCGATGAATGCGGGAGGATTATCCGTCATCAACTTGAGTGGGATCGATGCGATGGTTTTGATATTGCTTGTAATATTTTCACCAACGGCACCATCGCCACGGGTTGCTGCAGACTTGAGGATCCCGTGCTCATAAGTGATATTGACAGCTAGGCCATCTAACTTCGGCTCGCATGCGAACAGAATTTCATCCGGTGAAACATCAATCATCGAGGAAAGACGCTTCATAAATGCTTTGAGTTCTTCATCAGTAAAGACGTTTCCTAATGAGAGCATGGGTTTTCGATGCGGAATGGGTTCGAGTGCAGAGGCAAGCGCCGCGCCTACTCGTTGTGTGGGTGAGTCGGCGGTCACCCATTGAGGGTATTGCTGTTCTAATGCTTCAAGTCCCCGAAAGCAGCGATCGTATTCGGCGTCTGGGACCAGGGGATTATCTAATACGTAATAGTGATAGTCGTAGGTACGTATTTGATCGCGAAGGGTTTGGATTTCATCCAAGGTTGTGTTGTTGTCCATTATTATTTTACCCGCAGTTTTTTAGGCGTTTATGTCACTGCTCGGGGAAAGGGCACGGGAAAGTCAACTGCAACTGACGGGCAGGGGCACGGGCACGCTCACGGGCACGTGAATGATCGCTACGCGAGTTTTTTATATAAAAGCCGCGTAGCGTACATTCACGTGCCCGAGCCCGTGCTCGTGAGCGTGCCCGATCAGTTGCCTTTCCCCTTCCTTTACCCTTTCCCAGCTTTATAACATATTAACTGCAGGTACGGTATCACAACCAGCCGTTTCAATCCCTACTTTTGCGAAAGCCACGCGCACATCTGATGTGTTATAGCCATAATCACGTGCTGCGGACGTTACCCCGCATGCGGCTTCTGTTAGGGTTGTCATACTTGACGTCCAATAATGCATATTGGCTTTGACCATCACATTAAATGCCTTGTGAATGTCCCATCCTTTACTCGTGGCAATCAGGTAAAATGCTTTATTGAAAATACCAGCACCACCATGGGGTTCTGTCGCATCAAAATCTTTCATGTGATCGATTGATCGGCCGTCTTTGGTAGGGTTATCCAAATAACGCAATGCCCCTTCATTTTTCATGACTTCGCGTCCAATATCCCATGTATTATTACCGGTTGCGTAATACTGCATGGCAACAGCGGCTTCATCAGAAAACGCCTCATGCAAAGCTGCCATTTGCGGCTCTGAAGGATCAATATTTGAATGTTGTTGGGTAAAACCATGGCTTATCTCATGGGCTGTAATACCTAATGAGGTCAATGGGTAAAACATGGAACCACCATCCCCAAACGTCATTTGTTCGCCGTCCCAAAATGCATTATCAAAATTTCGACCATAATGAACGCGCATGACGAGCTGCATTGGGGTTTCGCCATCCTCCTGAACCAGTGCGGGAACACCGTACCATTTTTGATAAAAGTCTTTAACAATATTGGCACCATAGAAGGCATCTAAACTAGGTGAATATCCACCATTCACGCCATCTTCTTTCCAGCGTGTTCCGCCATTGTCCTTGCTCAACCAATAAACATGTGGATGATCGTCATTCTCACGGCAAGATGACATCACTGTCCGTGCATAGGACATATCATAAATAGTAATGTCCTCATTCGCTAACAGGCAATAAGTAAACATAAGGGTTGCATCACCATAATCCATCTCAAAATCAAATTTCTTAACGCTGATAGGAGGTAGATGACCCTCGGCACCATCATAAATCAACTCGCCCGATTTCTCATTACCTCCAATACCACCGGCCAATACATTACCAACATCCATTGCCGCTTCATTCATCACGCCATCCCAAGTGCGGTATGCTTGCAATGATTCCGCATCCAAAATGGTTGTTGGACGGTGCGCGCCCGTCAGCCCATCATCATGATAAAAACTCACTAAAAATGCGTAATGTGCTTTTTGGGTGTCATCAACATACACTATCGTTTTGATGGATTCTTTTTGATAGCTCAAGCCCACAGCACCTCTTGTCTTTTCAAATGCATATTTCGCTTCTTGCATTGCTTTTTCTTTTTGTGCATCCGATAGAGCATATGCAGGGGTAGCGGCGAGATCGGCCTCTAGTCCTTCATAAACAACCCCGTTCATCTTGGTCTTATCATTTAAATTCGCAAGCAAACCGCGCTGATGATTCGATTTTAGGAGATGAATGACCGATGTAGCGTGCCATACCGGTACCCCTAGATACTGTTGCTGCAAACGCACGTGTGTTGCTTGATTAAAGTCAGTGTCTTTTTTAATTTGACGTAACTCATACGGGCTAGATGAAGCGCCTGCCTTGAGTGCAAAATATGGTTTGATATAATTGGCGGATTGATGCTGCAGATCCACCCGCGTCGCTGCAAATGTGGCGTTTGCCAAGACAATACTGGTTAAGGATAGGATAAGTTTATGATTCATAATGCACCGTTTGTTTTATAAAAAATGTTACGTATTCTGGCACACAATGGGGGGAATGTAAAAAAACGGGACAAGGCCCAACGTAATTCACAAACAACCAACGATTGCGTATATACTGTCATTCAATTAACGTAGGCATAACACACATGGACAATCTAATTCTTATAGCGAGCATCTCAGGACTCGCCCTTTTTCTACAGCTTATTCTCGTGCTAAGCCTTATCAAGCGACAAGGCCAACACAAAAACCAAACCACTGAGCAGTATGAAAAATTACACACAGCCATGACTTCTCAAATCCATCAATTACAACTCGACCTTCACCAGGCTTATCAAACCAGTCAATTTGGGATTCATGAGAAAATCTCTCAAGGCCAGCTCACAAGCCAGCAACTGATCACTGAAACCGTTGCGCGGCAAATGATGGATATTCGCGAGCAAATGCAACACAGCTTCAAACAGCATGCAGATGCCCTCACCAAACATCTGCAATCATTAACGGAAGAAATTCGCGGGCACTTACAGAATCTGACGCACCAAGTCACACATCGCCTCACTGAGGGGTTTGAAAAAACATCGTCTACCTTCACGGATATTGTCAGACGTTTGGCTATCATTGATGAAGCACAAAAGAAAATCACCGAACTTTCAAACCATGTGGTGAGTTTGCAAGATGTACTCGTGGATAAGAAATCTCGTGGGGCTTTCGGCGAAGTGCAATTATCAGCACTGATTGCCAATGCTATACCCAGCACCCATTATGAAATGCAACATACGTTAAGCAACTCAAAACGTGCCGATTGCATTTTATTTCTCCCCGACCCCACGGGAAACATCGTCATCGATGCGAAGTTTCCGCTGGAAAATTATCAACGTCTGATGAATTTTGATCCGAATACCGCCGAAAGAAAAGCCGCTCAACAACAGTTTAAACTGGATGTACAAAAGCATATTAAAGACATTGCTGAAAAATATATTATCCCGGGTGAAACCTGTGATGGCGCGATGATGTTCATTCCCGCTGAAGCCATATTTGCTGAAATTCATGCAAACTATCCCGAGATTATTGCCATGTCTCAGCGCATGAAAGTATGGATTGTTTCCCCAACGACATTAATGGCCGTATTGACCACCGCAAGAGCCGTTCTTAAAGATGATGCAACTCGAAAACAAATTCATGTGATACAACAACACTTGCATGCATTAGCTGAAGATTTTCAACGGTTTGAAAAGCGTATGGAGAAACTCACTAAACACATTGACCTGGCACATCAAGATGCGAATGAGGTCAACACCTCTGCTCGGAAAATTACCCAACGATTTCAAAAAATCGAAAGTGTTGAATTGGAATTTAAAGAAGTGGCATTAGGGTCTGTCGACACTTCGCTAGCTTGAGGCATAAACCCTTGATTTCCTGTGCTCCGTTGCTCGAAGATCAAGGGGTTACGCCCAAAATGGGTAACTTCTCAATAACCCCAGGAAAAATACTTAGCCTACTTACCGCGGCTTGTCCGCGGTATCCAGGAATCTCGCTCTGAGCCTAGGTCTCTGGATTCCGCGGACAAGCCGCGGAAAGTCGGAATATTGAATATTCCCGGGGTTATTGAGAAGTTACCAAAATTGTAGAATTGTCGACAGGCTCTATTTGAAGAAGTTTGATTGTTCTGCTAATACTTAAAGTATATAACAAACTTTGAGAGTAACCATGACACGACAACGATCCTTGATTTTGGCCATCGCCTTGGTGTTCAGTGCATCGGTTAACGCGCTAACATGTGATAACCCTGATCGATGTTGTGCGGGTAAAGGTTCCATCCAGTATTGCGATTCCTCTGCCGGTCGGTATGTCTGCAGCGATGGTGATTATTCAACCTGCTACTGTACCCGTCACGCGATCATGGATTTACAAAAAATTGCGGGCTGTTGCACTTGGCAAGGCGGCGTATTTAAAATTGATGAATCCACTCATGTCGTGATTTGCAATAACGGTGGGATTTCAGAAATATGCAGTATTTATACTCCTGTTAAATCCGTATCACTATGGTAAGGAAATTCAGCTCAACCTGAACACGCAATCTGATAAATCCTCCGGTTGCGCTGCTTGGTATGAATCGTCATCAGTGCTGATCCTCGCTTCTGGCGATTGTTGACGTGTGTTTAGGACGATGCTGTCAGCGTCATCCACTTCTTCATAACGCTGATCGCCTCTTGGACTTCTACCTAAAGCTTCAACAATACGTGCTTGACTGCCAAGAGAAATGGGCCCAACAAACCTAACGGGTAACTCAATATTATCCCTGCTCGGATCGGCAACATTCCAAAACACAAACTCACTCTCAGAGAGCAGACTGATATCACTCTTTACGAGCACAACAAGTTCTGCACCAATAGACTCGACGTGTCCATTCGCATCTAAAAGGCTTCGTACTCTCATCGCATTTCGAAAAGGAAGTGTGAGCCCCTTCCATAAACCATAAAAAAACCCTGCAATAAGGCCAGGAACACCCGAATTAACAAATCCAGACCCAACACCATATGCCATGTAACCAATGCTTGCTGGAGCAGCAATGATTAATCCAACAATGCCTGCTCCAGAACCTGAAACCGCAATATCAGTATAATATTTGGTGATATAATAATCAGAGACCAAACGATCATACCCTTCGGAAGGTGAGCCATATTGTGCAATACTGTAAAAGGTATTGGATGCTACAGTTTGCTCGATCCAAGGGATATTTCCAAAGAGAGCACTTCGGTTAATGGACGTAAATATGGCGGGAGTATCTAGATCCCCTGCTGATTGTACAACATCCCCAAATACGGTCCCTAAATTGGTTTCGCCGCCTACCGCTTTGAAAATGTCACTAAATATGCTGCCGACTGCAACGTTTTCGCCACGAACCGCATTAGAAACGCCACCATAAACACTACCTGGCGTATTTACCCCACCTACTGTGTTGAAAACACCACTATAAATACTGCCTGCAACGGTTTCGCCACCTACCGTTCTGGAAACACGACCAAAAAGACCACCCGGAATGGTTTGTCCGCCAACCGCGTTGGACGTATCAAAAAAAACGCTACCCGGCGCAATTTCACCACCCACCACGTTAACAACAGAGCCAAACATTCTACCCGGGGCCGTTTCACCACTGATGGCTTCGAAAACGTCGCCAAACACGCTACCCGGCCTCACTTCACCACCGATCAGATTGGAAGCGTCACCAAAAACACTACCGAGAGCGATTTGACCGCCCACTCCGTTAAAAACACCGCCGAAAAGACTGCCTGGAACTGTATCACCTCTTATCGCGTTGGACACATAGCCAAACACACTACCCACAGTCGATTCACCACCGATTACTTTGTAAACGCCAGCAAAAAGACTACCCGGGTTTGTTTCGCCGCCTACAGCAGTGTATACATGTCCAAAAAGACGACCTGGGACAGTTTCACCGGCTACCATTTGATAAGTATCGTAAAATAAATCTCCCGGTTCCAATTCGCCCGCTATTGTAAAATAAATCTTCCTGGCAGCCCCTGAACCTCCTAAAATACCCCCGCCACATAAGCCATAAATTAAGCCGCCGATCGAAGCTAACGCACTTCCGACCACCTTTCGACCTAAATTGACAATTTCAGCGAATCCACCGATCACAACACCCAAAATTTTACGACCAACATTAGCAACTTCTGCTAACCCTGCCGCCATAAGGCCAAATACTTTGCGACCCAAATTGGCAACTTCTGCTAATCCGCCCGCAACAACACCGAAACCTTTTCGCCCTAGATTGGCAACCTCGGCTAGTCCACCGGCGACAATGCCAGCCACTTTTCGACCTATATTCATAGCCTCTGCTAATCCAGCAACCACAACACCAGCTACTTTACGACTAAAATTGACAGCCTCTGCTAATCCACCAGCGATAAGGCCTACTACTTTTCGGCCAAAATTAGCAACTTCTGCTAATCCACCAACGACAACACCCAATACTTTGCGACCCAAATTGGCAACTTCTGCTAATCCACCAACCATAACACCAATCACTTTTCGACTTAAATTAGCAGCCTCTGCTAATCCGCCAACAACAACGCCCAACACTTTTCGACCCACATTCGCGATTTCTGCTAATCCACCAACCATAAGGCCAAACGCTTTCCGAGCCAAATTAGCACCTTCTGATAATCCACCAAACACAACACCCAATGCTTTTCGACCCAAGTTAGCAATTTCAGCTAACCCTCCTACGACAGGAGCGATTATTTTACGTGCTAAATTCGCAATTTCAGCTGTCCCAGCGACCACAGCGCCAAATACTTTTCTAGCCAAATTAGCAATTTCAGCCAATGCACCTAGCAAAATAACAAACCCTTTATGAGTCCAAGCCATTCCAGAAACAACCGCCGCAACCGTGAATCCCAATGCATTACGAGCAATATTCGCTGTCCCAGAAACAACATATAGGACACCTCCACCTAGCCCTCTAGAAATTGCTAATAATCCCGTTCCCACTCCTGCAAGAAAAATACTAAAAATGTCGCGAATTCCGCGATTGTTGTGCTGTTCTATTTCAGACATATTATTCGACTCTTATCAGCGTTTAGCGTTATTCGCTCATCCGCAAAGTTGTTGAGTATGCTTATACTCGATTATTGAACCCATGATCTTGAAAATCCATTAAACCACCAGGGCAAACGCATCTTAAATGACTTGCCTAATCATAGTTTCTCTGAAATCTTACTCTAAGAAATTCTGGATAAAGCCACGCCTACTCCTGATGGGGGCGGCCAACCAGACAAATCCGCATCCATGCGATCGCGCGCACATCCATGTGCGCGACGGTCTGGTTGGCCGCCCCCATCAGGAGTAGGCTCCTTCCTTTCACAATACAGACTTTTGTTTTCCCCGCACCATTTACCGTTGGTTTACACGAGTCGACACTGATCTTAGATAATCATTGAATAGGAACGTTTAAAACAGATGCCTGTATAATCAGAGAAAAGAGTGTATATCTGCTGTTGGCTCTCGTGTTTCAGACCGTCGCGCCACGGATGGCGCGTCGACCCCAAGGACGGGGTTTGTCTGAAACACGAGAGCCAACAGCAGATATGCACGCGGATATACTCGATTTTTGTTTCTGTAATCAAGATGACGAAACTGGTTAAATTTTAGATGATCCTACCCTGATTAAACCACTACTCCGTCGATACAACTTCTCTCTCTTTTTTCAACGCCGCTTCCAATGCATGCCAGGCAAGTGTTGCGCATTTAACGCGGGCTGGGTAAGCGCGTACGCCGGCGAGGACGGTTAGTTTATCGATGGATAGTGCTTGAATATCATCGTCGGAAGTCAGCATGCGGTGGAATTTTTCGAAAAGCTCGTGTGCCTGTTCGATGGTTTTACCCATAAGGGCATCAGTCATCAAGGATGCAGAGGCTTGCGAAATGGCGCAGCCACAGCCGACAAAGCTGATGTCATCAATCACGCCATCTTTCAATAACAAATAGACCGTTAACTTATCCCCGCACAAAGGATTATATCCTTTGGCCTCAACCGTCGGCTCGGCCATCTCATAGCAGTGCCTTGGGTTTCTATTGTGATCGATAATGATTTCTTGATACAGCTCACGTAAATCAAACATCAAGCGAAGACCTCTTTGACTTTATGAAGCAGCTCAATCATGCGATCCACTTCTTGTGTTGTGTTATAAAATGAAAACGATGCGCGACACATTGCCGGCACTTCATAAAAATCCATCAAGGGCATTGCACAATGATGCCCTGCACGTATAGCGACACCTTCATTGTCCAATATTGTGCCAATGTCATGTGGGTGAATTTTACCGTGGACAAAAGAAATAACCGGCACTTTATGAGCAGCCGTCCCAATTAAATTATACCCCTTGACTGACTTGATCGCGTTCGTTGCATACTCAAGTAAATACGTTTCATAAGCAGCAACACTGTCCAAATCAAGAGACCTCAAATAATCAATCGCAGTACCCAATCCTATTGCACCGGAAATATTGGGCGTACCCGCTTCAAACTTATGCGGTAATCCCGCATATTCAGTGGCCGCAAAGGTCACGTATTGAATCATTTCACCGCCGCCTTGATAAGGCGGCATGCCATCAAGTAAAGACTCTCGCCCCCATAAGACACCTATGCCGGTTGGCCCATACATCTTATGACCTGAAAAAGCATAAAAATCACATTTAAGATCTTGAACATCAACGTGTAAATGCGCTGTTGCTTGAGCGCCGTCTAACAGAACTAATGCGTTGTGTGCATGTGCCATTTCAATCATTTTTTTTACGGGGTTGATGGTGCCCAGCACGTTGGAAGCATAAGACAACGCAACAAAGGCCGTCTTGTCTGACAACATGTTTTCATAGGCTACCATATCAATCTCACCTTCAATCGAGATTGGCACAGCCCGTAATACCGCACCGGCTTTCTTACAAACCATTTGCCAGGGAACAATGTTTGAATGATGCTCCATGTAGGTCACAATCACTTCTTCGCCAGGCAAAATTCGCGGCGCAACAAAACTTTGCGCAACTAAATTGATTGCTTCGGTGGTCCCGCGAACAAAAATACATTCGCGTGCCTCTTTCGCATTGATAAAACGCTTCACTTTTTCACGGGCCGCTTCATAATTTTGTGTGGCGCGAATGCTGAGCTCATGCACGCCTCTGTGTACATTGGAATTATCACGCTCATAATAATGGGTTATCGCATCAATCACCGATTGCGGCTTTTGCGTCGTGGCTGCATTGTCGAAATACACCAATGGGCAGTCATGAATCGTCTGTTTTAAAATGGGAAAATCAGAACGAATAAGGCCTTGTTGTAGTTTATCGATAAATGCGCTTGGCGTTGTCATGATGTCATCCTATTTGCTCGTTGAATAAATCGCCTATCCAAGCGGCGAGTGTTGTATCAGGTATCGCTCTTAAATTATTGGTCATAAACGCTTGCATCAAATAGCGACTGGCTTCTTCATATTCAATGCCTCGAGTCGCTAAATAAAAAAGTGCCTCTTCATCCAATTGACCCACAGTCGCTCCGTGTGTGCATACCACGTCATCGGCGAAAATTTCTAACTGTGGTTTGGTATCGATTTCGGCATTCGTCGATAACAGTAAGTTTTTATTTTGTTGCTTGGCACTTGTATGCTGGGCATCTTTCGCGACGACAACTCGGCCATTAAACACCGCGCGCGCATGGCCGCTGATAATCCCTTTATAATCCTGAGCACTTTGGCAGTCCGGTGCTTGATGGCGAACAAGCGTATGATGATCCATATGCTGGCCATCAAAGGGAACATACATGCCATTCATCCCGCAACTTGCATGAGGCTCATCAAGATGAATCGTCAAATCACTGCGTACCCACTGACCGCCAAGGCTAAACAAATGGCTATCCAGTTGACTGTGCGCTGTTTGCTTCACGGCAAGATGACCGACATGATAAGCGAGTTTACTTTCGCGTTGTATTTTAGTGTGCGTGAGTGAGGCTTTTTCTGCTAAATGCACTTCGGTGACTGTATTGGTGTAATAACACTGTAAAGCCTCTCCGCAATAATCCTCTATCAAGCTCGCCTGACCGCCCTTCTCTACCACAACCAGATGACGTAAATGCACCGCTTGATGAGCATGAGTCTGCCAATGACTAATCCATAATGGCGCTGCAAGACGGGTATCCTCTGGAATATATATAAAAAGGCCATTGCTGAGCATGGCAGTATTTAACGCGTGAAAAGCGTGTTCTGAGGTTAAGATATTGTCTAAATAAGGGGTGACTTTTTCCGGCATCGTCGCCAGAGCTTCCATCAAAGGAAGGACTACAACGCCAGCAGGAAGATCTGGTCGGGTCGTCAATAATCCATCAACGATCATCAATCGATGACACGCAATTGGGATTTCCAGCGCATCTGCCTCTTGATGCGCAGAAGCTGGTTGATTGGCAACAAAACGATGTTTTAAAAACGACTCAACCGAGGTGTATTTCCAATCTTCATCATGACGCGTTGGGAATCCCACTTGAGATAATTGCTGAAGTGCCTGTTGCTGCTTTGTTAAAAGCCAGGGATTACTGGACATCGCACCGCGCGCTTGGCTTTGGTAAAATTCAACACACTCGTTCATCATCCTACTTCCTCAAGCCAACTATAGCCCTTATCCTCCAACTCCAGCGCCAATGACTTATCGCCTGATTTAACGATGCGCCCATTCGCCAGCACATGAATGTAGTCTGGCTCGATGTAATCCAGCAGGCGCTGATAATGGGTCACTAAAATAATCGCACGGTCTGGCGCACGCATGGCATTGACGCCTTGAGAAATCACCCGCAGTGCGTCAATATCTAAACCTGAGTCAGTCTCATCTAAAATGGCTAATCGCGGTTCCAATGCTGCCATTTGCAGAATTTCATTGCGTTTTTTCTCGCCGCCTGAAAACCCTTCATTGATGCTGCGGTACAAGAAACTTTCATCCATATCCAGCAGCGCGCATTTTTCGCGAATAAAGCTGAGAAATTCAATGGCGTCCATCGGCTTTTTTCCCTGACCTTTACGCACGGCATTTACAGATGCTTTCAGAAAATTAATATTCGTCACGCCAGGAATTTCAACCGGGTATTGGAATGACATGAATACACCCGCGCGTGCGCGTTCGTGAGGCGCTAAGGACAATAAATCTTGATCCAGATAACGAACGGTTCCAGCGGTCACCTCATAGGCAGGATGGCCAGACAGAACTTTCGACAACGTACTTTTCCCAGAACCATTCGGTCCCATAATGGCATGCACTTCACCGGGATTAATCTGAAGATCGATGCCTTTTAAAATCGGTTGGCCATTTACGGCAACCTGTAGTTGATTAATGGTTAACATATTATCCTACCGCCCCTTCTAAACTAATGCCTAATAATTTGGTTGCTTCAACCGCAAATTCCATCGGCAGCTCTTTGAGTACTTGCTTACAGAATCCATTCACAATCATGGAAACTGCATCTTCTGTATCTATGCCACGTTGTTGACAATAAAATAATTGCTCATCGCTGATTTTCGAGGTCGTTGCTTCGTGCTCAACCTGTGCAGACGGGTGCTTCACTTCAATATAAGGAAAGGTATGCGCCGCGCATGTTGAGCCCATGAGTAATGAATCGCACTGCGTGTAATTTCGCGCATTCACTGCAGTTGGTGCGATGCGTACTAGACCACGATACACATTATGCGCGTGTCCGGCGCTAATGCCTTTTGCAATGATGGTTGAGCGGGTATTTTTACCTAAATGAATCATTTTGGTGCCGGTATCCGCTTGTTGGTAATTATTAGTCACAGCAACCGAATAAAATTCGCCAACAGAATCATCACCTTTTAAGATAACGCTGGGATATTTCCAGGTGATAGCCGATCCTGTTTCAATTTGCGTCCACGAAATCTTTGAGGCTTTACCTTTGCAAATCCCTCTTTTGGTCACAAAATTATAAATACCGCCTTTACCGTTTTTATCTCCGGGATACCAATTTTGCACAGTGGAGTATTTGATTTGCGCACGATCTAAAGCCACAAGCTCTACAACTGCGGCATGCAGTTGGTTTTCATCGCGCATAGGTGCTGTACAGCCTTCAAGGTATGAAACGTAGCTGTCTTCATCTGCAATAATCAATGTACGTTCAAATTGCCCGGTGGACACAGCGTTGATGCGAAAATAGGTGGATAATTCCATCGGACAACGTACGCCTTTAGGAATATAAACAAACGAGCCATCACTGAATACGGCGGAATTTAACGCGGCATAGAAATTATCTCGATAAGGCACGACAGAGCCCAAATACTTACGTAACAATTCGGGATGCTCATGCACGGCTTCTGAGAATGGACAAAAGATAATGCCTTTTTCCGCGAGCTTGGCTTTGAATGTTGTGGCGACAGAAACGCTATCAAAAACCGCGTCAACGGCAACGCCCGCAAGCATTTCTTGTTCGCGCAAGGGAATACCGAGCTTTTCATAGGTGCGCAATAATTCAGGATCAACTTCATCCAGGCTTTTAGGGCCATCACCTTTGATTTTAGGTGCGGAATAATAAGCAATCGCTTGATAGTCAATCTTGGGATAATGAACCGTTGACCACTCAGGAGGCGACAGGGTGAGCCAATGTCGAAATGCGGTCAAACGCCATTCGAGCAAAAATTCTGGCTCGCCCTTAATCGCAGATATGCGACGAACGACATCTTCATTTAAACCAGGCTCAAAGGTATCGACTTCGATATCCGTTACAAACCCGTGTTGATACTCCCGTTCAAGGAGCGAATCTAATTCATTTTTAACCATGGCGAACTCCGGTTGCCAATTGCTTCACTCGCTCAAGATTGGCCACTGACAACGCAGGCTTGGCCAACGCCTCAAGGCTTACACTTTCCAGTGCAGACTCAATTGCAGAACTGATGGCGCGCCAGTTACCTTGAATGTGGCACACGCGATGCAAGGCACACGCATCATGATTCTGACTACATTCTGTCAACCCGCGCTGCTCGTCCAATGCATAAATAATCTGGGCAACAGTGATGTCTGCAGCGCATCGTTGTAAGCGATACCCGCCTGAAGCCCCGCGCACCGAGCTCAGTAACCCTGCAGCGGTTAAGCGTTTTAATAATTTACTGACCGTAGGCATAGCCAGATGGGTCGCCTCAGAGATATCACGCGCACTACTTAGGGCCGGCGCACGCTTGGCGAGACACACCATCACCACTGTTCCATAATCGGTCAATTTACTGATGCGTAGCATATCATCCTCATGCAAAATAATCTAGTACTGTTTCGGTCTTGATTGGCGATAATAACATAAATTGCAGCTATATATAATATAGCACCAATTTAGTACCTTATGTTGGATTATGTTGTATCGTTTTTATGGTTTCAATCCGACAGTTTATGTCACCGGACTTTTTCAGGCAGCTATTAGCGAGGACCAAGAGGACCAGGATTCAGCTTTCCCAAGATTTCAAGCGACTGCTTGAGCTCGTCAGTTCTCGTTTTATCGAGGAGGGTAACGGCCTCCGAATCAAGCGAGGCGAAAAGACCGCCCACCACCGGCGGCGGCATCCCACTTGCGCCAAGCGGCCCCCACTCCCCACGCGAAACGCGCTCGTACCGGCCCCTATATAAAGCAAAATTAACTCCGAGACCCTCAGTACCAGAAACGACTAATGGATACAAATCGACCGACCTCCTCGGCGATCTTAAATCGTAGTAGTTTGTTTTTCTAGGTAATTTATCTTCATTAACCTCAAAGGTAGGCATCGGGTCAAACGACCAGCTAGAATGACCGTATTCATTAATCACATGAACCGGAACATCGCGCTGCGCCAGCCCCACCTTCATCCATGCGGCCTTCATCGCACGAAAATCATCCCTTTGTTCCCAATCACAAAATCCTTTAACATACTCATTTAGTGCCGTCGTGAGTTTTGTCAAATCAAAATGAGCACTTCGATATTCGCGCCCCCCTTGCCGATAGACGAGACCCACCGGTTGACCGGTCTTTGCATCGATGCGTTCTATTGTTTCAATGCGTTCTAGCATGGCCGCTCTGGTTTCATCATTCATATGACGCTCCAACATACGACACATGTGCGTGTCTTTAGCCCAGTAGGCGTATTCGTAAGCGGTGCAGTTGAATGTTCGACCGGAGTAATCCGTGAATATCCCGGGGCGCATTAATAATTGCTGCGCACTAAGGTCGTGTGTAAGCAATTGTTCCGCTTCATCCTGTTTGCCTTTTGCAACATACTCTCCAAATAGACCAGATTGTTCACCAGGACTCAAGAGATGATGAGAAATTAACAGTGTAAATGCCTGTTGTTGTAACTCAGGATTGGCGTCGTTCAGAATAACCTTGAGTTGGTCTCGGACGCTGTCGCGCTCGACCTGTGACGCATCATCGAGCCCGTCACGCAGTGCTTCCAGTTTTTTGCTTAATGTTAGTACTTGCAGGGCTTCATGTGCGATATTGAGTGAGGGTAATTGTTGAAGAGAATCGATGGATATTTCATGGATCGCGAAGAATTCACGATAAATCATTTCATATGCGGGCTTTGATGTCGTTTGTCTTTGATGGTCGACGTCGTCTTTCAAGCCGCTCACTATTTCCATTATATCATCCAGTACTTCGGTAAATTTCGAATTATTCAGGACATTTTGTTTCATTTTTTCGATTGTATTCTCGCCTTCTTGAGACATGAGTAACAGGTGTAAAGCGTCCAGGCAGATTTCATCTTTGTCTGATAAGGGCTTGTAAGGCGCAGGATCCTTAAATGAAGGGAATCGTTGCAGGATTTCATCTATTGGTGCATCGACGAGTCCTTGTTCTACTTGTATGCTGTCCAGTTCTTCTTCAGCTACCTTGATTTGTAAATGGGATTGAATGCAACGTATATAAAAGTCATGTATCGCGCCTAGCGTGGGAGAAGGCCTTCGCTCGCCATTCATCTCTTTTGAACATAACACTGAAGCATTATCAGTCCCAATGTGTACCGATTTTAAAAACTCAATATTCATCAAAGTGACTTGTTGCGCTGCTTCTGCTGATAACTTAAAAGCGCGCTTGCTGATACAGGCTGTTAAAATAAGCTCTTTCTCTTCCATGGTTGTATCTGAGTCATGCAGTAATTTTTTTAATTCCTCTTGAAATGAAATAAGGGGTTTCACTTGTCCGCTATACAAAAATTCCTGTTGTTGCTTCGTCAGATTAACCGCAGGAAAGAATGGGACTGTTTCTGATAGTTGTAGTTTTTGCATCCGTTCCGATGACTTAAGTTGATCGATGGCTAGCTTATCTTGTTCTGAAAAAAACAAAGCGCCTTCGGAGAATTTAACGCCTGAAGATGCTCGAGGGGTTGTATCAAAATAGTATTCATCTTCTCTCTCTTTTAAAACAAAATACATCGGGACAACGTTATATTTATCCACTGACTTGCGCATTGGATAACGATGAATTTCAGGGGTATTTCCTACAGCAACAGCTTGATAAAAAAAATGCTGCATCATGCCATCGGCATTGATTTCCATGCCTACAAGACCGTTTGGATGGCTTTTTAACAGTGTTGTTAATTCAGCATAAGCGTTGGGCTTGATGTGAAACGTCCCATCTGAGGCGCTCATCTTAATATACATTGTATTTGGCATAGAACCGCTCTTTTTATACCTATTTGCGTAAATTATAGCATCAAATTATGCGGTTGTAAGAGTACTTATTCTTCAATACTTGTAACTCCCCAGGTACGTCAACCAGGCTGCGGCAGAGAAACATGAAGTTGAGGCATAAAGACCGTTTGATTTTGAGTCTCTTTAAATAACCCGCAACCGACTAGCATTGAAAAACCGCCAGTAATCGCAAATGCTAAGCCCGATGCTCCAAGTGTTGCTGCATTTAGTGCGACAAATGCTACCGCTACGGCTGCAACACCGAGTGTTGCCATAAATATACCTAACACTTGCATGTTGCAATATGCTGTTTGCTCTTGTTCTTTATCTGTTTCAACTACTGTACCATATGCAGCGTATGCCTGGTTAAACTCAGGGAGCTCGCTGAGCTCGGTGAAGACATTGAATAGCCGAGTTTCAAGAGCAGTTTTAGGCTGGTCATTATACAAACCAAACATTGATCGATTTTTTAATGACTGGTGGAGGGTTTGCGCGCTAAAAATACTTTCGCCAGTAACCTGTGATACCGAAAAGGTTCCGCAATGCTTGAAACTTTCTTTATAGGTTTCTTTGAATAAATCTTCCGGTGTAATATTACCGAAGCGCAATTCAAGCGCACGCGACAGTGCAAATGCCGCGGGCGAAGATATATCCTCTAACACCTTTGCTTTGATCAAATCCAGGCGTCTTTCAAGCGTCAGTTGTAATGACCCATTCTCGTCTCTTTCGTTCATATTATTCAACAACGTATCTTCTTCAGGATTTTTTCCAAAACCTAATAAAACAGCACGATATATGGGCTCATAATAACGTAGAATATCAGTGCGAAATGCTTGAACATCGAGTGCCTGCGCCGTGCACTGATCATGCAACTGATGATTAACGACGTAAGTTAAAGTATCCAAATAACCCAGTGTGAACAAGACTCTCGAATATAGTGTCGCATTTGCAAAACTTAATGGACCAATTGACGAGGTATTCAATTGAACTGTTCTTAACGGGTAATCCCCTCGCATCCGTTGATAAATGTCCTCTTGCCTCTCACTCAAACTGAATTCGGGTGTCAAGCTCGCTAAAAATGGCATTAAAACATCAATCAAAAACCATTGTATCCAGCTAATTTCATATGGCTTTGAGGCATGATGTATCGCATCAAACACATAATTTTCGTCTGACTCACTACCTTCAGCAAATGCAAACAAGAGAGTTTGTGCTTTTTTATTGTTTGTAGTTAAATTGCCCTTCTCATCCAGATCGAAGTATCCCGCAGGCATATTGTCATGAACACCACCATCAATCCACTTATCATCTTCCGAAGAAACTGGAATACTAACTGGTGAAAAAAAGCCAGGAATACAACAGGATGCGCACACTGCTAAAGCAATTTCAACCTTAGGAGTTGTATGCGCACTGAAAATATGCAACCTGCAACTACCGAGATTTGTCGCTGTCATGAAAAGCTTTTTGAAGCGGTTCGGATTAATACTATGAAGAATATCAAGATCAGCAAAGGTAATTGTTGGAGGCTCAGTAACCTCAATATCATCCACAACCCTTACTGGAAATTTACCATCAACTTTGGTTACTTTAGTTAGAATCTGTTGCACTTCAGGATAGAGAGCTATGAAATCCGCTTTATCTTGAATGCTATCAAAATAATCCGTGATCGCTTTAATCACTTGATCACGCACCAGGTTATACCCATGCACAGTACTCTTTGACATAAACATCGTCCCGGGAGAATTCGATCTAAAGAAGCTCCCTACTCGCTTGCCCAGCAACACAGATAAATCATTCTCGAATAACCTCCGCACGTCATCAGGATTATTCCCAACAGCTATCAGGGTCGCGGGAACTGAACCGACTGACGATCCTGAAACTTCCATCACACTCTTCATGGCGCCTGTATCAACCATTGCTCGATATGCCCCGGTATAAACAACGCCCTTTGCTCCACCACCACTAAAGACAAGACGTTCGATAGGCAATGCTTGCATACGCGTCAAAAAAATCGTTTCTAATATTTCTAGAGGAATGCTTTCAAGATCGGGTAAAGACCAATGAAACAGGTCCTTTAGGCCTTCATAAGCTCTGCGTTGATCTGGAGTGAAGGTTGCAATTTGTTCTGGCGTAGGCATAACACGACCTTGTGATGAAAATTATTGCATTATAATCACAAAAACCCCACATGTAAACAGTTTGGTCAACATTGGATCGAAATGTGAATTGTCATCACGTGCTATGAACGCTACAATATTCAATTAATTGATTTAATGGATGGCAAATGCAAAAAAATTACTTTTTGAATCGCATTGTATTGGTTTTAGCAAGCATTTTACTGTCAAACATCTCTGCCCAGGCTGAGCCGCTTAACCTGGACAAATTACGACATAAAATAGAGGCCTATCACGACTCAGGGGCTTATGAGCGTGAAATCAATGCTGTTGCACAACGCGCCATACACTATATTAATCATAGAGCGGCTGTGAACCAAAATAGCAAACATCCGCAAAAACTTGCCATTGTATTGGATATCGACGAAACGAGTTTATCAAATTACCCCAAAATGCAAAAAAGACAATTTGTTGCAACAAAAGCTCAATTGAAGAAGGAAGATCTCGAAGCGAATGCACCAGCGATCAAACCCACCCTTGCACTCTATCGCGATGCCATACAACACCATGTCGCTGTATTTTTTGTCACAGGGAGACATGAAGATGAACGACAAGCCACTATCATTAATTTAAAGAAGTCTGGTTTTAATCAATGGCAAGGATTGTATTTTAAACCCAATGATTATCATAAAAAATCCGTGATCCCTTTTAAATCACATGCCAGAGAAGTGATTACTCAAAAAGGGTATAGAATCATTGCCAGTATTGGCGATCAGTGTAGTGACTTTAAAGGTGGGTTTACAGAGGCACGGTTTAAATTGCCAAATCCTTATTATTATTTGCCGTAGGATAAACAAAGGATCCGTAGGCGCACTGCCATTAAGCCAAGGGAAATAATCGGACGTAGGTTGGGTTGAGCGAGAGCGAAGCCCAACAAAATCGTCATGTTGTGCTTCGCTCTCGCTCAACCCAACCTACGCGTACATCAATCATTTTTTCCTTAACTTAATGGCAGTGCGCCGTAGGCGACCTGTCCACCCTACTTCAACTTCCAACGCTTATGCAACCATAACCACTGCTCGGGATGGGCCAAAATGATTTTTTCCAGGGCTTGATTATAAGCAAGGGTATTGCGATAGGTGGATTCTTGTGTTGTTTCATAATCTTGCCAGACGATAGGCTCAAAAAACTCGAGAACGTGGCGGCCATTACTCAAACGATAACCTGCTGCCGGCACAACGGGGATCCCTGTATGACGAGCAATGCTTGCAAGACTTCGGTAAGTTCCAGCTTTTTTGCCAAAAAACTCTGCAGCAACGCCGTCTCGATTCCTCAGTGACGCATGTTGATCCAACACAAACACAACGGCGTGATTCTTATCCAGCACATCGCACACTTGGCTTAATGAGTTTTTCTTAGGAATCACGTTAAGACCGGCACGGTAATAGCGGCGGAATAAGATGCGTTCCAGTGTTTTATTGCCCAGCAACCGACGAATGAAATGAAACTGGCCTTGGAATTGTTTGAAATTTAAAATGCCACCCAACGGGGCAAACTCCCAGTTACCAAAATGGCCGGTTAACACCAAAACCCCTTTGCCCTGAGCTGCAACATCTAACAACCGTTCATGCCCTTTTACCTCAACCCGATCGCATAACTGCTGTTCACTCATAAAGCGCAGAAAAAACATTTCTTTCACTGAAGTCAGCAGATGAGAGTAAAACGCTCGTGCCAAGTGTTTTTGTTGAGCGTCATTCAACAACGCTCCAAAGACTTGATTGATATTGGATAAAATCACATTTCGCCGATAAGGGAGACAATGATATACAAAACGCCCAGCCACTGAAACGGGCAAGGCTTCGATTTGTTGCGATAAATTACTCATAACGTTTGAGCACCAAACACGCGTTCATACTCGCAAATCCGCGGTTTATCATCATCGAATAGGGTTTGGTACTATCATAAGACCGGCTTGAAGAAGATACATCGAGTCCAGCACATTCTGGTGAAATGTCTCGTAGATTAGCCACGCCAGGTATGCACTGATGATGCATACTACACGCGGTTAATGCGGTGTCTAGTATACCGGATGCACATAAGGTATGCCCCATCGCCCATTTGAATGCAGTTACGGGAACTGCTGCATCACCAAAAACGGCCTGAATTGCTTTCGCTTCACTCCGGTCTGATTTCGGATTTCCGTTACCATGCGCAACGACTAAACCGACATCAGTTGGTTGAATGTTATGTGCAGCCAAGGTTGTTGCCAGCATGCGAGACAGAGATTCACCGTCTTCCTCAATGGACAATAAACCTCTGGCTTCAGAACTGGCCGCGCCGCCAATGATTTCCGCATAACAGGTAGCGCCACGCTCACGTGCAGCTGATTCGCTTTCCAACACGATAGCGGCAGCGCCTTCAGCTAATACGGTACCATCTTGCTGACGGTCAAAGGGTTTTAAATCATTCGCACTCGTTAAACCCAATTTTGCATAATAAAACAATGACTGTGGATCAGTACCAACATCGTACGCAACAACCACGGCGCGATCGGCCTGGCCTTGTCGAATGGCATGATACGCTTCAATAATGGCTTGAGTGCCACTGACTGCGTGATTCGTAATATTATGGTTAACGCCTTTAAACCCGTATGTAATTCCAGTATATGCCAGCACGTTATTAGGCAAAATTCGCAGCAACCACATGGGATGCACTTCGCTGAATAATTGCTCGGCGAAGTCGGTCATATTACCTTTGGATTTTGCAAGCAAGGGTAGAAAATCATATTGTTGATAATATTTATTCCCAGGCGAGCCAACATATACGGCCGTTTGTTCGTTGAATTCATCAACAGAACTGAGCGTATTTCTATATTCTAGCAATCCGCTATGATTGACGGCCTGCATCGCTGCATTAATGCCCAACACATCTTGCTTGGATATCACTTTCATCAGCTTGCGATCAGGTAAACTTTTCGCTGGCTCAAATGATTTAATTTCACCACCAAGATGATGCGACCAGGACGAAAGATCCCAATGTTTAATTTCAGCAAGCCCCTGTTCACCTGCAAGGATGGCGTTCCATGTATCATCGATGGTATGACCAGATGCGTTGATTGCCCCCATGCCAGTCATAACGACGCGATTTAAATCACTCATGTGCGTGCTCCTTCAAACTCAGGATGCTTAAACAATAGACAACTATTCGATCCGCCAAATCCAAACGAGTTAGAAAGGACGACACCCAGCGACTTTTCTCGTGTACCTTCAGTGACATAATCTAAATCGCACTCGGGATCAGGCGTGGTTAAATTAGCGGTCATAGGGACGCGTCCATTTTGGATCGATAATACAGACAATACCGCCTCAAGCGCGCCAGCCGCTGCAATTAAATGTCCGGTTTGGCTTTTGGTCGAACTCACGGGCATTTGCCGCACATGTTCACCAAACACCGCTTTAATCGCGTTGGTTTCGCTTAAATCATTCATTTTAGTTGATGTACCATGACCATTAACATAATCGACATCAGAAGGCTTCACACCGGCATCTCGCAGTGCGCCTTCAATGGCTTGTATTGCTCCGTCGCCATTGGGGTGAGAATCTGTGATTCGATATGAACTCAATGTATTGCCTTCACCGGCAAGCTCGGCATAAATTCGAGCACCACGTGCTTGTGCTTTATCCCATTCTTCCAGAATCAAAAATGCAGCGCCCTCTCCTAGTACAAATCCATTACGCGTACCATCAAATGGACGGCTTGCAGTCGTTGGGGTGTCGTTATACGTCGACAAAGCACCTAATAAACAAAAACTCGACAGCCCCAGAGGGTTAATCATCGAATCAAATCCACCGGCAAGCATGTAATCCGCTTCGCCACGTCGAATGACTTGCATCGCCAGGCCTAACGCCTGGCCACCTGAAGCGCATGCGGTATGGACGGAATTGGCATAACCGTGAATACCAAATTGTTGGATCAAAAGGGATAAGCCCGCGTTTGAAAATGTTTTGCCAAAATCAGTTAATTCAAAAAAGTCTTGTGCTTTATGATTAAGTTCAGCCCAGTCAACGTCTCCATTCGCTGCACATGTTTGTTGAAATCGTTGTAAGTACTCAAATTCAGCCGTCATCATGCCGCTGCCAGTTACAACTCCCCAACGCGTTGCATCATGAGCCTGTGGCGCGATACCAGCATCTTCAAACGCTTGTCGGGCGGCTTCCAATGCGAATGCGGTAAAGGATAAAGCATAGCGATTGGATTTTGTTTTTAAGGATGAGTGAAGTTCAAAACCCTTCACTTCTGCAGCGATGCGTGCCGGAAATGCATGTGCATCGAATTGTTGAATGGTATTGATACCGGAATGACCCGCCATCAAATTCGTCCAAGTCGATTGGACATCGTTACCCAGAGGGGAGACAACTCCCAATCCTGTAATCGCTACGCGTCGTTTAATCATGTTTATCCTAAATATTGGAGTGCGAAAGCCTAGTTGGCGCCCGCATCTGACGTAGGTTGGGTTGAGCGAAGCCGAACATGGACGCTCTCAATTCAACATCCGTGCGACTTCTTTGTTGGGCTTCGCTCTCGCTCAACCCAACCTACGCGTACACCCATCATTTTATACCTAACTTAATAAGCATAATTCCATAACACAAACCCGTTTGCCATCTACTTCACTGCGAAAACTAAGCACTAATTCTTGGTCATCCTGTCGTTTTACGCTTAACTGGCAAGTGACTATATCACCTGGATAGACAAATTCATTCATTTTGATTCGTCGCATTTCCTTGACCTGATAAGACTGCTTAAACTGAGCGCGTTTGATAAATTCTCGCGCTAAATTCAGTTTGCACTCAAGGAGTATTGTCATCGGTAATACCGGTTTATTGGGAAAATGATCCGCAAAATAAGGTGCCGAACGTGAGACGCGTTTGATGGCCGTCAATTGAATACCGGGCTCATGGGTTAATATCGCATCGAATGACGGACATTGCGCCATCAGACTAGGCTTTTCCGGAATGATGCGTTCAGATGACTCCAGCAAAGCAAGAGGCCACTCACCAGGTCGATTAATTTCTGCAAATTGCCGCCGTACTTCATCTTGCTCTATAAAGTCATCCATGGGCAATAACGGGCCAAGCGCTCCGTCTATCGTGAAAACGATGTCATCGTCTACACGTGCAACGCTGTGGTATTGAACCGCTACATCATCCAGGGAGTCAATGTATGATTCGAGAAGCAGGGTTTCACCCACATAGACTGGTCGATGAACCTTGACGCAGCTTACAACGCCCGCAACAGGACGTTTTGCAAAGTCAATCGCATCCATGACATTCCATGCCGCCAATTGACCCAGCGTTTCGCCAATAAGCGATGGCATGAAATGATGGAGACCCGTATCCGTTAACGACAAATAATGATCATCGGGGGTAATATGTTTAATCCCTTGAATCCATTCACCCTTCACTGAATGAAGGATTCTATCAACAAATAAAAACCGCATCAGGCAAGCGATTCATTCAATGATTGTGCATTGACAGCGGCAACAATCAATTTGCAGAAGGTTTCAACTGTAAACAGCATAGGAATTTCATTCACTTTCATGTTGTCTTTGAAATATTCAGCCGGAACTTCATTCAAATAAGATTTCAAAGCAACAAGCCCTTTTGCAGTCAGCACGCCGCCCTTTTCAAACTCTTCTTCGGTCAAGTCACCACGTGCATTTTTTTCCAACTGGCCGCGTGGAATTTTAATGCTGTATTCTTTTTCCAATTGAAACACCAAATCCAGAAAATCAATGGATTCAGCACCTAAGTCTGCTATCAATCGGCTATTCAACGCAATCTCACTTTCATCAATAACCAATACATCTGCAATGATGTCTCGAACCTTGGGGTAAACACTATCTATATTCATATTTGAGTCCTCGAGAATATGTCTTGGGTGCTGCATGAGAACACCCTCATTTAAAAAGGTAATAATCATACCATAAATCCATTCAAAGACTATAACTTGGAGTTTGGACAAAGCTACATGCAAAAAGACGCATGTAAACAAGGTGTTATTATGTAACAATTACATTTATGAACCTTATTTGTCTTCATTGTTTTTTTGCGTTACAATGCAGAACTTAATTTACTCTTATTGGAGAATACTGTGGCACAAAAGATATTGCTAGGTGGAGCTACTACTGTCTTAATTAGGTATATTACAAACGAAAATAAAGATCACCGTTTTTTTAAACCTTACCAATCTGGCTCTGATGTATATGCTCGAACTACTTCTATAGTCACAGCACCTCTAGACTTTGCATGTATGAGTCTTGAAATGGCAATAAAGAGCATAAATACCTTCAAAAAAGGTCTTGAGGAAGTGTTAACATTGGATCTATTAGAAGCGATTGGGACTTTTATATCTGGGTTTGTAGGCTTAATTTTAGGCGCTATGTTCGCCTTAATTGGTATTATGTCCCCAGTTATCAATGCTATTGATTTGATTGGCGGTGGAATTGCGACTTTAATGCAAGATAATATTGACGGTAACACGCCTGCGGATGACCAACAGGCTCCGTCGCTCAGTTTGTAGGGTGAGCACGTCGCGACGCTACTTGGACAGAACAGCATGAGTCTTTTTTCATGCTGTTCTGTCCAGTGTCCTACTCCACCATTTCCGACAATAACTCAAACTCTTCCTCCGTCATTGAGCAACTTTTCATCAAGTCGCGATCAAGCGGCATTCCTCGTTTCAATAAACTTTTTGCACGTTCATAATTTTGCTCAATCGCTTCTTTATGTATAAAACCAGCGCTGGATGATTGTGTTTTTGGGATAGATTTGAGCGTTTCAAGTTGCTCTTCAAATTTGGACTCCAAACCGCGGAATTGTTTTCCAGCCCATTGCATCATCATATCGTTTTTCATGAGTTCAATATTCAATTTATTCAATGAGTGACTCATTTTGATGACGTGATAACACATAAAACCGATTAGAAATAAGGCGGCTGTTAAACATACACATGCAAAAATAATAATATTAATCATAATTGACTCTCAAATTGACAGGTTAATTTCCGTTTTAACTTTCCCAGTAACGTCGCATGAATTTGCGATATTCTTGCTTCCGTTAAATCCATAATATGCGCGATTTCCTTGAAGCTGAGTTGATTATTGTAATATAGCGCCAGAATAATCTGCTCCCGCTTAGGTAAGTCGCTCACGACAGTTTTGATAATCGATTTGTCGCTTTCTTCTTCCAGTACTTGCAATGGATCAAGTGTATCTTGGCATGCCACATCATCCATGAGCTCTGGCTCTTGCATACTGATAGATTTATACGCACTGATTTCACGCGTCATGTCCGCATATTTTTTTAAACTAATGCCCATTTCATCGGCAATGGTTTTATCTGAAACGGTGCCCTCATGCTTATTCTCGATTCGCGCAACGCTAGCTGATATATTTTTAATGTTTTGACTAATGTCTCGAGTGATCCCTGAGTTTTTTCGCACAAACTCATACATGGCGCAACGAATTTTAAGAGAGGCATACGTTGTAAATGATGCCCCCGCGGTTTCTGAAAAGCTATTTTTCGCCTCTAATAAACCTATCAGGCCTGATTGAATCAAATCATCCAATTCAATATGAACTGGCAACCGATTTTTAATATGCCAAGCCATTTTATGAATTAACGATGCATGCGTTTGAACAAATCCGGTTAAATCATCATGACGTTCAATATGCTCATAACACTCAACACCTTCCACCGTTTCCTCCTTGATATGCTCAACATGATGATTTTGATGAGCTTCGACCAGTCTGCCGTCTAATAAACGTTAAAATTTACATATATAATCTAACAGGTTACATCGTTGAGAGCATCCCAGTACCTTCGGTACAAACAGCCACAATGAACCCGCAGGTCGCGTCGTTGCGAGGCACGAAGCAATCCAGGGAACAAAGCATCGAACCCTGGATTGCTTCGTGCCTCGCAACGACGCCTGATATAACATTGCACAAACTGTGAATTTCATTGCAAGCACTTCCAGTAGCTTCGGTAAAAACAGCAACAATAAACTTGCAACCTACGTCCCAAAAACATCATTAATCAATTGAATTTTATTCACAACTTCAATATCTTTTGCAATATTTTGCCCACTACACACATAAGAAATACTCAACTGATGATTAAGAATGACGCTAAGACACGGCGCAATATAGTGGCATTCATCTTTCTTCGTCATAATACATCCCTGAGTATTAGGCAGATTAAAATGCGTCACAACATCATTCAAGATATCAGTTTGTAAATTACACGGTAATACTAAATAAAGTGATATCGGTTTACCATTTACCTCAACATTTTGAAATAACTCCGCCACTTTTTTATTATCTTTCTGATTCACGCCGGCAGTATCAATCAAAATTAATTTTTTATGATCGAGCATATGAATAGACTGCTGTAACTCAGACATATCACGCGCATATTCGATTTGAATATTTAATAAACGACCAAAATAATGGAACTGATTTTTAGTGATAATACGTTGAAAGTCTGTACTGATAATGCCGAGCGCGTCATGCCCATAACGCGCCACAAAGCGCTTGGCAAGCTTCGCGATGGTTGTTGATTTACCCACTCCGGTCGGCCCAATCACCGCACACACCTTTTTCTCGTCAATGAACTCATGTTCATCGACTTTAATTTTAGACAGCAACATCTTAATAATTTGGTCATCATTAGCGATGTCCTCGATAGGACAATGCGCGGAATACGTTTCAACAAAACGGTCGATAAAAGCGTGCGAAAATTTAAGTTTACGCAATTTATAGTGAAGCAGGTTTCGCTTCTCAATCAATTCGATTTCATGATGAACCGAACTGTGATCGAGTTTTTTGATTTGGATCAAACGATCATCGATCGTCGTTTTAATCGGACTTGGTGAAGGGATATGACTGTCCGCAACTTCCGGTTCGCTTTTAATTTCTATCCGAGGCAGCCCCGCGACCACTTCAACAAAATTATCTGTTTTAACTTGAGAATAAATGACCGCATCTGGGCCAAGTTTTTTTTGAATGATCGTCATCGCCTGTGGCATAGATTCAGCATAAAACTTTTCTAATTTCATTGTTTAATCCCTCTAACAACTTAGATATAACTATCCTATCCGCTCAATAATTTTAATTTGTTTTTCTTCCGGAACCTCACTATAGGATAAAAAATGCAAATTCGGAATGCTCGGCTTAAATACCCTTTCCAAAACCGTTCTAAGCTCGTGACTCAAAAGTAATATTGTCGGTATCGACTGCAGCTCACACTTACGAACATACTCTAAAAGACTGTTAAACAATTTTTCAGTCAGTGAAGGCTCGATCACAATCATCTTTTCATTGACATTTTGATTGGTTTGAATTGATTTTAATAAGACCTGTACTAAATCATGATCAATCACTGCAACCGGAAGTTCTTTTTCGTTCCCACAAATACTATATACGATAAGATGTCTTAATGCGATACGTACCGAATCGGTCAATGCTTCTTGATCTTTCACCCTTGCCCACGAGTCAACCATTTTTTCAGCAATCGTGCGAAAATCTATGATGGGAATGCCAGACTGAAGTAGTTTTTGCAGCAATGTCACCACCACATTCAACGGAATCGCACTGACGCCAGAAGTCAGTGCTTCGGTTAATTTGGGATCACTCGTGGCTAATCGATTAATCAATTGTTGAACTTCTTCATAACCCAAAATATGCGATGTATTCCCACGAATCACTTGATTCAGGTTCGTCGCAATCACCGTGCTCACATCCACTATCGTATAGCCAAGCCCTTGAGCATAATCTTTCTGCCCGTCGGAAATCCAATATCCATCCAGCCCAAAGGTTGGATCTTTACAAGGGATGCCGGGTAGAGGCTTGTCAATATGGCCGGCACTAATGGCAAGACACTTGTCAGGATAAATTGCCGCTTGGGCGACAATGACTCCTTTAAGATAAATGCGGTAATTATTCGAAGGTAACTCGAGGTTATCTTTAACATGAATGGTTGGAATTAGAAACCCTAAATCTTGTGAAATCTTTTTTCTAATTCCCTTAATACGCGACACCAGTTGCCCGTCTTTTTTTACACCCACCAAGTGAATTAAACCATAGCCAATTTCCAGGGCGATGCGATCAATAGAAGCCACATCATTCCAATCAAGATCTTTATCTTGTTGAATGGCCTTGGGCTCCTGTTTCACACCACCGCTCAGTTGATTACTCGTAACGAGTTCAGCCGTTTTTTTCCGGGCGGATAAAACATAGGTTGACATGGCAACAATCAATGAAAACGACAGTAAAGGCACATGTGGCATGTGCGGAATAAGCGCCAAGCATCCCAGTACCAAAGACGTTAACATCAAGGGGCGCGGATTATCAAACAACTGGGTCATTGTCTGCTGCCCCATATCTTGCTCATTTGAAACACGTGTTACCAGAATGGCCGCGGATATCGATAAAAGCAGCGCAGGAATCTGTGCAACCAAACCATCGCCAATAGTTAAAATAGAAAAATTCATCGAGGCATCGGATAGCGTCATGCCATTTTGGAACACACCGATAATAACGCCGCCAATGAGGTTAATAAACAAAATTAACAAACCGGCAATGGCATCTCCACGCACAAATTTGCTCGCTCCATCCATTGATCCATAGAAATCAGCTTCCTGAATAACTTCTTGGCGCCTTTTTTTAGCGTCATCTTGGCCAATCACGCCCGCACTTAGGTCGGCATCAATCGACATTTGTTTACCTGGCATGGCATCCAAGGTGAATCGTGCACTGACTTCTGAAATTCGCCCGGCGCCTTTGGTCACTACAATAAAATTGATGATCATCAAAATCGCAAAAATGATTAAACCGACCACGAAATTACCACCAATCACTACCTCACCAAATGCACGAATCACTTGGCCCGCTGCCGCTGGACCTTCATGACCATGCAGCAACACCACTCGAGTTGAGGCAATGTTTAATGTCAATCGAAGCAAGGTTGTAATTAAAAGGATGGTGGGAAAGACGCTGAATTCAAGTGGGCGCACCACGTAGATGCATACCATTAAAATAATCAGGGAAATCGTAATATTCAACGAAAACAAAAAATCCAATGCAAATGGAGGCAAAGGAATAATGACCATAATCAGCATAGCGGTCACGATCACCGCTGCCCCAATGCTTGTATTTTTTACCGGTTTTAAACCAAGTCCTTCTGGCATAACGCTTCTCTAAAAATGGGTCTTGTTCATCGTTTCGGCCACCTGGGGCTTTTGCTAAACACGCATTCGCATCCATGCTGCTCTTGAAAGCCATCCATGGCTTTCGAAGGTTTAGCAAAAGCCCCTGGTGGCCGAAACGATGAACAAGGCCTAAAAATGAAACGATTTCGGGATCTGCAAGTCCGAAGCGACATTCGGCTTTTGTCCTAATCCTCGTTGATAGTTTTTCAATTGCACCACATAAGATAATACAATAGCAACTGCCATATACAAGTCCTGATGGATAAATGCGCCCACTTTGCCTGTATAATAGATCGCTCGTGCTAGTTGTGGTGCTTCATAAATTGGAATGGCATTTTTGATGGCCAATAACCGAATTTCAGCCGCCATGTGATCAATTCCTTTTGCCATGATCTTTGGCGCTTTATCTTTATTTTCATCATATCGAAGTGCGATCGCATAATGGGTTGGGTTGGTAATAATCACCGTTGATTGCGGAACCGCTAATTGAACACTACGACGGGCTAACTCGCGTTGCGCCATACGGATTTTACGCTTCATCTCGGGGCTACCATCGGATTCCTTGCTCTCATCTTTTAGTTCTTGTAATGACATCTTGATTTTCTTTTGATAAGCAAAATAATTGTATGTCATGTCAATCAGGGCTAATAATAGAATCGGTATCATCATATACATTAAAAATGAGCGTATGAATTGCATGGCATCTTGCATGCTGTCGACGCGATGCACCGCTGACAAGTTGAATAATGCATCTTGTTTATTGTAGATAAACACAAATAACACGCCGAGAAACACAATAAATTTGGCGATTGATTTAATCACATCAACAACATGAGCAGGCGACACCATCCGTTTAAGATTTTTCCCCGGACTGAGCCGCTCCGGCTTGAATTTCAATAAATTCATCGAAAACCCAAATCCACCGAGCAAAAACGTAGCCGCAAACACCACCAAACACAATATCCCACCTACAGGTAATACCAAGAGAAAATTATCAAGCGCAAGTTGTTTATAGAGGAGGTAAGACGCCTCTTCATTGTGGGCGATACTTCCCAGATTTGAGAAAACGCTAACAAAATTGTGTGTCATGACATTCATAAAATAAGGGGACAGCATCATCAATAACAACATGCCAGCAATCAGACTCACGCCACTACTAAATTCCTTCGCCCGTAGAAAAGTCCCCTCTTTTTTGAGTTTTTCTAATCGTTTGGCCGAGGGTTTCTGTTCCTTTTCGGTTGAATTTTCGCTCATGTTTTTATCCTCATAGAGCCTGCCTCGTTGGTTCTTGTGTAGGTTGGTGCGTAGGTTGGGTTGAGGCTGGTAAGCCGAAGCCCAACACAACCGTTCATGTTGGGCTTCGGCTTACCAGCCTCAACCCAACCTACGCAAGAACCTACGTACTCAACTCAACCTACGGGTGGCTTCAAGAATCTCATTTAATAGTGTGGTTCCATGTTCAACAATCAAATCAAAACTAATATACGCGGCAAAATAACAAATGATGAGGGAAATATTAATGCCTATTGAAAAAATGTTAACCTGTGGTGAAAACTTCGTCATAATCGCCAAGGTCACATTCGACAATAAAATGGCAATGGTCATTGATAATGACAACATGAGTGCCCCGCTAAAGATAATCTTTGAAAATAACAACACTTGCTTGAGAAGCTCAATATCAAAGCCTGGTGTGTGGGTTGATGGCAGCTGCAATGATGTCACTACCATTTTAATCAACACCAAATGACCGTTTAATTCCAGAAAAATAATGGTCGCGGTCATCACAAAAAACTGGGTTAGAGGTGTAATGGAACCGACTTTGGGAACATAAAAATTAACGAATCCAAGCCCCGCTTGCATCGACGCAATTTGCCCCAAACCTAGAAAAATTTCAGAGAAAAAATTAATCATTAATCCCATCATGAGCCCCAATGCAATCTGAATAAGAAGCTCTGGTAATAACGCTAAAAAATTAGGATCAACATCAATACGATTAAACGGCCCTGTTATCATCACAAACATAGACAAGGTCACAGACAGGCCTAACAAAATGCGGCTTGGAATATATTCTTTTCGTAGAAAAAAAAGCGAGGTAAATAAAGCAGCGATGCGCGCCTCAACAATAAAAAACTGCGGCAACTGCCGCCCTATCGTTTGGATAAACTCCGCAACCAACATCCATAAATCCTTAGTTATTATAACTCGAGAGGGGAGGGGGGAAAGGGAAAGGGAAAGGGAAAAGATCGGGCATGGGCACGGGCACGCTCACGGGCACGGGAATGTACGCTACGCGGCTTTTATATATAAAAACCCGCGTAGCGTACATTCACGTGCCCGCGCCCGTGAGCGTGCCCGTGCCCGATCTTTTCCCTTCCCTTCCTTTCCCTTTCCCTTCCCCTTTCCCTACTTACTAACACTCACCTTAATATACACTGTCGCTTTATCTTTATAACTCGCCCCTGCACTATAAACGATATCCCCAGACGGCTTAGACGAGAGATCGGCCTGCCCGCTAGAGCCAATCTTGACCCACTTATCCAAGGGAACTATCGTTGTTGTATTCACATTCTGGCTATTTATTTGCTGGGCATTAATGAGGTCGGCACGACTATTCACACGACTAATCATCAGTTTAACCCGCGAGCCTTCCATCTGCGGTTTAACCAAAAAACCTTCTTTAACGTCCATGCGCTCATAAGCAACGCCCGAATTCCAGTCACCGGCACCAACTGAACTCACAACAGGGACATTACTGCCAGTCGAAATCATTGCGGAAGCCCCGCTCATCACTTGAACTGACTGAGAGTTACCTGAGGTATTATTCGTCCCCGATGTGCCATAAACAATATCGTTATTGTCACTTGTCTGAAGCCAGTTCGCTTGATCTTGATGAACTAAAATATTAAACACAACCGGAGGGATGTCGATTTGATGTAACACTGAACGAACTTTGGTTAACGTATCAGGAGAAACATTAACAATCAGTTGATTGCCCGTATGACTTAACGTTTCGCCTGGACTCAACAACGGGTTTAATGCCTGTTCAGCCTCACCTGTATTGATATAGTTTAATGGAATCACCTTCGTGATGAGATCAGCAGAGAAGGATGTGGAGATAAAGAAGAAGAGTATCAATCCTAATTTTTTCATTGTTTGCTTCCTTTCCAAATTGCGTTGTCGTGGGTTGAATGAATACCCTAGTACTGTTTCCATTTGGTTTTAACCAATTCGTCTTTAAGAGCGAAGCGATTCGGAGCAACAATTCCCGCCGTAAAACCTAAGCGAGTAAGGGCATGCCTTCTCCCGCCGGCGGGAGAAGGTGCCCGACAGGGCGGATGAGGGTGGATCAACCGATTGTGATTTGATCTACCCTCACCCGCCCTGTCGGGCACCCTCTCCCATCAATGGGAGAGGGCCATCCTACTGATCATCGGTTTTTACGGCGGGAATCACTGCTCGTAACCCCTTGATTTCCTGTGGTCCGTTGCTCACATACTCACATACTAAATGAAAACAGTACTAGATAATTACAACCAGCGTCCCTTTATGCCCTTTCGATGGCGTTTCTACAAATTCCTGATTCAACCATTGTGCATCAACTTTAAATAAATTAACACAACCATGAGTTGATGAAGTACCGGTGAGTTCATCGCTGCCATGTAGCGCATATCCCTTATAAAAATGCATACAATAAGGCATAGCGGCGCCACCGCTCGAGCCATACAGGCGCTTCGGAAACACGCCTGAAACACATGATTCCCCTTGCTTGCGAATGATTCTAAAGGTGCCTTTTGGCGTTGCACAGCCCTCTTTCACATCTGGACAATTACCTATACCAATTGATATAGGCCCCCACTTCACTTGTTGCCCCTCTTTATCATAGGCGGCCCACGCAAATTCTTTCAACGAGACCTTGATCATCTTCTCGCCTACAGAGGGAATATCAGGTGGAAAGGGCGACAAATCGGCAGGTATTTTTTTAGGTAAATCGTCAGGAACAGCGATCACCATATCAGGCTTTAAAAAAACATTCATACGATTGGCACGTTTGACCAGATCACATTGGTAGTCATCGGTAAACAACTGCCCCCAGCTATCACCGCGTTCTATAGTAACGCAGTGATACCCGGAATTATGACAAAGTATTTCACCATAGGGTTTTTCTGCCCAAACATTTGCAACACAAAAAAATAGGACAAGATTGACAACAATCCCTTTTAGCCTCATTCTCATATTCATTTAATGGACGATCCCTGATTTATGATGTCAACTATGAATAAAGCAATCATCTTATTATTCACTCTTGTTTATTTTACACCCGTTATGGCTGAGACAGATTCCAAAATCAGCACACTTCAAGGTAATGAACTCAAATCCTATATAACAAACTATGCGTTAAATCACATGCAACATCAAGATGATGAGACAATTGAAGTCAACATCATGCAAATTGATCAAAACATCACGCTACCCCAATGTTCAGAACCCGTCGATATTGAAATGTCAAACCAGAGCCTTCCTGAACAATCCACGGCAGTAACGCTAAGCTGTAAAGCGCAGCCGCAATGGAATGTGTATGTTCCTATTAACGTGAAAATACTGACCAATGTTCTGATTGCCAATCGCTTCATCCGATCAGGCGAGATGATTTCCGATGAAGATATCTCGTATGCCAAACAAGACAAAAACCGCTTGTCCGATGGTTTTTTTAAAGATAACCAAGCTCTGATTGGATTAGCTGCTCGCCACAGTATTTACGCGGGAAGTGTGTTCAGTAAAACCAATACCATGTCAGTTCCAGTTATCAAAAAAAATCAAACTATCTCCTTAGCTATCAGAACCGGCTCTGTCGAAATTCAGATGCTCGGTATTGCAAAATCGGACGGTTACTTAAATGAGCCAATTAAAGTATTAAATCCTTCCTCTAAGAAAATAATTGATGCTATAGTTAAAAGTAATGACAAAGCCGAAATCAACTATTAGAGAATTATGCTCGTAATCATTGGTTATCTTATTGTATTAGGATCGGTATTTGGTGGATACGCTCTCGCTGGCGGTCACCTTTTCGCCCTTTTTCAGCCAATCGAATTACTGATGATTGGCGGTGCAGCTTTGGGCGCGTTTATTGTCGGCAACAGCAGTAAAACCATTATTTCCACGTTCAAGATGGTTTTTTCAACCATCCGTGGCTTTGGGTATGAAAAGAAATTTTATGTCCAGTTACTGTCAGTTTTATTTGAAGTCACCAATAAAATGAAAAAAGACGGCCCACTATCGATTGAAGCGGAAATTGAGAATCCCGCTGAAAGTGAGCTTTTTAAAACCTACCCTCTTATTAAACGCGAAACGGATATCACAGAATTTTTGTGCGACTATCTTCGCATTATCATTACCGGTCGCGTAGATACACACCAACTTGAAAATTTAATGGATCAAGATATTGAATCCATCATATGCGAAAAAGAACAAGCCATCAGCGCAATTACTAAAGTTTCAGACAGCTTACCCGCATTCGGTATTGTTGCCGCGGTGATGGGCGTTGTGCATACCATGGAATCGATGGGCGGCATGCCACCAGAGCAACTGGGCGGACTCGTCGCCAAAGCCATGGTCGGAACTTTTCTCGGGGTGCTTTTAGGGTACGGATTTATCGCCCCAATTGCAGCACTGCTTGAACAGCAGCTGAATGCACTGGTCAAATCACTCCACTCGATCAAAGTAGTTTTAGTCGTCACCGCCAGCAACATCTCTCCTGCTATTGCAGTTGAGTTTGGTCGTAAAATTCTATACAGCAAAGAACGCCCAGATGGTAAAGAATTAGAGGAAATTGTTCGCGTGATCAAAAAAGGCAAGGTAGAAATCGCATGAGTGATCCCGAAAAGCCTCAAATTATTGTGATTAAACGCATCACCAAAAAAGGCGGGCATCATGGCGGTGGTTGGAAAATCGCTTATGCCGACTTTATGACCGCAATGATGGCATTTTTTATGCTGTTGTGGTTGTTATCGATGTTAAACAAGTTTCAACTTCAAGGCATTTCTAATTACTTTAAAAAACCCATGAAAGATTTATTTATTGAAAATCAGATGCATAACACCAATATCCCTAAAGTTCAGACAGAACAAACAGAAAAAAATGAGTTGGCGCCTAGAACTGGAAATAAGAAAGGCCATTCTCAAATAGAAAATACGCTCATTAAAACCAATAAATCTGAAAATGATGCGGCTCAAACCAATTCAGAAGGACTCGGCATCACTAAATCTCAAAAAAAATCGTCCAATACCGTAGGAATAGCAAACCCAGAGAAAGATATTGCTCAAACCAAAACTGGCGGCCCCGCTGTTGATGTCGCCCCAAAAAAAGGGCACCCCAGTCCTGGAACAACCGCTATACCCTCAAAAGAAAAAGTGGAATTAAACAACTTAAAAGCATCATTAGAAACTTCTTTAAAAACGAATCCTGATCTCAATCAGTATCAAGACCATCTCAATTTTACAGTGACCAGTGATGGACTAAAAATTAATATTTACAGTTTAAAAAATAAGCCAATGTTTACTTCAGGAAAGACGGACTTTGCGCAGTATGCGTCCAAGATTGTTATCTGGCTCGCAAGGGAATTGAATAAAACGCCCCGAAAAATTACGATTATCGGTCATACAGATACAGAGCGCTATGGCACCTCAAATAAATACACCAACTGGGAGTTATCTGCGGATAGAGCCAATGCCACTCGACAATATTTAGTTAAAAATGGAATGCCCCCTGATAAAATTATTCGAATTCAGGGCACGGCAAGCACAAATCTCTTGATTAAAAAAGATGGTGCCAACCCTGCTAATCGACGAATTGAAATTATTGTTTTATCAGATCAGGCTCGCGAGCGCATGACTGACCAATAGAAAACACGGGACGATATGAAAGACAACGACACCTTAGAAGCAAAAAAAGCAAAGAAAACCAAAAAGACAGACGGCGATGTTTCAACAGAAACTAATCTTCAGAAGTTAGAGTCGACCGATCTATCATCTGTGTTTTTTTCGCAATACAACACAACGCAACTGCCCGTTGAAAATAAAAAAAGTGCCGGTATTATTGAAAATTTTGTCATCTTATTCCAAAAGTCGCTGTCAACTTTTCTAGGCAGAAAAATAGAATTTCAGTTTGACAACATGAAAGTGTGTGAACTCAGAGAGCTCAATCTCGATAAGACCCCGGTGATTCTATCCAGTATACAATTTAACCCGCACAATCAATCTGGGTTGCTTTTTTTTGATTATGCATTCATGCATTTTATCATTGATATTCTTTATGGCGCGGGCGGTTATAAAAACGATACGATTATAACAAGCCTGGGTAAGTCAGGCATCACCATTGCTGAAAAAGTCACAGCACTCTGCTTAGCCTCACTCCAAGAAGCCATTTCCGAATATGAAAAAATTCAAATTAATCTGTTAAAAACAACCGAACAACGTGGACTTATTTTAAATCAACCTCTATCGGATCAATTTTTTAATTTAGCCTTTCACGCCACGTTGAACGACAAACAGTGTCCGCTGCATATTGCCATTCCAGATGCTCTTTTTGAGGAGATTACATTCCAGGAAGGGACACAGCCCATTGAAAACAAGAATACGGCCATCGTTAATGACTCACTCAAAAAAGACATTATTGATTCAACCATCACGTTAGTTGCGTCATTACAAGACATCAAACTCAAAATAACAGATATTATGAATCTGAAAACCGGCGATTTGATTCCCATTCAAGATCCCACTATAGTGTTCATGGCTCATAATCAAAAGAAAATTTTCAAGGGGACTGTTGGGCAATCAAACTCACTACGTGTGGTGAAGATAATCGACAATCTTTAGTACGTAAGTTGGGTTGAGGCGGGTCTGCCGAAGCCCAACCTACGCGTAACAAGGTGAGTAGTTACAATTTTACAGGAGGTTCTGATGAGCGACGATGAAAACAACACAACCCTGCAGCCAGACAACAATGCTGCACATAGTCATGTTGAAATCAACACAGAAGAAGCTGGGATATTTAGCAATAATCATAATGAATTGCTCAATGATATCACCATGGATTTAACCGTTGAAATTGGACGGGCAAAAATTAAAATCAGTGATTTACTGAATTTATCAAAAGGTACCATCGTTCATCTGGATCAACCTGCCGATGAACCGCTGAGTATTTATGCGAATAACAAACTCATCGCCAAAGGACATATTATTTCCTCAAATGGGAAATACAGTATTCGCGTGATATAGGCGGCTTCACCATGAAAGATATGCTTCACGCCCTATTGATTTTAGGGTTGATTATTCCATTAATTATCGCTGTTCTTTATGGCTTAAAATACGCGTTAACACGCCCCTTAAGCTTTAAAAACGACAAGGCAATTCGTATTACTCACCAACTCGCTGTCGGCTCAAAAGAACGCCTACTTTGCGTCGAAATTGAAGGAACGCGTCTTTTGCTAGGTATGACCCCTCATTCTATCTCAACGCTACACGTATTGAACGATAACAGCACTAACCCCTGCACTAAGGAACCAGCTTGAATCAATCGCTTTGGAAACGTTCGATCATTATCACGATACTCCTCACGTTATGCTGTCAAAGTGCATTCGCTGATATGCCATCGATTCCGCTGCTCGTTTCAAAATCAGTCGGCGATAGTGTGACCTACAGTTTGAGCGTTAAAATTCTCATGATCATGGGGCTATTAACTGTTTTACCCGCCCTTCTCATGACCATGACCGCGTTCATGCGGATTATTATTGTGTTTTCTATTTTAAAACAAGCGCTTGGCATCTCAAACGTCCCCAGCAACCAAATCGTTATCGGCCTGTCACTGATCATGACGATTTATGTAATGATGCCTATCATCTCGAAAATCAACGACACCAGCCTGCAGCCATACCTCGCAGGAACAGTTTCAGAGGAAAAAGCCATCGGAACTGCGGGCGAATTGGCAAAAACCTTCATGTTAAAGCAAACACGCAAGGCGGATTTGAACATGTTTTCCAACTTAGCCACGCACAAAGGCGCAAGCCAGCCCTACCCATTTTACGTCCTCATGCCTGCCTTTATAACCAGTGAACTCAAAACAGCCTTTCAAATTGGGTTTTTGATTTTTTTACCGTTTCTCATCATCGATCTCGTAACCGCAAGCGTCCTCATGTCCATGGGTATGATGATGCTTTCCCCCATGGTTATATCACTGCCCTTCAAAATCCTATTTTTTGTCATGGTCGACGGCTGGGCACTGATGGTCACCAGTTTAATATCTAGTTTTAGAGTGTAAGCATCAACCCGGTTGCCGCGTCGAGTTTGTTTTGGCATTGTCGATTTGTGCAGGCGGCACCAGGCTACATTGGTCTAAAAAAATGTCCCAGTCGTTTCTCAGCAGCTCGCGCTTCGAGTTCCTGTGAGGTAGAAATAACTTTAGTCGGTTGAAACACACGCGGTTTTTCGAGGAGTTGGGAAGATTGTTCTAACACCTTTTTCGCTGTATTAAGCAGTTCATCCAGTGTGTGATTCAGATGACAGCGTGCTTCTAATTGTTGAAGTACAGTGGGTTGAATAAAGTCTCAAATTTTATTCAACCCACTGTAAATGATTTTTTATTTTGAGATGGAGCGCTCATTCCTTGCCCCCCTGTTGATCGGACTTGAAAATAATCCATTCCTAGTACTACAATTAGTATTGGCAGTTCAAATAACAAATTCAAAGGAAAACTCATGAAATCATTTACCAAGTTGATATTCACAATCGTCCTATTGATAACTATTACTCCATTACAAGCCTCGAAATCAGCTCCTGATATTACAGCTCTTTCGCCTGACGAGATGACCAAATGGGGTAATCCTAAGACCTTGCCCATTGGTGCACACGACTATGTCCTGCATGGAAGCCCTGATGTAACGTCTCACTCTAATTTACATACCTTGTCCCGATTTAATTAACCTGAGACAAAAAACCCCAAGGCAAGCACCTCGGGGCTCTCTCACTTTTAAATTTGTTTCAACAGAGCGATGGCCTCTCTGATGATGTCATCTGGTAGATGATTGATGTTTTTATCGGTAGCCAATCGCAGTGATGTAACAATGAGTTTATGTGCTTGTCTTGGATTACCTTTTGAGGACATTCGAAGCAACTCAAGCACTGAGTCGGACAACAACTGATGCGTACATCCAGCCTGAGAAAAACCATGTTCAATAAGCTGCTTAAATGCATCGCGCTCAAGAATTGGCTTCAATTCACAACGTGCTTGAATCCGCGATTCTAATGCAGCATTGGCGGGTTTTCCTATCTCGCGAGCGAGCTCAGGGTGGCCTACCAACCAAACGGTCATGTAGTCTTTGGAATCAAAGACAAAATTGAGGAAAGCTGGAAAATCACGAAAGAATTCAGATGGAAGATTTTGTGCTTCATCAATAATGAATACTGGCATGATGTTTTTTTGAGTCGCCAAGTGAATGATGTAGTCCTTAATATCGCGCCACAACTGAGCACGGCGATAGGAAGAAGTCAGTCCAAGTGTCAGCGCCATTTGACGATAAAAATCGAGTCGACCAAAATCTGTCTCGGCTATGTAGAAAACGCTGTATTGATGTGGGTTTAAAGTGCTGGTTAGTTGTCGAAGTGCGGCCGTTTTCCCAAGTCCAGGCTCTGCTGTGAGTAATCCAACGCCAGGTGATTGAAGAAGCCAATTAAACTGTTGAGCAAGGCCGGCAAGTTGAGCGTTATCCCATAACTGGATGCTTTTTTTTCCTAAGGGCGCTTGGGTTAAACCAAAAAATGATTGGTACATTTAATTATCCTCTCCAGTTGTTTGTGCAAAGGTGCCAATGGACTCGACGTAGTCTTCAAAAACCAACTCAACATTGTGCTCACGCTGGATCCCTTCAGGCGAAGGTGCTGCATGTGGTCGTTGGCGCTTACGATTAAGATTGGCGTCTAAATCTAATAAAACAGCGGCCCCCAAATTGTCACCGAAGGCTGTTTCAACCCGAACCGCAATATTTGTGTGCGGATTAAATACCAACGTCACTTTCTCACCGACAAGGTTGTGATGCACCTCAAACATCTTGCCATCCCAACTGATCGTGCCATCTTTGCGAACAACTCGCTCAGTACGATGGTAGAAAATATCATCGATTTTATTGGCGAAATAAGGCGTTAGAGGGCGCACGTGAAGCAGATCGTCTCTCCAACTATCAAGCGGTGTTTTCTTATCTAATCCACCATGCAGACGAATATGATAAACATGCTCAATCCAGGCCCAAAGGCGAGCATTGAGATCACCCAAATCACGAATTTTATCGACATCAAGCTCATCGATAAATTGTTCTCGAAACGTGCGATGAAAGCGCTCGAGCTTACCTTTGCCCTCGGGTTCTCTGGCGCGACAGTATCTCTAAGTGGGCACAAATAGTTTGTAATGACTCTGAGCGGTATGCAGGACCATTATCAATAATCAATTTATACGGTACGCCTCGTTTCAATACAGCGGATTTGAGCACGCCCTCTATATCGAGAGCGGTTTCTCCAAGACAAAATGCACTATGTGTAATAAGGCGTGACGAGTCGTCAATCAGCGAGACCAAGTAAGTTTTTCGCATCCCAGATGGCGTTTGAATCCGTGGGCCATGGAGTACATCTCCTTGCCAGATATCTCCTGCATGGGCAGCCACGAATGATCGGCGCTCAATAGTGTCTTGGTTGGGTATAATGCGTTTTGACAGGTGCTGTTGTTGTAAAAAACGATGAACGGAAGCTCGAGCCAATGTGTCTTTAGCAACTAATCCTTCGCGCTCAATCATGCCAATGATAGTGTTAATTGAGCGTGAAGGCTTATCCTTTTTAAGTGTCACAATTCTGCTTTGTACGGCTTCTGAAAGTTGTGTGCTTCCTTTGTCTACGCGCGGCTTGGGATTCAGTGCTTCGATACCTCCTCGCTTCCAATCGTAGTACCAGCGCGCAATCGTTTCTTCACTGATATGCGTTCGTCTTGACTCAGGAATAGTGTAACGATCGGCAGCCAAACTTCGGATAATACTTTTAACCTCACCGCGCTTTAATTCAGCACGGCTCGCTAATGGACCAAGAACCATCAGGCGAAACAAAGCCATCGGGTGTAAAGGTTTACTCATTTTTCTCTCCGCTATTAATGGGGAGTGAAGTTAATCAGTAAAATCATGACACCGAAACGACCAAACTGTGTGGGGTGCTTATTTTGTACAAGCATGGCACAACTCATGCTTATACTGATTAAGCGTTCATGGGATAACAACTCCGGTAACATGGCAAAGGCGCATCGCTGCACTCAGGCTCATTCTCTGAAGAGTCATTTTCCAAAAGTCTTTCATATTTATGGATCTGCCCAGTGCGCAAAAATAGGTACATAAGGCATCTTTATGAAAACGAAACTGCTTCGTAAAACGCAGCAGCCAACGCTTGATGGTCTGGCGTGAGGGCTGCATCGTTTTTGATATAGCGTAAGCACTCATGCCAGAAAGGTACAATAAAAAAATGACCTGTTGCATCTCCCACAAATACCATCTACGCGGTGGAATGCATTCCGGCAGGACTGAACATGTTTTGTGGCAACAGGGGCAATAGTATCGCTGAATAAACACTGGATTTAGTGAGGTGCTTGAAGGGTTAATGCGATCCGCTTCACGAGAATACCCACCATGTCGCCAAGGGTGTGATTTACCGCAACATAGACAATTTTTTAAGTCCAATTTTTCAGGTTCATGCTTTTGGATATGAATGTACTGTACTAATGATAAAATATCTGCGAAAATATATGCCATGACTGATCTCTTGTTTTCTTGTTTTGTAAGAGACTCAATGATACATGTTGATCAGTCACTAATCATAATTAATTTTTTATCTCATTGTTTTTGATAGTAGTGATTAGGCTTGTGATCAAGATAGTGCGAGATAAATTCTTCAGTTAAGAACTATATTTTTCGAGACATTACACCTGAGGCTAAGAGTCTTTATACGATACGATTGAAGCTTCCTGCACATTATATAATTCCACCTTATATTCAATCAGCTGCAACGTTTACAACCGTTATTTCAGGGAATTACCACATTGCCAAGGGGACTAAATTTGATGAAACAAAAGGCAAATTAATTCCTCAAGGTGGGTTTATTATTACGCCTAAAAACACCCCTGTATACGCATGGACAACTGAGCCCACAATCATACAAATTACTGGTGAAGGGCCTTTAAAGGTAAGTACTGTTCATAACGTAAAGTCTCAATAAAAATGCCCCATTGGAGAGAAGTTGCCCAGCTAGTACTCCATCCATTTAGTTTTGACCAGTTGATATATGCAGATTAACACTATTTTGAACAGCGTCGTTGCGAGCGAAGCGCGGCAATCCAGAGTTCAGAGCACGGTACTCTGGATTGCTTCGTGCCTCGCAACGACGCCACCTGCAAGTTCATCGTTACTACTTATATTGAAGCTACTGGCGTGAACCGGTCAAAACTAAATGGAAACGGTACTAGTATATGGGCATTGAGTAAAACAGAGAATAAAATGGTATTTTATACAAACTAAATTTGAATTGAAAAAAGAAGAACGAACAGGAAAAATTGAAACAATACGAGTAATAGCTTTCTAATGAAATCATTTTTATAAATACTGAATTTATTAATATTTTTTACTTTTACATTAGAGGCCAAAATGAAATATCAACCTAAAACACAAGCTACGATAGTGAAATTATTGACCATACTTCTTTTAGTGTCTTGCTTAGGTCAAGTAGCATCTGATTTATATTTACCCTCCCTCCCCTCAATTGCTAAAGGATTTAATATTCATATGTCTTTGGCACAGTGGACTATCGCAGTCTATATGTTTGGATTTAGTATTTCCCAACTTTTTTATGGACCATGGTCAGATTCCGTGGGTAGGCGAACCCCTTTAATTTTCGGTTTATCTCTCAATGTCGTTGGCGGTTTGATATGTATTTTTTCAGTTGATATTAAAGTATTGCTGATCGGACGACTTGTCCAAGGTCTTGGTGCTGGTGCTGGCACAGCATTGGTGCGTTCTACCCTTAGAGACATTTTTAATAAAGAAACATTAGCTCGATATAATTCTTATTTGGCCATATCGACTGTCATTATTCTAACATTATCCCCCGTGATCGGGGGATATATTGAACATTACAGCACCTGGCGGTATAACTTTGTGTTTTTGACAGGCCTGGGGTTGTTTGTTTTGATCATGTATTTTTTCTTAATACAAGAGACAAATCAACAACGACACGCTGATCATTTTAAGATGTCAGGAATTCTATTTAATATGAAAACTCTGCTGACACATCCTGTGTTTTTGCGATTTGCTCTTTGCCCATTTTTAACCTATGGGGGAATCCTGGCATGGATTACTGCAGCACCTGTTGTGCTCCAGGAAAAACTGGGACTATCACCTGTGATGTTTGCATGGATTTATGTTATTCCCGGGATAGGATTTGCCATTGGCGGATTTTTAAATGCAAGATGGGTGGAACGATTAGGAATAGATAAAATGATTTATCTAGGTATATGGATACAACTGCTGGCAGGAGTTTTAATGCTGCTACTTTATGAAGCTAATTATTTTAATGCTTGGGTTATTATCATCCCAGTAATCATTTATATGCTTGGTGCAAGCTTAATCTTCCCTAACTCATCAGCAGGCGCTTTCGTCCCTTTCGCGCACATTGCTGGAACTGCCGGAGCAGTTTTCGGATGCATGCAAATTGCTGGTGGAGCGATATCTAGTAGTTTACTCGCCATTATACATGATGAGAATCAACAACCTATGGCGTTGGCATTCATCATTTCCGCACTTATAACCCTAATCATTTTCACATTTTTAAGAGGAAAAGAGTCCGTATAGTGGGCTCCATTGTATGATCAATAAAGATACATGGAATAAATTGACAGCTCCGTAGCCTCATTGCCATTAAGTTAAGGGAAATAATCGGACGTAGGTTGGGTTGAGCGAGAGCGAAGCCCAACAAAATTGTCATGTTGGGCTTCGCTCTCGCTCAACCCAACCTACGCGTACATCAATCATTTTTTTTCCTAACTTAATGGCAGTGCTCCGTAGTTGCTATGGTTGACGCACGCGCAGATCTAAAATTACAAACCTATATTCGCGCGTCAACCGGGGTTAGTCTGTCCCGGAAGAAAGATCCTTATTGTGAATAAATAAAACAAAAAATAAAGATTTTTCAGTCATAAAAATAGGGCGCGCATCAACCCGGTTGCCGCGTCGAGTTTGTTTTGGCATTGTCGATTTGTGCGGGCGGCAACCAGGCTACAATGGTCTAAAAAAATGTCCCAGTCGTTTCTCAGCAGCTCGCGCTTCGAGTTCCTGTGAGGTAGAAATAACTTTAGACGGTTGAAACAAACGCGGTTTTTCGAGGAGCTGGGGAGATTGTTCTAACACGTTTTTCGCTGTATTAAGCAGTTCACCCAGTGTGTGATTCAGATGACAGCGTGCTTCGAATTGTTGATAAAGCCTGGCGCTAACGACCAGCATATTTTGCAATACTATACGAAAATGAGAAATCGGTCCTTCGAGTTTGCAAATGCAATCCAACTCTTCTCCACTCAGGTTTGCTTGAGCTTGACTGGATTCCAGGCTACCGATTAATTGACTCAAAACAAAATTCATTGATTTTTGATTATCAACACAATAGACCAATTTTTGATGCACCAGTGAGGTTGTCGGTGGTGGCTTCAAGGCCACTGACTTTCGATTGGTTGTGGTGTGCTGCGGCGCTTGATTTAAATGATAACGCTGTAATATACGCAATAATGCGTCGATTAATTGATTGAGCATGGAGAGTGCATGATGAAGGTCTTCGCCTCCTAACGCAAAAGACAAGCGCTCCAGATTCGTTGTTGTTGAATATTGGGAGGATACGCCAAGTATTTGCCAAACGCTTTGACTGTATCGAAACAATTGCTGCAATGCATCCTGCGTATCCAAACGAAATTGAAGAACCAATTGCAGTGTTCGGAGATTATTGACTTCAGAGCCACCCTCGCCTGTCTCTTCATCGCTCAAGTCTACAGCAGACTGTAAACTGTCTTGCATGCGAGTTAAACAAGCCTCGGCCTCTTGAATTAACTGATTTTGTTGTTTAACCAAGTCCATACTTGATCCCAGCTATCTACATTAGATTCATATACTGTTATTTAAGTTTAGCACACTAGAGCAGAGATTGATCAGATCAAACGCATCTAAACTGATTGTTTGCCATGCTTTTAGCGTAATGGCTAATGTCCAAAATAAATGACTTCAATGATACATCCATCCCGGTTGACGCGCGGGAATTTTATTGCCGTTGTAGATTCGATCGTGCGTCAACCGGGCTACGCTACAGAGGGAATTAATCGGAGTACGTTGGGTTGAGCGAGAGCGAAGCCCAACTTTGTGTACATCAATCATTTTTTCCTTAACTTAATGGTAGTGAGGCTACGCTGGCCAAAAAGCTTATTTCTACGGAGTGAATTTACTGTCTAACGAATCTGGGGTAGTAGACTGATCTTGATCCTGCTTCAAAAAATTTTCGATGCAAGTGAGCACCTCCAGCTTGCCAGCCTCTGTCGCTGCTATAAGTGTGAAAGACACTGCATCCTGGTTGGGCTTGTTATCTCCAGTCAAAGTCAGTATATGAGAGACGATATCCCACTTTCGAAAGCGTGCCGCTGCCTTAAGTGCGGCAGAAACTCCCTCCTGATTGGGCTTGATGTCTCCAGTCAACTTCAGTATTTGTGTGACGATAGTTAACTTGCCAGCGGCTGCCGCACAATTAAGTGCGGCATACACAGCCTTCTGATCGGGCTTGTTATCTTTAGTCAAATTCAGTATTTGAATGACGATATTTAGCTCGCCAGCGCGTGCCGCACTATTAAGTGCCGCTGACACAGCCTTCTGATCGGGCTTGTTATCTTTAGTCAAATTCAGTATTTGTCTGACGATACCCCAATTGTCATAGCCTGCCGCTATATTAAGTGCGGCAGACACAGCCTTCTGATCGGGTTTGTTATCTTCAATCAACTTCAGTATTTGAGTGACGATATTCCAGTTGCGATCGTCTACCGCGCTCTTAAGTGCGGCAGAAACTGCCTCCTGATTGGGATTGATATCTTTAGTCAGTATTTGTTCGACGATATCCCACTTGTGAAAGTTTGCCGCTTCTTTGAGTGCGAAAGACACAGCCTCCCGATTGGGATTGATATCTTTAGTCAGTATTTGTTTGACGATATCCCACCTGTCAAAGCGTGGAGCTCCACTAAGTGCGGCAGACACAGCTAGCTCATTGGGTATGTTATCTCCAGTCAAATCCAGTATTTGTTTGACGATATCCCACTCGCGATCGTTTGCCGCACTATTAAGTGCGTCAAACAGAGCCATCTGATTGGGATTGATATCTTTAGTTAACTTCAGTATTTGTTTGACGATATCCCACTTGTGAAAGTTTCCCGCTACACTAAGTGCGGCAGACACAGCTTGCTCATTGAGTTTGTTATCTCCAGTCACAGTCAACTTCAGTATTTGAGTGACGATATTCCAGTTGCGATCGTCTACCGCGCTCTTAAGTGCGGCAGAAACTGCCTCCTGATTGGGCTTGTTATCTTCGGTCAAATTCAGTATTTGTGAGACGATAACCCACTTGCCAGAGTATACCGCACTATGAAGTGCGTCAGATACAGCCTTCTGATTGGGCTTGTTATCTTCATTCAACTTCAGTATTTGAGTGATGATATCCCAGTTGTGAGCCCTTGCCGCTTCTTTGAGTGCGGCAGAAACTGCCTCCTGATTGGGTTTGTTATCTCCAGTCAAATCCAGTATATGAGTGACGATATTTAACTTGCCAGCGCTTGCCGCTGCATTAAGTGCGTCAGATACAGCCTTCTGATTGGGCTTATTATCTTTAGTCAAATTCAGTATATGAGTGACTATATTTAACTCGCCAGCGCTTGCCGCTGCATTAAGTGCGTCAGATACAGCCTTCTGATTGGGCTTGTTATCTTTAGTCAAATCCAGTATATGAGTGACGATATTTAACTTGCCAGCGCTTGCCGCTACATTAAGTGCGTCAGATACAGCCTTCTGATTGGGCTTGTTATCTTTAATAATCAAATCCAGTATTTGTGAGACGATACTTAACTCGTCAGAGTATACCGCTCTATTAAGTGCGGCAGAAACTGCCTCCTGATTGGGCTTGTTATCTTCAGTCAAATTCAGTATTTGTGAGACGATAACCCACTTGCCAGCGTCTGCCGCACTATTAAGTGCGTCAGATACAGTCTTCTGATTGGGCATATTATCTCCAGACGAACTCAAAATCCGCATCAATAAAGCCGGATTATCATACCGAATGGCTTTTTCCAACATACTCATGTCATCACCAAATGATTCATTTCCCCATAGAATATGTTGGTTATTTAAATGGTTAATGAGAATATCCTGAAGTGCTGGCTCTTGAGTATATAGTAATGCTTCAAGCACTGTCCTCTTCTGAGTGAGCTCGTCATCAAATGAACTCATGGACTGTAATATTTCCAATACATTTAATGATTTATCCCAACGGCGCCAAACTTGCTCAATATAAAACGCTTTTAATGCATAGATATCGGCAGGATAATATCGACTGTCGCGAAGTTCAGGGCATACATGCAGAAGGTTATAAACACTCGCCCGGAGATCCCCCCATTTATCCTTCAGCGACTCAAAAGTACCTGAATCCATTGTGATTAATTCTTGTTTAAATAGCTTAAGTCTGTTTTCAATGTGTTGATTGGAAATATTCATGCTTCTCAACGCTGATAAAACTTCATCAGACGGCTCACTTGTGAAGCGCGAAAATTGATTTAAGATAAACTCGCTTATCGCCAAGATGTTGCCATCGGGTGTGCCGCTAGGACTCGCTGGGCTTACTCGTTTTAAATACTGATACAAATCAGCCCATAATATCACTGATGTTTCATTGACCGATGCTTTGCCAACTGCTTGCTGGAGCGCAAGAATAGACGGCTGAAGTACCTCAGGGCTTAACGGAAGTGTTGTCGTAGAGCCATAAGAAAGCATATAAGTATAAAATGGGTGGGTTGATATCAATGCGCCAATGTCTCTTTTACTTTCTTGGGCTTCTTCCGCAATGACTTCGAGCCATAACTTCACCTTCTCGACAGGTATTCCACTAATCAATATATGCGAAGGCAGTTTTTGTCTTAACGCGTCCCCCTCAGCACTGGCCAGGAGATGTTTAAATACCTGGCGTTGCGCTGGTTGCCTAACATCAATGAACGTAAGCATATCAATACCAAACCATCGATAAAACTTGACAATACTATCAGCGCTTCCTGAAAACATAATCGATGGCATTCTGGGAGGTGGGTCTTCAATTAAAAGAAGTTGGGTTGGATGCTCAAAAGTACCGCCGGATAAATTGGAGGATTTGAAGCCTGCTGGCGTTGCCCCATTTACAGGTACTTTCTGGTTTAATGCAAGGCCCCGTATACCGCTATAATGATTGTTTGCATAATCTAGTAATTGACTTACAGACGGTGTATCAATCTGATTCAATAGATGATAGACCACGTTAAGTTGATTCGTTGGGACCGAGAGATAAGGGCTGTGAAATTGAATAAAATGGTGCAATATCCCCGAATCGGTGATAGCCGCTGCATTGTTGCTACTTTCCAATATCCATAGCAAGAAGGCACAAAATCGCTCTGGATTATCAAAATGCAAACTGCTCAGCGGGATAAGGCTGGTCAAGTTGGCTTGATCAGAAAATTGTGTTTTTAAAGATTCATACAGACTAAATACCGCGAGTAATTGTTTATCCTCCATTTTGCAGTCTGAGGATTGAAACCATTCAGCCAGCAGCTCATATGATGGAGACCCAGATTGTTTTGCATACCATTCTAAAAGCTCTATTTGAGTGGTTAATTCATGTATTTCGTTCCTTATTTTATTTTTTTCGTCTTCAGTCAACCCCGGTTTAGGAATATCAAGTTTCCGACTTTGAATATTGCGCATGATTTCATCTGCGAGTTTCGGATTGCCACCGGCCTTGTCCAAACAGGTTTTGAGTGATTGGATGAGAGAAATAGATGTATGTAGTTTCATAATGTTAAAAGTCTCCACTCAGTAAGTGTAACCCAATTAACTTAAATGTAGCATAAAAAAGCATGTCTGCAAGTTGGTAACAGGACTCCAAGCTGTTCATTGAGCGCGCAGGGTTACGCCAAGAGCCGAAGAAGAGAACCCAACAAAGAGGCACGGGGCCGCATGCGATGGTTGTTGATATACGGACTCTGCAAATGACTCAAAAGATCACAGGCCACAATGATTGACTAAACTCCCAAAAGGCAGAAGGATCATTTTGCGTGAAAACGCGTTCATCGAGCTCTCTTGGCTTGCAATTAAATAGATATTGACCATTATAGTCAGCAGCAGCTGGATGAACTGCTGCGAATACCTGCGTTGATGCTCCTTGAGCTGGCGTTTTTACGCCTATGGCAGGACCTAAGTAACGATATGCAAGCTGTTGCCATTTAGGCATATGCCTCCACAAGCGCGTACCTACCGTACCTGGATGTACAGCAATGACGGACTTTTTGGTACCAACAAATTGTTGCGCAAGTGCATGAGTAAAAAGAATATTGGCTAGCTTGGATACACCATAAGCTATCCAGGGCTTGTAATTAGTAGAGTTCATCTGTAATGGCAAGATTGGTTCAAATAATGCCAAACGATACGCTTCACTACTAACGACAACAATCCGTCCATCTTCTTGTAAATAAGGCAGCAATGCTGTAACCAGCTTAAAATGCGCGATATGATTTACAAAAAAATGCTTTTCCATTCCTTCGATACCTTCACAATGCGGTAAAGCCATAATGCCAGCATTGCAAATAATCGCATCTATTTTTTTGTTTAAATGAATAACGTCATGTATGGCATTTTGTATTTGCTCGTGGTTGCTAAGATCACAGGCTATGTAGGATTGACCTAAAGAAGCTGAAGATCGACCTATCTCGATAATATAAGCGCCTTTAGCGGATAGTACGCGGGCACACTCTTTACCTAAACCAGAATTAGTACCGGTTATCACAATCACTTTATTGCGCAAATCCAGGGTGTTTACGATATCGTCTGCAGTACTGGAGCTATCAAAGTTTGTCATTACAGTCCTTAAATTAGTGCCACATAATACGCCATCCTGAGCGCGTCTTTTTGCGAGAAGGATCTCCTGAATGAGGCGGAGATCCTTCTAGCAAAAAAAGGCCTCAGTCATCGCTTCGCCATCCGTCGTTGCGAGCGAAGCGCGGCAATCCAGAGTACCGAGCTTCGAACCCTGGATTGCTTCGTGCCTCGCAACGACGCCTGATACAACATTGCACATATTGTGAAGTTCATTGGGCGCGGATGGCGAAACGATGACTGAGACCCAAAAAAACGAGCTCAGAATGAACTTCACAATTTGTGCAATGATCTATCAGGCATCGTTGCGAGCGCCCCAGTACCTTCGGTACAAACAGCCAACATGAACTTGCAGGTGGCGTCGTTGCGAGGTACGAAGCAATCCAGAGTACGGAGCTCCGAACCCTGGATTGCTTCGTACCTCGCAACGACGCCTGATACAACCTTGCACATATTGTGAAGTTCATTAGGAGGCACGAAGCCACCTGCAAGTTCATTGTGGCTGTTTGTACCGAAGGTACTGAGGCACTCAGGATGACGTGCGAGTAGTTACAATAAATTAATGTATTCTTAGAATTGCATGCTTTAAGCAAGTCATTGCCCGACGAATTTTTTGCTCGGGTCGGGCTCTAAATGTAGTCTTCTTCATAAAATAGTTTTCACCCTCGGGAGATTGCTCTGAAAAATAGTAATTGAAAACACACGATCTGGGGGCTTTAATTAGAACCGGATTAACTGCATGCCAGGAACTGGTGTTGGTTTCCATCACGACTAATCGGTTAAATAGACTGGGTATTTCAATACAGTACTTGACAGTATCATCCCATAGCTCAAGATTACCTCCATTTTCCCGCTTCCAATCTGGACTCACATAGTACAAAAAATTCACTGATCGGTAGTATTGTTCAGTCTCTACATCATGAGAAATATCCAAATGGGGATTCAGATAATAGCCTTTGGTTAATACACTAATGCCGCCAGCGATACTCGATCTGTCGGCAAATTGTTTCTTAATCTCGGTTATCTCTTCAACGGCAGCCACAACTTTAGGATCCTGCGTAGCAAGCAAGATATTTTGTACGATAGCGGCAGAATCTTTAAAATGGCAGTATTTTGATTTTATTTCTCCAGAACTTGATAACAAACTCATTTGCTCTGGTTTAGGAAAATTTCGGTATATTTCTAGAACAATATCATCCGGTAGTAGTTTATCCAGTATAAAATGCCGGGCAACTTTTATGGGGTGCTCAAGAAAAAATTGTTGTTTCAATTGATCGGAAGATTCATGCAGCCTGTTGAAAATCAGATCGGTTAACTGCTCTTTCGTAATTGGCATTTATGACTCATGATATTCATCCTAGTTGATCATCTTAATCCCCACAAGAAAATGGATCAAGTCTGTCGGAACTCCGGGAAAACATATCATAATTTAAATGGTTTTGTTGGGCCACTGCCAGTAAGTTAAGGGAATAAATCGGAGTAGGTTGAGCGAGAGCGAAGCCCAACCTAGGCGTACATCAATCATTTTTTCCTTACTTAATAGCAGTGAACCTACGGACGCTCATCCAGTTCCTTGCGTTGCGTTGGCATAAAGTCTTTTCGATCCAATCCCATAGCAACAGCGAGTGCACCAGCTACGTAGATGGAAGAATAGGTACCGATTACAATGCCGATGATTAACGCCAATGAAAACCCATGGATGGTTTCCCCACCGTAAACAAATAATGACACAACAACAAATAACGTCAATACAGAGGTCATGATGGTTCTGGACAGTGTTTGGTTAATTGACGTGTTCATGATTTCCAAAGACGTTGATCGACGGATTTTGATGAAGTTTTCGCGGACCCGGTCAAATACTACAATGGTATCATTCAATGAATAACCAATGACCGCCAGCAAACCTGCCAAAGCTTTCAAATCAAATTCAATACCAAATAAAGCAAAAATACCTAGAATTAACACGGGATCATGCACCAACGCCACCGCAGAACTGACTGCAAGTCGATATTCAAAACGCATGGCGATGTATATCATCGTTGCCAGCAAGGCAACAATAACAGCCAGAGCACCTTTTGTTGCCAACTCTTGCCCAACTTGTGGCCCTACAAAATCAACTCGCTGCTTGGTTGCACCCGGTAACGCCTGCATCACCCGCCCTGTCAGTGCAGCTTGATTCGTTGCCTCTCTGGGCGCAATACTGATTAACACATCTTTAGATGTGCCATAATTTGCAACTTGCGCCTCATTAAAGCCAGCCTTGTAGAGACTGTCACGAATAGCCGGCAAATCTGCCGCAGAAGCATATGACACCTCAATTTGCGTGCCACCAGTAAAATCCAGCCCCCATTTCAAGCCGTTTACAAGTAATGCGCCTATCGATATTACAAATACTAACGCGGAAAAAAAGGCAGTCCATTTACGGGCCCCCATAAAGTCGACATTTGAATTTGGATTAAAAAATTCCATTACAGTTCCTTAAATACCAATTGATAATTTTTTAACGTTTCGACTTCCGTAAAACCAGTTCACGATGGCTCGTGTATAGGTCACGCCCGTTAACATTGAGGTTAATAGTCCCAGTGATAATGTCACAGCGAACCCTCGAACCGCCCCGGTGCCGACAGAAAATAAAACGATGGCAACAATAAAGGTTGTGATATTCGCATCCAAAATAGTTGCAAAAGCGCGATCATATCCCGCGTAAATCGCCGCCTGTGGAGACATTCCATTCCGAAGCTCCTCACGAATACGCTCGTAAATCAATACGTTCGCATCCACCGCCATACCCACCGTCAAGACAATCCCTGCAATCCCTGGAAGGGTCAGTGTTGCACCAATCATGGATAATAACGCGCAAAGTAAAATTATATTCAACACCAACGCAATGTTGGCGACCACACCGAAAAAGCGGTAATACACCAACATGAGCAGTAAAATTAAACCCATACCCACTTCAAGAGACACAATCCCTCGACGAATATTTTCTTTACCCAGTGATGGACCGACTGTACGCTCTTCAACAGTGTAAATAGCCGCTGGTAACGCGCCTGCTCTCAGTAGCAAGGCAAGATTGGTCGCTTCTTTAGTATCCACAAGACCCGTGATTTGGAAATTATGCCCTAAAGCACTTTGGATCACAGGGGCGCTAATCACGCGTTCTTCGCGGGTCGTTACACGCTTGCTGACATCGCCTTCTTTTTCCATCTTGGTTTTGGTTTCAACGAAGACAATCGCCATACGTTTACCAATGTTTTCACGGGTGACTTTGGTAAAGTAAGACTCACCGCCACCGCCGAGCTGTATTTGCACTGCCGGCGTTGCAGACTGTTGATCAAAGCTTGAGCTGGCGCTGGTAATTGAATCACCACTCAACACAATTTGTCGTTTTAATAAAATGGGGTGTCCATCCATCATATATAACTTACTACCGAGTGGAACCGCACCGGTACGCTTAGCAATTTCAGCATCAGCCTCTTGATCAACCAAATGAAATTGCAGGGTAGCCGTGCCACCGAGAATTTGTTTTGCACGGGCCGCATCTTGAATCCCGGGGAGTTCAACCACGACGCGTGTGCTGCCTTGTTGCTGCACAACCGCTTCGCCTACACCTAATTCGTTGACCCGATTTCGCAAAATTCCCATCGTTTGCTCAATGGTATTTTGTCGAATGGTATTCAACTCAGCAGGCGGTAAGGTCGCAAGCAAGCTAAAGCCTTCGGCAGGTTGACTATACACAAACCCAGGGTAATTCGATCGCAGAATATTTAAAGCCGCCGTCGCAGCCTCCGCTGTTCTAAACTGCACATCAACACCTTTGTTGAGAACATAGCGGATCCCAGAGTAACGAATTCCCGCTTCACGTAAGTCTTGACCAATGCTCTTTGTCAAACCCTCATAGCGGCGATTGATCACACTATCAATATCGACTTCCAGCAGAAAATGCACCCCTCCGCGCAAATCGAGCCCTTGCTTCATTGGCTCTGCACGAATCGCACTTAACCATGCGGGTGTAGAAGGCGCAAGGTTTAATGCAACCGTGTATTGTGACGCCAGTCCATTTTTAATCACATCCCGTGCCAACAACTGAGTGTCGGTCGAGGCGAACTGGATCTCAAGACCATCATGCGTTGCCGTGATAGCGCCAAACTGAAGTTTAGCATTCGTCAGCAGCCCTGTTACTTCACTTTTTAACGCTGCCGAATTGATTGCGCTATCCGATGACACTTGTACCACCGGATGTTCGCTGTATAAATTGGGAATGGCGTATACCAGCCCAATCACAACGATGGCAATCAGCATGAGGTTTTTCCAGAGGGGGTATTTATTTTGCATGGTTCATTCCTAATGACAGACCTAAATGACAGATTATATCGATTTTAACGTTCCTTTAGGCAAAACCGAGCTAATTGCACTACGCTGGAAATGTACGTCGACACCTTCTGCTATGTTTACAGCAATATAATGATCACTCACGCTGGTGATTTTACCTAGCATGCCACCCACGGTCACCACTTCATCACCGGTTTTAATTTGACCAATTAAATCTCGATGCTCTTTGGCACGTTTGTTCTGTGGACGAATAAGCATGAAATAAAATAAAACGAAAATCGCAACGATCATCACCAAAGAAAATGATGTATCGGCATGTGCAGGTTGAACACCCTCGGCAGCCGCAGCAACTGCTTCACTAATCAAAAAACTCATTTTGTACTCCTGTAAAGATTAAGGGAACATGACAGCGGAACATCATAGCGATAAACTTGAGTTTGAACAAGACGACATGCAAAAAGACGCATGTCGTCTTGTTCAAATAGCTTTGCAAACCCCTGCGATCAGTATCTTTACATTTACAAATTATGCAACTTTTTTAATCTGTTCATAGCTATGAGCATTTCGGCGCTCCAATTCCCATAACCAATCAGGCTACAATATCAACTCGATGTGGAAGTGTATCTTCTCTCGATTGCCCAGTGGACACGTCGCCACCCGGCTATACAGATGTCCACACTACATTATGTTGAATCAAAAACCGCTGACATAACAACGGGGTATGTTCCAAAAGATGGTGTAAATAGGCCCGAGTGAATTGTTGTTTGCAAGTAGGACAATCACATATCGAGTCAATGCGTTCGAATTGCGTTGCGTAAATTTTGTCTCGTAAATCTATCTTGCCACCACTGCAATAAACAATACCTGAGCAGGCATCTTTTGCGGGTTGATCGGATTCTACATTGGCTTCAAAGGATTGAGTGGCGCTGCATGAAACATAATAATCGAGATCAGGATAATTGGCCTGATGTTGGGCAATAATCCCGGCGATATCTTGCGTCTCTATACTATAATAAAGACCATGAATCGGTCGGTTAAGATATCGACCCCGTTCGTGTGCTGGAACAAATAGCCGCGTTATAGTTGATACTTGATGCCAGATCGCGTCGTTTGTAACCTCAAAACCCTCAGGCAAAATGACCTGTTGGGGTTTCAAATGCAAAATGACATCGACAATATCCTCCATGGAACAACGCATTTTTGCACCATCGAACGGAGAGCGGAACACATATTGCCCTTCAGCGTTAGGCGCAGGCATGGAGGCATTCAACACCCAGTCGCCTTCCCATCCTGAATAATGCGTCCATTCTGGTAATGTTTTAAGATAAGCAAGCCCTGGTTTCACCAGCAAGAACGACAAGTAATAACTGACGTATTGAACACCCGCTTCCTGCCAATTTTTGGCGGTCAAACAACTGCCTGCAGGCGTGTTGAGAACAGGAATTATTTTATTATTGGACATTGGAATCAAATCCTCAATTAAATCAAAAAACACTAATCATAAAAGCAAACTCGCATCGCCATAGCTAAAAAATCGATATTGATGTTCGATGGCGGTTTGATAAAGCGCCATCGCCTCTGCATGACCGATAAACGCTGAGACCAACATCAACAAAGTTGATTCGGGTAAGTGGAAGTTCGTCAACAAGCCGTCGCATATTTTAAACTGATAGCCAGGATAGATAAAGATATCTGTGTCGCCACTACAAGCTTCAAACTCACCTTCTCGCGCAGCACTTTCAAGGCTGCGTAACGCCGTCGTACCGACTGCAATCACCCGCTTTCCAGAGGCCTTCGTCTCTTTGACGGCCTCACTCAACGCCTCACTGATTGTGAATTGCTCGCAGTGCATTTTATGTTCGAGAATGTTGTCACAGCGAACCGGACGAAAGGTACCGGCACCGACATGAAGGGTTGAATAAGCAATTCGAACGCCCTTCGCTTGTAATGTCTGAATGACCGCATCATCAAAATGTAACCCGGCGGTCGGCGCTGCGACTGAGCCTTTATGACGCGCATAAACTGTTTGATAACGGCTCAAATCATGTGAATCGTCTTCTCGCGTGATATAGGGCGGTAATGGAACATGACCCAACTGATGCATCATCGTATCCAAGCAGCCATTTAATTGACAATGAAACAAATCCTCTTGCCGACCTAGCATGGTCACTTGCCAATTGTCACCCAAATCAATCATAGCACCCGGTCTCAGTGCTTTACTTGTTTTGATGTGCGCTAAAAATTCATCATTATCAAGTATGCGTTCAATCAAAAATTCGACCTTTCCACCAGTGGTTTTAGTACCATAAAACCGGGCGGGAATGACTTTGGTGTCATTCATGACCAACAAATCACCGGGTTCCAAAAAATCCGCGATGGATTTAAAGGCATGATGATCGTGGTGGCCTGTTTGTCTATCATAGGTTAATAGACGTGAATCGCTGCGATTCGGCAGCGGATATTGAGCGATTAATTCAGTAGGTAAATCAAAATAAAAATCTTGTCGTCTCATCATTAAAAAATATCCTTTCAATTTGGAGTTTGTGACGTCTTTGCGAGCGCCCAAGCACCTTCGGTACAAACAGCTGAAATGAACTTGCGGGTCGCGTCGTTGCGAGTCACGAAGCAATCCAGAGAACAAAGCTTCGAACCCTGGATTGCTTCGTGCCTCGCAACGACGCCTGATACAACATTGCACAAATTGTGAAGTTCATTAGAAACGCCGCAGCCCCTGTGGGGCAAACAGCTGAAATGAACGGCTCCACTCCCTAACGGTCGTGGCTCGGACTCCGTGCGATATTAAAAAGATTTAACTATGTGCACGGAATCCGAGCCACGACCGTTAGGGAGTGGAAATTTTACGCAAATTATATCATCTGTCTAACTAAAAATAATAACTCGTTTTCGTCATTAATTTAGCGGTTAGTCGCATACCTTGTTTGATAATCCATGGTAGTTCAGCAGCACCGGCGCGTTGGGCCATCTGTGCGTGCTGTGTTTCATCCTGTTGCATTTGCGAGAGAATCGCGCGTGTTTTGACATCCTGTTTCGGAAGGTTGCGTATATGTTTTTTCAAATGCTCCGTCACCTGCCGTTCTGTTTCAGCAACAAACCCCAAGCTCCATTGATCGCCTGCAAGCCCTGCAAGTAAACCCAGCATAAATGATCCACCATACCAGAGGGGATTCATCAACGCTGGGGAACTATTAAGATCGTGGAGTCGCGCTTCACACCAAGCCAAATGATCCACTTCTTCTAAAGCAGCTGCTGTCATCTTATCTTTGACCATTGGCAGCTTGGCGGTGAGTGCCTGCCCCTGATAAAGCGCTTGAGCACAGACCTCTCCTGAATGATTCACGCGCATCAATCCAGCAACATGCTGTTTTTCTTCTGTGCGCATCGATGGCTCAGCCATACCTTCGGCCGGATTGTGCCGAATCGCTTGACGGTGTTTGGGTACACATAAAGATCGAAGGGCAACATCAACAGCCGAGACCCATTGGTCAACTTGCGACAACTGACGACTCATAACGATCCCCTTTGTAAAAAAAGAACATATTACCACACTCGCTTTGATTTTGTATTTGTTTAAAACAGAAATTTCGGTTATAATGCTTAAATTTTAATAACCTTGGAAGACTATAATGAACCCATTCATCAAAACAGTCACGGCGATTACCCTCGGATTTGCTGCAACAGCCGCAATTGCCTCACCCAAACAACTGGTAACTCACAATTTGACCAACGTTGAATCCAATGCTTTTGTTGCGGGAACAATTCCTTCACAACATCCAACACGCGCACATAGCGACAATAAAGTCATGTGGGCAGGTGTTAGACTGGCTTGCTTTGGTCATGTGGCGAATGGAAAATGTTGGGCACTTATCAAAATGGCTACTAACACAGCAAGTCCTGTTGACTTGGGCGTAGTTACGATTGATTTAGAATCAGGCGATATTACACCTAAACAAATGACGGCCTATGGTTATACAATGACTGTTAATGGTCCTGGCGAAACAACGATTACTGAATCGACTTACTAATATATCGTGCGCACGTAGGTTGGGTGTAGGTTGGGTTGAGCGAGAGCGAAGCCCAACAAAACCATCCATGTTGGGCTTCGCTCTCGCTCAACCCAACCTACGACCAAGAAGTACTCCCTCACAAAAAAAATCATTGAAATACGCCTACATTCCTATATTATCTTAAGCTTGGAAATTTTAACCACAGGAGCTTAAGCATAATGCATAAACCCATCAGAACCATCGTAAGTCTCGCCGTTGCTGGTATCATGGCCAATCAAGCGGCTCATGCTGGTGCATTTTCTTTATATACCGAAAGCAGTGCCGCTGCCATTGGCAACTATGCTGCCGGAGCAGCAGCTGAAGGCGCCGATGCATCCATTGGCTGGTATAACCCAGCAGGTCTTGTGTTGATTCATCAACAAGAAGTCGTGATGAGTGGTGTGGGGATTTTTCCTAGCTCTAAATTGTCGGGAACGAGCACGTATTCAACTAACAGCCCATTTTTGGGATCTATTCCAAATTATGTTCAATCCTTCTCTCATATACAAGGCGCAGAAAAGGCATTGGTTCCTGCATTTCACTATGCCAAGCCTTTAGGTACCAATTCGACATTTGGCCTGAGTGTTGTTGCCCCCTTTGGCCTGTCAACTAATTGGGGCGAACATTCCCCCGTACGTTATCAAGCAACGCTTACTGATTTGAAAACCATCAATGTATCGCCACAAATTGGTGGAAAATTGACGGACCATTTTTCTGTGGGTGCTGGTATTGATTTTCAATGGGCACAGGTCAAATTTAATCAGATGTTAGGATCGCCTGCCGCATTACAATTTGTCCAATCACTCGGCGTTCCTGTAACACCCACGTTTCTTGATTCACTCAGCTATAACAAAGGGCATTCATTTAGCATGGGCTTCCACGCTGGTATATTAGGCATGTTCAATGATAACCACACACGCGTTGGATTAAATTACCAGTCACAGGTCAAGCATCAATTTCATGGATACAGCGAACTGACTGGAAGACTGGCAGATATACCTCAACTCACCAGTCGCAATGCAACTTTCCGTAGTGATGAGCTCTTTAGTAATAGCGTTGCTCTTCCTGACGTAGCAACGTTAAGTGTGTATCAAGATATCAATGAGCGCTTAGCACTTCTTGGCTCCCTTGTCTATACGGGTTGGAATTCGTTTAGAGTCGTTCAGCTCAATAACATCGCGGCTATAGGGGCAGAGCAAGATGCACACGCCCTAGCCAACTCCGCTACAACCGAAGGCTATAAAAACGCCATCCGAGTTGCATTAGGCGCCAACTACCGCTTCACTGATCAATGGATGTTGCGCGTTGGTGGTGGCTATGATGAAACACCAACAGTCAATGCACACCGCGATGTTCGTCTGCCCGATGCCAATCGATGGGCCGCCAGTATTGGTGCACATTACCAAATGCGTCCCAATCTTGGATTTGATTTGGGCTACACTTATATCTGGGCGGATGAAGATAGCAGAATCAACAATACAACGCTGATAGGTGAAACTTCAACCAATAACGTAACTGCTCTTGGCGAAAGTCATGTTCATTTAATTGGCTTACAAGCCGTTTGGATGATTGACCAACCCGCAGTGGCCGCAACAAAATAAAACCTCTTTTCTCGGGGGTGAATTCCACCCCCGAGATCTCCAACAGACATCAATAGAAATATTGTAACCGTACAGCCCCCCACCTAAAAACTACCCATTCGTATGAACGCCAGGTCAATATCAAGCGTTAACAGTGTGTTGATATCATTTTGCATACCCCATCTCCATTCTTATTATCCTAGAAAATGCAATAGGCCATCGTAGTAGCAGGGTAAAACAAACCAGCGGTAAGTGAATGAAGATGATAATCCTAATTTTGCCCTGATAAACGCCCCAAATATTCGCCATGCCATAACTGCTTAAGAAAATCCTGCCAAGGCAGTATTTGTATCGTAACCCCACTTTCATGTTCAAGAACACGTTTGCGCGCTGCCTGGCAAACAACAAGAGCATGCTTGGGTTGATAATCATCACAAAAAGCCCGGAGCCCTTTAATATCAGAAGCATCGGGTGTTGCGGACAGTTTCACTTCAATCGCAACATTGCCATTGTCTAAAACAAAATCCACCTCAAGGCCATTTTTACTTCGCCAATATTGAATCGGCATATCCAATTCCTGCAGCCCCAGAAAAGCCGTTAATTCCATTAAAATAAATTGCTCAAACGCTTCTCCGGCTTGATCACCTTTTAATAATTTAATCTCTCGTCTCTTGAGATAATTCGCAACACCGACATCGAACACATAAAATTTGGGTGCCGATTGAATGAGATCTCGTTTGATTTTTTTATGGAACGGATAGATCAAATAACCAATCAGGGTATCGACTAAGATTTGATAATATTCTTTAATCGTTTTCGCATCGATGCCACAGTCTCTGGCGATATTGGCATAATTCAACATCTGCCCATTGGTAAAACCAACCAACTCCATAAATCGTGCAAAGGCTGGCAAATTACGCACCAACCCTTCGGCTTGTACCTCTTCACTTAAATAATCATTCACATAAGCTCGAAGCATCCGCATGGGTTGATTCGATAAATAATGTGAAGGCAACAACCCATGATTCAAGGCCCGCAATAGATCAAAATCAGGTGTTTCTATATAGATCAGAGGATAAAAATTAAAACGCCACGCTCGCCCGCCTAACAGATTAGCCGCGCCTCGTTTTAATTTTCTCGCGCTGGAGCCACATAAGATGAAACCGATGTGCTGATGTTCGATCAGCCAGTGAACCTCATTCAACAATTGAGGAATTTTTTGAATTTCGTCAATAATCACAGGAAATTGTGCTTGTTCTTGAGTCAAGGCTTTCAGCTCTTCACGTAATAAATGCGGAGATGCAAGCAAGCGCGTATATTCGTCAGTCTTAAGCAGATCATAATAAATAGCCTGAGGATAATGCTCGGATAAGTAAGTGGATTTCCCGGTCTTGCGCGCACCCCATAAAAAAGCCGACTGCCCCACGGGCAACGTCATGTTCAATCGCCGCTTAATATGCATAATGCGCCTTAAATAAGTTAACTAATCAGGAGTATAGTCCATAAAAAGGTAACTTAAAAGCGATCGCTCACTTATAAGTAACCCCATGATGAGCCTCCAGCATTATCTTGGCAAATCAATCGTAATCAATGTTGAACACCCGGTCCGTCACATCGCCCAGCTCATCTTTCCACGACGATCTTCACAATCAGGGGAAAGTTCTGCTGTAGATGGAGACTGTTTTTCTTTACCCTCGCTTGTCACCGCAGCACAGTGCTTGCTGTTCGGCGTAAAATTATAGCGCGCAATAAAAGCAACGTAGAAAAAAATGCTGCAACAAAAAATGCTTTTGTCCAAGTTCTCTTGCTTTGGGATGAGAGCTTTGCTTCAGCTTAAGAGCACGTTTTTTTCGTGGGGGGTCTGAACGGTTACGAAATATTTTTTGAATTCTCAAAGTTATTCCCTGCTATTTCGTGCTAACCTGTACATGGGTCTGTCGACAATTCTACTATCTTGGGCGTAACCCCTTGATTTCCTGTGCTCCGTTGCTCACATACTCACATGTATGCTGCGCTACGGTGCTCGAAAATCAAGGGTTTACACCTCAAGCTAGCGAATTGTCGACAGACCCATATTTACTCAAACCCTAAATTTATATTTGGAAAAGGCGGCATGCGTCTTTTTGCATGCTGCTTTGTCCAAACTCCAATATTACGGAATCTCATCATGCGACAAATCGTTACCAAATTTGGCGGAACCAGTGTATCTACACGAGAGAATTGGAATAATATTGCGGCCATTACGCAAAAGCATATTCAAAATGGATTGCAGCCGTTGATTGTATGTTCCGCACTCACCAATGCCTCCAATCAGCTTGAAAAAATAATTGGTGCCGCACTCCTGAACGAACAGTCGCACCTTTATAAGACCCTGGAAAAGAACTACATCGCTATCGCCGATGCGCTTGAGGTGAACTCAACGCTCATACAAGATGATCTCAATCGCCTGCAACAATGGCTGATGGGCATTACCCTACTCAAAGAAGCGCCCGCAAAAACACATGCGCAAATCTTGAGTTTGGGTGAACTCATGATCACGCGTTTGGGTCATGCGTTTTTACTCAATCAAGGCATTCACTGCCAATGGTTTGATGCTCGTGAAGCCTTAATAACCGCCCCCTTCCATGGTGAAGGAGCTGAACAGTATGTTGCGGCACGAATCCAAAGCGGCCCTGATCCAGAATTGGCGAAACGATTTGCCAACACCGGCGCTGCAGCGATAATTACCCAAGGATTTATCGCCGCGAATCCACAAGGCGATACGGTTCTTCTTGGTAGAGGCGGCTCAGATACATCTGCGGCCCTCTTTGCAGCGATGATAGATGCAGAAGCATGTGAAGTATGGACGGATGTTCCTGGTATCTACACCGCCAATCCACATCAGTTACCTCATGCACGCCTGCTCAAACAAATTGACTATGACGAAGCCCAAGAAATCGCATCGATGGGGGCAAAAGTATTACATCCTAATTGCTTGCCGCCTGTTCGAAAAGCCAACATACCCATGTTTGTTAAATATACGGGTATGCCTGAACATTGTGGTACACGAATTTCAAAAGAAAGTGATGAAAATGCCCCACCGATCAAATCCATTTTAGTTAAACAAAGTGTGACGCTAATATCAATCGACACCCTCACCATGTGGCAACAGGTTGGTTTTCTCGCGGATGTCTTTGCTGAATTTAAAAAACATGGATTCTCAGTAGACTTGCTCTCCTCTTCCGAATCCAACATCACTCTTTCTCTTGACAGTAATGCCAAACTAAAAGACAGACAAGCACTCGAAGCGCTATTGAGCGATCTGAATTGCTTTTGTAAAGCGCGAATCATTGAACCCTGTAGTGCACTTAGCCTTGTCGGACACCATATTCGCACCGTTCTGCCACTACTCACGCCGGCAATGGAAGTCTTTGACGCCAAACAAATTCACCTGATGTCTCTCGCATCCAATGATCTCAATCTCACGTTTGTGGTCGATGAATCTCAAGCCGATAAATTATGTCAGAGTTTGCATAATTTACTCATTGAGAACAACCCGCAAAGTTTCTATTATTCAAAAAGCTGGCACGACGAATTTGGGGTTCCATTCACTAAAACAAAACCCTGGTGGGAACATGCCCGTGAGGAGTTGCTGGCCATAGGCACAACCCAGTCGCCCTGTTATGTTTACAACCCGCAAGTGCAAGCAGCTAAAGCAGATGAGCTGCTTACACTCAAAGCTATCGATAAACTATTCTATGCTGTAAAAGCCAATCCACACCCCTCTATATTAAAAACATTGCACGCCAAAAATATTCATTTCGAATGTGTATCTATTCAAGAATTGAAGCACGTATTCGAGCTCTTCCCAAAACTAGATAAAACACGCGTGTTATTTACCCCCAATTTTGCTGCAAAAAAAGAATACGAATATGCATTATCCCTTGGATGCTATGTCACCATCGACAGCCTCTATCCACTCGAAAATTGGCCGGAATTATTTGATAACCAAGCGGTGATTTTACGCATTGATTCGGGCTGTGGTGCTGGACATCACAAATATGTCTGCACTGGCGGCAATGAATCAAAGTTCGGAATACCCAAGGCAAATCTGGATGAAGCGGCAGCGCTCGTTGCGAAATTGAACGTTCACGTTGTTGGCCTGCATGCGCACTCTGGCAGTGGTATTTTATCGCTGGATTTATGGCAGGAAACTGCCATGATGCTCGCCGCCGAAACCGAACGCTTCCCCTCCGTTCAGTTCATCAACCTTGGTGGTGGTTTGGGGATCGTCGATAAACCGGGCCAACAACCGTTAGATTTAGCCGCGCTTGATGCGTCGCTGCAAGCCGTTAAATCCCGTTATCCGGCACTCGAGTTTTGGCTGGAACCAGGTCGCTTTTTTGTTGCAGAGAGTGGCGTCATTCTTGCCAAAGTTACCCAATGTAAAGAAAAAGGTAAAGTTCGCTTTGTTGGTGTTGACACAGGAATGAATTCCTTGATTCGCCCAATGCTTTACGGTGCTTATCATGAAATTGTCAATTTGAGCCGCCTGTTTCAAGAAAAAACCGGCTTTGCGCATATCGTCGGCCCTATTTGTGAATCTGCAGACACCTTAGGCTATGACCGGCTTTTACCTGATACGTTTGAAAACGATATTGTCTTGATTGCCAATACCGGCGCCTATGGACATTGTATGAGCTCTAGCTACAACTTACGCCCTGCAGCACAAGAAATTGTCTTCGAACCTGTCCTTGAGTCTGTTGCGATAACATCGTAGGTTGGGCGTAGGTTGTACGTAGGTTGGTGCGTAGGTTGGGTTGAGGCTGGTAAGCCGAAGCCCAACAAAACTATCCATGTGTTGGGCTTCGGCTTACCAGCCTCAACCCAACCTACGTACAACCTACACACAACCAGCTTTGCTCCACCAAAAATGAGAAACCCCATGAGTACGCTCCAAGATACCGAACAACGACAACAAGCGATTGATCCAAGGCAATCTTATATCGTTCAAGCCCCCGCAGGATCAGGCAAAACCGAGCTATTGACACAACGTTTTTTACGCTTGCTAAGTACCGTTCAAGCACCTGAACAAATTGTCGCCCTCACCTTTACCAAAAAAGCCGCCAATGAAATGCGTGAGCGTATTTTAGCGGCTCTGCATTCAGCATCGGTGAAAACAACGGCAACCTCTGCGCATCAAATGCAAACCTTAACGTATGCATCACAAGCATTGTCGCGGGACGAAGCCTTAGGCTGGAACTTACTGTCCGAGCCTGGCCGTTTGCGGATCATGACAATCGATGCGCTCTGTCAGCGGCTCGCTCATGCCATTCCGCTACAAGAAGATCAACTCTCCTTTCCTGAAGTAAGCAGCACCCCCGACAGACATTATCTGAACGCCGCAAAAGCTTGTCTCACCTTTGCTATCACCAATGAAGCCCTGCAGCCCGCTTTGGTTACATTACTGAAGCATGTGGATAATCGGCACGACACACTACTGGAATTATTCACGGGATTGCTAACAAAGCGCGATCAGTGGCTGCAACCGTTATATGATGCCAAAACACAAAAACAAGAGACTATCGAAGACGCGCTCGCCTACATTGAGCAACATGAGTTAACCCGCCTGAAAGAAAGCATTCCGCAGGAACAATGGCAAACGCTCATTTCTCTCGCGCAACGGGTCGCTTGCATTGAAAACAATCCCACCACACCAAGACATCAACTCAGAGACTGGGTTAGTATCGATGACCTGAATGCCAAACAAACCTGTGGTCTTGCGGCGCTGTTACTCACCAGCAGTAACACCATCAGAAAGTCATTTGATCACCACGTTGGTCTTAAAAAAGGGGCGTGTGAAGATACCGATTATTACGACATCAAAACCAAAAGCCAGACATTACTTGCACTGCTTGACGAACGCCCAGACTTTCTTGAGGCGCTCCTCCGCGTCAAAGAACTCCCCGATCCGAGTTACAATCCTGAACAATGGGCTGTCCTGCAAGCCTTATTTACGCTCTTGCCTTTGTTGGTCGCACATTTGAATCTCAGCTTTAGTGAACACAATGAAGTCGATTTTACCGCTGTTTCACAACAAGCACTTGAAGCCTTAGGCGATGAGGATAAACCAACAGATTTAGCGCTGTATCTTGATAATACGATTCATCATTTGCTCATCGATGAATTTCAAGACACCTCGATTCAACAGTTTCAATTGTTAAGCAAGCTCGTCCATGGCTGGCAAGTCGATGATGGGCGCACTTTATTTGTCGTTGGCGACCCCATGCAATCGATTTATCGCTTTCGCGCGGCAGAAGTTGGTTTGTTTATCCGCGCGCAGCGAGAAGGCATTGGCTCTGTGCGGTTAACCCCCTTGCAATTATGCTGTAATTTTCGTTCAACAGAAACCATCGTTCAGTGGATTAACCAGCAGTTTCGGCATATTTTTCCACAAGCAGATGATATTGAATCGGGAGCGGTTTCATTTCATCCCTCAGTACATACCCGCACTAATCATGCACAAACCCATATTGTCGCGAAAGAATTTGGGCATAAAGACGATGAGGCGGATGCAATCATCGAGATCATTCGCCAAGAACTGGACGCCAATCCAACCGACAGCATCGCAATTTTAGTGCGTTCCAGAGGCCAATTATCGGCGATATTGATGCGTCTTCGAGAAGAGCACATCCCTTTTCAAGGAGTTGAAATTGATTTACTGGCCGATCTCCCGCATTTACGCGATGTATGGTCCTTAACCCAAGCCTTGCTGATGCCAGCCAATCGTTTGTCTTGGCTATCTTTTCTGCGTAGCCCATGGTGTGGTTTATCGCTCCCAGATCTGCACCTGATTGCGACGATGGATCGGCGCCAATCTATTTTTCAGGCATTAACCCAATTAGACAAGATAACTGCTCTCAGTGAAGACGGTCGGATACGCTGTCAATTTATCATCAGTGTACTGCAAACAGCACTTGCAAAACGGCATCAACAACCCTTGGTTGATTGGCTCATTGATACGCTGAATACGCTGCATCTCGAACATATCCTTGACCCTCGCGCGCAAGAAGATTTGGAACAATATTGGCTACTGCTTGAGCGATTTGAACAAGACGGTCAGCTCGCAGATTTAGGCGAATTTTATGAGCAACTCAAAAAGCTCTATTCCAAGCAAGTCACACCATCGCAGCTGCAAATCATGACCATTCACAAATCCAAAGGGCTTGAATTTGATTGCGTCATCCTGCCCGGTTTAAGCAAAAAACCACCGGCAATGGATAAACCCTTGCTGCGATGGCTCACATTACCTAGCCCCCAGCATGAGGATTTGCTGTTAATCTCACCCATGAAAGCAGCGCACCATGAACGATGCCTTCTTTACGATTATATTGGGAAAATTGACTCGCAAAAAAATGATTATGAGATGCAACGCCTACTCTATGTTGCCACGACGCGAGCGAAAAAACGTTTGTACTTAACGGATAATCAAAGCACGCTCAATAAAGCCTCTTTTCGGCAGTTATTGCAATTAGAATGGATGACGAATGAAGCGCATATAGAAAATCCAGAGGAAAAAGAGCAATCGCTACCTACCCTTTATCGCCTGCCGCAGGACTTCTATCAAAATCAACAACCCCCAGCTGCTGCGCACTTCACAGCATCGGCTTTGACGCTAAGCGACAACAACGCCAAACTGATTGGCATTATCATGCATGAGATCTTGCAATGGATTTGTAATCATCATCCCTCTGAACGCGATGCATTGCCTACCGAATTCATCGATAATCGGTTGCGTGCTTATGGGCTAACAGATGGAGACTATCTTGCCGCAAGTAATACGTTGAATCAGCAATTAACCCAATTGTTTCAATGCCCCAAAGGTCGCTGGATAATCCAGGCCCATGACCAGGAACGCAATGAATACGAGTTATTAATAGAACAAAACAACGATATCGCCACACGCATCATCGACCGAACCTTTTGTGACAACGGCATTCGATGGATCATCGACTTTAAAACAGGCCATATGCATCCCGATGCACAAGCCAAACATCGTCAGCAAGTGAATGAGTATGCCGACATTTTGTCACAAAAATATCCAGAGCCCATTCGTTGCGGATTATATTATTTAACAAATAATCAGTGGGATGAGTGGCAATATGCTATAATGCGACCTCAAACCCAGGAGCCATCATGAGCGGATTATCTTCAGTCGGTTATTTTTTAATAATGAGTTTATTCAGCGCCATGTCCTTTGTATTATGGGCAAGGCTTTTCATACGCTACTTTGCTGTTGGCCCATTTCACCCATTAAGCCAGACGATTTACACGTTAACCGCTCCGGTTATCACCCCCATACAAAAACACATCATACGCGGCCAAGGCGCTCGAGGTCGTTATGATCTGGCTTGTATTGCAGTGCTCGTCCTGTTTGAACTATTAAAATTTTCGATTATCAATGTCGTCTTTTTAAATAACACGCTCACGCTGCCTTATGTGTTGCTGTACACTCTCGTCGACATGGTCATACAACCCTGTAATTTACTTTTTTATGCCATTATCATCCGTACTGTATTAAGTTGGCTAAACCCAGACTGGCGCAATCCCATGGTTAATCTTATCGTCATGGTTACCGAGCCAATACTCAGAACACTCCGCAACGCCCTACCCCATTTCGGCATGCTGGATCTATCGCCTCTACTCGCCATCATCATACTGAAAGCCATTACGATATTTGCAGCCAGTCTTGTGCCTTTATCGATTTTTTAAAGCACAATCAAAATCACCAGCACCGATGAATTTTAATCTATGCCATTAAGTTAAGAGAAATAATCGGACGTAGGTTGGTGAGTAGGTTGGTGCGTAGGTTGGGTTGAGCGAGAGCGAAGCCCAACAAAATCGCCCATGTTGGGCTTCGCTCTCGCTCAACCCAACCTACTCACCAACCTACGCACCAACCTACGCGTACATCAATCATTTTTTCCTTAACTTAATGGCGCCAAGACTACGACACTAACAAGCAAAATAAATATCGAATGTTTCAGACGTTCCTTCAGTGAGCGAGCGGGATTCGGTTGATTCGGTCTCATATCATTTAGATGCGTTTTCGCTGTGAGTCGCATAAAAAGTTGAGAGTGTCGTTATTTTAGTGTAGATATAGACACATGCGCCTAAATTAATGAAAGACTGGAGGACGGATGCCTTTTTCTCATCGCGCGAAAACAAACGCCCCATCAAACAATGAGCAAAACAATGGGTATGTCATAACAATCCCTCCAGAACCCAATTCAAAAACTCGCGCCATCTCTATACTTGAAAAGGCGGGTTTACTGATTAACGATAATGCACAAACCTATCGAGATCTCGTAGCAGCACATCTAAACCCAGATCCCATGGCGAAAGCACTTTCCATACTTTATGCGATTGGTTTACTCACTGGCGAAGCAGCTCAAACCAACGCAAAAACACTAATAAAACTGGAATCCATTCCTTCTTTTGCCGACACCCTATTAATACTTCAGCAAACCGAATTATTCGCCGACGATGTTACCCAAGCTAATTTTGACAAGCTGATAACACACCCAGATCCAGACTCAATCAAGCGTGCCATTTATGTACTTGAACACACGACATTGCTCAGTGGTGAAATGGCCCAAGAGAATTTTGAATCGTTAACCGAACACCAAAACCTAGACCCCCTAACCGATGTTTTCTTCATTCTTGTGCAAGCAGAATTACTTGATGACGATAAAGCACAAAATAACTTCGATACCCTCTCCCATCATCAGAACATCGAAGAACTGATGGACTGCCTGAGGATACTTCAACAAAACCAATTAATGAACGAAGAGGCTGCACAACACTATTTCGATGTTATTGCAAAATATCCGTACGCCAGCATCATGGCCAGTAGCATTGGGTTGCTTGAAAGCGCTCAGTTACTCTCTGATGATAATGCGGAGGCGTATCTTGATGCTGTAATAGAGCATGAGCGGCCATACGGCGCCGCTTCAGCAATCTTTGCCCTACATAATGCCAAATTACTTACGGAAGAACATCTTAATATTGTCATTAATCTTCCAAACCCTGCTCCATTCGCTGAAGCCATTAGTTTACTTCAAGGGGCCCAATTACTTGAGGGCGATAATTTCAATCGCCTGATTCCACACATCTCGATCTTATTCGATGAAGACTCCTCTGATCTATGGTTTGACATCCCTGCTCATGTTTTAACGCCCGCGAAATTTGATGCGATTATCACCCTTTGCGAAACACACCAAGATGATGCGGAAGCTGGTCAATTAGCATTCTCCAACTTTGTCCATCAAGAACTACTATTACCAGAACAAGCAGAGCCCGCCATCAATGATGAGCAAAGTACTCATACAGCAAGCGTTCATGCCTCTGTTTCTGCATCAGCCCAAGCCCTGATGTCACGCTATCAGGATGCTATTTCAACTGACGATTCTCTCGACAAAATCATTCACGACATCCTAGACTGGCTCGATGATGTCGAAGAAAACCCTAAAGCCGCAGCTGCTAAACGATGCATTCCTGAGCTCATCTGTAACGGTAACTTTGAGTTTCAAGATCCTGTGTCCAAGGTGACAATAAAACAACTGGTCGCGTTAAGTTGGCTTGCCATTCATGATGATTCACTGAGAGCTGGTACATTGAATGATGGGAAATTCTCATTGCTTGATGGTCTGTATCAAATTCAACGAGAATATAATATATCAGCGAAAGGCATTGATGACGACCAACCAAAGGATCTTCAGGCTTGCCCTCCAGGCGCATTCAATAAACTCATAGAGAAATTAGTTGGTATTCATCAAGATATTGTCGTTCGATTTATCACCCATGGTACAGCTTCAATGAAATTTACAGCGGTTGTAAAAGATGCAGTCATCTCTTATTTAACAGAACTTCCGCAACCCGAAGGACGAGATGAAATTGCAGAACGGATCGATATGTTAGATAGACTTTCAGATGAAAGCATGGGAATAGATGAAGACTTTTGGGAAATGATCGTGGACTCCGTTGGTAGTCAAATACAAGAAGAATTCGGATCTTTATATAATGACGATCAAAATCATCCTAAATTCATCGCGCTAATGGAACAGTGGCCTTATGTATCGATAACAAAACACGATTTACGACACGTTTGGGCAGAATTGCAAGCGCCCGCTGTGATGACATTATCTAGCATCAATGTTTTTTTTCAACCGGAACCGGTAGTGGACGATAAAAGTGATAGCGAAAATATTCTGAATCATCAAGCAATGTAATCGCGTTAGTAGATGAAAAATTTAATAGACCTGCCGTAGCCTACCTAATGGCACTATGTTAAGGGCTGTAGGTTGGGTTGATCGAGAGCGAAGCCCAACAAAATCATCATGTTGGGCTTCGCTCTCGATCAACCCAACCTACGCGTACACCAATCATTTTTTCCTTAGCTTAGTGCCATTAGGCTACGGCTCTATTCAACGAGAGGATCTGCAACTGACGTTACGGTCTCATCAGCTAGAGACTTATCATTCACAACCTTAACCACACAAGAATCAGACCAAACATTGAGTGATGTCTCTACCATATCAATCAAGCTATAAAATGGCAGGATAATCCCCATCAATGTAATGGGTACGTTCATACTCGACAGTAAGCTCGCACTCAAGAAAAAACATCCCATCGGCACGCCTGCGTTACCAATGGCGGCAACGGTCGCAATGCCGACCCACATCACCATTGAGCCATATGAAACAGCAATACCATGGTTTTGCATTAAATATATCACCGTTGCAAAAATAAACGCGGCACAACCATTCATATTAATACTGGTGCAAAGCGGTAAAACAACGCGGCTGATTGAGGGCTTAACATGAAGATTTTTTTCAACCGTATCCATCGTCACAGGCAAAGTACCGACTGATGATTTTGAGAAAAATGCCAAGGATAACGCCGGCAACATCCCTTTCATCGCGGTAAATGGTTTAATGCCCTGGTATTTCAACCACAACGGCAATATTACAAATCCTTGAATTAAGTTCGCCAACACGATAATGAGTAAATATTCGCCTATACCCTTGAAGGTCATGCCGCCACGAAGTTGCACCACTGTCGTGGTGATAAAACCATATAACCCTAAGGGGATAATCGCAACGATCCAACGCGTGATCACAATAAATAAAGCATGCGCGCCACGGAAAAACTGCGTCAATGTATGTCGTGCTTCTTCATCCGGAATAAACCGCAAGGCAATACCAATCACGACACCTAAAAGCAATACACTCAAGACCTGATGATCTAAAAAAGGCGCAAATATCGTCTCTGGAAACAAATTAGCAATATGATGCAAATAATCGGTATGCTCGATTGGCAAAGCTGCACCAACAGAAGGATGCACCGCCGCAACCATAGCCGGATGAATCGCAATATATAAAAGGCAACTGATAGCCGCCGCCACCAGCGTTGTACCCAGTGTATAGGTCATGGTTCTTCGCCAGATGGTTCGCATGATCCCATCTTCTCGGTAGTGCGATAAGGTCACGATGATCGATAACGAAATAATCGGCAAGCTGATGCATTTAAATATTTTGATGAAGACATCGGCAATAAACAACCCAAACTGCTCTAGAGCAGTAATGCCAGAGAGTCCGCTATAAATGCCTAGCAATATCATCGCGGCATAAATAATCGGTAACTTAAACCAGCTCTTCTTGGTAATCGAATGCGATGCGCACATGTAAAACACCTTTGAAATTTGCGTCAATAAAGTAGTTACCGTTCAAAACATACACCCCGAGGCATAAATTTTACATAATTTGAACAGCAAGTGCATATTTTACCATATTTCAAGTGGTTGTCAAATGCCGCCAACTCACAATCCCTTTTCTTATCGTTAACGTCTCGCCATCACACCGCTTCAAACTCACGCCATTGGTGAAACGCAATTGTAGCGTTTCATAGGGCCGCGCTTTGGACATCACCGTCAAGCGCCAATGATGGCTGCTCAAGGTATGATGCTTCAAAACAATCTGTAAACAAGGAAAATCACCTAAATCTTCAATCAAATATAAATACGCTTGCTGGCTCATAACCTTCTCACATCCATGATGATGCTTTAAGTGTTCAATAACGTCATGAGAAGGTTTCTCCTCTACAGTACATTGAGCCTCTTGATTTGCCAAATGAGAAAACCGCAGTAAATGAGCCACTGTTTCCAGTTGATAAAAAGCCTGATGGCGTTTTGTAAGCTCATTACCTGCCTTTACATACAACAATACCGCTTGCATGAGCGATAAAACCAATAATGTCAGCATCGCAAGCATTAGAATCGTTGTGAACAGCACAAAGCCTTTTGACCTCATCAAGACACTCTCATCAGAGTATCCACTTCTATTGACTGGCCTTTTTCAGTCGCTAACGCAACATGCACCAAACGTTGACCGTGTCGTGTTTTTAATGAAGCGGACGCACCGTGAATCGCACCTGAAAGCGCGTCAACACGATCCAGGCGATAATAAAGCACACCTGATTTGATAAAAAATCCCTCTTCAAGCCATTCACCAATATAGATAGGCGGCTGATAGGAATAAAATAGGGGATGTTTTAAGTCAAACTCCCAGTTTCCGGCAACCGAGCGCAGATGCTCAATCCGATGGACTTCTGCATGATAACAATCTGCAATCATTACAGGATGCTGCACCGAAAGAACCGCCTCTTTTGTGACAATCAGCGCGGTAAGCGATACCTGTTTGATGAAAAAACCATACTGATTACTCATATGATTCACTTGAAATCCGGGGTTATCTCTTGAATACAGGTCAATCGCAGTCAATCCAGTTTTTTGATGACGCATATCCATTGTGGTCAAATGCTCAACTCCTAGACACGGTGTAAATCCCGCTTGGCGAATGCTGTCACGCATGAGATCCACAACCAGCTGAGCATCAAGCGCTTTCTCCAGCATGCTTTCTGAGCGTTTGTAATGCTGTTTAACCCCAACGTATTGGCTCATCAACGTTGTGAGTAACAGACTTGAGGAAAGCAGCGCTACCAAAATTTCCGGCAAACTCAAACCACACTGGTGAAAACGCCTCATCATGATCTCACCAGTAATCGTTTTAAATGACCACCGGCAGAATCATCGTTCCACTTCAGCTTAAGCACAACGGTGGGCACGTTGCCTCCCGGTGCCTTGACCCACTCTACATCCTCGATTTCGCGCTTAATCGACTTGGTCATTAATTGATAGGAAGCGTCAACGGTAGGTAACTGCTGCGCGACAAACTGTTCCGACGCATTGTCTAACTGGCGAACGGCTTCGTTGCGATGATTGATTTGATGAGTATAGCGGCTCACATGCCACTGTTGTTGTAATAAAGCTAAAGAAGCACTGGTCACAATGACAAGCGACACGAGTACTTCTGTGAGGGATAGCCCGTCACAGTTTTGCATATTCCATTCCTTGAGGTTGGTTCGCGAAGAAGATTAACGGTAAATGTAAGCATTGTGAAGCTAAATTTGATATAATTAAATTATAAACCAAGCTGGAGGTATCATGACCACAACCAACACAACAACAACGGGCATACACTTTACTGTCAGTGCCGCAGATAAAGTTGCCTCTCTTATCGCTGAAGAAAACAATCCTGCTTTAAATTTAAGGGTGTATATCACCGGCGGTGGATGTTCAGGCTTTCAATATGGCTTTACCTTTGATGAGGCGATTCAGCCAGATGACACCATCGTTGAGCAAGCATGCTCCGATAACTCAACAGCCGTTAAATTACTGATCGACTCGATGAGTATTCAATATTTAAATCAAGCTGAAATTGACTACGTTCAAGGGATCCAGGGCGAACAATTCGTCATTCGCAATCCTAACGCAAAAACGACGTGCGGATGTGGATCGTCATTCAGTATGGATGATGAATAAACCATTGTACCTTTTCTATTTAGTTTTGACCGGTTGCTTATAGTGATCAACCCAGTAGCCTCGGTAAAAATCGCAACACTGCGCTTGCAGGTCGTCGTTGCGAGCACCCCAGTACCTTAGGTACAAACAGCCGAAATGAACTTGCAGGTCGCGTCGTTGCGAGGCACGAAGCAATCCAGGTTCGAAGCTTTGTTCTCTGGATTGCTTCGTGCCTCGCAACGACGCCTGATACAACATTGCATATATTGTGAAGTTCATTAGGAGCGAAGCGTGGCAATCCAGAGTTCAGAGCACGGTACTCTGGATTGCCACGCTTCGCTCGCAACGACGCTTTGTTCGAGATCGTTTCAATCTGCCTATTCCAACAGATCAAAGAAAGCTCTGGAAAGTTAATTCTAGACCAAATAATTTAATGCGTTTGCCCTGCAGCCAACGTACTAATATGACTTAACCACCACACGCGTTCCGATGTGCATAAAACTATGATTTAACCAACGCGCATCCGAGGGCGTTACACGGACACAGCCATGGCTGGCATTATAATTCGGCACATCATACGAACCATGTACCGCATAATATCGACTAAAAAACATGCAATAAGGCATTGGGGCACCCCCCTTACCAACTGGGTAGCGACTCGATTTACAGCCGGCACCGCCCTTGCTAATGATATGATAAGTTCCCGAAGGGGTTCGACAACCTCTGTGTATATCCGGGCAATAGTTGCGTCCGCCGGATGCTCGGCCGCTACGAACAACCTGCCCCGAACCATTAACAGCCTTCCAACTCAAACTCCGTGGACTAAAAATAAAGGTATTATTTGCCGCAAAGCTTTGGTTCATAATCGAGGTTTCAGACTCAGCGTATGCGACATTGACCTGCCCTATTGAAGCGAGCAGAACAACCCCGGAAAGAAGGGTAACGCGTCTAGCAGATAACAACGATAAAGGCTTAGTGAGTAATTCCATAAGAGCTCCTGCAATGTATTTTATCCCTGTAGTATGAAAATTATAGCACAATTTCAGACAATGAGATTAAATAATGCGCGAAACATCCTACCTATTCAATAGCGATGGCTGAGAATCTCCGACCAAATCTACGTTCTGGATGCTCGCTTGATGCAAGGGAGAGCCAAATACTTGGGGCGCTTGCAAGGGCGCTGAAGCACGATTTGAAGCAGATTCTGGATTTGGGTTCGCGGTCGCTGGAACATCAACGCCAGATGGATTGTCACCATTCCACAGTTTCCAACCAAATGTTACACCACTCAATAAAAAACCAACAACCAATCCAATTGCAGCGTTAAAGCCAAACCCTAATATGCCCACGCCAAGTGGGGCAAAAATACCGGTTGCTGTAAATGCCAGGCCGATTGCGATGCCGATTAGCGCGCAAACCAATAACTGCAATAATATAAAATGAGTGTTGTAGGCCCTGGTGCTTGCCAAGGGGGCATCCTCGACAGCAGGGATAGCACGTGGCAGAACTAGCGGAACAGATGGAACAGGTAGAACAGGCGCAACAGATAGAACAGGTGCAACAGACTGAATAGCAGGTCCATCTGTTATAGCTAGGTGGTGCTCTCTATTTCTAACGTTACGTAGGCGTAGCGCACGTGAAAAATCATTGACGGGAAGCTGAATCGAGCCAATTTGAAGCATGGAATTAACAATGTTTGCCCTTATGCCGTAACCATTCCAATCTAACCAATAATTTGATTCTCCCAGATAAGTTACGCGCAGTTCAGCCGTATTCAGCATTCCCTGTAGTAAAACCGGGTTATTGAATAATCTCAAAATATTCTGTTTAGAAATGTGCACAACCCGCACCACCGATTGGGGTTGAGAAACAGGTTGAATCACTGCCAGTTCCGATCCGGTATGGGCAGCAGGAGCACTCATATGAACGATATCTTCACGCTCGGCCTGAACAGCCCGGCTTGGATCATCTAACAAATGACCATTAACACTATCGCGTAACCGCACAATTCTGTCGTTAAAAACCCGCCTATCTTCTATAGGCAATGGAATTTCTTGGCCATTCAAAGCAGATGATAACTCATCCAAGGCTTGTACATTATGTGCGGTTGGGTTTGCCAGAGGACACTCCTCTAGCTGATCAAGTAATAAACGAAAACGATCAGATGAGGGATCCGAGCTGTACATAGCATCTGCAGAAACCTCAGCCCGTTGCGACTCACGCGCCACAGCGCTTTCAGCAAAACCTGATTCTGGTGCTAACTGAACTCTAAACGTAAGCATGGCTATTGCTTCATGAACCAAAAGCCTCTGTTCATGTTGAATATCTTCTCTTGCAAGAACAGATAGGGCTTGCAAAAATTGAACATCAGTATCAATCACCCCATTTAAGCGCGGAAAAATATGAGCCATATACAGTTTCATATGGTTTACATTAACAAAATGTTTCGATTGTTCTCCAAAAATATTAGACAATCGACTATCTTTAAAAGACCCAAAATGAATAATCCGATCGACCTTTTCTCCATAGCGTCTTGGATCCAAAGTTCCCTCTATAGAGAAATAGGAGGTAACATTATATCGTTCATATGCGTCTCGGTTACGGATCGCATCATTGTAGCAATCGAGTCGCATTTGCTTTCTTTGCTCTGGCGACGCTGACAGAAACCTATTGATGATCGCCTTGAGCGGATGAGAATCATTCAGCCTATCTTCAAATTGACATCCCTTTTGTATTTGAAATTCCATCAACTCCACGAGCGCCATCAATTGAGCACCCTTCGTCCGCTCACCATTTGGATCGTTCTCAAAAAAGTTCCCAAGCTGATCCAAAGGATTTCCTGATAATGTGCCATGATGACCCATTCCAGCAAGGTGTGTGATCTTCGTCATTTGAGGATTGTATTTATTTGGTACAGTCCCTTTAAAACATCGAGTATGCTCATTAGGCTGAATCATAACGACGTATTCACTCACAATGTCAGGAACCTCATGCATTCTCTGATCGGCCCAAGCAATTGGCCTAACGCCCAACGTTGCGTTTCCGGCGACTGGATCCAACGCAAAAATACTTAAGCGGATGTTGTCAATGTCAGAACGTGTTTTGATTGCTTGAAGCAACTTCACCAACGGATTATCACCACGTGATAATCGATAAGTATGATTCAAAACAGACAGTTTATTTTTTGTGAATGGGCACGGAATGCCATCAATTAAACGATTCAAAAATGCATCATTGATTGTGGATGTGTTTTTTATTTCCTTTAGAATATATTGTAATTCATGTGCCAAAATCAAAGCTTCAACCGCGCCACGACTATGCCCTTGAATAACATAGTCTTTCTCTTTTGTTGTTGATATGACATGAAGTATTTGCAGTAATCCCTCCCCAATTTTCTCACCAACATCGTTTCCCAATGTCTGAGGGCCTTCAATGACTGCGGCAGGAAGATAGCGGGGTCTTGCAAAAAATGTATGTTTTAAATCATCTTGTTTCACCACATGTGCCAATACACTTAATGTTTCACCAGAGGGATAAGCAGTGAGCAAGCGACTTCCCTTGGTGATTGCGCATTGTCTAATCCTTGCCTGAAGAGCTTGATTTTGCCCGACACCCTCTACCGTGAATCGCTCTCGATCATCCCAATAATAAATATCTCTTAACATATGCAGATATGAACGTATGAGTATATCCATACGATTCAACACCCCTGATGTGTGTTGACCACTATAAACGGTTCCAACATCGGACGTGGACATCGTTCCATCTGCAGCGGGTACCAACATACTATATTGTAACTGTTCACCATTCGCTGCGACTGAAATGTAAATGACGAAAGGCTGCATCTCATCGGCAGAGGGAAACGGTTGGCCCAGTGCGGGCAATACTCGCATCGAATATTGATGGGGTTCTGGACTATATTTAGTATCTGTTCCTAACATAGTTAATTGATAAGCCATAGCAACCTGTCTTGTTGAACCGAAAAATTGGTCTAATTGTACCATGAGTAGCATAAAAACACCACATCGGCACCAAATGATCTCATTGACTGATAAATTACGTCTCCTTAAGCATGGTAACCGCACATATGCTAGAAAGTAAGCCGAACCGACCGAGCCGCGACCGTTAGGGAGCGTTCACAGAGCCAGCAATCAAAATAAATACAGTTTTTTTTGCAAACGTACCTGCAGTGAACGCTTGCTAGCGCGCGCGGCTCGGACGGTTCGGCCTCATACAATTGAGATGCCTTTGCCCTGAGTAAATAAGTTTGATCTTGCCGCCCGCCTTAGTTACAGTGTAAAGATGGAAATAAATAGCTCTTTAAGGTGCTAGCATAAATGGACTTATTACATGCATTAAAAGATTCGACAAGTCAATATCATCAACAAATAGAACAGGTTGACCTTTTAAAAAAGGTTGTGTCCAAAGAAATCACTTTAATTGAATATAAAAAATTACTGTCTCAATTCTACGGTTTTATAAACCCATGCGAAAAAATAATTCAACACAGATTCCACTACGCCATAGAAGGAAGAGAAAAATCGTCGTTGTTGAATAACGATTTATCTGAATTAAACTGTGACACTTCAAGCGATTTCTTGTATTGCAAAAACACGCCGAACCTTAATACGCTTCCTGAAGTGTTTGGTTATCTCTATGTAATAGAAGGATCAACGCTAGGGGGGCAAATCATGTCAAAATTATTAAAACAGAATTTACAATTATTACCCATAATTCCTACACGTTACTTTACTGCTTATGGTAAACATACGAGAAAGTATTGGGATTCGTTTTTAAAAACGCTTAACGACCACGATTTTAATCATGATCAAAAGGAAAATGTTGTTACAAGCGCAATCCATACATTTTCAAGTTTATTAAATTGGTTAAAATATTCGGCATAGGAAAGAGAAAAAATGGACTCAAAAAATCAAGGTAGCGATTCAGCATCGCACTTTTGCGACAGCATCAATTTAGCGAGCTTTACGCAACTCCAGTCATTTGGCACGCTATTGGTCATAGATAAGATAACTCTTAAAATATTACAATATAGTGAAAATGCAGTGGATTTTTTAAAAACACCCGCATCTGATTTTATGAGCAGCATTATTACACAATATCTCATATCAACCGATCCGAATTTTGATACGCAAAGTTGGTTAATTCAGTCTGACAAGAAGTATAACCAATTTAATTGGACAAATGCCCATACCGATCCAATCAAAATTTGGGCCTACATACATCAACAAAATAACGTCATCATACTTGAAATTGAAGCTGCTGATAATAAGATAGATCTCGAACGAGATGCTTTATTTGTATTTGATGAATTTAGTAATTTGAAAATAGATCAATCAAATGAAAATATTAGATTTATATCAAATTTCATATGTAAAGAAATTCAGCGCATTACCGATTACGATCGTGTGATTCTATATCAATTTGAGCATGATGATAGTGGTGTGGTACTAGGTGAAGCCATAAAAAATGGTTTAGAATCTTATATGGGATTACACTTTCCCGCAACAGACGTACCTCACTATGTGCGAAAAATGTATTTAAGCCAACCTTTGCGTTACATTCCTGATGTCAATGACTCTGCACTTTCTTTATTATCCACCATCCCAGAAAAATCTCTGCCATCCATCGATTTAAGTAATGCCCTACTCAGATCTGTTTCACCTGTTCATATTGAGTATCTACGAAATATGAGTGTAGCATCTGCCCTTTCAATTGCGATTATTCACGATAATAAATTATGGGGATTGATCGCTTGCCAACATAAAACCGCAAAAAAATTACCGATGTACTATCGATTTGGATTGTTACTGTCAGCCGAGTTAATTGTTAAACAACTGGAAAATATCGCTGAAAGGCATGATGCTCGTGAGAAAGATGCCATACTACAACTTCATGAAACCATTCAACCTGTTATTGAATCTCAACCAGACCTTATTAGCGGATTTAATATGACTAAAGATATAATTTCTTTAATGTTAGCCGCTGATAGTGTGGCACTATTATACGATAATAATATATCTACTTTTGGCGAAACACCAACGGCTGAACAAATCAAAAATTTATCCGATTGGCTATTTAAACATTATCAATCAGAAATATTTGTTACTCACACATTACCATCAGCATACCCTGCTAGCCAGGAATACACTAATTTAGCTGCTGGTTTATTGGCGATTCCACTGACATCCGATGCAAATCATTATTTATTATTTTTTCGCAAAGAAATAATCCGCAAGGTTACATGGGCGGGTAACCCAGGTCATGTATTAATTAAAAAAGGTACGGCTTACTCTCCCAGGAACTCATTTCAATTATGGGCCGAAACAGTTGCAAATCAGGCAAAACCGTGGAAAAAATATCGCATTACTGCAGCTAAAGCAATCAAATCTATTTTTGATAATAAGCAACTCGATATGCTGTTAAAAAGGCAGGTTCAGCATGATTCATTAACCGGATTGTATAACAGAAGAACCCTGATACAAAATCTCACGAAGGAAATATCTCGTGCTAAACGAACTGAAAAACAGTTAGCCGTCTTGATGTTAGATATTGATTTTTTTAAGCGCGTGAATGATACCTTTGGCCATTCTGCCGGTGATATGGTTCTTAAGAAAATTAGTGGCGTTCTTCAAAAAGTAATACGAAACTATGATTATGCTTATCGATATGGAGGAGAAGAGTTTTTATTAATGATTAATGGATTGACATTAGATGAAGCGACTCAAAAATCAACTCAAATTCTTCAGGAAATTCGTAATCTTAAACTCATTTATAATGAAACTACCCTACCTCAAATGACCATTTCTATTGGCGTCTCGCTATCTCCGAAGCATGGGGAAAATCCCGAAAAATTAATCGAAATGGCTGATGAAGCGCTTTATCAAGCCAAAAAAAGTGGTCGAGATAAGGTGGTTTTTTTTAAACCCGACCCTGTGAAGTAAACGACTAGGGATGATGTAAATTAACACCTGATTTTTTTACAATAAACTGAATCAACGCATCATGGCTTGCCAGCTCTTCTTCTGTGGCGAGAATAACAGGAGACTCACTGTTCAACTCGACGGAGACTGTCGTCTTTTTTTCTTGGGTTTTAGAAACTGCTTCATCAGCAAATAATTCAACCTGACCACCGGTCATCGCCAGATAGACCCATGCCAGAATCTCGGCATCTAATAATGCGCCGTGAAGCTCACGGTTTGAATTATCGATGTTATAACGCTTACATAACGCATCTAAATTATTACGCAAGCCAGGATGTTTTTCTCGTGCAAGAGGCAACGTATCAAAAATACGGCAATGTTGCTCGAACGATTGTTTATATTTGATCTTGTGAAGTTCGGCGTTGAGAAAGCTTAAGTCAAACGGCGCGTTGTGTATAATAACCTCAGCGCCTTCAACAAAGGTGAGCAACTCAGGAAGGATGTCTTTAAATAAAGGCTTATCTTGTAGAAATTCTGTGCTGATGCCATGGACTTTAAAGGCACCTTCATCAACCTCGCGCTCAGGATTGAGATAGGTATGAAAATGGCGATTCGTAACGCGTCTGTTGAGAATTTCTACGCAACCAATTTCAATAATGCGATGCCCGGTTTCCGGACTTAGACCCGTAGTTTCCGTATCTAAAACAACCTGTCTCATCGAAGTTGGCCTTCAAGTAGCTCGTCGATTGCCTCATTTGCAAGCGCATCCACCCTATCATTCTCAGGATGACCGGAATGGCCTTTAACCCAGAACCATTTGACCTGATGTTGGGCGGCCGATGCATCCAATTGCTGCCACAAATCAACATTTTTTACCGGCTCATTTTTAGAATTTCGCCAGCCGCGTTTTTTCCAGCCTGCTAGCCATTCCATCATGCCTTGACGCACATATTGAGAATCCGTATAAAGGCTTACCTCGCACGAACGGGTTAGTGCTTGCAATCCCATAATAGCGGCGGTTAATTCCATGCGATTATTGGTGGTATGCTTTTCTGACCCCTTTAGCTCTTTCTCGGTACCATTCATCCGCAGCAAAGCACCCCAGCCCCCAGGGCCGGGATTACCGCGACACGCACCATCTGTATAAATATCAATTGCCATTCAAAATCCTAATCTTGGACATTGGAATTAATCGGAAGGTAGGGTGGGTGTAGGTTGGGTTGAGGCGGGTTCGCCGAAGCCCAACATGGATGGTTTTGTTGGGCTTCGGCGAACCCGCCTCAACCCAACCTACACCCTACCTCCCGATTAAATCAGGAAACACTATTTGGACAAAGCTGCATGCGTCTTTTTGCATGCAGCTTTGTCCAAACGCCAACTAATCATGCGATGCGCTTAACATCCATCGCGATTTTTCATGTGAACCAATTCGATCCGCCAAGATCGTAATGGTACCTTCATCATTATTATGTTGTACAACTTTCATTGCGCTGTTTAAATCACGCACCAAACTCGTATGATCGTCTGCTAACTCCATCACCATCTGTTTTGCGGTTAAACTGGAGTCTCCATCTTTAATGGTTTTTAATTGTTCAAATTCTTTAAAGGTCGCTGGTGCGGTGTGACCTAATATTATCAAGCGCTCAGCAAGCAGATCAACCGCTTCGGCCAGTTCTCTATATTGCATTTCAAACAACTCATGCAATGACTTAAACTGCGAGCCTTTCACATGCCAATGATAATTCTGCGTTTTAAGATACAGAGCATAGGTATCCGCCAGAATCACGGACAATTTATTCGCAACATCACTCATGATACACTCCCTGTTTTTGACTTACATAGAGTATAGTACACTGTAGGAATCTCTTAAAGGCACGATTGCATATGACTATTGAAAATATTCTCAACACCCTACTCGCCAATACACGCGACCCATTAACAACGTTAACCGCTGTAGAACTTGGAATAAAGTACGAGATCATCGAAGAGGCAACGTCACTAACAGTCAAACTCTTAGCCGGATTTCCGTGTAAAAGCCTGCAAAACAGTTGGTTGCCCCTGCTAACAGACGCGCTAAAACAAGCATTACCCCAATATCACGTGCAGCTAACCTTAGACAGCTTTATCCAAGCCCATCGTACACAGCTCGCCGGAAAGGGTTTACGGGGTATTAAAAATACGATTGCAATTGGCTCAGGAAAAGGAGGCGTTGGCAAATCAACCGTGACCGTTCATCTGGCTGCCTGTTTAGCAGAGCAAGGAGCAAGGGTTGGTATTTTGGATGCTGATATCTATGGCCCGAGTATGCCTACCATGCTCGGACAAACAGCGCCCGTTCAAATTCAGGACGAGCACTACTTACCCGTCATGGCGCATGGGATTCAAGCCATGTCGATAGGATATCTTACACAGGATGATTCCGCATTAATCTGGCGCGGCCCAATGCTGGCTAAAGCATTGATCCAAATGCTAGACCTCACGCTCTGGGATAATTTAGATTATCTGTTGATTGATTTACCACCCGGCACAGGCGACATTCAATTAAGTCTTGTGCAAAAAATTCCGTTAACAGCGGCGATTGTTGTCACCACGCCACAGACTGTCGCGACACAAGATGCGCAAAAAGCATTGATGATGTTCAACAAAATGGGTATTGATGTGTTGGGGGTTATTGAAAATATGTCGCAACATACCTGCTCCCATTGTGGCCATCAGGAAGCCTTGTTTGGGCATGGTGGCGCGAAAAGTTTATGCGACAATCATCACACTGCATTATTAGGTCAATTACCACTCGACCCACAAATAACCATGCAATGTGATAAAGGCGCACCGCTAACCCACTATTCGCAAGCAGCATCTAGCGATGCCTTTCTCAACGCGGCGCTTGCAACCAGTATTGAACTGGCGAAGCGGCCACTTAACTATGCGAGTAAATTCCCACCTATTGTCGTTGAGTAAGTTACCTATTGGCCAGGGCAAACACATCTTAATTGATGCGTTTGCCCTGACCTATTGGCTTTGATTTGAGAGATTGTTCTTGTTGATGTATTGAACAATCTCTTGCCTCAACCCATACGGCCATTACTAAAATGTACTCGCCTCTCCGAGAGGCAACCCTAACTTAGCTTCCTCTGATTCCGATACAACAGTTTTGCAATTGGGGGAAATCTCTGCACGGCTAACACTTCTAGAAGCTGTAAATATTGACAATGTAGAATGACATGACCTGCTCAATGAACGTCGATTCTCGGTGGAACTTGCAAGTGGGCTCGGTGACAATCCAAACGCTAGCGCCATCATCCCATCAGTAACAAAGCAAGCGGGAGATATATTCGAGCTAACAGGTGAGTTATTGGGCGCATAAGCAGCGAGCGCGTTGCCTACCATGCCCATGTGTTCCTCTAGACCCATAACAGGAAGCTCTAAAATATACATGATAGTAACGACACTAATCGCCTTGTTCTCGCGCATATAAATTTTCGCAGTTGTATATATTGCAGCCCTAATTTGCAGAGACTCAGGTTTAGAGAATCCCTCTATTACGAATTGATCATTAATAACTTCATCCTGAAATAACTTATGGGTATTGTTCTCATCATTGCCTTTTGTATTCGCCATTGCTCTAAATAAGGCATTCAATTTTTTAACATTTTCTGTCGACATCTGACAAATAAAATTTACATTAAAATCGTCAAATTGAATAAAACCCCATTTTGACTCGAATGTATGCAAATATTGCAATGCATCCAATCTGGAGAAAAAGTATTCTGAATTGACAGCACCAGAAATCAAGGCGTTAGTATCGTGACAAAACAACCCTCTACCCTCGAGGCTAAAAGGCGGTAAAATATTCCTTGATTTTAGGGTCCTAAAAACCCAATCCACTTGGTTTTTACGATCTGAGTCAATTGTTCTTAATCCTATACCAGAAACACTTATTGCTATTGGTTTATATACATTACCAAACATACTATTTTACCTGCCTATTTTGTTTAATATAAATCATTAAAGAAAGTGTATTATACATACAAATCACTTTATTGCAAAAAAAACGAGCACCCAACCAAGAAAAACACTGCCATTGTCAAAACCTTAGGCATATAAAGGCGTGTTTTTTCTGCTATCACATTAACTCACGCATCAATTGAGGAATTCGAGCAGACCATGTACAGCTTTCATGACCCCAAAATGGTGTGTCACTCAAAGAGCAAGACAAGGGGCGTGATACCACACTATAGAATATGTTACACTGGGTTATTCTTATAAACCCTGAAACCACCATGTCTGAACAATACACTGCTGATGCCATTGAAGTCCTCACGGGATTAGAGCCCGTTCAACGCCGTCCGGGAATGTACACCGATACCACGCGCCCAAACCATTTGGCGCAAGAAGTTGTCGACAATAGTGTGGATGAAGTGCTTGCCGGTTTCGCAACCACCATCATCGTGACACTTCATGAAGACGGGTCTGTCGAAGTTGAAGACAATGGACGCGGCATGCCGGTGGATATTCATCCGCAGCTGGGGTTAAGCGGCGTCGAAGTCATCATGACGCGACTGCACGCGGGCGGCAAATTTTCAGACAAAAACTATAGTTTTTCCGGCGGGCTTCATGGCGTTGGCGTGTCCGTTGTTAACGCACTTTCGGACCAGCTCGATGTCACCATCAAACGAAACGGCGTGATATACAAGATGTCATTTGCCCAAGGTGCAAAACATGCCGAATTAGTTGAAATCGGCACAACCAAAAAAAATGACACGGGTACCCTTATCCGATTTTGGCCAACCGCGCATTATTTTGACACCACGCGCATTTCTGTCAAGCATCTAACCCATACACTCCGTGCCAAAGCCGTTTTGTGCCCTGGCTTGTCCATGACCTTTATTAATAAAGCCACTGCTGAAACAACGTCCTGGTGTTATAAAAACGGCCTCACTGATTATCTGGGACAATCCCTTCCAGAGGATTATTTTCCAGAAGAGCCCTTTGCAGGTGAATTTAAAACACAAGAGGCAACCCTTGATTGGGCTTTGATTTGGTCGCCAACCGCCAACAACGGCTTAAGTGAAAGTTATGTTAATTTAATTCCCACCCCTATGGGCGGAACGCATGTTAATGGTCTGCGTGCTGGGTTATTTGAAGCCATGTCCGATTTTTGTAATTTGCGAAACTTGCTGCCAAGAGGGATTAAATTATCTGCAGATGATCTGTGGGAACCCTGCCAATACGTTTTATCGGTTAAAATGAAAGAGCCCCAGTTTGCCGGGCAAACCAAAGAAAGACTCAGTTCACGGCAAACCGCATCCTTCGTCACCAACGTCATTAAAGACGCTTTTGCTTTATGGCTAAACCAACACCGCGCCGAAGGTGAGCTCATTGCAAATTTTGCTATTGAACGTGCGCAAAAGCGACTCAAACAAGCCAAACAAGTCGCGAGAAAACGGGTGAGTCAAGGCCCTGCTCTACCCGGAAAATTGGCAGATTGCTTGCAACAAGACTTGGCGCAGGCTGAATTATTTTTAGTAGAAGGAGATTCGGCGGGTGGCTCAGCAAAACAAGCCCGCAGTAAAGACTTTCAAGCCATCCTTCCGCTTCGCGGTAAAATTTTAAATTCGTGGGAAGTAGAATCTTCACAGGTACTTGCCTCTCAGGAAATTCACGACATATCAGTCGCTATTGGCGTTGATCCTGGATCAGACGACTTGTCCGGCTTACGCTATGGAAAAATATGCATTCTAGCCGATGCGGACTCCGATGGCGCCCACATTGCAACGTTAATCTGCGCCCTGTTTCTTCGCCATTTCAAACCACTGGTCGTCGCTGGTCATATTTACGTCGCGATGCCGCCCCTCTACCGAATTGACGCGGGTAAGGCCGTTTACTATGCGTTAGATGATGATGAGCGACAAAGCATCACGGCGCAGCTCGCTAAAACCAGCAAAGCCAAGGTTCATGTTCAACGTTTCAAAGGCCTTGGGGAAATGAACCCCTTACAATTACGAGAAACAACGATGGATCCTGCAACACGCCGCCTCGTACTGCTCACGTTAGACGACGAAACTGAAGCAATGGCCATCATGGATATGATGCTCGCTAAAAAACGTGCTTCTGATCGTAAGTCCTGGATTGAAACAAAGGGGAATTTGGCAACATGTTAGTACTCCATCCATTTAGTTTTGACCGGTTGGCATATCCAGATTAATGTAATTTGGACAACGTCTTTGTTACGAACCTCAAAATTTGTTCAATGTTGTATCAGGCGTCGTTGCGAGGCACGAAGCAATCCAGGGGCTCGAAGCTTTGTTCTCTAGATTGCTTCGTGCCTCGCAACGACGCTTTGTTCGAGATCGTTTCAATCTGCCAATTCCAACCGGTCAAAACTAATCTAATCCCGTTGCAATAGGAGAAATCCCAATATTCGGATTGACCCCGCAATCATCCAATAACTTCAGCAGGTTATTGCCTCTTCGGGTCAAGCGTTTAATGCAGTACTCATTGAGATAGGATTTTAAAATATAGTAATACTCAGGTAATGTCAGGATTTTTAACATTTTTTCAGCGCGAAGCAAATCATGCTCACGACGATCATCGCAGGTTTGAAATAGAATGCCGCCGAGCATCGCAGCAAGACTCGCTTTTCTTAATGGATTAGCAATATAAAACTGCTGAATACACTCATCCAATGCGCGATCTTGATCCCACTCAACCCAGGCGTCGTACATAGCAAACGCATCGTCATAATCAAATTGACTGTTCAATTCGATCTGCTGCAAAGCATAACCCACTAACACAACTGCTTGCACGTTCGCCCAGGAGCAATTGCCCGAAATTTGCGATGTTAAGGGTATTTGAGCCAGTGGGATCAGACCAAGTTCCTGATTTATCGACTCATGAAAATAATCACGACTTTGTTTTTGATATAAAAATTCTTGCAAAAAACTCACCGTAAACGCTTGAGGCTTTGTCATCCGATAAATATTGACACTGCCCTCTTTTAAACTATTTTCACCGCGATCAATCTTGGCCCACAACTCATGAAATCGCACAAAACACATGGCATGCCCACGGCTTGCTGCTGGCAGAATAAGCATAGGTGCTTTAATCATCTCTGCAAGGCGCGCAAGATGTGTGTTGGATAAATCAACATGGAGCTGTAATTGCAGCATTTCCTCTGCAATCTGAATGGCATCCATGATAGCGTGAAGATAGGGAAAATATCGACGTAAATGACATGTTGAATAACTGCTGGTAAATCGGCGGAGTGAATCATGAAGAATAGCAACCGTAAATTCAAGAATAAACCCTTCATAGTCTAATTCGATGAACTCTCCCGCGGCATTCAAAATATCGACATCGCCCCGTAAAGAAAATCGATGACCGATAAGCTTGCCAACAATAAAATCCAACGCAAAATCTAGTTTGGCATTATATTGATAGAGTAATTGTTTCATGGCATCTTGACCACGTAACACCGGATAAACCAATACCGATAAGCCGGCCCGAGTATAGGCATTTGGATTTGCGCCATGTGTTAACAACAGGGATGCCGTCTCTATATCGTTATTATCCACTGCCCAGTGCAGCGCTGTTCGGCCAGTCACATCTGGTTTATTGATATCTACTTTGCGTTGTATCAACTTCTCAGCAATTGGAAGGTGGTGTGTAATGACACTCTCAATCAGCGGGGTAAATCCATATTCATCAATATCATCCAAGCTCTCGCCTGCACTCAAATAAGCGTCAAAATCCGGCACTCGGCCGCGGATAATATCGTTTGCAATGGTCATATATTATGATGGTCCATGTGGTTTTGGGGCCGTGGAAAATTTCGGCATATTACCCAAACGCAGTTGTTTTTCCATCTCTTGCTCTCGTCTTTCATTATCAAACTCTCGCCTTGCTTCGGTATTTAATGCAGGCTCGGGATTAACATTCGGATCGACCCCATCAAACCGCTGATTGTTTAATGCGGGATGTTGTAAAATATTATTCTCATAACTCCCTTCTAACGCCTGGGTTTGTTGGGCAACACGCTCATGATGCTCACGCGCATTCACCCGCGCACGCTTGCGATGCCCATCTTGCTCAGCCAACCGTCTTTCACGATCCATTGTTTCGGTTTCTTCAACCAATATTGAGGTTGTTTGTACAAAGCGTGTAAATGCACAGTCAGGCGCACCAGAGCACGTGACGTATCGCCCGCTCTTTTCGGAGCGAGTACGCAACGATTTTCCGCATTTTGGACACACCTCAGCGATTGATATCGACTGAGGTTTATTGTTTTTCTGGTTCATAAGACTAATTATAGTCTCTAAGATAGATTTCGGCTATTTGAATGGCATTGGTTGCAGCACCTTTTCGAATATTATCCGCTACAACCCACAGATTAAGCCCCTGTGGATGAGAGATATCTTGTCGAATTCGACCTACATACACGTCATCTTGCCCTGCACCATGAGGGATAGGCGTCGGATAAATGCCTTTTGAAGGATCATCCATCACACACACACCAGGCGCCTTTGCAAGTATTGCCCGTGCATCATCTGCGGTTAAAGGCGCTTTTAACTCCAAATGAATCGCTTCTGAGTGTCCATATAATACCGGGACACGGACTGCTGTTGGATTCACCTGAATATCTTCATCTTCTAATATTTTACGCGTCTCCCAGACCATTTTCATCTCTTCACGCGTATAGCCATTGTCTTGAAATTCGTCAATTTGAGGCAATACGTTGAAGGCAATCTGCTGTGGGTAGACATTTGTTTCGGCCGGACGACCATTCAGTAATTCGGAGACTTGATCAACCAACTCAGTGATGCCACGTCGACCTGTTCCAGATACCGCCTGATACGTTGCGACATTAATACGAGAAATGCCTACTGCATCATAAAGCGGCTTGAGGGCAACCACCATTTGAATGGTCGAGCAATTTGGATTGGCGATGATCATGCGGTTTTTATAATCAGCGATACGTTGCGGATTCACTTCTGGCACAACCAGAGGAATATCATCATCATAACGGAAGAATGACGTATTATCGATAACCAAACAGCCTGCAGCAGCGGCGATGGGCACGAACGTCTCAGAGACTTTTGATCCGGCCGAGAAAAATGCAATATCTGCATCCGCAAAATTAAAAAACGCTAGATCCTGAACTTCGACCTGTCTATTACGAAATAAAACGGTCTGCCCTGCGGATCGTTCACTGGCCAAAGGATAAAGCTCTGCCACGGGAAATTCTCGTTCTTGCAATAAAGCAATAATGGCCTCACCTACTGCACCGGTTGCGCCGACTACGACGATGTTTAATTTTTTAGTCATTTTTTCATCCTAAATTATTTGCCCATGTTAAAACGGCTTGTTGAGAAATAACATTTCCTGCATCAACATCAGCTAAAGCTTCGAGTGTCATTTGATGATACGCTTCTTGTGTAGGGTGTACAAAAGGAGCCGAGAGGCGACGTGTCCACCCTACATCCGCTCGTATTTACTTTCATTAGCCTTATTCCCCTAAAAAAACAAGCCTGGATCCAAATGAAATCGTTTACTAAGCCTATCTATATGCGATTTAGTAAGGTTTCTTTCCCCGGAAATAATTCTAGAAACTAATGACTTATGGCCAATTTCTGGTAAATCAGCCAATGTTAAATTGTGTTGATCGATGATAAATCGAAGCATAATCACATCAGGCTTATCTTTAGTCGCTTGCTGTACAAATGCTGAGATGTCTTCATGATGCGACTCATACACTTTAATTGCATGGCCAAGCAACATGATCAATAAATTTTCTGGTTTTGAGGCATCATCGCCAACCTGCTCCATGAGAGACTCAACCATCTCCAAAGCAGCTTCATATGCCTCATCATCATGCAAATACAACAAAGGACTTGCAACAAGTGTAAAATCACTAAATTTGCTTAACACATTCTTTTTGGAGATCATTTTTGGCCCCTCCTGTAAAATTCGCACAAAGAATCATATTCATCATGGCGAACAATATGCTTAACAAATATTCTGTTCTGTGAAAACGCTATAAATGCCATCATTCTAAGGTGGTTACCGGCAATATTAATAATCCACCACTTGTCTTTATATTTAAAATTATCAAGACTTGGAAAAAGATTTTTCATTTCTTGAGGTGTAGCAATCGTTGCCTTATTCAGTACCCGATACATATCCATAATCGCTTGCCGCTGATTTGGATATTTGTGCGCAGCTTCTGCAAATATCTTCTTGGATATCACATGCACTTTATAATCCTTATTCTCTGAACTATAGCAAAATGTTTCCTAATTGTCAACGGATACCCGGGGGCGATGCTGTAACACACAATCCATCAACACCAACGCCATCATTGCCTCAGCAACGGGAACAGCACGAATGCCAACACAAGGATCATGACGACCCTTTGTCACAACTTCGACTTCCCTGCCATGAATATCAATCGATTGACCGGGTTTCACAATGCTTGATGTTGGTTTTAATGCCATGCTGACATGTACTGGTTGGCCAGTACTAATGCCTCCCAGGATCCCGCCGGCATGATTACTTAAAAAGCCCTTGGCAGATAACTCATCCCGATGCTCACTGCCCAACTGACGCACGGCTGCAAACCCCGAACCAATTTCAACGCCCTTCACCGCATTAATCGACATCATCGCATGAGCCAGCAGCGCGTCTAACTTGTCATAAACCGGCTCGCCCAAACCAATCGGTACTCCACGGGCAATCACATCTACGCGCGCGCCCACCGAATCACCCTGCTTGCGTAAATCATCAATCGTCTTCTCAAGCACTTCTACTTGTGACTGATTGGGGCAAAAAAATGGATTGTTCGGAATTTCCTTTTCATCTTCAAAAGCAAGCTCAACAGACCCCATTTGGCGCAAATACCCAATGATATCAATATTGAAATGTCGCTTTAAGTACAGTCTGGCAATCGCCCCGGCGGCGACGCGCATCGCCGTTTCACGAGCAGATGACCGCCCACCTCCGCGGTAATCACGGTGACCGTATTTATGATGATAGGTGAAGTCAGCATGCCCAGGCCGAAATACATCCTTAATAGACTCATAATCACGACTTCTCGTGTCTTGATTATGAATCAATAATCCTATCGGCGCACCTGTCGTTTTACCTTCAAAAACACCCGACAAAATCTGAACTTCATCCGGCTCACGCCGTTGAGTCGTGTATTTCGATTGACCCGGCCGACGTTTATCTAAAAAGGGCTGAATATCTGCGGCTTCAAGGGGCATACCTGCAGGGCAACCATCGACTATACAGCCAATTGCCGGACCATGGCTTTCACCAAAAGTCGTTACCGTAAACAGTTTTCCGAAAGTATTCCCGCTCACATCATGCTCCGAATTGCTCAACCAACTGATCACGTGTTAATAAAAACACACCATCACCACCCCGTTCGAAATCAAGCCAGGTAAACGACAATTCAGGATAGGCTTCTATTAATGCATCAGCGCTATTGCCAACTTCAACCACTAAAATCCCCTGATCAGTTAAATATTCATGGGCCTGACGGAGAATTTTCTCGACCACAGCCAGTCCATTATCAGGCGCCTCAAGGGCCAAAACTGGCTCATGACGATATTCTTCCGGTAGTGTTTGCATTTCATCAGCACCAACATAGGGCGGATTACTAACAATAATATCATAGCGAACAGACGGTAACGCCGCATAAACATCCGACTCGACCAACGTGAGCTGATCTTTTAAACCATGGCGTTCACGATTGATTTCTGCCACCTCAAGTGCGGCTTTAGAAATATCCACCGCATCCACCTCTGCATCAGGAAAGGCGTAACAACACGCAATGGCAATACACCCGCTTCCGGTACACAAATCCAGAACACGAGACACCTCTTCCGGTTGAATCCATGGCGCAAATTGTTGCTCAATCATTTCCGCAATCGGTGACCGGGGTATCAATACCCGCTCATCCACAAAAAAAGGCAACCCGCAAAAATAAGCTTGATTCGTCAAATAAGGAACCGGAACGCGCTCAATAATTCGCCGCGACAATTGACGAGCAACCTTTTCTTTTTCTTGTGTCGTCAAACGCGCCTGCAACAACGGGGCCTCAACATCCATCGGTAAAGACAATACCCCTAAAACAAGCGCATACATATCATCCAGCGCATTATCCGTACCATGACCAAAATGCAGGCTCTGTGCATTCGCACGCGTTAAACCGTACCGCACAAAATCAATGATTGACTCCAATTCACGCGCACTCTTTATAAATTCTTCTGACATGTCGACTCCAAAAAACTAGATTGTATCTTATTAAAATTCGCTGTAAATTGAAAATTCAACTAAGCTAATTTCATAACCATGACCGACAACGATATCACTGATGACGACAAAAATCTCTTTCGCGAGAGTATGCGTCATGTCACGCCTTTAAAAAACGCCAACAAAAAACATCAACCCGCACACCAAGCCCCAACCGTACCAAAAAAACCCCGAACCAGCATACAGCCCAAGCCAACAAACACACATTACTACTTATCGAATCTCTACACTGAAGAAGTCGGCCCAAACACAACGCTTTCTTACCATATTACAGGAATCCCTAAAAAACGTCTCATTGAATTAAAAAACGGCGAAATCCGCTGGCAAGGACGGCTTGATCTACACGGCAACACCATCCCACAAGCACAAGACAAACTGTGCCAATTTATCACCCAACAACACCAACTCGGTCACCGCTGCGTTCTAATCATTCATGGCAAAGGCAGCCCAACAGGCGACGCTCCAATTTTAAAAAACTGCGTGAACCACTGGCTCAAACAACTCCCCCAAATCCTCGCATTTCACAGCGCATTACCCCGTGATGGCAGCAGTGGTGCCTTATATGCATTGTTGAGACGTTCAACGATTGATGAATAACATTGAATTAACACTCAAAATAGATTATCATTTACACACTTTTTCACCTGATGACACTCATGACAAAAAAAGCCATTATTATCGGGATTTCCGGTCCCTCTGCCTCCGGTAAAAGTTTACTCGCGAATACGATTGTCAACGAACTAGGCACCGACCAGGTCGTTGTTATTTCAGAAGACTCCTACTACAAAGATCACAGCAATCTTTCAGCGCAAGATCGCGAGAAAATAAACTACGACCATCCTGACTCATTTGATCACGCCTTATTATGCAATCATCTCAGTCGCTTACAACAATGGGAGTCTATCGATATCCCTATCTATTCACACTCCAAGCATCAACGACTTCCAGAAACACGATCAATAGGCCAACACAAAATCATCGTCCTCGAAGGTATTTTATTGTTCAGCGACAAAGCCCTGCGCGAACTCATGGACATTCGAATTTTTATGTCAGCACCATTGGATGTTTGCCTGAGTCGACGCCTTAAACGCGATGTTGTTGAACGACAACGTTCGTTTGAGTCCGTCTTACATCAATATGAAACCACTGTCAGACCGATGTACCTGCAATTCATCGAGCCATCCAGTCGATATGCGGATCTCATCGTTCCACGTGGCGGCGAAAATCGCATCGCCATTGATATGATTAAAGCTAAAATGCGAGAGTTATTGAGATAATAGGCGTAGGTTGGGTTGAGGCGGGTAAGCCGAAGCCCAACAAAACCATCCGTGTTGGGCTTCGGCTTACCCGCCTCAACCCAACCTACGCACCAACCTACGAAGGAGATAACCATGGGATTTTTAAGTGGGAAAAAAGCTTTAATTGTCGGCCTCGCTAGCAACCGCTCCATTGCCTATGCCATTGCCAAGGCTTTCCATGAACAAGGCGGGGAATTAGCCTTTACCTACCAAGGTGAACGACTTCAAGAACGCGTGCAAAAAATGGCCGCCGAGTTCAACTCAACACTGGTTTTCCCCTGCGACGTCAGCAGCGACGCTGAAATCAACTCGGTGTTCAGCCAACTCAAAAGCAAGTGGGAAAATCTCGACTGCCTCGTTCACTCTGTTGCCTACGCACCAGCCGATCAAATTGGTGGCGACTATGTTGAAAATGCAACCCGAGAAGGCTTCAGAATTGCACATGATATTAGCGCTTATAGCCTCGTCGGTTTAAGTCAAGCCGCTCTTCCAATGATGGAAAACACCAATGGCTCGATTCTCACGTTAAGTTATTACGGCGCAGAAAAAGCCGTTCCCAATTACAACGTCATGGGAATCGCCAAAGCCAGTCTCGAAGCAGCTGTGCGCTATCTTGCAGCCAGTCTTGGCCCCAGAGGCTTAAGAGTCAACGCCATCTCCGCCGGTCCTTTAAAAACACTTGCAGCTGCTGGCATCAAAGATTTCAAAAAAATCCAAACTGCTTATGCTAACGTCGCCCCGCTCAAACGCAACATCACCGCAGAAGAAGTTGGCAACGCCGCAGCCTTCTTATGCTCTGATTTAGCATCAGGCATCACTGGCGAAATACTACACGTAGATGCAGGATATCATGCAGTAGCAGCGGCAGCATTAGAGGAATAAACGAGGCGCGTAGGTGTAGGTTGGGTTGAGGCCCTAGGCCGAAGCCCAACAAAACCATCCATGTTGGGCTTCCGCAGACCCGCCTCAACCCAACCTAAGTGACTACATGACAGGACGAGCCTCACTAGCCGCCTCAAAAACAGAAAATTGGAAAACAAGCACAACCAGCGGTAAATATGCAATCAACAAACCCGTAACGCCATGCAAATAGCCTAAACCAACTAATACTGCAATTGGTAACAACCATACTAAATTAATCAACAAAATCGCCACTGTGACTTTAACATGACTATCAAACATATCCACCGCACGCTGATATGCATGTTGTCGATGCGGCTCATCAATTCGACTGCCATTACATATTCGACGAAGTAGCGTTATCGTTGCATCCACGATAAACACACCCGATAAAATCAACCAACCCCAAAAAAATGCCGTATGAACATGCGCGGCCTGAATTGAAAATATGCCAATCATCAACCCTAAAAAACCACTTCCCACATCACCCATAAAAATCCGCGCCACAGGAAAGTTCCAAAATAAAAAACCCGTAACAGCAACAGCCAACACCAAGGGCAACAGCACCATATCGTTATAACCCTGCAAGCCATATATCAAAGCACCACCAAGACAAACAGTGATTGCCTCAACCGCAGCCAGGCCATTAATGCCATCCATAAAATTATACAAATTTAAAACCCAAACTAAATAAACCAAAGCCACAAGGTTCATCACTAACCCGGCACCTGGAATATACCAACTGGAGGGAAGCAACGAAACCATCCCCCCCAAACAATAAAGAGCAAACCCACTTGCTAAAAAATGGGCTAACAATCGCCACTTGGCAGGTATAGGACGACGATCATCAATAAGACCTAGCGCTCCCACCCCCGCTCCAGCAACAAATAAACCTAACGCCTCCAAAAAAGAAACCTCACCACAATAACCCAAATAAACCAAGCCCATTAAAAAAAGAAAAACAAACGCAACGCCTCCTCCTCTCGGAGTAGGAATAGTATGTGAGCTTCGATGATTAGGAATATCAATAACTTTACACAGCAATGCATAATGTCGAACAAATCCTGTCATGAGGAATGATAATAAAAACAAAATGAGTAACATCACGTTCATCCTCCTAAATTGCACGCGCAGTATAATGCACCCAAAAATCGTTCTCAGGTAAGCAGCGTACCTCTTCTATCGATCCAGCTACGGGCGTCTTGTTTAAAATAATAGCGTGTTTAAATGAATTCAACAACTTAAAATTGAACATCATTAAAAAACGGTCTCCGTCATCGTTTCGCCATCCGCGCCCAATGAACTTCCCAATATGTGCAATGTTGTATCAGGAGTCGTTGCGAGGCACGAAGCAATCCAGGGTTCGATGCTCCGTACTCTGGATTGCCGCGCTTCGCTCGCAACGACGGATGGCGAAACGATATCTGAGACCCAAAAACGTTAGTTCCACTCTACTACGCTGTTGGATAAGACAGCATGCATCTTTTTTCACGCTGTTCTGTCCAATGTCCTCATATTAAAGTTGACTACTGGGACTCAGTTTTATATAGTTCTGCACTTCATTATAAAATACCATATGCTCAATAGAGGAATCGCCCCATGACAAAAAAATTCGCTCGTTTAACCATAGATGGTCACGACCCCATTGATTTTCCGATTCTTTCGCCCACACTGGGCAACGATGTCATTGACATTAATCAGCTTGGCGCTCATGGATATTTTACACTTGATCAGGGATTTGTATCCACAGCCTCTTGCGAATCTAAAATCACTTATATTGATGGCGACAAGGGTATTTTGCTTTATCGCGGCTATCCCATTGAGCAATTAGCAGAGAAAAAAAATTTTCTGGATGTATGCTATTTACTTCTGAATGGCGAATTACCCAACGCAAATGAGAAACGAGCTTTTAATGACTCCATCAACAACCACACGATGGTTCATCAACAAATGTATAACTTTTTGAATGGATTCCGTCGCGATGCGCATCCTATGGCAATTATGGTCGGTATCGTTGGCGCATTATCGGCCTTTTACCACGACTCTATGGATTTAAGCAATGAACAGGATCGATATACATCTGCCATTCGCTTAATTGCAAAAATGCCAACATTAGCCGCCATGAGCTATAAGTATTCGATTGGCCAGCCATATATGTACCCGCGAAACAATCTGTCATATGCGGGCAACTTCCTCCACATGATGTTTGGCGTGCCGTCCGAAGACACAGAGCCGAACCCAGTCATTGTCAAGGCGCTGGATACCATTTTCACACTGCATGCTGATCACGAACAAAACGCATCAACCTCAACTGTTCGTCTTGCAGGTTCGACTGGCGCTAATCCCTTTGCCTGTATTTCAGCTGGAATCGGTGCACTTTGGGGGCCCGCTCATGGCGGCGCCAATGAAGCCTGTTTAAATATGTTAAACGAAATCGGTGATGTGAGCCGTATCGAAGAATTTATCAAACGGGCAAAAGATAAAAATGATCCATTCCGCTTAATGGGATTTGGGCATCGCGTTTATAAAAGCTATGATCCACGCGCCAAAGTGATGCGTGAAACCTGCCATAAGGTACTACAAGAACTTAATGCAGAAAATGAGCCTTTGTTCAAACTGGCCATGGAGCTTGAACGCATTGCGTTGGAAGATGAGTATTTCATCGAGAAAAAACTTTATCCGAACGTTGATTTTTATTCGGGTATTACGCTCAGCGCAATTGGCATTCCTGCTAATATGTTCACGGTTATCTTCGCGCTGGCACGGACTGTAGGCTGGATGTCTCATTGGTTAGAAATGACCGCTGACAAAGCCCGCATCGGTCGACCACGTCAGCTTTATGTTGGAAAACCAGAGCGGGATGTCGTGTAAGTTGGCGTGAAGGTTGCGCGTAGGTTGGGTTGAGCGAGAGCGAAGCCCAACAAAATCGTCATGTTGGGCTTCGCTCTCGCTCAACCCAACCTACTCCGATTAATAGCAGTGAACCTACCCAAGCAATATTATACAGTGAGCGCTGGATTACCCTTGCCCGATAAGAGCCCCATAAACATATAAATTATCCACAACCTGGTGCGTTACAAGCCGCATTAAATTGTAAAAATTCATCCATATCAGCCATAACCGCTCGAATAACATTAGGACTCCATTCATACAGACATTTGTGATCGCGCCCCCGATGGTAAGATTGAAGGGCGTTGTTTTCGCAACCGTAAAATAAGGTTCCTCTTTTGTAACAGCAAGATTAAAAAATCCAAAGTTAGAGCGTCTCAAGATGCAGTGAATCGTTACAGCGTTTTTAAAAAGGGACTTACCCTAAAACAAATCTTGCTGTGTTAGACCCACTTCTTCAAGATGAACACGTAATATTTTCAGTGCCTCAACCTGGATTTGACGGACTCGCTCGCGGGTTAGATCAATTTCCTTGCCCACTTCTTCAAGCGTTGACTTTTCAAAGCCACGTAACCCAAAACGTCTTGCAATGACTTCTTGCTGATTCTCACTGAGTTGGTCCAAAAGCTCCTCAAGATGCATTCTTAAATTTTCATCGGTTAGCAACTCGGCTGGATCGGCGCTGTTTTCATCCGCTATCGTATCAAGGAGAGATTTATTTTCATCATAACCAATAGGGGTATCAACTGACGTGACTTTATCGTTCAAACCCAGCAGTTTTTGAACATCTTCCAGGGGCCTATCTAACATTTCAGCAATTTCTTCTGCTGAAGGTTCATGATCAAGTTTTTGCGTTAACTGTCTAGCCGCGCGCAAATATACATTAAGCTCTTTAACGATATGAATTGGCAGCCTAATCGTACGGGTTTGATTCATGATCGCGCGTTCGATGGTTTGACGAATCCACCACGTTGCATACGTTGAAAAACGAAACCCGCGATCAGGATCAAATTTTTCAACGGATTTCATCAGCCCCAAATTCCCTTCTTCAATCAAATCCAGTAAAGGCAAACCTCGGTTCAAATAACGACGGGAGATTTTAACAACCAAGCGAAGGTTAGACTCAATCATTTTTTTACGACCGGATTCATCCCCTTTTAAAGCCAATTTGGAATAAAAAACCTCCTCCTCCGCGCTCAGCAAGGGTGAAAAACCAATTTCACTCAAATAAATTTGCGTTGCATCCATGGCCTTATCAAGGCTTTTCTCAAGTTTGTGAGAGGCGTGCTGTTTATCCAATAAATCAGATAAATGTTCAAGATCAACCATTTCGGCCAGCGCATCAGGCTCAATCAAATCATCAGCAGGCTCTAAAGGATCTGTTTCACTGACAGCTTCGATATCTGGATCTTCGTTCTCAAATTCAAGGGTATCAATTTTAGACTCATCTTCTGGGGACATGTGGATCACCTGTTTTCAAACGTTCAATTATACATTTTTGCAACATAACCTATACTGATGTCAAGTGATTTACTTAATATAACCTAAAGGATTCACCGGCTGCCCCAATCGTCGTATTTCAAAATGCACGCCCCAATAACGCCTTTCTATCATGCCCATATCTGCAATCACCTGCCCTGTCTTCACCGCTTGCCCTTCATGGACATAATTTCGCAAATTATGTCCATAGGCAGTTAAAAACTGATCGTTGTGTTTGATAATAATTAAATTGCCATATCCTGCCAATCCATTACCCGCATATGCCACTACGCCACCCAATGCAGCATATATCTTATCGCCTTGTTTTCCGGCAATTTTAATGCCCTTAATCCCATTCTGTGGCGCAAAATGTGCAACGACTTTTCCACGAGCTGGCCATGACCAACCTGAAGTAGAGCGAGGCACCTGTATTGGCACTGATGGCTGAATAACACGTGCCACGGGCCTGGGAGCAGAGTAGCGCGCTGGCGCACGCACACTAGCCTTTCTCATCGGTAGCTGACCGGGCCTAAGTTGCAACACTTGCCCAATTTTAACAATATAGGGGCTGCGTAAATGATTGTAGGCCGCCATTTGTCGATAATCTAAATCATAACGAAAAGCAATCGAATAAAGCGTATCACCACGATTCACTACGACTGTTTTAGCATGCGAGTGGAATAGTCGCCACCGATGCTCCTCAACAGGCGCTGCCCCATTACGCTCACTGCAAGACGTTAAAAATAACGCCGAAACAACGATCGCAACCATCGCCCAGGCGATGCGATTAACATATCGGCGTAAATGCGGCTCCATTTTCTCTCCGAAAAAAAATAATATCCCCGAGACTAAAAAAAATCGCAGCCCACGTCCAATAAAAGAACCCACGAGAAAAGGCCAAAACGCCATCTGCATCATACCGGCAGTAATCGTAAACAGTTTATAAGGAAACGGCGAAAATCCAGCTAAAATAACCACCCACACCCCCTGATGCTCAAACCAATTCATCACTCGTGTGACATAAGGAGCATAAGAAGAAGCCATCAAATATGGCTCAATATAAGTCATTCCAAAATAACCAAGCAAATAACCAAAGACGCCACCCAATACTGAGAATAGGGTTGCAATTAGCGCATATCGCCAAGAGCGCTTGGGATAAGCCAATCCCATGCTCATCAACATGACATCAGGCGGGATGGGGAAAAATGAAGACTCCGCAAAAGATAGACCCGCTAAAAAATAAGGTGCCCGATGGTGCGCCGACCAACCTAGCGTTTTCTCATATAAGTATGAAAAAATATTAATCATGATAAATTAATCCCACTCACCCAATCCGACACGCGATCAAACAGCTTATAGTTGGTCATATCTAAATGAAGCGGTGTCACAGACACGTAGCCTTGGTTGACTGCATAAAAATCTGTTCCCGGGCCTGCATCCGCCTCAAGACCCGGTGGGCCTATCCAATACATGGGATGACCACGTGGGTCGAGCTCTTTCACGACGGGTGCAGCTGTGTGCCGCGTACCAAGACGCGTGACTTGTAGCCCTCTAATTTCATGAGGAGGAACATCTGGAACATTCACATTAAGAATCGTTTGCGAAGGTAGACTGTGCGTCTGCAACTTCATCACCAAGTGTTTAGCAATCAGTGCGCCAGTTTCATAATGATGGATATTATCACCCACCATCGATACAGCGAGTGCAGGCAAACCAAGACTTCTACCTTCCATTGCTGCAGCCACAGTGCCGGAATACAAAATATCATCACCTAAATTTGCACCATGATTAATGCCAGAAACTACCATATCAAAGCCCGCATCCAAGAAGCCGGTTAAGGCAAGATGAACGCAATCTGTTGGTGTGCCTTCGACACTATAATAACCGTTGTCCAGTCGACGAACACGCAGAGGGCGAGACAGCGTCAACGAGTTACTGGCACCGCTGCGATTTCGATCTGGCGCCATGACCTCAATATCGGCAACTGTTGATAATTCGTTCGCGAGCATTGCAATACCCGAGGCCATCACGCCATCATCATTACTGACTAATATTTTCATACTCAACTCGCAGGTGATTCCAACCAATTCACAATCGCCAAACGCTCTTTAAGCGCCTTCGTATTTTTATCGAGAAGCGATTCGTGATCCGCTTGTTGACTCGATGCCTGTTTTGCAATCGTTTCTTGCAAAGATAATATTGTTTTACCAAACCCTTGTGGACTCATACGCAGTTCATAAACATACTCATTCACTTGTATGGCAATCTGATGCAACGCGTCACAATCGACCAACGCCGGCGCCCGAGCTGGACACTCCGCAATCGCTTCTTGCAGGGCCTTAGGATGCTCACGGTAATAGCGCGCATCTCGCGGACCACACGCCGTTAGACTCATCGAAACGGATAATAAAAGTAACCATACACCAACATTTTTCATCATTCACTCAGGCTTACATCCCCCTTAAAAATAGGGCGATGTCATATCAAAAGAGCGTTTATAGTATCATTAGCAATAGAGAGGGTAAAGGAAGATAGTGCGCCACGATCAGATGTGAAATAGGATCAAGTAGGTGGTATTGAATAAGGGACGATGCCCCTCATTCATTCAGAATAAAAATTATCGGTCTCAGTCATCGTTTCGCCACTTCGGTGACTGAGACCAAATTATCTTAAGTACTTTTACCAATGCGGTGAGCTTCAACAACAAAATTCTTAAAATAATCATAAGTCATGTAAAAGTCCCCTTGATCCGCTACACGGTTCCCCCATGAGTTTCTTATGGTCAGTATTCCTCGGTGAACACGTCCGTTACTGTCCTTTGCCGTCGCTTGATCATCATAGCCCGTAATCACCATTTCATGTAACCCAAAATCGGTATACTTCTCGAAATCACGCTCCATTTCAGGCGTAAATAACCACGTGTCGTTTTTAACGTGATTCAAACCAACCGCTCCGGCTATGCCTGCGTCAGTATTAAATAGCAGTGTCGCGAACGACAATCGATCCCCTGTGGAAAGCGATGCCTTAACCTTATTTAAAACTTCTGATCGATTAAGGTCTTCGCGAAACGCGTCATCCATATCCAGCACCGTTGCCCATTCAATATGGTCATTTGCATCTTCGCTGATTCGGTGGAATTGATCAAGGCTAAGCGTAGAGCTCGGTATGGTCTCATCATCCATTGGGTAGGCCGTCAATCCACCACATCCTTGGGCCGCTTCCTGGGTTTTGTTAACAATACCAAACTGAGCGATTTGTCCTAAAACAATACGACCAATAGATCCTTCCCAGCCACCCGGTGTATATGAAAGTGTATTTTCTTCCAAATAACGTCCCAATTGTAATTGGCATAACTGACTAACATAGTCACCCTTTTGTAGAACTGCATCAACGGCAGCTGTCACAGCAAAGGTAACACATGAACCATGACGGCCTTGATCAAGAACAGGAACATTACCCATCCCTAATTGTACTTTAGCTGGACGACTCACCTGAATATCATTCTTCTCTTCATTGGCTAGCGGCGCAGTCGATAGTTGTATGTTGTTTTCAATCGTTAGTTTCGCATGATTGGATAATTGGATGTTTAATATCGTAATGGACTTGGTGAGCGGAGCCCCTTTCACAAATCGTTTTGGCCCGACAGAATCATTCACACCAGTTGGAACCGTCAGTGTTTGCGTGCGAGTGCCGTGCAGTTGAATATCCGGCGCCGTATATGCCGCCCCAATCATCATCGTTGATATGAATGCTATCTGAAATAAACGCCTCATGCTTGCCTCTCCGAATCAATTATTACATATTATAAAGACGCACACTTTATCACATGCTTATATTTCGATCAACAAGACATTAATTTTACTGAGGTAGCTACTGAATAATCACTAAGACTGTAGAGGAAATCCATTAAATTTACCTTATTACGTCGAGCCAGAGTGCATTGGCAGCCTAACTATAACAGATGCTTCTAGCCTCTTCCGGTCACACAATCCGTAACTTTAGTGCTTAATTAGCAAGTACTTCATCCATTTATTTTTAACCAGTGTTGTACCTGGTCTTGTGTGCAGTATGAGCAAACGAGGTGATTGTTATGATAATGCAGCTATGGAAAATTGGAACCACAGTTTTAAGGTTGAAGCTATTCATGGGGAACGGTTTGAAACACGCGATTGTGTTAAAAAAAATGTGTTCGAATACATTGAAATTTATTACAATCGAAAACGACTTCATTCGATGCTTGGTTACAAATCACCTGCATCATTTGAGATCAAAAAAGTGGCTTAGCAATGTGTCCGATTTTCTCGGGCAAGATCAAAAGCTTGGATTGCAAAAAAAGCGCAACCCAAACTACTGGTGAATATAATTTTCCAAATGTTGTATGACTCGAGCGTTATCTCCTAACAAACTCAGCAATACATCCCCGATGGAAACGATTGCAATCAGCTTTCCCTCCTCAGCAATCAGGACATGTCGCCTTTTTGTCTCGGTCATAATGGCCATCGCTGTCTCAACGGTATCCGAAGGGTTTAACACAGCCACGGCCGCGCAAAGGATATCTGAAGCGTTACTAGTGAGCACACTTGCTGCATAACGCGAAAGACCATGGATAATATCGCGCTCACTCAAAATCCCTAATAGATTGTCATCATCCGTCACCACCAATGCGCCAATGTTGCGTTTTATCATGATATCCAAACATTGCTCCACGCTCACATCAGGGTGAACATAGACAATTTCCCGTGCGGGATTGGGTAGAATAGAATAAATTAAGTTTGACATGCCGCTCTCCCTGCTTAAAATAGCCATCAACGATAAGTTGATTATTCCGCTTATTACTGTATAAATATAGCACATAAAAGGCGTATTATGAAACAAAAAGATACACTGCAACGTTTTATGTTTGAACATGCCAGCATTCGTGGCGAAATTGTTCACATGCATGACGCATATCAAACCATTATGCAACAACGCCCCTACCCGCCCGCTGTCAAAAAATTACTTGGCGAAGCACTGGTTTCTTGCATTTTGCTCGCCGGCAGCATCAAGTTTGAAGGCGACATCAACTTACAATTTCAAGGGGATGAGCGATTGCCGTTCATCATCGTACAATGTGATAACCAACTTAATATTCGCGCCTGTGCCAAGTATAATATCGGCACTGAAAGTGATTATGAGCAAGCCTTTATGCATGGCCAGATGTCAATTACCATCCAGCAATACACACAAACTAACAGCTATCAAAGTATCGTTCCGATTCGTTCAACCTCAATGGCCGATAATTTAATGCATTATTTTGCGCAGTCAGAACAAGTTCCCAGTAAAGTCTGGCTTGCAATCAGCGAGGAAAGTGCTGCAGGGATGATATTACAGCTCATGCCCGACCAAAACACGGCGCAACGTGAGGAGTTTTGGGAATATGCAGTACAAATTGGCCAAACCATCACAGAGGAAGAGCTACTGACTCTGGATAATGAAACCATTTTACACCGTTTATATCACGAAACAGTTTTAAGGCTTTATGATGCTCGCACCGTTCGCTTTAAATGTCGTTGTAATCAAGACAAAATGAAGCAGGTCTTAACCATTCTTGGCGAAGCAGATGTACAACAGCTCCTCAAGGAAACCGGCCATGTTGAAGTCTGCTGTGATTTTTGCAATCAACGGTATACGTTTGATCCGATTGATATTGCGATGTTGTTTAGGTAGCGGCGGGCTTGTTTGACGAAAAATGTAATGCTCATAATAAATCTACCCTCATCCGCCCTGTCGGGCACCTTCTCCCATCAATGGGAGAAGGCGCTCATCCGTAACTTCAGTGCTTAATTTACAAGAATAGATGATTGTCGGGCATTATGATCTCGTAAGAACACCTTCTCCCATCGGCGGGAGAGGGCAATCCTACTGACATTTCATTAATTTTGGATTTGCCAGGAACCATCGCCTTGTCGACATGCTGTACCGTAGATTTTTTCAGATCGGCCACCAATTGTCGCTTGCGTGACATATTCACGGCATGGCATTTGATGTGTGTAATAGGTTCGTCTAGTTGTCACAACATATTGGTTGCCGTTGTTCGGATTTACCCAACGTTTGGGTCTTCCTGTAGGCGCAGTTTCTAATGCCATTTGCATTTCCATGCGATCTTGCCTGTCCATGCTTTTTCCGACTTGACCGCCTAAAAAGGCACCTATTAATGCGCCACCCGCAGCCGCAGCAACTCTTCCTGAACCACTGCCGAATTGACTTCCTAATAAACCACCTACAACGCCACCTGTCAGGGTGCCCGCACCTTCATTATTCATCGGACCACAACCCGTCAATAAAACTGATAACGATAACGATACAACCATTAATTTTTTCATCTCAACTTCCCCGTTAAAAAATATAGACTTCGCCCCGTCAACATTAGGTTAAGAAAATTAATCGGACGTAGGTTGGGTTGAGGCTGGTAAGCCGAAGCCCAACAAAACCATCCATGTTGGGCTTCGGCTTACCAGCCTCAACCCAACCTACTCCCAACCTTACCCACGTCATTCTACCATTAAGATCTAAATGTATCCATATCCAGCATCCCAAACACGTGATGTTGTTTTTGTAAGCAATTCATAGGCAATCGTTTGTGCTGATTCAGCGATTACTTCAACCGGAATATGTCGCCCCCAAAGCTCAACCGGATCACCAACTTTAACGCCGGAGCAAGCAGTTAAATCAACGGTTAGCATGTCCATGGAAACACGCCCTACTATAGGTGCGATTGTGTTATTTACCCACACAGGGGTATTGGGACGAATATGTCTTGGATAACCATCTGCATAACCAACGGGCACAACGCCGATTATAGACGGCTTATCGCTCGACCATGTACCGTTGTAACCCACGGGTGAGTTCGCTGGATAATGATGAATTGAGCTGATCGCAGAGACCAACCGCATCACCGGTTTCAAACCAAGATCTGTACCGCTTTGACCGACAAATGGCGACACACCATACAACATAATGCCCGGACGAACAACGTCTGCATGTGCCTCAGGCATAGACAGAATAGCTGCGGAGTTTGCAAGGCTTCTCGTTAATTGAACACCAGCGAGATTCAGCTCCTCAAACTTCTGTCGTTGCGAGACATTACAAGACTGCCCCACCTCATCTGCAGACGAAAAATGTGTCATCAAGCCGATAGGATGAGAAATCCATGGGCAATCTCGTACAGCAGCAAGTATTTCCGGCACGTCGTCAGGAGAAAATCCAAGCCGATGCATACCGGTATCCACTTTAATCCATATCGTGAGAGGATTTTGCAGGCTCGTGGCAAGCAGCCAATCTAATTGTTGACGATGATGAATCACGCATTGGAACCTTTTAGCTGCTGCCAAGGCATATTCCTCTGCACTAAAAACACCCTGAAATAACACGCAATCGGCATGAACCCCTAAGCGCCGAATGGCCATTGCTTCTTCAAATGATGCGACGCCAAATGCGTCCACAAGCCCATCAAGCACAGGCACCACATTCGCTATGCCACAGCCATAAGCGTTCGCCTTGACCATTGCTATGATTTTTTGCGTTGGAGCACATTGCTTGATGCGATTAAGATTGTGGATCAATGCCGTCGCATCACAAAAAGCGCGCGTTGGTCTTGCCACGTTAATCCGCCTCCTGGAAGCCATCATAGGCCAGATCTTCAAATCGTGTATATTGTCCCAAGAATGCTACTCGCACTCGACCAATTGGGCCATTACGTTGCTTGGCGATAATAATTTCGGCTGTGCCTTTATCCGGGCTATCGGGGTTATACACTTCATCTCGATAGATAAAGGCGATTAAATCCGCGTCCTGCTCAATTGCTCCTGATTCGCGCAAATCGGACATCACAGGCCGTTTATCTGCTCGTTGCTCAAGGCTTCGATTAAGCTGTGATAAAGCAAGAACAGGTACAGACAGCTCTTTAGCTAATGATTTTAAGCTTCTTGAAATTTCTGAAATCTCGGCCACACGATTATCGGCTTTAATACCAGGCACTTTCATCAACTGCAGATAGTCGACAACGATCATCCCTAGTTGCCCGTGCTCTTTAGCCAGGCGCCGGGCTCTGGCACGCATTTCCGCTGGGCTTAAACCTGCTGCATCATCAATAAACATAGGTGCTTCAGATAACATATGAACCGCTGAGGTAATGCGCGGCCAATCATCATCTGTTAATTTTCCAGTACGTATTTTTTGTTGGTCGATTCGCCCTAAGGAAGACATCATCCGCATAGCCAAAGAATCTGCTGGCATTTCCATTGAAAATACGAGAACTGGTTTTCCGGCTTTAATCGCGACGTGTTCAGCAATATTCATCACAAACGTTGTTTTACCCATAGATGGGCGACCCGCTACAATCACTAAATCGGATTTTTGCATACCAGAGGTTAATTTATCGAGATCGCGTAACCCGGTTGATAGCCCTGTAATGGCATCACCACTGTGAAACAACGCATCAATTCGCTCGACCGCTCGCACCAATACCGACTTCACCGCTTCTGGGCCGCCCTCGCTTGCAGTTTGTTCAGCGATAGCGAAAACCTTTTTCTCCGCATAATCTAATAATTCCGCAACGTCCATACCTTCAGGATTATAAGCCGTATCGGCAATATCCATAGAGACAGAGATCAGTTGGCGGTGAACAGATTTTTCACGAACAATATCCGCATAAGCGCCCACGTTCGCAACGCTTGGGGTGTTATTGGCAAGCTCAAACAAATACGCTTCGCCACCCGCATCATCCAGCGCGTGGGTAGCTTTTAAAGTATCCAGTAAGGTGACTACATCAAACGGATGGTTTTTTGTAGCGAGATCTTGAATTGCACGAAAGAGGAGTCGATGTTCCGTTCGATAAAAATCGGCTTCACACAACTTTTCGGATATTTTGTCCCAAGCTTGATTATCTAACAGCAAGCCACCAATAATGGCTTGCTCAGCTTCGGATGAATGCGGTGGCCGCTTTAGCGGATCAGCCGATTTTTTCTTATTTTGCAGTTCTTGCACTAATGAATCCCCGTAATTCTAGTATACTGCGCGCCAACACTTGATGGGGCTTGCTTCGTAGGTGTTGGCTACGTAGGTTCACTGCCATGTTAATCGGTGTAGGTTGGGTTGAAGCTGGTAAGCCGAAGCCCAACAAAAGCGTCATGTTGGGCTTCGCTCTCGCTCAACCCAACCTACGCGTACTATTTTCGTTCCCAGACTTGTGTACGACCGAGCACAGAGATACCTACATATCCACGAACATATAATTTATTACCTTTCAACAACATCTTTGCACGGTATATTTTACCGGTTTTGGGATCAAGGATTTGTCCACCTTCCCAGTTGTTTTCACCTTTTTGTTTTAAGCCCCAAACAAACTGAATACCTTTAATGGGTTTATCTTTAAAATGACCAGGGCATTTTGAGCAGATACCGGTATCACCCGATTGTTTAATGACGGATACAATTTCTCCATTGACGATACCATTTTGCTCATTCAACCGAACCTCAGCCCGTGGCTTGCCGGTTTTATCATCAATTGTCATCCAGGTGGTTCCAGCCAATGACCCGGCTACTGCAGTCGAGACAAAAGAAACCGTCATTGCCATCGCTAAGAAACGTTGTTTCATGTTCATGGTTATCTCCTATAAAGTTATTTTATCGCATAGCATATCGATTAACTGCCTGTTGGCCTCGGGAAAATCATAATCCGAAAGCTCATCCAAGCTTACCCAACGTATTCCAGTTTGAGACTCACAACATCGTGCCTCGCCCCGATACTGATGAACAACATACCCATACAATATCACTTGATAAGTGTCATATGAATGAGAAACCACTCCCAAATAATGATAGCTCAAAATTTCAAGCCCCACTTCTTCGTGAACTTCGCGAATAAGCGCAAGCTCGGGAGATTCATTTAATTCTAATTTACCACCGGGAAATTCCCAGTATCCACCCTTTGACAGATGGGGCGCTCGCTGAGTAATCAACAAACGCTTCTGCTCATCCATAATGACCGCAATGGCAGCCTTGATCACCAACATCTTACGCTAAACTTCCATGACAATTTTTATATTTCTTTTCCGACCCACAAGGACAAGGATCATTTCGGCCCACTTTTTTATCCGATCGCTTGAAAGTCGTATTCTCATTTTCTTCTGCAGAAGGCTGCGTATCATCTGCATGAATATATTGTACATGTTCAATTTGCTCAGAACGACGGAGCGCTTCAACAGCACTCACATCCTGCTCATTCGCAATCTCAACGGACAGCAACATTCTGACGATGTCATATTTAACTTCATCGAGCATAGCAGAAAACAACGAGAATGCTTCTCGCTTGTATTCCTGTTTTGGATCTTTTTGAGCATAGCCTCTCAGGTGAATACCCTGCCGCAATGTATCCATCGCAGCCAAATGCTCACGCCAGTGGTTATCTATGTTTTGCAAAATAATGGACTTTTCAAATTGAGACAACACGTCACGTCCCAATTTTTCATCTTTTTCACGATACTGAGAGACACCACACTTCAGAATATCTTCTTTGATATGCTCTGAAGAAATGGTGTGATCAGCCTCTATCCACTGATGAATATTGGCCTGAATTTTAAAATCATCAGCTAATATTTGCACCAAACCATCCACATTCCACTGATCTTCCATGCTTTGCGGTGGGATATAAGTGTCAACCAAGGCGTCAATCACCTCTTCCAGCATGTTATCAACGGCCTCTTTCAAATCGGTCATACCCATGACCGCTGCGCGCTGCGCATAAACCACTTTTCGCTGTTCGTTGGCGACATTGTCATATTCAAGCAATTGTTTTCGTACATCAAAATGATGCCCTTCAAGCTTTCTCTGAGCATTTTCAATGGCTTTCGTTACGAGACTATGTTCAATCGACTCGCCTGGTTTCATCCCCAAACGACGCATCAACATCGCAACACGATCGGAGGCAAAAATGCGCATCAAATTATCTTCAAGCGATAGATAAAATCGACTGCTTCCAGGATCACCTTGTCGACCAGCTCGTCCACGCAATTGATTATCAATTCGACGCGATTCGTGACGCTCTGAACCGATGATTCTTAAACCACCAGAAGCGATCACCTCACGATGACGCTGTTCCCACTGTTGTTTAATCGCGGCTTTTTCTTCAGCAGTGATATCATCTCCTCGCGCTGCAAGTTCAGCAGACGTACTTCCGCCCAGAACAATATCTGTTCCCCGACCTGCCATGTTGGTCGCGATGGTGACGGCGCCAGGGCGTCCAGCCTCAGCAATGATTTGTGCTTCTTTTTCATGAAATTTGGCATTCAGTACTTGATGTTTTATACCCGCTTTGACCAGAAGCCCACTCAACAACTCGGATGATTCTATCGATGCCGTACCGACGAGTACCGGTTGTTTGCGTTCAACGCAATCACGAACATCATCAATAATCGCCTGGTATTTATCGTTATGGCCAAGATAAATAAGATCGGCTTCATCTTGACGACACATGGGATTGTTGGTTGGTATCACCACCACTTCAAGATTATAAATCTGCTGAAACTCATACGCTTCTGTATCGGCAGTTCCTGTCATTCCAGATAACTTGTTATAGAGTCGGAAAAAATTCTGGAATGTAATGGACGCGAGCGTTTGATTTTCATTTTGAATACTCACGTCTTCTTTTGCTTCAATGGCTTGATGCAATCCTTCAGACCAACGCCGACCCGCCATAGTCCGACCGGTATGTTCATCCACAATCACAACCTGATTATTCTGAACAATATAATCCACATCACGATGAAACATAGCGTGGGCTCTTAATCCCGCATTGACGTGGTGCATCAACATGATATTGGTTGCGTGATACAGGCTGTCACCGGGCATCAGCAAGCCCTCTTGAATCAGTAGTTCTTCAATATGTTGATGACCTGCCTCGGTCAAATGTGCTTGTTTTTGTTTTTCATCAACCGTGTAGTCACCCTCTACGACATCGCCCTCTGTTGCTGATCCTTCTTCGCCTTCTTGACGTTTCAGCTGAGGGATAATGCGATTGATTTTAATATAGAGCTCTGAGCTGTCTTCAGCCGCACCCGAGATAATCAGTGGTGTTCTCGCTTCATCAATTAAAATAGAGTCAACTTCATCGACGATAGCAAAATTCAATTCGCGTTGTACTTTATTTTCAGGACCGAATGCCATGTTGTCGCGCAAATAGTCAAAACCAAATTCGTTGTTGGTTCCATACAGAATATCTGTTTGGTATGCCGCCTGTTTTTCAGGATGTGGCATATCGGGATAAATCACGCCATCTGATAATCCTAAAAAGTCATAAATCGGCCTCATCCACGCACTATCACGCTTGGCAAGGTAGTCATTGACGGTTACGATGTGCACGCCTTTACCGCTTAACGCATTCAAATACGCTGGCAAGGTTCCCATTAACGTTTTACCTTCCCCGGTACGCATTTCGGCGATATTACCTTCATGCAACACCATGCCACCAATCAGCTGAACATCAAAATGGCGCATACCAAGGGTACGTACAGATACCTCACGCACCACTGCAAACGCTTCAACCAAAAGCTCATTCAATGTTTCGCCTTGAACAAAGCGCGCTTTGAATTCAGCCGTTTTTGCAGCTAGCTGCTCATCGGTCAAGGCTTGCATCTGTGGCTCAATAGCGTTAATTGATGCAACTAGTTTTTCCATGCGTCGCAAAGTGCGCTCATTACGACTACCGAATATTTTTTTGACCAATGTATTAAACATGCCTTTGATAATCCTATTAAAATTAATAAGGGTGGCCCCTGCCGACGTTTAGCCTGGAAAACAATCAAAGGATAAACAATGACAAAGAACGAAATCATTCTAATTTACTCGAATTTACGTAGAATTACCACGAATGTTTATACATAACTAGGTTGTACGTAGGTTGGGTTGAGGCTGGCAAGGCGAAGCCCAACAAAATCATCCTAAGTATTTCTCCCGGACTTATTGAGAAGTTACGAATTATTGTGGAGTTAGGTGTTATTTAGAAAAGCCTCTAGTACTCCATCCATTTAGTTTTGACCGGTTGGATCAATGTTATTAAACCGGAATCCGAGCCACGACCCTTAGGGAGTGGAGCAGTTTCGGAGCCGGCTGAATGGTTCCACTCCCTAACGGTCGCGGCTCGGATTCCGGTTAAAATATCAACAATTTGAATATTGCAACCTGTCAAAACTAAATGGATGGAGTACTAGAATGCTGGGCTTGCATCTCAGTAATCCCGAAATCTTGGAAAAACTGTAGAGATGTCGAACGCGCAGGTGCAGATATAAGAGCCGGAGAATTAATTTCTTCATGTGCGTTTGCGCTGTGAACATTCAGCTGTATGGGTACTAAATAAGTTTCATTTCTGCTGCATTTAGGGGGGGGCTCAGTTGATGCTACAAGAAGAGAATCAGCCCCAATCTCTTCTCCATTCGCTATTTCATCGAGCATTAAGAATTCTTGAACAGCGGGTGGAGGGAGTTCAAAATGAGCAACGAAACAATTAGTGTGTGCTAAATTATTTAACCTATCGAAATCTGGATCAACGGGTGAAAGAACTACCTCACAATCACTAAGCCCTTCTTCATCCCGGCTTGGAGTCGTTAAACAAAACAGGTTACATAACATTTCCAATGGCTCAAGACCAATAGACCAACGCCCAATCTCTACGGTGGATGAAAATAGAAAACCATAATTATCAACCAAAGGTAAGTCCACGGTTACAGCCTTATTGACATCATGTAAAAATAGATCGCTGTTAATAATGTCGTGCCTATCTCGGAAAAAACAAGTTTTTATAATTTTAGCGCGTTTCCTGATCTCTTGAACAAATAAAATTTCATTCGAAGTATTATATCTCAGATGATGAGTAACCATTTGAAGTTCATCTCTACTTTCGTGCACGCTAGTATCCAGGTTTGCATCAAAATAGGCTTTAACAGGTGTAAACTTTGGAGCGCCATTATTGATTATTGTGAGGTTACCCAGTTTGACTTTTGAAGTTCCTAAAGAAGAAAACTTCTGAAAGCTTTTGCACATCATGATATTCAATGATCCAGATAACAACTCATTTTCTAACGCTTTGATAAATTGAACGCTGGGATCTTCTTCTGCTTCATAAGCGATGGTTTCATCTATGATTAACGTGATGTAGTCATTGGGGTGTAATTGTTGACACGCTTCTTTTATCTTACAAATCCCCTGATGAAAATTGGCAGATGTTTTAAAATGTGCAAGTTGATGTTCACTCGTTACGCCGGTGATAAAAATATGCGATGCTCCCGCGCATTCTGAACGGGTTCTTTTTTTATTCAATTCGGAATGAGGGGATTTTTGCATTTCTAGAATAATTCTATGTGCCTCATGCCATACTGGTGCAGCAATATCACGATCAATCAAATCAGTTATGCCAATAAATTCTACTTGGCAGCCGTTAGATAATCTTTGTTCCGCCATTATAGACGTCATCAAAGCATCTACAGAACTTTTTGTTGGATAATGAAACATTTGAATGTTTGGGCGCAGCGATAATCGTGATATTTGTTTTAGATCCAAGGCTCGCCTATAGTCGTCGACGGTATACGGCGCCTCATAAGCTAAAGCAACAAATATGAAGCTCATGGTTAATACATATAATTGTGAGATTCGAGAATAATGAGTTTTGTGATTATCATAAAGTGCTATCACATTTAAATGCGCTATTATTTTTTCTAATAATTGACACATAAACACATCCTGCTGGTTAAAAGCAGGCAAATTTTCTATTGTATCGACTAAAAATTTATAAATAAGGTGTTTATTTTTTTGTTTACGAATTTTCTTGAAGGCTGGTGATTGCTTAATATCAGGAAGAATACTTTGCGTCATAGGAGTGGAAATCGCAGGAAATTGGAATTTTAGAAGTTGGTACAAAGACGGATACAAATCCAAAGTTTTTGCAGGCTCGATCTGATTTTGCAGTGGTGTGAATAATACTGCTGGAGGAGAAAGTACATAATATAAACGGGTATATGGATCAGTTGATGTTATAGGATGAGTTTTAATATCTTGTTGAGAAAAAAATTTTATTTTATCTTCCACAACACGAGATGCATTGACAATCAGATGATTTTTCCCAGGTGGTATTTGATCCTGAGGCAATGATGATTGTTGTAAAGTATATGCATGCATCCTCTCATAACCCGGTAATAAAACGTTTCCATTGGGCTTGATTTCCGTATCAGAGAAAAAACCAACTAATCTCACCATGAAAAATCTACAATAATAGTCGTTTCTTATTGCTTTTAGAGACTCGTAATTACTTAGTATCCATGAACCGGGAGCTAAACGCTCCCGTTGCAATATCTGTTGGTAATACTTGTATGTACGATAAGCTGATTGGATAACTTTTGCAGCTTCTTCGGACTGTTGCTCTTTGGAGTTAGTGAGTGTTATCGGCATATATTAATTTTTTTGTTTAATTCAGCAAACGGAGTAGCGGCATTATATGTCAACAAACACAAAAAGCAAACAACTATGGGCGGGCTTGTCATAGCGATATGAAACAGACCGTATGAAATTAAAACCCTCCAATATTATTCCATGGACATTCTGCCTACCAGCCCTCTATCTCAGGTTGTTTATTAGGCATGCCTGGAGCGCAATTATCAACATTGACGTTGCAATGATTAATATTTGAAAATCCGCCCTATAATTATACACAAAAGCTCCAGTTGATGGTCACCAAGAACCACCCAAACAAGAGGCCGAGAAAAGTCTAGCAACTAGTACATTGTTAACCTAATTTTGACCGATAGCAATACTCAACTTGTTGATATTTAAACCGAAATCCGAGCCACGACCGTCAGGGAGTGGAACAGTTCAGCCGGCCCCCAACTGCTCCACTCCCTGACGGTCGTGGCTCGGATTCCGATTTAATGCTATCAATCCAACTGGTCAAAATTAGGTTAACAACGTACTAGGCTCAGATAGGATCATACTTAATGAATGGTTTTGAGGGGTGTTGTTGTGTAGCCACTTCATTATGCAACAATGCTGTTGTAAACTATTTCAAGCTCGTTTGTATTGCAAATCACAGTGCTCACTTTATACTTGACTGAACATACCTCCTACTTTAATGACTAAAATCCTATGCGTATCTACGAATTAAACATAGATGGACTAGTCGGACCAACGCATCATTATGCCGGCCTTTCGGCGGGTAATATCGCGTCAACAAGCAATGCGCTCACCACGGCCAATCCTGCGGCAGCGGCACTACAAGGCATTCAAAAGATGCGGCTATTACATCAACTAGGAATCAAACAGGCGGTCATGCCGCCACAACCGCGTCCGAATCTTGCGCTACTTCGTCAATTAGGATTTTCAGGCACTCCCGCTCAAATCCTCAAAAAAGCAAAACGTGACGCGCCCGACTTTCTCAGTGCCTGTTATTCAGCATCGAGTATGTGGGCGGCGAATGCAGCCACTGTGGCACCCAGCAGCGATACATCAGACAATCGTGTGCATTTCACAGCGGCAAATTTAATCAGCCATATGCATCGCCATCAAGAGGCAGCCTATTCACGATTACTGCTTCAACAAATTTTTGCAGATGAGACGCATTTTCACCATCACCTGCCCTTACCTGCAACGCTGATGACCCGTGATGAGGGTGCCGCAAACCACACGCGTTTTTGCCAATCCTATGGCGAAAAAGGCATTCATCTGTTTGTCTATAACCAACAAATGCTGCCAGCAGGCAATCAAGTCCCTATTCCCTCACGCTTTCCTGCCCGGCAAACACGCGAAGCGTCCGAGGCAATTGCTCGCAGTCATCAACTCGACCTGAATCAAGTTATTTTTGCGCATCAGAATCCTGCCGTGGTCGATCAGGGCGTGTTTCATAATGATGTCATCGCGGTAGGTAATGAATTCGTACTCCTCGTTCATGAGGATGCATTTCTCAACCAACGTGAGGTGTTGCAAACATTACAATCCAAATCAGAAGGTACGATTCACATTATTGAAGTCAAACGCAACCAAGTCAGTGTCGCGGATGCAGTTAAAAGTTATTTGTTTAATTCACAACTCGTCACCCTGCCGAATCAAAAGATGGCACTGATTGCGCCCGCAGAGTGCGAGACGATGTCATCAACCAAAATATGGATAGATAACATCATCGCATCATCGGACAACCCCATTTCTACCGTTCATTATCTCGACCTCAAGCAAAGCATGCGCAACGGCGGAGGCCCTGCTTGCCTGCGCCTACGCGTTGTGCTCAACGAACAACAGTTAGCGGCCATGCATCAAGGCGTTCTGGTGAATGATTTATTACTAGATCAACTGGAAGACTGGGTCAACCAACACTACCGCACTGCATTACATGCAAATGATTTGGATGACCCTGCATTGATGGATGAAAGTCATCAAGCATTGGCTGCGTTGTATATTCTTTTGAAGTTGATCAAAGCGTAGGGTCACTGCCATTAAGTTAAAGAAAAAATGATTGGTGTACGCGTAGGTTGGTGCGTAGGTTGGGTTGAGCGAGAGCGAAGCCCAACAAAACCGCCCATGTTGGGCTTCGCTCTCGCTCAACCCAACCTTGTGTCTTGAATATATGATTTAATACGGTCTTATTGCTGTCGTACAGTAATAAATTAAAGTGAAGCGATAGACCGTCCCAACCTTGGGTTTTTAAACCCGTTGCGTAGCTAGATCGTCGCCTCACTCCCTTAACCGAACTCGAACAGTTGCCTGGGACGACAGATCCCGTACCTACAAGGCTGAGTACAGAAGGAATAATCATTATGAAGGACGAGGATAAGAAAGTCTATATTGGTATTGATGTATCGAAGAGCACATTAGACGTGTTTATTTTACCTAACAACAAACATATGCAGTTTAAAAATGAACCAAGCGACATTCAAAAACTAGCCAAAAAATTAAACATATTTGCTGGCGCATTAATTGTGATGGAGGCAACAGGTGGGTATGAAAAACCCCTAGCGTATGCGCTTTTTAAAGCAGGACTTCAAGTGTGCGTTATGAACCCAAGACAGATAAGGGATTTTGCGAAAGCGCTTGGTAAACTGGCAAAAACCGATAAAATCGACGCTTATGTGATTGCCTTATTTGCTAGTAAAATCGAACCTAAACCAAATGTTTCCTATAACGACGATAATATAGAACTGTCTGATAATAATGCTAGGCTAATAATGCTAGGCGGCGGCAAGTAGTCGATATGATCATAATGGAAAAAAATCGTTTGGATAAAGCCACAGCTGATCAAACAGCATCAATTGCGCGTGTTCTAGAGGTTTTGGAAGCTGAATTAAAGATGATTAATGAGGCCCAACAAAAAATAATTACGAACAATCCAGTGTTTTCGGAAAAGAAAAAAATCTTAGAAAGTGTCAAAGGGATTGGGGCAGTGACAGCCGCAAACCTGCTTTCAGAAATTCCAGAACTAGGTAGCATCGGAGCAAAACAGATAGCCTCTTTGGCGGGTCTTGCTCCATTTAATCGTGATAGTGGAACACTCAAAGGAATACGCACTATATGGGGCGGCAGAGCCTCTGTGAGGTGCGCTCTTTATATGTCTGTATTGGTTGCTATTAAACATAATACCCGAATTAAGGGTTTTTATGAGCGACTTTGCTTAGCAGGAAAAGAAAAGAAAGTTGCCATTACTGCCTGCATGCGTAAGCTGCTTATTATTATCAATGCGATGATAAAAAGTGGTCAGTGTTGGGATGACGCCATAGAAGTATGATCACACCATGACTGGAGCGTTTGAAATGTGAATAGTAGCAAAGACCGCATGCATCCCCGTGCATATCTGTTGGGTCTTGTGTTTTAGACAAACCCCGTCCATGGGGTCGGCGCGCCATCCATGGCGCGACCGGTCTAAAACACAAGGCCCAACAGATACGCACTCTTTTCGTTTACTACACAGGCGTCTGTTTTAACCGTTTCTATCTATTCGATTATTATCTGAGATCCGTATAAGCCGATGGTAAATAGTCCCTCATGGTACGACGAAAAAAGATGTCTGCATAATGAAAGGAAAGAACCTACTCCTGATGGGGCCTGCGTTCCAGACCGTCGCGCACATGGATGTGCGCGCGATCGCATGGATGCAGATTTGTCTGGAACGCAGGCCCCATCAGGAGTAGGCGTGGCTTCATCTAGAATGACATTACCTTATGATTCAGAGAAACCATAATTAGTCAGTAATTTTAGATACATTTGTCCCGTTGCTCATATGCTTTGTATGCTTTACACCTCAAAAATATACTAAAATCGCACTACGGCACAGGCGAGGACATCGATTATCGTGAGATGATACAGGGCGGCTTGTGCTGCCCTGTATCTATTGTTTACGAGAAATTAAATCATCTCTAAAAGTATCCCGAGGTTTGGGGAAGAGCCTCATTTAAAACAGAATGAGTAATAGCAAAACGTTTTATAAAATATTAAAAATATTTTTCAAGACAGTTGCTACGTCCTATTAGTTCCCTTAACTTAATCTGGACTTTAGCCATTTTTTCTTGATTAGTCGCTGGCCCGTAATTGCTTCATGCAGTTTTCTCATAATTCGGTGGTTTATGGCCTTTTAATAAATTGTCTCATATTGAATCTTAGTCCACCGCGGTATCCAGAACACCTTATTACTTTATCTGACTTCATTCGGCTTTATCCAAGCTAACCATCTTGTTTATTTTTAGAGAAAGTAGACCGGCTCAAAAAATAGTTCACAAAATTGCTCGAAAAAAGACAAAACGCGACTATTGGTATACAATTTAGCAAAGCACAGGAGAAAAACCATGGGTATTGCTATATCAAAATCAGGTTCGGATGGCGCCGCTAACGCAGCTAAGGCCGCAAAATCCAGTGACAATGAGTCTTCTGCAAAAGCACCAACCGCAAAAGCTGAGGGCAACCCAAACGAAGCCCCTCGTTCCTCCAAAGCGGTTGAAATGCTCAACGCAAATTATCCTGCAAGTGATAGGGTTGCCGGTTTTTTAGGTGAAAAAAGGTTAGATGAAAAGCCATCGAATGAAAAAGAGCAAAAAGCTCAAGAAGAACAACAAAAAACAGGAATGCGAGCACTTCATGCATTACATTTAGGCGCAAAAAAAGATGAAGATGCAGGGGTTGCCACAGAGAGACGTCGGCAAATGCTCTCCAAATTTTTATTATGTGTTGCACAAGGCAAACAGGATGAAGCAGAGAAGTTATTAAAAATTTCTCAAAAAGGCACGGATACAACATCAACCTGGTTATTAGGGACGGGTAATGTATGCGATTACTCAGGCCGTGAATTTACAGGTATCTCCGCGTATGAATACGCCTATTGGGCCAAAGACACCCACATGTGTCGGATGTTAGAAAGGTATATGAGCGATGAGACAAAAGCCGACATTGCGCAGCGCATCAAAAAAATGGAATACATAGATGAGGAAACGAATGAACCGGTGAGGTTTACTTACAGGCAACACGGCAACGACCATAATAACGCTCATTTTGACCTGTCAGCACTTAAAACAGCATTGAATGAGTATGTTCAGGGATATAATAATTGGGCACGCACAAGTAGTTGGACCGCGATGGAGGCCGCCTGGATGAAAGTTGGACTGGCACAGCGCGATGTGCCAGTGCACGTGATTAATGAATATTGCCGCAAAGACCGCTCGTTTGACCCATGCCCCGGGTTCACTGAAGATAAGCTGCCGCGGGAGTTAATGTTCTATAATTTCGCTTCACACCAGGAAGATCCTTTGTTTCCATTAGTTATTTCTGCTTCCTCTGGTTTGGGTGTCGATTTTATATTGCGGCGAGGGGAGATGTTGAGGGCTGCGGGGGTGCGGGGCGTGGGGTGGGCGCGCGAGGCTCGCCTAGATTTGGCGGCCCTTAGCCGCCTAGATGAAGTTAGAAGCGCCGATCTCAAGCTGTCGCGAGAAATCCTAGGGTTGATAGAGCCAGAACATGTTCATGGTTCGCAGCCTTTTTAGACGCTTGGTGAAGTAACCCGGTAGCATAAGCCGCAGGGGGGAAATCCCAACACACGTTCAAAAACTATTCCAATAAATCCTGGTACTGCCAACTTTGTGCGGTTCTAACCCACCACGTGGCCCAGCGATGTAAGTAACTTCTGATTCGGCGGGCAGACAGCCCATCAATAACTATCTGGTTGACTTGCTCGCGTGCTTTTCGAAGCGTCCTTGGATGCGGGACGATGCTCCCCAGCACAGGTGTTTGATAATCAGTTGCAATATCTGTCTCCACCACCACCAATGAGTTTGGATTATGTGCAGCATTAGCCTGGATAACTGATCGCCCACGTCACTACATCATGGTATGACAAGAAGGGTGAGCTAACTTTGGCTGATATTATTATGGTAATCAGGCGCTCAATATGGGTGAAGATGTATTTTTCAATGTCTAAAAATCATGGAAATAATACTGGTTCTTTAAAAATAACTGAAAAAAATGCTAACTTATTGATTTATCAACTGGCCTTGGCGGCAATAATTGGCTAAAGTCGAGTTAATGGCAGCGAGGCTACGCCAGCGTCATGCATTCCATTTCAACCAAAGACCCGATCGCACTCATTAGGCGATTGACGTCTCCAGATCGCTGAATCATGACCAACTGCTCACGCCAAGCTTTAGATCCAGGCAGTCCGTGGGTCAAATTCAATATCGGCTTAATGAGATGACCTATTCCCGTTCTCGGTTGACCTAACGACAGCACATAGTCAACATACTGCTGCAGAACTGTTTCTCGCGATGGCAAAGGCACTTCGGGATGCAACGCATGGTGAATGACTGCGATTTGGTATGGGTTTTGACATGCCAATCGCCCAAGCATGACGCCGTCCACAGATTGAAGGTGTTGGTTGGTTTCATCCAATGTTTGTATATTGCCGTTGATAACAATCGGGAGCGTTGGATATTCTTTTTTAATTTGATAAACATAGTCATAATGCAATGGTGGCACAGTCCGGTTTTGTTTGGGACTTAACCCTTTCAACCAAGCCTTACGCGCATGGACAATCAGTTTATCGCAACCTGCATCCACCAATGCTCGCGCAAACGAGGCAAAATAGTCATAACTATCTTGCTCATCAATCCCAATTCGTGTTTTCGCTGTAATAGGAATGTTAACCGCTTGTTTCATCGCGCTGATGCACTCGGCCACGTGCAGGGGTTCCGCCATCAAACATGCACCAAACCGCCCAGCTTGCACGCGATCGCTTGGGCAGCCAAGATTAAGATTCACTTCTGCAAATCCATGAGCTTCGGCTTGTTGTGCACATCGAACAAGTGCGCTTATATCAGAACCACCCAGTTGCAATGCCAATGGATGTTCTAAAGGAAAATAACAATCTAGCGCCCGTGCAGGGTTATATTCAATTGCCCCCGCAGTTTGCATTTCCGTGTAAAGCAATGCATGCGGTGCTAATAGCCTCATCAGCACTCGAAAGTGGACGTAGGTCCAATCAATCATCGGCGCTATGGCGAGCGGCGAAAAAAGGGGGGCTTGATGAGAAAAGAGTTTAGTCATGTTGGTGTCTGAATCAATCAAATGCGCATTATATCATATACATTGATTTAATCTCAAAATAAGTCTATAAATATCCCTAAACTTATTAGAGGAAGTACTCATGATTTCAAGCAATTCAACCCCATCAAACAACGATCAACCTATCGATTTTATGGATTATGCACTTGCGCATGGTTTTGGTGAAATTCATTTTAAAGTTGACCCCAAGACCGGCATGAAAGCCATCATTGCCATTCACAGTACCAAATTGGGACCAGCATTGGGTGGCTGTCGATTTATTGAATATCCTAATACAGAAGCGGCTATTCAAGATGCGATGCGATTAGCGATTGGTATGAGCTCGAAAGCGGCACTCGCCAATCTGCCTTTGGGTGGTGGGAAAGCCGTCATCATCAAGCCCTCAACACCCTACGATCGTGAAGGCTATTTAAAACAATTTGGCACTTTTGTTAATAGTTTAGGTGGGCAATACATCACGGCGATGGATAGTGGCACACAATTAGAAGATATGGATATCATTGCGGGAAATACTCCTTATGTCGCCAGCCGATCAAATCATGGGGATCCTTCTCCTGCAACAGCGCTTGGTGTATTTCGCGGGATTGAAGCAGCAGTCAGTTTCAAACTTAACATTCCAAGCGTTCGTGGCTTGCATGTTGCTATTCAGGGACTGGGCCATGTGGGCTATCGTCTGGCCGAGCATCTTCATCTTGCCGGTGCAAAGCTTACAGTCGCCGATGTCAATCCAGCATTGGTTGAACGTGCGGTTCAAGCATTTAATGCTGAACATGTCAGTACCTCTGCAATACATTCAGTCGCCTGTGATGTATTTTCGCCTTGTGCGCTAGGTGGTGTTTTGGATGATACGACGATTGCTCAACTCCAAACATCGATCGTTGCTGGTGCTGCAAACAATCAGCTCGCGCACAGCTTTCACGGACAGCAACTGCACGATAAAGGCATCCTGTATGCACCGGATTATGTCATCAATGCGGGCGGCCTTATTTTTGCGGCAGGCAGATATGCATCCACACCGGAAACGCAGATGCAACAACAAATCAATGGTATTGGCAATCGATTGCTTGAGATTTTTGTGCGATCTTCTGCTGAGAACCGTCCGACCAGTACGATTTCTGATGCCATTGCAAAAGAGCTACTTGCCTGATGAAGCATCTAAATCTTACCCCCGATCTATACAACTACATGCTGGATGTCTCATTGCACGAGCATCCAGTACTCGCGGCATTGCGACAAAAAAATGGTACCCATCCCTTGGCTGTCATGCAGATCGCACCCGAGCAAGCACAATTCATGCAGCTTTTGATTCGAATATTGAATGCAAAAAACGTGCTAGAACTGGGGACGTTTACCGGATATAGCGCATTGGCCATGGCGCTTGCACTCCCGGATGATGGTCATCTCATTACTTGCGATATCAATATTGAATGGACGAATACCGCGCACCAATATTGGCATGCTGCAGGTCAAGATAAAAAAATTGAATTACGCATTGCGCCGGCGCTTGAGACGCTACACCAACTGATCAACGATGGACTGAATCATCACTTTGACTTTATATTTATCGATGCTGATAAAACCAATTATCTCAAATATTATGAATTAGCGTTGCAGCTCGTCAGCCCCAATGGACTGATTGCAATTGACAATATGTTTTGGGAAGGCAAAGTCATTGATCCCGCTGAAACAGGCGCCCAAGTTCGTGATATACGTAAATTAAATCAAAAAATTAAAACCGATAAACGGGTATGGGGCAGCTTGTTACCCATTGCTGATGGTTTGTTTTTGGTAAAGCCGCAAACTAAACTTAACTCGCAATGAACATCATAATTTGTATAAGATCTGCCAGGTTCCGCCGTTGCGAGCGAAGCGCGGCAATCCAGAGTAGCGTGCTCTGAACTCTGGATTGCCGCGCTTCGCTCCTAATGAACTTCACAATTTGTGCAATGTTGTATCAGGCGTCGTTGCGAGGCACGAAGCAATCCAGAGAATACAGCTTCGAACTCTGGATTGCTTCGTGCCTCGCAACGACGGAACCTGCAAGCTCTTTGTGGCTGTTTGTACTGAAGTTACTGAAACACTCGCATTAACATACTGACTACTGGTCTTTAAACGCGTTGAAACGGAGATCGTCACAAATGGAGAATACGATGAATAACAATCCTTGTGGTTTAAACGGCTTTGCCTTTCTTGAATTTTCAGCACCTGATAAAACAGTGATTCAACACAACTTCCAAGCCTTGGGATTTCAAGCTATTGCTGCACATCCGCAACATGACATCACCCGTTACGAGCAAGGCCAGATTCAGTTTATTCTCAATCATGCCCCGCATTGCCAGGCTTCGGCGCATGCAAAAACGCATGGCGCGGGAGCTTGTGCGATGGGGTTTTTTGTTGACAATGTCGACATCGCATTTGAAGAAGCGGTAAAACGAGGCGCTACCCCATTCGTGGAAAAAGGTGAAGTCCAACATGGCCTGCCTGCGATTCAGGCCATTGGTGGCAGTGTGATTTATTTCGTGGATGCCACACATCAACCCTTTCAAGGTCAATGGAATATCAACAATGTACCCCCTCTCGTCAAATCGACCGGGTTGCAAATCATTGATCACCTCACGCATAACGTCTACCGCGGAAACATGGATAAATGGGCGAACTTTTACGAGTCTATTTTTAACTTTCATGAAATTCGTTTTTTTGACATTAAGGGCCAAGCCACTGGTCTCATCAGCAGAGCCCTCTCAAGTCCATGCGGCAAAATTAAAATCCCACTCAACGAATCCAAAGATGATATTTCACAAATTGAAGAATTTTTACATGAGTACCACGGTGAAGGTATTCAACACATTGCCCTCAGCACAGAAAAAATTTATGACACCATACACCACATGCGCCAAAATGGAATTCAGTTTCTTGATGTGCCCGACACGTATTACGACATGATCGAAAGTCGTATCCCCTGGCACAAAGAACCATTGGAAAAACTCAGAGAAGAACGTCTGCTGATTGATGGTGAAAGTGATCCAGCCAGTGGATTATTGCTTCAACTTTTCACCCAAAATGTATTTGGCCCTGTCTTTTTTGAAATCATTCAACGTAAAGGCAATCAGGGCTTTGGTGAAGGCAATTTTACCGCACTGTTCGAGGCCATTGAACGCGATCAAATGCGCCGAGGTGTGTTATGAAACTCGGTAGTCTTAAATCCAAAACAAAACGCGATGGTGAACTTTGTCTCGTCAACCAAACGCTCACCACTGCAGTGTTGGCAACGCATATTGTACCCACATTCCAACAGGCACTCGAAAACTGGCAGGACGTCGAGCTAAAGCTAAGAGAACTGAATACGGCCTTACATCAACATACCGCCAAACATACCTTTGCTTTCGACCCTCATCTAATGGCTTCTCCCCTGCCCCGCGCCTATCAATGGGCCGATGGCAGTGCTTATGTCAATCATGTTGAGCTCGTTCGCAAAGCACGTGGCGCTGTAATGCCCGAGAATTTCTGGACATCCCCACTCATGTATCAAGGGGGGGCGGACACTTTTCTTGCCCCGATGGAGCCGATTTCCGGACTGGATGAATCCTTCGGGATTGATTTTGAGGCAGAGGTTGCCGTGATTACCGATGATGTTCCCATGGGGGTTGATGCCGCATCAGCCGAGCGTCATATTCGTTTCATCCTGTTGGTTAATGATGTGTCGTTACGTAATCTCATTCCCGATGAACTTGCCAAAGGATTCGGTTTTTTTCAATCCAAGCCCTCCAGCAGCTTCTCACCGCTCGCTCTCACGCCCGATGAGCTTGCGCCCTACTGGGACGGGAAGCGCCTGCATCGTCCATTAAAAAGTTATCTCAACGGTGTTTTGTTCGGTGAGCCGGATGCTGGCACCGATATGACGTTTTCATTCCCAGAGCTTATCGCTCATGCCGCAAAAACGCGTCGTTTAAGTGCAGGGACAATTATCGGTTCAGGAACGGTTTCTAATCTTGACCGAACGAAAGGCTCCTCATGCATTGCAGAAAAACGCATGCTTGAAATTATCAGCGGTGGCCAACCTGTCACGCCATTTATGCGTAAAAGCGATACCATTCGTATCACGATGGAAGATGACAAAGGGCAAAATCTGTTTGGCTCTATTCATCAGGAGGTAACGTGATGAAACTCTATGATTATTATCGATCAACGGCCTGTTATCGTGTTCGCATTGCCCTGGAATATAAAGGTATTCCTTATGAAACGATCCCTGTTCATTTGGTGAATCATGGTGGCGAACAACACCACCCAAACTTCCTGGCACTCAACCCACAAGGATTAGTCCCGGCACTTGAAGTCAACGATGCTATCTTGACTCAATCTATTGCCATCATCGAATACCTGGATGACGTCTACCCAGAAAAAGCGCTATTGCCCAAGGAACCATTAGCGCGTGCGCAAGTAAAAAGCCTGGCGCTTATCGTTGCCTGTGATATTCATCCCTTGAATAATTTACGCGTCTTACAAGAACTGAAACAAGATTTTCAGGCAACGGAAGAACAAACAACACACTGGTACCATCATTGGTTAGAAACAGGATTTGATGCCTTCGAGGCACGTTTACAAACGCTACCCCGAAGTATCGATGTATGTTATGGAGACAGTATCTCGCTTGCTGATCTCTGCCTAATCCCCCAAGTCTACAATGCCAATCGTTTTCATTTTCCTCTGGATAATTATCCGTTAATACAACGCATTAATGACCATTGTCTTCATTTGAGTGCCTTTGACAAAGCATCTCCGGAGCCAATGGGTGTTGTTTGACTCTGACCTCCGGATTGAACCGAATGAGCTGAACCGAATGATTCCCGTGTAAACGTTCCTCGAGGCGGCACTGGAAGAAAAAACCTGAATTGACCAGTAGCAGAGAAGCGAGCCGGTTGAGCAATATAGTATGGCGATGGTTCGGGAAGCAAACTGGGAACGGTTGCTGCATAGCGATGTGTCGCCTCGTAGGGTGGTGGTGGAGCTTTGGTAGTTGCTATAAAAGGACCTTGGTTAACAGGCTGGGCTGATTTCTGATGGGGTAACATGATTGCTCTCCTTGAAGTATGGTGTCCTACGCACAGAATACCTGTTTTTAAAACCACGCGCTAGACAGTTCAACCATCGATACCCCTGAAGAATCTTGCCTCAATATCGTCCATACAGGCGAGCACCGGTGTGCATCACCGACTAATTCCACACCATTCATACATTGATAATTCACCGACAACCCATCACGGGATTGATGCGGTGCAACAGACACGCAATGCTCACCATTCTTCAGTTCAATTGCCCACGGGAGTGTTCGTGACATGTCAAGTGGTACCATATCATGCTCATCTAATGGTTTATCAAGCATGAGTTGCACGCTTTTCCCTGACCAGGGAGACTGCGGACAAACGACCATTTGATTGGAACCAAATCGCTTCGAAAAACACGGGTCGTGAATCACACTATCCTCACTCACACAATGCCAGGCATCTTCCCGTTTAATACGTTCCGACTGTTTCTTGCAATACCCTTTTTGAGTTGACTCAATCGTCACGGGCACATGCTTGGTTGTTTCTGCAAAAGGACGGTATAAATTCAAGGTAGTATCACCTGCAAACACCAACGCAGGGCTCATAATAACAACTGTAAAAAAAATTTTTCTAATCATTTTTAAATACTCAATAGTAGAATTAACGACAGCCTCTGGTGTATTATCCAGTAAAATAATTTCGGAGTACATCATGAGCGACGTTTACAGCAGTAAGCAATGTTTGGCAGGTGCAGTTGCCCTCAACGAGGACATAACCGTACGTGGCTGGGTTAAAACACGCCGCGATTCCAATGCTGGATTATCATTTATTCACTTGCAAGATGGCTCAAGCATGACGCCGCTGCAAATCATTGCGCCCAATACGCTCAGTAATTATGAAACGGACATTTTAAACCTAACCACAGGCTGTTCATTCATTGCCACCGGAAAACTCGTTGCCTCTCAAGGTAAAGGACAGGGCGTTGAATTACAGGCCGATACCATTGAAGTCACGGGTTGGGTTGAGCATCCTGAATCCTACCCTATTTCAGCGAAACGTCATACACTGGAATATTTACGTGATGTTGCTCATCTTCGAGCGCGCACCAACACCATTAGCGCCACGACACGGGTACGTCATGTTCTGGCTCAAGCCGTTCATCGCTTTTTTGATGAGCGTGGATATTACTGGATTCACACCCCCATCATTACATCAAATGATTGCGAAGGTGCTGGCGAACTCTTTCGTGTGAGTACGCTTGATCTGATGAACCTTCCCAAAAATGATAAAGGGCAAGTTGATTTTTCCAAAGATTTTTTCGGGCAAGAGACTTTCTTAACCGTCTCTGGACAATTAAACGCAGAAGCCTATTGTTTGGCAATGTCCAAGGTGTACACGTTTGGACCGACGTTTCGTGCTGAAAACTCCAATACCAGCCGGCATTTAGCAGAATTTTGGATGATTGAGCCAGAGCTTGCTTTTGCAACGCTTGCTGACATGTGTGACTTAAGCCAAGCCTTACTCCGTCATTTGTGCAAAACGGTTTTGGAAACATGTGCTGATGACATGGAATTCTTTAACCAATTCATCGACAAAACCTGTATTCAGCGCTTACAACACGTAGCTGAATCGGATTTTGAAGTCATGACGTATACTCAGGCCATCAAAGTCCTGGAAGAAGCGAAATGCACATTTCAATATCCTGTCCACTGGGGGCTGGATTTACAATCCGAGCATGAACGTTATTTAGCGGAGCAATGGTGTAAAAAGCCTGTTATCCTCACGGATTATCCTAAAGATATCAAAAGCTTTTACATGCGCCTCAATGACGATGGAAAAACCGTCGCAGCGATGGACGTTCTCGCCCCCGGAATTGGGGAAATCATCGGCGGAAGCCAGCGTGAAGAGCGCCTGGATTTACTCGAACAACGGATGTTGGCATCAGGCATTAACACCGATCTTTACCAATGGTACCTCGATCTTCGCCGTTATGGCACAGTACCGCACGCGGGCTTTGGTTTAGGTTTCGAGCGTTTAATCAGCTATGTCACCGGCATTGCCAACGTTCGCGATGTGATTCCTTTTCCACGCACGCCAGGACATGCAAAGTACTAACACTATTTCCTTTTAGTTACGACCGGTTCGTCTTTGGGAGCGCCCCAGCCACCGTGGGGCAAATAAGCCACAATGAACCTGCAGGTCGCGTCATTGCGAGGCACGACGCCTGATACAGGCATAGCACAAATTGTGAGGTTCATCGCGAGCGCCGCGCTAGATTTCCGCAATGGAGAACTCATATACAGCGTGGCGGGTATGACGCGGGCCAGGGCGACCCATGGCATAACGCAAAGACATTAATGCTCTACCTATTAAACGAAAAAAATCGACACTGCATACCATTCTGAAAACCAAGCAACCTCCGTCGTGCCCGCCACTTCGATCTTGAGACAGCGAACGTAATCCGCTGCGGGCATCCAATAAATAGTTAGGCAGTCAATGTATTAGTGCTTCGCCACCAAAAATCATTTGTTTTTTTATATCAATACAGGTTATAATTGCAGCACTTTAGCAATTTGTGTATCAATAAAAATCATAATAAACACTCAACCAGGAAAAATGATGTCTGAAAAACTCACTGAAGAACAATTACAGGTAGGATACCCACGACTTTATTCGCTACTAATGACGTATAGAACTCCTTTTCATTTATCAATATGGGACAGAGAATTAGCAGAGTTCTTTAATCAGGATAGCCCTCGAGAAATCGATACACACACTTTAAAGCCCCTATATGAAAGCTTTTTGTTAAACTGCTTCGATGCATTTAAACCATTAGAAATAGCCATGTACTTGCAAAGAACCACACATTTTGACTTACTTCTTGCTAATGAAACAGCTAGAGCTGATTTCAATTCGAATCATAACGCATACAACAAAATGGCACTTCAAAAAAGTGCTAACGCATCAGGCAACCACTATTTCATATCTCGTATAACAGCAGCTACCAGTTCGCCACCAGAACACACTTCGGCTAGAGTTCAACCTCGTTTTTTTGACGGTTATTCAACACCTCCACGTAATACTAGTGGCAATACTTCAATGCAAACATCAAGAGCAGGTTCAGCATGTTTATCGAGTCATTCAAGTATTAAATATTCCGAAAATGGGACATTATCACCACTGCCACCACCATTTGATATGCGCGATAACCTTCTACCAGATGCAGCACCTAATGCATAGGCTGCGAAGATATCCCTAGCTAAAAATATGTAGATAACAATTTGAGGTTTAAAATCTTCCCATGAAATTCGAACAATTATTGGCTACGTTAAAAAAAACAGCTGTCGCCAACCATGCAAAAAGGGTGGCGGGATTGGCATATGCAACTGCTATAAAACCAGATGTTGTTGTCACCGATAGAGGTTTATTCATTAAAGAGCAAATAACATTTGCCAAGAGTCATGGTCAATATTTTATTAATATCATTTTTGACATGATTGACAGTTTCCGGGAGGAGCTTGAAAAAAACAGCGTGAAATTAGTTGACCACTACCAAGAATGCTACATTGAGAATTTAAATAGCGTTCTTTTCCCGGGGTCGAATGGCGAAATTGATACAAAACTGCTGTGGTCATCCATAAGCAGATGGTTACTCACCGATATTCCTGCGTGGATAAATTCAGGCCAAAAAGACCCGGCGCCTTCACTTAATAAACAAGAATTTAAGAAAAATTTTCTGTCTTATTTTCTGGCTCCCATTGTAAAATATGGCCTGGCCGAAGAAAGAACGGATTTACCTACCCAAGTAGTGCTGCGTCGGCTGGATAATGTAGCTAAAATTTTAGCATCTGATCTATCCGTTTGTGTAGCAGTTACCTACCATCCGTTTGTAAGAACATTGATTGTCGCGTCAAATGCCAAGCCTCTAGCCAAAGACGCAACTGCAAAAGCCTCGGAATTAACCGAGATGAGATTAAAAATTAAGCGCCGAATTAACTTGATTAATACCTGGTGCTCTGAATTTGCAAACCTTTATGGAAGGACTATAACCCAAAAAAGTGAGCGGCACGAGCGACACTCGGCCATTCTAGGATTTCTGAACGGGGGCAAGGCTCAACTCAAATTTATTCAAGCCAATGAGCCCCGAGAAGATACTGAACATAACGTCATTTTACTGAGCGAAGCCAATAAGGTATTTAAAATAGAATTTTATAATCGAGAGCGTGTGTGTCAAGAGCGAGAGATCACTTGCCCTGAAATATTAGCAATCCTGAATCAAGGGCCTTTAAATTCTAAACTTAACAATTCGCTACTCATTGATTTCATTAATCAACAAGTGACATCATCAGGTGGTTGTTACCTTCTCGAACCGCCCAATCGTATCGCCGAAATGATGAGAGGGGGGCTCGCTATCACTGATGAAAATAATAACCATACAGAAGCGCGTAAAGTTCTAGTAGAAAAAGTAGCCACAATTGTAGATTTTTTTCTATTTTCTGCTCATCTATTAGATCCTACCTTTGATCGACAATTCGCTCTGGAAAATTGTATTATTATACTTCCTGATAATCGCATAAATCTTTTAAAACAATATTCAGATAGTAAAAATGCACCGTTCGCAACGATAGATCACGAGTTCGGCACTATCCATGCCGAACAGTTACTCATGTTGTTTTTCAAAGCATATGACCTCGAAATTAAGCTCATCGGTCTCAATAAACTATTGTGTGAAACGTGTTGGCGCGTTGTTCAAGAACATTTTCCTAATGCACTCGTCAGCGGGACATCTCACGTTAGCTTCAAAAATGTAATTGATGTATTTACGGGTGTAGCAACCCAGGATGAGCTTCGTCACGTCAAACCACATATGGAAAGAGCACCTTCAGATCTATATTCACCAAGAAACGGGCTTGAAGAAATGTCTCCGCCCCGTACTTTACAAAATAACTCAACCGTAGCCTCCAGTACTACAACTAACTCGCCAAATCATCAGCACGTACATTGCCGGTTAAAGCATTGCATAGATAGTCTGCAAGCTATGATGGATGAAAAAGAAGAAGCGGCAGAAGTGGGTGCAGCAGCAGCAGCTTTCTGTCGCTGATCAAATCATCCTGTTGTTTCATATCTATCTACTTTTGACAAACACCCAGTGTTATTCTATCCTTTGAATATTGTACACTATTCAAGAATACTCATGAGTCATGGTGGAAAAAGAATCGGAGCCGGGCGTCCGAAGGGGCAAAACAGTTATGGGGAACCGACAAAACCATTACGGGTCCCTTTGTCACGCGTCAATGCCGTTAAAACATTGCTTGAGCACAATACCCACCCCCTGCCCCCACTTTACGCCAGTAGTGTTCGTGCGGGCTTTCCCTCCCCTGCTGATGATTACATTGAAACGCGCCTTGACTTAAACACACATTTAATTCAACACCCAGCGGCAACTTTTTTCGTCACGGCATCCGGCGACTCCATGAACAAAGCCGGTATTCATTCGGGTGATTTATTAATTGTTGATAAAAGCATAAACGCCATACATGGGCATATTGTCATCGCAGCGGTTAATGGGGAATTAACTGTTAAACGCTTGTCGCGTGTTAATGGACGTGTTCGTTTAATGCCTGAAAATGATGACTTTCAGCCTATCGATATCACCGAAGATCACGATCTGGTCATTTGGGGTGTCGTCACCTATGTCATTCACCCGGCGGATTAAGCAATGTATGCGCTCGTCGATTGCAATAACTTTTACGCCTCCTGTGAGCGTCTCTTTCGGCCTGATTTATATGCAAAGCCGATAGTCGTGTTATCAAACAATGACGGCTGTGTCATCGCGCGTTCGAATGAGGCGAAAGCGTTGGGTATTCAGATGGGTGAGCCCTATTTTAAAATCAAAGACGTTTGCCAGCAAAAGCAGATTCATATCTTTTCATCAAATTACACGCTCTATGGTGATTTATCTCATCGCGTCATGTCAGTCATTGCTGAGGAGTGGCCCGACATTGAAATTTATTCGATTGATGAGGCTTTTCTGGATGTCAGCACGCTCCCCTCAGCGGACAATTTTTGCGGTGCATTGCAAAAAAATATTTTAAAACAGACGGGTATTCCAACATCAGTGGGCATTGGAAAAACCAAAACACTCGCGAAACTGGCGAACTTCGTTGCCAAAAAAAAATTAAAAATCCCAGTGTTTAATATCACAAATCACGAAGAATGGATGAACACCATTGATGTCGGTGACGTTTGGGGGGTTGGTCGTCAGTGGAGTAAACGCTTGCAGCGCTTGGGTATATATACCGCTGCTGATTTAAAAAATGCGAATCCTCAATGGCTTAAAAGCACGTTTAACGTGGTGTTGCAACGCACCCATTATGAGCTTTCTGGGCAGGCCTGTCTGGCGCTGGAGGATGTCAAACCCAGGCAATCCATTCAATCATCGCGAAGTTTTGCTGTCATGCAAACAGAGTATCAAGCGTTAGCACAAGCCTTAAGCCGGCATTGTGCCCATGCTTTTGAAGCATTACGTCAACAGCACCTAATGACCCAGCACGTTTCTGTGTTCATTCTATCCAATCGATTTCGACCCGATCTCCCTCAATACAATCCCTCCATTGGCGTGACGCTTGTGAGCCCAACAGATGATTTAAGGCGTATCACCAAGACGGCCTTATCCTGCTTAAAGAAGATTTATCAAACAGGGTTTCATTATAAGAAAATAGGTCTGTTATTAACGGACCTCAGCGATAACGCAACCCGACAATTGGATCTATTTCAAGACGACACTGATGGGCAGTACGAAAAAAAAGAACGACTCATGCAGGTGTTGGGCGACATCAACCATCGCTTTGGCCGCCAGAGCCTACGCCTGGCCTCGCAAGGATGGGTTAACACGCCATCTATGCGAGCAGATATGAAGTCGCCCTGTTATACAACGTGTTGGGAAGAAATCCCAAGGGTGTGAACTTGCTAATCATGGATATAGCATATACTATATACTATATCCTATATATTCAGGTGACTTTAAATGCAAAAAATTCTTATTTCAATCCAGGATGACCTTGCCTCTCGATTTCGATCAGCGGTTCCTGCCAAGCAACGCAGTCAATTTATTGCGTCTCTCCTTGAAAAAGCGATGTTAAAAAAAGAAAATGCGTTGTATCAATGTGCCTTAGCTGTAGAAAACGATCGCGTCCTTCATGAAGAGATGAAAGATTGGGATGTAACCGTTGGGGATGGCTTGCAAGATGAATCGTGGTGATATTTATTGGGTGAATCTGAATCCCACAAAAGGCTCTGAGATACAAAAAGTACGGCCTTGTATTTTAATCGGCGCAACACCGATTAATAAAGCGCGCCATACCGTTTTAGTTGTTCCACTCTCAACATCAGGGATACCCCGCCCACCGCTTGTGATTCCACTACAATGCAAAGGGAAAGCCGTTTTGGCAGTGTGTGATCAATTGCGTGCTGTTGATAAATCAAGACTTGGAAAACAAATCGGATCGCTTTCCAATCAAGATATGGAATCGCTGGAGGATGGTTTGAGACAAGTTTTATCGCTTTAATTTAAACATCTGTGGGACGTATTAGCTTAAACAATTAATTATGTTATGTTGGTATATACATTACGGTTTACTGCCATTAAGTTACGGGAATAAATCGGACGTAGGTTGGGTTGAGGCTGGTAAGCCGAAGCCCAACAACACCATCATGTTGGGCTTCGGCTTACCAGCCTCAACCCAACCTACATCCGATTAATTCCCTTAAAATGGCAGTAGCACTACGGTTGAGGAGTCATCCATGTCATTTTTAAAAATAATATTCGGCTTATTTGTAGGATTAATTAGTTACCAGATATTCGAATACCATCCTTTCACTGATCCAATTGCCGCATTTACCTTTATTACCCTGACCCTGCCTTTATTGCTACTGCAGATTAAACTGCCTTCACGCCAAACCGTAGCCTTCAGTATCCCTTTTTTAATCGGGATGGGATTAATCTATGGCTATATTCATTATCGACTATTCAATCATGTCATTGACGGCTGCTCTTTTGCATTGTGGCCTAACGCAATGACCAGTGCATTTATTATTTCTATTTTTTACTTCGTGGCACTCGAAGAAAGGTGCGTTGCTTTTCCATACCAAGGCTTATTTAATGAAGCATGGAAAACCATTTTAAAATTGTTGCTGGGTACTCTTTTTTCGCTTTTAATATGGGGACTGTTCAGTTTTGCAGCGATGTTATCCGATATCCTAACCATCCAAGTCATTCATGAAATGGTCTATAGCTCAGAATTTAGTTGGATCATGCCCCCAGTATTTTTTGGTATTGCCATGTTTGCTCTCGATTCACATGAAGCGATATTAGTTAAACTCAGAGATATTTTGTTGGTTTTTTGCAGATATTTGTATCCTCTTGCAGTCGTTATTTCTTTACTCTTCTTATTCGTTGCACCATTCTCGCCCAAATCGATATCTGAATTTTGGAAAATGATTCCCGTTATTTGCAGTCTCAATATTGTGTTATTCAATGGTGTTTTTCAAGCGGGTCAATCCAAGTCACCTTACGCTACATGGTTCACCCCATTGATTGGCGCTTCATTTATCGTTATGTCTGTCTATTCCCTCTATATTTTACGATTCCCAGTGAGCCAGGCCATCGAGCACGGTTTAGACGCCCGACATTTTCTGTTGATTGAAGCACTCATCATTCTTGCGCTATACAATATAGGCTACAGTGCAGCATGGATTAGTAATAAAGAACCATGGCTGGGTCTGGTCAAACACACGAATAAATATCTGGCACTGATGATGGCGGTTATCTATCTGATCCAAGGTTTATTCATGACATGCGCACCCATCGTGTATAACCAGCATTTCAAAACCTTCAAAGCAGTCTCCGCTCATATGACGGGCGCAAACTCCCTCCCCATCAACAACGACTACAAGGGCAGCCCTGCCTGTTATATTGCTTGCTATTCACATCAAAAGGAAAAAGCTGCGTACCCAGTCAGTAAAGACATTTACGTCATGGGAGAAATACGCATCGCCGGGAGTTATACCGATAAGGGAATCTGTTATCCTACAGGTTTTGAAGGCATGGATATCAGCATATCACCAATGTTCAAAACCTTGTGTAGTAAAAAACTCGAGCCCTGCAAAGGGATGACATGCTGGGCAGGCGGCGATACCGGCGTACTGTAGAGGCACCAGTACATTGACTGCATTACTTTAACTTTTTGATACCAGCAGATTAATAATATGCTGAACGAAGTCGTTGCGAGGTACGAAGCAATCCAGAGTTCGAAGCATTATTCTCTGGATTGCTTCGTGCCTCCCAATGAATTTTACAATTTGTATAAAATATGCCAGGTTCCGTCGTTGCGAGCGAAGCGCGGCAATCCAGAGTACCGTGCTCTGAACTCTGGATTGCCGCGCTTCGCTCGCAACGACGGAACTTACAAGTTAATTGCGGCTGCTTGTAACGAAGATACCGTGAGCCTGTCAAAATTAGATTAACAATGGACTAACCCACCGCATGATCTTTCTTCGAGGCCAAGTGCGCCTCTTCAAATAATTTCAGATGCTCAATCAGTTTGTCAGCATGTCTCTTGAATGAAGCGAGATCACGTCTTGGAACGGGTTCTGCGTGAGGTAAGGGTACGGTACTTGGGTTTTTGGGGCGATGATTCACATGAAACTCATAATGGCAATGTGGACCAGTGGCAAGCCCACTTTTTCCGACATAGCCGATAACTTCACCGCGTTTCACATAACTACCACGGAATAGTCCTTTTTTAAATTTTAACAAATGAGCATACACTGATGTATAAAGGGCATTATGATGCGAAATCTTGATGACATTGCCATAGCCATTCTCGTAGCCTAGCTGCTGCACTTTACCATCGCCCGTTGCAAAAATCGGGGTGCCCATCGGTGCTGCCAAATCAATGCCTTTATGAGGGCGGCTATAATGAAGAACAGGGTGCATTCTGGATAAGCTAAAAGCCGAGTTGATATGGCTGAATTTCACCGGGTATCGCGAAAAGCCCTGTTTCATGCTCTCCCCTTCTGGTGTGAAGTATTCAACGTCCCCTGCTGCATTGACATGCCTAAGCGCTTGATGCGATTCGCCACGGTGCGTATAAGTGACCGCTATAATCTCCCCTACACTCACCAAATCATTACCCATGTAACCTGCTTTATAAATAATTGTAAAGCGGTCACCGCTACGAACGTCTTTAGCAAAGTTAATCTCTCGTTTGAAAATATCGGTCATTTGTTGGATGAGTTTGTAAGGAATATTCTGTCGTTTTGCGGTGCCATAGAGTGAATATTGCACGATTGCTGTCACATAGTGTTCACGAAATTCTGTTTTGGGTGATGTTAATGTGGTTTTATAATGGCCCTTCTCAAGAGAGACGTCGAGGATCTGTCCATGATCGAGCTGAAACGTCAGATGTTCTAACTGATTCTTTTTGATAGTGAACTGAATGGATTGATTGGGCTTGATTCGAGTCAGCAAGGCTGCATGTTTATTATTGTTCAAAACCGCATGTAACGTTTGCCCGCTTAGCCCCACACGCTTAAATATCGTAGCCAATGAGTCGCCTGGCCGCGTTGTCACATTGACAAGAGGAGAAACGACGGGTTTCGCTACTTCAGCCGGTTTGGCTACTTTAACGAGTTTCGCTACTTCAACGGGCTGTATCTTCTCTACCGGTTTTTGCTCTTTAACAAGCGTCTCTGTTTTAGAGGATTGGAGCGCCTGTACTCTAGGAAGTGCTAGCGCCACCTGGAGTGTATCGTTATTTTTTTTGCCAAAAAAAGTCTTGATCAATAAATACGGCAACAAACACACAACCAATAATGCCACCAATATCAGTAATTTTGATGGTTTAGGAGTGGGATTAGGAAAAGAATGTCGTTGTCGATGCATTTTAAACCTTATTTGAAAATGGGGTATAACATGAACTTTATATCCCAGCTAAGATACCCGTTGCGGTAAAATAGGTCAATCATTTTCATTGCCGTTTAGATCCAGCTGCATGCAAAAATACGCATGCAGCTTGGTCTAAATATAGTTTTCCTGTATCCTTTCGCTATGGCACGATAAAAACCGATCTAAATCCCTGCGCGGCTTGGATTTACATTCTGTGATATCGAAATGATACATTTTCCTGACTTAAAGGTTTGTTATGAATAGTGAAAAATCGAATGCTCTGGAATTACTTCGTGGATGTGAAGAAGTTTTACCTGAAAACGAACTTGAAAAAAAATTGCAAAAAAATAAACCATTAATTATCAAGGCAGGATTTGATCCTACGGCGCCGGATCTACATCTGGGACATACCGTCGTTTTTAATAAAATGCGCGAATTTCAACAACAAGGTCATGATATCAATGTGTTGATCGGTGATTTTACCGCCATGATTGGCGACCCGACTGGTAAAAATGTCACGCGACAGCCGCCGACTAAAGAAGCAGTCATTGAAAACGCTAAAACCTATCAAGATCAAGTGTTTAAAATTCTAGACAGGGACAAAACGACCATCACATTTAATTCAAAATGGTGGGATACCATGAATTCCAGTGATCTTATTCGGTTAGCCGCAACCGGCACTGTTGCCCGTATGCTCGAGCGTGATGATTTTAACAAACGCTACCTTTCGGGCCAACCCATTGCTATCCATGAATTTTTATACCCCCTCATCCAAGGCTATGACTCCGTCGCACTTAAAGCGGATATTGAGCTTGGCGGTCGTGATCAGAAATTTAATTTACTGATGGGTCGCGAACTGCAAAAACATTTTGGTCAGGAACCACAAGTTGTCATGATGCTGCCTTTGATCGAAGGGTTAGATGGCGTTAAAAAAATGTCAAAATCATTAGGTAACTATATTGGCATCACTGAACCCGCTGACATCATGTTCGGCAAGCTCATGTCGGTATCCGATGAGCTGATGTGGCGCTATATCGACGTGCTTAGCTTTAAGTCACTGACAGACATCAATGCTATGAAACATCAAGTTACAGAGGGATTCAATCCTCGCGATGTTAAAATTGATTTTGCAAAGGAAATTGTCACGCGCTTTCACAGCAAAGAACTCGCTGAAACCGCTCATATTGCATTTATTGATCGCTTTCAAAAAAAGCAAGTTCCAGATGACCTGGAGCTGCAAACGGTTGAATGCGCCCCCACAACAACACTTGCCCAGCTTTTAAAACAGTTAAGTTTAACGCAAAGCACGACGGAATCGATTCGGATGGTTCAGCAAGGCGCCGTTAAAATTGATGGCGAAAAAGTCAGCGACCCGCACCTGGTATTGGCGTTGAACAACGAGTACATCATTGAAGTCGGCAAACGACGTATCGCAAGGGTTTATTTGCAGAGTACTACTCAATGATTAACATTTTTTACAATCTTATAAAACAATGGAATTTGCCGTGAACGATTTTTTTAATGTTTATTATGATCAAATGATTAAGTGCTTAAATGAGAATCTAAACCGCTTTGAAAAAGAGCTTAATCATTTAAATAATTTAAAAATGAAACAACCAGCCTATATTAGGTATTTCGATAATGAGGAGAGACTTCTCGTCTTGAAACGTCATTACATAAGCGCTTATTTGGAAATTATTAGGCCTATCGAGAGGAAGAAGTACCTCGAATTGGAACATGATAAAATAAGCGCTCTCTTGAATAGCTTACAACATGCCCGTACTCACACTAATGATGATGACTATGACAATCACAAAGCGCATAAAGCTTTAGTAACCGCTTTAATTCCTGATTCAATCGTCGAAATATTAGGTGGATATGAAAAACTCCTGCTGTTACCCGCGTTTAATAAGGATCTTTTTGCGAAAGGCACAGGCGACTATATCTATTTTCCAATAACAGGTATGCCGGCAGGAGAAAATATTGCTCTTGGTTATGACGCATGCTCGCGGTTAGTGATTGCATTGCGGCTTATTAAAAAAATAGAAAACAATCAAGACCAAGAAATGGTTGTTTGCTATCATCAAAGATATACGGGAGACAGATGCAGCTGGGTAAGAGGCCAGAATCATTGGGGTGGCGCAACATTGTGGGATCTGCCTGAATGCGACCCGAATCGTCCCCCCGAAGAGTTTCACAAGTTAAAGACTTTAATTAAGGGTGACTCAATACTTTGGTACGGGGATGAATTTAGGCTAGCCCCTTCCAAAGAAATCGCATTACTGCAAAACGAAGTCAAACGGTTACGACAAGAAGTACTAATGGTACAAGAAAGGTTCCAAGATCAAAGTCAAAAAATGTTACTACAAGAAGAGAACCGCAAGCGAGGAGAAATTGGGGCACTTCAAGAGCGCGCACACGATAAAACAGGACTCATATTCAAGTTATTTAAAATACCATTAGCAGAATCCCTTGTTGGAGAAGAAATAGAAAAAGCGCGCGGAATGCTAACGGCTTAGGCGTTTTAGGTTCCTCATTTGGTCTTGTTAATCAATCAACATGCCCGGAATAAACTGCGCCTAATATAACAGGCTTTTTTGCTCCGGTGAGTGCCGCCAGATCAACGGGTATGTTGTTAATTGTTTTTTGAGCAAGCCAGGCGAACAGCATGGCTTCAATGAAATCAGGATCGGCGCCCAGATGTGCGCTGCTCACGACTGGATAATCACTTAGATGTCGTTGTATCGCACGATGTAAAGCGCGGTTATGCACCCCTCCTCCACACAGAACGACTTGTGACGGTTTAATAACATGTTGCGAAACAGCTTGAGCGATGGTGATGGCTGTTAACTCAAGTAACGTCGCCTGAACATCAGCTGGCGCGTAGGTTTTATGTAATTTAGAAGCAAGCCATAGGTGTGAAAAATACTCTTTCCCAAGACTTTTGGGCGGCGTTTGTTGAAAATAGGGATCAGACAACATCTCTGTTAATAATGACTGAATCACATGACCACTGCTCGCCCACGCACCATCGGCATCATAAGATTGATTGAGCGTTTGACGAATCCACGCGTCCATCAGACAGTTCCCCGGTCCGGTATCATATCCGCGTGGCGGCTGTGATTGCTCTAAAAAGGTCACATTGGCAATGCCACCGATGTTGACTACAGCCAATGGAAGTGTGTGATGGCCAAATAAGGCCTGATGATAGAGCGGCGCAAAAGGCGCGCCTTGACCGCCAACGACGATATCTCGCGTTCGAAAATCTGCGACCACACGAATACCCGTCATCTCAGCAATGGTGTGAGGACACCCCAATTGAACAGTATAAGGAATTTCTGCCGTGGCATCATGACAAATGGTTTGACCGTGACTGCCGATAGCTACAACATCCTTCGCAGAACAATGAGCCTTCTCTAATAATTCCAATACGGCTTGTCCAAACTCTCTACCCAACACACTGCTCAATTGGCTTAATACGCCCAAGCCAACAGACTCTACACGTAATACCTCTTCAAGAAAGTCCCTGGCTTTCTCACTATAGGGCCGCGTCATCCCCGCAACACACTGATTGGTGTCTAAATCAACCAACGCTGCGTCAACGCCATCCATACTGGTGCCAGACATTAAACCTATATATAAAGCCACGCAGATAGCCCTCCTGGGTTATTTTTTTAACCGAAAACACCGATAAAAATTCTCGGTTGTTTGCGCAGCTATGGTTTCATAATCCACATGACGGAGAGCTGCGAGTCCCTGTGCGACATGTGCTACCCATGCTGGGTGATTTTGTTTTCCTCGGAAGGGTACCGGGGCTAGATAAGGGGCATCTGTTTCGATTAACATACGATCAGCCGGAACTTTTTTGGCCACATCATGTATCGTTGTTGCGTTTTTAAACGTCGCAATTCCTGAAAATGAAATATAAAAATTAAGATCCAATGCACGCTTCGCTATATCCCAGGTTTCTGTAAAGCAATGCATCACGCCGCCAATGCTGGCAGCATTTTCTTCTTCCATCAACTTTAGCGTATCCTCTGCCGCTTGCCGAGTGTGAATGATTAACGGCTTACCAGAGGCAATCGCGGCACGAATATGTTCGCGAAATCGCTGTTGCTGTAAGGCGCGCTCTTCTGGACGTTCGATGCGATAATAATCCAACCCGGTTTCACCAATCGCAATACATTGCGGAAATTGAGCCAATTGACATAGCGCATCAGCATCGAGCTCTTTATCAAACGGACTATCAGGATGAACCCCAACCGAAATAGACACATCTGGATAACGCTCTGCTATTTGGCACAGCACTGGAAAATCCTCAACAACAACTGAAACGCATAAAAATCGCTTAACACCTGCCGCACGAGCCTGCTCAATGACATTATCCAGGTTGTTGTCGAATTCAGTGAGATCGATCATATTTAAATGACAATGTGAATCGATTAAAGTTACGGGGTTTGATATGGACATGTTGGGTTCCTACATTGTATCTGTCGGCTGTACAGATTTCAGTTTGCCGGCGAGATAGGTTTCAATAAGATTGACTATCTGGCGTTTATTATCACTCACCAGTTGCACGCCAATGCCTGCAGGCTTGTTTCCCTGAGCGCCCGTGGGCGTTATCCATACTACCTTTCCTTGGACGATATGTTTTTCAGGCTCATTGAAAAACGTAATGGACAGTGTCACAGACTGGCCCAATTCATGAATATTTTTAGTATGCACAAACAGTCCGCCATCTTTGACATAAGGCATAAAACTGAGAAAGAGAGCCTGCTCATTCGGATAAACACAATTAATAATCAGATCATTATCGGTCATAATGCGCCTTTCGGAATAAAATCCGTCAACAGATGTTCTAATGCCAACGTTGTATTAATAGATATATTATGGCTCAATTTTTTAGATATTAAATAAATTGTATCAAAATGATGAAGTAATGCGACCGGCGTCAGCAAACTCGCAAATCGACCAATTACCTCGTTATCAGGCGTCACATTTTGTGCGTGCAACAACTGCATTTGCATCGCCTGTGCCAAAATCAAATATAACAACCATAACACATCTGACAAATGAAAATCTGCCCATTGTGCGGCAACCGTACACGGTGAAAGTTGACCTTCAATGATGTCACATAGTGCACTCATCATCGATTGGCGTTTGGCATATAACTTCGCTCGATTTGATTCTGTAGGATAATGCTCACCCAGCGCAACGTAATTTGAGGAATCATGACGAAGATCGGGAAAAACCATACGTTGAGTACGACTCAAAATGGTCGCTGGAATTGAGCTCAGTTGTTCTGCGCCTAAAATAAAGTGAACATAAGGCGGCGGTTCTTCAAGGACTTTCAATAACGCATTCGCTGAAGCAACATTCAGTTTATCAGCGTGCTCAATCAAAATAATTAAGCGCTGACCGCATTGAGGCGTCTGGTAAATCCCCTCTTGCAAGTTGCGGATCTGCTCAATTTTAATCACGCCGCCCTCAGTTTCCGGACGGATAATCTGATAGTCCGGATGCGTCCCGGCACGTAATAAGTGACATGAATCACACTCACCACACGGTTTGGGTTCAGCATGGCACAACAAGACTGCCACCAAACGATGGGCGAAAACATAAAGACCTACATGCGGCGGGCCAATAAGCAACAAAGCTTGCGCCATCCGCTGATGATGAAGCGCTGATTGAATTCGCTCCCACAGCGGTGCATGCTCAGATAAAGGGGTGAACGCTGTATTGTCGATGTTAAGATCCCTTGCCGTTTGTTTCCAAATAGTGTGATAAAGCATCCAAAATAGCCTGTTGCACGACTACTTCGGGTTGATTAGCATCAATCATGATGACCTGTTTCATCGTCTTTATTTTTGCATGATAAGCATCATAGACCGCCGAAAAAAACGCCAATGATTCTTGTTCAATACGATCAGAATGACCGCGAGACAACGCTCGACGTAAGCCGATCGCAGGATCAACATCCAAAAATAATACCAAATCGGGTACGAATCCCTCAAGACAAAATGAAGATATACCTTCGATCGTCCTCGCATCAAGTCCACGACCGCCACCTTGATATGCAAATGTCGACAGCTCAAATCGATCGCCCAACACCCATGTTCCGCGATGTAAAGCGGGTTTAATCACCTGATTAACGAGTTGTATACGAGACGTATATAGCAATAATAATTCAGCGCGTGCATCCAGAGGTTCATCGTTGGGCGTATGTTTAATCAACTCTCTCACCACTTCGCCCACGGCTGTTCCACCCGGTTCACGCGTCGTGATAAAATCACCAATATTATCTGCTAAAAAGTTTTTGATGGTATGAATGGCCGTTGACTTACCAGCGCCCTCTAATCCTTCAACGACAATAAACCGCCCTAATCCTGACATGGCTCCACCTTCACTTTATAGTCCGAAATGGCTTTACGTTGTAACTCATAAGTCTCTGAGAAATGATGACAACCATTTCCACTGGCCACAAAATAGAGATAATGCGTCGATGCTGGATGTGCGGCTGCATCAATGGCATCTCTACCCACCATCGCAATTGGGGTTGGTGGGAGGCCATAATATTTATAGGTGTTGTAGGGGGAATCTATACTTAAATCTGCATGTGTAAGCTTTCCCTGATACTGTGATCCTAGCCCGTAAATTACTGTTGGATCCATTTGTAAAGGCATGCGAATCTTCAAACGGTTTACAATCACGCCAGAAATTAATCGCCTTTCATTTGGTCTGGAGGCTTCCTTTTCAATGATCGATGCCGCAATGAGCAAGTCATAAGCCGACTTATAAGGCAAGTTAGGCGAACGTTTATCAAAAGCATCATTCAAATATCGCATCAAATTAAGATGCGCGGTCATCAATAATGCAGTACTTTTGCTGCCTGCATCATAATGATAGGTATCGGCCAGCAACATACCTTCAGCAGAAACATGTCCTTCAGCAATTTTGTTCCAATCATCGGACTGCTGAGTCAAATAGGGAAGCTGCTCAACTTGCGCTGCAATGGTGCGCTGCGTTGTCCCATCGGTGATACGAAAGGGTAAAGTAAGCACATCGCCGGCCACAACATGGCGTAGCAAATCTTGCGCAGTTTCACCGGGTTTGATTTCATAAATACCTGCTTTAAGCTGATTTGCATAGCCTTGCAAGCGAATCAACATTAAGAATAAACGAGGGGATGCAATCAAATCTCTATTTTTAAGTTCATGTACAAAAGACACTGCTGATGAATTTTTTTCAATAGAAATAACCGTCGGTGTCAAAGTACCATTGGCATTCCTCAGCATAGGACTATAAATCAAGGGATAAACATTCCATACAACAGCAAGCCCGATGAGCAACAAACCGCCGAAACACCCTGTTATCAGTTTTCGCATATGATTTTAAATTCTTTTAAACAGCAGACTCGCATTCGTGCCACCAAAACCCAATGAATTACTTAAGGCATAATTAACTTGCCGTTTTTGAGGCTTGTGAGGAACATAATTTAAATCAAAACCTTCGTCCGGATTGTCTAAATTCGTTGTTGGCGGAACAATTTGATCTCGCAGTGCCAAAATACAAAATATGGCCTCCACCGCGCCTGCAGCGCCCAGTAAATGTCCGGTCATCGATTTAGTGGAGCTCACGGCTAACTGATAAGCATGGTCTTTAAACACGCGCTTAATCGCTAGGGTTTCATTGAGATCATTCAGATAGGTCGAAGTACCGTGAGCGTTAATGTAATCTACGCTTTCTGGAGTAATACCAGCATCCTGTATGGTAAGTTCCATGGAACGCGCTGCGCCATCGGCAGTCTCATCAGGTGAGGTAATATGATATGCATCAGCCGACATACCATATCCTGCTACCTCCGCATAAATTTTAGCGCCACGGGCCTTAGCATGCTCATACTCTTCAAGCACAAGAATACCAGCACCTTCACCCATCACAAATCCGTCACGATCTTTGTCCCATGGACGTGAGGCTTTCTCAGGCTCATCATTACGCTTGGATAATGCGCGTGCGGCGGAAAATCCTGCTAAACATAAAGGGGTTAAGGTCATTTCAGACCCTCCGCAAACCATCACGTCTGCATCACCATATGCAATCATTCTGGCTGCCAAGCCAATATTATGCGTTCCCGATGCACATGCAGTCACAACAGAGATGTTAGGGCCTTTTAAATGATGCTTAATTGAAATCTGGCCGGCAAGCATATTGATAATGCCCGCGGGAATAAAAAAGGGAGAAACTTTTCGAGGACCGCCTTCAACAAGCTTGTCCTGATTGTGTGTAATGGTTTGAATACCACCGATTCCAGCGCCAGCAGCAACACCCGCGCGATAGGATAGTGCCTCACTAATAATTAAACCGGAATCTGCCATCGCTTCGTTAGCGGCAACCATACCATATTGAGTGAAAACATCCATTTTCCGAGCGTCTTTCGTAGGGATATGCTCCTCGACATTGAAGTGTTTAACTTTGGCCCAAATCTTAGTTGAAAAGTCTGTCGTGTCAAAGCCTTCAACAACACCGACACCACTAACGCCCGCTAAAATATTTTTCCAAGTTTCTTCCACATTCAAACCAACGGGAGTCAACATGCCCATTCCGGTTACAACCACTCGTCGCTTAGTCAATGAGTAATCCTCTCGTGTAGGTTGAGTTGAAAAGAGCCGCGATAGTCAGCAAGCGTTCACGGAAGATTCAAGCCAAACGAGCGTTTCTATTTCAAAAGCTGGTTTGCTATAAACGTACCTTCAGTGAACGCCCCCTAACGGTCGCGGCTCGGTTTCAACCCAACGATTTAAGCTTCTTCTTTACCTAGGTTTGATTCAATGTAATCAATTGCTTCTTGAATCGTAGTAATTTTTTCTGCTTTTTCATCAGGAATTTCTGTTTCAAACTCTTCTTCCAGAGCCATTACCAATTCAACTGTATCAAGTGAATCTGCACCCAAATCATCAACGAATGATGCGTCATTTTTTAATTCATCTTCTTTAACGCCTAATTGTTCAACAACAATTTTACGAACTCGTTCAGCTACTGTGCTCATGTTTCGTTTTTCCTCTCTCGTTTATAAAACTCAGTTAGTCATCAAAAGCGGGTTAGTTTATTCATTTCCCAAGATAACGCAAGTACTTCTTGGCATTGGACAGAACACCATGAAAAAAGCCTGATGCAGCTTTGTCCAAACACCAATTAATCCATATACATTCCACCATTCACATGAATAGTTTCGCCTGTAATATAATTTGCTGAATCAGAAGCCAGAAAACTAACAACCTCAGCAACGTCTTCAACCTTGCCCATACGCTTCATCGGAATGCGCTTTAACATTTCATCACGCACCATATCCGGCAAAGCGGCGGTCATATCTGTTTGAATAAATCCTGGTGCCACAACATTCACAGTTATACCCCTGCTACCCATTTCTTGAGCAAGAGACTTTGATAAGCCAACAACACCGGCTTTTGCGGCCGTATAGTTCGCCTGACCTGCATTACCACTGGACCCAACTACAGAGCCAATATTAATGATTCGACCCCACCGCGATCGGAACATCGGTTTAAGACAGGCCTTGATCAAACGATACACAGAATTTAGATTGGTTTCAATAACACGATACCATTCATCATCATCCATGCGAAGCATCAAATTATCAGCAGTAATACCCGCATTATTCACAAGTATAGAAGGTGATTTATTATCGTCCGATAATTTTGTCATTAAATCATCAACATTCGATTGATCTAACACATTAAGAAGTACGCCTTCTCCGGACACACTCTCTTGTTTAAACAGTTCAGAAATACTAGCCACGCCTTCCAGCGTTGTCGCTGTACCGAGCACGTACGCACCTTTTTTGGCCAGATCTAGGGCGATCGCCCGACCAATTCCTCGGCTTGCACCAGTCACTAATGCTGTTTTTCCTTCTAAAATTTTCACAATAATCCTCGATTTAATCTGGAAAATCATATTTTAAGAAAGCTGCATGCGTCTTTTTGCATGCAGCTTTCTTAAAACTCCCCTAATAACGTACCACCATCGCGCCCCAGGTGATACCACCACCGAAGGACTCCAGCAATAGTAAATCACCGCGCTTAATTTGGTTGCTTCTTATGGAATAATCGATTGCTAAGGGAATAGACGCAGCTGATGTATTCCCTTGATTTTCTATTGTAACAATCACGCGCGACATGGGTAATGATAATTTTTTAGCAATGGCCTGAATCATACGAATATTGGCCTGGTGAGGAATCAACCAATTAATATCGGTTTTTTGCAAATGACTCGCCGCAAGAATTTCATCTACAATATCACCCATGATATTGACGGCCATTTTAAATACTTCGTTGCCACGCATTTCAATCAAGGGTCTTTTGACGGCTTCTGCATCATTCGCATAGACTAACAATTTCTTTTCATCATGCTGGGCATGAAGAACGCTGCCAATGATGCCAGGCTCAGTACTTGAACTCAAAACCACAGCTCCAGCTCCATCTCCGAATAGAACACATGTGGATCTATCCGTCCAATCAACCGCTCGGGACATGCTTTCACTGCCGACCACGAGTATATGTTGAGCTGCGCCTGTAGCAATATACTGTTTAGCGATATCCATCGCGTAAATAAAACCACTGCATGCAGCACTCACGTCAAATGCTGGAATTGTTCGCGTCATTTGAAGTGCATATTGGACATGACAAGCAACACTTGGGAAAAAATGGTCTGGTGTGCACGTAGCAACCAAAATCATATCGATATCATCGGGGGCTAAGCCACTAACTGCTAGTGCCTTTTTAGCGGCTTCGCTCGCCATAAAAGAGGTGGTTTCGTGCGGTGCGGCAACATGCCTGCTTTTGATGCCTGTCCTTGAGAAAATCCACTCATCAGATGTTTCTATTTGAGTTTCAAGCTCAGCATTCGTCAATTGACGCTCGGGAAGATAACTTCCTGTGCCATTTATGACGGCATAATTCATAACAGCAATCCCTGATTAACAAAATCAGTGATTTGATCTCGAACCAGCTCAACAACATTGTTCTCAATTTGTGACACAGCCTGTGCAATGGCGCATTGAAACGCTTCTTCATTAGCACTACCGTGACTTTTAATCACAATACCATTTAAGCCAAGCATACTCGCTCCGTTATATTGGGACGGATTCATACTTTTCTTAACATGGGACAAGACGGGTGATGCAAGCACCCCCATCAATTTCGACATCCAGTTACGTGTAAAGGATTCTTTCAGAACATTAGAGAGGAGTTTAGCAATGCCTTCGCTAGCTTTCAGTGCCACGTTGCCAACAAATCCGTCACAAACGATTAAATCCACTTCACCAGAATAAAATTGATCGCCTTCAACATAACCAACGTAATTCAACAATTCACATTCAGCAAGCATATGTGCGGTTCGTTTAACTTGATCATTGCCCTTTATTTCTTCTACACCAATATTCAGCAGCGCAATTCTAGGTCTGTCCTTTTTTTCCAGAGCTTGAATCAGTGCCGATCCCATTACTGCAAACTGAAATAAATGCTCTGCACACGAGTCAACATTTGCCCCGAGATCAATGACGCGAGTACTACCGAACTGTGTGGGCAGTGTTGCAATAATCGCCGGCCTATCGATTCCAGGCATTGTTTTCAACACAAAACGAGCAGTTACCATTAACGCACCGGTGTTACCAGCGCTCACGCAGGCATGCGCCTTACCATCTTTCACTAAGTTGATGGCAACTCGCATAGATGAATCTTTTTTATTACGTAGAACCTGTGAGGGTAGTTCGTCCATGCCGACAACTTCAGATGCATGAACAACTGAATATTGAGCAGCTGATTTAGACCCTAATATGACACCCTGTTTTTTTAGGTGACGAACTACTTGAGCTTCATCACCAACCAATATCAGATTTAATTTGGGATTACTTTTCGCTGCACGAACGGAAGCAGGAATCACGACACAAAGGCCATGATCCCCGCCCATCGCATCGATGGCAATGGTCATTTTATTCAAGTGTGTTACTCGGCTTCTTCGTATGTGTTCGCGCTATCGAGAACTTTACGACCCCGATAATAACCATCTTCAGTAATATGATGACGACGGTGAACTTCACCTGTTGTTGAATCAACTGATAAAGTTGGTGCGATTAAAGCATCATGTGAACGACGCATGTCACGTCGTGAACGTGACTTCTTATTTTGTTGTACGGCCATTGATTTACTCCTAAAGATCTTGCGCAAATTCGGAATTCTACCGATTTTTTTGCCTCGAGCCAAGTGTTCTCTTTATATTTTTATTTACCTTAGATTAATTTGCTAGTACATTCAATGAGTTCCGCATGTTTTTCAGGTGCATATAAATGCAGCTCATCCGTCACAATCGCGACTAAATCAACCTCATTTTGGGACGCAACGATACATTCGTACTGTTCCATTAAATTTTCTGCAGTGACTTCATCCCGACAAATGGCTAATTCGGTGTGGTTGTCGTAAGGATAAGTGAAAGGAGCCAAACAACGTTGACACTGAATGGTTAATATGCCGGAAACATCCAGCTTTAAAAGATAGTAATTTGGAAGCCGTTGCACAAGATATTCGCAGTCTAATGTACAATCTGATACAATATAATAAGGCAATCGCTCCGTTAGTTTGAGCTGTACCCGTGTCGGCGCTGACTGATTAGAGGCCGTTTTTAAACAAATCATCATAACGTTGTCGTTCTCATGTTAAAATTAACCGATATTATACACTATGAATGAAGTCATGAATCAAAGCTCCGACGAATTAAATTCAAACAAATCAGCCAAACCCAAAGTTATTGTAGGCATGTCGGGTGGTGTTGATTCTTCTGTAGCTGCTTGGCTACTTCTCGAACAAGGCTATGAGGTGGAAGGCTTGTTCATGAAAAACTGGGAACAAGATGATAAGGACGGCTACTGCGCCGCCGCCATCGATCTCAACGATGCGCAATCCGTTTGTGACCAACTGAATATCCCCCTACATACGGTTAATTTTTCCGAAGACTATTGGGACCGAGTATTCACTCATTTTCTTCACGAATATGCACAAGCGAGAACTCCAAACCCCGACGTTTTGTGCAATAAAGAAATCAAGTTTAACGCTTTTTTAAACCACGCCTTAACCTTAGGCGCTGATTTTATCGCCACCGGCCACTACGCGCGCGTTGAAGTTAAAAATAATATAGGTTTGCTTTATAAAGCCAAAGACCGCAGCAAGGATCAAACTTATTTTCTACATGCTGTTGAGGCATCAGCGCTCGCTAAAACCCTTTTCCCCGTGGGTGATTACTTAAAAACACAAATTCGCGAATTTGCACAACAATTAAACCTGTCCACGCATGCAAAAAAAGACTCTACTGGCATTTGTTTTATTGGTGAAAAACGATTCAAAACCTTCTTGAATGAATTCATGTTAGCCAAACCAGGACCTATTAAAAGTTGCACTGGTGAAGTGCTAGGTCAGCACGATGGTTTGATGTTTTACACCTACGGACAACGGCAAGGACTGGGCATAGGCGGCACAAAACAAGGGGACGATGCACCTTGGTATGTCGTTGAAAAGGACGTGGCGACTAACACGTTGTTGGTTGCACAAGGCACGCATCATCCCATGCTTTATGCTCAAGGTTTGATGTGCGGCCCGATTCATTGGCTTGACGATCGTAGTGACACTTTACCGCTTACCTGCAACGCCAAAACACGCTACCGTCAAGAGGATCAAGCCTGTGTGGTTTCGCCGCTAACCGGAAATCAACATGTTGTTTTATTTTCAACGCCCCAACGTGCAATCACCCCCGGACAATATATTGTCTTCTATGAAAAAAACCAATGTCTGGGTGGTGCGACGATAGAGCAAATCATCCGGTAATTAATAAAACGACCGAAACTGCCCAGATAACTGCACTGCAGCAATATGCCCAATACATCGCACCTGACAGATGGTTTTTTCGCGTCAAAAAGGCAATAATCCATAGAGGAATCATAGCGAGCGTGGTAAGCATAAACACCCTGGTCAGCATTAAGGCGCCGGTTTGAAAAGGGAGAAGTGCTGACAGTCGATGTTCAAAAACTGAAAGCGCTCCTCTCAAAGCGGACAAGCCCCGATAGCCCCACAAAGCATAACTTTCAACAACCAATGAAGCAAACATAAGGGGAATACATAGCTTGGTGCCTGGGATTGAAAAAATACGCTTGAAACCGTAGAGCAATTCCTGAGAAAAAAAACCAACGATGGCTGTGAAAACTACCAGTGAGAAGAATAAGTATGACATGTTTTCACCTTTGATTGGCCTGACAACCCTGGTCCGTTGTTAATCTAACGCCATTTCCATTTAGTTTTTCCCGGTTGCAATATTCAAATGGTTAGCATCTAAACCGGAATCCGAGCCGCGACCGTTAGGGAGCGGAACTTTTGGCTACGTTGTATTAAGAACCCTCTTCAGTACATCGCACCCAAAAGTTCCGCTCCCTAACGGTCGCGGCTCGGATTCCGCTTTAAATACTATTGATCCAACCGGTATAGCACCCTACTCCAACTGTTCCCAGCGTGAATACAAACGAGATAGCTCCTGCTCTTTCTGCATGAGATCTTGTTTAAAACGAGTCATATTGTCCGCGTCCCGAAGATAAAATTCGGATGATGACAGTTCAAGTTGCATAGCTTCGACTTCTTGCTCTAAGACTTCAATTTGTTTCGGCAATGCCGCCAATTCTCTCTGCTCATTAAACGAGAGCTTAACCGTGCTTTTTGGACGCGCTGCGATCGGCGGGGTCGCGGTGGGTACAACGACGACTTCATCACGCTGTTGTTTTTTGTGCTGTCGATAATCTTCATATCCACCGACAAATTCCACCAGCTTTCCATCTCCCTCAAAAACCAGCACACTACTGACAACATGATTGATAAACTCTCGATCATGGCTAATCAATAACAGCGTCCCCGGATAATCGACTAACAATGACTCTAACAGCTCTAGTGTTTCAATATCTAAATCATTTGTCGGCTCATCCATGACCAATAAATTAACCGGTTTAGCCAGCAATTTGGCCAGTAACAACCGATTACGCTCACCACCAGACAATGAAAATACAGGTTGATTAAATCGTTCAGGCGCAAACAAGAAATCTCGAAGATAGGATGCGACGTGTTTTTTCTGGCCATTAATCGTCACATGATCAGCGCCATCTGCAACATTTGCCATTACAGTCTGATTCTCATCGAGTTGTCGACGCAACTGATCAAAATAAGCGACCTCGAGTGACGTGCCTCGATTCACTACGCCTGATTCAGGCTGAAGTTCCCCCAACAACAAACGAATCAACGTTGTCTTCCCGCAACCATTAGGACCGATGATACCGACTTTATCGCCCCGCGTGAGTAAAAATGAAAAATCACGGATCAACGCTCGTTGATCAATGGCGTAATTAATCTTTTCGGCAGACAGTACCACTTTTCCAGAGTAGGACACATCGAGAGACACCGATTTAACTTTCCCCAATTGCTCGCGTCGTTGCCGATATTCATCACGCATGGATTTTAAATGGCGCACCCGCCCTTCATTTCGCGTTCGTCGCGCTTTAACACCTGTACGTAACCATGCTTCTTCTTCTTTAAGTCGTTTGTCGAATAAATCATTCTGTTTTGATTCTGACAGCCGTATCGCCTCTCGGCGATCGAGGTAGGTCTCATAATCACAGTCATGACAGTGAAGTTGTCCTCGATCAATTTCGACAATGCGATTGGCCACTTGCGCTAAAAATTGGCGATCATGCGTCACAACAACCACACTGCCAGAGTAATTTCTAAGATAAGACTCAAGCCACTCAATACCTTCCATATCCAGATGGTTCGTCGGCTCATCTAAAAGAAGCAATTCCGGTTCGGCTATCAACGCACATGCAAGCAGTACGCGACGGCGCATGCCCCCGGAGAGGCTATTCATCGGCACATCAGGCGTTAATCCTAAACGGGTCGCCATGGTTTCAACGCGCGGCAGGTATTCCCATGCATGCAAGGTATCCATCTGCAGTTGAGATTCGACCATTTTATCGAGACATTCTCCTGCAGAGTATTCACGAAACTGTGCTAAGGCTTCACCAACCGCCCCCAGTCCTTTCACCAAAAAATGATAAACCGTTTCATCTTGACTCACCGGCACATCTTGCGTTAATCCCGCAATACGCAGACCATTTTGTGTTTGCACCACGCCGCTATCACGGGCAATGTCGCCTTGCAACAGTTTCAATAGCGTTGATTTTCCTGCGCCGTTACGACCCACAAGCGCAATCCTGTCTTTCGGCTGTATCTGCCAACTCACATGATCTAACACCACATTTTCGGCTAATTTAAGAGAAACATTATTTAACGAAAGAATACTCATACGTTCGGCAACACCATGACACCATCCATTTCAACAAGCGACCCACGTGGCAAGGCTGCCACACCAATCGCTACTCTTGCAGGATAAGGCTCAACAAAGTATCGCCTCATCGCCTCATTGACCAAATGAAAATGCTCGAGGTCAACCAAATACACCGACAATTTCACAATATGCGACAAACTCCCACCTGCTGCCTCACACACCGCTGATAAATTCTCCATCACTTGAGCAATTTGCAATTTAATATCTTCATCACACAATTGCATGGTTTCTGGATTAAGCGGGATTTGGCCGGAGAGATAAACCGTTTGCCCAGATTGTATGGCTTGGCTATAAGTTCCAATGGCTTTGGGTGCCAAATCCGTGTGAATAGGTTTCATAAATTAATCTCCTGAGAAATATATAGGTTGAGTTATTCTTGTTTTTTTCGATAAAGCTTAACCACAACCTTATTCGTACGTACACGACGCATCAGTCGAGCCAAATGTTTACGATTAAGCACGCTAACGGAGAAGGTAATTGAATAATAATCCCCATCTTGAGGCTCAACGATGATATTTCCAATATTAGAATCAGACTCTGAAATTGAAGTTGCCAATAAAGCGAGGACTCCCCGCTTATTCATGACATCAACGGTAATATCAACCCAAAATTCTCCCTTGACGTGCTCATCCCAACGTAAGGCAACAATCTGATCGGGATTACAACGAATTTTCTTCATCATCGTGCAGTCACTCACGTGCACCTGAATCCCCTGCCCTTTCTGAAATATACCGACAATCCCATCACCAGGAATAGGCTGGCAACACTCGGCATAATGGACGACCATCCCTTCTGTGCCTTTGATGGCCAATGGCAAATCACCTGCGGCCGTTTCCAATATGCCGTCTTCTTGCGCGACAACCAAGCGCTTGGCTATCACCAATGGCATTTGATGGCCTATCCCAATGGCATACAACAAATCATCTTCTGTTTTGTAATGTAAATCATGTAACAGTGCCTGCAACGACTCCGGAGGTACTTTTGTATAATCACTCCCAGAATCAGAAAATGCTTTTTCTAACAGACGATAGCCCAATTTAACGGATTCTGTATGATGTTGACACTTCAAAAAATGACGAACATTGCTTTTAGCTTTTCCTGTAACCAAGAAATTTAACCAAGCAGGGTTTGGGTTCGCACCCGGGGCGGTGAGGATTTCAACCGTTTGACCATTCGTCAAGGGAACGCTTAAGGGCACAAGGCGTCGATTCACCTTTGCAGCCACGCAACGATTACCAATGTCCGAATGAACTGCAAAAGCAAAATCAATCGGTGTGGCACCCTTGGGAAGTTCCATGATATGTCCCTTGGGTGTAAAAACGTACACCTCATCAGGAAACAAATCCATTTTCACATTTTCAATAAACTCAAGCGAGCTGCCCGTGTTTAATTGCAGATCCATTAAGCGCTGTACCCATTCCTTCGCACGAAGTTGCGCTTCATTAATTTTCACACCCGATGATTTATAGAGCCAATGTGCAGCAACGCCATTATCGGCAACACCATTCATATCACGGGTACGAATTTGCACCTCAAGTGGGACGCCGTAAGGTCCAAACAACGTGGTATGTAATGATTGATAACCATTCACTTTAGGAATGCCAATATAATCCTTGAAACGTTGAGGAACGGGTTTATAAGTACGGTGCAGTGCACCCATGACGCGGTAACAGGAATCAATGCTATCAGTGATCACACGAAAGGCGAACACATCCATAATTTCCGTAAACGATGCTTTTTTCTGACGCATTTTACGGTAGATGCTGTATAAATGCTTTTGTCGGCCAAAAACATGCTCATAGGGAATATTAAGTTCTTGAAGCGCGCCTTGTAGATCAGCTTCAATTCGATGGGTTAACTCACGGCGGTTGCCTCGCGATTTTTCAACCGCTGCTTTAATCACGGCATAACGCATCGGATACAATGCTTTAAAACCCAGATCCTCAAGACCGGTGTATAAAGCATGCATGCCCAATCGATTGGCAATAGGAGCGTATATTTCAAGTGTCTCAATGGCGATTCGTTTACGCTTACTCGCTGGCATCACACCTAACGTCCGCATATTATGAAAACGATCGGCAAGCTTCACGATGATCACACGAATATCTTTCACCATCGCCATGACCATTTTACGAAAATTTTCTGCTTGTGCTTCTGCTCGGGATTCAAATTTGATTTTGGTCAGCTTGGTGACACCGTCAACCAAAGCCGCAATCTCATCACCAAACTGCTGTCTCAGGCTTTCTATGCTAACCGATGTATCTTCAATGACATCATGCAATAGGGTTGCCATAATCGTTTGATAATCAAGACGCATTGTGGCAAGAATCAGTGCTGCAGAGACGGGATGGGTAATGTAAGCCTCACCCGTGCGTCGCATTTGTCCTGAATGACCTTTTTCGGCAACCAAATAGGCTTGGTAGCATTTATCGATCTCCTCAGGTGAGAGATAGCGCTTTAGCTCTTCATTTAGTGATTCGAAATATGTCAAGCAGCACCTCATTGGAAATCAGTCTGACGCCGTTATCCTAAAAATACGTAAATATTCACCACATCATCGTGCCTGAGATTATCTTCTGTAGCCTTGGTTACGCTAGGCTGAACCAAGGCTACAGAAGATCCGTGCCACCGGGTAGTAAATGGTTACAAAAATACTACGCTTGATCTTGGACATCAACCTCTTTTGGTGTTTTTTTAGACTGCGATTTTGATCGATGAAGTCCCTCGGCAATTTCACGCAAGGCAACAACAGTCGGTTTATCATTTTCCCATTCCACCAAAGGTTGAGCGCCTTGAACCGCAATTTCACGTGCACGCTTAGATGCAATCATGACAAGCTCGAATCTGTTTTCTACATGTTCCAAGCAATCTTCTACTGTTATACGCGCCATACACAATCTCCAAATATTAGGAATTAAGTTATGAAAACTTAAGCCCTTACTGCCAAAAAACACTATATGTTAGTACTATGATAGCAAAAAAGAAAGCAATTTTCTCTGTTTTTCTATCTGACGTCCCATTCGTAACCGATGCGCAATCACAATTGCTTTCAATTCTGACGCTGCGCAGTAAAAATCATCGTTGACAATCAAATAGTCAAACTCGGCATAATGTGACAATTCATCTTGTGCACGCTGCATTCGAGCATGGATGACATCTTCAGGATCTTGCTTTCGACCTTGCAAGCGTTGCTTTAATGCATCCAGTGAAGGAGGGATGATAAAAATACCCACCGCATCTGGAAAGGCTTGCTTAATTTGTTGGGCACCCTGCCAATCAATATCCAAAAGCACATCAACGCCGCGCAGTAATCGATCCTCAATTTGGCTCTTCGATGTTCCATAGAAATGACCAAACACTTGAGCATGCTCCACAAAAGCCTGTTCATCGATCATCTGCTTGAATTCATCTGGATCAATAAAAAAATAATCAACGCCATCGACTTCGCCAGGACGCTTGGTTCGGGTGGTATGCGACACTGAAATCGCAATATCAGCCATGCTCTCGACCAATGCTTTCACCAAGCTTGTTTTTCCACCGCCTGACGGTGCGGCAACAATGTATAAACTTCCAATATCTTTTTCTGACATAATAATCACTCAATATTTTGTATTTGCTCTCGAATTTGTTCAATGAGCACTTTCATTTGCACTGCATGTTGAGACAACTTCACAGAATCTGATTTTGAACTCAACGTATTCGCCTCACGATTCAACTCCTGCATTAAAAAATCCAGCCGTTTCCCTGAGGATTCATTCCGATTTAACGTATGCTCCACTTCATCCACATGCGCGTCCAATCGATCCAGCTCTTCACTGACATCCAAACGCGTCAATATTAAAGCCAACTCCTGCTCTAATCGCGTATCTGCAACCTTCATTTCCAACTCGTCCAATCGCTTCAGCAACTTTTTTCGCGAAGAAGATAAAATCGAAGCCGTAAGATCCCTTGCTGCTGCAATTTCTTGACGAAGCAGTGGCAATCGAGATTTAATCTGTGCTTCCAGGACAGCACCCTCACTCTGTCGTCCAACGAAAAGTTGCTCTAGGCCCTCATGAAACAATTGCTCAACCTTTAGTTCCAAACCTTCGTCCACAGGACGCTTTTTCTCCATCACGCCTGGCCATGCCAAAATATCACTCAGCTTCATATCATCCGCCAAATCATATGCACTCGCCAAACGCTTGCCTTCCTGCATTAAATCCCGAACCAGTGATTCATTCACCATGATAGACGATTGTTCAACCATGGCGTCGTTAAGTTTAAGCTGAAAATCTAATTTACCACGGTTAATTTTTCCGCGCAGACTTTGCCGCAACCTCGCCTCTAAAAACCGCAATGACTCGGGTAATCGAAATGACACATCCAAATAACGATGATTCAGGGACCGAAGCTCCCAAGACAATACCGTTGAATCCAATTGAAACTGGACTTCTGAAAATGCTGTCATACTTTGGATCATAAATACATACTCCGTCAAAATAAAACTAGTCTATCATTCATTCTAGCAAACCATTATAATAAAAAGCTTTACCAAGGATTTTATTATGCGACCTAGTCAACGCGAACCCAATCAATTACGACCCATCGTTTTCACCCGTCAATACAACCACCACGCGGAAGGATCTGTCTTAGTTGAGTTTGGGAAAACACGCGTTTTGTGCACTGCTTCCGTTATTGAAGGCGTACCACGGTTTTTGAAAGGAAAAAACCAAGGCTGGGTCACTGCTGAGTATGGCATGCTTCCCCGCGCAACTCACAGCCGAAATGACCGCGAAGCCAGCAAAGGCAAGCAAACAGGCAGAACGCTTGAAATTCAACGCTTGATAGGACGATCCTTGCGCGCATGTTTTGACATGAAATTGATTGGCGAAAACACAATCACCTTGGATTGCGATGTCCTGCAAGCCGATGGCGGAACACGAACCGCTGCCATAACCGGCGCCTGTGTTGCTCTAAAAGATGCATTAGACTGGATGGCCGCTCGTGAAAAATTACGAAAAAAAGTCGATTTCACCTACGTCGGAGCTGTATCTGTTGGACTTTACCGCAATCAGCCGGTTCTCGACCTTGATTATGCCGAAGACGTTCTCGCTCAAACCGATATGAACGTCGTCATGAATGAACACGGTGAGTTTATCGAAATCCAGGGAACAGCGGAGGACGGCAGCTTTAACCGTACACAATTGAATGATCTATTATCCTTAGCCGAAGGCGGAATCCAAGAACTAGTCAGCCTCCAAAAACAACAATTTATTAAAAGTGAGTCAATATGAGTATGCAAGTTGAACAACTCAATATGATTAAACAACAACTACGCACTGGCGATGTATTGAACGATTCGATACTTGACCTGTATGACGCTATTCCACGCCACGAATTTGTCCCGAGCCACTTCCAGAATTTTGCCTATTCCGATATGCAAATTGAACTTGCCCATCATCAGCGAATGATGACGCCCCTGGAGGAAGCTAAACTGCTTCAAGCACTCAACCTTTCAGGCAAAGAAACCGTGCTGGAAGTGGGTACCGGCTCTGGTTTTTTGACAGCACTCTTAAGCCGCTTATGCCAAAAAGTGATTTCTATTGAATATTATGAAGACTTAAGCGCCGCTGCAAAAGACAAACTGAATCGACACGGATGCGACAATGTCGAGCTTTATACGGGAAATGCCTGCAATGGCTGGTTCGATAAAGCACCCTATGACGTCATCGTATTCACCGGCGCAATAGATACACTGACTGAGGCCCATAGACTACAAGTGGTTCCTGGCGGTCAACTGTTTGCCATTATAGGAAAAGAGCCCATAATGCAAGGTCAGTTACACCGCCTTAACCATGAGCAAGAGTGGTCTGTTGAAATAGTCTACGAAACCTGTCTGCCCCCTTTAATCAATCCATCAAAGTCCAGTGATTTTATTTTTTAGGATAGAAGTAGATGATAAAAAGGCTATTTATTCTTTTAATGTCCTTTGGAGCGGTAGCGCCCTCGCCAGCTGCCGATCTAATGGACATATACCACCAGGCGGTTGAAAACGACCCCGTATTTAAAGCAGCATATAGCACTTTTTTATCACAGGCTCAAGCAATCCCTCAAGCCGAATCAGCGCTATTGCCGCAAGTTGGCTTGACTGCAAAAAAAACGTACAACCATTTTGGTCTAAATGATGGGTTTCGAAGCGGAGCACAAAATTACGCAGGCCAACAAATGGGAGTTAATGCATCACAGGCCCTGTTTAATTTGCAAGCTTGGGACAATCTGCAACAAGCAAAAGCATCCGTAAAAGCCGCTCACGCGCAATACAACGATGCGGCACAAAATCTGATTCTGCGGGTTACTCAAGCCTATCTGGATGCACTACTCTCCAAGGATACTTTAATATTTGCGGAGGGTAAAAAGCGAGCCAATAAACGCCAACTCGATCAAGCCACCAATCGTTTTGAAGTAGGTGTTGACACGATTACCTCCGTTTATGAGGCAAAAGCTGCCTATGACCAATCAATTGCAGAAGTGATCGCGGCTCAAAACAATCAAATTAACAAAAATGAAAATTTACGAAAGCTCACCAATGCTGTATATAACTATCTATCACCATTACGCAATGGCTCAGTTCCCTTAATCAAACCCGAGCCCAACAATGCAGAAGATTGGATAGCGGCCGGCTTAAGGCATAACTACAAATTATTTTCAGCGAAGTTCAGTCTGCAAGCAGCTCGAGAAAATATCAAAGCACAATCAACGGGGAATTGGCCAACTTTCGCTCTTCAGGGCTCAAGCACAAAATCAACAAACGATGTGACTGGAACCAATATTTTCGTCCTTCCCAGCCAAGTAGTCGCCAGTGTCGGTGTTGCTATGAATTTTCCTGTCTATCAAGGTGGATTAACACAAGCCAATACCCGACAGGCGCAATATGATTTCCAAACCAGCAGTGAGCAATTGGAACAGACCTATCGAGACATCGTTGTGAATAGTCGAATCGCGTTTAACACAATAGTAGATGGTATTAGTAAAGTGAAGGCGGATCGTCAAACCATAACTTCGCAAAAAAATTCTCTCGATAGTGTATCAGCTCAATACGAAGTAGGAACACGGACGATGGTTGATGTTGTGCGCGCCCAACAAGGTCTCTTTGAAGCACAAGAGCAACTGGCTTCAGATCAATATCAATTTATCCTGTCAATCTTGAGGTTAAAATACCTCGCCGGATCATTAAACGTGACTGACATTGAAGAAATCAATGCATGGCTTGATACCACCCGCGTTGGCAAGCTACGCAAACCCTCGAAGCATCTTTTAAAAGCTGCTTACACTCATTAACATTAATTTTTAACGGTTGTCATTATGTCCTCTTCACCCTCTATAATTGAAAAAAAATTATTACATTACACTGGCAAGGCCATTGCCGATTTTAATATGATTCAGCGTGGCGATCGCGTCATGGTGTGTTTATCGGGCGGCAAAGATTCATTTACCTTACTCACACTGCTCAACACCCTGCGCCGTCGCTCTAACAATAAATTTGATGTGTTTGCCTTTACTCTGGATCAAGCGCAACCGGGCTGGGATGATAGTAAACTGCGTAACTGGCTTTCGGAAAGAGACATTCCCCATGAAATTTTAAAGCGCGACACCTATTCGATTGTCAAAGAAAAAATACCCGAAGGCAATACCTACTGCTCGCTGTGTTCAAGACTCCGCAGAGGTATTATTTATCGATACGCAGAGGAACATGGCTATACAAAAGTAGCGTTAGGTCACCATCGTGATGATCTGATTAGAACAGTTTTGATGTCGATGTTATACAACGGTGATATTCGCTCCATGCCGCCGAAGTTATTGAGTGACAATAAAAAGCATATTGTCATCCGCCCGCTGTGCTACGCTCAAGAAAAAGACATCATAACTTTTGCAACTGAGCAAGCTTATCCTATCATCCCATGCACTTTATGTGGTTCACAGGAAAATCTCGCTCGCAAACGTGTTGCACGCTTGATTGATCAGTTAGCCGAAGAAAATCCAAAAGTTCCCAGTAATTTGCTGCATGCGTTGCAAAGCATTAAACCCAGTCAACTGATGGATCAAGAGATGTGGGATTTTAGAAATCTTGAAAAAGAGTTGCTCAATCCAAAAGCGATGCTCAGCGAAACGATTGAATTTGACAATGAAGGATTGATCGACATTCAGTAACAATCGAGCAGGGCTGTAAAACAAATGTTAACAGCCCTTAATAAACCTACAGGTTGTAGATCAATCAAAATCCAATGCACGAGCTGTATTAGGAGCTGTAGCAGAAGCCGGAACAGAAGCCGCGCTATGGAAAAAAGTGAATGGAAGTGGTGGTGGCACTGGCGTTGGTAGCGTTGCTTGTGCGGGCTGCTGCAGCGAACGCAATGAACGGTTTGCGGCATCGAGCGCTGCTGATCTATTTTGTGGTCCATCGGGATGCCTTTGCAGAAGATCCAATTCAGCATCGATAAAAGCGTTCAACACTAGGACTTGCATTCGTGGATTATATTGAGTTCGTTGGATAAGGATATTAAGAATGGCAAGACTAACATAAAGATTGTATTGATTTTGATTTTGGTTTTGGTTTTGGTTTTGGTTTGGATTTGGATTTGGGGGTCTGTTTGACATTTTCAATTTCCTTGTGATAAATATAATGACATTCATGAAGAACCCATCAGACCAGAAATGAAAAAAACTGTATTTAATCTATCGGTTTTTTCCGGTGGGTACATCATGACTTAAGTAGTTTGGTCGGCTGGGTTGACACAGCGAAGACCAAAAACAACCTGTTCAATATATGGCTAGACGGGCTGTTTCAGCGCAGTTTATTAAAATAATTGGTCAATGTCAACCCAAGAATGGTACACAAACCTCATAAATTAAGATAAAATGCTGCTACAGTAACCATAAAGGCTACATAAAATGACAGAAATGATATCTCTCAACTTGCGCAAGCTACGCATTTACAAAGCCAGAAATTTTAAGTTTGATTTTATTGCTGCCATCGTTGTTTTTCTCGTCGCTATTCCCTTGTGTCTGGGCGTTGCACTTGCATCCGGCGCACCATTATTTTCAGGTATTTTAAGTGGGATCATTGGTGGTATTGTTGTTGGTAGTCTCAGCGGGTCATCGGTCAGTGTCAGTGGCCCTGCGGCAGGTATGGCGGCTGTTGTTCTTACGGCCATTTCACAACTGGGTGGATTTCAAACCTTTTTACTGGCGCTCACCATTGCTGGTATCCTGCAAATCTTTATCGGCAGCTTGCGTGCTGGTTTTGTTGCAGATTATATTCCATCCAATGTCATTCAAGGCTTACTTTGCGCGATAGGGATTCTGCTTATTGCCAAACAACTTCCCTTGGCATTCACACTCTCTTCATCTATGGCTGAACTTAAAGATCACTTATTGGATGTAACGAGCTCACTTAGCCTTAGTCCTCTTCTCAATATATCCATGCATATCAATACGGGTGCGATGTTTATTTCGCTCTCCTGTATGGCCGTCCTAATCTTTTTTGATAAAACCAATAATCAGTGGCTCAAGCCGATACCTGGCCCCATTGTTGCGGTCTGCACAGGGATTGTTTTGAACGAGATATTTGCCCTGTCGGGATCGTTTCTCACTCAGCATGGCCCTCATCTCGTTAATATTCCCCGTCATGAAGGGTTTATGGAGTTTTTATCTGAGATGCAATGCCCCAATTGGCCAGCCCTTAGTAACCCTAAAGTCTATTTATATGCCGTGATTATTGCTGTTGTCGCCTCTCTGGAAAGCTTACTAAACGTAAAAGCCGGAGAAAAATTGGACAAAAGCAGACGTTACTGCTCAAAAGATCAAGAACTACTGGCGCAGGGATTTGGTAACCTCATTGCTGGACTCGTTGGCGGCATCCCGGTGACATCGGTCATCGTAAGAACATCGGTGAACATTCAAGCAGGGAGCAAAACCAAGTTTTCTACGATATTACATGGTATTTTTATTCTGCTTGCCGTGGCAATTATTCCTGAAGCACTGAATAAAATCCCATTGTCCTCTCTTGCTGCAATTTTAATTTATACGGGTTATAAGCTTACAAAACCGTCCATTTATTTGGATATCTACCGACAAGGAGCGGATCGTTTCATTCCATTTTTCACAACGGTTGTTTGTATTGTCGCGTTGAATCTATTGGCAGGTATTGTCATAGGGCTAATAGTCAGCTTATTTTATATACTTAAATCTAATAGCCAAGTACGGTTTGATATCATCAAGGAAATATACCCCAACGGCGTCACCAATCGCTTAATTCTGCCGCAACAAATCACTTTCCTTAACAAGGCTTCTTTGATTGCTGAGCTGGACGCCATCCCCTCCAATTCTCAACTCATTATTGATGCACGTTATTCAGACTACATTGATAAAGAAATTCTTGAATTTATTAAAGAATTTAAACGTGAGTTGGCACCGCTTAAACAGATCTCACTTAATATCGTCGGCTTCAAAGATCACTATAACATTCACAATTATGTGGATTTTATTAATGTCACCACCTATGACGTTCAAGCAACGCTTACCCCGGCCAAAGTACTGAGTATCCTCAAAGAGGGGAACGAACGATTTTTAAAAGACACCATGATTCATCGACATCTAAAAAGTGATATTCAAAATACCGCTGCAACGCAATATCCCATTGCCGTTGTTTTGGGCTGTATTGATTCTCGTGTTCCCATTGAGACCATTTTCGATATGAGTTTTGGTGATATATTCTGCATTCGAGTCGCGGGCAATGTGGTGAATAATGATATCTTAGCGAGTATTGAATTTGCATGTGGCGTGGCGGGCGCAAAACTAATTGTTGTGCTTGGTCATACTGGATGCGGGGCCATTAAAGCTGCGTGCGATGGTTTCAAACAAGGTCACTTAACAGAATTATTAAATAAAATTAAACCGGCTATCTCTGCAGAAACAACTACCACAGAAGAGAGAGAGGGCACTAATCCTGAATTTGTGAACAACGTCATGGAGCTCAATGTTGCCAAGACACTCCAACAGATTTACGGGGAGAGCAATATACTCCGCTCAATCTGCAAAGAAGAAGATCTTGGTTTAGTAGGTGCTGTGTATGATGTGAAGACAGGTAAAGTGACGTTTAAAGATTTTTCAAGCCAAATTAAAGAATTTGATCATCATGATGACCTGTCACTGAGTGATAAGCCTAACTTATTGTTGCACTAGGGCAGCGAATGACATGATCTGTTAGTCATTTGCAGTGAGTATGTCAACAAACATCGCATGCGGCCCCGTGCCTCTCTGTTGGGGCCCGCGTTTTAGACAAACCACGTCCATGTGGTCGGCGTGCCATCCTTGGCACAACCGGTCTAAAACGCGGGCCCCAACAGAGAGGCACTCTTTTCTTTTACTAAACAAACACCTGGTTTAAACCGTTCCTATCTATTCGATAATTATCCGAGATCAGTGTCAATTCGTGTAGATCGATTGGCAAAATGGACAAAAAGGTTCGGTGATAATAGATGACTAAATAATATAAGAAATAGCGCTCCAGGGTAAACGCATCTTATGCTTGGAATTAAGCCGAACCGACCGAGCCGCGACCGTTAGGGAGCGTTCACTGAAGGTACGTTTGAAATATTTAATATTTGTTTTGCTTGCTAGCCCGGTGAACGCTTGCTAACGCGCGCGGCTCGGTCAATTCGTACTCAGATAATTTAGATGCGTTTGCCTTGAATAGCGATCGGCTTTTAGAACCTGCCGACAATTAATTTTTCGACAGGTCCTAACACTGGATGCATGAATACTTGTTTTCTTACTCACCCACAACGACGACATCCTGAGCTTTAAATCCTTTTGGACCTTTTTCCATAAGGAAACTCACGTTTTGATCTTCAACCAGAGTTTTGAATCCAGCATTTTCAGGGTCAATATCTTTATAATGGACAAAAATATCATCGCCACTACTGCAAACAATGAAACCAAATCCCTTTTTTTCATTGAACCATTTAACACGGCCCGTTTCTCTTGTAGCCATCTCGCTATCCTCATTTTAACTGAATATTGTTTACCTTTACTAATTTAGCATATCAGTTTTTTATAGGTTGTTAACCCTTTTTTTCTTTGAATTACTATTTTCTTCATATACGTGTTAACAAACTTCTCAAGGTGATCCATAATGTGGGAGTTTGAACAAGGCTGAATGCAAAAAGACGCATTCAGCCTTGTTCAAACATAATTTTCCTGATTGAATCGAGTAGTAGAATAGACAAAGGAGCATACATGAATATATCTAAAGCGAGATTTATACGCTTAGCACTTGATAATCAGGTTTTAAAATTTGGAAATTTTACACTCAAATCAGGTCGTCAAAGCCCCTATTTTTTTAATGCCGGTGCGTTTTACCAAGGCATGGCATTAAAACAAGTCGGTGAAATGTATGCCCAGACGATTATAGAGAGTCATGTTCAATTCCAACACCTGTTCGGCCCCGCTTATAAAGGTCTACCCCTGGCAACAACGACTGCGGTTGCGTTGGCACAATCTGGCATCAATACAACCGTCACGTTTAATCGAAAGGAAGCCAAAACACACGGTGAAGGCGGCGTTTTAATCGGTGCACCATTGACCGGAAGTACTCTCATTATTGATGATGTCATCACTGCGGGCACGGCATTTCGTGAAGCAAAACAACTCATAGAAGAGCATGGAGGGAAAGTAACCGCTGTGGTCATAGCCTTCGACCGCTGTGAACGCGGGGCAACGAATCATTCGACCTTAAAGGAAATTGAAGATCAAGGGATCCGAGTATTGTCGATTATTACGCTGAATGATTTAATTGACTATCTTGATGAAAGTGGTGAGACAGAACAGTGCAACTTAATTAAACAATATCAGATACAATACGGCTGTTAGCTGCACACAAAAAGGATTTATTTATGAACATCAGTTTTATTGGCTACGGTAAAATTGCCCAATCGTTAATCAACGGTTGGCTCCACACAAATAACTATCACTTTCGAGCTGCAGCACCCTCATTGAAAAAGACCATCACTGCAGAACGCATTGAAACAACGCCGAATAATCTTGATGTTATTCAAAATGCAGATGTCATCATTCTCGCTGTCAAACCCGCGCAAATGGCAAGTGTACTTGCTGAAATTAGCGCGTCTATTCCTCGTAGGTGTCTACTGATTTCAGTCGCTACTGGGTTAAATATGGCTTGGTTTGCCAAACGTACCCTGCCGAATACAGCGGTCATTCGAGCAATGCCTAACATTGCCGCTGCAGTTAAGCGATCAGCAACGCCCTTGATTAAAAATCAGTATGTTAATGAACATCACCACGTCATTGCTGAACAATTGTTCAATGCAATTGGCATTACGACTTGGGTTCAACGGGAAACTGACATAGACATCTTCACAGCACTTTCTGGAAGCGGACCAGCCTATGTATTCCAATTTATACAAAGCATGGTTACCGCGGCCGTAAATATGGGGCTTGATGAAAAAACTGCCACCGCTTTTGCCTTGGAGACAGTGAGTGGTGCGGCAGCTTTGGCGGTAGGAAGCAAACGAGATCTTCAACAATTAACCGACCAGGTGACATCAAAAGGAGGCACCACCGCGGCGGCTCTTCATGTGTTTCAAGATCTACAATTTTCTCACATTGTTGAAGCCGCAATGAAAGCCGCTCAAAACCGTGCGCAGGAATTAGACTATACTTAATCTATAGGGTAACTTATGGAGTATAATCATGAAGGCCACTGTTTATGCATTAATCGCTGTGTGTCTTTGCTTAATTCCGATTACCGTTTCCAGCCAAAGTCCGTCGGGGTTTCATGCGCCAAACGCTCAGTATAATGACAACATGAATCTCCCAGCCTCATCTCCAACTGGTTCTGTATACTGTCCTAGCGGTCATGCTTTTATTCATGTTGGCATGCCTGAAAGCGAAGTTATCAGCACTTGTGGTCAACCCAACAGCAAAGAACAATCTAATCAGCAAGCCACGAGAAGAGTCCCTGTTAAACAGCTCATCTATACCACTTTGGCATCTATTAATCCATATCCTGGTCTGCAAAGTGCTGTGTTTGATCAGTGGTCGCTACCTTCGGGGGTAGATAACTCCTTCACCCTCCAAGTGAACATTATTAATAATAAAGTCAGTTCGATTTCACTCAATGGCTCGCAAAATAATGCCATGACAATTTGTGGTGGAAGCAGTGTGCAAGTGGGTGATGATGAAAGTGCCGTGTATGCACAATGTGGCAGCCCCAATGCAACCAATCACACGTTCATCAACCAGCAAATTCCGGGAAATACCAAACCAGAGACCTGGATCTATCAAGTAGACCCATATCAACCCCCAATTCACTTGACATTTGTCAATGGCAGTTTAGAATCCATCGATTAATGATGAGGAGTATTAAATGAGTGCAACCATTGACGACATCACAATCGCATTCAGCGAAGATGGCATAGAAAAAACCAAAGAACTGGACAAGCAAATTCTTTCTAAAGGCGCATGGACGACAATTTTGTTTCGCTATCAAGACTGGGATAACACCAAACAAGACTTCGGCGCAGTCAAATACACGATCCGCCGTTATCAAAAACGCAATGACCAATACTGGCAAAAATCTAAATTCAACATTTCCAGTGACGACCAAGCAAGAAAGATCATCGAGGCATTGTCGAAATGGTCAAGTATGGATGCACAAAACGCAGTATCAGAATAATTCTATTATTAACGTAGGTTGGGTTGAGCGAGAGCGAAGCCCAACATGACGTTTTTGTTGGGCTTCACTCTCGCTCAACCCAACCTACCCCGATTAATTCCCTTAACTTATTGGTAGTGAACCTACTACTACGAATAATTATCTGCCGGTAGCACCAGTGCTGGGCCTAGCGTGAGGTACATCTACTTCCTGTACCGACGGCGTCTCATCAGCTGTTTTTCTAAAAATCGGCTTCTCAGGAAATACTGAGTATCTATGTAACGAACCACCAATATACTTGCTAAGCCAATGATCATTTTCTTTTTCTGTATATCGCGTCAAAGTGCTCAACGGCTCTCCGACACTTGCAAGCAGTGTATCAATATGTGTATGACAGTCGCTATCCCCTGGCTTATATATACCCCAAGGCATGACTTTATCCGCAGGCATGTGTTGCTGCAACAATCGATCCAACGCCATCATTTGTATGAGCTTTTCACCAGAACAAGTTCTACCCGTCTCTAGCTGAGCAGGATCTTGGATTGAAAATTGACTCGTTAACGGATCTGCCTTATCTTCTGGAGGGTCATTCTCCTTCACACCATCCAACTCAATAATAATCGGATCTCGACCATCGATGGTAAACACAAGTGCCAAATGATGCCCAATCAGTCCTTGGAGATTTACTGACCCGAATTTGGCATTAATCCCTACCAATTGATATTTATGCTGTTCACGTAAAAATTTTTCTTTTTTCTGCTCATCCTTTTCGAACAACTCATTCAGTATTTGGTAATATTTCTTCTGAAACATACTGTCTTCTGGGGATTTCTCTTCATCAAAACCAGTGATTTTTTCTAGCCCTTTGATTGAGTTCATCACACCATCAATGACATGAAACATTTGTCGGTGTCTTCGATTCTCAAAATCCTCAGCCCAACGCATACCAATAGAACAACCCGATCCAAAGCCTATGATGAAATATCGCAACACATCCTTCGCCGTGTTATTTCCCCAATTGTGGTGTATTGCAGCAATAGGTATGATAAAAAAGTTTAAAATACCACTCACAAGCCCTGTTATAAAACCAAGGAGGTGTATAACGCTTCGTTGTATTTTTTTTGAATAACTACCCACCTGAGACGTTTGATACAAACCTTCATAGCTTAAATATAACGATGTAATTGCTGCTGTCATTTCCTTTTTCGTCTTAGACTTAAACACCTCATTAATACCTTTGACAACTGCATTCGCCTGGGTTATCAGCGGGTCATCATCATTCACTTTTTCTTTATCCAAGACATCACAAAAATGAAGTAGAAAATACTTAGCTTCCGCTGCGTCCAGTGCTAAAACACTCTGCCTCAGTTCATCAATGGTCATAGAAGTCTCCGAATTAAACAATATGCATGTATTATATATATAAAATATGCTTTTGTAAAACACAGTGCAATCTAAATGTACCAATTATTTATGCTGTATGGAGATATTGGGGTGAGTATTTGGGTTGGTGCGTAAGTTGGGGCGTAGGTTGGGTTGAGGCTGGTAAGCCGAAGCCCAACACAACCATTCATGTTGGGCTTCGGCTTACCAGCCTCAACCCAACCTTGCCCCAACCTGCGCACCAGCCTACAGCTAGTCACTCTTAGCTTGAGCGCGTTCTTTTTCTTCGATAAGCCGTCTTGACAGTGTCTTGATAACTTCGCTGAGTTCAGCAGAACCGATGTAATCTCGCTCGGAGGGCGGATAGGCGGTTGCAGACTGGAGATCTTTAATGAGTTCGTTGGCTATATTACCGGATAATTTATCCTTTTCTCCCGTCAAATGCTCAATTTGCATCATGTCGTTGCGCGTCGAATTAATATCCAATAATGGCATGGAGAAAGCAACAATATCTTTGACCAAAGGTGGTGGAGCGTCTGGAGCTTGTTGGAAACCTGAAAATATGGTTAGATTTCCGACTTCTACTTCGTGAATCAATTCCTCAACTTTTTCCGGCTCGTTATGGCTATGGAATGCCAATAATGCGGCAACACCTCGCTCAATCGGATCTGCAACTGTCGATTCATGGTATATCTGATCAATCAACGCAATCTCTTCACTGGTTGGGCCTTGCTTTATACCAAAATCACCGGCATTCAGAATGGTTTGGAAACCAGACAACTGCGCCTTTAATTTATTCAAATAGTCATCGGAAGGCGGTTCAACCTTCAAAAATTGATTCAGTTTTAGTTTCTTAACAGGCTTCGGGGCTGCATAAAACATTCGCGCCCGTACTATTTTAGAACGGAAGAATATATGCGCCTCACCTTCTGTTTGATCTTTTAAATCCAACAAGTCGACACGTGCACGTTTTTCATAAGACGAGCTTTTCGTATCTGCATACGCATTCGTGACGGAGCCTTCTTTCGTTTGAAACGAATCGACTTTAGTCACATATGCTTCGCCGGCTGTCTTAGAGAAGAAATCCCATGTTTCGGTCGGATCCTCAAGCTTCATACAAATTTTAATGTTTGTATTTGCACCAATGGACGCTGCTTCTTCTTTAGATGCCTTTTGGAACGCCGGCAAATCCTGCCCTGCGAAAATAACCGAGAAACCGAGCGATCTAGCCTGTGCCGGCACCACAGCGAAACCTTGTACAGCATAGTAACCATACTCATCGAGAATACACATATAGGGCGTGGGAGCGGTTGTGGGCTTACGTTCAATCACATCACGGTAATCCCCTTCGACCTGATCCCCAAGCCCTGCTGCCATCATGGCTTTTAATGATGCAACGATCACTTTACCCAGGTTAGACAACTCATCTGGAGATTTTTCTAATGCCGGCAGCAATACCACGAGAATTCGACGATTCAACACCACGTCTTTAAAATCCACCTCGGCTAAATTCGTTCGAATAATATGGCCATAAGTATCCGCTAAGGATGAAAAGCTCCGCACCAACTGCATCGTGATAAAGCCGTGCTGTTCCAATACCTGCGATACTTGCTTGCCTTTTTTTTCTTTGTTAAACCCTGGTAAGGTATCTAGGTAGTTACGTAATGGATCGGTCACTAACTTAGGTATCGACTCAATATTGATACCCTCCAGATCATCGCGAGGAAAAACCTTATCCAGCACTATTGCTTCCAAACGCGTCAACGCAAAATAATTTCGAATGGTATTGGCATCAAGAAGAATAGCGCCCTCATCTCGCATATAAACCAGCAAGCGCATGAGTGCTTCAACGAATGCTATCGCACGACCTTTCCACATATCGCCATCAGATGACTGACCCGATCCACCCATTAAACTGACCACCAACTGGGTTAACATACTGGATGAACCTTGGCAGAACGGATTTAAGGTGTTAGAGAGCCTTTTTTCCTGTGGACCCACAATATCACGCGCACCGGTCATGAAATTAATTAAGAGTAAGTCATCTTCCCGACCCATGCTGCGAACCATCGAAAATATCTTGGCATACAGCGAGTTATCACCTTTACCATCGACGTAGATAAATCCACTCGCCTGTACCAGTGCATTATAGGCAATCGAGACCAAAGCTTCAGTTTTACCTGCCCCGGTTGATCCAAAAATTAAAGCATGAGTTCTCATGTCATCGTTGGCAAACCATATCTCTTCATTGGTTTTTAAATCATTACCAAAAAACGCGATCCCTCGAGCGATATTGGGTAACTTAATGCCAGGCTTTAAATCATTATAATCTTTAACGCGTGCAATTTGAGGCATGCGAAAAGGTAGCATTTGTTTGCGAGTATATGAATACAGAAACAGTAAGGAACCCACTATCAACAATAAAAGAGCGCCTACCGGAAAAAAATAAGTCGTCGCTGCGAGAGAGAAAAGTACAATCGCTGTATTGACAGGCTTTGAAAAAAACTCACTGATCCGCTTGCCAATTGGTCTGGTATCTCGCAATAGGAGGGTTGGATCTAATTCGTTCCGACTTTCAATCCCACGTGTCATGGTTGAAGCTCCTGCATTTCTTTAGGCGATAATTTGACCTCTTTGACGGCAATTTCCAAGGCTCTAATCGCTTCATCAATCATGGGCGCCAGCAGCCGTCTCTTCATCACATTCTCTGCTTTCAAATGCGCAAAAGGCCCTGCCACTTCCGCATAGGGGGTTTGACGTCCAACACAATTCATCATATACCATAAACGGCGATCTATGGGTTTCAACCATAAAAATTCGGAACTGGGAACCACGCCATCATCCCGAGCAGCGGCAAGGAGAGAGGCCATGACCGTGAGCAAATAAGCATGTTTAGAAACGATTTCTTGCACATTGGGTTCATTTTGATGCTTGCGAATAACGCTATCGGCTACGCTGTAGTCCATCTTGCCGGTTATTGAACATCGATCGAGCGTGGATAAAACAAGCGTGGCGCCTTGCCGGTCACGATTCATCCGTGCAATAAATACAGCGCATAATGCCCTTGCGTGAGGCGGACAGCGATCAAACCCATCCCAATACGGCCCCAATTGCAAGGTAAAGACGCGTTTTGCATCACCACGACGAATCCCCGCTGTCATCTCTTGCCCTGGTTGCGTTTTATCCAACAAGACGTCATCTTTTTTTAACAGTCCATATTGACGGGAAAACTCCATGGGTGTCATCGCCATCGCCCAAGGCCCGGTATTCACGTCCATTGCGACGAGATCTTCCTTAATCACAGGCATTATGGCATTCCAGTTATATTGCTCCTGCGTACTCAGCGATTTCATATCATGCGCTCTGCGGAACTTTAGTGTGATATCCGATTGATACAACCAAATCGCCAAAACAGCCAATATGACGATTACAGGGTAGCGAATATATTCTCCGACAATGGTGGTCATCGTCAACAACTGGCTCCAGTCAACGCTAACTGGATTCACGGTTTGCATGATATCAATGGCATTGCCCAGCGCCTTGCCACCAATGAAGAAATGAACTAATTTGGCTTGCCAAATATTTAAAAAGAAAACGAATTTAACGATATATTGATGCGCTTCATGCCAGATAACATAGCCAATTAAAAACACGATGACCGTAATCCATACCGGCGCCATGCTATTATCACCAGACGACTGTTGTTGCTGTGCGGCCATTGTTTTTCGTTAGTGAGTGGGTGTTAATTTGAGTATAACAGATGATTTGAATATTGGACAACGTGGGTTGGGTTGAGGTTCTTAAGCCGAACCGTCCGATTAGTTCCCTTTACTTAATGGCAGTGAATCAACGTCCTGATAATTCGTATCTTCCGCACAAATGCTTGCATCTAAGCGCGTTAAAATATAAATCCCCAGCAAATTATTAAGCCTTTAATTGACACTGACCATTATATTTTATTGCACCAAAAACAAAATATATCTACAATGCTCAAGGTTTACCAGTCATCCGTTCAAAAATAAATGTTAGCTGCACTAACTGCAAAATACATCACAAAGAGGAGACCTCATGAGCCACGACGGCACCATTGAATTAGTCAGTCTGGCACTGGATGCCGCGTTGATGCGACAAACCGCTATTGCAAGCAATGTTGCAAACGTCAATACGCAAGGCTATCAAGCTATCGGCGTCAATTTTGAAGAGCAGCTTTCACAATCTGAAGACGCCAAGCCCGTTTATGTGCAAGTCGACTCACCCGTCAAACTGGATGAACAAATCGCACTGAGCGTGCAAAATGCCACTCAATATCGCGCATTGATTAAAGGCTTAAATCATCATCTCGCTATGATGACACTTGCCGTGCACGGAAATAATGCCTCATGAGTTATGATGAAATTTATGCGATTGCCGCTCAAGGCATGAACGTTGAGAAAATGCGCGTGGATGTGGTTGCCAACAACATTGCGAATCAACATACCTTACTCAGCGCGGATGGATCTGGATTTCAACCCATGCAAGTCGTCGCGACGGCCAAACCCTTTGAGACTTATTTAGAACATGTTGACGGTGGTGGGCTTGAATCTGTGGACGTCATACCGCAACACTTGCCGCCCAATAAAGTCTACCAACCAGGACATCCAGCGGCTGATAAACAAGGCTATGTGACTTATCCCGGCATCAGTACCGTCGATGAGATGACAACGCTAATGCGTGCATCTCGCGGTTATGAGGCGAACATTAAAATCATCAACACGGCGCACAATCTTTACCTGCAAGCCTTATCCATTGGAGACGAACGTTGAAAATAGAAAGCGCCTTGCCGATTCAATTCGTCGACAACCTAAAAACAGTGTCGCCAGTTGAACAAACACCCCCGTCATTTGCGCATTTTTTAACAGATACCGTGAGCACGACAAACACACAACTATTAGCCGCTGACGATGCATTGCAACAATTGGCCAGCGGTCAATCCAGCAATTTACATCAAACCATGTTGACCTTGGAGGAAGCCAAATTATCATTCCAATTTTTAGAGCAAATTCGCAACCGCTTGATGACCGCCTATCAAGACATCTTAAGAGAGCAAATTTAAGGAACCGCGCGTGAATACCATTGAACAAACCCTGCTTTGGTTTCAAGAGCAACGCCTTTCACGACAGATAAGTCTTATCGGAGGCATTGTCCTTATTGCCTCGCTGACCACTTATCTTATTATTTGGGCGATAGCACCAACGTATGGTGTGCTATTTAGTCATTTAGACAGCCGTGATGCCAACCCTATTCTCACGCAACTTGAAGAGGCGAATATTGCTTATCAAGTACGTAATCATGGTCAGGATATTTATATCGACAAAGCATTAATCGATAAAACCCGCATCAAATTAATGGGCAACCCCTTGCAACTGACTCATAGTGTCGGTTTTGAATTGTTTGATAAAACCGATTTTGGCATGACTGATTTTTCGCAGAAAATCAATTATCAACGCGCATTACAAGGCGAGTTGGAGCGCACCATTAATAGCCTGGATGAAGTCCAACAAGCACGTGTGCAACTGACGATTCCTGAGTATCATCTTTTTCAGCAAGACAACAACGCCCCCAGAGCAGCCGTGACATTGCACCTCAGTCACCCCCTGACGACCCAACAAATCAACAGCATCAGACAACTCATTACCGCGAGCGTGGCGAATTTGTCTCCAGCTCATGTCGTCTTGGTCGATCAAAACGGCAATGGCCTGCTCACCAACGAAGATGACGCGCCAGCCAGCCATTTTTCAGCCAAGAAAAAAGTAGAGCGTTATTTAAACGACAAAGTCATGCAAATGCTCCATCCCATTTTTGACCATGAGGCCGTTATGGTTAAAATTGATGTCACTTTAAATTATGATGAATTTCAACGTGAACGCGAGAAGCCTCAGCGCGAAGGCATCATCACCCATGTCAAAGAAACACGGCATTCAAGTGCGCCTAAAACTGACAAAACCCCGGTTAATCAAGATTACACGCGGGAAAAAAGCTATCAATTGGGCCGTGAAAAAGAACAATTCACGCGAGCCATAGGCACAATTGAACGACTGACCATCAGCGTGGTTGTACCGCAACAGACGTCGGCCGAAAAAATGCAACAAATCGAGCGGCTGGTTAAATCCGTTGTAGGATTTAACGCCAAACGTGGTGATGCAATCAGCATTGAAGCATTGACGGCTGAATCCGCTCTTGCTCTTGAGCCTGTCGCAATAATAACGCCTAGCGCATCACTGTCCAAACAACAACTCACTGCCGGTTTCGCAGGATTGGCTGGATTATGCTCAATTGTTGGCCTCGTTCGCCTGCGAGCACGTATACGACGCCGGCAGCTCCTGTTAGCCGAACTGAATGCTTGGTTAAGTGAACATGACTAGACGACTTAAAGACATTTTACTCTCCATTGCACGATTGCCATTAGTCGATCAACGCTGGATATTGAAACGTCTACCGAGTGCTCAACATGCAACGTTTGAACGATTGCATGGCCTGCAGCATTTACAAGAAGCGCGTCGATTTAGAACATTAGCCACACCAAAAGCGCAGCTATTGAAATCACCCCATCCTTTGCCTGATGGTTGCGATTGGCTTGCCAACAAAGATCCGCTGTATATTGCAACCATTCTTGAGCAAGGCGCCTATGCATGGACAGCTGGGTTTTTACAGAAATATGATAAGGATGGGCGCATCCGTACATCTCTGGAACATCAAGTCACACACCTCAAACCACTTGTCAAACAGGCGCTCTTTATGGAGTGGGAAAAGCGTTGGTCTTTTGAACGTTATCTGGACGACGTCAATGGCTGAAGTGCTCAAATCTGCCTGTATCAGCGATGACATCGTACACATTGGAACACCCACACCCATTCCAGTAGAAGCACCTGCGGTCATTGCTCAACACGACATCGAAGACGCTTACAATAATGGCTTTCAACAAGGCATGGCAGAAGGCCTGTCACAAGCTCGCGCCCAAGTGAAAGAACAGATGGATGCTTTAAACGCCCTTCTCCAGAGTATTCCTGCCGCCGTGGAAGACAATCGACTGCACCTGTCTACAGAAATTGCCGATATCGTTTTGTTGATCACTCAACGTTTTTTCATCCATCAACAACACAACAAAGACACGATTACCAACCAAATCACCCAAACGCTCAACCAACTTAATCAAAAACAAAACATCGAACTTGCCTTACATCCACATGATATCGCCCTACTCCAGCAAGGTGAGTTACACATTGATTTCAAGCCATTTAAAAATATACGTATCACGCCAGATGAAACCTTGCGCCTGGGCGGATGCGTTATCCGCAGCGAACATGGCGTGTTTGATGCGGGTATTGAACGACAAATAGATAGCTTAAAGCAGGTGTTGTTGAAGCATAAAAAAAATAACGCGCTATAAAAAAATGTTTAGGTCGTGGGCGCCATTAAAACAAATATTGACAAACAACCCAAGATATTAGCAGTATAAAGAAACAACCCATTATTTTATCAAAAATAACGCGGAAACAGCCTTGGATTTTAACAAGTATTAATTAATTAATGGACTATACTTTAAAAAAATTAGCGACAAGGAGGTTTTATGTGTAGATTCATTGCCTATCTTGGAGAAGATGTTTTACTGAAAAAAATCTTGGTAGATCAAGTCAACTCGATCGTCAACCAAAGTTTACATGCCAGAGAGTCGAGCATTCCGACAAATGGGGATGGTTTTGGGCTAGGTTGGTACACACCATATATCGACCCCACCCCGGCGTTATTCACCTCAATATCCCCTGCCTGGAATGATCGAAACCTTTTAAATCTCACGTCTAAAATCATCTCACCCTGTTTTTTTGCTCACGTGCGTGCTGCGAGCAGTGGTGCTGTCACGAGTTATAACTGCCACCCTTTTGTTCACGGAAAATGGATGCTCATGCACAATGGCGGCGTTGGTGATTTTATTACGGTCAAGCGCCACATGCGGCATCTGTTAGATGATGACATTTATCATTGGATTCAAGGTGATACGGATTCAGAATTGATATTCGCTTTATTTTTACAATTATCAAAAGGACGCGACATTTCGACTTTATCCGTGGCAGGTGACGTGTTACAAGAAACCTTATCCGTAACCCACGACCTCGTTGTGCGCTATAACTCAAAGGAATCCTCTTTCTTTAATATCTGCTTAACAAATGGAGAGCAGATCATTGCCACGCGCTATTGTAGTGACGCCAATATGATGCCTGAAACACTACATTATATGAACAGAGATCATCTCCTCCGAGAAAACCCGGATTTAAATGACACAGGCAAGGATTATAATTTCACAGTCATCACTTCTGAAAAACTGACCAATTTTCACGTGGATTGGCAAGAGGTTCCTCGGAACACGTTGTTGCTTGTCGATAAGTCGAAGCAAATTACATTAAGACCGTTGTAAGGTAGGAAGCGCGCGGATATTGGTTTGCAGTTTGAGATAGTCGCGTGCGTCAACCAGGATCCTGTCCGAATAGCTACAAAAATACAATCTACACTCCACATAACAAGGACTTGTTGAGGAGCATCGCATGGAAAATTTGACGGTTGACACATCCAAAACCATCGCAACTGTGTTATTAAGACAGCTGATTGACCCTGAACAAGTTGCTCTCCACTTTAACATGGAAGGAGAAGCACGAGAAGCGCTTCTACAAGAGACTAAACGTGCATTAGAGCACCTTGAAACCTATGCAGACTTCCAAGCAACGCTAAATATATTTACTCCCAGACTACACGATCGCCTCAATGCTTTGGCTCAAGAATCAGCATCTGTAAAAAAGGAAACCCACTTACAAAAAGCGGCAAGTGCTGCGAGTAAGCAAAATGTCACCCCTTATGAATTATCTGAGTCGATTAATATTACCGGGTTACTCACTCCATCGCTGCTGCTGGCTTCTGCTGTGTTAGATATGTTAAGCAACCCGCATCAGTTCAGAGATAAAGAACAACTTGTAAAATGCTCAACCAGCCTCTTGGTTAATACCAACCAAGTGATCCAAAACTCAGCCATTCAGGGACTCACCCTTACTTTGGGATCAATCACTGCCGTTGGGATTGGTCTAGGAGTTGGGATAATGCGAGAATATCGCTTTCGTTTAGACAAACGAGAATATCAAGCGCAGTTAGCACAAACCATCACAACTGCGGAAGATGCTTACCTTGAGATACACAAAAACTATGCCATCATGTGTATGGCTTACCAGGCCAGAATTAATCAAATTAAATTCAGAACTGTTTTTGATGAGGCTGAATATCGACAGATAATTGATGCATGGCTTGCGACTGAGCGCTATTATCAAGGACAAATTCAACTTCATCAAAAAGAAATTGCAAATATCAGTGCAGTCAACCAACGCATGCATAGTAGCCACCGTCTTGATCGCGCAATGGATACTTTAAATACTTTCTTAACGCTCACCGCTTTTTCAGGCCCACCAGGATTGCTTGCCGCAACCATTATTCGCGCGTTTGCAGGCATCGGCTTAACGTTGAGTAATCTTGTTATTCAAGATACAGCTCGATTTAATCATGGCATTCGACATGAAAACAGCATTGTGTTGTTATCCGATACGGATAGCATTGAAGATGCCATCGAGGTACTGGGGCATACGATTAATCCGTTCATTGGTTTATCTGGTCCCATTTTGAGACCTTTTAAAATAGCTGGATTCAATATTGATGCACTATTATATACGCATGCAGCACTTGCTAAAAAATTGGTTATGCAGGCGAAGGGGCGTCCGTCTTGTTCGTTTAGTTTTTCAACAAACCTTCCTGAAATTCCCAAAGCGACATTAAGCGCCTCAGCAGCGCCCTATTCTCTCAATACGGAGTTAAGACAATCCCATTTCAAGGTATTAAAGGAGCTAGTCGCCGTTGCCACGACTTTAATCGATGAAGGAACCTATCTTTGGTTTTTAGGATGGGAGCTCCGGAAAATCGATTCAATTTGGCCTTATGTTGTTAATTACCAAGATTTAATCTTTGCACTATCTGAAAGCGCTCAAGAGATTGATGAGCAACTAGCGGTCATTCTCAATCATATGGGGGATAATACGGTTAAAACGGCAGAAGAAACACGCCTAATAGCTGAGCTTAAAAGAAAAACCGTAATCATTGAAGATCGATGCAATAATGAGTTAAAAAAACAGTCCATAGAATTACAGAAAACACCCCATAACGTATTATTCAACGAGGGAATGGCCATTCATTTACAAGAGGCGAGTTTAGCGGAGTTGCGAAAGATAAAAGACACCTACTATGCTCATCCTGAAGCGCGAAATCACTGGTTAAATGAAATTTGCTTTCATTTAGACGGCATCAATCAATTGATTAACGCCTGTTTGTCAATCAACGTAACACGCTATCTTCAAAACTTAAATCAAGTCATCGTGGAGCTTCGTACCAATATCGATATCTTAAATCAGATTTATGCTGAACATGATAATAGTCACTTTTCAACTCAAGAGTTGACCCGATGTCAACGTGCTGAAAATTCGCTTCATCGTATTGCCATTCAAAATCAGTTACTGATGAAGGATCGCGAAAAGCATATCACGCTTAACCCGAATGGATTGGATTGCCCGCAGGACAGATACGTAGAACTCATTAAATTACAACACCAGCGTCTTCTTGGTAATCGAGCAACACCAAGCATCCTCGAAGAGTCTAATCATCCCGATCATGTCAGTCGACGATTTCTCACGCACCTGGAATCGCGTTTAGTCCAGCCAACACCCGTTCATTTAGATGAACTAGAGAATATAAGAATCATCAGCCCCAACCGCACTTTTTTTGGCATGAGAAAACATCAAGATATGAAAAGAGATGTTACTGCAAAACTTGAGGCGTTATTACAATCCTCAACATCACCCTTAAAACTGCAAATCATGCCCTTACAGGGAGTAGATGAACCCATATTGGCATCCTGCCGGAGCAATTATCAGCGATTAAACTATTTAATTGAAGGATTAAAAACAGAAATTCAATGGGTGACTCAACTGCAGCATATCAGTGTGCTAAGAGATGTCAAAGTCATCAATGTTGACTCCACATATGAGTTTTATCAACAACAAATCAGTATGTTTCGCAAAATTTGTCTGAACAAACCAACGATATTAGGGCAGCCACTTAGTACATCGTCCTTTTTTTCTAAAATATCAACTTATACAACCCATGTTCAAAACTCACTTCATGAAAACGTCTTTCATGATGCCGAAGTACAATTAATGAAAGCGAAAAATGTGATCGAGCAATGGCAGCTTGCTGAAACAGAACACTGTAGCCTGGGTGCCGCATAACTCTGCTCAACAACGTCAAAATGATCTGGATGGCAACCGGGGGGAACACAGATGTTCATTATAAACCTCAAATAAAACATAAAATTCATAATGCCGATTTGTCGTACGCCCAACCCGGTTGCCGCGTCTGGTTATAAGTGTAATTATTGTATTATGCGGGCGGCAACTACGACAAAACAAACTAAAATTTCTCAGTCTATAATTACATGACTATATTCCCTAAAGGGTCAGTTTAACTATATAAACAAAAGGATTTTATCATGACCACAGTTGGCACATACTTAGCACAACGTCTGCAAGAACTTGGCTTGACAGATTATTTTGCAATTCCCGGTGATTATAATTTAGGCTTGCTGGATGAACTGCTAAAAAACACCTCACTGAACATGATCAATTGCTGCAATGAACTCAATGCCGGTTATGCGGCAGACGGGTATGCGCGGGTTAAAGGCGTCTCGGCGCTGGTGTTGACCTATAGCGTTGGCGGCTTAAGCGCTGTGAATGCTGTTGCTGGCGCTTACGCTGAAAATCTGCCTGTTATTGTCATTTCAGGTGGCCCCAATACAAATTCCGTGCAAGATGCCGAGATATTACATCACACATTAGCTACGGAAAATTACAGTTATGTGCGTGAGATGTTTGCCCATATTACTGCGCATACTGTGTTTATCCATCGCCCAAGTGACGCGCCTATGCAAATTGATACCGCAATTGCCATAGCACTCGAGGCGAAAAAACCCGTTTATATTGAAATCGCCTGTAATATTGCCGGCGTGAGTGTCTCGCCCCCAACCCAAAGGGCGTTAAACAACAAAAAACTCAGCGACACATCGTCGCTCAAGGCTGCAATTACAGAGGCCGCTGCGGTGCTCAATGCAGCTGTTAAACCGGTATTAATCGCTGGCAGTAAAGCTCGCCATTGTGAAGCGCTTGAGATGATAGAAGCTTTGAGTCTATCCAGTGGTTATGCTCTGGCTGCAATGCCAGATGCCAAAGGTTTTGTATCTGAGCAACACCCCAATTATATTGGCATTTATTGGGGCCCTGTAAGTGGGCCGGGCTGTGGTGAAATCGTTGAATCCAGCGATCTCTATTTCTTCATTGGTCCAAATTTTAACGATTACACAACCGTTGGCCACGTCTGTAATATTCAACCTAAAAAAATGATCGTCATCGCAGATGGCAGTGTTTCTGTTGCTGGAAATGTCTATACAGGCGTTTACATGAACGAATTTTTAAATGGTTTGAAAAAGGTTTTGAAACCTAATGATTCTTCATTTAAAGCCTATCAACGGATTGCAGGCGCGGCACCGTTGTATCACGAGCCCGATGACTTAAATACACCACTGACCACGCGTTTTTTATTTGGACAAATCCAAGCGTTATTAACGAGCGACTATGCCGTTCTCGCAGAAACAGGTGACTCCTGGTTCAATGGCATGCGTCTTCAACTCCCAAAAGATTGCTCGTTTGAAATTCAAATGCAATATGGGTCCATTGGTTGGTCTGTAGGAGCTTTGCTTGGCATGCAAGCCGCGCTGCATCATCAAAAACGGGTCATTGGTCTTATTGGTGATGGTTCTTTTCAAATGGGCGCGCAAGAGCTTTCAACCATGATTCGCTATGGCTACAAACCCATCATATTTTTGATGAATAATGGCGCCTACACCATTGAAGTTCAAATTCATGACGGGCCTTATAATGTCATTAATCATTGGCATTATGCCGATTTGGTCAATGTGTTTAATGGAGAACACGGCAAGGCACGGGCGTTCAAAGCGCCAACCCACCAAGCCCTGCTCGACGCCATTCAGGAGGCAAAAAAAACGGACGCATTATGCTTCATTGAAGTCGTCCTGGATAAAGACGACTGCAATAAAAATCTGTTGGAATGGGGTGCTCGCGTTGCCGCATATAATAGTCGGCCACCGAGGGCATCTTAATGAGTTTTCATGATATTGCAAAAAGAACCTCCTTGCTTACCGCCATTCAAATGGCAATGACGGTTGGATTAAGCTATTTTATTGCAATTAAAATGGCTTTATGGCTGAATTTTCCCAATGTCATCATCTCAGGCCTCTGGGCTGGGGTTTCAGCCATTGCGGTTATGCAGGTTCAAATAGAAGAAGTTCACCATGCTGGAGGTCTTCGACTATTAGGCTCCCTGCTAGGAGGAATTTGCTCGACCGTAATTGCCATGATCGCCGGATACACGCTACTGTCGATAGTTGCCACGATGTTTATAACCACCATAGTTCTATCGTTACTAAGCCTAAAAGCCGCCTTACGGCTTGCGAATTTAACGGCACTGATTATTATCATTGTCGGCATGATCGATCCCAGCATCCCGCCATGGAAAAATGCCTTGGCCCGTGTGCTTGAGTCTGCATTGGGCGTCAGTATGACCATTATGCTTGTTTGGGTCTTCTACCCGATTCGTAAAAAATTTGATTTGTTTCAAAGTTATTAGCTGTTCAATTATAAGGAGAATGGGCATGACACTTAAAGGATTAGCACGACTTCGCGAACCACTTTTAAATAAAGGCACGGCATTCACTCACGAAGAACGCGCAGCATTTGCATTATTTGGTTTATTACCGTGCCAGGTTGAAACCATTGAAGAACAGATTCTTCGCTGTCGAGATGCTTATAGTGCAAAGCAAACGCCCTTGGAAAAGCATATCTATTTGCGGGCATTACAAGACCGCAACGAGGTATTATTTTATCTCTTCGTGCTTGAAAATTTAGAAGAAATGCTCCCTATTCTCTATACACCTGTCGTCGGTGAAGCTTGCCAATATTTTCATCATATCTATCGTCAATCTCGGGGCTTATTCATCAGTTATCCCGAACGGGAGCAAATGGACGAGATTTTGTCGGCGATGGCGAAAAGGCGCACCATTCGCGTGATTGTAGTAACGGACGGCGAACGTATTTTAGGATTAGGGGATCAAGGTGTTGGAGGGCTTGGCATCCCTATCGGTAAATTATCACTTTATACTGCCTGCGGTGGTATTGCACCGTCTGAAACATTGCCTATTGTCCTGGACGTTGGTACGAATAATCAGGATAGATTAAACGATAGCGAATACTTCGGCTGGCGTCACCCCAGATTAACCGGCAAAGAATACGATGACTTTGTTGATTGTTTTGTGCAAGGTATCAAAAAGCACTTTCCACACGTGCTGCTTCAATTCGAGGATTTTGCCCAGCAACATGCGTATCCATTATTAGATCGCTACCGCAATCAATTGTGTATGTTCAATGATGATATTCAAGGCACTGCAGCGGTTGCGTTGTCAGCCATTTTAGCCGCCACTCGGGTTGCTAATGTTCCGCTCAAGGATCAGCGCATTGCGCTGCTCGGAGCTGGATCTGCTGGCTGCGGCATTTCAGAGCAATTAGTTAGAGCAATGATGCATCAAGGCCTATCAGAAGCTGATGCAAGAGAACGATTTTATTTGGTTGACCGCGCCGGGTTACTACACGATGAAATGACCGGGTTGGCTGAGTTTCAAAAACCTTTTGCTCGCCAGAGGAAAGCGCTGCAAAGCTGGACCTTGGGGCAACCAGGTACCATTTCCTTACAGGATGTCATTGATAATGCAAAACCAACGGTATTATTAGGCGTATCGGGTCAACCCAACCAGTTTACTGAGCCGATGATCCGAAAGATGGCCAGTTACTGCGAGCATCCAATTATTTTCCCATTATCCAATCCAACCTCACGTGCTGAGGCGATTCCACAAAACATTTTACAATGGAGCGAAGGCAGAGCATTGATTGCTACAGGCAGCCCCTTTGATCCGGTTAATATCGATGGCCGGGAAATTGAGATTGCGCAATGCAATAATTCCTACATTTTCCCAGGCATGGGGCTTGCCGTGGTTGTCGGCAACATCAAACGCATCACTGATGACATGATGATGGCCGCAGCGTTAGCCCTGAGTGAACTCGCCCCTGCTGTGCAAACAGGTGCAGGACGCTTGTTACCTGAGCTGTCCAACATCCGTGAGGTTAGCCAACACATTGCCAAGGCGGTTATTCTATCCGCCATCAAGGAAGGTCATGCTGATCCTATTCCTGCGAATAAACTAGAATCGTGCATAAAATCCGCAGTATGGGAGCCGAATTACTCGGAAGAAATATAAGGTCTTCCGCAGCAATTCCCGCCGTAGAACGAACACTAGCAACGTGAGTTCCTTCTCCCGTTGACGGGAGAAGGTGCCCGACAGGGCGGATGAGGGTAGATCAAAACATTACGATTTAAACTACCCTCACCCGCCCTGTCGGGCACCCTCTCCCATCAATGGGAGAGGGCTTTCCTACTGAGCATCTACTTTTACGGCAGTAATTGCTAGGTCTTCCGTAGCCTTAGTGCAGTGGAGTGGAGCGTAACCAAGGCTACGTTTCATCCCAAACGTCATGATAATACGGCGATTGATTACTTTGAACTAACATTATGGACGAGTTTTACTCGTAATAAATAAATTTTCAGTTGTTGATAACTTTTCTGTATCGATTTGTATCAAACCGTTTTGAATGATTCAAAATATTATTTAACTATTTGAAAAATATCATGATTAGATTGATTGCAATCTTATTAACCACACCTGATTTATCCACAAAATCTGTGGATAAATCTGTGTGCAAGTTGTAAAGAGCCTTGAATATTCAACTGATTAAGGACTTGATTCATTACCGTCCAATTCGCCCTGCTCACTTCATAAATAAATAAAACCCATGGGCACATAAAATAACGCCAATCACACCAGCTAAGATCGCTACGGCATAATATCCCCATCCTGAATACATTTTATGAGCCATCTTCACCATAAATTCAGGAAAAGAAAGCCAACAAATGGATTTGATTAACAAAAACCATCCGACTAGTGTAATCAGTACCTCAGATTCACTTATCCAGAGGTTGTGCGTTAGAACAATCAGAATACCCAAGACTAAACCAAAGGCGGCAGTCACAACGACTGTAGAGCTACCAACCTTTAGATGTGTCAGAATGCCCTGATAATAACTTGCTCGCGTCAACATGACGATCGCAATAATCAGCAAATAAAGCCCAATTGCCTGTGCAAAAAAAATGGTGTGAATCGATTCGTTCATGGTAAACCTCCTTGTGAGTGCTTCCTTACATTATTAGTCTAGCTCACTCAGAGATAAAATGTATAAAATTTGAGTAAATAATTAAAAAAAGTAATTATTCACCCTACATCCGCTCATTTGCGATGGCTCCTTAAGGACTTGTAGATTCGTCACTTTGCGTGATACCGTTAAAGACTCAACACTAACTACAAGCTATGCCCGTTTTAAATGGAGAACACCATGCCGATAAAAAATGTCGATATCACAACACTGAGAAAATGGATAGACCTCAACGAGGTCGTTATTATTGATGTCAGAGAACCTTCAGAGCACGAAGAAATGAGCATCCCAGATGCCATCCTCATGCCGTTAGCTACAGTTTGCAAAGATAAGCTGCCTGCAACTAACCATAAAAAAGTGGTCGTTCATTGCCGTTCAGGCAAGCGAAGCCAAGATGCCTGCGAAAAATTACTGGCTGAAGATCCCTCACTAGAACTCTATAACCTTGAGGGCGGAATTTTAGCGTGGGCTGAAGTGGGTCATACTCTAAAGCACTAAAGCTGAAATGGCGAATGACTGCTCAAATCTGATTGGCCATAAAGCTCAATTTCCAATTTTTCAATGTCCACGAGCAGCTTGTCAAATGTCTCGCTATATTGTTTTTCTTGCAGTTCACGCTCAACTGCTCTTTTTTGCTGTAATAAATTGTCCTTCACATCAGACTTTAGATTTGCATCTAAAAGTTGATGATTAATGTCCCATATTTGTTGCATCAATACATTATTCGCATCACGAGCAACTCGTGCTTCTGCTCGTAATTGAGCGATATAATCGATCTCTTTTTGATGCGGTTGAGGTTGATCTGCTTTTTTGTATGGCATACTAATCTCCTGCGTTTTTAGGTTACCCTGTGCGTAACTGCTCGTACCTCTCCGCAAAGCCTACGGCGATATCGAAAGGATACCAGTTCATCACTCATACTTTCATCCTACACGATGAGCAGATTTCACTTCTACTACTTCCTCATTTTTCTTCTGAGGTTCTGTTGACGGTCTTCCTGCTTGAACTTCAGCTTTTATTCGTGCATTTTCAGCTAGTCTCACTGCGCGTACTTCTGGTATTTTTATATCTCTCGCCTCTTGAAATGTCACGCGGAAATCATCGGTATTTCTTGCCAGCAAAGGCTGATTAACGAGTGTGGCAATCAGCATTTGTTGTACTGGCTTATCCTGGTCGTTTTTACCAATCATGTCTCTTAAATACTGTGACCATTCAGAGTTAGCAGATTCCAATGTCTTTGCGATAGATACTGCCAAATTATCTAACATAATAATGCGGAGTTCAGCATTTATTTCTGAATTCGTTACAATCGTTTCCTTGAGATCAGTATATCCTTTATGATGACGGTCTATTTCTGGGTCATCGATTGAAAAATTCCCACATTTTTTACAACCCAATAAAGCGGCTAGATTGTTATCTATTTCAGCAATCTTTGACACTGCTTCTATAGATAGTGATTGACTCATACTTTGAGAAACGACCTTGGTTGCATCACCAATCATTTGATTCACTTGATTCAGAAGCGCTTTTTCATCTTCTTTGGCTTTTGGACTCGCACAATAGGCAACAAACGAGACGTTCTGTTGTGCACTAGTCCACAACTCATCACGACGCGCTTGAATCAATGCAATGAATCTATCAGCATGTTGTTCAGGCATATACTTTCGAACAAAACAAGCAATGTGGTCATTTGTTAATAAACTGATCTTTAGCAAAGCTTGATTCACTTCATCTCTAAATGGCTTGGCATTAACTAGATCCTGCCCAAATAGAGTTCCGCCGGCCATCATCATGCCATTTTGAATCGTGTCAAGCCAATTAAAAGCATAGTAATCTCTAGGGAATGGTAAACGGGCAATCGAATCCGGCGTTATCCGAAAATTCATTTCCTCATATCCCTTTTGACATCCGGAAAAACAGAAGTCCCCATCAATTTTAATGACTTGTTTACTCGCATTAAGGCCTACATTCCCATTTTTAAGATCAATTTCCTGCAAAAACATTGCACCGACAACCACTTGCCCTAATCCCGTATATTCGCCAGAAGTAAATTTTTTGCCTTGTTCCTCTGGTAATGATTCATAATCTATTACTTCTTCAGAAAGAATATAAAATTCATTTTGAGCCTTATTGGTAAAAAGACGCGTTTCAGGTTGATGCGGGATCAGTAGGCGAAAAAACTCTTGCCCAAGAAGCTCGATGTATGCTTTATATTCTTCATTAACTGGAACCGTTTTTTTAATCCACCGTTTTTCTGGAACACTTACCAGCTCCCCTTTAATCACTTTATGAGCATGACGCACATCAGAATAAACCTGTGCATGTCGAAGTGCTATATCTCTAAATTCATCATGGATTAACGGCAAAGGAAATGGCATAATCACGACCAATTTGTTTTATCATAATTAAATTTTAGACTATGTTAATATAAAATGCTACAAAGTGAGTTTATTTAGCTCAAGATTAAGTATCTTCTCGATATCGAAAGGATACGAGATTATCTCGTTAGAATTTATAAAAGAGATTGATCCATGAAAATATATTTATCATCAAAAAGCCCCAGACGCAGAGAGTTATTAACTCAAATGGGGGTTGAATTTGATCTCTTGCTGCTCGATGTTCCTGAAGAGATAGCACCGAACGAAACCATCGAAATGTACTCAAAACGAGTCACTCAGGAAAAATTATCCGCGGCATGGGATAAAATAATAACGGATAAACTTCCCGTTTTACCTGTTTTATGTGCTGATACCGAGGTCGTTATTGATGACGACATTCTCGGTAAACCTCGCGACTATCAAGATGCATTTACCATGATAAAACGCTACTCAGGACGTAGTCACCGGGTCATTAGTAGCGTAGGAGTCAAATATATCAATTATGAAAAAATAGTAACGAATGTGACGACCGTCAATTTTGCGCATATACCAGATGAGGAAATACATATTTATTTAGCGACTGGAGATTATAAAGATAAATCCGGCGGCTATGGCATTCAAAGCTACATTGGACAATTTATTTCTGGTGTTAATGGCTGCTTTTATTCTGTTATGGGCTTACCCCTAAACAGCGTCAGAGAGTTATTAGCCGAACTGAGTGCGTAGATTGGGTTGCCCAACCTAAGACTACTGCTCCACTCCCTAACGGTCGTGGCTCGGATTCCGAGTAACGACCAGATTTCGAGTCACAACCGAAATCCGAGCCACGACCGTTAGCGAGTGGAAATTTTATACAAATCATGAGGTTAATTAGAAGCGTTAAAGATGAATATTACTCAATTGGATATTCTAACCTAACAGCATTGTCACTCCTGCACCAACGGAATTATCAAACCCGCCAATTGCCCCCGAAAATCGATCAGCATATTCAACGTCAAACACGATATGTTTATTCCATACATATAACATACCAATATTCCAATCGACACCATCACCAGTAACAGGGCTGGTTTTGGTTTGACCAAAAACCTCTGCGAACAAAGTAATCTTTTCTACCGGTGCAAATCCAAGAGAAACAGAATAATTAAAGCTGTTGAAGCGATCCCCACCTGCATCAAAGGGCATAACGAGAGAACTTCCGCCTAACATTGCAGCAAGCGAGATCTTTGAATTCAAATTGTAAAGACCAATAGCATTGATTGTCGCTCCAGTTCCATCACTCCCAAAGACCCTGCTTCCGCCAGGAATAGTGACATACCCCATCCCGGAAACAATCCATGTTTTCGTGGCAAACACTTCAGCTTTGGCACCGACATTGGTTGCTGTCGCGCCAGAAAGATGGGGCCTGCTCAAATCAATATAACTCGGCACATCCACAAAAATTTCAGTCTGTTTTGGCAGCCCTAACGTGGCTTGCACTTGAGGGAACGCTGACAAGGTGCCCGTATCAATTAGATTTTGATATTGATGTCCGCCTTCAATGAGCACTTGTTTATTGGGAACAACGCATGGTGTATCTGTGAGTGAACCGCGGTCAGTCAGTGCCAACGCATCCGGGGCACTACAAACCAAATCACCTGCAACACCGGTTTGTGAACAGAGTAATATACCGCTCATTATAATATGAAGATATCCTTTCATTGATTAATCCCTGTAAAAATCCTTCACTAGGTGAAATAAATAAATAGATAATTATATTAAGTAAAAATCAGACAAGGCCTTTCTAAACTGCGCTGCACGCTTGGGAAGACCGTGCTCAGTGTAATGATTCACTTGTTTTTGGACGGCTGCTTTAAACCCTTCGGTATCCACTTCCTGCCCATGAAGATTATCCACACTGACTTGAAATCGATACCCGGCAGCCATTGAAAGCATGCATTCAATGGCTTGTGGTTTTACTTCCAATTGCTGAAATAACATTTGCTGTTCTGCTGTGCGACCGTCTGGCTCATACCAATAACCAAAATCAATTTGTTGACGTCGTGCGGGGCCTGCGATGAGCCAATGAGCACATTCGTGCAGGGCGCTACTAAAGAAACCGTGTGCGAAATAAATCGCGTGGTATGGGCGCGTTTCGTCGGCGGGTTGATAAATCGGCTCATCCTCCCCTTTAACCAGCTTTGTGTTGTATTCCAACTCAAAGCATTGATTAAAGAGAGTAATGAGATCTTGATAATGATGTTGAATCAAAAAATACCTCTACTTCCAGGTGCGTAGGTTGTTGCGTAGGTTGGGTTGAGGCTGGTAAGCCGAAGCCCAACAAAACCATCCATGTTGGGCTTCGGCTTACCAGCCTCAACCCAACCTACGCAACAACCTACATACAACTTCTACTCCCAAACGACGCCAACAGGCTGTGCAACCGTATTGAGAATCGCCTCTTGATGTGCCGCTTCGATACTACGTCGTCTGATTTTCACCGTCGGTGTAAGACAATGATTGGCAATCGTCCATGGTTCATTGATTACCATAATATGGCTAATTTTCTCGTGGTTCTTAAGTTCACGATTCACATTATGTTGCAGTTTACGGAGCGCTTCTTTGACTGCGTTTTCATCTTTAATATCTGCAGTACTCGACAAATTAACCAATAAAATATTACTGGGCAACATTTTACCAACTAAGCAGCAATGCTCAATGAGACCTGTTGTGAGAAATTTGTCTTCAATCGCTGCAGGTGCAACAAACTCACCTTTTTGATTTTTGAAATTCTCGGAAATTCGACCCAAAATTTTAACGCGTTTTTTCGAATCAATTTCAACAAGATCCCCCGTTTTCAACCAGCCATCCTCAGTGAACGTATTGAGCGTGAGATTCGGCTCTTTGTAATATTCTTTCATCAAGCATGGTGAATTAACCAGCAACTCACCCGCGTCACTTTGTTTAATCTCTACGCCATATCGCGCGTTGCCGACAAAACCAGGCTTGATATCATTGCGCATCGTCAGCGTCGTGTATCCAAAGTCTTCTGTCTGACCACTGCCCTCTTGAATATGAATATTCAATTTCTTAAAAAATTCAACAACCGCTGATGGCAAATGAGCCGCGCCAGAAACACAGAGGCAACATCGTGATAAACCAAGCTGTTTTTTTATTTTATTTTTTACAATATTTGAAATAACAGGGACATGTAATAACCAGCCTATTTTTTTCTTTTCAATCTGCTGCTCAATTCGCTGCTTAAACATCGACCAAATTCGAGGTACGCCGGTGAACACCGTCGGCTGAACATCATAGAGATTTTTGGAGAATCTCTCCAGACTTTCCACAAACGATACATCACAATCAATAACCAAACTCGCCAACTGTATTGTTGAGCGCTCATAAACATGAGCTAACGGTAAGTAGGACAGTAAATGATGTGGCTTATTGAGCGGAACCAGCCGTTGTAAATCAGCAAATAACGTATCCATATAACGAGACACAGCTGCATGCGTAAAGACAATCCCCTTCGGATCTCCAGTCGTACCTGAAGAGTAAATAATGGTATACATTTCTTCAGGATCTGGAATGACAATATCGACCATGGGTGCGCAGTTCAATACATCGTCCCATTGATACGTTGTACTTAAATTCAAATGATAAGGGAAATTAATCGTTTTGAACGCTTCAGGAATATAGGCTCGTGTCCGATTATGGGCATCGAGTTTCCCGATAAATACCAGCTTCACTTCAGCATGATTCAAAATATAATCGATTGTTTGCTTATTTTGATTAGGAAACAACGGAACATTCACCATACCGGCCAAAGTAATTCCAAAATCGGCTATCAGCCATTCTGCGCAGTTTTTTGAAAAAATAGAAACGCAATCACCACGCTTTAGTCCGGCGTTGATTAACATTGTGGCAACTTGTCTAGCCTGATGAACAACCTCAGCCCAAGTCATCTCTTGCCACTGTCCTTCATGCGGTTGTCTTAAATAGACTTTATCACCACACTCTTTTTCTTTTTGTAATAATTGTTGACACAATAATTGATTTTTTTTATTCAAAGTCATTTTTATCCTCTAGTCCCGCCAACAGTCAAAGCATCAATTTTCAGTGTTGGCTGTCCTACGCCTACAGGTACTGATTGCCCATCCTTTCCACATACACCTATTCCTGAATCCAAAGCCAAATCATGACCAACCATACTGATTTTTTTCATGACATCAGGGCCATTGCCAATCAGTGTGGCGCCTTTCACAGGTCGCGTCACCTTACCGTCTTCTATCAAGTAAGCCTCACTCGCCGAAAATACAAATTGGCCGGAGGTAATATCCACTTGCCCCCCACCAAAATTCACTGCATATAAGCCGCGTTTAACTGATTTAATAATTTCTGCAGGATCATATTGTCCTGCAAGCATATAAGTATTCGTCATTCGTGGCATTGGCACATGGCCGTATGACTCACGTCGACAATTGCCTGTGGGCTGCATGCCCATCAGCTTGGCGTTCAGTTTATCTTGCATATAATTCACCAAGACGCCATCTTCAATCAATGTGGTGCATTGTGTGGGCGTGCCTTCATCATCAACCGTCAATGAACCACGTCTATCGGGAAGTGTGCCATTGTCGACTACCGTCACACCTTTTGATGCGACTTGTTCACCCATTCGACCGGAAAACGTCGATAAGCCTTTGCGATTAAAATCACCTTCCAATCCATGCCCAACGGCTTCATGAAGTAACACACCAGGCCAACCCGATCCCAAGACGACAGGCATCTCCCCTGCTGGTGCATCTTCAGCTTCTAAATTAATCAACGCCTCTCTAACCGCTTCGCGGGCATAGCCCATTGCTCGGTCTTTTTCTGTAAAATATGAATACGCGACACGCCCACCGCCGCCGGAGCGCGCACTTTCACGGCGACCGTTCTGTTCAACAATAACACTCACGTTGACACTCACTTGCGGCCTGATATCAGCCACCATGCGGCCATCCAATCCCACAATCATCACCACTTCATAGCTGCCACTTAGCGATGCATTCACTTGTATGACGCGTGGATCAATTCGTCTGGCTTCTTTATCAATCGCCTCAAGTAATGCGATTTTCTCAAGTTTCGTCATCCCTTCAATGGGATTGATTCCTTGATACCGAATCACTGGTGTAGAAGCAATTTTAACGGGTAATTGAACGACTGATCCTGAGAAAGCAATGGAACGCGCCGCATCGGCGGCACGTTCCATTGCGGGTAATAGAATATCATCGCAATATGCATATCCCGTTTTATCGCCACTGACTGCACGAACGCCAACACCGCGATCAATCGAAAAGCTACCGCTTTTCACTTCGGAATCTTCCAAATGCCATGACTCATAACTGGAACTTTGAAAATACAAATCGGCATCATCAACATGGCGATTTAACATGGAGCGGATTAATTTATCAAGGCTCGATTCATCCAACGAGGCAGGAACTAACAGGAGTTCCTTTGCAACTATCAAAGCTTCTTTCATCAATTCTCCATTTTTAATACATGATGTTCATTACATGGGAACATCTTGCGCAATTGTCGCAAGCGCGATAAATCAATATCCGCAGCAACAACGCCTGATTCCTTTTGTTGCTCAGCAATCACACTGCCCCATGGATCAATAATCATACTATGACCATAAGTATGACGGCCATTATCATGAACGCCGCCTTGATTTGCTGCCAATACATAACACAGATTCTCAACCGCACGAGCTCGACATAAGATATCCCAATGTGCTGCGCCTGTCACTGCTGTAAACGCAGAAGGGATGGCAAATACTTCAGCGCCCTGGAGCAATAATTGCTGGTAGAGCTCTGGAAAACGTAAATCATAACATACTGTTAAGCCAACACGACCTATTGGCGTATCCACTACAACGACTTTATCACCAGGCTCAATCGTATGAGACTCCTGGTGCGCCTCCTCGTCTGATACACGCACATCAAATAAATGAATCTTATCATAACGCGCAACACATTTGCCTGCATCATCATACACCAAGCAACTCGATCTCACCCGCGAACTCTCTCCTTTCAATGGCAATGTCCCGGCGATGACCCACATTTTATATTGCTTCGCACATCTGGCAACAGCTTCTTGAATATCACCTTTACCATAGATTTCAGCAATGGCTAACTTGTCCGTCTCTTGCTTTCCCATAAAGGCAAAATTCTCCGGCAAGACCAGCAGTTTCGCGTCTGCAGCCTGGGCTTCTGAAAAATAGGATTGTAATGCCGTTAAGTTAGAAGCAACTTGTGATGAACTGACCATTTGTACTACGGCAGTAATTGCCATTTAACTATCCTTTATAGATTGACCTTCGTCCGATTTCTATTATCAAAACGCTAGTTTAGGCGAGTTCACTCACATAGCCAAGTCTGCAAATAAAAAAATGTCGTTAAAAATATATGCACAATGTACATAATGGTCTAGTATAAATGGTATATCACGGAGGAGTTAAACCGCTATGAAAACCTTAAGCGATCAAGTTGTGCAGATTCTTTCCGATGCAGGATTAAACCGAGCTTACGGTGTTCCAGGTGATGCGATTGATTTAATTCTTGCAGCCATACACGAGCGGCATGATTTTGATTTTTATCTCACCCGGCATGAGGAAGGCGCCGGTTTTATGGCAAGTGCCCACGCAAAGTTAACAGGGGAAATGTGTGTGGTTCTTGCCTGCCAGGGGCCAGGATCCGCCCACCTTTTAGAAGCAATGTACGATGCCAAATTGGATAAAGTTCCGATGCTCGTCATTACAGGGCAAATTGAAAGTGCGTTAATCGGCACAAACACCGTTCAAGAAATCAATCAACTTTCATTATTTGAAGATGCAACCTGCTTTAATCGCGAAGTGCGTTCGGCTAATAATTTAATCGATATTCTCCAATTAGCGATTCAAATTGCCCGAGTTAAACGTGGTGTCGCTCACGTATCCATCGCGACTGATATATTACGTCTACCTTCTGTTCAATATATTCCAAATAATCCCGTTTACCATTTGGATTGTGAAATTGCACCAACAGAAGCCGCTCTCAATCAAGCTGCAGACATTCTTAATCGTCATGACAGCGTCACCATTCTCTATGGCGGTGGTTGTTATCAAGCCCGAGATGAACTGGTTAAAGTTGCAGAATTACTCTCCGCGCCCATGGTTCACACGGTTCGATCTAAAGACATTATCGACAATCGGCATCCTCATTATGCCGGCGGGATTGGCATGAAAGGCTCTCGTAATGGGTGTTATTATGTTAAGCATTGCGAAGCTCTACTCGTTGTCGGCTGCAGTTTTGCCTGGCGAGAGTTTTATCCTGAAGATGTACCCATCATTCAAATCGATATTAACCCAGAGCGAATTGGCATCCGTTGTCGTGTTGAGGCAGCGCTGTTGGGCGATGCGAAAATCACCCTCGCACGTTTGGCTGAAAAATTAGATCAAAAGAAGGACGCGCGATTTTTAGAGGGTGCGCAAAAAGCACATATCGAGGCCATTCACGCATTAAGCAAAAAAGCAGGGCTGCGTGAAGACTCAGAACCCATCGGCTCACCTGTACTCACCCATATCATCAACAATCATTTAAAAGAAAATGCCATCGTAACGGTTGATGCGGGTACTGTCTCCGTTTGGGCAAATAACTGGTTATCGCTCAATGGAAGACAACGGCTCATCGGATCAACTGAATTAGGCACGCTTGGATTTGCAATGCCTGCAGCTATTGGTTGCCAAATCGCCTGTCCTGATCGTCAAGTCGTTGCTTTATGCGGCGATGGCGGATTTCAAATGACCATGGGAGATTTTTCTACCGCGGTGAAATATCAACTGCCGATTACGGTGATTATTTATAATAATTTCAGCTATCACTTTATCGAACTTGAACAAATGAAAGAAGGTGTCGCACAGTGTTACACCAAGCTCAGCAACCCGGATTATGCCAAACTGGCGGAAGCTTTCGGCGGTGAAGGCTTCCGCGTGATCAAAGCCAGTGAAATCGACACAGCGATTCAACAGGCTTTCGCATCTAAAAAACCATGTATCGTGGATGTACTGGTGAATCCAGACGAGCTTATTCAACCCAACAAACTATCCTTTTCACTCGCCACACATTTTATCGAAGGCTATTTAAAAACAAAATTTTCTAAATCTAATGATTAGGGTCTGTTGATAACGGCACTAAGTTAAGGGATTATTGACCCAATCGAAATAATGGCCCCCATAAATCCTGATCGTTTTAAAACTGAATAATGCTATACTGAATGTTTTATAACAGGACTGAAGGTTTTATAACATGGATGATGGCTCGTTAATAGAGATTGGTTATAGCTTTCTGGTGAAGCATTATGCGCTTAATATAATACCGCATTATCGTGCGAGTTATATCACTCAAACAGGGCGCGGATCCACGTCACTGAAACAAAACCAGCCGATTTATCTTCATTGATGGAAGATTTTTTAAGATCCGAAAAAAAATTATTCCAGTCAGATGTACACCCGGTCGTCATTGCGGCAATACTATCCTTTGGTTTTGTTTTTTTACATCCCTTTGAAGATGGTAATGGAAGAATACATCGATTTCTTATCCATTACGTATTATCAAAAAAAAAGTTTACGCCTGATCGAATCATTTTTCCCATTTCCGCGGTAATGCTGGAAAATATGCGAAAATATGATGAAACATTAGAATCATTTTCTAAACCATTATTGCAAGCAATAGGACAGTATGATCTGAGCGATAACGGTGAACTCACTGTAACGCCTGCAACAAAACAACATTACCAATATATGGACTTTACACGGTTTGCAGAATACCTGTTTGAATGTATTGAATTAACGCTCTCAGAATATTTTCAACGTGAATTACATTTTATTGTGTGTTACGACAAAACAAAACTGGCGATTCAACGAATTATTGATATGCCTGATATTAAAATAGACCGGATTATTCGTTGTATCGCACAAAATCAAGGTGTCCTGGGAACAAAAATGCGCAGAACCTATTTTCAGGAATTACTCACCGAACAAATTAAAGCCATTGAACGCATCGTGAAAAAAGAAATGCCTGTTATAAAATAACCGTAGTTAGGCTTTGTTTTCTAACCCAATTATGAGTATTCTATTCAGGCTTTAAAATCTCGCCCATAAGGAGATAAACCCGTGTCTACGATTGTCGCACATTTTGAAATACCCTATACCCAACTGCTCAGTCCTGAAGGTGAGTTGTCTGGCCCTTTGCCGGATTTTGCACGAGAACCTTCAACGCTCACCTATTTATACCGGCAAATGGTTCGCGCGCGCGTTTTTGATAAAAAAGCCATTGCCCTGCAACGCACCGGCAAAATGGGAACGTATGCGCCCATTAATGGCCAGGAAGCAATTTCAACTGCTATTGGTCATGCCATGCTGGCTGAAGATGTTTTTATTCCCTACTACAGAGATTATGCTGCGCAATTTCAACGTGGCGTCAAAATGTCTGAAATCCTCAAATATTGGGGCGGTGATGAACGCGGCAGTCAATTTTCTTGCAATTCTGAAGACCTGCCGATTTGCGTGCCGATTGCCTCTCAATGCCTCCATGCAGCGGGTGTTGCCTTTGCATTTAAATATCGCAGCCAAGCCCGTGTTGCGGTGGTTTGCATTGGTGATGGTGGCACGTCTGAGGGAGATTTCTATGAGGCAATTAACGTCGCTGGCACGTGGAAACTTCCTGTCGTCTTCATTATTAATAATAACCGCTGGGCGATATCAGTCCCACTTAATCAACAAACTGCGGCAGAAACCTTGGCACAAAAAGCCATTGCAGCAGGATTTGAGGGTGTGCAAGTAGACGGTAATGATCTGCTGGCTACGCGAAAAATCATAGGCGATGCGATTGATAAAGCACGACGAGGTGAAGGTCCAACACTGATTGAAGCGCTCACGTACCGCCTCTCCGATCACACCACTGCCGATGATGCTACTCGCTATCAGCCGTCTGATGAGGTCAAGGCCGCCACGCCCAAAGAACCCATTCGACGCTTTAGACATTTTTTACACCAGCAACAACTGTGGGATGAAGCAAAAGAAAAAGCACTACTTGAGTCTTGCGCTGAAGAAGTACAGCAGGCTGTGGATGAGTATTTGAATGCGACGCCGCAACCCATCACCAGCATTTTTGATTATCACTATGCTGAACTACCCGATTACCTCATAGAACAACGCGCCATTGCCATAGAGGAGTTTCAACATGGCTGATATCACTTTATTGGAAGCCGTCACGCAAGCGTTAGCCTATGAACTCGCAAATGATGACAACGTTGTCATATTTGGAGAAGACGTTGGTAAAAACGGTGGTGTATTTCGCGCAACCGAGGGCTTGCAAGCCCGCTTTGGCGAAAAGCGTGTATTTGATTCCCCTTTGGCTGAATCAATGATTGCAGGGCTTGCTGTTGGCATGTCGCTTCAAGGGATCAAGCCCGTTGCTGAATTTCAGTTTATGGGGTTTATTTATCCCGCCATGAACCAAATCATCACCCATGCTGCACGTATGCGTAACCGCACCCGTGGTCGTTTGCACTGCCCTATCGTGTTTCGTGCCCCATTTGGCGGTGGTATTCGTGCACCGGAGCATCATTCTGAGAGTACTGAGGCATTGTTTGCACACATACCTGGCTTACAAGTTGTGATTCCATCTTCGCCCAAACGCGCTTATGGGTTACTGCTTGCTGCCATTCGCAACCCTGATCCCGTTATTTTTCTTGAGCCCAAGCGCATTTATCGGCTGGTCAAGCAACCCGTTCCAGATAACGGCGAAGCCCTACCTTTAGGCAAATGTTTTACATTGCAAGAAGGCGAAGATGTAACCCTTATCAGTTGGGGCGCGAGCATGCATGAAACGCTGCAAGCAGCCAGCCAACTCGCAGAGGAAGGCATATCATGTGAAATCATTGATGTTGCCACCATCAAGCCTCTGGATATTGAAACAATCCTCACTTCAGTTGAAAAAACGGGTCGCTGCGTCATCGTTCACGAAGGAGCCAAAACCTGTGGCGTGGGTGCAGAGATTTCCGCCCTCATCATGGAAAATATCATGGCTGATTTGCTAGCCCCTGTTCAAAGGGTCACAGGTTATGATGTGGTCATGCCTTATTTTCAATTGGAAAAACACTATATACCGAGCGTTCATCGTATTAAAAGCTGTGTTTTAAGCATAATGGAGTGAAAATGGAACTATTTAATTTACCTGATTTAGGCGAAGGTTTGCCCGATGCTGAAATTCATGAATGGTTTGTCAAAGAAGGCGATGTTGTTCGCGCTGACCAGCCACTCGTATCCATGGAAACAGCAAAAGCAGTCGTTGAAGTCCCCTGCCCGCAAGATGGCACCATTGTTAAATGCTATGGAAAACCCGGTGATGTTATCAAAACTGGCCATCCGCTTGTGGCCTTTGCAGAAGGACAAAAATCCTCACGCGATAAAGGAACCGTTGTTGGCAAGCTTGAAGAAAGCACAGTTTCCACAGAAGACAACTTTACAATCGGAGCGGCCACAACAAGAGGAACGCGTCCAAAAGCAACACCCGGGGTTCGTCTATTGGCGAAAAAACTCGGCTGTGATATTGCAAGTATAAAAGGCACTGGCGAGTTTGGCGTTATCACACTGGACGATGTGCAACGTGAAGCGGACAGTCAAGCTACACTACCCGAAGGCTACGAGCCACTGCAGGGCGTGCGTCGCGCGATGCTGACTCACATGGTTCAATCGCATCGTGAAGTGGTGCCGGTCTCTATTTTTGATGAAGCCGACATTCACCATTGGACCGATGACACTGACATCACAACACGACTCATCCGCGCCATCATTGACGCAACTCAACAAGAACCCGCCCTCAATTCCTGGTTTGACACAGCACATAGCGCAAGAAAACCATTTGAATCGGTTCATCTGGGTCTTGCTATGGATAGTAAAGACGGCCTGTTTGTTCCTGTCATCCACAATGCAGACACTTATTCTGATGCAGCGCTACGCAAGATGATCAACGAATTAAAAACGGGCGTTCAATCACGCACCGTTCCACCCGAACAATTAAAAGGCGCCACCATCACGCTTTCCAACTTCGGTAAATTCGCCGGACGGTTTGCAAGCCCGATCATTGTTCCGCCTATGGTTGCTATTCTTGCCGTTGGTCGACTATATGAAGCCGCGGTCAGTCATAATGGCAAAATAGAGTCACATCGTTTATTACCGCTATCCCTAAGTTTCGATCACCGCGCGGTAACTGGCGGTGAAGCCACGAGATTCTTAGGTGCGGTTATGGCGTCACTGCAAAAATAATTGGCTTCTCAATGAACCGTAGGTTGGCGCGTAGGTTGGGTTGAGGCTGGTAAGCCGAAGCCCAACATAGATGGTTTTGTTGGGCTTCGGCTTACCAGCCTCAACCCAACCTTGCTAAAACACCATCCATTTTTCTCATACATGCTTATATGGCAATTCCCGCCGTAAAAGTAGATGCTTAGTAGGATCGCCTTCTCCTGTCAACGTGAGAAGGAACTCCGTTGCTAGTGTCGGTTGTACGGCGAGAATTGCTAATGTTTATATAGCTATATAGTATTTTTTCCTAATAAAGTGTAAAATAAATATAACGTGTTTACTGGACTGTCTAACATGAAACCACTTACTCGTGATATTTCTGTTACGCTCATCATCAAATTAACGCTGCTTTTTGCGTTGTGGTTTGTTTGTTTTAAAGGTGCTCACAAACCTATGCAAAATGCTAGCAATTGGCTGTTAGGGACGAATTCATCGTCTGATGCAGTACACGTCAGCGACATACAATCATCACGGTTGTGATCGATTGAATTCATAGCATTTAAACGAGGTGACTTATGATTCCTGGCAGTGAGGTTGTTGACCTATCCCGCTTACAATTCGCGTTAACCGCATTGTACCATTTTCTTTTTGTACCACTCACATTAGGATTATCCATATTACTTGCTGTGATGGAAACGATCTACGTGATGACTGGGCGTAGTATTTGGCGCCAGATGGTCAAGTACTGGGGCGTATTATTCGGCATCAACTTTGTTCTGGGTGTCGCGACGGGGTTAACCATGGAGTTCCAGTTCGGAACCAACTGGTCTTATTACTCCCATTATGTTGGTGATGTCTTTGGCGCGCCGCTGGCCATCGAAGGACTCATGGCATTCTTTTTGGAAGCGACGTTTGTCGGGCTGTTTTTCTTTGGCTGGGATAAACTCAGCAAAGGCAAACATCTCATCTGCACCTGGTTACTTGCTCTGGGCACTAACCTCTCGGCATTATGGATATTAATCGCAAATGGCTGGATGCAAAATCCTGTCGGTGCGGTTTTCAATTATCAAACGATGCGTATGGAAGTCACTAACTTTGCTGACGTGATGTTTAACCCAGTGGCGCAAGCGAAATTCGTGCATACCATAAGCGCTGGTTACGTGACAGGATCTATTTTTGTATTAGCAATCAGTGCCTATTTTCTTTTACGCGGTCGAAATATTGAATTTGCAAAACGTTCAATGACTGTTGCCGTATCGTTTGGACTAGCATCTGCTTTGTCTGTAGTGGTCCTCGGCGATGAAAGCGGTTACCTCATCAATGATAACCAAAAGATGAAAATAGCCGCCATGGAAAGCATGTGGGAAACGGAAAAAGCCCCCGCTGGCATGACTCTATTTGGTATCCCTAATGAACAAACCCACAAGACCGATTACGATATTAGCATCCCCTATGTTCTTGGGATTATTGCAACCCGTTCATTCAGTCAGCCACTCGAAGGTATCAATCCACTGATTGAGCAGGGTAAACTGAAAATTCGTGATGGCATGTTGGCCTATGACGCGCTCACCCGCTTGCAAAAGAATCCTAAGGATGAAGCTGCAAAGACCGATCTTTCAAGCCATGTGGATTCGTTAGGTTATGGCTTACTTTTGAAGAAATATACTGAAAAAGTAACCGATGCAACGGATGAACAAATTAACTTGGCTGCTAATGACTTAAAACCTCATGTAGCACCGCTGTTTTTCTCCTTTAGAATCATGGTTGCTTGCGGTTTCTTTTTCATATTTTTGTTCGCCGCCGGATTTTATTTATCGGTTCGTCACAGACTTCACAACACCCAGTGGTATTTAAAACTGGCCTTTTGGTCATTACCCCTTCCTTGGCTTGCGGCTGAATTAGGTTGGGTCGTTGCTGAATATGGTCGTCAGCCATGGGCTGTTCAAGGTGTGTTACCAACATTTATGGGTACTTCTTCTGTTAGCTCCTCACAAGTGATGACATCCATCGCAGGGTTTGTTATTTTTTACTCTACCCTCGCGGTAGTTGAAGTCTTTTTAATGGTCAAATATATTCGCCTTGGCCCAGATAATATGAGTACTCACTAGGAGAATGACGATGCCTTTAGACTATGAAACATTACGACTCATCTGGTGGGTTTTACTCGGTGTATTACTGATTGGATTTGCAGTGATAGGTGGATTCGATCTGGGCGTGGCCATGTTGCTACCTTGGTTAGGTCGAACGGATATTGAGCGGCGGATAATCATCAATAGTATTGGTGCGACGTGGGAAGGCAATCAAGTCTGGTTTATTTTGGGCGGCGGTGCAATTTTTGCTGCCTGGCCAGCGCTTTATGCCCTATCATTCTCGGGCTTTTACTTGGCCATGTTAGTGGTCTTGCTGGCCCTCATCTTACGTCCTGTTGGTTTTAAATATCGCTCAAAAATGGCGAGTCCTCAATGGCGATCAACTTGGGACTGGATGTTATTTATTGGTGGTTTTGTCCCCTCACTTATCTTTGGCGTTGCGCTGGGCAATGTGATTCAAGGCGTTCCTTTCTACTTTGATGATAGCTTACGTGCATTTTATACGGGAACGTTCTTCGGTTTATTAAATCCGTTTGCATTACTATCCGGCGTGGTCTGTGTCTTGATGTTAGCAATGCAAGGCGCTTATTTCCTGAGTGTTAAAACCGAAGGCCACGTTCAACTAAGAGCTATGTCGGTCGCAAAAACCTGTTCGATACTCACCGTATTATCCTTTATTGGTGCAGGCGTATGGATTATGTATGGGATTGAAGGATATGCACTGACTGCAGCTGTTCCGCATGATGGCCCGTCTAACCCACTCTATAAAGACGCGACTCGAGTAATGGGTGCTTGGTTTTCCAATTATAACCAAATGCCAGCCACAATGGTTGCACCCATATTGGGCTGTATCGCGCCACTATTAGCACTTATCTTTGTACGAAAACCAAAATTGGCTTTTGTTTGCAGCAGTCTAGCCATTGTTGGTATTGTAGCAACTGTGGGTGTGAGCATGTTCCCGTTTATTTTGCCCTCTTCGTCAAATCCGGCACAAAGCTTGATCGTTTGGGATACCTCATCAAGTCAATTGACATTATTCATCATGTTGATTGCGACACTGATATTCTTCCCAATTGTTTTGGCTTATACCGCTTGGGTTTATCGAGTATTACGTGGCAAAGTTACTGCTGATACGATACTTAATCATCAAGATACAGCTTATTAGTGGACATTGGACAGAACAGCATGAAAAAAGACTCATGCTGTTCTGTCCAAGCAATGTTTTAGGCAGAACCATCGTTTTCATAATGTTCCATTCGAATGTACGGGGGTAGGGTGGACGAAGGGGCGTAGCGACTTACCCACCCCCTCGATTAAGTCGGGAAAATTATATTTGGACAGAGTTGCATGCGTCTTTTTGCATGCAACTCTGTCCAAACTCAAAATTAGGAGAATATAATATGTGGTATTTTTCATGGATTTTAGGAACAGGTCTTGCCTGTACCTTTGCAATATTAAACGCAATTTGGCTTGAATTGCGTGCTGAATCATCGAACAAACTAGAAGCATAAAACATGCTTAACATAAGTCATGATGACATGCTGCAGCAACTCTATGCATTTTGCAGCACAAACTCTGGGAGCCATCATTTAGATGGCCTAGCCTCTATGCATGACTTATTGTACAAGGCCTTTGAACCTTTGGCAGATGAAATTAAATCAATTGCCCTGCCAGAGGTGCCTATTATCACGATGACGGGAGAAAGCCTTCTTCAGCCTGCTGGTAATGCACTCCTCATCCGTAAACGCCCCCATTTGAAGCGTCGCATACTTTTATGTGGTCACATGGATACAGTCTATGATGCCGATGACCCCTTCCAAACCCTAACACTTCTCGATGACAACACCCTCAACGGCCCTGGCGTTGCTGATATGAAGGGCGGTTTGATTGTTATGCTGCATGCTTTACAAGCATTCGAACAACATGAAAATGCACCCCTGCTCGGCTGGGACGTTTTTATCAATACTGAAGAAGAGTTGGGTTCAGCTGCTTCCAGAGCTGTCATGTGCGAACTTGCTCAGCATTGCCAGGCCGCGCTGATTTATGAACCCAGCATGAAACCGGACGGTGCGCTTGCTAAAAATCGCAAAGGCAGCATCAAACTGACACTGATTGCGACAGGTGTATCTGCGCACGCTGGACGTGACTTCAACTCAGGACGCAATGCGATTTGCTATCTCGCGGAAATCATCACGGCCATCAATGCATTGAATGGACAGCGTGATGGCGTCACTTTAAACGTTGGTAATATCGCCGGCGGTACAGCGCTTAATATTGTTCCAGATAAAGCGGTTGCTAAAATCGATGTCCGTATCACCCTTCCTGAAGATGAATCGTGGGTTCATGAGCAACTGGAGAAGATTAAAGCGCACTATCAAAAAGAAGACTATACCCTTACTGTTTATAGCGCATTCGACAGGCCGCCAAAACGCGTGAATCCTGTCACTGAACAATTATTTTCTCGACTTGCTAAAGTGGCTCAGTCATTAGATATTCAACTGGAGTGGGCCGACAGTGGCGGATGTTGTGATGGGAATAACCTGGCCCAGCTTGGCATTCCAGTTCTAGACACGCTCGGCGTTCGAGGCGGCAAGATACATACTGCCGATGAGTATATTTTATTAGATAGTTTAGTAGAACGGGCAACGCTCAGCGCGCTGCTATTGATTAATTTAGCTGAAAGTGAATAAGGACTTCTCCCAATGAACTTCACAATATGTGCAATGTTGTATCAGGCGTCGTTGCGAGGCACGAAGCAATCCAGGGCTCGAAGCTTTGTTCTCTGGATTGCTTCGTGCCTCGCAACGACGCCACCTGCAAGTTCATTTCAGGTGTTTGTACCGAAGGTACTGGGGCGCTCACAATGACGTTAGTATTACGACCCGCACGGCTTACTGATCTTGAATCGATTCACCAACTGGCCATCGAAAGCGGCGTTGGACTGACCACCTTATCCAAAAATAGTGATACTCTAAAAGAACGAGTATCGTTATCGGTTGACTCATTCAACAAAATAGTCACCAGTCCATCTCGCGAGTATTATTTATTTGTTCTTGAAAATTCGGTGACACAAGAGATTGTAGGTACCTCCGCTATCAAAGCCTCACTCGGCCATACCACACCGTCCTATACTTACAAAGTCATCAATCGAACGCGCATATCTCATGATATCGGTGTGCGCTGCGATCAAACTTGGTTGATGCTGGTTAACGATTTTCATCAAAAAAGCGAACTATGTACCTTGTATTTACGACCTGATAATCGGCATTCAAATTACGGGGTATTTCTGTCTCGCGCTCGTTTTCTATATATGGCAGAACACCCATCACGCTTTGAATCCAGCGTCATCGCTGAATTACGCGGTGTCACCGATGGGAAAGGTCACTCGCCCTTTTGGAATAGTGTTGGGCAACATTTTTTTCAAATCCCGTTTGAAGAAGCTGATGCACTAACAACATCAACCAATAAACAATTTATTGCTGATCTCATTCCGGAACATCCTATTCCAGTTCAATTGCTCGATAAAAAAGCACAAGACGTGATCGGCATCCCACACCCCAGTACTGAACCAGCGATGCGGATTTTATTAAGCGAGGGATTTCGATATGTCAATAGCGTGGATATTTTTGACGCGGGACCGATTATCGAAGCAACTTGCGCAGACATCCGCACCATTCGCTCCAGCTCAAAAGTGACCATCGTTGACGTCGTTGATAAACTTGATTCACCGCGGTTTATCGTTTCGACAGCTGATACTCACTTTCGCGCAACCATAGGATCAGTTTTAATCAATGACAACGGAGCCGTGGTGACCAAACAGTTAGCTGATCTATTGAAGGTCAATCAAGGGGATATGATTCGAGTTACAGGTATATAGCTAGACAATGCCTCACTGAACAGGCATAATTTTTCATTTACTCGCTAGTGTCGTTTCCATTTAGTTTTGACCGGTTGGAATAGGCAGATTGAAACGATCTCGAACAAAGCGTCGTTGCGAGGCACGAAGCAATCCAGGGGTTCGAGGCGTTGTTCTCTGGATTGCTTCGTGCCTCGCAACGACGCCACCTGCAAGTTCATCGTTACTGCTTATATTGAAGCTACTGGCGTGAACCGGTCAAAACTAAATGGAAACGGTACTAGATACAATGACACTCCCACTCATCGACATCCAACATGTTACAAAAGATTACGGTACAGTCACTGTGCTGGACGATATTTCGCTATCTGTTTTTCCCGGCGAATTTTTAACATTGCTTGGCCCCTCTGGTTGTGGAAAAACGACCCTGCTGCGCATTATTTCCGGTTTTGAACACCCTTCCAGTGGCAATATCATGTTCAATGGACAGTGCATCAACGCGCTTCCACCACAGAAAAGAGATGTCCATACGGTCTTTCAAAGCTATGCGCTATTCCCACATTTATCTGTAGCTGAGAATGTCGCTTTTTCTTTAACATGCAAAAGAATTAATCACGAAGAAATTGCCGACCGCGTAGATGAAGTTCTACGGCTAGTGCAACTTGAGTCCTTGGCTTCACGGCGTATCCAACAACTTAGTGGTGGTCAACAACAGCGTATCGCTATTGCACGCGCCATCATCGACAAACCCCAAGTGCTATTGCTGGATGAGCCGCTCAGCTCACTGGACTATAGCTTACGCAAAACCATGCAATATGAACTCAAACAATTGCAAAAAAAATTGAATATGACGTTTATCTTTGTGACGCACGATCAGGAAGAGGCGCTGTCGATGTCTGATCGCATCGTGGTGTTCAACCATGGTCGCATCGAACAAATCGGTACACCACGTCATATCTATGAAACCCCCAAGAATCTTCACGTTGCCAAATTTATTGGCGAGGCCAATATTTTTGATGTTGATGTCGATTCTCTCGACGCTGAACACTTAGTCACTCATATCGAATCCATCCCACTGTTATGTAAAAACACAGGGAATTTTAAAGTGGGAGATCGCGTTCATTTGATCATTCGCCCAGAAGACATCCGTGTATGGTCACAAAACGAGGTAACGGACGCAGCGCATATGTTGCCAGGAGAAATTTTAGACATTATTTATAAGGGCTCAACCGTAGAGCTGAAAGTAAAGCTTCCTTCTGGATGCATCATTAATGCTTCAGAATTTTTTGATGAAGATGACGAAAATCTCGAATACTCATTAAATGAGCAAGTTTGGGTTCAGTGGTTTAGTGGTTGGGAAGTGCTGCTGCCTTATGAAAACTAAATCCATTTCCCTCTTCGTTGTTTATGCCTGGATTATCTTATTCAGCTTTATCCCCATGATGATGATTTTGATAGCCAGTTTTCTTTCGAAAGACAGTACACATCTGCTCGCCCTGCCCTTTACATTCAGCAATTATGCGCATTTATGGTCATCCTCTTTCGCGAATGTTGTTGGGCGTTCTATTTCAATTGCCGCATTTACCACGGTATGTTGCTTGCTATTAGCCTACCCTTTTAGCTATTTATTAATGAAAACGAGACACAAATCAACCTTGCTTATCCTGATTATCATTCCCTTTTGGACAAGTTCACTCGTGAGAACATACTCACTCCTGTCTTTATTGAAATTTAAAGGCATCATTAATGCACTGTTACTTAAACTGCATCTGATTGATACGCCACTGACCTTGCTCTACTCCAACGCAGCTGTGATTGGCGGACTGGTGTATACTTTATTTCCTTTCATGGTCCTTCCTCTATTCACTCAGATGGAACGATTCGATTTTCGGCTGATTGAAGCGGGTAAGGATCTCGGGGCGAATCGATGGGCGCTCTTCTTTCGCGTTTTTTTACCCAATACGCTTCCTGGTGTTGCAGCAGGTTGTCTTATGGTTTTTTTGCCGGCAATGACTTTATTTTATATCCCCAATATCCTCGGTGGTGCACGTTCTATCTTGATTGGTAATATGATACAAAACCAATTTTTAGTTCTTGAAAATTGGCCGGAAGGTTCAGCCACCAGTGTGCTCTTAACACTGGCGTTGATTCTTTTTTACGTGGTTTACCGTCGACCGTCGCGGAGTTACGCCCATTGAAAATCTTCTTCCAACGACTGTATTTAATGTTGATTTATATTCTCTTGTATTGCCCAATACTCGTGTTGATTCTATATTCCATCAATAACAGTCGCTATTCGTTGCAATGGCATGGCTTTTCGATGCGTTGGTATCATGAGTTATTCAATGATCGAGGACTTTGGACGGCTTTTTTTAATTCGGTCTTTCTGGGGCTGAGCGCATCTTGTATTGCAACAGCCATGAGCCTTTTTGCCTGCGTGCATTTATTTTTGTCTCACCGCAAACAACAACGCACCTTTCAAGCCTTATTATTGTTATTAATTGTTGTGCCTGACTTGGTCTTTGGCGTGGCGTTACTGATTTTTTTCAATGTATCAGGCATTCCATTGGGTTTTATCAGTTTACTGATCGCGCATATCACCTTTTGCATTCCTTTTGTCGTATTTATGATTCATAACAGACTGCAAACCGTGGATCACAATCTATATTTAAGCGCGCTCGATTTAGGTGCCAGCCGTTTCACCGCACTCACTCGCGTACTTTTACCTCTGTTATGGCCCGCAATCTTAAGCGCACTGCTCTTAAGCTTCACCCTATCGTTTGATGACGTCATCATCAGTTATTTTATCGCCGGCCCAGATTATACGATTTTACCCCTGACCATCTATTCGCTGGTCCGTGCTGGCGTAACACCTGAACTCAATGCCCTATGCACGATTACTTTTTTAATATCGATGGTACTCGTTATCATTTCCCAGAAACTGACGAGGGCACAGGTATGATACGTCTTTACCGTGTCCTATTACTCTGTTTAATGAGCTCCACCCTTATGGCAAGTCCTATCGTTAATGTTTACGTGTGGGGCGGCGAAATTCCTCAGGCAGTCATTCATCAATTTGAAACAACAACTGGAATTCAAGTCAACTTTTCAACCTATGACAGCAATGAAACCATGTATGCAAAAATCAAAGCAAATCAACATGGAATTTATGATGTCATTCTGCCTTCATCCTATTTTGTTGAGCGCATGAGCCAACAAGGCATGTTAACCCGATTAGATAAACCGCGTCTAAAGAACATCAAGCATCTTGATCCATTATTCACCAACAATGATTATGATCCTCATAACACCTATAGCGTGCCGCTGACTTGGGGTGCTACGGGAATTTTTTATAATCAAAATCAAGTTAATCCTGGCCCCACTTCCTGGCGTCAACTCTGGGACACTCGTTTTGTGGACACGCTTTTACTTCTAGATGATGCACGTGAAGTTTTTGCAATGGCGCTCATGCGTTTAGGATACTCCCCGAATGATGTTCATCCAGAACATATAACTGAAGCCTATAACGCCCTACTAAGCCTTGCACCGAATATTAAACTGTTTTCCACCGAGGGCATTCAGGCTTTATTAATTGATGAAGATGTTGCTGCCGGGATGGCATGGAACGGTGATGTGTACAAAGCACATGCTGAAAATAAGGCCATTGAGTTTGTGTATCCTAAAGAGGGATTTGTCATCTGGGTCGATTGTCTCGCTATACCTGCGAATGCGCCTCATCTTAATGAAGCATATGCATTCATTCAATTTTTACTTCGCCCAGATGTTGCTCAACAACTCGGCTTGTCACAGGGACATGCCGTTACCAACGCAACAGGTCGAGAATTATTGCCCGCGAACATCGGCCATGATCCCATGATTTATCCACCTAAAAACATTTTGTCTCACGGGTACATTCAACGATATCCAGGAGAAAAGGCCGTATCGTTATACAACGATTATTGGCAAAAGTTAAAAATGGCCTTTTAACCTAGACCGTTTCCATTTAGTTTTAACCGGTTGTTATAGGCAGATTAACACTATTTTGAACAGCGTCGTTGCGAGTGAAGCGCGGCAATCCAGAGTTCAGAGCACGGTACTCTGGATTGCTTCGTACCTCGCAACGACGCCACCTGCAATTTCATCGTTACTGCTTATATTGAAGCTACTGGCGTGAACCGGTCAAAACTAAATGGAAACGGTACTAGCACTGAGAAAACACTTAGCTTTCCTCAATATATCTTCCAACCTTTGCACCGCATGTTCCACAACATCCATTTAACAAGATGCTCTTATCAACTATCGTCGCAACAGGATCATTAATGGTACACACAGTAGCACATCGGCCACACCAAACATTTTTTAGAATCAACTCTTTTTGAGTCACTTTTGATTCCCAAATGGCCAACGCTTTTTTGGTTCCGCTTACCTTACCATGCTGAGGTAACTTAGTTCTTACTTTTGCTTGATCCCAATAGTGCATTAATTCATCAAATGACTTACCAATCAGATCGTCCAAGCCCTGCTCTTTTGCGATATCTTTCATTGCATTCAATCGATGCTCAAATTTATCCAGACTTTTCCGTAAGGTTGTCTCTGGATCAAAATTGCAAAATACACACAATGAAAAAGCTGCATGCAAAAGATCGCCTATTTCATCTTGTAGTGCATCCCTTTGTTCGGATGAATGAAGATGCTCTTCTATTTCTATACACTCATTGCGGATCTGCACCATGATTTGGTCTTTGGTTTCCCATTGCAACCCAAACGCAGCAGCTTCATGCTCTAAATGTTGAATGTCTTCAAAAATCGTCATAATATCGCCTTATATTTATTTCGTCACCGTTACGACAGCGTGCGGGGGAGAGTTAATCACCCGAACGGACCAGCGACTCTACATGCCCACTTAACTCTTGCCCCAAATCAACGGTCATTGTGCACACCCTAAAACATTTTTCCGAAGCGCTCTTCACTTTGCATTTCATCTCATCAATGAATATCATAACTTATTAGCACTTGATTGGAGATAATTGCAATGAACTATTTACATACAATGGTCAGAGTATCTGACTTGGATGTTTCACTTGATTTTTACTGCAATAAATTAGGACTCATCGAAGTCAAACGCACTGAATTCGAACAGGGGCGATTTACATTAATATTTCTGGCCGCACCTGATGATCTGGATAACGTTGCCTTAACGCGAGGGCCAATGCTTGAGTTAACTTATAATTGGGATAAAGAGCCCTATCCAGAAGGACGAAATTTCGGTCATTTAGCCTATGGTGTTGAAAATATTTACGAAACCTGTCAACGGCTAAAAGATTTAGGCATTGTTATTAACCGACCACCTCGCGATGGTTATATGGCCTTTATTCGATCCCCTGATAACATTTCGATTGAATTATTGCAAAAAGGTGAAGCATTACCACCCCAGGAACCATGGCTCTCTGCTCCTAATCATGGGCATTGGTAGTCATCATTAAGGTAAAATATGTCAGTGGACACCTATTACGACACAGACTGAAGCAAGCCAATCTGGTATGCTCTTATTTATCGAATTATCACATGAGAAAATAATGATTATTTCAATGTATAGCGCCTCCGTTCCAGTATTCAAACAACACGTGTTGACACCCTAAGCCTCCTTGATTTTCACCCATTTTCACTAGGGGCTGTGTGTAGAGAAATGTTAATTACCACCCAACTTTAGCCGAAAGATCTCACCATTCAATTCAATCGTATCTCCTGCAACCATCTTTTTTCTTTTCTGTTTTTCTATCACGCCGTTTACCAATACAGTGCCCGCAGCTATCATATCCTTAGCTTCTGCTCCACTCGAGGCGATACCTTCAAATTTAAGAATTTTAAAGAGTTCAACATGCTCTTTATTAATGAAAACATCCTTCATATTCTTTATTACTCCAGTAATAATGAGTTAGCGCAATCTTTACTTTTTAAGGATTCACGATATAGGGTTTCAATTTCAGTCCTTGCCCATGGTGTTTTGCGCAGGAATTTAAGGCTTGAATTGATGCGGGGGTTGGAATAAAAACAGTTAATCTTGACTCTCTCCGCCAAGCCTTCCCAGCCATAACAAATCAATAAACTATTTAAGATCGTCTCTAGGGTAATGCCATGCAGTGGATCATTTGAAGTTCTGTCCATCAACTATACCTTTTTTTGTTGCACATTGGGGTTTTAGTCTAACCCCCACTTACCTATACTACTTGAAATACTATTTATCCTTGGTTACATTAATATACATAATTGTTCTTAGTATATTCATGCGGTCTAATAATACTACTTCTTCAGTTACTTAATCAAGTCTTTTAACGCCGAGGTCGTGGCCGAATTAGAATGCAAATCAATGGGGTCGCCCATTAGAAAGACTTTGTCAAATGGCAAAAATCGATTTACTCTGGCCCCATTGATTATTTTAAGGTTAGCTTCGGTGGAACCAAAAGGGGACATTTCTACTTTGCCGCTACAAAAAAAACAACAAAACCTTTACTTTAAAATGCAGATCGATTAAAATATGAGCTGTTTTTGTCAATGCATACCTGCCAAACGAGCGATGCAGTTGTATTCACTATGAAATTAAGGGGTAATGGGCATGAGTATTTTAAGCGAAGCAGTTGATTTTGCGAGCACATCTGGTCAACCGGCACTTCGGGGTGTATCGCCCTACTTCTTCGGGGGGCAAGTTGGCTTAGAAACCCTTTCTTCAATCAGCATCACTTATAGCGGCGGTAGTAGCGTAATAATAAAACCTAAAATAAACTTGTCGCGCCAAGGACTGGAACAATTAATAGAGCGCATGATTGCATTAAATCAAATCATCGACTTTACGCTTGATTTGTCAGAATGGGAAGGAGCTACCTGGAGGGACAATATAATTGACGATGAATTGCTTAGAAAGATTGCTCTTATGCTGGGCCGCTTACGTGGGTTATCTTTACCGAATGATAGTTATTCAAGTGGAAATATCGTAAGTGCCGCTGAGTTATCGCGTTTAGCAAAGTTACCCTTTTTAAAGACGCTTGACCTGTGGAATTGCAGCGAAATCGACGGTACAGGGTTCGCACATATCGCGGACTTAAACTCTGTACGATCGCTGGGCCTGACGTGGAGCTCCATAACCAATGAACAGCTTGCACCTTTGGCGAAATTAACCTCTTTGCAAGCGCTTAAACTGAGTGAGTGCCACAGCCTATTTGGTCCAGGGCTTGCACATTTGAAGAACTTAACCTCTTTGAAAAAGCTTGACCTGGTAGGTTTCAACCTAGGCAATGAAGACCTCGAATATTTGAAAGACTTAACTTCTTTGCAAGTGCTTAATCTGTCGCATTGCAACGCCCTAAGCGATGCAGGTCTTGCACATTTGACAAATTTAACCTCTTTGCAAACGCTTATCCTGAAAGGTGCCAACATAGCCAATGCGGGGCTCGCACATTTGGCAAACTTAACTTCTTTGGAAACGCTTGACCTGAGGGGGCGCAACCAGCTAACCGATGCAGGACTCGCACATTTGGTGACATTAACCTCTTTGAAGGCGGTTTATCTAGATGGTAGAACACTAAACCATGCCGAAATTTTGCACATAGCTAATCAACGTAACCCAAGCACAAGCACCCTACAAAACAACGCCTCGACGCTTAGCTTGAACGCTAGCACACACACTGACACCGCAATCTTACACTTAGCTAGTCCGCATAACCCAAGCCTGACTACCCTGCAAAACAATTCCTCGACGCTTAGCATGCATATTTTGTCAGGAGTTATTACTGCTTTGGGAATTACCGCTGTTGCAGTGGCGTTTACAGTCCTTAATGCTGCAACATTTGGCGCATTAGGGCTCAGCGTATTAGCACTTGGGGTTGCTGGAATGCTGACAGGGGTAGGGATGTTTGCCGCTACAACTGGTAAAGCGTCGGAACAAGCATGTGAAACAAGTCAAGACGCAACTCCTCTCACTGCCAATAATTTGGCATAAAATAGGATCGTTAGTCACCATGGCAATGCTTTCACCTTGCCGTGGCTACCCTAGCTAACAGCTTTCGCGATACGCATTTGTAGTCGATGTACTTCAGCTTTTGTGCTATCCCAGTTGATGGAGTCCCATGTGCCTGATGCTGGGGATGCACCGGTCAGCGATACTGCTGCTACCGTCATTTGACCCCACTTGACCATAGTGGTTCTGTCCAATATACTTCGCAATTTGTGCAATGTTGTAACAGGCGTCGTTGCGAGGCACGAAGCAATCCAGGGTTCGGAGCTCCGTACTCTGGATTGCTTCGTGCCTCGCAACGACGCGACCTGCAAGTGCATTTCGGCTGTTTGTACCAAAGGTACTGGGGCGCTCGCAAAGACCTAACCTGGCAGACGACGTTTCTGGGAAGTTACAAAACATATTAATCAGGATTTAAAAACCTGTATCATATTGCAATATTTTTTGATCACGCGTTAAAAGCCGAATCTGTTCTGAACGACTTTGAGAAATCAGGAGGCGATCAAACGGGTCATGATGAATCAATGGAAGCGTTTTTAATTGTTCAATATGCTTCACTTCAATATTCATCCAAACAAACCCTAAATCGTTGATTGCCGTTAACGGATCATCACGAATATCCAGTTTACCCAAAGATTGTTTAATCACGATTTCCCAATAACTCACCACACTTACAATGTGTCCTTCCAATAAGACTGCGTAACCACCTTTACTCAGACCAAATCACCCACTTCTGATTGATATTCCATCCGTTGCACCGCCTCTATTTGTTCTCCATCGATGACCGTATATAAAAGTTGGTATGGCACTCGCCAGCGTTTCGCTTCTGATGTGATGAGAGAGGCTGTTTTTTGATTCAGACGTTCAACGCGACCCGTGATATCTTCTCCATATTTTTGATGATAAAACCCAACAATCTCGCCTACCTTGACCTCGTTTTTATTGAGTCCTCGCGCTGCTCGTTCAAAAACAAATTCTCGGCTATCGATTTTGAGCCAATACAAGGGAATTTGCCATCGTCGACCATTATCAATATGCTGAACAATTACATTTTTGAGTGCTTTTTGAATGATAATGGCCTTGATATAGGTGTTCGTTTTTGCATCATAATATTCAACCAGATCACCTTCCTTGATTTTGTGATTCACTTTCAAGAGCCGTTGTGGATTTTCCAGCTCATTTTGAATTGCGGCAGACATTCGATAAATTTCAAACACACTAGCCTGTTTTAAAAATGCGACCAGCTGATCGTACTCTACAACTTCACTCATTTATTCCTGCCTCATGTTCAATCAGTCCAAAACTTATCGACTTTTATAAAAATATTCTTTCAACCCATTGATTTTTTGATTAAATGGGATCATTCTACCCGCGATTTCAATACAAGGTGACACGATGTCAAAACCAGAAACAGTAGAGCTTAGCCAAGAAGCACGAGATGCACTGATGCAACGATTAACATTAGACAAACTCACAGATGCGGATCGTGCGCTTTTGGGTAAATGTCTGAACTTCATGGCGTGGTTGCAGAGCCAACTGGAAACAACAAAAATCAGCCTTGATAAATTACGTAAACTATTCAATATTATCCCAGCCAGCTTGCGGAAAAACAATGTAAAAAAGACATAACGCCACCAGAAAATGATCTGGGTGGCACGGTGGCTGCCACGGCTGTAAATGATATGAGTGCGATTGATCCAGAGACAAAAAAGCCAGAGCCTCCCCGAACGCGTACAGGAGGCAGAATACCTGCGAGCGCTTATAGTGCCGATGAAACGATTTTCTTTCCCTTTGAGCATGCTCACGCGGGTGGGTCGTGTCCTGATGGATGTGGTGGTCGCCTATATCGTTATGGTGAGTCAGCGGTGATCCGCATTACAGGTCAAGGCATTGCCAAGGTTACACAGTTAAACCTCGAGCAGTTACGGTGCAATGGCTGCGGCGTATTGAAGACCGCAGCTATACCCAAAGCCTGGCAAGGTGGCAAGTACGATGCCCGCTTCAAGTCCGTGCTCTCCCTTCAAAAATACTATCTGGGTACACCATTTTATGCCATCGAACGTTTTCAGGCAGCAATAAAACAACCTTTGCCAGATGCCACCCAGTGGATGTTGTGTGAAGAGGTGGCTGATGCGGCATATCCTGTTCGCCGAATTTTGGAGCATATGGTCGCTGCGGATGACAAAGTTTCTTATGATGACACCCGGGTTCGTATTTTATCGCATTTGAAAACCGTCATGAATGATCCGAGTATCAAGCGACGCGGTTGTTACACTACAGCCGTTCTCGGTTCGCATCAAAATCATCCCATTACCCTGTTTTATTCATCACCAAAACACGCAGGCGAAAATGTGGCGCACATCCTGTCATTGCGTGACGAGGCATTGCCCCCAATCAAAACCATGAGCGATGCCCTGGCGGCCAATCTCTCACATGATTACAAAGTCATCCTTTGCAAATGCCTCTCGCATGGCTTGCGAAAATTCAGCGAACTTGAATATGTGTTTCCAGATCAGTGCCAGTTTGTTTTGAAAATTCTTGGCAAAGTATATGCGTTTGAGGAACAAACGAGAGACATGAAGGATGATGAGCGTTTGCTTTATCATCGGGAACATAGCTTGCCGTTGATGAACACATTATACGCATGGTTGAATCAACAGCGCGATGAGAAGCGCGTGGAACCTAACTCACATTTGGGCAAAAGCATCAACTACATGTTAAATCACTGGCATGCTTTGACCCAGTTTACGCGTGTGCCGGGGACATTTATCGATAATAACCATGTGGAGCGCGCATTGAAGATGCCCATTCGTACGCGAAAAATGGCCATGTTCCATAAAACAGAGCATGGGGCGTATGTCGCGGCGTTGTTAATGGGGCTTATTCAAACGGCAATTGATAATAGTGCCAATCCCATAGATTATCTAACTGCATTGCAAGAAAATAAATCACGCGTTTTTAAAGAGCCACAGTTGTGGTTACCATGGAATTACACGCATCAATTGCAATCAGAAAGTGGTGTCGCGCTCGCCGCCTGAGGCAGGCGCCGCCAATCATCAGGGATGGAGACCTGCATTGGATTGGCCTGCGCCAAAATCAGTAGAAGCTCAGCTGCCCTGACTTCTATGGCATCATTTCGGGATGTGGGCCACCATGCCAAACGACCTTTAGAAAACCGCTTTTGACACAACCAAAATCCAGAACCATCATAGACAAGCAGCTTTATGGAGGTTCCTGTGCGATTACGAAATGCGAAAATTGTTCCTGAAAATGGGTCGCTCTTCAAGGTGAGACGGCAGCTCGCGGCCAATCCATCCAGTCCTCGTCGAAAATCAATGGGCGCGGTGGCTAACAATAGTCGATGTTGCGGAGTAATTTGCAGCATGGATTTATCCTCGAAGAAACAGACGTAATGAATCGGATATTATATCCTGTGTGGCTTCAGTAAGAGCCCAGCTTGAGCCATCACCACGAGTTATAGTCAAATTCAAGCCGCTGACTAACTTGAGCTGCGTTTTCGATAACTCAGGTATTGGCACTTCAATAAACTCTCTCGATGGCACGTCATCAAGCGTATCGTCTGACTTTGTGGATTGATTGCAGAGGATATACCGGTCAATCTGCTCCTTGTTGATTGCCAATGCATCGGTGATCTGTCGTTGTGAGTAGTAAGGTGCAATAGCTCTAACCTGGGCACGTAAATCCTTCGGTGCGCGCTCTCTTTGATACAGCTTTCCGGCCCGCCATTGATCAAAAGCCTGTTTTACCTCATCAAGTGTTGTTCTTTTTTGCATTGTAGTCCCCCTGTTTGGATTTGATAGGGACAATATAGAGGGGATTACTGGTTAAAGTTGAGCAGTCTTATTGGAAGGACACAATATAAAAGCCTCCATCAGCAAATGCAGTTTGATTGAGCGACTGGGCTTTTTATCTGCGCATTCTAAAGAACCTATATTGGCTCTTCATCGAGAAGTTACTAACAATATCAATTGATATCATTTGCGCTCATTGCGTTTTTTTATGCCAAAAAACATTGACGAGGCTTTTAAATCGGAACAATATTCTTGCATGAGCATGATGGAGCACGATGAAGTTTTAAGGAAAGACCAGGCTTTTTTCGCAGTTCGAATATTGAATAGCTATCCCATCTATTGGTTTATTATTCATCTGAGATCACTGTAGAGAGAGTCAACTGGTTTCAAAAAACATGGACGCTCATGGCCGGCAGTAATGCTGATTTGAAAATCAATTGACGAGGTAACTCTATGTCTAAATCTAAATTAACCCGATTGCAACTAATCAATGAGTTTGAGTCTGCACCAGGATCGATGTTATTTAATCAAAACACATTAGCAGCCGTTTTGGACTGCTCAACCCAGCTACTTGAAAGGAATCGTTGGGCAGGGGAAGGTGTGCCTTATATTAAAATTGGTCGCAAAGTGTTGTATCGTAAAAGCGATGTACTTGGATTTCTCCAACAGCAAAAATTCTATCGTTCCACCAGCGATCACGGTCGATCTCTGGTATTGGCAACCGAATTGGTCTGAAAGAAATTTAATGGTTCAGGGAAGGGTTTGTTCTATTAGTCAATACGCCTTCCATGAGCTTTTATTGGAGAAATGTTCATGAGTCATAATCAAATAGTTTCCATAAAAATTAGTCAGGATGCGCGCCCTATAACCTGTGAATACGCTGGCGGTTGTTTTAGATTAACCGAAAAAGGCATCTCTTTTATCGGGATTGATAAAGATGGCAATCAGCTTCCGCCCCGATGGATTTGTTCACCATTGCATGTTGTTGCTAAAACCCGAGATGCCAAAAGTGGTGAATGGGGTCGATTGTTGGAATGGCAGGATGATGATGGGATAACGCATCAATGGGCGATGCCTTTGGCTTTGTTGCAAGGCGATAACTCCGATGTCAGACGCGAGCTGGCCGGCTTGGGCTTGACCATTTCACCCAGTAAAACAGCGCGAGATTTATTGGCCTCCTGGTTACAGGTGTTTCCAGTAGAAAAAAGAGCACGCTGTGTAGATAAACTGGGTTGGCAGGGTAATATTTTTGTAACTGCATCAGAATCCATTGGCTTATCATCAGAACGGGTGGTTTTTCAAAATAGTAATGCGATTGATCCGGCTTTGTCTGTATCAGGTACAGTTGAAGAATGGAGGAATTCGATTGGTCAATTGTCCTCGCGCAATTCAAGGCTGATTTTTGCTATCTCAACTGCATTTGCGCCGACTTTGGCTAAACTTGTTGGGGAAGATTCGGGTGGCTTTCATTTCAGAGGCACCTCTTCCTCCGGAAAAACCACGGCATTGAAAATCGCCGCATCGGTTTGGGGAAAGCCTGATGCTTATTGCCGCTTATGGCGCAGTACGACGAATGGTCTAGAGGGACTGGCAGCGTTGCACAATGATGGCTTGTTGATTCTAGATGAATTAAGCCAGATGGATCCGAAAGATGCAGGTGAGGCTGCCTATATGCTGGCGAATGGACAGGGTAAAAACCGGGCGTCGCGTCACGGTACCGTAAAACCTTCCTCTCGGTGGTCGTTATTTTTCTTATCGGCAGGGGAAGAATCGTTGTCTTCATTAATGGCCAGAGCAGGGCAGCGTACTAATGCCGGTCAGGAAATTCGTCTGGCAGATATTGAAGCGGACGCTGGAGAGGGGATGGGGCTATTTGAGCATATCCACGATCAATTAAGTCCGGCTACTATGGCATTGTCATTAAAAGATTATGCCAGTCGCTATCATGGAGCGGTGGGGTTGGCATGGTTAAGAGCGGTGGTAGAAAATCATCGCTCTCTTGCCGAAGAACTGCCTGGGTATTTGCAAGACTTTGTTGAATATTCCCGTATTTGGAGTTCGTCTGGGCAGACTGCCAGAGTGGCAAGACGGTTTGCACTGGTGGCAGCCGCAGGGGAGCTCGCAACAGAATATGGATTAACCGGCTGGGAGAAAGGAGAAGCCCTCAAATCAGTACAAACCTGTTTCAGAAGTTGGTTGGACAATTTCGGTTCCTGTGGAAACAGGGAAGAACGGGCGATGATGTCTCAAGTCCGTGGTTTCTTTGAATCCTTTGGTGCCAGTCGTTTTGATAATGTGAATTCCCCTAACAATGAAAGGATTCACAATCGTGCTGGTTTTTATCGTACTGATGGTCAAGGTTTTCGAATTTATATGGTTCTGGCCGAAGTATTTAAAAACGAAGTGTGTCAGGGGTTTGATCCGAAAACCGTAGCCAGAGTATTGCTTAACGAGGGCTGGATACTGCCTACTAATGACGGCAGTCCCTCACAAAAGCCCAGGATCAAAGGTGTAGGTACTCCACGAGTGTATGTTTTTACGGATAAAATCTGGGGTGGTGAATAACTCTCATGGACATCTGGGACAAGCGGGACACGAGGCATGGCAAAGCCTGAAGTTGTCCCGGCAATGAAAGCCTGTCGGGACAGATTGGGACAGCATAAAGCCAGTACAGGTAAGGTGTCCCGCTTGTCCCAGCTGTCCCACCTTATTATTCGTTGTTAAGGTCATTTCACACGGAAACTCGTGACGTTAATCCCATTTCGCTCATCAACAGCTTAGTTAAGGAATCATTTGTATAAGTTGGGGTTAATTGTTTAAAAGTTAAAAGGCTACGCTTGCTGCGGAGGAACTGGCAGTGACGCAGAAAATTATATTGATAATCTCCTCTGGTTTATTGATGTTTTTTTCGATAAAGTACCCTCTTTCTATTATAAATTACACGGAATAACCAAAAGCCCTAAATGCTATTGCGCAAGAATAGTACTGTTGCTATACTATTATTAACAACACCCGCCACGCCTCTTGACAATGCGCACCCCGGCGGGTTTTTATTGCCTATGAATAACCAAAATAATACATTTGAAAAACCACCGATTTCAATAAATGCTCAAATCGAGCTGCTCAAATCCCGTGATCTTATTATTCAAGATATAAAAATGGCTCAGCATTATCTGACATTTATTAGGGCCTCAGTCATCGTTTCGCCAATAGTCTTAAATTTAGACAGCGAAAATCATTATTATTCTGTTCGTTTCGTGGTCGAGGGCGTCTAAAATCTCGACAGAGTTATTGAATATATAATTCTGGCTACACCTCTCCCTCGCGCAACCCTGTCAATTATCTGTTCATACATAAAATATGCTATAATGATAAGAAATTAATCATATTTTGTGGGGAATAGATATGAGGAATCAATCATCAAGACCGAATTCAGAACAAGACGTCAGCAAGAGCGAGCCTAATCAGCCATCTTCAACTTCCTCGGTTTCGGGAAGTGCGGGGGCCGCTGCTGCAGCGGCGAGTCAACCTTCAACATTGTCGGATGACAGAACTGTTAGGAAAGTGGCTCCTTTCCTTGCCGCCGACGAAAGACAGGCACTAGCATCGACCTCACAACACCATACAAGCATTATTTACGCCGACCCTCATGACAATACTCTTCGCAATAAAAAGATAACGCTAAAATTACTGCACGCCGTTGCCTATGGTATGGAAAGTCGCGATGTGAATGTCGATCCTAAACCTAGCGATTTGTTTGCAAAAGATTTACTTAAAAGATCGCCAGAGTTTTTACTAGAACGAGCTCCTTTGACTGACTGGGCTGGTCGCAAATTCGAAGGACGAAAAACGGAGGCACACCCTGAGGGCGAGGGTATCACTGCTTTTGAATATGCCCTATGGGCCAAAGATTTTAAGATGCTAGAAATGATGCTTGGCTGTATTCCTGCGACCGCGGAAGGAGACAGGATAAGAGCTGGACTATTGGAGCAATATGAACAAGTGACGGCTCCCATATATGCTGGAGGTGGTCTCACTTATGAACTGACTTACGACCGACCCACTCAGGACGCAAATGATATACCGATTAAGGATGCGGCGGGTATCTGGCAGACGACACCTGTTACAGAAGTTCATACCGAAAATCATTTTAATGTGACTCCACTTATTGATGCCTATCTAGACTATGACGCTAAATTTGACGCGCCTGGACGGACGTGGGATCATCGCGATGCGTGCTGGATAAAAATAATTGGTACGCTGCAGCGGTTACTTCCAATACATCTTTTGCAACGTTACTGTGACCCGGATACCCCATTTGCGCCTATGCCTTCGTTTACAGGCGTTTTTAAACGTACAACTCAGTTTTTCAATTACCTTCTCCAGCCAGCGGGGTTGCAATCTTTACTTTCTTCATCATTATCTACCGATTTTTCGTTGGGGCGCAGCGGCGTGGGCGCAGGGCGGGCGGGCGGTGAGGCAAGGGCGCGTGCGCGGTGGGGGTGGCTGGCTGATTTGGCGGCGGTGCGCCAGGTTGATGAAGTCAGTACAAGCGAAATAAAAACTAAAATTAAACAGCTGCTAACGGTACCAGCGCAGGGTCAAACTCAGTTCCGTCCTTGAGTTCATATTTATAGATCAGGCCGTGTGCTATGGATGCGCATACTCCATCCCAACATACGGCCAGGTACCATTTTAATAACTCAATATAGTGCCATTTTTCGCTTGTCCTCAGTCGGATAAGCAGTGACTGTTACCAGTCACTGCTCTCCTAAGAACCGTACGTGCGAGTTTCCCCGCATACGGCTCAAGCCTTTCAAAGGATTCATGTAGAACCCCGGCTAATGTGTTTTCCATAGTTTCGTTTGTGTAAGTTTTAATGAGCACAGTTCCATCCAGTGATTCGAAGAGTTGCTTTTCTTACGCGCTTTGCGCAAGTCAAAATACTCTTTGTATTTTGGATCAAAGGGTGTTGCTTCAGCGATTATCTTACGGTGCCTTCTGATTTCTAGTTTTGATAGACTCATTAAGTCTAGGTATTCTAGTTGCCCATCTGCTTGAAAGACTTTTGCCGTGAATATCCAGTTACGGAGTCCATCGCTGCGAAAGTACTTTCTCTGACGCCAATCCCCTGTTTTATGAGGATGACGCCTTTTGATCCAAGCATACAGAGCCAAAAAGATATTGTGATCTACATTTGAGAACGTGCTTTTGGATACAACGTGCCGATAGTAATTAGCCCACCCTCGAAGCTTCGGGTTTAGTAAGCTTATTAACTTATCCGTTTTTGCACCCTTGTTTTGCTTGATGCTGCTTCTAATATCCTGTAGGAACTTGATGACGCTCTCTTTAGTAGGTTTTATTAGAAGCTTTCCATTCGAATATTTTCGAATGTTGAACCCGAGGAAGTTGAAACCGTCTGCGATATGTGTGATCTTTGTTTTTTCTTGCGAAAGTTCGAGACCACGCTCATGCAAGAAGCGTTCGATAGCAGGTTTTACTTTATTTTCCAGGAGCTCTTTCGAGGTTCCCGTAATAATAAAGTCATCTGCATAGCGAATTAGGTTAGTTTTCTCTTTCCTGTTAGAGAAGGATTTAACTAGCTTCTCTAACCCATCTAGCGTCATATTCGCCAATGTTGGAGAGATTATTCCCCCTTGCGGTGTTCCTTCGCGGGTAGGCATCAATGCTTGTTGCTCAATGTAGCCAGCTGTCAGCCATTGTTTCAATGTTGATTTATCCATCGGTATATGTTCAAGAAGCCACTGATGGTCAATTCTATCGAAACAAGCTTTTATATCCGCTTCAAGCACCCATTGCACGGATTGTTTTCGTGCGAGTAGCTTAAAGCATTGTTCAATAGCATCTGCAGTTGAACGCTTAGGGCGGAAGCCGTAAGAGTTTTTGTCTGCTGTTGTTTCGGATAACGGTTCCAGTGCGAACAGATGTAACGCCTGCATTGCACGGTCTTTCATCGTAGGTATGCCCAGCGGCCTGAGTTTGCCATTTTTCTTCGGGATATAAATTCGCCGTAACGGTTGAGCCGAGTAGCCTTTTCGATTCAGCGAAACAGCCGTTTGTATCTTTTGATTCGGCGTCTTCAAAATTATGTTATCCACTCCCGCGGTTTTGCAACCTCGGTTACGGGTCACCCGCCTTACTGCAAATAACTTTGCATGAAACGAGTGAGTCAATAGCCATTGCAGTGATTTTACTTTGCCATGACGATTTTCCCGCCTAGCCTTTGCAATACGCATTTGCAGTCGATGGACGTGATTTTGGACTGTGTCCCAGTCAATGGAATTCCAGTCAGCCTTTCCCGCTGAGGGTGCACCAGTCATAGGTAAAACCTCTGCTGTCATTTGCGTTTCCTCATGTTATCGATTCTCCAAACTCTCTTACAAAAAAAGACCCGTTGGACGTGGGCTCACTTTCGTGCCGGACCATTTTCAGTCTGTATCCATCCCGTAACAGAATGGCGTTTGCTTTTTCCAACATCCCCAACCCGCATGATTATCAGTTTATTTCGCAATAAACCTTCCCAGAGGGAATCATACGGGGTTTCCACGTTCCGCGTTTGTGAGTACATGCCGACTTAGATGCCTACTTTCGACCGAGAGACTCTTTTGGTCACGAAGTATCGGTGGGATAATACTTACCGGTCTCTGTTGCCTTTTGGCTAAAGCGTAAAAACCACTTCCGCTCCTTACGCATTGACGATCGTTTCATAGATTCAGATATCTTCATCATATCGGCTACCTAGCAACTTACCCGGTTTGTGGTTACCAGAAGGAAATTCCTCTTACGATTCCTCTCCATGCTTACGCATCGTTGCATTGTCAGGATAGCTCTTTATTCATATCCCTAGGTTCATTCAGTGACATAAACGGTTTCATACCAGCTTGGTAGAAACAACTCCCAAACGCGACTTCGTGTCGCACCCCACCAAAGCGTCCAACGATGTAAGTAACTTGTGATCCTTCGGGGAGATACCCCACTTTTGACCATTTGTTGAACTTGCTCGCGTGCTTTACGCAGCGTTCTCGCATGCGGAACGATCTGCGTAAGCGCAGGTGAATGTTCTCCATTTGCCGAAACTGCCTGCCCCCCCCCAGTGAGTTTGAATTGTGTGCAAAATCGGTTTGATTGTTGGAGTGATCATCGACCTGTGTCAGTTTGGTGTTATCGAGGGGTCGCGTCCCAGGATAGTGAATGCCGAGAAAATGAAATCCTTTCTCGATGGAGCCAATACATGTTTTTTTGCGTGATAAACTCAACCGCCGCTCTTGTAATACGTCCATCATGCGTCGTTTACACCGGTTAAGACTACGCTTCGTTGGACACAGAATCAAAATATCATCCTGATAACGAATATAGGTCACGTCCATGGAATCAAATGCGTCATCCAGTGGTTTTAAAAAAATCCCACTAAAAAATTGGGATAGTGGACCTCGTAATGCAATGCCATGATCTGGATTTTTATAACCACGCGGCGTTTCTATTGGATTGATGATAATCTCAGTCAGCATTGCTTGAACGTTAGGATCGTCATAATGGATTTGAATATCTTCGATCAACTTATGATGTTGGATTGATTTATAAAACGATTTTATATCTGCACGGATAAAATATTTAGGTTGGCTTTCTTGCAGCACTTGTCGAATACGTTGTGTGGCGGTTTTCACACCACTGGGACCTTGAAGATGGTAGCAATTAGGATTCATGACGAAAGGAAACGTTGGTTTCAATTGCCGCAGCAAAATATGTTGAAAAATTCGGTCGGATAAATAGAGTTGGTCAACGACCTCATCTGAAAAATAATGCCGCTTGAGGAAGCGTGGTGTATAGCTGCCATCGATCATCGCGTTGATGCCTTGCGCCATCCACTCATCGATTTCTCGAGCCATTAAATGAACATCATGATTAGAATGTGCATAATGTTTTTGTATCCTCTCCATATCACAGGGTAAGCGCTGTATAATCCCGATGCCCATAACCCATGAACACCTCAAAATGAAACTAATTTAGTTTTTTCAAATAATTTACTTGACACGATTTTTTCCAAAAAAACGAGAAATCAACACCATCCACTGTTCAATCAAATACACGACCGTAAAGCAACACCACGATCCCTTCAGGATCGAATTCACCAACAACCGTACCCGCCCAAGTCTTAAAATTTTATGAACGGTTATTCCCTATCCATGCGCGAAAAATTTGCCTAAAAAAAGGCATGTTATTATTAATGTTCTTGATGGCAATGGCATAATAAAACTGATGAGTCTCACTGATATAAAGAAAACATTAGAAAAACTAACAGTAGATATTGATGCTATTGCAGATCCTCATGTAGCCGCCGGTCAAAGAACATTATTTGGTTTGGTTGAGGTCTTAGTCGAAGCTAATGCCGCTCAGGGGAAAACCATCCAGCAGTTGAAGGATGAAGTTAACCGACTCAAGGGCGAACAAGGCAAACCGGAGATTCGAAAGCAAAAAACAGGTGCTGATGCAGTTGACCCAAAACATTCGTCTGAAGCAGATAGAAAGAGGCGCGGTGATCAAAAACCACGGGCAAAAAAAAACAAAAAGAAAAACACCGTTAAGATTGATCGACGAGTAGATTGCGATGTTGACAAAGACAGCTTGCCACCGGATGCAAAGTTCCAAGGGTATGAGACGCGAGTCGTGCAGGATATTAACATCAATACAGACAATGTTGAGTTTAGGGTGGCCGTTTATTATTCCAAGTCATTGAAAAAAACATTTTTAGGTAAGCTTCCCGATGGCTATAAGGGTGAATTTGGCCCCGGAATTCGATCGTTGGTGATTACATTATACAGAGACTCCAGCATGACAGAGCCGGCGATTACGCGGTTTTTTAAAACGTTCGGTATTCAAATTGCAAAATCCACGATATCCCGCATGATTACTGAGGGTCACGACCTATTTCATCAGGAAAAAGAAGACATTATTAATGCTGGATTGAAAGCAAACACTTATCAGCACGTGGACGACACCGGGTGTAGAGTCAATGGGAAAAATCACTATACCCACATTTTATGCAATCCCTACTTCACCGGATTTTTCACGCGGCCCAAAAAAGATCGCTTAACCTTGCTTGCCATCCTTTGCCGCAGCGAATTGAAGTTTAAATTTAACGAGTCAGCCTACGCGCTCATGAGTGAATTTGGCTTATCAGCTTTGCGCTTGGCCGAGCTGAAAAAAGCGGTTAATAGCGAAATTTTGATGAACGAACAATTGGATGAGCTTTTAGACCGGCTTTTTCCTAATCCTAAAAAACACTTAACCAATCGTCGTATCATTCGTGAGTCAGCAGCCATCGTTTATTATCAAAGCTCCGAATATGCCATTAAGCATCTCTTGTGTGATGACGCCCCGCAATTCAATAAAATTGCCAAATACAAGTCGCTATGCTGGGTGCATGAAGGGCGTCATTACAAAAAACTAACGCCGTTTGTGAGGCACCACCAAGTTATTTTGGATAATTTTATTGAGAAATTCTGGGATTATTACGGTGCATTACTTAAGTATAAGCAGAGTCCGTCAAACAAAATTGCGAAAAAATTATCCAGGGAATTTGACGTCTTGTTTTCAACAAAAACAGGTTATGCTGCCTTAGATGAGCGGATTGCCAGAACGCTCACAAAGAAAAAATCATTATTGCTTCCATTGGCGTTCCCTTTTCTTCCTCTTCATAATAATCCCGCCGAACTCGGTGCCAGAGCTCAAGCCCGCATGCGCGACATCAACCTTCAGACCGTCAGTGAGAATGGTACAAAAACAAAAGATACGTTCGCAACCATTGTCCTAACGGCCAGAAAGCATAGCGTTAATATCTATAATTATGTTTATGATCGAATAACCAAAAAATTTGAAATGCCATCTCTGGCAAATTTGATTGCGGATAAATTCAGCTTAGAAAATTGCCCTGCCTAAATCGCTATTATTGCATTTACCCTGTGATATGGAGAGGATACAATTTTTGGTTTATCATTAATGCTGTATTGGTCAAATGCTTGGTCTGTGATGATGCAGACAGGGCCACTTGAACCCGTTGATAGTATTTTCGCTGACATGGATCCAAATGCGCACATTCTTGAGGATTTTTATCGAAGCAAATTGGCGCATTGCATTCTACTGAATTTCCCCTTGTTATCATTGGACGAAAAAAGAAAATTATCGACTACCGAAGCTTCCCGAGCGCTACTGGCGCAGTGTCGGTTGGCGGAGTTTTGTCAATACCGTGTGCCCTTTGAAGTACGCGCCCTTGAATCCTCAGCCGTGAGTCAAACCTTTCAATATCTTGGTCATTTGATGTTTGATTTAGACAGGATCGTGACCGATGAAGGTCGGCCGATGATGGATAGCCCCATCAAAGTCGACTGTCACTGGGGGCTGCGTGATCAAATTGTGCTGTATTATCAAGATCCCGCTGGATTAAGCAAACAGAAATTACTGGCCAAAATATGGGAACGTGCAATATTAGAAGAGGCTCCCTCAGAATACTACGACAATTCAACAACCCAATGGGATCCCGTTGCCAATGTGATGTATGAAACCGGTTCAAATCTATCTAAACCATGCAAGGCATTTTTCACCGGACATTATGCAAGACTGAGTGGATTATTCGAAGCGAAAAAAGCAGAAGATGTTTATAGCCCTGAAATGCCAAGATTTATCGATCGTAGTTGTGAGCAACTTCGTGAGATCAGTGAGCAAAATACGCGAACGCTATTGATAGATTTCCTAACCAACCCGCTGTTACCGCTGTGTGCCGAGCATTTAAAAAAACAACTCAAACGGCCACTTCATGCTTTTGATATCGTTTACAACCAGTTTGGATTGGCCGACAACACTACGCCGAACCATTACGATGATATTGTGGCGCAGCGATTTCCGACCTTGTCCCATTTTAAAGCAGCGATTCCTGACTTGTTAATCAACTTGGGGTTTGATCCGCAATTATCGCTGGATATTGCCAGTAAAATGAACGTTGTTGCCTGTCGAACGGGTGGATTTTCCTCATTTCCAAAAATGCGAGGCGGCGAGTATATTTTGGCAACGTCGATGGAACATGAACAGATGAATTACATGTCATTTGCAACGGCCATGCATGAATTAGGACATTGCGTCGAGCGGTATTTATCCTCGGAATCAATTGATCATTACATCTTGGGCGAAGTACCGAGTTCAGCGTTTACTGAGGCGTTTGCATTTTTATTCGATTCAAAAAGTTTGGAACTGCTTGGGATTGAGGAGAAAGGCGAGGGGAGACATCAAAGCAAGATTTTGAATTTGTTTTGGACGGCTTATCTTAATTCGGGCATTGCATTGGTTGATATGGATTGCTGGCAGTGGATGTATACCCATCCTGGATTTACGGAAGATGAATTGAAATCAGCCGTCATTGATATAAGCCGAACCATTTGGAACCGTTATTTTAGTCCCATTTTAGGGGAGACAGACAGTGTTCTTTTGGCTGGATATAGCCCAATGCTGATTAATCCTCTATATATGCCTGAATATGCGTTGGCTATTTTTATTCAGACACAAATTAATCATTATCTTGAAGACAAGGTGTTGGGCGTTGAAATGCCTAGAATGTGTAAAACGGGCAAGGTGACACCCGACGCGTGGATGATGGCGGCGGTTGGGCAACCTGTTTCTAGTCAAGTGCTGTTACAATTAGCCGAATCAGTTCTTAAGGTGACAAAATTTGATAGCTAAAGTGTAGTCAAAAGATTCAATAAATAGTCTATAATAAGAATAAATGAACACGAAAGTGAGAGTTAATATGACGCAAGAGCTACTTTTAACCAAACTGCAGCTATTCATGCGAGCGCCTTATTTCTTTCGTGAAGGAGAACATCCTGGACTTAAGTTTGAAAATCTAGATATCCACGAGGAAAAACAAAAATTTATTAATCAATTATCAGAAAACGGATATTGTTTTGGACTATCGTTATGCCATACGACAATGAATCTTCTTGGTAAAGACAAATGGTGGGATGGAGCGTTGCGAGCAGTATGTGGATGGGATGGAAACTCGGAAAGTCTTAACAATGAAATTATTCTTCCCGACTCCGATCTTAGTGAACCCACCCCAAAACTTCGAGATATTTTTAAGCGAGTTCTTGATTATACTGTATATAATCATGGCGTGAGTAATACAAGTTATGACTCATCATTTATGCTTCAGAATGTATCACAGGAGAGTTTTTTAGACCCTACTCAAACGTTTTTTTCTTTTGTAGATACCGCAGGAAATCAACAAAAAATTTATCAACGTGAGTCGATAGTTGGCATTTTTTCTGAAAAAGAATTAACCTCTATTTTAGAACACGAACAATCTAATTTTACTGAGAATATATGTTTGCTTCATTTTCATCGTCATTGTATAACACTTCATTATAAACCTGACCAAGGGTGGTTCATTTACGACCCAAACTTTCCACATGAACCAGATAGTACTAATCATCCTATAGCTTGGGATTTTAAAACAGCTGAAGAAACCGCTGGAATGCTCCAATACCTACGCGGTAAAGCTATTCGTATTGAATTTGCTTCAGTTTCAAATTTAAAACCCTTGAAAATTAATACCCCAATCTCGACTCTAATCAATGGAATGACTCGAGAGGAACCCTTCATGGATGGATTTAACTGCATAAATTATTTACTCGCTTTTAGTGATAAAAATTATATTTTTTCAAAAATATTAGTCATGATTGCCAATATAGATGATCCCATTGATAAACAAGCAAGTTTAGATTTATTTATGGACGCAACTATACGTATACCAATTAATCAGATTAACTTAGTAGGAAGTCAGTCACTAGCAACGGCAATCGAGCTCATTTTGGAATTAGAAAGCTCTGAATTTACTCAATTATATCTTAAGCAATTATATAAATCATTGATAAAAAAAAATACTGAAGGAAAGACTGCCCTAGATCAAATTGTTGAGAGCGATAAACAACATAAAGTGACTGGTCAATTATTAAAATTACCTAACTGCGAAATAAAAGAACAGATATTGGCTCTTTTAATGCAGAGCTTATTAGAGCAAAAAACGACTAGCACATACGTTTTTGTAATGCGTTCTATTTTATCTAATTTGTCTTTAAATAACAAAAATAGTTGTGCTATTGAAATGTTTGAATCGCTAACCCAACTCAACCCCGAGGGATTAACTAAGTTACACTTAATGGCAATGGAAAGCCCTAGTCCTTTATCTCATTTTTTATTCTCGCTAGAGCAAGTAGATGGTGCTACTAGAGAAACTTGTTTATCTAAGTTAAGTAATGCCATTCAAAAACGATTTGAGAATGTCAGCGGACTACATTTCATAATCACATTTGCACCAAAAGAACTGCCTATCATTTTGAAATACATACCAGTAGAGGCTATAAATGAATTATCAGCCATTATTACTATAGTAAAAGAGACAGTGGAGCCCGAAGAAAAAAAATTAATGATAACAGATTTAGTTACCGCATTAATCAGCAAGGGTGACAATGGCGGTTTAACAAGTCTACATATTATTGCACGTGATAACCCAGAGCTTCTATCAAACATTTATGAATTAATCCCGACTGAATTAATTGAACAATTGCCTAATATTAATGCTTTTAAGGAAATAAATAATAATACAGCAGCATATAGATCAATGCTAAGTGATTTGCGTGAAGATAATAATCATGAAAAAGGTGAAGAAATAATGTCTTCTAAAAAAACTGAGTAACTCCCCAGGTACGTCATCCAGAGCGCGTCTTTTTGCGCGAAGGATCTCCTGAATGTGACATGATTTAAATAATTGAAAAAAACACTTGAAAAATTATGTGATTATGATCAAATGGGTGGATGAAAGACTACGAACAAATCATATCAACGCTTTTGACAAAGATTGCTGAATTAGAACAAGTCGTAAAACAACAAGCTGCGAAGATCGCGGACTTAGAAATACGCTTAAATAAAAATAGCAGCAACAGTTCAAAACCACCCTCCAGTGACGGTTTAGGTAAACCGTCCCGTACCTCTTCATTACGTGAAAATGGCAAGAATAAAAGTGGTGGTCAAAAAGGCCATAAGGGTGAAACGCTGAAGCAAATTGAAACGCCAGATATTATCGAAAAGCATGTATTAACGACATGCCCAGACTGCCAACATTCGCTGTTCAAATCACCGTTACTAGGGGTAGTTAAGCGACAGGTTTTTGATATTCCACCGCCTAAAATTGAAGTCATTGAACATCAAGCAGAAGTAAAATATTGTACCTGTTGCAATAAAGCGGTTACGGCTCTATTTCCATCAGGGGTTCGTGCGCCGGTCCAATACGGTGAGGTTATTCGCAGCTGGAGTGTCTATTATCAATATCAACATTTCGTCCCGGAAGATAGGCTGCAACAGCTTTTTTCTGATTTATATGGCATTCAACTCGCGACTGCAACACTAGCAGGATATAACCGAATAGCATTTGATGCATTAGCTCCATTCGAAGAATCCATATTGGCATTAGTGAAAACGGCCGCAGTTAAAAACCTAGATGAAACAGGATTTCGCGTTGCAGGTAAAACACAGTGGTTACACGTGGCGTCAACTAAAAGCGCGACGTATTACCATGTGTCTCCAAAACGAAAATCATTAATCGACGGGCTATCAGGGACGGTGGTTCATGATCATTGGAAAAGTTATTACAATCTTTGGGGCGTTGAACATGGACTTTGTAATCAACATCACTTGCGTGAATTGAAAGCAATAATAGAGCATGATAAAGAACCGTGGGCAAATGATATGAGGAGGCTGTTGCGTGTAGCGCTCCGTTGCCGTCATTTTCATGGCAGCAATGCAATCCCGGCGGAACGTCTCAAGTGGTTAACTACAATTTACGATGGAATTATTAAAATAGGATTGGCGTTTCATACAGAAAAAATACCACTTCCCTGTAAAGGTAAGCGGGGTCGGCAACCGAAGCGTACTGGGCATAATCTCTTATTGCGCTTGTTTCATTACAAGCAGGACGTCTTAAGATTTCTTCATGACCCCGCCGTTCCGTTCACGAACAATGATGCTGAGCGTGATTTACGAATGATGAAGTGTAAACAAAAAGTATCAGGCGGTTTTCGCACTTCTCAAGGAGCCGAACAATTCGCTCGCATTCGAGGATTCATAAGTACGGTACGTAAACGAGGTTTTAACGTTCTTAGCTCCATTCAAACAATATTTTCTGATAACATACCAATCCCTGCAGGAAGTTGACAGGGAAATAGTCCAACTCAATAAGGAATCTCTCATGCATACCGAATCGTACGTATATTTTGTAGCAAACACACACAACAATGTACTATATGTTGGCGTCACTAGTGATTTGATACGTCGCATTTACGAACACAAGAATAAATTGGTAAAAGGATTTACGCAAAAATATAACGTGGATCGCCTAGTATATTATGAGGCATGTGACAACATAGTCGTTGCCATTGCGCGAGAGAAACAAATTAAGGGATGGTCACGAAAAAAGAAAAATGACCTCGTTAATACATTCAATTCTGAATGGAAAGATTTATACCAGTCAATATGTTAGAGACGGTGCCACGACTAGGAGATCCTTCGCGCAAAAAGACGCGCTCTGGATGACGTACCTGGGGAGTTACAAAACTGAGCCATAAGAAGGTAAGTAACCCACCCACAATTTTATGTGTCTCCCAATAATAGGGCATTAATACCCTAGTTATAACAACCCATTGATCGATATAATTAATAGCCATATTGGTTAAATAAATAAGAAACGAGGTGGGGCATGCCAACAGACAATAATGAAGAACATGAGATTCAGAAAGTTTTTTCCGAGTGGATCGCACAAGGCAAATTGACCATGCAAGAGTTGCATTCAAAGTACCACATTGACATGCAGCGTTTAACCTATGCTCCGTATCGTCAAGCAATTAACAATGGCGTGTTCCCTAAAGTAATGGATGCATTACGTTACCAGCACACTATTAGTTATGAAACGCGGGGCGTGTTGTCGTCCCCAGAGATGATTCGTCTCATTGAAAAGAATATTTTCACATTGATTTCTGCTGTTGATTATATCGAGATCAACCAATTGAAACGATATGAGGTTAACCAATTGTCGTCCCTAGAGCAGAATGGTCTTGTCTCTGCGCTTTGGCGAAAACGAACATTTTCTGCAAAAATAACAGAGGTTTTTTCTGACTGGGTGTCTCGAGGAATTTTAACGCAGGTAGATGCAGAAACCATCATGCAACGAAATCGAGAGTTCGTGCTGGAAATCTTAACCAGTGATGTACTGCGTCATGCCATAAGTCAAAAAGAATTTTCTAGCATACCAGACGCGGCTACTTTTATATCTGGTCGACTGGGTAATTGTAGAGTTCTCAGTGACGCATTGTTAACCGATACCATGAAGGCATTAATTCAAAAAAATATTTTCACTGTGCAGAACGGAGTCGAATTTATTTATGAACACTCTCTGCGTAATGCACTCAAACTTGAATATCGTGAAAAAAATGAACTGTGTCAGCTATTAACAATGGTTCAATCCATGGGCGTTCAAGCGGCCATTGCCGAACAGATGAAAATTGATGAGCAGAACACGTTGACTCGTCTTTGTGCAAAAATAAAAATATCGCCATCAACCATAGCGTCATTAAAGAATTGGATTATGCAAGGAGATTTAACAAACCAGGACATTCAAATTTTCAATGATCGGCTACCATTATTTCAATCCAGTGGCCATCAATTGGAGTTGTTAGCTAGTCCACTCATAAGAGGCGCTATCGAAAATGGAGAATTCGCAAATGTTAAAGAAGCATTTTCGTTTATAAATAGATTGTTTAATGAAAAAAAGAATTGCTTACTGATGCTTGGTCCATATATGAACGCGCTGATTCTTAACGGTATTGTTTCAGTAAAAGCTGCTCCCATGCTTTTATGGCGAGGTGGCGAAGCACGTTTACAACACTTATTAACTGAATATGATTTAACGCTTTCCTCCACTCCAGAAAATACATCGCCGTTGAGAACTATTTTAAAAAGTACCGAGCAACTTAAAACATATTCAGCGGATGAAAATGTAAACGCCTTACTTGAACGATTTAAAACATTAATAACCAGTGACTGGTCTGAGAATACAATTATTCGAGATGACAGCGGTAATGAAGTAAGCGTTTGTGCGCAAACAACATATTTTAGAAAAGCGCTGAGTGAGCTTTGCGAAAACTCTCGGAATGAGAAGATCAAAGATGCGGTATATGATGTGCTCATTGCACTCGCCAAATTTAAATCTTTTAATTTGGTTGATCCCATATCTCTTGAGGATATACAAAAACCTGATGCTGTATTTTTATCCACTGGACATCAATTTGATGAACAGTCATTAAAGCGTTATGTCTTTGCGAATGGTTATCGGCAATTAAAAAATCCCCATACGATGCAGCTATTTTCGATTCGAGATAGAAAACGAATCGTGAACGCCACTGGAGTTTCGCTGTTTCATCGTCCTAATCAAAAAGATGCTGCTTCGCGAGCAATGAGTGCTTATCTTAATTCAGCGGTTAATGGTGATGAACAGTCAGCGAGAATGGATGAATTGCTGGCGAACCATTCTCTTTGGTTGAGACTCATTGAGGCAGAAAAAGAAAAAGAGAGATTAGATGATGAAAAATGGGCGCGTGAAAACGCAACGGGTGATGAGGTTGCAATTCTTAGTGACCCTCGTTTTCAAGCTATTGACGCGATGTGTAAATTTGGACTGGTTGATTTGCTTCAAATGAAAGCACACGAACGAGGCTTCATTTTAGAAAATAGTGAAAAGTTTATTCAATGGATACATGATATTTTGCAAGATAATCGGGATTTAATACAGGTCTATTTAAAGAAGCATTTTTTTGTTCTAGTGCGATCTGTTGATTACTACCAACAACGAAGTCAATTTATTTTCGAGAGTAGTGATGAAATCGCTCGTTTAATGAGTGCAGGAGTCATGACCAACGATAAACTATTAAAATTGATGGAGAGTGATGATTATCTGCTACAGTTTCTTATCAAGCATAATCGAGGAGCTATCGTATTATGTGGCTCTCATGAACCATTAGTCACCTGGGATTTCTTTGTTGGATGTCGTACTAATGATTCGAAACAAGACCTGTATCCATCGATACTTCATATCCAGGCTACTCCCGAGTCAATTGTTCCTGGTAGAATCCGCAGAATTTTTAGTATCCAATCGAGAATGGCGTTTGAGGGTTCTGACTGGAGACTTAAATCTTGTTCAAAAGTATGCCGTTTTATTTAATGCGAGCGGTATGAGTGTCCAACGTTTTTTTAATGTTTTGGACTCGATTTCATCTGAGGAGCGTGAATTTCTACTTGAGAAATGTGTCGATATTTATCGTCTTATCTCTGAAGAAGTTATTTTAGGAGAAGGAGTCCCAATTAAGCCTGAATTACGCGAGGCAGATTTTAATTGTCTTCTCAGTCAAGATCAGGCGATGCGAGTATTTATTCTGGATTCATTGCTTATATCCCATCTTATCTACATCACTCGGCCTGCTATAAGAAATGATGAGATGGAGCATGAACAAATTCGTATGTCGCAATTTTTTGCAAATTATTCCCAAGAGGATGCCCGATATTTAATGAAACAATATGAAGCAAATACTAGTCCATCAGAAAGTCTTACCATGCGGGAACGTTTTAAATATGAGCGACGTAAGTATACGGCGAATAGTATTTTTAAAATGATCTTGGATGAGAGAGATAAAACAGTGCAGAATGAGACGGAGGTCAGTCTAGCTGCACCAAGTCAATTAACCATAGTGACTCTAAATCCCCCCATAGTCCATGCCAGTCCATTGGCTGCTCAAGTTTCCACATCTTTACCCGCTCAGAAAGAAAAGGCAACCTATTGCTGCTAAGGTAGATGACTGATAATGATTAAAGAGCACATTCGATCCATGACAATAGGGTATTAATACCCTATTTTTAATATGGTTAATTATGCATTATACGCGCCTAAGTTTGAACAAGTTAATCAGCAAATAACGAGGTGTGTTTATGAGTTACGTGCAAAGTTCCAACCGATTTTTTAATGATGAAGTGTATCCCGGCTTGTATCGTTTAGCCCTTTATCCTTTAACGTGCTTTAGACAAGACGACTCTGATACTCAATATTGCTTTAGTTTAATGATCGCAGCATGTTTGTTACTGATAACAGCACCACTAACCCTTTTAACCATCGGGATATTGGCAGCTTTGGGAATTGTTGCGGGTGTTATTCAAGTCATTGCATATGGCATGTGCAGTCTATTAGATTGCGTACAACATTCAACATGGCGTGACCTTTCGGTAGGGCTGCGATAGAAAATATTTTTAATTTTTTCATTTAGGGGTTGATGTAGACGGGGCTAAGAACCCGCTAATAAATGGCGCAGGCAGATAGTACCCCTAAAAAATCCCATCTCATCTGATAGATATCACAACAGATCACAAAAAGAACAATTCGATAAAATAATCTAAAATTAAGGGGCTAATGAAACCCACTTGGTATCGTTAGTGATTTAGCCGTCCCTACGATACCAAACGTACCCTAGTCCCTTGATATAAAGCATATCACGAGATCCCATAATTTCCAGGTTTCATTAAGCAAAGGATTGCTTATGAAACACGTACCCAGACTATTCCAATGCGCTCTCTGTCATACACAGTCTAGAGTCTGTTCTAAGTGTGATCGTGGGCAAATTTATTGTGGCACCGTTTGCGCGGTCTTTGCGCGAAAAAAAGCAATGAAATTAGCAGGGATGCGTTATCAACGAACCTTCAATGGAAAACGAAATCATGCTGCACGCCAAGCCCGTTACCGTATACGCCAGAATGAAATAGTGACGCATCAGGGTTCACCTCCAATGCCTCAACATGCTTCAATGAATTCGCTTGAAAACAGGACTGAAAAAGCAGAAAACGGGCATAAAAAATTGGCATTAACCTGCTGCTTTTGTGAAAAACCAGTATCTGACTGGATCCGTAATGATTTTTTGAAACGAAGACGCACTCACGCATCGTCCAGATCCAAAGCTTCTCCTCAAGCACCTTGAACATTAACGAACATAAGGAGGAATCATGGCGATTTCCCAGGAAGTAAGAGCAAATATTCTACGCTATCATCACGTTGAAAAGTGGCGTGTGGGGACGATTGCGTCTCAACTTGGCGTACATCACTCAACCGTTAAGCGTGTGCTATCAGAAACGGGGGTTGCTAAAAATAAAGTCCTCGTTGAACAGTCAATCATTGACCCATTTTTATCTTTTCTCCTCGAACAATTAAAGCGCTTTCCTACTCTAACTGCGAGTCGCCTATATGGGATGGCCGTTGAGCGTGGATATCCCGGTGGCCCCGATCACTTTCGTCAACTCATCTCATTATATAGGCCAAAGACACCCGCTGAAGCCTTCCTGCGGTTAAGAACATTGGCCGGCGAGCAAGCACAGGTCGACTGGGGTCATTTTGGGCATATAACCATTGGCGCGGCCAAACGACCACTGATGGCGTTTGTCATGGTTTTGAGTTATTCGAGAAAAATTTTCCTGCATTTTTACTTGAACGCTCGAACTGAAAATTTTCTACGGGGCCATGAACTGGCCTTTAACTACTATTCTGGGATCCCTCGAGTCGCGCTTTACGACAATCTCAAAAGCGCAGTACTTGATAGGCAAGGCGATGCCATTCGATTCAACCCCACGCTATTGGATTTCGCTGCCCATTATCGGTTCGAACCAAGACCTTGCGCGGTTTATCGCGGAAATGAAAAGGGCCGGGTCGAGCGCTCTATCCGTTATATACGGGATAATTTCTTTGCCGGTCGCCAATATAAGAGTCTTGCTGATCTCAATCAACAAGCACTCGCCTGGTGCGAAACCCAAGCATCCAACCGGCCTTGTCCTGAGGACAAAAGTAAAACGGTTCGCGAGGTTTTCCTGGATGAGCAGCCACGCTTGATTCCACTGCCCGATAATCCTTATCCATGCAACGAAGTCGAGACGGTTAACATTGGAAAAACACCTTATGCTCGTTTCGACTTGAATGATTATTCTGTACCTCACACCCATGTCCGGCAAGCACTCACGGTTCATGCAACACTCGATTTCGTCAGTATTTTGGATGGCGTCACTGTGATTGCAAAACACGTGCGCAGCTATGATAAAGCGAAACAAATCGAATGCGAGGAGCATATTAAAACACTTGCTGAGCGTAAACGGGACGCGCGACAGCATCGGGGTCAGGACAGGCTCACGATGGCGATTGATTGCGCACGAGAGTTTCTGAAAATGGCCGCGGTTCGTGGATATCCATTGAAATCAATAACCAACCAGCTGACGTCACTACTGGATGATTATGGTGCCAGTTTATTGGAAAAGGCGATGGCTGAAGCCCTTGTGAAAGAATCACCACACCCAAATTCCGTTCGAATTATTTTGCAAAAGATACTTGATGAACGTGTCGAGGCTCCTTTGGTGACGTTCGCTTTGTCCAAGGACAAGCGTGTCACTGGGATGATTGTAAAACCACACTCATTAAACCAGTACAGCGTGCTTGGTTCAACCACACCAACGGAGGGGTAATCGTATTATGTTATCCGAATTATTATTAAACCGTGCGACAGCGCAAAAGCTTCATGGAGTTATCAGTCATCAGGACAACATTAATGAGGAAGGCGCTTTCTGGCTTGAGCAGTTCGTTACCTGGGAAGAGCGCCATCGTTCGCAACGCAGCCTTGATGGTCGTCTGCGCAAGGCACGCATTGGTCGCTTCAAACCAATGAGTGAGTTCGATTGGAAATGGCCAAAGCAATGTGACCGCACGGTCATTGAGCAATGGATGCAACTGGGTTTTATGGAAGGAGCCAGCAACCTGATTCTATGCGGGCCAAACGGTGTTGGCAAAACCATGATTGTCTCAAATATCGCATCGCAGGTTGTGCTTCGAGGGGGTACGGCATTGTTCACAACGGCGGCAGCCATGTTGAATGAGTTGGCTGAGCTGGATAGTGATAGCGCGCTACGCCGCCGGATAAAGTATTACACACAACCCGCTTTATTAGTCGTGGACGAAGTTGGCTACCTTTCTTACTCCAATCGACATGCCGATTTGTTATTCGAGGTTGTTTCTCAGCGCTATGAAAAAAAATCAACGTGCGTCACGACCAATAAACCCATTCCAGACTGGCGTGACATCTTTCCCAACGCAACCTGCGTTGTATCAATCGTTGATCGGTTGCTTCATCACTCTGAAATTTTAACAATCGAGGGTGACTCGTTTCGATTGAAAGAGGCAATGGAAAAAAATAAGGAGCGTAATGCAAAACGAAAAAAAGCCCAAAAACAAGTAGAAGATGAGGGAAATAATCATGCGTGACATGACGTTAGACGCTCTATTGCCGGAGTCAATGTCTGACGAGGCAGCACATGTTCTAGTGAATTTTCTTGGTGACCTTGTTTACACTTTGGAATGCATTTATATGTAAGCGATCCAGGAACCACATCTTTTAGTAATTTCTAGCATCTGTAATAGTGTTGCCATTACCAATCCATTGGAGATTAATGATGAGCATCACCACACCACAGGGGCCTGCCGTTCAAGGGAGCGTCACACAAGAACAATTCTGGAAAGAACACATCGCCATGCAGAAGGTAAGTGGGCTATCCAGGACGGCATATTGTCGTCAACATCAATTAAATTATGATCGATTTTATTATTGGTTAAAAAAGGAAGATCGGCCGGCGCGATTGTTAGTGCCGGTTAAGATAAACCAAACTATCGAGGCTTCGACATTTTGCGTCAAGGCTGCGCCGGTATTGTGCACTCTAACACTAAAGAATGGCTGTATATTACAAGTACACGATAAACAGATCCTGCCTTTAATCCTTTCGGCGTCGAACTAAAATGTTTCTATCCTTCAATTCAAAAATATGGCTGTATCCAACCCCGATTGACTTCAGAAAACAGATTGACGGCATCGTTATGTTAATCGCGGATCATCTTCAATTAAATCCGACTTCTGGCCAGCTATTTTTATTCCGTAATCGCCATTCGAATAAAATAAAAATGCTCTGGTGGGATAGAAACGGATTTTGGCTCTGTTATAAACGTCTTGAAAAAGGTACGTTGAAATTTCCCGAAATGATCGATGAAGCCATGGAGTTAACGGCGGATCAATTAAGCTGGTTATTATCGGGATTAGACTGCATAAAACAAGTGTTATTGCCCGAGGTAAAAGCGACTAATTTCTATTGAGAAATCACTTAAATTGTTATGAAAAATAATAAGTTATGGTATAATGGCCTTGTTTTTAACGTGGTGATTTTTGAATGATTTCACAAGAAGAAAAAGCTCAATTAATAAATGAAATTCAGGCAATAAAAGCTGAATTGGCTTTGGCTCAAAAACGCTGCGAGCAATACTCACAAGCTTATGATTTATTAAGAGAGCAATTTAAAGAATTGCAACGTTACCGTTTTGGAAAACGGTCAGAGCGTTACATCGATCCTGAGACCACGCAGCTGGATCTTTTTCAAGATAATATCGCTATCTATTCTAATGCTGAGGGAGCTGGCGAGCAATTACCAGAAGAAACTTTTAAAGTTGAAGCTCATACTCGCAAGAAGAAAAAAACAAATCAAAAAGACTTACCTCGTCGCATTGAAATCATTCCATTATCTGATGACGATAAACATTGCTCCTGTGGCTCATGTAAAACAGTCATTCGTTATGAAACAAAAGAATCTATTCATTATCAACCTTGCGTTATTGAAATTATTGAGCAACGGCGCGAAGTTGCTGTATGCCCAAATGGCTGTGATGGCAGTATCATGACCGCTCCCGCTCCTTTACAGGTTCTACCTAAGGTAAAAGCCTCTGCTGAATTCTTATCTTTTTTGGTTGTCAGCAAATTAGATGATAGACAACCCCTTTATCACCTTGAAAGACAACTCAGCGAGCGTCATGGTATTGATTGCTCACGTCAAACAATGGCTCGGTGGCTCATCGATCTCATGGCGCCACTCAGGCCCATTTATAATTTATTTAAAGACAGAGTCATTGATTACGATGTTGGTAGCTGTGATGCAACAACGCTACAAGTATTAAACGAACCTGGGCGCCCTGCAGAAACAAAATCATACGTTTATTGCATTCGCGGCGGCCCCCCAAAAGAATCGGTTATTCTTTATGACTACAATGATGTCGAGCATAAGCAATTTGTATATGACTGGTTTGTCGGTTTCTCTGGCTATTTACATGTTGATGGCGACAATTTCTTCGACCTCGTTGGCAGCGAGAATGCTAAGATTGTTAATTGCAATGCCCATGCAAGACGTAAATTTGAGCCTATCGCTCGTGCTAACAAAGGCAAAGGTATCGCCAAGGAAGCTCTGCGATTTTTTAAAGAGCTTTATAAAGTTGAGCGAGAAGCAAAAAACAAGCAATTAACACCTGAGCTACGTTATAAATTACGGCAAGAGAAGTCAAAACCGTTGATGGATAAATTTAAAGTATGGTTAGACGAAATTTATCCCACTGTACTGCCTAAATCATCCCTGGGAAATGCCGTTAATTATTGCATTAAGTATTGGTCGGGTCTCGTGCGCTTTCTAGAAGATGGGCGCCTTGAAATCGACAATAATTTAACCGAGCAAGAAATTAAGCCGCTTGTCATTGCAAGAAAAAATTTCTTGTTTTGTTCCTCCGTTGATGGTGCTAATGCTCTTTGTATGCACTTCAGTTTTATTCGAACTGCGAAACTGCATGGCCTTGATCCTTATCATTACTATGTCATGCTATTAAAAAATATTCCCTACTGTAACAGCGCCGATGATTATGAAAAATTACTCCCGTGGAATATTGGCCTAGATTACTCCCCGCATTGATACCCTACAAGACGTGGTTCCTGGATCGCTTACATTTATATCGCTCAATTAGAGCGCCATCATCGAAAGGTCGAAGAAGAATTTTATGGCTCAATGGCAGATGTGATCAAGAGGAACCCACCTATAAGCTAGAGCCAACAGTTTTGGCATAAGTTCGATCAGGGAGGGCGTTATGCGCCAACCTTGGTCGATTTTAGCCTGCGCCATATATCCGCGGTTTTGCTCCACCGTTAACAACCGACGAAGGGGCCGCGCAAGGTGGAGCCGCCTCACCAACAATTGCAAATATAGCGTTGGATGGGATAGAGCCATTAATTAAATCGCTCGCTCGACCTTGTGATAAAGCGCACTTTGCTCGATATGCTGACGACTTTATCATCACGAGTAGTTCAAAAGAATTCCTCGAAGATAAAATCAAGCCAGCGCTCAATAGCTTTCTAGCCACTAGGGGTTTAACCCTATCGGATGAGAAAACACATATCACACATATAGATGAAGGCTTTGACTTTCTCGGTTTCAATGTTCGTAAGTACAAAGGCAAGCTACTGATTAAGCCAAGTAAAAAGAATGTAAAAGCATTCCTGACGAACATTCGAGAAAACATCAAAACACGCAAAGGGATGGCCACAGTCGAACTAATTAAAATCCTGAACCCAAAAATCCGGGGCTGGGCTAATTATTATCAACATGCTGTCTCTAAGCAAACTTTCTCATATGTGGACAAACAGATATTCGATTCAATATGGCAATGGAGCTGTCGAAGACACCCAAACAAAGGACGTCGCTGGATTAAAGATAAATACTTTAAATCCGTCGACAATCAAAACTGGGTATTCGCAGCAACCTATAAAAACTCTAATGAGGAACGGAAAATCCTCAGCTTGATTAAGGCAGTTCATGTCCCTATCCGTAGGCACATCAAAATCCAAGCTAAGGCAACGCCGTATGACAACGAGTTTAAGGATTACTTCGAAAAACGATCGCAGTATCGTAAACGATTAGCCCTTAAGACAGTCAAACTTCACGAGTGTAATAGGAAATAACTCAACCAAATATACACCATCTAAATCGCTGGGTCACGCAAAGCGTGGCTTTATAAAGGCTTGAGCCGTGTGCTGGGAAACTCGCATGCACGGTTCTTAGGAGAGCGATAACCGGTAACGGTTATCGCTTATCCGACGATTTTCCGTTAAAATCAAATCACTCTGACCCTGAGGTATCGTTAAAATCAAATCACTCTGACCCTGAGGTATCGACACCTTTTTTGAATGTGTATAGAACTAACATCTTATGCCGTCTTTGCGAGCGAAGCGAAGCAATCTAGTGACTTTTAATGCCTCTGGATTGCTTCGCTTCGCTCGCAAAGACGGCACCTTGTTTTAAAATCCAATATTCAAAAAAAGGTGTCGATACCTCAGACTCTGACCCCATCAATGTTCACCATCGATGTGCAACATCATGCACTGGGAGTTATAGCGTGCAGCCTATCTTTTTATGTATTAAGGATTAAATGCATTCTGTTCCTGGTCCTCGACTGAGTCTCTTCCCTCATCACCTTTTGTGCTAAAAAGTCCGTAACAAGTGGCGCCGATACCAAAAGCACAACCAAGTGCAATCATCCCTACCCCCACACCTAAAGGTGCTGTAATAACAGACGCCAAAGCTAATACACCAACTACTAAAGATGCCACGCTAATTGAGGCTAATCCGGCTAATAATTGAAAATTGAACGGATAGTTGCTGTTATTATCTTCTTGCTGGTCGCCCACAGTTGATTGATCAGCATCAGACTGACTGTTCGTGCTTTCTTCACAATCATCCGAATCATTCGTTAATGATGGCATAGCATTGAGATCATGTATGGAAATTACACTATTATCAGAAGCATATTTACAAGCCGTTTTGAGATGTTGACCTATTTCACTCCATAGCAAGTTTTTATGCTTGTAGGCCCCCCGTATGTATTCAAAATCTTCAAGTTTAAATAACTCTGGACATAAAGAACACGTAATTTGAACGAGTGTAAGAGAGCTGCCACCCTTAACTCCTTCATCTGTCCCGCGCGAATCTACCCACATGTCGTTTCCTGCCCATGAAATTAAATCTGCGGCAACAATAGTACCTAACATAATATTAGGGTTGGTTTTATCCGTTTCACTCAGTTCTAATTGCTTATGTGCACCAGGGGTTGTTGATGAGGCAACACATTGGTAAGAAATGCCTTTTATATTAGTAGATTCCTGGCCAATAATATTGCTATAAGTATCAAAATACATTCCTGCTATATTGCCTAGTTTATCAGCATGGGTTTCAATCACCCTTTTTAATGCATTGTTTAAGTGAGAATAAACACTCTGGTCTCCATTATCTCCGAATGGACCACCAAAATAACCACAACCTAAACCAGGTATTGTTACTGTTAATTTTTTGCCAAATTTCTCTGCTTGTAAATTCATTTGTAAAAGCATTGGCAGAAGGCGTTGTTCGATTTCCCTATTATAATGATTGACATCTATACTTCGACCATCTTGAACAGTGAGAGCAACATCGTCAAGTGAACCTCTAGCGAAGGTAAACAACGGCGCGGAAATATAGCCCATTATGCAAGGCAATGGCTCGACATGATCTTTGAAAGAACCATAGTGACCACCATCATTATATGCATAACTTGGAATTACCGTGCCAATACTGGCCAATATTTGCAAATCATAATTGCTGTAACCCGACTGCTCTCTAGTTCCTGGAGATACCAGTATCTGCTCAGCAAAATTTTTGGGTTTTTTTGTATTGATAATATGTTGAATGAATTTGGTTGGCGTGAGTTCTTCAAGAATTAATCCACTAAGCTCGTGTTGAAGCAGGGTTCCCGCTGCATTTATGTCCTTCTTCACGGAATCTAAATATTTGCCTGCAAGTTCAAATGTCTCGTTGCTCATGGCAAAGCTGCAACTGGTGTTTTCAGCCAGTTCTTTTTCTGTTGGAAATGTCATTTAACGCCCCAGTTATTATCAAAATAAAACACTATAACATTCGCGCAAAATAATGCCAACATGAAAGAATTCTTGTCTTTTTGGGTGTCCAAAAACAGGTCTAATTAATAGCCGGCATTTCTTTATATTCAAGGGCTATTTAGGGGCTGTTGACACTTGATCGCTCGATTTCCCGCAATCCATGCCTGCCCTAGCGACAAGCCACCATCGTTCGGGGGAAGCATACGAGGTAATATGGGTTTGACACCCGGTTCACCGAGCGCCTTCACCTGCCCTTCAGTTAACACTCGATTTATAAAACAACCTCCGTTTAATACTACCTCATCAATCCCGGCTTCTCGAACGTTTCTTTGTATCCATTCAGTAAGGCCTGCAATCAAAGTACCGCGGAGCAATGAGGTCGGATCACAGTATTTTTAAGTATAGATATATTCCAATTTGCCTTTTGTAATTGTGATTAAACAACAAACAGCTTTGTGGAGGCTCTTCCGCACAATCCCTAATACGTTGTTATGGATCTTGCAAAAAAAAGAGCCTCCGAAGAGGCTCTGCGCCCTAGGAGAGAGGTCCTAGGGGAAGTAATATATGTTAAATTTCAAGCAAATCTTTTTCTTTTGCAGTCAGTACAACTTCGACTTCTGCGATGTACTTATCCGTTGTTTTTTGAATCGCATCATTGCCGCGATGTTCGTCATCTTCTGAAATATCTTTAGACTTGACGAGTTCTTTAAGATGGTTGTTGGCGTCACGGCGAATGTTACGAATGGTCACTCGACCCTGCTCTGCTTCACCACGAACTACGCGAATCATTTCTTTTCGACGCTCTTCGGTAAGCGCTGGCATGGGTACGCGAATCGCACTGCCTGCTGTAGAAGGATTTAAACCCAATCCTGAATTTAAAATGGCTTTTTCAACTGCAGCAACCATCGATTTTTCCCAAGGAGTCACTATAAGTGTACGTGAATCACTGGTTGTGACACTGGCTACCTGATTGAGTGGAGAGGCATTGCCGTAATAATCCACTTGAACATGATCGAGCAAACTTGCATTAGCACGACCCGTTCTAATTTTTGACATTTCATGCTGCAGTGATTCCACTGCTTTTGTCATGCGCTTTTCAGCATCTTTTTTGATGTCATTGATCATGATGAGCTCCAACTATGGTTCCAATGGGGATCCCAGAAATAATCTTTTTTAATGCACCGGGTTCATTCATATTAAACACTTGTAAAGGCATGTCATGATCTTGACATAAGCAAATGGCTGTTGAATCCATCACTTGCAAGCCTTTCGTTAATACCTCGTGATAAGTTAAGAAATCATATCGTTCAGCATCGGGATTTTTTACTGGATCTGCGGAATAGATACCATCAACCTTGGTGGCCTTAAGCACGATATCTGCGCCCACTTCAATAGCACGCAAACATGCAGCGGTATCCGTTGTAAAAAATGGATTACCGGTTCCTGCAGCAAAAATAACGACCTGGCCATTTTGCAAATGGGTCAATGCCTTACGGCGATGGTAAGAGTCAACAACACCCATCATAGGAATTGCAGACATAATTCGTGCAGGTAAATCAATTCGTTCCAGCGCATCACGCAATGCCAGCGCGTTCATCACGGTTGCTAGCATGCCCATGTGATCACCGGTAACTCGACCTAATCCCACTTCAGATAAGGCCTTGCCGCGAAAAAGGTTTCCACCCCCAATAACCAGGCCAACTTCAACGCCCATTCGAATCAACTCAGCGACTTCATTCGCAATTTTGTCGAGTATCGCCGGATCAATTCCAAATTGGGATTTTCCCATAAGCGCTTCGCCACTGTATTTCAGCAGTATGCGTTTATATTTTAGATTATTAGGGGTAGTCATCATTAACTCTCGCGAACTTGAGCCATCACTTCTTCAACAAAGTTATCTTCTTTTTTCTCGATACCTTCGCCAACTTCATAACGGATAAATGAAACAACTTCTGCATCTTTTTCTTTCAATAATTGGCTAATTTTTTTGTTTTGATCTTTAACAAAAACTTGACCCAGCAGACTCACTTCATCCACAAACTTACTGATACGACCTTCGATCATTTTATCGATGATGTCTTGTGGCTTTCCACTTTCACGCGCTTGTGCTGTAAAAATGTCACGCTCATTTGCAATCAGTTCTGCAGAAACTTCATCGCGAGAAATAACCAATGGTTTAGCTGCAGCGATGTGCATAGCAATATCCTTGGCCAGCGTTTCATCACCATTTTTTAACGCAACCATCACACCAATGCGGGCACCATGTAAATAGCAACCTACAACGCTATCGCTTTTAACATGAACCAATCGACGCAATTGAATATTTTCACCAATTTTAGCTACTAAGCCTTGTCGTGCCGTTTCAACGGTAAGACCATCTGCCAATGAAGCAGTGCTTAATGTTGCTGTATCAGCGGTAGCGTTTTCAAGTGCTGCTTCCACAGCTTGCTGAGCAAATGTCGTGAAATTATCATCTCGTGCAGAAAAGTCTGTCTCGCTGTTAACTTCTAGCAGAACACCGTGTTTTTTATCTTTAGAAATGGCAGCAACGATAACGCCTTCTGCAGCAATACGATCAGCCTTTTTATCGGCTTTGGCTTGACCCGCTTTACGCATGTCATTAATCGCCAATTCCATATCGCCTTCTGCAGCAACCAGAAATTTTTTGCACTCCATCATGCCTGCGCCAGTACGTTTGCGCAGTTCCATAACTGCTGAAGCTTCAATTGTAGCCATGATTTATTCTCCTTTATTTTCTTCAGCTGGTGCTTTTTCGTCAGCAGGTGCTTTTTCAGCCTTAGCTGGCTTAGCCGCTTTTGCGTGCTTTTTGCCTTCTTTTGCTGATTCAGACACTTCAACAAACTCTGAGTCTAATGCAATGCCACCAACCGTATTCGCCTGTCTTGCATCTAGAATCGCATCAGCAACAGCACGAACATAAATCTCGACTGCACGCATAGAGTCATCATTTGCAGGAATCACATAATCAATTGGATCAGGATTGTTGTTTGTATCAACAATACCAATCACTGGAATTTTTAACCGACGTGCTTCTTCAACAGCAATGTGTTCATAACCAACGTCAACAACAAACAGTGCATCAGGCAATCCACCCATATCCTGAATACCACCAAGACTGCGCTCTAATTTTTCTAACTCACGCGTCAGCATAAGGGCTTCTTTTTTAATCATCCCTTCAAACAAGCCTTCGTCGTGCATTTTTTTCAATTCTTTAAGACGAAATATTGATTGACGTACGGTTTTATAATTGGTGAGCATGCCGCCTAACCATCTATGATCAACAAATGGCATACCACATCGTTTTGCTTGCTCACGGATGCTATCTTGTGCGGCGCGCTTTGTGCCGACGAATAGAATGTTGGCATGATTAGAAGCTAAACGACCGACATAGTTCAATGCATCATTCAGCATTGGCATGGTTTTTTCAAGATCGATAATATGTATTTTGTTTCGTGAACCAAAAATGTAATTAGCCATTTTAGGATTCCAAAACCGTGTTCTGTGACCGAAATGGGCTCCGGCTTCAAGTAATTCGCGCATACTAAGTTTCATAAGTTTCTCCAGGGTTAGTCCTCCACGCTCCCCATCCGACACCCCATAGTACGCGTGATTACGCACTCAGGGACCCAGCCGGGTGTGACGAAGCATGTGTGAATTTTCCACTCCAAATGAAGTGGAATTGTTAACTTGCACAATGCAAGCGTGGATTTTATACCACAAAACAAGGTATTCATCAATCAATTTGTATTGGGAGATTGGACAGGGGCACGGAAAGGGGAAGGGAAGGGAAGGGAAGGAACGGATCGGGCACGGGCACGCTCACGGGCGCGGGCACGTGAATGTACGCTACGCGGCTTTTATATATAAAAACTCGCGTAGCGATCATTCACGTGCCCGTGAGCGTGCCCGTGCCCCTGCCCGATCCCTTCTCTTCCCTTCCCCTTCCCCATTTGTATATAACCACCTGATTTGCTACAGTAACTATCAACTGACACCACCGACACTCACATGCCCCCACAAACACCGATTCTTTCTGTTACGCAACTTAATCGCCAAATACGCTCATGGCTTGAGCATGAGGTCGGTCACCTTTATGTTGAGGGTGAGGTGTCGACGCTCAGCAAACCTTCTTCAGGTCATTATTATTTTACATTGAAAGATGCGACAGCTCAGGTTCGATGCGTCTTTTTTCGTAATCGACACACGAATGACACGCCGACGATACTGCAAGCGGGTCAACAAATTGTTGTCTTTGGGCAATTAAGCTTATACGAAGCCCGTGGTGATTATCAGATGATTGTTGAGCAGGTTGAATCCGCAGGGCAAGGGGATTTATTTCGACAATTCGAATTACTGAAAACCAAACTCGCAGCCCTGGGATTATTTGAGGCATCACGAAAAAAATCGCTTCCACGTTTTCCAGAAACCATTGGCATTGTCACTTCCTCGAACGCCGCCGCCCTGCGAGATATTTTAACAACCCTGGAAAGGCGATACCCCATTGCAACGATAATTATTTACCCCAGCGATGTTCAGGGCGCACAGGCTCCTCAACAGCTTATCACGGCGCTACAACGCGCTAATCAGGACAATCGTTGTGATGTCCTGATTTTAGCGCGAGGTGGCGGTAGCATTGAAGATTTATGGGCATTTAACAACGAGCAACTCGCACATGCCATCGCGAACAGCGCCATTCCCATCGTTTCGGGGGTCGGGCACGAAACCGATTTCACAATTGCTGATTTTGTCGCCGATTATCGCGCAGCAACCCCTACTGCCGCAGCAGAGGCGGTTTCTCCCAATCAAATTGAATTACTAACTAATCTGGATATGTTACTCGCAAGACTTCACTACGCCATCAAGCGCCTACTTCAACATCAACAGTTACGCCTTCAACACGAATTGCAGAAACTAAGCTCGCCTGGTCGATTGATCCGCTCTCATTGGCAAACCTTGGATTATTTACAGCACCACTTATTCACTGCTCTCAACCAACAGCTTTCCCACAAGACGCACCACTTCCAGCGCCTTACCCTACAACTTAACGCACTCAACCCACTCATGTTTATCCGCAACAAATCACAGCTGGTTCAGCATTTGGAAGCGAGTCTTATTCAACGCATCCAGCAACTGTGCCATCAAAAAAAACAACGACTCAACACCTTACTGGCAACGCTACACGCCGTCAGCCCTCTCGCTACCCTCGACAGAGGATACGCAATCGCTACTTATCACAGCCACGTCCTATTAAGCAGTACGCAGGTAAACTCAGGCGATATGATTGAGATTAGGCTGGCTCAGGGAGAATTGGCATGTGAGGTTGTTCAGCGGAGCGAAATTAAATGATTAAAACTTTAGCTGCAGGATTGTCTTTTATCCAATTAGCCACATACTCAATATGGTTATTTTTGCCAACAGCGATGCATCCGCGCGTTGAATAAGGTAAGTTGTTTACCCAGCTCAACAAACCAAATGACTGAGTTGGTCCATGGATCCCAACATCCCTACCTGTATATCCTGCTGCCAACTGCTTTGAAGTAGGATAGAGGATTGGAATAAAGACTTTAAATTGAGTAGATTTTCTTGGATGAGCTAGCCTATATAAACCAATTGGGGTTTTATTATCACCCGCTTGCTTTTTACCGACCCCTTTGTATCCGAGCGCTACTTTAAAAGTCTTAATTACAGTGCCGTGTTTACAAATATTTAATATTCGCATTGTGGTGTGTACATTAATTCCATTTGCTAAAGGACACGTCGCCGCGCTAGCAAATACAGTAACCGGGGAAAAAATAAAGATTATTAAGTAAAGTGCTTTTATTTTCATATTTATAGAAATAATTTATCGTAACTGGTAAATGATTATCCCACAGATTTACATTTATTCATAGCGTTGCCAGGAATAGCTAAAGACGAGTCCGGGCGTGCCCGAAATACAGACGGGATCATAAAAAGGTATATTTAAAGCCGCATATCGTGTTAAATTGCACCTACTTTTTTATTTTAAACATGTGATTCAAATGCTACAAGAAACTTCAACAAAACAACCCGATCCTTTAATTGAGAGGTTCAACTTAGGGATAAGCTATTACAGAAATAGAGTGTTTGATCTGGCGATTGAATGCTTTACCGATATATTAAATCAAAATAATTTATATCCTGGCGCACTACTCTGTAGGGCGAAAGCTTATAGTGCTGCTCATTATTATGTTAATGCATTTGCTGATTTTGAAGCGTGGTTTAAGCAAAATCCCAATCATAACGATGTACACGCAATAGCGTATTTTGCTTATACTGAATTCAAACTAGGGAAATTTAAAGAAGCCATCGCCGACTATACGCGGGCGCTGGCATTAGAAATTGATCCCATGAATCGCACACTTGCCCTAATTTGTCGCGGGGAGAGTTACTATCAGACAAAAGATCTGGACAAAGCATTGACTGATTTAATGACCGCCCAACGGGAGGCCAAAGAAGTTAATCAGGCGGTCTCTTTACGCATTGCTGAGATTTATTTCAAGCAAAACGAATATCAACTCGCTCTAGAAATGCTCAATGCGACCAATCAAGTTACCTTGTCTAATGATAGCCTTATTAAACTGCTATCTCTGCGGCATGCTGTTTATATGGCGCTTAAAGATGCTGAACGGGCTTTGATAGATGTGCAATATCTCAAGTGGTTAGCCCCTGATAAAAAGGAGTACTACGAACAATTATCCCTTTTCATTACAGGAGGAAATGTTGCCAAAAACGGCAATATGACTTACAAAAGCACGCTGGCGGGCTCTTCTGTTGAGTTAGACGAACTGGTTTTTGAACCGGATGCTAATGAGAAACCGATCGGTGGAAGTATCGCAAACACTCGATTTTTTAAAACGTCGAATGAAGGCGGGGCACGTTTCGTTGTAAAAAAAGAGTCCGCAGTTTACGCGAGCAAAAAACTACATCTCGATGAGCAATATAGGAATGAGGCCGAAGCTTGGAATGCAATGAATCCTCGTTATCCATCATTTTTTTTCGAATTTCCATATGCCTCATGTCGCTTGGTTTTACCAAGAGTTCCTGGTGCCCCATTTAGAATCGTCAAATTAGACAGCGCGGGTAAACTCGTTGAATATTTACAAATATGGTTGGGAATTGGGCTCGAATTAAATCGACTCCATCAATTGAACAAAATTCATGGTGATTTGAAGGGAGACAATATTATTGTACATTTCGACCAGGAAGCAGGTTATTATCGAACAACCTTGATTGACTTTGGCCTGACCACATCAGTCGATGAACCCGCTGGTGGTTACGGAGGTCGAAGAGCGCACAACATTGCTCCTGAGTTGTATGGAAATCATATAATTCCCAGCGCATTTTCAGCTGATGTATATAGTTTCTCATCGGCAATTCAAGTTTGTTGCAACAATACATTACCTGCTGGCATCTCCACGATTTTTGCTAATTTTGGGTGCGCCCAAGAAGCAAGTAAAAGGCCCCCACTTGAACAACTGATTGCTTTACTATGGAGTGAACTGATCAACCTTATTTCGTCTGCCGGCAATGACGAGACTCAACTCGCTCTTGATACAAACAGCGCGCCACTCATCGCTAATTTTATAAAGCACATGGAGCCTTTAAGTTTCAAGGTCTTAATGACTATCACCAATAAATTAGAAGCAGATCGATGTGCGCGATTGCTAAGCAATCCAGTCATTGTTAACGCTATTGTCAACACCCATGCAACGCATGCAAGCAGCCTTCCAGCATTCGATGGCGTTGTTAAACAGCTATTGGAATCAAATAGCAACTTCTCGAGCAAGGGTTCGTGCCCGTGAATGTACGCTACGTGGGTTTTGATATTTTATAGATTCGCAACGTCTAGGTAGGTTGGGCTGCGTCTTTTTGCAACCCAACCCACATCTTCACTTCCAATGGACATATATTCACGTTATTAATTACAAACTTGAGTCTGAGAACAGTTCCCATCGTTGTCGCATTGTTGAACTGTTGAGCAAGATTCGGAAGTTTCATCTTCTGGAACGCCAACAACAACAGCAGGGCCACCATTATCATAATAAACGCCATCCCTGTAGTAGCCACCGTGGTTGTAATCGCCACCGCGGTTGTAATCGCCGCCTCGATTATAATCCCCACCCCTATTGTAATCACCGCCGCGGTTAAAATCGCCACCTCGGCCACCCCCGCCACCATGCATCGCATTGCCTACAGCGCAAGTGAATATACCAACCATCAGAATAAATCCACACAACCCTGTGTGACTCGTTAAATATGATTTCATCATCCTCTCCTCATTCTGAACATCAACTATCACTAACTAAGTATAGTCTTTATTTTGAGCGTTTATTGCCTAAGAGAGAAAAAATAAGACATTTAGATATGTATGCAAACAGAAACACAGTACACAAAACTTATCCGCAACCTGGGTAATTACGCACGATATTTTATTGTTAATAATTAATGATTGTGATAAAATTATGCCCGCTTGTTGTTCTGTAGAGCGACCTTAAGACGATATTTTTGATTGAGGAAATAAAAGACATGGCCAATCATGATGAAAACACAAAATCAAATAACTGGATTATCTGGATCGCTTCACTTGCTGTAAGTGCTCTCATTTATACCGTAATCGGTCTTATTGTCATACCAGTCGTTCTTGCCAGTCCCTTTTTTATGGGTCTCTACTCTTTGTGGCAGCGCATGTCTTTTTTCAATCCACCTCAAACAGAGGCAGATCCGTCCATAGACCATTATGAATACCATCCTGAACAAACCCTTTTTCAACGCATACTGTCCTATCTCTCATTCCCTTTTAAAATACTATTGTTCCCATTATACGTATATGGTTTAGGACTCAAGACGTTGATTGGGCTGCCAATTTATCCTAATTCCATTTTCAGTCTGCGAGAAGATTCGAATGAATCGTATCAGGGATTATTAGAGAACACCGCCTATGACCCATTACTAAAACATTTCAACATACAAAAATGTTTCATTGAAATGCCCAATCATGCGAGGCTACATACGTGCGAATTTACGCCCAAAAATTTAAGTGGCGATCTGAGTAAAATCCCTCATATTATCTACTTTAGAGGGAATGGAGCACGATATGAAGATGACCTTCAAACGATGTGTGACGATGCTGTCACAAAAGGTGCTACAGTCATCGGTTTTCACCATAGCAATTATGGATTCAGTGGAATGCCAGCGGCAAATGGCGAACTAAGCCCTGTCTTCCCCCGTTCACAAAGCGAGTTGGTTGAAGAGGGTGTTGCACAAGTTCAAAGACTCCTGGACAAAGGTGTCGATCCAAAACTGATTGTACTGTGTGGACATTCCCTTGGAGGCGCCATTGCAACTTTCGTCGCCTGGCATTTTCAGCAGCGGGACGTACCACTTACGATTAACCTCTATAATGATCGATCTTTTTCAAGTGTTGCCAATATTGTATCGGGATGGATCCAACCCACTCCTCAAAACGAACCTCAGGAAATGGCTCCCGATTCAACTCAATCTCTGTCGCAAACAATCATACAACCGCTCAAGACTGCCGGCATAGCCGTGTTAAATGTTTTAATAAAAGGCATATTATCTTTGTCTGACTGGAATTTGAATGCTGGAGACACTATCCACAGACTTCCTCAAGATTCATGGGATTACATCGGGGTGGACCATGATGAAATTATCCCGGCCTCAGCATCTATTCATCAGGTTCCAGAAATCCAGTTGACTCGCGAACAAACAAAAAGGGACAACTCTCCACAAGAACAAGGAAACATTGAAAACCGTCATCAATTTTTTCATACCAAAGCGTGGACAGACTCAATAAAAATCGATGGTAAAGAAGTCGTATCGCTAGAAACGAGGGGTAGACGTTTGCATATGCAACACCACCGCTTCCTTCACAACCCTTTAGGACAACGTGCAAACGAACATTTCCACGAATTTGTCCAACATTCTGTCGCGGGTGGCCATAATCTTGGTGGTAATTGATATAATACCACCCCATCAAATTTAAGCGCACCCCGACAAAAACTCTTGCTTAATTAACCTGTATTTGCTTTAATTCTCGCCGTCTTTTGCAAAATATGGAACAAGGATGAATAACTGGTTGAATGCCCTGCAACCGATTGAACGATTAGGCAGCATTGAACAATCCATTGGTTTAAAATTGGTGGCAAATGGCCCGCCGCAAGCTTTTGTTGGTGAGTCGTGCGACATTTTAGATGCCAACCAGAACCTTGTCATGCAAGCAGAAGTGATTGGTTTTGAACGCGGCAAAGTATTTTTAATGCCGTTTTCTCATGCTCGAATCAGTATGGGTTTTACCGTTCGTGCTACAGGCTTAGGCGTGACCATTCCCGTAGGTAACGAACTCCTTGGTCGCATTGTTGATGCATTCGCTAAACCCCTAGACGGCGGAGCTCATATACGCGGCGTTACAGAAGCCCCGCTTCATCGATTAAACATCAACCCACTTCAACGACAAACCATCAACGAACGACTCCATACAGGCATTCATGCCATCGATGCGCTCCTTCCTATAGGAAAAGGCCAACGTATTGGTCTGTTTGCGGGTAGTGGTGTGGGTAAGTCTGTTTTATTAGGCATGATGGCGAAGCATTTGCAGAGCGACGTCAATGTCATCGCACTCATCGGCGAACGTGGACGAGAAGTCAGTGATTTTATTCGCAATCATCTTGATGCCGACACCCTTAAAAAATCCGTGATCGTCGTTGCCTGCAGCGATGACTTTGCCCTCATGCGCAAGCAAGCTGTGTATACCGCAACTGCTATTGCTGACTATTTTTGTAGCCAAGGCAAAGACGTGATGTTGTTCATGGACTCCATCACGCGTTTTGCCATGGCTCAGCGTGAAATCGGCTTGAGTTTAGGTGAGCCCCCCACTGCTCGCGGTTATACGCCAACTGTGTTTTCAAGCCTTCCAGGCATTGTCGAACGTGCGGGAAATTTTTTAAATGCCGGCAGTATCACGGCACTTTATACCGTATTGGTAGAAGGTGATGATTTCAACGAACCCATTGCAGATACCATGCGTTCACTCTTGGATGGCCACATCGTCCTCACCCGCGAGTTAGCGCATCGTGGTCATTATCCAGCGATTGATGTTTTGCAAAGTCTATCCCGGCTTGCTACGCAACTGACCACCCCCGAGGAAGCTAAGCTGATAAAGCAAACCATTGCCTTGCTTAGCCTTTATCGACAAAACAAAGACTTGATAGAACTGGGCGCATACCAGGCTGGCAAACATCTACAACTCGATCATGCCGTAGCACAGATCGATGCCGTACAAGCCATATTGACTCAAGGGATGCACGAGTCCCTGCCCGTTGATGTCATCCTTCAACGCCTGAGGGGATGTATTCAATGAGCAAAACACTGGATGCATTATCAACCAAACTAACGTGGCAGCTGAATGAGCTGACCCAAAGCATGAGCGTCATTGAACAGCAGCTTGCGGTTTTGGAACAAGAATACCAAACAAGCCAGCAACGCATTATCAATGCCAGTGAGATTCCTACGACAATCCTGCCCGAGCAGGAAATGGCCCGGCTACAGTTTATTCTTCACGAACAGGAACAGCAGGATACGTTCAATACCCGTAAAACAGCATTGAACTTAGAACTCACTACACTGCAGGCGAAACAGCTTCGCTTGAAAACAGAGTTAAAACGGCTCGAACAATATCAGGAGAATCAACGTCATCATTCACAACAGCAGACCTTATTAGCCCAATACAAACAAGCTGATGAATGGTCATTACTTCACCGAGAGCGCGCATGACCGAGAGCATTCAACCCACACCCGCAACAGACGTCAATCAGGCCGACTATCTGAAATTATTCATGCAAGAATTAACGTATCAGGATCCTTTAAAGCCCATCGATAACCGCGAATTTATGGCGCAGATGGCGCAGTTTTCCGCACTGCAACAAGCACAAACCACCAATGAATCATTAAGCCAATTGTTGGGCATGACCAGCGCGAACCAAAGTCTGATGATGCTCGGTAAGACGGTAAGAATAAGAGGTAGTGAAGAATCAGGCATCGTCAAAGAAATCAAGTTTCAGGATAATGCGCCTCTTGTATTGATGATTGAAGTCAAAGCGGGGCTAATACCCAAACAACTCACGGACATCACGGATGTTCTCTAAGGAATGACAATGAGTTCAATTTATTACACCAGTTTAACCGGCATGCTAGCCGCCAGTTATGGCTTGCAAAACACCTCTAATAACGTGGCGAATATGCAAAGCCCTGGCTTCAAACGCAGCGAGGTGTCGTATTCATCTTTAGGTCATGGCAATGGTCAAGATAGCCTCGGACAAGGCGTTACAATTGGCGGACACACGACCAATTTCGCCCAAGGCAACTACACTGAAACCGCCAATCCATCTGATTTGGCGATCGTAGGACAAGGTTTTTTCATCGTTAAGCTTCAACATGGCGAATTTCGTTATACACGGGATGGTGAGTTTGGCTTTAATCAAGACGGTATTCTCATTGATAAACACAGCGGCGGCACGGTTCAAGGGTATGATAAAAAAGGTGCTTTGGTGCCCATTAGTCAATTTGGCCCAAAAACGAGTGCCGGAAAACCAACTCATTTCGTCAATTTAAAAGGTGAATGGATTATTGTCGAATTAGAGAAAGACCCTAATATACCTGACAATCCAGATCCCTTTAAAAGTAAATTTGAACCCATTCAATTTAACGTTGCTAATATATTTGATACAGACGGCAAAGCGCATACCATTCGACTTGAATTTGAATCTCCCGGCACACCAGGCACAGGGAAAAATCCCTTTGAAAACTTAAAATGGAATTTAAAATCAGCTACATGTGATGATGCGACTATCACCTTCGATCCACAAGCGATTGAATTTGACAGAGACAACAATGGCGTTGCGCAAAAAAATAGCGATTCCATTCAACTCACCCTCAATGGTAATCAACGCATCACATTCAATTTAAGTAACAACCTGAGTGATCAAGACTCATCAGTCCGCCTTTATAAAAAAGATGCGGCCCATAGCAATACAAACATTGAAGCAAAAAAAAACGATGGTTACAGCATAGGCAAACAAATTGGTTTTTCATTTGATGAAAATGGACAAATCACCTATCACTATGACAATGCACAGACAGAAGACGGCACACATGTTGCCTTGGCGCTCTTTGACGATATGGAGCATTCGCTCATACAAAGCGAGAATAACCTGTTTCGCGCAAAACGGACTGACGGCATCACCATTGGCCGACCTAACCAACATGGGTTTGGCGCCATCAAAGCCAAACAACTGGAAGCCTCCAACGTCGACTCCACCATGGAATTCAGCAATATCGTTGTGCTACAACGCATGTTTCAAGCCTGTTCACAAATCATGGACATTGACAAACAACTACTCGAAGAGCTAGAGAAATAATGAATAAAAAGTGGAAGCCATTTCGCTTGATTAATGGCTCAGAATTAAATTACCTTCATCAGCGTTTTGCAGAAAACCTGCAGATCTGGAATGAGAATTATGCGTTGCATCCTTTATCATGCACGCTCAACCAAAATCATAACGGCAATGACGTCATCAACCCGCTTTGGTTGATCACGGATGCCAATAACCCCCTTGCCATATGCAACAAGAAAGACTATGCATTAATCAAGCAGAGCGTATTTGGGAACAGTTCAGATTGCTTCGATACCGTCAGCGAAACGCTGTTGATATCGCTGCTCAATCGATTGTTTGGAACTGAATCGATGCAATGGCACACCGCCCCCAACATGGATGAATACTGTTATACAGGATCGCCAGGCCTTACCTTGACGCTTGAATGCGAGACGCTGTCAACAGCCCTCTACCTGCATCCACAATGGGTGGTCAACGCATTACCACAACAACGTGTCGCAGCCAAACCTGTCAGCTCGCTGGATGAGGCATTAGCTCCGCAAATATTACCCCTACACGTTGAGTTAAGTCCCATATCGCTGCAACTCTCCAATCTCATTCATCTCCAAGTCGGCGATATCATTAAAACCGATCACCCGATCACCATACCATTGCTGTTGAAACACGACAAGGAAACCATCTGCAACGTCGATATCGGGGAACAATCTATCCAAATAACGAGGACATCATGACACTTAGCATTAAGAAAATAGCACTACCTACACAGCTTCTTCATGAAGGCGATGGCAACCGCATCACCGAAAATACCCTGGGCCTGGTGGGTGGTGTTGAAATCAATTGCACCGCGCGTATAGGAACGCTAAACCTGACCATTGCGGAACTGCGGCAGCTGAAACAGGGACAAATGTTAGCGTTAGAACAGAAAACTAATGAGCCAGTTGAGATTATTGTGAACCAAAAAGTCATTGCTCGCGGCGAATTAATGAGCTGCGATGACTATTTTGCCATTCAAATCACAGAAGTTGCGTCATGAACACACTGGTCACAGATGAACCCATACCTTTCAAACAACCTTTCATTCCCAAAGGAGGCTGGTTAAACTACGGGTTAGTCATCATCATGCTGCTCGTCATCGTTATCATGTTGGCTAAAAAATTCAAGCCAAGACAGGCGTCACAAGCAACATGTAAGTTGATTGAAAAACAACATCTCGGCAACAAAACTGTAGTTTATATTCTTCAATATCAACAACAACGTTTTTTACTGGTCGATAATCAACACGCCCTTGCCATTCAAGAGGTTCAGAATGAGCCCACGTAAATGTGTCGTGTTCGCGCTATTGATTCTGCTGCCTTTACTCTCTCAGGCTGCAACTCCAAATACCCTATTCGGACCCATTCAGTTTGATCAGGACAATGTTTCACCGGCTCTAAAGGTTTTTGCATTACTCACGGTACTCAGCCTAGCCCCGAGCATCCTCATCATGCTCTCGTCATTTACACGCATTGTTATCGTCTTATCCATGTTACGCAATGCACTCGGTCTACAACAAACGCCGCCGAATACGGTCATCATCAGCTTGGCGCTATTTTTAACCTTATTTACCATGATGCCTGTTGCCAAAATAATCTACTCCGAAGCCTATGAGCCCTATCAAGCCAAGCACATCACCAGCCAAGTTGCATTGCAAAAAGCGGCTAATCCTATACGCGAATTTATGCTCAAACAAACACGAGAAAAAGATTTACAACTCATTTGGCAATTGGCAAAAGAGCCGATACCATCCCGCGCTGAGGACATTCAATTGTACCAACTCATACCCGCATTTTTGCTCAGTGAGCTGCAAACGGCGTTTCAAATCGGCTTTATGATTTTTCTGCCCTTTTTGTTGGTCGATTTAATCGTCTCCGGCATTTTGATGACCATGGGCATGATGATGATGCCGCCAATGACTATCTCTTTGCCAATTAAAATATTACTATTTGTCTTGATCGATGGATTCGACTTGGTCGTTCAAGCATTAGTAACAAGCTTTCACTGAATAAAGGAAAAATATGCCCCACAACACACTTCAACGTCATCTTCTCTATCTTGAGCAAGATAAACAGAATGTGAACTTGCTCTTAAAGGTCAGTGATTGTTACCGCCAGATAGCCGATTTTGCATCGGCACAAGGTTATCTTCACGACGCAAAACAATACGCCCCTAATCCCCAGAGTTTAGTGTACCTAGAGGCAAGATTACTGCATCATCTTCAACAAACCGATCAAGCCATCGCACTCCTGGAACAATCACTCCCGCATTGTTCTAATAATGCAGACGCGATGGGGCTATTGGCATTGCTCTATTTTGATAATCACGATATTGAAAAAGCAGCATCAACGACCAGTGCAACCTTGACGCTTGATCCCGCCCACCCCAACGGACAATTAGTCAACCTGCTATTAAAATCACTCCGACAGGAAGCCAATCCGGATGAAATTGAATGTTTACTCAAGTCCCAACCTCAAGAATCCAGACTGTGGTTTGTGCTTGGCACAACACAATTACGCCTGATGAATTGCCCCGCTGCTGAACAAGCGTTTAATCAAACCGCCGAAATACACCCCCAGTTTTATGACAACTGGATATGCCTTGGCTGGTGTCATCTGTTTCAAAATAATCTCGATGCCGCTGAAGCAGCCTATCAACAAGCAATCGCGATTGATGCCGATAATGCAGATGGTCCAGGAGGGCTTGCCGTTGTGAGCGCCTTACGCAATCAAGTAACCGAGGCGACATTTTGGTTAGATAAAACAGAAGTCAATGATCCACATGGTTTTAGCGCCATATTCACTCGAATGCTCTTGGCAAATGTAACGTCTCACTCTAATTTACATATCTCGTCCCTATTTAATTAACCTGAGACAAAGCTCCCCAAGGCAAGCACCTTGGGGAGCTTTTATTTTTAAATTTGTTTCAACAGAGCGATGGCCTCCTTGATGATATCATCTGGCAGATGATTGATTTTTTTATCAGTAGCCAATCGCAGTGATGTAACAATGAGTTTATGTGCTTGTCTTGGATTACCTTTTGAGGACATTCGGAGCAGCTCAAGAGCTGAGTCGGACAACAACTGATGCGTACATCCAGCCTGAGAAAAACCATGTTCAATAAGCTGCTTAAATGCATCGCGCTCAAGAATTGGCTTCAGTTCACAACGTGCTTGGATCCGAGATTCTAATGCAGCATTAGCGGGTTTCCCTATCTCGCGAGCGAGCTCCGGGTGGCCTACCAACCAAACGGTCATGTAGTCTTTGGAATCAAAGACAAAATTGAGGAAAGCTGGGAAATCACGAAAAAATTCAGATGGAAGATTTTGTGCTTCATCAATAATGAATACTGGCATAATGTTCTTTTGAGTAGCCAAGTGAATGATGTACTCCTTAATATCACGCCATAACTGAGCACGACGATAAGAAGAAGCAAGTCCAAGTATCAGCGCCATTTGACGATAAAAATCCAGTCGACCAAAATCTGTCTCGGCGATGTAGAAAACGCTGTATTGATGTGGGTTTAAAGTGCTGGTTAGTTGTCGAAGTGCAGCCGTTTTCCCAAGTCCAGGCTCTGCTGTGAGTAATCCAACGCCAGGTGATTGAAGAAGCCAATTAAACTGTTGAGCAAGGCCTGCAAGCTGGGCGTTATCCCATAATTGGATACTTTTTTTTCCTAAGGGGGCTTGGGTTAAACCAAAAAATGATTGGTACATTTAATTGTCCTCACCGGTTGTTTGTGCAAAGGTGCCAATGGACTCGACATAGTCTTCAAAAACCAATTCGACATTGTGCTCACGCTGGATTCCTTCAGGCGAAGGTGCTGCATGTGGTCGTTGGCGTTTACGATTAAGATTGGCGTCTAAATCTAATAAAACAGCGGCTCCCAAGTTGTCACCGAAGGCTGTTTCAACCCGAACAGCAATATTTGTGTGCGGATTAAACACCAACGTCACTTTCTCACCGACAAGGTTGTGATGTACCTCAAACATCTTGCCATCCCAACTGATCGTTCCATCTTTGCGAACAACTCGCTCAGCACGATGGTAAAAAATATCATCGATTTTATTGGCGAAATAAGGCGTTAGAGGGCGCACGTGAAGCAGGTCGTCTCTCCAACTATCAAGCGGTGTTTTCTTATCTAACCCACCATGCAAACGAATATGATAAACATGCTCAATCCAGGCCCAAAGGCGAGCATTAAGATCACCCAAATCACGAATTTTATCGATATCAAGCTCATCGATAAATTGTTCTCTAAATGTGCGATGAAAACGTTCGAGCTTACCTTTGCCCTCGGGTTCTCGGGCGCGACAATAGACAAGCCGTATCTCTAAGTGTGCACAAATAGTTTGTAATGACTCGGATCGGTATGCAGGGCCATTATCAATAATCAATTTATACGGTACGCCTCGTTTCAATACAGCTGATTTGAGCACGCCCTCTATATCGAGGGCTGTTTCTCCAAGACAAAACGCACTATGTGTAATAAGACGTGAGGAATCGTCAATCAATGAAACCAAGTACGTTTTCCGCATGCCTGATGGCGTTTGTATCCGTGGGCCATGAAGTACATCTCCTTGCCAAATATCTCCTGCATGGGCAGCCACGAATGACCGGCGCTCAATAGTGTCTTGATTGGGTATAATGCGTTTTGACAGGTGCTGTTGTTGTAAAAAGCGATGAACGGAAGCCCGAGCCAATGTGTCTTTAGCAACCAATCCTTCGCGCTCAATCATGCCAATAATAGTGTTAATTGAGCGTGAAGGCTTATCCTTTTTAAGGATCACAATTCTGCTTTGCACGGTTTCTGAAATTTGTGTACTTCCTTTGTCTATGCGCGGTTTAGGATTCAGTGCTTCGATACCCCCTCGCTTCCAATCGTAGTACCAGCGCGCAATTGTTTCTTCACTGATATGCGTTCGTCTTGACTCAGGAATAGTATAACGATCGGCAGCCAAACTTCGGATAATACTTTTAACCTCACCGCGCTTTAGTTCAGCGCGGCTCGCTAGTGGACCAAGAACCATCAGGCGAAACAAAGCCATCGGGTGTAAAGGTTTACTCATTTTTCTCTCCGCTATTAATGGGGAGTGAAGTTAATCAGTAAAATCATGGCACCGAAACGACCAAACTGTGTGGGGTTCATATTTGCATAAGCATTGCACAACTCATGCTTGAACCGATTATATGTTCATGGGATAACAACTCCGGCTACATGGCAAAGGCGCATCGCTTCACTCAAACGCATCTTCTGGAGCGTTGCTTGCCAAAAGTCAGCCATATTTATGGCTCTACCCAGTGCATAAAAATGAGTACACAACGCATCTTTATGAAGTCGAAATTGCTCTACAAAGCGCATCAGCCAACGCTTTATGGTCTGGCGTGAAGGCGGCATTGTTTTTGATATAGCGTAAGCGCTCATACCAGAAAGGTACAATACAAAAATGATCTGCTGCATATCCCACAAATACCATCTACGCGGTGGAATGCATTCCGGAAGGACTGAACATGTTTTGTCGCAACAGGGGCAATAGTATCGCTGAATAAACACTGGATTTAGTGAGGTACTTGAAGGATTAATGCGATCCGCTTCACGAGAATAACCACCATGTCGCCAAGGGTTTGATTTACCGCAACACAGGCAATTTTTTAAGCCTAACTTCTCAGGCTCATGCCTTTGGATATGAATATAGTGTACTAATGATAAAATATCTGCGAAAATATGCGCCATGACTGATCTCTTGTTTTATTGTTTGGTAAGAGACTCAATAATACATGTTGATCAGTCACTAATCATAATTAATTTTTCATCTCATTGTTTTTGATCGTAATCACAAGGCTTGTGATCAAGATAGTGCGAGATAAATACTTCGGTTAAGAGCTATATTTTTCGAGACATTACAGTAGGTCGGCTAAGCCCAGCTTGTTACCAAGCTGGGCTTAGCCGACCAACAGGACACAATCCTGACAATTTTTTTTGCAATTACAAACGACAGGACAGGACGGAGCTTTGCTTGAACAACATTATTAAAAATTAGGGATATTGCAAACGATAGACAGGGGCTATGTCTTCTAAGTGTTTTTACAGGGCTTTTTACTCACCGTAGTAATAGTACAAAGGAATTCTATGAAAAGATTTACAAGAAAATATCTGATAATGAAAATGTAGTCTCGCAAAACCCCGCCTTCTCAAGAATCTGGAAGGCAAGGCTGGGATCGTCTAATTTTGACCGGTTTGTCGTTGCGAGCAGGCCAGTATCTTCGGTAAAAACAGCCAAAATGAACTTGCAGGTCGCGTCGTTGCGAGGCACGAAGCAATCCAGAGAACAAAACTTCGAGCCCTGGATTGCTTCGTACCTCGCAACGACGCCTGATACAACATTGCACGCATTGTGGAGTACATTAGGAACGCCCTAGCCCCGTGGGGTGCTCGCAACGACTTCGAACAGCATATTATTAATCTGCTTACATCAACGGGTTAAACTTAGATGAACAATGTACTACTAAAATCCTAACCCCCAGAAATTGTAAATAACTCGCTCTCCTGCCCGCCTTACAACCTTGGTTGCTTGGCGTCTTCGTGCATGGCGGAAGCCTTAGCAAACACCTCATCAGGCTTAATTTCCGCTACACTACGGTTAGCAGGGTTTCTCCCACCCCAATGATAAGCGACATGCAGGTTTCCTGGGATATTGGGCTCAACTTTACCAGCATCAGCGCCTGGTGACTCCGGTGATTTTTGCCCGTACGTAAGATGCAGCATATGTGCTGTTTGCGGCACGCTGAGTGCTCGTGCCAAATCCTGCATCGAGGTACCATTGCGAAAAGCTTCTTCAATCAGGGTATAACGTGCAAGTGAGGTCATCCAGGAATCTGTCTCGGGCATGCGATTACCGTCAGTATCAAGCATATGATTGGTTACTGGCAAATGCTCCTTACCACGCCCGACTAAAGTAAAATATTCAGTTGAGCGCAGTGGCAACAGCTGCACGCAAACCCTATTTGTGGGATCCATTATGGTTAAGAGATGCGAAGTCGCCGCTGGATTAGCTTGGATAAAAGCGAGCGCTTCATCAACGGTACAACAATTTTCAGCAATAGCGTGCGCTAAAGCCAACTCCGCCATGCCATCTGGATTATGACGTTTATTCGACATGCTGGTCGCTTCATTAATAAAAATTGCCAAATTATAGTTATTGATCATCGACACCCGAATAAAGCCTGGTGCATGCGTAAAAGACATCGTCCAACGCGGTTTATCGTTTTCGGTATGCTCTGTTGGCTTAACAATTAAATAGGCCCCCTTTTTCTCCACATTTCCTAGCATTTCAAAATCAAACAAGCGCACAGCTTCTGAACCTGTGTCGGTTTGCCTGGCAGCAACACTACATGCCAGCATTTTGTAAGAATCAGGAACGCGCAGCAAATCCTCCATCTCGTCCTTAGTTAACGGCGGTGGTGCAAACACATATGGCCAGCCATGACGTTCAAGCATTTCATTATAACCTTCAACAAAGCCTTCAATTTCCTTCTGCAACCGTGGTGGGAAAGAAATCAGTTTACGCTGCTCTGCCGCATAATTCGCATGCCCCGCTCCCGAGTTCGGCAAGCTTCCTTGTAATATGCGCTGCAAATCGTGATAGGCTGCTAATAGCGTTGGAGCTAGACGATAAAACTTGGTGAAGGCCAACACATTTTGTTTATAGGTCGCCAAAGCCACGGCACGGCCTTGCTCAAAAGGATCGGCTGTGAGCATAAATAAAACAGGACAATTGCCCTCATAATTTAGCTTTGCAAGCAATTTTCCGGATTTGGGATCAACGACTTCCCCCTCCTCAAACTGGCGGTCGTTTTGAGTCGATTGAAAATCAAACGGTAATACCCGGCTATATTCAAATACAAAAGCAAGCATTTGGTAAGCTGCAACTGAAAATGCCATGTAAGCTGTTGGCTTTTGATCGTTACGCCACGCTAAAAGTCCTACCGCAGCCGCACAACAACTCAGTAGAAGAGCGTTTTTGGGATACGTTGCTGCTTGGTGACGAAGTTGGTTAAATCCAACCAAATCAAAAAATGATGTACTGTATCTTGGAAGGTTAATTGTCGGGCCTGCACTGCCGGTACTTTTAGGGTCTTTAGGTGCCATAAATAGGTCTCTTATGTTGAATCCGTTAAAGATCGAGCATTCCTTGGCACAAGGCCATTAAAGATTATCGTCTCAGGTATGGAACTGTGTCAATCCGTATAGTTCGATTGTTAAAACGGACAAATTATTCAGCGAAAATAGATGCCTGCATATTCAATGGAAAGAATAGTTATAGGAAATTTTTAATGAAAAAACATGCAAAGTAACTAAATTATGTTAAATTAATGTTACCGATGTTCCGGTCACACAGACCTAAGGTATGCACACATCTCTTGCAAGACGCCACCCGCGATAAAGGGAGGCAGACTCCTTTTGCCCGTTGTACATTGTAATAGGCCCGGGAGGCCTCTCAGAGGCATATCCTTTCCATCCACCTAATCTTGCAATAATCCATGCAGCCCAAGCCAGCTTACCTTTCTGGTAAGGATTTTTTTGTTTTCCGTTTTACATTCAAGGGGTTGTAATAAAGTATTTAGTCCCAGGCCTAATTGTAATTCAACCTCAAGGGGCTTTGACAAAGATACCCAAGACTTCGCTGCCATCAGGTTGAGTTGTTGTTGGTGTCCAAGAAGTGCCTCCGTTCGTTGAGACCTCAACATTGCCATTTTCAGTACTAGCATACAATCTGGTGCCACTCACAAAGACACCATGGACAGGGCTGCCATCAGGTTGAGTTGTTGGTGTCCAAGAAGCGCCACTGTCAATTGAGACCTCGACATTGCCATTTTCAGTACCTGCATACAATGTGGTGCCATTGACAAAAACACTCCAGACGGCGCTTCCAATAGGATCAGGTTGAGTTGTGGGTGTCCAAGAAATGCCTTGGTCCGTTGAGACCCAGACATAGCCACTGGAAGTACCTGCGTACAATGTGGTGCCATTCACAAAAACACTATTGACGCTGCTGCCATCAGGTTGAGCTGTTGCTGTCCAAGTGTCACCTCCGTCAGTTGAGACCTCGACATTGCCATTTGCAAGGCCTGATGAAGTACCCGCATACAATGTGGCGCCACTCACAAAAATACTATTGACGCTGTTGCCGTCAGGTTGAGTTGTTGCTGTCCAAGTGCCGCCTCCGTCACTTGAGACCTCGACATTGCCATTTTCAGTACCAGCATACAATGTGGTGCCACTCACAAAAACACTATGAACGATGCTGCCATCAGGTTGTTGGTCTGTTTCTGTCCAAGAAGTGCCGCCGTTCGTTGAGACCTCGACAGCGCCAATTAGAGTACCTGCATACAATGTTGGCGGGTTAACATTAACATTAACATTTAAGCCAACACTAGATTGTGTACAGCTAGTGCCATAGCAAAGTGCAAAAGTTGAGTGAACCGCCCCGGTGATATCGAGCTGTAAAGTACAGCTTGCATATGCATGAAGTATAATCGGATCTCCGCAAAGTTGATTCGATTTGACCTGAGTAACGGGTTTATTTTGAAGACCGCTTAGTCTGTGTCTCTGACGGAGTTTGCCTGTAAGATTTGTTACGGTGTAATACGCGGAGACAGTTTCTCCGGGATTGATCATGGTAGGTAAGGTCGTTCCTGCCTTGACTGTAATATCTAAATTCGCGGCAAAAGAATAGGTTGCGGATAAAAGTGTAAAAAGAGCTAGGACGGGGTAAAAAAACAACACGGATAAATGATTATTTTGGTTCATGATAGATTAGCCCTATTCTGGAAAAAGTTTTAAGCCAAGTAACTAATTTGTGCGATTAATTGATTCATATAGGCATTTGGCGTTCGCAAGGTAAACGATGTTGGTGCTCTATAATCGTTAATAGTAACCTGACCGTTGCCAAGAGAAGATTTCCCAATACCCGCGAATCGATAACCAAAGCCTATTCGCACATGCTGATTGAGATTAGTGTCTACGCCGAGGCCTAGGCTATAGCTGAGAGCAGTTTGTTTTTTGTTCTGAAATGTTGGGGTCAGATTAATACTGCCAGTTTCTTGGGTTTCATTATTAAATTGGCTTGAGTGGTTAAAGGCAGCCCCCAATCCCATGGATACATAGGGATGATAAATCTGATGAATTGTTGCTAATATCTTGGACATAAAAAGTGCTTGTTGTGTTTGGAAACGGTAGTGATAAATGTGATGTGTTGAGGTTGCTGGCTCGACACCTACAGCACTCAATCCATTGATGTTAATGTGACCTAGAGAGGCATATTCAATGCCCGCTTGTACAAAAAAACCAGGATGCGGTAGCTGATACTCTCCACCCAAAAATACACCCATTAATCCCGTGGTTTTTCCGTGCCCAATAGTATGATATGTAAATATGTCCTCCTCATCTCCCAAATAGGCTTGTGAGTGTTTAGCGTATATAGTAGCGGCTCCGCCAAATAGTGAAATTACGGGTTGAATCTTTTGTTTTAAGTCTACAACGGAGCTCATTTCTCCGGCAGCGGCATATGAGGAAGGTCAGTATAAAACTGGTTAGGCCAAAAATTAGCTTGCTTAAACGCATATAATCTATCCTTGTATCATGGCGATGATGTTTATTTTATTACTCCATTTGTACAGACTATTTATATATGCTGGGCAAAGCAATTCTTTTTCGCTCTTTTCCCTGTTCTATCGCAAAAATTTTCGTAAGCAACAAGCAGATTTATTCTGGGCGAGCTTATGTTGCAAGCCCTTAGAATTGTTCAAATCTTCCCACCACAACAAACGGCAACACCTAGAGCAAGGCAATAAGTTTCCTTATTATTTACTCACCCAATGGCAAATCGATAGTAATCTTAGATCCAAACGCTAGCCTCAAGGCATTAACAATAGCAAGCAGATCAATAACTTCTTGAAGGATTGCCCCAGCGACCGGGTTAATGAATCCTGCGGCGGCAAACCCCATGCCAACTACGCTCAGCATCATCCCGCCTATGGCACTTTGTGTGATAATTCTACGAGTATTGATACTCAGATGGATTAATTCATCAACCTTGCTTAAAGTGTTTTCCATAATTACGGCACCCGCCGCTTCGGCGGTGACGTTGCTGTATTGTCCAAAAGCAATTCCAACTGTTGCGGCGGTTAATGCGGGCGCATCATTTATGCCGTCTCCCATAAAGACAGTCGGCGCATTTTTTCTTTCATGACGAACGATAGCGAGCTTTTGTTCTGGACTCTGGGACGCATACACTTCAGTAAGATCTAATAAGCGCGCTAAATAAACCACTTCTGATTCACGATCGCCTGAGACCAGCATAATTTTTGTAAATTGATGGGAGGGTGCCAAATGGTTGATGAATGATTGACTGTCGTCACGAGGCGCATCATGGAAATGGAGTGTGGCTGCATATTGGTTATTCAACAAGACAATACACTCTAATCCAGGTGACACCTCGGGCAATAAATGACTACATTCAGGCAGTAATTCTAATAATTTCTTCCTGCTGGTGATCTGAATGGTGTGTCCATCAATCGTTCCATGTAACCCCTGCCCTGGTTTTTCAGAGATGTTGGATGACTCAAGGAGTTTAATTTTCTGCGCCTTTATTGCTTTTAACACAGCACTAGCGAGTGGATGTTTTGAATAGCGTTCAAGACTGCCAACATATTGCAAGATCTGTTTTTTGGTATATTTTTCGACCGTGAATATATCCGTTAACGTTGGCTGACCGTAAGTCAGCGTGCCTGTTTTATCGAAAATGGCTGTTTTGCAGGTAGGGAGTTGCTCGAGAACAGTTGGATCTTTAATAATAATCCCTTGTTTTGCCGCTTTGGAAATAGCGCTGATAATTGCAATTGGAATAGCAATTAATAGAGGACATGGCGTGGCAATAACCAGAACAGAAAGAAAACGTATAGCATCACCGCTGAAATACCAGGCAGCAAATGCAAATGAAAGTGCAACGGGCGCAAAAATCGCGCCAATTTGATCCCCTAATCTTCTGAGGGAAGGACGTTTTTGTTCTGCCTCTTCTAACACTTTTACAATGGCCGCATAACGTGAATCTGCTTGCAGTTGTGTTGCCTTTATGACGAGTAGGGATTCACCATTGATAGCGCCTGACAACACCGTTGTACCCGGAGTTTTGGATATTTGATACGGTTCCCCGGTGAGATAGGATTCATCCATAGAGCCATGCCCTTCGATGACAATACCATCAACGGGACAGGTTTCATGCGGATAAATAACGATTTTATCGTCAATATTAATTTGTGCTAATGGAATATCTTCAATGTGTTGATTAACTTTGCGATGAGCAATCGATGGCATGCGTGCAACCAATGCCGAAAGAACCGATGACGCTTTCCGCATAGCGTACTGTTCCAACGTTTGACCACTGGCCAACATAAAAATAATCAATGTTGCCGCAAGGTATTGATCTAAGATGACCCCCGCAAGGAGTGCAATTGCTGCCAGCGAATCAGCGCCGAGATTTCCTTTCAATAATCGAAGAATAATTTGCAGAAATAAGGGAACCCCTCCGATGACAATCGTCAGTAACAGAGGAATATCAGACATTGAATTGCCAGCAAGGTACATTGCAAAATAGGCGCAAATCGCAATCAATGACATGAGTGCAATGTAAGACTGCCATTTAGATTTTAATGTCATCATCATTGGACATTGGACAAGACTGCATGAAAAAAGACTCATGCAGTCTTGTCCATAAATGAGCCTAACATCCATGCTTCATAGTTGGTCATCATAGACCTCGTGTGATACTTTAGATTAAGAGCGTAAGTTTTAATAACTTAGGATCCGGGGTTTGTGATGAATATGAGTTTGTCTCAAACTCCCAATTAAATCAAGAAAACACTATTTGGACCAGCAATTCCGCCGTAAAACCCGCGCTGGTGGCGGAGTTCCTTCTCCCGATGTCGGGAGAAGGTGCCCGACAGGGCGGATGAGGGTAGATCAAAACACTGCGATTTAAACTGCCCTCACCCGCCCTGTCGGGCACCCTCTCCCATCAATGGGAGAGGGCGCTCATACTGACCATCGGCTTTTACGGAATTGCTGCATTTGGACAAAGCTGCATGCGTCTTTTTGCATGTAGCTTTGTCCAAACTCCTAAACCAAGCCATTGCGATCCAACGCTTGTTGCAACTCGTCACCATGATAAATGGATAGAATTTTATGCGCATAATTGGGATCGGTCGCATAACCTGCCTCTTGAAGAGCCTCCACATAACGCTGGGGTGAGTCCGCATGGGCAACTGCAGATTGATAACGGGTGCTGCTCTGAATCAACGACAGATAATCCTGCACACTTTGCCCCAGCGATTGATAAGATTTAAATGCAGCAGTCAGTTTGACCGGCTGATTGTCAATATATTCTGTGGTTTTAACCTCAACGGATTGCCCAGAATTTCCAGCGGTTGATTTAATATTAAAGACGTTATAACTGCTGGTACCTTGCGCGTCTTTGAGGATGAATTTTCCCCAGCCAGTTTCTAGCGCGGTTTGAGCCAGCAGTATTTTGGGATCAAGCCCTATGCTCTTAGAGGCCTCTTTAAGATAAGGCCACATTGATGTTACAAACTCATCAACGGATGTGACGGAATGCTCAATGTCTTTGGATGGTAGGGGCTGTTCTATTGCTGCTAGCGATTGGGATGTCTGATGGGCATCATTAACTAAACTGGGTTCCATAGGCTCCACAGGTTCTGCTGGCAAAATGTTTTTAAACCATGCTTCATCCTGACGATAAAGAAAAGCAGACGTATCTACAAAATGTTCATCGATGCATTCACTCTTCAACACCGACTCTAAAATCATCGCCTCAAATTGGCTTGCACGATCAGGAAATACTGCGGTTTTAAAATCGTACACACTTCCCACAACATCATGAGCCCCAACAACCTCAACCGTCATATACAAACCCGATGTTTAATCCATGCAGCCAACATCACCATCGATCCCACACCCAGCAACGCCCCCATTGTATTCCAATGTTCACCGACCAAACTCAAGCTATCCGGGCCATGTGATAGTGAAAATATAACCGCGAGCAACACGTCCATTAATGCAGATCCTGCAACCAAGCCGCAGGCAATCAAGATACCGCGCTGCATTTTCTGCGTGCCTAATTCCACATCATTCGTTTGCTGATGCAGGCGGCGTTGTACCCAAAACGCAATCATTCCACCAACAAACAATGGGACAGTGGAGGTTACTGGTAAGTACATGCCAATCGCTATGCCTAACATCGATAATTTAATAACTCGCTGAAGATTGAATATCCGATTAACAACAATCACCGCAAGAATTATCCCAGCGCCTGCAAACATCATCTTCCACGGCAAGTCACCCCGAAACACTGCCTCAGTGACCGCTGCGAGCATTGCAGCGGTTGGCGCGGGGAGTGATTGGCTAATGTCCATCCCTTCATGTGGCATGACACCGGCAATGCCGTACACGCTAAACATCAGTTGCATAATGAGTGGAATAATGAGCGCCGAAATCAAAACGCCCAACAACAGCATCACCTGCTGCTTCCAAGGTGTTGCCCCAACGAGCTGGCCAACTTTTAAGTCTTGGGTATTGTCATTAGCAATGGCGGCGACTCCCGTCACCACCGAGCCAATAATAATGGTCACCGCTTCAGCCGCTTGAATCTGATCGGCCGTCAATGGAAACGCTATCATTTGATGCATAAAACGCAGCAATAAATACGCGGCCAATAACACCCCCGCAATCACCACTGAACTCCCTGGGCTTGCAGTCACACCTACCATTCCTGAAAAATAGGCCGTAATCACTGAAAATAAAAATCCAATAATCAAGACGTAAATGACGGCGGTAAATACAAACGTTGGCCCATAACTAGCCGGCAGACCCAGTTCGCTCAACGGAAAAATAACTTGGAATAAAACAAATAATATCGCCAGCGTGAAAAAAATGCCTAATAAAAGATATGGCATCGAAATATCGCGATCAGTTCGCGGTATGGCAAGCCCCTCTTTTCGACGCGCAGAAAAAGTCGACATGGACATATAAATGCTATTCAGCAGTGGTCGGAGTAGTTTTGCAAACGTCCATACGCCAGCAAAAAGCATGGCGCCGATTCCCAAATAACGCAATTCACTATTCCATAGATGGGTTCCTGCTTCACTCGGCAACACATGCTGTATCCACTCTGGATAAAATTGGCTCGCCACTGGAAGCGCGATAAGCCAAGCGATTGCTGCGCCTAAAAAGATACTGATAGCCATATCATGGCCTATTAAAAATCCCGCACCAATCATCGTTGCTGAAAATCCAGCACCTAGCGAAAACAAAGATCGCCCAGCCACAAACCAATAACTCCAACTGCTGGCAATGACTTTAAAACCAAGCTGAAACAACTCCAATAATCCGCCGATGATGCCGCCATAGGCCAAATCCCTTAACCCTGTTTTCTCAACTGACGATTTCAACACCTCAGCAATCGCCCGTCCTTCAGGAAAACGTAACGCACGATCGTTGACCAAAATACGCCGCAAAGGAATTGAAAACAAAACACCCAGCACGCCACCACACAAGGCAATAAAAAAATTAGTGAGATAATCAAACGAATGCCAATAACCGATAACAACAAGTCCAGGAATGGTATATACAATTCCACCGGCTACTGCTTCGCCTGCTGATGCAGCGGTTTGAACAGCGTTATTTTCGAGTAGTGTTGAACCTTTAAAAAAACGCAAGATACCAATAGAAATCATCGCCGCAGGAATCGATGCCGAGGTCAAAATTCCAAGTTTAAGGGCAAGATAGGCATTAGATATCGCTAAAACCAGTGTCAATATGATGGCCAGGACAACGACACGAAAGGTAAGCTCGGCAATCGATGCATCAGCAGAAATATAAGGCGTGTCATCACGCATAATGGAGTTCCTTATTCCAAAGAGGGTACGGTATGATTTGTTGGAAGCCATGAAGCATGATGAGCAACATCATAAATATCCCATTCTTTCGCGACATATTCAGACGTTTTAATATCCAGTAACAGCCAACACAAAAACAATGCAACAGTATCAGGAGATAACAACTGATTATTCTGCTTTAATTGCTTAAAAAAATTCAATTTGTCTGGATCCATGTGCTCAGACTGACGAATAGCCGCCACCATATCCGTATCAATAATACCCGGCATCACACTCGCAAATGCCGGCGAGGCGGATTCAAGCTGCCAGCAACGTGTCAACATCGACACAGCTGCTTTCGATACACAATAAGCCGACCATCCAATCACGGGGAAATGGGCCGCACCAGAGCTAATATTCAGCACCCGCCCTTGTGATAATTGATGCGCCAACTTCTGACTGAGAAATAATGGCGCCTCAACATTGGTTGCCATCAGTTTTTTCCATGCGGTCTCGTCCATGTTCATCAAAGGCGTGATAGGATCAATTATCCCTGCATTATGAATCAAACCCTCAATTATTTTGACTTCTTTCAACTTGTCACAAATCAAGTCGCGACCTACATGAGTTGACACATCAGCAACACAATAGTCGATCAAATCTGACGTATTGGCGACCTCAATCAACAATGACGCTTGCCGGGCAATAATTAAAACCGACTTACCCCGCGCAGCAAGCGCCAAAGCTAAAGATTTACCTAATCCACGTCCACCACCGGTCACAACAAACACACGCGCCTCACTTTCAGTACAATCATGAAATCATACCAGAGCAAGCTTATCTTCGCATTCTAATTGATGATTAAAATTTTGGGTTACCTGTTGAAAACCATCTCGCAAAGTGGCAAAGTTGTAGATCTTGATACAACTATAAAAAACAAGGAATGTCACTCATGAACAAAACCTTCTTATCACCACTTTTGATTGCTCTATTGAGCACTCAAGTCAACGCTGCTGAACCTGCTGTACCCAATGACACAGCAAATGAAACGACAACCAGTACAATAATGGCTCCTCCACCAGCCCCAGCAGAACCAACCACCACGCCTGCACCAACACCAGCTTTGGATTGCAATTACCACATTCCGGCAAACCAAACAGCCATAGACTCTGCACTCATAACATCGTGGGCTGAAAAAGCAGCATTACAATCATTTACCTTCACACCAGCAACCATCCAAAACCAGTTGGACATGCTCAAAACCTGCTACACAGAGCAAGGCTGGAAAGGATTTAACGATGCATTACAAAAATCAGGCAACGTAGATTCCATTAAAAACCAGCAACTTACTGTCAGTGGTCAAGCAGAGGGTGTGGCGAATATTAATACCGTCAAAGACGGTCAGTGGAAAGTAACCTTACCGATTCAAGTTGTTTATCAAAATGATAAAGAAAAAGTGACTCAACATTTATTAGTCGGTGTATTGGTTGGTCGAAAGCCGAACGGTGATTTAGGAATCATGCAACTGGTGGCAACTGCAAGACCGGAAGAAGCACCGGCGGCAGCGGCTCCTGCGCCCGCAGAGCCAAAGCCGGCTAATGACATGCAACCGACAACATCGCCAAGCCCCAATGATACACCGGCAGGGCCTGCAACACCAAGCCAACCAGTACAACCAACAACACCAAAACCATTACCGTAGTGGAGTAGGTTGGTGAGTAGGTTGGGTTGAGCGAGAGCGAGGCCCAACATCCCAACATGGATGGTTGTGTTGGGCTTCGCTCTCGCTCAACCCAACCTACTCACCAACCTACTCACCAACCTACCAACCAACCAACGCCACCTAACTCAACGGCGCACCATCACCATCTTCACCATGATATGACAACACAGTCACTTCAGTACCAATATCGATAAACTGCTCATTCAACCATTTTGCAGCACTTGGCCAGACACGAATGCAACCATGGCTCGTGTTGTACGTTGGAACTTCGTAACCAGCATGGATGGTAAATCCTCTGAAGAAATACATACAGTAAGGCATTTTTGCCCCACCGGTTGTTTCAACTGGATACTCCCCTGATCGGCAGTCAAGACCCCGTTTGTTGTAAACATGGAATCGTCCCGTTGCAGTACGACAAGGTGCGCCGGCATCATCGCAATAATCTTTACCACCAGAAGCGCCGCCGGTCATCACGCGATGGCCTTGTGCATCATACGCTGCCCAAGCAGCAAGTTTCGGGTCAAACAAAAACCGTTTTTTTCCTGTTGCGTGCAACTCCAGAGGGAATTCACGACGACCGCGCGTATCTTGCGTATAAGGAATGGTGCGATGCACCACGCCTACGTCATCCGTAATCAATGTTGATGGATCTGTTTCCGTCACGCAGGCACTGAGCCCGAGACAAATCAACATAACACCTAACAACTTATTCATTTAAAACACCTTTATTTAATTTTTGTATAAAATCCCGCGTGTTCAACTGCTCCACTCCCTAACGGTCGTGGCTCGGATTCCGTTTTCAAACGGTTGCTAGTTGTGGCCCGGAATCCGAGCCACGACCGTTAGGGAGTGGAGTAGTTAAAGTGAACGGTAAAATCGTGTCTACTGCAAACGACGATATTTAATCCGCGAAGGCTGATTCGCTTTATCTCCCAAACGCCGTTTTCTATCTTCTTCATAATCGCTGTAATTTCCTTCCAGAAACACAACATTAGAATCGCCTTCAAACGCCATAAAATGCGTACAAACGCGATCTAAAAACCAACGATCATGCGACACGACAATGGCAGAACCGGGAAACGTTAAAATCGCTTCTTCAAGCGCACGCAGGGTTTCCACATCCAAGTCGTTACTCGGCTCATCGAGAAGCAAAACGTTACCGCCTCGTTTAAGCAATTTCGCCAAGTGAACCCGATTACGCTCTCCACCGGATAATTGCGACATGCGTTTTTGTTGGTCGCCGCCTTTAAAGTTAAACCGACCCACATATGCGCGTGATGGCATTTGAAATGATCCAACCTGCATGATGTCATGACCATCTGAAATTTCTTCCCAAACGGTTTTTTTATCATCTAAATGATCGCGCATCTGATCAATATAAGCCAATTGAACCGTCTCGCCGACTCTGATTTCACCAGAATCCGGTTTGTCGTTGCTGGTTAGCATTTTGAGAAGTGTTGATTTTCCTGCACCATTTGGCCCAATCACCCCGAGAATACTGCCTTTAGGCAATGAAAAATTCAGGTTCTCAAACAACACACGCTCACCAAATGATTTTCCAAGACCCACAGCATCAATCACCAAATCACCCAAGCGATCACCTGGTGGAATATACAGTTCATTCGTTTCATTGCGTTTTTGAAATTCTTTAGAATTCATTTCATCGAATCGAGCTAATCGCGCTTTATTTTTAGCATGACGACCTTTCGGCGATGAGCGCACCCATTCCAATTCTGCTTTAATGGCGCGTTGATGAGAATCTTCTTGCTTTTTCTCATGATCAAGCCTGTCATTCTTCTGCTCAAGCCATGCGGTGTAATTGCCTTTGTAAGGGATCCCTTCGCCTCTGTCTAATTCTAAAATCCATTCAGCAACGTTATCCAGGAAATACCTATCATGGGTAATCGCAACGACAGTACCAGGGAAATTCTCCAAATAATGCTCAAGCCATGCAACGCTTTCAGCATCCAAATGGTTGGTTGGCTCATCCAACAACAACATATCTGGACTCGATAGCAATAAGCGACACAACGCCACGCGACGACGCTCACCACCAGACAGCACGCTCATTTTGACGTCCCAATCCGGCAATCGCAATGCATCAGCAGCGATTTCAAGCTGCCTGTCTAAATCCCAGCCATGACCCGCTTCAATTTCATGCTGAAGCTCACCCTGCTCCACCAATAACCGATTCATCTCATCATCACTCATCGGCTCTGCAAAACGCATGCTGATCTCATCAAATTGACTGAGTAATTGCTTCATGTGGCTAACGCCTTCTTCAACCACTTCACGCACCGTTTTAGATAAATCAACTTCAGGTTCCTGAGCCAGATAACCAATTTTAATCCCTGGTTGAGGTCTCGCCTCACCATTAAACTGTGTATCCACCCCCGCCATAATCCGTAATAACGTCGACTTACCCGAACCATTTAATCCCAACACCCCAATTTTAGCGCCTGGGAGAAAACTTAATGATATATCTTTCAAAATAACCCGCTGGTTTTCAACCGTTTTGGTTACTCGATTCATTGTAAATATGTATTGCGACATCTCTATTCCTCACTTGCAGTTTGGACAAAGCTGCATGCAAAAAGACGCATGCAGTTTTGTCCAAATATAATATTCTAATCTCAATCATTTTCCCGGCAAAAAACCGAATTCGTTTTTGCGAGCGCCCCCAGTACCTTCGGTACAAACAGCTGACATGAACTTGCAGGTCGTCGTTGCGAGGCACGAAGCAATCCAGGGTTCGAAGCTTTGCTCCCTGGATTGCTTCGTGCCTCGCAACGACGCCACCTGGCCGATTCATTTCAGACGATAGTCCCGCTCTACAACACTGTTTGAACAGAGCAGCATGAGTCTTTTTTCATGCTGCTCTGTTCAATGTCCATTAAGCCCAATCTAATATCACTTTTCCAGACTGCCCTGAAGCCATGATTTCAAACCCTTTTTGAAAATCATCCACGGAAAAGTGATGCGTCATTACAGGCGATATATCCAAACCACTTTGTAACATACAAATCATTTTGTACCACGTCTCAAACATCTCGCGACCATAAATACCCTTGATCACTAATCCCTTAAAAATCACTTGATTCCAATCCAGCGCCATTTCTGCAGGTGGAATACCCAACATCGCAATATGACCACCATGATTCATGATCTTGACCATGTCGTTAAAGGCCTGTGGATTGCCAGACATTTCCAGCCCCACATCAAATCCTTCCGTCATGCCCAACTCACCCATCACATCAAACAACGGCTCACGACTCACATTAATCGCTCGCGTAGCCCCCATCTTGAGTGCCAAACCAAGCCGATAATCATTCACATCCGTAATCACAATGTGACGAGCACCAATGTGTCTTGCGATCGCAACTGCCATGATGCCAATGGGACCTGCACCAGTGATTAATACATCCTCACCCACCATATCGAATGCCAATGCACAATGCGCGGCATTACCAAATGGATCAAGGATTGCAGCCTGGTCGCCAGTCACATCATCTGGCAACAACAGTACATTGCTCGCGGGTAGTGCCAAATATTCAGCAAAACATCCCGCACGATTGACACCAACGCCAACGGTATTCCGACATAAATGTCGTTTCCCCGCGCGACAATTACGACAATATCCGCAGGTAATATGCCCCTCTCCAGAAACACGACTACCGACCGGTATCCCCTTCACTTCACTGCCAATATCAACAATTTCGCCATAAAACTCATGACCAACCGTCATCGGTACGGGAATGGTTGCCTGTGCCCACGCATCCCAATTAAAAATATGAATATCCGTACCACAAATGGCCGTTTTCTTAATTTTGATGAGGACGTCATTCACGCCATATTCAGGCATAGGAACATCTTGCATCCAAATTCCAGGCTCACGCTTTGCCTTGACGAGTGATTTCATTGTTACTCCTTATAACAGATACGTTGAGCGTAGGTTGAGTTGAGGCGGGTCTGCCGAAGCCCAACATGGATGGTTTTGTTGGGCTTCGGCAGACCCGCCTCAACCCAACCTACACAAGATTCAATTCTTGACCAACCAATTTAAATGCATTCAATGCGCGGTCCAAATGCTCAATCTCGTGTGCTGCTGACATTTGCACACGAATACGTGCCAAGCCTTTAGGAACAACAGGGAACGAAAATCCAATGACATAAATCCCTTCTTGCAATAAACGCTCAGCCATTTTTGCAGCTAACGCCGCTTCACCGAGCATCACAGGGATAATCGGATGCTCACCAGGAACAAGATTGAATCCAAGCTTAGTCATCCCCTCTCTGAAATACTGACTATTGCGTTTGAGCTTTTTCAGCAAATCACCACGACTTTCCAATAACTCAAGGACTGCAATTGATGTTTGTGCAATCATCGGCGCCAATGTATTCGAAAACAGATAGGGACGTGAGCGCTGACGCAACATTTCAACCACTACACGATTAGCTGAGGTGTATCCTCCAGACGCGCCACCCAACGCCTTCCCGAGCGTCCCCGTCAAAATATCAATTCGATCAGAAACGCCAAAATGCTCAGGGGTTCCACGACCGGTTTCACCCATAAAGCCCACTGCATGGGAATCATCCACCATGACCATTGCATCAAATTCATCCGCCAAATCGCAAATGGCCGGGAGATTAGCCAAAATACCATCCATCGAAAAGACACCATCGGTGGCAATCAAACGAAAACGACAATCTTTAGCGGCAATGAGCTGCTCTCTTAACGCATTCATATCATTATTGGCATATCGAAATCGCTGCGCTTTACACAGCCTGACCCCATCAATAATACTCGCATGGTTCAATGCATCACTGATAACCGCATCTTCCGGCCCAAGCAATGTTTCAAATAAACCCGCATTGGCATCAAAGCAAGAAGAATACAAAATGGTATCCTCCATCCCAAGAAACTCGCTCAACTTCCGTTCCAAGGCTTTATGCGGCGTTTGTGTTCCACAAATAAACCGTACAGATGCCATACCATAACCGTACTGGTCTAACGCCTGCTTGCCTTCTGCAATTAAATCGGGATGATTAGCCAGGCCTAAATAATTATTGGCGCACAGATTAATCACCTCATGAGCAGCCACTTCAACTTCTGCTTGCTGTTGACTGGTTATAACGCGTTCGGGTTTATACAGCCCTTCTTTTTTTATGGCATCAATTTCAGTTTGCAAAAACTCAGTCAAGCGATTACGCATGATCTTCTACCTTCCATTTTGAAGAAAAAAGAGATGATACCAAATTATGGGACTTCGGTGTATACTAATCCAATGCTTAAAATTAGGAAGACTGCATGTCCGTAACGGCCATGTACAATGACATCGCGAGCCATTATGCAACTGCAAATCGATTTGGCTCGATTAGTGTCAGTCATGAATGCGCTATTAATCAAATTATAAAAGCGCATCTTAACGAAAAACCGCATTATAAAGTATTAGACTTTGGTGTGGGTGACGGCACTTTTCTGCAAAAACTTGAAACCTATCTACCGCAATCCACATTTACGGGTATTGATGTTTCCTCCGAAATGCTTAAAAAAGCGAATGCCGTTGTACCCTTAACAACGATTGAAGCCAGTGCGACCGAGGCAAGCCATTTTTTGCCACATCATAGCCAGGATTTAGTACTCGCGCATTTCATTAATGCCTATATCCCTATTGATAAACTCTTTAACCAAGCCAAATTATTAACCCGCGCAAATGGCCATTTTTCCCTAATCACCACCACGTACGATTCATTTCCGAATGCCCAACGACAATTAGCCGAGTTTGTATCTCAAGAGTCGATTTTAAGCAGGATCGTAGGTCATTATTATAAAGCCATCGTCAAAAATACAACGGTTGCAGCCGGTGAAGATGAATTAATGAACGCCTTCGCCCAACACCAGTTTGAAATCATCGATCACCAGCGTCTAAGTATTCCAATCACACTGAATAACATCGACGAACTCGCCCTGTTTGGCATTGAAGGCACCTGGTTCTTAAACAGCTTATCCATTCGCATGCTACCCAGAAACTTCCTGCTCCAACGCCTTAAGCGCCTGTTTAGTAAAATTTTCGAATTTCCTTATAAAGACACGCATGTCATTGATGTGGTGCTGGCGAAAAAATAACACTAAGCAGACCGAATTAAGTATCTATAGTTTTATTCGTCAAGCTGAAACCCAGGTTTCGATTTTGTGATTGAAGAAAAATGTGCGCGTAGCCATTCTACGTAAGCATTTTTCTGATTGAGCAAAATTGAAAGATGGGTTTCAGATTGGATGAAGAAAACTATAGATACTTAATTCGGTCTGCTTATATAACATCACCAACACGCAGAATTTTCAAAACATTGGTACCACCGCCTTCACCAATAATATCGCCTCGCGTCATGATGACCAAATCGCCTTCATTCAGGTATTGACGACCACATAAAAATTGAATAACTTCACGATTCGCATTTTCAGAAGGTATTTTAAAAATATCAAAATAATGCGGATAAACACCGCGGTACAGTGTCATTCGTCGACACGTATTCAAATGCCGTGAAATAGCAAAAATCGGTATACTCGATCGTATACGCGACATCAATAACGGCGTGGTCCCTGACTCAGTCAAGGATATAATGGCTTTAATGGGCATGTGATTACCCAGATACATTGCCGACATGGCAATGCCTTCATCAACTGCCGCAAAGACCTCGTCGAGACGATGGTGAGATAATCGAGATTTTCGACTTTTTTCGGCCCCCAAACAGACGCGCGACATTGCCCGTATGACATTAGCAGGATCAACACCGATTGCAGTTTCAGCAGACAACATCACGGCATCAGTGCCATCAAGCACTGCATTAGCAACATCAAACACCTCGGCGCGTGTGGGTATAGCATTGGTTATCATGCTTTCCATCATTTGCGTCGCCACAATAACCCCTCGATTTAAATGACGCGCTCGATGAATGATTTGTTTTTGTATGGCCGGTAACTCAGCATCACCTATTTCCACCCCCAAATCACCGCGCGCAACCATCACCACATCGGAGGCCAGAATGATGTCATCAATGGCTTTAACTGCTTCAATTCGCTCAATTTTGGCAACAATACCGGCATGTGATCCGGCCTGCGTTAGTAAGGTACGACATTCTTCAACGTCGAGCGCATTGCGCGGAAATGATATAGCGACGTAATCCGCTTCTACTGTCGCCGCAATTAAAATATGTTGCTTGTCTTTATCCGTAATGGCACTGGCAGACAGTCCGCCCCCTTGACGATTAATGCCTTTATTATTCGATAACTCCCCACCAACAACCACCTTGCATTCAATGCGCTGACCAACAACCGCGAGCACCGTCAACACTAAACGTCCATCATCCAATAACAACGTATCGCCAATCTTCACATCCTGAGGCAATTCCTTGTAATCAATACCAACTTGCGTCTCATCACCCGCGTCATTCTCAAGACTCGCATCGAGTGAAAATGCAGCACCATGTTTTAAATAAACTTTTTTATTAATGAAACCCGCAATACGAATTTTGGGGCCCTGTAAATCCACTAAAATAGCAACGAACCGCCCCGCTTCCTTCGCCAATTTGCGTACTAGTTCAACACGCGCGGCATGCTCTTCAATAGTCCCATGCGACATATTCATACGCACAATATCAACCCCAGCATCAATCATGGCCCGCAAAACAGGTTCTGTGTTACTAGCCGGACCGAGTGTAGCAATAATTTTGGTACGCCGAACGACAACATGATTCATGAATATTTATCCTTTAATGGTAACTACGCTCACCCTCACTGCCATTAAGTTAAGGGAAATAATCGGACGTAGGTTGGGTTGAGCGAGAGCGAAGCCCAACAAAATCGTCATGTTGGGCTTCGCTCTCGCTCAACCCAACCTACGCGTACATCAATCATTTTTTCCTTAACTTAATGGCAGTGACGCTCACCCTTATTCACATGAGGTAGTAAATGAAACGCCTGGATTATCGGCGACCTTAGCTATCGACGCACCACGCTCGCTATTTTTTGGGTCGAATGATTTGCAATCATTCTCAATAGTCATACGATTGCGCAACCCTGTCAATTTGTCAATTGCCTGGTCATACATAAAATATGCTATAATGACAAAAAATCAATCATATTTTGCAGGAGATGAATATGCGTCATCAATCATCAAAATCGAGTCCAGCACAATAAGCCAGCAAGACCGAACCTAAGCAACCCTCTTCAACTTCTTCGATTTCGGGGAGTGCTGGGGCTGCAGCAGCAGCGGCAGCTGCGGCTGCGAGTCAAGATAAAAAGCGTTCCACATTGTCGGATGACCGTACTGTCAGGGGCGTGACTTCTTTCCTTGACGCTGAAGGGAAACAGGCACTAGCGTCGACCTCAAAACAGCATTCAAGCATTATTTACGCAGACCCTCTACTCGATATCGCTCATCGCAATAAAAAGATAACGCTAAAATTATTACAAGCTGTTGCCAATGGCATGGAGAGCAGAGAAGTTAATGTTGATCCTAAGCCCAAAGATTTATTTGCCAAAGATTTGCTTCGTCGTTCGCCCGAATTTTTATTGGAGAAAGGAATTTTCACGGACTGGGGAGGCCGAACATTTATAGGTCGGAGGACTGAAGAACATCCCGATGGCGAGGGCATCACGGCTTTTCAATATGCGTTATGGGCAAAAGATTTCAAGATGATAGAGATGATGCTGAAGTGCATACCCGTTGGTGAAGAAGGTGACGCAATCAGGACGGAACTTCTAAGACAATATGAACAAGTTACAATACCGAGATATCAAGGTGGTGGTTTGACTTATACGCACACCTATGAACGTCCGAAGGTGGATGCGGCTGGTATCCCCATAAAAGATGCTTCTGGGAATTGGGATTGTGAAACTGTGACAGAGGAGCGCTGGGGAAACCATTTCGATATAACACCACTTCTCAATGCTTATAAAGATTATGATATTCATTTTGATGCTCGTACATGGCCACAACGCGATGCTTATTGGATAAAAGTCATTGGGACGCAGCAGCGCTTACTCCCAATAAATATTTTGCAACGTTACTGTGACCCAGATATACCATTTGATCCCTTGCCGGCGTTTACGGGCGCCTTTAAGCGTACAACACAGTATTATAATTACCTTCATAGCGCGTTTGAGTCGTTACTTTCTTCATCTTTATCTTCCGATTTTTCGTTATTGCGTGGGCGCTGCGGGCGGGGGGGCGGCGGGGATAGGGGCGGCGGGATTATTTTTGATTTGACGGCGATCCGCCGAATTGATGAAGTCAGTACAAACGAGATAGAAAAAATTAAACAGCTGTTAGCTGCGCCTGGTGAGAGTCCCACTCAGTTCCGCCCTTGAGTTTATATTGATAGATCAGGCCGCATGCATAGGACGCACATACGCCATCCCAACATGCGGTCATGAACCATTCCAATAACTCAGTATAATTTATATAAAATATTTGTAACTAATCACCATATCGTGCCTACCGTAGAACTGTGTTCGTAGCTAGCATTCTAGCAGGACGTAAGATGTGTATAATGATAAGCGTGCAACGGCACATCCCAAACGTCATCGGTGGTGAATGGTTACAAATATTTATTGAAACATAGTTGATCAGATAGACACGAAGGATCCTTCATGCTTCATAGTTAGTTTGAAATTAAGCCGAACCGACCGAGCCGCGACCGTTAGGGAGCGTTCACAGAGCCAGCCAGCAATCAAAATAAATACAGGTTTTTTGCAAACTTACCTGCAGTGAACGTTTGCTAACGCGCGCGGCTCGGACGGTTCGGCTTAATTCCAAGCATAAGATGCGTTTACCCTGTTAACTTAGTGTTATTACGCTCAGGGCATTTATAACTTACTTCTCAGCATAACTTGATTTTCGGGAACATTATCTGACGGCTTAAAACCGAACATTGTATGAGGATAGAACGTTACCTTCCCTGTTGAGATGTCGTGATTACCTCCTACAATTCCGCATTTTCCTGCCTCAATCCTCTTTCTTAAAATATCACTTTGTTCAATCACAGCCTGTACTGATTTTTCTACATTAATTGCTGTTACTTTTTCAACAAACTCTTCGTTATTCGACGATCGATCCTCCGTAACAGTCTTCTCTGAACTCACGGCGGGCTGTATTTTGGATAATAAGCAAGTGAGCTTTCCCATTTCTACTTTATCACAAGCACCCTTTACTGCACCGCAATTAGTATGGCCTAGAATCACAATGATTTTGGCACCGGCTATTTCACAAGCAAACTCCATACTCCCTAAAATATCATCATTAATTATGGTACCTGCAATCCGAATACTGAATACATCCCCTATTCCTTGATCAAAAATCAGCTCTACAGAGGTGCGGGAGTCTATGCAGCTTAAAATAACTGCAAATGGATGCTGTGACTCAGAGGTTTCATTTGCTTGCTCTAAAAGGTTACGATTCACTTTCAGATTATTTGTAAAACGTTCATTACCTGCTATTAATAATTTCAAAGCGAGTTCTGGGCTAATTGCTTCCTGCATTTTCTTAGTCAAGGTTTTCATTCTGTCTCCGACGAATTATATTTATATTCAAAAAACTAGATTAGCTTTTTTGTATACGATGTTTCGTATCCTTTCGATATCGCAGGGAAATCTAAGCGCCGACTTTCCGCGGCTTGTCCGCGGAATCCAGGGATCTCTCACTGAGCATGGATCTCTGGATTCCGCGGAAAGTCGGCGCCCTGCTATATCGAGAGGGTACGATGTTTCTTTAGATAATGAAAAGCTTAGCAGGCGATTCTTAAGAGAAAATTAACAGAATTAACAAAAAACCGTAACTCACCAGGTACATCATGAAGCTGAGCTGAAATAGGAATGATGGTGCAGCACCAATCTCATACAGCCCCTTCAGCCGCATCCGACAACGATAATCCTAGATTATCTCGTTTAAAAACCCGATCAGCCCGGTAACTCGAACGGACCATAGGGCCTGAGGCGACTTCAAAAAACCCTTTTTCCAAGCCTAATTCGCGAAAGCGTGCAAAGGCCTCTGGTGTCACGTAACGGACAACGGGTAAATGGTTCTTGGTCGGTTGCATATATTGGCCGAGGGTTAAGATATCAACTTTAGCTTTACGTAAATCATCCATGGTTTGCAGAATTTCATCATCCGTTTCACCCAAACCGAGCATGAGGCTTGTTTTAGTCAACACGTCTGGACGATATTGTTTGGCGTAAGCCAACACATCGATTGTTTGCCAATACCCGGCGCGGTTATCGCGAACAGGATGGGTTAATCGTTCAACCGTTTCAACATTTTGTGCAAATACGTCCAAGCCACTGTCTAATAATAATGCCACGTCTTTTTGGACACCCTGAAAATCGGGGGTCAACGCTTCTATTTTAGTGTTTGGGCAACGGATTTTAATCGCCCGAATAGTGTTGGCGTAGTGCGCCGCACCCCCATCAGGCAAATCATCACGATTCACAGATGTGAGAACAATGTAATCCAGATTCATCAGGGATACGGTACGCGCGGTGTTTTCAGGCTCTTCATGATCAAGCCATCCTCGTGGGTTTCCGGTATCGACTGAACAGAATCGACATGCACGTGTGCAAATAGCGCCCATCAGCATAATCGTCGCTGTGCCATGAGACCAGCACTCCGCAATGTTGGGGCACTTGGCTTCTTCACATACAGTCGCCAGACGATGCTCTTTAACTCGCGCTTTAACAGCCATATACTCGGGCGTTGTTGTATTCACTACACGTAACCAACTTGGCTTGGGTAGGCGCTCAGAGGGCGTAGCCTCTGCTTTAATGCCGTCTTTAATGGCAACAACACCCTGCGGATTTGTATATTTTTGCCCGCTGTGGACTACAACAGGAATCTCACTCAATTTAGTCATGCTTTATCTCATTTTTGGACAATGGAGATGCCCGTAGCCTTTGTGCATTTCAATCGTCATAATGTGGTGAATAGTTACTATAACGCCAGCCAACGAATAAAGCGGCAATAAAAACAACACCCGACATAGCCAAGATAGATAATGCACTTGGATACGCCAGTAATAATACACCCATTGCTGCTAACATCAAACATGCCGAAACAGGGAGAATCTTGCGCGGATGAACGTTAAAAATCAGATAAAAAATCAGCAATAGTACTAAAGGCAATAAATAAACGACGAGATAGGTCAGCTGACAGAAATAATACGCCGCTGAAGTCAGCGTTTTTGTCTGGAGCCATTGTTGAAACATAGCGCCGACACTAAAGTCACAGGTTTGTTGATAAGAATAGACCGTGGCAACACCGAGCAGCAACACCGGCACAATCCAAAATATCGATCGTTGACGACCTGACCGCCGCTGAGCATTGTAATATTGAACAACAAACGCAAGCAGTGCGACCCCAGAAATCCACGACACCCACCTCAAATATAACATCCATTGCTGGTATGCATTTGTAAAGACAAATTGAGCAGTATGCAAAGCACCCAAGGTTAAAATAAACATCAACCCCAGGTAAAAACGAACCTCCCGGCGGTCGGGGTAAAGCCAAAGGAAGGATAAGAACATCAACAAACAAAACAACGAGCATGGGCTAATCGCTTCCATCAATGCTGAACTCACAATGCTTGCCAATAAAGAGGCTGGCTGTTTGATCTCCATTTTTAAATTAGACTGGTTGCTAGCACTCCATTGTCGCAACGTGTTGCGCGTGACCTCTGTTAACGCGCCATCTTTTTCAACTTGATGATGGCAAAAAGTTAATGCACGTAACAGCCCTTTTCCAGTGGTTTCAGAATCCAAAAAACCGACCCAACGAGAATCACAAAACATAATGGCTGGCACCGAAAAATCATTTGAATGAAAGGCTTGTAATTTCTGATAAAAAAGTTTCAGCTGAGGTTTTTCGATATCAATGACATGACGATTAGTCTTAATCCAAAGGTTTTTTTCACTTAAGTCACGAAAGAAATCATCTGCCTTGTGACAGTGGGGACAGGTTGATGAAATAAATAAATCAACGTTTAAGACCACCCCGCCGCTAGCATCATGACTAAACCATTCATCGGATTGCGGCGCCGCGTGGCTGAGAACCATATTGAAGAATAATACAAAATAGACTAACCACCGCGTCGCCATACCCATCTTTTATAATATCCTTTTTTGATTATCTCGCATGTACTCGGACAGCCAGTAATACAATAAGCCGACCTCAATGAGCGCCAAATAACTCGCCATCAGCACATCACTCAGATAATGATAAAGTAACAACACTCGTGAAGCCGCAACCAGCGAGCCAAACAATATAAACCCTATCATATATCGAGGAAACAAGGCACTGAAACCAAACACGAGCGCCATTATTGTGGTGGTATGGCCTGAAGGAAAAGACCAGTATAGCGCATTTTTATGTGGACCATAAAATCCATACAAATGCTCTGAAAAAAACAAAGTGGGGCGCGCCCGTCCGAACGTCACTTTCAAAACTAAACAAACCAAGTTTGAAAAGATAAGACAGGTCAGTAAAAACCAAGCCCGACGCTCCCAATGTATGTTTTTAAAAAAAACTCGGCTAGTTAACCCCACAACAACAAGACCAATCAAATAAGTCTTTTTATTACCAAATTTGGTCAATGACACCAACCATGGAAATTTTGCTTCAAACTGCGCCCCATAAGCAGCAATTGTTATCGGCTGATCAATATATAAAAAAGATACGATAATCAATCCTAGGCAGGATAAAACAACCCACGGTCTCGTCATCGTATCAAACAATCGCTCAAAGGCAGTTTTGTCACTTATAGTCATCAAACCTCACCCGAGCGCATAATCTACGTGAATAATCTCATACTCTATTTTCCCACCAGGCGCATTGACCACAATCTCGTCATTCAATGACTTACCAATAAGTGCACGCCCCATAGGAGAACTGTAAGAAATCTTATTTTTTTTGATATCCGCCTCATCTTCACCGACAATTTGGTAGGTCACTTCAGCATTGGTTTCCAAATGGCATAGGCGAACGGTCACACCAAACACAACACGACCATTATTTTCCATGCCCGCTAAATCAACAATACGCGCATGTGACAATTTGGCTTCTAAATCCTGTATTCGACCCTCCATGAAACTCTGCTCTTCACGCGCAGCATGATACTCCGCGTTTTCCTTCAAATCACCATGCTCCCGCGCGGTTGCAATGGCCTCAATAATTCGAGGGCGATCAATGGATTTCAAACGATTCAACTCTTCTCTTAGAGCCTCAGCTCCTTGTACTGTCATCGGGTGTTTTTGCATAAATATTACCTTATATGTAAGTCTTGTAGTCGTGTAACAACGTTTCTATCATCATATTTCATTGCCAAGCAAGCCGCTTCGGCACCTGACAACGTAGTCGTGTAACTGACCTTCTGTTGCAAGGCACTGCGTCGGATGGCAAACGAATCCGCGATGGCTATTTTACCTTCCGTAGTATTCACAATAAAATCAATTTCATGATTTTTGATATAATCCACAACGTGTGGACGTCCCTCTGTCACTTTAAAAATTCGCCGACAATCAATGCCCGCCGCCTGAATTACCAGCGCAGTTCCACGGGTTGCGACGATTTCAAATCCTAATGCTATCAACTGCTTGGCAATTTCCCCAACGCGGGCTTTGTCTGCATCTCTTACTGAGACAAAAGCACGGCGACGCTTCACAATATGCGCGCCAGCACCGAGTTGTGCTTTAGCATAAGCTTGTCCAAACCGCTTGGCAATACCCATCACTTCGCCCGTTGATTTCATTTCAGGCCCAAGAATCGAATCAACCCCTGCGAACTTAACGAATGGAAATACTGGCATTTTGATGGAATAAAATGATGGCATAGATTGCGGACCGATTAATCCCTGGTCTTTTAAAGTCTGCCCCATTTTACAACGCGCTGCGATTTTAGCCAATGACAAGCCGGTTGCTTTTGAGACAAAGGGCACTGTACGTGAGGCGCGAGGATTCACCTCCAAGACATAAATATCATCACCTTGAATGGCAAACTGTGCATTAACCAGCCCAACCACACCTAGCGATAAAGCCATTTGCGTCATTTGCTGAATTAAATCATGTTGTACGACACTGCTTAAACTAAATGGCGGCAGCGTGCAAGCAGAATCACCAGAGTGTATACCTGCTTGTTCAATATGCTCCATGATGGCGCCAATAAGAACGTCTTTGCCGTCACATACCGCGTCAATATCCACTTCAATGGCGTCATCTAAAAATTTATCCAGCAGCACGGGCGAATCGTTAGAAACCTCAACCGCAACTTCTAAATAATGACGTAAATCAGCCTCCTGATACACAATTTCCATGGCACGACCGCCCAAAACATATGAGGGTCGAACCACTAGCGGGTAACCAATTTGGTTAGCTAGTGCGATGGCTTCTGCTTCACTGCGTACAGTCCCATTGGCAGGTTGATGCAGCTTCAGGGTCGTGACTAATTGCTGAAATCGCTCTCTGTCTTCTGCTTGATCAATCGAATCTGGCGGAGTGCCAATAATTGGAACGCCATTGGCTTCTAAAGCACGCGCAAGTTTCAGTGGTGTTTGACCGCCGTAGTGGACTATCACGCCTTTTGGTTTTTCAATGTCAATGATCGCTAAAATATCTTCAAGCGTAACGGGCTCAAAATACAATCGGTCTGAGGTATCAAAATCTGTCGACACCGTTTCTGGATTGCAATTCACCATGATGGTTTGATATCCCATCTCCCGCAAAGCCATGGCGGCATGAACGCAGCAATAATCAAACTCAATCCCTTGGCCAATTCGATTAGGACCACCGCCTAAAATCATGATTTTTTCTTTGTCTTGCTCGGGACGCGCTTCGCAGGTCGTCGCGTAACAAGAATAAAAATAAGCGGTCTCACTAGGAAACTCACCGGCGCAAGAGTCAATTCGCTGATAAACGGGCTTTACACCCAATTGATGTCGATATTGCCGAACCTCATGTTCGGTAGAACCGAGTATCCCAGCAAGATAAGCATCAGCAAATCCTCGCTTTTTAAGTTGACGCAGCGCATTTTCATCCAGACTACCTAATGTTTTCCCATCAATCCCCTGCTCAATCTCAACCAACTCTTGCAATTGTCCTAAAAACCACGGATCGATTCGACTTTCCTGATGGATATCTTCAAGGGTCATGCCGAGACGAAATGCATCAGCCACATACCAGATTCTATCTGGCGTTGGCTCTCGCAAGTGGCCACGTAATATCGAGTAGTCTGTTCCTGAAAATAAAGAGTGCAACCCAGTACGCCCAATTTCCAAACTACGAATCGCCTTTTGTAATGATTCTTGAAAGTTGGCGCCAATCGCCATAACTTCACCAACAGATTTCATCTGCGTGGTTAGCGTTGTTGACGTTTGCGGGAATTTATCAAAATTAAATCGTGGAATTTTTGTGACAACATAATCAATCGAGGGCTCAAATGATGCAGGGATTTTACCACCAGTGATTTCATTGGACAGTTCATCAAGCGTATACCCAACAGCAAGCAGCGCTGCAATTTTCGCGATTGGAAATCCAGTTGCCTTGGAGGCAAGTGCCGAACTCCTTGATACCCGCGGATTCATTTCCACAACCAATAACCGACCATCATGAGGACTTACGGCAAATTGAACATTCGAACCGCCGGTATCCACACCCACCGCACGTAGCACACGAATAGAGGCATCACGCATTCGCTGGAATTCTTTATCCGTCAGGGTTTGTGCGGGGGCTACAGTAATTGAGTCACCGGTATGCACGCCCATAGGGTCAAGGTTTTCTATTGTGCAGACAATAATACAATTGTCTTTTTTATCACGCACAACTTCCATTTCATATTCTTTCCAACCGAGCACAGATTCATCAAGTAGTAACTCATGCGTCGGTGACAACTCAAAACCTCGCTCGCAAATTTCCTCGAACTCTTCACGGTTATATGCAATCCCCCCCCCACTCCCTCCCATCGTAAAAGACGGACGAATAATCGTTGGATAGCCTAATTGCGCTTGCACCGATACTGCCTCTTCCATACTATGAGCAATGGCCGAGCGCGGCATTTCGAGTCCAATTTTTGTCATCAGCTTGCGAAACATATCGCGGTCTTCGGCTTTATCAATCGCTTCGGGGGTTGCACCAATCATTTCGACTGAATATTTTTCCAATACGCCTTCACGCACGAGATCAAGCGCACAATTGAGTGCCGTTTGCCCACCCATGGTCGGCAAAATGGCATCCGGTCGTTCAATCTCAATAATCCGCGCAACCTCAGGCCATAAAACCGGCTCGATATACGTGGCATCAGCAAGTTCTGGATCAGTCATGATGGTCGCGGGATTGGAGTTCACCAAAATCACGCGATATCCTTCAGCCTTGAGCGCTCGAACGGCCTGCGTTCCAGAATAATCAAATTCACAGGCCTGGCCAATGATAATAGGCCCTGCACCAAGAATGAGCACGGATTGAATGTCGGTACGCTTAGGCATGTTAATTACCGGTGAAAAATTTGAGTTATTTTATCGCGGGAGATGTGACAAAGCCAGTAAATTGTCAGCAGTATAGTGGATGTAGGGTGGGCAAGGAGCCGAGAGGCGACGTGCCCACCATTGCACTTCAAAAACAGATTAATGACCCATTCTCATTTCTTCACAATGAGTCGCCATTTGTGTATAAGCGGCTTTTTGTTTTGCATCTAACACATTATAAATGTCGTGCTTAGCGACCATTTTGGTTTTAAGAATATCTGCCATTAACTCTTTTCTTTTATGAATTAATGCTGTTAATTTAGCGTCATCCATTTTATCGGATTCAACATGCCCTCTCATTTCATGACGAAGCGCACGAACTTCGCGCCATTTTCCTTCCGTAGCTTTTCGCTCTTCTGCTCTGATTGCAGCGATTTTTGCCTTTTGATCGGCTTTTAAATCAAGCTTCTTCATCATACCTTGCATGCACATATGATGCTGACCATGTCCTTTCATCATCTGCATATCCTGAGCAAATGTGGCTTGACTGAAAGAGACGGATAGAGCCAATACAGCAGGTAGTACAATCATTTTCTTAATCATTTTGATGTCCTTAACTAAATGTTAGAAAGATGTCCAATTAGAACCGTGCGAGTTTTCATCGCGCGTAAAATAAGTATAGTCGCTTTATCTTAAATGCAAGGAAAACCTAAAAATAAAGATCGATCAGAGAACGGTTCGTGCCAAAAACCATGCATGATGAGTAATATAATCTATAATATAAATAGAACTCTAAACGAATATGAAATGGAGACAATCCATGTCGCATAATTATCATCAAAACCATGTTATTACCATCCTGAATCAATATCTTGAATACCATAATTTTCCAGCCGTTTGTCGTCTTGATACTGGAGGGGTATGCAATGGCTTGGCTTGTCTTTATGCGAAATATGTTTTAGAAAAAAAAGAAACTGAATTCCTGGAGATATTAGAATACATGACCGGAAAAAAACCGGAAGTCGACGCCGACAAGGTAGATGAAAAAGTAAATCGTTTTGTCATTGAGGTTCTTAAATATGCCAGTCCAGAGTTATTCACTGATAACATGGGACAAGCTAAAGCCTATCAAGAAATCGTAGTTGATGGGGAGAATATTAAACCCGCATTTACCTTGGGACTCGTTACACCGAAGGAAAATTGGGTTGATATTTTTTCATCCATCAATCTATGTCCGGGTGAAGCGATGATGGTCTCGGGCATAAATCATGCTGTTTCAATTTCCAGGAATATCAATGGAAACTATATAGTCTATGATCCAAACTATTCAACGGGCACTAAAACATTTGGATCTGAAAATGAACTGATAGAAAATCTGAGTCATAACGTCTTTGACTATCAAAATACGAATATTGGTTTAGCTATCAAAATAATCCGCCCCAAAAACAGTCCAACTAAAACTTACCCCACAATCGATGACATTTACAAAAAGTGTGTTAATCCACATGAAAGAGAAGGAGGGGCAACATCCTTATTATCAAACAGAACGACATATTTACTTGAATTTGCCGCAAAAGTTTCTGACATGGATGCGATACGGAAATTGATTAAGCTCAAGCAAATAAAAGGTTTAAAAGACGCCATGACACTACTTTACAAAAATAATACTGAAATTCCAGAGGAGTTACTCGAAAAATTCTTTAAGAACGACAAAATTCACCTTCTACGCGTATCTGCTTATTTAGGAAAACGAGAGTCATTTTATTGCATTTTAAAAAACTTAAAATCCACTCTCCAAACCTTAGATCAGACGGATTGTATTGTACTAATGAATTGCGCTGCAAATAGCAGCAATCCATCATTACTTAAAGATATCGTCGATTGTTTTGATAATCTTCCTTCTATCGAAAAATCAGATGAGGACTTTAAGGCGATGGATAACATGCAACACTCAGAGAGTATATTAATAACGAACATTTTCAAGAGAGATACAGATAACAAAGACACCATCATGCACGCCATTTGCAGCCAGTCAGCCGCCTGCCTGACGGTATTACTGGATAGATTAGATGAAAATACGAAAGTATTAACTGCTGAGCAACAATTGGAGTATTTGAGTTTAGCGATAGCGCAAAATAACCCCATCATGGTTGAAACGCTGGTTAAACATGGCAACAATCGAATTCCACAAAAATTACTGGAAACGATTAGTCTCCCTTATGATGTGATCAAACGAACTGATATCTATTTACTTAAAATGCTTCAAAATCATGGTGTGATTTTTTCTAAAAGTGGGCAAGCAATCATAGACCAAAAAGAGCATCGCAATGTTGGTCCGATACTCGCTATTGGAATCAAGTTGATGCAATTTATGGATTGGCTCAGAGACATTTGGGCGCAACATATCACAACCCATCACACAAACAAACATTTGATCTTCAGAACGTCAGATGTTAGCAGCGAACCAGAGAACAAATCAGTATCTAAACCAGATACCACACAGTCACAGCGGACGTAGGTTGGGTTGAGCGAGAGCGAAGCCCAACATGGGCGGTTTTGTTGGGCTTCGCTCTCGCTCAACCCAACCTACTCCGATTAACTCTCTGAACTTAATGGCAATGAACCTACGGTTCTACAGCTTAATAACGATACAGATCAGACTTATAAGGACCATTCGCATCAACACCGATATACTTTGCTTGCTCTGGTGTTAATTGCGTTAAACGTGCACCAATTCTACCGAGATGCAGCCGAGCCACTTTTTCATCCAATGATTTTGGAAGCACATACACTTGATGTTCATACTTTGATGTATGTTGAAATAATTCAATTTGCGCAAGAACCTGGTTCGTAAACGAGGCGGACATCACAAAGCTTGGGTGCCCCGTCGCACAGCCTAAATTAACTAAGCGTCCTTCGGCTAAAACGATAATTCGCTTGCCGTCCGGGAATACAACATGATCGACCTGAGGTTTAATGTTATCCCAAGGGTATTGACGCAGGCTTTGAATGTCGATTTCAGAGTCGAAATGACCGATGTTACAGAGAATGGCTTGATTTCTCATGCGCAGCATGTGCTCATGGGTCACGACATGGAAATTACCAGTAGCAGTGACAAAGATATCAACTTGGTCCGCAACATCATCCAGACGAACCACCCGGTAGCCTTCCATCGCGGCTTGTAACGCACAAATCGGATCAATCTCTGCTATCATTACAGTTGCACCTTGGCCACGCAATGCTTGAGCACAACCTTTACCCACGTCACCATACCCAAGAATCAACGCTACTTTTCCCGCAATCATGACGTCGGTCGCGCGCTTTAAACCATCCAGTAATGACTCACGACAACCATATAGATTATCAAACTTGGATTTGGTCACTGCATCGTTGACGTTGATAGCCGGCATACGTAAACGGCCTTCTTTGGCCATATCGTAAAGTCGAGCAACACCAGTGGTTGTTTCTTCAGACACACCCTTGATTTCAACAGCCAAATGAGGGAATTTTTCATGAATCAATTGGGTCAGATCGCCACCATCGTCCAATAACATATTCGGTGTCCAGCCATTAGGACCTTGTATTGTCTGCTCAACACACCACCAATATTCTTCTTCACTCTCACCCTTCCACGCGAACACCGGAATGCCAACCGCCGCCATTGCAGCAGCTGCTTGATCTTGTGTAGAGAAGATATTGCAAGATGACCAACGAACCTCCGCACCTAACGCAATTAATGTTTCCATAAGAACCGCTGTTTGGATCGTCATATGAAGACAGCCTGCGATTCGGGCGCCTTTCAAAGGCTGTTGAGCACCAAACTCTTCCCGTAAAGCCATTAAACCTGGCATCTCGGTTTCTGCAATTGCGACTTCTTTTCGTCCCCATGTAGCGAGAGACATGTCGGCTACTTTGTAATCATTCGTTATCGTATTCATTTTTTATTTCCTAAATTATTAAACTTATAGAGCGGCCTGAAGGGCTGTAACCTTGTCCAACCTCTCCCAAGGGAAACCTTCACGCCCAAAGTGACCATACGTTGCCGTTTGTCGATAAATAGGACGAAGCAAATCATGATGTTCGATAATGCCCTGCGGTGTTAAATCGAAATGTTTATAAATCAGTTTAATCAGCTCAGCATCAGACAGTTTTCCGGTTCTAAATGTTTCAACGTTAATTGACGTAGGCTCTGCAACGCCAATCGCATAAGACACTTGAATTTCACACTTATCAGCAAGTCCGGCAGCAACAATATTTTTTGCAACATAGCGAGCAGCATAAGCAGCGGAACGATCGACTTTAGAGGGATCTTTTCCAGAAAAACAACCGCCACCATGGCGTGCCATCCCACCATAAGAATCGACAATAATCTTGCGTCCTGTTAAACCGCAATCCCCTAATGGACCACCAATCACAAATCGGCCTGTTGGATTAATAAAATAGCGTGTTTGTGCATTTAACCACGCTGCGGGTAATACAGGCTTAATGATCACTTCCCGAATGGCTTCAATCAAATCACGTTGAAGCACTTCAGGTGCATGTTGTGTTGAAAAAACAATGGTATTCACAGAAACTGGAACGCCATTTTCGTAATTTAAAGTCAGCTGACATTTTGCATCAGGTCTCAACCAAGGCAAGTCCCCGGCTTTACGACAACTCGCTTGGCGCTCCATCAGCCGATGGGAATAGGCAAGCGGCGCAGGCATGAATACGTCGGTTTCACGACTTGCATAACCAAACATCAACCCTTGGTCACCAGCACCTAATTGTTTAGTTTCTTCGTTATCCACACCACGTGCTATATCAGAAGATTGTTTGCCAATGGCAGATAATACCGCGCATGACTCCCAGTCAAAGCCCATTGCTGAACTGTTATATCCAATATCACGGATCACTTCACGTGCAATAGCTTCAACATCAACCCAGGCAGTCGTTGTAATTTCCCCGCCAACAAGAACCATACCCGTTTTAACAAATGTCTCACAGGCAACACGTGCGTGAGGATCTTGTGTTAAAATTGCATCTAATATCGCATCAGAAATTTGATCGGCGATTTTATCGGGGTGGCCTTCTGATACAGACTCAGAGGTAAAAACATAAGATGGTTCCATAACTCTTTTACTCCATGGATGTTATAAATTGTTTAAAAATAAGCTCAATATCATGAGGACCAGGGCTTGCCTCAGGATGCCCTTGAAAACCAAATGCGGGCTTTTCTTTGTGACGAATCCCTTGCAGGCTGTTATCAAATAATGATCGATGCGTCACCTGAAGACAGCCGGGTAATGACGATTCATCAATAGCAAAACCATGATTTTGACTGGTGATAAATACACGCTGGGGAGAATCCACTTCAATAACAGGATGGTTAGCGCCGTGATGACCAAATTTCATCTTTGAAGAGGTTGCCCCACACGCCAAACCTAACAGCTGAAAACCAAGGCAGATCCCAAATATAGGGATATTGGCCTCTAATAATTCTTTAATTGCCTCTATTGCATAACCACACGCCTTTGGATCGCCAGGACCATTTGATAAAAAAATACCTTGTGGATTCAATGCTAATACATCGGATGCAGACGTCTTGGCAGGCACGATAGTAAGATGGCAACCTAAATCATGCAAAATACGTAAGATGGTGTGTTTCACACCAAAATCATAGGCAACCACATGATATCTCGGTGAATTTGAATCGACGCACCAGTCACCGCGACCTTCATGCCAGCGCTCAATAGTTTGCCTGGAAACCAACTTTGCCAAATCACCGCCTGCTAAATGCGCAGCTGACTGTGCAAGGGATACAGCCTTTTCTTTCTGCTTAACATCTGTAGCAATACAAGCGCCCATAGCGCCACTGTCTCGTATCTTCCGAGTCAATGCGCGAGTATCAACGCCAGCAATAGCAACTACACCCTGTTTCTCAAGCCAATCCGGTAATGATTCTTGGGAGCGATAGTTACTGTGTCGCGCAACACAATCGCGCATTACGACCCCTGCAGCCCATGCTTTTGAGGATTCCATATCATCAAGATTACAACCGGTATTGCCAATATGCGCTGTTGTAAACATAAGAATTTGATTGAAATAAGAAGGATCAGTCAGCATTTCTTGATAACCGGTCATCGCCGTATTAAATACGAGTTCGCCAACACCAAATCCACTGGCGCCAACGGAAAATCCTTCAAAGACACTCCCATCAGCAAGAACGAGAATAGCGGGGCTTTTTTGCATGACTTTACCTATTGAATCAGGATGAAACTACGCAGAGTATACTAACCTACTCGAAAGGAAAGGGGAAGGGTACGGGAAGGGCAACTGCAACTGACGGGCACGGGCACGTGCCCGATCTTTTCCCTTCCCCTTCCCCTCTCCCCGAGCAGGTAGAAATTAAAACTTCATATCTTCAAAAAACTTTTTCACCCCATCAAACCAGGAACTGGATCGCGGCGAGTGTTTTGCTTTTCCGCCTTCCAATGACTCATGCAGTTGTTTGATTAAATCAATTTGCTCATGAGATAAATTGACCGGCGTTTCAACGACCACAGTACATAGCAAATCACCAGTCGCATGACCACGCACCGATTTCACACCCTTACCACGTAACCGAAGCGTTTTTCCTGTTTGTGTTTCCGATGGAATTTTGAGCGTTACGCGCCCTTCAAGCGTTGGCACTTCAATAGAGCCGCCCAACGCAGCCGTTGTAAAACTAATCGGCACTTCACAATGTAAATCACTTTCATGGCGTTCAAAAATCGTATGTTTTTTGACGTTAATTTGGACGTATAAATCTCCAGAATCGCCGCCATGAACACCGCCTTCACCTTCACCGCTTACACGAACTCTATCGCCATTGTCCACACCAGCGGGAATTTTAACGGTTAATTTCTTGCTTTCTCGAATTCGGCCGTTACCATGACAGGTCGTGCATGGATCTGTGATGACTTGACCCTGGCCATGACAAGAAGGACAAGTTTGTTGTATTGAAAAGAAACCTTGTTGAATGCGTACTTGTCCTGCGCCATCGCATGTCTTGCATGACGTAGGTGTACTCCCTTTTTTAGCGCCCGTTCCATCACATGGGGTACAAGACGCATGTCTGGGAACAGTAATTTCTATCTGCTTTCCCGCTGCCGCTTCTTCAAGTGTCAGCTGGATATTATATTGTAAATCCGAGCCGCGTTGTGCCCGAGACTGGCGTGAATGACCTCCTCGGCCAGCAGCAAAAATATTCTCAAAAATGTCGCCGAAAACATCACCAAAACCACCAAAGCCAGCGCCATATCCACCACCTGCGGCGCCTTCTACGCCAGCATGCCCGAATTGATCATAAGCCGCTCTTTTCTGTTTATCTGATAAAACCGCATAAGCTTGCTGTACTTCTTTGAATTTTTCTTCAGCGTCTTTATCATCAGGGTTTCTATCGGGATGATGCTTCATGGCCAATTTGCGATAAGCCTTTTTTATTTCTGCCTCATCAGCCTGACGCGAAACGCCCAGAAGTTCGTAGTAATCTCGTTGTTGCATTAGGTGCTCACATAATTAGATATTAATGTTGTTATGTAAATACTCGGGCAGGAGCAGGAAAAACGCTCACGTGCCCGTGTGCGTGCCCTTGCCCCTGCCCGAGTTAGGGTCTGTCGACAGACCCTAGTCACGTTGTTACTTTTTATCGTCTTCTTTAACTTCTTCAAACTCAGCATCAACCACGCCTTCATCAGCTTTAGTCGCTTCTTCTTGCGTTTGCGCATCGGCAGGTTGGCCTTCCGCTGATTTTTTAGCATAGACACGTTCTGCCATTTTGCCAGAAAGTTCAGTTAAAGTAGCAACCTTGGCTTCAATGTCTGATTTTTCATTCGCTTTCAAAGCATCTTTCAAAGCTGTAATTGCAGCATCAATGTCTTTCTTTTCATCGTCAGACATCTCAGTTTCCAAATCTTTTAACGATTTTTCACTGCTATGAATCAGTCCATCAGCTTGATTACGAAGATCGGCCATTTCTTTAAATTTCTTATCATCTTCAGCATGAGCAGCGGCATCTTTAACCATTGCTTCAACTTCTTCATCACTTAAACCGCTGGATGCTTTAATGACGATAGACTGTGCCTTGTTCGTTGCTTTGTCTTTAGCCGATACATTGAGAATACCATTCGCATCAATATCAAAAGTCACTTCGATTTGAGGCACGCCTCGTGGAGCCGCTGGAATATCAGACAAGTCAAATCGACCTAGTGATTTGTTAGCAGACGCTTGTTCGCGTTCACCTTGAAGAACATGAACGGTTACTGCTGTTTGTCTGTCATCTGCAGTTGAAAACACTTGTGTCGCTTTTGTTGGAATGGTGGTGTTTTTTTCAATTAACTTAGTCATTACGCCGCCCATGGTTTCAATACCCAATGACAGCGGTGTAACGTCTAACAACAAAATATCTTTCACTTCACCAGAAAGTACAGCGCCCTGAATAGCCGCACCTACTGCAACAGCTTCATCAGGATTCACGTCTTTGCGTGGCTCTTTACCAAATAAATCTTGAACCACTTTTTGCACCAACGGCATACGTGTTTGTCCACCGACTAAAATAACTTCATCGATTTTCGCCATGGTCAAGCCCGAATCTTTAAGTGCTGTTTTGCAAGGTGCAATCGTACGCTCTACCAGTGCTTCAACCAATGACTCCAGTTTGGCGCGTGTTAATTTAACATTTAAATGTTTAGGTCCTGCCGCATCCGCAGTTATGTAAGGTAAGTTAACATCGGTCTGTTGAGAAGAAGATAACTCGATTTTTGCTTTTTCAGCAGCTTCTTTTAAACGTTGCAATGCAAGCGGATCATTGTGTAAATCGATGCCCGTATCTTTTTTGAATTCAGCAGCTAAATATTCAATCAATGCCAAGTCAAAATCTTCTCCACCGAGGAAAGTATCGCCATTGGTTGCCAGCACTTCAAATTGATGCTCGCCATCGATAACCGCGATCTCAATAATCGAAATATCAAAAGTACCACCACCTAAGTCATAAACAGCAATGACAGAATCACCACGTTTTTTATCCATACCATACGCTAATGCAGCAGCAGTGGGCTCATTGATAATTCGCTTCACTTCAAGTCCGGCAATACGACCAGCATCTTTAGTGGCTTGACGTTGCGAATCATTGAAGTAAGCAGGAACGGTGATAACCGCTTCAGTTACAGTTTCGCCCAAATAATCTTCTGCCGATTTTTTCATTTTAATCAAAACTTCTGCAGAAATTTGTGGTGGCGCTTTGTCTTGGTTGTTAACACGGACCCAAGCATCGCCATTTTCTGCTTTAACAATCTTGTAAGGCACCATTTTAATGTCTTTTTGAACGATTTGATCGTCGAATTTTCGTCCAATTAATCGCTTAATCGCATACAAGGTATTATCAGGATTTGTCACTGATTGACGTTTAGCAGCTTGACCAACCAATATTTCGCCATCATTCGTGTAAGCTACAATCGAAGGTGTTGTTCGGTGCCCTTCGCTATTTTCAATCACACGGGGCTTGTCGCCTTCCATTACTGCAACACAAGAGTTTGTTGTACCTAAGTCTATACCAATCATTTTAGCCATTTTTCGTATGCTCCAGATATTTATAGGATGATTACTTAAATATAGGGGTGAACGGATTTATTTCAACCCTTCACCACATTCTTTTAATTTTTAACCACAATGACGCGTGCAGGACGAATCACCCGGTCGTTTAATTCATAGCCTTTTTGAAATACGGACATCACCGTATTCGGCTCAGCAGTATCAGAAGGTTGCATTGCTACTGCCTCATGCAGCTGCGGATTGAACACTTCGCCTAATGGGTCAATTTGCTTCACGCCATGCTTATCCAAGGTATCAATGAATAGCTTGGTCGTTAATGCCATCCCTTCGCGCATTGCATCATCGCCATGTTGCGTTGCAAGCTGTAACGCCTGTTCCAAGCTATCCGCGACGGGCAATAACGACGTTGCAAATTTTTCCAAAGCATAACGATGGGCATTGCTCACTTCGCGCTCTGTGCGACGACGAATATTGTCAACCTCAGCCATCGCGCGTACTGATTTTTCCCAATTCTCGTGAGCCTTTTGCTCTGCTAACGTTAATTGCTGCTCTAAATCGGTATAGGCGGGATGATCAAGTGCACCATGTGACTCTTCTTCTGCAACATTATCTTCCGTTGCACTATCATCTACTAATTCATCCTCAAGTGCCTCGCGGACCTTACCCCAATCTTTTTGTGTCTTATCTACCATCAATTATCCCCTTTGTTCACTCTAGGTATTCTTATTTGAGGGCGAAAAGGCTATAATTCAACCCCTGAATAATAAAAAAAAATGGTTTATGTATGCACTCTTGGTCACCCACATCTTGGCAACACCATGTTTACGAGCAATCGGCAAATTATCCTGACCAGGCTAAACTCGATCAAGTGGTTCAGCAATTAAGTCAACTTCCGCCGCTCGTTACCAGCAGCGAAATTGATCGGCTCAAGCAGTCTATTGCTCTCGCTGGCCGTGGTGAAGCGTTTATTTTGCAAGGCGGTGATTGTGCTGAATCATTCAATGATTGCCGTGCGGATGTCATTACAAACAAACTTAAAATCCTCTTGCAGATGAGTCTTGTTCTCTTATTTGGGTTACGCAAACCGATCATTCGTGTCGGTAGAATTGCAGGGCAATATGCAAAACCGCGATCATCAGATATTGAAACCATTAATGGCGTGACTTTACCCACTTATCGTGGAGACTTGGTTAATCTAGCTCACTTTGATGAGAAATCACGAACGCCAAATCCTAAGCTGCTATTACAGGGATACAGCAGTGCGGCGATTACGTTGAATTTCATTCGTGCATTAATCGATAGCGGGTTCGCAGACTTACATCACCCCCAGCGCTGGGATCTGGGTTTCGTAGAACACTCCAAGCAAGCAGAGGAATATCATCACATTGTTCAATCCATTGGAAACTCACTGGATTTCTTACAATCCATTGATGGTTTACGACATAGCAATCTAAACAAGGTCGATTTTTATACCTCTCACGAGGCCCTTCATTTACACTATGAGCAAGCACTCACAAGACGCTCGCGTGATGGACAATGGTATGATTTATCAACTCATCTACCTTGGATCGGCATGCGTACAGCAAAACCTGACAGTGCGCATGTAGAATATATTCGTGGCATTCAAAACCCTATTGGAATCAAAGTCAGCCAACAAACGACACCCGAGTGGCTAGGCAAACTCTTGCACCTTCTTAATCCAGATCGCGAAGAAGGCCGTATTCTTCTTATTACTCGACTTGGGGCAAAAAACATCGATAAAGAGCTCCCCCGATTGATTGATGCTGCACAAAACACACAGATCCCCGTTACCTGGGCCTGTGATCCTATGCATGGAAATACCGAAACCACCGCCGATGGGGTTAAAACACGTCATTTTGATAACATTTTAGGTGAATTAAAATCCGCTTTAAAAATTCACCGGGAGATGGGAAGTTTCCTTGGTGGTGTTCATTTTGAGCTAACCGGCGAGAATGTAACAGAATGCATCGGTGGCGCTCGCGGATTAAACGAAAGCGACTTGAAAGATGCTTATCATAGCTTGGTCGACCCTCGCCTAAATTATGAACAAGCTCTTGAAATGAGTATCCAGTTAGCTCGGGAATTTTCTTAACTAAGCAGAGCGAATTAAGTATCTATAGTTTTATTCGCCAAGCTGAAGCCCAGGTTTCGATTTTGTGATTGAAGAAAAATGTGCGCGTAGCCATTCTACGTAAGCATTTTTCTGATTGAGCAAAATTGAAAGATGGGCTTCAGATTGGATGAAGAAAACTATAGATACTTAATTCGGTCTGCTTATACTGCACGCGGGCACAGAATTCCGTTAAATAAGAGTATATCTATGGCGACGATAAACATCATCAATCCGACAACAGAAACCATTTGCGCAAACTATCCAATCATGAGCCAGGATGAGGTCGAGACAATCATTCAAAACATGCACACATCACAACAATTATGGCGACAGAGTCCAATCGCCTTAAGACGAAATAACTTATCTCAATTAGCCAAAGTCCTCATTAAAAACAAAGAGCGATGCGCAAATCTCATCACCACTGAAATGGGCAAACCCATTACACAAGCTCGTCTTGAAATTGAAAAATGTGCGAGATTATGTGAATACTATGCTGAGCAAGGGGAGACATTTTTAAAACCACAAATAATTGAAACAGCGTTTCATAAAAGCTACCGATCATTTCATGCTTTAGGAATCATTTTTGCAATCATGCCATGGAATTTTCCTCTGTGGCAGGTCATGCGTTTTGCAGTACCCAACTTGATGGTTGGCAATGCGGGTCTATTAAAGCATGCGCCAAATTCAACGGGAACGGCCCTCTTAATTGAAGAGCTTTTTTTACAAGCCGGATTTCCAAAAGATTTATTTCGCAGCTTAGTGATTGATGTTGATCTTGCGCCGTTTGTCATTCATCACCCGCATATTGCAGGCGTAACCCTAACTGGAAGTAATTTAGCAGGTCAAAATGTTGCAACTGAAGCCGGAAAAGCTTTAAAAAAAGTCGTTTTAGAACTAGGTGGTAGCGATCCATATATTATTTTAGAAGATGCTGATCTTGACCTTGCTGCCGAACAATGTGTTCTTTCACGTTTGAATAATGCGGGGCAAGTGTGTATTGCTGCCAAACGTATGATTGTCATTGAAAGTATAAAATCGACCTTCGAAGCACTCGTACTACAAAAAGCGAAACGTTATGTTATGGGTAATCCACTTAATCCAGAAACAAACTTAGGTCCTATGGCCCGAGAAGATCTACGTTTAAAACTACACGAACAAGTCGAACGCACAATAGCCGCCGGCGCACGGTGTCTTTTAGGCGGAGAACTTCCCAAAACACAAGGATATTATTACCCACCTACCGTGCTGACTGATGTCACTGTTGATTCACCCTCTTTTACTGAAGAACTCTTCGGACCCGTTATTTGCATAATTAGCGCGAAAAATGAAGAGCATGCGATGCAACTTGCAAATAACACTGAATTTGGTTTGGCAGGCGCAATCTTTACACGTGATTTAGATAGAGGAGAGCGATTGGCCCGAGACTTTCTTGATGCAGGCACTTGCGCTGTTAACACCCTAGTCGCATCCGATCCTCGCCTACCTTTCGGTGGTATTAAACAATCCGGTTATGGTCGAGAATTGAGTGTTGAAGGAATGCATGAGTTTGTGAACGTTAAAACCGTCATTGTTTCAAAATAAACTAAACGCTCCTGTTGAAAGGATTTAATCCCTGAATACCGTTATCATTTAAGGATGGTCTTGTTGGGCTTCGCTCTCGCTCAACCCAACCGACTACCCAACAATCGTTTATTCGTTATGATACTCAGGACTAAACTCATGAACAGCATCAATCATCGCCTTCATGTTGTCTGGATGAACATCTGGCGTTATGCCATGTCCGAGATTAAACACATGTCCTGTACCCTCTCCGTATGAAGCTAATACTTGCTTCACTTGATCTCGTATGCAAGCCGGATTTGTCAATAATACAGTCGGATCGAGATTACCTTGCAGTGCCACCCGAGATCCAACTCGCGCCCGCGCCGCTGACAATTCACAAGTCCAGTCTAATCCTAACGCATCGCAACCGGTATCGGCCATTTTCTCCAACCATTGGCCACCACCCTTCGTAAATAAAATAATAGGTATATGTGGATGTAGTGTTTTCAATCGCTCAACTATGCGTTGCATATAATAGAGAGAGAACTGTTGATAATTTCGCGTCGTCAAAATACCACCCCATGTGTCAAACACCATTAAGGCATTCACACCAGAGCGTACTTGCTGATCCAGGTAGTCAATCACCGCCAGCGCTAATTTTTCCAATAGCTGATGAGTCGCCTGAGGCTCCTCATACATTAATCGCAATATTCGTTTGTAATCCCTGCTACTTCCTCCCTCGACCATATAACATGCCAACGTCCATGGACTCCCAGAAAAACCTATCAGAGGCAGATGGGCGGGCAATTCATGACGAATCATTCGTACTGCATCCATTACATAAGCCAAATCATCAGCTGCTGTTGGGACACGTAGTTCGTCGATCGACTGAAGTGTACGAAGTGGATGTGTAAAACGCGGCCCTTCACCTTCCAGGAAATGCAGGCCCAAGCCCATCGCATCAGGGATAGTCAATATATCTGAAAATAAAATTGCCGCATCCAAATCAAATCGACGTAATGGTTGCAAAGTGACTTCACAAGCCAACTCCGTGTTTTTGCAAAGACTTAAAAAATCACCGGCTTTTTCTCGAACCTGCCGATATTCTGGTAAATATCTCCCAGCTTGGCGCATCACCCATACGGGTGTTCTATCAACTGTTTTTTTTTGTAAACTTTTGATAAATATAGATTCAGAAAAAACTTGCATGATGGGCCTCAGAAAGGGTAAATAAATAGGTGAGTATAGCTGGGTTATCCCTTAACAAAGAAGAGCTCTTGCTCCCCCCTATATAGTCGGTTATAAATTATGAAACTGCCCCGTACTGAGCTCCAAGGCATATTGTCACCCCAAACGCCGCACTAATTCTGTTTCGTTATGATTGACCAGACCAACAGCAACCCTCTCGCCACTAACAAACGAAACGACTTCTTTGACTGAATTTAACCCGCTCAAATCCGGAAGACATATTTGACGCACAGAAGCTTTTGGCGATGTTGAAGATGGGAAAAAAGATAAGTTCCGGCTGAAAGAAGATGAAACTATTTCCTGCCGACTCACAACGAAGCTATAAACGGAATTAATAAAATCTTGATTATGGATTGGTTCATGATTACTTCCTAATGCCTCAAGTAATATCTTGCGCTGGGCTACAGGCCGCGCTGCGAGAAAATTTTGCAATTTAACGTTGACACGAATATTTAGCGTTGACTCATTTTGTGCTTGAAGAAAAGTTTGAATTAAATCATCAAGTAATATCTTTACTGAGTTTTGATCATTAGCACTTAAATCAAACGTACGCAAAATACAAAATAATGTCTTGGGATCAACGCACAAATTAGTTTTCGATAAATAATTTTCATCTCTTATCGACCTTAACCATGCCTGAACGTCTTCTGGTAAATTAGACTGTTCATCTTGCAGTAAACATGGGAGAACCATTTGTGACATAAGTTCTGCATAGCCATTAAACTTAACATTATTTTCAATTTTAGTTTTAAACTGGAAGAAAAACGGTGCTAACACGCTATCGCAATTATTAGAGCAATCCAATAAAGAGAGCGTAGATCCAGATATTAAGCGGTAACTAAATGGGTAGGTTAAAAGAGAAACCATCAACATTTCATTGCGTTTCAGGATGTCAGCATCGGTTTCACGAAACTCTTTTTTAGCAGACTGTTCACGCATCCATTGAACATGTACTAAACGATCTATTTTAGCGCTTATATAAGCCTCTGGGCGGTGATCAATCACAAACTTAAGCAAATATGCTCCCCACTTGCTCGTACATCCTTCTTTAACGTCTCCTAATGCAATTTCACTCAACACATCATGAACACTATAGTCATCTCCATTCCATAAAATCCTTTGACAATAGAATCGATTGCGCTCATCCGCATCCAGCTCACCAATTTTTTCGGCGAATGTAAGATATGCAAACTCAAGATCTGCATCAATGATTGGCTTTCGTAAACTTGACAACAATAATTCATAAACAATATTAACAGTTCTGCGTCGAACAGGCAGCTGCAGATTATGCTTTAAAAGTTCAGGGCGTCCGGAAAACCGATCAGCGGCGAACTGAGTTCTAGCTTGCTCCAAAGGGGTAAAATCCCTGGGTGGCCACACATCACGATTACAAAATGCGGCGCCAACTGAACCCTCGTCAAAATATTTAACGCTATTATCTAAAGAAAGTAATCGATCTCCATGCTCTGACAATATGAAATAAGATAAAGGATAAAGCTCTAAAGGCTCATCTGTAGGCTGTCCAGCTAGATAAACTTTATCATATTGAATCGATGGCATTAGAAAACTATAGTAGCCAGAGGGTATTAATTTTGCGCCAGATAACATTTGTGCAACGGCTACCCAGAAACCCTGGGCGTCGTCTTTTTTTTCGGGTTGCTTTCGAGTGTAATCTAATGCAGTTCCTTTAATTGTATTCCACCTAAATTCATAAATACGACGTATTTCCTCAATAATTTCAGTAGAAAAAACCGTAGCATTTTGAAAACGTTTAGTAAAAGAATCTAATTTTTGAATCATCTGAGGCAGGTTAGTAGATTGACTCTCAGTTAAAACGCTCGAAAGAAGGATGGGTAAACATTTTGTTTTAAAATGAGAAAAAGTAAATCCAGGTCCAACAAAATCCTTTAAGTATATCGGGTTTAAAAATCTAGACTCAACTATGTAGGATGGGTCATAACGCGATAAAAGTCGCGCAAGAGATATCATTTGCTCCTTCATATCGTCAAGATCGCAAACTAATATCTTGTTTAAGATTGCTGCCAGATAAATTTTACTTCCATTAACAAGCATGGATTGCGCACAAAAAAACAGAACATCATCAGGATAGGCTGCATTAATCGCAGCCATAAGTTGACTTATTAATAAAGGGAATCGGGGATAAGCCTCAATGGCGCTCGGAAAACCTTGCCCCTCCCCCACCTGAAAATAATAATTCAAAATTTCAACTAACTTAGGAAAAACTGATCGAGGATAAATTCCTTTACTGCGCCAAGATGATATATATTCAGCCTTCACTGATAAATCAGAGCCTAAAAAAACATCAATCTTATTAGCAATTACTGTGCTATGCATAAAAGACACACCTGGTTTCAATTTTTCACACGACATCTTAAATAGAACATTTTAAAGGCGTGTTGATTAGACATATGAACGCATTTTATATGAAATTAACTTAAAAAAAAAGCGACTTTCGTCGCTTTTAAGAATAAAGACCTGGCGATTACCTACTTTCACATGGGGAAACCCCACACTATCATCGGCGTACGTTCGTTTCACTTCTGAGTTCGGGATGGGATCAGGTGGTTCCAAACGGCTATGGTCGCCAGGAAAAACGGTTTGTAATTTGGTTTGAGTGAATACTAAATCTAAGAGCAACTTTGTTCTAATTAGACTTCTTGTTGTATTCTGTTGGGATTCGCTCTCGCTCAACCCAACCTACGCTCAATCCAACTTACTTAGTAAATAATGAGTATGTAACACAATCTGTTTGTATCAGTATTGCTTAACCTAAATTCACTCAGGTTATATGGTCAAGACAATCAGCCAATTAGTACGAGTCCGCTACACGCATTACTGCGCTTCCACTCCTCGCCTATCAACGTCGTAGTCTTCAACGGGCTTCATGGGAAAACTCATCTTGAGGGAGGCTTCCCGCTTAGATGCTTTCAGCGGTTATCCCTTCCGAACTTAGCTACCCGGCGATGCGACTGGCGTCACAACCGGTACACCAGAGGTTCGTCCACTCCGGTCCTCTCGTACTAGGAGCAGCTCCTCTCAATTTTCCTACGCCCACGGCAGATAGGGACCGAACTGTCTCACGACGTTCTAAACCCAGCTCGCGTACCACTTTAAATGGCGAACAGCCATACCCTTGGGACCTGCTTCAGCCCCAGGATGTGATGAGCCGACATCGAGGTGCCAAACACCGCCGTCGATATGAACTCTTGGGCGGTATCAGCCTGTTATCCCCGGAGTACCTTTTATCCGTTGAGCGATGGCCCTTCCATTCAGAACCACCGGATCACTAAGACCTACTTTCGTACCTGCTCGAGCCGTCACTCTCGCAGTCAAGCACCCTTATGCCTTTACACTCTTGGTACGATGTCCGACCGTACCGAGGGTACCTTTGTGCTCCTCCGTTACTCTTTGGGAGGAGACCGCCCCAGTCAAACTACCCACCATACACTGTCCTTAACCAGGATTACTGGCCCAAGTTAGAACCTCAACAATAACAGGGTGGTATTTCAAGGTTGGCTCCATCAGGACTAGCGTCCCAACTTCCTAGCCTCCCACCTATCCTACACAGTTATTCTCAAAGTCCAGTGCAAAGCTGTAGTAAAGGTTCACGGGGTCTTTCCGTCTAGCCGCGGGTACACGGCATCTTCACCGCGATTTCAATTTCACTGAGTCTCGGGTGGAGACAGTGTGGCCATCGTTACGCCATTCGTGCAGGTCGGAACTTACCCGACAAGGAATTTCGCTACCTTAGGACCGTTATAGTTACGGCCGCCGTTTACCGGGGCTTCGATCAAGAGCTTCTCCGAAGATAACCCCATCAATTAACCTTCCGGCACCGGGCAGGCGTCACACCCTATACGTCTTCTTACGAATTTGCAGAGTGCTGTGTTTTTAATAAACAGTCGCAGCCACCTGGTCTCTGCGGCCTTCTTCAGCTTCATATGTATATACTTCACCAAAAAAGGCGTACCTTCTCCCGAAGTTACGGTACCATTTTGCCTAGTTCCTTCACCCGAGTTCTCTCAAGCGCCTTAGTATTCTCTACCTGTCCACCTGTGTCGGTTTCCGGTACGGTTCTTTGTAAACTATCGCTTAGAGGCTTTTCCTGGAAGCGGGGCATCAATGACTTCTCCGTGCACCGAAATGCCGGAACCACATCACACCTCAGCGTTAATGAAAAACCGGATTTGCCTAGTTCTTCCGCCTACATGCTTGTACCGGGACAACCATCGCCCGGCTCACCTAGCCTTCTCCGTCCCCCCTTCGCATCTACAAAAAGTCCAGGAATATTAACCTGGTTCCCATCGACTACGCGTCTCCGCCTCGCCTTAGGGGCCGACTCACCCTGCTCCGATTAACGTCGTGCAGGAAACCTGGGACTTCCGGCGTGAAGGTTTTTAACCTTCATTATCGTTACTCATATCAGCATTCGCACTTCTGATACCTCCAGCACACTTCTCAATGCACCTTCTCAGGCTTACAGAACGCTCCCCTACCACGTGCACTTAGTGCACATCCGCAGCTTCGGCGTATGGTTTTAGCCCCGTTACATCTTCCGCGCAGGCCGACTCGACCAGTGAGCTATTACGCTTTCTTTAAAGGATGGCTGCTTCTAAGCCAACCTCCTGGCTGTCTATGCCTTCCCACATCGTTTCCCACTTAACCATAACTTGGGGGCCTTAGCTGGCGGTCTGGGTTGTTTCCCTCTTCACGACGGACGTTAGCACCCGCCGTGTGTCTCCCGTGATTCAATTAAACCGTATTCGGAGTTTGCATCGGTTTGGTAAACCATGACAGTCCCCTAGCCGAAACAGTGCTCTACCCCAGTCAATCATTCACGAGGCGCTACCTAAATAGCTTTCGGGGAGAACCAGCTATCTCCGGGCTTGATTAGCCTTTCACTCCTAGCCACACCTCATCCGATAATTTTTCAACATTACCCGGTTCGGACCTCCAATTGGTGTTACCCAACCTTCATCCTGGGCATGGCTAGATCGCCCGGTTTCGGGTCTACTCCCAGCGACTCGCGCCCTATTCAGACTCGATTTCTCTACGGCTGCCTTATTCAGTTAACCTCGCCACTGAAAGTAACTCGCTGACCCATTATACAAAAGGTA
>CAWASG010000001.1:1085000-1592500 GCA_963784615.1 uncultured Gammaproteobacteria bacterium
AACCGTTTCAACGGATCATCAATTGGCTATCTATCCCACTCACTAATATTACTGAGGGACGGCACGATCAACCGCTGGTTGAGGTCAATCATCATCCCATCGCAACGTTAATTTGTTATGAGCTCGCGTACCCTAATCTATTACGCGAACAATTACCTACGGCAGAGTGGATTGTGTCCATCAGCGATGATGGTTGGTTTGGGCATTCGTTTGCGATGTATCAACAACTCCAGATGGCGCAGGCACTGTCTGTGCAAACAGGTCGCTATCAAATTGTCGCTAATAATGACGGATTGTCATCAGTCATTAACGCACAAGGCGTGATTATCAAATCATTACCTGCTTATCAGGCGGGCATTTTGAAAAGCGCAATCTACCCTTCAACAGGCGCATCACCTTGGGTCATCTGGGGTGACAAACCGGTGTTATTGTTCTCTCTCATGATTTTGGTTTCTGGGCTATTACAACAATTGAGATCATATCGATTGTCGCGGCTTGTTCAAGATTTACCGTAGGTTTGGCGTAGGTTGGGTTGAGGCTAGTAAGCCGAAGCCCAACACGATCATTTTGTTGGGCTTCGGCTTACCAGCCTCAACCCAACCTACGCGCCAACCTACGCCCAACCTATGTTCATTTCTAATCGATCAAGAGCAAACAGAATTTTAAAACCTATTGCCCGAAACACCAAGAGGCGTTATCCTTACAAACCCTACCAAATTTAATACATTAGACCATGGATATTAGCTATATACCGCAAGAAATTGAAGAACAGGCCCAGCAGTATTGGGTTAAAAAACAATCTTTCAATGTCGCAGAGGACCTCAATAAAGAGAAGTTCTACTGCCTATCAATGTTCCCCTACCCCAGCGGATCACTTCACATGGGACATGTTCGCAATTATACGATTGGCGACGTGATCGCGCGCTTTCAACGCGCTTTAGGAAAAAACGTTTTACAGCCTATCGGCTGGGACGCGTTCGGATTACCCGCTGAAAATGCTGCCATTAAACACGGCATTCCACCAGCGGAATGGACCAAAAAGAATATTGCCTCCATGAAGGCGCAATTTTTAAGACTCGGCAATGCCTATGATTGGCGTAGAGAAATCACGACCTGTTCCCCTGAATATTATCGTTGGGAACAATGGTTTTTCATCCGTCTGTTTGAAAAAGGACTGGTTTATAAAAAAAATGCTGTCGTCAACTGGGATCCAGTTGATCAAACCGTCTTGGCCAATGAACAAGTTGTTGATGGCCGTGGTTGGCGCTCTGGCGCATTAATTGAACGTAAAGAAATTTCACAATGGTTTATTAAAATCACAGCTTATGCAGATGAGTTACTCAATGATCTTGATACGCTAACGGGCTGGCCTGAACAAGTCAAACAAATGCAACGCCACTGGATTGGAAGATCGGATGGGGCAATGGTTTATTTTAATGTTGAAGGCTTTGCCAAACGCCTGAAAATCTACACCACCCGAGTTGATACACTCATGGGGGCCACCTATCTTGCTGTTGCACCTGATCACCCACTTGCAAAACAAGCCGCAAGCAACAACCCCACCGTTCAAACATTCATAGACAGTTGCCAAGGCATTCGCACAGCCGAGGCAGATATGGCAACCATGGAAAAGGCCGGTGTCGATACGGGCATGAAAGCCATTCACCCTATTACCGGGGATGCACTGCCGATTTGGGTTGCCAATTATGTATTAATGCAATATGGATCCGGCGCAGTCATGGCAGTACCCGCACATGATCAGCGTGATTTTGAATTTGCAGCGCAGTATTCTCTGCCAATCAAAGAAGTCATTCAGTCAACGGAGCCTAAGAATGCTAAATCCGCAATGACCGACTCCGGTGTACTCATTCATTCAGGTCAATTTGACGGACTAACAACGCCTGAAGCATTAAAATCAATAACCCAATATCTAGAGACCCATGATGCAGGCAAAGCTTGTGTCAATTATCGGATCCGTGATTGGGGCGTTTCCCGGCAGCGATACTGGGGTACACCCATTCCGATGATTCTCTGTGACGACTGCGGTCCAGTACCCGTTCCGATGGAACAACTACCCATCACACTTCCAGAACAAGTTGCCTTCACTGGCAGTGGTTCTCCTCTGGCTCAATGCCCTGAATTTTTGCACACCACCTGCCCAAAGTGTCATCAAGAAGCACATCGTGAAACCGATACCTTCGATACCTTTATGGAGTCCTCCTGGTACTATGCGCGGTTTGCCTGCAAAGGTCAGGACAGCGCCATGCTGGATGATCGCGCCAAGTATTGGACACCTGTCGATCAGTATATCGGCGGTATTGAACATGCGGTAATGCACTTACTCTATGCGCGATTTTTTCATAAACTCATGCGTGATGAGGGGCTTGTCAATTCAAATGAGCCTTTCCTGTCATTATTAACGCAGGGTATGGTATTAAAAGACGGTCATAAAATGTCGAAATCATTGGGAAATACCGTCGATCCTAATCACCTCATAGATACTTACGGTGCCGACACGGCAAGGTTGTTTGTGATGTTTGCTGCACCACCTGAGCAATCACTCGAATGGTCCGATGCAGGCGTTGAAGGCGCGCATCGATTTTTAAAACGTCTTTGGGCGTTTGCATTTCAACATCAAAAATTACTTCAGGACGTTAATCAAACAGTATTCGATGATAATCATAACATCCCATGGAATGAGTGTGAAAAAAGGCTGAAACAGTCGCGTCTGGTTGTTCACCAAACTTTGTCGCAGATTAATCATGACTATGAGCGACATCAATTCAACACAGTCGTATCTGGCTGTATGAAGCTGTTTAATGAAGTCAACACCTATGATATCAAAACAGAAGAAGATGGTTATTATATCCATTCGGTCATCAGTATCATTTTGCGTTTGTTAGCGCCGATTACACCACATATCTGTCATCATCTTTGGATGGAGTTAGGGTTTGAAAGAGCAATCATCGATGCGCCTTGGCCAAAAGTCGATAAAAATGCCTTGAAAGCCGATGAAGCTGACTACGTCATTCAAGTCAACGGTAAATTGCGGGCTCAATTCACCGCGAGTACTGATACAAGCGATGACGAACTAATTCAGCTCGCCAAAGAACACGTTGTGGCATTTATTGACGGCAAAGAAATCAAAAAGGCCATCGTTGTCGGACACCGTCAACTCATCAATTTTGTGATTTGATTGTGAGAAACTGCTTCCGCTCCTTGATGGTACTGATAGCAATGGGCCTCATACTGTCCGGTTGCGGTTTTCATTTGCGCGGCATGATCGACATGCCGCGCTGGCTGAATCACATCGCCGTTATTATTGAACAAGCACAACGTGATTTGGGCCCCAGCCTGGTTGAATCCCTTCAGTCCTATAACTTGACGATCGATAGCTCTCCAGCTTCGGCTCAATACTGGCTGATTGTTCAACACGATAATCTACAAAAAAATATTGCTAGTATCAGCTCAAGCACGACCCCTCGCCAGTATGAATTGATCTACACCGTTCAATTCAAGTTAATGCAAGCCAAAGGCCGAGACATCATCCCCTCCGCTACCATCAGCATTACACGGCAAGCGACCATTAACAGCGATCGAATATTAGGCTCCAACGAAGAGGAAGCACTGTTGATTCATGAAATGATGAGGGATGCAGCGACACAGATCATCAATCGCATTAGCAAAATATCCCATCTGGATGGTGTGACTCAATAACTCTTTCTCTACACAACAGCTTTGATTTGATTTGAAAAAATCGCATTCATGGTCTAAACATTAACTATTAAGATATTAATGGATTATTTTAATTATGCCAACGGCGATGCAAACTGTAGAGGTGTTAGATATTGTCCCATCAATGGCGGTTCCCGCTCAGCTTTACTCCGCCTATCAACTATTTATCAACAGTGCCAATGCAGACATAAAAATAATTAATGATGGAATAGTAGAGTTTAATGCGCTACCACCCGATACACCACCTGAAGGCAGATTGGTGATTCTCAATAAAATTTATGCGCTTCAGCAAGATATGAATAATCGATATCCTATGAATTTTATTTCAACTTGCAAAGCCTATCAAACGAAGATCCACAAAAATCTCCGAGTTCAGCTTATAGAGCAATTCAAAACACTTGGCTTCACTTCGTTATACAATAGAAATTGGCCCATCCAAGCGCCCACAAACCCCAACCACTTAGCCGAAATGCTCGCCAAAATGCCACAAGCTGTATTTGATGGATTTATTGCTATTTGTTGGTTAGAACCCTCAAGCATAGGAACAAGACTTCGATATCTCTACAAACAACATTATCCTGAGGAATTCAACCTCGTGGATACATTTGTTAATACGCATGAGATACGAATTATTACTTCGGAAGGAAATTCAAGAAACATCTGGATAAAGCCGCCTTCTCAACAACCTGTTGTTCTTAAAATTGACGCTCGGAGAGGTCAACCGAAGCTAGCCGAAATGGTGCTAAGAAGGAAAGGATTTTCTTATTTAACACAATCTTTAGGGGAAGAACGCCAAGGAACCGCGATTCTTAATCCGCGTACATTAGAGACCTTAACGGCAACAGTAGTGATTACTGATTTTTGTCCAGGTGGTGACTTGAAAACGAAAGCCAAAAAAATTCATGCGGCAAAAAAGTCACCCACTGAAATAATTGCTTCAACCTTGAATTACTATCGGCAAATGGCTGCTGCCATGCTGGAGCTCCAGACCAAAGGTTTTGCCTTTCCTGACGCTAAAAATTCCAATTGGCTTATTGATGATAACGATCAACTCAAAATTGCTGATACCAAATCGTTCCTTTTTATAGAACCGCCCGACAAACTTATCTTCAAAGTCCCAGACAACTTGTGGTTGAACCTTGTTTATACTCTAACTCATGTGCCAAAAGAACTATTGGAAACAAAAAATCCTTGTTCAGCTGATAAAATGCATACCTACATGCTTGGAAAGAATGTATATCAATTTCTCACAGACTGCGATGTAAAATTTTTAGTTGATGCGGTTCATACTACCCACCCTTACTATTCTACATTACAAGCCATAGGGGCAAAACGCTCGTTTAATGACGACGATTTCAAGCAAACCGTAATCAATAATAAAACTTGCCAACTTACCGTTTTCAATGCCCCATGTAACGTCTCACTCTAATTTACATACCTTGTCCCGATTTAATTAACCTGAGACAAAAAACCCCAAGGCAAGCACCTCGGGGCTCTCTCACTTTTAAATTTGTTTCAACAGAGCGATGGCCTCTCTGATGATGTCATCTGGTAGATGATTGATGTTTTTATCGGTAGCCAATCGCAGTGATGTAACAATGAGTTTATGTGCTTGTCTTGGATTACCTTTTGAGGACATTCGAAGCAACTCAAGCGCTGAGTCGGACAACAACTGATGCGTACATCCAGCCTGAGAAAAACCATGTTCAATAAGCTGCTTAAATGCATCGCGCTCAAGAATTGGCTTCAATTCACAACGTGCTTGAATCCGCGATTCTAATGCAGCATTGGCGGGTTTTCCTATCTCGCGAGCGAGCTCAGGGTGGCCTACCAACCAAACGGTCATGTAGTCTTTGGAATCAAAGACAAAATTGAGGAAAGCTGGAAAATCACGAAAGAATTCAGATGGAAGATTTTGTGCTTCATCAATAATGAATACTGGCATGATGTTTTTTTGAGTCGCCAAGTGAATGATGTAGTCCTTAATATCGCGCCACAACTGAGCACGGCGATAGGAAGAAGTCAGTCCAAGTGTCAGCGCCATTTGACGATAAAAATCGAGTCGACCAAAATCTGTCTCGGCTATGTAGAAAACGCTGTATTGATGTGGGTTTAAAGTGCTGGTTAGTTGTCGAAGTGCGGCCGTTTTCCCAAGTCCAGGCTCTGCTGTGAGTAATCCAACGCCAGGTGATTGAAGAAGCCAATTAAACTGTTGAGCAAGGCCGGCAAGTTGAGCGTTATCCCATAACTGGATGCTTTTTTTTCCTAAGGGCGCTTGGGTTAAACCAAAAAATGATTGGTACATTTAATTATCCTCTCCAGTTGTTTGTGCAAAGGTGCCAATGGACTCGACGTAGTCTTCAAAAACCAATTCAACATTGTGCTCACGCTGGATCCCTTCAGGCGAAGGTGCTGCATGTGGTCGTTGGCGCTTACGATTAAGATTGGCGTCTAAATCTAATAAAACAGCGGCCCCCAAATTGTCACCGAAGGCTGTTTCAACCCGAACCGCAATATTTGTGTGCGGATTAAATACCAACGTCACTTTCTCACCGACAAGGTTGTGATGCACCTCAAACATCTTGCCATCCCAACTGATCGTGCCATCTTTGCGAACAACTCGCTCAGTACGATGGTAGAAAATATCATCGATTTTATTGGCGAAATAAGGCGTTAGAGGGCGCACGTGAAGCAGATCGTCTCTCCAACTATCAAGCGGTGTTTTCTTATCTAATCCACCATGCAGACGAATATGATAAACATGCTCAATCCAGGCCCAAAGGCGAGCATTGAGATCACCCAAATCACGAATTTTATCGACATCAAGCTCATCGATAAATTGTTCTCGAAACGTGCGATGAAAGCGCTCGAGCTTACCTTTGCCCTCGGGTTCTCTGGCGCGACAGTAGACAAGCCGTATCTCTAAGTGGGCACAAATAGTTTGTAATGACTCTGAGCGGTATGCAGGACCATTATCAATAATCAATTTATACGGTACGCCTCGTTTCAATACAGCGGATTTGAGCACGCCCTCTATATCGAGAGCGGTTTCTCCAAGACAAAATGCACTATGTGTAATAAGGCGTGACGAGTCGTCAATCAGCGAGACCAAGTAAGTTTTTCGCATCCCAGATGGCGTTTGAATCCGTGGGCCATGGAGTACATCTCCTTGCCAGATATCTCCTGCATGGGCAGCCACGAATGATCGGCGCTCAATAGTGTCTTGGTTGGGTATAATGCGTTTTGACAGGTGCTGTTGTTGTAAAAAACGATGAACGGAAGCTCGAGCCAATGTGTCTTTAGCAACTAATCCTTCGCGCTCAATCATGCCAATGATAGTGTTAATTGAGCGTGAAGGCTTATCCTTTTTAAGTGTCACAATTCTGCTTTGTACGGCTTCTGAAAGTTGTGTGCTTCCTTTGTCTACGCGCGGCTTGGGATTCAGTGCTTCGATACCTCCTCGCTTCCAATCGTAGTACCAGCGCGCAATCGTTTCTTCACTGATATGCGTTCGTCTTGACTCAGGAATAGTGTAACGATCGGCAGCCAAACTTCGGATAATACTTTTAACCTCACCGCGCTTTAATTCAGCACGGCTCGCTAATGGACCAAGAACCATCAGGCGAAACAAAGCCATCGGGTGTAAAGGTTTACTCATTTTTCTCTCCGCTATTAATGGGGAGTGAAGTTAATCAGTAAAATCATGACACCGAAACGACCAAACTGTGTGGGGTGCTTATTTTGTACAAGCATGGCACAACTCATGCTTATACTGATTAAGCGTTCATGGGATAACAACTCCGGTAACATGGCAAAGGCGCATCGCTGCACTCAGGCTCATTCTCTGAAGAGTCATTTTCCAAAAGTCTTTCATATTTATGGATCTGCCCAGTGCGCAAAAATAGGTACATAAGGCATCTTTATGAAAACGAAACTGCTTCGTAAAACGCAGCAGCCAACGCTTGATGGTCTGGCGTGAGGGCTGCATCGTTTTTGATATAGCGTAAGCACTCATGCCAGAAAGGTACAATAAAAAAATGACCTGTTGCATCTCCCACAAATACCATCTACGCGGTGGAATGCATTCCGGCAGGACTGAACATGTTTTGTGGCAACAGGGGCAATAGTATCGCTGAATAAACACTGGATTTAGTGAGGTGCTTGAAGGGTTAATGCGATCCGCTTCACGAGAATACCCACCATGTCGCCAAGGGTGTGATTTACCGCAACATAGACAATTTTTTAAGTCCAATTTTTCAGGTTCATGCTTTTGGATATGAATGTACTGTACTAATGATAAAATATCTGCGAAAATATATGCCATGACTGATCTCTTGTTTTCTTGTTTTGTAAGAGACTCAATGATACATGTTGATCAGTCACTAATCATAATTAATTTTTTATCTCATTGTTTTTGATAGTAGTGATTAGGCTTGTGATCAAGATAGTGCGAGATAAATTCTTCAGTTAAGAACTATATTTTTCGAGACATTACACCCCAGGCGGGCAAGCATTAAAAGCGCTCATACAAAAAATGGTTCAACCCGATCCAGCTGCACGCATCACCATCGAAGAAGCAATTCGCACTATAGATAGTATAAAAGCTTGGTTAGAAGATCCGAACTGTCAAGCCGTAGTCAAAGCGTGTCTTGATATCATAGTGGAAATGGATAAACAGACCCCAGTAGACGATCACATCATGAAAGATTATCTAAAAACCACTCAAGCGAAATTAGAATTTCCTCTTCTTCTGCAAGACCTTCAAGCTTTAAAAATTGAACTGGGCGCATATGCACATGAAGTCAACACTGTGAAGACATTACCTATTCCTGTACAAGGGACATTCAAGAGAACGCCGATAAGTGAACGTGTTGATTTTTGCAACAGGATATGTTTACCCGAACCTACTCAAGCATTTAAGGACAGATTGCAACAAGTCAATGCTGATACCTCAGAAAAAAATGCAAAACCGTCAGGCCCAGGCGTATAATATTAATTATCTTTTATCAAAGGAGACACTGTCATGCCCTATTCCCCTAGCGCCTCAATTCATATAGCGGCGGCAGAAGGAAACGTCGAACGTGTTGAGGAACTGTTATCACAACATATACAGCCCGCGACTCCTGACGCAGAAAAAAAGCTTGCGCTTCATCACGCCTTACATCTGACGAGGGATTATGAAGAAAAACTCAAAAACAACAAAATTTTCATTGCAAAAATACTCATGCATCGCGCGCCAGTAACGTTGACTCATCCGGATTATGCTGGTGATACCCCAATGCACTTGATGGCATCAAATGATGCATTCCACGACCTTCTAGTCGAAGCACTACAACTTAATCCATCCTCTGCATTAATTTCTAATAATGCCGGTGAGTATCCTATTCACGTCGCTATTGCGAATCAACAACTTGCCGCAGAAAAAACGCTGCTCAGCCAACCCAATGTTGCAACGCTCATCGATGCACATGGCAATACCCTACTTCATCATGCGGCGATGGCACATAATTTAACGATAATTACCGATCTTATTAACTCATATCAAATCGACGTCAACGCCTATAATGACAATTTTCAGACAGCTCTCGACATTGCTGCTTCGATGCATTTCAGTGATATCGTTGATTATTTAAAATCCCATGACGGAATATCCACTCAGTCTACACTCAATATATAATGATATAATGGTTCACTAAAAACCATTTTCACACAGGCCAATACATGCTCATAAAATACCAGGCGCTAGCAGGTTTACTGCAAAACAAAACATACGCTCTCTATGTGCTGCTGGGTAACGACCCGTATTTGCTCAATGACGCTGCTGTTCAAGTCAAACAATCGTTTCTAAAACGCCCTGATGTGTCTCAAGCCGTCATTGATATTCAGTCGCCCGCTGACTGGTCATTGCTGGTTGCTGAGGCGAATAGTTACTCTTTATTTAGCGAAGATGTATTTTTGGATGCACGTTACGACAAAAAAACCATTGACGCGACTGGTAAAGCCCTATTAACAGAGTATCTTGCAGCTATCAATGACCGTTGTCTCATCCTGTTACGCGCGCCCCTGCTGTCTGCTAAAGCGTTACAGTGGCTCGTCGACAGCCCGCACGCCATCGTTGTACAGGTTTACTCCTTTTCAGCGCCAGCGCTAAAACAGTGGATCGACATACAGCTTCATGCTAAAGGCTTTCGTACGGAACCAGGTGTTAGCGATTTAATTCACCAATTCACGCAAGGGAACATGCTGGCTACAGCCCAACTTCTTGAAAAGTTGTCACTCTGTTCGAAGCCCGGCGAACTCATCACTATCGCGATGATTCGTGAGCAATTGAGTGACCAATCTCATTTTGAAGTCTATGCACTTGCCGAAGCATGTTTGAATGCGAATGCCGTACAATGCATTCGTTTACTTCAACAATTTCGTGCAGAGCGCATCGAGCCGACTTTGGTCCTATGGATTTTAACCCAGGAAGTTCGCCTGCTGATCCAGCTTCATTATTTATTAAAACAACGTACATCGATTGACGCAGCCTGTAGTCAGCTAAAAATCTGGTCGTCCCGCGTGCACTTTTATGCAAGAGCGACGACACGTTTATCCATTCAGCCTTTACTCACCTTACTTGGTGAATGCAAACAATTAGATGAAATGATTAAATCAACGCAAAGCATGCAAATATGGGACAAATTTGATTTAATAGCGCTATCATTGTGTGGGGTAAGACAGTGAAATCAGTTTTAATCTACGGTGGCAGTTTTGATCCGCCGCATTTAGGGCATTGCAAAACGGCATTGGCGGTACAGGAGTTTTTTCATTTTGAAACGGTATTTTTTCTTCCATGCAAAACACCGGTATTAAAAAAGCCAACACGAGCTGAAGCGAACCATCGTCTCAAGATGCTTCAATTGCTGTTAAACGATCATCCTGAATTTAAAATCAGTACCATAGAACTCGATAGAGACACCCCCTCGTATATGACTGAAACTTTGCGACAGATTCGCGATACGGTGGGTCAGGCTTGTTCAATCACCTTGTTACTGGGAATGGATGCGTTTTTAAATTTATCTCAGTGGCATGCGTATGAAACCCTGCCGACGTTGTGCAATCTCTTGGTTATTCAGCGTGGAGGCGTCTCGACGACCACCGCGCCTGATCCATTAGCACAATTGTTCCAAGAACGCTGTCTAAACGCTCATGATTTACTCAATCATCCCCATGGAAAAATCGCCTACTTCGATGCCGGCGATTATCCCATTTCATCTACAGATATACGTGACAAAATTCGTTCGGGGGAAGATGTGAGTAAAGACTTACCAAAAGCAATTGATGACTACATCAAGCGTCATGGGCTATATCGATAGTTTTACCACCAGTTTTATCAAATAACTGAACCTTTTTAATAAAGTCAGGTACATATCCACCTAACCAATCAACGAGTGGATCCATTTTAGCGTAAAGTACAGAGTCTTTGCTGTATTCAGCAACGGGCATACCAGTCATGCGTACCCCTAACATCAGAATGGCCACGATGAATACGCCTCGCGCAAACCCAAATCCCATACCAAATACACGATCCGTACCGCTTAAACCCGAACGACGCATAAAAAAACCTATAAATGCATTGACCACGCCACCAAGAATTAAACTTGAAAAAAGAATAATCAAAAATTCGACAACCGTTCGCGCTGATTTATCCTGAACATGCGGCGCAATCCAAGGATCAAGGGCGGTGCTGTAATGAAATGCGACCCAAAAGGCAAACACCCATACACATAAGGCAATACATTCTTTAACAAATCCGCGAAACAGCCCTGTGATCATTGATAATATCACCACACCGGTGATCGCAATATCAACCCAAGACAAAGTCATGATGTCCTCCTAACCTACTTTAACGATAAAACCGGTCAACTGCGCCGCACTGGCAAGTTTGTGTTGCAAATATTTCGCGTCATTTCGCTCTCCGAGCGTCCCTACAAGAACACGATATTGGCTGCCTTGTTTGTCGTAAGACGCTTTAAATCCTTTTTGTTGCAGCGTATGGACAAGATAAAGTGCATTATCTTGTCGCGCAAACGATGCAACTTGTACTGAAAATATATCTGTTTTTAGGGATGATTTCACAACAGTGGGCGACTTTGCTGAAGCCAACAAACGTGGATTGGCATTATAATGATTTGCTGCTTTAGCGACTACAGATGGTTTAACTGGGATCAATGCGCGTTGCACTGGTTTAGACAGATTTTTTGGTTTAATCGTTGTCAACACAGGGCTTGAAACTGCAGCTCGCTGAACAGGTTTGTCCGCTTTTGCTATAGCAACAGCACTTTGCATTGCCGGTGTTTTTTGAATAATCGACCGGGTTGCCATTGTTTGCCCACTTAATGATTCTGCCCGAGCAACCGTCACCGTCTTTTTATTGTCAACGACCTCAGGGATAATCACTTGTGCGACTTTAACCGTCTTAAAGAGAACTTGGGGTTTCACTGCCGCGACGTTAGGAAAAGCCGGTTTAGGCGGTAAATTCAACGACAGATTCATGTTTCTATCCAAACGCTGATTGGATTTTTTAACCATTGCAGGAACAAAAACCAATGCTATTGACATCAAAACAGCCAATCCAATGACTCGGTGTTTGATTTTTTCATCTTGAAACCACTGCATATAAATCCCCCTCAGATGAGCATAATCACAATCGGACTAACCACGTAAAATGAACCGTACACAACCAGGATATCACCCGGCTCCGCACAATCCCTGGCTGCTTGATAAGCCTCTACTATCGACCCATAAATGCTTGGCGTCAACCCATTTGTTTGTGCAAATGCATCCCTAATCATCGACTCTGATGCCGCGCGCGGGTTATCTAAAACTGCAGAATACCATTCATCAACCCATGGATGCATCGGCTGAATTAAGCCGCACAAATCTTTGTCTTTCAATCCAGAAAAAACGGCATGAACACGTCCATCGGGTTTTTCTTTAATCAGTGTTTCCATGCGCTCTGCTAACAGTTTCACTGATTGCGGATTATGAGAAACATCCAAAACAGTGCATATTGTATCATAAATAACCTGTTGTCTGCCAGCAATTTCAACTGTTTCCATTGCACGTTGTAACGATAATGCGTCTACAGGCAGCTTCGCACCTAAACATTGCGTCACAACCACCGCTGCCGCAGCGGCATTGGGGTGAAGCTTCGGGCACGGTAAAACCAGAGGGTGTAAAAAGGATACTGTGAGTTGTTTTTGACTCAAGTCATACTCATAGTCCTCATTCAGGCATATTGTCTTAACCTGCAAATCACTTGCACGTTGCTGGACACTGGCTGGCATGTTGAGATCTGCATAAACCAAGGTTTGATTCGGTTTTAAAATCCCTGCTTTTTCAAAACCGATCGCTTCCAGCGTATGCCCTAAATAATCTTCATGATCAAAATCAATGGTCGTAATCACCGCTATATTAGCATCGACTATATTCGTTGCATCCAGCCGCCCGCCAAGCCCCACTTCTAGAATAATAACTTCTGCCTGCATCGCCTTAAAATACAACAACGCAGCCAATGTTGCCATTTCAAAATAAGTCAGATGAATGGATTCACGAGTTGTTTCAATCAACCTAAATGCCTCACAAATAGCCTCATCCGAAGCCGGCTGTTGATTCAAACGGATCCGCTCATTGAAATAGAGTAAGTGGGGCGATGTATAAGCACCAACACGATACCCGGCCGCGGTGTATATCGCCTCAAGGGCCGAAACAGTTGAACCTTTGCCATTCGTTCCTGCAACAGTAATCACCGGTACATTCAGCGGCAACAATTGAAGGCGTTCGGCAACTGTTTTGATCCGCTCAAGTCCTAATTGAATCGTTTGCTGAGGACGGCTTTCAAAATAATGCAACCATTCGTTCAGTGTAGAATCAAAGCCTGGCACGTTTATTTCTGGCCCCCGGTCAATTTCGATGCCAATTCAGCAATCGTTTCTCGCAAAGCTTTTCGTTCGACGATCATATCAATATGACCATGCTCTAATAAAAATTCGCTACGTTGAAAGCCTTCGGGCAAAGTTTGCCGAACAGTTTGCTCTATCACTCTCGGCCCTGCAAATCCAATCAACGCATTTGGTTCGGCAATGATAACATCCCCAAGACTGGCAAAACTTGCGGATACGCCACCCATGGTTGGATCAGTCAACACCACAATAAACGGTAGGCCTGTTTCTGCATATTTAGCTAATGCAGCTGACGTTTTTGCCATTTGCATTAAGGAAAACAAGCCCTCTTGCATGCGCGCGCCCCCACTGGCGGTAAAGCATACATAGACACGACGTTCTTCAATCGCAATGTTAACCGCACGCACAAATTTCTCACCAACTGTTGCCCCCATCGAACCGCCCATGAAATTAAATTCAAAAGCGCTAACAACCACTGGTTTCTTCTGCAAAGTTCCTTTGACCACAATCAGCGCTTCTTTTTCGCCGGTCGCTTTTTGTGCTTGCGTAATCCTGTCTCGGTATTTTTTAGAATCACGAAATTTCAGTCGATCAATAGGCTCTAGATCAGCAGCTATTTCTTCCTGGCCAGATTCATCCAGAAATTGAGCGATCCGTTCGCGAGCATTCAAGCGATGATGATGACCACACTTCGCACACACCATTAAATTTTTCTTTAGTTCGGCATGATAAAGAATTTCACCACAGCCCTTACACTTGCTCCACAGGCCCTCAGGTACTTCTTTCTTGGGTGCGTCGTCTGTGCGCACAATAGAAGGTAATAACTTTTTCAACCAACTCATACGTTATGATCCATTTAGACCTGTCAAGGTATACATTATACCAGCTATTCTTGCGATTCAAATGTGTTGCTGAATAATTCACCAAACCATGTTGTATTTTTTAAGTCAACAGTGTACAGTGATGACTCAAACCACTGACTAAGGAAAAAAAATGGCAGAACCAAAATTTACTTCAGAACCAAAAGCAGATTTGAGTTTCTTCGACAATTACATATCTCACTGTGCAGCTCTGATTGCTAAGCATAGTAATAACGATGAGCATACATCTCCGACGGAAGATTTTACTACTCTAAAGGATGTATGCGTTGCAAAACTAAACTTCTTTACCCCACTTCGCGATCGTTATGATTTTACTGACGAAGTTGTAGGCGCAACATTGCTTCCATTGGCAGGCGTCGTTGTTTCAGCTGTCTCTACTGTGTGGGCACTTAAAGAACTGTTTCATACGCTGGCTATCACAATCAATTTGGTCAATGATGATGGTGATAAGCATGGTGAAGCTGCTATTGTATTAGGCGCAATCGCTTTATTTGCAGCTGTAGCATCCCTCGCTGCATTGATCAAATGCACGCTTAGCTTGCTAACACGCCCGATTGCCACACTCGGCAACGCACTCTTTAGTTCGACACCAGAAAATCCTGGTCAACTTGATCTACCTCAATCTAAAGAGGAACAACGTTTTGTTTTTAATGACGCACAAACGATGCGCGTGTAATACAATTCACTAAGCTCTTCCTTTAGGCCGGGTTGCTTCACCCGGCCTTATTTATTCAACCAATCAACCTAGCAAGGGAAAGGCAATGTCATCCGATCCACGAGAGCCAAAACAAAAACCAGAAGACGAGTTGAATTTCTTTGTCAATTACTGGAATCATTATCATGCCGTCAAAGATAAGCACCAACAATTATTAAACGATGTAGATGATGTAGTCGATTTACTAAAAACCGTAGCGAGTATCGCCGCAACAAAAATCAACCTATTTACTCCGCTGCGTGATGGCTATGACTATCTCGATGAAGCCATGGGGGTTATTGTTATTCCTGTGGTCACTGCAGGCCTTGCTGTTATCTCTTTTTTGCTTGCCACCTTGAAAATGATTCATATGTTAGCCATCGCAGTGGGTATCGCGACTGAAGATAAAGAACAAAACCCTGGTCAAGTAGCTTTAGAAGGCTTGGTTATCGGCATCACACTCCCTCTTCTAGCCGTTGCATCTCTTGTTAAATGCGCAATCAGCTTGATAACACGTCCCCTCTCCACCCTAGTTCAAGGCGTACAGGAATTCGATGACGATGATGAGGATCGGTTTTTGGCTGTATATTCTCCTACTCCCTTTAATTAACATACACCCTAATGGCACTAAGTTAAGGTCAAAATGATTGATGTACGCGTAGGTTCACTGCCATTAAGTTAAGGGAATTAATCGGAGTAGGTTGGGTTGAGCGAGAGCGAAGCCCAACAAAATCGTCATGTTGGACTTCGTTCTCACTCAACCCAACCTACTGCCCTTAACTTAGTACCATTAAGATATACCATACTGCCACCTGCTCACATTACAGTTTTTTTGATTTCTGCCGTTATATCCAATAGATACATGAATCCACATTAAGGGGTTATCATGAAACGGTTCATTGCCTTATTGGGACTACTATTTTTAATCACGACTTATCAAAACGCCTGGTCAGCAAAACGTTTTGGCGAAGTATTATGTCAATCTGCTGACTATACTTGCATCTCGGTTAAACCCAATGAGACCTGGGAGAGCTTGTTTGCTAATCCAGAGGAGCGTGACATCGTCAAACGGGTAAACCGGATGAATATTCGGCTGCGTCCCGGAATGAAAATTGCCGTTCCGAAAAACATTGAGCGACTCACCATTTATGATGTTTCCCCATTTCCTCGTTATATTCATCCTGACGGTGAAAAAACGATTTATGTTGATCAAAAACAATTGGCATGGGGTGCATACGATGCCGGTGGTGAGTTGATTTGGTGGGGGCCATTGTCATCCGGATCCGCTAACTGCTCAGAGGCGCTTGGTGGATGTAGAACGCCCAGCGGCTCTTTTCGCGTGATTCGCAAACAAGATATCGATTGCATTTCAACCGCTTTTCCTGTCCGAGCGAATGGGGATAATGGCGGCGCTATCATGCCATTCTGCATGCATTTCTTCCGTGGTTTTGCGCTCCATGGCAGCGAAGTCATCCCAGGATTTCGTGACAGCCATGGTTGTGTGCGGATGTTTATCGAAGACGCGCAATGGCTGAATGAAGAGTTTGTTGAAGTTCCTGGGGAAGGCGGGGTGAAAGGAACGAGGGTTGTTATTGATGGACTGTCTTGAAAATATTGACCACTTGCCATATACTTCCATTATGGAACCATTTTGGAAGTATATATCATGGCAACTTTAACCATTAAAAACATACCTGATTTACTATACAATGAACTCAAACAGCAAGCCGCTCTGAATCATCGCAGTTTGAACAGTGAAGCCATTGTCAGCTTGGCTCAAGCAGTGCATCCGCTTCGCCCAAACATAGAGCGCATTGTTTTGAAGGCACGTGAATTACGTATCAAATCCAACCCCACTATTAGCCTAACGAATGACCTCATCAATGAAATCAAGCAGCAAGGACGTTCATGATTGTTGTCGACACGAATATTTTGGTTTACCTTTACATCCAAGGTGAACATACGACTGCTGTTGAGGAATTACTCAAAAGCGGACATACGTGGGCCGCTCCTCATTTATGGCGATCTGAGTTTAGAAATGTACTGGCATTGTATATTCGAAAAAACATCATTTCCCTACAGCAGGCTATCGACATCACCCGTCAAGCAGAATACTTAATGACTGATAATGAATATCAGCCGTCTTCAGAGCTTGTTCTGGAATTAGTAAACACATCGGAATGCTCTGCTTATGACTGTGAATTTGTCAGTTTAGCAAAACTACTGGATGTTCCGCTGGTTACGCAAGACAAAAAAATACTGGCTCAATTTCCGCTGTATTCAACTCGCTTGGAAGATTTTTAGATAAACCTGCCACAATAGTGGACGCGTCGCCGTAGGCTCCTTTGTCCACCCTACAATCACATCAACATTGAGAACGATCCATGGATATTATTAAGTTCCAAGCGTTCCTTCAAACTGTTAACCATATCCTTACTGGCAAAAGGCCCTACTTGTACAAGAAACCGATTATTATATTTTTGCACATAGACCGGTGAGGTTGTCAACGCGCCTAACTTGGCACGCAGGGTGTCTGCGAGCACGGCTGACTCAAACGCACCCGCTTGCACATAATAATTCAATGAATGCTGTGTGGTTTTTAACGCTTCAATTTCGACGTTAGCCGTTCCTTTGGGAAATACCCCTAATTTTGTGGCTGCCGCATAGGATAAATCTAATATTCTCCCTTCATGAAAAGGCCCCCTATCGTTGACTTTGACGATAGCAGTTTTACCATTATCCAAATTTCTTACTTTGACATATGAAGGCAAAGGCAGCGTTTTATGGGCGGCCGTTAAGGCATACATATCATATTTTTCACCGCTGGATGTGCGTACTTTATGAAATTTTGTACCATACCAAGAGGCAATCCCCCGGCTTTTATATCCTGTTGAATTCGTCATCACATCATATCGCTTGCCCATAACCTGATAACTATCAGGATTGCCGTATCGACTAATGGGTTCACGCTTAGGTATCACTTTTTCAAACGATACCGGTACTGGTCCTGAAGGCGCACCATCTTGATCTGTCTGCTTGAATGTCTTGTGGTGCGTCGCTTTTGCCCTTCGCTTTAAATAAACATAATCATCTTGTTCTGGGTCGACTTCATGTGTGATAGAAAAACGTCGACCTTCAAGGCCGTCATCATCCCCACGCTCGAGGCGATGCGTGTGACAGCTGGCCAATAATAGCCCAATAATAACTAAAAATGACAATCTCATGATTTTTCCTTGATGATACTAATTGTTTACACACAAAAGGCTGTGATAACATGAACCCTTTTATTATCAGGCGACTACCATGAAAAAACCATCCCTTTTTTTATTAAACATGTTAGCGATCACTCTCGCACTAAAATCAGGGGTGTTTTATGCAAGCCCCTCGCTCGATAATCTCAACTCACCGCCGCCGGCCGTAAGTAACCCCATTATTACCCCAACACCCCCTGCACTAAACGCCAAGGCGTATATTCTAATTGATGTCAACAGTGGGAAAATTATTGCAGAAAAAAACAGTGACGAGAAGTTACCGCCAGCGAGCTTGACTAAAATCATGACGCTTTATGTCATTTCCAACGCACTTAAACAAAATCAAATTCATCTCACTGATCTGGTTCGCATCAGCCGTGAAGCTTGGCAAACTGCCGGCTCCCGAATGTTTGTTAAGGAAGGACAACAAGTCAGTATTCAAGATCTATTAAAAGGGATTATCGTCGATTCAGGCAATGATGCGTGTGTCGCGATGGCTGAACAACTCGGTGGAAGTGAAAATGGCTTTGCGGAAATCATGAATTTTCAAGCCAAGCAACTTGGTATGAATAACACCCATTTCACCGACAGTACTGGTTTACCCAATCCAAATCTTTATACCACCGCAAAAGATTTGGCCATCCTAAGCCGCTCACTCATCAACAACTTTCCTGAATATTACCATTGGTATAAACAAAAATGGTTTTCATTTAACGGCATACGACAAGCCAACCGTAACCGCTTACTCTGGCGTGATGGCCAGGTAGATGGCGTGAAAACCGGACATACCGATGAGGCTGGTTTCTGCCTGGTGTCTTCTGCTAAACATGGCAATATGCGTATTTTGGCGGTTCTCCTCGGAGCACCCAATGACACCTCGCGCGCAGATGATAGCGAGCGATTACTGAATTACGGTTTCCGTTTTTTCGAAACCCACGAGCTTTATCAAGCCGGGGTTAAAGTCACTGAAGTCCCCTTATATAAAGGCATGCAAGATTCCATTCAGGCTGGACTGGATCGTCCCCTGTTTGTCACCATTCCCACCGGACAATATCAACATCTCTCTATCAATACTAATGTTGCTAAATATTTGCAAGCCCCCTTTAAGAAAGGCGATAAATTAGGCGAAGTGGTTGTTAAGTTTGATAACAACATCATCGCCACTGAGTCCTTGTATGCATTAAACGATGCGCCCCAGGGTGGTTTGTTCACACGAATGAAAGATTCAGTGCGACTCACTTACAAACGTTGGTTTAACGCTTAGCATGGGTGCCTCGCATGATTGAATTTCCTTGTGACTTTCCCATTAAAATCATTTTCAAAAACGAGCCAGGAGCACAGGATGAGCTGCTGGCAATCGTTCGTCGACATCATCCTGAGTTGGCGGATAGCGCGTTTGTCTTTCAACCCAGTCAAAATGGAAATTTTGTATCCATAACAGCTGTTGTGCACGCCCAAAATCAAGCATCGTTAGATTTACTGTATCGCGAACTGACTCAAAACACTCACATCAAGATGGTTCTATAAAATGCTGACCATTCGCACTTTAGGTCTTCAAGATTACTCTACGGTCTGGGAAGCTATGAAGCAGTTCACCATCGATCGGAACGAAACCACACCAGACGAGATTTGGGTGCTCGAACATCATCCCGTATACACGCAGGGGCAAGCCGGCAAGCCTGAGCATGTTCTCAACCCGCGGGGCCTTTCGATTGTACAATCCGATCGCGGTGGACAAGTGACGTATCACGGCCCAGGTCAGCTGGTTATATATACCCTTCTTGATATTGAACGACTGAAAATGGGTGTACGGACACTGGTCTCCCATTTAGAGCAAACGCTTATCGCACTTCTTCAACATTATCATATTCAAGCAAGCATCCAATGCGGCGCGCCCGGCGTCTATGTTGATGGCAAAAAAATCGCATCAATTGGCTTACGCGTTAAAAACGGCCGAACCTATCATGGTATTGCATTAAACGTTAACATGGATCTGGAACCGTTTGATGGGATTAATCCCTGCGGTTATAAGGAGCTCAAGATGACCCAGATCAGTGACTTTATAGATGACATTTCTATGGATGAGATATCACAACAATTTATTCAAACGTTTTTACCTGCCGTAGGACAAGAACTGTAATGGACTTCTTCTCCGAGTACCTACACCCCATTACCCAGTGGGTCTATTTGCACCCGCATTGGGCTTTATTAGCTACCTTTTTAGTATCATTCTGTGAGTCTCTTGCATTTGTTGGCACCATAGTTCCCGGATCGGTCACCATGACAGCCTTTGGTATCTTAGCTGGCTCAGGCATGATGCGTATTGATTTAACCTTGTTAGCGGCAACACTAGGCGCCATCGCAGGTGACAGCGCAAGCTACAGCATTGGCTTCGTCTTTAGTGATCGCCTTGTGAACATGTGGCCTTTTAAACGTTATCCGCAATGGCTTCGTTTTGGTCAAGACTATTTTGAGCGCCATGGTGGCAAGAGTGTATTAATCGGGCGATTTACAGGGCCACTACGATCGATTATTCCCATCATTGCTGGCATGATGCGGATGAATCGCTGGCATTTTTTAGTGGCCAATGTCACATCAGCGATTGGATGGGCATTTTTATATATCATGCCAGGCATTTTAATTGGGTCGGCAAGTAGCGAACTTTCTGCGCAGAGTGCCTCAAAGCTATTTGTCGTTGTGTTATGTTTTCTGGTAATCGTTTGGGCGTTAACATTAGGGGTTAAATGGATTTTCATCCACATTAATCAATGGCTACACATCCATCTCAACTCGTCTTGGTCACAACTGATGCGTTCTAAGTTGTTTGGCAAATGGGCCCGATTTTTTACCCCGCCTGGTGAAGTTGATCATTATGCTACGGCAACGATGGCTATTTTATTCATCGGCTTTTTTGCACTCATGCCACTTTTCTTCTATTCATACACTTATAGTCTGTGGGCGATAGAAATCAATGAAGCCGTTAGGCAATTTTGTTTAAGCATACGAACGCACGATTTTGATGCTTTTTTTATCGTTGCCCGTCTGGATATCAGCTACCTATCCCTGATTGCATTCGGTGTAGCGATTGTTTGTTATGCTTTATATCATCGAGACTGGCGCCTGTTAAAATTCTGGTTAAGTCTGTTCATCACATCGACACTGATTGTGATGTTGATGTCTTATACATTGCAATCCCCCCTTCCTGTTTATCAACTGTCTGAACTCCCTTTTTTTGCATACCCAACACGTGGACTCACCTTCGCGACGTCATTGTATGGATTTTTAATATTTTATATGGCGGCTTTTTATCAGCAAACTGTCAGCATCATACTCAGAATTCTACTATTGATGATTTTGTTTTTTGCCGGGATTGCGTTAGTTTATCTCGGAGAAGACTGGTTGATGAACGTCTTCATCGCTTATAAAATTGGCTTTACCAACGCCCTGATTCACTGGATGCTGTACCGGCGATGCGGCAAGCCACATTATCGTTCCTATCTGCCCATCACGCTCTCGATTGTCTTATTGATGATTGCAACGGCGCTATCATCGTTGTTATTTTTTCATGCCATTTCAGGCAGACAACAACCTTACACCCAACAATTTGATATCCAATACAATGCATGGTGGAAACAACAACGTCCGTTGTTACCGCTATATAGTATGAATCGTTTTGGAAAAGAAATCGGTTTAATGAACATTCAATACGTGGGATCGATTCAATCCCTGCAGCAAACACTTGAACAAGCGGGTTGGAAAAAACAACTGGATTCATTTTTCTATTCGTTAATATTGCGACTAGGAAACCAAAAATCCTCTGCCGAATTACCGCTCATGGCACAGCTCTATATGAATCAAAAACCATTTCTCATGATGACATATGGCTCATCTCATGAGGGGAATGGCTTGATTGTTCGCTTTTGGCGTTCAAATTATCACGTTCACAATCAAAATAAAACCATCTGGATCGGCAGCATTCAAACACAAACCAAGACCGAATTGAAACAACCATCTGATTTAATAAACCATTTAAAATCGGCATTAAGACCATATAAAACTAAAACCATGATTATTAATCCTAAAAAAACGAGACCTGCTACTGCAACATCGACTATTTTATTGCTGATTAAGGACAACGAATAACTGTTGTAATGATTAAGCTGATTACGCATACCCAAGGTATCGTCCTGAGTCGATCCTTGGTTACGCTATGCTTCATTGCCATTAAGTTAAGGGAAATAATCGGACGTAGGTTGGGTTGAGCGAGAGCGAAGCCCAACAAAATTGTCATGTTGGGCTTCGCTCTCGCTCAACCCAACCTACGCGTACATCAATCATTTTTTCCTTAACTTAATGGCAGTGACGCAATGCTGTCCGAATTTCATCATGTGCTGAATAGTTACCCTACTTTTTTATGTATCGATCATTTTATTTGCCATCCGATTTAAATTTGTGTAAAATATAAGGACTTGTCATCATCAATAAGGATTGATTCATGAAAATAACGATAAAAGCGGTATTATGTTTACTTGTTAGTTTCTTTTGCACATCAAGTTTTAGTACAACCACCCACAGTTTTGCATCTGGCGTCGCCATGGAAGCTGAGCTTCAGCCTAATGAACCTGAAGTTTTTTATAACTTCTTGCTATGGAAAGTAAAAGGCTCTTGCGAAGTTGTCAGTGAAACTCCAGATAATCCTATATCCTTCCATATGATCACCAATAAAGGCACATTAAATGGTGTTGAGTTTTCCCCAGGTGAATCACTATTTCTAGTCGCTCAACCCGGACAACGGTTTGAATTGATTGCAGAGCCACGAGCTAAAGTGGAAGTGCTTAATCTTGGAACGCAAATGATTAAAATTAAGTGTTCTTCTTAAGATTCATATTGTAGGTTGGGTTGAGGCGGATTCGCCGAAGCCCAACATGGATGGTTTTGTTGGGCTTCGGCGAACCCGCCTCAACCCAACCTACACTTAACCTACAAACAATTAACTATACGGCTTCACAATCACCGTTGTACCAATATCTACGAAATTCTCGTTTAACCATTGTGCCGCACTCGGCAACACCCGAATACACCCATGGCTCACGTTAGCATCTGGTACTTCATAAGCCGCGTGAATCGAATAGCCTCCATGGAAATGCATGCAATAGGGCATTTTCGCACCACCATGCGTTTCGACAGGATAAATGCTCGATGTGCATTCTGGGCCTTTTTTAGAGTAAACACGATACGTTCCAGTCACAGTCCGACAGGGTTTGCCGACATCTTCGCAAAATGCCTGTCCACCAGAAGCGCGCCCCGTTTTAACCCGGTTGCCTTCTGAATCATAGGCAGCCCAAGCCGTTGCTTTAGGATCAAATACAAACACTTTTCGACCGGTTGCTGGACGACTCGCTGGGAAAACGTAAGCCCCCTTATTGTCTGAACTATAATGCGCAGTATAATGAGTGTACCCCGCATCATCCACGATCGGTACTGATCGATCCATCGAACCGCATGCAGCCATCAATCCAAACAGTGGAACCGTTATCAGTTGCTTCTTCATGATTGTTTCCTCCTTTTCTTACTTTATCGGAAGAATTATGAATAAGTTTAGGGTTTTTTATGAAATATTTTATCTTAGTGGTTTTTTTATGGTCTTTACTGTTGATTCTACAGGCTTAAGTGGCTCTGGAAGCAGAGCAAGAATAGATAAAATTAACTGCTCATCACTACATTCAAAACAACCTCCGCGTGCTGGCATGGCGTTTATACCTTCGCTGGTATGTTTAAATAAAACAGACATCTGTTGTTTTAAGCGTGGCGCCCAATCCGCAGTTACCCCTATTCGGGGGGCACCTAGAGGTATAAGCGGCCTTTGTGCATGGCAGTTAATACAGAAATGCTGAACAATTTGCTTACCCTCGTCTTTTGAGCCGGCGATCTGCTTTAAAAATTCTTGCGGGTGATGGGAGGCTGCAAAAATGGGTTGCGTGAATGTTACTAGGAAAGCAGTGGCTAGTATCATTACTTTTGACAGCATTTTGGAAGAACCCGAATACATCGTTGCGAGTGTCTTCAGTACTTTCGGTACAAACATCCCCAATGAACTTGCAGGTCGCGTCGTTGCGAGGCACGATGCAATCCAGGGTTCGAAGCTTTGTTCTCTGGATTGCTTCGTGCCTCGCAACGACGCCTGATACAGCATTGCACATATTGTGAATTTCATTGGGAGGCAAGATGCAACCCAACCATTCAACTCCCAATGAACTTCACAATTTGTATAAAAAAGACCAGGTTCCGTCGTTGCGAGCGAAGCGCGGCAATCCAGAGTACCGTGCTCTGAACTCTGGATTGCCGCGCTTCGCTCGCAACGACGGAACCGGAAGTATCTGACTATCATGTACAGTCTTCCACTGCCTTCATATTCACAATCATCAATTGTAATTTCGTTCGTCCATTAAACGTATTGATATCCAAACGATACGCTGCATGAATCTTCCGCGCTCGATGATTAGGCCATGCCTTTAAATCGACCTGAAAGGCAATCGCATCAAAACAGTCTCCTCCATCGGCATGAGAGAGCGTCATTTTTAAGTGATGCTGACCAACAAGACGCTGATCAAGAACTTCAAAATAATTATCAAACAATGGCTCAGGAAATTGCTGACCCCATGGGCCAGAGTCTTGAATCAGCTTGGCGAGCTCGAGACTTAACTCGGCCGGTGCAAGCGCACCATCACTCAAAATTTCACCCTCACAACAAGACAGATCAATGTGTTGACTAACCTCTTGAAGAAAGGCTTCCCGAAATGCCTCAAGCGATTCAGGCTTCAACGTCAATCCCGCTGCCATCGCATGCCCGCCAAATTTTACGATTAAACCAGGGTGCGTTCGATCCACATTGGCGAGCACATCACGGATGTTTAAGCCTGGAATCGAGCGGGCAGATCCCTTCATTTCCTCCGAACTCACTTGTGAAAAAGCGATCACAGGACGATGAAATTTTTCTTTTAAACGACCAGCAAGAATACCAATCACACCCTGATGCCAGGAGACATCAAATAAGCACAACGCAATCGGCAACGGTCCATCCGTTGAATCCACTCGAACGGTTAACTTTTCAACGTCTTGCATGGCTTGCACTTTCATTTCCGTTTCGATCTTACGTCGCTCAATGTTGAGCTCATCCAATTGTTTGGCAAATGAACGGGCATTATCGTCGTTATCACACAGAAGACAGTTGATACCGAGCGCCATATCATCTAAACGACCCGCCGCATTTAGCCGTGGCGCAATCGCAAAACCTAAATCACTTTCTTTCAAAAGAGGGGCCTTCCGACCGGCAATATCAATTAGAGCGCGAATGCCTGGACGACAGTAGCCCTGACGTATGCGTGCCAAACCTTGTTTTACCATGATTCGATTATTTTGATCTAAGCCCACGACATCCGCGACAGTACCTAACGCCACTAAATCTAAAAAAGAAGCCATATTAGGCTCAGCAATCCCTTCGGAGAGAAACCAACCGCTGTTGGATAACGCTCGCCTAAGCGCTAGCATCACGTAAAATATAACCCCTACACCGGCGATTGATTTACTTTTAAAGGTATCACCGACTTGGTTAGGATTCACAATAGCGCACGCATTCGGTAATGTGTCTGCCGGCAAATGGTGATCGGTAACCACCACGTCGATGCCGAGCTCATTGGCACGATCGACGCCTTCAATGCTCGATATACCATTATCAACTGTTATAATTAAATCAGGATTCCATCGTTTAGCGACATCGACAATCGGCGGCGTTAGCCCATATCCAAACTCAAATCGATTAGGCACTAAAAATTCAACATGTAAGGCGCCCATTGTACGGAGCGCAGAAACAGCCAGAGCGCTCGAAGTAGCGCCGTCTGCATCAAAATCACCGATAATCAAAATGCGTTGCTGTGCCCGCATTGCGCTTTCCAACCGCGCACTGGCTTGTTCGATCCCCATTAATGAATCAAAAGGTAATAAGGACGGTAGTCGATTGTCCAGCTCTTCAATACGTTCTATTCCTCGCGTCATAAAGATACGATCCAATACGGCGGACGCGGTGTTTAAAGGCGTTGCGTTGGACGGAAGTTGACGTTGTTTAATGTGCATTACAGTTCCTTAGGAAAGTGAGCTGAAAATCTTTGTAAACCAAGACGATTTTTTTGTGTGATAGGCTAGATTATTCCAATACCAATTCACAGCGTATGGCTTCAATTGAGTGCTTAATATCTCATGTTCTTCGAGAGTGAGGGAATCAAACCAAAGCAGTGTATTCTTCGTATCCTCTCGTCCACCTAACTGGGTCTTGTTGGATAATAGACGGGCCATTTCAAATTGATTGAGATGATTAACCCAAATTGGCCGATGAGAAGGTGCTTTTAATTGCCCGCCGCCCCAAATCCAAACGCCGTTAATCATAGACGAATGACTGATGCGCTGGGCAAACAACATTTGCACTTCGGTCAGAAACCGTTGCCAAGATAACGTACTGTCTAATTGCTGAATGTGGGCGAACATGGACTGATGAATCAAGGCATCTGGCGGTAATGCAGTAATAGCCGGCTTATCATCACACTGTAATAACCATGTATACCGGTCATGATAATGCACCTGCATCCCCTCTTCTGCGGCAAACGTTGAAAATACATCAAACGCCGCACGAGCTTGCGCATCACTGCAATTTAACGCACCATCACAGGCCATTAACATGACATCATTATGCGTCGCCTGCCAATGGATGGGCGTCACAACAAGCCATCTCCCTTCAAGCTGATGATATAACCGTAACCAATCGGCAACTGGATATTCGTTTTCTCCATAGCCCAGGCACGTCAGAATATTAAGGTATGCATGACTATGACCCTTGATCAACTGTTTTGGTTTCAGCGATGAAGGGCAATCAGAGTGAACAACTACATCCATAAATACCTGCGTCTGTTGTGGAGTTTAAATTGCGGTGTTTTCATCTACCCTCATCCGCCCTGTCGGGCACCTTCTCCAGTCAACGGGAGAAGGCATGCCACCTGCCAGTTCATTTATTACGGCGAGAATTGCTGGCCAAAATATAATTTTCTTGATTTCATCGGAGGGTTAAGGCAGACTCATATTCATCGTACCCCGCTAATTAAACCCAAAGTATCACACGAACAGAGTATTATGCAGATCCAGATTGATTCACGCAACCCAAACAGCATCATATCTTATAATGAGTCACAACTCATGATTAACGATGTGATATACAACAACAGTTTGATTGTTTCTGCACATGACATTCTCACGCCCTGGCCGATTCATTCACTACAAGAACTAACTGAAGCCAGCCTGATGCCCATGATCCAACACAGCCCTGAGCTCATTTTAATCGGGCACCCGCATCTAGGGCAACAACCGCCTATAGCGATCCAGGAGTGGTTATCCAAGCAACGCATTGGTTTGGAGTGCATGCAAATCGGTGCCGCCTGCCGGACGTTCAATTTGTTATTATCTGAAGGCAGATCGTGTGTAGCGGGATTTATTTTTAACCAACCCTGAAAAACGTGACAAACTTGCAATGACGGGCTAGTATTAAATATTGACAGACCTAAACGAAAGGACTCCGAATGCGCTCCGTCAAATTAATTTTTATACAACTATCGACCATTGTGGGACTCACCCAGGTTATGACTGGATTGTTGTTGTCATATTTCATTCCCAAAGCCAATCTCCTTGTCTATATCATTGCTGATGCAATGATACTGGCGATGATGACAACACCGATTGTCTACTGGAAATTCATCCTGCCTTATATTCGAATGAACGACAAACTCAACAGCCAAATGCAATCGTTCGATCAAATGACAAACTTAGGGAATCGGCGAAACCTGTATGATCAGTTAAAACATCTCATCGCTTATAATTCACGCCATCTCGTCTTTGGTGCGGTATTGCTCATTGATCTCGACAAATTAAGCGAGATTAATGAACAACTGGGTCAAGACCCTGTAAAAAAAATATTCATGATAACGGCTAAACGACTCGTCGCAACCATCAGGAAAGAAGACGTTGTGTGTCATACCGGAGGAAGCGAATTTTATATACTTCTCACTCGCCTTACAGAAGATAAATCACAAAGCCACGAATATGCTCGTCAAGCTGCAAAGCGAATCTTGACCGTTTTACAAGAACCCTTATTGTTTAAAAAGAAACCACTCGATATCCGACCCTGTATCGGTGTGCAACTCATTTCGCCAGAAATAACCTCAGTAAGACGTATATTAAACGACCTTGATACCGCAATGTATAACGCAAAACGATCCGAAGAAGACCCTATCGCGTTTGCGGAAGAAGAACTTGCAAACTTTGGATTAACACATCAGAAATAAACAGATACTTTTGAATATTCACATTGCGTGCCGTCTACCACAATTCACTTTAAATTTTTGGCTCCCCAACCAAGTGCGTCGTCTTGAACGCCGAAGTATCTTCGGCACTCGGGCGTTCAGGACGACGAGACAAAAAAATACCATCTGAATTACTTTAAATCCTTTGTTCAAGACTTAATCAACAACAATCGGCGCAATACATGAACTTGATGTCATCAAATTACAATACGTTGATTGTTTGTTTACACTTTGATACCATGAAACATGCTTGACAGAAGGACTTACTCATGAAAAAAAACTCACCCCAATCTCCATCAGATTCAACCAAACTAACTTCTGCCGACATGGAGTCAAAACGACAAATCCAACGACCACGATCTGCAGAGTTAGGACGACGCATTAAAGAAAAAATTGCGCAAATTGACTGGAGCAGTCTAGAGGAAATTTCACGGGGGGCGCAAGGAGTAGTCTATCGTGCGGTTGTACTCAATCCTGACCCAGGGACCTCACCAATGAGGATTCAACGTCTTCCAGTGGCCTTGAAATTATTACATACTAAACATAGAGGCGCTGCAAAATCATTCGGGCCATATGCAACCCTCACACAAGCATTGGAATCTACAGCCCAACATCATATTACTCACCTCATCGCTAGGGTGCGGCATCACAAGAACCTGTATGCGGTGATGCCTCTTCTTGACAAGTCTATCTATGATCTGCTCCCTTTTTTTCATCACATAAAGGATGACCATCTAACCGCATATTCCTTTTTAGTCATGTCAGTAATGTTAGATGTTCTGGTTGCGTTAGATTATACACACAAGAATAATCTGGGGCATCGTGACATTAAGCCTGAGAATGTACTTTGGTACCCTGAAATTGGTCACTTTGTAGTGACAGATATGGATTCTCTAGCAAGGATGAAGCGCGCTAAGGATTTTCATGGAACACTCGGATTTACACATCCAGCGGCTTTTTCAGGGCAAGAAGCGCATCCTCTTCCATCCGATGATATCTACAGTTTAGGTCACGTATTAAAATGCTTACTCACCCCAGGAATGCTTGAAAGTATACGCGATCCAGTTGAGTATGCACCGGAACCAGGAGCATATATATTCGCTCAAATGCAAGCGTATCAGGTCGCTCAAAAAGACTTCCCTCAACCCGATGAAAGAGCTCATTCGCCACTAATGACAAGAAACATAGAGGGAACAACCGAACTACGTAATCCTGGCGAAATGATAGTCCACAACATAAATGTGATCGCTAACCGTATGACCGCGTTAAATATGGAGCGAATCCCAACTGTTGATGAGTTACAAATTGTATTTACACAGTTAAAGGAAGATCTCCTCCGTATCGACCCTACGCTGTCTACTCGACTTGACCAAATCAAAATGAATATGTCATGCTTTCAACCGAGAATGAGTCCTTCGCCTGATGAGGATGAGGATCAGTCTAAGTCTTCAACTTCAACTTCAACTTCAACGTCTTCTCCATTTTCACCAATCTCTCCTGTTTACCCACTACCCACTGCCGCGCATACAGCACGAGGAAAAAATTCACCCCTGTTTTTCCGTGATCCCAAAACCGATGACAAACAAAATGCCCAAAATTCAAGCGAGGCAAACAGTAAAAAACTTTCTAATCAATAGACGATTTAAGATAACACCACTTGAAACTTGATAAAGTCTAGAAAAAATATCTAAACCCATGCACAATGTCTATCTCGTACTTAATCTATAGATGATCTCGCTCATGAATAAAAGAATGCGCAACATGGTGATTGTACTGGCCGTTGTTTTCGGCGGAATTCTTGTCTTTAATCTATTTAAAGCCTTCATGATCAAACGTTTTTTTGCAAGTTATGAGCCTCCTGCGGTAACGGTTTCCTCCGTCGTTGCAACGAAACGCGACTGGAACCCTGTCATTCATGCTGTCGGTAATTTCGAGGCCATCAATGGCGTCGCGATTAACTCTGAAGTTGCAGGAAAGATTGTCGAACTACATTTTGACTCAGGACAATTTGTACTTAAAGACACACCGCTCATCGATCTCAACGACAGTGTCGAACAAGCAACGCTGAAATTTAATCAAGCTGATCTCGCTTTACAAGGCATCAACTACAAACGCCAACTTGATCTACTTAAGCGAGGCGCCACGCCAAGTTCGAGCGTAGATGAAGCACATGCCAAATTAGAGCAAGCACAAGCCAATGCTGATAAAACACAAGCGCTGATTAATCAAAAACACATCAAGGCCCCCTTTGCAGGACGATTAGGGATTAGTCAAATCAATCTTGGACAATATGTCACGCCCGGCCAAACTGAAATAGTCACCTTACAATCCATGGATCCGTTGTTTTTAAAATTTCACCTTCCAGAACAACGGATCAATGAATTACATCTCAATCAAGCCATTACATTTTCAGTTGAACAATCACCCAATGTGCTGTTTGAAGGTAAAATTACCGCTATCAACTCGAAAATTGACACCGATACGCACAATATTGAATTACAAGCTCTGCTCTATAATTGTCCTATCTCGGCAACCGCATCCCCAGAAAAATCTTCTCTTGTGACCATTAAAAAACACCCCTTCGACACTAAGCCTATCGTCGTCTGCAATACAAAAACCAATACGGATAACAAAACCACTGAATTCAATTTTGTCCCTGGTATGTTTGCAAGAATTGAGATTGAGCTCCCCCCCATGCGCGGTGTCATCGTCTTGCCCAGCACAGCTATATCATACAGCCTCTATGGCAACTCTGTTTTTGTGATTGAAAAAGACAAGAACGACCCAAACATCCTTCGTGTGAATCGTACATTCATTAAAACTGGCGACCAAAAAGGGAATTACACAGTGATTCTTTCAGGCGTTAAAGCCGGACAAGTCGTTGTCAGCTCAGGGGAATTGAAATTGCAAAATGGAACAAGAGTTGTCATTAATAACACGATAAAATTAGATGAAACCGCTGATCTGAAAAAGATTGGGCAATAACATAGCCTCCTCTCGATAACCCGGGGATTATTCAATATTCCGACGTACCGCGGCTTGTCCGCGGTACGTCGGATAAGTATTTCTCCCGGGGTTATTGAGAAATTACCGAGAAGATACATAAGATATGAAATTTACCGATCTATTTATTAAGCGCCCCGTATTAGCCTCTGTTATCAGTTTGCTGATTCTTTTGTTTGGTCTCAATTCTATTTTTAAAATGCAAATTCGCCAGTTTCCTCGCATGGATAATACGGTGATTACCGTTTTAACCAGCTACCCGGGCGCCGATGCTAATTTGATTGCCAGTTTTATCACCACCCCCCTGGAATCCGCCGTCGCAAGCGCTGAAGGGATCGATTACATGTCATCGAGCAGTGTCCAAGGGGTCAGTACCATTGTATTAACCATCAAATTAAATTTCGATGCACAAAAAGCATTTACCGATGTCATGAGTAAAGTACAGCAAACCCTCAACCGATTGCCACCACAAGCGCAACAACCCATTATCATCAAAAAATCGGATACCTCCACACCGCTCATGTACATCAGCCTCGATAGCACAGAAATGACGCCTCAACAAATTACCGATTATGCAACGCGCGTTGTGCAGCCTCAACTGGCATCGATTGATGGCGTGGCTCAAGCGGATATTCTTGGCGGCCAAACTTATTCCATGCGCGTCTTTTTAGATCCCGTTAAAATGGCCGCTCTCAACGTGACTCCGGCAGATGTTTACGCTGTTCTGGGAAACAATAATTTTTTAACCGCTGCGGGCAACACCAAATCCGAATATGTAGCCATCAACATCAAAGCCCATACCAATCTTGATACTGTTGAAGAATTTAAAGAATTGATTATTCGATCGAATAAAAATTCGATTATTCGACTACGAGACATAGGGAAGGTCGAGTTAGGTTCAGAAAACTATGATTCATCAGTAACTTTTGATGGCAAAAAAGCCATTTTCCTGGCCATTACACCCACGCCAACGGCCAATCCACTGTCCGTTATTACCTCGGTACGACAGGCGTTCCCTGAGATTCAACGCCAATTTCCACCCTCACTGCACGGTACGATTGTCTATGACGCAACCGACTACATTCGCGCATCGATTAAAGAAGTCATCTGGACTATTCTGGAAGCAGCGCTCATAGTCATCGCTGTTATTTATTTATTTTTAGGATCTATCCGTGCGGTACTGATTCCCATTGTGACGATTCCGCTGTCCCTCATCGGCGTATGCACCTTAATGTTAAGCTTGGGCTACTCGATTAACTTATTGACATTACTTGCTTTTGTTTTAGCCATTGGCTTGGTTGTAGATGATGCCATTGTTGTGGTTGAAAATATTTATCGGCACATCGAAGAAGGCCTTACGCCCAAAGAGGCCGCATTGCGTGGTGCACGGGAAATTGCGACACCGGTCATTTCAATGACCATCACCCTTGCAGCTGTATATGCCCCTATTGGATTTATGGAAGGACTTACTGGCGCATTATTTACTGAATTCGCCTTTACACTCGCTTGCGCGGTCATGATTTCCGGGATCATCGCGTTAACGCTATCACCGATGATGTGCTCTAAAATATTAAATCATGATATCAGTAACCTGCGATTTGTAAAAATAATTGACCGGGTCTTTGACAAACTGAAATCGCGTTATCAGCGAACACTGCATGGCCTGCTCGACACTCGCTCCATTATTCTTCCATTGATTGCCGTAGTCATGTTGAGCCTCCCTTATTTCTATATGCACACAGCGAAGGAAACTGCTCCAGAGGAAGATCAAGGCTTTTTCTTCGTCATCGGAACAGCTCCGCAAACAGCGACACTCAATTATGTCGAAACATTCACCAAGCCTTTTAATGATATCTATAAGAGTTTCGATGAAACGGACCATTATTTTATTATTAATCAAAAACAACCCATGTCTGGCATGGTATTGAAGCCATGGGATAAGCGTGAAACAACGCAATTTTCATTAAAACAGCCACTGCAGAATAAACTGGATAGCATCAGTGGGTTGAAATCGTTTGCCATTATCCCGCCTTCACTACCAGGTGGTGGCAGCGGCACCCCTGTTCAATTTGTTATTAAAACCACGAATGACTTTCGAACCCTATTGGAAATATCGAATAAACTAATGAACGCGGCACAAAGTAGTGGATTATTTATTTATGCCGACAATAGTCTTAAATTTAATCAGCCTGAGGTTAATTTGGAAATTAATCGCGCGAAAGCTTCTGAATTAGGCTTGGATATGAAATCCGTTGGCTCAAGCTTGGCTAGTGCCTTATCTGGCGGTTATGTGAATTATTTCGTACTACAAGATCGTAGTTATCAGGTTATCCCACAGTTAGATCGCGGATCTCGATTAACGCCTGAGCAATTGGGCCAAATTTATGTGCGCACTTCACACAACACCATGATCCCGTTATCAACCATTGTGAATCCAACAGAAGTGGTCCAACCGAACGCGGCGTCACATTTTCAACAACTCAATTCCGCAACCATCCAAGCAGTGATGATGCCAGGAACCACATTAGGCCAGGGGCTAGCCTTTTTGGAAAAGCAAGCCAATGACATCTTACCCAAAGGATTTACCTATGATTATGCAGGAGCATCGCGACAATTTATTCAAGAAGGGAATTCACTGGTCTTCGCCTTTTTTCTCTCTGTTATCATTATTTTCCTGGTATTGGCGGCACAATATGAAAGCTACCGCGACCCACTGATTATTTTGATCAGTGTTCCGCTGTCCATCTGTGGTGCACTCATTCCTCTTAACCTCGGCGCCGCAAGTATTAATATTTATACTCAAATTGGCCTGATTACCCTAATCGGCTTAATCAGCAAGCATGGTATTTTAATTGTGGATTTCGCCAATCATTTGCAACGTGAAAAAAAGTTGTCGCGTCGTGAAGCGGTTGAACAATCTGCGGCGATTCGCCTGCGCCCTATCTTGATGACCACCGCCGCAATGGTCTTCGGTGTATTCCCTTTACTCATCGCCAGCGGTGCCGGTGCAGTCAGCCGATTTGATATCGGCCTTGTGATCTCCACCGGTTTACTGGTTGGAACCTGCTTTACGCTATTTGTTGTGCCTACGTTATATACTTATATTGCCGCTGATCATCGGGATGAAGCGTTGGATTAAAGCTTGCGGTTATACTGCGCATGGCCAAACGTAAAAGTTATTCTGTCTGGCTGCCTAAATATGTTAATATCACTTTTTTTAACAGCCAAAGCAAACCCATGGAAAAAACATACTCGCCCCAAGACATTGAACAAACCCGTTATGCTGAATGGGAACAAAACGGATATTTTAAACCCCAAGGTGAAGGAGACGCATTTTGTTTGATGCTTCCTCCCCCCAATGTAACTGGTAGTTTGCATATGGGACATGGGTTTCAAAATACACTCATGGATGCGTTTACACGTTATAAGCGCATGAGTGGCGCAAATACGCTTTGGCAGCCTGGAACCGACCATGCTGGCATTTCAACGCAATTGGTGGTTGAAAGCAGACTTGAAAAAGAAGGATTATCCAGAAAATCAATGTCTCGTGATGAATTTCTGAAACGCATTTGGCAGTGGAAAGAAGAATCTGGCGGCATGATTACAAGCCAAATGCGTCGGATGGGCTCGTCTGTTGATTGGTCACGGGAACGTTTTACCATGGATCCGGGGCTATCTGCTGCAGTGCAAAAAGTGTTTATTCAATTGTATGAAGAGGGCTTGATTTATCGTGGCACGCGCTTGGTCAATTGGGATCCAAAACTCGGCACAGCTATCTCTGATCTCGAAGTCGTTTCCGAAGAAGAGCCCGGCTCAATGTGGCACATCCGTTATTTGGTCGTTGATTCTGAGGAGTCCCTCATCGTTGCAACAACGCGCCCCGAAACCATGTTGGGCGATACCGCCGTTGCAGTCAATCCGGATGATATCCGTTACCAACACTTAATCGGCAAACAGGTTCACCTGCCTTTATGCAACCGCAGGATCCCTATTATTGCGGATGACTATGTCGACAAAGAGTTTGGTACCGGTTGCGTTAAAATCACCCCTGCACATGATTTTAATGACTTTGAAGTTGGGAAACGCCACCAGCTGCCTGAAATTAATATTCTCACAAAAGCGGCGACCATTAACACCAATGCGCCAATCCAATATCAGGGACTGGAGCGATTCGAAGCCCGTGAATGCATTGTTGCTGATCTCACTGAAGCGGGCTTTTTAGTTAAGATTGACGCCCACACACTCAAAGTACCACGTGGCGAAAAATCCAATGTCGTCATCGAACCACTGCTCACAGAACAATGGTATGTCAAAACAAAACCCTTGGCAGAGCCCGCGATAGAGGCTGTCAAAAATGGCGACATCCGTTTTGTGCCAGACAACTGGAGCAAAACCTATTTTCAATGGATGGATAACATCGAAGACTGGTGCATTAGCCGTCAGCTTTGGTGGGGGCATCGCATACCCGCATGGTATGACGATAAAGGGCATATTTATGTTGGAATCAGTGAGAACGATGTACGCTTTAAGCATAATATTCCAAGCACTGTTCATTTGATGCAGGACGAGGATGTACTGGACACTTGGTTCTCCTCTGCGTTATGGCCGTTTTCAACACTCGGCTGGCCAGAAAGAACGCCTGAATTAGACACATTTTACCCAACCACGGTATTATTTACTGGGTTTGACATTATCTTTTTCTGGGTTGCCCGCATGATCATGATGGGGCTGCATTTCACAGGAAAGATACCCTTTAAAGATATCGTCATCACAGGGCTCATTTGTGATGCTGATGGTAAAAAAATGTCGAAGTCTCGGGGAAATGTCCTTGATCCCATCGATATCATTGACGGTATTGATCTCGAAAGCCTCGTCACAAAACGTACATCCAACCTGATGCTTGACTCTGTTCGAACCCGCATAGAAAAAGCCACCCGCAAACAATATCCTGACGGCATCGCAGCGTACGGGACTGATGCGTTACGCTTCACGTTCTGCGCACTCGCCTCGAATAATCGCGTGGTTCGTTTTGAGCTCAACCGCGTAGAAGGCTATCGTAATTTTTGTAACAAATTATGGAATGCCGCGCGTTATGTAGTGATGAACACCGACGAAGAGCAAGTTGATCTCGGCGATGGCGCCTTTCAATACAGCCCTGCGGATCGATGGATTATTTCCAAACTCCAGCGCACCATTGAACTTTGCCATCATTATTTCGATACGTTTCGTTTCGATTTGCTCGCCAACACCCTGTACGATTTTGTCTGGCATGAGTACTGTGACTGGTATCTCGAATTATCTAAACCCATCCTCAATGATGAGCATGCGCTGGGCGCGATGAAACGCGGTACACGGCGTGCGTTGATAACCGTTTTGAATCAAATTCTAAAGCTGCTTCATCCGCTTATGCCCTTTATCACCGAAGAGATTTGGGAGCGTACAGCAAGACTCAGTAGTGAAGATGGCGAATCTATCATGCTCAGTCAATATCCACAGACCGAACCCAAACTCATCAACGAGCCGATTGAAGCAGAAGTTGAATGGCTGAAATCAATCATTCAATGCATTCGTACCATTCGCAGCGAAATGGGCGTAAGTCCTGCCAAAATGGTGCCTCTGGTCTTACGGTTCGCAACTGATGAACAAAAGGAACAAATCGGCAAGTATGAAACAACTCTGAAGGCATTAAGTCGTCTCAGCGCCATAGAGTATCTGGCGGGCGATGCGCCTGTACCATTATCCGCGACAGGCGTTCTGGGTGAGCTCGAGCTACTCATCCCCATGGCCGGCATTATTGATAAAGAAGCTGAGTTAAACCGATTGACAAGAGAAATCTTAAAATTCGAAAAAGAGATTATCCAATCGGAAAACAAGCTGAATAACCCTCAATTTGTCGAAAATGCGCCAGAAGAGGTCATTAAAAAAGAACAAGAGAGGCTGGCTCAATCGCAGCTGTCGCGCGAGAAGCTGTTGGCACATCAAGAAACCATTGCAGCACTCTAAATTGAATGCGTGGTCTATTTTTGCCCGTTCATTCTGCGATCCAAGATAGAAGGGCCTCATTCGTGAGGCCTTAGTTGAACCGTATCACCCGCGTTGTTGCCGTTTTTCTTTCTTCTACTTCAGCAGCCGATTTTTCTTGAGCAGATTTTGCATGTTCATCTCGAGGGCCAGAGAGGATTGGAACTTCAGGTGCATTTATCCCACTACCCTCTTCTTTTGTTTGCTTAACTGCCAACGCTGAGTTCTTTGTTTCTGTTGACACACTTTTTTTAATGGGATTGATATAATTTATTTCTAAATCAAGTGTTGTATTAATAACATTTAAACATATATTATCTTTTAATCGTTTAATGTTTTTATCTCTTATGTAGGCATCAAGTATTTTTAATATGCGTCCAAATATAGGAATATCGAATATACGAGCCGAAAAATCATAAATACTCGATGACGCTTCAATAAATTCTATGGTCTTCGATATCATGTTTTGTTTTTCTTTTAGTAATTGACTGGGTGACAAAGATGCGTTTTCTTGTCTATTTAATTTCTCCAAGCATTCTGTATAACCATACACAGCAACGATGCAGTCTATATGGTTGCTTCCTCTTAATTTGTTTATTTCTTTGCTTAAGTAAGTTTTTATATCAGTGATTACTGTATTAATGTCTTCGTTTAAATCATCACATATTGTTCCATCCGAGGCTTGTAAAGCGCAGTTCCATAAACATTTAGCCTGAAAAATATGTCGCTGGCCGACAATTTGATGAGAAGTGATTTGAACTAAGGTAGGCGGTATGAGATGTTCTTTTTCTTCAGGAAAATATGATAAGGCACCTATATCACTCCCTCTAAGGTTGGATACTTCCCACTTTACAGGACCATCGTGATGTATTTCTGCAGATGAACGACTACAACTGAAAAAACCATTTAACATACATAGCCCTTTTTCCGTGGCTAATTGGATACGTTCTTCGTGAACTTTCGAATCAAATTTCCATTCATATCGATATGCCTTTTTATAATGAAGGGGTTTAGTTGGGATTTTTGAGACACCGCTCGCACAAAAAACTGAAGCAAATAAGATTTCTCGCAATTCATCCAATTTATTGATGCGACTGGTTCCACGCAAAATTTGATTTATCTTACCAAAAACTCCAAACGTTTGCGTACAGCCCTGAGTATATAAGTTAATAGCTTTCTTTTCGGCATTATGTAAGTGACTAAATTGTGGATCATCAGGCGGTTCTGAAGGATTGTCTCCTCTCCGAAAGTGTGGATTATATATTCTGGTTTTGGCTGAAACAAATTTATCATACCGTTCAAAATCATCGGCTTCAAAAAATACGTGGCTTAAATTTGCAAACTTTAATACCTTTGTAAGGTTATATGTTTCTGCAGTGAAACATAATATTGTTTCACCTTTATCGTTTTTTTTTATTGAAACTTTTTCGTCAGCCAACATTTTTTTAATCAAATGTTCAAGCATATAACTATACATGTTTTTTTGTACAGGACCGTGAGTAAGACCGTTTAAGGATTCTTGATGAGGTTCGACTGACATATTTAGACTCCAAAACATTCAACACTCTAAGTACAAAACGTTACCTACTAAAATTCTTCATCGTAGACGGAATACTAGGGTCTGTTGACATTTGATCCCCCGGCGCCGACTTACCGTGGTTTATCCGCGGATAAGTCGGCATCGAGATATCAAATGTCAACATCCTCTAGATCTAAAACTCGACCATGGGTTAATTAAGAAAACCAGGATCGATTATTTTCGAATGATATTTATCCGTATCTACATCATTTATCGAAACAACAATACATATTTCAACGTTTGGCCGGATTTGATCTAGATTCCTCTTGTAAAGTGGAAACCCCAAAATGACGACATATTGCTTCTCTGTTCTCAAAAAGTTGTTTTTCAACGATTCCAAGTGGTTTCCCTACATGAAACCCATGGCATTCTCCATTATTGTTTATCGTTATAAATCTTGGAACGCCTTTACAATTTATCCCATGTATTCTGATTCCAGAAGTAAGCTTTTCCACATGCGTTGCAAAATTATCGCCCGAAGAATCTTTGAGTCTAAATGGTGATATGCTTGATTTCGGTGATTGACCCTCTCCTGCCTCACTATTTAGTGATACAGAAAACATTGAATTTTCATCTAGTGCTGTCCGTCTAGGCATAATAAGCTCCCATGTATATAAAAAATGTTAAACACAAGTTTCTATGTATATTTGTATATTATAGTTCAATTTTTATTTTTTATTGATTTCGGCTAAACAAATTGATTAATAAGTGTTGCATCTGTTGCGTAGATTCGTAGTGCCGTAATTAAAGTGAAGTTCAGTGGCTTGATCGGGAGAGCTTGTTGGCTTCTCTGGGTTAGGCATAATATACTCCGCTCTACGAACACATATTGTTATTATAGATTAGGCGGGAAAAGAAATGAGAATATTAATGCTCATTGTTATATTATTGAGTCAGTCAGTATTTGCAAGTCATGATGTGGAGATTAGCCGCTATTTTAATAACAAAAACGGCTGCTTTATATTGTACGACGTGAATGATAACAAAACAATCGAGCGGTATAATCCTAAGCGTTGTGCACAGCGGATACCTGCTAATTCTACTTTTAAAATCGCATTATCTTTAATGGGTTATGATTCAAAAATAATAAATAATAATACTGTATTTAAATGGGATGGAGAAACCAGATGGTTAAAAAAATGGAATCAAAATCAAACGCCAAGAACATGGATACAATATTCTGTAGTATGGGTTTCACAACGAATAACGCCACAATTAGGAATGGGTAAAATCAAAAACTATTTACAAAAGTTTAACTATGGTAATCAGGATTTTTCCGGGGACACAGGTAAAAGTAATGGGTTAACAAATGCATGGCTAAATAGTAGTCTCAAAATATCAGCAGACGAGCAATTATCATTTCTAATTAATATGCAGAATCATAAATTGCCAGTATCTTCTACTGCTATTACTAATACCTTTAACAATATGTATATTGAAAATAGTACGGAAATCGACTTGTCAATGTATGGTGCACAGTTTGATACTTTGAAAAATGATTGGAAATTATATGGCAAAACTGGTGCTAACGGAGCGACAGGAATTCGTGATGGTTGGTTTATAGGATATATAACCAAAGGCACCCAGAAATATGTTGTTGTTACTAATTTTTCAGATACTACAACATTACATGACAATATTAGCGCTGGAGGCGTAGCTAAAGGTATTACCATTCAACTACTGAATCAATTATTAAAAACTCCCCGTGCGCCAAGACAAGTCTAACTTATCTTGGCGCACGGGGAGTTACAAAATAATCCAATTAAGCAAATTAAAACCTGAACAACTCATATTTTAAAAAGAACAATCTTACGCGACAACAACTATTTAATTGGGATTGGTGTTGGGCCGTGTGTGTAGCGAATGACTCAGCCAACGCGAGTGGATTTAGTCATTCGCTAAACACCCATTTAGCTAAAACAAATAACACATTGCCGACATTTTTCGATCCAGGAATGTAGGTGCCGGATATAGAATACCGTCGGTAGCTGATGGACATCCAGGGCAGTGCGCCAGGGAAGGGAATGCCGTGAAAAATATCGGGGCGTTGTGTCACCAATACGGTGTAGCCCAAACCGATGCGGGCATTCTCCGTCATGTGCAGCATTTTAAGAAAAGCATATCCCGCGGTAGGTTCGACATTTTTATGCGAGTCCAAAAAACCGATGGCGTACAGGCCGTGCCAATTGCCGTTTTCATCGTAAAAACTTTTACCAAGCCCACCACCCCAAGCTGCTTCGTTATATTCACGGGCACGCTCTCTGTCATAATAGTATCGGTTATGCCATGCATAGCCAGAAACATATAACTCGTTATCTCCTTGTGTCCAGGTTTGATAGGGGCGCATACATATCGGTTTCAGCCAGGCGGGCCAGCTTTCGCAGGGGCGAGAGCCGTCAGCAAACGCAACCTGCTGCAAACAACATAAGAAAAAAATGATTCGCGTTAATTTCATGTGTTTTATGATCTCAAAATCAAGGGGCCTACACTGCAGGGGATAATTTTACATCAAAAAGATTAACACTCTTTACTCTAGATCGAATATTCTATACCCAGAGTCTTCCAAAATGCGATTTTTGCTCTATTGATTTTTGCGCCAACGGCTTCGAAAAAGACTCGCAATAGAGCAGGCTATTACTCATCTTTTTCGAAGCCGTTGCCACAAAAATCAAGTCGCCCAGGGCAAACGCATCTTAATTGATGTTTTTTTAGTCGAGATCCAGTCCGTTCGGGCTGAGGAAGCGCGTTTTTTGCGCTGTCTCGAAGCCTACCCACGTTGCTTAGGCTTCGAGACGGCGCTTATACACTGATTTACGGCTGTAAATCAGTGTATAAGCGCCTCCTCAGCCCGAACGGATCGAATTTAGACTAAAAAAACATCAATTAAGATGCGTTTGCCCTGTCAAGTCGCCCAAAACCTCGCATTTTGAAAGACTCTGGGTATATAATTTGATATTTAGCATTCCATGTCAACCTTTAAAAAAGGATATCCTATCATGGACCTATTTCGTAAAAAAGAAATTCGTTGCGCGGATGAAACCACTAGCTCACTCAAGCAATGTTTGTCCGCGTTTGACCTAACACTGATGGGTGTAGGCGCAATTATCGGCGCTGGCGTTTTCGTTCTGACGGGCGTGGTTGCGGCGACTCAGGCAGGCCCTGCTATCATCTTCTCCTACATCATTGCGGGTCTTGCATGTGCATTTGCAGCACTTTCTTATGCTGAATTGTCGTCTACGGTTGGTGGTTGTGGAAGCGCTTATGGCTATGCTTATGCGGGATTTGGTGAAATCATTGCCTGGATTGTTGGCTGGGATTTATTACTTGAATATTCCATCACTGTATCCACTGTGTCGGTCGGCTGGAGCGGGTATTTCAATGATTTATTATTGGCTTTAAAAATTCATATTCCACCCCACCTACTGACCGCGCCAGAGAATGGCGGCACTATGAATATTCTGGCTTTCGGCATCATTATACTCCTCTCGTCCCTGTTGATGATGGGCGTCAAATCCAGCACTCGCATCAACAATATCATGGTCTTCATCAAATTAAGCGTCATTATGTTGTTTATCGTTGTCGCATCAACTGAGTTTGATCCGAAACACTGGATCCCTTTTTCCCCCTTTGGTTGGTCGGGCATCATCCATGGCGCTTCCCTTATTTTCTTTGCCTATGTGGGTTTTGATGCCGTATCAACAGCCGCTGAAGAAGCCATCAACCCGCAACGTGATTTGCCAATTGGTATTCTCGGCTCTTTAGGCATTTGCACCGTTGTGTATATTATCGTGAGTGGTTTGCTGACGGGGATCGTGCCCTATCAAACACTCAATGTGACCTCGCCGATTAGTCACTCCTTACTCACATTGGGTCATAAAGTCGTTGCAAGCTTGATTGGTGTTGGCGCTGTTGCGGGGCTCACAACCGTTATGCTGGTCTTGTATTATGGACTTAGCCGAGTCTTTTTTGCGATGTCACGTGATGGACTTCTACCCAGTTTTTTCGCTGTCACCGGAAAAAAATCAAAAGCGCCTATCCGTATTATTATGCTATGTGCAACCTTGATGGCACCGGTTGCAGGACTCGTCGCAATTGATGATTTGGCAGAACTTGTCAATATTGGCACGCTCTTTGCATTCATGATTGTCTGTGGTGGCGTCATCGTCCTGCACTACACGCGGCCTGATTTAAAGCGCCCCTTCAAAACGCCGCTCATGCCTTTAATCCCTGCCTTGGGCATTTTGTCCTGCGGTTACCTGATTGTTCATCTGCCCGTTATCACGATGATCCGGTTTGTCGTTTGGATGACGATTGGAATGGTTATCTATTTTGTATATAGTCGTAAAAATAGTGTGTTGGGTAACTGATCTGGTAAGGGTAAGGGGAAGGGGAAGGGGAAGGGGAAGGGAAAGGGAAAGGGAAAAAAGATCGGGCAGGGGCAGGGGCACGCTCACGAGCACGTGAATGATCGCTACGCGAGTTTTTTATATATAAAAGCCGCGTAGCGTACATTCACGTGCCCGTGAGCGTGCCCCTGCCCGATCCCTTCCCCCTTCCCCTTCCCCTTTCCCTTGCCCCGGCAGTTACTGCTTTACAATATAAACCATAGGGAAATCAACCATGTCTTGTGATTATAACCGCCTACCGCACCCTGGCATTCAAACGTTGTCGCCATACGTGCCCGGTAAATCCATCGAAGAGTTGGCGAAAGAGAAAGGACTCACGGATATCATTAAGCTTGCTAGCAATGAAAATCCTAGAGGATGTAGCCCGCTAGTCACTCAAGCGCTTGCGGCATTATCAGGCCATCAAATCGCGACTTACCCCGTTCCTTCTGCGCACCCCCTTCCCCAAGCGTTGGCGGCTAAGTTGAACATCGACTTGAACATGCTCACGTTAGGTCACGGCTCTGATGCACTGTTTCAGCTTTTGATTATTTGTTTCGCACTACATCGAAACAAAACGATCATCACACATGACCATGCCTTTCAAACTTATCAGATTCTAGCCAACATTTTTGGGGTCCCTCTTATTTCAACCCCACTGCTCAAAGACTGGAGGGTTGATATTGATGCAATGATTAACCAATGTGACGAAAATACAGCGCTTATTTTTATTGCTAATCCCAATAACCCAACCGGCTCACTGCTTACCCGTGATGAGATACAGAAGTTGTTGAACAATATTCCTGAAACAACCTTACTTGTGTTGGATGAAGCCTACTATGAATATCTAAATCCAACCGATAATCCCGATTCACTTAGCCTATTAAACACTTTTTCAAATTTAGTCATCACTCGAACCTTTTCCAAGGGTTATGGCTTGGCAGGACTAAGATTGGGATATGCCATCTCCCATCCAACCATTCACGCTCTGATGCAAAAAGTGGCACTCCCCTTTACCATTAGTCAAACCGCTTTAGCGGGTGGCTTCGCTGCGTTAGAAGATGAGACCTTTGTTCAAGACAGTGTCGAATTAAACCGCCGAGAATTAAAGCGAGTCCGAGAAAAGCTGATTCAACTTGGGTTTGATTGCATGCCCAGTTTTGCCAATTTTGTCACTTTTGATTGCAAGAAAGAGGGAGGTATCGTCTATAATGCTTTATTACAACAAGGCATTATTGTTCGCCCGCTGCATGCGTATGGCTTAAACCATTATTTGCGCGTCAGTATAGGCACGGCCGAACAAAATACCCGCTTTCTTGATACTTTAAAAGGATTATACTAATGAAAAGTGCACTTAACAGTCGCCATTGTGAATCGTGTGAAGGCATTGGTGCTGCGCTCAACCCAGAGCAAATCAACAATTTGATGCCACAACTGGATAGCGAGTGGTTGGTTATTAATCAACATACAGCCATAAAAAAATCGTTTTCATTCAAGAATTTTTACGAAACCATGGCCTTTGTCAATGCGATTGCCTGGATTGCGAATACTGAGAACCATCATCCTGATCTGGAACTTGGTTATAACTACTGCAACGTTTTGTTCATGACACATGCTTTAAAAGGCTTGTCTCATAATGACTTTATTTGCGCCGCAAAAATAGATGCGCTTCTTCTTTAGTTTTGTTGGTTGGATCAATGTTATTAAACCGGAATCCGAGCCACGACCGTTAGGGAGTGGAGCAGTTTCGGAGCCGGTTGAACTGTTCCACTCCCTAACGGTCGTGGCTCGGATTTCGGTTAAAATATAAACAATTTGAATATTGCCGCCGGTCAAAACTAAATGGAAACGGTACTAGGGTCTGTAGACAGACCCTAGTACGAACAATGATCCCGATCTACAACGTTGCTTTTTTGTCCAATTCCCCAAATTAAGGAAAAGACCAATGACTCATCAACAAAATATTATCGAACACTATTTTGAAGAACGCCAAACACTCACGCCAACTTCGGCACCGATTGAACTCAAGCAAACGGTCGACGAGGTCATTGCTGGACTCGATTGCGGCCAGCTTCGCGTCGCAGAAAAAAAAGATAATCAATGGGTCGTCCATCAATGGCTCAAAAAAGCGATTCTTCTGACGTTTCGACTCTATCCTAACGAGGTCATGGAAGCCGGTGTTTGCCAGTTTTATGATAAATTACCGCTTAAGTTTTCTGGCCTTGATTCATCTCATTATGCAGACATGGGTGTACGCGTGGTTCCTCATGCCATCGCCAGGCGCGGTGCGTTTATCGCCAAAAATACCGTATTGATGCCCTCTTATGTCAATATTGGCGCCTACGTTGACGAGGGCGTGATGGTAGATACCTGGGCGACCGTTGGCTCTTGTGCTCAAATTGGCAAAAATGTTCATCTGTCTGGAGGCGTTGGGATAGGTGGCGTATTGGAGCCCTTGCAAGCAAACCCCACCATTATTGAGGACAATTGTTTTATCGGTGCGCGTTCGGAAGTGGTTGAGGGGGTTATTGTCGAAAAAGGCTCGGTGATTTCCATGGGCGTTTTTATCGGCCAGAGCACCAAAATCTACAATCGACAAACCGGTGAAATCACTTATGGACGTATACCTGCTGGATCTGTCGTCGTTTCTGGCAGTCTCCCGAGCGCAGATAAAAGCCATAGCCTTTATTGCGCAGTCATTGTGAAACAGGTCGATGAAAAGACGCGCGCTAAAGTCAGTATCAATGAGTTACTGCGGGATGATAACCCATGAATACAATCGAAAGCCTGCTCGAAACATTAATCAGCCACCCGTCTATAACGCCCAACGATGTTGGCTGTCAGGAGAGGATGATTGAAATGCTCGAGGCCATCGGCTTTGAATGCCAGCGTTTCGATAATCCGCCTGTGTCTAATTTTTTTGCGCGATATGGACAAGGCGCCCCACTATTTGTCTTTGCAGGCCATACTGATGTTGTTCCTGTGGGCGATGAAGCCAAGTGGCACACCGATCCCTTCGTACTTACAAATCAAGAGGGCATGCTTTACGGGCGAGGGACGGCTGACATGAAAGGCAGTATTGCCGCAATGATGTTGGCAGCCAAGCAGTTTGTCACGAAGCACCCTAATCCAGTGGGAAGTATTGGTTTTCTTATCACGAGCGGTGAAGAAGGCGACCACTTTCATTTGGGAACTGAGTATCTGATGGAACAATTACATGTGGCGGGCATTCACCCTGACTTTTGTATCGTCGGTGAACCGTCCAGTACATCGCGAGTCGGTGATGTCATTAAAATTGGCCGGCGTGGGTCGTTAACCGGTAAATTAAAACTGCACGGTAAGCAAGGACATGTCGCCTACCCTCACTTGGCTGTCAATCCCATTCATACCTTAAGTCAAGTATTGCAAGCTTTCGTCAACACCCAGTGGGATAACGGCAATGAATTTTTTCCGCCCACGTCACTGCAAATCACCCATATCCACTCAGGGGGACATGCGGGAAATATCATTCCAGGCGAGCTGATTTTAGACTTCAACATCCGTTATTCAAGTGAACACACCGATGAATCATTGAAAAAAATTGTCCACGATTTTTTTGAATATCACGGTCTAAATCCCTCTATTGAATGGCGCCTAAATGGAAAACCATTCTTAACCGCAAACGGTAAATTACTCGAGTGCTGCCAACAAGCCATTCAACAACACACTGGAAAAGTACCCGATTGTTCAACGAGCGGCGGCACATCCGATGGCCGATTCATTGCGCCTTATGGGGTTGAAGTCATTGAGCTAGGACCGGTTAATGCCACTATCCATCAAGTCAATGAATGCGTTTCACTCGCTGATTTAGAAATATTGAGCGCGATATATTACACGCTGTGTGAGTTATTGGCTCTGTAGTTGCTATGGTTGAATTGAAGTAAAAAATTTTAAAAAAAAAGAGTCTCCAGTTAAGTTAAGTTCGTTACTTCTTTACTTTAACTGGAGACTCTTTTTTTTTAAAATTTTTTACTTCAATTCAACCATAGCAACTACAGTGGCTTGACTATTTTGTTGGGCTTCGCTCTCGCTCAACCCAACCTACGTCCGATTATTTCCCTTAACTTATTGGCAGATAGGCTACAGTGGCTGCCGTTCAAATTGGATGCATTGCACTTCGGGCTGGATTCTCCTATACGAGGTAACTCGCTCACAAGATGGGGGGTATTTTGATTTAACATGCAAAAACCAGGATTTTTGGTGCCATCAACAAATCCCGCAACCACTGATTGCTGCTCAATTGCATTTTTCAACACCAAATCAAGGTGAGGAGATTGGGATTTAATATGCCATGTTCCCTCTTGAGCCTGGCTAACCTGGATAAACTGTGACATGGCTTGCCGATTTCCGTCAGGTTTATACCAACCTGCGATTGCGCCGGACTGAGCGTCTGACTCTTGCAAATTGGCGGAGTAAAATCGACTGCCATCGTTAAATTGACATAAGACACTTGATAAATCATGCGGTTGAATATCATCCGCGTCTTGCCAAATTTGACGAAACCAGGACTCTTTCGTAGTGACAAATTGCTCCGCATTAGATGTGCCTGTAAACACATGGCCGTTTAATTCACTGGTTCGACTGACCATCATCGTAACACCCTGACGCAGGTGGTGAAGACGGCTTGGCGTCACTTCAAATTGCTTTAACATGTCTACTTTAAAATTAAAACCCAAGTTGTCTTTGGACTTTACACCAAAGATCCAACTGTCATTCACTGGATTAAAGCGAAGAAAAGAGTGCCCGACATGCCAGTCATACGCCGTAGGATTTTCAATCACCGCTTCACTGTTCTCTTGAAAAAGAATGGTTTTACTGGATTGATCCATCAACGCCACGTTGGCATGAAAATGCGTATGATCCCGTTGTAATTGAAAATAATAGCCATAATCCTCGCCACTTTCGCCCTTCACAATTCCTGAAAAAACCCAAGATGCCTGCTGCGCGTCTGCAGGATGGAATTTATTGGTTTCTGTAGGTATTGGCTCTTCAGCAAAAACCGCTGAGCTACATGCCAGGACAATCAGGATAGCCTTCCACCATTGCTTCATATTGATAAAACCTCTTTTAACTTCTTGTGTGACCACAGTGCATCCCAAAAAGTGTGGTCGAGTTCGGCGGTCACGGATAAAACAAACATATTATCCGTTGCAAAAGAAACACATTTGACCGCATCCTTTTCTGTCATAACAATTGTCTTTTCTTTAAATTTCAAGTCTTCTGGCTTAAATGCATAATGATCTGCAAACGCATATGCTTGGTAAGTCAGATCTAAATCATCCAATGTCTTGTAGAATCGCTCTGGATGACCAATCGCCGCAACTGCGGCAACGGGCTGCGTCAAAGCATCGGGCTTCGCGACTTGCCCACTCACCAAGGCGGTCACATCGCCAACAGCCATATTCATACGATGAGCGCCTTTCCAGTCACCGCTGTTGGCGACGATAAAATCCACCGACTTCAACCGATTGGCTCGTTCACGCAAAGGCCCTGCAGGAAACAGCAACCCATTCCCCAAACCACGAACCCCATCAATGACAGCGATTTCAATGGCTCGACCCATGGCGTAATGTTGTAAGCCATCATCACTAAGAATCACTTGAGGCTGATGATGCCGAAGCAAGTAGCGAACCGCTTCAACCCGTCTAGGTGCAATCACAACGGGGCAACCCGTTTTCCTGCAAATCAATAAAGGCTCATCACCCACGTCACACGGCTTATCATCAACGCCTACTTCTCGGGGAAAAACGCCTCGTGCACCATAACCACGACTCACAATACCAACCCGTAGCCCTTTTTCCTGCAATGCTTTTGCAATTGCAATAACCAGAGGCGTTTTTCCCACCCCCCCTACGGTTAAATTACCCACAACAATAATGGGAACCGAAAAATGCGCTTGTCTTAGCTTTTGTAGATAAACGCGCCGCACCCATGCAATCACACCATAAATAAATGACGCCGGCAATAAAAACCAACGTAGGCGATGTTGTTTATACCAGAGTTGATTCATCATGCTCATATTGATTCAGCACTTCCTCTCGCGCAGCGCCCAACTCTTGCGCATGATGCAACCGTGCATAATGTCCCTTGAGGGCCAAAAGCTCCTGATGTGTCCCCTGCTCCATCACATGTCCTTGATGAAGGACAATGATCCTATCTGCGCGTTGTATGGTCGATAAACGATGGGCAATGACCAGGGTTGTACGATTTTTCATGACTTGCTCAAGGCCCAACTGAATATAACGCTCAGATTCGCTATCTAATGCAGATGTGGCTTCATCCAAAATCAAAATTGGTGCATCCTTTAGAATCGCGCGAGCAATGGCCAAGCGTTGTCGTTGACCGCCGGACAACAATACACCATTTTCACCGACCTGTGTATCATAGCCATGGGGAAGTTTTTGAATGAATTCATCCGCGTGTGCCAACTGCGCGGCTTTCATAATCTCTTTAATATCAACATCAAAACGCCCGTATGCAATGTTATTTGCAAGCGTATCATTAAATAAAGTCACATGTTGGCTCACCAATGCCATCTGTTCACGTAAACTATCCAATTCAATCTGACGCGTAGACACGCCATCTAACGTAATGTCGCCGTGAACAAGCTCATAAAAACGCGGCAACAAACTGGCAAGCGTTGACTTTCCGCTGCCAGAATGCCCCACTAAAGCCACCGTTTCACCTGCTTTAATATCAAAATTCACATGATGAAGCACGGTTTGGCCATTTCGATAGGCAAACGAGACATCTTGAAAACGAATATCACCCTTCGCGCGATGTTGAAGGGGCGCGCCCTCGCGCGGCTCTGCAGGTTTATCCAATAAGTGGAATACGCTTTCAGCGCCTGCAAGCCCTTTTTGAATCGTGGCATTCAAGGTGGTCAACGTTTTCATGGGTTTAATCAGTTGCAACATTGAAGCAATAATGGCAAGAAAGGAGCCAGCAGAAATCTGAATTACCGAATTGAGTTGAATGGCGGAAAATATGATAGCGGAAATTCCAATTGCGATAATAATTTGAACGCTGGACACGTTCAACGCTTTGCTTGAAGCGACTTTCATGTCATTCAGACGGGAGACTTCAGCGGCGTTATTAAATTTATTCACTTCATACGCTTCACCGCCAAAAAGACGCACCACCCGATAGCCATCAATGGCTTCACTGGCAATCTCTGTCACTTTCCCCATGGACTTTTGCACCTTGTGACTGATGCGTCTTACCCGTTTATTGGTGTAGTTGACGATGAGGCCAATAAAAGGAACAGTCAATAAAAACATCAACGACAATTGCCAACATAACATCATCATCACTGTTAAAAGACCGATAATCAAGCATGTGTTTTGCACAAAATCCGTTAGCGCATCAGCACTGACTTGCGCGACCTGTTCAACATCATAGAGAATTTTAGACAACAATTCACCAGAGCTAGCTTTATCGTAATAATCGGCGGGCAGTCGAATAATATGAGCAAACACACGCTGCCGCAAAACCTGCACCACAGAGCGCGCCACCCAAGTCATGCAATAACTGCCGCCCGCGCTGACCAAGCCTCGAAGGGTAATTCCAATCAACACGATCAAGGGAATCTTCTTCACAAACTCAACGTCGATGTGAATAAAGCTTTTATCCAAAAAAGGCCGCATCATATAGGTAAAGCTCGCATCAATCATGGAATAGAACATATTCGCAAAAATACCCAATACCAGCACCGGCCAAAAGGGCTTAACATACGAAAATAAGCGGCGATACAAGACACTTACCCCAGTGTGTGTTTTATTTTTCATCAATTACCCAAACCTTACTTGACTTTAAATATGCCAAATTGTACCTCTTGTTGAGAGAAAGTGCCAGCGATAGAAGTAGAGTAACTACTCGAACATGGAGGAAGGGGAAGGGGTAACTGATCGGGCAGGGGCACGGGCACGCTCACGGGCACGTGAATGTACGCTACGCGAGTTTTTTTATATAAAAGCCGCGTAGCGTACATTCACGTGCCCGTGAGCGTGCCCGTGCCCCTGCCCGATCTTCCCCTTCCCCTTCCCCCGCCCGATCAGTTTCGAAGTATGTATGCTATACTACGCACCAATTTACTTATTTGAAAGACAATAACATGACCATGCCGATTAACCTTGAGCCTTTTTCAACACTTCCTTTATTACCCGCTTTACTCGATAACCTCGAATCACTCGGTTATCAATCGATGACTCCGATTCAGGCGCAGAGCTTACCCATGATGCTAAAGCGTGAAGATGTGCTGGCGAAAGCGAAAACCGGAAGTGGTAAAACTGCAGCTTTTGGGCTATCTATCTTGCATCATTTAAACGTGAGTCATTATGCCGTTCAGGCTTTAATCCTCTGCCCAACACGTGAATTGGCAGAGCAGGTCAGTCAAGCACTACGTCGTCTTGCCCGGTTGATACCGAATATCAAAGTTTTGAATTTATCCGGCGGCATCCCGATGACGCCTCAGCTCGATTCATTGAGACACGGCGCACATATCATTGTAGGCACGCCAGGACGTGTGCAAAAGCATCTGGATAAGGGCTCGTTATCATTGAAACATTTACACACACTGGTTTTAGATGAAGCAGACAGAATGCTAGATATGGGTTTTTTTGATGACATCAATGCCATTATTTTGACTTGCCCTAAAAAAAGGCAGACATTGTTGTTTTCTGCAACCTACCCTGAAGGCATCAAAAGCTTGAGTCAGCAATTCATGCAAGATCCTAAAGAAGTGATTATCGAAAGCTCTCACACAGAATTAGATATCGAACAACGATTTTATGAAGTCGCCAACACATCCAGTAAATTACCATTGCTCAAAGCCCTATTACACCATTACAAACCCAAATCAACCTTAATTTTTTGTAATCAGAAAATACACACAAATGATCTGGCCAATGCATTAAATCAGTCTGGCTTTCATGCATTAGCCCTTAATGGCGATATGGAACAACAGGAACGCGACCAGGTCATCGTGCGCTTTATCAACCGCAGTTGTAGTATTTTAGTCGCAACGGATGTGGCAGCACGCGGTATCGATATTAAAGAACTTCCCGCCGTCATTAATTACGACTTAGCCTTTGACGCCGATGTTCATATTCACCGTATTGGCCGCACAGGGCGTGCGGGGCACAAAGGGCTTGCGTTAACTTTGGCACTGCCCTCTGAAGCGCCACGTGTTTGCCTGATTGAAGAGCAGCTATCTCAGCCGCTCATATGGGATACTATCCATTCACTGGATATTAGCGATAGCTTGATTCCTGCCCCCGAGATGGTAACCCTATGCATTGATGCTGGACGAAAAGATAAAATTCGACCAGGTGATATTTTAGGTGCCTTAACTAAAGATGCCGGTTTACCTGGAGATGTCATTGGTAAGATAGACATCGCAGCTATTTGCGCTTATGTCGCGATTCACCCAAGCCATGCTGATAAAGCTTTCCGTTATTTTAAAGAAGGAAAGTTAAAAGGCCGGAAAGTGAATGTGAAAAAATTGCGATAATGGTAGGGTAGACACGCCGCCTTCCGGTTCCTCATTGCCATTAAGTTAACGCAAATAATCGGACGTGGGTTGAGCGAGAGCGAAGCCCAACAAAATCGTCATGTTGGGCTTCGCTCTCGCTCAACCCAACCTACAGCGTACATCAAGCGTTGGCGGGGCGACACCAAAAATGCGGAGGTTCATAAGAAGAATAGGTTCAATATTCACTACAAATTGACAATAGCGCGCAATCCGATTATCATTTGGCCAACAGAATAATCACTAAGGCTCGAAATGATACAAGAAGCGGCGCAAACAAATGAAATAACTGCGGCTAACGCTGAAGCACAACCCAGGCCGGCACCCTTCTCACGCGCCATTCGAGTTCCGATTCTTTCGTGCACCCGATCTTCAAGTGGCGAAACTGTAACCCCAGGCATTTTGTTTTCAAGCGACAAACTAGTTGAAGCATTATTGCTTCAATTTCTGTATCCGAATGATTCCTATTTCACACACTTCACCAAACTCGATTTTGAAGCGCTTCGGTTCAATCACCCAACCATTCAGTTGCATGCTCAAGAAATTCAGAATCACTTGCGTCAGCAAGAAGCTCGGAATCCAGAGTTCATCAATAATAAAGTACGCGAGATAGATGCATATATCAAATCGATTACCCGTGCTCCTGATGCAACCGCCGAAGCTGCAGAACTGATCAGATTATATCCGAAACAAGTTAACCGCCCTCGCGACGGAGTGCCAGCAACTGAACAGCCTGTATCTAACAATCCGGTACAACCCTTACCGCCCACTCTATCTCCTGAATATCCAGGGGGATATGTTCGAATTCCGATAGCAAATGGCATCACGTTTTCAACTGGAAATCGTGCTCAAGCATTATTACTACAATTTATATATCCGCATTTACGTATTAGAACGCCCTTTACTGATCGTGAGTTTATTGCTCTTTGGGGCAGAGACGAACGTGACAGAATGCGCCACTTGGCGCTTGAAGTTCGCAACCATTTATATTATTCAGAGTTATATTATTCAGATGCCTTAAAAGCAAGCTTGTATTCTCTGTATCAATACATCACATCAAAACAACCGAACAACGCCATTCATCAAAATGCTGATCCTGCAGCAAAAGAAATAGCCGAGGAATTAATAAGGATTTACTTTGAAAAGCTAGACCTCACTCTAGAAGATGTACAACGAGTCATTACTGAAAGTGCGATTGATCTTATTGAGTTCGACGAAGCGTTTATCAACCGTATCTTACACGCCATGATTAGAAGAGAGAACTCAAGTGATCCTATAATCCTGCTGACCGTGCTGCCTGATTGCAATATGATTAAGATTGCAGTTGAGCAATGCCGTAATCAAAACAGTTGGGGAAGTTATTTATTGAGCGCTGTAAAAAACATGTGGAATCAAGTAGGGGAATTCTTTGCTTCATTGGTCCGTCGTCCAGTCATGAATTTTTTTTCACGACAGCATATTCACAATCAGGAAATCTCAGAAAACCTGCAACCTTATACAACAGCGGCATCAGCCTCACTCCAGCATAGACTTGTTCCCGCCATTAATTATAACGCACCTTTTACCCCGCCACGATCACCTGCTCCTGCACGTGCGCCTGCAGCGGCCCTTGCACGAGCAGATGGTAATGATGATGATTCGCCTGCACAGACACTGGCGCCTGCACCACGACCACGGCCAAATCAAGGCACTAGACCTCTATCTCATCTCAAGATTTATAAAGAGGCGGTTAACAGAACGCTGGATCAATATATTAACCGTTTTAAATTCAGTATATTTGGCCATCATCATGACGTTCGAGCGCGCGCGGTGAAAATGGCGATTCAACAATCCACAAGTTTTGAGAACATTTACACCATCCTTAAACGCCAGGAAATCATACTCAGTGATGTCCGAGAACGACAAGCGACGATGACATTCCAAGAATTACAAAAATTCGCACGCATTCCTGATAATCTCACTTGGAGACATCCGTCTGAAAGACTACGCTGGAATGGATTTTTCGAGGTTGTTAATTATACACCTCCAGCTGAATCGGGGTATTATCAAGTGATTCAAGAGGCCTTAGCGATTGATCCAAATGATGCATCGCTTCCTCTCCGCTGCGAGTTGACATAAACGATCAGTGACTCCCTAGTACGTTGTTAACCTAATTTTGACCAGTTAGATTGATAGCATTAAATCGGAATCCGAGCCACGACCGTTAGGGAGTGGAGCAGGTTCGGAGCCGGCTGAACTGCTCCACTCCCTAACGGTCGTGGCTCGGATTTCGGCTATGTATCAACAAGTTGAGTATTGCCATCGGTCAAAATTAGATTAACAATGGACTAACCTAACTCGAGCCAAGCGATTAATGACCAATTTAATCTGATGTTTTCCGCCATCTTGCACGACAAATTGCCCATTGGCACCGCGTGCAAGAAGATCGGGGGTAAAGCGAAGATACGATGTAGATTCAAAACCGTGCCACGTCACCGTGACTCCGCTCCGACGCCAATGCCATTCACGAATAACCGTCGATTGAGGCGTATATTGATGCGTTTTGTTATCCTCAAACAATCTCATTCCTTTTGACCAATCAGCGTCTTCTGATATCGGTGTCAACGTGAGAGTACGCTCATGCGTTAAGGCCTCAATCTTCGCAAACTGTATCGCTTGTTTTATCTCATCAGCAATCACTTCATGCTGATTTTTACTCAATAATGAAGACATAAATGACAAGCTATAACTACATAAAATGCCAAATATGATTAAAGCAGTGAGTATTTCTATGAAAGAAAATCCGTGTGAACGCCTCATGACATCATGAGCGGCTCTAGAGAAATTAAGGTCTCAGTCATCGTTTCGCCATCCGCGCCCAATGAACTTCACAATATGTGCAATGTTGTATCAGGCGTCGTTGCGAGGCACGAAGCAATCCAGGGTTCGAAGCTCGGTACTCTGGATTGCCGCGCTTCGCTCGCAACGACGGATGGCGAAACGATGACTGAGGCCGAAAATAATGTTTTGACCTGCAGGAGATCTGAATATACTGATTTTTTGCGAAGCGGCTGCATCAATAAGTCCATGGGATGAATGCTGTTCACTATCTGGGTTGTGCAGGTTGCAAGCCGAAGCCCAACACCAGTAGTACTTGTTTGTTCCAACACTAAAATGACACGTGGCTCTAAACGTACAACATGGGCTTTCACAACATCAACCATCGATGATGACGCACCAAACACCAATGCCGTATTCTCTGGCGACAATCCGATACTCTGTAACATGTTTTTTAATAACCGCCCTGCCGCACCTGCCACCCATTGACTGGCCTCATCAAGTTCACCCCCCTCAAGGACAACCAGCACTAAAGATTCGGCATGCTTGGGAGCAACAACATGAACACCTGAGACACGTGGAAGTACACTTCGGCGAACCCAAGTCTCAATACCCATTTGTTGTAAGTAATAAGCCTTTAATGATGTAGACATGATGTCAGCAAATCAGCAACCACTTGTTTAGGGTTCGTTGCGCGGGTAATGGGACGACCAATAACAAGATAATCACTTCCCGCCTTAATGGCCGCTTCTGGTGTAATAATTCGGGATTGATCATCCGGTGCATTAGAGGCCAAACGAATGCCTGGGGTTACTGCTAAAAAATCGCTGCCACAATGCTTTTTGATTAAAGGAACTTCATGCGCAGAACACACCACCCCGTCAAGACCCGCTTCTTTAGCTAGCATGGCCAAATGAACCACCTGATTTTCCAATGTTGAGCTGACGCCCACTGAGGCCAAGCCTTCTGCGCTCATACTCGTCAACACTGTAACGCCTATTAATAAGGGGCGTGTAGCATACTCGTCCAGTGCCTCTCTTGCGGCGCGCATCATATCCAATCCACCCGATGCGTGAACATTCAACATCCATACACCCAGATTGGCAGATACGTGACATGCTCGTGCAACCGTATTCGGGATATCGTGGAATTTCAAATCAAGAAAAACCTTGAATTGTCGGCTCACTAATTCACGCACAAAATCTGGGCCCAATAGTGAAAACGATTCATGTCCAACTTTCAGTGCGCATTGACTGGGATCTAGTTCATCGACTAATGACAGGGCATCAGCACGGTTGTCAAAATCCAGCGCTACAATCAACTTTGTATGCAAAGTCATTAATCTCCCTCTAGGCCATGAATGGGCTTCATCTTACCCCAACTTTTGCAGCTTGGACAAAACCAATGGAGTAACTTGCCACTGTACCCACACTGACCACAGCGATAAACAGGCTTATTATGAAGAAATTTGCTGGTAATATCATAAAGCATCTGCAATTTAGAGCGAACTTTACCCTGAGCTGATTCAAGATGCCAATAAATCAAGCGGTTTAAACCACGAATCGATGGATGCTGGCCTAGTTGAGTAGAGACAAAATCAATGGCAACGTCAATGTTTTTTTCTTGTCGCAAATAATCGCCAATCACAAATATCACCGATGCACGCGGATGTTCTGTTAAGGTTTGTTCCAGATAATCAACGCACTCTTCCATGATATCCAGCTCACGATGACAAGTCACAAGAGGCTCAATGATTTCGGTTAAAAACTCCGGATCTTGCTCAGGAACACGTTTCAAATCTCGAATGGCCTGTTTATATCGACCATTTCTGATTTCAAAACTCGCCGACATGAGACTCGCCCGAACCGAGTTGCGATCAATCGTTAATGCCTGCTTAATGGCAATGTGGGCTTTATCAAATGCATTTTTCTTTAACCAGTCGCCGGCTATTTCACAGTAATAATGCGCTGCTTGAGTGTTCATGCTCGCACCGGTGGATGTTTCAATTTGTTTCAATACATCCAGGGCGCTGTCCCAGGCCTTTTCCTGTTGATAAATAGCCAGTAGCCCACGCAAACTACTGACCTCTCGAGTACCACCAATATCGACGACTTCAAGAAAAATTCGTTCTGCGCGATCGAATACGCCAGCACTCATATAATCTTGAGCTAAAGCCATCAGGGCTTCTTTTCGTTGCGAGGGGGTCAATTGAGGTCTAGCGATTAAATTCTGGTGAATACGGATGGCTCTATCTACTTCTCCGCGTCGACGAAACAAACTTCCTAAAGCCAGGTGGGTTTCTGCAGTGTCGGTGTCGACTTCCAATAGCTTGATGAACACATCAACGGCTTTGTCGGGCTGCTCATTTAATAAATAATTCAAACCAACCACATACTCCCTGGAAAAAGGGTGCCCCATTGGTGTATCTTTATTTGCAAGCCCCCGGTGGGCAACCCACCATCCAGACCAGGCAGCAGCTGGCAATAGCAGTGGCCAGAAGTTAATCATTAATGATCTCCAAACCCTGTGTAGTTATCGGTAACGGGTATTGTACGCAAATTCTTAATTTCTTGCTCGGTAAGTTTCAATTGATTTTTGAGTCGACGGCATTCAGATTTTAATCGCCAATATCTGAAACTGGCAATAAAAAATCCAATCAGCAGGCCAACTCCCAGCATGAGGATTATCAATACGGAAACGGGTATTGATATCGTTGCAAAATAGAAATTGATGACGACTGAAGCCGCATTCAGTACGGAAAAACTAACACCAATTAAAATAAATACTAAATATAACATCATCATGATCATTCGCATTTAATCAATCCTTGTTTGTAGTTTTGCCCACACGGCATGCAAAAAGACGCATGCCCGTGGTCAAAATATAATTACAGGTCGCGTCGTTTTTGGATTTGGCTGCTCCCAAGGAACTTCACAATTTGTATGGAATCTACGCCACCCACAACTGTTCCACTCCCTAACGGTCGTGGAACAGTTACGGAGATCAAAATAGTTCATGTCCCGATTTTTACTCCAACGGGGCAAGCTCGCTCGCAATAACGACCTGAAAAAAAAGCGTAGGATTATCTACGCTTTTTATTAGGACGAACAACTCAAGATAGGATTGCGTTTTTTTGCAACCCTATCTCATCGATCAATCGTTATCTTTATTTGCCATTTTCTCTTTCAACAGGTCACCCAGTGTATTCGACACGGTTGACTCGCTGCTTCTGGAGTATTTCTTAATGGCTTCTGCTTCTTCATGTGCATCTTTTGCTTTCACAGAAAGTGATACAGAGCGATTTTTTCTATCAATAGTCATGATTTTCGCTTCTAATTCATCACCTTCTTTAACCAGCGTTGTAGCATCATCGACTTTATCAACAGACAAATCGGCAACACGAATCACACCAGTCACGTCATCGGCAAGCTGTACAGTTACTGTCTTAGGTTCAACAGCAGTTACAGTGGCTTTAACGATAGAACCTTTAGGATTAGCATCAGCATAAGTTGAGAAGCTATCGCCTTCAAGTTGTTTCAGGCTCAGAGAAATACGTTCACGATCAGCATCAATGGCTAGAATAATCGCTTCTAACTCTTGGCCTTTCTTGAATTGTTTCACTGCTTCTTCTCCAGGAACATTCCAGGAAATATCAGACAAGTGAACCAAACCATCGATATCACCATCTAGGCCAATGAAGACACCAAAATCAGTGATTGAACGAATTTTACCGGTGACCTTCTCGCCTTTGCTATGTTTTTGCGAGAAGTTATGCCATGGATTACCCACGCATTGTTTCATGCCCAGTGATATACGACGACGATCGGCATCGATTTCAAGAACCATAACATCAACTGCTTCACCCATAGAAACAATCTTGCTCGGATGAACGTTTTTGTTCGTCCAATCCATTTCAGACATATGGACTAAGCCTTCAACGCCTTCTTCAATTTCAACGAAACAACCATAATCAGTGATGTTAGTCACATGGCCGCTCAGGCGTTTGCCGACTGGGTAGCGTTGAACCAAATCAACCCAAGGATCGTTGCCTAATTGCTTCATGCCTAATGATACGCGATTACGCTCGCTGTCAAAGCTCAATACTTTAACTTTAATTTCTTGACCAACAGATAACAACTCACTTGGATGTTTAACACGTTTCCAAGAAATATCAGTAATATGCAATAGACCATCGATGCCGCCAAGGTCGATAAATGCACCGTAGTCGGTCAGATTCTTGACGATACCTTGTAGCTCTTGACCATCATGCAATGAATCAAGCAAGGCTTGTCGGTCAGCACTGCTTTCTTCTTCAACAACAGCACGACGTGAAACAACGATATTATTACGCTTAAGATCCATTTTAATTACTTTGAACTCAAGCTCTTTGCCTTCCAGGTATGAAGGATCGCGAACAGGTCGTACATCAACGAGTGAACCAGGGAGGAAGGCTCGAATCGTGCCGATTTCAACTGTAAATCCGCCTTTAACCTTGCCTGAAATCAATCCAGTAACCGTTTCGTTCTTCTCATGAGAACGAGACAGGCTGCGCCATGCTTCCTGACGTTTTGCTTTTTCTCTGGATAGTAAAGTTTCACCGTGACCATCTTCGACAGAATCGAGTGCGACTTCAACCATATCGCCTAGGTGAATTTCCAGCTCGCCATTTTTATCATGAAACTCTTCAATGGCAACAATCCCTTCGGACTTCAAACCCGCGTTCAGGGTGACATAGTCATCATCAATACCAATGACTTTTGCGGAAATAATTGCACCAGGATAAAATTGTGCGCCAATAATGCTCGCTTCGAATAGCTCTTTGAAACTTTCAGACATGTTAATAAACTCAGTGAGTTAAAATACTTTAATATAGAAGTGTGAGACGTCTCACCTTCCCCCTTTACTGCTTTAACGTAGGTTGTGCGTAGGTTGGGTTGAGGCTGGTAAGCCGAAGCCCAACCTACGCACAACCTACACAAGACCTCTTTCAATAGCCAAATCAACCACTTTAGCAAAGACCTGTTCAATTGACAAACTCGTTGTATCAATCTGAATGGCATTGTCGGCTGAGATTAACGGTGCGTGAAGACGACTGCTATCACGGGCGTCTCGCTCAGCAAGCTGATCAATAACTTGCGCGATGGTATCATTGTTTTGTTTTTTCTGCAACTGTAGAAAGCGGCGACGAGCCCTTTCTTCAACGGATGCATATAAGAATATTTTTAGATCTGCGTTAGGAAACACAACGGTACCCATATCTCGTCCATCCGTCACCAAACCGGGTGAAACAGCAAATGCGCGTTGCTTTTCCAGCAGCGCCGCTCTAACCTCAGGAATCACGGCAATTTTAGAAGCATTTTGGCCACAGATTTCTGTTCGGATAAACTCACTGATATCTTTTTCTTCAATATACGCGCGACTATTCATGTCTTCATCAATACCAAACGATAAACGCAAGTCGTGAGCCAGCGCTGCTAAGGCGCGCGCATCATTCAAATCAACGCGCTTTGTCTCAGCAACCCAGGCCAGCACCCGATAAATGGCGCCACTATCTAAATAATGCCACCCTAAGTAATGCGCGACTTGATGGCAAATAGTGCCCTTACCGGTTCCGCTGGGACCATCAATTGTGACCACCGGGACATGCTGATGAATAGACATGAATTGCCTGAATTGAGTTAAATAAAGCGACTATGATAACCGATATTTGATCAATTGATAATGGGGCGCCAACGTGAAGCCAAGGGAATTAATTGGAGTAGGTTGGGTTGAGCGAGAGCGAAGCCCAACAAAATCGCCTGTCCATTTAGTTTTGACCGGTTAATATTGGCAGATTAACACTATTTTGAACAGCGTCGTTGCGAGCGAAGCGCGGCAATCCAGAGTACGGAGCTTCGAACCCTGGATTGCTTCGTGCCTCGCAACGACGCCACCTGCAAGTTCATCGTTACTGCTTACATTGCAGCTACTGGCGGGAACCGGTCAAAATTAAATGGAGTACTAGCCGCTCATGAATGCCCCGCTTTGTGCTGCTGCACTCCCTGATAATGTTGCTTCCATCGCGAGTTCATCTTCGCCACCAGCAAGGATGGTTAGTTCTCTACATAACTTGGTCAAGCAATCCTTAGCAGATATATTCTTTTCATTTCGATAGTGACACTTAGACGCATAAGATAGTTTTTCTATACTCGCTTCTAACTCCATAAACGTTGTTAACTGTCTAACCATCGCAGTTAATTTTGCGTCTAGTTCAGGCATGAAGTTAACGTTACCGGCGTCTAATTTGATGACGTATAAATCACTGAGCACATCCTTCTGCACGTTTATCGCATGCAACGCTTGAGCCAACGCAGTGAATTTCTGATTAATCAATGAGTAATTGAAAATATATTTGTCGTAGAACATACGTGAGAGCAAACCTAAATCCTGTTTGTCAGGATTCAACTCTCGTTGAAGATTATCGATCTCACTGCCGAGACCATTAACTACCTGAAGCAGTACCGCTTCCTTTTCTCTCACATCGGCAACAAGCCAGCTCTCCGCCGCACTATCCAATTCAGGCAAGGCAGCAATGGTGATAGTCGCGTCATCAGTTGGATTATGTTTTTTATATTCACGAACGACATCTGAAGTTAAATAGTTCAGCAGTCGCTCTACTTGCTCTTCGTCTGACGCTGTTCTTATTAAATTAAGTACATGCAGATGTGCTGGTGTTCGGACATCTTCCTGCAACAGCGAGACAAGCGCGTCCCCCTGATTAAAATGCTGTGTACGAAGTGTCAACAGGTTAGGAGCGAGTGCATTCCATTGATCAAGTGTAAGGTGACTGAATGCACGCACCAGCGTCATGAAATCGCCACGGCTAACCTTTCCAAACAACGCTTTAGGCGCATCTTTAGACAATAGGGTTAGACTCGATGGGCTGAGTTCTTGCCATAAATGTTGTGTTACTAAAAGAGTGCGACAACGTTCTAAACAGCGACCCTTATTATTCGGCGTTACAACGATTAGAGCGAACAAATCCTTTAATTGATCTCCCGTTTTCATTTTGTGAATGATATCTTCATCAGAAAAAGCGTCTAATAGCCTGGCTTCTGCGTCGCTCTCCATATCTTGTAGAGTGACTTCAACCTGCTCAAGCGCTTCTATTGCTTTGGTATTTGCCACGGAATATGTGACCTTAAGATTCGTACGAGTAATTGAATCCTTATTCTGAGCTATAAAAGGATCCACTACATGAGTAACCAAATTTGATATTCTTTCATGTATGGGTTTCAGTGCAACCATCGCTTCATCATAATGTCTTATTGAACAAAATCTTACTAATTCAGCATTGTGTTGCGTAAGTTGTTGGATCTCAGGAACTATATTAGCCCATTTTTGGGTAATATCTGCGATAACCGCACTCGAAAAACTATAGCCCCACATAGTTCCAGGTTTAGGCACCATAAGCGCCAATAACCCTGTTTTAGGAGTCGCCATAGATCCCTCAAGGGCAATCACTTGATCCATGAGCTTCACAAGATGCGATTTGATCAAATCATGAAAAAGCGTGTCCGATAAAGCGATCAATTGCGGTTTATCATCGGCATTTGAACCAGAGACCATGATTTCCCTAATCCCATATAGTGTAATGGCATTAAAATCCAGTTTTTTATGAAGCATCAGTGCCTGCACAATGACCGTATCTAAATATTTTTCGAACAAACATCTTAATTCATCATCGCTCGCTGTACGCAGAAGATTCAACACGTGATCATGATCCCCTGCGGGTACATGCTGTTGAAGAAGAGCAACCACAGGATCTGCCCGACCATAAATTCCCTCAGCCATGCCCAGCAATTTCGGTAAAAATACATCCCACTGTGCATCACTACGGCATTTTAACGCACGAATCAGTCTCAATAAATTATGCCCATCCAGAAGTCTTAAAAACTCAAACGACGGCTTGCTCAGCAATAACTCCAAACGAGGTGGCAAAAGCTGATCAAGAAAGTGATTCAATTCAACTGGTTCTGAAAATACGGTTCGATATCGGTCTAAAAGGGCCAAGTCATTACCAGGCGTCAATTTACTTATCATGTCCTCAATTCTTCCTTCACGGTTCAGACGTCGCAAATCATCATCAGTCATTACTGATAATGTATGCGCTTGCTGCGCCGGGGTCATATCCGGTAGCAAGATGAATAACTCATCAGACCATACAGTGATTGGCGATGCGGCCATCTGATGAGTAATCAGCGCGCGTTTTTTCTCCGCGGTTGTTATAACAGGCAGCAATTGGGCCATCTCCGCAACAGTGATCACTCTTCCTGGTAAAAAGGTCGTCCAGAATGGAAGCAGTTTTTCAATTGACATTGATTCAATCAATCCGCCGATCTGCTGCGGGGTCTTGTTTAAAGGAATCGAAGGGGCAAAATACTGACCTAAGAAAGCAAAGCGATTTAAATCAGCTTTTACTAGTGCTGATTGTAGGTGAAGTAGATTATTTTGAGTGCTAGCCAAAATAGCTGTATCAATCAGCCCAAGAAATTGCTGAACGATAGGCTCAGGCAGTTGAGACATCATTTCCCCGAACCAGACGGGGTCTATCAATACATGATTTTTTCGATTCTCGCCTAAGCAGTCTAACAGCTTGGGCATAGACACCCTAGGCATTTGCAACAAAGATAACAATGCAGCTGTGTGATAGATATCGAGTAACTCATCACGCATGTTTTCAGACAGTCCCAGCATTAACTGCTCAATTGACGCGTCATCGGAAAACATTTCCAGCAATTGTTGAAAACGGGATTGATCGCTCAAAAGAGAGGCACGTTCCGCAGGCGTCATTGTGGACCAGAAACGAACATAACGAGCATTATCTGACGATGTCAAGGCGCCTATAGCATCCTTACGGCGCTGTGATTCCGGTGGTTCATCAGGCAGAATAACCCGACTTAAATCCAGTATCACCGCATGAAACAGTGGATTTACTGCCACTGCGTTATTCACCAAACTTAATAAGTTCTGAGCCTGTAACGTGACTGGAAAATCTGAGATGAAACCAAAGAATCGGCCAACGGCGTTCAACACACGCCAAAACCAATTAAGACCAGTATCGGCTTGGTCACGCAACATGCTTTCACATTGTTTGATGCAATCTTCATATGCTTGAATACACGCTTGTCGCCCACCAGGGTTAGCAAGAAGGAGCTGTTGGGTCACATGAAAGTACCCTAACTTCATATGAATATCCAAAGTTGAGTCCCAAATTGCCTGATTCAAACTGTGAACAACAGCCACCACGGGCTCATCTGCCGGATGAATATGATTAAGCTTTAAGCGACCAGAAGCGGCATCGATACTGTAGCCTAATAGGGTTAAGCAGGTTTGCAGATCCGCTGGTGCCGAAAATAAAGTGTTAACGCGTTCGCCCAAACGCAAAACAAAAAGTGGTCGGTCGGCTTGTTTCATTCGATCCATTAAACGAAGGATTAATGGGCCATCGGTAATGCTTGAGGCAATGAAAAGCAGTGTAGTGTAAAGCTGAGCACTTGCCTGCGGTGGAATTAACGAAAGAATGGTTTGTATCTGAGCTTCATTAGGGTTTAATCGGGTCCAAATCGCTGCGGTACTTCCATTCAATAATAGCTGCCGTTCGGCAGAGGATAATGCTTGGTATAAAGCAATCCATTCATCAACCGTTCTCATTCTTAGGATGAGTTCATCCATCATCGCGGGCACAAATCGCTCCCCACACGCGCGAAAAATAGCTTGGCGTACAGGTGGATGAGTGACTAAGGTATTATCCAGCAGGTGTTGATACTCATCTGTTAAATTGAACATGGGCAGGCTTGGGTGCAGTAAGAAAGACACCATTTCTTCATTGCCTGTTTCTGCAGCGATTTTCACGCCATTAAGATGAGTTGCTGCGGATGGATACGCAAAACGCAGGTTGTTATTAATCAGTTCCGCTTGTGCGACATCGTCATATTCTAACGAAATGGTATTCTGAGCGATTGCTTCGCGAAACAAGCTCGTCGCGCAAAAGTAAGGTATCAAGGGTGGTAAAGATGGGTTGACCACCCTTGGGTCGTGCACGCCGAAATGTTGCAGGAATTCACCCTTCGCGCTCCGCAAGATGGCATATGCTTGAAGTTGCTCCAAAACAACCCCCGTATTAATCAATGACGCTTCGCCAAGTAACTTACTATACAATTTAAACGCTGAACTTGGATCCCGCGTTCCCAGAATCGCCTCCGGACGTAAATTAAGCGCTTTCCATGCCAATAATTCATGACAAAGTTGGTTGATGATGGACTGCTTGGTTAATTTCATGCTCAGTACCTCTTCCAAAGTTTGACTGCTGGTTGTGTATTGTAGGTGTCGATTATTAACGCATTATGAAGGTGCGGATCTTACGTAGGTTGGGTTGAGCGAGAGCGAAGCCCAACATGACTATTTTGTTGGGCTTCGCTCTCGCTCAACCCAACCTACTCCGATTAACTCCCATAACTTAATGGCAGTGCACCTACGGCGACGCTGGCTGCAAGGCTGGCGGCAGCGGATAGTTTCTTCGCGTATTAAATAAACCATAAGATCGTAAAAACTGAGCCGAATCAGGGGCATCAGCACTCGCTGCGCCATCCAGGCGAGCATACTCGGCTTCATAGCCCGGTGTATAGAGCCCAACCGCTTGTAATAGTTGCCAAAAGAGTTGCTTTAAACCATCCCAACTCAGACGATCATAATGATGATAATATGATAAGTCACTTTGCACATTTTGCTGAATCAATATAGCGTGAATCTCGTTAAGCCGTGTTTGTGCCGGTTTGGTGTCATCCTTCGCAATATCTCGCATGCGCACAATGTGAGCTCGTTTTGCTGCTATTGAATCACCCGTCTCAAACCACAAAAATTCATGGCGACCTAATTTGCCACTCTCTTGATCCAGATAACATTCAAAAGCGTTGATTGCAACTAAAATGGATTGCAGCTTCATAAAATGCCTGTATTCTGTCTGTGCAAATTGCTGCAATGGCGCTTGCAGCAACGCCTCCATCTGCCCTTGCAGATTATCAGTGCATGCACGAGATACCAACGCGGTCACGATTGCCGCTTCCTGTGCCAACAGAAAGTGTTTCAGGGTCCTACCATAAGACACTCGCAGAGACAAAATTTCATTTTGTTCATTAACGAGATTGTCTATATGTCGATGGAGTAACCCAGTCACATACCACGCTTTGTATGCTCGATTGTCTTCAACTTGTGCTGATTTCGCAATAAACAATGCAGACAGTTGCTCACAAATCATGCCTTGTTCAAATCGTTGTGTATTGCGTCTGCCTTCATAATCAGCCAGGCAGCGAATCGCCAAAAATTTAATGTGCTGAAGTCCTTCTGTCTCGAGCGGCATCAGCTCATGACACAAACAGTCAATGTTGTCATCCTGGTCAAGCCTTGTGATCCCCAGGGTATGACGATTTTGATGTTCTCGGAGTAGTGGTAATGCACGCTCTAAACACGCTTTAAATGCAGCGCGCGAATCGCCAGGTTTAAACGATTGAATTGCCGTTACAAATGCCTCTAATGTCGTTATATAAGGCTCCAATCGGAAACACTCAGTCTCAGCCAAGATCATTCTAAAGTTGAACGCTTTAGCCCGAACGTCAAAAGAAGCAAGGCTCGAAGCTAATGCAATCTGTCGCTCTGAAGGTAAGCTCAGGGGCTCGATTAAGCCAAAGTAAAATTGATCCAGTACTTTTTTAACGGGCGTAGAAATCGTCCCCGGAACAATCCCCAACCGTCGCTCCCATTCATCCATTTCAACCAATAGCGCCGGAAACGTTTCTTCGCGAATCGATTGAAGATGTGTCATCACCGATTCGTAAGTCTCACCTGAAAATTGAGATAACGTTTCTTTGACTCGGGAAAATACCTTGAGCATATCCGGTGAGGCTAAAAATAGGTGAAAATTGGTATCGGAATGCGCCAAAATATTCTCAATTCTTAGCGTGGTATCTTTGGCTAACGCTTGATGAGGTTCGGCATCGGCTGGTGAAAAGCCGAGACCGGCTTTAAGCGCCTTGAGATGTTCTGGCAAAACCGTCATACCGAGCATCGAATACCATGTCCCATTCGATGATGCAGCCTCAGCTGGATTTCCAACGTCTGTGGAGGGAATTGAATAGAGCGGCTTTAATCCCAGCCAAACGCCTTGAATCTGTTCAATACGTTGGAGGACATCATTCATGATGATGGCAAGGTTAGGATTGGCTCTAACGGCATTGATGATGTTGATAAATGGGACGGCCCCCCAGACGGTGGCCTTAATCAGATATATCGTATTCCAGGCAGAATTAACCATCTCAAAACTTTGATTATTCACCAGTTCCATCTGTACAAAAAAATACTCAAGATAATACAGGGCATTCATCAGTTGCTTTAACAATAAGACCTGATCGCTCGTTTTCAATGATTCCACTTCAAGTTCCAGACCAGGAAACGGCACGCCTGCTGCTGCTGCAGCAGCCTCAAGTTCAACTCGAATAGGGGTACTAAACAGTGGCAGCGTTGCACGCACGGCACCAGATAATTGGCGGACGGCTGCAGAATAACGCTCATGGGAAAACACATGATGCACCCGTTTGCAGGCGTCCTTATCAAGTGTGATTTCGCTGTCCTGTACCTGATTAAATAAAAATGCTTGAGTTGGCGCAGTGAATTGTTCCCCGCGTCTGCGTGCTAACATTTGATGTTGGTTTAAAGCCACTAAGGTTACGTTAATCAGCCCCTGTGTATTAGCCAACGTGCGTCTGTCATCAGTACCCGGTTTATGATTATCTACTAAACAGTCAATCATCGCCCGGTCGAGCGCGACGCGATCCGCCTGAGTCTCTGCTCCAGCTGCAGAGGTAATGAGCGGTAAATGCATCAAATAAGGTTGAATCCTCAAATACAGGTTACGCAATTCGGGCTTATGTGAAGCCCAATCCTGCGCATTCAACTGCGTTTGAAAAGCTTCACAAGCTTTTTGGGCCAACGCCAGCTTGTGTAAATATATTTGATACCCTTCATATAAAAGAGGCGTACGCGAATGGATATCCAGCAGAGCATCCCTTAAAAGGATATGATCTTGCTCAAGAAACCATTGAGATCTTGGATCGAGCGGATGCCGATCAGCCATCCCTAGCATCTGCGATTCATCGATCCTAAAGGGATTGTTACCGGCAACCGAGTAAGGCAAAACCAAAGTATCAACCCTTGAAAAAATACCCTGAATCATATCTTCTGCCAATCTTCGATAAAATGCTTGTGATGTTATGGCTTTAGCCAGGGCAATCCTCATCTCTTTTTCTAATTGGAGGCACTCTGCTGCAGTAACACACGCTTCTTCGGTCTTATCCTGAGCCTCTGGATGGCCTAAATCGCGCAGTAATCGCAAATCAAATGCAGGGTTCTTTTGTAACATGAAGGGACGGATAAATTGATAGCGTAATAATAACCCGGGCTTGTCTTCATCGGATAAAATATCGCGCAGACGATTAGAAGGCTCCTTACATTCTGCGATTCTTGCAAAAAATCCGTTCATGGCATCGGGAACATTGGCTAAGCTAAGCTCCTTCGTAGTCAACGTTGCCATACGACCCAACATCGTTTCCATGCGCGCATGTGTAAAATGTGAATCCTCGATCACCAGTAAATCAGGACGAACTTGATGTATATCAACCACAGAATGTGCCTGGGTAACCAGAAGTTCATACCAGGTTTTCAAATAAATCAGTACGGGCTTGGATAGAGCACCTGGCTTAAACGCGCCATACAATTCAATTTTGTCAATAAAGCAAAATAAATCTAATAAATGCTTGTTTTTTAGCTCAGACAGTTGGTTCTTAATTGCCTCTTGTGAACCTTCATTGACCTGTTGCAGGTGCACCAGAATGCTCGTGGACAATTCTGTTATACGGCCAAAAATTTCTGTGTATACAAAAGGGTGTTTCAACATTGCGCCAATACTCATTGGATCGGCAACGGCACTCGCTTGGAGTTGCGTCAACTTCCGATACAATTCGTTTGCCGAAAGGGTCTGAGCAGCTAAACGCGCTTGCAACTCTGCCAATTTTTCTTGGGTCATTATTGGTGTTTGTTCTGAAGGCGAAGCATAGGAACGAATTTGATCGGTTAAAGCGGATAAATGGCCCGACAGCACGCCACCAAATGTGGTTAAAAAATGAAAATCAGTTTGGCCTGTGTGAGGATGTAACTGATCAGTCGCTACCCCTGCATAATGACCAACAGCTGTAGCCGTCCGCTGCAAATTACCCCAAGTTGACCCGTCAAGAAAACTGTCTACTTGAGGTCCGGCGTACTGTTGGCACATGCTGATCAGAGAATCGAGCTGAGCCATTTCACCGGAAAAATAACTGGGCAGATTGACATCCACGTTGGAGGAAATTTGAATCAGTTCATTGACATGTGGGATTAAATCAAACAACAGACGCCACAATTCCTCAGCGCTTGATGTACTTAGAATCCCTGGTTGCTGTTCAATTAATTCAAGGCATTTTTCTACGTGATACATGGCATTGAGTATTTTTTTGAGTTGCGACACTTGTTCAGGGACAACTTCGTTAGCTTCGCCATCCAGATTAAGAAACGGAACATCATCAACAAAATGGGAGGATAATTGCTGTGACATTAGATCAGACTGTCTTATCTTTGCCAACATATTCTCTCGTAATGAACGAATAAGTTTTGTTGAAATTTTCATTTCCTGCAAAGACACAAGAATGGGTTTCAAGTCGGGAACCAGTCTATTAATAGCAGCAATCAGAGCCACTTTACTGGCTTCCGCTGCATAACCACCGAAAGTAGCTGCAACACTGCTGGCAGCGCCGGCAACTTGCTGTACAACGCCATTCATCATCATTCAGCCTCTTACACAGATGCATCTGGTTATAATATGCCACATTGTACTATATTTATAACTCTGGTTGCAAGAGCCCCTATTTTTGCATCGTCTCGATATCGTAGGGCGCCGATTTTCCGCGGCTTGTCCGGGGAATCCAGACATCCATGCTCTACGGGAGATCCCTGGATTCCGAGGTCAAGGCGCGGAAAGTCGGCGTTTAGATTACCCGGCGATATCGAAAAGATGACTGAAGCCCTATTTTTTTACTAAATTTTACAAATAAGATTATTTAATCTACACTTTGTTTGAGAACATAACTTTTCTAAGGAATGGAATCATGAAAAAAATAATCTCTTTAGGTATTGTATTCGGTGCAGCATTAACCTTAGGCGCTTGTACCAACACTGAAGTAGGCACTGCCGCTGGCGGCGCTGCTGGTGCTGGACTTGGTTATGCAGTTACTGGTGGTTCGCCATTAGGTACTATTATCGGTGCCGGTGCTGGAGCATTGATTGGTAATCAAATCGGTCAATCTCAGGATAGACGCTATTATCGTCATCGTTATTACCATCATTATTATCACTAGTCTGTAATCTAAATTTCAATTCAGGGTAAACGCAAAACCATCTGCGCTTGCCCTGAGCTACCCTTCTGGGCAAACACATCTTAATTGACAAAACGAGTAACGCCTCAACGAGCTGTTGAAACTGAGGCTGTTTCATCTGCTTAAGCCCATTTTTTTAACTACTTGCTTTTTTTGCTTTTTTTGTTTACAATGCGCGAACATACAGGCCTTTTTAATGGTATTCTGGAGATTATTCGATGCTAAAACAGGAATCAAGTACACTACCCGCCAACTGTTCAGCACTTCAGAAAATATTCGATTTTACATTTTCTAACAACGCTCTAGCAGTCAATGACCAACTCGATTCAATCCTACAAAAGTACAGAGTATCCAATAAAGACTCAGCATTATCCCTAGCCATCACAAACAACGATGTAGACGCAATAAACTTATTAATTAAAAAATATAGTGCTAATACTACAAATGCTCTTTATATCTTAGGTAAACGATACATTGATTTGGAAATTTATTGGTCAGGACATCAACTAAAAGAATATAAAGAGGGAAATAGTAGCGTTGATTCTTTTGTAATTGCAATTGGTAATGAAAAATATATTGCTCATTTATCCTGCATGCACCCTAAAGGTGTATATGAAGAACCTATACGTCTTTATCCTATGGGAAGTTCTCGGTTGTTTCCTACAGACTTTGGTCATAGCCAACAAGCCTCTATCTTAACTGGCCGACCAATCAAATCCGTTTCGGCTAGATATGGAGAAATATCGTGTGTAGACGAGCACATTATAATTGATAACAACAACATTAAATTACACCTACCATGTGACCCAACATTAAAAAATCAAACGAAATATCGACTTAATTTACGTACAGATCAATTTGGAAATTGTACAGCAACGTTGATCGAAGTTGGTTATGATGAGAAAACAAACTCAGCCCTGGTTTTGCACAGTAAACTAATGCAGACTTTTAGTGGTTTTTTTGTTTTGAAACTCAATTCAAAAAAACCAGGTTTTTTCCCGAACCAAAAAGATCTGAATGAGAGCAAGGTGGGCGAAATCATTAAAGAGCTCTTTAATCGTTTTGTTCAATCTCTTGATAAATCGGAACAAGATTTACTTGCATATAAAGCAGAGCTTGATGATATTAGCCCTTTTATTTCACAATTAGTGGGCACAAATTATCAAAAGTTTAAACAATTGATAACGGATATTTATGCGTTACAATCTAGTACCAATCAGGATCCGGCTCAGAATCAAAAACAATATGAGACCTTAGCAAATCTATTCGTCAATGAATTAACAATAAAATATGCGATCACTGACGTGGAGCCTGTCGCGTCTCAATTGGCAACTGCGCTTTCTAATTGACGTATGCAATCCCATTGGAAATGCAAACACCTGACTTCCAATGGGGCTTATACCCTTGTTTCAATCTTCCTGTGGATCAATTTTTAAATCAGTTTTTTTATCCTCTAAGCCTTCCTCAGACAGGCGTATTTTTAAGCTTACGTTATTTTTAGAGTCGGCATAACGCACGGCATTCTCTTGTGTGATTTTGCCTTCGTTGTATAAGTTAAGCAGTGCCTGATCAAAGGTTTGCATGCCAAGATCATGGCTGCGTTCCATGACTTCTTTAATCTCATCGATTTTACCTTTTTCAATCAGTGCTGAAACATAGGGTGAGTTTATTAAAATCTCAACGACGGGTATTCGCAGGTGATTGATGCCAGGGATAAGTCGCATGGAAATCACTGCCTTTAAATTAAGGGACAAGTCAAATAGTAACTGCGGTTTTGCATCTTCCGCAAAAAAGTTAATAACACGTTCCATCGCTTGATTCGCATTATTGGCATGTAACGTCGAGAGGCAAAGATGACCGGTTTCTGCATAAGCGATGGCGTTTTTCATCGTTGCTTTATCGCGAATTTCACCAATTAAAATCACATCAGGGGCTTCTCGCATTGCGTTTTTTAACGCGTTGTCATAAGAAAGTGTATCAATTCCCACTTCCCGTTGATCAACAATAGATTTCTTATGATGATGGATATATTCAATAGGATCTTCAATCGTTAAAATATGACCCGTGTGTTGTGAGTTTCGAAAATCAATCATCGAGGCAAGACTAGTTGATTTACCCGAGCCGGTCGAGCCGACTATCAAGACCAGACCGCGCTCTTCCATCACAATTGAGCTTAATATCGGCGGTAAATTGAGTTCGGCAATGGAGGGTATAACCCCCAGAATATATCGCGCGACCATTGCCACTTCTCCGCGTTGACGAAATACATTGATACGAAATCGACCAAAATCATCAAGAGACAACGCGATGTTAAGCTCCATTGTCTCTTCAAATTCTTTTTGTTGCGCATCGCTCATAATGGATCGCGCCATCATAGCAACGTCTTCAGCCTTCAGCGGTACATCGCCAATGGGCCGTGACACCCCCTCTACTTTAATGGTTGCCGGCGCGCCAACGCTGATAAATAAATCCGATGCATGTTCTTTGATGGTTAATTTTAAATAATCAAAAATGTCCATGATTAATCCTTACTTACATTTCCTCTCTACTCAAAGTTTAGTTAAACTATTAGGAATTACCATTTTATGAAGTACTCTTTTGAATAATCGATCGGATTTACTCGCTGAATTGACGCGAGGAGCAACCATTGTTACGCCGAATAATCGCCTAAGTCATCAACTCTTGCGTGCATACATGCGGCATTCAGCAGATACGGTACACGATAAACCACGTTGTCAGCCCTACCCTGGTTTTTTACGCGATCGGTTTAAGCAGGTTTTGCATGCTTATGCTCATCAATCACACCCCCTTTTGCTCAATGCACACCAAGAGCGGTTGTTGTGGCAAGAGGTTGTTAGTCATAATAGCCCTTATCCATGTACTGAAGGCTTAATCAATCAAGTTCAGGATGCCTGGACACGATGCCAACTGTGGTTGATTGATATTGATACCCCTGTTTTTTTGCAAACACCACAAACACAGCAGTTTCAACGATGGCATCAGGCTTTTCAAACACGTCTGTCTAAACATCATGCCATTACTGAATCGCAATTGGTGCCCTATTTAATCGAGTTTCCGCTGGCACTATCGGATGCACCGATGATTTGGGTATCGTTTGATGATTTCACGCCACAACAACGTCGGTTACAGGACGTACTTGCATCTCTGGGCATCGAACAACGACGTGAGGATCTTGAAGCGCGGTTGCAAACCACAACGTGCTATGCCGCTCATGACACGCAAGATGAGCTCGCTCAACTCATTTCCTGGCTCAACCTACAATTGGCAACAAAGGTTCCTCGTATTGCGGTCATTGTTCCCGATCTTCAACAACAATCTCAAGCACTGCAGCGACGCTTATTGAGAAGTATTCCCGCCAGTCAATTTGAGCTCTCACTCGGGAAAGCATTAACCGATTATCCCTTGGTCGCTCACGCGCTTCATTGGTTATCACTTGAAAAAAACACATTCACTAATCATCAAGTTCGCTTGCTCTTGCACTCCCCTTATTTAGGTGGTGCATGGGCTGAATTTTCAGAACGTTCGAAGATCATGGAGGACAGCAGGCTATTACAGGAAGACATGATTACCTGTTCAAGTCTTCTGTTAACCCTGCAACACAGAGCCCCTAAACTTGCGACGCTTCTAGAGCAATTAACCGATTACCCGACCGCGGCGAGCCCTGCTGAATGGAGCGCGCTGTTTAAAGCAAGGCTAATGACGCTTGGTTTTCCCGGTGAATATGCCTTGAATACATTTGCTTACCAAACCGTTCAACGCTTTCAAACGCTATTTGATGATTTTTCGGCACTCGCTATTGTGCAGCCACGAATGACGAAATCCGAGGCATTGAATGCCTTTCGTGATATGGCAAAGGCAACTGTATTTCAGGTTAGAAAAACGCCTTCCCCCATTCAGGTTTTAGGATTGCTAGAAGCATCCGGCTGTGAATACGATGCTATTTGGGTTATGGGATTGACTGACCAATGCCTGCCGCAAAAAGTTAAATTATCTCCCTTTATTCCGATGTCTTTACAACGTGAGCATCACATGCCTCATGCCCTTCCCGAACGCGAATATAGTCTGGCAAAGCAATTATTAGAACGCTTGCAACATGGGAGTGATCATTGTGTTTTCAGCTATCCTCGTTTAACAGGCGATACACCGAATTTGCCGAGTCCTTTAATTCGTGAGTTTCCGCCCTTTTCACCCTGTATCAATGATAGGCCACTGCCCGCGCTATTACTCAGTGAATATTCAGAGACCTACGCATGGCCTCTAACTGAAACCGAGGTGCTGTCGGGAGGAACATCCATTCTCGCTTATCAAGCGCAGTGTCCCTTTCGCGCGTTCGCCGCCCATCGCTTGCATGCTAAATCCGGCTTAAAACAATCAACTGGGTTAAACGATGCTGAGCGTGGTCAAGTGGTGCATAAAGTATTGGAAATCATTTGGAAAGCATTGGGGAGTCAGGACGAATTACTCAAACAGTCCACGGATGAGTTAAATCAATTGATTAACCAAGCCATTGATGTAGCACTTGTGCCGATTATCCAGAATCGATCCTGCTCCTTTCCGCCGCTGATTCAATCTGTCGAACGTTCCCGCTTGATTGCGCTCATACATGCGAGCTTCGCCTGGGAAAAAGAGCGTGAGCCCTTTGTTATCAAGGCGATTGAGCAAGCCTATACGCTCAACTTGGCGGGGCTTGATTTTTCTGTGCGCGTGGATCGGTTGGATGCAGCTTCTGAGAATGAAACCTGGGTGATTGATTATAAAAGCAGTATTCCACCCAACAAGCCATGGAATGAAGAACGGCCAGAAGCACCGCAGTTGCTTCTATATGCCCTTCTTGACGACAGCATCAACGCATTATTATTCCTGCAGCTCAAGGCCGGTCAAATCGTTTGTAGCGGGATTAGTCAGGAGAAACAGTCCATTGCAGGTTTAACCGGTCTCAAAAAAGACGAAACCTGGACGCAAAAACGCGACGAATGGCACCAACGACTCACGCAACTGGCCGTTGAGTTTCGCGATGGGCATTGCCCACCGGTTCCCCAACGTGACAGCACGTGTTTGACGTGTGATTTTAGAGATTTATGTCGGATCTGATGAAAGAGAATTGTTTGCACCGAAGGTACTGGGGCACTCGAAATCACATTATTCATATGAATAGTGTGAGATATATCACGTTTTTCGGCCTCAGTCATCGTTTCGCCATCCGTCGTTGCGAGCGAAGCGCGGCAATCCAGAGTACGGAGCTTCGACCCCTGGATTGCTTCGTGCCTCGCAACGACGCCTGATATAACATTGCACATATTGTGAAGTTTATTGGGCGCGGATGGCGAAACGATGACTGAGACCCGTTTTTCATATGAATAATGTGATCCAGAAACGTTCTTATGCATTTTATTGACGATTATTAGGCGACGTCTGGAGTGCATCCCTTATCGCGACTGCAATTTGGCAAAAAAAACCTGAGCCACTTGCTTGGGGTGCGGGAAATGGCGCTACTTTTCCTGAATACACAGGAAGTGTTGGCGCGAACTCAGCCCATGTTTGTGCCCCTAAATAGGCGCTGCCAATATTATTCATTTGCGTTCTAAGTTTAGTTTGTTCCGCAGGATCCATGGTGTGACCTAATATCACATCATAGTCTAATAAAATATCTTTGAAACGCTGCCAGGGTCGGCCACGCAAAGTCTGGTGAACGGCATGCGCGGGATCAGGAATATAATCCTTGTACGCAACGACGCCGCCACCTAAATCTTCAAAGAACTTTCCTGGCTTATCCTCAACTTGAACAAATGAGCCTCTGTCTGGCGCCACAAAAAATCCGTCATATGCTTTTTGAACCGGCCTCGCACCAGAACCACCTGATTCATGTACGGTCGTCAATCCACCTCGACCATCCGAGCAAATATTGGTGGCATGATGCCAACTGCTAACCATAGACTTTAAGTGCACATTTTGTATGTTATTGGTATCGCCGCCCATGATTGACGGAATATTTTCTCTCACCAGAGCGAACTGTGCATCGATCATTTCTTGGCTATAATCATGTCCATATTCCAAATGTAGATTGATCAATGCAATGGGTTTACCGGTAATCACATCTGTAAAATCATGACGATAGCCACGACAATTATAGTGGCCTGGAAACATCCCTTTCCCACTCCGAGGAACTGGTCTTAATTTACGGGTATTATACAGTGTGACCAGGAGTTGCTGCCCTTTATTATCAACAGGTGTTTCAATCAGGGCCCAACCTTGAGTCTTTAGAAAGGCTAAATATTCCCTTTTAAGCACCGACGACTTGACCCAATCGGCTTCTTGAAGCAGGATAAATTCATTGCCCATGTCCATTATTGTTTTCAATTCATCTAATTGTTGGATTTTTCTAGACGAATACTCCGCCTGTTCTTCGGTGATATCCAGGGGATTATTCGAATGTGCGTATTGCAGATCATATTTGCATTCTATAGCACGAGCCACGGCATGCTCTTTCGAGATACAGCGCATTTGCATATTCCAGGTGGCGCCTTGTAGTCGAATGCCGGGAAAAACGGTTATAGCGACAGACCGCCAGGCATGATCAGAAGTTGCGCCTGGGCATGGCTCAAATTTTGGCATTACGGCTCCTAATTAAGATGGCATTTTACACAATTATATGACAACAATAGGCAATTAACCAATCATTAATGCATTTCGGTACATTTCAATCATCATTATGTAGTTAATCGTTTCAAATTAGGGTCTGTCGACAATTCGCTAGCTTGAGGCGTAAACCCATGATAGCAATTCCCGCCGTAAAAGCCGATGGTCAGTATGAGCGCCCTCTCCCATTGATGGGAGAGGGTGCCCGACAGGGCGGGTGAGGGCAGTTTAAATCGCAGTGTTTTGATCTACCCTCATCCGCCCTGTCGGGCACCTTCTCCCGACATCGGGAGAAGGAACTCCGCCACCAGCGCAGATTTTACGGCGGGAATTGCTGCGCCCAAGATAGTAGAATTGTCGACAGACCCTAGTTATGCTATTGAAAAATCAAATGACATAACTTTGGCAATGGCGGGCTGATCAAGTGCAAGGGCTATCAACCGATCAATACCCAAGGCAACGCCGCTGCAAGGAGGCAAGCCTTGTTTTAGGGCGCTCAACAGATATTCATCGGGCTCGCTGGGTGGGAAGCCTTTTTTAAGACGTTGTTGGTTATCCTGATTGAAGCGATCGCGTTGAACCTCGGGATCGGTTAATTCGTGAAAGCCGTTGGCCAATTCTACGCCACGATAATACACTTCAAACCGTTCGGCGAGTCCATTAGTTACTTTTGCAAGTGACGCTTGTGATTCAGGAAAATGATATACGGCCACGGGTGATGGGTTTTTCCCCAAAGCGGGTTCTACAACATGGCTCATGAGTAAAAATAAATATTGATCGCGATCGGTTTCGTCAGCAGGTAAAACGTTGTCTAAATCTATCGTGGCCAAAAAGGCTTTCATGTCCGCTATTGAAGCATTGAATGGATCAAGGCCACAGGTCTCTATAAAGGCTTGCTGATAGGTTTTACGAATCATCGGCTGCGTGCCCAATATCAACTGCAAAAAGATATCCACTTCATCCATCAGACTATAGTGGCAGGCATCCAGTTGGTACCATTCGAGCAGTGTAAACTCTGGATTATGCCATCGACCCCATTCATCATCTCGAAAAACCCGGGCCAACTGAAAAATTGATCCACAGCCGGCGGCAAGAAGGCGTTTCATATGGTATTCGGGTGAGGTTTGTAAACAATAAGACTCCCCGCGAAACGTGGCTTTAATATTACTGAGATAAACATCAGATACGCCATATCGAGCCATGACTGGGGTTTCTACTTCAAGATATCCTCTTTCGTTAAAAAATGCACGGATCCGCGCCATAAGTTGTGCACGTTTGTGTAAATTATCCAAAGATGCTGAGGGCATCCAGGTGGGTTGTTCTGCATCAGACATTAATAAAAAATTCCCAGTTCAAGACGCGCAGCTTCTGACATACGCTCTTGCGTCCACATAGGCTCCCATACCAGCTCAACGGTGCAATCTTTCACCCCATCAACCTGGTTCACGGCTTGCTCAATTGTTCCAGGAAAAGTTTGCGCAACAGGACATCCGGGGGAAGTTAACGTCATTTGAATATCCACGTGGTTATCTTCGTTGATGGCAATGTTGTAGATTAAGCCCAAATCGTAAACGTTGACGGGGATTTCTGGATCAAATACAGTTTTAAGCCCGGCGATTACCCGCTCTTTTAGTGCATCTGGATCGGATTTTTTTTTCATACCAAACATCGACTTTGCTCCAAAATAACTCAGGGGTATTGTAACGTTCAAATCGATGTTTGGATAGCCACGCAGAGTATATATGCATATCATGGCGAACTAAATTTCAAACATACTGCTTGAAATATATTTTATGTCGTGTTAACTTATTGTTTTATTTAACGTTAGAAAAAAACATGCTCAGAGCCACGACAAAAAAAACAGTTCAAGCACATATTTTTGACTGCGATGGAAGCATTCTAAACAATAATGTGTATCAATTGCTAAAAGAACAATCCACAAGTAACCCCTCTCTGGATAACATCATCAAAGGGAACTTGGTTTTATTTGAACATATATGTAGTCTCATTAGTCTCAAAAATCCAGACATGATCGATATCCTCTGCGGCTCAAATCGACAATCTCATAACATTGATGAATATTACCAGTCGTATTTTGGAACCCCCTCTTTTTATCCGATATTAATTAGAATACGCGATACCATACAAATGTATCACACCAAAGTATCTTTAGACCCAATATTGTTAGCCGATATTTTTTCTGATTTGCCAGCAGGCACCGCCTTCACTCGAGCAACAACAGACTTAGACTTAGACTCAGACTTTTTAACCCCAGAAGACCATCCTCAAATCCCATTTGAGAAAAATAAAAACATACTAACCTATACATTAATCCACCATCTGGCCAGCAAGCACGAACCCAGCACTCAACTTGAGATTCATTTTTACGATGCTGAGTTTAGCGTCACCCAAAGTCTATTTATTTGGCTGCATAAGAACAAAGCGTTAATACCCGAGAATGTGGCGTTCGTTATCAATCATTACAAGGGAGAATTATCTCCTCCATCTTTTCCACCAATACAAGGAACGGGGGAGATAGATCGAGACTATCGAAAAACAGCCAAAATACTAACTCGCTTTGGCAAAAGCGATTCCGATATTGATTGGGGGTGGGGTAATTCTTCGCCAAAAATAGTATTCAACGAGGAATTAACTCTCGATATACTGAAGCATTTGCAAAGAAGAGGATCTACTCTAAATACAGAAGATCTAGCCAACCAAGAAGATGATGTTTCTAAAAGTACTACGCCTTCTGCCATTGAAGTAAAAGTCGTCGATTTTGAAGATCCCAAAGAGGTCGCTCAAGATCAAAAACCCCTCGACCAAATGGATGACGCCCCTTCCGATACTACTCCTGGTCGAGCTAAAACAGTAACGTTCGTCGATCCTGTACCGACCGAAAAAACCAAATGTTGTTCATGTGGCTTTTTCGACAGATGGTTCTCTTCTTCCAACACAGCAGAGCAGACTAACGCCAAGTATACTTTACAGAGATTTTGATCAAAAAAAATGAGCACCGACCGAGCCGCGCGCGGCTCGGTCGGTGCTCATATAATTTGGGTGCGTTTGCCCTGTCTTAATATGCTGCAATATCAATCGTCTTCATTTTGTGATTAAAACGCTTGCCGTTTCTTAAAACTGTCACTTTAATTTCTTCACCGACACCGATTTCAGTGAACAGGTTATAGAACACATCGTAGTTATCCACTGGCTGGTCGTTAACTGAAACGATAACATCCCCCACAAAGGTATGACCACGACGGTCACGGCCAGTGATGGCTAAGTTTGCCTTTGCTGCTGGTGTGTTAGGCAGAATATTGGCAATCAAAATACCTTTTTTAACGCCTAACTTCTCAGCAAGCTTGGGCTCAGCGCGTTCGATGCCGATACCCGCGAGGGTAACTCGTCCATTTTTAATAATCTGTGTCGCAACGTGTTGAATATCATCTGAAGGCACTGCAAAACCAATGCCTGCTGATGACCCATTTTGTGAGTAAATCGCCGTATTTAAGCCGATTAAACGTCCATTACTATCCAGCAGTGGTCCACCTGAATTCCCAGGGTTAATAGACGCATCGGTTTGAATAGCGCCATGAATGCTGACACCGCCAACACCAGGAAATTGACGGTCCAGCGCTGAAATAACGCCTATCGTTAAGGAATGATCCAAGCCGAATGGATTACCAATCGCGATGGTTTTTTGCCCAACTAACAATTTTTTTGTTGGTGCGAATTCAAAAGGTTTGAGTGTTTTTATTTTTGCCAAGGCTTTAGGTGAAGAGACGGATAGCACGGCAATGTCTTTACGTGGTTCCGCACCAACCACTTTCGCAGAAACGGACAGGTCGCCCATCATCACTTGCAAGTGATTAGCGCCTTTGATCACATGATAATTAGTCACAATGTGACCTGCATTATCCCAAACGATACCGGAACCTGCGCCATCTGGTCTTTGTTCTTTCTTAAAATGCTTGGTTACTGTCACAAATCGTTGGATGTAAACGACTTTGGGGGAAGATTGTTGAAATACGTCTATGTTGTTTTGTTCAGTGGATAACAAGTTGACTTTAGAATGTGCATTTGAAACCATGAATGAAAAAAAAATTAGCAGCGAAGACATCATCAATCGATTGATAATCATAAATATTTCCTTGAGACGTTGGACGTTGTTGGATCTGGTAATAAAAAAGTCAGTCGATAAGCCGGGTTCTGTCGTGGACAACCATTCATCTGGGATAAACGTCACCGTTTACCTCAAGCAACCTACCCGGATCCTGTGCGAGCAGCACGTTATGGTGCGAACACCACGTGGATCCCTATTTGGTCTTGCTCCGAGTGGGGTTTACCCTGCCACGTCTGTTACCAGACGCGCGGTGCGCTCTTACCGCACCATTTCACCCTTACCTGTGCCGAAACACAGGCGGTATATTTTCTGTGGCACTTGCCGTAGGCTCTCGCCTCCCAGGCGTTACCTGGCACTCTGCTCTGTGGAGCCCGGACTTTCCTCCCGCAACACAAGTGCTGCGCGCGATTGTCTGACTGACTTTGATATGAATATTAACAGAATGATTGATACAAAGCTATTAATACTCGCGTGTACCAATAAATTCATCATCGAAATAACGCTTTAATTTCGTACGCAATGTACCACGGCTAACGCCTAATACACGAGCGGCTTTAGATTGATTGTAACGTGTCATCTCCATAACTGTACGAAACAAAGGCGCCTCGACAATTTCAAGAATCAATTGGTGTAAATTAAGATTGGCATCTTTGCTAGATGCTGTCGTTAAATAATGTTTTACAGCAACAATAACTTGCTCAGATAAGCCAGCTTGCTTTTGGGTAGCATCGTTTACAACTGTGTTCATTTTTTTCTCCAAATCAACGGTTTATATAAAAATCTGCATCGTGGGTGTTATAGTACCATAGAAAACAAAGGGTGTAAACATTGTTTTAAAAGAAATCATATATTAAGTTATTATTAAGTAGACATTGTACAGTACAGCATGAAAAAAACTCATGCTGTACTGTACAAGCAACGTTACTTCGTCTTTATAATGACGTCGTTGTGAGCGCCCTAGTAGATTGTTCACCTAATTTTGACCGGTTGGATAGATAGTATTAAATCGGAATCCGAGCCACGACCGTTAGGGAGTGGAGCAGTTGTGGGTGAAGGAGATTTTATACAAGTTGATAAGTTCACTGCGAGAATTTTGCTCGCTATTCAAAAATGAATACAGTCAGGGTTATATTAAAACAAAGCTGCATGCGTCTCTTTGCATGCAGCTTTGTTTAAACTCATTAAAGTATTTCCCCAAGGTGTCGACAATCAGTAATAAATAATAAAAAGGAGCTGGTCATGCCTCACAATAACGTATTGCAAGACGCCTTTCTGGAAGAATTACGCAAACAGAATACTCAGGTGTCGATCTTTTTAATCAATGGCATCAAACTCCATGGTATGGTCGATTGCTATGACGAACATGTGGTGATGCTAAAAAATGGCATTACCCAAATGGTGTATAAACATGCGATTTCGACAATCGTGCCTGCGAAGATGATTACCATCAGCTAAACAATCCTTTTGATATTTCAGGGCATAATCCGAGCCGCGCGCGGCTCGAATTGTGAGTAAAAAACCGATATCATACTGATTAAATTTCAAAGGATCTTGCGTATTCTTTCAGCAATTCCCGCCGTAAAAGCCGATGGTCAGTATGAGCGCCCTCTCCCATTGATGGGAGAGGGTGCCCGACATCGGGAGAAGGAACTCCGCCACCAGCGCAGGTTTTACGGCGGGAATTGCTGGTATTCTTTCGATATCGCAGGGAAAGTAAGCAGCCTGCGATATCGAGAGGATACGATGCTACAATATGGGTCTGTCGACAATTCGCTATCTTGAGGTGTAACCCCTTGATTTTCGAGCACCGTAGCGCAGCATACATGTGAGTATGTGAGCAACGGAGCACAGGAAATCAAGGGGTTACGCCCAAGATAGTAGAATTGTCGACAGACCCATATATATCGATAAAATTATTTTGGAGCAATGGTAAGTGACCGACGATCAAATGATAGACGCGTTTATAAGAGAGATTCAAACCAAAGATCATTATCTCATCTCCGGCCTCCATTTCGATGATCGATATACAACAACAACCTATTTAAAAAAATTAATCCCTTTAATTCCCAGGCAGTATATCGGTAGCCCCATTTCGTTTAGCTTCAATAAATTGATGAATCAACAAACGGCATCTCAATATTCCGAGGTGTTGAGTCAATTAACTGATTTCAGAAACATTCAATTTCAATTTGCCCTTCATCCTGAATCCGATGAAGTTTTAACCATGCTGATGCAACACCTACCTTCTTCTTTGGTTAAATTCTCAATGGATTTTGTTTCATATACCCCTGATCAACAAGATCACGGGTTAGATTTGGGCGGCTATCGGTATTTAAGTGGTAGTAACGTGACCGATGATAGAAAACTTCTGTGGTCTCAGTCACTGATAAGTGCGATTCATTCTTTGAAGGGCTTCCGTTTTTTAAAGACCCTTCACATCGATTTTCCGGCTGGTAATGCCGATTATTCGGCAATGATATCTGCCATTCCTTCGCAAGTTGAAAAGCTTCATTTAACAGGGCTACACGAACTTCAGCTTGATATGATAAAACGTCTATTTGCAAACATACCAACATCCATTAACAGTTTGAATTTAAATGGTAGTTTTTTGGGGCATTTGAACACCGCTTCCGGGGAGGTTTTTGCGCAATTACACAATCATATTAACTCGCTTGAATTAACACATTGTTTCAAAATAGCCAATGAAAGCGGGCACTTGTTACGGCTAACATTTAAAGAATCATTTTTATCAGTCCTTAACGCATTGCAACATAAACAAATCCAGCATTTAGGTCTTGCTGACAACGCTTTATTGACGTTAAATAGCGCAGAAGAGGCTCGTGAAATGAGTGCTCAACTCCCCTCATCGCTCACTTCTATTGATTTGAATCAAAATTCGCCCACCCGATCCTTCGCCGACAACGATAGAATCGCATTAGAGGCAATAAAAATATGGTTATCAAATTTACGTAGCACAGTTATTGCGGTTTCTTTGTGTATGAGTATATGTATCCCACGCAAAGATAACACGCTAAGGTTGACGATTTTAGGTGATATACTTGCATCAGCTTCGCACATAAGAACATTGAAAATAGATGACTTTATCTCATGCTGGCCTGAGCCGCGACATGATGCGCAGGGGATTCTTGAGTTTATTCAGAGACTACCGCGTAATTTAGAAACAATTATCATACCGGAACATTTTAATACAGTAACAGAGCTTCCTGTGTCTGATAAGAGAGCGCTTGCCTTATTAATAGAAACCCACCGGCCCAATCTTAAATTGTATTATCAAGATCGCATTTATCCATCACCCAATGCCGACCCCATCTCGATACAAAAACACTTAATGCCAATTTATGGCAACTATGCTGTTGTCAGTTTTTTAATTCCCTTTTTTTTACAGTTATCGCTTGAAGCGCCTTGGCGTAGTGTTCCAGCGCCTCTTTCATTAATTTTGTCTTATTTTGTTCCTAAACAAATGGAATATTTTGTTCGCATATTTGACTTCACTGAGAGGAACCATTCCGCTATGGAGAAGTTAATTGAAAGAAAAACCAAAAGAGAGTTAGGGCAAGGGCAAGATCAAAGCCCACAGGTACTAGTGAATAGAGCCACTCAGCAACCATCCATCACAACATTGATGAGTCAATTCGGTGCTCCACACTTGCGCCAAGCGACTTTAGTAGCCCCTCCAGCAGGAAGCCAGGCTGCCCAATCATCTACACAATTATTATAAAAATATTAGAGTCTGTCGACAATTCTACTATCTTGGGCGTAACCCAAGCGAGCCATCACCCGATAGGCCGATAAAAATCACATCGGTTTATTCGATGCCGAAGCTGCATTGGCGTTTTCTTCGGAGTCATCAACTTCGTGTTGCCCTAATTTGCCATTAGCTCTCTTTTGAATCCCTTCAAATTGCCCCATTAATGTGCTAAATTCTTCATTCTGAATTAAATCCTTAAAATCAGTATTTGGTCGTAGGAGTCTTGTAATGAACATTTCAATCTTTACTTCAATGTCCTTAATGTCATGAAATAGAGCGCGTGTTCCCTCGGGATAAAACGCAAAGAAAGAATTTCGTATCGTTTTAAAATCCTTATTTTTTTCTAATTCCGTTAGTTCAGCTAAACGAGTATTGCCTTCGCGAATAAGAATTTCTCTTAACTGGTCAATAGCACCATTAAGAACAGGTCTGAGTCTTTCAACAAGTACTTTCTCATCAATACCTAATTTAGCGAGCATCTCTTTTGCTTCAGGATGATTTAGAGGTACACCTACCTCCTTTTCGATTATTGAATTTACGTCTTGAGTTAACTTTTCAAACAAATCCTTTCTTGCTTGTAGCTGAGTTTTAATGGACTCAATTGAATCACTTTCAAATTTAGTCTTCATCATGGCTAATGTTCTCCTAAATAAAAGAACTCTTTATCATCATATTGTTATATAAGTATAGATCCGTAAACAAAATTTTCAAATTGCTCTGATTCAACACTTTCACATAATGCCATCTTCATTGATTCCGGATTGATCCACGGCAAGACATAAATTGGATTAAAGGTGCTAAGCCAGAACATTAGCTGCTGAAAACTGAAGTCTTAGATATTGTGAGTCAATGCGAGCCCACATTGATTGGCTAGCACTAAAAAATTCGGAAATGAAGTTGAAACGTTGTTGCAATCTCGAATGGTGACGGGAGTTGTCGCGATGGCACCCGCGATTGAAAACGCCATGGCGATGCGGTGATCGTGGTGGCTTTCAACTACACCGCCATTCAACATACCACCTTGAATCATGATGCCGTCCTCTGTTGGAGTGGCTTGAATACCTAAACGAGTTAAACCTTCAGCCATGGCGCCGATACGATCGCTTTCTTTGCAACGTAGTTCCTCCGCGCCGCGCAAAACAGTTGTACCCTTGGCGCAAGCAGCCGCGATGAATAGTATGGGGAATTCGTCGATGGCGAGTGACACTAAATTTGGGGGAATGTCGATTCCCGTTAATGGTGCATAATGAACGGTTAAATCGGCGACTGGTTCTTCTCCATAAGCACGTTTAGCATTAGTGAAAACGGCTGCAGTTAAAATCTGGATGAAACAGAATTTCGCGTCGTTGGTAAAACTCAATGGTAGCATGTGGCGTCAACTAAAAGCGCGACGTATTGCCATCTGTCTCAAAAAGAGAATGACGAGGATAAATACAATGTGTTATAATTTCTCATTATTAATAATGAGAGGAATACAGTATGCCAGGTTCTAATGAACTTTTTTTATCAGCACTGGATAGATTTAGTAGTGATGAGATAACACTTTACGCTGACGCTGTGGAGTTACGTGATGCCCATATTAAGCTTATTGAGGCTGTCGTTATATTTTTGCGCAACACCAAAGAACACCTGGAGAGTAATTTGCCCATAATGGCACGTAGATTTGAAACTCACAACGAAGAAAACCCATTTTCAAATAATTCCGATGCATTATGCTCTTTTCTTACACGAGAATTTTTCTGGGTTGAGGATAATGATGCATCCAATGGCCAATTTCGATCTTCTGGGTGGATGATGTCATTTGATTTCACCTGGGGTGATGATTTAGAATATGCAAGTAAACTAAAGCTACTTTCGATTACTTTGATAATTGCTATGTTCTCTCTTATGACATCTGCAGTAGTGTTTCCGGCTCTGCCTCTCGTGATTCTTTTAGAAGCAATCATCGCCATTACATTATTATTTACGGTGTACTATGTCTGCGCTGCCATTTATAATCAGCTCGTCAACATGCCGCTGGCAGAAGACGTTAACCATCTTAATGTAATGAGACGGAACCTGATGGTTGACGAGAAACCAGTTACCCCTAAACAATGGAGTGCACTGTTGTTTCCCAATAACAAAAATGTCGACTCTCTCGAGCCTAGCGCTACTACTGAGTCACTGAACCCTTAACCCACATTGATTCGCTATCGCCAAAAAATTCGGAAATGAGGTTGAAACGTTGTTACAATCCCGAATGGTGATAGGAGATTTCGCGACGGCACCGGCAATTGAAAACGCCATGGCGATGCGGTGATCGTGGTGGCTTTCAACGACGCCCCCCTTCAACATACCACCTTGAATCATGATGCCGTCCTCTGTTGGGATGGCTTCAATACCTAAACGCGTTAAACCCTCAGCCATGGCGCCAATGCGATCGCTTTCTTTGCAACGTAGTTCCTCCGCGCCTCGCAAAACAGTTGTACCCTTGGCGCAAGCAGCAGCGATGAATAATATGGGGAATTCGTCAATGGCGAGTGACACTAGATGCGAGGGAATGTCGATTCCCGTTAATGGTGCATAATGAACGGTTAAATCGGCGACTGGTTCTTCTCCATAACCACGTTGATTATCAACATGAATGCTCGCGCCCATTTGCTTTAATAGTTCAATCACCCCTGTTCGGGTTGGATTCATGCCTACGTTTCGAATCGTCAGACATGACCCAGGAACAATGGTCGCTGCCACGATAAAAAAAGCCGCTGATGATAAATCACCAGGGACTTGGATCGATACACCGTTGCATTCATGACTTGAATCAATCGTAATGGTATTACCCATGCGTTTCACGGGATATCCCATTGTTGCCAGCATGCGTTCAGTGTGATCGCGAGAAATGTCCGGTTCGATGACCGTTGTTTCTCCCTGAGCATACATCCCGGCTAAGAGCAGGCATGACTTCACCTGAGCACTGGCTTGCGGCATTTCATACGTCATGCCATGTAACGTCTGTCCGCCATGAATCGTCATGGGTGGGCAGCCATTGCGGGTATCAATCTTCGCCCCCATTTGCATCAACGGACGCGCCACGCGATTCATCGGACGCTTTTGTAAACTGGCATCGCCTGTGAGTTGGGTGTCGAACGTTTGGGCTGCAAGTAAGCCCGTCAACAGGCGGATGCTTGTGCCGGAATTACCGCAATCGATGATTTCTTCTGATTTTTGTAAACCATATTTACCCACGCCATGAATCACCACGCGTTGTGCTTCAGGACCCTCAATGTGAACCCCCATCGAGCGGAACGCGCTGATCGTCGCGAGACAATCATCACCGTCCAAAAAACCCTCGACGGTTGTCGTTCCGTTGGCAATTGCGCCAAACATGATTGAACGATGAGAGATAGATTTATCCCCTGGAACAGTGATATCACCGCTGAGTGCCGTGACCGGATGACTTATATAATGTATTGATGTCATTTTGAAAATGTTTATCCTCTCGATATCGTAGATAATCTCATTCGCCCACTTTCCGCGGCTTGTCCGCGGAATCCAGGGATCTCACGCGGGGACTGGATCTCTGGATTCCGCGGAAAATCGGATCCTGGAATTAACCGGCGATATCGCGAGGATACGAAAACTCATCCATAAAAGCAATCAGTGCATCAACGCCCGCCATGGGCATGGCATTGTAAATACTTGCCCGTAACCCACCGATCGATCGATGCCCTCGTAAGCCATAAAGACCCCGCTCTTCTGCCTCGCGAATAAACGCTTCTTCACGTTGTGGATCAGTTAATGTAAAACAAACATTGACCAGGGAGCGTGCGTTGGTGGCGATGGAACAATGATAAAACGGTGAGTCGTCGATATATTGGTAGAGTTTGGCAGCTTTTTGACAGTTTTGTTGATAAAGACCCTGAACGCCGCCCTGCGTCTTAATCCAGTCGAACATTTTATTGGCCATGTAACAATTGAACATAGGCGGTGTTGCGTATAAGGATCTATTCGTCACTTGAACGCGATAATCGAGCATCGTCGGAATCACAGGATCTGGCGCGTTCTCTAATAGAGAGCTGCGGATAATCACAACGGTTAAACCTGCTGGACCGATGTTTTTCTGGGCGCCAGCGAATATCAAACCATAATCAGACACACGGATGGGCTCACTCAGCAAACACGAGGTCATATCAGCAATCAAGGGTATTGAGCCAGATTGTGGAACGGTCGGAAAACGCAGACCGTCGATGGTCTCATTAGGTGTGTAATAGAGATACGTTGTATCGGCGTGTAATTCATCAGGATGATAATCAGGGAGCGTTTTGGCATGAATGGATGTTGAGTTGCCAACGCGATAGGCGTGCTTTAACCGGCACGCTTCATCAAAGGCCATAGATGACCATAGTCCGGATACGAGATAAGCAGCTCGCGCATCAGGACCAAGAAAATTCATGGGAATCATCGCAAAGTGCGTTCTTGCCGCACCGCCTAAAAACAAAACGTGATACGTATCCGGTATATCCAACAACGATCGCAGTGATGCTTCTGCCTCATCCATCATCGCTTGGAAAAGATCACTTCGGTGGCTAATTTCCATCACCGATAATCCAAGCCCTTGCCAATTCAGTAACTCTGCCTGAGCCTCTCGTAAGACAGGCTCAGGCAGCATCGCAGGACCCGCGCTGAAATTATATACTCGCGTTGTTGTCATCGGATGCATCGGACGTAGGTTGGGTTGAGGCTGGTAAGCCGAAGCCCAACAAAACCATCCATGTTGGGCTTCGGCTTACCAGCCTCAACCCAACCTACGTGCCTGAAATTAGATACTCTCATTGTCATCGGATACGCCTTCATCTGGGAGATTCTCTTCCTGACCTTCAGCGTCCTGCATTTTTTCTATGGATGCGTCTTCATCGAGTAAATTCTCTTCCTGACCTTCAGCATCCTGAATTTCTTCTATGCGCTGCAAGCCGACCAAATGCTCACCAGAAGCAACATTGATTAAACGAACCCCTTGCGTATTACGGCCAATAATCGACAACTCACTGACTTTAAATCGCACCAAAGTGCCTTGATCGGTAATCAACATCACTTCATCGGTATCGGTAACTTGAATGGCACGAACAACACTACCATTTCGCTCAGTGACCTGAATCGATATCACACCCTGGCCGCCACGACCAGTGACACGATATTCTTCGATGTCGGTACGTTTTCCGTAGCCAAACTCTGTTGCAGTCATAATCGTGCCTTCAGGTTTTGCTACAACCAATGAAATCACCGCTTGACCTTCTGCAAGACGTATCCCAATCACACCGCGGGCGGTTCTGCCGATTGGACGAACCAGCGTTTCATCAAAACGAATCACTTTGCCGGCATCGGAAAATAACATAATATCTTTTGTGCCATCGGTAATATCAACACCGACCAATCGATCAGACTCATCTAAATTAATCGCAATAATACCGTTTGAACGCGGTCGACTAAAGGCTTCTAGGGGTACTTTTTTAACAATACCTTCCTTCGTCGCCATAAACACAAACAAACCTTCTGAGTATTCACGCACCGGCAACATCGCATTAATCGCTTCATTTTCAGCAAGCGGCAGAATATTAATAATCGGTTTACCACGCGAAATTCGGCTGGCTAACGGCAATTGATACGCTTTCAGCCAATACAGTTTTCCATGATTAGAGAAACACAGTAACGTATCGTGCGTGCTCGCAATGATTAAGCGCTCGATAAAATCTTCATCTTTAACATTGGTTGCTGATTTTCCTTTGCCACCGCGACGCTGTGCTTGATAGGCAGATATCGGCTGATATTTAACATAACCTTGATGCGATAACGTCACCACAACATCTTCTTCGGTAATCAAGTCTGCAATGGTTAAATCTTCTTGAGACGCCATGATTTCAGTGCGGCGAGCATCACCAAATTGCGTTTTAATTTCTAGCAATTCATCTCGAATCACTTCCATGAGCCTGTCAGGTGAGGCCAGAATGATCAGTAGCTCTGCAATGAGTTTCAGCAATTCATTAAATTCATTCAGAATCTTATCTTGCTCTAATGCGGTTAAGCGATGGAGTCGCAATTCAAGAATGGTTTGTGCTTGTTGAGGCGATAAATAATACCCTGTCTCTTTGAAACCATAATCTGGCCCCAAATCATCAGGACGCGATGCATCACGCCCCGCGTTCGCCAACATCGACGTTACCATGCCGGGTTGCCATGCGCGTGCCAACAATCGCTCCTTCGCTTCGGCTGGGGTCGGTGATTGTTTAATGAGCGCAATCATTTCATCAATATTCGCCAAAGCAATGCCTAAGCCTTCTAATAAATGTGCTCTCGCACGTGCTTTTTTCAATTCAAATATCGTACGGCGTGTGACGACTTCACGTCGATGTTGAATAAAATATTCTAAAATTTCTTTTAAATTCAATGTGCGCGGCTGACCATTGACGAGCGCAACCATGTTGATACCGAACACATTTTGCATCTGTGTATGGGCATATAAATTATTCAGCATGACTTCGGCAACCTCGCCACGCTTAAGCTCAATCACGACGCGCATCCCTTGCCTGTCGGACTCATCACGCAAGCCGGAGATGCCTTCTATTTTTTTCTCTCGTACAAGTTCGGCAATTCGTTCAACCAATCGCGCTTTATTCACCTGGTAGGGTAGCTCATTCACAATAATGGCTTGTCGGCCGGTCTTATCATCGGTTTCAATATCAACTCGAGCGCGCATCACTACACGTCCGCGACCTGTTCGATAGCCCTGAATAATGCCCGCACGGCCGTTGATGAGAGCCGCTGTTGGAAAATCAGGCCCGGGTACAATCGTCATCAAATCATCAATCGTGACCTCTGCATCTGCCACGATAGCAAGGCAGGCATCAATGATTTCACAAAGATTATGAGGCGGGATATTGGTTGCCATGCCGACCGCAATACCGGATGATCCATTAACCAACAAATTCGGGATCCGTGAAGGCATAACAACCGGTGCAAATTCGGTTTCATCATAGTTGGGGCTAAAATCAACCGTTTCTTTGTCCAAATCAGCAAGCAAAGAATGTGCAAATTTAGCCATCCGGACTTCGGTATACCGCATGGCCGCTGGCGCGTCACCATCCACGGATCCGAAGTTACCCTGACCATCCACAAGCATATAGCGCATAGAAAAAGGCTGGGCCATCCGAACAATCGTGTCATAAACGGCAGTATCACCATGAGGATGGTATTTACCGATAACATCCCCCACTACCCTAGCGGACTTTTTATAAGCTTTGTTCCAATCATTCCCCAACTCACTCATCGCAAATAACACGCGGCGGTGAACAGGCTTCAACCCATCACGAACATCAGGTAAAGCACGGCCAACGATAACGCTCATCGCATAATCTAGATACGATTGCTTAAGCTCATCTTCAATATTAACAGGGGTAACTTCTTTGGCGGTATTAACCATAATAAAAGGACGTCCTTATATAGCTATGATTGGAATATAGATAGGATAACAGCATACCATACTTGGTTCATCAAACCAATCTGTTGCAACACGACATGAAGGTGGGGATGTGCCGTAGCCTTGATGCAGCGGAGCGAAACCAAGGCGTCATCATCCAACCCACGCTCGCGCGCAAACCAGGAGGAATATCGCCGAGCGTCCATATCAACGATATCTAAACAATAAAATTTAGATAATTGGCTTGGTTGATCACAGAAAAATGACTATCAGGATATCCTGTACGCCATGCGGTGGGTTCTTTAACTTTTGCAGCTGCATTCCATTTTATTTCATATGCATGTAACTCACCTTGATGATCTTCTACCCAATCAATTTCCTGTTGAGAATATGTACGCCAAAAATAATTCGTTGAAAAAATATTATCATAGGCCTGCTTTTTAATACGCTCCATAATAATGTAATTTTCCCAAATCTCCCCCGTATCATTTCTTAATGCCAATGGATTAAACTGATTTATAATCGCGTTTCTAACACCTAAATCGTAAAAATAATACCGCGATTGCTTCGCAATTTCATTGCGTAAATTACGACTAAAACCAGACACGCTAATCAAAACAAAACATTTTTCTAATAATTCAATATACCGCTCAACTGTCGCCTTATTCAGGCCAACTTGACAACCAATTTCACTTAATGATACTTCTTTCCCAATTTGAAAAGCGAGTAACTGCAGTATTTGCGTCATTTTTTTAGATTTTTTAATTCCATCCAGCGCTAAAATGTCTTTATATAAATAATCAGAAACCAACTCTTTTAAATAACGCTGATTATTTTGTATCGAATGATTCAGTACAACCTCTGGATAGGCTCCATAAATGAGCCGACTCTCTAAATTTGACCGCGTTTGTGCAAGCGTTTCGGTTGCGCCTATCTCCATCTGTGATAACGGGAACATACGCAGCGTAGTGCTCCTCCCCGTTAAAGGCTCCCCCAATTTATTGGCAAGATCAAATGCAGAAGAGCCGGTGACGATCACACTAAGTCCAGGACAATGATCTACAATTAACTTTAAATTTAAACCAATATGAGGAACCGCCTGCGCTTCATCGATGACTAATAACTTATGTTCTCCTATAAATCCTTTTAATTTTTCAATCGATTGACTCGACAGGTAATATTGAACATCCACATCTTCGCCACTCACTAATAAAAAATTATTCTCAGTATCCAAAAACTTGTTTAATAAAGTCGTTTTTCCTGTACGCCGCGGACCGTAAATAATCACGACCTTGTTGGGTCGGATGACCTCACGCAAGGTGACAAGTAAATGCTGATGAATATACATGTAATCGCCAAATTTAGTTGAATTTAGATATTATGATAGCCAAATTTAGTTAATTTTTCAATAAATACAACCCATTTTTTTAGTAAATTAAACAATATCATCTTATTGAGGCCAGCTCATCAATCGCCAGTGATAGGGGTTGATCAAGAGTGATGTTGATCCGCTGAGCTTATCAAGCCAGAAATCGTTTATAACTCAACAGAAACTATCTCATCCACTTGACCAAGAAAATCTTCACAATGCTTACGTATCATTGACTGGTACTGCCTTAAGTAGTCATTCTCGTCATCATTAAGGACCATCTGTTTTATCTCACTATCCAAAGCGACTATTAAATTTTTGATTATGAAACGAAGCCGTTTGGCAAGCAACGACCGGGGCAGGTTCTGATCAAAAACAATCAATTTAGATATGTTTGCCCTGACACAACATTGCCTTCACATGCAATATTTATATATACTGTCTCATCTAATCAGATAGAGGTAATTTTATGAGTCATCAACCTTATCGTAAGCTATACCGATCCAGAAAAGAACGCATGATTGCCGGCGTTTGCGGAGGACTAGCGAAACATTTCTCAGTTGATCCAACGATGGTTCGTTTAATTGCTGTGTTACTGGTATTACTCGGCGGACTTTCTTTTCTAGTGTATTTAATCCTTTGGATTATTATGCCATTGGAGCCCATAAAACCGCGTTCTCGAACAATTGATGTGAATTAACGGATCCTCCGATCAATCTACAAGGAAAAACAACGGTGAATTTGATCCCAACAATTCTATGCGGTGGTGCAGGCTCAAGGTTATGGCCGGTCTCGCGCGAATCACACCCCAAGCCATTTATACGCCTAGCTGATGGGGAGAGCCTGTTACAAAAAGCTTTTTTACGTGGTTCACGTTTGCCTGGGGTCAAAGAAATCCTCACTGTTACCAACAACGAACTGCTGTTTAAAACAAAAGAAGCGTTCACTGAAGTCAACAGCACCAATGTATCCACCTCGTTTATTCTTGAGCCATTCGGTCGCAACACAGCGGCCGCAATTACCGCTGCAGCACTTCAAGTGGCAAAGACACACGGAGAGGATGCCATTCTATTGGTACTGGCCGCTGATCACCTGATTACCGATCAAGATGCTTTTCAACATGCCGTTCTCAATGCGATAAACCTAGCGCGTGAAGGGAAGCTCGTCACGTTTGGCATGCAAGCCATCACGCCCGAAACAGGCTACGGTTATATTGAAGCAGAAGGCAACACAGTCCTACGCTTCGTTGAAAAACCATCACTAGAAAATGCACAAGCCTATATAGAATCCGGCCGTTATCTCTGGAACTCCGGTATGTTCTGCTTCACGGCGGGATCGCTACTGCAACAATTGAACCAACATTGCCCCGATATTCTGGCAGCCACGAGCGCTTGCATCGACAACTCAAAACTATTAATAGGCAATGGCTTATCACAACTTGAGTTAGACCCAACCCGTTTTAAAAACGTCCCCAGCAAATCCATTGACTACGCGCTCATGGAAAAATCAAACCAGGTCGCTGTAGTGCCATGCAACATTGGCTGGAGTGACATTGGCTCCTGGAGCGCGCTAGGCGAGCTCATCAAACCGGATGACAACGGTAACCGCATCGAAGGTGAAGTCCTTCTTCACGACGTTCGCAACTGCCACATTCAGTGCCACGATAGAATCGTGGGAGCTGTAGGCGTTGAAGATCTCATTATTATTGACACCCCAGACGCACTGTTAGTAGCCGACAAAAATCGATCCCAAGATGTAAAGCACATCTATACACAACTCAAAACCCAAAATCATGAAGTCCACAAGCTCCATCGTACCGTATTTCGACCATGGGGCACCTACACTATCCTGGAAGAAGGCAACGGCTTCAAGATCAAACGCATCGTAGTCAATCCTGGCGCCAGCCTGAGCCTGCAAATGCATCAACATCGCAGCGAACATTGGGTGGTTGTTAATGGCTCAGCGAAAGTGACCAATGGCGAGCAAGTGCTAACTATTAATACCAATGAATCCACCTATATACCCGCTGGCCATAAACACCGGTTAGAAAACGTAACAGCGTTACCTGTCGTCATCATTGAAGTACAGAGCGGTGATTATGTAGGGGAAGACGATATCATTCGTTTTGAAGATATTTATGGGCGTGCAAAGGATAATTCAGTCTGTGATCTTGGCTCGCTGGTGACGTCATAATTGAATACTAGTACTCCATCCATTTAGTTTTGACCGGTTGGATCAATGTTATTAAACCGGAATCCGAGCCACGACCGTTAGGGAGTGGAGCAGTTTCGGAGCCGGCTGAATTGCTCCACTCCCTAACGGTCGTGGCTCGGATTCCGGTTAAAATATCAACAATTTGAATATTGCAACCTGTCAAAACTAAATGGATGGAGTACTAGGGGCTGTCGACAATTCGCTAGCTTGAGGCGTAACCCCTTGATTTTCGAGCACCGTAGCGCAGCATACATGGGAGTATGTGAGCAACGGAGCACAGGAAATCAAGGGGTTACGCCCAAGATAGTAGAATTGTCGACAGCCCCTAAAGAGACCCGGGCCCTCAGTTACGCATCAAACATTTTTTTAGGATTAAAATCTCGCCACCCCACCACATTACAAACAGCTCTTACTTGTGTTTGATCGCCGGCGTAAACCAAATAAGACTGCGTGTCTGATGAATCCAAATGACGCCAATAGGTCACTCCTGAAAAATAATCTGCATTTATCGTTTGACCAGCCTTTATTTCTATTGGCGTTAACTGATCACCGTTTTCAATGATCACGTCCATTTCATGACCTTGGCTATCTCTCCAAAAATAAAGGTTGGACAGAAGACCATGATTGAAACGATGTTTTATCAACTCGCTAACAGCCCATGTTTCAAATAACTGACCTCGAATGGGATGAATTTTAAGCTGCTCTGCTTTTTGAATACTAAGCAAAGCACAAACCAAACCTGTATCGTAAAAATAGAGTTTAGGGCTCTTGATTAAACGTTTATTAAAATTTCGATGGTGCGGAGGGAGAAGATGAAGAATATAACTCGCCTCCAAAATTGAAATCCATGATTTAGCCGTATTATGTGTAATTCCACAATCAGAAGCTAAGCTGGAGAGATTCAACAGTTGCCCTGTACGCGCAGCACACATTTGCAAAAAGCTATGAAAGGTTCGCAAATCATGAACATTAAGAAGTTGACGTACATCACGCTGAAGATAGGTTAAAATATAATCACTATACCAACTGCTAGCAGGAATATTTCGATCATATACCGGTGGATACATCCCCTTTAATAAAAGATCTTCAATACTCGATGGCGCACAATTGGCAGCCTGAAGCTCACCCAACGTAAATGGAAGCAGTTGAATAAACCCTACCCGCCCAGCCAAAGATTGAGAGATTTTAGCGAATAAGCCAAATTGTTGTGAACCTGTTAAAACAAACAACCCCTGTTTATTTTGAGCGTCCACCCGCGTTTGTATATAAGAAAATAAATCCGGACAATGTTGAACTTCATCAAAAATGGCCCCATCAGGAAATTGAGATAAAAACGAGCGAGGATCACTTGATGCAAATTGCCTATGATCCAAATCCTCTAATGAGACATAAGGCTTGTTTGGAAACAAAAACTTAACCAACGTTGATTTTCCTGCCTGACGCGGCCCTGTGACCGCAATTACGGGGTATTGTTTAATTTTTTGCTCAATGATAACCGCTGCTTCACGTATGATCATACTGATATCCCCCTATAACTTGTGCATCTCTATAAACTGCGCGCTCGCTATTTTATAGATGATGAGCGGTCAGTTACTTATTATCAATGATTCTTTTGCAAAATGTCAATGGAATTTACAATTTACACAGGTAACAGCGTTACCTGTCATCATCATTGAAGTACAGAGCGGTGATTATGAAGGGGAAGACGATATCATTCGTTTTGAAGATATTTATGGGTGAGCAAAGGAAAATTCAGATTATGAACCTGTCTCATAGAACCTTACAGCAAAAAATAACTATATATTTTAACGCATCCTTGGCCAAGTTAAATTAAAAACAACGCTTGATAAAAGCGTTGATTATGCATTAATTTTGCTGCTGTTATATTTGGTGGAACAGCTGTACAGATTAATCGGATAAACTCATTATCGACGTTAATATGAGTTATTTAAACCTAAAAAACAGTATTAGTAAAATCCTATTAGTCTAGGTTCTATCTATATGATTGGTTACATTTAGCATATAATCTTATATTAGTAGGATTATATGTTGGTTGCGTCCTACATTTCGCACCTGTGTAGAAGAAATTCGGATCTGGGATGAATCTGGAACGTATAGAGTTATAATATTTGTGATCGCCCCAGTACCTTCGGTAAAAACAGCCACAATGAACTTGCAGGTCGCGTCGTTGCGAGGCACGAAGCAATCCAGGGCTCAGAGCTCCGTACTCTGGATTGCTTCGTGCCTCGCAACGACGTATGATACAACATTGCACATATTGTGAGGTTCATTTAGAGATGCTCATTAAAAATGATGACTCACTTCATTAATTGATGCTGCTTATTTGGATTAATTATTTGGATATCAAAAATCATGAGTCGAAGCCGTAGAAAAACGCCTATTGTTGGTTATACGACGTGTAGCAGTGAACGCCAAGATAAAAAAATTTGGCATCAACGTTGGCGTGCACGTGAGCGTACCGCTTTAAATGGCACGAATCTTGATAACTTTGATGCGTATCTTCCTATGTTAGAAAATCAAGTTAGCTCCATATGGGATATGGGAAAAGATGGAAAACAATATTGGCCTATACATAAACAAACTATTATTGCAGAGCTAACTGCTCAGCGAAAAGGACACACAATACAAGAACGCGCATCAATAAAACTTCGACAACTACACAAATCAATGAGCAAGTAATCATTAGCCCAGACTATGTCAAATGCATACTTGCCCCCTTTTCAACTCCATATATAAAACTAGCAATGCAGTATTAAAACAGTGCAAAGTGGATTTTCTTGTTTAATTGTGCTACGCTTATAAAAAGTGTGACACAATTAGACTTTTGGAGAAAGATCGTGAAAACATTAAGTATTAGGGAAATGCGAAATTGTGATATAGAGGCTTTGTTAAGTACGACAAAAGAGGTGGTGCTTACAAAAAATGGCCATCAAATAGCACGTATTTTTCCTATACAAAAAAAATTGAGCAGACCAACGCATAAAGAGTTGCATGCTTTGACAAAAGAATTGGTTACTCCATCAGAAAAAATAATTCGGAAAATGCGTGATGAGCGTTAGCGCATATTTGGATACCTCAGCTTTAGCAAAGTGGTATCTTGCAGAATTTAACACGGATGTTGTGACGGCATATATTATTTCACTTGATCAAGCGATTATCAGCAGTTTAACGATAACTGAAATGCGGTGTTTATTGTCTAGACACAGACGGATGCATCATTTTTCAGAGAAAATAGAGCAGCAGTTTTATACTGCTTTTTTAAACGATATTCAATGCGGGCATCTAACGGTCGAGCCTTTTTTGGATCATCATTTTATTATGGCTGCGCAGATAATAACCGATTTACCCAAAATCGCATTAAAAACGCTTGATGCTTTACATCTCAGTATTGTTCAGCAAAATAATATTCCCTGTCTTGCCACCGCCGATGAGGTGATGGAAAAGGCCGCTATAAAATTGGGAATACCAGTGAAAAGATTTTAAAAAAAGCGATATGAACGGGCGCAGGGACAAAGCATCTAAACTGAGTGTTTTTTAGTCGAAATTCGGCAGACACCTGTGAAGAGCACACTCAATTCAGAGCTTAGTACAAAAAAATAACTGCATATTTTAACAGATCATGTTAAAATATACCTTCATATTTTAACGGATCAACGACTCATGAAACGGTATCTTATTGATAAACTAAGCAATTGGCTTGCGTCTACCTCACGTAAGCCCGTTGTCCTACGAGGGGCACGACAAGTTGGAAAAACGTGGTTGGTTCGAGAGCTAGCCAAACAATCAGGCAAACAACTCATTGAACTCAATTTTGAAAAGCAGCGTAATCTTGCGATCCATTTTGAAAGCAACAACCCACGAGCGATTTTGTTAAATTTAGAAAGCGCCTTAAATCAAACGATTCAACCTGATCAATCCATTTTATTTCTAGACGAAATTCAAGCAGCTCCCGATCTTTTCGCAAAGCTTCGTTGGTTCTATGAAGAAATGCCAGAGCTTGCCGTGGTTGCCGCAGGCTCCCTTTTAGAGTTTGTACTTGAAAAGCATGCATTCAGTATGCCCGTCGGGCGAATTGAATATTTCTTTATTGAACCTCTCGGTTTTGAAGAGTTTCTATTAGCAAAAAATGAAACGCATTTACTATCTGCAATACAACAATTTTCTTTTGATAACCCCTTCAATATTGCGTTGCACGACAAAGCGAACCAACTGTTTAAAGAATATGTTACCGTTGGTGGAATGCCCGAAGCGGTAGCCACTTGGATCAAAACGACATCATTAGAAGAACTTGGTAAAGTTCATCATAATTTGATCAATACATATCAAGACGATTTTGCAAAATACGCAGGCAAATTATCGATTACGCATTTGGAAGAAGTATTACATGCGATACCCAAATTATTAACCAAGAAATTTATTTACAGTCATGTCGATCCATCCGCACGCAACGCCAGTATTAAACAAGCATTGAATCTATTATCAAAAGCACGATTATGTCACCCTGTACAAAGTGCCAACGCCAATGGTATACCCATCGGTGCTGAAATTAATTCGAAATGTTTTAAAATGATTTTAATTGACGTGGGACTGGTTTCAACACTTTTGGGATTAAAACTACACCAATTTCAAAAAATCGATGACATTTTATTAATCAATAAAGGTGCACTGGCTGAACAAGTTGTTGGACAATTACTGCGCCTGTTATCACCCTATTACATTGACCCGAAATTATACTACTGGAATCGCGAATTGCCAGGGTCAAGTGCCGAAATTGATTATATGATTCAAGATAATCAACGATTAATTCCTATCGAGGTCAAAGCAGGCAGCGAAGGAAAACTACGATCTTTGCACCAATTTATGAGTGAAAAGCCATGGAAAACTGCTATTCGCTGTCATGCTGGCCCAGCGCAACGTGGCCAAGTTAAATTAAAAACAACGCTTGATAAAAGCGTTGATTATGAATTAATTTCGCTGCCGTTGTATTTGGTTGAACAGCTGTACAGATTAATCGTATAAACTCATTATCGACGTGAATATGAGTTATTCATGAACTATATATCCATTAGACAAATTTGTCTGATGGATATTTAACCTTAAAAATAGTATTAATACTAAGATGATTAAAGCCGAACATCAATTTAATACTTTACCGATTGGTATTATTTATACAACCAAATTGAAAAACAAGAACAACCAACGGAACGTATGCAATCACTAACCCCATCATTCCATTCAAATAACCCAATCCCACCAACAATGCAATCGGCAACAACCAAACCAGATTAATCACCAAAACCGCCAAAGTGACTTTAACATGACTCCCAAACTTATCCACCGCACGCTGGTAAGCATGTTGACGATGTGGCTCATCAATTCGACTGCCATTGAGTATTCGACGAAGTAGCGTAACCGTAGCATCGACAATAAAAACACCGGATAAAATCAACCAACCCCAAAAAAAATCGATATGAACATGCGCAGCCTGAATTGACAACACACCGATCATCAACCCCAAAAACCCACTTCCCGCATCACCCATAAAAATCCGCGCAACTGGAAAATTCCAAAACAAAAACCCCGTTACAACAACGGCCAAGACCAAAGGCAATAACATCAAAGGCACATGCCCCTGCAATCCATAAATCAAAGCACCACCAAGACAAACGGTAATTGCCTCAACCGCTGCCAAGCCATTAATACCATCCATAAAATTATATAAATTCAGCATCCACACCAAATAGACCAAAGCAACACAATTAATCAATAAACCTGCTCCAGGAATATGCCAAATAGCGGGTATCATCGAAACCATACCGCCCAAACAATACAATGCAAACCCACTCGCTAAAAAATGAGCCAACAATCGCCACTTAGCCGAAATAGCACAATGATCATCTATAAAGCCCAAAATCGCCACTGCCGCCCCGGCAACAATAGAACCTAATCCAACCCAAAAAGAAACTTTCTCGCAATACCCCAAATAAAGCACGCTCATTAAAAAAAGAAAAACAAAAGCCACACCACCTCCTCTTGGAGTAGGAACAGCATGAGAACTTCGATGATTAGGAATATCAATGACGTTATGCGACAACGAATAATAACGAACTAAGCCGGTCATAAGAAATGATAATAAAAACAAAATAATCAACATCTCGCTTACTCTCCAAACGCACCAAAAAAATTATGTAACCATTCACCACATCATGACGCTTAAGATGTGCCGTAGCCTCACTGCCATTAAGTTAAGAGAAATAATCGGACGTAGGTTAGGTTGAGCGAGAGCGAAGCCCAACAAAATCGTCATGTTGGGCTTCGCTCTCGCTCAACCCAACCTACGCGTGCATCAATCATTTTTTCTTTAACTTAATGGCAGTGTGCCGTAGCCTTGGTTACGCTCCGCTGCACCAAGGCTACGGCAGAACATCTTAATCGTCATGATGTGGTGAATAGTTATAAAATTATAGACAATACCCATTAATCAAATTGCGTCAACATGAAATGACAGAAATTAAATCACACTGATACTCCGGCACCAGATTTTTTAAAAGAAAACGCAATTCATCAGCCTGATTAGATGCACAGGCTAGCTCTAACAGTTTAATCATTCCCATTAAATGATCCCAGTCCATTTCTCTAAACCGTGCTTTAAACAATTTTTCATATGACGTTTTAACCAACTGCTCTGACGCATGAAACAATTCTTCAAATAATTTCTCACCAGGACGAGGCCCAGTGTACTGTATTTGAATATCTTTTTCCGGTTCTTTTCCAGAAAGACATATCATTTGCTGTGCAAGATAACTGATTTTAACCGGCTAACCCATATATAACACAAAAATTTCTATTGGCGTTAACTGATCGCCATTTTCAATGATCACATCCATTTCACAGGGCAAACGCATCTTATGCTTAGAATTAAGCCGAACCGACCGAGCCGCGACCGTTAGGGAGCGTTCACTGAAGGTACGTTTGAAACATTTGATATTTATTTTGCTTGCTAGCCCGGCGAACGCTTGCTAACGCGCGCGGCTCGGTCAATTCGTACTCAGATAATTTAGATGCGTTTGCCCTGATCCATTTCATGACCTTGGCTATCTCTCCTTAGAATGTGATACAACTGTCTTGACCCTTTTCTTCTTGAAGTTCACAATTGCCAAATTCAGTGCCACAATAGGCTCATAGGCGCTGAAGACCTTAGAAGATTAACTTGAATTTGTCATTTCTCGGATTAAGATGGTGAATTTCTCGGATTAATGGTGTGCTTTTCTCGGATTAAGCCTATACTATTATGATATATACCAAACGATGGATCATCTTTCATGTATGCAAGAAAAATTGAGCCGTTGCTCCTCGAATTTCTTACTGAATTTCGAATAATTTATCTTACCGGGCCTCGGCAAGCAGGCAAAAGTACCCTGGTGCGTTCCATTGCAACCCAAACACACATGGATTACATCACGCTGGATAACCATGCAACACTTGCAGCCGTACAAAACGATCCGCACGGATTTATCCAATCGATGGGCGAAAAAAATATCATCTTAGACGAATTTCAATATGCCCCTGAGTTAATTTATGCCATCAAAGAAGCATCAGATTCGTTATCTCCTCAAAAAAAAGGAAAATTTATTTTAACGGGATCCGCCGATATATTTAGGTCAGCAAAAGCACAAGAAGCATTACCAGGACATATGGCAAGGTTAGAACTCTATCCCCTTGCGCTCAGTGAGCTCAAACCCTCATCAACTAATATCATTGACTATTTGCTTGCTGATGATTTTCAATACCGACAAACCCCAATCACGACACGAGAAGAAATAGCGGCTCTCATTTTACAAGGCGGTTATCCAGAGATACAGACCAAAAGCCCACGTGCTAAACAAGCATGGTTTCACTCTTATTTAGAAGGGCGCTTATGGAAGGACTTTGAAACACTTTACGCAGCAAGAGGTGACTATCACTCTAAATTACAAGCACTCGTCCCCTATTTAGCCGGATTAAGTGGTAATTTATTAAAATATGCAAACGTAGCGAATGACTTAGGTTTAGATGATAAAGTCATCAAGTCATACATTGAAATTTTAGATTTGATGTTTATTATAAAACGCACACCCGCATATCTAAAAAATAAATCCAAACGTAAAGCAACGACTTTACCTAAGTTACACATGGTTGATACAGGGCTAGCCTCTTATCTACTTGGGTTACACACCCCTGAGCAAATGCTATTAAGTCAATATTATGGTGGTTTATTAGAAAATTTTATCGCCATGGAGCTCTACAAACAGGCCAGCTGGGCCAACAACTCGGTTGAAATCTATCATTTCCGTGATACGCGTCAAAAAGAAGTCGATATCATCCTCGAACAACAAAACGGCCAAATCATAGGAATTGAAATAAAAGCATCATCCTCTGTGAATGCCAGTGATTTTAGCGGGCTCATGAGCCTAGCCGAATTTTCTGGCGACCGAATGCAACGCGGAGTTCTGTTTTATTCTGGGCGTGAAATTCTACCGTTTAAAATTGCCGAACATCAATTTTATGCATTGCCGATAGGATTACTGACCCAGCCAAATTGAAACACACGAACAACCAATGACTCCCTATCTTCGTCCACTTCCGAGATAACATATTGTCCATATGCCACATCACGACCAAATTAACAGCAACTATAGTTTCGCAAAATCATTATTACATGGACTACTACGGCGTTGAGGATATTCTTTATAAAAACGTTGAAGGATACAGCTATATCGGCAATGTCCCGTGGAATACTTGCGTTGCTGGGAAGTGTTCTAAGGTAAGCTATTATATGGAGGTTGTGCCGTTTTGATGGGTATGCCATAAAATTACCGCGCAGCCACCTAACTGGTAGGTAACACCAGATTGAAATCACACTGATACTCCGGCACCAGATTTTTTAAGAGAAAACGCAGCTCATCAACCTGATTAGATGCGCAGGCTAGCTCTAACAGTTTAATCATTCCCATTAATTGATCCCAATCCATTTCTCTAAACCGTGCTTTAAACAATTTTTCATGTGACGTTTCAACCAACTGTTCTGACGCATGAAACAATTCTTCAAATAATTTCTCACCTGGACGAAGCCCTGTGTACTGAATTTGAATATCTTTTTCCGGTTCTTTTCCAGAAAGACGAATCATTTGCTGTGCGAGATAACTAATTTTAACCGGCTCACCCATATCCAACACAAAAATTTCACCCCCGGCTCCATTCGCCATCGCTTGCAAAATAAGCTGCGAAGCCTCTGGAATCGTCATAAAATAACGTTCCATATCCGGATGAGTCACCGTGAGCGGACCACCTTTCTCCAATTGCTGTTTAAACAGAGGAACAACACTTCCCTCCGATCCCAATACATTACCGAATCGAACCGTGATTAACTGCGTACTGACACGAGAATTTAAATTTTGACAAAAAATTTCAGCGATTCGTTTTGTAGCGCCCATCACATTCGTTGGATTCACCGCTTTATCGGTTGAAATGAGAATAAATTTCGCGACCGAAGTCGATACGCTCGCTTCAACAAGGACTTGTGTACCCATAATATTATTTAGAACGGCCACACGAACCTGCTGCTCTAACATCGGCACATGCTTATATGCTGCCGCATGAAAAACAACATAGGGTTTAAACTCATGCATCAAATCATTCACCGCGATGCGATCAGTGACGCTGATTAATGCGATTTCAATGGGTATCATTGGAAAAAGACGCTGCAACTCCATCTCTATCGCATATAATTTATACTCATTATTATCGACTATCATTAACCGTTCAGGCTGCAATTTAAGCACTTGTCGACATAACTCAGACCCGATAGACCCACCGCCCCCCGAAATCAACACCCGTTTGCCTTGAATGTCCGTCGAAATTTTATCCCAATTCAATTGAACCTGATCCCGACCCAATAAATCTTCAATACGCACCTCTCGCAAAGCATTCACTTCGACTCGACCAGCCGCAATGGCATCAAGGCTGGGCAACGTGCGGAAAGGAATAAGACAACGCTCACACAACGCAACAATACGACGCATAGCAACAGAATTCGCTGAAGGAATCGCAATAAAAATCAAATCAACATTAAACTGATGCACCAATCGCTCGAGGTTTTCCGTATCTCCAAGCACCTGCACACCATGAATCTCTAGCCCTTTTTTAGTGAGATTATCGTCAACAAAACCAATGGGATAATATGACGATGTCCGCTTTAAATCACGAATCAAGCTAGCACCCGCCTGCCCCGCTCCGACAATCAATACGCGCTGATGAGACGCTGCGTCACGGTGCTCAAAGACTCTGTCCCAATGACTTCTACGCAAAAACCGTGCGCCACAAAGAATTGCAGTTAAGATTAAAACATACAAGGGAAAAACGGAGCGCGGAATGCCCGTTAATATGGACATTAAATAACAAACTGGAATAACACCCACCGCCCCACACACAACGGCTAGCACAATACGAACCACGTCACTAATAGATGAAAAGCGCCATAACCCTCGATAGACTTTAAAATGATAATAAAAGACGGTTTGCACCACCATCAAAAGGCTCAATGCCAAATAAAAATGGGGCTGAGCAAGCGGGACGGAAGATATCTGTAAATTATAGCGAAAAAAATAGGCCAAAAACCAAGACACAGGAACCGCAACCACATCAAACATTAATACTGGTAATTTAGTGTATAATTTTTTTAAAACTGAAGTGTTATCTTGCATCGACATTCTTGTTAAGTTAAAAAAATGGTGATTTTATAGTACTACAGGTTTAGAGCGGGCAGATAGTTTTTTTATGATGTCCCTTAATTTGTCTTTCCAATTTTTTTATTCAAAATCGCCCCCCCCCTCTGACACTATCAAAACTGCAGACTCAAGATAGCAGCTTTCACAATTGTCTATTTAAATATGATATATTCACCAAAAAACAAATAATAATGGATATATGAAACAACTCACCGAGCTTCGTTCATGGATTGATTTAAAAAATCATGCACACAACATGCAGCTAACGACCTTAAGTGACTTGCATCAACCAGGTACGCCGCGACAACAAACATTCACCTTTTCTGCAAATAACATCTCCATTGACTTGTCTAATCAACGAGTAACTGCGCGCTCACTTCAATTATTATTGAAATTAGCCCACGAGCGCAATTTGCGAGAAAAAATTGACGATTTAATGAATGGCAAAAATGTAAATGCTAATGAAAACCGCCCCGCTCTTCACACTGCGCTTCGAGTTCAAAACGAAGAACCGATTCTGGTCGACGGCCACAATATTATTCCAGACATTCTAGAAACGCGTGAAAACATGCGTCATTTCAGTGAACAAATTCGTAATGCTCAATGGCTTGGTTATACCGGTAAACCGATTGTTGACATCGTTAACATAGGTATTGGCGGATCCGATCTCGGCCCCAAATTTTGCATCAATGCACTTAAAGAATATGTGAATAAAAACCTAGGCTACCATTTTATATCCGATGTCGATCCCAATGCCTTTTCAGATACAGTAGAACACCTTAACCCAGAAACCACCCTTTTCATCATTTCATCAAAATCATTTACCACTAAAGAAACCCTATACAATGCAAGAAAAGCACTGGCTTGGTTAGGAAAAGAAAACATTATCAACAACCACATCATTGCCGTTACTGCAAATAAAGAAAAGGCACGAGCGTTTGGAGCACAGACTATTTTCCCAATATGGGACTGGGTCGGTGGGCGCTACTCCGCCTGTTCCGCCATTAATTTAATAACCGCCATTGCCATCGGTTTCGACCAATTTGACCAACTACTTTTGGGCGCAAACCGAATGGACAAGCATTTTCGTGACACTGAGTTCAATTCGAACCTCCCCGTCCTTCTCGGCCTGATAGGAATATGGAATATCAATTTTTTACATATCCACAACCTACTGATTCTGACTTATTCAAAGTACCTAGAATATTTCGTATCCTATATTCAACAGCTCGATATGGAAAGCAACGGAAAATCAATCGACAACCAAGGACGCGCTGTCAATTACAGTACCGGACCAATCGTTTGGGGGGGGCTTGGTAATCAGGCTCAACACAGCTATTACCAATTATTGTGCCAAGGGACGCATAAGGTTACTTTGGATTTCATCACCCTTAAAACACATGAAGATGAACTTATTCATAACATGTATATGGCAAAGAAAAAAGTACTGACTCATGGAGTTAATGCGGAAAGTAAACATGAAGAATTTATTCCAGGAAATACCCCCCTAAATCACATTTACTTATCAAATTGCTCTCCTATTACGATTGGCGAATTGATCGCTTTATATGAGCACAAAATTTATGTGCAAAGTGTGATTTGGGATATTAATTCGTTTGATCAGCCAGGGGTTGATGGAGCGAAGCGGCACGCAATTGCACCGAACCTTTATCAAGCAGTAATGGAATAATGAATATAGTAAAAAAATAAAATACGATTGCCGACAATAGCTCAACGCAACGCATCAAAATCTATTGAGGAACAAAAATAAATATGAAAATTACCAGTGACAATAGCTCTAATTTTTCATCATCTATTGTTCTTTTTGCCGCATTTATGCTTACCTTGACCACGCTCACCTGGCTTCTTATTTATTGTCACTATGGCTTCGACCTTACTGATGAAAGCTTCTACCTTAACTGGATTTCAAGCCCTTGGATTTACAAAGCGTCAGTAATGCAGTTTGGTTTTATCTATCACCCTCTGCACTTGCTATTTCATGGGGATATCGCTCTTTTGAGACAAAGTAACATTCTTATAATCTATGGACTAACGTTAATACTTATTATCGTTGTATTCAGAAGCACTCTCAACGTCGCAAACAGCTCATTCCATTGGCGAACCACCACTATAATAGCCTTAGCCGCAGTTTTCGCCACCAGCTCACTCATCTATTTCTGCCCCTTTGGATGGCTAGCAACACCCAGCTATAACAGCTTAATATTACAAGCGTTCATACTAGCCAGCATAGGTGTTTTGTTAGCTGAAAAAACGGTCACAAGAGCAAGTATTACCGGGTGGATCCTTCTGGGAATCGGTGGATGGCTGGCATTCATGGCAAAACCACCCGCTGCCGGCACACTTGGCATTCTCGTTCTAGCTTACCTCCCATTAGCAGGCAAATTCAACTTACGTCTTTTACTCATATCTGTATTAACAGCCACAGCCCTGTTAATTGCGTTTGCCTTAACCATTGATGGCTCTATTTTCGTCTTTATTGAAAGAATCAAACATGGTATTACTGATTTAAGACTACTGGTAGATGGACAGTTATTGCGGCTAGATAATTTTATTCTGCAACCAAGCGAAAAAGTTTTAATGGCTACATTGGCTATTAGCATAAGCACCCTCACGCTACTTAACACTTCTCAAAAAAAATTATCGAAGAGAATTAACAATAGCGTATTGCTAGCAGTAACAATAATCGGCTTTATGGTTATTTTTAACTTGATTCACTTACCCATAAATAGACATACTTTTTTAGAACTGCAAATTTTGGCCATACCGTTGAGCGCGCTAATCGTCATTTGTATGTTTAAAATTACCAGCATAGTTTACAATACATCACGCCATAATTGGATAACAGCTTTGTTTTTTCTATTATTGCCGTATGCTTCTGCTATCGGTACCGGAAACAATTATTGGCTTCAAAGTCAACTCGCAAGTGTTTTCTGGGTCATTGCAGGGCTAATCATCATAATGCCAGCTATTTCAAGCAAGACTGGTTGGCAGATACTTCTCCCTGCAGCAATCGGCTCACAACTAATTACAATCGCACTATTACAGAGCGCCATTGAATTTCCTTATCGCCAACCTCAATCACTTCCGCGATACAATAACAACGCCTCGATTGGAGTAAGCCGATCAAACATTTTGCTCACAAAAGATTGGGCCTCCGACTTAATCAATGCGACCAAGTCGGCCGAACTAAATGGGTTTAAATCAAACACGCCGATGATAGACTTGACAGGTTTATCCGCCGGATTAGTTTATGCAATAGGTGGAAAACCGATCGGACAACCGTGGATGATGGGAGGGTACGCTGGTAGTGCTCAATTTGCCATTGCTGCACTAAATCGAGTTAATTGCAACGAAATCGCAGAAGCATGGATCATTTTGGAGCCTGAAAATACTAGACACATTTCATCACAAATTTTAGAAAATTTTGGCATCAATGTAGATAGGGATTATCGTGTCGTTGCCGAACTAAATGTACCCGCTGAGCTGACGAACAATAAACGTAAACCGCTGTTATTAAAACCTAACCGTTTACATCAAAAAGCAAACAAATCCTGTGAAAATAGCAAACTAAAACAACTTCCGCTGAAACAAACAACAACTATTAAATAGCCTTTTACGACCTGACTTTCAGCGGGAATCAAAAAAAATGTTCAACTCTAAAATAAGTTGCTTCTTATTTATTTCAGCTAAATAAGACATTTGTCATACTCTTCAAAAAATTTTTTCTCTAAATCTAGCAAATCCTTTTCCCTTTCTTTCATCCGTTTCGCTGGCACTCCTGTATAAATACCCCATGGTTCTGTACTTTTCGTGACGAGGGTCATACTACCAATTGAACAACCCTCGGCAACTTCCACTCCGGGCAAAATCACTGAATTTGCGCCGATAATAACGTGTCGTCCAATAGTAACTAACCTCTTTTTCTCAAACTTAAATTCAGTTGGAATACACGGACTGGTCAAAGATCTGCCGCTATAATCACTTGACTGACTAAAAACTTGAGAGGCATAAGAGATAACGGCAAACTCTTTTATATTAAGACCTGTATCTCCACCCGCGATTAAACAAAAAGGCGCTATATAAGTAAAACGTTCAAAGCATATTTTTCCTGAAATAACAGAAAAATCATCTATCCGACAGTGATCACCAATTTCCATTTGATCAGCATTGTAAATGCTTGCTTTGTCGCTGATTTTTACATTTTCACCCAACCGCTTAAAGCCCATCATATTCAACTGTGTACTCGATAAATAAGCCATTATTGGGCTCCTTCAAATATTTAAAAAAATCTACGAAAAATAACACAACTATTAGATAAACGTTTGGACGAAACAAAATCATAGATTGTATTTTTACAAATCTTAACATAGCATACGAATCAAAAAAATAACTGATAACGCGTCTTTAAAACATTACAACACATAAAGCCTTTTATTGCTTGATCAAGCCCAGTAAAAAACAAGGCAGGCATAGTATTAATGTAGGACGATCATGGAGACACTTAATGGCTATACTCAACATATTAACACTTCGCGCGCTTGCCGCCAGAAACTATGCGTTTTTGTCATTTTCAGTGGCTTTTGTGGTTTTTTTGCCTACATTTTTTATTTATTTCTTTGGTGCTCCGGCAACCGATAGCGTTAAATTTTGTTTTTATGTACTTATCTATCACGGTCTCAACGGATTTCTAGCTCTTTCTTTTTTTAAACAAAAAATTACAGGGAATCTTAAAGTACCATTCATTTTATTAACGGGCGTTTCGTATAATATTCTAACTTTTTTCATCTTGAGTCTATTTCATTGGCAATCATATACTTTTTTGAATATTTTGCCATTACTAGGTTTGGTTGTTTTTTATAAGACACCATTGCTCGAAGCTCAATCGGAAGATGGTAGTTCCTTTGTTAAAAATATATTTAATATATTTCTATTACTCATCCCCTTATTTATTGCACTCCTCGCCTTTTGTTTGCAAGAAACGCCAAATAATCATTTTTTCTTTCAAGGGGCTATAGCAAACTCAGTGGCTCATAACCAATACCCATATCATTGGCACACATTTCCTGAAGTACCCCTCTTTTACAATTATGGTTACCACCTTGACATGGCTTCCAACCTATTACTCACTTCAATTCCCATGGAGCAGCTTTCAACTAGATTCTACCCCTCTTACACATTTTTTCTATTAATGCTTACCGTATATTCTTTTTGCAAGGCGTATTTAAAGGGAGGGAGCATTACGGGATGGCTTGCGATTGCTTGTAGCTTTTGTGTCGTTGGATTTTTTTCATACAGCACCACGTTGTTTCTTAATGCATTACCATCATCTCTTACTTTGGTTGGCTCATCAACATTAGCACTTTCTTTATTCTTTGTTATAGTTGATCGAATTTACAACTTTATTAACACTGAGGAACTCTGCGCCTTAGATTATATTTTTGTTATCATGCTATTTTTTGTTGCGGCTGCCTCTCGATCTGCTTTACCCGTTGTCCTGTTGGGAGGAATGGGGCTTTTTTTAATCAGCGAATTTTTCAAAAAATTCGAAATAAGGTCTCTTTTGCCTCTCATTTTTCTGACAACTGCATTGACGATGGTTTTTATAATAACGCTTATAATTGTATATGGCATTCTTACACCCTACTCAGCCACAGGATTTATGTCTTTTTTCGTACAAAATACTATTTTTGCTTTTGGGGAGGAACCTCTCTGGTTATTGCGCCTCCGCAGCCATTTAGTAAACTATGGATCTTTGGGGCACTCTATTGAGGCAATGTTGCACATATTATTTATCTCCGGGTATCTTGTGGTTGGATTTTATTATCAAATTTATAAGTGGTTTATAGAAAAACCAAATAAATTAGAACTCCTTTTAATTTATTGTTGCATAACAGGATTAGTTGTTTGGAATTTTACAACAGCACCTGGTGGCAGTCATTATACTTTTCTCCACTATTCCCAACTTATTTGCGGCATTTTTGCAGCCAATGGAACTTACTTGCTGTTTAGAGACACTTTTCAAAAAAGAAGTACAATTTTATGGTTATTATCTGGATTAAGTCTTTTGACATTCAGTGTCAAAAGCTATGAGCTCTACAATGAAATATGGTATAGAGGACACTTGCAAACCTCGTCATTTCAAAAACCCCCTATATTTCATATGTTTCCCAAGGAGTTATTGGTCAAAATTTCTTCTATCCCTGAAAAAAATCATAATGTTGTTTTTCTGCTCCTCTCAACAAGATATGGTGACGATAAGACCTCCAATGTTATGTCAATAATTCTAAGAGCAATACCCGTATATAACGAATCCAACATCAAATATTTGCTGACTTATTTCACACATTTTCCACTCAGCGAAAGAAAAATTGAAATTAACAACCAAATTATTCAATTCAAAACCCTGAATGACCAGGTTGTAAATAATTTCAGAAGTCTCTTTCCTGGAAAAAAACTTATTTTTCTTGTCGATAAACAACAGTTAGGACCACTGCAGCAGTATAAAGATGCCCAGGTCATAACAACTGATTAAATGGCTCTAGTATATCTGCCTAGTGGGACGAGGAATAACTGAGGATATTTCTCATTCCCACAACATATTTTATTTATACGCTACTGTGAATTTTCATTACAAAGTTTTATACTCTTCTCGTACCAAACCAAATGAGAAAACAAAAGTGCAATAATGCATAACATCAAAAACCAATAGTTGACACATGAGTAATCAGACTATTTTATGGATAAACTGAATTTTGAAACTTTCAATCGTTGCCACACTTTATAATTCGGCCCCTCACATCAATGCATTTTGTGAGCGAGCGGAATCCGCTGCAAAAAAAATAACTGAGAATAACTATGAAATTATCTTAGTCAATGATGGATCACCTGATGACAGTTTGCAAATAGCTTTAAACCTGATGGAAACAAACCCTCATATTATTGTCATAGACCTTTCTCGTAACTTTGGGCATCACAAAGCAATAATGACAGGCCTAATGCATGCGCAAGGAGAATATGTTTTCTTAATTGATAGTGACCTGGAAGAAGAGCCTGAATGGTTAATCCCTTTCTTCAAACAAATGGATACCGAAAAGTGTGACGTTGTATATGGAATTCAAAAGAAACGCAAAGGCGGTTTTTTTGAACGCATCAGCGGCGAATGGTTTTATCGTATTTTTCGTCTGTTAACCGACATCAATTTGCCATCTAATCTCATCATCACCCGCCTAATGACTCGACAATATGTCCACGCCTTATTGCAGCATGAAGAGCGTGAGGTATTCATCCCTGGGCTGTGGCACATTACTGGTTTCCAACAACACCCACAATATGTGAAAAAACACAATTCCAGTGAAACCACCTACACACTACGACGTAAAATTGCATTGTTTGTAAACGCCATCACTTCATTTAGCAACACCCCGCTCATCAGCATTTTTTATGTGGGCGTTTTTATTTTGGTTTTTGCCGGCATTTACACTGGCTGCTTAATTATAAACCGATTACTTTTTCACACGATACTCAATGGCTGGACATCTATTATGGCATCAGTTTGGCTACTAGGTGGATTAATTATTTCCTTTATAGGGATAATCGGCATTTATTTATCTAAGGTTTTCTCAGAAATTAAAAGACGACCTTACACCATTGTTCGTCAAATATATAAAAGCTCGCCTATCATTTTAGATGAGCATCATGGGTAATTTATTATTTAAAAATTTAGCCCATATAACCATATTAGAACAGGCTCAAAAATGATAACGCCAACATTTTCCGCGTTGCCAAACACTATCCGATATAGTTTAGTTGGGATAATCAACAATGTATTTGTTTATTTGGTATATGTATTCATCACTTATTTCTGGCTTAATCCGAAGTTAGCGATCACACTTTTTTATCCCATAGGAGCGGTTACCGCTTATTTGGGACACATGAAATACTCTTTTGCATATCAAGGAAAAAACGCCAGCACAATACTACGCTATATACTTGCATATTTTTTTGGATATGTTCTCAATTTGATTATGTTGTTTATCCTGTCCGATACATTTAATTTACCTCACCAAGCCGTTCAAGCATTAGCGATCCCTGTGGTAGCTTGCATTTTATTCCTGATGTTAAAATATTTTGTTTTTCCATCTTCTGAAACTGGAGACAAAACATGAAGCAATGTTTAACCTGTAATCGCGCCTTCCCTTCGTCAGAAAGCACCTGTATCACTTGCAAAGAGACCTTTGAAACCATCGAAGGCTTCCCTGCTTATGCGCCTTCATATGCTCAAGAGGGCTTGGGTTTTAAATCAAGCTATTTTTCTGAATTAGCTGCTCTGGAAGCCAAAAATTTTTGGTTCCGCGCGCGCAATCGCTTAATTATTTGGGCACTAGGGCACTATTGCCCAGCCCTTCAATCTTTTCTTGAAATAGGTTGTGGAACAGGATACGTTTTGGCCGGTATAGCAAAATCTTATCCAAATGTTCTTTTACAAGGCAGCGATCTTTTTACCAAGGGACTAACGTTTGCTGCCAGCAGACTGCCCTCCGTTCACCTGATGCAAATGGATGCTCGATACATTCCGTTCGTCAATGAATTTGACTGTATTGGTACGTTTGACGTTTTGGAGCACATTAAAGAGGACTGCACTGTACTCGCGCAGATTCATCAAGCTTTAAAACCAGGAGGAATACTCATTGCGACCGTACCACAGCACCGTTGGTTATGGAGCCCTGTTGATGAGTATGCTTGCCATGTACGCCGTTACACGGCTCACGAACTACATAACAAACTCAAAGAAGCTGGATTTGAAACGATTCGCAGTACTTCTTTTGTGACAAGTTTACTCCCTCCCATGTTTATTTCACGCATTATTCAAAAAATTTCTAAAAATGCAAACCCTGATACTGGCCTTAATATCTCCCCTTGGCTTAATTTTATTTTTGAAAAACTAATCAATGCAGAGATTAAATTAATTAAAAAAAACATCAATTTCCCTTTTGGTGGATCACGACTTGTCGTTGCTCGTAAATTAGATTCATCCACGTTCAATCGAAATGTAAAATAATAGGTGCTTTCCAAATGCAAGATACAACAATTCCTTTCAACCGCCCATATTTGACCGGCCAAGAATTAAATTACATCGCCGCGACTCAAACCAATAAAAAATTATCCGGTGATGGTCATTTTACCAAGCAATGTCATACTTGGTTCGAAGAGCGGATTAACCATTCTACAGTGCTACTAACTAATTCCTGTACTGCTGCACTTGAAATGGCGGCTTTATTACTAGATATCAAACCCGGCGATGAAATCATCATGCCCTCCTATACCTTTGTATCAACAGCAAATGCATTTGTTATACGAGGAGCCATACCGGTATTTATTGATATCCGTGAAGATACACTCAATATCAATGAACGTCTTATTGAAACAGCCATTACCTCACGAACAAAAGCCATTGTTCCCGTACATTATGCAGGCGTTGGGTGCGAGATGGATGCTATCATGGATATTGCAAAACAATACGAACTAAGTGTTGTTGAAGATGCTGCTCAAGGAGTGATGGCGAGTTATAAAGGGAAAGTATTAGGCGGTATTGGTGACTTTGGCACTTACAGCTTCCATGAAACCAAAAACATTATCTCGGGTGAAGGCGGAGCTCTACTGGTCAACAATCCCTCTCTTGCCGAGCAAGCTGAAATCATTCGTGAAAAAGGGACTAATCGTAGTCGCTTTCTTCGTGGAGAGGTCGATAAGTACACATGGTGTGACGTAGGCTCATCCTATTTACCTAGCGACATGCTCGCGGCCTTTCTGTGGGCTCAACTTCAAGAAGCTGAAGAAATCACCCAAAATCGCCTTGCGATTTGGAATTATTATCATAAACAGCTTTTATCGCTTGAAGCCTCTGGCTACATACGTCGCCCCATTATCCCGAAAGACTGCCAACATAACGCGCATATGTACTATGTATTATTATCTCCAGAGATTGACCGTCAAAAGATATTGGATGATTTAAAACTAAATGGCATTTACACCGTCTCTCACTACGTTCCTTTGCACTCATCCCCTGGCGGGATCCGTTATGGTAAAACTCATGGCGATTTATCCTTGACGGATTCACTATCAGAGAGAATAATCAGGCTGCCACTATGGATTGGGCTTAGCCATCATCAACTCGACAGCGTGGTTAAGCACCTAGAATCTGCAATTATAAAAAATATTAGATAAGGTAATCAACTGAACATGAACATTCTAGTAACAGGTGGTGCCGGCTTTATAGGATCAGCGTTAATTCGATATCTCATTGATCAAACCAATCATTCCGTTTTAAATGTTGACAAACTAACTTATGCTGGAAACTTGGAATCCCTTGAAAGAATAAGCCGAAATGAGCGCTATACTTTTAAGCAAATGGATATTTGTTCTCGTGAGCAGCTCGACCAAGCAATGACAACATTCCAACCTGATGCGATAATGCATTTAGCCGCAGAAAGTCATGTCGACCGCTCCATTAATGGCCCAGAGGAATTCATTCGCACCAACATTGTGGGCACGTATACCCTGCTTGAAGCCGCACGAACTTATTGGTCGTCCTTACCCATTGAAAAACGTGGCACATTTCGTTTTCATCATATATCAACGGATGAAGTATATGGTGATCTGGAACACCCAACTGATTTTTTTACCGAGACAACGCCTTATGCGCCTAGTTCACCCTACTCTGCAAGCAAAGCCAGTTCTGATCACCTAGTGAGAGCATGGAACCGGACTTATGGTTTACCTATATTAATCACCAATTGCTCGAATAATTATGGTCCCTACCAATACCCTGAAAAATTAATACCATTGACCATCCTTAATGCACTATCTGGCAAGCCGTTATCTATCTACGGGTCAGGAGCACAAATAAGAGATTGGCTCTACGTTGATGACCATGTACGTGCGCTGTATCAGGTATTGCTAAACGGTAAGATTGGCGAAACATACAATATTGGCGGTCATAACGAACAAAAGAATATTGATGTCGTTCATTCTATTTGTTCAATCTTGGAGGAAACGGCTCCAACCAAACCAATCGGTGTCATTCATTACCTTGATTTAATCACACACATACAAGATAGACCTGGCCATGATGCCCGTTATGCAATCGATGCAAGAAAAATTCAACTTGCATTAGATTGGAAACCAGAAGAAACCTTTGAAACCGGTTTACGAAAAACTGTGTCATGGTATCTTGAAAATCTCGAGTGGTGCTACGACATTCAAAACAAGGTGCGATAAAAAAATCAACCCAATGGAAAAAAAGGAACAAGAACAATGAAAGGCATTATCCTTGCAGGTGGTTCAGGCTCACGGCTTCATCCAATCACTAAAAGCATCTCAAAGCATTTGATACCGATTTATGATAAACCCATGATTTATTATCCTATCTCCGTGCTGATGCTAGCAGGGATTCGAGAAATCCTGATTATAACTACCCCAGAAGATCGCGATGCTTACATACGATTATTGGGAAATGGTCAGCAATTTGGAATAGAACTACAATATGCAATACAACCCTCACCGGATGGGCTGGCACAAGCTTTTATTATTGGGGAGGAGTTCATAGGCCAAGACAACGTTTGTTTAATTTTAGGTGATAATATATTTTACGGGCAGGGCTTTACCCCAAAACTACGCGAAGTTGCTTCACGTACTTCAGGTGCTACTGTATTTGGGTATCAAGTCAAAGATCCAGGTCGATTTGGTGTAGTCTCATTTGATGACCAAATGCGGGCTATCTCAATTGAAGAAAAACCTACTAACCCACAATCCAACTATGCTGTTACCGGTCTTTATTTCTATGACAATCAGGTCATTGATATCGCTAAACAAGTAAAACCCTCTTTTCGTGGTGAATTAGAAATCACAAGCATCAATCAAGCTTATCTTGAATGCGGAAAACTTCATGTAGAGTTACTTGGTCGCGGTTTTGCCTGGCTCGATACTGGAACGCATGAAAGCCTTTTAGAGGCGAGCATGTTTGTGCAAACGATTGAGCACCGGCAAGGGTTAAAAATTGCATGTCTTGAGGAAATTGCTCTTCACAATGGATGGATTGGAAGTGATATGATAAAAGCTATTGCAACCCAATTAAGTAAAAACAGTTATGGCAGTTATCTGATGAGTTTATTAGACGGCCCTGGTACCTTCCGATCCAACCCGGATTCTGTCAGGGGAAATGAGTCAATTTCTATAGTGAGCTAACTGTGAGCGCGTCTTTTTTCGGAAGGATCTCAAGATTCTACAAAAAGCAGGAGATCCTTCGCGCAGACGCACTCCCAATGAATGCCATAGACTGCATTAGATTTACTTAATCAGGCTTCTAAAAACACAAACTTACCCGTAACCTGGGGCGTTACCAATATTTTCAATATGAGCATCTAGGCTTAATAATTCCTTAAAGGTAAGAGCAGTAACACGCTCGCTCAATAGCCATGATACATCGCCAGAATGCACCAAAAAAAGATGATCCAAGCGTAAGTCAGAGAGAGCGCTATGTATTGAACGCGTCATTTTGGGTTGTGATGTTTTTTTAATTTCAAAACCAATTTTCTTGTTTTTTCTTAAAATCAATAAATCAAGCTCAGCACCTTCTTGCGTTCTCCAAAAAAAACATTCATCTTGCTGTAAGCTTAACGTTTTAATGATTTCTTCAATCACAAATCCTTCAAATGAAGACCCCATCTTTGGATGAAACGCCAATCCATCAGCATCATGAATGTGAAGAAGATAATGCAGCAGGCCAGAATCGCGTATATATACCTTAGGTGACTTAATTTGTCGCTTTTTGATATTTTCAAACCAAGGAGCTAATTGACGAACCATCAGCATGTCCGTCAACAAATCAAGGTAGCGCTTAACCGACTGAGCCGATAAATCAAGCGTGTTTGCCATTTGTGACGCATTTAAAAGCTGGCCGTGGCAATTGGCCAACAGCATCCAAAACCGACGCAGGTGAATGGCAGGAATTTTAAATCCCAAGTTAGGAACATCCTGCTCTAGCACTGTTCGAATATAATCAAGCCGCCACATCATGCTATCTTCTTCATCAACTGCCAAATAAGATCGCGGAAACCCTCCTCGCAACCATAATTTTTCACTTTCATGAGTTTCAAAATAACCAAAAGGAAAAATTTCCTTGTAGTGAATTCTACCGGTCAGTGTTTCTGATGAGTGTTGAATCAACTGTTTAGAAGCACTCCCTAACAGCAGAAACGATTTATCGTCAAACTCATCGTAGAGCACGCGAAGGACTGGAAAAATGTCCGGCATGCGTTGAATTTCATCAATAACAATCATCCCTTTTAACGACTTTAAAACATCATATGGATCAGCAAGACGCGCCAAATCAAAGGGGTTTTCTAAATCAAAGTAATTTTGTCGGGGGACTGGAGGATTGATTTGACTCACAAATGTTTTTGCCAGTGTGGTTTTACCACATTGTCTAGGACCGAGTAATGCCACCATTCGCCTTCTTTCAAAGAGCGCAATCAGATCGTTATCCAGCTTTTCTCTTTTCATGATGACCCATTCAAATACCACCAGATATGACAGTATATATTACTTTTACCCTGTAAATCTACCATGGTTATCGAAGTTTTACGTGGTTGAGTGATCGATTATGTTTTAAGCGACTCAATCACGCATATAACCTCTTTAGGCATTGTCGAACACCTCATCACTTAAAAAGTGATTCACTAGTGGAGCCAAAACCTGTCAACAATTCCGAGTCTCTACTGATACCTTCTCATGCTCGCTGAATTAAACCACTGTTCTAATTTTGAAAATAAATTTTTAGATTGAAAATGTTGCATATAAAAATTGACCCCATTTACACCCATGCATTCGCGCTCTTCTAAAGTAAGCTTTGCCAATTTATCAATATTATTCACAAGCCCTTCTTCATCACCTGCTGCACTAACCAGGCCACCACCGGATTCCAAGATTACATCTGCTGCTTCTCCATCAATCATGCCCAATATCGGCTTACCCGATGCGAGATAGGCTTGTAATTTACCCGGGATCGTCTTTGAAAAAATATCATTTTTTTTAAGAGAAACAAGCAGGGCATCCGCACAGCTAAACAACCCTTGCATTTCACTTAGAGGATGTCTGCCAAGCAATACCACATTCACTAATTGACGGACTCTGACTTGTTCACTGACCCAATCATACATTCGGCCATCACCCACAACAACCAAGCGAATCGAATCGTGTTGCATTAATTTTTCAAATGCATTGATAATGGTAGGGAAATCTTGGGCCTCACCTACATTGCCTGCAAATAAAACCGTAAAAATACGCTCATCCTTCTTTAAAAGACGGCTATCACTCTCATGTTCACGATTGGCAATAGCGTCTTCAACCCAACTTGGAAAATAGATTAATCGGTCATCTGGTATAGGTCGCGTACAGTACTTCAGAACGCTGGACTTGAATGATTTGGATTGCACTAAAATATAATCGGTTCGATTGTAAATCCAAGACACCCAGCGGCCAACCACTCCTAAAATAAATTTATTTTTCACAGCCCCAACAGCTGATAAACTTTCTGGCCACAGATCTAATATCCAAAGAAACACGGGCGCAGCTTTCAACCGACCAATAATAATCCCCGGGATCGCAGCCATAATAGGGGAAACGCCATAGACAAAAACAACATCAAATGACCGATTGCGTAATTTGAATAATCCAATTGTTGATGCGCTGGAAAAAAATGAAAGATAATTGAGTATAAGCTTTAAATTACGATTTCCTCTCAATAACATTGGAACGCGAATAATTTCAGCGCCGTTGTAATCACGATATTCTTTCCTGTTTTCCTTAAACTGCGCTTGTAATTTTCCTTCAGGATAATTAGGCAAGCCTGTTAACACCGTTACTTCGTGACCTTTATCCAGAAACCCCTCTACAAGATCATTAATCCGCATGTTTTCTGGCCAAAAATATTGCGTAACAACAAGAATTTTAAGTTTATTTTCTTTCATGCTAATGACTTTCAACCAATATAATTCTCAACATTTCATCAACGCCCAACGCGAGCGTTAACACAATACTCCAAATGATCGCTCCAGCAATTCCCGCCGTAAAAACCGATGGACAGTAGCATCAACCTCGCTCATTGATGGGAGAGGGTGCCCGACCAAGGCTGGGGAGGGTAGTTTAAATCGCTGTGTTTTGATCTACCCTCATCCGCCCTGTCGGGCACCTTCTCCCATCAATGGGAGAAGGAACTCCGCTACCAGCTTAGGTTTTACGGCGGGAATTGCTGTGATCGTTCAATATTTCTTCCATATCGTGCGATTGATATAATCGACATAGCTATGAATAATACGCACAACTTTTTCCGAAACATTCGGCATACTATAATCACTCACCTGCCGAAGGGTACGTTCTGCGCCCTTCATTTGCGATTCTAATATATTGAGAGACTGTAACACTCGCTGTTCATTTAATCCAACCATCATCACCGCGCCCTCTTCCATGCCTTCTGGTCGCTCATGCGCATCGCGGATATTCAGGGCAGGAAAATTAAGAATCGACGATTCTTCAGAGATTGTGCCGCTATCAGATAATACGGCTTTCGCCATGATTTGTAATTTGTTGTAATCTTTAAATCCTAATGGCTTCAACAATTGAATCAACGGATGAAATTGAACACCCATCGCATCGATACGTTTTTGTGTGCGCGGATGCGTTGAAACAATAACAGGAAGTTGATAGCGTTCAGCAATATGATTCAGCACAACGATTAATTTTTCAAATTGTTGTAGTGAATCAATGTTTTCTTCCCGATGTGCACTGACAACAAAAAACTGACCTTTTGTTAATGATAATCGTGATAAAATATCCGACTCATCAATACCGTTACGGTAATACTCCAGTACCTCAGACATTGGGCTGCCCGTTTTAATAATCAAATCCGCTGGCAGACCTTCTTGAAGCAAATAGTCTCGCGCGATACTACTATAGGTCAAATTCATATCCGCAGTATGATCCACAATTCGTCGATTAATTTCTTCGGGAACGCGCATATCAAAGCAACGATTACCGGCTTCCATATGAAACGTTGGTATTTTTCGTCGTTTAGCTGGGAGTACCGCCATACAACTATTGGTATCCCCTAACACGAGCAATGCCTCAGGTTTTATTTCTTCTAATAATGGATCAATCGCAATAATGATATTGCCGATTGTTTCAACGGCCGTTGCACTCGCTGCATTGAGAAAAAAATCGGGCTTCCGTATATTCAAATCATGAAAAAAAATTTCGTTCAATTCATAATCATAATTCTGGCCGGTATGAACCAACGTATGATCGCAGTGCTCATCAAGCTTTGCTATCACACGCGACAGCCTGATAATCTCTGGACGTGTACCAACTACCGTCATTACCTTCAATTTTGACATTCTATATCTCGCACGAATAGGTATCAGGGAAACTTCTATTAAAAACCTCATTAGCCCATAACATGACTATCATTTCACCTTCCCCAACGTTCGTTATATCATGCGTCCAACCGGGAACGGTTTCAACAATTTCAGGCTTGTCGCCAGTGGTCATCACTTCATAATAATCGTTAGAAGCAATATGGCGAAACCGAAACTTTGCATGCCCTTTAATGACCAAAAATTTCTCGGTTTTCGAATGGTGATAGTGACCGCCACGGGTTACCCCTGCATGCGCCGTAAAAAAAGAAAATTGTCCGGTATCTTTCGTTTTCAGCACTTCTACAAAATCACCGCGTGGATCACTATATTTAGGGACGACATAAGAAAATCGATCAGGCGGTAAATAACTCACATATGTCGAATACAGCGCTCTAATAAAACCTTGTCCCACTGTATCCATCATAAGTGTATCGCGACTCTGACGAAAAGCATCAATTGTCGATGCTAGTTCGCCAACCGTCGTATGATAAAGAGGAGAAACCGCTAGCAAAGGGGATTGCGTTTTTAGATGCCCATCCATCACATTCATAAAATTTGCCACGACATCATCGATATAAACTAAGGAGATTTCTGCAGCAGGATCATTGATCTGTATTGGCAAATCACGAGCAATATTATGGCAGAAAGTAGCTACTGCTGAATTGTAGTTAGGCTTCGCCCACTTACCGAACACATTTGGCAACCGATAAATATAAACTGGGGAGTCATTCTGGCGTGCGAAATCTCTAAGAACATCCTCAGCTGCCTGTTTACTTTCTCCATAGAGATTAGGTAATGCCGCTTGCGTAGACGAGGTATACAGTACAGGAATTTTTTTATTTCCCGTAGAAAGTGCCTCACACAGAGATTGTGTCAAATCTCGGTTGCCTTTTTGAAACTCATCATCTACTTGTGTTCTATTCACCCCTGCCAGATGAAAAACAAAATCAGCTTCCTTTACCATGTCATAGAGCTCAAAGCTTTGATTCGCACGGGTAAAACTAAGCACGTCAATATCGTTGCGTTCTGCCAAATGAGCCTTGAGATTTTGACCAATAAAACCGTCAGCTCCAGTAATAAGTACTTTCATGTATTAGTCCTCAACAACAAGCGACTCACCTTGCTGGTAAGCACTTATAAAATTGAGCTTTAATAATAACTGTTGCATGCTATCAAGATTAAGTTGTTGCGTGTTATGCGAGTTGTAATCCTCTCCACAAGAAATTCGTTCCTCTCCTTGCTCAACGAATTTTTCATAATTCAGATCACGCAAATCTGGAGGAATGCGATAATACAAACCTAAATCTTCAGCACATGCCATTTCTTCACGGCTCAATAACGCCTCATACAGTTTTTCGCCATGTCGAGTCCCAATCACTTGAATGGGATAATCGGTTCGATCAGTGAGCACCTGCGCAACGGCCTTGGCAAGATTACCCATCGTGCTTGCTGGGGATTTTTGGACAAAAATATCGCCGTTTTTTCCATTTTCAAACGCGTATAAAACTAAGTCGACCGCGTCTTCCAAGGTCATCATAAAGCGCGTCATATGAGGATCTGTAATGGTCATTGGTTTATTGGCTCGAATTTGTTCAGCAAACAAGGGGATCACTGAACCGCGTGATGCCATCACATTCCCATATCGAGTTCCACAAATGATCGTGTGAGCTTCATTCACGTTGCGTGATTTTGCAACCATGACTTTTTCCATCATAGCCTTGGAAATACCCATCGCATTAATCGGGTAAACAGCCTTATCCGTACTCAAGCATACAACGCGTCGCACACCATTTTGAATGGCCGCTTCAAGCACATTCTCTGTTCCAATAATATTGGTTTTTACCGCCTCCATAGGATGAAATTCACAAGAAGGCACTTGCTTTAATGCTGCAGCGTGAAAAATGTAGTCAACGCCTCGCGTAGCATTTAAAACACTCTGATAGTCTCGCACATCGCCGATGTAAAACTTAAGCTTTGAGTTCGAGAAGGACTTTCGCATATCATCCTGCTTTTTTTCATCCCGACTAAAAATGCGGATTTCATCAACTGCAGAGTCAAGAAATCGTTTAAGAACCGTTTTACCAAATGAGCCGGTGCCGCCAGTGATCAAAAGCGTTTTTTTTGCAAACATATATATCCTAAAAGTTTATTGAGTTGCTTGTGTTTCAGCCACTCCCGCCGTAAAAATTAATGGTGAGTAGGAAAGCCCTCTCCCATTGGAGGGAGAGGGTGCCCGACAGCGCGGGTGAGGGTAGTTTTAATCGTAATGTTTGGATCTACCCTCATCCGCCCTGTCGGGCACCTTCTCCCGTCAACGGGAGAAGGAACTCCGCTACCAGCATAAATTTTACGACGGGAATTGCGGCTTACGTTTACTTTGTATTGTTAAACATTGATAATCCCTTGAGAAGAAATTAACCTATCTTTTTCTGTAGCCCCAGGGTAATTGATCAACACTGCTTTATAAGGACCTTTAAACACAAAAAGACTGCCAACTGCCGCTCCTACAATACCCAATTGACTGATTAATAAACCAATGTCATCTAAGGAGCCCGCGCCTCCTAAAATGGTTAGCGGCACAGTAATGTTTTCTCTCATTTTAGCAGCCATCGTCAAATCATAGCCTTTCATCACTCCATCGTTATCGATAGAATTCAAAACAATTTCACCTACACCATTTTGTTGAAGTTGCTGCGCAAATTCTAGAGGGCATTTTCCAGTATTTTTTTTCCCGTTATGCGTCCATATGTCATATTTTTTACTGAGCATTCGACGCTTGACATCTAAAACGGCAACGACGCTTTGACTCCCAATTTTTTCAGCAATGGACAACATGAGCTGTGGGTTTTCTATTGCTGCTGAACTGATGGCTACTTTTTCAACCCCTAACCCGATGATTGTTTGGGCTTGATCCATCGTTTTAACACCGCCACCATAGCATAGAGGCATTTCACATTCCATGGCCAAATTTTCAATGAGTTTAAAATTGGGAACTTCATTATTTGAAGTCGCTGAAATATCCAAAACAATCAATTCATCAACTTGTTTTTCATTAAAGATTCTTACCGCATTAATTGGATCACCAATATATTTCGAATCTGCAAATTTAACCGTTTTAACAAGCCCTTTGTTTTTAACTAATAAACAGGGAATAATTCTAGGTCTTAGCATAAATTATAAATCCGCAAAATTTTTAAGTAATCGAGCACCGTATTGATGACTTTTTTCTGGATGAAACTGGACCCCATAAATATTATTATGGTGCACCGCGCACGTAAATGTTTGGCTATAATTTGCATGTGCAAGAACATTCTCAACATGATGACATTCAAAATAATATGAATGTAAAAAGTAAAAACGCGCCTCTTTTTCTAGCCCCTCAAACAAAGGATTGGCGCTAACTGGATTGACGTCATTCCAACCCATATGGGGTAATGAAAAGCGAAACGCCGATGACTGAAAGTCCATTTTTTTGACTTGACCGTCAATCCATCCCAATCCATACGACGTGCCTTCATCACTAGAAGATGCGAGCATTTGCATGCCGACACAAACCCCCAACACGGGCACCCCTTGTTGCATAACCAATTGAGTAATTAGATCAAGCATGCCTGACTGTTCAATGCGCTGCATTGCATAATCAAATGAACCCACACCAGGCAAAATAAGCTTGGTTGCACCCAATAAATCTTCGGGTTGTCGAGCGATGCCCGCAGGAATGCCTAATCGTTTATACACATTGATAAACGCACCAACATTACCCAAACCATAATCAATTATTTTGATCATCTAAACAACCTTTTTTCAAGCCCGAGTGTCTGCATAACATAGGCGCCCATACCAATTAAAGGTCGTTTATTTTTATAATCACGATAAGTTTTATTCGCGCTAGTAAAAATTGCTTGTAACTCATCAACGGTAAGATCTAATTTACCCGCAACATATTCAAACTCTTGTTGTAAAAAATGCTCGTCCAACTCGGGCTTAGCAATGCGTTGAAGCGCCTCGTCTCTAGTCATCTGACCCGTCATAATAAGACTGGAAAAGTGGGCGCGACGCTTCTCATATCCAAATTTTCTAGGCATCCAATAATCTTCATAAAAACGTGTAAACCGTGACTCATGATGTTTGTGTAAAAATTTCTCCCACCCAAATTGCTCGTGCAATAAATCTTCAGCCTCTTTTTTGAAATAAGGAACGAGGTTCAGCGGCTTAACAACCTCCATTCCCAGAATATATCGATAAAACAACTTATATACTAAAATATCAACCAATGGATATTTATCTAACGGTCTTGTACCAAACTGTTGATGGATATCCTTGATTAATCGTTTATCAATACCTGGATAAGCACCCCACTCATCAGGTTCACGACAACACTCTGTTGAATAATTCGCACCCGTCAATATATATTTAATTTTATTTTTTCTTGCAAATTGATAAAGTGCTGAAAAAAAGGCTGCGTCTTGGGGGATATCTTGGTCAGGAATATTTGACTTTAACAGTGCAACCTGTAAATCTTTCATTTCCTCCCAATCAATCACTTCCGTATATAAATCAAGACCTAAACCATCCACCAATTTTTCTATATTACGAACGCCCTGTTCTGTATTCCAACCAGCATCCACATGAAATAATAAAGGCCTCAATCCCATTTTTTCCTTGACAATATAAGCGGTGTAAGAACTATCTAAACCGCCACTTAAGCCAATAATACAATCAAAATCTTTTCCCTTACCCTGGAGCTTTATTTTTTCCGCAATAGCAAGTAGCTCTCGCTCACCTCTTTCATCGGTATGCCAGTTAGGGAGGATATTTGTTTTAAAGTTAGTACAGTAATCGCACTCACCTTTATCATTAAATTTAATATTTGGATCAGTGGAATCCATAATGCAGTTAGAGCAGATTTTATATCTGTTATTTTTCATAAAAATCCTAAAAAAATTATATAAGTTATAATGATGCCCTACTAGACTCTGGTACGGAACGGCGCATCGCCTCTGCAAGCTGGACATACTCTAAGGCTTGAGCCTTACGGGAAAAGCTTGTAGATAATTCAGAGAAAGTATCCACTTTTCTGGAATAGAAATCTTTTGAGTTTAACTGCAAATAAAAATTCTCAGTCGTATCACTTACAAGATGTATTTCACCACAACGCAATAACAGTGAACCAGCAAGTGTTTTAGGTGAAATATCAGCAATAATAGGCCGACCCGATCCAATATACTCAAACAACTTAGTTGTTAGAATTCCCTGCGCGCTTAGGGTTTGCATCGATGAAGTTTCAGCAAATAAAAGATAATCAGCCTCAATTATACGCTGGAGTGAAATCAGATAAGAAACCGATGAGAAAAAATGGAACACGTTTTTAATCTGTGGATACAATAATTCCAAGTTTTCAACAATGAGTGCTGAGTTACCATAAAACTCAATCCTTAGCCTCTTAAACTTGTCTGGCGCCGCCTCACTTAATCTCACAAGCGCATTTAAGAATCGATGAGGCACTCGCCCGGGAGAGACAACTCCCATATAGCGAATCGTGATATAATCATCCGTTAAAGGAATCTGTGCTGCTCTACGCGCCTTATCCATTAAATCGGGCTCATACCCATTAAAAATGGTTGTCGCATGCCCTTTTATTGAAGCGTAATATTTCGTCATTGGATCAGAAATTGCCACAATGCGGTCCGCCCGCATAACCAAACACCTGTCTAAAACACGCTCGAGCGCCCTAGAAAAAGGATTCCCTGGCATCTCATGACACTCACTAAAGTGATCTCTATAGTCAAGAATACAAGGTACTCTGAAACGATATTTCGCTAAAATCGCTGCCAATAACATCGGCCACGGAGGAGATGTGCCAATAACAACATGTGATTGTCGCAATGCTTGCTTTGCTCGCTCAGAGAGCCACGGGGATATAAAAGAAAAAGCAAAGGGAAGTCGAGGGTCAGGTACTTGTCCAAACCACCGCATGACCAAGTCTTTAAAACGTCGCAACTTCGACGGATTTTCGATATACATTGGTTCAAATCGTGCGCCGTCAGCGACTGAAGACGCATCTCGACCCCATGCATTTAATTCAATAAGATTCACACCAACAGGTGTCTCCTCCGTGAATTCGCCATCAGCCAACGTCTTTCGTGGAGTAATTACGGTTACCGAATGTCCCATTGCAGCAATGTATTTTGAAAGGGCCTCAACGCGTTTGGCTCCCGAACTATTTAATGGAGGATAATAATGTGCTATAAAAACAATATTCATTGTATTGTCAAACCCGAAACATGTTCTATTAAATCGTGGGCTATTTGTGAACCAACCCTTCTACTACCATAGTTTCCATGATCAACTAATAACGAATCATTATAATACTATGGCATTTAAATTTTCTCTGACGATGATCCTACATGAATATCTACGTCTTCATCAACAAATTCAAGCAACTCCATTTGATTTCTTAATGTCGCACACGATTGACATAAACAATTCATTAAATCCGAACACTATCTAAACGCGTAAATACGCCAAATATTCAATACTGACGAGACGTCAGTTACTGCTATCCGTTCTTAGCAAGCAAAGAGCTCGATTTAAGTTTTATAAATAAAGCATGAGCAATCATATATAAAAATCCATTACTGAAAAGCATCCCAATAAATGACGCCGAAAAAAGCATGAAGGCAAAAAGAAGCCAAAGTGAACGGAACCCAACATCCGTAGATAAACGAAAAAATCGAAACATTTGTCCCACAAAGACACTTATAAAAAACACACCTGGCCAGCCAAAATTAACAAACGCATCAACGAAAAATACAGCATTTGCATTCGCAATTTCATTCCAGGAACCAAATTGATATTCAAATACAAACCGCTCCATATTGACTCTATCCACTCCCAATATCATCGAAAGGAGCGAACTAGTAGAGCCCATTAAACCATCATTCTTAAAATGTTCCGAGAATACAACAAGGGTATCTACTGCAGTAAATACTGGAACAGAAAAAGCTCTCCACAAAAAATAATCCAGCGAAGAGCCCGGCAGGTACCTGGCCGAAAAATAGTTCTCCAGCGTGTCAGTGTTAGCAAATGACAACCCTGCGTTCCCCAATGACAACGCAGTAAATCCTATGAGTAATACTATGATGAGAATAAACAAAACGACCAACTTCCTCCATGAAAGAAGACCCTTTTCCACAGAATAAATAATTAACGGCAATAATAGATTTAAAAATAAGGCTTTTTGTAGCGAAGAAATACAAAACAAAAAATAGATCAACGCCAAAGGATATCGCCAGGAGGAGCGATTATTATATAAAAGCACCAAAGAATACGGAATTAACATAGTGGTTAAAAATGTGCTCAGGTACAACAAAATAATCCACGCCCCTTGTCTCCCCTTCAAAAAATCGCCACGCTCTTGACTCAAAACATTCGCACTAGCTCCTTTAATGGCGCTTACTATAGGAATAGAGGGCGCCGAATAAAAGGTTACAACTAAAAAACTGAAAAATAAGATCCATACTATACCCTGGAAAAATTTTGCATCAATAGCGAGTCGAGGTGCTCCGTATCTAAATTGCGAATCGACAAGAGGCATAGAAGCACCGATCATCATCGAGATAATCGAAACAAATGCAACCGCCGGCAAAAGAACGAACTCGTCACGTAATAATTCACTAAAATATGCAATTAAAGGAAGGCCTATATAGAAAATTGCAATACAAATGCAAAAAATCGGCAGCCCCATTTCTGGTGCTAACAGTCTTTTCAACAACGTGTTATCAGCTCTCCCGTTGCTTTCACGTGCAAAAGTTACATCAAATAATTGAGCTTCATACATTGATAAAATGCCTTATAGTTCTCGTCACACTCAATGCCAATAAGCCAGCACCACCCCATAAAAAACTAAGCCAGAGAGACTGGTATAATGTTCGAATAACGTCTTTAAAAGACGCGTGAATCACCATGATAACCACGATTAAATAGCTTGCATAAAACAACAAGCCAGTCAGAGCATATACTTCAACAATAAATGATTTGCTCCATAACGACATGCCCCACACAGGTAGAACGCGAATAAGAAGTCCATAAATCTGTAGTATCAATGCCGCTCTTTGATGAGAGGTTACATGAATAGCCATCGAAAGCGGGGAGGTTAAAAATTGCGCAATAAACCATGGCGTCATCCAAGTGACCATTTCTCCAGCTCTACGCCAATCTTCGCCGAAAACAATTGCAAAGCCTTCAGGTGCGACAATTGCAGAAAAAATTAAGGGACCAACCCCGATCTTACTCAATCGCCCTAGCGCTTCCACTGTAAATTTTGCAAGATTTCCTCTTCGATATGCTTCTGGTGCGCCTGCCAGGTAAACCTGACCAACCGCATTACCAATGAGAAGCATTGGAGCCTGCATTACGTACATGGCCAACGTTAGATAACCTGCCTCAGGGCCTATCGCTATTGATGCAATCATAATGATCGGTAATTGAATTGAGGCGCTATTACAAAGTGCTTCAAAAGTGGAGTATTTTGGGAATCGTTTGTAAGCAGTAAACGTAGTTTTTAATGACTGGCGAGTAATACCCCGAAACAATACAGCATCACGCATCAATAATCGCGATCCAAGAATAACGGTCCCTACTGCAGCATTGAGTATATAACCAACAAGAAGTCCCAAAGGAGCAACGCCAACAAATCCCAAGCCAACCTGCCCTACCACCCCGGCTATGGACTGCCCAAGCCGGCCACGTGCAATCAGACCAAAAACATTTTTACGGACAAACCACCCTTGCAATGCATTATAGACAGCCATTAAGAAAACGACCAACGGCAACAACCAAAGATAGGGCGTAAGGCCACGAGTATTGTGTTCGAGAATTCCGTGGGGTGTTATCGCAATGAGAGTGCCTAAAATCGTAGAAACAATCAATGCGCAGCCTAAAGCCAGCAATAGAACAGTTGACGCATCTTCATCTCCATCAGCAAGCGGCACTGCTGCATCAAAGCGCAAACAAGCAATAACGGATATTATTGAAGCTAGACTTACAAATACAGCTAAAACACTAAAATCATCCGGGCTATAAAGTCGTGTCGCAAGAGGAAGCGCGAGCGCCGTTATCAGATGCCCTAATGCAGTTCCGCCTACCAACACAAATATTGAGCGTCTAAAATGTGCACTCGATCCAATAACAGTTGTAGCTTCATTACCCATAGTTAGATTCATCTTTCCCTAATGATTGATTGCGATATGTCCGCACAGAAGCAAGGAAAATACTAATCATTAACCCCAAAAGCATACTCAACGATAAAATTAATACTCGCTTGGGCGCTATCGGCATATCAGATGACTGAATTGAACCATCCAAACGATATAAATTCACGTCATTAGGTGACACAGTAATTTTGCTATATTGTTCGTATTCATTTTCTAAATGATGAAGATTATTATATGCAAAAGCCGCGTCCGACTTCCTTGCATTTAATGTTTTAATTTCTGCAGCAAGCACCTTACTCCCCCGCATGTACATCATGGGAACAGAATCTATAGCAGAGGCATCACTTATCATTTGATGTTCAATCCCTGATGCCTTTGCAATATTTAATGCCTCATGTAATTGAGCAAGACGGTCAAACCGATTTTGTCTAGCTACTTTGATGGCACCATCTATTTGTTGCTTCAAATATGCAGCCGTTCGCATGTTTTCAGCGTTCACTAAATCAAGAACTTCTCTCGTAGCTGTTTTCGAGGCCGTTGCAAGATATTGCGCAACCCAAGCCCTAGATTTTAATGCATTGTCTGAACGAGATATCAATGTATAACTTATCAAACCTGATTTAACGTTTTCTTTAATCAAAATAGCTTTATAGTAAGCGCTGTAGAGTCGGTCTTGAGGTACACTTGATCGCTGCTTTTCCGATAAAGACGGTAAATATACGTTCCGAAAGAAGTCTAGCTTAATCTGCTCTGACATCAAAATATGACTAAATATGCTATAAACATCTGTTATTTTTAACAACCTGGGTTCAATACCCTTGGATATATTCGTTCGTCCCTTATTTAAGAGGGTGATATCACTGACCGTCGGGGGAATAATATACGCTTTTGCTTCATAAACAGGTTTAGAAATAAATATATATACTGCGCCTAAAAGAGTACAAATAAATGTTATCGCAAAAACCAACCATTTTTGCTGCCAAAAAATGGTTCCCAAATCGAATATCGATGTATCACATGAACTATACTGTCGGTGGTGTCCGTTCATTATTATCTCCTCATTATAAATCTATAACCATCATCATGATTCCAATGAATGATGCTCACAATGACGCGCTGCTTGTGGCCATTAATTTTTCAACCATCTTAATTGCTGAATGTCCATCACCATAAAGCGCAACTCTTTTCGTATCAGCATGTTGATGCAGTGAGGTCATGAATGGCAATAATGAAACCAGTTTGTCCGGCGAGCATAATTGATTCCAGCCGGATTCAACCAACTCAACCCACTCCGTTTCATCGCGCAAGGTAATACAAGGTACTTGATTGAAATAGGCTTCTTTTTGAACCCCTCCAGAGTCGGTAATGATGTAACTCGCATGTTGTTCTAAAGCGAGCATATCCAGATAGCCTACTGGCTCTATCATCATCAAGCTGTTTTTCATCATTGTATATAAACCCGCCTTTTCCAAAACATATCGGGTTCTGGGATGTAGAGGAAAAACGATCTGATGCATAGTCGACAGCTCAATCAATGCGTTGCATATATTTTTTAAGCGAATTGGAGAGTCCGTATTTTCAGCGCGGTGAATGGTTGCCAGCACATAGTATTGCTTAGGTAATTCTAATGCATCGACAATGGTTTTTCGCAAGGCATTACGTTCGTTATAATATAATGCAGCGTCGAACATGACATCGCCAACATTGACTATATTTTTTTCCTCAATCCCTTCTTGAAGCAATCTTTGATAGCTTGTATCTGTTGGTGCAAACAGTAATGAGCTCAGATGATCCGCCGTGATTCGATTAATTTCCTCTGGCATTTTTCGATTAAAGGATCGTAAGCCAGCTTCGACGTGTGCGACGGGTATGTGTAATTTGACAGCCGCTAAGGTGCCTGCAAGCGTCGAATTGGTATCACCATAGACCAAAACCCAGTCGGGCATTTCTTTGAAAAGAACCTCTTCAATGGCGGCAAGCATATCGCCGGTTTGTTTGCCATGGGTTGAGGAGCCAATATTCAAATTATATGCTGGTCTCGGGATATCGAGTTCATCGAAAAATTGATCTGACATATTGGCATCGTAATGTTGGCCAGTATGGATGATGATTTCTTGTATGCCGTCCAGATTGGCAATTGCTCTGGAAACAACTGCGGCTTTAATAAATTGAGGTCTAGCACCCACAATGGTACAAATTTTCATTGGCTTCCTTAATTACAGATCGACTGCTGCAGCAATACTCACTTGATTACTCTTATGCTTAATATACTGGTCACCTGTTTTTGCACACGTTGCCATTGCTGGCTTATCAGGTTGTTCTTCAAATTTCAATTGTTCACCAAATTTACTCATCCAGCCGATCTGCTTTGCAGGGACGCCTACCATTAAGGCGTAATCGGGAACATCGCGGTTGATAACGGCACCGGCGCCTATGAATGCATATTGGCCGATGGTTACGCCGCAGACGATGGTGCAATTCGCGCCTAGGGTTGCGCCGCGTTTGATGTGGGTGTTGCGGTATTCGTCTTTTCTGGTGACGGCTGATCTTGGGTTGTAGACGTTGGTGAAGACCATGCTGGGGCCGCAGAAGACATCGTCTTCTAATGTGACGTTGTCGTAGACGGAGACGTTGTTTTGAATTTTAACGTTGTTGCCGATGGTAACGCGATTACCGACGTAGACGTTTTGACCTAAACTGCATCGTTCGCCAATGTGTGCGCCGGAACTGACGTGGACCCAATGCCAGATGCGGGTGTCGTTGCCGATGGTGGCACCTTGGTCGATGATTGCAGTTTCGTGGGCTTGGTAAGTCATGGCTATAATTCCAACGGAAGGTGAACGGTTGTGCCATCGCGGGCTGAGCGGTAGGCTGCGATAAGAAGTTCTAATGACGTTAGCCCCTCTCTTCCATCGACCAATGGTTTTTCAAGCCCTTGTAAGCTATTGATCACATTATTGTAGTACAACGGGTGACCGAAGCCATAGACCGATGTGGTTTGGTAGCTGGCGTCTTTAATTTTATCGTCGTCGGGATGGCTATCTGCAAATTCCCAGTGCTGAACTTCATTGACAGCTACACCGCCTAATCGTACAGTCCCTTTTTCACCTAAAATGGTAATAGAACCTTCGAAATTTTTCGGATACGTGAGCATGGTCACGTTCACCGATCCCATTGCCCCGTTACGCCAACGAATGTTCATGACGCCTGTATCTTCCGCTTCAATATTGCGTTCTAGGGTTGCCATCATCGCTTGTACTGACTCAACCGGGCCGAGTAGCCAGTGGATCAAATCGATGTAATGGCTCGCTTGATTCATGAATGCGCCGCCATCGAGTTCCCACGTGCCACGCCATCCACCTTGATCGTAATAGTCTTGTGGCCTGGTCCAAAACACGTTGATGTTGGCCATGTATATTTTGCCAAAGCGTTTGCTGTCGATTGCATTTTTAAGTAATTGTAAGGTGGCATTGAGTCTGTTTTGCTTCACCACAAACAATCGAACACCTGCTTCATCACATGCCTTGACCATTTGAATGCCATCATTCCATCGCGTTGCCATGGGTTTTTCGGTAATTACATGTCGGCCTGCTTGAGCAATCATCACCGTTTGCATGGGGTGAAGGCCGCTGGGTGTGCAGAGCGTGACGATGTCAATTTCTGTGTCCTTTAGCATCTCCTTCAAGGACACGTAGCTTTCGACACCATGCTCTTCCCCTATCTGTTGGGCAACACTTGGATCGATATCACAAACCGCCCGTAGGGTTAATTTGTCACTGTGCTGTGCGATGGCTTGAAAATGGTTCTTGGCAATGCGGCCACAACCGACCACTGCGATGTTGATTTTTCGTCCTGAAATCAGCCAGGGGGTTGTTGCCGTCATTATGCGCTCACAATATTGTCTTGTTTAAAGGATTTGAATGCCGCTCGTGTATCGATAATAAGCTTTGCATTCGCAGCAATCAGGGCGTAGTCAAACGCCTGATGGGCTGTGGCTAAAACGACACAATCATAATCGTGAAGCGTTGCTGCAGTCAGCTCGACACTGTGTAAATCAAAATGATGAGCACGCATGGCCGGAAAGAGGGGAACATGCGGATCGGAGTATGCCACGCGTGCGCCCTTCTTTTGCAATAATTCCATGATTTCAATCGAGGGCGACTCGCGCATGTCATCAACATCGCGTTTATAAGCAATCCCCAGGACTAAAATACGGCTGTTTTTAATGGCTCGCTCGTTATTATTTAATGCTGAAGCGACTTTATTCACAACCCAATGAGGCATGTGACTATTGATTTCACCTGCGAGCTCGATAAAACGGGTATGCATGCCGTATTCACGCGCTTTCCAAGTTAAATAAAATGGGTCAATGGGAATGCAATGTCCGCCAATACCGGGGCCAGGTTGATAAGGCACAAAACCAAAAGGCTTAGTGGCTGCTGCAGCAATAACTTCGTGAATATCAATGCCCATTTTATCGGACAGAATTTTCATTTCATTCACCAAACCAATATTCACAGAGCGGTGAATGTTCTCGAGTAGCTTGGTCATTTCAGCGACTTTGGCTGAAGAAACCGGCACAACGTGATTGATGACGGCTGAATATAAGGCGATACCGGCTTCACGACAAGCTTCTGTGTCGCCACCGCAGACTTTTGGAATCGTCGCGGTTGTAAAATGTGCATTACCTGGATCTTCACGCTCTGGTGAATAAACAAGGAATATATCCTCTCCAATCGATAAACCGGTACTGGTCACTCTAGGTTTAAGCTCTTCTTCTGTGGTGCCTGGATATGTAGTGCTTTCCAGAGAAATCAGTTGACCCGGGCGAAGATAAGGAACCAATGCATCGGTTGTTTCCAAGACATAGCTCAAATCTGGTTCGCGATATTTATTTAGGGGCGTAGGCACACATAAGATCAGCGCATCAGCTTCGGCGGCGGTAGAAAAATCAGAGGTTGCTTTAATGAGATGTTTAACGGCAGCAATTTGCTCAGAGGGAATATGTTGAATATAGGATTTGCCTTGATTGAGTAATTCATTTTTTCGCTCATCGACGTCTATGCCAATCACTCGGTAACCGACTTCAGCAAATCGGAGCATGAGAGGCAAACCAACATAACCTAGCCCGACGATCCCTATAATGGCTTCTTTGTTATTTATTTTTTCTTTGAAGCAATTCAACATGATTTCTACATCCTTATTAATGATTAGCTACAATTTTACTGATTAAGATAACCTAGCCCCGTAGCCTTGTTATCGTTAAATTAAGGGAAATAATCGGACGTAGGTTGGTGCGTAGGTTGGGTTGAGCGAGAGCGAAGCCCAACAAAACCGCCCATGTTGGGCTTCGCTCTCGCTCAACCCAACCTACGCACCAACCTACGCTTACATCAATCATTTTTTTCTTAACTTAATGGCAGTGCCCCGTAGACCAACCCGGTTGACGCACCAGGGATTGTTTTTCTTTTAGATTTGCGTGTGCGTCAACCAGGCTGCCATGTGAATTGTCAATTTTTTTTTAAAAAAATCCCCAGCGTTTATTTTTGTTTATAAATAACGCTTTTTAAAAAACTGCTTTTCCTAAAAAACATTTATAAAAGGTTCTGCTAACGGCTACTGTTATCTTTTTTTGATCTTAATCTTATTAGATCATGCTGCCATTCGTAATCAACTCCGTAGAGCCGTCACAAGTTGTCTATTCGGTTTAATAAGTGCTGCGCCCCAAACTACAATAACGTGATTTATTAATTCATAATCACAGCCTGGTTGACGAGGTCACAGCGTAACCTTTTTTAACAGTTTTACCCTTACCATTAACGCTTTTATTGTTTTTTTAGTTGTGTCCTTATTATTGCAAAAAATATCTGCTAAAGACTTTTTTATCCTTACTCATGACACACCGTTACATTTTGTGTTTCATAAACGATTCCATTCATTAAACAACAACGTAATCGTCCGACCAATATTCTGGCAATTGCCACTATTGCCCGCTTTTTACCCCGCCGGTAGCTTAGCTCCGCAAACTTCTTAGCTATCTCGGCGTCCTTTCCTGTGGCCCGCCAAGCAACCTCAATTAATATTTGCCTTAAATAAGGGCGGCCACAATGACTGATCCCGCCTTGACGTCTCGTTTCCCCAGAAGAGGATTCACTCGGCGTTAAACCCATAAAACTATAAGCGTGTTTATTGCTATTAAATTGCTTTAACGTTCCCAGCTCACGACTTAATACTTTAGATGATATCGTTCCTATACCAGGAGCACTTTTATAAATATCTTCTAATGCCGAAAGCTCTTGACTGGCTTTCGACTGATTAGCAATGTCTTTATTTATCTGCTTTAAATCGTCTGTTAGTCTCAGCCACTGATCACAGAAATAATCAATGACGCGCTTTAATTCAAAAGGAAAACCATCCATTTTTTTTAAGTTCTTTACCCATTGAATACTTGTCGTTTTATCATCAATTAAACTTTCGTCATATCCGAATTGAAATAATTTGCTTTTAATCCGGCAGGCGATACGACTCCTATCTTTAATAATGGTTGCCCTTAGCCGAGTGAATAATCGTAATCGCTCCTCTTCTTCTCCAGGAATATAAATAGAACTTAATCGATTGTCGGATAATTGCTCCGCTAATTTCTTGGCATCCCGTTTATCTGTTTTAACCTTGTCTCTAGACGCCGTTTCAACTGATCCAGGATTTACGACAATGCTCCTTATTCCAGCCTGTATAAGCGCACGATGCAGTGCAAAACCACTAAATCCAGCTTCATAGACCGTATGTATTTGCGCACCTTTAAAAAACCGTTGTAATTGTTCAATTAAATCGGTTGGGCTTGTTCGCATAGTCCAGCTTTTAACTTTTACTCGATCACATATGCAGTAAACCGAATAACTTTTTTTATGGACATCTATTCCTACGTATACATTTTTGCCGTTATAATCGTATTGCATGAGAGTCTCCTTTTTTAAGTTAAGTTAAGTTAAGTTCGTTACTTCTTTACTTTAACTGGAGACTCTTTTTTTTAAAAATTTTTTACTTCAATTCAACCATAGCAACTACCGCTCTCATTCAACAACGAGATCCTTGGTTACGGTTCAAGCCAACTTAGGCTACTACTTCACGCTCACTTAAACAGGCTTTTACTGCCGCACAAATTTTTTCCTGATCCTCAAGCGTTAAATAGGGATGCATCGGTAAACTCATGACGTGGCGTGCGGCGTGTTCGGTGATTGGGTAGCGCTGTTCGCCTGGATAGAGCGTTTTAAAAATGGGTTGTTCATGAAGGCCTGATGGGTAATGAACCGCGGTTGGGATGCCTTTCTCCTGCAGTGCTGCTTGAATAGCTTCACGATTTTCAACTTCGATAGTGTATTGAGCGTAAACACTGGTGTTGTGTGCTTCAATAGTGGGTTTCTTAACGTCGACTGGCAGTAAACGCTGGTATCGTTCTGCAATTTCATGGCGTAGCTCAACTTCCTCTGGGAAGATGGCCATTTTTTCTAGTAAAATCGCGGCTTGAAGCGTATCCAGTCTACCGTTAATTCCGAGGCTTGTATGGTGATAGCGTTTAGCCTGGCCATGAGTGCGAATTTCATTCATGCGTGCGGCAAGGTCTGCGTCATTAGTAAAGCACGCACCGCCATCTCCAAAGCAACCTAATGGCTTGGAAGGGAAGAAACTTGTGCAGCCGATAGTGGTCAACCCGCAGGATTTTTTACCTTTATACGTTGCACCAAAACTCTGACAAGCATCTTCAATAACAGGCAGATTATGACGTGCAGCGATGGCATTGATCGCATCAAAATCAGCACATTGGCCGTATAAGCTAACGGGCATAATCGCTTTGGTTTTAGGTGTGATTGCGGCTTCAATTAAGGCTGGATTGATGTTGTACGTATCTGGATGAATATCCACAAAAACCGGTTTGGCACCAAGAAGTGCAATGACTTCGGCCGTTGCAAAAAAACTGAATGGCGTGGTGATAACTTCATCACCGGCAGTGACGCCGAGTGCCATCAGGGCGATTAACAGGGCATCTGTTCCGCTGGAAACTGCGAGCGCATGCTCAACACCAACGTAAGTCGCTAATACTTGCTCTAACTCCTGCACTTCGGGACCCATAATGAAACCGCCATGTTCAATAACTGCCTTTATTCGAGCAAATAACTGAGTTTCGATACGTTTTGACTGGGTTTTTAGATCGATAAATTGCATAGCGTTGACCTTGTTCATCAAATTTAGATTGGGCGAGATTTTATCAATCTTGCTGGTTTGAGTCAATCTCATATAAGCATAAAAACTCATTGCATATTCTAAATATGATGCGATAGAGCTTACCTGTTTTAAGCCGAAACAGGCCCTACTTTTTCTGATGATTACAGGCTATAAATAGTGAACAGGCACTTTTAAAATAGATGGCGTTACCCATTCCATGTGTTCGCTTTGATTAATGACAATGCCAAATGGAATTTTTTGTGCTTGTATAAATTCCGTCATTCCTTTTAGTTGACGTCCTAAAATGGTTGAGCCGTATTTAATTTCAATCGGTAATAGTCCAAAATCACCTTCTAAAATTAAATCGATTTCGCTCCCTCCTCTTGTGCGATAGTAATAAGGGGAAAAGTTTCTAACGCCTATATCTTGTAGTCCTTTGAGGATTTCTTCAATGACAAACGCTTCAAAAGAGAACCCTGCGATTGGATCGCTTTGTAAATCAGTCAGATCTTTAATACGAAGCAGGTGATGTAATAAACCAGAATCTCTGATATGACCTTTGGGCATTTTTACAATTGATTTTGTGATATTATTTTCAAAACTAGGCAATTGGCGCCATATATAAGTCCCGCTGGCAATATCGAGATAGCGGCTTATAGTGGGCTCAGATACGCCCAATGATCGAGCGATATGACTTTTATTGATGATCGTGCCGGATAATTTACTGAGCATCGTCAAAAATCGACGATAAGAAACTTTATCCAACGCCGGAAAAAGACGAGCAATATCGCGTTGAATATAGGTTGACTCATACTGGTTCATCCATTCATTAAAATGCGTTGTATTCTCTGTTATCGGCTCAGGATAGCCCCCCTTCATCCAGGCAGATTGAATGTCATTTCGAGTTAAAGTCGTTTTTTTCGGCAAAAAATTTTCTTTTGATAATTTGGATTGAAATAGCGAGTAAAAATTACTTTGTGGTTGACGATAGATTTCGTTAGCCTTTAAAGTACCTAATTCAATGATTGCTATTCGCCCAGCCAATGTCTCCGAAATATTATTGAGCAAGTCTGGGCTGCTTGATCCTGTTAAAATAAAACGACCTTTTTCTTGCCTTTTCTCGTCAATGATACCTCTTAATATTGGAAATAGAACAGGGCACTCTTGTGCTTCATCAAAAATGACATGTTTTGAGTGTTGGTTAAAGAAAAATTAGGATCACTGATAATACGATCATAGTCACTGGGTTTTTCAAGGTCCATATATTTGAAATTGGATGCCAATTGTTGTGCTAACGTAGTTTATCCTACCTGTCTCGCACCAATAATAGCAATGATAGGGAATTGGTTCATTAAAGATTGCGCATAGGCATAACAGTTTCGGGAAAATAGAGTCATGATTAATATGTAAAATTGAAAGGCTATGTTTGAATACTACAGGTTAATTCGGGATTTAACAAATGAATACTATATTTATGACACGGAAGGAATTCCGCCCGAGATCATTGTGTCTGGAAGTGCGCGCTTTGCATACTAACTTACTGATTTAATCGTATCGATGGGTAAAAAGAGAGTCAGTTCGGAATCTTGTCTTCGTCCTTTAACATTGATACCTCCCATGAAAAATATTGTTCAAATGCGGCTTCTGTCATTGCGTGCGGTAGGTTTTTAAATTTGTATTGGTTTTATACGTTCAAATCATTTATATTAATTGTATTTGTTAAATATCAATACAATATGGAAGCAAAATATGAATAAATACGCTAAATTACTAACCGCTCTTTCATTTGGTTTTGCAACCACCATCGCGACCGCTACTCCGCCTGAATTTTTTATTACACATAACAACACTGATGCGCACTCAAATGTATATATTGCTGGGATTATTCCCTCACAACACATAACCAACGCGCACAGCCAACGAAAGGTTTCTTGGATTGTCGTCAAAGCGGACTGCACAGGACGAACCACTTCAGGCCAATGTTGGGCGATGGTTAAAATGCGCATCGACACCAGCACTCCGGTTAATCTGGGTGTCATCACCATTGATATGAACACGGGTGACATTACCCCAACACATATCACAGCCAACGGCTACACCCTAACCGTCAACGGTCCCGGGGAAACAACGCTGACCCAATAAACGGGCAATAGTACCTACCTTGTTTGTATTTGTTTTATGCCCTCTTCTCAAGTACGATATGAATTCCAATTCAGCTTATATCAGAACACGGGCAACGGATGCATAAAAAAAACAACTGTCTCAGATGGATCCCATGTTTGCTTATTTTGGGAGTGAGTGCGTCAGCGAACAGTTTAACGTCACCAGGTTTTAAAACGCTAGTGACGTTATCCGGCGGGAGTAGTTATATGACGGTTCGACAATCACAGTCTTATATCGCTACAGATGATGAGCGGTTTGATTATAAGATGCGTTCTCCGAAAGCAGCTCCGTTCGGAACGGCTTTTATCGCCTTGGAGCATGTATTAGGACAATCGGATTTTTTTGTACAATTCGGCGCTGAGTATACTTATTTTAAAACCATCGACCTGCATGGCATTCATACCGTTGGCATAGAGCCTGAAACATCAACGCTGTATGCATATAGCCTGCGATCTAAATCACAACAATACCAGGTCGTTGGTAAACTGTTTGCCACCACCTATCGCATTTTACATCCCTATGTTGCCGCAGGATTAGGTGGAGCGGTTAATCAGTGGAGTCAATATAAGCCGAAGACGCAAGAAACGGGAAGCATCAATCTAACGGCTCAATATCAAAACCACCAGCAATCCTCGTGGAGTTATAGTCTTGGTTTAGGCCTAGATGCTGATATCACTCAGCACGTGCGTGCCGGTTTGGGGTATCGCTTCCAAGATCTCGGTGCCGCCGCTTTGGGTCGAGGTCAAGTTGTGATGAACCAATACCAGTACCCCGTCGATTTTACGATAAGAACAGCACACAATTATCTAAATCAATGGATGATTCACCTTAGTTTTGTGATTTAGTGTATTGAAAAGGAAGTCATTGCCATGAAAATCAAGATGCGAGATCATCATTTTAAATTGACGCCACTTTGTCAGGCGTTAGCGCTAATAGCCATGCTCCCCGAGCCTTACGCCTTTGCGGCGGCCAATTTTAATATTCGGCCGGACGGAGCACTACCAACAACGGTACCTGCCGGTGGAAGTGTCTCAGCCAATTACATTGTGACGAATTTAACGCACAGTGCACGTCGAGGCTATCGCGTTGAAGGCCTTCCTCCAACCGTGACGCAAGCGACCGGAGCAGGGTTGTGCGCATCACCCATTGAACTAAATAGTCAACAAAGTTGTCAGTTGGCTTTAACCATCACAGGAGAGGCGAAATCCAATTTTGCCATTTGTTTAGGCGCGAGTTGTACGACCGCCTCGGTGCCGCTGAATGTGAGCGTGACTTCTAGCCCACCCGTGCCGCCCCTACCACCCGTGCCATATTTACTCGTGGGCGGTGCTTATACCGCTACGGGGAACAACTTTTTTCCATTATTGGCGGCAAGAGCGCCAAGTGCAACAACCTGGAGCTACCCTGCGTCGATCCTCAGTAATTTGCCATCTTACTTAAATACGACCACTGGTCATAATGGTTTTTTTAGTACGAGTTGCAGTGATAATTTTTGTATCGCGGCAGGCTTCGGCGAAGAGGCTTTTGGTTTGACTACTGCCGCTTCGGCCCCTTTGGTCGCGCAATCGATTGACGCTGGGGCGACGTGGACATATCCATCGGGTACGTTACCGGATGATTTACAGCCTAGGCACGACTTTGCAAATGATCGGTTTTATAGTTCGAGCTGCACCGGTTTAACCTGTGTTGCTGTTGGAAATTATGTAGATAATACTGACGTAAACCCCCTTATTTCCAAAAGTACCGATGGTGGTGCGACATGGGGGGTGGTTAGCCTTGCATCCATCCTACCTCCGGACTTCTCAAGTTCGGGATATTTGTATAGCGTTAGTTGTAGTGGCACCGCCTGTTTCGCTGCAGGCCGATATAACTCGGGCTCCTTGCCATTTCAGCGCTTTCTGTTAACAAAAAGTGCAGATGCTGGCGTAAGTTGGGCCGGTGTAACAGTTACAGGACCCTTCAATTGGTTTGAGTTAGGCATATTTAAGAGCATCAGTTGCAATGGCACGGTTTGTAATGCAGTCGGCTCGTATCTAGCATTCGACTTCAATGTTTACCCCTGTATTGCCCACACGAACGATGGCGTAAATTGGACATTTACATACGATTCAACAACCGCACCAACTGATTTTACTAACACCAACGATGGTTTTAATAGTGTCAGTTGCAGTGGCCCTATTTGTGTTGCTGGAGGCTCTTACATTTCTTTAATTTCAGGTCAGACATCGCTTTTATTAGCCCAAAGCCTCGATGGCGGGCAAAGCTGGTCAAATGTGGTTGATAGCACTCACCTTGTTCCCTCTAATTACGGCAGTTCTGCTGTTTTTTTAGCAGTTAAGTGTACAGGTACCTTATGTATTGCCGCAGGCAGTTATTTTACGGCGTTGGGGGTACAAGTCCCTGTTATGATGCAAAATTCATTGGTAGGCTTACCCGGCTGGCAAATTGAGGTTGATGACAGTCCAGCACTACGACCGCCTGGTTTTCTTGACCAAGGAACGTTTTGGACGGCTGATTGTTCAGCTGAAACCTGCTTCGCTGCCGGAAAATATTCGGACGATGGAGCGAGTATTTGGCCAGTTCTGATAGAAACAACCGATGCTGGTGCAACATGGCACTATAGCATCTATAATAACCCAGCGACGTTACCGAGCAACTTTACTTCGCTTGGTACATTCTGCGGCCCCGGTTTTAATTCTCAAGATTGTATACCATGACAAAACCTGATATTAAGCTGAATAACCTTATCCTGGGTCACGGTTATTCGGTAGCACTGAATACCATGCAACCGGCACTGACATTACAGGCCGAGCCCATTATTTTCCCAGGATTCGTCCATGGATTCCGCCAATCAATGGGGGTCTTAAGGCTTCGCCTACAAACACAACCCATGCAGGCGTTGCACGCGGCGTTAGCCTATTATTTTGATGTCCCCATCTCTCCTCCGCCAGATATTCAATCGCCCCATGACTTGATAAATTGCTTTGCTGAATGCCTGTTTCTCATTCAAAAACAAGGCGGTATGCCGATATTTGAAAAACACCACGTCCTATTTGTCGCCGAAAACCCGCGTGAATGCATTCTTTGGGTTCCAACCTTATTCGCGCCGAGCTTACACGTGGTTATTGCATTTGTGCTCAAGCTCTTTAATCACTATTTAACTCCCGCGCCTTTTGTTGCCAATCAAGCATTGGCAGCTCAATTGAAACATGTTATCGCCACACTTAAAACACACGCGCCACAAGGATCCAACAGTTTGCATTTTTTAAAAGCTGCTCATGAAGCTGAGCTGCCCTGGGCGCATGTGATGCATAATGTTTTTCAATATGGTTATGGTCATTATGCAAAATGGCTGGATAGTACATTTACGGATACAACGTCTCATTTGGCCGTGAGATTAGCTCAAAACAAACATGCCACGTCCATGCTGCTGCGACAGGCGGGCTTTCCAGTAGCAGAACAGCGCATCGTAAACGATGAGACCGAAGCCGTAGCCTTGGCAAAGCAACTGGGTTTTCCGGTGGTGATTAAGCCCTTGAGTCAAGACGGTGGGAAAGGAGTGTCCGTAAACCTCAACTCAGCGCTGGCGGTAAAGCAAGCCTATGCCAAAGCAAAACCTTATTCGGCCGCCACCCTCTTGGAAAAACACATTGCCGGTAAAGATTATCGCCTATTGGTGCTTCAAGGTCAGCTGATTTGGGCCATCGAGCGGATTCCGGCGGGTGTTATGGGAGATGGTCAGCATTCTGTTGAAACGTTGATTCAACAACATAATCAACATCATGTCTCGCACTATCCTTTAAGACATATCCAGGTCAGTGAGGATGTAGAAACGATATTAATTGAACAGGGTTATACCCTGGCATCGATTCCCCAGGCGCATCAATGGGTCGCGCTTCAAGCGATAGCCAATATTTCCATGGGTGGTACTCCGGTTGCGGTCTTTGATAAAGTGCATCCTGATAATCGGCGTTTAGCAGAGGCAGTAGCAACCTTGTTTCGCTTTGATCTGGTGGGAATTGATTTTATTACCGAAAATATTGAAGAATCCTATCTTGAGAAAGGCGGGGCTATCATTGAAATCAATGCACAGCCTCAGATCGGCTCAACCACCGGCCCGCATCTTTATCGACAGATTTTAACAACGCTGGTTCCTAAACAAGGCAGGATCCCCATTCTGGTGATTTATGGGCAAACAGCGGCAGATGATGTTGCAAAAGCACAAGAATTACGGTTGTTACAACAATACTATAAGGTGGGTAAAGTGGCGCGCAACCGTCTGTGGGTCAATGGAACAACACGCGTGAATACGACTTCATTGTATGAAGCCGGGCGCAGTGCTTTATTACAACCCGATATCGAGGCGCTGATTTATTGTATTGAAAACGACAGCGAGATAGAACAGCATGGATTACCCTTTGATCGGTTTGATCAATTATTTTTGCTGGATACGCCACCCCAACCCAAATCGCCATGGCAACAAGATGTGTGCCAGACATTACAACGTGCCTGCTTAACCCCCTGTCATTAAGTTAAGGGAATTAATTGGACGTAGGTTGGGTTGAGCGAGAGCGAAGCCCAACATGACGATTTTGTTGGGCTTCGCTCTCGCTCAACCCAACCTACGCGCACATCAACCATGCTTTCCTTAACTTAATGGCAGTGCTGCTTAGCCCCCCTGTCGGGCAATAATCGTATACAACGGCCAATTCATGCCAATGAGTGAATTCGATAACGCCTCTATACCTAACCAATTATCGATGGCATCGATAATTTTCTGCGTTGAACAAGACAAATGAAACAATTGCTGACAAAAATTCCCCATGCTGTCGAGATCATGAAAAACCCAATGCAGGTGGGTCAGTTCAGCGGATTGTATTGTCCAATGAGCCCGCGTTAATTCATCCAATGTCGATGCGGACAAATATAAGCCCTGGTGTCCCATTGGATTATGCTGCCCAACAAACTCGTCCAGAAACATTGCAGTTGGCGAATCTTGATAAACATCCGCCATAGCCAACGAGCTATTGGGTTTTGCGATCCGTTTAAATTCATGAAATAGTTGCATTTTATTGTCTACATGATGCAAGCCGGCAAGGCTCATAATAATATCGATCGTACCGCTTTTGATGGGTAAGGGAAAAAACGTGGAAGTGGAGGGAGTGTTATGTTGAAAAGCATGACACGGTTCAAATCCCACATAGCAACAATCATCTGGCAAATAATGCTTTAAATATTCGCCACCGGCAGGAATGTCCGCAATGGTCATGCCTGGATGATAATCAAATTTTTCTATCAAATGCTTAAATTCAAAAGCTCTTGCATGTGGATATAAGCGCATGGCCTTATCATATCGATAACCACGTTGCGCGAAAATAGCTTCGTAAGTATCTATTTTCTTCTTTTTTAATTGGGTGTGTGTTGACAATTCATGCGCTCACTATAATCCACATACTTGTGCGGACAGCTGTTTAGGATCGGGCCAGTAATAACTTCCGTTTCTGGCACGATCCTTAGTTAAGTTAAGGTTTGGTTAATAATAGTTGCTTACTATCAATCTGTAACTAAAAATTGAATATTGCAACCGGTCAAAGTTAGGCGGCCAATGTACGAGTACGTTGTTAATCTAATTTTGACCGATGGCAATACTCAACTTGTTGATACTTAGCCGAAATCCGAGCCACGACCGTTAGGGAGTGGAGCAGTTTCGGAGCCGGCTGAACTGTTCCACTCCCTAACGGTCGCGGCTCGGATTCCGATTTAATAACATTGATCTAACCGGTCAAAACTAAATGGATGAAGTACTAGATCAAAACATCGTTTTATTAATCGCCACATCACGGGCTATTTGACGACTAATAACGTTTTGCTCGACTAATTGCGCTAAATGTTGATCAAGCGTAATCATGCCTTGAGCCTGGCCTGTTTGAATGGATGAATACATCTGCGCGACTTTATCTTCGCGAATTAAATTACGGATGGCTGCGTTACAAATCATGATTTCCAAAGCGGCTACGCGCCCACCGCCTGTTTTTTTCAACAGTGTTTGTGCAATCACCGCTTGTAGGGATTCAGATAACATGGTTCGAACCATTGATTTTTCATCACCAGGAAACACGTCAATAATCCGGTTGATGGTCTTGGATGCTGAACTTGTATGCAGGGTTGCAAACACCAAATGTCCGGTTTCGGCGGCCGTTAAAGCGAGGCGCATGGTTTCTAAATCTCGCAACTCCCCAACCAAAATTACATCGGGATCTTCCCGTAATGCTGATCGCAATGCGGCGCTAAAACTGTAGGTGTCTCGGTGGACTTCTCGTTGGTTTACCAGCGATTTATTGGCAGTGTGAACAAACTCGATTGGATCTTCTATGGTTAATATATGATCGTAACGCGTCGCATTGACATAGTCGACCATCGCGGCCAAGGTTGTACTTTTACCTGATCCAGTAGGGCCTGTGACCAAAACCAATCCTTTCGGTAATGAGGCCATTTCTGTAAAAATAGGTGGCAAACTTAAGTCATCCAGGGTCAAAATTTTAGACGGAATTGACCGAAACACCGCTGCCGCACCACGAGATTGATTAAAGGCATTCACACGAAATCGAGCAATGTTGGTCATCTCGAATGAAAAATCGAGCTCTAGATGTTCTTCATATTCCTTGCGTTGCTTGTCATTCATGATGTCATAGATAATTTTAATGACTTCTTTGTGGTCAAGCGGAGGGACGTTTAATTTACGCAGATCGCCATCAACGCGAATCATCGGCGGAAGCCCCGCGGACAGGTGTAAGTCTGATGAATTATTTTTGACAGTAAACGTGAGCAGCTCGGTAATATCCATATTATTTATCCGCCTTGGTTGATCATTCAGCATTTACCGCCGTAAAAGCAGATGGTCAGCCACTCTCCTTTAATGGGAGAGGGTGCCACAGGGCGGGTTGTTTTGATCTACCCTCATCCGCCCTGTCGGGCACCTTCTCCCGTCAACGGGAGAAGGCATGCTATCTGCCAGTTCAATTTTTACGACGAGTTACTATGCTATTAATCGTTATCTTAATTATATTATAAGCTATGATATAGTAATTCGCAGGACTTCTAGAAAAATTTTATGACCATTGCATCTAATATCACCACAATTAATCAACTGATCCGACAGGCTGAGTCGATGTGCCATCGCCCTTCCGGAGTTGTCAGCTTATTAGCGGTTAGCAAGCAGCATCCGCCCGAAGCGATCGCTGAGGCCTTTGATGCTGGCCTGCGTGATTTTGGTGAAAATTATGTTCAAGAGGCGCTTTTAAAAATAAATGCGCTCTCCCCTCTTCCTATTGATTGGCATTTTATTGGCCGGATTCAACGGAACAAAGCAAAAATCATCGCTCAACATTTTAGCTGGGTTCATACCGTGTCGTCTGATGCCATTGCACAAAGCTTGAATGCGGCAAGGCCGCAAGATATGCCGGCTCTGAATGTGTGTATTCAACTGAATATCGATAACGAGGACAGTAAAACGGGTGTTAGCCCGGAAGAGGCCGTTTCACTTGCAGCACACATCTTAACCCTGCCACGGTTGACACTAAGAGGTTTGATGGTGATTCCAAAACCTGAAGAGGATGTTGAAAAACAGGTTGCATCGTTTTTGCGGGTGAGTAAGTGTATGCAGCATATCAACCAGCGGTTAAATATCTCCATGGATACCCTGTCAATGGGAATGAGTCATGATTTTGAAGCGGCTATTTGTGCGGGAAGTACGATGGTGCGGGTTGGGACTGCTATTTTTGGTGAGCGATTTTAGTATTCCATCCATTTAGTTTTGACCTGTTGGAACACTGTTATTAAACCGGAATCCGAGCCACGACCGTAAGGGAGTGGCGCAGTTTCGGGGCCGGCTGAACTGTTCCACTCCCTAACGGTCGTGGCTCGGATTTCGGTTAAATTATCAACAATTTGACCGGTTCGTCTTTCGGTGCGCCGCGCTAGATTCCCGCAATAGGGAACAGAGCCTTGTTCAAGCACAGCGTGGCGGGAATGACGCGGGCCTTAGATGCTTGGCATAACGCGCTATCATTAATGCAATACCTATTACACGAAAAAAATCGACACTCCACGCCATTCTGACATTGTCATGGTCTAACGCTCTCTTTGTAGCATCTCTAATAGGTGTAGTATCGCTTACTATACAATAAAGTACACACATTATACGTACTGAATAATCCGCGCCGTAAATCGACTACGCAAATAAAAGCCTCTTGGTAAAGTCTGAATAGTATTTCCCTCTTCATCGAATCCATAACACAGCGATTTAGCGTTCGCGCCTTTGGGTCTCACTTGTAGATACTCGCCCATGGTTGCGTCGATTGCCGATAGTTTTCCCGTGCCAATCATCAGCGTTAGCTCAGACCAATCTTGCTTTAAAACACGTTCCTCATCATGGCTGGGTGACCACAGGATCCCTGAGCCAATGCGGCGAGATGAGAACGGGATGTTTGTGTCGCCTTCGATTGGGATCCACAGCACCCGTTTTAACTTGGCAAAACAGTGCGAGGTTTCCCAGGCTTCTTGATGAACAGTTAATAATGAAATTGTGGTGATAAACGTGGATTCCGCAGGCTTGCCTAAATGATTCACCGGGATAGTTTTTAACTCAACGCCCAGCTCATGAAAGTCAGGGGCGGATTGATTGCCGGCGGTTGTGCCGAGTGCATGTTCGATCATTTGTCCTGCAAACCCCTTGCGCTGGAGGGGATTTTCCGGAATCATCCATCCGAGGAAGGAAGCCAGCTGGGCGAACGTCAGACCTTCGATCTGCTGACAGCGTGCAAGCAGATCAGCCTCAGTCTTCAGTGGTTTTTTTTCGGACAACATAATTGCTCTTCGACTCGTTGATTTCAATACTTAACGGTGGGATAGGTGGCCTAATGTTCGCGGCTTTAAATTGCGCCATCAGAGCAAATAGAAATTTGGATCTAATTTCAAAGCGGGTATGCAGTCGAACATCGATATAATAACGCACCTCAAAATTAATCAGGGCTTCGTCAATTTGTTTGAGAAGCACTTGTGAAGGTGGTTCATTGAGAATTTCAGGAATAATGGCAAGCACTTCAAAAATCAGGCTTTGAATCAGCATGGGATCGTCTTCACGACTAACCTTGATGGGTATGGCTGTGCGTACAACGCTGTCCTGATGCGTCCAGTTGATAAATGGCTTATTGAATGTCTCAGCGTTCGGAATCAATATTTCCGTATTATCCCAGGATGACACACGCATCGAGCGGATCCCGATGTGCGCGACACGACCTTCATGCTCGCCTACCGTGATGAGATCACCTTCTCGAACGGGCCGCTCAATTAATAACATGATCCCGCCGACAATATTGCTCGCGAAATCACGTAATCCAAACCCCATCCCAACAGCAAATCCGCCAACCACCATGGACATGCCACTAAAATCGAGACCCAATACACGCAAGGTGATATAACCACCCACTAGAATCACGGCATATTGCGTAAATACCGACAAGCTATTCCGCACACCTTCATCGCGTGAATTACGGTATAGCCATCGATAGCAGAATTCACGTGTCCATTTAGCGGCCCATACGAATATCGACACCACAATAAAAAACTCGAGCACACTGACCAGGGTAATATGTATGCCAGACACACCGATCAACTCATACTGACCAAGCCGCTTAAGCCACGTTAGAACGGGCATTTCTGTATAAACGCCGAAAAGCTGGAATAAAAAAATCACGCTCGCTAAAAACAAGACCAGGTGGATAATCGTGTCTAATGGCTTCAAAAAGACCTCGACCCATAACCAACCACTACGCAGCGACGACACCATCCATTCTGAAATCAACTCCAATGCATCCGATACCAACCCGCGAGCGAGAACGTAACCTGTCATCACCAATACCAGATAAGCCTGATATCGACTCATCGACCATGCTAAATTCATATACCCTACCAAGCCAATGATCGCTGTAGTGAAGAGTGTAATGGGCAATAACACAAATAATAGAGCAATAGCCTTGCGAAGATAGCGCTTTTTGGTTTTTATCACCGGACGCAGTAATAATGGAAAGACATCTTTGCTTGCCCACATTACAATGGATAATGCAAAGATAAATAGCATGAATAAACGGGTCAAAATATCACGGATCAACATCGACAATGGCAGGCCTTGACTTAGCACCATCAGAGCCGTCGTCCACCCACCGGCGAGCAATAGCCATTTGAGTCGGTAAAAAAATCGGATATCTTTACCGGATACATCATGGACACGCCCCAACAGAATCAAACGCGCAATAATAATTATATTTCGGAAGACAAACCAAACCATCACTATATCAATCAATAGATGATAATTCGAATAGGGTATGTGAATAAACATTAAGCCTATAAATAACACGGCTAATAGCGTGATCTGGATAATATTACGGGCCAGCAAGAGCAAGACGGCATCATACAGATGAGCGTACAAACGTGAGCGCGCTTTGTCCTGAGTCACTCGCCGCAATCGGTCATTCACCGCCGCTGCAATCACAACTAAAGAGACAATACTCAACCATAGAAAAAGCTTCTGCCAAATACCCTGGCGTGCATATCCTTCTTTGATGCTCATCATGAAATTATTACAATATGCAGTAACCTGGGAAGGAACACGTAGCAATTCATTTTTGAAAGACGCCCAGCTATTAACCTGATAACCAGCGAGCGTTTGGCGAACGGATAATTGTTTTTTAAGCTCATCCTGTTTCAAAGCCAGTTGCTCGGCAAGTTGTTTCTCATGCACCGATTCTTGAGTAAGAAAATGAGCCACTTTTGTTTTTAAATTAATGATCTGTTGCTTCAGCTCGCTGTCCAAAGAGTATTGTTGCTCTTCTTTTAGCAAATCCAGCAATGCAGATAACGATTGTTTAATGTCATTCAACTGCCCCATCGCTTCTTTATAAAGATCAATCGAGGACAGAATGGTTTTAATATCAGGTTGCTTTAAAAATAAGTCTTCGGCTTTGACTAACTTGATTTGCAGTTCTAATGCGGTGATTTGATAATTAATAAACGCAATATATTGGTTATTCAGCTGCAGCTTTAGGTCTTCAACGTAGGTTTGATTAAAACCAACATCGGTTCTTTTTTCATGTTGCAGTGCTACGTTTTTTTTATAAAAAATACTGCGATCTTGGCGAAGGAGGTCAATCTGTTGCTGTAATGATTCTAAATGGCGTGTGCCTTGTGTTCTTACATTCAATTCCGCGAGTTGTTTTTTAACGGTCAACAATGCCGTTTCATAACGATGTGCCAAAGCTAGATTTTCGATGATTAACTCGATGGTTTGATTATTCGTCTCATTCATACGCTCAAGCTGCAAGCGTTCTGCTTTCAATGCAGGATCATCAAAATTTTGCGATGGAACAAGCGTTGCTCTTTTGATTTTAGCGGCTAGTGTCTTTTGTTGTTTGCGTTGATTCACTAAAAAACTGTCGAAACTTGCTATTTTGGCATGAACCAAGGACAGCAATGCGTCGTTTTGTTTCATGCGCATCAGCACATTCTGTTGAGTTGAGGACCCACGGAACGGACTACTGTCTTGATTGGCACGGAGTAAATCCGTTCGTTCTTGTTTTAAATAATCGATAATTTTTTCTGAATCTTCGGCGCCATTTAGAGGGGTCGTTAAGGCAAAAGACAAACTGCTCATCACATAGAGCGAGATGAGCAGCAGTAATCGCATCACGACCATGGGGCGTAATCGATAGAACAACTGAGCAAGGTTATGCTTTCGTTGATGGTGTTGGTGCAAGTCGTATCCCCAAATCACTCAATTGTGCTGACTCAACACGAGTCGGCGCACTGGTCAATAAACAGGATGCTGATTGCGTTTTTGGGAAAGCAATCACATCGCGAATTGAGCTTGATCCGGTCATCAGCATGGCAAGTCTGTCAATGCCCAACGCGATTCCACCGTGTGGTGGGCAACCAAAATCCAGTGCATCCAGTAAAAATCCAAACTTTTCTCGCGCTGCATCGGCAGTAATATTTAATAACTTAAATACGGCTTGTTGCATCTCTTGTCGATGAATACGAATAGAACCGCCCCCTATTTCATATCCATTAATCACGATATCATAAGCTTTTGCAAGCATTTTAGTCGGCTGGGATAAGAGCGCCTCAACAGACAAATCTTGTGGAGAACTGAATGGATGATGCATCGCTTGCAATTGACCGTTGACCCCTTCTTCAAACATCGGCCAATCGGTTACCCAGAGCATGCGCCAGCCTGGCTCGACCAACTGGCAATCGTGGCCCAGTTTAACCCGTAATGCACCCATGGATTCGTTAACAACGGTTTTATGCCCTGCGCCGAAGAAAATCACATCGCCTGTTTCAGCATTCATCCTATCGAGAATCCCATTGACTTGATCTTCTGTTAAGAATTTCAAGATGGGCGACTGTAAGCCAGCAAGGCCTTGTGCTTTATCGTTCACTTTAATATATGCCAACCCTTTGGCACCATAAATCCCGACAAAGGTGCCATATTGATCAAGCTCTTTTCGACTGAGCTTGCATCCTTCAGGCAGTCTTAAGCCAACAACCCGACCGTCTGGTTGGGTAGCAGCTTCCGCAAATACATTCAACGATGAGTCGCGAACCAAATCGTCAATATCAACCAGCTCAAGCGGGATACGCAAATCAGGCTTATCACTGCCAAAACGACGCATGGCCTCGGCATATTGCATTCTTGGCAGTACATCGGGCACATCGACATTCAAGATTTCTTTGAAGGTCAGTTTTAACATCCCCTCAATGAGTTTGATGATGTTGTCTTGATCAATAAATGCCATTTCAATATCAAGCTGTGTGAATTCAGGCTGTCTGTCTGCACGCAGATCTTCATCTCGGAAACAACGCACGACTTGGTAATATTTATCAAAACCCGACATCATTAACAGCTGTTTAAACAGCTGTGGCGATTGTGGTAACGCATAGAACGAGCCAGGATGAACACGTGAGGGAACGAGATAATCACGCGCCCCTTCTGGTGTTGCTTTTGTAAGCATCGGCGTTTCAATATCCAAAAATCCGAGTTGATTCAAATAACCACGAATACACTGAACCAGTTTATGACGCAGGATGATATTGTGCTGCATGACGCCACGTCTTAAATCTAAATATCGGTATTTATAACGCAAGTCTTCATTAACGAATTGATGATCGTCCGGTAAAAAAGGCGGTGTTTGTGATTGATTCAAAATCTCAAGCTGGGTGCCTACGACCTCAATTTTACCCGTTGCCATCGCGGCATTGACCATCCCTTCCGGGCGAGGCCTAACGACACCCGTCAAGCAAATGACGTCTTCATGTCGTAGTTTTTCTGCAATGAGAAACACATCGGCACGTTCAGGCTCATAGACGACTTGAACTAAACCAGAACTATCGCGTATATCCAAAAAAATCACGCCACCGTGGTCGCGGCGATTATGCACCCATCCACAAAGTGTGACGGTCGCGTCTATCATCGATTCATTGACGTTGGTACAAACATGCGTTCTCAAGGTACATCTCCTTAATATTAAGTTTTCGGCGGCTGCATAACACCGAGAGAGATAACGCATTTCAGCGCCTCGTCTATCGTCATCGAGAGCTCTTTCACTTCTGATTTGGCCACCATCATCAAAAAACCGGATGTTGGGTTTGGTGTAGTAGGTATAAACACTGAAATCATGTGTTCGTCGTTCTTGTTGTTATGAACAAACCCATTCTCATTTGTTTGAAAGGCAATAGACCATAATCCTTTACGGGGATATTCAATCAGCACCACTTTACGAAACGCCTGGCTGTTTGTTGATAAAATGGCATTTATGACTTGCTTGGTTGAATTATATACTGTTCTAACTAATGGAATTCTATCCAGCAAGGATTCACCGAATCGCATAAAATGCTGGCCTAAAATATTGGTTGCAATAATACCGGTTATCAATAACAACAACAGTGAGAACAAAACGCCAATCCCGGGAATGTTGACGCCAACCACTTGTTGCGGTTGGTAGGCATGGGGTAACAGGGCGACAGACTGGCCAAGTAAGTCAACGATAAACCTCACCACCAAAAACGTGACCAATATCGGCAACCAGACTACCAAGCCGGTAATTAAATAACTGCGTATAGACTTCATTTAGTGTCGCTCCCAGTGGTCGTAGTGGTTGCTGGTGTGTCTGTTTTGCTCGGCTCGGTACTCGGCTTGCTTTCGGTGGCCGTTGTGTCGGATGCCGGTGTTGTTTTATTTTTCGTTTTAAAATCAGTTGCATACCAGCCTGATCCTTTGAGCTGAAAACCCGCTGCAGACACTAAACGAATCGCTTTATCTTCAGCGCACTTGGGGCATGTCTTGATGCGATCGTCACTCATTTTTTGAATCACATCAAAGTGATGATTGCAGCCAGTGCATTGATATTCGTAAATAGGCATTTTTTTTAAACTCCGACAATATCATCCTGGAAAAAGCAATAATGTACATATATTTGAAGAGTGATTATAACGGACAAGCGATTCAGGAACAATAAGGCCGTGAGAACTGCAGGGCAAACGCGTCTAAATTGTATGAGGCCGAACCGACCGAGCCGCGCGCGTTAGCAAGCGTTCACTGCAGGTACGTTTGCAAAAAACCGGTATTTATTTTGATTGCTCGCTCTGTGAACGCTTGCTAACGCGCGCGGCTCGGTCGGTTCGGCTTAATTTTCAGCATAAGATGCATTTGCCCTGTTGAGAACTGCTCATTGCATAAATTAGCCAAATTCGCTATTGTATCGTCATATTAATAACCTTTTCGGATGAACGCATGCTAGATTTTCATATTAGCCGCAATGAGCAAACTGGCGAAGTTTTTATTGAAACTTCGATTACAGGTAGACATTTACTGTCCACTCCTCAATTAAATAAAGGAACCGCCTTTACGCATGACGAACGCCGTGTATTTGGCTTGCAAGGCACACTACCTAACCGTGTTGAGACATTAGACGAACAGGTAAAGCGCGCTTATATTCAGTTTTCAGCCTACTCCAGCCGTCTGCAACAAAATATTTACTTACTCAATTTACATGATAAAAATCAAATCTTGTTTTATAAATTGGTCAGTAGTCATTTGGCAGAAATGCTCCCTGTGATTTATACCCCCATTGTTGGATCAGCGGTTCAACATTACAGCCGAGAGTTTCGCCAACCTCGAGGGCTTTATATTAGTCACGCGGATCAAGGAAGAATCGATGAAATTCTTGATAATCGCTCCAACCCAGATGTCAGTTTAATCGTCGTCACAGATGGTGAAGGCGTACTGGGCATAGGTGATCAAGGCGTTGGTGGCATTGACATTCCTGTTGCAAAATTGATGGTGTATGGCTTGTGTGGTGGCGTAGACCCGAAACGAATGCTCCCCATTTGCCTGGATGTAGGCACGAATAATCAAGAATTAATCGAAGATCCCCTCTATTTAGGATGTCGAACTCCCCGCATTACAGGCAAAGACTATGATGCATTTATCCATACTTTCGTTGAACGCATACAAGCAAAATTTCCGAATGCCTTTTTACATTGGGAAGATTTTGGACGTGGTAATGCCAGACGAATACTAGATCAGTTTCAAGATAAATTATGTACATTTAACGATGACATTCAAGGTACTGGCGCTGTTACCCTCTCGGCCCTCCTTGCTGCTTGTGATGTCACTGGAAAAGATTTATTAGAACATCGCATCGTCGTCTTTGGCGCGGGATCAGCAGGCACCGGCATCAGTGAGCAAATCGTTGATGCACTGATTCGTAAAGGGCTATCAGAGGAAGAAGCGTATCGTCGATTCTGGCTGATTGACCGACAAGGGTTGATCATGGATAGCGATCCTGATCTGACTGACTCCCAAAAGCATTACGCGCGACAAGCCAGTGACATCGCAACATGGAAGATTAATAATAAGAAAAATCCATCACTGGCGGATACAGTAAGAGAAGCCAACCCAACAATATTAATTGGCTGCTCCGCTCAACCCGGCGCTTTTTCGCAAGACATCGTTGAAATGATGGCAGCACGCTGTGAAAGACCGATTATTTTCCCATTATCCAATCCTGATGAAAAATGTGAGGCAAAACCGGCTGATATTTTAGCATGGACGAATGGCTGTGCATTAATCGCAACGGGAACGGCATTTCCTGAAGTCGAGTACCAAAACCGTATGTTACCGATTGCGCAATGTAATAACGCATTGGTTTTTCCAGGCATTGGTTTAGGCATTTTGGCCGTTCGGGCAACGCGACTATCCAAAGCCATGATTTGGGCTGCATCGCAAGCATTGAGTGAATTTTCACCGAGTAAAAAAGATAGCTTTTTACCGCTATTACCCTCACTCAATGATGCACAGACTGTCGCCAAACGTATTGCGGTCGCTGTAGCGCAAGTAGCCATTGATAGCGATCTTGCGCAATGTAATCAAGATAAACCGCTTGAACGTTTAATTGAGGGGTTATTTTGGGAACCGCGATATTTACCCTTTGTTAGGAAAGAAAAATGAAACGCTATGTCTTCATGGTTTCCGATGGGACGGGATTAACCGCCGAATCACTTGGCAATAGCTTGTTGAGCCAGTTCGAAGGTCTGGAACTGGACAAGCACGCCATGCCGTATATCGACACCATTGAAAAGGCTCGCGAGATTGTCATCCGCATTAACCAATGCTATGCAGAAACAGGGCTTAAGCCGCTGGTATTCATGACGTTGGTTGATGTGAACATTAGTGCATGCATCAAAGCATCTAACGCCTGCGTTTTTGATTTATTTAGCGCATTTTTAGCGCCTATAGAACAAGAACTTCAGGTTAAATCATCCTATCGCGTGGGCCGTACACATGGCGTCGCCGATATTCAAAGCTATACGCATCGGATTGATGCAGTCAATTATACACTTGGACATGATGACGGCATCAAAATCAACGGTTATGCAGGCGCCGACATCGTTCTCATCGGCGTATCACGAAGCGGGAAAACGCCCTGTTGTTTGTACATGGCCTTACAATTTGGCATCAGTGCGGCGAACTATCCTTTCACGGATGATGATTTATCTAATTTTCGCCTACCCGATTCTCTCAGACCCTACAAACACAAACTATTCGGCTTAACCATCGACCCATCCAGACTGCACGAAATTCGCAGCGAACGCCGACCCGACAGCCGTTACGCCAGCCTCGAACAATGCCGCCTCGAGGTTAATGAAGTGGAATCCATGTACCGTCGCGAAAATATCCCCTATCTAAATTCAACTCGATTTTCGATAGAGGAAATTGTCACCAAGATTATGGCCGCTGCAGGAATTAAACGGAAGTTATAGGGGCATCATTTTATTGCTGCGGCTCATCATGACAAGCTGCTGATGCACTGCCCCCTGCACGCCCACCGCCTTTTGCAAGCGTTATGCCGCTTGTGTCATCCGTCTCATCAATGTTTGGTACAAGGAGTTAACTGAGGACAAACGTCAGCAACTTATTTTATTGGTCACCCATGTCGGAAAGTCATATCAAGCGTCCAGTGAAGCTGATTTTCAATTCCCCAGTGTTGACGCACAGCGGTTAATGTTTTCTCTGCATTCGGTACAATGGAGGCAATATAAAAACGAGTATCTTCTGTATCTTGTGTAAGCCCGTCTTTGAATTCTCTACGAGACTTTATCATTATAAGGCTTTTTAAATCAGGCCATTTTTTAAACGATGGAAAGCTATCAACACATGGTTTTATTGCCCAACATTGACGGAACTCAATCCGCCCGTGACCAGCATCATGTTCTTCAAAACAATCATGTTGTACGTGCTTGAAGTCCGCTGCCAATGCTGTTTCAAAAAAATCCGTAACCTCGACATGAAGGTTGCCCTGATTCCCTTTTAGAGCAAGTATGTAGTCAGCTTTTTTCTGAATTATTTTTTCAGCAATCGCGGTCTGGCAGCCCATCGCATCGATGGTGACGATGCATCCCTTGAGTTCAAGTACATCCAATAGCTGCGGGATGGCTGTAATTTCGTTACTTTTTTCTGCTGTTTTTTCTTGACCAAGTACAAGTCCATTTTCATTACTCCAGGCACTCACCATATGAATCGCGGGAACTCCATCCCGGCGATTGTGGCTCCGACGTAAGGTTTTTCCATCAATTGCCACAACATCCCCCAATGTCGCTACCGATACAGATTGAACCCATTTCATAAAACAGGCTTGAAATTCCTTCGTTTCAATTTTACGCATCACTCGTGCTAACGTGTCATCAACAGGAATACCATCTTTATAAGGCAGGAATTTTCTGAGCCAATCTAATTTAGCTTCACCAAAATCCTTAAGTGATTTCCAACCATCACAACCAGACACTGTCCCTGCAATAATCAGTAAAATAATTTCTATTAATGGATATCGTTTGGTTCGATCTACTCGTGGATCAGTTAACATTTCAAAATGTTCGATTAACCCTTTATTCATCTTTATCCCCGGATAAGCAAGGTGGGTAGTAGATCATAGGTGAATTAGTTTGTCGATCCTTGCGGAGGATATATTTTCAATAGCATGAAGTAATGTCATGAATGCAATGCGTTCACATGCCGTATTTAATGAACAGGAGCAGAAAAAATGTCCGAATTTTCTCTGAGCCCGTTCGTGCTGAGGAGGCGCGTCACAGATGCTGCAGTTAGATAGGTAGGTCAACGCGCCGTCTCGAAGCATGCGCCGATAGTGCCTGCCAGTCGCCCTTAATGAGTGCTTCTTTTTTTTTGCGACTCCAGCCCTGTATTTGTTTTTCAGCAGATAGTGCTTCTTCTCGCGTAGAAAATTCTTGTGAGTACATCAATTGAACAGGCAGTCGTGTGCATGTGTGACAACTAGAGATCATTTTATTTTGATGCTGTGTAAATCGATTTTCTAAATTATCGGTGTGACCCGTGTAATAGCTTTTATCATTACATTGAAGAATGTAAACCCAAAACATAATATAACTCCGTTGGATGCCATCCGTGTGTATGCTTCGAGACGGCGCGTTGGACTCTTTATCACTTCATCGGTCCGTATTCGCGCCTCCTCAGCACGAACGGGATCGGGGTAACTTTAAACATTTTTTTAGATAGCAGTCAACTACTCTAAAACAACAAGGTGTGTGATTGAAATGGTTTTTTAACTGTTCAAATTTTAGATGATCCTGCCCTGATTGAATAAGCCCCTGCTCTTCGAGTTGGGTAAATTTTCGCTGTTTTAAAATCGCAACAGCATCAGTTAGCTCAGCGAGCACTAATTCAAAATTAGCGAATCTCTGAATCCAACGGATATCTTTATTCATTGAGTCACTCCAATTAAACGAATGTGTAGAGTATCATCCCTACAAGATTCTCTTCCGTCAATATATAGTGCGCGCTATCGCCGCAGACGGATGATGATGCACTCTATATCATGAGCAAAATTTTTCATGGTTTAGATGCTCTTGAGCTGGATTTTTCAAGCAAATCAATGACTTCTTGATCTGTTGTTTGTGAGAAGTCTTCATACCACAAACCAACGGCACAAAAATTGATGGGTTGAAGTGGACAAATCAACTTGTCAACGAGAGAAGCCATCGATTGGCACGTCTCATATGCCGCGACCGGAACAGCAACGATAATACTAGCAGGATTATGTTTGCGTAGAGCGCTGATTGCAGCCTTAATGGAAGCGCCCGTTGCAATGCCATCATCAACCAGGATAATGGTTTTACTCAAAAGGTCGGGAAAGGGTCGATTACCACGATATACTCGCTCTCGTCTCAGCAATTCTTCTTGTTCTGACTGAATAACTGCATCGATCGCGGATTTTTGCAACTTGAGCTGTCTTATAATCGATTCATTGAGAAGAACCACACCTCCCGATGCGATTGCCCCCATAGCGAGCTCTGCATGCCCCGGCACACCTAATTTTCTGACAATAAGCACATCAAGAGGAATGGACAGCGCCGTTGCAATTTCATAGGCAACAGGAACGCCGCCACGTGGCAGGGCCAGCACGATTGTATTAGGTTGCTCGACATAGGTTTTAAGACTACTCGTCAGCATTCGGCCCGCTTGTTGTCTGTCAATAAATTTTTCCATGGTCTGTCTTGAAAAATGGACGTTATTTGAAGTCTAGTACATAACAAACGTACCTGGGGAGGTTAAAAAGCTATTCTAGATAAAAATGACAAAAATAGTTATTTACTGTATAATTTGTGGTGCGTTTGCGGCTATTATTATAATCCAGTTTAACTTTCCGGGATGTTTGTATGTATACTATTAATGAAATGTTGGTGATTCTAAACAGGAATAAATCAAAATATCCTATTCTTGCTCAAGCATCCCTGAAGCTGCATGCGTTGATAGACTGCAAGACTGAAGAAGAAAGAGATCATATTTTACCTGGGTTAAGAAGAGAGCTTCTTGGTATCTTAAAAGAGCATAAAATCTATCCGAGAAAAGATGCCAGAGATTCTGAATATAATGATAAAGAGGTATTAGCCACTTATATCCATCTGCTATTGCTTACTTTGGCTGAGGCAATGCCAATCAATTCTACTGAACCCTTTACGCAAGAAGAATTTAAGAATATCCCCAGATTAAACCAGATACTCTTTTCTACAGGGCATGGTTTTCATTTTCCGAGCCTATTGAAACACGCATGTGACTTTCAAGACGATGCGGTTTATATTCAAGACGCGCATAAATTGAACATATTAACCCGTGAGCCGTTAAACGATTTTGATATACAGATAATTGATATGAAGCTTACCCTAGCAGATAACATTGGGCGCAAGCTGGCCAACGAAGTGCCGCCTAGTGAAGATGACAACCAGGATGAATCTTCCGCAATGGAGGCGTTTCATAAAAAAGTCAGTGAGATATTTGTTGATTTAGTGCTATCCGCGCCTAAGCCAATTAATATTTATGTATTTACCGAGTTAGTTGAAACCATGGGTATCGACGTGAATGCGGTCGATAAAGAGGGTTATACACTGCTAATGCGCACGGCCATAACCGGTGATGCCCAACTCTTTGAATTTCTTTTAGCTCGTCGGGCGAATGTAGATCATCAGGCACCTGATCAAATGACAGCTTGGCAATTGGCAAGCTTATATGACCGCCAAGCATGTTTGTCGCTACTAACGGAGAGTCATGCCGATAACACCGAAAGTCGAGCATTCCAACCATTAAAGAGGCGATTATCACTGTTTGACAGGATCGGAAGAGGAGATGTAGCGATAGTATCTGATTTTTTGGATTCCACACCAGACTTCAATGCAAAGCAAGCGGATCATCTACAAAATACGGCAATAAAGTTATCCCTCAAACATGATCATCCTCTTATCTTTGAAAAAATGTTGCAATTTTGTTCGTTTGATATTGAGTTGGCTCTGCTTGCTATTCAACACGGTGCTTTGAAGTGCCTTAAACTAATGGTTAATAAAAATTTGCTGAATGGTAACTTTTCGTGCTCGAATGGATATACCCTTGTGTATGAAGCGACTTGGTATAATCAAGTTTCTTGTCTACAATTTTTGCTTACTGTACCGGGCATGCCAATTGACGCTCTCTTTAAGGGGCTTTCCCCAAGTTATATCGCGGTACAAAATAATCATCCCGAATGTTTACGTTATTTATTAGAGAATGGTGCCAATATCAACTTGCATCATCAATATGGTGTGTCTTTAGTGTATAAAGCCGCGGCGAATAATAGTGTTGAATGTTTACGTTTGCTGATTTCAAGAGGCGCTGATGTGAATAAAATGACAGACGATGGATGTATGCCTGTCTATAAAGCGGCATCTGCGGGGCATACCAAGTGTCTGGCACTATTAATCTTGGCGGGTGCGAAAATGGATGTGATGTTTAGCCGTTACTATCCTTTGCATATTGCAGTCAAATACGGGCATCTCGATTGTGTGAAGCTATTGCTAAAGGCTGGGTTCGATGCTTCGACACCTCTGCCCGATGGTAGTTGTATCGAAGATATAGCTAGAGATTTTAAGCAAAATGAATGCTTAGTATTTATTAATACTTACGATGGTAACCCCGATCAGTTACCTGATATTGGAAGTTATCTACCCGAAGCAGTAACAACTGATGATGCAAATGATCTCACGCCAGCCCGTGCTGCTTTCTGTGGGGCAACAGCATAAACTTAACAGTAAATCGATGGGGTCACCCATGATTCCGCAAGCCCGATAAAGAAATAACATTGTACATTTTTGACGCACCATCACAAAAAAGGTCTAAAAATATGCAAACTTAGACCTCTTCAGTGATTATCTTAAGTTGAGGCATGCAACGCTTTAATAACAACATTAGGATTACTTGCAATTACTGTTAAATACGCTCTTGCAGACGTTTCTGGCATACGTTCGCCCCGTTCCCATTTTTCTAATGTTCGAATACTAAACCCGAATTCGTCACAAAATTCTTGACGACTCATATGCATTCTATTTCTAATAGCCATAACATCTACTTGAGCAGGAACTAGTACTTTATGCGCTACAGCACTCTGCTGATTACCTTTGGCATACTCAAGAGCGTCCATGGCACCACGAATCAAACTTTCACCTAAATCACTCATGATCAACCTCCCCATATACCTTAACAATAGATTTAATAATTGTTTTTAATAAATTCTTTTCACTTTCTGAAATATTTTCTCTCTGACTTTTACCGTATGCCGTAAACAAAAAAATAGGCATATTTTGATTATGATAATAATATATCACTCGGGAGCCACCTCTCTTCCCCTGATTACTATCAGCTTTCCAGCGAATCTTTCTTGCGCCACCCGTACCTGAAATCAACTCCCCTTCCAATGGGTTTTGAGCAATATGACTTATAAAAGAATCCCTGCTTTCCTTGTCCATACAAGATTCAGCCTGTTTTATATACTCTGTTGTTTCAACAACAACCTGCAATTTTTTTATTATTTTCATAGTATGATTATAACCCTATTGGGGTTGATTTACAACCCCAATAGGGTTATAATATCAAAGAATCCTTCGGCACAACATATTTACTGCGGAAATAAGACAGATTTCTTCAGGATCGACGGAGGCAAAGTGAATAGATTTTTTTTATTAATCCAGAAATTAAAAAGACGAATCATACAAATAAATGTGAAAAAAAGGAATCATGGGATCGGAGTAAATTGATTTTGCGTTCTAAGAGCTTTTGCTAGTTTCAAACATACGGCCTATTCTCAACACGTCAAGATATTAATTGAGCTAGGGTCTGTCGACAATTCTACTATCTTGGACGTAACCCCCTGATTTCCTGTGCTCAATATAGATAATTCAGTGGTATGAGCAGGTGTAGGGTTGATCGAGAGCGAAGCCTAACCTAAGCCTGCTGTCCTTGTGACTCATGCCAGAGTGTAATGAACAACACCATGATAATTGGCCCTACAAAAAGACCGAGTAGGCCTAGTGTTTCGACGCCTCCCAATATACCGAAGAGTACGGCGAGGAAAGGCAGGCGAATCGCGCCGCCTATTAATACGGGTTTCACAAAGTGATCAAACACAAACATGACCAGAGTTCCCCAAATCACGACGATTAAAGCTGCTATTAATTGCGTGTTGGCGAGTAAAATAAGCGCGACCAACAAAAATACCAAGGGAACGGCGAAGGGGATCATTGCCGCAAATGCAGTGATAAAACCAAGCAATGTAGGGGCTGGAAATTGAACGAGAGCATAGCAACCCCCCATCAATATACCAACGCACAATCCAGCAAAAATAGTGCCATTCACTGTCGCTCTTAGGGCGGCAGGTAATTTATCTGCGTAGCGAGACCAACGGCGGCCCAAGCCATATTCACCAATATGATGAATTTGCGTGGTTAACTCATCCCCGTCACGATAGAAAAAGAATAAACAGAGTACTGTAAATCCAAGTTGAAAGCCGCGGTGTGCAATATCGGCACCGATTTGTTTAGCATAGTAGCTGACTGGTGTCAGGGAAATATGAAGATTGGACAATAAATTCTTTACACTGCCTGGTTTGCCAATATTCTCATCCCAGTAGGCTTCCAAATCTGCGCCACCCCAGGGTAATGCATGAAAGAATGCCGGTGGATGCCCACCTACTCGATTAATTTCCTGTAAATAGTTCATAAACAGTTGAGTCTCTTGAACCAGAACAGTCACTAACCAGCTTAATGGAATGAGAACGATTAAAGAGATTAATAGGGTGAATAAAAAAGCCGACAGATCATGCCGAACACCCATCAATCGACGCCACCGTTTGTATAGAGGATATGTCGAAATAGCAACAATAGCCGCCCACATCACCGAAGGGACAAATCGTTGAGTAATATATAATGCCAGCAGCACGATGCTGACGGTCAAGCCCATACTGATGAGCTCTCTGTGATTTTCATTCATAGTGTTTTATAACCTGTTGATGTTAATAACATAGCGATCAGCTGTAAAATAATCCATGCGGGGATTGCGGCTAATACATCGTCCAACATAATCCCCAAACCACCGTGTACTCGTTTGTCAACCCAGCTTATCGGCCATGGTTTCCAAATATCAAATAGGCGGAACAAGATAAATCCGGCAACAACCCACAATAGCCCCTTGGGCACCATGAGCATGGTGAGCAAGTACCCGACGACTTCGTCCCATACAATTCCTTTGTAATCATGCTCACCTAACTCACGAGAGACGATATCACTCACTTTCACGCCTAATATAAACGCCGCACAGGTAACCAAAACGTAGACTGGCAATGAACAGGAAGATAATAACCAATAAATAGGAATGGCTGCGAGCGTGCCACAAGTTCCGGGGGCAATAGGACTTAAGCCGCTACCGAAACCAAACGCAATGAAATAAACGGGATTTTGCCATACTTTGTTCGAAAGTGTCGTCATGATGCGCCTGCTTTTCCTTAATTAAAAATGAGCATACCCCTTTGCTGCGAGTGGCACAATATCACCCTGCAGCGTTTTCGCCCTTAAACCTGACTCAGATTCAATCACACCGACACAATAATATGCCAAATGCGTGTTATCAAGGGTAGGTAATAACGAAGGTGGAACGGTAAAGCACAGCTCATAATCATCACCTCCGCTCAAAGCAAAATCAAGCGCATTGTCGCCTTGATGCTGCTGAACGAGCGGATGGACGGGAATGGCTGCAAGGTCAAGGCAGGCACCAACATGGCTCGCTTCGAGAATATGATTCAGATCGGCACTTAAACCATCAGAAATATCAATCGCGGCGGTTGCATGCTCTCGGAGAAAATCGATGAAATCAAGCCTGGGCGTTGGGTGCAGCAGTTGATTCATCAACACCGAACGAGAGGCCTCATCAAGCTTAGGGTCATTAAGGAGCCTAACTGCAAGCGCCGCCGCTCCTAACTGGCCGGTCACGACGATTACGTCCCCTGCTGTCGCTCCACATCGTCTAACAGCTCGCCCTTTTGGCACAAGGCCATGAATGGTGATTGTAATCGTTAAAGGCCCCCGCGTCGTATCCCCACCAATCAAGGCAATATGATAAGCATTCAGTGTTTTTGCTAGCCCCAGTGAAAACCGCTGTAACCAGGATTCATCAACTGAAGGTAGCGTCAAGGCGAGTGAAATCCAGCAAGGTGTGGCCGCCATGGCAGCCATATCACTGACATTCACTCTCACTGAGCGCGAGGCAATATCATAAGCGTCCCAATCTTTCAGAAAATGCACGCCTTCAACTAACGTATCTGTACTCACTAATAAATCCATATCATGAGGTACGCGCAAGCAAGCGGCATCGTCACCGATGCCAAACACCACGTCATCGCGAGAAGGAGAAATGGAATGAAAATATTGGTTAATCAAGGAAAATTCGTTCATAGTCACACCATTCGTAGGTTGGGTTGAGGCGGGTTTGCCGAAGCCCAACATACGTACAACCTACGCGCCGCCTGACTCAAATTCGATGGGTCGTAATTGCTTCGAGAGATTATGTAAGACACCATTGACATACCGATGCCCATCCTGCGATCCAAAGGTTTTAGTGAGATTGATGGCTTCATCCAGCACTATACGATAAGGAATCTCAGGACAATGCACTAATTCATAGGTGCTTAGTCGTAATACGGCTAACTCAATTGGATTAAGCTCGTTCACCTTTCTATCCAGAAACGGAGCGAATAGATCCTCTAAAGTAGGACACTCATGAGGAACCCCATAAAGCAGGCTTGAAAAATAATCTGTATCAACTCGATCCATGTTGTTGATTGCACGAAACTGCGCATCGATTTCACTCAGTTCAAGGCCTGACATCTGCCATTGATAGAGCGCTTGCAATGCCAATTTTCTAGCGCGCTGTTTACCACGAATTGATTCTTTATCCACAACTACCTCTGTTTTGAGTTTTGGCCAAGCTGCATGCAAAAAGACGCATGCAGCTTGGCCAAAATATAATTTTCCTGATTTAATCGGGGGTTTGAGTCAGGTATCAGCCTCTCTAAAGCCCACAATTCATTCGAATAGAACCATTACCCTAGAAAAAGCAGTAAAGCCTACTACGATAGTCCCGCTCTAAATCACTGCTTGAACAGAACAGCATGAGTTTTTTTTCATGCTGTTCTGTTCAAGGCTTATTATTGATTATCTCTCATTTTTTCTATCGTCTGTCTAAATTCGCTGACATCTTGGAAGCGTTTATAAACTGAGGCAAATCGAACATAGGCGACGTGATCGAGTTGATACAGTTGCTCCATGACCCACTCACCGATCTGGTTGGATGCAATTTCGCGATCGCCACTTTGCCGAATTTTCTTCATAATACTCATCAGCGACTCTTCAACGCGCTCAATACTAACGGGGCGTTTTTCAAGTGCGCGAAGCATGCCGGCACGCAGGTTATTCATATTAAATATCACGCGCGCACCGTCTCGCTTCACAATCAAGGGCATCATCAATTCTGCTGCTTCAAACGTTGTAAAACGCTCATGACACAGCAGGCATTCCCTTCTTCGGCGAACTTGTGATCCTTCTACAACCAAGCGTGAATCAATCACTTTGGTTTCTTGTTCTTGACAAAAAGGACAGTACATAATTAACACATCCGTGACAAAGTAAATCTATAATTTAAACAGATGACTCGCTATAAACCGGAAATTCTCGACATAACGCAATGACCTGCGCTCGCACGGCTTCAATCTTGTGCTCATCATCTAAATTATCCAATATATCCGCAATCCAGCCTGTAATGAGCTTGATTTCTTTTTCTTTAAAGCCTCGCGTGGTGACGGCCGGTGTTCCCAAACGTAAGCCGCTGGTAACAAAAGGAGACAGTGGATCATTAGGAACTGAATTTTTATTCACGGTAATATAGGCGCGACTCAGGGCAGCATCGGCATCTTTACCTGTAATGTTTTTATTAATCAAATTCAGCAGCAATAAGTGATTTTCCGTACCACCAGAAACAATATTGTAACCTCGCTCAACAAACACTTGGGCCATAATTTTAGCATTAATTAACACTTGCTGTTGATAGTCTTTAAATTCAGGTTGTAGCGCTTCAGCAAAAGCTACTGCTTTGGCGGCGATCACGTGCATTAATGGTCCGCCTTGCGTCCCTGGAAAAACGGCTGAGTTTAATTTTTTTTCAACAGTTTCATTGGCTTTCGCAAGAATTAACCCGCCACGCGGACCGCGCAGGGTTTTATGTGTTGTGGTGGTGACGACATCAGCATAAGGAATGGGGGAAGGATAAAGACCCGCTGCAACCAAACCCGCTACATGCGCCATATCAGCCATGAGCCATGCACCTACGCGATCAGCAATTTGTCGAAATCGTGCCCAATCCAACACTTGAGAGTACGCTGAAAATCCCGCAATAATCATCTTGGGTTGATGCTCGATGGCTTGTGCTTCAAGCGCATCATAGTCAATCAATCCTGTGGTAGCGTCAATGCCATAATGGATAGCACGGTATAACTTACCAGAGAAATTAACCGATGAACCATGCGTTAGATGACCGCCATGCGGCAGAGCCATCCCCAGAATCAGATCGCCAGGTTCAAGCAAGGCCATCATTGCAGCTGCATTGGCCTGTGAGCCCGAGTGCGGTTGAACATTAACATAATCTGCACCAAACAATGCTTTTGCCCGATCAATGGCCAAGCGTTCAGCAATATCGACGAATTCACAACCACCGTAATAACGTTTACCGGGGTATCCCTCAGCATATTTATTAGTCAGGATAGAGCCTTGTGCTTCTAATACACGAGGACTGACATAATTTTCTGAAGCGATGAGTTCAAGATGATTTTCCTGACGACAACGTTCATCAGCTATAGCTTGCCACAACTCATCATCAAAGCCCTTAATCGTATCGTGCTGATCGTACATAACGAAATCCCCCGTAGAATCCTTTATTTTACCTAACTACTGTCATCCCGAGTAGCCCCAGTACCTTCGGTACAAACAGCTGAAATGAACTTGCAGGTCGCGTCGTTGCGAGGCACGAAGCAATCCAGGGTACAAGGCTTCGAACCCCTGGATTGCTTCGTGCCTCGCAACGACGCCTGATACAAGATTGCACATATTGTGAATACTCATTAGCCGTAGCCTTGGTGCAGCGGCTCATCCCAATCGGTTATTATTATTTTACCATTAAATCATTACGAACGTGTTTAACATTTTCTATACTTGCCGCAATTTCACCCGCTTTCTGTTGAGTGGTTGCATTATCAACCACACCACTCAGCAGCACTTCATCCCTGTAGGTTATGACTTTAATAGAAAACCCCTGTGTGCCGAGTTTATCGATAAGCTTCGTTTTGACCTTTTTGGTCACAGCAGCACTATCTAAATATTCAACGGTGTTTTCTGCTGATGGTTTGTCCACACAGGCCATAACAATAGCGCAGATAATCGTCAAAAAGCATATTTTAATGGGTTTAAGCATGTCATTTACCTTAGTTCAAAATCATATTATTGGAAATTAAGTGGATAGATTAACATATTCTACCCACTCTCACAAAGTGAGGGGTCTAACTTGCTGCAGCAATTCCCGCCGTAAAAGTAGATGCTCAGTAGGAAAGCCCTCTTCCATTGATGGGAGAGGGTGCCCGACAGGGCGGGTGAGGGTAGTTTAAATCGTAATGTTTTCATCTACCCTCATCCGCCCTGTCGGGCACCTTCTCCCGTCAACGGGAGAAGGAACTCCGTTGCTAGTGTTCGTTCTACGGCGGGAATCGCTGAGCTTGCTGTATTTTTATTGATTTATTATTCATAAAGTAATATGCTTCACGGCTTGGAGAGGTGGCCGAGTGGCTGAAGGCGCACGCCTGGAAAGTGTGTATACGGAAACGTATCGAGGGTTCGAATCCCTCTCTCTCCGCCAGTTTACGCAATAACATTAAATTTCACCAGGGGTGCTGATTCTTATTGAATCGGCTGAGAAATACCCTTTAAACCTGATCTGGTTAACACCAGCGGAGGGAGTGTGAAGCAAGATGCAATCTAAACGCATCCATATTGCTTCTCTATTTCCTCCTGTGAATTGAGACAATAGATGAGTCATTCTTTTTTAAAAATTACCCTGGTTACAAACCAAAACAAAACGCCTCTCAGTGACTATCTCGCATTGATTAAAACTTGCGCAGAAGCAGGCGTCACCGCCGTTCAGCTTCGAGACAAGCAATCGTCTTATCAAGACTGTCTTGCTTTTGGCAAAGCGTTAAAAACCGTTTTAGCACCGTTTTCTATTCCACTCATCATCAACGACAACATCGATTTGGCGATTGAACTTGATGCAGATGGTGTTCACTTAGGACAAACGGATGGTTGCCCCATCACAGCTCGACAACGCCTTGGTTCGCAGAAAATCATCGGCATTTCGATTGATTCCATTGAAAACCTGTTAATAGCCAATCAGCTCCCTATCGACTATGTAGGCATTGGTGCTATTTTCCCCACCTACAATAAAAACAACGTGGCAACGGTCTGGGGTCTTGAGGGCTTAAGCCACCTATCTTCTATTTCAAAACATCCGATTATAGCGATTGGCGGGATTAATGAATCGAATGCTGAAGACGTCATGCGTTCGGGTGCTCATGGTATCGCCGTCATCGGTGCTATTCATGATTCTGTTTGCCCAACAGACACTGTTAAGAAACTCCTATTGAAAATAGACCATCAAGGATCACGCCATGAATAACTTGATACGTGCTGCTAAAGCGGACATCAAAACATGTAAACCTATTATTTTATGCCTGACCAACGTGGTCACCATGGATTTCATGGCGAACAGCCTGCTCGCACTCGGCGCGGCTCCCATCATGTCTTGTGATGACCGTGAACTTGAAGAACTGATTACGATTTCCAATGCCGTCAATCTCAATATTGGCACGTTGGATGCCGCTTTTATTTCACGCTGCAAGAAAGCGGCTGAAATAGCCCACCGTCTTCACAAACCCGTTATTCTTGATCCCGTTGGTGCGGGTGCAAGTCTCATCCGAACGCAAAGCGCTCGCGAATTAATGCCCTTTGCTGACATTATCCGAGGGAATGCAAGTGAAATCATGGCGTTGCTGGATATGAAGATAGAAAGTGCAGGCGTTGAGTCCACTCAGACCACCTCCATGGCCAAAGACAGCGCCGATATGCTCGCACGTGAATTGAAAAACACAGTCGTCGTCAGTGGCAAAGAAGATTACATTACTGATGGCTTGCGGCAGGAATCATTGCACTTTGGCTCCCCTCTTATGCCGCTCGTAACCGGAATGGGCTGCACGCTAACAGCCGTTATCGCTGCATTCCGTGCGGTTGTCCCCGACTCATTTACAGCCGCCCGATTGGCCACCGCCTATTTTGGATTATGCGGAAGTTTTGCCGAACAAAAAGCGGCATCGCCAAGCACTTTTCGCACGGCATTCATCGATGCACTCTACCATTTGGAATCATTATGAAGAATACATGTCTTTCAATTGCAGGATTTGATGGCTCAGGCGGAGCAGGTCTTCAGGCTGATCTGAAAACATTTTCTGCATTAGGGTGTTATGGGATGACCGTGCTAACAGCCCTTCCTGTGCAAAATACGTGTGGCGTGCGAAGCTGTTATGATATTCCACTCCAATGCATCGAAGAACAACTCCATGCCATTTTTGACGACATCGTACCGAATAGCATTAAAATCGGCATGCTATTTTCTACGCCGATCATTGAACTGGTCGCGCAATTTCTCGCAAAGCATGCACTTGATATCCCGATTATTCTTGATCCGGTCATGGTTGCCAAAAGCGGTCATCTATTATTACAGCCCGATGCGATTCATACGCTAAAAACACAACTCATCCCGCTGGCAACACTAATTACGCCGAATCTTCCCGAAGCCTATGCACTGATTCATCAAACCGATGATGTCCGTCAACTCGCGGAGCAATTACTTACGCTTGGATCAGAAGCCGTGCTCTTGAAGGGGGGGCATGCTGAAGGCGCTCAATCCAATGACGTGTTCCTCGACAAAACCGGTGCATATCACCTGCTTGAATCCCCACGGATTGAGTCTAACAATACCCACGGCACGGGATGTACATTATCAGCAGCAATTTGCGCAGGTGTCGCACGAGGTTTATCTACGCTTGAAGCATGTCAAGCTGCAAAACGATATTTAACCAATGCAATCCTGGCCTCTAAAGACAACAGCGTCGGTAAGGGCCATGGACCTGTTGATCATTTTTATCATATATGGCCGCATCTGTAGGAGATATTGAGATGAAATTATCCGCAACAGCATGGGAGCGATCATTACCGGTTATTCATGCGATTAAAAAGCATCCGTTTAATCTGGAGTTGGGGAGTGGCTCATTATGCCGTAATCGATTTGCATACTACATTGAACAAGATACGAAATATCTCGACCATTTTTCAAAATGCCACGCCATTCTTGCGGCTCGGGCACCAGCGACTCACAAACATACTTTTTTTCATTATGCTGATGAAGAATTCATGGAAGAGCAAGCGCAAGTACATGCGTTTTATCAACAACACTTCAACTTACGACAAACCAACAAAACAACCCCGGCGACGATTGGGTATACCAATTATCTTTTACGCACAGTCTCTCGCGAGCCCTTTGAAATTGCAGTCGCTGCCGTCCTCCCTTGTTTTTGGATTTATAAAGAAGTGGGCTTATCCATCGCACAAGTCTCAAAAAGTGACAATCCTTATGCTCGTTGGATTGAAAACTATTCAAGACCTACGTTTGGTAACTCCACCAACGAAATGATCTCTGTATTTGACGAGATCAGTGCGTTCACAACAGAAGACGCTCATGCAAAAATGTTAACCGCTTTTCATACCAGCACAAAATGGGAATGGCGTTTTTGGAACGATGCTTATCAACAAACTGTAGTTAATCATCGTCAACGTAACATCTGTGATATTAACTCCGCACTAGATTCCCGCAATGAAGAACGGAGCCTTGTTCCAACAAGTAAGCAAGAAATCGGTCTCAGTCATCGTTTCGCCATCCGCGCCCAATGAACTTCACAATATGTGCAATGTTGTATCAGGCGTCGTTGCGAGGCACGAAGCAGTCCAGGGTTCGAAGCTCCGTACTCTGGATTGCCGCGCTTCGCTCGCAACGACGGATGGCGAAACGATGACTGAGGCCAAGAAATCTCTATCACATGAGTTCAATTTTGATTTATGATAGACGGATATCTCAAAAACTAAAATCTATTGATAGGTACACCAATGGAATTTGTAGGTTGAAAAATGGCACTATTAATCTCATTTGTTCTCAAAAATTTCGCTTTTGTAATGACGATCTTTGCTTTGTTGTTGGGTTTAGTTCGTATCGCTGAATCAAAAGATCGCTCAAAATCAGACATTTTCTTAGGGTATTTGTTCTTTTTTGCAGTAGGATTATCTGGTATATGGGGATTTATTTTTCACGCCTTTTTTCCTGATATGGCAGCAACGTTCATCGGATGGCAAAACAGTCCATTTCAATTTGAGGTCGCCGTTGCTAATTTAGGCATGGGCGTGGTCGGTATTTTTGGCTTAAGCGCAACCAAGCCATATCGTATTGCCGGCATGCTTTTCACAGCTTGCTTTTTGTGGGGAGCGGCGTTCGGACATGTTGTGCAAATGTTGAAGTCGAGTAATTTTGCGCCAGGGAATGCCGGTTTAATTTTTTATAATGATCTATTACTGCCAGTATTGTTGATCGCGTTCTTACTGCAAAATCGTGACAAATCGCATTGATCTAACCTCGTGAAATCGGACACTGTTATATACATTGTATCCTCTCGATATCGCAGGGCGCGGACTTTCGCTGCGATATAGGAGCCTATAAAGTTAGGTGCCATTTCCCCGTAAAATATTCCGGTGTAAAAAACGTGCTGGTGATACTGCTTGCACGAGATGTTGTGGTAAGGGGCTGGGCTCATGGTTGATTAAACTAGCCAAGTATTCTGCAGATAATGGAATTGTAGTTAATCCGCGTGCACCAAATCCTGAGGCGATATACAGTCCATTGAGATAGGCACCTCCTGAGGGAATCCATCGCTTAGCATCACCACTGAGAGAGGCGAATGTCTCGGAAAATAACGTTGCATCGGCAACTGGCCCGACGAAAGGCAGATGATCTATCGCTGCGCCGCGAACGGCGGCCCAATGGGACAATACCCTGTTAGACAGCTCAAGTTGCGCAGACAGGGTGTTTATTTTTGAATAATTCTCATCATCGTCGCTGGACAAACACCCTGTGTCCTGAAAATCCTTCCCAAAGGTCGCGCCTATTGCATGAATCCCGTTGGTATGCGGCAATATATGGCCTTCTCCGCAGAGTGGAATCCGTAGTTCTCGGCTTTTTTGACTGGCTTGAATGCCTGTCATTTGTCCTCGTAGCGATTGAATATCCAGATGCTTCGTTTGGCTGAATCGATTGGCTGTATGGCCATTGGCGATAACCACTACGGAGGCATCGTGCCCGGCAACATGCCAATGATCGGATGATATGTGTTCAAGTGACTGGACATCCGTATTGGGAAATAATTGAATGCCTGGATGTTGAATCAATCGCTCACACAATGCTGGCGAGTCTATCCACCCTGCCATTGGAATAAAAATGCCGCCTGATGAAACGTCAACGCCTGATAAGTCAGAAGCCGTTGCTGCATCGACGCATTGACCCAACTCAGGATAGGCCAAGAGCCATGCGGCCAAATCTGCCTGCGTTTGCTCGGTTTTCTGTTCACGGATTAATTGTAGAATTCCCGAAAAATCACCCACAGGCCAGCGTTTGATGTACTGTTGATAAAATCGTGAGGCATACAAAAAAGCGGATAACATCAACTCAGTGATCGGTGCGCGATAGGCTGATACATTCGGAAATAATATAGAACGATGGTTACCTGACGCACCCTGCCCAACAGTTGATTGCTGATCCAGCAAACGAACTTGCCACCCCCGCTGAGCTAGTGCATAAGCCGTAAAACAGCCTGACAGCCCCGCGCCGATAACGATGGCCTGTTGATGCTTGATGTGTTGTGGAAGGGCGACATGCCAAGGTGTTTTGCGCTTTATTGATGTTTGGGTGGGTGGTGTGCCCACAAAGCCAACCAGCATCTCACGTTTTTTCCCATATCCTGGTCGTTTATTGACTTCAAACCCGGCCGAACGAAGTGCCTGTTTAACCATGCCGGCCGCCGAAAACGTACTGAACGTTGTCCCCTGCTTTGACAGCTGAAACAGGGTTGCATAAAGAGCATCCGACCACATCTCCGGATTTTTATTGGGCGAAAAACCATCCAAAAACCAGGCATCAACATAATCTCGCCGCAATTCCTGTTCAAGTTTAAGATCACCACACAGTAACCTGTCTTGATAGCAACCCAGTGCATCCCCTAACATCAAATCCAGGGTCACTCGCCCTTCAGCAAAAATCAACCGATGATAGCCCGGGGTTAATACCGGATAAGCGTCCAAAAGTGCCGCAGCATAATCGGCCAACGTCGGCCATAATGCGAGACATTGCTGTAGATCGGACAACGATAAAGGATGTTTTTCACAACTGATAAAATGCAATCGAGCATCAGGCGGGGCGACCCGATCCCAAACCGACCAGGCCAATAAAAAATTTAAACCGGTGCCAAATCCCGTTTCACCGATGACAAAGCGTGGAGAAGATAGCGCCTGCCAACGTTCAACGAGCCGATTGCCTTCAATAAACACGTGCATAGCTTCCTGCAGTCCATTATCTACAGAAAAATAGATATCTTCATATGCATTGGCATAAGGCAAACCATCTACCCATGTGATGACTGCGGTCTGAATCGGCTCAAATGGCATACTCACGAGCTATTTAACCCGCTTCTTCCAACGACATTAAACTCGCATTGCCACCTGCTGCCGTCGTATCGACCGTATACGTCCGTTCAACACAAAGACGCTGCAAATAATGTGGGCCACCCGCCTTTGGACCGGTTCCTGAGAGACCTTCTCCACCAAATGGCTGCAAGCCAACCACCGCGCCAATCATGTTTCGATTGACATAACAATTTCCCACATGACAGCGTTCACGGATGTATTGCACGGTTTGATTAATGCGACTATGAATGCCAAGCGTTAACCCATAACCGGTTGCGTTAATTTGTTCAATCACATCATCCAATTCATCTCGTTTATAACGAATCACATGCAATATTGGCCCAAATACTTCTTGATGCAAGCGATCCATTCGATCAATTGCAATCGCTGTTGGCGGCATAAAATGCCCCGATTTATACTCAGAGCCTACGTGACATTGATAGATAATCTCTGAGGTTTTTTTCATCTTTGTCACATGCTTTTTCAACACTGATAAGGCATCCAGATCAATAACCGGCCCAACGTCGGTCGTCAACCATCGTGGGTCACCGACAACGAGCTCAGACATGGCGCCTTTAAGTAAATCTATCATCCGCGGATACACTTCATCTTGAACGTAAAGCACTCTTAATGCCGAGCAACGCTGCCCTGCGCTGCCAAAGGCGGATGCCATAACATCAACTGTCACTTGCTCAAGCAAGGCCGTTGAGTCGACAATCATTGCATTTTGACCACCTGTTTCGGCGATAAACGGGATGATTTCACCCCCCCGATTCGCCAGCGATTGATTAATCAATGTCGCCGTTTGCGTAGAACCCGTAAAAATAACGGCTTTAATGCGTTTATCGGCCACAAGACGCGCACCAACTTGCTCTCCCGATCCTGGAAGCAACTGCACCACGGCATCAGGCATACCCGCTTCACGCATGAGTCGCACAGCAAAACCGGCCATCAGCGGCGTTTGCTCTGCAGGCTTTGCGATCACGCAATTGCCCGTCACAATGGCGGCAACGACTTGGCCGACGAATATCGCCAGAGGAAAGTTCCATGGGCTGATGCACAACACAACGCCTCGGCCATGCAGGCTAAGCTCGTTGACCTCGCCTGTATACCCATTTAAGCGCACAGGCGAGCTCATTAATTGCTCTGCCATTGTCGCGTAGTAACCACAAAAATCAATCGCCTCGCGCACTTCAGACACGGCATCGTTCCATGTTTTACCCGCTTCAAGACAGGCGAGCGCGAGCAATGTCGCCTTGTTCTTCTCCATTAATGTTGCAAAACGACGCAAACATTCAGCACGCGTTGACACAGGCGTACTCTCCCATGTTGGAAAAAACGCTTCAGCTTGCTCAATCGCCGCGGTAATATCTGCAGGCTGGGCATCGGTCACATAACCGATGCTTTGCTCAGGAGATTGGGGTGAATAAACGCGTCTCTTGGCATGGGATGATTTCACGGGACGGGCCAACATCGGCGCAACTTGCCATTCAAAGGGTTGCAATGATTGCAGTGATTGTTGAAAAGAGGCCAACACGGCACGATCAGAGAAGTCGATGCCAGAAGAGTTATGTCGAACCGGCATAAAAATCGCTTCAGGCAAAGGAATATTTGGATTTTCTCGACCCAGCCAATGTTCTGCTTGATCAATGGGATCTTCAACTAACGTACTGATGGACACATTGTCATCGACAATGCGATTCACAAATGATGAGTTAGCACCATTTTCCAAAAGTCGGCGTACCAGATAAGGCAATAAATCTTCATGACTACCAACCGGCGCGTAGACGCGGCAAGGAATGCCTAATTGTTTTGCGGGAACGATGTGCTCATACAGGCCGCTGCCCATGCCATGCAGGCATTGAAACTCGAAGTCTCGATAATCACCGACGAGGGTTAAAATCATCGCAACTGAATAGGCATTGTGCGTTGCAAACTGCGGATAAATTGCATCCGTCATCGTCAACATCTTTTTAGCGCAGGCCTGGAATGACACATCGGTGAAAACCTTACGGGTAAATACAGGATACGTCGTCATGCCCCGCACTTGTGCCTTTTTAATTTCGCTGTCCCAATAGGCGCCTTTAATTAAACGCACCATCATGCGCCGCTTATGGGTTCGAGCGAGCTCGGCAATCCAATCGAGCACGGCAAAGGCTCGTTTCTGATAAGATTGAAGCGCTATTCCAAAGCCATTCCAGCCTGAGAGACTGTCATCACTAAACACCTGTTCAATGAGATCCAGCGATAAATCGAGGCGCTCAGACTCTTCGGCATCGATGGTTAAGCCAATATTGTAAAGTTTAGCTTGTTGCGCGAGCTGCAACAATTTGGGCCCAAGCTCTGCTAAAACGCGAACGCGATTGGCTTCTTCATAACGTGGATGCAAGGCAGACAATTTAATTGAAATGCCGGGTTTTGTCCGCAGATCAGCGCCCTGTTGCGCATCACGGCCTATCGCTTCAATCGCGTTTTGATAGGCCACAAAATAACGCTCGGCATCGGCTACGGTAAGCGCCGCCTCACCGAGCATATCGTATGAATAACGATACCCAATCGCTTCCTGTTTTTTTGAACGATCCAGTGCCTCTTTGATGGTTCTCCCCATCACAAACTGCTTGCTCATAATGCGCATGGCTTGATTTACAGCTTGGCGAACAACACCCTCACCACTGCGGTGGATCACGGTCTTCAGCGCCTTACTTGCGACATTTTCTGCCGTCTCTGGCGATAATACTTTGCCCGTCAACATCAACGCCCAAGTGGTTGCATTCACAAAAAATGAACTACTCTGCCCGCGATGTGAACTCCAATCAGGCCCTACGATTTTATCCTTAATTAACTGATTAATGGTCGGGTTATCCGGCACACGTAACAAGGCTTCTGCCAAACACATTAAAGCGATACCCTCATCTCCAGACAAGGCATATTCGGTCATAAATGAGTCTATACCGGCGCTATTTTTTCGCGACAAGCGTACTTGCTCAACCAGGCGTGTAGCCGTATTGGCGATGGCGATTCTTTGCAGCGGCTCAAGTTTTGCGTAATTCATCAATCGCTCAACATGGAGCGTTTCATCAATGCGATAGGTATCATTGATTTCGGCGCGTAAGCCATTGGGGGGGAGTAATGTTTCTGGCGTCAACATATGAAGTAACCTCTGATAATGGGATGTATCATTAAAATAATTCTGAATGGGAGCCTGTTCGTCCCAATCGTAAAAGACAAAGCTCGTTTTCTATTTTATAAATGAGAAGCCAATCCGGTGAAATATGACATTCTCTGTAATCATTCCAATCACCAACAAGAGCATGATCACAATGTTTAGGGGCGAGTGGTTTCAAACGACGAAGATCATCCACAGTATCTTCGAGTAATTTAAGATTTTTCCCTTGCTTGATGATTTTCTTCAGATCTTTTTTAAATTGCGATGAACGGCGAATATCAAGCATCGTCATCCTCAACCAGATCATCAATCATCGCTTGAAAGGATGAAAATGTCTTACCGCCTCCATTCTCCAACTCATCCATAGCCGATCGAGAGGCTCGATTAGGTATTTTCAACTCGAAAGGAACGCCTTTATTCATCACGATTTGTGCATAAAGTGCGTTGATTGCTTGTGAAGCAGTAATACCAATTTTTTTTAATATGATATCCGCTTTCTCTTTTAACTCAGGTTCGATTCGCGCCTGTACTGTGCATGCTTTGGCCATTGAGCACCTCTCTATAATGTACTTCCATGCATATAGTGTAGTTAAATTGTAATACGATTGCAAATTGCATCCGTGTCGTACAGGGCATTTTAATCATGCTGGTATGATGCGTAGTTACGTTTTTTGGATCTTACTCTCGTAACCCAACGCCCTTTTTTAATAAACGCAAATTCACAGCGGCCAAAATAGCAACCATCAACACAATGACGGTCATTGCCAGCGGCATGTTTGTTTCTTGTTGCGCAATCATGGCATGGCGAAGGGCTGTTACCATGTAATAGATGGGATTAAGATGCGTCATTTGTTCCCAAAATGGTGACAGCATACTGGCCGAATAAAATACACCGCCCAAATACGTTAATGGGGTTAAAATAAACGTCGGAACGAGGGCAACATCGTCAAAATTACGGGCTAACATCCCATTCAAAAACCCTGCCAAAGAAAATAAAACTGCAACCAATATCACCACCAAAAACGTCATTGGCAATCGATGGAGATCAAAGCTTAAAAAAAACGATGAAATCAAAAAAACAAGGCCGGCGACTATGACGCCTCGCAGCACACCCCCGGCCACATATCCAATTAAGATAAGACTGTAATGAATGGGGCTAATCAACACTTCCTCGATACTGCGTTGAAAGCGCACGTTAAATAACGACGTACACACGTTGGAATAGGCATTGGTAATCACCGTCATCATGATGAGCCCCGGAGCGATAAACATCATATAACTCACCCCATGAACCAAACCGACACGATTGCCTATCACACTGCCGAAAATTAAAAAATAAAGTAACGTTTGAATCACTGGCGGCAAAAAAACCTGGCTTGCAATGCGAAACATTCGCACCAATTCGCGACGCAGGATCGTATAAAGCCCTATCATTTGTTGTTTAATGGCCATGATTAATCAAATCCATAAAAAGCTCTTCCAGTCGATTGGTTTTATTACGCATGCTATGAACGCGAATATGATGCTGGTCAAAAATAGCGAAAACATCATTCAAGGATAATTCAGAACGAACGCGCAATTCAAACGTATTCGCATCCACTTTTTCAAAGTGTAACCCATCGATTTGCGGAAAGTGAGCAATCGACTCGAATGTATCAAAAATGAAGGTTTGATGGTGTAATGATTTCAACAACTGCTTCATCGACGATTTTTTAACAATCTCGCCTTTATTAATAATCGCGATATTTTTACAAAGCTGCTCTGCTTCTTCAAGGTAATGCGTTGTTAAAATAATCGTCGTGCCTGCTGCATTGGTTTGGCGAAGAAAATCCCACATGGTTCGACGTATTTCAACGTCCACTCCCGCCGTAGGCTCATCGAGGATCAAGACTTTGGGTTGATGGATCAAGGCACGAGCGATCATCAATCGACGTTTCATCCCACCCGACAAATGCCGAACAATACTGTTGCGTTTATCAGCAAGCCCTAATTGCTCTATCAAGGCTTCAGCACGCGGTCGCGCTTTGGTGCGAGAAATACCGTAATATCCAGCCTGATTCAGTAAAATTTGCTCGCAGGTTTCGAAAATATTAAGATTAATTTCTTGAGGAACAAGGCCCAAACACGACTTCGCTTCTTCAGGATATTTATCCAAATCATGCCCATTGATGCGAATCACACCCGCCGTTTTGGTGAGCAACGAGGTCATCAGCCCTATGGTCGTTGATTTACCTGCGCCATTTGCCCCGAGCAACGCAAAAAAATCGCCCGTTTCTACGGTGAGGTCAATGCCTTTTACAGCCTCAACCCCATTCGCATAAGTCTTTCGCAGCTGTTGTATGTCAATTGCGTGCATGATTTGTAACTTTTCACCTTATTTGTGTGTAGGTTGGGCGTAGGTTGGGTTGAGGCTGGTAAGCCGAAGCCCAACGCGGATGGTTTTGTTGGGCTTCGGCTTGACCTTCCTCAACCCAACCTACAGCAGTACACCATAACTACAAGATATACCGCGTCAAATCATCATCGTCAACCAGCTTACCTAAATGCGCCTGTACATAGGCCGCATCCACATGAACCGTTTCGCCCGCTTTATCGGTTGCATCAAACGAAACCACTTCAAGCAAGCGCTCCATGACGGTATATAAACGCCGGGCACCAATATTTTCAGTGCGCTCATTCACTTGCCAAGCCACTTCTGCAATACGACGAACGCCCGTATCCCCAAATGTCAGGGCTAAGCCTTCTGTCGCCATCAACGCGGTGTATTGTTCAGTCAGTGACGCACTGGGCTCGGTTAAAATCCGGACGAAATCTTCAACGCTTAAAGGAGAAAGCTCAACCCGAATAGGCAATCGACCTTGAAGCTCTGCGATTAAATCGGATGGCTTCGCGCCCTGAAATGCACCGGACGTAATAAATAAAACGTGATCGGTGTTAATCATGCCGTATTTTGTCGAAACCGTCGTTCCTTCAATCAATGGCAATAAATCACGCTGAACACCTTCGCGAGACACATCACCACCGTGTTCGGATCGCTTAGCGACTTTATCAATTTCATCAATAAACACTATGCCATTTTGTTCAACATTTTCAATGGCGCGAGTTTTGATATCTTCGTCATTGATCAGTTTTGCCGCTTCTTCTTCAATCATGATTTTCAGCGCTTTGGCAATCGTCATCTTGCGGGTTTTAGTCCGCCCAGTGCCCACCTGCTGAAACATCGATTGCAACTGACTGGTCATTTCCTCCATACCAGGAGGTGCCATGATTTCAACACCGATCGGCGATGCCGCTAAATCGATTTCAATTTCATGAGCATCCAAAGTCCCTTCGCGTAATTGTTTACGAAACGTTTGGCGCGTTGTAGAGTCTTTTTCTGTGGCAGGTTCAACACCACGAGCCGCTGGCAACAGAACATCCAGAACACGATCTTCCGCAGCATCTTCCGCGCGCGCTTTGACTTTGCTCATCGCCACTTCACGCTCTTGCTTAATCGCCGTATCGGCCAAGTCACGAATGATCGAGTCAACATCACGTCCAACGTAGCCCACTTCGGTAAATTTCGTCGCCTCAACTTTAATAAAAGGCGCATCAGCCAGTTTCGCCAATCGTCGTGAAATTTCTGTTTTACCCACACCTGTTGGCCCAATCATCAAAATATTTTTGGGCATAATTTCATTGCGCAACGTAGCGTCTTCAATTTGCATTCGCCGCCACCGGTTTCTTAATGCAATTGCGACTGCGCGTTTTGCGTCATTTTGTCCAATAATATGTTTATCTAATTCCTCAACAATCTCACGAGGCGTCATCGTCATTTTATTCAATGCTGTCATTTGATCACTCACAATCGCTGTCCAATTCTTCAATAGTAAAATTATGATTCGTATAAATACAAATTTCGCCCGCAATCGTTAACGATTGTTTCACAATCTCTTTAGCAGACAGTTTCGTACTTCGTAACAACGCTTTCGCTGCAGATTGCGCAAAAGGGCCACCCGAACCAATGGCAATTAAACCTTCTTCAGGCTCAATCACATCCCCATTTCCCGTAATAATTAACGACGATTTGCTGTCAGCAACGGCAAGCAATGCTTCTAATCGACGAAGCATTCGGTCGGTTCGCCAATCTTTTGCAAGCTCAACGGCTGAACGCACCAAATGTCCTTGATGGGCTTCAAGTTTTGCCTCAAACCGTTCAAATAAAGTGAACGCATCCGCTGTTCCACCAGCAAAGCCTGCAATCACTTTATCTTTATAAAGCCGACGCACTTTACGTGCATTGCCTTTCATCACCGTATTTCCGAGGGTGACCTGTCCGTCACCGCCAATCACCACTTTATTCCCACGGCGTACAGAAAGAATGGTGGTACCGCGATATTGTTCCAAAATAATTCCTTGGGTTATGCTGTTGATGAAAGGAAGATATGGGGGCGAATGATAAGAATTTCAAGTTAATGTTTAGAAAGAAAAGGGTAAAAATAGACTACGCGCAGTCATAATTATGGATCATAGTCTAAACTTAAAGTATGAAAGGGAGAATATCGTTATATGACGCACCATGCATGCAAGACATGTCCATCAATTTTCTCTATGAGGGGCATCACTTTTGTGGAGCTGTTAATGACCATGGCTGTGGTGACCATTATTTCCGTTTTTGCTGCGCCCTATCTTGGCAATATGATGTTGGATAAACGCATTATGGCTGAACGAGATGCACTGATGACAATGCTCAACTATGCACGCAACACGGCACTGACGCAGAATGTCACGATTCAAGCCTGTCCTGTAGGAGCGACAGGATCAACGACATGTGGCGCAAACTGGCAAACCGGCTTTATGATCGTGAGTCAACCGGCTACGGGAGCAGCGGTTCTCCTGCAATCCTACCGTACAGGCCCCAATGACCCCACATTGTCGATTGTTCCTATTGGTGGTGTATCTGCAACAACCATCAATTTCGATGCTCGCGGACTTGCAACCACGCAGGCCAATTTCAAATTATGTGATCGTCGAGGCGGTGCGCATGCTTTGTCGGTACAGGTACTTCCTACAGGTATGGTACAAACAGCCGCAACAGTAGGTACTGCGGTCTGGAATGGAGGGGCGCTCACATGTCCATAAAACACTTCCACCAGAATCAGCGTGCATTTTCACTGATTGAAGCCATGGTTGCTTTGATCGTTTTTGCAATAGGAATGATAGGTATTGCCCGCATGTTGTTGATGTCACATCAATCAAATGCATCTAACTATCTTCGGCAACAAGCCGTACAAGACGCCTACGATATCATTGATCGCATACGTGCCAATCGAAAAACGGCCCTCAATGGAAACTATACCGTCAGTAATATTGTCTCTACGGGAACCCCAACGATACCAAGCGCCCCATCTACCAAATGTAGTAGTACTGCATGCAGCACAACCCAGCTCGCCACCTATGATACCTGGGACTGGTTGGCCAACAGCATCGCGAAACTACCCAATGGTTGTGGTGCGATTACAACAGCTGCATCAGGAGCAAATACTTTGATAACGGTCACTGTGCAATGGAGCGACGCTCCTGCACAACAAGTTCTGGGCACGGCAAACCCAGCGCCATCTCAACTGATTATTCAGACTCAATTATGAAGACAATACGCGGATTTTCTTTAGTAGAACTCATGGTGGGATTAACCCTCGGCCTGATGCTGTCCATTTCAGTACTTGGCGTTTATATGGCCCAGATGAATACCTACAAAACCAATGTGTCCCAAGCAGGGAGCCAAAATACCATCAGTGCCATTACAGCGCTCGTTACCCCAACACTGCATTCAGCTGGTTTTTGTGGGTGCTCATCTATAACTCAGGCATTATCAAACCTAACTGCCGGTGGCCCTCCACCCTTAGGAACAATGAGCACAACACCAACCATGGTCATGGGTTACGATGCCGCTGCAGGCACCACCATCAATATCACCCAGAATAATGCTCCTAACAGTGCAAATGCCGCCGCTTGGAATCCTAGCCTGCACGCATCACTACTCGGTAACGTTGAAGCGATCAGTGACGTCCTTATCGTGCTCAGTCCACTCCCTGGAAGTAGCCCCACCGCGGTCACCGCGTTCACGGCTGGTAGCAGTTCAATGACATTGCAAAACACTACCGGAGTCACTGCGGGACAATTTGCGGCCATTTCAGATTGTTCAAAAGCGTCGATATTTCAAGTCACCGGCGTTGCCGGAACAACCGTGACTCATGCAGCGGGATCAGGTGCTCTCAGTAATGCGACCGATGCATTAGCGGTCAACTACCCCATTGGCTCTCAGTTTGTGATCCTCACTCAAACTGCATTTTTTGTGGCACGCGATGCCAGCGGAGAAAGTGCTTTAATTCGCGCAACTTTAAATGCCGGTGGCACTTGGACATTACAGTCACTGGTTCCCGACATTGAAACCATGCAAGTCCTCTATGGAATAGGTTCAAACGGAACATTATCTCAATATGTGCCCGCAAGTAGCGTCACCAACTGGAATCAAGTCTATGCTCTCCGTTTAGGTTTTATTATCGAAGGACAGGCAGGATCCGGATCCAATACCCCGACCGTACATAACGTATTGGGTACAACGGTGAATGTTCTTTCTGACAATCGACTTCGACATGTTTTTGAAATGACCATCAATTTAAGGAATACCAACTCATGAACGCCCAACGCACTCAGCATGGCTCTGTGCTCATTTTGGCACTGGTGTTATTAATTATGCTGACCATTATAGCGGTAGCCGAGATGTCGATGAATACTTCACAAACACGTATTGCCAGTAATTCAGCTGATCAGCAAGTCGCCTTTCAAACAGCAGAAGGTGCACTCAATGAAGCAACAACCAAACTACTTTCCGGGCAATATTCAACAGCCTCTTTTTTAAATAACACCAATGGACTGTACTTATTCAATCCAACCAGTGCGCCACTCTGGACAACCATTGACTGGAATAGCTCCAGTTCGGCAATAAAAAGCTTCAAGGGCGGATCAAACGCACAAGCCACCTTTATAATTGAGCAATTACCGTCTATAATACAAGGAGGACAGAATATGAATTCTCCGGCTCAAGTTTATCGCATCACTGCTCGCGGTGTTGGTGCGAGTGGCAACTCAGTGGTTATTCTGCAAACCACCGTGCAAATCCAACAATAGCAATCCAGCGGAGGGCTCTATAATGGGGCTTAGAAGGAAAACGACGTGGCGGATAGAATTTAAAAACGCATTTTATGCGTTTGCTGTCGTTTTTGTTGCTGGCACTTACCCATTCATTTCAAACGCCGCACCCTCGCTCCTCATTTCGCAGTATCCATTACAATTGTCAACACCAACTCATCCCAAAGTCTTATTAAGCATCGGCAACTCCCAATCCATGGACGGAATACTCAGTGGCGCTATCATGACGGGCTCTGGCATCCTGTCTAGTGGATTGACTTCGCTGCAAAATTCAAGCTCCCCCCTTAATTACACTGTACCAGCTGGCTTCACCCCGCCATTACAAGCCGCTAATAGTAGTGGACTAGCTCCCTATACCGTCAGCTTGAGCGGTACACTTTATGATAATAGTGCGAGTCGACTCAATGTTGCCAAAGGCGGGGTCACGGCCATATTAAATGCTTATATGCAAAACACAGATTTCGCACTAGAAACATACAATACCAGCAGCGTAAACCGTTACACCACGTGGGTATATTACATGTCGGTTCAAGGCGGGCCTTTCACCTTCACCAATACACAAACAACGGGTAAGCGATATGTCATCAATCCTTGTTTTGGTTATACGACCTCCTCATCAACCATTGCAAGCAATTGCGCATCAATCGCCGCCGTATCAGCGCTATATGGCTCATCCGCTCTTGCCAATAATCAGTATATGCAAATCGGTTCATCCAGTGATGATCCAACGATCAACGATATTCTTTATGCGGGTTCACCGCCCGGCGTGTTTGTCACCTACTCAGGACCGAGCCCGGCGACCCCTTATCCGCCTAATTTTTCATTATCCAATTACAATAATGGCAACATTTTCCTCAGTTACTCGAGAAGTTCCCCCAACATCGGCGGATTTGGTACAGGCCCAACTAACGCCGGTTTTGTGCCTTTTTCCCCACAGGTAATGTATGCCCAACGAGGATTTGGCTTTTATGGGAACCAATCAGCCACTAGTGGGAAAATAATAGTGCCCATGACAACCGCTGGAACCACGCCAACCACCAGCAGTATTACCACGGCAATTAATACGTTTCTGCCTTATCTCAAACCTGAAACCAATAGCACATCAAGTACCGAAATCAAATCCTCAGCTGTGCAATCGCCAATGGCTGGCCTTTTGACAACCGCCAAAAATTATCTCACCTCTCTTGGTACTAGCGGTGCAAGTTGTACACCGCAGCTTTATGTTGTGTTAATTTCTGATGGCCTTCCAACAGAAGATTTGGCCGGAAAATTATGGCCGCCATTAGGAAGTGCGGCTGCAGCGGGTTATGGTGTGACTGCAACGTTTAATACTGATGGCTCGCTTAAAACAACCAATGCCCAAGCGCTGACTGATACCATTACCATTCTTGGCAGCTTGAAAACAGCGGGAATTAAAACGTTTGTGATTGGCTTGGGCGCAGGGGTTGATCCAACGGTTAACTCACAAGCAGCAGCATCCCTGACCGCTATGTCCATCGCTGGTGGTACCATCAATTATTACCCTGCGAGCAGCCCTGCGGCCTTGGTCAACGGCCTGAATAACATCCTTATTTCAGTGCAGTCTGGCTCAAATTCAACCACGGCAGCTGCGGTGAACTCCAGCAACTTACAAGCGGGCTCCATGGAATATCAAGCCAGCTTTATTGCTAGCGATACCACCTATCAAGACTGGACAGGAAACCTGGTTGAAATCGCACTAGACCCAACAACCGGAAGCCCAACTGGATCACCGATTTGGTCTGCACAAACGGCGCTTGATACACGAACGTCTCCCTCAAGAATCATCGCCACCTGGAATCCAGCACTCAACAGTGGTGCCGGTGGTGGTGCTGAGTTTCAATGGGCAAATATCAGCGCAGCACAGCAAACCCTGCTGCAACCTTCTGACACACTTGGTGCGAATCGGTTGCTCTATTTAAGAGGTGATACCTCGCTTGAAAAGCGCAATGGTGGAACCTTTAGAAATCGAACGCATTTACTCGGCGATATTGTCGATAGCAGACCCATGTATGTCGGCATACCCTCTGCCCCGCATGTGATTTCATCGACCAGTTACCTCAGTTTTGCTTTGTCCAATATGACTCGCCAGCCGATGCTATACGTGGGTGCCAATGATGGAATGTTACATGCCATCAATGCAACCACGGGTGTCGAACTCTTTGCCTTTGTACCCAATGGCATATTTAACAATCTCCTCAATCTGACTGATCCCTTGTATAACCAAAGTCATCTGTTTTTCGTCGATGGTTCGCCACAATCCGCTGATGTTCAATTTGCAGATGGTTCATGGCATACGCTATTAGTGGGCGGTGAAAACGGTGGCGGATCAAGTATTTATGCACTGAATGTCACCAATCCAACCAGTCTCACAACGGAAGCCAACCTTGCCAGTGCTGTATTATGGGAGTTTACCGATACAGATATGGGTCTCAGCTATAGCGAACCGAAGACTGCGCAAATCTCAACATCGAGTACCTCATCACTGAAATTTGCAGTGTTTTTTGGAAATGGCTATAACAGCCCAAACAATAAAGATATCTTGTATGCGGTTGATCCGCAAACAGGACAAACCCTGGGGAAAATTGATTTATGTGCGGCAGTTTCAGGCGCTTGTGATGCATCGTTACCAAACGGCTTATCCACAGTCGCCTTTGGACAAAGTGATGGTTTGCAAACAAGCCCGATTACTCGGGTCTATGCCGGCGACCTGCAAGGCAATATGTGGTCAGTCGATGTGTCCAATACCAACCCTGCTTCATGGACAGCCCGATTACTCATGCAAGCGAGAGACAGCTCCGGCAATCCTCAACCAATAACAACGCCACCAGTCGTCACGCTCAACCCAAACTATCCTCGATCTCCAGGATTGTTTGTCATGTTTGGCACCGGCTCATTACTGACGCAGAGCGATTTAGCCAGCACCAAAACACAAAGCATTTACAGCGTTTGGGATAACCCTGCATCAACTACGGTGATTACCCGTTCATCGTTACAACAGCAAGTATTGACATTGGTAGCCGCGGCAACGTCTGGTTTACCTCAAGATATACTGACGGTGACCAACCATACCATTAATTGGGTAACAAACTCTGGTTGGTATACCGATCTTCCCATCGCCGGTCAACGCGTTATCACGAACTCAAACTTGGTGAATGGCTCATTCATTGCAACATTAAATACACCGCCAACAACCGCATGTGGACAAGCGACATCGATGCTGTTAACGCTCAGTTACAAAACCGGCGGCGATGGCGGCGGCTCTCCACAACTTGACATTAATGCGGATAATATCATTAACAGTAGTGACACCTATAACGGTGGAAATGCTGTGGGCATTGGCTTGAAACCAGGTTATGCGAGTGCGCCTGTAACCGTTGGCCCAAACGCAAACAACTACATCACTCAGCTCATTACTCTATCAAGCGGACAGCAAATTTCTGTGATTAACCCCAATAACTCGTCTCGACAAACCGGATGGTGGCAACTACAATGATGAATCAACGAGGCTTCACACTCATCGAAATCTTGATAGCCTTGGTCGTACTGAGCATTTTGACCATTGTTTCTTATCCCTCCTATGTTGCATGGATAGTCAAGGCACACCGCTCTGATGCCATGGCGACGATGACACAGGATCAGACGCTATTGGAACGTTGCTATGCGCAATCATTCACCTATGTCGGCTGCGCCTCCCTGCCCGCTTTTCCCCAGACATCAACACAAGGATTTTATTCCATCGCGCTATCCAATCTCACAGCAACCACTTATACACTCACCGCAACGCCAATAGGCCCACAGGTTCGCGACACGATTTGTGCGACCATGAGTATCGATCAATCAGGCCAGAAAACAGCAGCAAATAATGCCGCTGCTTCACAAACGGCTTGTTGGAATCCATAGGTTGCTAAAAATTCTGCATTTCACTAATATCGATTAAATAAGACTTATAACAAGGAGATGTTAATGACAGAACTACACGGAATAATCGATCATTTAATTGAGACCATTTGCAAAACATTAAAATTCGACGTTCAACAAAGGGCAAGTGTCATAGAATCATTTTCCAAACCAAGGTTATCCAATACTGAATGTCCACTTGAACGTGTTAAACAAAACCTAATACAGCAAACCCCTGAAGAAAATCCTGATCGGGCCCTGCTGATGCTTCTACTTAAAACAGTTGAACTCATTCATCCATTGATTTCCACACACACTTTTTTCAATCCAACACAAAAAACTCAAATTCATGGTGCGTTAGTCGAAATTATGACCACCTTCAACGCCCTCTTTACTGCACCACAAAACGAAATGCCGAGAACAAGCAGCGGTAATTTATTAGGCAGCTTTATCGTCGATGAAGCCTACACCGATGTTGCCGAGCTGATTAGCAATAAATTTACGCATCTACTCCAAATTGCTCATCGCTCCCCCCAGGAACTCTCGCAAAAAATGACCCACATCATCGATGCATATCAAAAGAAAGTGGAACCCGGCTTCCTTCGTGCGGAAAATCGTCGATTAGAGGAAGAAATCATACGACTCCAAGCACATTCTGCTGAACAACAAAGAACAATAGATAACTTAACTGCACAATATATCGCTGGAACTCGACGATTACCGGCACGCGCAAACGAGCAACCAAGGCAAACAAACCTAACGCCAGCAAAACAAGCTGATGAAGACTGTTTTGGTATTTTCGACGCTATTAGAAGTTTAGGGATATTAACACCCACCGAATCACGACGATCGTCTGCATTACGCTCAGCAGTTAAAGCCGTAGAGGAAGCCGCATCAGCGATGACCCATACTGCTGTCGCACCACAAAAAACAGAAACTGATCTCGATCCAAACTTAGCTTATTGTTCCGGTTTCTGAATACCGTCGTCCAGGGCAAACGCTTCTCCTGAATAGGCTTAAAAACTCGTTTTCTCGAGCATTACCGACATATTCAGGAGAAAAATCAAGCAAGAACTGAGGTTCGGCTGACCAGATTCAACGAAAGCCCGCTTTAAACCCAAAAGCCTCAGGGACTTCATTCACCATGGCAACGCCAATACGCTTAGCTACTTTCTCAAGCGCATTTTCTTTATAAGAATAATCAACGATGTTTTCAATCTTGATGGTTTCCCGCGCCAATTGACCTGTGCTTGCAAACCCATCAATTAACCCTCGCTGTTTCGCTTGCGTACCCGTCCAAAATAACCCAGAAAACGTATCATCATCGATAAGCAGGCGCGTGCCACGCCCTGATTTAACTTTGTTAATAAATTCCTGATGAATAATATTCAGCATGCTCTGCAATTGTTTTTCTTGGCCAGGAACAATTGGAGAAAATGGATCCATAAACCCCTTATTATGGCCCGCTGTTTGTAATCGACGACTCACACCGAACTTTTGCATCGTATCGACAAAGCCAAACCCATTGTAAACCACACCAATTGACCCGACGATACTTGAAGGATTTGCATAAATCTCATCTGCCGCTGCCGCGATGTAATAGGCCGCCGAAGCACAGGTGTCCACACACACGGCATACACTTTGATATCATCGTGCTTGTGGCGATAATATCGTATCGTGTTATACATATAGTCTGCCTGCACAGGACTGCCTCCAGGACTATCAATGCGCAAAATCAACGCCTTAAGCTCTTTATTCGCATAGGCCTTCTTCATTGCTTTCGAAAAATTTTCAGCGCTGGCCGATTCATCGGCCATAATGGTGCCTTTCACATCAATAAGGCCCGCGTGAGGCTCTTTGCTCTCATTGCCAGGCGAACCATCAAAAGAGAAAAATAAAAAAGAAAACCAGAGGATCATCACCAGCACCAACACCGCTTTAAATCGACTATGCCGTCGCTGCCGTTTTTTTTCACGCAAAAACTCCATCGCAAGTTGGCTTAATAACGCTTGTGAATCGGTAGAGGTAGTTGAGTCGGGATAATCTTTCATTCACTGCACCTTGAATTTATCAAACAAAGTACTATCTTACGTTATAAGCACAACAAATTAAATCACCGAGGATCTTATTATTATGCGAATGGATAAACTTACCTCTAAATTTCAAACGGCGCTTTCCGATGCTCAATCCCTGGCTTTGGGACGTGATAATAATTTTATCGAGCCAGAACATCTTTTAAAGGCTTTGATCGATCAACAAGGCGGAAGCTGCCGTCCTCTCCTCTCCAAAGCATCGGTCAACCTGGCACAATTAAAAACCCTGATCGATACAGCATTGGACAAACTGCCCAAGGTCACCGGCACGCAAGGCGATATCCATATTTCTAATGGACTGAATCGATTACTCAATCTAACCGACAAACTGGCCCAGGAAAAAAAGGACAGTTTCATTTCCAGCGAATTATTTATTCTTGCGGCAATGAAAGAAAATGGTTCACTGGCTAAACTCATTCAACAAGCTGGCGGTGAAATAAAAGCCATTGAAAAGGCCATTCAGGACATCCGGGGCGGTGAAAATGTCAACGATGCCAATGCGGAAGAGCAACGGCAAGCCCTCGACAAATATACGATTGATTTAACCGAGCGCGCTGAACAAGGCAAATTGGATCCCGTCATTGGGCGAGATGATGAGATTCGTCGCACTATACAGGTGCTGCAACGCCGAACAAAAAATAACCCCGTACTGATTGGCGAACCTGGCGTTGGCAAAACCGCCATCGTTGAAGGACTGGCTCAGCGTATTGTTAATGGTGAGGTGCCAGAAGGCTTAAAAAACAAACGCTTATTATCCCTTGATATGGGGGCACTCATCGCCGGCGCAAAATTTCGTGGAGAGTTTGAGGAACGCCTCAAGGCCGTCTTGAATGATTTGGCCAAGCAAGAGGGGCAAATTATTCTGTTCATTGATGAACTGCACACCATGGTTGGCGCAGGAAAAGCCGAAGGCGCGATGGACGCTGGCAATATGTTAAAACCAGCACTTGCACGTGGAGAATTGCATTGCGTCGGCGCGACGACACTTAATGAATATCGACAATATATTGAAAAAGATGCCGCCCTTGAACGTCGTTTCCAAAAAATCTTAGTCGATGAGCCCAGCGTTGAGGATACAATCGCTATTTTACGTGGGCTTAAAGAGCGTTATGAAGTGCATCATGGCGTTGAAATCACTGACCCTGCAATCGTAGCTGCCGCAACCTTATCGCATCGCTACATTACCGACAGGCAGCTTCCTGACAAAGCGATCGACTTAATTGACGAAGCCGGCAGCCAGATTCGTATGGAAATTGATTCAAAACCTGAAGTCATGGACAAGCTCGACCGACGACTGATCCAACTCAAAATTGAACGCGAAGCGCTCAAAAAAGAAAGTGATGAGGCATCAAAAAAGCGCCTTGAAGATTTACAACACAGTATTGCGGAACTTGAAACAAAATACGCTGATCTGGATGATATATGGAAAGCCGAAAAATCCGTTTTACAAGGAACAACCCATATCAAAGAAGCCCTGGAACAGGCAAGAATCGAAATGGAAGCCGCTCGCCGTGCTGGCGATTTAGGCCGCATGTCTGAATTACAATATGGCAAGGTTCCCGAGCTGGAAAAACAATTGTCTCAAGTTGGCCAAAATGAAGAGATTGAAACCCAGCTCGTGCGCAATAAAGTGACGGAAGAGGAAATTGCAGAAGTCGTTTCCAAATGGACCGGTATTCCTGTAGCTAAAATGCTTGAGGGCGAAAAAGAAAAATTACTGCAGATGGAAAGCGCTCTGCACCAACGCCTCATTGGACAAGATGAAGCCATCAACGTCGTTTCCAATGCCATTCGCCGTGCACGTGCGGGACTTTCCGATCCCAATCGCCCTATTGGCTCATTCCTTTTCCTAGGGCCAACCGGTGTGGGTAAAACCGAGCTCTGCAAGGCACTCGCCTCCTTTCTATTCGACACCTCTGAGGCGATGATTCGCATCGACATGTCGGAATTCATGGAAAAACATTCCGTTGCCCGCCTGATTGGCGCACCTCCAGGTTATGTTGGCTATGAAGAAGGCGGTTACATCACGGAAGCGGTACGGCGTCGCCCCTACTCTGTGATTCTGCTCGATGAAATTGAAAAGGCGCACCCAGATGTCTTTAACATCCTGCTGCAAGTGCTCGATGATGGCCGCTTAACGGATGGCCAAGGCCGCACCGTTGATTTTCGCAATACGGTAATTGTCATGACCTCCAATTTAGGCTCGCATCTCATTCAGGAAATGGGCGCAACTGCTCCTTATGAGGAAGTCAAAAAAGCCGTGATGGAACTCGTCGGGCAACATTTCCGCCCAGAATTCATCAACCGCATCGATGACAGCGTTGTGTTCCACTCCCTGACAAAAGCACAAATCGCCAGTATTGCCGCCATTCAAATCAATCACTTGCAACAACGTTTGGCCCTGCAGGACATCAAGCTCGAAGTCTCCCCAGAGGCGCTTGATTATCTCGCCGAAATTGGCTTCGACCCCGTCTACGGGGCGCGCCCACTCAAACGCAGCGTCCAGCAGAAATTGGAAAATCCACTGGCGCAGGCGTTATTAACCGGTGCGTTTAAACCTGGGGATACGGTTGAAGTGGGATATGTGGAGGATGAATTGGTGTTTAAAACGAAATAAGCAGGTTGATCTGAAGCCCTCGTGCCTGAGGGCTTCAATCATGTCACATCGGGTTATTACCTACTGCTGACGAACGAGCAGACTCGCATTTTTCGGGCTCGTCCTGGGCTTGGCGGTTTAATGCAAAAAACCTTTGATCCGCACCCGTTTTCGTCATGTCCGGCACTTTATTACTTAAAAATTCGACGACATCTTGGTGCCCAAAAATAATGGCCACTTGTAACGCGCTAATATCGATAAACTCTTCTGAACTCTTTTCGCTAAATAATTCATTCGCCCTATTTATACAGTCATTTAGTTTGTCTTTGCAGTTATCTTCATTACGAGTTTCCTTAATGTGCATCTTAAGCGCGTCCCATGGAACACGCGTCTTCAATTCTAAATTTGCATGATGAGAAACGAGTAACTCAACGAGATTTTTAAAACCACGCGCAGCGGCAAGATAAATAGCCGTCATGCTTTCTAATGAGGATGAGACCTTATTTAAATCCACTTTGAACTCTATTAATGCACGAACCATATTCTCTTGTCCCGCACGAACAGCAAGCATAATCGGAGTGTAACCAGCATTATTTTCACTATTAAAATCTACTCCCAGATCTCCTAAATCTCGAAGCAACGCCTTACTTTTCATGGCAGCGGCAAGTAGCACAAACACATTACTATCGCTCTCAAATACTACTTCAAGGCCTTTGAACGTACGAATTTTTTCAGTATCCGTGGAAAAAAGAGCGTTTTGAAAAGGCGAGCGACCGTTATTATTGCGCTTATTTATATCTACCCCTCCATTCTTCAAAGCGCGAAGCGCACCTGCACATTGCGCTGCGGGTGCGCTAGAGATAACAATGTGAGCCAGTGTATTGCCACAAAAATCGATCTCTTTTAAATCGACGCCATAAACATTGAGGACCCGCAGTAGGTCCCCATCTCCAACTTTTGCGGCAAGACGAGGTAAAGAAGCCCCAACAATCTCTTGATTCACGTTAGGGGAATTGCTTATTTTATCAACAAATGAAGCCATTTTTTGAAGGTCCCTCACGCTAAAGTGTTCATGTTTATAATTTTCTTTTTGTAAGTAATTAATAAGCGGCCTTAGAGATATTCGGCTTCTTAATAAATCCACACGCCTTGCAAGAAAAATGACAAACTGCTTTAGAGCCTCCGGGGTGTCTTTCAAGTATCTTTTGAAGTCATCCGCATAATCTTGCTCCCATGGTTTCTCGTTGGGCACTTTCTCTAAATACATGAGGAAAGATTGAAATGCCTCGAGTGGAAAATCATGACGCTCCGTTTGTGTCTTCATCACGATATCTAGTTTCTTTGCCCCAAGACTCGGCTCAACATGAGGTAAGGCAGCATTGACTGCACGCGCTTTCGATGTAGAACCTTTTGCTGATTGCACACTGTTACTCGTATTGCTTTTTAGCTCTACTGGCACGTTGTTTGCGGTGGGGCTATTGGACAAGGGAACCCTCTCTACAATGACTGACTGCATTAAACGTAAAGAAGTTGCGGCTGCTGTTGATGGCATGCTTGTTTTTTCTGTTTCTTTTACCTCGAATATAAGGCGAATAAATTCATCCAGGTTTTTATTTAATTTGCTGGCACAAATTAATTCGGCCAAATGACGATTACCAGCTTTAAGATGAATCTGCACTTGCTCTTCCCAGCTCCCAGAAAATGTCTTGTCAATACTGAACTCCCGGGGCATTGTCATTTCTGACATGGCGAAAATGCATTTCACCAATTCATTGTCTCGATTGATTTCGGGTTCGCAAATAATCAATACCGCTGTCGCGCGCGTATAACTCGTATGAATCGCATTAAAATGATTCTGAAAGCGATCGTCTTTCTTGTCGCGTCTGCCTTGATGTTGAGGTTGTGATAAATCGGTTAGAGCTCTGTATTTGTCTTGTGCCTGTTTATGTAGCGCTGGCTCATAAAGCTTATAAGTCACGACAATCGAATATTCTAAACCTTTGACACTATCTGGCGTCATGATTAACGCGCTTTGAGGAAAAAGGTTTTTTGCTTCATCCAGAAAGGCTTCTTGCGTCACAATAACGCAGTAAGGCTTGTCAATGTGCGCTTGCAGCCACGGATGTGTGCCCAACTCGTCCGCCGTCAAAGCATAAACATGCCCAGCATCTTGTTCGCTCGCCGACCGTTCAATTCCATTGGATTCATATTTATCAATGAGCCCCCCGTGCAGGCGTTGTTTAAAGCTAATCACGGCGTTTGCTACACTCGCAATCTTGAGTGGGCAGCGGTGAGTCATCGTTAAACTCTCGTGCCAAACCTCAATATTTTGAGCCTTAAAATGCTGAAGGAGCAACGGGCGTAGGGAGCAAGAATCATATAACGCCTGATGGCTATCCATGAAGTACATGATTTGGTTATGACGAACCAGCCGTCGTAACTCGGTGAGCTGTCGAAGAGAAAAGTCTTGTGCTTCATCAACCACAATCAAATCAAATTGAGCGTCCGCACGTTGAAACTCATAAAAGGCAGGATGAACGCCGAAGTCTTTTATCTGCTGAGCATAATGCGTATATGCGGCATATAGCCACTCCCTTTGTCCCTCATGTTTAGGCAGGGATGAATGGCTGATGTCTAAATACGCTTCCAAAGTAAGGCCAGAAGCAATCCGACACTCTTTATAAGCTGAATCAGCGTCAATCGCTGGAATGGAGCCTGAAGTTGTGCGTGCGCGTTTTTCCATGGCCTCTTTATAAACATTATACTTGGAAATAAAATCTTCTTTGTTCCGAAACAGTTGCTTATCTACATCATCGATATCTCGAATCAAATCATCAAATGTCTTAAACAATACTCGGCCTGGTTGACCTTGCGCCACTGGAAGCGCCTGGTAATCCTCCTGCCGCTGAGACAATAAATGGGGCGATTGAGTCACATACAACAAGCGAAGGGGCTGCACGCTCTCAACTTCTTCTTCTTCGTCATCATCATTATTGTTGTTATCAACGCCCGCGTGCAAAGATGCTTGTTCCTGCTTCATTAAATACGAGACGATGCTAGAGAGCGCAACACAGGTCTTCCCGCTGCCGGCAACACCACTCACGACCGCCGGTAGCTGGACTTGTAACGCTTCTTTTTGGGCGTGCGTTAACTCGATAAAACCACGCTCAAAATACTCGACTTCGCTCAGTTGAATCTGCTCTTCTGTTTTAGGTAATGCGCATGCAGATACACGTTCAAAATCACACGCCTCTTTCTCGGTAAGCTCTTTATACGATGCCGTTCTTTTTGATAAATATCGGCTTAATACCCTAGGTTGTAAGAATCTACTTTTATGGTAATCGTGCGTTGGTAAATGCTCCAACACAATCATATGCTTCTTTCCATGAATATCTTGTAATGTGAATAACAGCCTTCCGCTGTCATTTATTCTAAAACTATAAACCTCATGACCTTTTAGTTTTTCTAAGTCACAGCTCTGATAATCACCTTTTAACAATGCGTCTATAATTGTTGAATGATCATCTAATAGTGTGGGGTCGCCTAATGCGCCACGTAGGTAAAAAAGTTTCATTGGCACTCCTGACTAGAGAATATGTGTGATTTGATGCGTTATATTATACCCGCATCGCATACATGATTTTTTAGAGTATAACGAGGAGATGCCTACGCCAGGGGCAAACAAAAAGCATTCTCATGTTTTTTGCGTCTTCTCGATCAAAATAAAGACATTTTAGCCTAAAAAAAAGATAAGGGAAACTATTTCTGAAAAAATACTTAGCAAGTGGAGGCGTTGTTGCATTTGGTTGGATCACAGGGGTCGGATCGAACGAATTTAAATCAATATGGAAGCTTGGTAGATTCTATCTTCACCGGATTACAAAAAAGTTAGCGCATATCATTCATCTCGAAAAAGAAACGCCATGTTTCAATGCGGGCATAGACAAATGTTGAGCAATCGTTTGACCAATATCAGCAAATGTATCGCGTCGTCCTATAAAATGGCTGGAAATTCCTTTGCCATAAAACAAAACCGGAATATGTTCCCGAGTGTGATCGGAACCAGGAAACGTTGGGTCGCACCCGTGATCTGCAGCAATGACAACCACATCATTGGGTTGCAGCATGTCGAATAGCTCTGGCAAGCGCGCGTCAAACTGTTCTAGCGCATGTGCATAACCGGCGATATCGCGGCGATGACCGTAGGATGAATCAAAATCTACAAAATTGGTGAACACAAGGCTGCCTGCTGGCGCGGTTTTCATCGCTTGTAGCGTTGCATCAAATAAGGCCATATTGCCATCCGCTTTGATGTTTTGTGTGGGGCCTGAATGGGCGTAGATATCCCCTATCTTGCCGATGGCAATCACCTCGCGACCAGCCGCTTGCAAATCATCCAATAAAGTTGGTGCGGGTGGCATGGTTGCATAATCCCGTCGATTCCCCGTTCGCTTAAATGACCCAGGCGCGCCAATAAACGGCCGTGCAATTACTCGACCAATTTGGTATTCATCAACCAATTGTCTCGCAATTTCACAGATCTCATAAAGCCGGTCTAAACCAAAAACCTCTTCATGTGCTGCAATTTGGAAGACACTATCCGCCGACGTGTAGACAATGGGCATACCCGTTTGAAGATGTTGTTCGCCTAATTCATCTAGAATGGTGGTGCCTGACGCATGTTTTTCTCCCAACACACCGGGGAGACGCGCTAGCTTGATGAAATCATCGATGAGTTTTTTTGGAAAACATGAAGGTGTGTCCGGGAAATATCCCCATTCAAACATCACCGGCACACCGGCTAATTCCCAGTGACCACTGGGCGTATCTTTACCCAAACTTTGCTCCACAGCATATCCGTAATATCCTGCGGGTTCGGGCAATGTCGCTAAATCAATTCGTGAGATCCCGGAGCTTGCCACAGAGGCGTGATATATTCCGAGCCGCGCTAAATTTGGGATCTGTAATGCGCCTTGTCGAACGCCGGCAAGATCAGCTCGCCCCTGGTTACACGCATCAACAATATGTCCAAACGTATCAGCGCCTTCATCGCCATATCGCACAGCGTCGACACTTGCGCCAATCCCAAAAGAATCCATCAGCAGAATACATACTCGAGCATCGGTCATCATTATGATACCGCAATCTGTCGGCAATTGGTTTCTCTCAATCTAAAGATAAAGAACAACGCCAAACACAAGCCTAGCGGAAAAAGAATTGCGGCATTTTGATAGGCTTGCAAAGAGTAAACCGGGACGTTATTCACAAGGTGCATCTCTCCTGAATGTGCAAGCAGGCTACTAAACACATTCTGATACACAATGTACCCACCCTGAGTCAAAATAGAAATGAGGCTAACAGCGGTCGCTGTCATCGCTGGCGGGCTGCTTTCTGCAACCAAGGCATAACTAATCACTTGGGATGCCGTAAAAAAGCCTAACAAGAAAAACAAAATGGCCATTAGACCCAATGAAACCGGCAAATACATAATCGCAAATATCGTCACCAGAGAGGCAACAGCGCCTATCTTCATCGGCAATACACGTAACCCCATTTTATCAGACACCCAGCCCATGAATGGGCCACCGAGAATTGCACCCAGAAACAGCATCGAGTTAACCATTGCCGCTTCTTCTTTACTCACACCGAGTCGCTGAATTAAATAGAGAGAACCTAACATGGCTCCAAATACAGCAACCGCCATGTTCATCAGGCTGGTATAAAGTGCTGCGCGAATATTTTGTGTGTTTGTATATGCTTTTTTGGCAGTGCGGAAAACATTCATTTCATTATTTTCGGGAAGCACTTTACCTTTAGGATTATCTTTTATCCAGAACATCATCACCGCAAGCAACGCCATGCCTAACCAAGCAACAAGAGAAAGCGACTCACGCCAACCGAAATACACGACCATTTTAGTTAATGGATATTGGGCAAGCATTCCGCCGGTCATCGCGATGGTCACAATCACACCGGTGACCAATGCCATACGTGATGGTGGGAACCAACGGGAGGCGATGCGAATAGGGCCAAGGAAACAAAAGGCGCTGCCAATTCCTGTCACAAAACGGCACAGCAACGCGATAGAAAACGACTCTGTATGCGCTAACATAAACGTACTGCATACGCACAACAGCATGGCGAAGACCATTGTTTTTTTAGCTGAGAATCGATCCAGCATCATACCGGCAACAAAAAGAAAGACAACATTGGACAAATAATAAATGCTGGACAAATAGGCCATTTTATCGACCTGGATACTGAAATCATGCATGATGTTATCAGCAATTGACGCAAACATATTGCCTTGAATAAACTCATAAAAGAAAAACAGCGACGCGGTGAAACACACCAACCAAGGCTGTATTGCAGAACGAAACCATTCTACTCGATTATATTCTTCAACGAGCTCCATAACCTCTCCTTCAATTTAAACGATGACAATACGTTTCGCGTGTGGCGATTAAGCCCAGCAAAGCAACCACAGTTGCCACTGGAAACATCCATAAGGCAAACTGAAAATCAATAGCACTATAACTCTGACTTGCGGCACCGGCATGAGCCTGCATCAGCTGGCCAAACACAACTTGCCCTACGCCACCCCCGCCCATAATAATGACGGAAGCGATTCCAGTTGCCGCACCTGTAATCGTTGGCCGATTACTTTCCGCGATACAGGGATAGCTAATAACTTGGGCACTGGTGACAAAACCAATTGCAAAAAAGATCAAACCAAGAGAAAGGCTCGAAAAGCTATCCCCTACGAATAGAGGCATAAACGCCATCAACGTCAATACAGCGCCGATGAGCATCGGCGCTTTGCGTCGCCCCATCGAATCTGAAAACCAGCCCACTAAAGGACAGCCTATCATGCTGCCAATGAAAAGACAGCTGACCACATTACTCGCTGAAATGGCCGACAAATGATGAACGGTCTGCAGATAACTCGCACCCCACAACGCGCCGAATACCATAATCGGTAAATTCAAGCATGATGTATATAAGCCACACAGCCAATTTTGTGGGTTTTTTAGGGCATGGACAAATGCAGGAATCAATGGCTCAACAGGGGTATTGGGCTGGTGCCCCTCTTCACTCGATGGCCTGTCTTGAATAATATACATTAACCACAAAAACAATAAGATACCCGCACCGCCATCAATCATCATTGCCCGACGCCAGCCAAACTGTTCGTTCAAATAGGCCATAGGCGTATGCGCCATCATTCCACCAAAAAAAGCCATCGTGACCAGACTGCCAATCACCAGCGCTTGACGGCGGGGAGGAAACCAACGCGCAACCAGAACAACACAAGATAAAAAGCAAAATGCATTGCCGATACCTGTCAGGAAATGAAAAAAGAACGCCCACGAATAAGAGTGAGTCAACCCAAAACCGATCGTACCCACAATGCAGATGGTCATGGCAGTGAGAATAACGCGCCGCACAGAAAATCGGTCGAGGAATACGCCCGCAGGCAGAAGAAAAAGAGTATTGGCCCAAACATAAGAACTGGACATCCAACTCAGTTGAGTGGCATCAATCTGGAAGTCATCACGCAAGAATGGGTTAATGACATCAAACAAATTAAGTTGAAAAAACTCATAGAAGAAAAACATGCCCGCAGACAAGCAGACTAACCATGCCTTGAATCCGCCTAAAGGGAAGGCAGGGTTTGAACTTGTGGAACTTGAGCTAGACAATTATCCACCTCTTATCACGTCCATACAAATGAGCGCGTATTATATCAAATAACGTCTCTTTTTAAAAGCAGAAAAAAATATAACCATGTAGATGCAGAAAAAATCACCAAATAATCTCCAAACCAGGAACTTGAGCTAAGTGTTGATCGCACGTAATCAGGGGCGCTTGATAATGCATTGCGGTAGAAGCAATGAGACGATCTGCAGGGTCGTGATGATTGAAACAATGATCGACGGATAAGACCGCAATAGAAGGGTTAATCGGCAATACAGTGACACTGCGCGCAGTTAACATTAAATTTAAAAAAGTTTGTGTGTCCACGCCTGGATGAAGTCGCTTTTTTTGAATCAACATCGCGATTTCCCATAGGCTTATATCACAGCAGGATAGGAGTAACTGTTCTTCAGCTTCATCGATTGCAGCCTTCGCCTTCTGTGTCAGTTTTTCTGGACTTAACGCATCCCAAATTAAAATACAAGTGTCAACAATAATCACGACTCTGCATCCCAATGTGTTTTTATTGGAGACGTAATATCACCTATTTGGCAGGTTTTTCTGAGTTGATTCAGTTGATTTCTTGCTTCTTGTTGAGCATCTAGCGGTGGCAGGATTCGCGCAATAGGCTTGCCATGGGAAGTAATCAAGATATGCTCCCCTTGTTGTACATATTTCAAATAGGTCGGCAACGACTCTCGCAATTGTGTAACGTTAGTGGTTAACATCAATCTCACTCCTTCAATGTACAATTAAAGTGTACGTTACTTTTGTACATAAATCAAATTGACGCCAGGTATAGAAAAAATATAGATACAATCACAACGCCGCCAAGAACAACATTTCCGCCGGGCAGCATCAGCACATCATCCATCCCTGCCATTTGTCGGCCTTTCCAAGCCATCAGTGCTGGCAAAAGTAACAGTAAAATCACACAACAAATCCCGGCATAGGCAAATGCACTCAGGTAAATCCCCGGGCTAAACAGAACAATCACCAGTGGAGGCAAGAACGTTAACAGCAGCGTAAATTTACCCTGAGCCCCTGATTTTTTCAGCTTTAAGCCATCTGCAAGAAAATCAAACAAACCCAGGGATACGCCCAGAAATGCCGTTATCATACAAATTGAGGTGAAGAAACTGAAAAATCCTGAAATCCATGGGTTATGAACCGCAGCGTCAAGTGCCTCATTGAGACCACTGGTTGCGTGATCACTATGCGAAAGAGAGATGAGCACATCTTGAGCGCCATCATGCTGTAATGCACCCATAATGACAATTGTCCAAAGGATATAGCACACCAGTGGAATAAACGAACCAAACCAGATCACACGGCGCAACGCTCGAATATCATCATTGAAATACTCTCGTAGGCTAGGAACAATTGACGCAAAGCCAAAAGAAGACATTAAAATCATTAAACTGCCAGTCACTGCTTGCGCCGAACCGGTGTGGATCGAAGGCAAATGAATACTCGGGCTAATAACCAAAACCAATAACAAGTAAACACCTAGCTTGCCAAACATCAACCCACGGTTGACATAATCGACCGTACGAATGCCGTTATAGACCACCAGACTAAAAAGTGCTGTGAATATAAGCGAGGTCAACCACGTTGGAACGTCAATATGAGCATGGCGCAATAACCCATTGAACACATCGCTTCCACCTGAAATATAAGCCGATAATAACGAATACAACAAAACCAAATAAGCAATCCAGGCAACCACCTGCCCTGGAAGGCCCAATGTTGACTTGGCCATGGAAATCATATTACTTCCTGAAGGCAAGCGTAGATTCACCTCAAGAACCAAAAATGCACCTGCGGTCATAATAAGCCAACACACCATCATCGAAACAATGGACGTTGCAATACCCGCTTCCGCTGTGACAACAGGCAATGCCAACATCCCACCGCCGATTGAGGTACCAACGATGAGTAAAATACCGCCCAATAATTTTGAATTCAACACAGAGGAAGCCTTTTGTATTAATTTAATACACAATGTTAACTGATTCCACTAACATTGTCAACTTACTTTGCTCCAAAACTTAATTGTGACAACAGCAGGGCAAACGCATCTTAAAGGACTTGCCTAATAATGGTTTCTCTGAAATCTTACTCTAAGAAATTCTGGATAAAGCAACGCCTACTCCTGATGGGGGCGGCCAACCAGGAGTAGGCTCCTTCCTTTCAAAATACAGGCTTTTGTTTTCCCCGTACCATTTACCGTTGGTTTAAACGAGTCGACACTAAGCTTAGATAATCTTCGAATAGAATAGGAACGTTTAAAACAGATGCTTGTATAATCAAAGAAAAGAGTGCATATCTGCTGTTGGCTCTCGTGTTTCAGACCGTTGCGCCACGGATGGCGCGTCGACCCCAAGGACGGGGTTTGTCTGAAACACGAGAGCCAACAGCAGATATGCACGCGGATGTACTCGATTTTTGTTTCTGTAGTCAAGATGACGCAACTGGTTAAATTTTAGACGCCCCTGTCCTGGTGACAATAGCAGGGCTAGAGCGCTCGCTAAGAGTTACCCCTTAAAATCATTGCCCATCGTTAACCCTGCAGAGGCCCCAGCGTGGGTGGTATTACTCATAGGAATAAAAAATCCATGAGCGAATGTCGAAGTGCTGATGGGAGAAGCTTCTCCATCCAAAGTCAATTTCAAATGTCGTACGGCCTCTAGTGCGAGCGGCGGTAGATGAGGTGTTAACAAGGCCAATTGCTCATTTGCAGATTTGCCATCAAATTTCGCAACATGATCGTCTAAAAAACCGTAGCGATATCCACTAAACTTAATTCCAAGCGATTCAAGGGCTGATTCAATCTCTTCTAAATGCCGTCTTTTATCATCCAGCATGGTGATGTGAGAATAAGACAGCTGATGTTTCTTGAGAAATGCCCTTAGATAAGTACCTTTATCACCACCTCCTGAAAAAATAATTCCATTTACAAAGGTGTCTGTATCGTTTGGAATTTTGCAATTTTTCGAAAAATCAATACCAACATCTGCGGTCTGCTTTAAAGTGGCTAAAATAGTACTCTGATTGCGTGATGTTAATGCAAACACGGGAAGGCCTTTAGCCTGCCATGATTTCACAAAATCGACTAGCTGATGTTCTCAGCCTGAACACACAATCTGATGGATTTCCCCGTAATTCCAGCCACGTTCATTGATGTACAAATAAAAAACCCCTCATAAAGCTTGATTAAAACCTCATGAAGGGTACTCTTACGTTCAACGACGAACAAAGAGAGCCTAAATGTACCATGAACTATTAAAAAAGACCAGTTTTCATCCGTTATTCGTGCATATCGATGATGAAATGGCTGAGAAAGTTCGAGCTGAAGACTGTCCTTTCTGTAACGGTCCTTTATATCAAGCCGATTACCCTCGTAGTCCCCTCGGGTTACCTGCATCATGCCGTGAGCATTATGATAGTCGGCGCAGTCTTTGCTGCGGAAACTGCCGAAAGCGTGTGACAACACCATCGGTACGGTTTTTGGGGCGACATCGTTTTCCGGCTGCGATTATCGTGCTTATCTCCGCCTTCATGTCCAGTGCTTCGAGGCGCCGGTATTACCAAGTAACGCGTTATTTTGGTATCAGCATCAGTCTGCGAACCTGGGGGCGTTGGCGTCGTTGGTGGCGAGATTGTTTTATTGGCACTGCTTTTTGGAAACAGGCTAAAGCATTCCTGCCCGTAAAGGCCATTGTTGGCCCATTTCCTCGACAACTTCTTTTGATTTTTCCAGACAACCTGAGTCAAAAACTGGTAAATGCCTTGCAGTTTTTAGCGCCAATGACAGCGGGCGTTTATCGCGCTGTCTAAAGGAGGGAGTTATTCGCGCAGAGTTTGCATCTTTAGATCAAGTTAGACATCCAGTAGACTCATAAACTTCTTAAACAAGCAGGAGTTTTTATGAGCAACAAGAAGCCCGATGTTGGTACTCGCCAAGAACGGTGGGCCCGATTTCGCTTTTCGGTTATTGGCCCACTTTTGGCAGCGCCGCCGGATAAAGGGCAACTACAGATTGAGCTGGCTTCTTTAGCTCAAAAGCAATGGCAGCATCCCATTACAGGATTACCAGTTCATTTTGGACTATCGACGATTGAGCGATGGCTTTATCAATCTCGCCATGAGAACGACCCGGTCGGTGCTTTGCGAACGAAACGCCGTACAGATGCCGGGAGTAGTCACACGCTCTCAGCCCCATTAAAGATGAGCATCCAACATCAACATCGTTCACATCCAAGCTGGAGCTACCAGTTACACGTAGATAACCTCTATGTGATTGCAAAGACAACGCCTGAGTTAGGCGTCTTGCCGTCTTACAATACGATTCGTCGTTACATGAAGTCGAATGGTTTCTGCAAGCAACCTGGGCGGAAAAGACGACATACAGAAGGCGCCATCCTCGCAGCTGATAGGCTAGAGAAACGAGAGGTCAGAAGTTATGAAGTCGACCATGTTAACACGTTATGGCACCTTGATTTTCACCATGGCTCACGCAGAATTTTGGGACGAGACGGTCAATGGCATAAACCCTTATTACTTGCCATTCTGGATGACCGCTCCCGCCTGATTTGTCATGCTCAATGGTACATGGATGAAACCGCAGAGACGCTGGTACATGGGTTTATGCAGGCACTACAGAAACGCGCCTTACCGCGCGCTCTGATGAGTGACAATGGCAGTGCGATGACTTCGGCTGAGTTTACCGAAGGGCTTGCGAGATTGGGCATTCTACATCAACCTACACTACCTTATTCTCCCTACCAAAACGCGAAACAGGAGGTTTTTTGGGCGCAAGTTGAAGGGCGATTGATGGCTATGCTTGAGGGTGAGGAGGAGATAACCTTGTCGTTACTCAATAAAAGCACCCTTGCTTGGGTCGAGCGTGAATACCATCAAAAAGTACATTCCGAGATTGGCTGCTCACCGCTTGCGCGCTATATGAAGGATGCCGATGTTGGTCGACCGTGTCCTGACACCGCAGCGTTACATCATGCTTTTTGCACTCAGGTGCATCGCAGGCAACGTAAATCAGATGGAACATTCAGTCTTGATGGCAAACGCTTTGAAGTGCCATCGCAATACCGCAGTTTGGAGATATTGTACATCCGCTATGCACGGTGGGACTTAGGCTCTGTAAGGCTTGTCGATCCACACACCAACACACTGTTAAGTATGATTTATCCACAAGACAAATCAGAAAACGCTTCAGGTCAGCGTCGAACTTTCACCAATTCCGGTGAACAAGAGCCCAGCGAAGAGCTTGTATCAACAGGCGTTGCGCCCTTGCTAAAAGCACTGATGGCAGAATACGCGGCCACCGGCCTTCCTCCGGCCTATTTACCCAAAGGAGAATCTGAACATGAGTAAAAAACTACTGGCTCTTTATGGTCTAAAATACAATCCATTCATCTCGGATATCCCCGTAGAAGCCTTGTGCATTTACCCAAAGCTCGAGAATTTTTGCTGGCGTGTTGAGCAATCATTACTTCGTGAAGGTGGTTTTGCTTTAGTGAGCGGTGATCCTGGCACAGGTAAAAGTGTTGCCTTGCGCGTTTTGGCTTCACGCCTTACACGCGTGCGTGATGCGCAGATCGGCGTCATCAGTCATGCTAACTCAAGGCTTGCTGATTTTTATCGTGAACTGGGGGATGTTTTTTGTGTGCCACTTACGGCCAGCAATCGTTGGGGTGGCTTCAAAAATTTACGCGAACGATGGCTCACTCACGTTGATAGCACCTTGTTACGCCCAGTGCTTATCATTGACGAGGCACAGGAAATGTCGCCAGAAGTCTTAAGTGAACTACGGTTACTGACCAGTATGCAATTTGACTCACGTAACTTGCTCAGCGTCATTCTGGCTGGTGATCAAAGATTAAATGATAAACTACGCCGCGACGATCTGATGCCTTTGGGTAGTCGTATTCGGATCCGCCTGCTCACAGAACACGCCAGCATTGAGCAGTTAACCCAAACGCTGCAACATCTATTGGAACACGCTGGCAACCCTGGGCTAATGACGACAGGGCTGATAAACACCCTTTGTGAACACGCAGCCGGAAACAGTCGGATCCTTTGCAACATGTCTGGGGAACTGCTGGATATGGCCGCACGCCTTGAGCGTCCACAATTGGATGAGCAGTTGTATTTTGAGTGTTTCACCACTTCGGTCTCATCAAACAAACGAAAAAAAGCTTAATCGGGAGAAAGCGATGAAATATTTAGTCATTGAAGCACCGACACTCACCGATGAAGCAGCGGTCAATGTGCAGGATTTCTTTTATGCACTGATGGTTGCGTTTGGTGAGCATTACCATCATCAAATAGAACGTTATTATCGAGAATCAGTCATTGGAACCATGGCTGATATTAATATGAAGGAGGATAATCCACCTTTCTAATCTGGAAAAAATACAGCAGGGAGGCTGTGCATTTTATGGCGCATTGCAACCATCAATTATCGTGTAAAACTGACCATCAAATTGCGTGAGCACGCTCAATGTTCAACCGCTTTTGTACGTATGAAATTTTGCACCGAACTATAGAGTGTAATTGCCCATGTCATTGCGAGCGTTTGATCCTCATGTTTCTTGACCACTTCGGTGATTAAATTCATAAACCACGCATCACCGCCTAAATCAAGTCGAGGTGTCATAAATGTATTGTCCAGATCAAGGATCAACATCGTATCATCAGGAATATCAGTTAATATTTCACAGACACTCTTGATCTCCTTTATATTTTTAATCATCGCAATTTATTCCTTCAAAATTAAGCGGTATCATCATGAAAATATCCGATTTAGGCAGAAAAGCACATGAAATCCATCAAGTACATATCCCTCTTTGGCATTATTTTCATTCTTTTGGGTACGAGCCATACTGACTTTGAGTATAAGAGTTTTATGCCTGGAGTTGCGCTCATTCTTGGTATTATTTTAACAACTATAGCTCATGATACATCGTTGAGTCATCAAGCAAAACCTTGGGCGACTAAAACGTTAAGCTATGCCATTATTCTGCTTGGCTTTGGTTTTAATTTAACCAATATTATAAAAGCGGGTGTATCCGGTCTTGGTTATACGATGATTAGCATCTGCGGAACCTTAGCGCTGGGGCTGGTCATTGGACGTCTTCTTAACAATCAAGGAAAAATTTCTACTTTAATTAGCTCTGGTACAGCCATTTGTGGCGGTAGTGCGATTGCGGCAATAAGCCCTGTCATCCATGCAAAACCCGAAGAAACTGCTGTTGCTATGGGTGTTGTCTTTCTATTAAATGCGGTCGGACTCTTACTCTTCCCCTATATTGGCCATCAGTTACACCTAACACAACATCAGTTTGGCTTACTTGCAGCACTTGCTATTCACGACACCTCATCGGTTGTAGGTAGTTGCATGAGTTATGGTCAAGAATCTTTGGTGGTTGGTACCACGGTTAAATTGGTGCGGGCGTTATGGATCATTCCGGTGACTTTAATCATTGCGGTTATTTACAGTAAACTCAATCAACAGGATGAAACGCTAGGAAAAGTAAAAAAACCCTGGTTTATTTTATGGTTTATCCTGGCGTCATTGATCGTTACAATATTTCCACAATTGCAGCACATCGGCGACCAGCTAAAGCATGTTGGAGAAAGTTTCTTCGTCGTTGCTCTTTTTTTAATTGGTTACAACGTATCCTTTAAAAATTTAAAAGCAGTCGGCATCTCTGTATTACTACAAGCGATTGTTTTATGGGTCATTGTATCAACGCTGGTTATTGTTGCGTTAAAGTACGGTTACCTTCATTAATAGCATGCCATCAAAAAGCAATCATCATTAACGCTATTGCAGAAACCATCATCATGATCTGCACTGTTTTCCCGCCAGGAACAATAAATTGAGGATGAAAATGCCGTCGGCCTACATAGGACATGAGCGCCGGCAAAAACAACAGCAGAATCACGCACAGAAATCCTGCATAACTTAAAGCATGGATATACGCTCCTGGATAATATAAAACGATCAGCAAGGGCGGCAGAAAGGTCAGTAAAAATAAGATGCCACCCTGTTTTCCTTGTTGGATCATGTTTAATCCATCACCCAGAAAACTTAACAAACACAACGACACACCTAAAAATGCCGTTAACATACAAATCGACGTAAAAAAATTAAACAATGAACTGATGAGCTGATTATCCAGCGTATTAGCAAGAAGAAGTGCCAACGTACTGGTCGTATGATCACTCTGCATTAACGCGACCAAGCCCTCTGTTCCTTGTGCAGGCAAGGTTCCAATAATCACCGCATCCCATGCGATATAACAGATAAGCGGGATCAATGAACCTATCCAAATCACTTTTCTTAATGTGGGCAGGTCATCATCAAAATACTCTCGTAAATTTGGCACAATAATCGCAAACCCAAATGAGGTCATCAGCAGCATCAGTGAACCGAGGATCTTTGGTGCATCGCCCTGTTGTAAATAATGCCAATCAATATGAGGAGAAATCAATAGAACCAGTACCGCATAAATTGCCAATTTGCCAAACATCAAGCCGCGATTCAATAAATCAACCTGGCGAATGCCCTGATAAACCACCCAACCAAAAACACAGGTAAATACAATAGCAAGAGCCCAGCTCGGCGCGTGAATATTCGCATGAGCCAACAATCCACCCAAGACATCCGCGCCACCTGAGATGTATGCAGACAACAACGTATACAGTAGGCACAAATAGCTAAGCCAAGTCACCGCGAGCCCAGGAATACCCAGCGTTGCGTTCGCCATGGACACCATATGTTTTCCACGAGGCAAGTAGAGATTCACTTCAAGAATAAAAAAAGCCCCGAAGGTCATGAACGACCAGCACAGCAAAAGAAAAAAAGAAGAAGCCCAAAAGCCTGCTGCCGCATTGGCGACCGGAAGAGCCAGCATGCCGGCACCTATTGAAGTGCCGACGATTAACAGAATGCCACCGATAAATCTGGAATGCATATTGATATCCTAAATCATGAAACATTTTGTTGAGCTTCGGCGAACCCGCCTCAACCCAACCTACGTACTCATTATTTGCTGTCTAAGGGCTCAGTCATCGGCGGCGTTTTGCAATTTGCAATATTGATCCACTGAATTTCTATGCGACGATTATATGCGCTGCCATGAATGAGATGATTATCCCCAACAGAAAATTTATCGCCATACCCTTCTGCCCTTAAATTATATGCGCGCACATCATGAGCCCATAAAAATGTAATCATCGCATCAGCCCGGGATTGAGATAATTTATTTTTTTTGTCTCTAGTCCCAATTTCATCCGTAAATCCGGCAACATAAAACATACTACAGGGATAAAATCGCAGAAGTCTGGTGATATTCATCAACCCAAGATAACACTGATCACTAAACCGATGGGTGTTGACCTCAAAATAACGATCCGTGGGTATAATTAAAACGTGGGTGTCGCCATATTCAACATATTGAATATCTTGTCTCGCCAATTCACCAATGACTTCTTGTGGCGTCTGACGAAATAAACCTAGAACGGATCCGGCGACGCCCCCAACGGCAGCACCCACTACCGCATTCCCTGCAACCGAGCCAACAACGGCGCCAACGCCAATACCGATCCCCGCTCCCATAGCAACCCCCCTGAGGGGAATAGGCAGCTTCTGACCATTTTTCACACACCCAGTTGATGTTAGACTAATTAATATCACCATCGTTGCATATCGGCACATTCTAGCTACGGGCATCTCCACTCCTGTGATAAATTAGGCTTTGAATAAAACAGCATGAAAAAAACTCATGCTGTTTTATTCGAGATCCAAGATAAACATTTGTATCCTTTCGATATCGCAAAGTAATCTCAGGCTGCCGACGCTCCTCAGCCAAGCCATGGAGCGTCGGCGAATTTGATTCGCCTTATGATATCGAGAGAATACAAAACATTGTTTTATTATTGAGGATCCCGTACATTTGTGCAATTAAATCCGGAAAATTATATTTGGACAGCGCTGCATGCGTCTTTTTGCATGCAGCGCTGTCCAGACTCCAAGACAGGAAACGATTATATGGATCAATTAACCATTTCAAGCCTTAGCGTATTAACTAAAATAGGCGTGCATAAATGGGAACAAGCCATTGATCAGCGTTTGTTGATTGACATCACTATTCCAACCGATGTTTCTAATTGCCAGGATGAATTAATCAATACCATTGATTATGACAAACTCTGTCAACAAGTTACAACGTATGTTGAGTCGAATCAATTTGCGCTCATTGAAACAGTTGCCGAGCGGGTTGCACAGCTGATAAAAAATGAATTTATGGTGAATACGTTGACAGTTCGGGTAGCGAAGCCACAGGCGATAAAGAACGCGGCGAATGTTGCAATAACTGTGACGCGTTAAGGGTCGCAGGTTGCGTCCATAATGCTGTCACCCTATCCCTTTCAGGATTGGATTGATGAGCAACCATTGGACCATCCAAGATAGATTGCCCAGCCTCAACTTCGCTCATCTCATCGGCAACTTGGGGCAGCAACTCCATATCCACCAAAGGTTCTTGCTGGAAACGATAAGCATTCCCCAGTATTAAACACATTTGCACGATCATCAAGGCAACCCCAAAACTGGGGTTCAACACCACACCAAGCGCTACCAAGATGCCACCCATCAACAATTCGGTGAGCACATTATATCCTAAGCTCATGAATAAATTTTGCTTAATATTACTCACCGTTTGCTGCGAAACGGCAAACGCACTGATAACCGGTAATAAAGACGAACCGTAAATGACTGCTCCTGCCCTTGCAGCCGTCACATCATCACTACCTGCAGAACGCAATGCTAAACCAAAATAACTGGCCGATATTGCATTGACATCGTTGCCCGCGTCTCCAACCATAGCCACACAATGACCTTCCTCGGTTAATGATTGAATAAACAAGGACTTGTCATCTTCATCACTTCCACTTAAAGAACAACGTTGTCTTGCCCTGATATGCTCAACTGAAATATCCAACTGTTCAGCATACCCTTGTGCCGTTTCCAATTCGTCGCCGGTGCAAATAAACACGGTTTTACCTAATGCCTTCAATGCATCAACCATATGACGTGCCTCTGGACGCAGAGGATCCTGGAGAACTACATGTGCGACAATCTGTTGAGAACGTACAAGATAGATTACGCGCTCACAAGGCCTTAAAACAAGATGGTTTTGCTGATGATACGCAACAGGATCAATATGATGTTCTACCATCATCTGATGATTCCCGATGAGATACTCGCATTCATCTATTCTCGCTGACACACCAGCGTGATGACGCTGAACGTTGACTTCAGGAACACTCAGCTCTTGATCCTTGACGTACTGATAAAGCGCACGTCCATGGGGATGTTTGGAGTTTTTTTCCAAGGCGGCAATTGCTCGAATACACTCTACTCGATCGATCCGTTCTCGATCCCATACCAACTCACCAACCACCTCTGGTACGCCAAGAGTTAATGTTCCATTCAAATCAAACACCACGCAATCCACTTCACCTGCACGCTGTAACTGTTCTTTACTTCGAAATTGAACGCCATTATCAGATGCTTTTTTCATCCCAATTTTAACCGCCAAAGGCACGACTAGACCGAGCGTACATGGGCAGGCAGATACAAGCACTGCTATTGCACAACGAATGGCGGTGGTCCATGGAAAGAAACAGGCGAGCACGCCCCCGGATAGAACCGCCAACACCAACACCGTTGGTATGAAGTAATTAACCAGCGTTTTAGCAATGATTTCAAAATTTGCCTTGTTTTCAAACCTGGTTTTAGCATTCAGTTGGTCCCGACGCTTGAGATGCGATGTCTCCAGGGGTTGCGTGACCTCGAGCACCATCGCCTCACTTTCCTCGAAAACGCGCATTCCAGAAAGAAGTTTTTCTCCTCTTTGAATTTTATGCGGTAAGTAAGACCCCGTAATGATGTCATCATAAATCTCTTGATTCTCATTAAGACACACGCCATCTAGTGGAATAATGTCTCCGGGTTGAATCTCAATCAAGTCACCTACTTTGACATCGTGCAGTGGCTTCTCATCACACACATCATAATCATCTGATGCCACGCTAACTGTTTGAGGTAGTCGGTCAACGAAGCGCGTATTCATTTGCATGCTTCGCGTTAACGAGCTTTCAAGCGCCAAACCCAGATGCCGAAAGCCAAAAATGAGCAACCCTGTATCCAGCATCATGGGCAGCCCGGGCACAAAAATGGATACAATAGACATAATGAGCACAATGATGGTACTGACTGCAAACAGGCTATCCATAGACAGTTGTTTTGCATTCGTCCATTCAATGAAAGCACGCTCGTAGGAGGCCGCACCGAGTATAAGCGTCAAAGCACCACTTGCCAGCGTAATCGGCAACATGAATCCAAGTGACATCGGCCCAACTAACAAGCACAACATCATTAAGCTCAATCCTGCAACGCACCCCACAATACCTTGAAACCAATGTTGTGCCGTTTGTTCAGATGATTGCTCTTGAAATAATTCGTCTGAAAAAACAGAGGCGTGACCAATAGACCTAAGTGTAGCGGTGATTCGTTGCTGCAGCCAAAACTCATCCATCCCTTCGGGCACATGAATGCTCACTTCTTTATCATCAATCTCGATACGGTCAATCTGCAACTCGTCACTTGCCATTAATGCTTCCTTGAGCGGATTATGGCAATTGACGCAGCGAATGTCAGGGACAAAAAAAGAGTAAGTGGCGAACATGTTGATGTTGGTATCCTAATTAAGGCTAGGCATCCATTTTTCGAATCATTCCATTCATACGCTCGCGATGCACAAGTACGGATCGCGTTTCTTCAGCTTGAGCGCGAGAAGCAAAAGGACCGACCATGACCCTAAACCAGGTCACGCCATTGCTTGCAGTGGAGCTCACATGAACCTGAAACCCTCGGAGAAGAAGCGAAGCCTTCATGCGCTCAGCATCTTGTTGAGTACGCAAAGCAGCCACTTGAATTGTATAGCCAAGCTTCGCAGCCAACGCCTTTTGCGCAACTGTTTTCACGTTGGGCTTGGTTTCACGAGCCTGCACGGTAATCGCTGGAGCCACATGTTGCGTTGCAACCGTTGTGTGTGCAACAGGAGCTGCTTTTGCGACAATAGGCGCGGGACGTGGCGGGATAGCAACCGTACCGTGATTAGCCGTCAGTAACGTATAAAATTCTAATTTAGGCTTCTGAGTATGACTGGCTAATTGCGGCGCTGACACAAGCCGGCTCGATTCAGGAGCAAGAGAGCTCAACCAATTCCCCAAGCGACCAATATCCAAATAAGATGCGACCAGATAACCGGAAAAAAACGAAACGCAAACAAGCATCAGCGATCGTAATAGACCGCCCCCGGAAGATGCTGTATTTCTTCTTCGATATTGTTTTGTCATCACATGCTCTCTGGAGCCGATACACCCAATAACTGCAACCCATTACGTAACACTTGCCGTACCGCCTTCAGCAAACATAGGCGCGCATGACGCAAAGAAGCTTGCTCACATAAAAGCGTGACAGCATTATAGTAACTATGCAAGCCCGTTGCCAATTCACGTAGATAATAGGCAACAAGATGCGGTTCACATGCACGCGCGGCGAGCTCAATCACTTCAGGATAGCGATTCAACAGCACCATAAGTGCAACTTCATGTGGTTCAGTTAATGCTTCAATATGCTGAATACCCAATGCCTCATCATGAATCAAAGCACGCTCTTGCAATTGCCGCAACACACTGCTGATACGCGCATGTGCATATTGGATATAATACACAGGATTGTCGGTCGATTGCGATTTCGCCAGATCCAAATCAAAATCCATATGCTGTTCGGGTTTACGCATCACATAGAAGAATCGCGCAGCATCATTACCAACTTCTTGACGCAATTCACGCAAGGTCACAAAGGACCCGCTACGTGTCGACATTTGCACGCGCTCACCACCACGATATAAAATTGCAAATTGTACCAATAAAATAGTCAAGGCATTTGCATCATGTCCCAGCGCATGAACCGCCGAGGTAATTCTTGAGATGTATCCGTGGTGATCGGCACCAAAAATATCGATAACCCGCTCAAAACCACGATGGTATTTGTTCCAATGATAGGCAACATCTGCAGCAAAATAAGTGTTATGGCCGTTTGCTCGCACCAACACGCGGTCTTTCTCATCACCAAAGTGAGTTGCACGGAACCATAAAGCACCTTCCAGCTCATAAGTATGTCCTGCTGTCTTTAATGCCTCGATCCCACTATGAATCGCACCCTCATCAAGGAGTGAACGCTCGGAAAACCAATCATCGTACTCAACGCCAAACTCAGCCAAATCGTCTTTGATATCTGCCAATACCGATTGAAGCGCATAATCATGAAATAATTTGAAGCCATCTTCGCCCAGTAAAGCTTGTGCCTTGGCAATCACTGCGTCGATATAAAGCTCTTTATCGCCACCTTCTGGCTCATCTAATGGTAATGCATCTGTAACCGTTTGCCAGGAGTGAACAAAAGCCCGACCATGTTGGTCAAGCAAGGTTTGAGCCATCGTATGTACATAATCACCACGATAACCATTGGCAGGAAACACAACGGGTTCATTCGCCAAGGTTAAATAACGCAACCAAACACTCGCCGCCAGAATGTTCATTTGTCGACCGGCATCATTTACATAATATTCACGACAGACCTTAAACCCGGCAACTGTTAAAATATTTGCAAGGCTCGCGCCAAATGCGGCACTACGTCCGTGCCCAACATGCAGTGGGCCAGTTGGGTTAGCAGAAACATATTCCAACAAAAGCGATTGGCTCTGTCCCAGATCACTATGCCCAAATTGGTCGCCTTGTTGGAGGGCTGTTGCAATCACTTCAGTGTGTGCTGCCTGGCGAATAAAAAAATTGATAAAACCGGCGCCGGCTATTTCTAAACGCTCAACCAACGAGTTCTCAGGCATAAATTCTACGATCTGTGCAGCTAATTTTCGTGGTGCCTGACTACAAGGCTTAGCCAATAACAAGGCAAGATTCGTCGCAAAATCACCGTGAGTTTTATCTTTACTGCGATCAACCTTCACCTCAACAATAACATCAGACGGAATCGCACCCGATTCACGCATGTTTTGAAGAGATTTCGCCAATAATTGCTCAATGGTTGCTTTCATAATACAAATCGTTCCTGAAATAAAGTTACAACAATACGCATATTATGCGCTGAATTTTTCCAGTTGCATAGATCTTAAAAACACCACAAGCCAACTATGCACCAGCAACCTACTCAGCCCGCAAGTTCTTTGGGATCGCCCAAGTACCTTCAGTACTTACAGCAACAATGAACTTGCAGGTCGCGTCGTTGCGAGGCACGAAGCAATCCAGAGAACAAAGCTTCGAACCCCTGGATTGCTTCGTGCCTCGCAACGACGCCTGATACAACATTGCACATATTGTGAAGTTCATTGTGGCTGTTTGTACCGAAGGTACTGGGGCGCTCGCAATGGCGCACCGATCAAAATCATCTTCCCAATAACCGTTGCAATCGATCGAGAACCAGTGTTATCTCATCAGGTGTCAATTGAGCCAATCGATAGGGTGTTGATTAGCAATCATGTTAATTCTGAACGTTTTTCAAACTCTGCAAACACCGCAAATAATCACCTGCAATATCAATCCCAGCCTCTTGACTGATTTCTCGGATGCAAGTGGGACTTGTGACATTAATCTCGGTCAAATAATCACCGATCACGTCAATACCGACAAAATACAGGCCTTTTTCCTGCAATTTCGGCGCAATTTCGCGACAAATCCAGCGATCTCTTTCAGTCAGGGGCACGACTTTTCCCACTGCGCCAGCCGCCAAATTGCCACGTAGTTCGCCCTCCGCGGGGATACGGGCAAGCGCCATGGGAACTGGCTCCCCGTTAATCATGAGAATGCGCTTGTCCCCTGTGGTGCTGATATCAGGAATATACTGCTGTGCCATCACCAGCGTTTGCTCACTATGGGTTAGCGTTTCTAAAATAACCGATAGATTCTGCCCTTTTTTGTCGACATGAAAAACAGATTTCCCGCCCATACCTTCCAAAGGCTTAAATATCACTTGACCATGCTCTTTCCAGAATGCTCGCAAGCGACTGATATCGCGGCTAACGAGTGTTGTTGGACAGCATTGTGGAAAATTCAACGTAAAAAACTTCTCATTCGCATCACGTAAACTTTGTGGCTTATTTGCGACCAACACCCCTTCGCTCTCGGCCAATTCGAGCGCATAGGTTGCATAGATATACTCGAGATCAAACGGCGGATCTTTTCGCATTAAAATAATATCAAACGTCGATAAGGGATGTTCGCCCAGAGGTTGAATATCAGCCCAATCTGAGACCATTCGATCGCGAACCTTGATGTCTGAGATACGCGCATAGGCCTTGCCCTCACGGCAGTAGAGATCATGCAGAGTGAAATAGGCGCACGACCATCCCATCGCAAGCGCACTCTCAATCATAGCGACAGTTGAATCTTTATAGGCATGGAGGGCTTGGGGTGGATCCATCAAAATACCCAATTTCATGATGCATCTCCTATGTCATTCATTTCACGAGCGGCGGCCAGGGCTGCTAGTCGAGCAATCACGCCATAAGTATAGAACCGGTTAGGCGTCTCTTCACATCCCAAAATTTCTCGGGGCGTATTACATGCTGTAGCAAAGGCCAATGGCTCAAAATGCATCCCGGGCGCATTCAAACTTTCATCGCGCGCTCGCCCTTGATGCACACGATAAAATCCACCGATCACATATTGTCCAAACATATAGACAACAGGCTCGGCGACCGCACCATCCGCCATTGTCTCGAGACTAACCACCCCTTCTTGCACAATCACCCGACCCACCGTTTGACTGCCCTTGGTCGCTGACATCTTCGTACGTTGCTTACGATTAAGGTGCAATACTTCTTTCCCATCATGCACCATCATCACACCCATTCCATAAGTCCCATTATCTGACTTAACCACCACAAAGGGCTTTTCTTGAATATCATAACGCTTATATTGCGCTTGAATCTGAGTCAGAAGCATATCCACAGCTTCTGCAACTCGATCAAGCCCAGTTTCTGACATGAAATCAACCCCATCAACTGCAGTAAACAGAGGATTAATCAGCCAGGGGTCAATACCAATAACTTTTGAAAATTCAAACGCAACATCTGAATAATGCCGAAAATGGGTTGATTTAAGTCGAGAAGCCCAGCCTAACTGCACAGGCGGCTGAATGGGTTGCTCTATTCCGCGCAGAATATCAGGCACGCCGGTTGAGAGATCATTGTTTAACAACAGCAAACAAGGATCAAAATCCGGCAAAACAAGCCGCGAACCCTCACGTATGACAGGCTCTATATGGAGCTTACTGCCACTCGCCAACGTGACTTCACGTGTCTGTTGCAAATCGGGATCAAGGCTACCAATGCGCACAGCAAAACCTGCTTGACTCAACATCTCGCGCAGTCGATTCAAACTTTCCATATAAAACTGATTACGCGTATGATTTTCCGGTAATAGGAGGATTCTGACGCAGTTCGGATGCAAGCCCATGAGCACCGACTGTGCAGCTTGAATGCACAACGGAAGAAAATCAGGGTTCAGATTGTTAAACCCCGCCGGAAACAAGTTCGTATCAACAGGCGCCAATTTAAATCCGGCGTGCCGCAAATCAACTGAAGAAGTCATCGGCGGTGGCGTTTCTTGCCAACGCTTGCGAAACCACCCTTCAATCACCGGGATCTGATTTAATATAGTTTTTTCAATATGATGCAAAGGCCCAGAATAAGCCGTGGTCAGATGAGGCACTGGAATGTCATATGATGGCATACGTAATACTCTTAATTCATAAAGAAGTATATGTTATCGCAGGTGCGGTTGATTTGCGACTAGCGCGTTGACACTGTCTTTATAAATCGACTTACCCTCTTCAGTCTTCATTTTAAGCGGCTATTTCCATCGTGACATGCATGCCCAACTTGTGGATCACATCGAAAAGTATTTAAAGCAAATCTAAATGCAGTTTTAATGCTGAATTAATCCTAGATAAGATGGAACTGCCAACTACGCCCTGAACTTTTTTATTCGAAATTCTATTTTTAGAAATGGTTCTAAGTTGATGACATTGAGCCTTTGAAGTTTTCGCCAACCCACTCTCATTAACGTTAAGAAGAACCTCAAATGGATAAACTTTACTTACATTTGAAGTAATTGGCACAATGGCAATTGTATTAGCCACATTATTATTAGCATTATTGCTTACAATAAGAACAGGGCGATTTTTTTAATTTCATCGCCAAATGTAGGGTCTAAATCAGCAAAATAAATCTCACCACGCTTCATTTTCTTCAATCCCATCTAAAGATACATTCTCATACGCTAAATCAATTTCTTGATTTGCTTCACTGTAATAAGTTTCAAGTTGCTTTTGTTGCAATAAGTAAAGTGCTTCTTTAATTACTTCTGAACGACTTTTTAAATGATGTTCGATAAGATAGTTTTCGATAAATCGACATTGTTGCTGAGGCAAGGAAATAGATAGTTTTTGAGCATGCATGATAGGTTCCTACTTATAATACCACCACAAGTAGCAGGTAATTTCAATTCCTCGTTAAAAAAACTGTGTGCGTGTCCTTGCCCCAGCCCGAGTGACCTGCCCACCACAATGACGCCATTTAATCGATACATCAATTAAATAACGATATAAATCGACGCCTTCACATAATGGCACTAAACCCATTGATTCTTACAATGTTTTGAAATAGGCATACAGATCATCGTAGCCGCCAATATGGGCGTCATCGATAAAAATTTGTGGGACCGAACGTCGTCCAGAAAGCGTGATCATTTTTTCACGTTCGTTATCATTTAAATCAACACGAATTTCTGTGAAGGTTAATCCTTTATTCTGCAAGAGTTTTTTGGCCATAACGCAATAAGGACAGGTATTTGTAGTGTAAATCAATATATTTTTCATAGAAATCTCCTAAAAAATGTCACTTCTCAATAAGTCGGGGAATATTCAATAGATCGTTTGTAACACCTAAGATGATTAAGAATCAATGGGCACACCCAATAATTGAGATACGCGAACAGAATGTAATAATTTCAAAATAAATAAAAATTTGTAACTCCCCAGCAAATTTAAAAGGAATGATCATGACTTATAGAAAAGTAGTTAAAGCAAGTGACTGTTCATCGACCCCGGATGACGCTTGTTGATTGATTTAAATTTTATAGATCTGTTTTTGCGTCATCCAGGCTGCCTCGCTGGACAAAAATGGCTAAACTCGAGATCATAATTGGCGTTAAAATTGATCGGAAAACAACCCGTGTGAATTCGTGTTGCTTAATTTGTACTACAATATAAATGTGATATACATTTTCATTGTCGAATGGAGGATAAAATGTCTACATATGAATCGAAAAAAGATAAATTGCTTCAGCAGTACGAGGTTCTTCGTGGGGAATGTGTGCGGCTAAACAATTTGAATTATCCTACGAAAGCTCAAGATCCAACTGGACTCATTACAAGAGACTTGCGGCAGTCTAGCACTTTATTAAAAGATGGTTACATGCAAATGATGAGGGGATTAGAGAACGCAATTGCGCTTGGAACAAATCCGGAGACTGCACAAAAAGAGTTTCCAGAAAAAGATCTGCCTAACACATTCCGGTATAAATTGGTAGAAAAGACTGTTAATGATATAAAAACAAAAGCGGCTGATAGATTAATAGAAACACAGCACACGTTTAAGAGCGCAGTACAATCAGGACAAGCTGTAAAACCTGTTGCAGAACCAACTCGGGAGAATGGACCGAAACCAACGTAACTTCTCACTGCGTGCATCCAGAATCATGATCACATTAGGGTCTGTTGACATCTATGGGGTTATTGCGGAGAACTGCCAGAATTTCCGTGTAAACTTAAATCAGACCCGTTTTATTATTTTTCCTGTGTGCGCAAGCCATCCCTGGCTTGTGATAATTTCAAAAAAGAGCGATTACCTTACCTTAAGTTAGCTGAGGGTGCTGTGTCAGCAATACTCGAACCAACTGTACAAGCTGTAGCGATACCAATCAAAACAGTAAAACAAAACGCCGCGAACGTGAGGACGGCCATTCCTGTAAGGGCGCAGTAAGCGATTGGTGCGGCTGCAACACCCAAAATTGTAGCCCCAATAACCGCGGCAGAAACAGCCTGGCCAACGCTTATTGCTGTGCTTAGAATCCAATGTGTCAATGGATTGTTTTTCTCACTCACTACGCTATCAAGCCCTGCTTGTAGAAGGAGATAAGGTAAGACAAGAATACCTGTGCCAACAGCACATGCTGCAGCGACTGTGCCTGCGGAAATTGCAAATGCAGTTGGTACAAATAATTGACCTGTTAAACCACATAGTGCAGATCCTGCTGTTGAAAAAATACCTTTTTTAACAAGACTATCTATATCAGCCATAAATCACCCATCGATTAATAAAAAAAAAATAAAACGCTTTATGCACGACATTTGAATATTTGTCAATTTAGGCAGCATTTGTTCAGCAATTCCCACCATAAAAGCCGATGGTCAGTATGAGCGCCCTCTCCCATTGATGGGAGAGGGTGCCCGACAGGGCGGGTGAGGGCAGTTTAAATCGCAGTGTTTTGATCTACCCTCATCCGCCCTGTCGGGCACCTTCTCCCATCAATGGGAGAAGGAACTCCGCCGCCAGCGCAGGTTTTAAGTCGGAAATTGCTGGCGTTTGTTCAGCTATCACCAAAAGACATTTTTCATTACAATAGCCAAAAATCTCATAGCGAAAATCATCACATGCCCGAATTACCAGAAGTTGAAACCATCATGCGTGGCTTAATCCCTCAGCTTGAGGGTGCTACTGTTCAAGATGTCATTATCAGGCATCATCAATTACGCTGGCCTATTCCAACCGACTTAAAAGCCCGTTTAAGTCAACAGAAAATACTCAGCCTCTCTCGTCGAGGTAAATATCTGTTGATCCATGTCTCTGCCGGCACGCTGATTATCCATTTGGGAATGTCAGGCAGTTTACGATTATTGACTCTCGATGCGCCACCCACGCGACATGATCACGTGGATATTGTTTTATCCCCTCATCAACAACTGCGTTATAACGATCCGCGGCGCTTTGGCGCAATACTCTGGACAGCGGAAAACCCTCTCAATCATCCCCTGCTCAACTCAATGGGTATCGAGCCGCTTGATATGAATTTTACTGGCCAATATTTGAAGGAGAAATCCTTGAATCGACACGGTGCCATTAAACCCTTCATCATGAATAGCAAAATCGTCACCGGTATCGGCAATATTTATGCTGCAGAAGCATTGTTTTTAGCCAACATTCACCCATCGATGCCGGCGGGTTTACTCACGCAACAACAATGCGATCAACTGGTCGAAGCCATTAAGCAAATCCTGAGATCGGCCATTTCACAGGGCGGCACCACTTTAAAAGACTTCGTGAACAGTGAAGGCAAACCGGGATATTTTTCACAAAAGCTGCATGTTTATGGTCGAGCGGGTTTGCCGTGTACAACCTGCGGAACACCTTTACGTTCGATACAATTAGGGCAACGAAGTACTGTATTTTGTGAGCGTTGTCAGCCGCCTATCAATTATTCATGATAATAGGAGTACCAGTATGAGAACGTTTATCATTAGAGCACGGAAAGGAACGACTCGTTGGGAGCGTGTCAGATCACAAGTCGGAGGGAAAGAGCATTTTGAAGTGGTGGCTCACTCAGTCATCAATGCTTTTTTTATTTCGATTGATTTTAGAAGCGATGTTGAAGTTTATATTGTGCTTGATAGTTCAGAAGACTTTCCTCATACCATTAAACTCACCAGTGCGGATGGACTATCACTAACGGGCTTTCATGAAGAAGCAGTGATTGGACTGATTGAAAAAGCATTAAAAGATAGTCGCGGCTTACTCAAAGATGAAACACGAACCGTCGCTCCAGGCGTTCAAGTCAGCGGCTTTGGTTTTGAAAAATTAATCAGTGGATTAATTAAAACGCGACCTTTGTATTTGCTTGATCGCAAAGGAGAAGACATCAGAGACACTCAGTTGGAACCGAATCCCGTATTTATTTTAAGTGATCACTTGGCGATGCCGAAAAAAACCATCAGTGGGCTTAAACGCAATGGTTTAAAAACATTAAGCTTGGGTAAAAAAATGCTGTTCGCTTCGCAATGCGTTGTACTGATTAATGATGAGATGGATAGAAATATATTCTGAGTCTTGTTTGGTTGGGGGAAGGGGAAGGGGAAAACTGATCGGGCAAGGGCACGGGCACGCTCACGGGCACGTGAATGATCGCTACGCGAGCCTTTAAAATATAAAACCCGCGTGGCGTACATTCACGTGCCCGTGAGCGTGCCCGTGCCCGATCTCTTCCCTTCCCTTTCCCTTTCCCCGATCATTTAAAATTCCAACGCACTGCTACCATATTTGCAATACCTCCTGCAAATGCTTCACTGGTACAATCTCAATGCCGAGTGATGCCATCTGTTTAGGCGCATTACCATAAGGCACGATGGCGCGTTTAAAACCGTGCTTTGCTGCTTCCTTCAGACGCTCTTGACCACTTTGCACGGGACGTATTTCGCCGGCCAACCCCACTTCGCCAAAAATAATGGTTTCGCTATCAAAGATGCGATTTCTGAGACTGGAGACTACCGCGGTAATCAAGGCCAAATCACTGCCCGTTTCCATGACTTTGACACCCCCGACGACATTGATAAAGACATCTTGATCAAACGTTGCAATCCCGCCATGACGGTGGAGAACTGCTAATAAAATAGCGAGACGATTATGTTCAAGACCGGCCGTGACACGCCTTGCTTGTTGCCCATGTGCTTCATCGACCAACGCCTGCACTTCCACCAACATCGGGCGCGTGCCTTCCCATGTGACCATCACAGCACTACCTGGGGTTGGCTCAGGTTGGCGAGATAGAAAGATAGCCGATGGATTTGCGACTTCTTTTAAGCCTTTATCGGTCATCGCAAAGACACCTAACTCGTTAACCGCTCCAAATCGATTTTTAATGGCGCGAATCACACGAAAACGGCTGTCACTTTGCCCCTCAAAATACAACACGCAATCAACCATGTGCTCTAAAACACGCGGGCCAGCGATGGCGCCTTCTTTGGTGACATGCCCCACGAGAAATACGGCGGTTTGGGTCATTTTGGCAAACCGTACCAATTGTGCTGCCGACTCACGAACCTGGCTGACACTGCCCGGTGCCGATGAAATGGAGTCGGTAAATGTCGTTTGAATCGAGTCAATCACGATAATTTGTGGTTTTTCTTTTTCAGCATGGCTTAAAATCGTTTCCACCTGCGTTTCCGCCAACAATTTAAGCCCGGTTAAGGGCAACTGCAAACGCTTGGCACGCATCGCAACTTGTTGTAAAGATTCTTCACCCGTGACATACAGCACGGAATGCTGCAAGGATAAATTGGCGAGCGTTTGAATTAAAATGGTTGATTTACCAATTCCCGGATCACCACCAATCAACACAACAGAGCCATTAACCAGGCCACCACCGAGAACACGATTCAATTCAGAAAGACCACAATCCATACGGGATTGCTTGTCCATTACAACATTTTCAACCAAGGTCACCGATGATCGTTGATTGGCATAATTCCCAAGACGGGCACTCCGACCTGCGGAGGCAATTTGCTCTTCAACAACCGCATTCCAGGCACCGCACTGCGTACACTGCCCCGCCCATTGGGAAAAAAGCGCAGCGCATTGGCTGCAGACAAATATAAGCTTGGTTTTCATGGCATTCTCGGTTAAATTACACTTCCGGGCATTCTCTGGATAATCAGAAGCCGCGCCGGGTAGATGATATTGTTGGGCTTCGCTCTCGCTCAACCCAACCTACCCGGCGCGGCTCGGATTACCAAGAGAATACACTTCCGAGCCATCATATAATAGGACGATAGAAACCACCATGAGTAAACCCATTCATTTTGAATCCTCCATTGCCGAATTAGAAGCCATTGTTAGTCAACTGGAAAAAGGCGAACTTCCTCTTGAAGACTCGTTAAAGCAATTTGAAAAGGGCATTAACCTTGCCCAAAAATGCCAAAAAATACTAACTCAAGCTGAGCAGAAAATTGAAATATTGTCTGCCAACAAAGTCTTACCCACTGGAATGCAAGATGAATAATCCAATTATAAATGGTTACCTTGAACGTCACGAAGCCGTCCTGCAGGACATTGTCAATCAAGCCGACATTCCAGCGCCCGCTTTAAAAGAAGCCATACAATACTGTCTTTTCCCTGGCGGAAAGCGTCTTCGCCCGCTTTTGGTGTATCTGACTGGAGAGATTGTTGATGCGAACATTGAAGCTCTGGACAGCATTGCCGCAGCGATTGAACTGGCGCACTGCTACTCGCTCGTACAAGATGATTTACCCGCCATGGATAACGACGATTATCGCCGTGGGCAACTAACTTGTCATCGCGCATTTAATGAGGCAACCGCCATTTTGGTGGGTGATGGTATGCAAGGGCTCGCAAATGAGATATTACTTACCCATCTACCGCGTGTTCTCAATGATCGTCAGGTCATCGACATTACCTATGCACTACTAAAATCAAGTGGTTTTTCAGGGATGGTAAGTGGTCAAAGTCTTGATTTAACTGATCTCTGTCGACCAGACGTTACAAAAGCTCATCTTCAACACATTCATCGCCTGAAAACGGGCGCTCTTTTCTCTGCTTGCATCAAAATGGCCTTGATTTCAGGCAAGCAGTGTGATAAAACGTCAGAGATACTGCAACAGTTTGCAAGTTTTATTGGCATGGCGTTTCAAATGCAAGATGATTATCATGACCGATATAGCAGTAGCGACGTATTAGGCAAGAATCGCGCCTCAGACGAAGCAAATCAAAAAACAACGTTTGCGAGTTTGCTGAATCAACAAGAGTTGCTTGATTTAATACATCAACATTACAACAAAGCACTTCATGCGCTTGAGCCCCTTGGGGAGAAAGCAAACAACCTCAGTGACCTCACCCGATATTTACATCAACGCACAGGGTAGGTTGAGTTAAGCGAGAGCGAAGCGCAACATGATGACTTTGTTGGGCTTCGCTCTCGCTCAACCCAACCTACTTCAACCTACTCTGCTTTATCGAGAGGATTCATCAATTTTTTAGGAGATAAGTATGTTTAGATTCATGAGAGACTGTCTTGCAGTAGCTGCCGTATTTGCTCTCTGCATATGGAGCCTGGAACCGATTGCACTGTTACCATTTGGCTTATGTGCAGCAGGGCTTGGGATTGGCGCACTGTTCATGCATATTGCTGCTGATTCGGAGAATGTAGGGCAACCTGCGGTCGTCGTAACAGCCCCAACACGAACCGTTTTTGTTAGTCCACAACCAACTTATGTGAGCTCTTGGAGCTGGAACCCTGCCAACTGGTTTTCAGGCTGGGGAGCTGATAGGCATTATGGTCATCATACTCATGGCCATACATCGCCAAGTGTTTTTGATCGCCCCACACATGCTGTTGTAACAAACCCTTATCGTGCTTCAAGCAACGTTCATGTTGCCCACAGCTCTGGTGGCCCATTCTTTAGCCCCGCACCTGCGCATGCGCATGCGACTGTATCATCAAACAATGCATACACTGCCCGACACAGCAACGAGCATGGTCATCGGTAAGTAGGCAAGCCAATAACGTATTACCGCAGGATGGGTTGCTGCCCTTTGCAACCCATCCTGCGGTAATACGTTATTCTTTGACCCGCACCCAGCCAATCAATGAATCATCAAAAATGCGATAACGGCCGTTTTTATCTTTATCAAGTAACAATCGACGCGCGTAATCTTTGCCTTCCCAACGACGATTAAAATAATTTTGCTCAGCAATCGTAATCGAGTCGCGCTCAACACCAACAACCACTGCAACATGCCCCGTAATGGCCAATTTGACACTATTGATCAACAAATCACCCACTTTGGGCGCTTCTTTAGAAACCTTGTTTTTAAAACGCAATATAGCTCTGTGTTCATGTGTATCTACCTTTTCAGCATAAGGTAAATCCCAAATATGATAAGCATATTCAACATCACCAAACGTCACGCCTTTATTCTCAATGAGCCAACGCCGCGCATATTCAACACACTGCCATTTCATTCCCGTGAAAATCGGCTGCTTGAGATGCGCCAATGTCACATAATGATTTTCATTTTTAACGCAATAACCACTACAATTACTATATGCTTTCGTTAAAAAGGCCTCTCCAACAAATGTCCCAAACGCGGCATTACAAGGCCCGGCACAAGACGCCTCCCGCGCCTCGGCAGCGCTAATGATCATTGCATACAACACCAGTAATATTTTGAAATAAATACTCATAATGAACCCTCAAAAGCAAACAATCACCCAAAAACCACAGGCAGTATAAATATCAATCAACTTGAATGCAAGATCATTTGATGGAAATTAAACAAATTGTTGTAGGGACAATTGAAAAAAAGTGTACCGCCTGAGGGAGTTTTAAAATTTACAAAGATGAGGTGTTATGGAATCTGTAATTGGTGCCCAGGGCCGGAATCGAACCGGCATGGTGTTACCACCGAGGGATTTTAAATCCCTTGCGTCTACCTGTTTCGCCACCTGGGCATATTTGGAGGCTGAGGCCGGAATCGGACCGGCGTACGCGGCTTTGCAGGCCGCTGCATGACCACTCTGCCACACAGCCAAATTGAAACTTTACAAAAAAAAAGCGACTACCGGTCGCTTTTTTTGGAGCGGGAAACGAGGCTCGAACTCGCGACCCCAACCTTGGCAAGGTTGTGCTCTACCACTGAGCTATTCCCGCATTCCATGAGGTGACATTCTACCCAAAATCATTTTTCTGTCAACCTCTATATTTCTTTTTTTTTCATTAAATCAGGCCAGGCGATAGTAATGTAAACGATCATTGACCATATGGTTAGTATTGCAGCCAAATAAAGCATAATGAAACCTAGGACACCCCACCATGATGTAGTCGGGTTAAAGGCGAGCAATAAACCCAAGGCGAACATCTGCAAGGTTGTTTTAATTTTTCCAACGTTACTCACAGTGACGCTGGCGCGGCGACCAATTTCAGCCATCCACTCTCGAAGTGCTGAAATCACAATTTCACGTCCAACAATCACCATCGCAGGTATTGTCAAATAATTCAAATCACGAGCACCAACTAATAACAGCAAACTGGTGGTCACAATCAATTTATCCGCCACTGGATCGAGAAACGCCCCGAAAGTGGATATTTGCTGTAATCTTCGCGCGAGATAGCCATCTAACCAATCCGTAAAACACGCTAATGCAAAAATACAAGCAGCGGCCTGATGCGCCCATGCAAATGGCAAATAGAAAACCATCACAAAAACAGGAATAAGGAAAATACGGATTAAGGTCAGGATATTCGGTAAACTCGTTAAAGTACTCACTAAGACAACTCCAAGTAATCCGCTAACTGCTGAAAACAATCGAATACATCATCTGCGCCAGCAGCTCGCAAACTTGATTCATTCTGATTGTAAAAATCAACACCAATTGCTCTCACACCAACCTGCACTGCCATTTCAATATCACTGACAGAATCGCCTACCATCAACGTTTCCTCAGGGGAAACGTCGCATTCCGCCATGATTTCTTCTAGCATTTGTGGGCAGGGTTTCGCCGGCGCCTGACTCGCGCTGCGTGTCACATCAAATAGTGAACCGAGCTTTGACGCGTCTAAATCACGCATCAAGCTTTGCTGCCCTTTGTTCGTAGCTATCGCCAATTGAATACCGCCCTGCTTGAGAGCGAGCAACACGTCACGCGCGCCCGTTGTAATGCAGATCTCATCAGAGTTGCTTAACATGGCATGCTGCGCGGCCTGTAGCAAATCTGAGTGCTGTTGCGCAGACAGATGGGGAAACAATTTTTTTAATGTAACGACTGGGCCTAAAACGATCGAACGTCGAGCCACGTCAAGATCAACATCACCAAATTCCATTCGTTTTGATTCGTTAATAATAACGTTTAAAATTTGACCTAACGTATCAGAAAGTGTTCCCTCCCAATCAAACACAACCAAGCGATAAGGATTTGTCATTTACAGTTCCTTAAATAATCCAATGCCTGCTCAAAATGATGATCCAATTCCGCTACAAAAGCAAAATCTTTTCCATTCAAATTAAATTGAATGGCTCGAGCATGTAAATATAACCTTTTTTTCATTGCGGATAAATCCACACCCGCAACGTCAGTGCCGTATTTTTCATCACCAATAATGGGGTGCCCAAGATGCGCGCTATGGACTCTGATTTGATGCGTTCGACCCGTCTTTGGATGGGCCTCAACCCAAGATGCATGGGCGAAATTCTCGAGCAATCGAAAAACTGTTTGCGATGCCTTGCCATCTTCATGAACACGCACCATGCGCTCACCTGATTGCAGCGTATTTTTTTGCAGTGGAACATCGACGGTCGCGGTATTTTTACCCACCCATGGATGTGTGAGCAACGCCCAATAAGTTTTCTTAACCATGCGTGATTCAAATAGCGCCTGCAAGGCCCGCAGAGCACTTCTTTTTTTAGCCAGCATCAAACAACCTGATGTCTCTTTGTCCAAACGATGCACCAGTTCCAGATAAGATAAATCCGTGCGAACTTTGCGGAAACCTTCAATTAAACCAAGACTGAGACCACTGCCACCATGAACGGCCAAGCCAGACGGCTTATTTACAACCAAAAACTGATCATCTTCATATAAAATACAACTTAAAAGAAGATCATTTAGCCGTGTACTGACAACGATTTCTTTTTCAGCGGATACTCGAACCGGTGGAATGCGCACCATATCCTGAGTCCTGATGCGTGTATCAGGTTTAGCGCGTTTTTTATTCACTCGAACTTCTCCTGCTCGAATGATTCGATAAACATGGCTCTTTGGCACGCCTTTCAAAATACGCATCAGATAATTATCCAAGCGTTGCCCATCTTCTTCGGAATTAACTTCCAGATACTTTACGTCACTCATTATATTAAAACCTGTTTGCTGCTCGTTAAAATTTTGCTATGATGGCACAAGCGAGACATGAAATGAATTGTGTCGCAACAGAATTGTGAAAAACTTTGTAGTAATTTACCTTATTTATGCGTAAATTGGGTTGAGGACGTAGGTTGGGTTGAGGCTGGTAAGCCGAAGCCCAACATGGAAATTTTTGTTGGGCTTCGCTCTCGCTCAACCCAACCTACGACAAGGCATCTCAAACGCCATGATGCGGTGAACATTTGCAAAACTTTTAAAGAAGTAAACCTGTTATCAGCTGAGCAAGCCTTAGCGATAACAACGAAACGCGCTTACCTTGATTCAAAAATCTAAGGCAGCAACCCAGTTCAAAAGCCATGGATAGTGGATGGATCCCATCCGTTATCCCTAATTACCAGAGCAAAATTGGATACTTACATACTAAATACAGCTGCATGCCATTCATGCCATACATCTTATTTTGCTGCGATCACACCGCCTGGAATCAATCGCTTAAAATTTTGGGTTATGCTTAAAAGAAACACTTCTCGTTATCGTGCTGATTATTCCCATACAATCCTTATTACCCTGAAACACATCTATGAAAAGAGTGTCTTCAGAGGAGTAAGCCGAATGATCAATAACAAACATAACGGAATAACTACCTTGGATGATTGCTGATAAGAAAAGCGCCCTATCACACGGGGTAAAAAATGGAAAAAATGTTAATCAATGCGACACAAAGCGAAGAAATTCGCGTCGCGCTCATCAAAAATAATTTTCTTTACGATTTAGATATTGAGTGCCCTTCTGAAGTGAAGAAAAAGGGCAATATTTATAAGGCGATTGTCACCCGCCGAGAGCCTAGTCTAGACGCTGTTTTCGTTGAGTATGGCGCAAAACGACAAGGGTTTTTGCCAATAAAGGAAATCGCTGAAGAATATCTAAATCCCAATGCTCAATCCAGCGGAAACGACAAGCCGCCAATTACCGCTTTAATTCGTGAAGGCCAGGAATTGCTCATTCAAGTCGATAAAGAAGAGCGCGGCAGCAAAGGCGCGGCATTAACGACTTACATTACCTTAGCCGGATGTTATCTTGTACTCATGCCCAACAGTCCTCGCTCAGGCGGCATCTCTCGTCGCATTGAGGGCGAAGATCGCGATGAATTAAAAGAAACGCTCAACGCCCTAAACCTGGAAGAAGACATGGGTTTAATCATCCGCACAGCGGGTGTAGGCAAATGTCAAGACGAATTGCAAGCCGACCTCAACATGTTGCTGAACCAATGGCGGGCTATTTTGCAAGCCTATGAAACGCAAATGGCTCCCTGCCTGATACACCAGGAAGGCGATGTGATCATTCGGTCTATTCGCGATAATTTGCGAAAATCAATTAGCGAAATTATTATTGATGACCAGATTTCTTATATCAAAGCTAAACAATATATCGAACAAATCAAACCTGAATTTTTGCCGAATCTTAAACTATATAACAGCACAGTACCGCTCTTTAATTTGTATCAAATTGAAAGCCAAATTGAGACGGCTTACCAACGTCACGTTGCCCTCCCCTCTGGTGGCGCACTCGTGATTGATCGCACAGAAGCCCTGATCTCCATTGACATTAACTCGGCTAAAGCGACGAGTGGTGCGGACATTGAATCCACAGCATTCAACACCAACCTTGAAGCTGCCGATGAAATCGCACGACAACTCAGGCTGCGCGATTTGGGTGGACTGGTCGTGATTGACTTTATTGACATGAGCCAAAGTAAACATCAGCGTGATGTAGAGAATCGATTGAAAGATGCTCTCAAAGCGGATCGTGCGCGCATCCAGGTTGGTCGAATTTCTCGTTTTGGCCTGCTTGAAATGTCTCGTCAACGCCTACGTTTATCATTAGGCGAAACAGAGCAAGACACTTGCCCACGCTGTGAAGGACGAGGTACCGTCAGAAGCATTCAATCTCATGCGCTGTCAATTGTACGCTTAATTGAAGAAGAAGCGTTAAAGGAAAAGACTGCTGAAATACAAGTACAGCTCCCTGTCGAAATGGCTACGTTCATTATTAATGAAAAACGCGACTACATTTTGAGCATAGAAAAGCGTCATGCCGTTCATATCATCGTCGTTGCAAATCCCTATCTTGATATGCCCCAATTTAAAATTGCGCGCTTAAAAGAGGATAATGTCGGAAAAAACAAAAGACCCAGTTACTCAATCGTTCAACAACCAGAAATGGCAGTAGAATCGAGCACTCAGTCTGAAACTGCCGCTGCAACCCCAGCCGTCAAATCATTCTCAGAACACATGCATGCTGAAAAAAAATCAGATAGTTTTTTGAAGAAATTATGGGGTAGTGTCTTCGGTAAATCGGCAGCGCCCGGCGTTAGAGTTCAGCGTACTGCGGTTCAAGGAAATTCAACCCGTACCGCCGCCTCACAACAACAAGCAAACCGCCACTCAAACCATCCAGCAAGTCGACGACGACGTCCGTCATCTGCGCAAAACCCACAGGAACGGCCTGCAAACAGTGTAAAAGGCCCCTCACAACAGAGAAAGCCCGTGCACGCGAGACAGCCTCAAAGCGGGCAGACAGGCTCAGCTAAAGCAGGACAAGTGAAGAAAAAGCCGGTTGATGCGCCTCAAGAGTAAGTGGCGCGTAGGTTGGGTTGAGGCTGGTAAGCCGAAGCCCAACACGGATGGTTTTGTTGGGCTTCGGCTTACCAGCCTCAACCCAACCTACGTGCTCAACCCAACCTACCTGCTCAACCCAACCTACTTCGACGCACTTACACTTTTTTTTTCTATCTGCTAGACTTCTAAGATAAACCAACTGACGAGGGATTGTCGATGAAGAAGATAGTGACTATTGGTCTTGTATTATGTGCTTTTCAAAGCATGGGGCAAACGCGAGAAATTGCGATTACGATTGATGATCTCCCTCTTGTCGCTTCTAAAATGAACAACCCCGGAAATCAACAGCGCTCGACCGAGCGTTTCGCTAAAATCATTCAAGCATTTACCGACAATCAAGTGCCTGCAACTGGATTTATCATTGCTGGTGCCATCGAGAAAGGACAGTGGCCGTTTCTTGAAGACTTTCGTAAAGCGGGGCTGGAGCTGGGTAACCATACTTATTCGCATCGTAGCCTCAATCAAATAGGCGCGGAGAAATATATTGCGGATATCGACCGTGCAGATAAAGTCATCGCGCCACTCATGACCGAACCTAAATATTTCCGCTACCCCTATCTGGCGGAAGGCAATAAAGTATCCAAGCCCCAAGTACAACAATATCTTGCCGAACATGGCTACACAATCGCACCGGTAACGATTGATAGCAAAGATTTTGAGTTCAATGAGCAGCTTTATAGAATCCCTTATCGCGCTCGAGAAAAAAATATCAACCAAGTCAAAAAGCGCTATCTGGCTTATATTTGGAATGCAACGCTTAAAGCAGAGAAAAAAGCCAATGGTCGACCAGTTAAACAAATACTGCTAGTTCATGCCAATTTACTCAATAGCTATGTACTTGGAGATGTCATTCAAATGTATAAACAAAATGGTTATACGTTTATTACGCTCACTGAAGCCCTTAAAAATCCGGCCCCCGCCCTCACGTTCCCTGCTGTTGAAGGAGGAGGAGTTACACCCACCGTTGAAGAAGCGATTTTGCCAAATTACGGTATTAACTGAGTCGATAGCCAGAGTTGAAATATCGACAAAGACCGTGCCTCCTCGTGCATGTCTGTTGGGCCTCGCTGATCATGGTTCATGGCCGCATGTTAGGATGGCGTATGCGCGTTTTATGCATGCGGCCTGATCTATCAATATAAACTCAAGGGCGGAACTGAGTGAGACTCTCCCCGGGCGTCGCTAGCAGCTGTTTAATTTTTTCTATCTCGTTTGTACTGACTATATCAAGCTGACGGACTGCCGCCAAATCAGCCGAAAGGCCGATCGCGAACCGCGTGCACATCACCCCTTCTGCCGACCCGCGGAATAACGAAAAATCGGAAGATAAAGCTGATGAAAGTAGTGACTCCGCGCCACGCAAGTAACTATCAAATTGTGTTGTACGCTTAAAGTTGCCCGTAAACGAAGGCAAGGGATCAAATGAAGTATCTGGGTCGCAGTAACGTTGTAGAATATGTACTGGGAGTAAGCGCTGCTGCGTCCCAATGACTTTTATCCAGCAAGCTTCGCGTGAGGTGGAATCTGGCAAGGTAGGAGCATCAAAATTAGTATCATCATCTCCACTCTCGTCATAATCTTCATAATCTTCATAATCTTCATAATTTGCATAATCTCCAAAATATGCATAATTTTCATCATGTTCATAATCTTCATAAACATTGATAAGTGGCGTTATATCGAAATGGTTTCCCCAGCGCTCCTCTGTCACAGTTTCACAATCCCAATCCCAATCTGAATCCCAAGAAGCATGTTTTATAGGCATACCAGCCTCATCCACCTTTATAGGGACACCAGCCTCGTTCACCTTCGGACGTCCATAAGTATGCGTATAAGTCAAACCACCACCCTGATATCTCGGCATCGTAACTTGTTCGTATTGTCTTAGAAGTTCCGTCCTGATTGCGTCACCTTCTTCACCAACGGGGATGCACTTCAGCATCCTCTCTATCATCTTGAAATCACGCGCCCATAACGCATATTGAAAAGCCGTGATATTCTTAAATGTTCGCCCACCCCAGTCGGTAAAATCCCCTTTCTCCAATAAAAACTCGGGCGAAAGACGAAGTAAGTCTTCGACAAATAAATCATGGGGCTTAGGATCAACTTTAACTGTTCTACTCTCCATGCCATTGGCAACGGCCTGTAATAATTTTTGAGTGATTTTTTTAACACGAGCACCAGTAGCTAACGGGTCATAAATAACGCTTCTATGCCACCTTGAAGTGCCTGCGAGCTCTATCCGAGACTCTTTATCAGCAGCATATGCAATTTTATTGATTACACCGGATTCAGCCCCACTCTCAGACAACCTTGAAGGCTTTTTATCTTGACTCGCAGCCGCTGCTGCAGCCCCCGCACTTCCCGAAACCGATGAGGTTGAAGAGGGTTGCTTGGGTTCGGTCTTTCTGATGTCTTGTGCTGGACTCGGTTTTGATGATTTATTGACCACGTTTATTCCCTTGAAGATGCTTTATTTTGCTTGTTAGCCCGGCGAACGCTTGCTAACGCGCGCGGCTCGGTCAATTCGTATTCAGATAATTTATATAGTGGATGTAGGGTGGGTAAAGGAGCCGAGAGGCGACGTGCCCACCATCGTGCATCGGATGGTGGGCACATCGCCTTTCATTTTGGACGTGTTCACCACTGGTGGTGGGCACGTCGCTACGCTCCTTTGCCCACCCTACAACTTACTCTACTGCCGTAATTGTGGGAACAAGATGACATCGCGGATTGACATTGAATTGGTGAATAGCATGACTAGGCGATCGATGCCGATGCCCTCGCCGGCCGTTGGGGGCATGCCATATTCCAGTGCTTCGATGTAATCATTGTCAAAATGCATGGCTTCCATGTCACCTGCATCTTTTTCTTCAACTTGCTTACGGAACCGTTCGGCTTGATCTTCAGCGTCGTTTAACTCGGAAAATCCATTGGCAATTTCACGTCCGGCAATAAAAAACTCAAAGCGATCGGTAACGTCCGGGTCAGCCTCACTGCGACGCGCCAGAGGTGATACTTCGGTTGGGTATGCCAGAACAAATGTAGGCTGGAAAAGTTGATGCTCTACCGTTTCCTCAAACAAAATCATTTGCAGTTTGCCTAAACCGTCCGCGTCCTTGTACTCAAACTTCATGCCATCCAATAATGCACGGCAGCTAGCGATGGATTCTATTTGGTCAGCGGCGATCTTGGGGTTATATTTTAAGATGGCTTCTTTAATCGTCAAGCGTTCAAAGGGCTTGTTAAAATCAATCGTATTGCCTTGATATGTCACTTCACGACTACCCACGACTTCATCACACAAATACCGCAGCAAATGCTCAGTAAAATCCATCATATCGCGATAATCGGCATAGGCTTGATAAAATTCAATCATGGTAAATTCCGGGTTGTGACGGGTTGAAATCCCCTCATTACGGAAATTACGATTAATTTCATAAACACGCTCAAAGCCACCCACAACCAAACGCTTTAGATAAAGCTCCGGCGCAATACGCAGGAACATTTGCATGTCCAATGTATTATGATGGGTCTCGAAAGGACGCGCCACAGCACCCCCTGGAATCGGATGCAACATCGGCGTTTCAACTTCCAAAAACTGATGGCTGTCCATGTATTGTCTTAGCGCCGTAATCAATCGCGAACGCAGAACAAACGTTGCTCGCGTGTCTTCATTGGCAATCAAATCCACATAACGCTTGCGATAACACATTTCTTGATCGGCCAAACCATGGAACTTATCCGGCAACGGGCGTAGTGATTTGGTCAACAACTCAAGACTTTCGGCATGAATGGTCAATTCACCGGTATTGGTAATAAATAATCGTCCTTTGGCCCCAACGATATCGCCCAAATCCCAATGCTTGAACTGTTCATACACTTCAGGCAAATCATTTTGCCGAATGTAGACTTGAATGCGACCAGACACATCCTGCAGATGAATAAAGCTCGCTTTACCCATGACACGACGCAGGACAATTCGGCCTGCCACTGACACTTCAATGTTCTCTTCAGCCATCTCCTCTTTTGAGCGAGTCCCATATTGACTCATCAACGGCTCTGCAAGATGTTCACGGCGGAATTGATTAGGGAAATTAAACCCGCCCTCACGTAGCTCGGCCAATTTTTGTTGGCGTACGTGAAGGACTTCTGTTTCATCTAGTACTACGTGTTCTTCTGTCATGCTTCTGTAACTCCTGCTTTCAAACTGGCTTCAATAAATTGATCAAGAGAGCCGTCCAATACGGCCTGTGTATTACTTGTTTCAACGCCTGTGCGTAAATCTTTGATGCGTGATTGGTCCAACACATAAGAGCGAATTTGCGATCCCCAGCCAATATCGGATTTAGTTGCTTCCAATGCTTGCTGCTCGGCATTTTTTTTCTGCATTTCAAGCTCATATAATTTCGCTCGTAATTGCTTCATGGCTTGATCTTTATTCTTATGCTGACTTCTATCGTTTTGACACTGCACGACTGTATTTGTAGGTACGTGGGTAATACGCACGGCAGAGTCGGTACGATTGACGTGCTGCCCACCGGCGCCTGATGCACGATAGGTATCAATGCGTAAATCGGCTGGATTGATTTCAATCTCAATGTCATCGTCTACTTCGGGCGATGCAAACACTGAAGCAAATGAGGTGTGGCGACGATTACCCGAATCAAACGGTGATTTACGCACCAAACGATGCACACCTGTTTCGGTACGCAACCAGCCATAGGCATATTCACCCGTAAAATGAATGGTCGCACTTTTAATCCCGGCGACATCGCCCGCAGAACACTCAACCAGGTCGGTCGTGAAGCCATGCTGCTCGCCCCAGCGCAGATACATCCGCAATATCATTTCAGCCCAATCTTGTGCTTCGGTCCCGCCGGAACCGGACTGAATATCTAAAAAGGCATTACATTTATCCATTTTCCCGGAAAACATCCGTTGAAATTCCAGCCGCGCAACTTGGCGCTCAATGGCTTGCACCTCGAGTGAAATATCGGACACCGTATTGTCATCCCCTTCCTCTCGCGCCATGTCGAACAGTTCTATTAAATCAACAATCGACTGGGTCAATTGCTGTAAGTTATGAACTACGTGTTCGAGTTGCGCGCGCTCACGTCCCAGTGCCTGAGCATACTCTGGATTCTCCCAGACTGTGGACGACTCAAGCTCGCGAACGACTTCTTCCAATCGTTCAGATTGACTATCAAAGTCAAAGATACCCCCGAAGCGCATCAACACGTTGTTGTACGTCGGTCAGCATGTGGCTAATTTGATTGATTTCCAACATGGGTTTTCCTTTAATTGTCTAATGTTACATGATGCTATATTACCCTACAGGCTGACATAGAATAAAGTTATTTTTGTATCCCCTCGATATCGCAGGGCGCCGACTTTCCGCGGCTTGTCCGCGGAATCCAGAGATCCATGCTCAGTGAGAGATCCCTGGATTCCGCGGACAAGCCGCGGAAAGTCGGTGCTTAGATTTCCCTGCGATATCGAAAGGATACTTATTTTTTAACATCCTTGCTAAAAAATGTCCTATAATTAATTCATCAGGGAGGAAGTACATCATGAATTATAAACACATACTACTGGCAATTGATGGAAGTGATGCATCCAAGCCTGCGTTGCAAGAGGCCATTCGCTTAACCCATAATCAAAGAGCGAAGTTAAAAGTGATTTTTGTCGTCGATGAAAGTTTTGTATATCACGGCGGACCCGGGTACGACTACCTATCCTATCTTGCTGCATGCCGCGAAGAAGGGCAATCTATACTCAATCAGGCAGCAGAAGACATCAAAAAACAATCCGCCATTCAATTTGAGACCGCCCTCCTTGAACTTGAACCCTTCCAAGGACGCATTGCAGATGCAATTATCGAAGAAGTGCGGGATTGGCACGCCGATATACTCGTCATCGGCACGCATGGCCGACGTGGTTTTAGTCATATTTTTATGGGAAGTGTCGCGGAAAATGTCATTCAAATAGCCACGATACCGGTATTGCTCGTTCGGCAAGAAGACACTTCTGCTTGACGTAGCAACTGTCTTGCAGGATTCTTGGACGTAGCCCAACAAAATCGTCGTGTAATGAAATGCCATCAAAATCCAGGCTCTTTCAAAATCAGAACGGAAAACCAGATTTAACCGCAGCCTATGCAGCACACCCATTAAGTTAAGGAAATTAATCGGAATAGCAACTGTCTTGCAGGATTCTTGGACAAGGTTGGGTTGAGGCGGGTTCGCCGAAGCCCAACATGGATGGTTTTGTTGGGCTTCGGCGAACCCGCCTCAACCCAACCTACGTTCGATTAATTTCTTTAAAACCAATGAATATCTGTCACTCCGTCAACCGCGATTTAATCCGATGCGTTGCTTGGCTATGGATTTGTGAGACACGGGATTCACTGACGCCGAGTACATCGCCAATTTCTTTTAAATTCAGATCTTGTTCATAATACAGGGACAAAACGAGGCGTTCTTTTTGTGGAAGACTGTCGATCACTTGCGACAATCTATGCTTCATGTCTGAACGCATTGCATTCACATGAGGTTCACTCGTTAGGCCTTGCGCCTCATCGGTTATCATGTCATCGGTTACGCCAACATCATCAAAGCCATATAGATGTGCGCCTGCTGAGTCATTCAGCATGGCATGATAATCTTCAAGATTGATACCAAGCTCGAGAGCAACTTCATGATCTTTCGCATCGCGACCCAAGCGGTTTTCGACCTGTTTTACAGCAGTAGAAATCATGCGGGAATTGCGGTAGACCGAACGAGGAACCCAGTCATTACGCCGCACTTCATCCAACATATACCCACGAATACGAATGCCAGCATACGTTTCAAATGCAGCACCCTTTGACTCGTCATAATGCCTAACGGCTTCAAGCAGGCCCAACATGCCCGCTTGCATCAAATCATCCAACAGAACAGATTGTGGCAATCGACCCAGAAGGTGGTAGGCGATACGCTTGACTAAAATAGAATGCGTTTTAATCATCGAATCCTGCTGTTGATGCGTCAACTCGCCATATTCAACCACTGTATCCACAAAACCTCCTGTTTATGTAACCATTGGACACAATTGCATGAAAAAAGACTCATGCAATTATGTCCATGAATAAGCATAACACCCATGCTTCTTGGTTGGTCATCATAGACCTGGTGAAAGACTTTAGATTTAATCCTGGGTTTGCAATGAATATGGGTTTATCTCAAACCCCCTATTAAATCATGAAAACACTATTTGGACAAAGCTGCATGCGTCTTTTTGCATGTAGTTTTGTCCAAACTCCAACTAAGAAGACACTTCACATTGTGCCTGAGCAGCTTTCTGACATTTCCCAGGGCAGTCGAGATCTGAAGAGTACGGGCCTGAAGAACATCTCAGATTAACACAATCATCCGCCTTTTTTTGTATACAGGCTGATTTATCATATTTTTCTGCTTGAATCACGTCAATGGGGTTATCCGCGGCTTGTAACAAGAGCGGGAAGCAAGACACACAGCACAATAGGGCAAATCGTTTCATCATAACTCTCCTTGTTTAAAGTATTGCGTAGGTTGGGTTGCGGCTGGCAAGCCGAAGCCCAACGTGGGGGGTTTGTTGGGCCTCTTGTTGGGCTTCTTGTTGGGCTTCTTGTTGGGCTTCTTGTTGGGCTTCTTGTTGGGCTTCTTGTTGGGCTTCTTGTTGGGCTTCTTGTTGGGCTTCGCTCTCGCTCAACCCAACCTACATACCAACCTACATACCAACCTACATACCAACTTACGCGAGTAATTCGTGCAGCGTTGTTAATCTGGCATCCAAATCAGCTGGCGTTTCACCGCCGCCTTGGGCCATATCATCCCGACCGCCGCCTTTTCCACACAATTGCTTAACCAGCTCAACTGCTGAATAACGTCCACTCAACGATTTACTTACAGCAGCAACAACACTCATTTTATTGTCATTGATGGTGTATAACACCACTACAGCAGAATCCAAACTTGATTTCAATTGATCAAGCAGTGTACGAAGACCTTGAGCATCTTGATTATCGATGCGCTTAATCAATACCTTGGCATCCCCTATTGTTTGCACGTCCGCTAATAAGGTATTGCCCGATTGAGCTGCCAATTTTTGCTGCGCTTGATTCAACAGCTTTTCTTGCTGTTTTGCCTCAGTCATCAATTGCAGTAATTTCTCACTCACTTTATCATGACCTGTTTTCAGTTTCATTGCTACATCGTCGAGTATAGCGAGCTCTTGATTAACCCACTGTAGTGCGCCGGTACCGGTCACCATCTCAATACGTCTTACCCCGCTGGCAACGCCATATTCTGCGGTGATTTTGAAAAGACCAATATCGCCCGTGCGGCGCGCATGCGTACCGCCACACAGCTCTTTGGAAAATGCACCCAATGACAACACACGAACCTCATCACTGTATTTCTCACCGAACAATGCGACTGCGCCAGACTGTTGGGCCTGATTCATATCCATCAACTCGGTCACGACTGGATGATTAGCACGGATCTGTTGATTCACTAAGGCCTCAAGCTGTCTCAACATATCGGCAGTTAACGCTTCATGATGAGAAAAATCGAACCGCGCGCGCTCCGCGTCCACCAAAGAACCCTTTTGCTGAACATGGGCGCCAACCAGTAATTTTAATGCTGCGTGCAGTAGATGCGTGGCCGTATGATTCAGTCGAATCGCATCACGACGCGCGCTGTCCACTTGTGCATCAACAGATTGCTTCAGCTGAATCTCACCTGCAATCACTTCACCGTAATGAACAATGGCTTGACCTGATTTCTGCGTATCATCAACGCGAAAAACGCACTGAGCACCAAGCAACTGCCCCCTATCGCCGACCTGACCGCCACTTTCTGCATAAAAAGGCGTGTCGGTTAGAACAACCGCGCCACGAGAGCCTTTGGTCAGTCTAGAGACCGCTTTGCCATCGAGCAGTAACGTCACTACGTCTGCTTTTAATTGATCTTGTTCATAGCCATGAAAAACTGAAGCTTCCTTGAGATCGAGTTCAGAAAAATAATCCACGGAAAATTGACTGGCTGATTGCGATTTCAAACGCTGTTGTTGCATGAGTCGCTCAAACCCGTCGACATCGACCTGCAAGCCATGCTCGCGCGCGATGTCTTCGGTGAGATCCAGCGGGAACCCGAAGGTATCATATAACTTAAAGGCGACATCTGCGCTTAAAACAGTACCTTGTAATCCCGCTAGGTATTCTTGTAGCAACGACAAGCCATTCTCGAGCGTGCGCGCAAATTGATTTTCTTCTTGCGTTAATATTTGCTCTATATATGCGCGTTGCGGAATGATGTCCGGATAGGCATCGCCCATAACATCGGCAAGCGGTGCCACCAGCTGATGGAAAAAAGGCGACGCTAGTCCCAATTTATTGCCATGACGGACAGCCCGACGAATGATACGGCGCAACACATAACCGCGCCCTTCATTGCCAGGTGTAATGCCGTCAAGAATCAAGAACGAACACGCACGGATGTGATCTGCAATCACTTTTAATGAAGGATGATTAGGATCAACATCTTTTGTTAACCGGGTCAACGCTTGTATCACATGCTGGAAACTGTCAATGTCATAATTATTATGTACGCCTTGCACAACCGCTGCAATACGCTCAAGCCCCATGCCAGTATCAACGGAAGGCTTCGGCAATGGATGCAATGTTCCTTCCTTGTCGCGGTTATACTGCATGAACACCAGGTTCCAAATTTCAATATAACGATCGCCATCCGCCTCAGGCGATCCAGGCGGGCCGCCGGGGATATCCGCGCCGTGATCATAAAAAATTTCTGTACATGGTCCACAAGGGCCGGTGTCACCCATCGACCAAAAATTATCAGCATCCCCACATCGCGAAAATCGTTCTTTCGATACACCAATCTCATTGAGCCAAATATCCGCCGCTTCATCATCGTCTTGATAAACCGTCACCCAAAGTCGCTCAGCCGGCAATTTTAAGACTTGGGTTAGAAATTCCCACGCATACGCGATAGCTTCTCGTTTAAAATAATCGCCAAAACTAAAATTACCCAACATTTCAAAAAACGTATGGTGACGCGCAGTAAAACCGACATTTTCCAAATCATTGTGCTTACCGCCCGCGCGCACGCAACGCTGCGAGCTCGTTGCACGTGTATAAGGACGAGATTCAAGCCCCAGAAACACGTCTTTAAACGGAACCATACCCGCATTGGTAAACAACAGGGTCGGATCATTTCCAGGAATCAATGAGCTTGAGGCAACCTTTTCATGGCCACGGGCCGCAAAAAAATCAAGGAAGGTTTGTCTTATTTCAGAACTTTTCATGTTATTTCATCTTTAGTTAATTAAATCAGCTTGGGTCATCAACAAACCCATTCCTCTAATTTCTTCAATCCCATTACAAATGGTAACACCGTAATGCCGTTTTCTAAATACAATGCATGCTCACCCAAATACAAAACAAAACATTTCGCCATTGGATAATCTTCTTTAAAATGCTTTAACCCTCTGAGCATTTTTGAATGAATCGTTTTGCTATGTTTAATCTCAACAGCAATGAGTTGTGTTTTACCATACAATATAAAATCCACCTCAACGCCATGCTCGGTTCTCCAATAATAAATATTGGTGTCTTTGTTGAGATAGGCGATTAACGCCAAAGCAGATTGATAAAATAAAGTTTCTAAGCCAACACCTTGTATTTCATCTGGCGTATCTAAAAATCCAGTAGGACGCAATTGCTGATATACGCCAGCATCAAAAAAATAAAATTTATCAGACGCAACGAGTTTGCGTTTAGCTTTTTTTGTAAACACTGGCAGGGAATGCGCAATCAATAAATCATGCAAAATAGAAAAGTAATTTTGAATAACTTGTCTATTGACGCCAACTTCTCGTGCAATGGATGATGCATTAATGATTTGCCCCTGCGAAAAACTCGCTACTTCTAAAAATCGCCGAAATGAAGCCACATTACGCACCATGCCTTCTTGAATAATTTCTTCACGCAAATAGACATCAATGTATGTTGATAAATAACGTGACGGATCATCATAATCGTACACGGCTGGCAACAAACCTAATGTCAACGCTTTTTGTAATTCAAATTTTTCACCCAATTCCTGGATAACAAATGGATGCATCGTGTACTGAAGCGCGCGTCCCGCTAATAAATTCACGCCTTGATTCCGCAATTTTCGTGCAGATGAACCCGTCAAAATAAATCGATATTTTTTATGTTCAATTAATCGATGCACTTCATCCAAAATCGGCGGGATTTTTTGGACTTCATCAATAACAATCCAGCCGGTATAATTCTCTGGAATCAAATCATTGAGACGCTCTGGGCGGGCTTGTAGTGCATTGTGGGTTGGCGCAGACAACAAATCAATATAGATATATGTTCCTTCTTGCAAATGCGTTCTTAACCAACTGGTTTTTCCTGTCCCACGCGGGCCAAAGATAAAGAAACTGTCTTTGCTGTTTAAAGGCAACTGAAATAGCCGTTTTATCATGAATTATCGGAATTTGTTATTCATAACAGCAATTATCGGCGTAATCTGCTTGTTTTGCAAGAAAAATTGTATCCTCTCGATTTCCCTGCGATATCGAGAGGATACAAAAATTGGCCTCAGTCATCGTTTCGCCATCCGTCGTTGCGAGCGAAGCGCGGCAATCCAGAGTACGGAGCTTCGAACCCTGGATTGCTTCGTGCCTCGCAACGACGTCTGATACAACATTGCACATATTGTGAAGCTCATTGGGCGCGGATGGCGAAACGATGACTGAGACCCAAAAATTGTATGATGTCGAGTCATTACAATGGAACAACTTGTGTTATCGTCTCCATCGAAAACCCGCGATACAACAAAAATTGTCTTTGCTTTTGCTTTTCTGCAAAAGACGTATCACCCGAAGGCGCGTATTTTTTCTCCCACACGTCCATCGCGTTACCCAACCATTGTTGCGGGTCGGTATTGAGCACCGCTTCGATATGCTCACGATCCACACTTTTAGCCTTTAACTCCTGCCGAATCCGCACGGGACCATAACCCTGGCGCATCCTTACGCGACATAAACTGTCGGCATACCGTGCATCACTTTGTAATCCTTGCCGTTGGCAAGTGGCCAATGCCGCTTGAATCTCAGCATCATCATGCCCTTTTTGTTTCAATTTATCCGCGAGCTCGGCAAGACTATGTTCTCGTCTTGCCAGCAAGCCCACCGCACAATGAAGCGCTTTATTCACTGATCAATTCTTCTGCTACGTTTTTTGTACGTGTCATCGGCGTTTTTTTCACTAAATATTCAGCCCTGATCTTTTGCTCCAACTCACTTGCTAGCTCAGGATGCTCTTTCAAATACGTGCGCACGTTTTCTTTACCTTGGCCAATTTTTTCTTGATTATGACTATACCAAGCGCCCGATTTTTCAATCAGACCCAGCTGGGTCGCCAGGTTAATCACTTCGCTTTCACGTGAAATGCCTTCACCATATAAAATATCAAATTCAGCCATTTTAAACGGCGGTGCTACTTTATTTTTCACGACCTTCACGCGCGTTTCATTACCAACAACGTCTTCGCCTTTTTTAATCGAGCCTGTTCTGCGAATATCCAAGCGAACCGATGCATAAAACTTCAATGCATTCCCACCGGTTGTGGTTTCTGGGCTGCCAAACATCACGCCAATTTTCATACGAATTTGGTTAATGAAAATAACCAAGGTATTCGAGCGTTTAATATTCGCTGTTAGTTTACGCAATGCTTGCGACATCAATCGCGCTTGTAAGCCAACATGCGAATCGCCCATATCGCCTTCAATTTCGGCTTTTGGCGTTAACGCGGCAACCGAGTCAACGATGACGACATCAACAGCGGCTGATCGAACTAACATATCGACGATTTCAAGTGCTTGCTCACCTGTATCCGGCTGTGAAACCAACAATTCATCGACTTTCACACCAAGCTTTTGTGCATAACTGGGATCCAGTGCATGTTCAGCATCTACAAATGCCGCTGTACCACCATTTTTTTGACATTCAGCAATCACTTGCAGCGTCAACGTCGTTTTTCCAGAAGATTCTGGGCCATAAATTTCAACAACACGGCCTTTGGGCAAACCGCCAATTCCCAACGCAATATCCAAGCCCAATGAGCCGGTTGATATCACATCAATATCCTTATCAATGGCATCATCACTCATGCGCATGACAGAGCCTTTACCAAACTGACGTTCGATTTGCGCGAGCGCAGCATTCAATGCCTTCTGTTTATTGTCTTCCATCGGTTCACCTGTGTAAGATATGCAAAAAGAAAAATTATCCCATGGAAACACGCGGTTCACAAGGAATTAAAATGAACACAGTCATCTGGCGACCAACCACCCCCGAAAGCACACAAATGAGTGCATTTATGCAACATGCTGAAAAAACTCATGGAGAACATTTCGCTGATTATCATGCGCTACACTCCTGGTCGATACAAAACCCAGGCTTGTTTTGGACAGCCTTGTGTGACTTCTTTCATATTCAATTTGACACGCCAGCTATACAACCTCTCAACGAATACCAACACATGCTGGATGCACGCTGGTTTGAGGGAGCGACTTTCAATTTTGCTGAAAAACTACTCTCACGCGATGATGACCATCCCGCACTGATCTGCGTGAATGAACGCGGTGAACGACATGTTTACAGCTACCATGAATTAAAACGCCAGGTCGCACAATGTGCCGCGGGACTGAAAGAGGCCGGCATCACCGATGGCTCTCGCGTTGTAGGCGTATTACCCAATACGTCCTATGCAATCATCGCCATGTTGGCCACTGCATCCATCGGCGCCATTTGGGCATCCTGTTCACCTGATTTTGGTGCCGATGCCATTGTTGACCGCTTTCAACAAATTGAACCGCGTATTTTATTCATCTGCGATGGATATGAGTACCAGGGGAAACGTTTTGAAACGACCGACAAAATGCAGGCTATTCGCGCCAAGATTCCAAGCCTGGAACAGGTCATTCTATGCCCCTTTTTAAACAAGGCGCCTGACTCCCAGCCCAACACGATTCCTTGGGAACTTTTTCTCAAGCCCACAACAACGCTTGAATTCACCCGGCTCCCCTTCAACCATCCGTTGTACATCATGTTTTCTTCAGGCACCACCGGCGCACCTAAATGTATCGTCCATGGCGCAGGCGGTACTCTTTTACAACACATCAAAGAATTAGGCTTACACACAGACATCCGCCCAAGCGATAACCTCTGTTTCTACACCACTTGCGGTTGGATGATGTGGAATTGGATGGTGTCCACATTAGCGCTGGGCGCAACATTAACGCTGTATGAGGGCGCACCTACCCACCCCGATCCAAGTCGCTTGTTTCGACTCATTGAAGAAGAAGGCGTGTCTGTTTTTGGCACCAGTGCCAAATTTCTTTCTGCTGTCGAAAAATCAGGTGCTATTCCCAAGGGCGCGTTACCCTTGCATGCCTTACGCTGCATTTTATCCACGGGCTCGCCCTTGTTGCCGCAAAATTATGACTTTGTCTACCAGAACATCAAACCCGACGTACAACTGTGCTCCATTTCAGGCGGCACGGACATTATTTCGTGCTTTGCCTTGGGCAATCCCATCCTACCGGTCTACCGCGGCGAATTACAATGCTTAGGGCTCGGCATGGATGTCGCCATCTTCGATGAAAACGGCAAGCCCTGTGTAGAACAAGCGGGGGAATTAGTCTGCAGAACACCCTTTCCTTCCATGCCCATTTACTTCTGGAACGACCTTTCCCAAGAACGTTATCGTCATGCCTATTTTGAAAAATTTCCACCCATCTGGGCACATGGCGATCGCGCTGAAATCACGGCAAATGGTGGCCTCATCATTTATGGCCGATCGGATGCAATATTAAATCCTGGCGGTGTCCGCATTGGAACTGCTGAAATTTACCATCAAGTTGAAAAAATTGAAGAGGTGGTTGATAGCGTCGTGATTGCCCAAAAATGGGAGGATGATGTGCGCATTGTTTTATTTGTTAAATTACATGAAGGCGTCACCCTGGATGAAACCCTCGCACGCAAGATTCGCGACATGATACGAACACACGCCTCACCCAGACATGTTCCCGCGAAAATTCTGCAAGTCTCAGATATTCCCCGCACCATCAATGGCAAAGTAGTGGAGTTAGCGGTGCGCGATGTTGTAGAAGGCAGACCCATTACCAACCGAGGCTCAATTGCGAATCCGGAAGCGCTCAATGAATTTAGTAACCGCCAGGAGCTGAAATAGGGTGGACAAAGGAGCCGGAGGCGACGTGTCCACCGGTGGATGCACTGCAGTGACATTTACTATGGAAAATCATATTAAATTAATCTATAATAACTATAGTCATATGACCATAGGAGAAACTATCCATGCAAGCTCATACTTTGAAAATCGCGGCGGGCGAGTTTAAAGCAAAATGTTTACGATTGATGGATCAGGTTAATGAGACCCATGTTGCTATTACCATTACCAAGCATGGTGTCCCTATTGCGAAACTCGTTCCAGTGGATGATATGCCGAAGTCACTATTTGGGATACAACAAGGAGCGTTGACAATTAAAGGCGATATTATTTCACCTATTGATGAGAGCTGGGATGCAAACCAATAATATTTTGCTAGATACACACGCATGGATTTGGTTGATGGGTGGTGAACCGAGCCTTTCATCCGCAGCACAGGAAGTGATTGAGAAAGCGCATCAAGCAGGTGGTGTTTTTGTTTCTGCCATGTCATGTTGGGAAGTTGCAATGCTTGAACAAAAAAAAAGAGTGGTTTTGAATAAGCCCTGTTTAGACTGGATTAAAACATCGTTACACTATGGTATTCAATTGTTACCCATTACCCCAGAAATTTCGGTAGAAAGTTGTCATTTGCCCGACTATTTTGCTGGCGACCCGGCCGATCGAATTATTATCGCAACAGCACGAATTGAATCATTATTGCTTGTCACTCGTGATGAAAAAATCCTGAAGTATGCAGATCAACAAATGGTTTTGGCCGTTAGCGCCTAAAATTTCAACATACAAATGGGACCGTTCCCTGCTGTTTTGTCCAATGTTTCCATGATATCATCACCATCAAACAAGATGAACCTCATGGACATACCCCATCATGTTAACCCAAACATGCGAACAACTTCCTGGCGTAGGTCCTGCTTTGGCCAAAAAACTGAGCGCTTGCGGCATTGAAACGATACAGGATTTATTATTTCATCTGCCTTACCGCTATCAAGACCGAACTCGTATTACGCCCATTCGCGATGTGCGGGCTGATGATTGGTGCGTTATCACGGGTCGCGTCTGCAAAGTTGATGTGCAACAAGGCAAGCGCATGATGCTCAACTGTTATGTGGAAGACAAATCAGGCATATTGAAGCTGCGTTTTTTTCATTTTAATCGACAACAAGTACTCGTTTTTCAGAAAGCTCCTAACATTCGTGCTTTTGGCGAAATTCGTGAATTTTCAGGACAGTTTGAAATCGTCCATCCCGAATATAAAATCCTGAACGACGATTCGGACTGCACCGTTGAAGAAACGCTTACACCAATATACTCAACCACAAACGGACTCACGCAACACAAGATTCGGCAATTGATTCAACTGGCACTTAACCATTATCAACAGGCCATCGAATCGCTAGAATGGATGGATGAGCACGCGCTTGAACATCACGTCTTGCAACCTCTGCCCCTAGCAATAGCGAACCTGCACAATCCACCACCAGACAGCTGCATTCAAGTCATAGAAAATGGCTCTCACCCGGGCTTAAAGCGACTTGTTTTCGATGAGCTACTCGCACAACGTTTAAGCATGCAATTTGCAAGGCAACAACGCTCTAAATTGTCCGCGCCCAAGTTTACACCCGCAGACCAGCAAGTGGAGATGCTACTCGCTCAACTCCCCTTCACTTTAACTGCGGCACAAGTCCGTGTGCATCAAGAGATTCAGCTCGACTTAAAGCAAAATAAACCCATGCTCCGTCTAATACAAGGCGATGTAGGCTCAGGAAAAACAGTGATTGCAGCCCTTGCCGCCCTTCACGCCATTGCCAACGGTTACCAAGTTGCCCTCATGGCACCCACGGATCTCTTGAGTGAGCAACATGCACAAACCATAACGCCATGGTTTGAAGCTTTGTGCATCAGCGTCTGCCGTCTAACCGGAAAAATGGGCGCGCGCGAACGGCGAGAAGTTCTCAATGCATTAGCAACGCATCAATGCCAACTCGTTATTGGCACGCATGCGCTCTTTCAAGAGGCCGTTGAATTTGCCCGTCTCGGCTTGGTCATTATTGATGAGCAACATCGATTTGGCGTGGAGCAACGTTCCCTGCTGCAACAAAAAGGCCAAAACGAACAGGAAATCCCGCATCAACTATTAATGACAGCAACGCCTATCCCGAGAACACTCGCCATGTCTCAATTCGCATACATGGATTTATCAGTCATTGATGAGCTGCCTCCCGGGCGCACCCCCATCATCACTGCCGTTCTTAATCAAGAAAAACGAGAGCCTGTGATTGAGCGTTTGGAAGCCGCCATTGCTTCGGGGCGACAAGCCTACTGGGTATGCACCTTAATTGATGATTCTGAAACACTGCAATGCGTGGCTGCAACCGAAACCTGCGAGCGGCTACAAGCGCAGTTACCGAATGTACGCATTGGACTCGTGCATGGTCGATTACGTGCCGCGGAAAAAGAACAAACCATGGCCGCATTCAAACAAGGCGAACTTGATTTATTAATCGCTACCACGGTCATCGAAGTCGGGGTCAACGTGCCCAATGCCAGTTTAATGATTATTGAAAATGCCGAGCGTCTCGGTTTATCTCAATTACACCAGCTGAGAGGACGCGTGGGGCGGGGCAGTGCAGAATCACACTGCCTATTGCTCTACCAAACGCCACTGTCATCGCACAGCGCAGAACGGCTACGTGTCATGCGCGCCACAACCGACGGCTTTGTTATTTCCGAAAAAGACCTTGAACTGCGCGGCGCCGGCGAAGTTCTTGGCACGCGTCAAACCGGTTATCGACAGTATAAAATTGCTGATTTAACGCGCGATGCCGCCCTCTTGCCCTCGCTAGGCCCCGTGGCTAAGGACTTACTACAAAACCATCCACAAAAAGCTCATGCCATCGCTAAACGTTGGTTAGGGAATTTTGAAATATTATTTCAAAGTTGATTCTTTTCGTTCCAATGATATTTTTTATGGTACAATGCCCAAATTATTTGCCAATCGCTTGTGTTTTATGACCGTTGCCACCCTTTTACAACCAGCCCCACAAATCCCCAATGACGAGTGGACGATAGCACAACTCATTCAGGCCTATGAATCGCTACTTGTTGACGACAAAGATGGAACGCAATTAACGATTAAGAAACAAAAATTAGAGATCATTCAAGCGACTGAACGTCAGCTCAAAAAAGTATTGCAACATGCCATGAGCGTTAATTTGCAAGAAGACGAAGTGGACGCTGAAGAAGGAGCGTCTGCGCTTCAGCAAATCGCTCGAAACATAGCATACTATTTTCTAATTCTCTTCGGACTTTTTCAAGATATAGCAGGCAGTTTTATATTTGGAACAACGTTGTTTGGTTTGATTCCTGGTATTGCTCAGCCTTTTCTTACAATAGCGGCTATCATTTATACGGCGCTGGACAGCATATTATTTTATGCATTTGAAGTATCTCTACTCAAAGACGCACTGGGTATACCCTACTCCAGCAATAATTTGGAAGAGCATATTGACGCTCATCGTCAACAGTTAAAATTAGCCTCCACAATCAACGACGACTTATCGACACTCCCTGCCGTGACAATGGATCCAGGCTTATATGAGCAATATACAACGCTCGCCATACTCTTCAATCAAGATCTACGCACTCAAGATGCAGCGATGAGTGACTATCAGGAATCTGTATCTAAAACTATTCTAAAAGTTTTCCTGGTTACATTTGGCGCATTGTCTAGTATAGCTGCCAGCTATTTTTGGGCTGATTCAATCATGTCGTTATGGGCAGCTTCAATCATAGGAACACCCATCGGTTGGGCAATGATCGCATTAACCGTTATAGCAGGTCTGGGCTATTATTATGCCATGGGCGGTTCGAGCATGGTGCAATTAACCGATTCTTTTGGGGGGCCGCCGCGAATGCAATAAACGTATGATTTTGTTTCTGCAGGGCGCCCAGGTTCGTTTAATACTTGTAGCGTTGTTGCATCACAGCTACCAACATCGTAATCAATGACTCTGTCTTTAAATAAATTATAAATGGGCCTGAGTGGCGCCATGAGATCGATGAGCCACCGAGCCATTGTTTGACGTGAGCAATCAATACCATGACGCTCGCTGAGTTGTCTTTCAAGGTGATAAAGGGGTTGTCTATCATCTAATTTGCTGACAACCAAAAAAGATAAGAATTCAGCAGAGGCTTTTACCTTAGGTAGAACCTGTAAAGGAGCGGGAGCGGTCATGATACTGCCATCACAGCCATTTGGGCATACAGCAACTTCGCGCCGTTGCTCAATAATTTCAATAACGCAAGGTTGATAATGAATAGATTCTTTTGTTTCATAACGAATGACTGTTTTACATGAGCCACAGGAGCAATGTTTATCGTCATCAGATAATGGAATGATTTCAATGCGACGAGGTAAGTCTTTTTGATTTGTTTTTTTCTTCTTGCGAGTATGAGCTTCAACTTTAAAAGTTTCTTCTGGTAATTGCTCGCCAGCTCCCTCAGCATTAGAATAGATAGCGATATTATCTTGAAAAAGATCCAGCTGCGTGGTCTCAGGATCGATGTAACGCTCTGACCGTTTTCCAAAACGGTAACGTTGCAATTCTTTAAATTGCTCTCTTAATAAATCATAAGCTTGTGAGTATTGCTCGCAGCGTTTTTGAGCCAAAGCCAATTCAGCTTTTATTGCCTGAATTTCATTTATTAATTGAGCTTTTTCTTCTTGTGAAATCATTCAAAAATCACCACGTTAAAAACAAGGCCATTATACCATAACTTATTATTTTTCATAACAATTTAAGTGATTTCTCAATAGAAATTAGTCGCTTTTACCTCGGGCAATAACACTTGTTTTATGCAGTCTAATCCCGATAATAACCAGCTTAATTGATCCGCCGTTAACTCCATGGCTTCATCGATCATTTCGGGAAATTTCAACGTACCTTTTTCAAGACGTTTATAACAGAGCCAAAATCCGTTTCTATCCCACCAGAGCATTTTTATTTTATTCGAATGGCGATTACGGAATAAAAATAGCTGGCCAGAAGTCGGATTTAATTGAAGATGATCCGCGATTAACATAACGATGCCGTCAATCTGTTTTCTGAAGTCAATCGGGGTTGGATACAGCCATATTTTTGAATTGAAGGATAGAAACATTTTAGTTCGACGCCGAAAGGATTAAAGGCAGGATCTGTTTATCGTGTACTTGTAATATACAGCCATTCTTTAGTGTTAGAGTGCACAATACCGGCGCAGCCTTGACGCAAAATGTCGAAGCCTCGATAGTTTGGTTTATCTTAACCGGCACTAACAATCGCGCCGGCCGATCTTCCTTTTTTAACCAATAATAAAATCGATCATAATTTAATTGATGTTGACGACAATATGCCGTCCTGGATAGCCCACTTACCTTCTGCATGGCGATGTGTTCTTTCCAGAATTGTTCTTGTGTGACGCTCCCTTGAACGGCAGGCCCCTGTGGTGTGGTGATGCTCATCATTAATCTCCAATGGATTGGTAATGGCAACACTATTACAGATGCTAGAAATTACTAAAAGATGTGGTTCCTGGATCGCTTACGAACGCAATTAACGATTAAGAAACAAAAATTAGAGATCATTCAAGCGACTGAACGTCAGCTCAAAAAAGTATTGCAACATGCCATGAGCGTTAATTTGCAAGAAGACGAAGTGGACGCTGAAGAAGGAGCGTCTGCGCTTCAGCAAATCGCTCGAAACATAGCATACTATTTTCTAATTCTCTTCGGACTTTTTCAAGATATAGCAGGCAGTTTTATATTTGGAACAACGTTGTTTGGTTTGATTCCTGGTATTGCTCAGCCTTTTCTTACAATAGCGGCTATCATTTATACGGCGCTGGACAGCATATTATTTTATGCATTTGAAGTATCTCTACTCAAAGACGCACTGGGTATACCCTACTCCAGCAATAATTTGGAAGAGCATATTGACGCTCATCGTCAACAGTTAAAATTAGCCTCCACAATCAACGACGACTTATCGACACTCCCTGCCGTGACAATGGATCCAGGCTTATATGAGCAATATACAACGCTCGCCATACTCTTCAATCAAGATCTACGCACTCAAGATGCAGCGATGAGTGACTATCAGGAATCTGTATCTAAAACTATTCTAAAAGTTTTCCTGGTTACATTTGGCGCATTGTCTAGTATAGCTGCCAGCTATTTTTGGGCTGATTCAATCATGTCGTTATGGGCAGCTTCAATCATAGGAACACCCATCGGTTGGGCAATGATCGCATTAACCGTTATAGCAGGTCTGGGCTATTATTATGCCATGGGCGGTTCGAGCATGGTGCAATTGGTCAATCCAGATTATGAAAACTATCAAGAACTGAGACAGGAATCGGCTGAATTTCGCGATAAATATAGCGATGATCTGCAACGCATCAGCGCTATCAAAAAAATTCATCATCGACATCCAACGCGAGAGATGGACACACAAACCGATCCCATCGAACCGAGATTCAGTCCCTCGTTGTTTAGACCACGTGCTCCCGAAGCACCGTCCGCGGCACACGGCTTTAGACTTCAGAAGCCATTCGCACTAATGGATCACTCCATGTTATGATTCAGCTATCGGCCTCGGTCATCGTTTCGCCACTTTGGGGGCATTTGTCAAACCTTCGAAAGGCATGGACGCCTTTCGAGAGCTGCATGGATGCGTATAGCGTGTTTGACAAATGCCCCAAAGTGGCGAAACGATGACCGAGACCCATCTATCATTATGAATGAACGACCCGCAGGCGAGCACCCATGGATCAACAAAACCGATATTGGTTAGCAAAAAAAGTAACCCTGATTGGCGCGTTTGTTAACGCCTTACTGGGTATCATGAAAGTTGTCACCGGTTATTTATTTCATTCTCACGCACTCCTTGCCGATGGCATTCACTCCTTTGCGGACTTACTCACTGACGCAATGGTACTCATCGGATCAAAATATGGCAGCCAAGATGCCGATGAAAGCCATCCCTATGGACACCAGCGAATTGAAACAGCAACAACACTATTCCTGTCCCTCATTCTCATCCTCGCGGGTGCAGGCATCGCATGGGATGCTATCCTTGAAATCATCCATAAAACCCACGACATTCCAAAAGGACTGGCACTCCCGGTTGCAGCACTATCGATTCTTGCCAATGAATTATTGTTTCACTATACCCACTACATCGGCAAAAAAATAAAATCTGACCTGATTATCACCAATGCATGGCACCGACGATCAGATGCTGCGTCATCTCTCGTTGTATTGGTTGGTTTAATAGGTAGCTACTTCGGCTATCCAGGGTTGGATGCCATCGCCGCTGTGGTCGTCAGTATACTGATTATTAAAATGGGTATCGATTATGGCTGGAACAGTGTCAAAGAATTAGTCGATACCGCCATTGATCAAGAGATGCTGCAACAGATTGAATCCATTGTGAGCCAAATTGATGGTGTCATAAAAATTCACCAACTGCGAAGCCGCTCCATGGCGGGCGATATTTATATTGACCTTCATATCCAGGTTGCTCCTTGGATAAGCGTCTCCGAGGGTCATTATATCGCCCAAAAAGTTCACCAAACGCTTCTCGATACGTTCAAAACCATCAAAGACGTGACCGTGCATGTTGACCCTGAGGATGACGAAACATCCAATCCTTCATTACACCTACCCAACCGCACCACACTTGAAGAAACTATTCTGCAACGCTGGAAAGAGAACATGCCAGACATCCAATATTGGATGCTCAACTACCTCGATGGTGCCGTCACCCTTGATCTCTACTGTAGCAAGCCCTTGCCAAAAGAGCTCACAGACCAAATCGAACAAGAACTCCAACAACACGCCCACGTTATTAAAATTCGGCTGTTTATTATCATGTCGTAGGTTGGGTTGAGGCGGGTTCGCCGAAGCCCAACCTACCCGAATCAAAAATAATATCTTGCAAAATGCTCGCTGTGAAAATATTATGCATTAACAGAAACCAGTGCCGCTTCCATTATGTTTGAAAAGTTGGCATAACCAAATTAGCGTCATTGCGATCGTCCCAGCACATTCGGTACGAACAGCTGAAATGAACTCGCAGGTCCGTCGTTGCGAGCGAAGCGCGGCAATCCAGAGTTCGGAGCACGGTACTCTGGATTGCCGCGCTTCGCTCGCAACGACGGACCTAGCGGATTTTATACAAAACGTGAGGTTCATTGGGAGGCACGAAGCAATCCAGAGAACAAAGCTTGGAACCCTGGATTGCTTCGTGCCTCGCAACGACGCCTGATACAACATTACACAAATTGGGAAGTTCATTAGAAGCGCAACACGGCAACCTTTTTCATTTAAATCGAGAAATACATATGATCATGACCACTACGCTCAAACTATTTTTTGCATTGAGCATCTCCATAACCATCCTCATGGCCGGTTGGTACCCCTTCAAAAAACGCATGCGCGATGGCGAACACGTTGATTTCCCCTTAGGCGAAACACTGGCCACAGGCGTATTTTTAGGCGCAGCGCTGCTTCACATGCTGCCGGAATCCAATAGCCTATTCTCTACATTAGGCTATCAATACCCTCTCGCCTATCTGATTACCGGCATCGTATTTCTTTTATTTTTATGGTTTGAACATCTTGGCAAAGAGCTCTACCACCATCAGGAATCAACCCATCCAGCATTTGCCATTCTTGCCTGGATCATGCTCTCCGCCCACTCCCTGGTGCTCGGAACAGCTTTAGGCTTCAGTAACGAATACACCATCATGATCATGTTGTATTTAGCAATCATCACCCACAAATGGGCAGAAAGCTTTGCTATCGCCATACAACTGAATAAGAGCTCTCTCAGGCCGCGCAATAGCCTAATATTGTTTCTGGTCTTCATGCTCATGACCCCCCTCGGCATTTATTTGGGCTGGTATTTTGGACATGGAACAGAATCAAAATCCATTTTCGCGCCTATTCTTATAGCCGCATCAGCAGGAACGTTCCTCTACCTCGGGACCTTACACGGCCTTGAACGCTGCGTCATGGTTAAACGCTGCTGTAATTTACGCGACTTTAGTTTTGTTATTATCGGCTTCTTCCTAATGGCATCGGTTGCGGCTTATACTTAAGAACTGTAAAACACGTGAGATATTAAAACCTATGATAGAAACGAAGATAACCATTATTAATAAATTAGGCTTGCACGCACGTGCCTCAGCAAAATTTGTATCCACAGCGGCCAGATTTCAAAGCCGACTCGACGTCACCAAAGATGGCAAAACCATCAATGGAAAAAGCATCATGGGGGTCATGATGCTTGCCGCCAATAAAGGCAGCGACATTACACTACAGTTCGATGGCCCAGATGAAAATGAAATGCAGGAAGCGATGGTTAATTTAATTAATAATCGGTTTGGTGAAGCAGAATAGGTATTTAACCGAGCCACGCGCGTTAGCAAGTGCTCACAAAATTTTACGTATCCTCTCATAAAACCGTCGTTGCGAGCGCCCCAGTACCTTCGGTACAAACAGCCAACCTGAACTCGCAGGTCGCGTCGTTGCGAGGCACGAAGCAATCCAGGGTTCGAAGCTTTGTTCTCTGGATTGCTTCGTACCTCGCAACGACGCCTGATACAACATTGCACATACTGTGAAGTTCATTAGAAGCGCACCTGCCGCGAACGCTTGCTAACGCGCGCGGCTCGGACTTGATCATTTTACACCCGCAGACTACTTTATTTGATCCGTTCAGCTCTTGCCTTCAGGATCTTTCGTCGCTTTTTACGCATTTGATGAATCGCCCACAGCGTTTGTAATGGACCAGACGAGGCATATAAAGCAAAGGTAATAAAGATTACCCAGTAAGGGTTCGCGGCAATTGCGATAAACAAGATCACCATGAACAGCACATACAGAAACGGGATTTTTCCCTTGAAATCAATTTGTTTGAAACTATGATATCGCACATTACTGACCATTAACGCCGCCAATAAAACGGCGACGGTAGCGGTCAAAATAGTAATCGCGAAATGAGACCAGTCATGTTGATAACACAGCCCAACGTAGCCTGCAGTCATGCCCGCAGCCGCCGTGCATGAAAGACCTTGAAAATACCGTTTGTCAGCCGTCTCTAATTGCGTATTGAAACGCGCCAAACGAAGTGCCACCGCTGCCGTATACATAAACGACACCAACCACCCCACTTTACCCAGTTGATGCAAATCCCAACTATACAACAACAACGCCGGCGCAACCCCAAAGGTGACCATGTCCGACAAACTATCGTATTCGGCACCAAAAGCAGATTGCGTATTCGTCATGCGTGCAATCCGCCCATCCAATCCATCCGTAATCATGCCAATAAAAATAGCAATCACCGCCGCATCATATTGACCGTTCAGCGAGGCAACAATTGAATAAAATGCCGCAAATAAACTTGCCGTAGTGAACAAATTGGGCAACAGATAAATACCAGAATGACCTTGTCTTTGTTTCACAACTATCGCCTTTTATAATTTATAAACAACAAATTATACCAACATATGGCTAAATTGAAATACGCCGCCTTTCCATCCCCAAAAAAATCACGTATTATCATTCTTAGTTACTTGGATCGGTTGCAAGTACAAATAAATGGCCTCGGTCGTCGTTTCGCCACTTCAGTGGCATTTGTCAAACCTTCGAAAGGCACGGATGCCTTTCGAGAGCGGCATGGATGCTTACAGCGTGTTTGACAAATGCCACTGAAGTGGCGAAACGATGACTGAGACCAAATAAATGGAGCACATCATGACGTCCATACCCTATTCATCCTCTCTTGTTAGTCGATTTGCTATCGCTAACCTGCGGCGGCTACCTGAAGGGTATTATCGATCTAAATTATTCATCAATTCCTCCAGCTCGAACCCTCTTCTAGCCGCAGCAAGCCCTATTTTTTCATTACTGGAACGCCTTGGATTAAGCACAACACTCCCACCGATTGAAAGTATTCGTCACAATATCGAACATGAACTTCACGCTTTTCAAAGCCGACTGATACGCAAACGCTACGCCGACGAACTTGCCATGATTGCCCATTATTTACTCTGCGCAACAATCGATGAATTAATTGGCAAGAGCTATCTCAGGGTCCATGGCCAGCCTGTTGAGTTCGTTGCGTTTACCCCTTTGTCTGCTGATAACCAAGGTCCTCAACGCCTATTTTTTGAAATGGTCAACCACCTCAAAGAAAAAACCAATCAATATCTCGATCTCATCGAACTTGCTTATCACTGTTTAATTACTGGCTTTGAAGGTGAGAAACATATTTTGACCGATGGACGCCAGGCTCTGGAAAATCTTATCGATGAATTACATCAACTGATTAATCAACACCGTGTTCATCTGCCGCATCAGCCTCTCAAAGAGAAAAGTCAGCACGTCCCCGTCCAGGTTGGACATAAACCACTCGTCGTTGCAACAACGATAACGCTCAGCATTGTGCTTTTGGTTGGCATTTTGAGCCATACATGGCTTGAGCACAAAGCCAATAAAATATTAAACAAGCATCACCCTGTGACGACTCAAATGGAAAACTAATGAAGAGCTCTATTCAAACCTTGTGCAGTGCTGTAAAAAAAATCATTCAACAACTCAAGCCTCAATCCAATGGTTTTTCATTTTTAATCTTAACCGGTAAAACGGGACAAGGTAAAAAAACCTTACTCCAACAAAGCCACTATCAACATATGGTCTGCGAAGGCGAAGTCAACACTGACATTTTTTACAATCAACATGGCATTATCATTGAGCTGAGCGAAAGTTGGCTTCATCAAAGTAAAACGCTGCTTCAACAAACACTCAAGCAACTTAACCGCTGCCACCATAACGTCAAAATATCCGGCATTATTCTGTGTGTCGATGTCAATGAACTCACCCCTACGGAACCCGATGAGCTGGCAACCAACATCAAAGCCCATCAAGCATTACTCCATCGTTTTGGCGTCAACTTGGGCTATCGCGTGGACGTTGCGGTGATACTCACAAAACTGGACACACTTGCCGGTTTTTGCGAATTTTATCAACAAGAACATGAAAGTGATTTATCCAAACCCCTTGGATTTTCTTTAAGTGACAGTCAAGATAAAGAGAAACTCGATAAACAGCTTAAGCTTCAATTCAACCAGTTCATCGAAACCTTAAACCAACAAGTGCTTAACAAAGTACACCCTGCACGCTCGAGTATCAAGCGCACGCTCATCCGTGAATTTCCATTACAGTTAGCCAGCATCCAGTTTGGGATCCTATTATTAATTAAAAGTTTTTCGCTCAAGCTGTATCGCATCCAATCCCTATTTTTGACCAGTTCCGAACAAGGGGGATTTAGCCAAGATCAACTCAACAAAAAAATTCAACATGAATATGCCCTAACCATCCAAAGCAAGCACCCGCTATCAAACAACTATCGCGCTTATTTTGTTGAAGGCGCACTGCTCTCCTTTCAACTGCAAACGAAACAATATGGGTTTGAAAGCCCTCTATTATCGTTTAAAAAAGCAGGTGTTCTTGCAAGCGTTGCCTTGGCGACGCTCACGTTTTTAACCTACTCACATTTTAAATCCAGCCAGCTTCTTGATAAGGCGAGCAAGGAGTGGTTAGCCTTCGATGCCGCTTCCGCTAATGGGCATAGCGATGTCACAGCGCTGTATCACTTGACTACTGCTTCCTCTACTTTGGATAAAATGAACGGCAACTTTATGGTCCCTGGATCAGTCAAGACACTAAAACAACAACTTAACAGCAATAAAACAGCCTACCTTCACGATATATTTATTCCAAGCATTCTAAAAGACATTGAAACAGTCATTAGTGATAACCGCCAACCACACGGCACACGCTATCAGGCCCTAAAAGTATATTTGATGCTCGCGAGCCCAAGCTATTATCAAGCAGATGCAATATCAGCATGGTTTAAATCACAAACAACAAACGGTCTTTCTCAGCAAGACATTGATAAAAAAATAGCATTGATTCATCTTGCATCGAAGCTAACGCTTCCACCCCCTCGCGTGAATCAGCAACTGATTAGCGATACGCGTAACTATCTGAATTCTTTGCCCGCAGGTTATCTGTATTATTCAATTGCTAAAAGTGGTTTTACTGCAGAAAAGCAGCCAATTGCCGTCAAAGGATTTACACTGGCCGACGATACACTCCCTTATTATTTTACAAAAACAGGGTATCATGCCGTTATTCAGCAGTTCCCACAGATAGCGAAACAACTGACCAGCCAAAGTTGGGTGCTCAATCAACCCATCCCTGACAATCTTAATACGATTTTAATACAAGCCTATAGCTATGATTACTCGCTGTGGTGGAAAAATTTCATCAAGAAAACCGCGCCGATGCATGCGCGCAACTATCAGGAGGCGATTCATTTAACGCAACTCCTGCGCCAATCGAATGCATTTGAGCAATTGATAAATTTGATTCAAGACCAAACGAGCCCGGAGTTAGGGGAATCAGCAGCTGAGTTTAACCAGCTTATTTCCAATCAATTTACGGATATCAACTTATTGAGTCATTCCGCAGTCACCCCACTCGCGCATAACTTGAGTGAAATGGAGAAATTTTTAACCACCCTTTCCATTGTGGATGATCAGGGGAAAACTGCATTTACGATCACGAAATCTCGCTTTCAAGGAGATAATCTTAACAACCCGTTAAGCATGATGTTTAATCAAGCCGAACAGGTTCCTGAGCCGGTCGCTTCATGGACGAAACAGGTTGCGGGTGATACCTGGTTTATCCTCATCAGCGATGCTAAACAATACATCAATGCCCAATGGAAAAATGAGGTTTACCAGGAATATGTCAAATCTATAGCCAAACGTTATCCCTTTGATCAACTCGGTGAGGGCGAGGTTGCCATCAACGATTTCAACCACTTCTTCTCAACACAGGGCGTATTGAATTCCTTTGTTGAAGCGTATATCAAACCCTTTTTAGATACCTCAGAGGCACAGTGGAAGCCTAAGGAAATGAATCAGTTTGTTATTCCTATTTCAAACGACACCATCACAGAAATCATTCGTGCAAATGTCATCACCAACATGTTTTTCAAACGCCAGAACGACTCAACTCGTGTTGAATTTAGTTTGCAAAAATCTGATCTCGACCCGGCCGTATCCAGCCTTTACCTGAAAATTGGCGATAAGATCATCCACGACACACAAGACAACAACTCATTTACTCAGCTGCAATGGCCACAATCAGACGTCAAGCTGACAATCACGACACTGGAAGGCAAGACATTCGCTTTGGATGAACACGGCGAGTGGGCCTTCTTCAAGTTATTACAAAAAGTAGACGTGCAACCCGACACAGAAGACAGCTCAATTCTGCAGGTCTTGTTTGAAATAAATGGCAACTCTGGACGATATGTTTTAAAAACTCAAAACGAAATTAACCCATTTATGCCTGGAATACTTAATGGGTTCAATTTAAGTGAGTCGATAGCGTAGGTTGGGTTGAGGCTGGTAAGCCGAAGCCCAGCATGGATGTTTTTGTTGGGCTTCGGCTTACCAGCCTCAACCCAACCTACGCACTTAACTGAGTGCCGTACTGGATTCCAGCGGGAACGGCTGCTAGGGCGATGCATTCTTGTTAGAGTTGCGCGACAGATGGCGTGTTGGCTTCTACTGGTGAATCAGATGGCTCGGCTCTAAAAAAGCTAATCCTTGCTTTAACCCGATCGGTTTCTTTGCCAAACCGTTCACCATTTTCGTATAACAAATCAAGCGGCTGTCGCCCTGTTGTGGCATAGACCACCCCCATGACCAGTAAACCAGGTAAAATAAACGTCACTATTGTTGCCACAATGATAGCTAAAAATTTCAAAAGATTGCCAGCGGATATGCTTGTATCTTGTTGAATAAAATCCATATTCTTCATGCCGGCAACAGGCGAGTCGGCATCTAAATACTGATAATAACCCTTGATTTTATCTTCCTTGGATTGATTGCCACCCAAAACATTAACTAATTCCTGAGCAATCTGAGCGATCGTGTCTTCTTGAGAAAATTTGCTGTTTAAATGGTCGCGATATTCCTCGGTGAGCATGAGGAGCTCATCAAAGATTTCATCTATATGCTGCTTGTTGTCATCAACTGGCGTGTGAAATAATTGAGAATGAAGTGCTACGGGGTGAGGTAGAACAACTGCTGCATCATGATTGTCCCGCTGATAAGCTTTTGCTTTATGATGCACACTCAATGCTTGACGCAAATACGCTTCTCGATTTAAAGCGCATTGTGCCTTAAACACCGTACCAATATTTTCAGCCACATAGCATGAAGCCTCTTTACCACCATGACCATCATAAACCCCAACAAATACCGGCGCACCAGTAATGGTTTGTACGGCTACGGAAACGTTATCCCAAGCCCCATCCCCTAGTGCTTTTTTTGCCAAAGCAGTTGCCAGTTTATCTTCAGGCATGCTTCCTGGTGAATCCAACGCTTTCAGCGCATCGAATAAATACGTTTGATGAGAGTCCTTACTTTGATTGCACCCGGCGCCGTCGGTAAAACCATCGCAGGTGGAAATGATTTGAAAGGTGCCAACATGTTCGGGAGAAATATTAAGAGCGGTGCAGATCTGATCCATATCGGTAATATCAATCGTTGCTTCAGAGCATACGCCAGCCTCTTTAAGCCCGTCTTTGTTGTCTCCTATTGCACGGGATACAGCAAGCGACCCATTTACCCTGTATAAGCCAGTTCTCCGATCAACAAGAACGACATTGCCGCCAACGTTTTTTATTCGCTCCATTTCAAAAGAATCACCCGGTTTGTGTGTGACACTGTTCAACCGGACAACCCCTAATACATGCCCCTGCTTGTCATAAACAGCCACAAACGCCGCCGCATCTGCCAAAATTGCCGTAATGAAATGACCTTGGCCATCATAAATGGTTGTGGCTGCAGTCGTACCAGCGGCAAGTTCGGGAGCGTCCAGGCGTTGATAAGTGGTCCATAAGCGATGACCTATTTCTATTGGCGTTAAAGGTGCCGTTCCATCAGCAGGCGCTAACTCTTCTGGCTGCAGTGAGTGCCAAGCCAATGCATCCTCCTGTTCACGACGTGGGCCAATGGTTTCGAAATAGCCAAATCTATGTTCTTGGAGTAATTCAGTGGAATCAGAATTATCTTGCTTAGGGGTAGAAATGATGAAAGGCATGTTAGATCCTATATAAATATAATATGCGTTATTGTAACACACGGGCAGGTATTTAAATAGTCTAGATGGCCGGATACTGATCATTAATGATGAAGAGGTAATGCGGGTAGCCTTGGTGGGGCAATCGAGCAACCAAGGCTACGTCGCACTGCCATTAAGTTAAGGAAAAAATGATTGATGTACGCGTAGGTTGGTGCGTAGGTTGGGTTGAGCGAGAGCGAAGCCCAACATGGGCGGTTTTGTTGGGCTTCGCTCTCGCTCAACCCAACCTACGTCCGATTATTTCCCTTAACTGAATGGCTGTGAGGCTACGCCCCCGTCAAACTACAGATTTAGGCACGTAGCTTTTCAGCTGCATGGCAAACTGATGTAACACATCCAAACCAGATTCTTCGGCTTGCTTACACCACTGCTGCAACGCTTCTAACAATTCTTTTTGCGACGTCGCCGCCTTTAACCACACATTTTGCAATGATTGACGATAACTATAAACCAACCGTAATCGCTCATAACGTTCCAACAGGGCTTGCAGCCGCGTTTGAGCGCGTGGCGACAACATCATCGCATCTTTCTTCAGCAGCGAAGCTGCACGATGAAACAATTGCTTCTCTTGTTTATTCTCAGCCGCGCTGTGTTTTTCGTGACGCAATATAGGCTTAACGACTGTTTTATAATACTGCGACATCACCTGAAAACGATTACTAATCACCGCCTTCACCGTATCGATATCAACATGACGCTTACCTTCTTGACGCGCCAATTTCGGTGGCAATTTTTTTACTTTCGCCAATCCCAACAGCGACAAGCAGCGAATATAAAACCAACCCATATCAAATTCCCACCATTTCACTGAGAATTTAGCGGATGAAGCATAGGTATGATGATTATTATGTAACTCTTCACCGCCAACCCAAAACCCCCAAGGAATAAGGTTAGTCGATGCATCTGGACATTCGAAATTACGATAGCCAAAATAATGACCTAAGCCATTAATCACCCCAGCAGCCCAAAGTGGGATCCACATCATTTGCATGGCCCAAATCGTAATCCCTGGCAGACCAAACAACAGCAAATCTAATGCCAGCATTAAATACAGTCCTTTACCAGAATGAGGTGTATATACATTTCGCTCTAGCCAGTCTGTAGGTGCACCATGAGCATATTTTTCAACCATGGGTCTGTCCTTCCGCGCCTGCCGATAAAGCTCTGCGCCCTCCCAAAAGACTTTTTTAATCCCCAGCACAACAGGACTATGCGGATCACCCTCAACATCCGTTGAAGCATGATGTTTGCGATGAATAGCAATCCAGTCGGCAGTAATCATGCCCGTCGTCATCCAAAGCCAAAAGCGGAAAAAATGACTAATAATAGGATGAAGCGTTAGCGCACGATGTGCCTGGGCACGGTGTAAATAAATTGTGACCGATGCAATCGTGATTTGAGTTAATACAATCGCGGCTACAACATTGCCCCAAAAGGACAAATTCAGAAGACCAAAAAGCATAACGTACCCCACTAATTAAAATCATTAGAACGACTAGCCGCCCAAGATTAAGGCAAAAAGTCCAGTTACTATATGTTATTATACCATAATTATAAATATAAAGCTCTCAATCATAAATCAATCATAAATTGCACCCCGACCAAAAAAAGAGCTACACTAGTACCTCATCCATTTAGTTTTGGCCGGTTGGAGCCATACTATTAAATCGGAATCCGAGCCACGACCGTTAGGGAGTGGAACAGTTGTGCGCCGGCTCAAGGGCACCACTCCCTAACGGTCGTGGCTCAGATTCCGGTTTAAACACCAACAATTTGAATATTGCAACCGGTCAAAACTGAATGGAAACGGTATTAGGAAAATGTCCATCAAAAAGATGATTAGCTTTTAACCGACTGAGAGAGCCCTATGAAAGCAAGCAAACCACGAGCGATTTGGATTATTCTCTTATCCGTTGCCAACATCCTCAACATCTGTGGACAATCCGTTTTCATGCGCCTGTTCAACAGAATCAACCGCCCATGGGTTGATGAAATGCTACGTACATGGACCAGACGTGTCCTGCATTTAGTCAGGGTAAGCCCCATCGTCATCAACCCCCACCACACCAAACCACAGCCCGGCCAACCCACCATCATCATGTGCAACCACAGTAGCCTATACGACATCCCCCTCAGCATGTTCGCCTTCCCCAACGACTCCATTCGCATGCTCGCCAAAAAGGAACTCTCACGCATTCCCATCGTCGGCAAAGGCATGACCGCAGCAGAGTTCCCCTTTGTAGACCGAAAGAACCGCCACCAAGCGATTAAAGATTTACAAGTCATCAAGGGTCTCCTCGAAAGCGGCATCGTGATGTGGATAGCTCCAGAAGGCACACGCTCAAAAGACGGCAAACTCAACGCGTTTAAAAAAGGCGGATTCATCACCGCCATCAACGCCAAGGCAACCATCATTCCCATCGGCATCCGCGGCGCGAATAAAATCCTTCCCGCGCGGACGTTGCAGTTTAATCTTGGCGAAACCGCGGAAATTCACATTGGAGAAGCGATTGATGCCTCGGCGTATACGTTGGAGAATAAAGATGAACTGATTGAGAAAGTGCATCAGGTGATGCGGGGGTTGGTTGGGGAGTAAGTTGTTAAAATCCTGGGGTGTTGGTCGAATGAAATGGCGATATCAATAGACTTGACCTCTACGCCTCTCTGCCATTAAGTTAAGAAAAAAATGACTGGTGTACGCGTAGGTTGGGTTGAGCGAGAGCGAAGCCCAACAAAACCGCCCGTGTTGGGCTTCGCTCTCGCTCAACCCAACCTACTCCGATTAATTCCCTTAATATCGCGGGCTCACAATATCTAAGTCATCTTCATCCGGCTTTTCAGGTAACATATTTTTATATGCTTTTTTCATTTTTGTAAAAGCAGGCGGTCCTTCAGCCTTTGCAGGCTCAGGCCCAGAAAAATTTGTGGCTGCAGTTTCCTTGGCTGAAACATCATCAGAAGAACCCGCAGGAGATTTGGTTTTTATCTTAGTAACTAATGCAACAAGTGCTTGTACTTTATCCAGAGGCTCCTGAAATACCTTATTAAAAGTAGGTTTTAGAATCGGATCTTTGAAAATATCGTTCGTTGCTCTTTCGCTAGTGTATGCCTCATCTTCCTTAATATTTTTCACCTTATTTTCAAACAAATGCGTGACTACACTGATAACCAAATCAGAAAATTTATTAAAAAACCCTCCAGGTCCTTTTCGTGGTTCCCAGCAGGTTAAGCGCTTTTCTCCAGCTGTTTTAATGTAAGCATTCATGGATGAACCGGCACTTTCCATGTCCGAATTTTTGGATTTTTCAAATATTGAAAATGCATGGTTAATACGCTGCCAAAACCCTCTAACAGCGACAGAAGCCGAAACGTGAACATCTTCATATTTTAGATTTCGGGTACGTAACACCTCGTTGACGATACTTTCAATCATTTTCTCTCGTATGTCATGACCACCAACACCACTTAAATCACAAGGTCCAACCTTCACAAGTATCCCTCCATTGACACAAGTAATGACCTCTACAGGAAAGCCATCTGGATTTTTCTTCTTGATTTCGGGGGACCAAAAAGTAGGTGTTTCTATTTTAAGGTCTTCAATCTTGCCGGGTTTTGAATCGCCTTTATTCAAAACTGCTTTCAGTTGAGTTATCTCTCCTAGCGACAACACGTCACCATTTTTCATCAATATACTATGGTTTAAAGCAGCTTTTGAACCAGGAATCTGCGCTGCAAGTGCCTGGTCGCAACCCTGCAGTGCCATTACAAAATCTTGCTTAAACTGTCCTGCATTGACTAAAAATTCATTTACGAATCCCATAATGGCTTCAGGAGAATTACGCGCAGTAGCGCTCTGCACGCCATCAAGCCACTCCAGCACATAAGGATTTGCAACAATTTTTGTAGAATCTCTTTTGCCTAGGTTTCTTTTGTCTTCAGAAACAGAACGGGTTTGCAAAGCAGATGGCACTTTTTCAGAATTGAAAGGACGGTTGCACTCGTCTCGTATCGACGCAAGACGCCTATATTCATTACTATTCTTTCCAAAAACCCTCGCTACGTTGACGAGAATCATGTTCATTGCACTTCGTATGGCGGGCATAATTTCTTCTGGCGTCTTGCTTACCACAGGAGCTTCTTTAACGGTATCAACAGACTTAGCAGATGAATCTAAATCTTTTTTCCAACTCTCATCTCCATCAATAACATAATTTGCTACCTTCATTCGAAATGAGGAATTCTTGCTATTCCAAAATAATTTCACAAAGTTAATATCATCCTGAGCTTTAGATAATGCGTTATACCTATCTCTAAATATACCTTCTTTGGGAATTAATCCTGCTAATGTATGAATTGTACCGACATTTTTGTATGCTTGTTGTATTTTATATTTAACAAGAAACTGATCCTGTGTCTCGTTACCATTAACGATAAAATGGATAATTAATTTCAAACCATCGGGATCACTATTACTTTTTAAGCCTTTACCATATACTCGTTCCATGGCTTGAAATCGCTGTTGAATGTCAAGGCCTAATAATCCGCTATTTACAATCTTTTGAGCATCGCCAAAAGAGCCCGGAGCTTGTAGTGCCGTTTCAAAAACAGCTGTTAATTGCTTTAAATACTTCGACTTATTATCCTCACCACCGTCAACTACATAATTTGCAATCTTGGTCAAAAGTTCTTGATCCTGACACCAGACGGGATATTTCGATCCCCTTTTTTCCTCTAATAATCCACTAACTTCTCTATATCGCTTTTTAATATCTTTATCGAGAAACTCACTCAAAGAAATGTCTTCTGCATATGTAAAAGTATTCGGAGTCAATAGTGCCGTCTTAAATACCTCCGTTAAACCAATTAAAAAATTTTGCTTCTTATGGTCACCTTCAAATACATATTCAGCCATTTTCTTTAGGGGACCATCGTTTAAAAGTTTGCTCGATAATAGTTCGTTTAATACATTTCTTATTGTATCAAGCCGCTGGACTACAAACTCTTGGTTCTCTCTGAATATATCCGACTCCCCCTCTACAACGGGTCGCCAAGCGGCTTTTAGTTTCGCTAATAATTGATGAGTATTTTTTGTATGCGCAACAACAGCCATAAGATTTGCCAGAGATTGAACTATAGCATCTCGCTCTATAATCAGGCTTTCATCTTCCTCCTGGTCATCAGGCTGAATCATGGTAATCATGGAGTCAATTTTTTCGATTATTGCTGTTAAATCGAACAATGACTTATTTTCAAAAAACGGACCGACATTCTGCATAAGAATAGGAATCTGTTCATCTGCCCCACCTTTATCTACGATTTCTTTAAAACAATGCATGTTCATCAATGCCAACTGGTAGCGTACATCTGGGGCACTATTGTCTGTAGCATCAGGCATTAATTGTGTTAATGCTTCAATTACATAAGCTGGGCTTAATGAGCCATTGTTTATGCCATTGTTTATATTGTCTTGAAATTCTTTAAAACTTGCCGCGCTCTGTAATGCCGTTTTAAAATCAGTCAGTAACAGACTTAAGTAGGGTGTCTTATTTATTTCATCATTAAGAAATGAATGCACTCCTGCAGAAATTTGGGAAGCTAACTGTTTAATATCCGATGCAGATGCCGGTGCATACATGTCCTCAGACCTATCAAGCAACCTATGAAGTTTCAAAAGCTCGATATTTTCATCAAAAGCTTCTTTCCATGTCTTGAAACGATAACGCATCTCATCTAAAGATGTCTTAGTCAAAGACTGAACTTGGGGGTCTATTTTTTTCAAATCTTCCAGAATTAAAGCTAACTTCTCTATCTCATTCTCTTCAAATGATTCCAAATCGCTATATCTCACATCATCTTTCGCTGCTGAAACACATTTTTTAAATATTGGATTGGTTAGTGTGTATAGGGCGGCTTGTTCTTTCTTGAGCTGAAGAGCAATCTCCTCGCTCATGATATCAGCATCAGCGTGCTTTTTATACAGATCTATTACTAAGTTAGCCCGTATATCATGGATTATCACTTCGTATTTAATCTGATCGGGGATGCTCATCTCTGCGACTTCATTGGCAGTAAATCCGATTAGCAATAAATTAGTAGCAATCCTTCCATCGGTATTATTGTTCAGATCAAAACCATCTGTACCTACAAGCTCCAGATAGTCATCCATTCCCTCAACCGTTTCAAGTTTATCATGATCTTCTTTATTCAATTTTTTAAAAATCTCCCGATATTTTATTGCCTTACTTAGTTCTTCAGGAGAATGAAGCATCTCACGAAATTTTTTTATAATGCTTATGGGATCTATATTCATAAAGCCTCCACTTTGCTTAAGAGAATCAATGAGAACCCCATTGATTCCACAAAACAAATTCTCGAAATGAGTACTTCATCCTTTCACGCCAAATAAACCAGCATTTGTCTTGTTATATTAAAAGCTTAGACCATGTTTTAATATTTTTCATGTTGATATATTTTTTATACAAAATTTTAGGGGTGATGCTTCAATGGTAGTATTGCCTCACCCCGGTTGCCGCATCAGGGGTTTGGTTGGCGGGTGGAACGGTGCGTGCGGCATCCAGGCTACGGCACCCCAAATGAAGGTTATTTAATGATTCAATGGTAGTATTGAGTGAGCCTATGATACGATTATTTGGCTAATCCCTATATTTTTTGGAGTGCTGTGTATGCTGAAGCTGAAACAATTACAACAAGAGCACAAAAAGCAATTGCTAAAGGCAATTCGCCATTTGGAATACAGCTATCATAAAGTTCTTCAATTGACGGTGGACGTCGATGCCCTGGATGAAGAGATGCTGGAAACATGGGAAAGTTTTGCTGCGCGATTTTCTCGAGTCGCTGATATGTTCTTGATGAAATACATTCCTGCGTCAGTATTGTTACAGGATCCGGGATTTAGTGGGACTTTTCGTGATTTTTTAGATCAGGCCGAAAAGTTGAAGTTATTGGACGATGTTGATCTTTGGATGGGCATTAGAGAGCTTCGCAACATTTCAGCGCATGAATATACAGACAAAGATTTATCCATTTTCTTTCAGCGAATCAGAAAAGAAGCGCCTCACTTAATCAAAATCAAAGACATCATAGAGTAACGCATGCGAATATCCCAAGCAGAAATCAATCATCTCATCCTGGCTTTGACGCCTTTTTTTAAAGAGAATGAAGCAGAATTAAGATTATATGGCAGCCGAATACATGATCATCTCAAAGGCGGCGATTTTGATTTACTATTATTGGTTGAACCCCCAGCAATCGCCGAAGCGCTCAAGCTGGAAAAACACCACATCCTCGCCAACATGAAAAAAATGCTGGGAGATAGAAAAATCGATTTATTAATTGCCTCACACGACGATATCTTGTCGCAAACTTTTTTAAAGCTCATTTATCCAGAATCCGTTATTTTACATTCATGGACACAAAACCACGAGAGAAACATGGACGCTATCTTAAAAAAACCGAAACAATGCATCATTACCTGTGAGCATGCGGTTAATACGATTCCTAGCGCTTATCAACATTTATTTCATCAGCAACCAGATGTTCTGAACAGTCACCGTGCGATTGATTTCGGCGCCCGCGATATTGCCAAACAATTCAGCCAGGTACTTAAATGCCCGTTGTTCGAAGCCACTACCAGCCGCTTGCTGATTGAATGCAATCGAAGTCTCAATCATCCGAAGTGTTTCTCAGAATTTACCCAGGGACTCACAGAAGAAGAAAAACAAGTCCTGATTGACCAATACTACCAACCCTTTCACCAAGCGGCCGAAACCTATATCCACGACACAATCAAAAAAGGCATTCCGATTATCCACTTGTCTATTCATAGCTTCACCCCAGTGCTCAACAACATCCAACGCAATGCCGATATCGGTTTCCTCTATGACCCCGCTCGCCGGGGAGAAAAGACATTGGCGGCTCATTGGCGCGAAGAACTATTAAAAGAAAAAGCGCCGTACCGTGTACGAATGAATTATCCCTACCAAGGTATCAGCAATGGTTTTGTCAGTTCACTGCGAAAACAATATCTTGAGCAAGACTATCTGGGATTTGAAGTAGAAAGCAATCAAGCGTTGACTCGTGCCCCATTAACACTAGAAGCGCTTTCACAATCTCTAACATCAAGCTTCGGCCATGTATTGAGAGATGAGCGATAACATCATTGTTTATCAATCATAAAAAGGCTATATTATGATTGATAAATGGGGAGATTATTCATCATGGTGTGGAATTGGGAACTGCCAGATTGGCCGAATTTTCGCTGGGATCAAGAAAAATTGATGCCGAGTGAAAAGTCATTTCTTGAAAACGCCGGCGTGATGATCGGGGCTTCGCAACATATATCGACTGACGATCGCCAAACGGTAACCGTTGAGCTTCTGAGTGTAGATGCGATGGACACTTCAGAAATTGAAGGTGAATACCTCAATCGAGACAGTATCCAGTCCTCGATTAGAAAAGCCTTAGGTCTACAGACTGAACGCGTGCATTCAAACCCTGCCGAATCTGGCGTTTCTGAAATGATAGTTCATTTGTATCGTCATGTGGGCGATCCAATCACTGAAACCACACTGTTCCAGTGGCATCACATGCTGATGAATGGTCGACGCGATCTCGATTGTATAGGTCGTTATCGTGAACATGCTGAAGCGATGCAAATTGTGTCTGGTCCTGATTATGCACGTAAAGTGTATTTTGAAGCGCCTCCGTCACAACGCGTACCGACCGAAATGACCGCGTTTTTAAAGTGGCTTCTGGAATCTTCTCAAGAAGGATTAAACCATCTGAACGCGCTGACGCGTGCAGGCATTGCCCATCTATGGTTTGAAAGTATTCACCCCTTTGAAGATGGTAATGGAAGACTTGGGCGCGCAATCGCTGAAAAAATCTTATGCGAAGGGTTTTCCGCTCAGGTATTTACCGTATTATCGAAAGCATTGTTAAAACATCGCAAAGCGTATTATGAGGCCCTTGCAAAAGCGAGTCTGCAATTAAACATCACCGAATGGTTAGTATGGTTCGCAAGTGTTGTTCTTGAGGCGCAAAAAAGTACATTGGCCACCATCGAATTTATCATCCAAAAAGGAAAGTTATTAGATCGTGTTCGCGGGCAATTAAATACTCGACAAGAAAAAGTGATCTTGCGAATGTTCCGTGAAGGTCCCGAGGGATTTATCGGGGGATTAAGTGCCGCAAATTACATGCAGATCTCTGGCGCAGTGTCTGCAACTACGACGAGAGATCTGCATGATTTAGTGGAGAAGGGTGTGCTGTATCGCGAAGGTGAACGAAAGGCAACACGGTATTATTTGAATCATAAAGCATCGACGGGCATTCAATGATTTTTTCTTTTTTATCACGTGATAGCGATTTGATATAGCGCTCTACCCGCATCGCGTCAGCCTTACTGCCTTGAATCTGCCAGGATTGCGCTATGCGTATGGGTTTAAAACTTCGAGTGTATTTACATTTACCAGTGCCATCGACATGCGACTGATAGCGTTTTAAGAGATCGGTGGTGTATCCCGTGTAATAGGTATGATTCTCGCAATACAAGATATAAACCCAATAAGATGAATCATCCATAACGCCCGTCCTTACTACTACCGTTTCTATTCGATCGCCCAAGTACCTTCGGTACAAACAGCCAATATGAACTTCACAATATGTGCAATGTTGTATCAGGCGTCGTTGCGAGACACGAAGCAATCCAGAGAACAAAGCTTCGAACTCTGGATTGCTTCGTGCCTCGCAACGACGCGACCTGCAAGTTCATTTCAGCTGTTTGTACCGAAGGTACTGGCGCACTCGCAACGACAAACCAATAAAAACAATCCTAAAACAACCCCTTCAACCCAGGCAGATAACTACGAACGATACTCGATGGATCGCTGCTCTCCACCGTACCCAAGCCCTTTAACAACACCTGAAAATACACATTGGAATTATATTGCGGCTGAAAACTATCTTGCGACAAGCTCATGAATGTTCGCCCACCCATGAGACGCGCTGCCCAGCAACAATTATCATACTGAACCCCGAACAAGCCCAGCATGCTATATCCCTTGCTGATGTTATAACTATACACCCCAAGCGTACTCCACCTGTCTGTAAACGGTGCCGCGTAGGCAAACGTTGCCTGGTGCAAGGCTGTATTTTGTATACCGCCTGCGGCCGATGGTAACAAATTACCATTCACAAGATAGGAATAGCCTACGCTGACAAGGCGATCCGGCGCAGGTTGATAATGTAAATTAATATTATCATTATCAGTCGAACGCGTTGCGGGATCGTAAACATAATCCCCTGTCAGTGACAAAACCGGATTGATCCGATAGGTAGCATGCGATGCAATTGGCGAAGTATCAGCAAAAGGCGATTGATATCCCAACAACAGTGGACTATCAGTGCACGGCTTATTTTTTTTATAACACAACTGAACTCGCCTATTTTCAAAATAACGAATCTGCCCAACCGTCAAACTTGCCCGCTCCGCACCACTGGCATCCGATATAAAACGTGTTGTCGCGGCATAAGCCAATTGATTTGCATCGCCAATGCGGTCATACCCAGAAAAACGATTCGTGCGGAAAAGTTGATCGCTGTTAAAAATCATATACCCCGAATCATAAACCGGAATAGGCGTTTGATCGTGAAAAGGTGCGTACAAATAGAAAAGACGTGGCTCTAGTGTTTGTGTATAAGGCCCTAATGAACGCTCAAATGTTAATCCACTGTCGATGCTGTAGCGCGGCATCGTTAGATTAAACGATTGATGATTCAATTCCCCCCGATAATGCACATCATACTGATTCTCGACCAACTCTACAGACGGTGTCACATATCCCCAAGGCTTCATCATCGGTAACGACAAAATGGGATTCAAATGATAACGAGGCCCTTGTGGAATGTTCACTCGATCCGTTGGCCAATGATATTCATCAAACTGGGCAATCACATTAAAATCAGTCCCCAACGGCAAGTCGTTATACCCGCCTTGCGCATACAACTGGGGCAAGCGTTCATAAATATTGTCAACTGGTGCTTGATTGACAGGATGAAGGGTTTTATAACTTTGCGCCATACCACGCAAGAGCCAATGATCCGTTGTATAAGTCAAATCTCCTTGTCGCAAAATTTGATTTTGAGTCAAAATAGCAAGATTGCTACTGAAATCCTGGAGAAAATAATCGTCTGAAACCTGTTGGAAATTAATATTCATCGCTAAATTAGGGGCAAGATACGTCGTATCACGCAGCATCACATTCCAGCGATTCGTAGACACCCCATCCAATATCGGATAAGCCTCACGGTTATTTGATAAAAATTCGCCAAAGGCATGATCTTGCGGGAGCACCTGCCCACTGAATACACCAGATGAATTATCGGTTAAATACCTAAAATCGCCACCCATCATCAAACCACGCAGCGTATAGACATGCGGTGTAATGGTCGCGTCATAATTAGGTGCGATATTCCAGTAATAAGGCAGAGCCGTATCAAACCCGCCTATATTCGTATAGCCATACAAAGGCATTAAAAACCCTGATTTACGCTCATTGGACGTTGGAAAGGTCAAATACGGTGCGTACATCACCGGCCAGTCACCCACACGCAAGACGGCATTTTTGGCCACGCCAGAGGCATGCGTGGTATCCAAATTGATTTCACTGGCTTCAATATGCCATGACTCCTGGTGCGGCGGACAGGTACTATAAGTCGCTTGACGCAAGCTATAATCTTGATTGGCAAAACGCTCAATCAATCTCGCCCGCCCCCACGCGGGCAAAACCACATGTTTGCGAACTGAATTAAATCGATATAACACATCTTCGATTTGACCGGATTTATCTTGCGGGTTAATGGTCGCTTTACGTGCGATCATCAGTCTATCAGGCTCTATCAAGTGCACATCACCCAGCAACTCAATCTTTGTCACCTGGTTTTTTTTCGCATCACGATAGACATAAGCGGTTTCTGCACTCACGATACGTTGATTTTGATGAACCTCGACATGCCCGGATAATCGCGAACGCCCTTCAGCATAGAATGACACTTCATCGGCTTTGATTTGTACGCCATCGGCCTCAGAGAGTGGCGCCACCGTAATGGGCAGGTATCCGCCATGGCAGGTTGGCATAAAATCATCATTGGCCCAAGCGAGACATTGAGAGAGTAGTGCTCGCGTTGACGGCGTCAGTGGTGTATCACGAAAAATCACACAGGCGCGCACCGGCTCAACATCAAGTGTTGCCGCATGCAGCATGGGATAACTTACCCATGCGAGGCCGCCGATGCTGATCAGCGCATAAAAAAATCGGATATTCAACGCCACCAAAATACCTTATTATAGTTGCAAGGCCTAAGTCCCACGGCCATTAAGTTAAAGGAATTAATTGGGCGTAGGTTGGGTTGAGGCTGGTAAGCCGAAGCCCAACATGGATGGTTTTGTTGGGCTTCGGCTTACCAGCCTCAACCCAACCTACGCGTACATCAATCATTTTTTTCTTAACTGAATGCCAGTGGACCTAATTCCTGATTCTTAAAATCCAAGGCGGAAAGTATATCATGCAGACACGAGAAAACGCACTGAACGAATGGCTAAAATTACAACTCAATCCTGTATCGTTCACTTTAACACCACTCACAGGCGATGCCAGTTTTCGTCGTTACTCTCGGCTATCATCAGCCACAGGTACGAAAATCGTCATGGATGCCCCGCCGGATAAAGAAGCCTTGGCGCCTTTTATTCATATTCAACGCGCACTTCAAGCCATCGGCATATTGACTCCCGTTGTTCATGCTGCCAATTTAGAGCAAGGGTTTGCGCTCCTTGACGACTTAGGCGACACTCTTTTACTTCATGCACTGACCGATAGCAATCGCGATAAGTATTATGCTCTTGCCATGCAAACGTTAGTGGATATGCAACAATGCCCTGGCCAATCACTCCCAGCATTTGATAAGCAACATATGCTCAACGAAATGAGCTTGTTTCATGACTGGTTTTTGAAGGCTTATCTCAAACTATCTCTCACCGCTGCTGAAGAACGCCTGATTCATACAACGTTTAATGCCATAGCCGACCGCGTTGCAGCGCAACCTCAAGTATTCATCCACCGAGACTATCACTCGCGAAACCTCATGATTGTTAATGAAAAGCTTGGCGTCATTGATTTTCAAGATGCCATGTTTGGGCCAGTGACCTACGATCTCGCATCCCTTTTAAAAGACTGCTACACCAAGCTCCCTGACGCTGCTTACCAGCAATATGTCGAGCTGTTTTATCAACGCCAACCGCTTGCGCAAACATGGTCGTTGCAGACGTTCAAGGATGAGGTTGATTATTGCGGATTACAACGGCATCTCAAAGTCCTGGGGATTTTCTGCCGTTTGCATTTACGTGACAACAAGCCTAATTATTTGCAGGATTTACCTCTAACGATGGCGTATACCTTAACCTGTTTAAAGCGACATGCAGAACTAAGCCCCCTTCTCCAACTGTTGGAAGAGCGCGTTCTACCACAATTTATGGAGACTTGTGCGGCATGAAAACGGCGATGATTTTTGCTGCTGGTCGCGGCGAGCGCTTAAAGCCATTAACCGATACCTGTCCCAAAGCACTCTGCAAGGTTCGTGGCACCCCCCTCATCGAATATCATATTCAACATCTCGCCGCAGCTGGATTTAACACCATTATCATTAATATTGCCTATTTGGGTGGTATGATTCGGGATTATTTAGGCAATGGTTCACGTTGGAATATCAACATTCTTTACTCACCAGAGCCACCCGGCGCACTAGAAACCGGCGGCGCCTTGGTCAACGCGCGCCATCTCCTTGGTGATGAACCATTTGTGACTGTCAATGCGGATATTGTGACCGATTATGATTTTTCACGCCTGTTGCTTCCCAAAGAACGGCTTGCACACCTTATTTTAGTGAATCAGCCGCCCTACTACTCACATGCAGATTTTGGTCTATCAAAGAATGGCTTATTAAGCCTGGAAAACAAGCACTACACTTTTTCCGGCATCGCCTGCTATGGCCCAGACATATTTGATGCACTTAAGCCCGGTCGTTTTTCAATCACACCTGTCATCAAACAGCAAATAGAACATCAACGTGTGAGTGGGGAGATTTATTCAGGGCAATGGATAGATATTGGATCGCCTGAGCGGTTGGAAGCGGCAAGCAAGTTAGTATCGCGGGAATTAATCGGACGTAGGTTGGGTTGAGGCTGGTAAGCCGAAGCCCAACATGGGCGCGCTCGATCCAACATTTGGGTTATCGACCTGTTGGGCTTCGCTCTCGCTCAACCCAACCTACTCCGATTAATTCCCTTAAATGGCAGTGAACTGCAGGATATGCATAGGCAGGACAAATTTTTATGTACCCTACGATGCACCAGCTCCGGCAGATCCCGTGCTCTGAGATGCCTGCGCGTTTGCAAATACCGTAGCGCTAACATCGTTCACCTTGACTTCCAACTTCGATTTTTGCTTAACAAATGCTGCAAACCCCTGCGATGTATTGTTATTATCAGTCCTCTCGCCCATGAATGCCTTTTTATAGTCCTCGGGATCAACTTTTTTATCCTTGCCCTTATTCTTGCCTTCTTCGATCTTCTTTTTATTTCCATCTTCCGAGCTTTCATAAATGAAGCCATCTTCACATATCATGCCCCTTTCGGTGAGCCAATCTGAATAAATGGCATTCATTTGCGCGGCCGCTTCCTCATCGAGAGGGCTACCATCAGCAGTCGAAAACCCTTGAAGTAGAGCCGAATTATTATCCATCGCGAAATCAAACTGAATGGGTTTATCCGCAAATTTGGATTGCAACGCTTCTGTGGCAGCAACAGACAAGTTTATCTGGAAGTTTCTAAATGAAGAGACAGCAGCATCTCGCACTTGGCCGGACCAAAACTCACTGCCTGTTTCTGTTTGAGCTTTAACGATTTCTGCAAATTTCTTCACTTCAGTCATCACGTCTTTAAAATCCACAGAAAGCCCACATGACGTAACCTGCGCTGCAAGTCGATCGTGAAAATAAACAGCCACCTCGTGGTTCGTCGCGACTGAAAACAATTTCTCGAGGGCTTTGGCATCCGGCATTTTAAGAGCTGTGTTGGCGGCCTTTGCTAAAGTTAATTCCATAATCTATCTCTCTGTTAGTTTATTTCAAAGGGGATGGGATAGTATCAATCGCTGATACAAACACCGTTTTTTTCATCGCCTCTGCAGTAAATTCATCCACCTGTATCGCATCCCAACGGGCTTGCTCAACGGTCATAATGTCATCCATTTCCTGTTGGGTTAGCGCTTTATCTGCCACTTTCTCTGTCAACATGGCTTTGAGTTTCCCCCATTTACAGCGCTTTAACTCAGGAACTTTTTTATACAGATCGGCATGCTCCATCATCAGTTGAAACGCATGTTCAACCCGGTCGATCGGTTGCTTGTCGTCTCCACTTAAATATAGACTCTTTTTCAACTGATCGCGATAAATGTGGTTGTCACACATTCCTTTAGCCAACTGACCACACAGGCGATCAGAAGGATAAGCCATGCTTTGACCCCAGGGAAAAGCCATGCAACGGGCGAAAATCCCAACCGCACGCATTGGGAAATTTTTGCATAGTGAAAGCAACGATGCCTGAGCATGATAGAAGCAGTAGGACACGGCCCATTGGGCATGTAACTGTTCTGTCTCATCACCATCCCGGCAATAGCGTAATGCCGCCATGGCCAAATATAAATAAGACATGCCATCAGCAAGCCTTGCGGATAATCGCTCTTTGCGTTTCAGCTCCCCGCCCAAAGTCATTAACGCTAAATCGGCAATCCATGCAAAGGCATAACTTAAACGCGACAAACGCTGATATTCTCGCTTCAATGGGCTTTCAGGTACGGCAATAAACCGCCCGCCTGTCCACGCACTGCAAATTGTTTTCGCAAGATTTCGCATAAAATATGCGGTGTGCTGCCAAAACAGCCCGCGGAATGCTTCACCATCTTGGTTAGAAATCGCATAAAATTCATCACGTACAAAGGGATGACACGCAATCGATCCTTGCCCAAAAATCAACAAATTACGCGTCATAATATTCGCGCCTTCAACGGTTATCGACACCGGAGAACCTTGAAAATGCCCTGCCAAATAATTACGCGGCCCCATGACCACCATACGACCCGCATGCACATCCATCGCCGCAATCAACGCGATACGTGCGAGCTCCGTGTTATAGTATTTGGTGATAGCAGATGCAACAGAGGGCTTTTTATGTTCATTAACCGCCGCGAGCGTCAGTAACCGCGTTGCATTGACTAAATAACCCAATCCGGCGATGTCAGCCAGCTTTTCTCCAATGCCTTCAAACTGCGCAATGTCCACGTTAAATTGTCGACGTACTTTTGCATAAGCACCGGTCGCCACATAAGCAACGTTAGAGGTAGCGGTCGCCAATGCAGGCAATGAAATAGAACGGCCAATGGACAAACACTCCACCAACATCTGCCAGCCACTTCCTGCTTTCTGCTGCCCGCCAATAATGCTATCAATAGGTACAAAAATACCCTTGCCGCGAATCGTCCCATTCATAAATGCAAGCTCTGCAGGTAAATGGCGATTACCAATCTCAAGATGAGGTGTGTCACGTGCAACCAACACACACGTAATCCCTTCTTCGCCAGTACCCGCCAGCAATCCATCTGGATCTTTTAATTGAACCGCAAGGCCTATCAACGTTGCGACCGGTGCTAGGGTTATCCAACGTTTATCTAATGTAATCTCTAATCCTAATACCATTTTTCCGTCTATTTTTTTATGCATGACGATCGCTTCAGATTCAATCGACGTTGCATCACTTCCCGCGCCGGGTTCAGTCAATGCAAAACAGGGAATCTCAATTCCCTTGGCTAAGCGCGGTAAATAATAGGATTTTTGCTCGTCAGTACCATAATGTTGTAATAGCTCTGCAGGGCCGAGAGAGTTAGGAACCATCACTGTCACCGCAGCAGATGGGCAACGGCTTGCTATTTTAATCACAATATCCGAATGCGCCCGCGCGGAAAAGCCTTTCCCGCCATATTGTTTTTCAATCACCAGGGCAAAAAAGCCGTTGTCTTTCATGTAGGCCCAAACAGCCGCCGGCAGATCGTGTTCATTCACAATGGCCCAATCATCCAGCATCGAGCATAACGTTTCAGTTTCATGGTCTAAAAAAGCTTGCTCTTCGACTGTCAATTCTGTTTGGATACTGGCTAATTTATCCCAATCTGGCTCGCCCATAAAAATGCTTTTTTCCAGCCAAACATCCCCGGCATTCAACGCTTCTTCTTCGGTTTTAGACAATTTTGGAATCGATTTTTCTGCTCGTTTAAACACAAAATCACTGATAGCATCTCGAACCGATTCAACGCGCAACAATACAATAATCGCGGCAATCGATGCCCAAACGACAAGCCCAATGAGCCAGGGAAACCCAATCAAGAACGTTGCAATCAGCAAATACACTGCACTTCCGGCTTCCCAAATCCTGGGGGAAGCTGAACGGTACAGCAGTGTCAATGAAAACCCGAGATACACAACAAACAGCAACATGCCCATAATCATCCTTATTATTATTCTAGAAAAAGCAGCCAGTACCATTTCCATTTAGTTTTGATTGGTTCGTCTTTGAGGGCGAAGCGGTTCGGGTTCGGAGCAACAATTCCCGCCGTAAAACCTAAGCTAGTGAAGGCATGCCTTCTCCCGCTGGCGGCAGAAGGTGCCCGACAGGGCGGATGAGGGTGGATCAAACGATTGTGGCTTGATCTACCCTCACCCGCCCTGTCGGGCACCCTCTCCCATCAATGGGAGAGGGCCATCCTACTGATCATCGGTTTTTACGGCAGAAATCGCTGCTCCTAACCGCTTCGCTCTCAAAGACAAATCAATCAAAACTCAATGGAAAAGGTACTAATGCCTTAGTGTACGATATTCTCATCAATACTCCCAGATCTGTATCACTTGCATTCAAACGGATTACGCCCTAATGTTGAAGAATAAAATCAGAATGACCTCATCATGAAAAAACGCTTGGCCTGGAATTTTGAAATCAACATAGATGCCCCTCTAAGCCTGCCCGTGGTCATAGAGGAGCACAACGAAGATACCCACTGGGAATCCCGCTTCTTTTGGCCTGAGCGCGACATTGTGACTTTATCTGGCCTTGATGAGCGCTTTCTCGAATTATCGCGTTATAAAATCAAACATCGCTCAGATACCTACGCTTTACTTTCCGATGCAGACTTCAATATCAAAACACGCCGTGGAGAATTGGTATACAAGCCATTAATTGAGCGGACAAAGCGGGTAATTGCTTATGGTAAAAAAATTAAATTGGAAGATGACGCTATAGCTGTGATCGATATTCATGGGGAGCAAACGCCTCTTCGCTCACTGAGCCAACGCGCCACGAATCAAGGGCATCCAGTATTGGTGAATAAAGAAGCGCTGATCTATAAATTTGAGTCGCATCCCACCACTAAGCTGGAACTTGCGAGACTTTCTATCGACGATAAGATTTATTTTAGTATCGGCATCGAATCTCATACGCGTGCACTTGTTGAAGATTTAACCCAAAGGATCATTGGCGACCATGAGACGAGCGACTATGTTAGTTTTTTAAAACTTTGCAGGAAAGGCTGATGCACACTTTACTCACACTGCTGTTTAGTTTTGGAAAAATCGGCCTAGTTTCGCTGGGCGGCGGGAATTCCATGCTTAAACTCATTGAATATGAAACCGTTGTCCTGCATCACTGGATCGACCGTGAAGAATTTGTCCGCATGATTGGCACCAGTTTCTTGTTTCCCGGATTAACGGCGGTGAAACTGTCCGCTCTCATTGGCTATAAAACCGCGGGCATTGCTGGTCTGCTGCTTGCCGTGTTTGCATTAAATTTACCGGGACTGTTGATGGCGACAATCGGCTATGGCTGGTTAGCCAACCATGGGACACCTGCGGCAAATAAACTCATGATTATCGTTCAGTATGGCGCCCTTGCATTGCTATCGGCAGCAACGTTCTCCATCGCCCAAGACGTTCTCGCCATGCAACACTCTATGATTTTGGTCGCAAGTTGCGTATTATTTTTTATTGCACTTGCCTTTTTAAATACCTCGCCATTTTGGGGGTTTCTTGTTTTTATTGGCGTTTGTTTTGTTACGATGCCTTAAGGGATGCAAATGACCATCGACTTGGACAATACAGACTATTATCTCAATCGTGAATTTTCGATGCTCGCATTCAACGAGCGTGTGTTGGAATTGGCGAACGACAAACGCAATCCCTTGCTCGAGCGCTTGAAGTTTTTATGCATTTGCAGTGGCAATCTCGATGAATTCTTTGAAATTCGTGTCGCCGGATTAAAAGAAAAAATAGCTGCCGCTTCACCCAAACTTAGTATTGATGGCCTGCGTGCAGAAGACATATTCAATGAAATCTCCCAATGCGCTCATAAGCTCATTGAAGCGATTTACACTACATTTAATCAGCGGCTTCTCCCCGCGCTTAAACACGAAAATATTCATTTTTACAACGAGGACGAGTGGACGGATGACATCCTCCTATGGGCAAAACATTATTTTAATCATGAAATACGCCCCATCGTCAGCCCCATCGCACTCGATCCATCACACCCTCTTCCCCGTTTATTCAACAAAAGTCTCAATTTCATTATCTCCCTCAGTGGTAAAGACGCATTCGACCGAAATATTAACTATGCCGTGGTTCACGCGCCACGCTCACTTCCTCGAATGATTCGACTACCGTCTGAAATGTCGGATGAAAGTGATTGTTTTGTTTACCTCTCAACCATCATCAAAACCTATATTCATTTGCTGTTTCCAGGCATGGAAATCGATGGGTGTTATGCTTTTCGCTTGACGCGCAACAGTGATTTACTCGTGCGCGAAGAAGAGACTGAAGATCTTGCGGTTGCTGTTCAACGCGAACTATTTTCACGTCATTATGGACATGTTGTGCGGCTGGAAATTGATAAACACTGCCCAGACACCATCACTGAATTTCTGTTACAAAAATACCAATTGCACTATGAAGATACTTACTATTGCGATGGGCCGGTGAATTTACAACGCTACATCAGTGTTATCAACAGCATCAAGCGCCCAGACCTCAAATTTCCAGACTTCATGCCGCTATTTCCACTATTTCCCAAATCAGAACATAATTTATTTAATGTGCTGGATAAGCAGGATATTCTGCTGCATCACCCCTATGAAAGTTTTGAGGTTGTGGTTGATTTTGTACGACAGGCTGCCGCTGATCCCAAAGTTTATGCTATCAAACAAACACTCTATCGCACGCCTTATGATTCCATCATGGTGCAATCGCTTGTAGAAGCCGCGCGTTCGGGTAAAGAAGTCACGGCTGTCATCGAACTTCGAGCACGATTTGACGAAGAATCCAATCTTCGACTGGCCAATCAGCTGCACGAAGCGGGTGTTCTCGTGCTATATGGCGTGGTTGGCTTTAAGACTCATGCGAAGATGACCTTGGTTGTACGCCATGCAAATGGACGGCTTAAAAGCTATATCCATTTAAGCACTGGTAATTACCATGAAGAAACCACTAAACACTATACTGATCTGGGCTTACTCACAGCATCCCCGAATATGACCGCCGACGTACAATCTATTTTTCAACAACTCACCGGGTTGGGCAGGGCCGTCAAACTAAAAGAGATTTGGCATGCGCCATTTACCTTAGATAAACACCTGATACACTTGATTCAAGCGTGCAGCGACGCCGCCGCAAAGGGCATCCATTCTGAAATTTTCATCAAGGTAAATGGCTTAACCGATAAAGCAATAATTCAGGAACTGTACAAGGCATCACAGGCCGGCGTTAAAATCACCTTATTGATAAGAGGCATCTGCTGCCTCAAGCCAGGCATTAAAGACATTTCAAATCATATACGGGTTATATCAGTCGTTGGGCGGTTTCTTGAGCATCATCGCGTGTACTATTTCAAACGCGGCGATGAAGAGCAATTCTTCTGCTCCAGCGCCGATCTCATGGAACGAAACCTCCACCACCGCATCGAAGTGATGTTCCCCATTCTTGATGAAACCTGCCAAAAACGCATTAAAAGTGAAATCATCAACAATTACCTTAAAGACAATTCTGGCGCGTGGGAACTAAAACCCGATGGGCATTACAAGCAATTGACTCAACGCACGCATGATGCTCAGGCGTGCTTGCTGGAGCGGTTTAATGGCGTTGACTTGTTCTGAATAAGTGCGCCCGATCTGAATGTGGGATCCATGCCTAAAAATTGGCTTCGTTGATTATAAATCACCAACGGAGCGACGCCATACTTTTGAGCGCGATTTTGCATAACTGTCTAAAGGATCAGTTGTATACGAAAAATCCGGTGTAATAATAGCGTATACCTTAAGTTGACGTCAGGAGATTCATTGAAAAGCGTCAAGGTAAAGTTTGTTTTTATATTTATAGACAGATTCATCACAAGGTAATAGACTTTAACCTGACAGAATATGAAAAGGATGGCTTATGAGACCCTCAGAAGCATTACAATTGCATCGCAAAGAGATCCGTTTTATTGTTGAGCAGCATCATGCCAAAAACGCGCGAGTGTTTGGATCTGTATTAGATGGTGAGGATACAGAATTTAGCGACTTGGATCTGTTAGTGGATACAACGGAGCAAACGACGTTGTTAGATATTGCAAAAATACAAAATCAATTACAAAAACTCCTTCATGTCTCTGTGGACGTATTAACACCGAAAGGACTACCCGAGCGTTTTCGCGCAAAAATATTGCGAGAGGCCAATCCTGTATGACAAAAAAAGATGCCATGCGGATCCCTGATTATTTAGAGCATATATTGGTAGCGCTCAAACGGATATTTGATTATGTTGAGGACATTGGTGAAGTAGACTTTTTAACAAATGCTCTGGTTCAAGATGCGGTTCTTCGAAATTTAGAAATTATTGGTGAAGCCTCAAATAAACTGGTTCGTTACCATGATAAATTTATTAAACAATACCCTGATGTGCCTTGGGAGGACATGTACTGGATGCGAAATCGTATTTCTCACGGCTATTTTAGCATCGATTTTGAAATTATATGGAAAACAATTGAACAAGACTTACCTACATTAGAGGAACAGATTCAGAATATTTATAAAAAAGTGACACAACCATCATGACAGGTCAAAGGATTGGGTATATTCGCGTAAGCAGTTTTGACCAAAACACAGATCGACAACTTGAAAATATTGCCGTAACTAAGGTCTTTACCGATAAAGCATCTGGCAAGGATACGCATCGACCGCAGTTGATTGCACTTATGGAGTTTATCCGAGAGGGAGATACCCTGGTTATTCATAGCATGGATAGATTAGCCAGGAATCTGGATGACTTGCGTGGGATTGTTGCACGTTTAACTCAAAAGGGCGTGGCGATTGAGTTTGTCAAAGAGCACCTTACATTTACTAGTGAAGCAACGCCAATGGCTAATTTAATGTTATCTGTTATGGGGGCGTTTGCTGAATTTGAACGGGCGTTAATCAAAGAACGTCAACGTGAAGGGATTGCAATCGCTAAATTGAAGGGTGCTTATAAAGGACGCAAAAAAGCGTTGTCGCCTGAACAGATAAATGAATTAAAAACATGTATTTTAGGCGGAGAAAAGAAAGCGCAACTGGCTAGAAAATATGGGATTAGTCGCGAGACTCTTTATCAATATTTGCGAAACGACGTTCAAGTTTCCTCATAAAAAATGTTACCGAAGAATAAAAAAGGGACATTACATGGGGAAGTTATCGATGGATCTTTATTTAATCACGTTGACAGGGTTGCGCGGGGAAAAGGTGTAACCAGAAGGCCTCAGTCATCGTTTCGCCATCCGTCGTTGCGAGCGAAGCGCGGCAATCCAGAGTACGGAGCTTCGAACCCTGGATTGCTTCGTGCCTCGCAACGACGCCTGATATAACATTGCACATATTGTGAGGTTCATTGGGCGCGGATGGCGAAACGATGACTGAGACCAACCAGAATTATACATTCAAGAACTCTGTCGATAATTTAGACTCATTAAGCTGTATTCCGCTTTGTGCGATTATAATGTCTAAGGCATCCTCTGAATTAAATGATGAGCGATAAGAGCGATTAGATGAAACTGCATCGAAAACGTCAGCCACTGCAATAATTTGAGCCTCCAGAAGTATTTCATCTCCCTTTAAACCATCAAGATAACCGCTGCCATCGAGTCTCTCATGATGTTGAAGAGCGACCTCAGCTAATGGCCAAGGCAAATCATTTGTAGTTAAAATATCAAATCCAGCTCTTGAGTGGTGTAGAAGCTCAAGGTCTTGTTCACGTAGTGGTTTAAACTCGATTCACGATGAGCGCCGAATGATTTTTCAGAATCAATGCCCTTTAGGTAATGGTTCCATTGATATAATTAATTGCTGCCCTAAAACGTGAGCTATTTTTTCTAATTGTCTAAGGCTGGGCCAATGCTTAGGATCTTCAAGTCTAGAAACCGCTGGCCATGATGTATTTAGGCTACGAGCTATCTCTGAAGTTGTATGATCTCCAGATAATTTTGCCCATCTTATTAATAAAGATGCCTGAGCCCTTGCTGAGGGAGAAATAAATTGTTGTTGACCCTTGCATTTAGAAGGTTGTGGCACCTCTATGCCCTCTTCCAAACGTCCTTCAATCGCTAAAGTTAGTACTTCTGATGCATTAAAGAAAGCTTCTTCCTCGCTCGCCCCTTCTGTAATTGCCTCTGGCATGTCGATAAATTGAACAAAAAATCTATTATCACTTTTATCAAAAGTAATTTGTGCGGGATATAATACATTCATTTTAATTTTACTCCAGTTTGCCGTTCAATTTCAGCTAACAGTCCTTTACCAATATCGCGATTCCCATGAACTGAGACAGTAGTTCTTAGATTGTCTTTACCCAAACGGTGGTGACTTCCATTGACTCTTAAAACTTCCCATCCATATTTTTCTAATAGTTTTATTATTTCTTTGCCAGTCATGATTTACTCACATTGCCTTACATATTATGATATATCAAAAAAGATATAAAATCAAATTAAACGCTATAATTGAAAGATTTTTACAGGTAAAAGAAGAGGAGCAATTTATTTATTGGATCCCAGCAATCTTTTATGTAATTGCCCCGGCTCCTCTCTCGCCAGTCGTGGCACCAAATAACCTGGCAGCAGGCGTTGTATCTCCTGAAACACCGAATCAATCTCATCCATCGAGGCGTCAAAATGAGCCGCGCCTTGAACTTTGTCTAGCACATGCAAATAGTATGGCAATACCCCGCTGGCAAATAACGTCTCACTCAACGACACTAAAATATCCGCGCGATCATTCACGCCCGCCAAATACACCGATTGATTTAAGAGATGACAACCCGCCTGTCGCAACGCTTGGAACGCAGCTGCCGTTTGTTGGTTCAACTCTTGAGGATGATTACAGTGCAGAACAATCACTTTATTTAAAGGCGTATTGGCCAAACAAGTCAGCAAGCCGTCATCAATCCGCTCGGGTAAAACAACGGGAATGCGAGTATGAATTCTAACCGTTCGAATATGTGGGATCTGGGATAATTTATTGAATAAATCAACAAGGACTGCATCTTTGGCCAGTAACGGATCGCCGCCACTCAGAATCACTTCATTAATGCGTGAATCCTGTTGAATATAATTGAGCGCCGCGTCCCAACCGCTTCGGCCAGGATTATTGTCATAATATGGGAAATGTCGTCGAAAACAATAGCGGCAGTTGATGGCGCAGGCACCTGTCAGGGTGAGAAGGACGCGACTTAAATACTTGTGAATCAAACCTGGAATGGGGTTGGCTGCCGCTTCATGCAAGGGATCTTCCGAATAACCCGCGTTAACCTGCATCTCAGCTCCAACAGCCAGCACTTGCAATAAGAGAGGGTCTTGCGGGTTGCCTCGTTGCATTCGCTCCGCAAATCCTTTGGGAACGCGTGTTTTAAACGACTGCTCAGCCAGTGGCTCGGCTAATGTCCGTGGCAAGTCCAAAAAATCGAGCAAATCTACGGCTGAAGTGAAGCCTTGTGCTAAAATTTTCTGCCAGGACGGGTTAGTATCTCGCATTACACATCTAAAGTTGGTAAAATCCATGAACTTTAACGAATTTACATTCATTTCTCAACTCTATACGGAGCATACATGGCAAATTATGGTATCAATGATTTTAAAAATGGCTTGAAAGTCATGGTGGATGATGCGCCGTGTAACATTGTCGAAACTGAATTCGTCAAGCCAGGCAAAGGTCAGGCATTCACGCGCATTAAAATTAAGAACCTGAAAACAGGTCGTGTGGTTGAGCGCACCTACAAAACCGGTGAATCACTTGCTTCTGCTGATGTTGCCGATGTTGAAATGCAATATTTATACAACGACGGCGAGCAATGGCATTTTATGGTGCCCGACAATTTCGAACAATATGCTGTGAGTGTAGAAACCCTTGATGAAACGGTTAAATGGCTTAAAGAACAAGACATGTATGTCGTCACATTATGGAATAACGAACCCATACAAGTCACGCCACCTACTTTTGTCGTCTTAACCATTACAGAAACCGACCCTGGCCTCAAAGGCGATACATCTGGTGGCGGCGGTAAACCCGCAACCTTAGAAACGGGTGCCGTGGTTCGCGTTCCTTTGTTTGTTCAACAAGGCGAACTCATTAAAGTCGACACCCGCAATGGCGAGTATGTGTCTCGAGCGAAAGAGTAGTTCATTGATGTCCGTGTGAGTTGGGTTGAGGCGGTTAAGCCGAAACCCAACCTACGGTAACATCATATCACCGTCTACCGCCGTGATGACCACCCCAACCACCATGATGACCACCGCCCCAACCACCACGATAACCACCAGCCCAACCGCCACGATAACCACCACCCCAACCGCCATAATAACCACGACCCCATCCACTGTATGCGTCTACAGCATAGACAGGCGAGTAGTCGTTTTGGTAGCCCCAATAATAGGATGGATAAGCTCCATAGTCGCTGGTATAAACCGTACTGGCATAACCAGGACTATAGGTTACTGTATCTACGGCACAACCCGATAAGATAGCGGTTGACGCCACAACAACCAATGCAACACGATATGTTTTCATAATGATTTCCCTATGCATATTAAGTACATTAAGTATATGCATAGATCTTTAAATATACAAACTGTCGTGTTTTATCAGTATTTCAGGGTGATTCTAGTACCGCTTCCACTCGTTTTGTCATTGAGAATGTTTTGATCTACCCTCATCCGCCCTGTCGGGCACCTTCTCCCGTCAACGTGAGAAGGAACTCCGTTGCTGGTGTCGGTTCTACGGCGGGAATTGCTGATGACTTAATTTTATGCCCACTTGAGCATGTCAATTTGCGCGTGTAACTGACCATATCCAGCTTCGACATTCACATAATCACGATGCGCAAGATAAACCGATAACGATCCATCATCTGTTGCCGTTTTTGCCTGTAAAATTGCGTTGTAACGGAGTGCTTTCAACCGTTGAAATTCTGACGGTCGCGTGACTAAATAAAAATTTCGGTAAAACCGCTGATGTTCAAGATTCAGTGCCACTGCATCCCCATGCAATTTTTTTCCAGGAAAATATTCTTTGATTGAGTAATCATTATTGTTATGAACTGCGATAATTTTACCAGCTGGCAATAATAACTTAACCTTTTCGACAAGCTTTCTAACTTCTGCATGAGCACCGGAAGAATAATGACCGAATGTTTTCAAGGTTTTTTGAATGCCAACATCGGTAAACATACGATTGGGATCAAACTCATAACGCTGATGGTGGAGGTGAAATACAATATTTCTTTTGCCGGGATGAATTAACGTCATCACACTACCGCCCTCTGTTTCAACAACATGTTGAGCAGCTTGCAACGCGGTGGTTTCATTGTGATGAACATGAACAAAGGATTGCCCTTTGCCATGTTGTATTTGCTTAATGATAACCTTTGTATCCCCTACACGAACAATGGTGTTCCTTACACCCATCGCCGATTGAGATTTCACAACACACCCGACCAGCACGAGCCCCATCACAATAGCAAACACTCGAATCATAAATAAAGGCTCATATAGCTCAATGAGCGTGCATTTTATAGTAATTAGTCAAGCCAAACAAGACGATTGTATGTAAGAGCTAGCATGGTAAAAAGAGGAGAGGTGACAACCCCACCGTACATCTGAGCCGCGACTGTCATTGACTGTGGCGATCTATGACGTGTATTAGGTTCCCGGAACTTAGCCGTTGTACACACAACACATCAAAACAATCTCCTTTATAATTTACGTTTCTGGTTCAGTCGGTCTAGATTGTCACTCTTATGTTTAATATTAGACCAGTTTATAGAAAAAGAAAGGGAAATTGCAAAAATAAAATAGACACATGGTTATATTTGAATGTCCCTGTAAACTGTTTTACTATCCCATCTCATCTTTACGACAAGGAATCAACAATTGAATATCCATCATCATGTTGAAAAAATACAACTCAAGGATACTGACTTTTTCGCTAAAGGCGGCCGTAATCTGGTTTATCGTCATCCAACAAATCCCAATCATTTGGTTAAAATATTAGGCGTAGTCAAAGTACTTGGCTTGGTACAACACGCTGATGTCATTAAGGGATTAGAGCACCGTATTGATAATTCGACGTGGATTGGATCCTCATGGTTAATGCGTTCAATTAATCGCTTTAAGTTATCAAAAGCCCATGTTAGGGAGTTTATAGAAGTTTTGCGGATGCGCTTTCATGATGAATTTTTGCTGCAGCCTCCCCCCTTTATGCAACAAGTAACCGGTTTTGCTGATACCAACTTGGGGTTTGCCATGGTTGTGGTGGCGGAGAAAGATCGTGAAGGGAATTATGCGCCAACGCTAAGAACGCTGATCAATAATAATCAAATGAATGAGCAGATCCACGAACAATTAAACCTGTTTTTTAAACAAATACTGGCTTACGACCTGATTGTAAGCGACCTACGTGCCAAGAACATTGTTTATGCTTATAACGAAACGCATGGAGATCACTTTGTGCTGATCGATGGTGTTGGTGATAAAAACATCATTCCCGTGTTAAGACTATCGCATTATTTGAGAAAAAGATCGAAAAAGCGCATGATTAAAAAATTAAAGGCTCGCCTGTCGTAGTAACAATGATTGAGGCTAAGATTTACAATATGACCTGCCGCTGCAATAAATGCAAATTTATTAGACAACCCTAGATTCCTCGTCTATAGTTTAGTCGGGAAGTTTTTTCATTATATCAGTCATCCCTATGTATACGTTAATCGTAGAGACTGGTATTTAAATTAAGGAGAGTTTAAATGAACAGACTATTAACAGGTATGATGATTGTGGGCTTAAGTACAGGCGCTATTTTCATGGCACATGCTGATGACGGCGCCCGTGATGATGCTGAAAAAAGCGGTTCACCGATATTACTAGAAACACCAAATGGTGAGAAGCTTACAGTCACCGTTCCTAAGGATGATGTTGGCAAATTGAAGGGCCTTCGCAAAGGTGACTCACTTAAGTTATTTATGGATGCACCTCGTGACGATGACCCTGTCACTCAATAACATTCACTAACAATACATCATCGCATTGTGTGGCCAAATGATTGATAAGCTCAGGAACACTAAGATTTACAGCTACGCTGTACTGATATTAATGTACGGCATCAGTCATGCTGTAGGCCATCATAATGCGAATGATGGCATCACCGTGCCACTTCATTACTATCCTGAATATGGCGTTTATACAGCAACCATTCATGTGGGTAAGGAACATGCTCAAGCATTGGAGGCAATTGTTGATACTGGCAGTGCCATCTTAGTGTTAGTAGCAGATGAGACTTATTGCCCAAGCTGTGTGAATGCATTGACAAAAGGGGCGCTCGATCCATCAGCCCTTGGCTTCTCTAGTGTTCATAAAACCATGCCCGTCAGTTATGGTTCAGCCAAAGATATTGTCGGCGAATATGAGGCGGCGGTGCACTATGTGAAAAATCAAGCCAATCCTATCAACATGAGCATTTATGTCCTTAAAAATAGTAACCAACCAACCAGTATTCTCGGCATGGTTCAACAAAATTTAAAAAATGACCCCGTCACTTCTACACCATTTATTGTTAAAGTAACCAACCACTTCAAAGAACACGCGCATCTCACCTTGGTGATGTGTGGCAGAAGAGGGCAAAGCTACTATCACATTGGGCCCATAGACTTACCGAAGCCTGTAGCAGAGACCAAACTAATTCCCAGTCCGTTTTATGAAATGTTCACCTCAGGATTTTATAATGAGCAGCTTCAAGGCATTGCCAAAACAAAACATGAGTATGGTCCCGCTATCGTAGATACTGGAACAGGGGGATATATCATCTTATCGCCCCACTTATATCAATCATTGTTTCAATATCTTTATAAGCATGCGGGCGCCAAAAATCAAACGATCAACCCCAAGTTTTGGCAACAAAATTATTGTGTTTTACGTGACAAGGTTGACTATAATTCACTTCCAGTCATCAAGCTTGGTATAAAATCACTCAAAGGCGAAGAACCAAGCTTTCTGACGTTGAAACCCGAAGCATATATCAATAGAGCGGGTTGCGACAAAGATTATGTCCGTTTGATTTTTACTCAAGTAACTCAGCCCAATTTCTTTTCTGCTATTCGAAATCATAACGCCAGAAAAACTGAAGGGAAAACACCTGAAATGATCATAGGAACGGCTCTACTCAACCGATATGCGGTTAAGTTTGCCTATAAACCAGAAGGGATTATTAGTTTTTATGATAATACGAATTTATGTACTCATCACGTTGCGGATGTGCCGTAGCCTTGGTTACGGCACATCACAAACGTCAATGTTAGTCCCGGAAATTCTCAAACTGCAACGGAAGTTCGATGTCGGATTTTTTTAACAGGGCAATGCACTCCTGCAATTCATCTCGTTTTTTTCCAGTCACGCGTATTTTTTCGCCTTGAATAGAAGCTTGCGCTTTTAGCTTGTTATCCTTAATCAGTTTCACAATTTCTTTGGCTGTTGGTTGCTCGATGCCCTGCTTAAACGTCAAGGTTAATGAAAACGTCCGGCCGCTGTGTACTGGTTTATCTTCAATATCAATACCTGCCGTACTCACGCCTCTTTTGGTACAATGATTACGAAACAGATCTTCGAGCTGACGAACCTGGAAATCAGACTCACTTTTTAGCGTGACTGACAAATCACTTAATATCACGCTAGACTCAACCCCGCGAAAATCAAAACGGGTACCCACTTCGCGGGTCGTGTTGTCCACAGCATGACGTAACTCAACCGTATTCACTTCAGAGACGATATCAAATGTTGGCATCATATTCCTCTAATTTGGAGTTTAAACAAAGCTGCATGCAAAAAGACGCATGCAGCTTTATTTAAATATAATTTTCCTGATTTAATCGAGAGACAAAGTGGGCACGTCGCTATGCTCCTTTGCCCACCCTACCGAAATACTGCTTGCATTTATTCGTCGGCGACATACCCACACCCCTCGTGGGGGCATAGCATTTGTCGACCTGAACGTTTTGTTTCTTTTACCGTTAATATAGACCACGCACATTTGGGGCAGGTTTTATCCACTGGTTCATTCCACAATGCATAAGTGCATTTCGGATACCCCCCGCACGAATAGAAAATTTTACCTTTTCGTGATTTACGTTTCAAGATCGTTGACGCATGACAGATTGGGCATTGAACACCGGTATCAGCTGGGCGATCCAGTGGCTCTATAAATTTACACTCAGGATAACTACTACATCCAATAAACCGGCCATATCGACCTGTTTTAATATGTAATGCAGAAGAGCACTCTGGGCATGCTCTATTCTCAACTACCTCTGGCTCGGATTGCACGCCAGCAGCTGCACCCAAATCTTGAGTAAAATCACACTCAGGATAGCCCGTACAACCGATAAATCGTCCACGTTTTCCCAATCGAATGGCGAGTGGTTTCTCACACTTAGGACACTTTTCATCCAACGCTTCCGTAGTCACATCTTTGCGTTGCACATCGACTTCAATACGTTGAATTTGGTCGATAAATGGCGTCCAAAAATCAGCTAAAACAGGAACCCATTCTTTTTCACCACGAGCAATATCATCCAATGTATTTTCTAATTGGGCGGTAAATTGGTAGTCAACGTAACGCGTAAAATAGGTGGTCAAAAATCGACTGACGATACGCCCAACGTCAGTGGGAATAAACCGTTTTTTATCAACAATGACATATTCACGTTGCTGCAGCGTATGAATAATTGGCGCATAAGTCGATGGACGACCAATGTCAAATTCCACCAGGGCTTTAATCAACGATGCCTCTGAGTAACGCGGCGGTGGCTCAGTAAAATGTTGATTAGCCATCAAATCAAGTAACTTCACACTCATGCCAACGGTCAGTTGCGGTAAAAGTGTCGACTGCTCGTCTTCTTTATTTTCGTCTTGGCTTTCTTCATAAACCAATAAAAACCCGGGAAATACGATGGTTGAACCATTCGCACGAAATAGATTGCCTGGCCCACATGACAGATCAACAGCAACCGTGTCCAATAACGCTTCTGCCATTTGACACGCAACGGTTCGCTTCCAAATCAACTGGTACAGTTTGTATTGATCCGGTGTGAGGGAGGCTTGTATCATTTCCGGCGCACGCTGAATTGACGTAGGACGAATCGCCTCATGCGCTTCTTGCGCATTTTTTGACTTTGTTTTAAAAACGCGAGCCTGCGAAGGGCAGTTCTCAGAGCCATAGCGCTCACTAATATAGGCTCTTACTTCTTCCACCGCTTCGGGAGACAAGTTAACGGAGTCAGTACGCATGTAGGTAATTAACCCCATGGTGCCTTCTCCAATATCAATACCTTCATATAATTGCTGCGCAAGCATCATGGTTTTTCGTGCGGTAAACCCTAGTTTTCTTGCGGCTTCTTGTTGTAGGGATGAAGTAATAAACGGTGCAGCTGGATTGCGCTTACGTTGTTTTTTTTCAATTGCCTCAACTAGCAACTCGCCATTAGACAGCCCTAGAAGAGTATCTTTAACCTGATGGGCTTGTGTGCCCTCGGTGATGCTGAATTGATGCAGTTTTTCATGTTGATATTGGGTTAATCGTGCTTCAAATAACGCACTTTCATGATTGCATTGAGCAATCAGTTTCCAATGTTCCTGCGGTATAAATGCTTCGATTTCTTCTTCACGCTCAGAAATAAGTCTCAATGCTGGGCTTTGTACACGACCAGCCGACAGACCACGTCGGATTTTTTTCCAAAGCAATGGTGAGAGATTAAAACCAACCAAATAATCTAACGCGCGTCGCGCTTGTTGCGCATTAACCAAATCCATGGCGATTTCTCGCGGATGATTAATCGCCTCTTGAATCGCTGACTTGGTAATTTCATTAAAACAGATCCGCTGAACGGTTTTATCTTTGAGTAACTTACGTTCTTTCATCAACTCATAGATATGCCATGAAATGGCCTCTCCCTCGCGGTCCGGATCCGTTGCAAGCAAAAGTGAATCTGCTTTTTTCAACGCTTTGACGATGAGCTCAACGTGCCGGGCATTTTTTTCAATTGGCGTATACGTCATCGCAAAATGATTCTCGGGATCAACCGATCCTTTGCGCGGGGATAAATCGCGAACATGGCCATATGAAGCAAGCACTTCATAGTCACTACCTAGGTATTTTTGAATGGTTTTTGCTTTCGCAGGTGATTCCACGATCAGAAGATGCTTGCTCATGAGAAAGTCGCCTTAATATTATTAATGCCGCACTATAGCATCTTCTTTATGATAGAGCACAAGATCAAGATATGCTAATTGGTCAAAAGTAAGATTCTCCGCTAGCAAAGACCGAATAATCCACTTCGTTTCTTGCAAAGAAACAATATGTGAATCAGAAAGCAGCAATCGATGAATGATAAGCTCCATCACATCTCGAGAAATAATACCCCATGAATTCAATTGCGTTAAAAATTGGTAGCTAGCCTTGGACAGCTTCATCTGTTCATCAAGTGAAAAAATTCTCATTGAATGAGCACTTGCTTCCTTGAGGAGCAACACCTGATAAAGGTCATGCGGGGTCTTCTCATGCTTAGCTAAAGGATATGCGGGCGCATCGGGCTTTTTTTCATGCGCAGCAGGCATATGTTGATTATCAAGCGCATTAACCTCTGTTAATCGATGCAAGCTCGTTTCAAACAGTGTCAACAACATTTCAAACAAAGTTTCTTTCATATGCACACCTCATATAACCGCCAGGGACTGCTCTAATCACGCCTTGTATTTCAAGCTCTGCCAAACAACACGTTACCGCGCTGATCTCAAGCCCACTACGTGCAACGATTTGATCAATACTCGTGACTTCAAACCCAATAGACTTTACACAATGTTCATTCTTAGTTGCCAATGTCACGTTCTGTTGTTCGCTTAATGCCGGGATCTCATGCGCTATTTTCAATTCAACCAGCACATCTTCAAGAGATGTAACCAGCTTCGCACCCTGCTGCAAGAGATGATGGCATCCTCGTGCTTGTGGATTATGAATAGAACTTGGAATCGCCATAACATCACGATTCTGCTCCATGGCTAAACGTGCTGTAATCAACGATCCACTGCGAACTGCTGCTTCAACTATCAACGTGGCCAATGACAGACCGCTTATTATACGATTTCTACGGGGGAAATGTCCAGCGATTGGCGAAGTTTTTAACGGAAACTCGCTTAATAACAGACCGTTGTGACAAATATCGTCTGCGAGTTGCCTATGCCTGCGAGGATAAATCATATCAATCCCTGTGGCCATGACCGCAATCGTTTGCCCCCCTGAATCCAAACAGCCTTGATGTACTTGAGCATCAATCCCTAGAGCCAATCCACTGACGACAGTTATCGCCCGACGACTCAACTCCCGCGCAAAATACCGTGCAGTTTCACTACCAGTAATAGATGGCTTACGCGTCCCCACCATAGCAATAGCTGGCGGATTAAATGCAGATACATCCCCTCGGGCATAAAGCACTGCAGGAGGATCATGAATTTCGCGAAGCAGTGCGGGATACTCAGGATCCGCCCAAGTAATTAAGTGATGTTTGTCTCTCTCTTGCCATCGCCAGTCCTCATCAACACGTTTCCAATCGAAGGTTGAAATGCTTTGGACAAGGACGGACGGCAGCCCCTCCTCGGTTAACTTCGCTGCAGGTAATTCAAACATCTCCTGCAAGTCAGGCCATCGCTTCATCAATTTAGCAATGGTAAGCGGGCCTACCCTGTCCATATGATTGAGCGCTAAAAAATAACGTTTATTTTTCATGGATTCGCTACCCTGTCCATGATTTTTACCGCGCGGGTTGCACGAACCACGAGAGCAAAACTCGTCCTCGTGAACGTTTTAAAAACCATGACTTCACCAACGCGTTCACGAGGAAGACGTACGCATCCATAGGGGCACTCTAAATCTTTCATTCTATGCGCCTGTCTATAAACAGCAAGCACATCACCAGGTTGCAGGCCAGCATCCTTACCGCGATCTAACACCACAACGAGTCCTTCAGAGCCCTGTGTATAATCGCCTGGCGCATCAATAATTAACCCTCTAACAAGTTGAGATGGCGCTTTGGGTAAAAAATCCAAATCAAAACCAGGAAGCGTATTGGGCATAACACGATCGAGCAATTTCACGCCCTGGGTAATATCAGTTAACACCACGGTCGCCGGATCGCCTGCTCGAAGTAATTCTGCATAACCAATAAGTGATGCTTTATATCCCAAAAACTCTTTCGTATACGGATTAGTATATTCACCCGCCGGTCTATAGACACCATAGGATATCGTCTCCCCGGAGCGTAAGTTAGGGCGCGGGCATAAATTTTTAACATACAGCTCATCCCCTTGCCCACCTAACATATGCACGTCCCTAAAAGCAACAATATATGGTGCGGCTGCGAGCGCATCGCGATCCAATACCAGGGACGCATCCAAAAAGGGCTTTATATCAGCTAAAGGGATCGGAGGAATTGCAGAATCGAGTTCTTCTGTTCGCATGGTGGGTGAGAGTTTAACTGTCCCGTTGGAAAGCACCCGCAAATAGGGCTTATGCTGATGGTAGCGCAATTCAATCACGGCTCCTGGATATAAACGATTCGGATTTTTAATCGCAGGATTCGCTTGCCATAACGATTTCCATTCCCAGGGATGCTGCAAATAACAATTCGCTATATCCCATAATGTGTCTCCCGGTTTAACGACATATCGTGAAGGAGAGTCTGCGCGCATCAAGAATGCATGACTGGACATTGAAACCATCAAACACAATAACAGTGAAAGTAATCGCATTAATCTATCCTTGAATACAGGTTGGCTAAAGGTGCCTTGTAGGAAAAAGGCCTTTATGAGATAATAACATGTTTATTTTAATATAAAATAGGGTCTTTATGACGATTCATACCATCATTTATCTTCCTGATCCGCGTCTTCGGCTAAAATCATCCAAAATAGAACAGTTTGACGATAAACTACAGATCCTTATTGATGATATGTTCGACACGATGTATGACGCGAAAGGTGTTGGGCTGGCAGCACCACAAATTGGTATTAATTTACGCCTGTCCGTCATCGACATTATCGGAGACAAAACGCAGCAAATCGTTCTGATTAACCCTGAAATTACCGCGTCGAAAGGCCAAGCCAGTTATCAAGAAGGCTGTTTGTCGGTGCCTGGAGCCTATGACACCGTAATCCGCGCCGAAAGCGTCACTGTGCAAGCATTGGATCGTTTTGGAAAACCTTTCGAAATCACCGCAGATGGGCTTTTGGGTGAATGTTTACAACACGAGATTGATCACCTTAATGGCAAGTTATTTGTTGATCTTTTGTCGCCATTAAAACGAATTATGGCTAGAAAAAAACTTGAAAAATTCAAACGAGAGCAAGCGCGAAAATGAACTTGCAGGTCCACCCTACATCCACTTAGCCAGTACCTTCGGTACAAACAGACACAATGAACTTGCAGGTGGCGTCGTTGCGAGGCACGAAGCAATCCAGAGAACAAAGCTTCGAACCCCTGGATTGCTTCGTGCCTCGCAACGACGCCTGATACAACATCGCACATATTGTGAAGCTCATTAGACGTTAGGGCGAGGTTGGGCGCTCTCACAACGACGAAATCTGAAACATCTTTATTCTTAAGTAAATGCTATTGGTGGATCATGAGGAACACACTCCTCCAACTGATGAAGCTTTTCTTCTTGGCGACTAATCTGTTCCGATAACAATTGCGAGGTAATTGCCAACGAATCGTTGAGTTCAGATAAATCGATACTGGTATAATCTTCAAAAAACAACTCCCCGAGGCGATTATACTCATCAATATCTTCCGATTCAGCTGCCCGGGTTAGTTGAACAAGTGCTTTGTGCAATTTATCCCGTTTGGTTGTCTTATGACTTATTTTTTTTTCAAAGAACTTCATGGGATATTTCGCGCTGCCTTCTTTTAACTGAAGAATATCATGCTGTAACTCTTCAAGATCTTCTTTCCGAAAAATGCTGCCCAGCAACTCTTCGGTGTACTTGTTATGATAATCACACAATTTTTTTATTGCTTTATTATACGCCTCAAATTTATGTCTATTTCCATCATTGAGAGGTTGATTACCTAGAAGTCGTCTGATGGCGTACTCATCTTCGACTTCATCAAGAGGCGGCTCAAAGTAATATTCCCCGCGAATATCGATGTCAAAATAGAGCAACGCCTTCTCTACAAGGTGTTTCAGTGGCGGGATAATCAGATTTTTAACCAGGAACACATAATTAATTGCACTCGAAACAACACTCATACCGAAGATTACGGACATCGGTGGGGCAATAGAAATAGCCAATGCAATGGAACCTGCTATCGTTGCAGTCATTGCAACGACTTCAAAAATAGACACTTCATTGTAATATAATCGACTAGCAAACGTAGTCAGCGACCCCAATGCAAGAAGCATATTCGCAATCAGTAAAAATACGCCTCCCGCCATGATGCTGCTTGTCGCCACAGCGGGGGTGAAGAAGAAATCAACGAGGACCTTGCCATAGGCCGTTAGACCAAAGGATGCACGCTTAAAATACTCACCTACGGCACGATCTCGATAACGAGACCGTGAAAAAAAGCTTTTTTTGACACTTAGTGTGTTTTGTCCTAATGCAAATAGCGACATGTTATCCCAATCAATCCAAAAAGGGATGTCTCAAAATAATCGTCGAATCACGCTCAGGGCCTGTTGATAAAATGTCCACAGGAATACCTAGCAGCGCCTCAATACGTCGAATATAGGCCAGTGCATTGGCGGGCAATTGATCAAACGAGGTCACATCAGCCGTTGATTCGCTCCAACCGGGCATCTCTTCGTAAATCGGCTCCAACCCTTCAAAGTCTTCTGCGGCTTGTGGTGGTCGTGTCAAAATAGAACCATCCACATCTCGATAAGCGACGGCAATACGTAGCATATCGAGACCGTCCAACACGTCCAACTTCGTCAAACACAACCCAGTCAAGCTGTTTAACTCGATTGAGCGTTTAAGCAAGACCACATCAAACCAACCGCATCGACGCGGCCGGCCGGTAACAGCGCCAAATTCATTGCCACGTTCAGCCAATCGTTTACCAATGTCGTCCGTCAATTCCGTAGGAAACGGACCGCCACCCACGCGGGTGGTATATGCTTTGGTAATACCGAGAACATAATCGATATATCGGGGCCCAAACCCAGCACCATTAACCACACTGCCGACACATGTATTCGATGACGTCACAAAAGGATACGTACCATGATCAATATCTAAAAACACACCTTGTGCACCCTCAAACATAATCGCATCACCACGTTCTCGATGCTCATGTAATCGAGTCGTCACATCAGTGACCATTGGTTTTAATGCCTCAGCCCAAAGAATCGATGCCTCTAAAATGGCTTGTATATCGACGGGCGGTTGTTGGTGGTACTGCGTTAACACAAAATTATGATATTCCAACACATTCGTAAGCTTGGCAACAAAACGTTCTCTATGGAATAGATCGCCGACGCGTACCGCACGTCTTGCTATTTTATCTTCATAAGCTGGCCCAATACCACGACCCGTTGTGCCAATGGCCGAGCCTGCTTTATGTACTTCACGGGCTTTATCGAGGGCAACGTGCGAGGGTAAAATTAACGGGCATGATGGACTGATAAACAATCGCGAACGAACGTCGATTCCTTTAGTTTCCAGCTCGTTGATTTCAACCAATAACGCATCGGGGGATAGGACGACGCCATTGCCAATGTAGCATTGGACTGCGGGCCGCAGAATACCGGAAGGAATCAACCGCAAAACGGTTTTTTCGCCATTAATTTTTAACGTGTGCCCGGCGTTATGCCCACCTTGGTAACGAACAACGACTTGAGCATCATGCATTAATAAATCAACAATTTTACCCTTGCCCTCATCGCCCCACTGTGTACCTACAACTACAACATTTTTTCCCATGATATATATTTACTCTTTGAATTAGTGTTTAACGTTAACTACGCCATGTTCTTTTGGCATCCCATGCCTGAAATAATCAAAAAATGCACTACTGGGATCCAGTACCAGTATATCCTGTTTACTATTGAAGCTCGCTTGATAAGCCTTAAGACTCCGATAAAACGTAAAAAAATCTTTATTTTGATTATACGCTTTAGCAAAAATCGTTGCCGCCAGCGCTTGCCCTTGGCCGCGAATCATCTGCCCATCACTTCGCGCTTTCGCTAAAATAACGGTAACCCGAGCATCCGAACCGGCTTGTATCGCCTCAGCTGCAGCACTACCATCTGCACGATGGCCGTTCGCAATTTTCTGCATATCGGCTCGCATACGCTGATAAATCGCATTGCTGGTGTTCGCTGGCAGCTCAATGCCCTTTATTCTAACATCAACGACATGAATACCCAACTGCGCCGCTTGAAGTTCTGCGCCTTGGCGTAACACTTCCATGACATCACCGCGATCACTCGACACCACATCAGAAATGGTACGCTTACCAAACTGTGCCCGCAATGACGTATTAATTTGTTGTTCAAGCAAGGTTTCGGCCTTCAATTGGTTACCGCTGGTTGACTTAAAATAATGTGCCAAATTATCAATTCGCCATTTGACATAGTAGTCAACAATCACGTCTTTCTTTTCTTTGGTCACAATGCGCGATGATTTAATATCGAGCGTTTGCAGGCGCGTATCAAAAATCCTCACCGCCTCAATAAAGGGTGCTTTAACATGCAAGCCCGGTGAAAACACTTTCGCCTCGCCGGTTTGCTTATCTGTCACGATTCGACCGAGTCTAAGTAACATCCCATGCTGACCTTGGGTGACAATAAATAAACTCGTCATCATAAACAATAAGACTGCAAATACAAGAACCCCAACTACGAATTTAGTGACATTCATCGCGAACTTCCTCTTAAAATCTCGGTTGGTCGTACAATATTTCGGCCTTCAAACGTTGCGTTCACGGCAGCTGCATCGTCTGTACCACTCGTATCGGCCACAGGGTGATTTGCCAAATCAGGCATTGGTTTATGCATTGCCAATTTATCGAGTGGAAGATAAAGTAAATTCCCTGCCTTCGCATCAACCAGGATTTTACTGCTATGACTTAAAATCGCTTGCATGGTATCCAGATACATGCGCGAACCCGTTACCACTGGCGCATTGACATACTCCGGTAGTAAGGACAGAAACTCTGCAGTCTCCCCTTTTGCCTGTAACACGACCTGTTCAGCATAAGCCTTGGCTTCTGCCCGAATACGCTTGGCATTACCCATAGCAATAGGCACCACCCGCGCTTCATAAGCACGCGCTTGCTCTTTAAAGCGCTTCTCATCTTCTTGCGCTTTAATTGCATCATCAAAGGCATCTTGCACACTTTCTGGCGCACGTGCGGGTTGAGGCGATACGTTAACAATAATGATTCCCAATTTATAATCGGCTAGAATTTTGACTAAGGCATCTTGAACATTCGTGCCCCATGCCTCTCGACCTTCAGTAATGATTTGATCAAGCGTCGTTGCGCCAACGACCTGTCGGAGGGCGCTTGACGTGGCCTGCTGAAGACTTTCCTCAGGATCAGCCACATTAAATAAATATTCTTCCAAACTGCCAATGCGATATTGTACAGCAAGAGCAACGGAGACAAGATTCTCATCTTTGGTGAGCATTTGCGCAGAATACGAGTAATCAGAAACGCGGTCCACATTCATGACAACTTTGGACTCAATGATACGGGGGATCCAATGCGGGCCGGCTCCAACCGTTTCAATGTATTTTCCAAAACGCATAATAACTGCTTGTTCTGCGGGATCAACAATAAATATGCCCGACAAGGCCCATAAAATAAGGGCCGCAGCTGCAACCAGTATCGCCAAAAATCCTCCAGATGAATCAGGGGGAACATCGGTATTGTCGGGGGTCTTTTTGCCAAAACCAGAACCAAACATGGTTTTTAACTTCTTCTGAAACTGTTTCAATGCCTCATCAAGATCAGGCGGTTGATTTTTGCCACCCCAAGGATCTTTCTTTTTATTGTCAGGATCATTCAACCCCATATCTCACTCCAAAGCTTTATGCCAGATGAAAGATTTTATGGGGTATGGCGTATTTACGCAAGCATGTTTTGGGGAAGGGGGAAAGCAATTACCCTCCACAGCGCAGAAACATTAAATCCCAAACTCCATGCCCTAATCGATTCCCTCGTTGTTCAAATTTGGTTAAGGGGCGTCGCTCAGGTCGCGGCATAAAACCTCCGTCAACGTCGGCATTCTTAAGGAGCGGCTCAACGGAGAGTACGCTTAACATTTGCTGAGCGTAATCTTCCCAATCCGTTGCACAGTGCAAAAAACCACCCACTCTGATTTTTTTAACCAACGCATGAATAAACTCAGCTTGAACTAACCGTCGTTTGTGATGACGTTTTTTGGGCCACGGATCGGGGAAAAACAATTGCACACCGGCCAATTGTTCGTCTGCAAGACAAGTTTTGAATACTTCCACCGCATCAAACGATGCTACCCGGACATTAGTAATGTTCTCATCATGCAAATCGGCGACCAAACTACCAATCCCGGCTCGATGCACCTCTATCCCAACAAAATTAATTTCAGGCGCCGCCTTGGCCATAGCAACCAGCGAACCACCCATTCCAAAACCAATTTCAACCACGGTATCTGCCGAGCGTCCAAACGCCGCCGTTAAATCCCATTGCTGTCCTGGCAAGGGCAGTTCATAATTGACCAGCCATTCATCCAAAGCCAACTGCTGACGATGACTGACCCGCCCTGTTCGCAAAACAAAGCTTTTTATAGTACGATGCATGGAGATCCTTAGTAAAATTAATTTGCATCATTTTATATTATCTGATATAAAATGCATCCTGTTTAATTTCTTTCGATGATTAAAGTAATTTGGAGTAAAAAAATGTCACGAGTATGCCAAGTAACTGGCAAGCGACCTATCACTGGTAATAACGTGTCGCACGCCAACAACAAAACAAGACGCCGCTTTCTACCTAACATTCAACACAAACGTTTTTGGGTTGAAGAAGAAAACCGATTTGTTACCCTGAAAGTAAGTGCCCGAGGAATTCGCACGATTGATAAAGTCGGTATCAAAGCTGTTTTAGACAAAATTCGTGCCAGTGGCGAAAAAATATAATTGATAAAGGGAGCCCACTATGGCAGCCGTAACCATTAAAGTTAGAATGAAATCTTCTGCAGAAACAGGTCATTACTACACGAGAACTAAAAATCCTCGCAACCATCCTGAAAAAATGGAATTGATGATGTATGATCCCGTTGTTCGCAAGCATGTTCTTTATAAAGAAGCTAAAATTAAGTAAATCTCATTTTTATTCGTATTGGCGTGCATTCGCGCGCCATTGCTCAACTTCGTAGTACTCATATAAATCTTGTAACTTTTCACCGACTTGAGATGCCCTGCAGTAACCTGATTGTTAATGGCTATCAAATATTTTACACTTCGTGACTGGATATTAGTCATAATTCGATTACACTCATATTAGGGAAGCAACAATCACCAACAGATTTTAGGTGATGACTTAATAGGGGAATTTGATGAAACAATCATTACATGTCGGTTTAAATCAACATCTGAAAATGACACCCCAACTGCAACAATCCATTAAATTATTACAGCTATCCACTTTGGAATTGCAACAAGAGATCCAGCATCAACTTGACATTAACCCCATGCTTGATCTCGCTGCAAATGAAGACATCGAACCCTCGCATGAGGCGAACAACGCTGACGATCAGACCGATTTTGAATGGTCGCACCTGTACACCCTGCCAAACACATCCAGATCATTCAATCAAAGTGATTATCCCTATGATTCTCTTTATTGCACAACCATCAATTTAAAAGACCATCTTCTCTGGCAGCTCAATCTAACGCCGATGACCGACAAAGACCAAATCATCGCCATAACCCTGATTGATGCAATCGATGAAAACGGTTTTTTAACGCTCTCGCTCAAGGAGCTCTATGCTGATTTAGCAAAAGTGATTGCACCGCTCAGCGTTGAGGAATGTGAAGTGGTAAGACATCGTTTGCAACGCTTCGACCCAATGGGCTGTTGCTCGGTGAATCTCGCGGAAACACTACTCATTCAACTCGAGCAGTTACCAGAATCAACACCGCATCTCCATCTTGCAAAACACATCATTCAAGACAACATGACGTTGCTCGCTGAACACGATTATGCGAGATTAATCAAACGCTACCATATTGATGAAATCACCTTGTCCAAGGTGTTAAAGCTGATTCAGCACCTCAATCCTCGACCCGGAAACACCATAGAGAAAAAACCTGCTGAATATATCATTCCTGATTTAATGGTTAAAAGAGTCAATCAAGAATGGTGTGTCGCATTAAATCCTGCGATTCTTCCCAAACTTAGCATCAATCATTACTACGCGACAATGACTAAAAACGCCAAGCATCTATCAGGCAACGGTAAAGCAGATCGCTCTTTTTTAAGGAACAATCTGCAAGAAGCGCGCTGTTTTTTAAAAAACATTCAAAATCGTCAAGAAACATTACTCAAAGTAGCGAATTACATCGTACAATTCCAGAAAGCATTTTTTGAATCCGGTGAACAAGAGATGAAACCACTTATTCTTAACGACGTCGCCCAAGCGCTGGCATTACATCCATCCACGATATCGCGGGTCACCACGCAAAAATTTATCCACACACCGCATGGTTTATTCGAGCTTAAATATTTTTTCTCTAATCCTATTACAATGAAAAATGGTCGAGATAGCTCATCCATGTCTATTCGTGCACAAATCAAGCAACTCATTGCAAGTGAAAGTGGCAAGAAACCATTTAGTGATACTAAAATAGCGGAGCTGTTATCGCAAAAAGGCATCACCATCGCTCGGCGCACCATTACAAAATATCGGAAATTAATGGGGATTGGCCCATCGAATGAACGACTATCGATACAACATTAATATAATAACCAACCAAGGAGAGATATCATGGCTATTCATTTCACAGGACATCAATTAGAAGTAACCGATGCCCTAAAAGCCCACACTGAAGATAAATTTAGCAAGCTTGAAGCCCATTTTGATAACATTACCTCTATCCATGTTGTCTTCAAAGTCGAAAAATTACTACAAATTGCTGAAGGAACGATTTTGGTAGCCAAAGACAAATTTCACGCCCATGCGGAAGACGAAAATCTGTACACCGCGATTGATGCGCTGGCAGACAAATTGAACCGGCAAATGGTCAAGCACAAACAAAAAAAACACGCCTATGATCGGGATTAAGACCCGATCATTCTTCCCGCAAGTTATCTGCGGGAAGAGTAACTTCTCAGTGACCCCAGGGAATATTCAATGCTCTGACTTACTGCGGCTAAGTATTTATCCCGGGATTATTGTGAAGTTACCGAGAGAAATCCATAGTAAGCTCCCAAAACCAGAATTCGATTGAAATATTCAGATCTAATGTGCAGCTAGCGCCATCAGAACATGTTTGGGATCATTTTTAATCGCTCGCAATAAAGCCTTCGCGGGCCCCGTTGGCTCACGCCGACCCTGCTCCCAATTTCTCAATGTTCCCATTTTAACGTCTATTAATTTACAAAATTTATCTTGGGTTAGACCCGTTGCATTCCTAATTTCTTTCACATGCACAGAATCTATAACATATTCACGTGACGGCGCGCGCTCACCATCTATAATTTCGTTCATTTGAGTCATGCTTTCAACTAAGCGACCAAACATATTTTTGTCCATGATCACCACCTCTCATTTAATTTGCGCAAGATTGTCTTTTGCTCTTCGGTCAGATCGTCCTGAATGCCCTTCCGATAAATATACAATAGACGAATTTGGCAATCAGCAGTAACATGATAATAAATGACTCTCACGCCACCGCGCTTCCCTTTACCATGAGCAGCCCACCGGTTCGTTGGACGACATCCCCTGCCATCGGGTTATTTGCAAGAAATTTTTGAAACTCCGAAAACTCATCGTCAGATAATAACGCTTTCAAGTCTTCCGTAAAAATTGGCGTTTCAATCAATATCATTTTATTAGACTAATAATTTCCTATACTACAATTATATACCTCGCCACCATGTAAGTCAATGGCGCACAAAAACTTCGCGTTGTCTCATAAATAATGCGGACGGCTTATCTAACCCAATTGACCGCGCGCCAGCAGGCATTCAAAGTCACTCGCGGGAACGGGTTTACTAAATAGATATCCTTGTATTAAGTCGCAGTGATATTTATTTAAAATAGCCAGCTGAGCCTTTGTTTCAACGCCCTCTGCAGTTACACGAAGGTTAAAAATTTTTGCCAACCGGATGATGGCTTCTAACAGTTTTTGAGTGGTTTTGTTATCCGATAAATCATTGATAAACGATTGATCGATTTTCAATACGTGGACAGGTAAACGCTTAAGATAGCTGAGTGATGAATATCCAGTGCCAAAATCATCTAACGATAACCTTACAGAACGATCGGCAATTTTTTGTAGCAGATTAATGTTACTGCCCAGATCGTTCATCATGACACTTTCGGTGATTTCCAGCTCAAGGCAATTGGGCGAGATGTTGGTCGCGGCCAAGACCTGATCAATCAGATTCAACAAGCCCGGATGTTGCAGTTGTCGTATGGAAAGATTAACCGAGATAAACAACTGATAACCTTGACCTTGCCAGTGTTTCAGCTGCTCACATGCCGTTTGTAATACCCATGCACCAATGGGAACAATTAAACCTGTCTCCTCGCACATTGGCAGAAACGCATCTGGGGAAATCAAACCATGGATCGGATGCTGCCAACGGATTAACGCCTCAGCACCTTTAATGCTACCGGTAATGGCATCGACGAGCGGTTGATAATAAAGGATAAATTCTTTTTTCTCGATGGCTTGATAGAGATCATCCTCAGATATCAATGACCCATTTTTGTTGATTAAAGAGGCATTGTAGATTTGCCAAGTATTGCTGCCTAATGCTTTACTGGTTGCACATGCTATTCGTGCATGATTAATTAAATCATCGTAATTCGTACCATGCTCGGGAAAAATACTCACGCCAATGCTGGATCTAAAATGTAACACCACCTGATCTGAAAGGATGACTGATTTATTCAGTTCTTCAATTAAAGTTGCCAGTAAAGCGTTCAAGGATGGTGTGTCTACATGGTTAACTAAAGCATAAAATTTATCACCCAATCGACTTAACCGCGTTTCAGATGGCACATGGGATTTTAAGATGTCTGAGATCTTTTGCAAAGCGATATCACCACCCGTTTGACCTAAGTGCTCATTCGCCCTGGTAAACCTGTCGAAATCAAGAATGACGACAGCAAACGACGTGTGCGCTATTCGTGCCTTCTGCATCACCTTCGTTAATTCTTGATTAAACAAAAAACGATTGGGAAGCCCTGTAAGCGCATCATGATCGAGCAACCACGACAGTTTTTCTTCAGATTCCAACCGCTCCCTCGTGATTTGGAAAGCATCTTTAAGGATTTGCTTCAGTGCGTCATCATTCCACGGTTTACTTAAAAACTTATAAATAGCACCGTCGTTAATCGCGTCTTTAATGGCATCAAAATCGGCGTAAGCACTGAGGATGATGCGCACCGTATGGGGATACAGCGCTTTAACTTGAGTCAATAATTCCGAGCCCGTCATCCTGGGCATGCGTTGATCAGACACAACGACCTGCACGGGATGTTTGGCTAAAAGTGCCAAGGCATCAAGCCCATTGGTGCACGTATAAATCTGATAGCCTTCATTTCGCAGCAGACGTTGTAATGCCTTTAACACATTCATTTCATCATCTACCAATAACAGTGCTGGCTGCATGACGTGCTCCTATGATTCGGTGGGACTAAAAGGCAGGGTGACTGTAAATGTCGAACCTTTACCAACACTACTTTCTACCATAATATTACCACCGTGAAATTGAACAATGGCATATGAAGCCGACAAGCCTAAGTGAAGGCTGTCACCTAACGTCTTTTTGGAAAAAAAAGGGGTGAATAGCCTGGATAGATCCTCCGAGGCAATCCCACAACCATTGTCAGACACCGTGACGACTATCGTTGAATGAACCACTTTTGAAACAACCGTTATTTCCCCTTCGACTGCAATGGCTTCAACTGCATTGATGAGCAAATTCATAAAGACCAATTCTAATTGATGTTTTGATGCACTGATCAAAGGCAGCTCAGCCAAGTCTTTATGTAAAGTCGATTTATATTTTAATTTATTCCAAACCAGCTCTATAGCGGCCTCTATACAAGCATTCACATTCGTTGGCTCTGTTGATTCCTGATGGATATTAGAGAAATCAGATAAATTGGCCACAATACGTTTGATTCGCGTCAAGCCCTCCATGGATTCGGAGATAAGGCTATCAAAGTCGTCGATGAGGGCCGATATTTGATTGTCTTGATTAAATTGATTGATTTGATGGTACAGGCGGATCACTGTTTCATTATGTTCCATTTTCATTTCATTCATAAGGTTTTGATGCATCGTCAATAATTGCGTGACCAGTGTCACCTCACTTTTTAACGTATTCATATTAGTCATGACAAAACTGAGTGGATTATTGATTTCATGAGCCAGACCTGCTGCAAGCTGTCCAATAACCACCATTTTTTCAGATTGAATGACAGCCTGTTGTAAGTCCTGTACTTGATGGAGGGATAGGGTTAACTGATGATTGCTGGCGAGAAGCGCAGCAGTTCGTTGCTGAACTTTGTCTTCAAGAAGCGCCTTGGCTGCGGAAAGGTCTTCTTCGTATTTGAGGTTCGCCTCAATGGATGAATCAAGGGCTTTTTTCCAGCGGCGATAAGCCCTGAAAAATAACGTCCAAATCAATATCAGCAATGCCGCAGCCGCAAATGTATAAACTAATTTAATATAAGAGTCAGTATGGCTTTTTGCTAATTCATCAGCCGCCTTTTGGCCCAACATATTAAATATTTTAGTCATATTGGAAAAATAGATTTTTTTTTGTTTTTCATATTCCGGGCTGAACAACAATTGTTTAGCCGCACTTAAATGTCCTTGTTGAACCAACTTAAATGCCTCTCTTTCCATAGCCACCAACGCTAAATTCGCCACATCTGCTTTTTTTGCCAGCCCGTCTTCTATGTGCCAATTTAGATGGATGGTGATGTCATCTAATTGTTTAATCGATTGATTGAGTAGTGGCTCATAATTATCATAGCGTTGCTGCCACCGCTTATCACCCGATTCAACATACAATCGCGCCGACATGGTTAATACTTCATCCAGCCGTAAAATCTGACTTTGAAGATTTTCCGCGCTGAGGATTGCGGGAGCAACATATTTTATCCGGTGAATGAGTGTAACGGTGGTTACAGTAAACCAAGTCAACGTGATGCAACTCATACCGATTGCAAGGCCAATCAAAAGAAAGGATATGCGCGGTAATGAGATTTTATTGATTATCGTGGTTTTTGTCATCGCAGACCTTTTTAATTTTTGCCAATAATGTTTCTTTATCGATAGGTTTGCTCAGGCATTCATTAGAAACGCTCTGGATAAATGCTTTTTCTTTGGCGGTGTAAACGCCCCCCGTCATGAACAGTACCCGAGGCAACAGTTGCGGATATGTCTTGGCAATCGTCTCATATAGAACCGAACCACTCATGCCAGGCATTAATACATCGGTCAGTATGATGTCAAATTGCTCCGGGTTGGTTCGTATTTGTTCCAATGCCTCTTGTCCACTGACCGCAGTGACCGAATCATGATAAGGCTTTAACATCCGTTGCAAGGCTTTGAGCAGATAGGGTTCATCATCCACGAGCAATATGGTTTTGCGTGAGGATGGTGTCGTCTTTGTGGCTAAAGAGGGCTCAAAAATTGCCCTGGGTTCATGCGCTTCAAGCGGTATAACCACCAGGGCAGGATCATCTAAAATTTGAACAGTTAAAAAAACCATTTCAATCACACACCTTGTTGTTTTAGAGTAGTTGACTGCTATCTAAAAAAATGTTTAAAGTTACCCCGATCCCGTTCGTGCTGAGGAGGCGCGAATACGGACCGATGAAGTGATAAAGAGTCCAACGCGCCGTCTCGAAGCATACACACGGATGGCATCCAACGGAGTTATATTATGTTTTGGGTTTACATTCTTCAATGTAATGATAAAAGCTATTACACGGGTCACACCGATAATTTAGAAAATCGATTTACACAGCATCAAAATAAAATGATCTCTAGTTGTCACACATGCACACGACTGCCTGTTCAATTGATGTACTCACAAGAATTTTCTACGCGAGAAGAAGCACTATCTGCTGAAAAACAAATACAGGGATGGAGTCGCAAAAAAAAAGAAGCACTCATTAAGGGCGACTGGCAGGCACTATCGGCGCATGCTTCGAGACGGCGCATCGACCTACCTACCAAACTGCAGCATCTGTGACGCGCCTCCTCAGCACGAACGGGCTCAGAGAAAATTCGGACATTTTTTCTGCTCCTGTTCATTAAATACGGCATGTGAACGCATTGCATTCATGACATTACTTCATGCTATTGAAAATATATCCTCCGCAAGGATCGACAAACTAATTCACCTATGATCTACTACCCACCTTGCTTATCCGGGGATAAAGATGAATAAAGGGTTAATCGAACATTTTGAAATGTTAACTGATCCACGAGTAGATCGAACCAAACGATATCCATTAATAGAAATTATTTTACTGATTATTGCAGGGACAGTGTCTGGTTGTGATGGTTGGAAATCACTTAAGGATTTTGGTGAAGCTAAATTAGATTGGCTCAGAAAATTCCTGCCTTATAAAGATGGTATTCCTGTTGATGACACGTTAGCACGAGTGATGCGTAAAATTGAAACGAAGGAATTTCAAGCCTGTTTTATGAAATGGGTTCAATCTGTATCGGTAGCGACATTGGGGGATGTTGTGGCAATTGATGGAAAAACCTTACGTAGGAGCCACAATCGCCGGGATGGAGTTCCCGCGATTCATATGGTGAGTGCCTGGAGTAGTGAAAATGGACTTGTACTTGGTCAAGAAAAAACAGCAGAAAAAAGTAACGAAATCACAGCCATCCCGCAGCTATTAGATGTACTTGAACTCAAGGGATGCATCGTCACCATCGATGCAATGGGCTGCCAGACAGCAATTACTGAAAAAATAATTCAGAAAAAGGCCGACTACATACTTGCTCTAAAAGGGAATCAGGGCAACCTGCATGTCGAGGTTACAGATTTTTTTAAAACAGCATTGGCAGCGGACTTCAAGCAAGTACAGCATGATTATTTTGAAGAACATGATGCTGGGCATGGGCGGATTGAGTTCCGTCAATGTTGGGCAATAAAACCATGTGTTGATAGCTTTCCATCGTTTAAAAAATGGCCTGATTTAAAAAGCCTTATAATGATAAAGTCTCGTAGAGAATTCAAAGACGGGCTTGCACAAGATACAGAAGATACTCGTTTTTATATTGCCTCCATTGTACCGAATGCAGAGAAAACATTAACGGCTGTGCGTCAACACTGGGGAATTGAAAATCAGCTTCACTGGACGCTTGATATGACTTTCAGAGAAGATGAGTCGCGCATACGAACAGAAGCTTCACCTGAAAATTTTGCTATCATGCGACATATTGCGTTGAACCTAATTAAAAATGACACATCAAGAAAAGCTAGTGTAACGTCTCACTCTAATTTACATACCTTGTCCCGATTTAATTAACCTGAGACAAAAAACCCCAAGGCAAGCACCTCGGGGCTCTCTCACTTTTAAATTTGTTTCAACAGAGCGATGGCCTCTCTGATGATGTCATCTGGTAGATGATTGATGTTTTTATCGGTAGCCAATCGCAGTGATGTAACAATGAGTTTATGTGCTTGTCTTGGATTACCTTTTGAGGACATTCGAAGCAACTCAAGCGCTGAGTCGGACAACAACTGATGCGTACATCCAGCCTGAGAAAAACCATGTTCAATAAGCTGCTTAAATGCATCGCGCTCAAGAATTGGCTTCAATTCACAACGTGCTTGAATCCGCGATTCTAATGCAGCATTGGCGGGTTTTCCTATCTCGCGAGCGAGCTCAGGGTGGCCTACCAACCAAACGGTCATGTAGTCTTTGGAATCAAAGACAAAATTGAGGAAAGCTGGAAAATCACGAAAGAATTCAGATGGAAGATTTTGTGCTTCATCAATAATGAATACTGGCATGATGTTTTTTTGAGTCGCCAAGTGAATGATGTAGTCCTTAATATCGCGCCACAACTGAGCACGGCGATAGGAAGAAGTCAGTCCAAGTGTCAGCGCCATTTGACGATAAAAATCGAGTCGACCAAAATCTGTCTCGGCTATGTAGAAAACGCTGTATTGATGTGGGTTTAAAGTGCTGGTTAGTTGTCGAAGTGCGGCCGTTTTCCCAAGTCCAGGCTCTGCTGTGAGTAATCCAACGCCAGGTGATTGAAGAAGCCAATTAAACTGTTGAGCAAGGCCGGCAAGTTGAGCGTTATCCCATAACTGGATGCTTTTTTTTCCTAAGGGCGCTTGGGTTAAACCAAAAAATGATTGGTACATTTAATTATCCTCTCCAGTTGTTTGTGCAAAGGTGCCAATGGACTCGACGTAGTCTTCAAAAACCAATTCAACATTGTGCTCACGCTGGATCCCTTCAGGCGAAGGTGCTGCATGTGGTCGTTGGCGCTTACGATTAAGATTGGCGTCTAAATCTAATAAAACAGCGGCCCCCAAATTGTCACCGAAGGCTGTTTCAACCCGAACCGCAATATTTGTGTGCGGATTAAATACCAACGTCACTTTCTCACCGACAAGGTTGTGATGCACCTCAAACATCTTGCCATCCCAACTGATCGTGCCATCTTTGCGAACAACTCGCTCAGTACGATGGTAGAAAATATCATCGATTTTATTGGCGAAATAAGGCGTTAGAGGGCGCACGTGAAGCAGATCGTCTCTCCAACTATCAAGCGGTGTTTTCTTATCTAATCCACCATGCAGACGAATATGATAAACATGCTCAATCCAGGCCCAAAGGCGAGCATTGAGATCACCCAAATCACGAATTTTATCGACATCAAGCTCATCGATAAATTGTTCTCGAAACGTGCGATGAAAGCGCTCGAGCTTACCTTTGCCCTCGGGTTCTCTGGCGCGACAGTAGACAAGCCGTATCTCTAAGTGGGCACAAATAGTTTGTAATGACTCTGAGCGGTATGCAGGACCATTATCAATAATCAATTTATACGGTACGCCTCGTTTCAATACAGCGGATTTGAGCACGCCCTCTATATCGAGAGCGGTTTCTCCAAGACAAAATGCACTATGTGTAATAAGGCGTGACGAGTCGTCAATCAGCGAGACCAAGTAAGTTTTTCGCATCCCAGATGGCGTTTGAATCCGTGGGCCATGGAGTACATCTCCTTGCCAGATATCTCCTGCATGGGCAGCCACGAATGATCGGCGCTCAATAGTGTCTTGGTTGGGTATAATGCGTTTTGACAGGTGCTGTTGTTGTAAAAAACGATGAACGGAAGCTCGAGCCAATGTGTCTTTAGCAACTAATCCTTCGCGCTCAATCATGCCAATGATAGTGTTAATTGAGCGTGAAGGCTTATCCTTTTTAAGTGTCACAATTCTGCTTTGTACGGCTTCTGAAAGTTGTGTGCTTCCTTTGTCTACGCGCGGCTTGGGATTCAGTGCTTCGATACCTCCTCGCTTCCAATCGTAGTACCAGCGCGCAATCGTTTCTTCACTGATATGCGTTCGTCTTGACTCAGGAATAGTGTAACGATCGGCAGCCAAACTTCGGATAATACTTTTAACCTCACCGCGCTTTAATTCAGCACGGCTCGCTAATGGACCAAGAACCATCAGGCGAAACAAAGCCATCGGGTGTAAAGGTTTACTCATTTTTCTCTCCGCTATTAATGGGGAGTGAAGTTAATCAGTAAAATCATGACACCGAAACGACCAAACTGTGTGGGGTGCTTATTTTGTACAAGCATGGCACAACTCATGCTTATACTGATTAAGCGTTCATGGGATAACAACTCCGGTAACATGGCAAAGGCGCATCGCTGCACTCAGGCTCATTCTCTGAAGAGTCATTTTCCAAAAGTCTTTCATATTTATGGATCTGCCCAGTGCGCAAAAATAGGTACATAAGGCATCTTTATGAAAACGAAACTGCTTCGTAAAACGCAGCAGCCAACGCTTGATGGTCTGGCGTGAGGGCTGCATCGTTTTTGATATAGCGTAAGCACTCATGCCAGAAAGGTACAATAAAAAAATGACCTGTTGCATCTCCCACAAATACCATCTACGCGGTGGAATGCATTCCGGCAGGACTGAACATGTTTTGTGGCAACAGGGGCAATAGTATCGCTGAATAAACACTGGATTTAGTGAGGTGCTTGAAGGGTTAATGCGATCCGCTTCACGAGAATACCCACCATGTCGCCAAGGGTGTGATTTACCGCAACATAGACAATTTTTTAAGTCCAATTTTTCAGGTTCATGCTTTTGGATATGAATGTACTGTACTAATGATAAAATATCTGCGAAAATATATGCCATGACTGATCTCTTGTTTTCTTGTTTTGTAAGAGACTCAATGATACATGTTGATCAGTCACTAATCATAATTAATTTTTTATCTCATTGTTTTTGATAGTAGTGATTAGGCTTGTGATCAAGATAGTGCGAGATAAATTCTTCAGTTAAGAACTATATTTTTCGAGACATTACAGCTAGCATGAAGCGTAAACGGTTTATGGCGGCATTAGAGGACGATTTCAGAGAAACCATTATTAGGCAAGTAATTTAAGATGCGTTTGCCCTGGTATAACCACGGAAAATGTGGATCCTTTTCCCAATTGGCTTTTTACGGTTATTTTCCCTCCGTAGGCATGGACTATCTCTTGTGAAATGCTCAGCCCAAGCCCAGTACCCTCGCCCATGGATTTGGTGGTGAAAAAAGGCTCGAAAATTTGCGGTAAATGAATCGGGTCAATTCCTACTCCGGTATCCGTGATATCAATGCGGATTTTTTTTCCATCAACCCGGGTTGTAATGCTAATCTTTTGATGCGCGAGATCGCCTTCAGGAATCGCCTGAACCGCATTCATGATTAAATTCATAAACACTTGATACCATTTGCTCTCATTGGCAACAATCGCGGGGAGATGGGCCGCATACTTCTTTTCAATCGTAGCGCGAAGTCTGGTTTCATGGGCTAATACCATGAGAACGGTGTCCAGGATCTGATGTAAATCGACAGGCTTTACCTCCTGTTCAGTAAATCGCGATATCCCCTTAAGATTGGACACGATGTCTTTAATTCTTTCTGCGCCGTAGATTGATTCAGTTAATAAGTTATTTAATTCAGTATGATCCATCGTTTCAATATTCTGTTGCAAATACTCTAAATTGAGTAAAATCCATGAAATTGGATTATTCACATCATGTGCGACACCGGCAGCCAAGAGCCCAAAGCTTCTTAATTTATCATTCAAATGCGCCTGTAGTCTTAGTTGGATGAGCTCTTTTCCTGCAATATCACGCTCATGAATGAGTGATTTCAGTTCGCCGACCTGGTGTTGACTTAAATGATATAATTGCAGGTTTTCATAGATAATTAAAAACATTGACCCGATCACACGCGCTAAATCCAAGTCTATTTCAATAAATGGCAATTGATTTTGTTTGTCAATAAAACAAACAAATCCAAAAACCTGCGTTTTAGTGATGAGTGGAAGCGCAATGAGATGCTTAATGGGTTTTTTAATGTTTAAAAAGTTAGTACCCTTCTTGGCATTAATATTATCGACCATTAGCACATCGTGACTATGCAGTATTGCATTAACCAGTTCATCATTGATAGGAGGATAAATCATTTCCGCATCGGACGAGACATCGTCGCCAGAGAAAAAGTAATGTTGTAACTTATCTTGGGTTTTGTCCAAAATACCGACTACAGCGTAGTCAGCACCAAACATTTCTCGAGCCCTGGCACAAAATAATCGCATAAATTGAGTCACATCGTGCTCCGCAATTAATGCAACAACCAGCGCATTCAAAGCCCCCGAAAGCGTGGATAACGTTCTGATTTCATGTAAGTCATTCTCAATATGTTTGAGAATATTCATTAAGCGTACACGGTCCGTGGAAGCATCCGTTGGGCTGGTAACGAGTTGATTCAACCCTTGCTGGGTTTTTTCTATATTCGTTAAATAGCTACCAATGCGATGGATAATTTGATTAAACTCTATCTTTTCTGCCGGAAGACTTGAGGGATGGAAAATAATTTGATCCGGTAAATGGAATTTTTTGATACCTAATGCCTGATTAACAGTAGTCAATATCACTTCGGACGTGATCGGTCTTGGTAAGACATATTGTACGCCGCAGGCCTTGGCTAATTCCCTGGTTTCATTAATCACATACAGTGGCGCATAGAAAATGATGGGAATCTTGGAAAATTGAGGCGTTTCATGTAATTTTTTTGCCAAATCATAACCTGATATCACCGGATCCATGATGTCGGTCAGGATAAGGTCAGGATGTTTTTTAGGGGTAATTTGTTCGGCCGCATCCACATCCTCCGCTTGCAGAACCGTATGCTTTCCATGCGTTAAGACCGTCATTAATAATTCTCGATTAACAATACTCTTGTCGATAATCAATATCGTTGCCATGTCATCCTGACCTTAAGCACGGGGTGTATCTGTTAAGTGTAGAGCAAGCTCCAATATTGCGCAATTTTATAAGTTTAAGCTATAGTTAATCTAGGGTGTGTCACTGTGAGCGCCCTCAGCCCGTTGGGGCAAACATCGGGAAATGAACTTTGCTGGCTCTCTTCAACTGTTCCACTCCCTAACGGTCGTGAGTGGAACAGTTGTGAGTGGTGCATATTTTATGCAAATTGTGAAGTTCATTGGGGGCTCCCCAGTACCTTCGGTACAAACAGCAACAACGTAACCCGATAGATTTTGTACATCAGGACAGCCATGATGAAATTTTTGGATAAATTGTTGTTTAATCAGACCAAGCTGAATGAAGCTGGGGTTGATGTTCGCCATAAAGTCATCTTTGTGAATCATGTCTTTCTGTTCGCATCGATTATTGCGTTTATTATGGGGTTTATTCGTTGGTATAACAATGACCTGCTCATGGGGGGAATTGATTTTGGGTTTAGCGGCATCAGCATGATTATGCTGTACTACCTTCGTAACCATAATGAAAAAATAGAACTCGTTAGCTCACTTGCCTTGATAGTATCGTTTATCTTCATTTGTTCGATGTACCTATTGGCAACGTCCACTCCCGTTCGCTTGTCGGTGTTTTTTTTGTTAACAGCGGCTGCATTTTTTTTAAAAGGACGAAAACAGGGATTTTTATGGGGCATGTTGATTCTATTATTTATTATACTTGAGCATTTAATACCTTATTTTGATACTAAATATTCGCATTTAGACATATTGATCACGAGCTTCTATTTAATCACCCTGCTGTTCATTTTTAATAATTATGAACTCATCAAAGCAGAGCAAAGTGAAGCTTTAAAACGATTAAATGCACATCTGGAGGAGGCCGTCGAAAAACGCACGAAGGAATTGCAGGCTTCTAATGAGTCTTTAATTGCAAGTAATGAACAAAAGGCCGATGCATTACGTCATTTGAATCTGATTGAGCAGGAAGAATCGAGTATCAATCGATTAAATCTCATGCTGCAAATCTGCGAAACACCAGAGGAAACTTATCCAAGAATAGAGGTCATTGCTCAAGAGATATTTTCAGAGGTCAGCGGCGGTTTATCTATTTACAATCACTCAACCCAGAATATCGAAACCGTCATTGAATGGGGTGATCACAAAATATTAAAACCATCATTTGTCCCGCAAGATTGTTTTGGCATACGCTCGGGAAGTGTCAATCTGGTGAACAATCCCAAAAAAGCGATCCTTTGTCCTCACTACCTGTCGCCACCTCAAGGCGGGTATATGGGAATCCCCATGTTTGTTCGAAACGAACTCATTGGAATCATTCATTTATTTGCTGCAAAAGAACAAACCATCACGAAACATGTTCAGGAGCTTGCCATTACGTTCGCCAATATTGTAAAAATTGCACTGCTTAATATCAATTTGCGTCAATCATTGCAAGAACTGTCTCTGCGAGATCCATTAACCGGGTTATATAATCGTCGCTATATCACCGAGTATTTACCACGTGAACTGGCTCGGATTGAACGCTCGCAAACCAGTTTTATTATTGCAATGATTGACATCGATGACTTTAAAAAATTTAATGATCTATGGGGACACGAAGCGGGTGATGAGGTATTAAAAATGATCGGTCACCTACTCAATCAATATTTCCGCGCGAGTGATATGGCCAGCCGCTTCGGTGGTGAAGAGTTTTTAGTGAGTATGGCAGATGCCGATGTCACTCAGTGTATACATCGTCTGGAACAATTATGTGAGCTCATCAAAAATAAAACCGTTATTTTTCAAGGTCATCATTTACCTAAAGTGACTTTATCTATCGGTGTGGCGTTAGCACCTCAAGATGGTACATCAATCGATGAGCTGATAAATGCCGCTGATCATGCCCTGTATATTGCTAAACAGTCCGGCAAAGATAGAGTCGAAATATTTCAACCCAAAGCAACAGCGTAAAATAACCATTCACTATATCATGACGTTTGGGATGTGCCGTAGCCAAGGATCTATCATTCAACGCCAGGGTCCTTGGTTACGGCACACTGCCATTAAATTAAAGAAAAAATGATTGATGTACGCGTAGCAACTGTCTTGCAGGATTCCTGGACGTAGGTTGGGTTGAGCGTTAGCGAAGCCCAACAAGTATGAGCACAACTCTACATCTGCTTAACCGGCCTGTTGGGCTTCGCTCTCGCTCAACCCAACCTACGTCCGATTATTTCCCTTAACTTAATGGCACAAGACATCTCTAGCTCGTTAATTTCATTAATCCCTGTGCCATCATAAATTGACGAGCACGAACACCATAATAAGCAGAAACCCCTGGAACCCCTGCGGTAGCCAGCTCTCCCCCACTAGGGTTAAATGTCGGCTGTACGCCTAACAAACTATTCCCCCAATGTGTGGCATCAGCTGCAGTGATGGCTGTACTGCGGCCAACGGGAATGAGAACCATTTGTGAATATAGCGTGGTTGGAACTGTAAATGAAACGGCGCCGGTTGCAGGAATTGCCGTGGTTGCGCCATAAATGGCAACGCCCAGTTGCGGTTGTGGAAGAGGTGTAATCGTGACGGACGCGATAGTGCTGCAAATGTTAGACGTGTGCGTATTCGCCGTTGCCCATGGAATGAGAACAACGCCGTTATAGGCAACATTGTTAGTCGTACTGCATATCCCCGTCGTGTCATAGACTTGTATCTTGATGGGCGAAGCTGTGTATCCAATGCCAGTCGCGGACTCCAGATTGGCTAACCCATTGAACACAACCAGCGTCCCACTGACAGCCGGTATGGCGAAAGCGGTAGTGCTGTTGAAAAGAGCGACTAATGCTATAGGCGCTGAGTGTCGAATCAATGATGCTAATTTACTCATAGTATATCTCTGTTGTAACGCGTTAATCATGACAATCATTTTTGCAATAAATTTCGCGTCATGTCAATTCGCTTTCACATTTCATAATTACGCGCTGTTTCATTTTCCAAAAATACAATAAACTGTAGTCTAATCTGTTATACAACAACGAAATATCATGAAAAAAATCATTTTAGCCACCGGCAATGCTGGAAAAATCGCCGAGCTTCGGGCGTTATTGTCCCCCATCGAATGTGTGCCGCAAGGCATGCTTGGCATTGATGATGCAGAAGAAACCGGGCTCAGTTTTATTGAAAATGCCCTCATCAAAGCACGACATGCCAGCCGTCTGAGTGGCGAGCCCGCACTGGCTGATGACTCTGGATTAGTGGTTCCTGCATTGAATGGTCAGCCAGGCATATACTCTGCGCGCTTTGCGGGAGTTAATGCATCAGATGCGGAGAATATAGAGCACTTGCTGGGGAAACTTCGAGACGCGCAAACTGCAGATCGACATGCTTTTTTCTACTGTGCAATTACTTTGGTCACGCACGCCGACGATCCCACGCCTATCATTGCAACGGGAACGCTGCATGGCGCCATCACTGCAGCGCGCGCCGGCGATAAGGGCTTTGGCTATGATCCCATTTTTTATCTGCCCAGCCATCAATGTACCCTTGCCGAGCTTTCATCAGCTGAAAAAAACACCATCAGCCATCGAGCCCGTGCGTTAAAACAATTTCTTGCATCGGGGGGCTTTTAATGAACCTCACAATTTATATAAAATTTCCACTCCCTAACGGTCGTGGAGCAGTTCATTTTCCGATGTTTGCACCGAAGGTACTAGGACACTCACAATGACAACAAATATCAGCGCGATATTGACTCAAGCTCAAACGCTTCATCAGACAAATAAACTCTATGAAGCAATGGAAGAATATAAGGCTGTCCTTGCATCGACACCTCACCATGTCGATGCACTGCGAGGTCTGGCGCTCTGCCACGCCCAGCTAAAACAAATGGATAAAGCCATTCACTATTTTCTTTTAGCTCTTGAATACCATGCAACAGATGAGACCCTGCACAACAATCTTGGCAACGCTTACAAAGCGATTGGACAATTCGAAAAAGCGATCGGCTCCTATCAAGAAGCCATACGAATCAATCCCAACTATGCACAAGCCCATCACAATATTGCCACATTATTTGCGCTGAAAGATCAATATCGTGAAGCCTTGGAACATTATCGCATCACCGTCAATTTGGAACCCGATTTTGTGAAAGCGCATTACAATCTGGGATTACTCCTACTCAAGCATCAGGAATTAGAAGCCGCGGCTATCCAATTCAAAAACGTTCTCACGCTTCACCCAGGACATATGGATGCTCATTTTTATTCTGGGGTTTTGAATCTGGAAGCCAACCGGTTGGACGACGCCGCGCATGATTTCCAATGCGTGCTCGACGTTGATAGTGAACATGTGAACACCTTGGTTAACCTTGGCGTTATTGAAATCAAGCGTGACCATGGGCAACTTGCTATAGACTATTTCACGAAAGCACTGGGATTTGATGAAGACAATATTGAAGCCCGAAACAATATTGCTGCAACGTTTATCCACCATGATCGATATGAAAATGCGTTAATGCATTACGATGTATTATTAAAAAAATCGCCCGACAATATTGAGTATCTTTATAATTCCGGCGTAGCCCAAATGGCATTGGGGCATCTTGAAGAAGCGCGATTGCATTTTGAACACATATTAAATCGTCAAAAAAGCCATTTTGCCGCTCTGAACAATCTTGCCGCCGTTCACTCCCGATTAGGGCATCGAGAACAAGCGATTGTATTTTTGCGTCGCGCGCTTGCAGTTAAGCCTGACGATTCCGCCAGTCAATTTATGTTGAATGCCATGACGGGCGAAACCCTTCAACCGCAGGCATGCCCTGACTATATCACGCATTTATTTGATAATTATGCAGTCTCTTACGAAAAACACATGCAAGACGCCTTGCGCTATGCCCTACCCCATCACATTGCACGTATTCTTCATCAATTCACTGGACTGCAAAAGCGATCCCATGCGCTTGATTTAGGATGTGGCACGGGATTAATGGGCAGTGTTATGAGCGAAATCAGTGAGGATTTAACCGGGGTCGATCTCTCTGCGAAAATGTTGGCTTTAGCTGCCGAGAAGGCGATCTACGATCGCCTGGTTGAATCCGAAATTTTGGCTTTTCTGCAAGAAACGGCAGAAACTTATTCTCTCATCATTGCCGCAGACGTTATTCCCTACTTTGGTGAGTTAGACACGTTATTTCATCTTCTCAAAAAAAGATTAGCCACTCATGGGCTCTTTATTTTTTCAACAGAAATCAGTGATGACCAACCCTGGAAACTGCAAAGCAGTGCCCGTTTTTGTCATTCCGCAACCTATATACAAACACTTTGCAAGGAATATGATTTGCAACTCATTCATCAAGAAACATGCATCGCGAGAACACAAGACGAACACCCGCTTAACGTGAATATTTATGTCCTTTCAAATTGACGGAATGTCGTCGCTGCGAGTGCCCTAGCTCCGTTGGTACAAACATCGGGAAATGAACTATTTTGCTCTCTTCAACTGCTCCACTCCCTAACGGTCGTGGCTCGGATTCCAAGCTGCAACCGACAGCAAGTGGAACACGGAATCCGAGCCACGACCGTTAGGGAGTGGAGCAGTTGTGAGTGGAGCAGCCGATTTTGTTGGGCTTCGCTCTCGCTCAACCCAACCTACTCCGATTAATTCCCTTAAATTAATGGTTGCGCAACAACGACCTGGTAAATTTTATTTTGACAAAGCGGCATGCGTCTTTTTGCATGCCGCTTTGTCAAAACTCAAAATTATGATTGACTTTTTTCTTTAAATTCTGCATGATTGCGCTTTAATATCATTTTATAGATAGAATTAGATTTATTTGGAGAAAATCAGTGGCAAATATTAAGTCTGCAATCAAACGCGCCCGCCAAAACATTAAACGTCGTGAACATAACGCAAGTGCACGCTCAATGTTCCGTACTTTCATTAAAAACGTTCTTAAAGCCGTCAAAGCCGGCGACATAGAAGCCGCAAAAGCCGCTTATTCAAAAGCTCAACCTATCGTTGACAAAGCAGCTGGTAAAGGCTTGTTACACAAAAATAAAGCTGCGCGCATAAAGAGCCGTTTATCCGCTCGCGTCAAGGCCATGGCAGCTTAACACCGCGTTTCCATCGCTCTAGTACAGATACGCCCGAACCGGTTCGCCGGTTCGGTTTTTTTTTACTTTAAAATTCCCTCTCGCAAATAGGAATCCAGCGTTATAATCCTGCCAGGAACATTAAGCTCTTTCATTGCCGCCGCAAGTGCCCTTTCTTCCCGAATTTTCGTCTCATTATCCGCCATATCCCACGTCACTTGTATCAGCTCTTTTTGTCCTTGCCGTGTTTGCACTAAAAAATCGACTTCATACCGATCGTGCGTCAAATAATAATGAATAATTAATCCACGTCGTCGCAAATCAAGATAAATTAAATTCTCAAACAAGCGCCCTAAATCTTTATGATGATCAAGCGTAAATGCGCGTACTAACCCGGTATCAACCGCGTATATTTTTTTAGGATTGGACTGCACTTTACGTATGGACTCAGAATATAGCGGTACTGAAAACACCAGAAAGGCATCCTCAATATATTGAAGATACTCATACAAAGTATCCTTACTAATTTTATATCCCTGACTTTTCAGATCATTATAGAATTTATTGATGGAAAAAGACTTTGCGACGTTGCCTAGCATTGCAACAATCATATACTTAATAACAGCTGTATTTGTGATTTTGTAGCGTTCAACAATATCACGATAAATCACAATGGTGACATAGTCTTGCAATGTTTGCTCACGTGTACTCTGATCATAGGAAACAACCTCAGGAAAACCGCCGCTCTCAAGATACTGGCGAAACGCCAGCATTAGCTTATCTCGAGTTTTTGCGCCATATACTGTTGTCTCGATCTGGATTTTTTTTGCGGCCATGTACTCATGAAAATCATATGGCCAAACCTCAGTTGCCAGCGACCGCCCTCGCAATGACGTTGCGATTTCTTTACTCAAGAGCTTCGCAGACGACCCAGTCAAAAATATTTCAACCTGTTTGCTATCAAAATAACGCCGGATCAGAATAGGCCAATCATCTACATTTTGAATTTCATCTAAAAATAAATAACATTTCTTGTCGTGATTTTCTGGATAGATTGCATAAAAACCATCGAGCAAAGCAGCCAATTTATTCAAACTCAAGGGCAGCAAGCGATCATCTTCAAGGTTAATGTATACAATTTCTGTGAGTTGCACGCCTGTTTGAATAAGACGCTTTATTTCTTGAAAAAGAAAAACCGTTTTTCCCGTACGACGCATCCCAATCGCCACTTTAATTTTATTATCAATGGCTGGAAATGGTGTTTCCCTAGGAATAAGATCATGCAATGATTGCAATTTATCGTGAAATTCTTCTAGCAACACCTGGAGAACGGTCTGTTCATTCATGAGAGGCCTATTGATAACTATCCTTTATATAATACTAGAATAGTACATTTCTATCCTTTTTGGAAGGAAGGAAACTTAAGGTCGCGGGTAACGGCCCTTGCCCGAACAGTTACGAAGCGCTCCAGTACCTTCGGTACAAACAGCAACAATGAACTTGCAGGTCGCGTCGTTGCGAGGCACGAAGCAATCCAGAGAACAAAGCTTCGAACCCTGGATTGCTTCGTGCCTCGCAACGACGCCTGAGGCAACATTGCATATATTGTGAAGTTCATTGGAAGCCCAACATGACTATTTTGTTGGGCTTCTCTCTCGCTCAACCCAACCTACAGCCCTTAACTTAGCCCAGGCTCATTCGTTCATAAGTACGTCTTGCTGGAATGTAATCTGGAAATTGATTTTTAATGCGCTCAAAGGTCATTTTTGCCTGAACATTATCACCACAATTCCATTGATTCAGCGCATCCAGATACAAGAGCTCAACGGGCCTGCCGGACAGAAACTGGGCTTGACGGAAAGAAACGGGCTCCACAGCACTCAGCAGCGGTTGCGGTTGCACAGCGTGTTTGAGCTTATTCCGAGTCGCATTGCGATTGCCTTTGTTCAGTGCCTGTTGCAACGGAGCACTCTCTGCAGCAGGCGGTGTTGGAGGCAACGCTTTTGGGCCGTTAAGATTTGCCAACTGTTGCTGAGCAAAGCTATTCCCTATATCGGCAAGCATTTTATAATACGTTTCAGCCTGCTGTTTATTTTGCTCAACGCCGATGCCATATTGATACATTCTTGCCGCTGCGAGCATTCCTTTTTGATTGCCTAATTTTGCCGCTTCCTCGTAATTTTTCAGCGCTTCTGCAAAGTCGATTTTAGTCGTAACGCCCGCCTCAAACAGTAACCCTAAGCGATAATAGGCATCACGATCCCCCTTTGCAGCCGCCTTTTGATACCAATCCAGGGCCTGCATCGGATCCCCTTTTGACCCTTTACCATTAAAATACAAGCCGGCCAATCGCACCATTGCTTCTGGCAGATTTTGGTCTGCCGCTTGTTGATACAAAGCCTGGGCTTTATCATCATCAACGGCTTGCCCTTTACCCTCTTCATAGATCAGCCCTAAATTGTATTGTCCAATGGGATCATGAAGATCGGCAGCCACCTGATAACTGGCTTGCGCTTGTTGATAATTATCATCGACAGTGTCATACACAAATCCCAACGCAACCGCCGCCGGTGAATACGTACTTTGAGCGCGGCTATACCATTGTTTCGCTAGTGCATAATTGGGCATCACGTCCAAATATCCCAATTGATAGAGCCGACCCAGTAAATACTGCGCTATGGGCTTACCTTGTTCAGCAGATAAGCTATACCACTTGAAAGCATTCTGCGCGTCTGCTTGGCCACCGAGGCCTTGCTCATGCATGTAAGCCAATTTTAACTGCGCGTCTTTATCGCCTTTTTCTGCGAAGCGTAGATAGATATCTCTGGCCTGCTGCATTTGAGTCTCATTAGACGCTAGAGATAAATAATAATCTGCAAGCAACAGCCCAGCTTTGGCATTGCCCAAAGCAAGTGCGTTATCTAATTGAGGTAAAAACTCAGTCCCTTGTTGCTGTTGCAAAACAGCCAGATTTAAGTCGGCATAAGCAAAATGTGCATCTGCCGATTCCTGCAGCATTTTTTGTCCTTTTTCTTTATCTTGCGAAAGCCCTTTGCCCAAGCTGTAGTAGGTTCCCAAAACAAATTGACTGACCAGGTTGTTCCCCGCTTTTTGATACCAACCCACAGCTTCCTGTTGTGAAGCTGCAACACCAATTCCTCGGTCATACATTAATCCTAGTAACAATGCGGCATTCGGATTTCCTTGTTCAGCCTCTTGTTTCGCCACCTTAAACGCACTCTGTTGTTTTTCTTTATCAGTATCCATTGCATTAAAAAACGCAAGCGGTAGGGCCGCCTCGGAAACGTTATTTGCAATCGCGCCTTGGTAGAGCGATTTTATCAAGGCTTGGCGAGCCTGTTTTTCTGCAAGAGACATATTCTCTTGTTTCTTGCGAACCAAACGTTCTGCTAAACGATATTGTGCTAACCCATTATTATTCGCTGCTGCCAAAAAATACATTCCTTCAGCCTGCTCAGGATTGGGTTTAATCACTAACTCGTTCTGTTTGTTTTTCAAGCCTTGTTCATAGATTTGTGCCAAGGCAAATTGTGCATAGGCATTGCCTTTAAAGGCTGCTTGATTTAGCCACGCCATCCCTTTCGTATAATCTGCGGGAAATTTGTCATTTCCTTCCAGGTAGAAAACCCCCATTGCATACATAGACACAGGATCGTCCTGTCCTGCTGCAATCTCGTAATTACGTATCGCTTCCATCGCATCGGGCGCCACGCCCATACCATGCTGATAGATTTGACCCAACTGATACTCAGCCACTGAATTCCCAAGGCTTGCTTCTAACTGAATCTTGGCAATCATCTGTTTAACCGTCTCAGCTGCATCGGACTCTTTTGACAGGAGAGCCTCTTTAAGCGCAGTTAATGTTTCATCCATGGGGTACGCAGAAAAGGTCAACTTATCCTGCATCTGCTCGGTCAAAGACGTTGCCAGCGCATCGTAATAATCGCTAACAGGAATTTCATCGGGCGTCGTCAACTCAAAGTTGGGTTTGTAGAGCATCTCTCGTGTAATCTGCACCATTTTCGGAGAGGGATTATAATTATTTTGTTGCCGCGCTTCTGCATTGTTCCAATCGGTAAAAATGCCTTTTAACCGATATCCGCTAGAGGCGAAATCAACCGATTTATCATTTGAGAGCCATTTAGCCGCTTGAACAGCAGGATTTAATGCCGTATTTTGAGCTCCCTTCAATTGCCATTCTGTTGCCAGGGTTTTATCGACTTCCCCGTTTGCCCCCACTTTATACATTTCCGACAATGCCCGCTGCGCTTCAGGCAAATCGTTTTGAGCCGCTTTTAATACCCATAAATATCCTTTTTTGGCATCATATAATGATGATTTCTTATCCAGATATAGTTGTCCCAACGCGAGCTCTCCAGGCACGTAGCCCTTATCAGCGGCCTTGGTATACCAGTCTTTAGCCGCATTAACATCCTGTAGATCGCGCGCCATATCGCCTTTTTGAATCAGCGCCGCTGGGAAGCCCTGAGCTACGGCCAAATCCACCCACTCATTGGCCTTTTCCATTGATTTGGGATACATTTTTCCTTCAACATATAACTTGCTCATGAGTAATTGCGCTTTTGGATTATGCTGAGCGACGGCTTTTTCCAGCCAAATCAATCCTAACTTTTTATTGTCCGCGTGACGACTGTCGAGGAAATATTCGGCGATCGCATATTGTCCAATACTGCTTCCTTGTTTTGCAGCGCCAATGTAATATTGTCTTGCTTTGTCCTGATTTTTTGGTACTCCATAACCAAACAAATAGGCCGCTGCGACATAGAGTTGTGCTTGAACATCATTCGCATCCGCAGATTTTTTAAACCAATAAAAGGCAGCTGTCGGATCATTCTTTTCTAGCAGCATATATCGCGCCATTACTTCTTGCGCGGGTAAAAAGCCACCTTCACCAGCCTGAGTATAAAGCCGAAGTGCTTTTTCATTGTTTTTTAACTGCCCGTAACCATACAGATTCATTTGCGCAAGATAATAGGCTTCGACGGCGTCATATTTAGATTGTTTGGAAAAGCTTTGCAAGGCTTGAAAATAATGACCGCCTCGGTAATCCTCGACACTGTTATTTAGGCCTAGGGGGCCTCTTTGTGAACTGACAAGATCGGCTAAATGAGAGGCGGCGTGCTTGCGTGCAGCATGTCCATCACGATGAACGGAACCGTGATTAGCATAAACAACACCGGCTTGCGTTGCAGTGGCTGCGGCCATGTAAAACCAAGGCATTAGCAATTTCATCATATTCCCCTTAGAAACCTTTTATTATTTTTTGTAACTACTCGGGCACGGGCAGTTACTATTCTTTAGGACTTAACGTGCGATGACGCCATACACAGTCACTGCTCTTAATGCCGAGTTTTTATTAGTGCCCGAAACCATCCAAAAATTCCCACGGTTATTCATGCCGTATTTCACTCGAGCAAAATTACATACCTTCAATGATTGAGCACAATCAACCACTTGTCCATAGGTTGCTTTACCATCTGCCACACTGCATGCATATTTCACAAATTTATGGTCGGTAGCAAGCACGGCCCATTGCTGTGGTGGAATCACATGATTGATGCTCATCTGTTCTGTATCCATTTCAGATCGCATTTGCGAAAGCAAAATGGGCTTTGACGTTTGATTAAACATGAAATACAACGAAGGATTGCCCTCCTCCGTTTGCGGTTTAAGATCCAATGTTTTTAACGTAAACTGGTACCCCAGATCACGGCAACCCAGCGGGCTCTTATCTTCTCGTTCTGGTGCCGAAAACACGGTTGATGCCCCTAGCATAAGCGGCAACATCAACACCCCAACCTGCATCACTTTAGAATTTAGGTTCATGATTTTTTCTCGGTTAACTGAACAGGGCGAACAACAACTTTGGTGCCTGGTTTATTTTTAGAATCATTCGTCACATCGACAAACGTTTCATTCAACCATTTTGCATCTCGAATGAACATACGGACACACCCATGGCTTGCACGATATCCTGGCATATCATCTGAACCGTGCATTGCAAATCCTTTATGGAAATACATGCAATAAGGCATTTTTGCGCCGCCTTTACCAATTGGAAACACATCCGACTTACAGCGGCTATCTTCCTTACTGAATACGCGAAACACACCGGTTAGGGTATAGCAGGCATTGTTACTGTCAGAACACTTAGCACGCCCAGACGCAATCGGTCCCCATTTCACGAGCTCACCTGTAGTGTCATACGCACCCCAGGCGAGTTTATTTTGATCGATAATCACTTGTTTCCCCTCGCCGGATTTGATTTTTCTGGGAAACGGTGAATAATCAAGGACATCTGCGTCTTTTAAGTGACGAGGCACGGCAAGAATTTTTCCTGCATATAGATAGTTATAACTGCGGTTCACGCGCTGAACGAGATCGCGCTGTTGCTCATCGGGAAAAAGCCTTTCCCAACTTTGACTAAGGGCGACTTTGATGCATTCAAATTTAGGGTTATTACACAACCCCACACCAAAAAACTGCGGCGCATCAGGAGCGTCCGCTGCTATTCCGATTACTGGAAATCCTACGGCTAAGGCCAACACGAATCGTTTCATGCCATGCTCCCCGCTTAAAATTAACGGCTCTACACTTGACATCGGTTGATCTTGGAAAAAGTTTAGCTTTTTTTGAAAATATTTAATCTAGTGCCTCCCAACGAACTTCACAATTTGTGTAATGTTGTATCAGGCGTCGTTGCGAGGTACGAAGCAATCCAGAGAACAAAGCTTCGAACTCTGGATTGCTTCGTGCCTCGCAACGACGCCACCTGCAAGTTCATCGTTACTGCTTATATTGAAGCTACTGGCGTGAACCGGTCAAAACTAAATGGAAACGGTACTAGTGTGTTTGCTAAACCTCAAATTTTCGACTATTCTTTCTTTAAATGGAGAAAAGTCGCGACTAAACTCCATTCCTTAACAGAAAAGTCGGAAATATCGAGGTTTTTATGGAACGTTCTCAATTAAGTGCTGTTTTAAATGATTTAAAATCAAAGATGGTCATCTTAGTTGGGCCAAGACAATCTGGGAAAACCTGGTTAGCAAAAGAGGTTGCGAAGCACTACAACACACCACTCTACCTTAATTACGACAACCGAGCTGAACGTGACATCATGAAACGTGAAGGATGGTTACCCCAAACAGATCTCATCATTCTTGACGAACTACACAAAATGCCAGAATGGAAAAATTATTTAAAGGGTGTTTTCGATACAAAATCGGATGGAATGCATATCCTGGTCACGGGGAGTGCACGTTTAAATGTATTTAAAAAAGTAGGTGATTCTATGGCTGGTCGCTATTTTTTACACCATCTTCTGCCGTTTTCCCCCGCCGAGTTTGTAGCCTGTGGTATTCATGATTACAGTTTGGATAATCTCATTGAACGCAGTGGTTTTCCGGAGCCTTATTTGGCTCAAAATGACATTGACGCGAAACGCTGGAGAAACCAATACATTGAAGACATGATCAGCATTGATGTATTGGATTTTGATAACATCATGAATTTACGCGGATTTAAAGCGATTTTTGATTTATTAAGAGGCAAAGTAGGTTCGCCCATTTCTTATGCATCCATTGCGGAAGATGTTCAGCTTTCTCCAACAACAGTCAAAAAATACATCGATGTTTTAGAAGCGCTTTATTTAGTCTTTCGAGTAACGCCTTACTCAAAGAATATTGCGAGAAGTTTGCTAAAAGAACCTAAAATATATTTTTTTGATCCCGGTTTGGTAACCGCAAATGAAGGGGCAAAGCTTGAAAACTTTGTGGCCATTTGTTTATTAAAACATGTTTATGCAAAACGTGATTATGCAGCAGAAGCCTATGAACTCCATTATTTGCGCACCAAAGATCAGGACGAAGTCGATTTTGCTTTGGTTTGTGATCACACAATAAAAAGGATTATAGAAGTAAAGACCAGCGATCCATCCATCAGTAAGTCCTTATATAAATTTCACGAGAAATACCAATTCCCTGCAACACAAATTATAAAATATATAAAACACCCCAGTCAGCGGGAAGGAATTGTACTTCAATCTATACAATCCTATTTGGAGTCATTGGCAACTGAAGACAACTAGTACGTTGGCAGCCTAACTATGACACTTCCGGTCAAAACTAAATGGATAAGGTACTTGTAACACAGCACTGAAGTTACGGATGAGCGCCTTCTCCCATTGATGGGAGAAGGTGCCCGACAGGGCGGATGAGGGTAGATCACAATTCAACATTTAAGCGCAGCTGCTCCAACACTGCATCAAACCTCAAGAACACATCATGATTCCAAAACCTCAACACCTTAAAGCCAATATTGCGGGCCTTCGCCTGACCGGCGATCATCAATGAAAGTGTTGATAAATACGTGTGGCTAGCTCAGCGCTCATCCCAGGTACTTTTGTAAGCTCCTCAATCGGCGCTTTAGCTATCTCTTGAATCCCACCAAAACGCCTTAATAACGCTTGGCGTCGTTTTGGCCCCACGCCTTCAATGGACTCTAACGATGAGCTCAGGCTTGTTTGTTGTCGTTTTTTCCGATGGGCGGTAATGGCGAAACGGTGTGATTCGTCACGGATATGTTGTAATAAATGTAGCGCGGGTGAGTCTGATGGAAGCACCCTTTCTACGCCCTCATCCGCAAGAATAAGACGCTCAAATCCTGCTTTACGATCAGGGCCTTTGGCGATGCCAAGTAAGACGACGCTCGTGATGTTCAGGGCAGTAAATACACGTTGTGCAACCGTGACTTGGCCTTTTCCACCGTCAACAATCAGTAGATCCGGCAAGTGCTTGCTTTCCAATAAACGTTTGAAATGCCGAGTAATCGCCTGCTCCATCGCGGCATAATCGTCCCCAGGCGTAATCCCGCTGATATTGTACCGACGATAATCACGCTTGCGAGGGCCGTTGGCATCAAAGGCAACACATGATGCAACGGTTGAATCACCTTGCGTATGGCTGATATCAAAGCACAGCATGCTCTGTATTGGTTTTTCGAGTTTCATTAATTGTTGTAATGCATCAAAGCGCGTGGCAATCATCTTCGCTGAAGCCAGATGCTCTGAAACGCTGAGCTGTAAATTATTCATGGCAAAATCAACCCAGCGGGCTTTCACACCACGAGGTCGGGTTTGAATGCTGCACGACCGTCCGCGACAAGTTGACAACATCGATTCCAACTGCGCTTTATCATCTATCGGGTGATTGGTGACTATCAAGGCGGGAATGAGGCGCGGGTTATCTATATAATAAAATCCAAGAAACGCCGTGAACACTTGTTGCCATAAAGATTGCTGATCATTTGGATCTTCAAAATTAAGCTTCGGTACGGATGGAAAAAATCGGCTACTTTCCAATACTTGCCCTTCACGAACCATCACATATTGAATGCAGGCAAATCCAGGGCGCGCCTCTATCACAATCACATCGGCATCCCCCTCCATGCGAACGACCGCTTGCTGCTCCTGAGTCAGGCGCAAGCTTTTAATTTGGTCGCGATAAACGGCCGCTTCTTCGAATGCCAAGCGTGCTACGGCTGAGTCCATCCGTGAGGCTAATTCTTCGAGGATTTGTTGGCTTTTCCCCTCTAAAAAGGCGACGGCTTGATCCACCGAGTGCCGATAATCTTCAGGAGAAATATACTTCGTACAAGGTGCACTACAGCGTTTAATCTGGTATTGCAGGCAAGGACGCAGTCGGGCGTTAAAATAAGGATCCGTACAATTGCGAATTTTAAAGACTTTTTGAATCACATTCAGGGTTTCGCGTAATGCGGTAATACTCGGGTAGGGACCAAAACAGATCCCCCCTTCCGGCTTTTTTTTCGACCGAATCGCGCTGAGTCGAGGATAACGAGGATGTTTTGACAGTGACAAATAAGGATACGATTTATCATCTCGCATCAACACGTTGTATTTAGGTCGTAGCGACTTGATAAGACTGCTTTCTAGTAATAATGCTTCGGTCTCGCTGCGGGTAATGGTGATATTAATGCTGACGATTTGACTGACTAACGATCGCGTTTTAGTGCTTGTTTGGGGCTTATTGAAATAGCTGGCTACGCGTTTTTTTAAATTGGATGCTTTGCCAACGTAGAGCACAATGCCATCAGCATCCAGCATGCGATACACACCGGGGTCAGTGGTTAATTTGGAGAGAAAGTCAGGTATATTCGTAATGATTCACCTTATTTACGTGTAGGTTGGGTTGAGCACGTAGGTTGGGTTGAGGCTGGTAAGCCGAAGCCCAACATGGATGGTTTTGTTGGGCTTCGGCTTACCAGCCTCAACCCAACCTACGTGCTCAACCCAACCTACTACTCAACAACAAGATCGGCAGGATGTTCAATCACACGGTATTTCATGGCTAAATAAGTTAATTCGACATCATTTTTAATGCCTAATTTATCAAACATTCGGTAACGATAACCATTGACCGTTTTTGTACTCAGAAATAGCGTTTCAGATATTTCCGGCACGGACATGCCGCGCGTAATCATCAGCATGACTTGCATTTCTCGCTCAGACAACGAGTCAAACGGCGTCTCTTGAGGCGCTTGCAAACTGCTAATTGCCATTTGTTGAGCAATTTCAGCACTCAGATATTTTTCACCTTTGTGAACTCGGCGAATGGCCATGGCCATTTCGTCAGCATCAGACTCTTTCGTCAAATAGCCCATCGCGCCCAATTGTATCAATCGACCCGGAAACATTGGATCAGCATTGGCCGCTGTGACTGCGATGACTTTAGTATTAGGATGTGTTTTCTTTAAGCGACGTGTCACTTCCCAGCCATCAATACCGGGCATTTTGATGTCGAGGAGAACAACATCAGGCTTATGCGTCCGCACCAACGCCAACGCAGTTTCACCATTTTCAGCTTCAGCAACGACATTCATATCGGGTAATTGCTCAAGTAATCGCCGAATCCCCATTCGCACCAGGGCATGGTCATCAACGATTAATACATTTATCAATAGATGCTCCAAATGTTGATTGGTTATTACAACGAACACAAACGGTATGAGAATACTAACAAAAGAACGCTATTTTTACAATGGATCAGGCAGTACAAAAAAAAGGGTAACTGAACAAAGGTTCAATTACCCATTGAGCCATCACAGATGGCAAAAACTGTAAATTAAGAAGCTGGTGTTTCTGTTGTAGCAGGTGCTGCTTCAGCTGGAGCTGCTGGAGCTGCTTCTGTTGCAGCTGGTTTAGTGATTGTGCCGCCAGCTTTTTTACATTTCTTTTCAGATTTCATCATCATCGGCTTGCCATCTTTTGCATGTTTAGCACCGTAGCATTCTACTTGTTTTGCGAAAGAAGCAACTGGTGAAACCGCAAATGCGATAGTAGCTGCTGCAAGAGATAAACCCATAATTGTCTTGTTGCTCATAACGAACTCCCTTTGTTGGTTTTTTAATAAAAAATGAAAAGTAAATATAAGTTTTACTCAATTTGACATGCTGTCTTCAAATAGATTAATGTTTAGTAATGCATAAGTCAAGTCATCTGAAGTTTGGAAGTTTGGAAGTTTGGAAGTTTGGAAGTTTGGAAGTTTGGAAGTTTGGAAGTTTGGAAGTTTGGAAGTTTGGAAGTTTGGAAGTTTGAACAAAGCTACATGCAAAAAGACGCATTCAGCTTTGTTCAAATATAATTTTGCGACTTCGTTTTTGCTCCCAAGTAGCTTCGGCAAAAACAGCTGAAATGAAATTCACAATTTGTACAAAATATACCAGGCCCCGTCGTTGCGAGGTACGAAGCAATCCAGAGAACAAAGCTTCGAACTCTGGATTGCTTCGTACCTCGCAACGACGCCTGATACAACATTGCACACATTGTGAAGTTCATTAGGAGCGAAGCGCGGCAATCCAGAGTACCGTGCTCTGGATTGCCGCGCTTCGCTCGCAACGACGAATTCGTGACTTTTGCCGAAATGATCACTAAATCAATTTTCCTGATCCACAGGGAGGCGCTATCATGAGCAAATTTAAAAAAAATATAGTTCCGTTCCACAGCGCTGCTTGGACAGAACAACATCAGCCCTTTTTCATGTTGTTCTGTCCAGTGTCCATATGAACTACACGTACGCGATCATCTTGATCAATTTATTAGTCTGGGGCTCTTGGCTATGGCGGTATCATCTCCAGTCATATTATCTAAAACAAAATATCCGTTCACAGCTCAACAACCATCCTGATGGCGAACGCTATAAAAAAATAGATGAATTTTTAAGTAAAGTCTTTGGCAGCGCTCGCTCCAGATGGATTTCACGACAAGACAGACAACGATTTAACAAGCAGGATGACAGCTTTACTTATGGCGAAGTAGACTGCCTGTCATTCATGACCATTCTTGAGAAAACTCAGCCACAGTCGAGCGAGATATTTTTTGATCTCGGAAGTGGCGCCGGTAAGGCGGTGATGACCGCCGCATTAACGTTTGATTTATCTCAATCCGTTGGGGTTGAGCTCTTGCCAGGATTATGTGAATTAGCCAAGGAGCGCGTTAAAAAGGCACAAGCAATGCTCACATCCTATGATCGTCCTTTTTCTGAAACATCCTTAGAACGCCTCTCTCGGATCCAAATCATCACGAATGATTTTCTACATGTTGATATCACGCATTGTGATATTTTATTTATCAATGCAACCTGTTTAAATTATTCCACATGGCAAAACATTCAAGAAAAATTGTTACAGTTACGCGTGGGAAGTCGGGTGATTGTCACCACAAAAAAAATCCTACACGAACAGTTTCAATTACTCTACCAAGGCCGAACCTTAATGAGCTGGGGCATGAACTCCATTCATATTTATGTCAGACTATAAGACTCAGCATGCACAAATATGAATGCTCGGATTATTTTCATCCACTGCAAAAAAAGGAGGATACTCACCCAGTGAGTGAGCGCGTTGAATTAATGCATTGATATCCGCATTAACAAATGAATACAACTCAGCGTAATCCTTAATCACAAAATAAACTGGCTGTAGTTGATCAATGCGATAAGGCATGCGAAAAGCCACCACTGGATCAAATAAAACGCGCATGGCAACATCACTTTCTACACTATAAGCCGTTTCGCTGATGGATGATAAAATCCCCCCACCATAAGCACGAACACCCTGGGCTGTATTGATCAATCCAAATTCAACGGTAAACCAAAACAAACGCTGCAATAAAGGCCATTCGTTCTCGGGAAAAGTGAGGACTTTACAGGCATAATCGTGCACGAACTGGGCGTAAATCGGGTTGGTTAACATGGGACAATGCCCAAATAACTCGTGAAAAATATCAGGTTCCTGAACATAATCGAGCTCTTCGAAACACCGAATAAACGTCGCCGCTGGAAAACGACGTGTCGCCAGCAATTCAAAAAATTCACGCGCAGAAATCAATGCAGCGACGGGCTGAACCTGCCAGCCGGTTGCCACCATTAACCGCGCACTCACGTCAGGTAATTGTGGGATCCTGTCGGCCGTTAACTGCAGGCACTGCAAGCCCTGCAAAAATTCATCACAGGCACGACCAGGCAGTAGTTTACTTTGACGTTCATATAAAATATGCCAAACACGGTGCTCTTCGGTTGAATACTCGATCATTCCTTGAGCGTCTGGTTGATGCGAGACATAGCGACTGACAAATTCCATAACGACTCCTTTAATAATTAACGTGACCGACGCAATTGAGAAACCGGTATAAATGCTTCGGTTCCGCCCGCCACACGATGCGTCGCTCCCTTCCATGCATGGCCATATATCACTTCATAAGTCAGAGGAAATCGCCCGGACTCAGTGCACAATTGACCCATTGCATCTTCAAATGCTCTAAAAGCCGCCCTGCCTGTAAGCCCGGGATTTCTTGCCGCATGAATATTACGCACCCCCTGCGCTTTCAAAGCCCGTAGCAATTTGGGCAGCGTTTCATAATGCACCGTCAACATTTCCATATCAACCACCGGATCAGCAAACTGCTCCGCCAGCAACACATCCCCTAAATCATGCATATCCATAAACACATTGGTATGCGCATACTGATGCACTTGCGCCCATGATTCACGTAATTCTCGAAACGTATCTGGCCCAAGCGTCGACATCATCAAACAGCCATCAACCTTCATCACCCGGCTGATTTCTCGCATCGCATCCGGCAGAGGATTCGCCCAATGGATCGTCTGATTTGCAAACACCAAGTCAAACAACCCTGACGGGAAGGGCATCTTCAACATATCGGCCTGAACCAGTGGCCATTTTTTAAATAAAGATTGCGAACCATGCGCCTGCTTGAGCATCATCCCTGCCAAATCAAGACCAACAATCTGCGCTTTCGGATAACGTTGCTTTAATTGTTTCGAAAAATAACCTGTGCCACAACCCAGATCAAGGACATAGCGCGGTTGCATATTCAAATAGTTGAGGCGTTCAAATAACCGTCCGCCAATTTCTTTCTGCACAATGGCCGCTTGCTCATATTCAATGGCGTGCGCATTAAATGCATTGCAAATTTCTGTTTTTAACTTCATGATTCCGCACTTATAGGAAAGTCCAACAACAAAAGCTCTATTATGAACAGTATAACACAATGGCTAACGCGCAAACGCCTGCCACGGAGCTGCGCGCTTTGCGCTCAATATCATGACGGCTTCGATGCGATATGCAACACATGTCATGAATTTTTAACCCCTATCTTATTCGCCTGTACTTACTGCGCGCTACCATTACCCGAAGGACGTTTCTTAACCTGTGGTCAATGCATCCAAAAAAAACCATATTTTGATGAAACAACCGCACCCTATGCTTTCGAAGAGCCACTCAGAACGCTATTACACGAATTTAAATACCATCGTGGCCTCTATTTAAGGTCATTTTTAGCGAAATTAATCATCAACAATCTCCCGCCGCATGCGTTCGACACAGAATGCTTGATCCCCGTCCCTATGCATGCTGAAAAACTTCGTCAACGCGGATTCAACCAAGCCGCTGAACTCGCCAAATATATTGGAAAAGCCCTCAACATTCCTTGCCATTTACAAGCTTGTGAAAAAATCATCCACACTCCGCCTCAAGCTGGCCTCAACGCCTCACAACGCCATCGAAACCTGTCCAATGCTTTTCAGACCAAGGCATTACCCTATAAACGAGTCACCTTAGTTGATGATTTATTAACAACAGGAAGCACCGCCAATGAACTTGCAAAAACACTGAAAAAACAAGGCGTCGAACATGTGTCTGTCTGGTGTTGTGCAAGAGTCGCAGATGAACGGTCGTAGGTTTTGCACCTTATCAATACGTGTTCTATAATCTAATTGGTAAGAAGTAACCATTCATCACGTTCGGAATAACGGATGAACGATTGCATGAATAGTTCAAAGCCATAACCGTTGCTAACAAAATGGAGAAGCGATGGTACAACATATCAAAGCGCCACCACAACTTGAGGCTTTATTTGCGCAAACAGAAGAACGCATTTCTCAAATTTTTAAAAAGTCGAAGTTCGACCCCTCATCAGGCGTTATTGAAATTAGTGATGAACGATATCTATTAGTCAGATCGGCCTCTTTGTCAGTGGATTTTTTTGAGTGCATCCATGAGTTGTATCAGAAAAATGAGCCCCATAATTCCTCATCCATCACCCGCCAATTACTCTATGATATTGGTCATGCCATAGGAAAAAAAGATGCGGTTCATTATGCGCACCTACTTGATTTACAATCACCAATGGCACAATTTTCAGCTGGGCCGTTACATTTTTCGTATACTGGATGGGCTGTTGTACAGTTATTAGACGAATCAAATATTTCCATGGATGAACAATACATGGCTATTTATGATCACCCTAATTCGTTTGAATCCGTTTCCTGGATCAACGCCGGGAAAAAAAGTGATGTTCCGGTTTGTCAGATGAATGCAGGTTATTCTTCAGGTTGGTGTGAGCAATGCTTCGGAATGCCCCTGGTTGCTGAGGAAATTTTGTGTATGGCAAAAGGCGATTCCGTATGTCGATTTGTTATGGCACCACCCGCTCATATCGATGAACAGGTCGATCGGTATATTGGCAAACATCCCGAGATTGTTTATCAAAAGATAGATTACAAGATCCCAGTTTTTTTTCAACTCCAATTGGCAAAAGATGCGCTAACTAATGCTCAAGACACATTGAAAAAAATTAATAAGAATTTAGCTCAACAGAAAAAAATCATGAGAAATCATGAAAAATCAATTGAAGCATTAAATATAAAATTGAAAGAAAAGGAAATGTGTTTCGACCTATCGTTTGATTATGCTGCCATAGGAATGGCACTGGTCTCCCCGGATGGACACTGGATTAAAGTTAACCCATCGTTTTGTAAATTACTTGGCTACTCAGAAGATGAATTACTAAAATTGAACTTTCAGGCCATCACTCACGCCGATGACTTGGGAGCCGATATCATTTTGATTAAAAAAATGTTCTCGGGATCATGTGATTCTGTTCAATTAGAAAAACGCTATATCAAAAAAGACCGGAAAATCATTTGGGTTTTACTGACTGCTGGACTAGTAAGAAGCTCTTTTTCCCATGAACCTTTATATTTTATTGCGCAAATTCAAGATATTACCACGCAAAAACACCAAGAATCTGAGCTCAAGAATAAGGCATACCTTGATTATTTAACTGAATTGTCAAACAGACGATCTCTTGATATTTTTTTTGAATCTTGCGTCAAAAATTACAATCAGAACTCAAGCCCATTAGGTATTTACTATATCGATTTAGATTATTTTAAACAGATTAATGATGATTTTGGACATGCCATCGGTGATAAGTTGCTAAAAATAATTGCTCACCGATTAAAAAACGCCGTTAGAGCTAAGGATCTTGTCGCACGGATCGGAGGCGATGAATTTATTATCATTGCACCAGGATTGAAAAGCAAAAATGCGATACAACGTATTGCAATGAAGATCCGGCATGGTATTTCTAAACCGATTCTAATCGAGACGCAGATGATAAATGTTACTGTAAGTATTGGAGTCAGTGTTTATCCCAAAGATGGCACGCATTTGAAAGATCTTTTACAAAAAGCGGACTTATCGTTATATCATGTGAAAAAATCCGGTCGTGATCATTATCGCATTTATGAAAAACCCAACAAAACCACGAAGTAACCCCCCTCACTTGCCTCAACGCTTCAAGGACATTCTAGAATGATGGGCTACACAACAAAGCCTCATCGCGTGTTATCCACCACCAGCTTTAGTTGATGATGATACTGCGCGTGCCTACTAGCGCGAAGCTCATCGCCATTGCGATACACCTCAAAGGTACGATAAGTTTCCCCACTTTCACTATCAACCAGCTCCACATCCTCGCCTTCGTCATCCACCAGCGTCAACGCTAAATGCATCTCACGAAAATGGCCTATCTGATAGCGCTCTTTAAACAAGCGAATCACGCTCATTAATTGCTCTGCAGCCTCAGCGGTATCATGACCGCCTTCAAATATGATGTCCATACATCACCCCTTTTAATGTCAAAACCAAAAGCAGTTAATGTATTAGACGGCAGATTTCATTATTTCTTGAGTGGTTTTGCTGTGGGGTAACGTAGGTTGGGGGTAGGTTGGGTTGAGCGAGAGCGAAGCCCAACCTACATCCAACCTACATTCATTTTACGGAATAAGCTCGATACAATGCCTCATCGTACGTTGATGCTCTGGTGGCAAGGTTAAATAATCACCATACTGCTGTGACAAAACCACTTCAGAACGATTCGGAATATTAAATTCCCCAGTTTCAAAACGCGCACGCTTTAAAGGGTAAATATCCTCTTGCATCATGCAGTTACCCCCAACACACTGATATCCTCGCCCCAAATAGGGACTAGACTGTTGGTTATTCTCTTGAATGATGCGATTTAAACGATTTTCCAACATGGATTTAGGCAAGAAACGTCCGATGAAACGATAAAGACCAGCATAATGTCCCAAGGCGGCCTGGCTATATTGGCCACCTAAGAAACGCGACAGCTTTTTGGCTTTCCACTTATCGCGCTTTCGTTGTTTCACATCAGGCGACAACTTGTCATACACAAACACATCGATGAAGATCCCCTGAACATAAGGCTCGTCTCCTTTTTCATGTTTTTCGATATAACGGCTGGTCTTGTCTCTTATTTTTAAAGGCGTCGCCATGTTAAAAAAACCAGGATCAGTTTGCGCTGTTTGCAGAAACATCGTTGCAGGTAATTCCGCCGGCGCAACGCGCAGAAACGTCTCATAACTGGCGCGAGGCATTGCAATATCCATGTCATCATCCCAGGGAATAAACCCTTGATGACGTATTGCGCCCAAAAGTGTGCCTGCATCCAGCCAATAATCCAACTGGTATTTTCGGCAGATGTGATCCACAACCTCAAGCATAGACAGCATTTTTAGTTGCGCTTGTCTTAATCGACCATCCTGCAGTGCTGTGTCAGCCGCATAAGCTCGTGTTTTGCTCTGTTCTGTCATACCTGATCCTGTTTATCTTTAGATGGCATATAACTATACTGCGCGCAGCCACAAAATGCGGTTTTTGTGGCTGCGCGCAGTATATCAAATTTTTCCAAAGGATTCAGGGTATAAATTTTTCTCAAAATCGATTATAATTGCATTTTTTATTATCTATTGAATCTCTATGGCATTTGTCGTATACGGCCTCAATCATAAAACTGCTCCCATTGATGTGCGCGAAAAGATCGCCTTATCAATGACGCCAGTTGATGAATTGCTAGTGCGTTTGAGCGATATCGATTCAATTGATGAAGTCATGGTTCTCTCAACCTGTAACCGTACAGAAATCTATTGCACTACAGATGCCCCCGAAGACTTGATGACTCAATTATCCGACGTCCTCAATTGTGCACTGCATGAGATTGCACCTTACCTCTATTTACTTCACAACGAACAAGCCATTCGCCACTTACTGCGTGTTGCCTGCGGCTTGGATTCAATGATGCTCGGCGAGCCACAAATTCTTGGTCAATTAAAACGTGCTTATCAAGACGCATGCACGGCTGGCACGGTAAAAAGTCAACTGCGTCACGTTTTTCAATCTATATTAAGTGGCACCAAACGAATTCGCACCATCAGTGGTGTCGGCAACAACCCGATTTCCATCGCCTATGCAGCATCACAGCTGATTATTCAACAGTTTAAAGACTTAACTGACCTCAGCATTTTCATTATTGGCTCAGGTGAAACCGCGACTCTCGTTGCTAAATACCTTCACCAACAAGGCGCGCGTCGGTTCATGATAGCCAACCGCACGCGAGAACATGCCCAACTACTGGCAACTCGATTTAACGGTCAAGCGCTCTCAATTACCGACATCCCCCATTACTTATCCCAAGCGGATGTTGTCATCTCTGCAACGGCTTGCCCTCTGCCCTTCATCAACAAACATTTGGTTGAAGACGCCCTGGCTTCCCGCAAAAACGCGTTCATGTTTTTATTAGACCTGTCCATTCCTAGAGACATCGAAGCCGACGTTGCGGAGCTTGAACATGTTCGACTGTATAATATCGATGATTTGAATCAAATCATCAGTGAAGGTATGGAGGAGCGTCGCGCTGCAGCCGTTCTTGCCGAACAACTCATCGATGTCGAATTAGAACAGTTTGTTGATTGGCAACGCACGGCAAAAGCCAATGAAATCATTACCGATTATCGCAGTCATATGAAAAAATTGGCCAACCTTGAGCTCGATCGCGCGCAAAAAAAACTGACTTCTGGCAAATGCCAGCACAGCGTATTAAACGAGTTATGTGAGCGTCTGGTCAATAAATTAACCCATATTCCAACCCAAGGACTGAGACAAGTCGCACTGGATGAGCGCGCCGACCTCATTGATTTGATTCAGTATCTTCTCAATCACACGCCGGAAAACGCAACGCTATGAAACAATCACTCGAATTTAAACTCCAACAATTACTTGAGCGCTTTCAGGAAGTGGGACAATTACTGTCCGATGCTGAGATCATCGCTTCTCAAAATCAATTTAGAACCCTATCGAAAGAGTATGCTCAACTTGAGCCGATCGCCTCTCACTATGACGAATATCTTCAAGCAGTCAAAGAAGTCCAATCGTTGCAAGAAATGATCGATAGTGGTGATAAAGAACTTGCTGACATGGCCCAGGAAGAAATCAGCACCGCCGAAGCTAAAGTCAATGAACTCGATGAAGTCTTACAATGGCATCTGATCCCCAAAGATCCAGACGATGAGCGCAATATTTATCTCGAAGTACGCGCAGGAACAGGCGGCGATGAAGCAGCACTTTTTGCCGGGGATTTATTTCGCATGTATAGCCGTTTTGCCGAATTGCAAGGCTGGGCAATTGAGCTCGTCACAGCGAGTCACGGGGAGCATGGTGGCTATAAAGAGGTTATCGCCAGAATCAGTGGAAACAACGTCTACGCACAACTGAAATTTGAATCCGGTGCCCACCGTGTTCAGCGCGTACCAACAACAGAATCTCAAGGTCGGGTTCATACATCTGCTTGCACAGTTGCCATTATGCCTGAAGTCGAAGAAGTCGACGATATTGAAATTAATTCGGCTGATTTACGCGTTGATACCTACCGTTCTTCTGGTGCGGGCGGGCAGCACGTGAATAAAACCGACTCCGCCATTCGACTCACGCATTTGCCCACGGGTCTTGTGGTTGAATGCCAAGACGAGCGATCACAACATAAAAACCGCGCTAAAGCCATGGCTCTGCTGCGCACGCGATTACTCGATGCTGAGCAAAGTAAACAACGGCTGGAACAAGCGCAAACACGAAAATTATTGGTAGGCACCGGCGATCGCTCCGAGCGAATCCGCACCTACAATTTCCCCCAAGGCAGACTGACCGATCACCGTATCAACCTAACCCTTTATAGTCTCCAAGATATTATGGAAGGTCACTTGTCACTGGTGACTGATGCGCTTAGACGTGAGCATCATGCCGAGTTGCTCGCAGAACTTGGACATCATGACTAGTACGTTGTTAACCTAATTTTGACCGGTTGGCATATCCATATTAGTGTAATTTTGAACAACATATTTGGGAGCGAAGCGGTTAGGAGCAGCGATTTCCGCCGTAAAAACCGATGATCAGTAGGATGGCCCTCTCCCATTGATGGGAGAGGGTGCCCGACAGGGCGGGTGAGGGTAGATCAAGCCACAATCGTTTGATCCACCCTCATCCGCCCTGTCGGGCACCTTCTCCCGCCAGCGGGAGAAGGCATGCCTTTACTGGCTTAGGTTTTACGGCGGGAATGGTTGCTCCGAATCGCTTCGCTCTCTAAGACGAACCTGTCAAAACTAAATGGAAAAGGTACTAGATTTTCCTTAACCTCATAACTGTGAACCATCTCATGCAATCTCAAAGTATCAAAACAGCGCTGATTCACGGCCACTCTAGTCTACAGAAAACAAGCCCGAGCCCGAGAATAGACGCTGAAATGCTGCTTCTTTTTGTGCTCAAAAGCACGCGGACACACCTTTACACTCATCCTGAAGCGCTATTAACACCTGAGCAATGGCAGCAATATCAGCATTTAATTAGCGAGCGCGGTTTGGGTCATCCCATTGCTCATCTCACACAATCGAAAGAATTTTGGTCGCTACCCTTACGAGTAACTTCCGACACACTTATTCCAAGACCAGAGACCGAACTCCTCGTGGAGCTCACCTTGATGTTCATTGGAGCAGTCCCTGATGCACACCTTCTTGATTTGGGCACCGGCAGTGGCGCAATCGCACTGGCGCTCGCCTCCGAGCGTCCCTCATGGCACATAGAAGCCTATGATCAAAGTGATGCCGCACTTCAGGTTGCACGTCAAAATGCCTTGGATTTAAAGCTCACGCAAATTGAATTTGGACAATCAAACTGGTTTCAATCGATCCCGTTAAAGCCCTACCACGCCATTATTTCCAATCCACCCTACATTGCCGAACAAGATAACCATCTTGAACAAGGCGATGTACGCTTTGAACCACGACAAGCGCTAAGTAGTGGTATGGATGGTCTTAACGCACTGACAGAAATCATCAAAACGGGGATCCACTATCTTCGACCGGGTGGTGTGTTGCTGGTCGAACATGGGTATGATCAAAAAAATGCCGTCGCCGCACTGTTTGCGCAATTCGGCTATATGAATATACAAGGATTTAAGGATGTTGAGGGAAATGATCGGGTTACCGGCGGCTTCGCCTTTGATTAAAATCTAAGGGAATTAATCGGAGTAGGTTGGGTTGAGGCGGGTCTGCCGAAGCCCAACAAAACCATCTATGTTGGGCTTCGCTCTCGCTCAACCCAACCTCACTAACCGCTACTTAAAAGGAACAGAAGCCGCCAAAGCAAAGGGCTCATCTTCACTGCCTTCTATATGATCACTCAACAGCTTGACGCGAATTTTTACTCTCACTTCTTTTGTTGTGTCAGCACAAACGCGGTCACCCTCTTTACGTTCACAATGAGCAACCTGATGTACTGTATCAATAGCACTATCATCCTTCATCAACGATTGATTGGTTTGGGCATCAACTATTTCTAATGACAAATGGCTGAGTTTCCATTCTGTATTATCCTCCAGATATCCAACCCGCCGCTCATGAACAAGCGTCACTTTAGCGCCAACAGGCAAGACGGCCTCATACTCTTTAACGGGGTGTTGTGGAGTGAGGGCATCCAGAATAAGATTATTTCGCTCATCAAACGCCTTCTGCAGGTTTATATAACCCCAGCCGTAGGTACGATTCCACGCTGACCCCATAACCGGATAATGAGATTGCTGATAAACCCCATTCGCTTCACGAGGTCCAGGTTGATTGCTATCGGTCCAGGCATCTGCACTATTCAGTAATAAGGCTTTTTCCATCATCGGATTATCAATTCCTGCATCCTGCATCAATAAAATTGCCGCGCCAACGTGCGGAGCTGCCGAGCTGGTTCCGCCCATGAAACGGAAGCCACTTTTATAATGCATCGCATCGGTATAATTAAACTGATATTGATCAGGATCTGGCGCGCACGTCCAGGTATCCTCTCCCGGCGCACTTAGATCTGGTTTTTTTCGACCATTGATAGTAGGCCCACGGCTACTTTTAGGCGAAATCGTGTGAACTTGCCGATCGGAGGTCTGAATCGACACACCATCCTGATGAATCGTCGGGCTCATATTTGCAACCGTAATCCCATTATAATTATCTGCTGGAATAGTCATCGTCGATGCATAAGGCGCTTCCGCTTTTGGATCAATGTACCCCTGATTACCTGCGGATTTAACCCACATGATTTTTTCATGATTTATCACATAATCAACCGTTTTAGCCAGGCCACTCCAATCAGGGCAGGTTGGACATGCATGCAATCCATTACCAAAACTATAATTAATAACCGTTGGCTTAATTTCCGCTCGCGTTAACATCCAGTCCATCGTGCCGAGAGTCTGGAACAAATCCTTAGGATCACCTACCCCTTCACCGGCGAGCCCAGAAACGATCGTACGTGCACCATAAGCAATACCAATATCGCGTGGATAAGAATACGTCCCTAATCCCGCGTAAATACATGCAACACCGGTTCCATGAGCAGAACGAATACCATCAGGATAATCAGAATAACCAGAACCCACCTCTTTACGCATGATGATTTTTTTATTCAATAACCCAATGTGCTTGACAGCCACCCCCGAATCAATCAAACCAATCACGCCACGTTGCCCGGTATAACCATGATCCCACCAGTTATTCACAACGGGATTCGTTGGCGATGAGGAGAGTAATATTGACTGAGCACTGACTTCCAATTCCTCTGAACCTGCGCGATTTGAAGAAATTTGTGCAACGGAAGCATGTTCAGCGATTCGATTCAAAATCGTTTTGTCCTTGGGAACTACCGCGGCAATAATCGGCATAAATTCTAACTTATTGGCTTCAATCTCGCCTAACTCATGGAGAAAATCAATGAACTTTTCTGGATCTGCATTTGAATTGAGAAAAATAAGCACTGAGATATATTGCGTTGCAAAAGATGCTTTATAGCGTTTCACATCCGGATCATTCAAACCCGACAGAACATCCGCATCAATCTGCCCCCGTGCTGAGGCGGTCATGGTGAGTATGAAAAGAAATGCACCTGATACTATCTTTCTCATTGTTTATCCTTATTGTGATAATAGTCTATACTACTATAAATAAAGTGCTCGGGAAGCTTTTTTAGTCTTGTGCCTCGTATCGGTCACCAGGGTCTTTTGCTAAACACGCATTCGTATCCTTGCTGCTCTCGAAAGCCATCCATGGCTTTCGAAGGTTTAGCAAAAGACCCTGATGACCGATACGAGGAACAAAACCGCTTTTTTAATTCTTGCTGAACATTGAAATATTTGATATATCTAGCCGTTTGAACAGACAAAAAAGTGAGTATACCGTGAACAATGAAGGAATGAATAGTCCGCGTATTGCCCCCTACCAGGAGAAAGCAGGGGAATCTTATATGAACGAAAATCAACTCGCTCATCTTGAGAAAATTTTACTTGCATGGCGTCAGTCATTAATGGAAGAAGTCGATCGTACTGTGAGCCATATGAAAGACGAAGCGGCAAACTTCCCCGATCCTTCCGATCGCGCCAGCCAGGAAGAAGAATTCAGCATCGAACTACGAACACGCGATCGTGAACGCAAGCTGATTAAAAAAATTGAAGATGGGCTGGAGCGCTTGCACGAAGACGATTTTGGATACTGTGAAGCCTGCGGCATCGAAATTGGCCTGCGCCGCTTGGAAGCACGTCCAACAGCAACGCTTTGCATCGACTGTAAAACGCTGGCTGAAATTAAAGAACGCCAAAATCAAGGTGATTAATATGTTGGACAGCTCAACATTCGATGCATTAGCTAAAAAGTTGTATGCAGCAATTCCCAGCAGCCTGCATCAGGTTGACAAAGACATTCAGTCGCAATTCAAACAGATCCTGCAAGCCGCATTCGCCCATATGGATCTAATTACACGTGAAGAGTTTGACGTGCAAACCAAAGTGCTTGCACGGACACGTGAAAAAGTAGATGCGTTGCAGAAGCAAATAGACCGGTTATCGAAAGAATAAAGTCATTATTCACCACATCTCTGCCGATTGCATTGAAGTAGGGTGGACAAAGGAGCCGAAAGGCGACGTGTCCACCGGTAAGTGCGCAGACGGTAGATGTACTTATCCGCGTAATCCAGAGATCGAATCTCCGTGTGAGATCCCTGGATTACGCGGTCGAGCCGCGGAACGTCGGCGAATGAGATTACCCTGCGATATCGTGAGGATACAAAATATGCTATGCCCACCAACAAATGATGCAATGGTGGGCACGTCTCTACGCTCCTTTGCCCACCCTACCGCTCAATCCTACGTGCTTGATTTACAAATAAAACCAATAATGTTAAAGTATGCGTCACATTGATTTTTTTAATGGGTTGTTCATGCCGCCGCCAATCTTATCTAAAGTAAAAATCGACACCTCGTTATTCATGCACATCAATGGCGATGCATATTTAACCGGTAGTGTCGGGTTAGAAGGGCAACCCTTTCAACGCACCATTGCTTATTTTCAAGAGTACGTCAATTCTCTGGATGCATCCCTTGTTTCTGAGGCCGTTCGCGTACTCCAGCGTACCTCTCAATCGCTGTTAGATTATGAAAAACAGATCGATCGGTTCGAACAGAACATGTTGCATCCGCAATTACCTGATGAAATAAAACAGTTGGAAGAACGTACACTGCCACTCAGACATCAGCTGAATCAATTAGTAGTGTTGAGCCGCAAAGACCCCCTGTCTGAAGCGCAAATCATAGAAAAAGAAGCGCTTGAGGCAACATTAAAAGAACTTAATGATAGTATTGAACAAAAGAATCAAACATTACAAGCGGAGAATGAGAACGCGCAACGAGCGTTATTTGATTTCAGCCGAACCATACACCAGGCCATTCAAGCGTTAACCCCCGATGAGTATGTGTTAGTCCCTGGTGGCTGGCGATTATCCCACGGAGGGCATGCTCTCATTTACCAATTTAAAAAAATGCGTTCCGGCGATCTTTATTTTTCTATCATCAACTCAGGCGATGGATTAAAGTATCATCCCAAGAAATCTACACCTGAACATACGCTATATAATCCGGCATTGATTCACCAGATCCCGCAAGCAAGAATTGCCGATCCTTTTTTAACTCATATTATTAAAAACCTTTTATCACTACAAATTCCAGCTCTGCGTCCAGCGAATAAGCGTGATGAAATAACATCCGAGATGTTTTACAAAGAAGAACTATTAGCATTACATTATGTAGATGCCCAACTGGTTTTTGATAAGCACGACGTGCCGCTTTGGTTATATACAACGGGGCAACTGTCGGGATCATGTGCGCAACGCTCACTTCATCAAATGTTAAAACAATGTTTTGATACGAAGGAGCGCTATCAACAGTTTATGTACGGGTATAAACGATATGCACTAAATGATTATATCAACACGTTAAAAAGTGACGATAAATTTAATGACGTAGCCCTGCAAGAACAAATCAAACACGCAATACAGCATCTGTTGCGCATTCTCGCCTTGCCGAGCATGCAGCATGAACAGGAACAAGAATTTCCGATATTAACGGCTTATCTTGCAGAACTCACTGCCACGCAAACACTTAGCCCGCCACAAGCACCCCCTGCGTGCAGTGATACACCGTCGATTTATCACACGATAACGATACCCGCGTTGCCCAGCTTTCAACCCGAAGATCACACCAGGATCTATGTATCAACCGAGATCACTCGCCCCATGATGATTCGTGGTGGAAAAGATTTATTAACGGACCTGGATGGCTTACTGGAAAAATGCGGGCAATTAAATGGTCATGCTCTTTTTGAGCAACTGGAATATACCTTTGTTCATCTTCCTCTCCCTGAAGACAGGCTAAATGAGCCATTATTGCCTTTTTACGCCCAATCGCTTGAGTCACAAGAAGCCTTGCTGTCTTTTTACGACAAACTCAATCAACTACAAACCCTTTATTTTAAATGCTGTGATGATTTAGATTTAAAAGACAAAGTACTCCCGAGGATGCTCATTGCCAAACAGTGTTTGGTAAGTGTGGTCGGTCACGTGAATAACCATTTTCGCTTGGTTCCACAATCAGAACGTTATTTTCATGATTATGCGTTCATGATGTTGATTCAGTGGCTACAAACACCTGATGCGGCTTATTTAGCTACCAATCTACCGCATTTGGATGCGCGTGCGGAACACATTCGTCGTTTACACAAACATATTAAAGAAGCATACGTTTTTCGTATGGAGGCCAGATTTGACTATTACTCTGCATTATTAAACCAATTCCCGGAGTTAAAGAAAGCGTTAAGCCAACGCTATAACCCACCGGCAGAGAATTCAAATCTGAATAAAGAGGATGCAGACGATCTGCGTCGGCTTCATCAACTGATTCAGTCAGAAGACTACACCGCATTGTATTATCTGAGTGAACAGTTCAAAGCTTTAGAACATGAGGAACAGTTCAAACCGCTCATCCTGTTATTTCAGATACAATTTAGCATGGAGCGCGTTTATGCCGAGTTTTGCACGAAGCTGAATCCCTTATATAAAAGATATGAAAACCGATATGACAATACAAAAAAAATTGATTACGGTATAAAAATATCCTTAAATGGTTATAGCTCTCTCTGTTGCTCCTCTGTGTATATCACACAGTATACAAGCTTGGCGACCAACCCTCGTTTACGAGCAAGTAAATATTATATTAGCACCTCAGCGGCCTATTACGCTTTAGGCTATGATTCCCAGGAAGCTCAGAAGCGCTCAAGTCATGAGACACAAATACGACCCGCTTGTATTGCCTATCAAGATAAGTCAGAAGATCACCACTTTGATAACGATGATCGAGCAAAAGTATTAAAACGCCCTATTCAACGCACGGATCTTGAGGCACGAGAATTATTTCATTTAAGACGCGTGACAAAGCTGCAACTTCAACTGACTCTGGATTATTTCAGCCGGAATCTTGAAAAGATCAGCCGACATAATATTCAGGTTTACCTTGAAGCCAATCTATTGCAACCTGGCGTTCTGCGCGATTGTTTAGCCAACGACAGGCTTACTCATGATTTTTTCACAATATTTGACGCGTTCATTGCCAAAGGGATGGTTTTTTATGAACGTAAAGGACAATTCACCGAAGAATCCATCTTTTTTGTGCGTCTGGCGTACCTGATTAACCAGTATGCCGTCCGAACTAACCCGACGCAATTTACCGATCGCTGGTGTGCTTTCTACGCAACCATCAACCGGTTTATAGTAATCAATCGTGACAAAACCGTTCTTAATCACCTACATTGTTATCGTTTTTTAAGTGCTGTGTGTGGACTGGATTTAGCCTTGGGCGATCAGACGACGCTTGCAGAAGCCTATTATTCGTTGGTGCAAATACAACAACAAGCCGATTGGAAAAAGCCTTTGGATCGTGATGCCAAATTTCAGGTCGCTCATGCGAAGCATGAATGGATCCGCTGCCTGCAAGAACATCGCCAATGGATTACACCAACCATGATTCAACCTGTTTTACAGGATATCGGGATACAATGGGATGAATCCAGGCATCGGCTCACTGCATCATACCCTGCCTTTAATGTTTATGCGGATGAAACGCTGCTTTATGTTGTGCATCTGGAACAAGGCCGGCTTTATCGAGATAGCATGGCTTCTTGTCCTGTTCCAGATTGGATCCATAGAAGTTTCCCAGCACTCAACATCGATGAACACTGGTCATGTTTTGGCTCAGCGAATAACCAACTGTTTTTGATTGGTAAAGGGGAACTAACATTTCGTTTTTTTAAAGGTGGTCCTCTTTTTTCACTGCAAAAAGCTCACCAAGTAGCGGGACAAACAAAATGGTATACGTGGTGCCCGCTCACAGCTAGCTCACGAACGCGTCTCCTGGACAGCCCTTCTTTGCCCGAAGTTGTCAACGATTGCAGCATGATGCCATGGGCTTGTGAAGATGACATTCACTTTACCGATGAGCAACAACAAAAGATACTGTATCGAGCACAACCTGTCGAACACGCTGGAGCGCCTGGCTGGACAATCACTGCCGCGGCGGATGGGGCATATTTATGTACACAAGCCTCATCTGCTTTAACACAGCGATTATCAACCTTCGAAGCTGAAAAATTCATGCTCGTCTTTGAGCAAAACGGTCAGTATCGCGTTGATCTCCCACGCTATGGGATGCAATGGTTTTTAAATGCTGATAACACCTTAATTTGGCGTTGGAATGAACGCGACTATCGATTAATTGAGCCGAATAAGCCATTGGGTGAAGGCGTGGCACAGCTCATGGTCACGGATGGAGAACAAACCTTAATCGTACTCCCCATTCAGCAGTTCATGAAAACAAACGAACGCTCTCAATCCAGCGTGTACTACCGTTTACAACATGATACTGATGGCACGCTCATCCCTAAATCTCACTGGCAATATAGCGACTCAGAACAGTATGTCACCCTGCAGATGGAGCATGGCAAGCCGGTCGCCAAAACCCCTGCACAGGCACTGTATTTAACGTATGTCTATCTGGCCAGTTATCAACCCGATGCTGCACTTAACATGCTGGACGTGTGTGACCATCGTTTGGGCGGATTACGAGGTACGGAAGAGGAGCTGAGATTTATTTATTGGATCATGACCGCGTTACCTCAAAAGGGAGACTGGATCACATCGCCTGCCTATATCGCATGCAAGCTCAAAACATTGGCGTTATATACGGATTTTGCACGACAAGGCAAGCCGATTAAGTTTTCACTGCCCACTTTTTCGCGACATACGACAAATTTTTTTCTCGCATGTGAAATGATCAAGACAATAGAAACGTTTTATTATAAGAAAAATGATAGGTATTCAACTCAGCAAAATACAAACCCGTTAATGCAAGCGCTGGAAAACCTGTTTGATTCAATGCAAAAATTCTCATCTGATCAGCTCGTGTCATACGGGCTAAACGACAACGAAATATTAAGTCTATGTAATTTTTATCATAAATCAGTAAATAAAGCCCTTGGTCCAACGGGCTATGCCTGGATGAATGCACATATGATGTTGTTACATCGTGAAGCAGCGCAATTGCAGGCCAAAGCACACCGTGGCGTCTCGACCGTATTTGATGAGCGTCGTTTGGAACGGATAGAAGCCCTGCACAACGAAGGCGCCGATGTTTATCAAGTGACTACGAATTATACATCTGTTTCTTGCCATAATCGGGTTTCATCTAGTGCCAATACTGGTGGAGATCAATTCCGTATCATGAAGACAGGCCAAATCGTTTCTGCAGACGACTGGTTTAAAAATTATCAAAGCACGGTGGCCAGTCAAGAACTCGCCATGTCTCTGCTTGCTCCGGTGATGGCAGGTGATACACTCAAGGTTTATCTGCGTGATTATTTGTCAATCGCAACCAATGAAAACCATCCGCATTATCCTCGCTTGCAGTCATTTTGCAGAGCGGCTCTCATGACACAGAAAGTAGAGAAAAACGAGTATAGTGATTACCCCAGTCTATTTCACCTGTTTTGCCGTATACTTCATTGTGTTTGTTACAACCATGATTACGATAAGCGCACAGAATGGAATAGTTATAGTGATGTAGTGAGGTCTGTTGCCTCTTTATATTCCCCACAGATTGTTAGACAGGAATTAACCGACACCCATACACCGATGTTAACGTCCGATACATTATGGGAACAACTTCCCGCCGTATCCTCCGACCAACCCGTGATCCTCAATCACTCTGCGCATCGTCCGTTTAATCATTGGTTTTCTCCTGAATTAAGCGTCATCCTGGCATCTTGGCAAAAATTCGAAAATGCGTTTTATGCTCCAAAATCAAGTGATACCGATGCATTCACGCCTTCTTTTGCGATCAATGCGGCAGAAGAGGCCTGTGGTCATGCCAAGTATGTAGCGATGCTCGCGCTAAAACGGGTTGCCCAACAATTATTACAACATCAATCCTCTTTAAATACGCTTCTCAATCAACAGCTCGCTATTGCTGAAACAGCACAAAAGCGTTTGTTGGAGGATGGCTTATCTTTAGCACAACGCGGCCCCGAAGATAAAGCGCGCAAATTACAGTGGGACATTGAAGTAGCCGCAGGAAAACGACGCCTCCCGGATGCGGTGCTGTTACTGGATTTATATATGCATGCCGAACAACAGCGTTATGCTGAAGCCACGGGCTTATCTGATGCCGATATCCAGCAGCTTCATTTCTTAATGACGCAACACGTCGCGCAAATGCTCCAGCACCAACAATTACACCGGACACAACACGCATTAACCGATTTACGCCGCGCGACAACAACGGTTGCGCAGGAACAGGCTTGTTTCCAAGTGGCAAAACTGTTGTTTGCTGACAATCATGTTGACGTGAAAAGTGATTCGGTTTTAGCCATTTTTCAGTATCATTTTAATATTTTACTCTACCCCCAACAGGTCGCGATGATTCAACAATTCACGACCGTTTCAACGGATGGCAAATTTAATAATGTCGTAGAAGCCGCGCTGATGGGTGAAGGGAAATCAACGACAATATTACCACTCACTCTAAAGCTCAAAGCTACGGGAAAAAACTTGATGGTCGTTGAAGTCCCCCATGCGTTGTTAAAAACAAACTACCCTGACTTAAAAGCCATCTCCGTCAAGCTCCAGCAGGAAGCTTATTTATTTGAGTTTTCCAGAGACAATCATTATTCCTCTCAAGAACTCGATGACTTGTTGGCACATTTGACGCGCATCAAGCTGAATAAAGGCTATGTGGTCACATCTGGCGATGCCATTCAGTCTTTGGAATTAAAGTATATTGAGCTGTTACGTGGTGAAGCGCCGTCTGATCGCATTGAAGGCATGGAGCGATTGGTTGCTTTATTTAAAAACGACGCCGATATCATCATTGATGAAGTGCATCACGCATTACGGATTGATCATCAGCTCAACTATACCATTGCAGAATCACACCCGATTGCCCGATCAATTTTGCTAAATACCCTGGAGTTATACCAATTTTTCGAAAAAGTGCCCCTGGATGCGGCTCGTTTTCATTTGCCAAAGACGCTGACACTCAACGATATCTTAAAGCACAACCAATATTTCAACGATGCCAGTCAGTTTGTCATGGCGTGTGCTGAATTGACAAAGCAATTGGTGAGCCATAAAGACAGCCCATTGCAGCGCGCGATTCCCTTATTGCGCACCTCACAACCAGACCGTGATTTACTGTTTGCCTGGCTGCAAAATCAAGGCACACAAATTCCTGAGTTTATTTTAAATTTACCCCAAGCACTAAAAGACACGTTGGGATTATATAAAAAACAAATTTGTCGGTTACTCCCGCATACTTTAAGGCGTAATCAAGGCGAGCATTATGGCCCATCGAAACTGACGACGTTAGATGAAACCATACGCGTGATTGCCATTCCTTATGCGGGCAACGATAAGGCTTCCGAAAACAGTCGATTTTTTGATGTTGAGGAAACCATCGATTTAACCATCCAGTCATTATTGATCACCGGGATGACACCGGGATTATTGCGGTTATTTTTTGAGGATTGGCAAATCCAGGCCAAGCGAGAATGCCGGGATCAAGCGTTGGACAATATAGACGACACCCCGACGGCACGCAGTTTTAAACTATTGACGGAAGGACTTCACCTGTCTTTTTCAGAATTGGATTTGAAGGATGAAGCACAACTTGCAAGACTGAACGCACACTTACGTTATTGTGAACCGATTATGCATGTGGTGTTGAGTAAATATGTCTTGCCGTGTATTCAAGAGGATGGGTGTATTTTACACAGCAATGCTTATAATCATGTAGACGCTGGCGCCACGGTGCAAGGCATGACAGCGACCCCCTGGAATCACAGCATCTATCATCAATCCCTGGTGTTTGATGAACAGCGCGTCAAAGGCACTGATGGATATATTTTACACGGGATTGCTGCAAAACAACCTCACATCAGAGGGATAGAGTTTGACAATCCAACGGATTTTGTCGCTGCATTATTAGAGCATTATCTTGCCGATGAAAAAGTGCGGGCGATCATTGATGTCGGCGCCATGTTTAAGGGCGTGAATAATCTCTTGGTCGCGAAAGCCATCGCGCATTATATTAAAGCGCATCCAGAACAATTTGCACAACCAGAGCCCGTTCAATACATCCTCTTTTTCAACCAAAACAGTAAAAACGGCACGGACGAGCTCGTTGCCATTTCAGTTGATTCCCCAGAAAAGGCGCCAAAGTTGATAGGTTCATCACGTCTTGAGGTTATCAACTCTCATTTAGGTTGCGGACCTGCTGCGCGCTTTAGTTATTATCCGCAACCGCAAACCATCGGGGCTGATATTCGTCAGTGTGAGGAAGCCAAATCGATTGTAACGGTTGAACGGGATACTTTTCTGGAAAGTTTCTTACAAGGTTCGATGCGCATGCGCGCCCTGTTATCGGGTAATCAACGCATGGATATAATCGTCCCTTCCTGTTTTCAAAACCTGTCTTTTAAAGACTTGGTATCGATGCTGTATCGTAATCAAGAAAATCAACTCAAGCCTGATAATTTTTATGCCGCCCCACTTAAAATGAGCAATGAAATTCGTGCTGATTTTCTCGGTAGAATTTTGGCCGCGCATGGCTATGGTGCACTTGAACAAAAACAACAGTTGCTGCAAGCTGGAGACCCTTATTTTGTTGAAACCTACACCACCGCCGATGCATTTTCTCAGCATGGCGCACTTTGTCAGCAAGAAGAGACGGACGCAATTTTAGACGATTATCAAGAAAACCTGCTGCAAGACTGGCTGCAACGGCTCGACGACCGCTCCTTATCGGATACTGAACAACAAGACAAACACGAGAAGATGCAAGCAATTGCCACGCGTGCGCTCGAACGCTGTCATTCAACACAACTCAGTCGACAAAAAATGATGAGTCGATCGGTTCAGGTGGAAGTGCATCAAAAAGTTGAGTTGCATATGAATCTGGAAATGCATGTTCAAACAGAAAGTCATAATCGAGAGCATAAGGTTGAAGCGTATGTTAAGTGGTGTGATGGACGTCGAGTGGACGTAGATAATCCAAGGTTGCAATTGATGACATTATCCAGGTTATGTCAGTTAACAGATGCTTCAGCGCCCCAGTTTAGCGATGCCATTTTAGTGAGTACCAACTTTTATAAAAACTATATTGGGCAACAACGCCTCATTGGCTGGTATTTAAAGCCAGTACATACCCTGCTGTTTATGCATTTCCCCAGAGGGTTGGCCTGTGTCTTGCTCTCCCAAGAGGAAACCAACGAACTTTTCGATGTCATTGCGAACACGCCAGATGCGTGGATGAGTACCACACAATATACCGTTTTAGCTGGCACCCCTCCGACCGACTTTAAAACAAACCTTCGGTATCAAACGACCATCGAGCAAGTTCGTTATTTCAATGGCGAATTAAAACTCAGTTGCAATGATGTTGCTAACAGTCATTGGTTAGGTGAAAATGCAAAAGAAAAATTAAGTTTCTTTGAAAAGCATCTTTATCCCTATCGTGAAACCTTGCCCGCGCATCTGACGGAATTAAACACCGTCTTTTCAGTCAATAAAGCTGTTTATGCATTTATCACCGAGGCCCCGGAATTTGATAGTCGCCAGACGGATTGGAACAGGCAATTCCCTGATTGTGACGAGGCGGATATCCCTGGATATATCGCATTGGCTGAGGCGGTTCATGAAATTAAAAACCGATGGGTCAATGCAGATTTCAGGGGTTATTGCGACAAACAGAAGTCCTTTTTGCAAGAACGGTTCCCACGTATACCTCTGCTGGCCTTGGGGCATCTTGAGCAGTGCCTGGAGAAATTATGTTCATTAATCATCGCTCGAGATAAGACTGTTTATACTTTTATTACGGCAATACCTTTATGTGATCGTCGTCACACGGACTGGAAGAAAGAGTTTCCTAGTTGTGATGATTCAGACATTCTAGGATATGCTGCTTTGGCTGATATGATTTTTGAGCTTAAAAGCCGATGGTCAAGTGCGCGTCGTTTCACGAATGACTGGGACATTGTGATAGAAGAGAGGAGATCTCGTCTATCACCTCAGGCATTGCGTAGTGCACACCTGTGCTCCTCCAAGTTATTTGTTTTAAAAACGACCATCGAGTGTCAAATAGAACACTATTCACACGCACGTCTTTCAGCATCCTCCGCAGATCACGAACACCGAATCGAAAGACCACAAATGTTCCTGAATAATTTTCCTGAAATCATTGCGCAACCAACAGACAATGATTATCAATTAATTTTGGCCGTGATACGTCTCATGCCAGACGTATTAAGCAAACATGTCACTATTTTACGCGCATTATCAACCATCTCATGTATCACAACGCAAGAATTTCAAACCTTGCAGGACAATCATCATGATCAAGCGATAGTGACGGGATTGTTAAAATATCAATCCACGCGCGCAGAGATGACAGTGGATTTATTTAACCAGTTGATAGCACAACATCCTGAGAGTATTCCTTGGAATTGCTTAATCGCAATGGATGTTTTTTACGAGAAGGCCAATACGCAAACGCAGATTTTGGCTCTTCAACAAATTTCGGCCGAACAGGTTGATGACTTTATCCGCAAGACGCGGAATATAGAAATATTAACGTGGATCGCAGAACACCCCAACTCAAACCTCGTGATCTTTAGAGAGGTCGCTCGTCATCCTAAAGCGGATATGTCCATCATTCAAACTTGCTATCGTCGAATGCTACAGCCTTTAACACAGACAATCGATCATTCTCGTATTGGCGATACTGATAGGGCTTGCGACACTTATCTACAAAACCTCAAGACACGCTTGCTTCAGACTCAATCCTTATCCGAAGCACAAGCATTATATACCGAGGTGGAACAAGTATTGGCAATACAACGCTCCCCGCAAGTACTCGCCATTCGCTCAACGATTCGAGCGTTCAAAGATCCTGAACAGACGCATTGGTATACCGTACATAGAGCTTTTAAGGCACGTGAGATAGAAGCAGCGATGCAACGTGTCCCCTTACCTTATCGAGGTAATTTGTTAGCCAATGAGGAAGGACCTGATGCGACCATCATCAATCACGCCAAAGCAAACGTAAGATTAGCACTGGCTGAGCATCGTCATTTTGGGAAGCGTGGCGCGGATTATGTGATGCGACAGGGTATGATTTTCCCTGAAAAAGCAGCGCATTCCTATCAAAGCTTTTTTACGCAGTTCTCACTAGATGCGCCAGAATTCGAGCCTGAAGGTTGCTGCGCATGGCTTGCTCAGTCTTATTTCCAGTATTTAACTGCATTGATGACTGGAGTAATTGCTGTGTGTGCGCTTTTATCGACCATGGTCGTAACTGCCGTGACAATACCAATATTGATAGGCGTTGCAAGCCTGCTCACGAGTGCTGCGTGTTTGTATATGGCATATCAAGCGGATAAACACGAAATAATTGAAGAGCAATTAGGTGCTCCGGCCTTTGTTTGAAATGAACTTCACAGTTTGTGCGGAATCTGGTTTTTTTTCGAAAAAATGATTGCGGCTGATTTAAAAATGTTGTTTATGATCCATCGCTTTATGTAAAATCCTGATGATTGCAACACCATATTTGGTTTGTTTAAAAAATATGACGTGGGATGCGGTATTGGTCGCTCTGAGTCCTTTACTGATTTCATCACATGGCCGTGCTAACTCAGGGTTATGAGCTATTTTTATGAACGTTTGCTCTAAATGCTTAATATAATGCGCGGTTTGTTTTTCTCCAAATTCATGAATACTGTAAACATAGATGGCCTCTAAATCATCAATTGCTTTAGGATATAGACGATCAGTCTTACTAGGGGCTGTCGACAATTCGCTAGCTTGAGGCGTAACCCCTTGATTTTCGAGCACCGTAGCGCAGCATACATGTGAGTATGTGAGCAACGGAGCACAGGAAATCAAGGGGTTACGCCCAAGATAGTAGAATTGTCGACAGCCCCTAGCCATTCGTCTTTTTCCTCATCTGATTCAGAAAATCATCAGCATTCCATTCAGTCGGTTCACCACTTTCTTCGCCTTCTTTAAGCAATTGACGCAGATATTCAAGTTTAGAGCCTGCTTTTTTTTCTTTCAACATCCGCAGTGAATCACGAAGCACTTCACTACAGGTTTTATAATCACCACATTGAACGAGAGACTCAACAAAATGCCTGAGTTCATTACCAAGATCAACTGTCATTGTACGAGCCATATCATCCTCCGGATAAATGTAAGCATATTTCTTACATTTATTATATGAAACATATTCTTATATTTCAATTTTATCCCAACAAAAAGAATAGACGAACCCGATTTCTTATCATAGAATCACCTCAGTCCAACTTCAGGAATGAGTCCTACTATGAGCCTTGCTATCAGCAAAACACGGAGTGCTATTGGCATTCATGCAAAACCTGTCTCTGTTGAAGTCCATTTGTCGAATGGTTTACCCAGTTTCGCCATCGTTGGTCTTCCGGAAACAGCCGTCAAAGAAAGTAAAGATCGCGTTCGCAGTGCCATTATTAATAGCCAATTTGAATTCCCCTGTCGTCGAATTACGGTCAACCTTGCGCCTGCTGACGTACCCAAAACAGGTAGTGGGTTTGATTTGCCCATTGCAGTTGGGATTCTCGCGGCCTCAGGGCAAATTCCCACGCTCAAATTGTCTGCGCATGAATTTATTGGGGAATTAGCGCTTGATGGTAATATTCGCGGTGTCGCTGCCATCATTCCTGTGGTGCTGGCCGCTCATCGCGATAAGCAAATCTTAATCATTGCCCGTGCGAATGCAGAAGAAGCCTCTTTAGCAGGGCATGACAGTGTGTTCATTGCCGACAATTTACGTGCCGTATGCAGCTATTTATCTCAAGGAACGTCACTGGATCCACTGCCAGAAAGACCGGCTCTCGGGCGTAACGATCTTGATTTAGACTGGTCTGATGTAAAAGGTCAACTTCATGCGAAACATGCCATGGAAATCGCGGCTTGCGGTGGGCATAGCGTGTTGCTCAGCGGTCCTCCGGGGAGCGGGAAAACCATGCTGGCCAAGCGGTTTAGCACCCTTCTGCCTGAGCTTTCTGAACTTCAGGCACTTGAGTCAGCGGCCATTCATTCGATTCGTGGGCGATTGCCTAATTTTAATCATTGGCGCCAGCCACCCTATCGCTCGCCGCACCACACAGCATCGCCTGTGGCCTTGGTTGGTGGCGGTAATCCACCCAAGCCCGGTGAAATATCATTGGCGCATCATGGTGTGTTGTTTCTCGATGAGTTACCTGAGTTTAATCGCAACGTACTGGAAACTCTCCGTGAGCCACTCGAATCAGGGCATATTTGTATTTCCCGAGCCGCCGCGCAGATGGAATTTCCAGCCCAGTTCCAATTACTTGCTGCTATGAACCCATGCCCATGTGGGCAATGGGGAAACGTCAAAGCCACTTGTTTATGCACGCCAGATCGAATCAATCGCTACCTCTCGAAGCTCTCTGCCCCTTTGCTGGATAGAATCGACATTCACATCACGGTTCAAGCATTGAGCGAGGAAGAATTAGTTAAGCCCAATCGCACAGAAATCAAAGAAAGCCTGAGGATTCGCGCATTAGTCGAGGCATCCCGTGAACAACAATTCAAACGGCAAGACTGCATCAACGCGCATTTAAGTGCTAAAGAATGTGAGCGCGTCTGCAACCTCGGTGAACCAGAACAAACGTTTCTCAGCCAAGTCATGAGCAGACTCAAACTCTCAGCCCGTGGGTACCAGCGGCTGTTAAAGGTCGCAAGAACCATTGCTGATATGCGCCAAGAACAATATGTCACTGTGCCTACATTGCAACAGGCGTTATCGTTCAAACAAACGTTGCAGGCGCCGAAATAAGTGCATCCAAAATCGCCATACGCATAAAAATGCCGTTTTGAACCTGTTGCAAAATCACGGACTGCGGGCCGTCGGCGATGTCGCTGTCGATTTCAACGCCGCGATTTATTGGCCCTGGGTGCATGACTATGGCGTCTGGCTTCGCGTAAGCGAGGGATTGCTGTGTTAAGGCATAATGTTGACGATACAAGGCTAAATCAAAGTGCTCCGTGTCTTGCAACCGTTCGTGTTGTACCCGTAAACACATCACCACGTCGGCTTCATCAAGTCCGTCTTTCAAAGAAGCGGTGACGCGTCCATGATGTACATGCTCAGGTTGCCAAATCGGCGGGGCGACCAATACCAACTCGCCCACCCCCATTAACGCACACATTTCTTGAAACGAATTTGCAACGCGTGAATGGCGAAGATCTCCGACGATCGTGACTTTTAGCTTCTCAAAGTTAGGCTTTTTCTCGAAGATCGTCATGTAATCCAGCAAAGCCTGGCTCGGGTGTGCATGCTGACCATCACCGGCATTGACAATATGCACGGTATCGCCATAACGTTTTACCATGAGGGCTGGCAAGCCGTTTTGTTGATGACGAATCACAAAGAATTTGATGCCCATTGCAACCAAGGTTTGAAACGTATCATCCATTGCTTCGCCTTTCGACTCAGACGATGACTGGCTATCAAAATGAACCGTTGGAAAACCAAGTTGCTTTGCCGCTAATTCAAAACTCATGCGAGTTCGCGTGCTGTTTTCGTAAAACAGCGTCGCCAATGGAGCATTGGGATAATGTGGGTAATCAGCAGTGGTTTTAAAATAAATAGCTCGCTCTGTCAGTCGAGTCACGTCCTGTTGGCTGAGCTGCTGGATGTCTAGTAAATGCTTCATTGATGTGTCCTGTGTATTTACGCGTAGGTTGGGTTGAGGCTGGTAAGCCGAAGCCCAACATGATCATTTTGTTGGGCTTCGGCTTACCAGCCTCAACCCAACCTACTCGCCAACCTACTCACCAACCTACCCGCCTAAAAAGCGCTCCAGGATAATGCACGCGGCGATGCTATCCACAGCTGTTTTTTTTAATTTTTTGTATCCGCCTTCTGTAAACAAATGGTCGCGCGCCTCAACAGTCGATAAGCGCTCATCAACTAAATGTACAGGAAGGGAAAAGCGCTTTTCAAGTGCTTTTGCAAAACGGCGTGATGCAGCGGTGGTATAGAGTTCTTTATCATCAATGCAGGTGGGCAGTCCTACAACAAATGCATCAGGACGCCATTGTGCAATCAACTTTTTCACGACGTCCCAATCAGGAACGCCATGAACGGCAGCGATTGTTTCTAACGGGGAGGCGGTACAAGTCAGGCGCTGTCCGACAGCGGTTCCAATACGTTTAAATCCAAAATCAAACCCAATATATATTTCGTCAGGCATGACCAGACTCACCTGTTAGTAGATTCATTTTGACACCAATCGTTGAGCCGGCATATTCCCAGCGTTGCGCGAATGGAACTTCGTATAATATTTCAGGTTTGTAAGGACAAACCAGCCATGTATTGTTCATCACTTCCTGCTCAAGTTGGTTTTCTGTCCATGCGGCATAACCTAATGTAACCAACGCATCGACAGGGCCTTTATTTTGCGCGATAGCGCGAATGATATCATTTGAAGTAGTCACCGTCACACCCTCTCGCAGCGATAAACTCGACTGCCAGATCCCTAAAGGTCGATGAATCACGAATCCCCGCTCTGGCTGTATGGGCCCGCCGAACAGCAACGGTAAATTTTTACTTGCCAGGTTGATTGGATCGATTTGCAATTGATCAAAGACAAGACCGAGTGAAAAAGGCATGGGGCGATTCACTATCAGGCCAACGGTGCCCTGAACATGGTGTTCACACACATAAATGACTGATCTTGAAAAATTTTGGTCATTTAGCATCGGCATCGCAATCAAAAGATGATTGGCCAACGAAGTTTCATTGCTCATGAGTTCACCCGATATATTGATTCACTTAGTTTAATTATATACCATTTAAAATAAAATATTTATAACTTCTCCATTAATTCTCTGTACACGACAAAAAAGAAAATTGATAATCATAAAACCTTGTCGAATCATTGAGAGACCGCCCATGCGATTGATTGTTTTATCCTGCTTGCTTGTTTCGACTTTGCTGGCAGCAACACAAGCCATGCCCATGGAAACACTTCCAGAGATAAAATTTGATGTTAAAAAAGCAAATCAACAATTCGACCAAATTAACTTAAAATTATCAGTTGAAAATTTAAATCTGCCTGATCTTGAGCAAGCGATTGAGACACTGGGTAAGCTCAATAATGAGGCTGAACGATGTGTGATTGATGCGCAAAAGAAAATTGATGATTTGCAAGATCTCAGCACACACAATAGTAGTCTTTCCAAGCCGGAGAAACAGAGTGTTGACTCCGTTTATTTGAACGGCCAAAAAAAAGAGCTGGCGTCTCGACAAGCGGAATGTCGCTTATTCTCAATACGCGCCCAAGAAGCTGTGAGCGCGTATAAATCAGCTGGTTCAAAAATTGTTACAAAAGTAGCGCTCACAAGAGGAATGCCATTATGGACCAGCATTGGCGATGTGATTAAGCAACCGAGTACCTTGTTACAACTGTTTCAATCATTCTATCTGCTAAGCATCATTATCGTTTCACTGGGCTTCATTTATTATCTTTGCTACCGTTATCGCCACCGTTCCTTGATAGAGCGTCACGTACGATTGATTCGCTGGACGGCTACCGCGTGGCTAAGCCTCTGTGCCATCATCGACATTTCAGGCTATCATCTGTTAGCCCATAATCTAACGTTTTCAAGTTTTCTCACGCTTGCCATCGCCTTGATGACGATGCTTCTCACGATCGGCGTTCATCAATTCTATCTCGCGCTCTACAAGCGGCCGCCGCTGCAAAAATGGGCATACAACTATATCGGCTACAAACAAGACCATGTGTTTATTGAGTTTTTAATCCTTAAAACCGTCTTGCAAATCCTCATTGTAGCCATTGGGATCTATTTAGTCGGCGAAAGCATGGATTTTTCGGCTTATTATATTGAAGAGATCTTCTCCGAAATTTTAAATGGAATCCACGTCGCCTCCATCATCATCTACCCTGCAAGAATCCTCACTGGTCTCGTTCTTTTTTGCCTACTTTTCCTCATTTGTCGGGGGATTTCAACGTCCATTATTCGGCATCATCAATTTGAGGGAGAGGAAGAAACCCAAGTCGCTTTTGCATCTATCTTGACCTATGTTGGATTCACATTTGCACTCATCTCAGGATTAATGGTTGCCGGCTTTAATTTCACCGGTCTTGCGATTATTGCCGGCGCACTGTCTGTTGGTATTGGCCTTGGTTTGCAAAGCATCGTCAATAATTTTGTGTCAGGTCTGATACTGCTCATCGAAAAACCCATCCGCCCAGGGGATAGAATTTGCGTCGATGGTGCCGAAGGTTTTGTTAAAAAAATTAGAATTCGCTCAACGCAAATTATTACGCCCAAACGCGAAGATATCATCATCCCTAACTCTGATCTCATTACACGCCGCGTTACGAATTACATGTTCAGTGATAAAAATTGTCGTATCACCTGCGATATTGGCGTCGCATATGGCAGTGATACCCATTTGGTTCGCGAAACATTATTAAATCTTGCCAACTTGCATGAAGACGTTGTTAAAACAGGACCATCCAAACCCATCGTGCTCTTCCGCTCTTTTGGCGAGAGCAATCTCATATTCCAGCTCTGGTGCTTGATTAAAGACGTGAACAAAAATTTAATCGTTCAAAGTGACCTTCATTTTGCAATTGAAGAAGCCTTTCGTAAACTGAATATCTCCATGGCCTATCCGCAGCGAGATATTCATATTACATGGCCTGGACCGCCTAATGCATCTCATGATGACGTGTAACTACTAGGGCAAGGCCATTTCTAATGAAATTCACAATATGTGCATTGTTGTGAAGTTCATTAGGAGGTACGAAGCAATCCAGAGTTCGAAGCTTTGTTCTCTGGATTGCTTCGTGCCTCGCAACGACGCCACCTGCAAGTTCATTTCAGCTGTTTGTACCGAAGGTACTGGGGGGGCAGCAGCAACGACGACTTGCAAGTTCATTTCTGATATTTACATTGAGGGAATTGGGCCACTCGTAAAAAGGCGATTCGTTATGGTTTATTTTTATAAAAAAAGTATTGCGAAGTTACTTTATTTTGGGTTATGGTAAATACTGGCATTGACGCTAATCAAGATAATAAAAGGAGATATCATGGCTACAGGTGAAGTCAAGTGGTTTAATAACGCAAAAGGCTGGGGATTTATTATTCCTGAGGGTGGCGGAACTGATATTTTCGTTCACTACTCATCCATCACTGGCACTGGCTATAAAACACTATTAGCAGGTCAAACGGTTAGTTTTGATCTGGACAAAGGTGAGCGTGGCGCTCATGCGGCAAACGTTGCGGCATTGAACGAGCTTGTCGAAGCCTAGAACCAATACGCTTCGCAGACCAATACAGCTCAAGTGCTGCCTTTGAACGCTTAGCTTTCTTTATTATTGGAGGAGGATAACTTGTTGTCCTCTATTTCATCCATAATAAAAGCCCAAGCTATGTTTCCTTTTCGGCCGTGTTTTTTGCGCGAATGCAAATGTGGCTATTTATCTATCTTATGTTAAAATACACTTCCTCACCTACAACCAAAACCGAGAACCGCTTTGTTCAAGACATTCACATTCTGTTTATCTCTCTTCTTTATTGGAATCAGTCACGCAGAGCAGCATGACATCGCCATTACGATTGATGACTTGCCATTTGTGGGCGAGCAAAAAAATTTCCATTTGAATATGATTATTGACACCATTACAGCTGAAGAAATTCCTGCTACTGGGTTTGTGATTGCGGGAAATGTTCGCCCTGAAAATTGGTCTGTGTTACAAAAATTCAAAGATGCAGGGCTTGGGATAGGGAATCATACCTTGTCGCACGTCAATGCACATCAAGTATCAACTTCAGCTTATATTCAACAAATTGAAGGTGCCGACAAGCTGTTAATCCCGCTGCTCACCAAGCCTAAGTATTTTCGCTTTCCTTATTTAGTCACCGGCGAAGGTGAAAAAAAACAAAGCATCAAAGCCTATCTGGACGCCAAGCATTATCACATTGCCCCCATTACTATCGACAGCAAAGATTTTATTTTTAATCAATTGCTGTTATCTGTGCCTGAAATTGAACGACGTCAATTTCTTACGGTATTAAAGCCCTGTTATCTCGATTACATATGGCAGCAAACGCTCAAGGCTCAAGAATCAATGCGACTCCAACAAAAAAACAATAAATCCCATATTTTGCTGATTCATTCGAATTTACTGAATGCTTATGTACTTCCGGATATTATTGCACTGTATCGGGAGCATGGATTTAATTTTATTTCTCTGAAAGATGCACTTAAAGCATGAAGAAAGGTCTATTGCTCATAAACCTTGGCACGCCGAATCATCCTGATGTTCGTTCAGTTCGACGATATTTGCGTGAGTTTCTTGCCGATAAGCGGGTCATCACGCTACCCGCTCCACTACGCTATTTACTGCTTTATGGTGTTATTCTGCCATTTCGTGCTAAACAAACCGCACATGCCTATCAACAAATTTGGACTGCAAACGGCTCTCCCCTGCTCCTCAACAGTTTAGCATTACAAGAAAAGATTCAAACGCTGGTCAACGATGAATACATCGTCTCATTAGGCATGCGCTACGGTGAGCCCTCAATTGAAACCGCACTCACACAGTTATCATCCTGCTCAGAGATAACCGTTCTTCCCTTATATCCTCAATACTCATCAGCCGCGACAGGCTCATCTATTGAGAAAGTATTGACGCTTATTGCCGAAAAAAATACCCTACCCTCGTTGCGCGTTATTCGTGACTTTCATAACCATCCCGACTTTATCTCAGCGGTCACCGCAACAATAAAACCTTATCTTCCAACACATGATTACATTCTCTTCAGTTACCACGGATTACCAGAGCAACATCTCATTCAAGGCGGCTGCGAGTTGCGATGTCAATCAGCCTGCCCTCCCACCTTAAATAACGAAACCAGCTGCTATCGCGCACAATGCTTTCAAACCACTCGCAGCATTGCCAATCAACTTGAATTAAATACCGAACAATTCAGCACGTCGTTCCAATCCAGGCTCGGCAAAACGCCCTGGATCAAACCTTATACAGACGAGGTACTTTCAAATCTCGCTAACCGAGGGGTTAAGCGCTTGGCGATTGTATGCCCATCATTTGTCGCAGATTGTCTGGAAACCATCGAAGAAATAGGCATACGTGCCAACGAGCAATGGCTGAAGCTCGGCGGTGAGCAGTTAACCTTGGTTCCTTGCTTAAACGACTCTGACCTATGGGTAACTGCCATTCTTAAAATTATTCGTTAGATGACCGCCGTAGCCTCGAATTAATCGGAGTAGGTTGGGTTGAGCGAGAGCGAAGCCCAACAAAATCGTCATGTTGAGCTAACATCGAATGTTTCAAACGTACCTTCAGCGAACGCTTGCTGACGCGCGCGGCTCGGTCGATCGTCTTAATTTATAGCATAAGATGCGGTTACCCTGAATAATCACGAAAAATTAACACTATTCTTTATTTTGTGCTATACAGAATGGATAGGGTAAATTCATCTGCGCAGGAGAGAACATGTTTAATAAACAATTTTCAGAGCGTTTGAATCAAGAGCTCGATAAAATAGATTTCCCAAAGCCGCTGGATGAGCGAATTGAAGCATTTTCAAAGTTACTCCACGTTTCACGCTTCAAAGCCGAAACGATTCTCGGCGGGCATATCCCAGCAGACCCTTTGCTCGTCGATAAAATAATCCAAGAGCTAGAAGTTAACCGCAAGTGGTTATTGGGTGAGGACTTGCATTAAAAATTTTAATCAACACTGTCTTGCTGCCCCTCCCTTCTTAAGATTCAATATAGTACAGAATCAGACTTCAAAAATTGATTCATCGTGCGACGGCTGATTGTGATATCAAACTCACACACTCTAGCTGCGTGAGGGTAATTGGCTCTCATCAGAAGTTTATCTGCCGCCAATACAAACTGTGGATCCACTTGCAGTAATTCTTGGGTTGAATATAAATCGTGGCAATCCTGAGGGATTTTTTGCGGAATGTGATTTCGGAATTGTTTCGCTAAAAAAGATTTAAACACACTCGGATCTTTAACCTGACTTAAGAGCTCAATTTTGTCTCCAAAACTTAAATTATAAGTCGCGTACAGTTTGCCTTGATCTGGATATGGTCCCCCGCAATAGGTATCGTATTGGGTAACAATGCTGATGATTTGCTGAGATATAAATTTGATTTGAATTGAACTGTTGGATTGCATCGACGCCTTTTTTTCAGGGTCTTTAGCACAAAGCTTGTCATCAAGAAATTCTTGTTTCAAAATGGCGTTAATTTTGTCTCTATTTTTCAATTTCATGCCCGCCGTTAGCACTGGATATTGCAAATTGAAATGCCCGTTGTCATCCGTACCTTTTACCGTTTTAATCATGTACAAACTATCATTCAATATCGTTTCCGCTGCATGGAGCATCGACATAAAAATAAATGAGGATACGAATAATATGCAATTTTTTTGTATCCTTTTGATATAAATGGATAATCTCATCCGCCGACTTTCCGCGGCTTGTCCGCGGAATCCAGGGATCTCACGCGGGAATTGGATCTCTGGATTCCGCGGACAAGCCGCGGAAAGTCGGAAACCCAGAATTCCCCTGCGATATCGAAGGGATACATTTTTTTTACTCATCAATATTTCCTTACATAAAGTAGTACCTTTTCCATTTGGTTTTGACCGGTTGGATTGATAGTATTAAATCGGAATCCGAGCCACGACCGTTAGGGAGTGGAGCAGTTCAGCCGGCGCCGACACTGCTCCACTCCCTAACGGTCGTGGCTCGGATTTCGGATTAAATACCAACAATTTGAATATTGCAACCGGTCAAAAATAAATTGGAAACGGTAGTAGTTACTATTCTATCTCTCTATCTTGCCGGTTTTTAACACTAAAATACATTGTTAGTTTGTCATATCCATGGCAAACGCATCTTAATTGATGCGTTTGCCATGTTGTCATATCTTATCTAGATTTAAATCAAGTGTATTTTTAATCAATAACAAGGATTGACAATGAAACATGATTTTTTAAACAAAATAAAACCGGCATCGGTTGGGTTGAGCGAGAACGAAACCCAACCTACAGCCCTTCACATAGTGCCATTAGGATCAATAGGGGCTCACTACAATATTCAGCGAATGAATCATAAACGGCGATGGATAAGACGGGGGCGCTGTGCCAACCAGTGCGGTAAAATTGATTATTCTATCTAACTCGGGCACTAAAAATGCCTGATGTACCGTCCAGCAACTCGTTGCATAACAAACTTCCGGGGAGAGAATTATCGCCGGCGTAAGAGGTGTCGGTTGAAACGTGAGTCGCTGCTTTCCTTGAGTAAATTCAATATAGTGTTGAAAAAAAGTCTCCATGGATAACCAAGCATCGTGTTTAAACAGCCTACGAGTATTTGTGGCCTCAGAGATCGTTTCATGGTGGCCAGCAATTAAAGTAACCGATAAAGCATTTTCAGTCCATTCAGACACCTGTTGAGGTGTGGAAGCCAATCCTAACGCTGGGATAAGAAAAATAAGCAGTAAACAATGAACTTGAAATATTTTCACGGAAAACTCCTGTAGTATTTTTATGGACTTTCAGCTCCATTATCAGCCCATCAGTACTAACTATAGTAGAAATATGATCAAAGTGCGATTAAATTCCTCCAGGCCGCTCTTTTCTATGCAACCTTCAGAGATCGATGGGGTTTGGCTTGGTATTAAATATAACCATATTGTGGAATACCATTTATATCGACGCAATACTTGACGAACTGCGTCCACTACGACATATATCAAGATAATTCCTTAACCCGGTTTTCCATTCCGTTACTCCCGGCAACTCGCACGCAGCAATGCGTCCTTGTTACCTGAAAAATGTTCTATAATAAGACATATGTCTAAGTTACTGTAAAATGATGTACTTGACAAAGTTCCAGCGCAGTTGAGAACGGTAAGGAGATATTATGCAAAAAGGTTTAACACAAATTTTGAGCGATATCGAGACCGCCATGTCTTCTGATTCTAAATTAAAAGTTAACTTCTCCGAGGTCGTTCTTGCCATGGAAAGTCGATTTTTTTGCGAGCGTACATTATTGCCCCAAAACGTTCAGCAATGCTTATTAGATCTAGAGACGTTGTTAAATTTAGAATCTAATGAAATATCATTCAATACGATCAACGATATCTTAACTAAAATTAACGGCATTCATCGTCCAAAATCAGCTCAGATATGGTATTTAGAAAAAATGATACAATTAGGATATCCAATAAATTTGTATGGGCATTGCTTTGGAATGTCATACATGTCACTCAGTGCTTTTCTGGCAGAAGAATTAGATATTTTTGAACAACGCTTAAAACTTATTTACAGTGTTCCTTTTGAGGATTTTAAAAATGATTTAAAGTCCCTCGATCCAAAAATCAAGGTTGACATGCTGGCTTTTTTTGATGGCTTAACGCTAATCCAAAACCCTATCAACTACAAGGATTGGTTCAACTACAAGGATTGGTTCAAAGAAGTTCCATCACCAGAAAAGGTAATACAAAATGAACAGGCTTCATGGGCCTTGATGGCGCCCACCTATTTTACTGAGAAACCAGCATACAAACCAGAATTTATAATGGCGACACTCGCTCGATACACTCCCTCACGTTTAGCAGATACTCTCGATTTATTGGAAAAATTTTTCGGAACACATAAATTTTCAATAGAACTAACAGGTAGTGACTACACATTTGCTCACGCGATTAATCTTAATTATGATCCCCAATTTAAGCATTGGATAATTATCGATCCAAATAATTTACCAGGAGAAATTTACACCTCCTTATCGGTATTATCAGAGGTGATTAAGGGTGCACAGTGTTTCAATGGCGGAGATATCTCTTTCTCGATGTATACCCAATTTAAAAACGCTCCTTATTTTCATGAGAAATGGCAACAATTAAAATTAGATGCCGCATGGAAAAATATTCATAACACCAATCTCGAGCTCATGGCTCGAAAACAAATACAATGGCTATTAGAACGGCTATTTTTAAATGGTAAATTAGACTTCGTGTGCTCCATTATCGAGCAGGGATTCCCTGTTCCTTTCTCTGTTTGGCGTTCAGCCGAACCAATTTTCATTCAAAAATTGATTCATAAAGGTCGACTCACCAACGACTCAGAGAAATTTTTTAAGTCAAACAATTTTGGAATAGAGTTGCTTATATGGTATGAAAAAAATCACTTGCAATTACCTGACGATATAATCAGCAAGATCGTTTCCCAAACCCCATTAAACCCAGCTTTACTCCAAAAATGTATCGCTATGCCTGGTTTTTCGGAACAATGGATTTTATTTAAAGAATATGATTTTTGGGAAGGCAAGGGTAATGCCTTTGCTTTTTTAATTGAACATGGCAAAATACCCCCATCAATAGCTATTTTTGGATACGCTTGCAACATTAATGGGTTACCTGATCAGGCTAATCTCTTGGACCGCCTCTTTCCTAAAGAGCCGCTGCTCGAGACCCTAAAAGCAGAATACAAAGATGGTAAAACCCCATTGCAAACCGTGGCTCATAATCCTGATGCTGTGATTAAGATATTAGATCATTTTCCTAAAGAGCAGCGGCTCGAGGCCCTGGAAAAAAAGGGCTCCTCTTATTCGAGTTCGATGAACGCATTGGAGGCCGCGTATAACGATCCTAAGTATTTGATCAGAATTCTAAACTGTCTTCCTGAAGAGCAGCGCATCGGCGCACTGATGGTAAGGAAATTTGGTTGGGAAAATAAATTTTACAAAGAGTTTGTTAATCCGGGTAATCTGATTGAGATATTAAACTGTTTCCCTGGGGAGCTCCGGATCAAGGCCCTGAAAGAAAAAGATAACTATGGTTATACCATATTGATGCTCATGGTTAAGGATAATCCTAATGCTGTGATTGAGGTTTTAAACTACTTGCCTAAGGAAGAGGCGAGCGATGTCCTGAAAGAAAAAGACAATTATGACTGCACTATATTGTATAATCTTACGAATAATATCGATGTCTTGCTTAAAATTTTAGACTGTTACCCTATGGGGGAGCGTTTTAAAGTTTTAACTGAAAAGCACTCGAATAAATCGTCTGCTTTTAGTATGTATCTTCAAAGTCCTGATCAAATTTTAAAGATTTTAGATTATTTGCCTGAAGGTCACCGCCTCGGAGCCCTGAAAGAGATAGACTATGATGGTAAAACCGTATTGCACTACGCGGCTAAAGATTCTGATACTGTTCTTAAGCTTTTAAACTGCGTTCCTGAAAATCAGTGGCAAGAGGCCCTGAATGCGAAAGACGCTAGAGGTTGTACTGTCTTGAGTCAGCTTGATCCTAATCTATTAAGACGTTTGGAACACAACCTATACTCACCCAGTTTTTTTAAATGTCCAATAGGTACTTCAAATAGCGAAGTAGAATTAGGTTTGTCTGAAGACAAAGCTGCAGGACTTGATTCAAATCAAACAAATGAGGATAGCGCGCCAAAACTTGATTCCTGATGGCATACGTTTTTCTCTGCTTAAAAGGCCCTACGTTAGAGCGGCCAAGTACCTTCGGTACAAACAGCTGAAATGAACTCGCATGTAGCGTCGTTGCGAGGCACGAAGCAATCCAGGGTTCGAAGCTGTGTTCTCTGGATTGCCGCGCTCTCGAAAGGCACCCGTGCCTTTCGAGAGCGCGACAAATGTATTAAGCTATTTTGACATTGCCGCACCAGACATCACCTCTTCATTTCCATGAGGAAACGTTAATAATTGATTCGTGTTTTCTGGGAGCAAATGCCCTTTAGCATCCATAAACTGTTTTAAATAAGTCGCTGATTGCAGCAGTCCATATTTTTCCGCAATGCGATGGGAAGCTTCAACGGCTGCACGGCATGCCGCGTTGTTTGAGTCATTATATGAAGCACCCGCACCGCTAAAATGTAGACCATTTAGTCCCTGGTGGTGCCTAATTGCGATTTGGGCTGTACGGAAGCCATCATCTAAATTCAAATGCGAAAAAGTCTCAGAATGAATAATATCTTTCGGCTCAAATCCTGGGTAAGCCCACGTTTTCACAATGGGCTGAAGACCCTTTGCTATGTCGTCTGCAAATTTCCACTCTTTAGTGACTGAGAAAATGGAGGTATCTCCATAAACATCGACCCGAGCAACCGCACCGGTTGTAGATTGATATTGCGTGTCGCGAGAATAAACGACTTTCGTCGGATAATAAGTAACGCCACCCAAACCCGTTTTTAATGCCCGATTTTCCTCTTCATCCGGTAATAATTTATCCCTGAGGACATCAAGAGGTGTAGCAAAGACCACTTCGTCATATAATTTAGGCTCGTTTGTTTTTGGATCCTTAAAGAATTGACCATTCGCAAGCAAAATAGCATAACGTGGAGAACCATCTGCCCCATTCACTTTTTCAACCTTCTGCACTGCACAATTAGGATGGAATACTGCGTCTTTGCACAGTGCCATTACGCGCGTGAGTACATTCATCCAACCTTCTGGAATATCGTACCATTCATTATCCAAGGTTAAATAATTAAGGGCCTCATGACAGCCGAATGCGCCAATTTCAGAGGTTTTTTTACCATAAGAAGCGGCAATCATAGGAATTAGTAGCGACTCAACGAATTCGCGTCTTTTTTGAATCAGTTCGTCAGATGCTTTTATATGTATTTTGGGCAGAGGGCGATTGATATATAGTTCACAAGCATCTTTCAGCGTGACCGTTTTTTTTTCTTCCGAAGGTAAGTCAGGGCCGAATTGAGAAACGAAAGCCATTTGAATCGTTTCGAATACCCCAGCAAATAAGGTATGATAATCAACCCGCACACCTTTTTGCGGTGTACTGGAAAACCATCCGAGACAAGAACAACAATTCCCATCATTCTCCGCCGTAAAGAGTACGGGGGGTAATGTGACATTCAGGTTTTTAGCATGATTAATAATTTGTGTACTGAGTTTAAACGCCTCTGGTTTACAGCCGACGATATCAAATATCGTCCATAGTGTCGGATAGCTTATTCTTTTACCCACAAATTCAGCGCCTGTTTCAACAACATGCCCCTCAAGCACTTTGGTGCGAATATTACCGCCAAGCTCGCTTTTAGCTTCAAAAACATCACAATGCACGCCAGTTCCCTGCAGGCCAAGAGGCACGATTAAACCGCCAGTACCCCCACCAATAACAGCCACGTTTTTTACGGGTTGATCCATAATAATTACTCCTGTAGTTATTAAAAATGTTCAGGGATATCCTCTCGATATCGCAGGGTAACCTCAGATGCCGACTTTCCGCGGCTTGTCCGCGGAAAGTCGGCGCTTAGATTTCCCTGCTATATCGAAAGGATACCATTTTTCTGATTTTTATACCGGTATCACCGGAAGCTCACGTGGTAACCGCACTCGAGAATTGTTTGCAATTTCGGCCATATATTATTAAGAATTAGCGATTGAGCATTTTCGTTGGGATGTAACCGATCTGATTGCATCAATGATGGATTATCAGCAATACCTTCTAGCATGGCCCTTACTAATAAAGCTTGGTGTTGTGTTGCCACCTTTTCGAATACTTGTTGAAATTTTGTAAGGTATAAAGCCCCATAATTCGGCGGCAGAGGTGTACTTAAGAGCATAACGCAGGAACCTGCAGCTTGGCTTAAGGTAATGAGGCTGGATAAATTTTTTTCTAACGTGGTTAAAGACAACCCACGAAGACCGTCATTTGCCCCCAATTCGATAATCACCACATTCGGTTTGTGGGTGATTAATGCTTGCGGTAATTTAGCAAGACCATTGCTGGTGGTATCCCCGCTGGCGCTGATATTCACCACCTTTATCATTTTATTTTCTTGCGATAATTTGTTCTGTAACAAAGAGACCCACCCCTTCTCTTGAGGGATCCCAAAACCGGCACTTAAACTATCGCCAACCACGAGAATGGTACTCGCCGATAAAGAGGCGGTACCAACCAATAAAAGAAATAGGACAAAACTGCGCACGATGGGTATAGTGTTAGAGCAGCGGTGCAACCAGATAAAAGGACGCAATTTCATGATACTCCACGATGAGATTATCCGATTAGTCAATGTCGGATATGAGGTTAAAAGCGGCGATCAGCAGTTAGTTATTCTGAAAGATATTAACTTGGTAATCAAGGCCGGGATTAGCATTGCTATCACGGGTGCCTCGGGTTCAGGAAAAACATCTCTTCTTAATCTACTGGCGGGCCTGGAACTACCCAGCTGCGGACAAATTTATTACCACGAACAAGATATTACCCTATTAGATGAAGATGGACGAGCACAGCTTCGTGCTGGCCAAGTTGGTTTTATTTTCCAATCGTTTCAATTATTAGAAAATTTGACGGCATTAGAAAATGTCATGCTCCCTTTAGAAATTAACCGCATTCGAAATGCGAAAGAGCAAGCGTTAAATTGGCTCAAGCAAGTGGGACTGCAAACAAGGGCCCATCATTATCCCACCGAGCTTTCTGGAGGCGAGCAACAACGCGTTGCGATTGCACGCGCATTTGCAGTTAATCCACATATTTTATTTGCAGATGAGCCCACAGGAAATTTAGATGCCCATACCGGCACTGCAATTGCTGATTTGCTATTTGAATTAAATCAAACCCAGCGCACAACTTTGGTGGTTGTGACCCATGATGTTTCGCTTGCTGAACGCTGTGAACTTCACCTGCGGTTAGTCGATGGACGATTTGTATCATGAATATCGGCCATGCATTTCGTTGGATAATCCGAGATTTTCGCAGCGGGGAATTGACCCTGTTATTTCTGGCATTATTTCTTGCTATCACCTGTGTGAGTGCCATGCAACTATTTAGTGCGATGGTTCGACATGAAGTGGAGCAAAGTGCCGCTCAATTTTTAGGCGCGGATGTATTGGTCTCCAGCAATGTCGCCCTCCCCCCTCAGTGGCAAAAAAAAGCAACGCAATTAGGCCTCACGCAAACCGACACACTCAGTTTTTTAAGTATGGCCGTGTATAAAGATCAACTACAGTTGGTGCAGATTAAAGCGGTAAAGTCGTTGTATCCCTTGCGGGGTAAGCTGACTGTTACCGACAATCCTGGGCGGACTCAAGCGCTCAGTGTTCATATGCCGACATCGGGTCATGTTTGGGTGCATCCGCGGGTATTAACTGCCTTGTCGATTCAAGTAGGACAATCATTAATGATAGGTGCTGCTCAGTTCCAAATTTCAGGGGTCATTGCAGAGGACCCGGGGCAACGAGGGGATTGGTTCTCTATATCACCGCAAATTATCATGAATGAGAGAGATGTCGCCAGCACGACAATCATTCAACCCGGCAGTCGACTTACTTATGATTGGCTTCTAAGTGGTGAGAAACCCGCACTACTAGAATTGAAGCAATTTTTGCAACCTCAATTAGGGGAACAATATCGTTGGAGCGATTACCTTCAAAGCTCACCAGCCATTGATGACGTCACCCAACGCACATTGAGTTATTTGAATTTGGCCAGCTTAATGAGTTTGTTGTTGGGAGGGCTCGCCATCAGTATGGCTACGTTGCGATATTTTCAGCGACATTTAAAACATGTTGCACTGTTACGTTGTATGGGCGCAACGCAATACCAAATCATTGAGCTTTATGGTGTGGGATTGCTTACGGTAGGTCTGCTGAGTACCTTGTGTGGGATTTTGATGGGGGTAATATTTCAGCCGTTATTGGTCAAATGGCTGGGAGGGATGATCATTAAAACCTCGGGGCATGTGCATGTTCTAGCGGTCATATTAAGTTTCGTCATCGGCGTAGGCCTGTTATTGTTTTTTTCACTGGGCAACTTATGGCAACTCAGTAAAGTCACTCCGATAAACATTTTCGGCCATCAACATCAGACATGGCTACGTCAACTCTGGCAGCCTTATGTGTTTGCACTCGTCATGCTGATGGCGTTAGCTTATTGGAATACCGGCTCTTGGCTAATCACTGCGGCAGCCATGTTAAGCCTAGCCGGGTTTGTTGGAATCGTTTTGGCAAGCTTCTCAGGATTCTCCTGGATGGTGCAACATACCAAAATGGTTTTGCCATTACCGCTGCGATTTGGCTTGAATAATATTGCACGTCATCAGGAAAATAGCACGTTGCAGGTGATTGGTATCGGCATGGCTTTAACCGCTATTTTGAGTTTGGTGGTCTTTAAAAATAATGTATTAGACAGTTGGCAACAGCAATTACCGGCCAATACCGCCAATTATTTTCTGATCAATATTAATCCTGACCAAGTGGCTGATTTATCAACATTACTCCGTAATGCGCAAGTAGAGCCCACGGGAATATACCCGATGGTTAAAGGACGCCTAAGCACCATCAATGACCAAGCCGCTCGCCATGTACTCGGTGAAGAGGCAAAACATATTAATGCCTTGCAAAGAGAATTAAATTTATCATGGACAGGTGATTTGCCGGGTGAGAATCAAATCGTTGAAGGAATATGGCCGCAAGCCGACAACCCGTTAAACTGGGTATCTGTAGAAATGGGTCTGGCAAAACAGTTGCATTTAAAATTAGGTGATACTGTGGGGTTGCAAGTGGGTGATAGCCTGGTGAAAGCGCAAGTGGTTAATTTTAGACAAGTCAGATGGGATTCATTTAAGCCCACTTTTTTTATGTTGTTTAAGCCAGGTTTATTAAATCATCTTCCTCAGACCATGATCACCAGTTTTTATTTACCTCCCGAGCAATTGCCTTTACTAACGCGTCTTACACGTGATTTCCCCAATATCACCTTGATTGATGTGGCTGGAATGTTGCATAAAGTTCGCGTGTTAATTCATCAGGTCGGGAATGCGATGAATTTTATGACCCTGTTTGCTTTGTTGATTGGAATGGTGATTGCAGTACTTGCGGTGTTGTCATTTAATAGCAGCAAACAGCAAGAAACGCAGGTGTTGAAAGTGCTCGGTATGCGTCGACGGACGTTATTGTGGATCCGAAGCAGCGAAGCGTTAATCATTGGGCTCTACACGGGATTACTGGCTTGTATCATCGCGCTCACGTTAGGTTACTCATTGTCGATGCGAATGCTGAATACCGCATTTGCATTCCCATGGAGTCTTTTATTTCTCGTTCCTCTGCTAACCGCTATAGTGAATCTGAGTCTGACGGCTGGCATACAGTACCTACAATATAAACACAGAGGCTGACGGGCGAAGTTGCACTGGCATTAAGTTGAGGGGATTAATCGGAGTAGGTTGGGTTGAGGCTGGTAAGCCGAAGCCCAACATAGATGGTTTTGTTGGGCTTCGGCTTACCAGCCTCAACCCAACCTACCCCGATTAACATAATCACAAAATGGCCAATCGATAATCTTTAGCCAGTAACTTGGCATGATGCGGCATCGTAAAGAAAGCGCTTAACTTGCCTTCTGGATTAAACAGCATGACTGTTCCTGTATGTTCAATATTATAGTGCTGTTTGTCTTTATCACCTGGCACCGTGACCTTCGTATATGCGACACCCATTTCATTCGCCATAGCTTTGACTGCTTCTAAGCTCTCACCCCGCGCACCTAAAAATTGAGGATGAAATGCGGTCACGTATTGATGCAGTTTCTTAACCGTATCCCGCTCAGGATCTAATGAAACCAAAACCACTTGCGGCAATGGCTTCACCCCCTGTTTTTCTAATAATTGGGTCATTTTGGCTAATTCCACCATTGTCGTTGGACAAATTGACGGACATGTCGTAAAACCAAAAAACATCATCGTCCATCGATGTTGGAGACTCGCATTATTAAAGGGCCCTTCAGTACCGATTAATTCAAAAGACGCCACCTCACGTGGCTCATCAAGCCAGGTTCCGTGAAAACGTGCATTATCGATTTTGGACGACCGGTGCATGTAATGCGACACCGCCAAACCCAGCATCAAACCAATAACCGCCAGCGAAATAGCAACCGTGTGCATCGCCCGATTTTTTTTACGTTGCATGAACTACCCCTCACCAATGCCAATAATGATCTACCAATAAAAATATAAACAACAACATCAAATACACAATCGAAAATCGAAACGTCAGCATGGCATTCCGCGCCGCTTCATGTCGATACAACACAATCGCCCAATACATAAAACGCGCACCAAGAAGCACTGCGCCGGTTAAATAAAGCAAGCCACTCATTCCAACCAAATACGGCAACACACTCACAACACAGAGCAAAATGGTATACAGCAAAACATTCAGTTTGGTATAGCGAATCCCATAAATCACTGGCAACATGGGAATTTCCGCGTTCTTGTAATCCTCAAAACGATAAATGGACAACGCCCAGAAATGCGGTGGCGTCCAGACAAAAATAATTAAAACCAGAAGTAATGCTTGAGGATCCAAATGATTCGTAACCGCGGTCCAACCTAATAAAGGCGGTGCCGCGCCAGCCAAGCCACCAATCACAATGTTTTGTGCTGTGGCGCGCTTAAGGTAACCCGTGTAAACACCTGCATATCCAATCAAAGTCAGAAAAGTTAAGCACGCTGTAAGTGTATTAACCCAGACCACTAAGACACCAAGTCCAACAACACCCAAAATCAACGCAAACCACAATGCCTGACTTATCGAAATTTGCCCGCGTGCAACGGGGCGTTTTTTAGTACGAGCCATCAACCCGTCAATCCGTTTATCCACCAGATGATTAATAGCCGCCGCACTGCCCGCACAACAACCAATCCCCAGCAATGATGCAAACACCGTAAACAGAGGAACCCCGCCTGGGGTCGCCAGAAACATACCCACCAGCACCGTCAACAACATCAGAGCAACAACACGCGGCTTACATAGCTCAAGATAATCGCGGAATGACGTCGACGCAACACGCGCCTCAGAATGAACTTGCATTTCTCGCCTCCCCAGACACTAAATAACGCGTACTCAACATCAATGCCAATAACAAGGCGGCAACACCATTATGACAAACAGCAACCCAAAGTGGCAGCAGATAAACCACGTTCAAAATCCCAAGCGTAAATTGCGCCAAAACCAAGCAGAAAATAAAAAAAGCGGCCCGTCGTAATGAAGCAAATCGAGAACGTGACCACAACCATGCAGAAAGTATCAAGAGATACCCCGCCACAACGATAGCCCCGAGCCGATGCACAAATTGAATCGTCACGCGTGCGTCTGAATCCAGCACACCACCTTGATAATTTGCCCCGATAGGCGAAAATAATTGAAATGCTTCTGTAAAATGCAGTGCCGGTAACCATTGACCATTGCACTGAGGAAAACCAACGCAGGCAACACCCGCGTAATTTGAACTCACCCAACCACCTAACGCAATTTGACAGAATACAAGAACCAAGCCCAGACTAATCCAAAACCGCCATGCAGCATTATCCGCTTGCCTGATGGCGCTTAATTGCATTCTAAAATAACAAAGACTTGAGAAGATCAAAATACCGCCCAACAAATGCCCCATCACAACCAATGGCAATAGTTTCAGCGTCACGGTCCACATCCCTAACAACGCTTGAAACACGATTAAAAACATCACCACGAGCGGTACGCCCCAAGGAACGCGCTGCCCTTGGCGATTCGCCCGAAAAACACACACATTAATCAGAAGCACCAGCAAAACCAATGACCCAGCAACATAACGATGCACCATTTCAGTCCATGCTTTGCGTGATTCAATCGGTACATCAGGAAAGCGAGCTTGAGCATCCGGCAATTCTGTCTGCAGCGATGAGACCGCCATGCGCCCATAACACCCAGGCCAATCAGGACAGCCCAGTCCTGCGTGCGTTAATCGGGTATATGCACCCAACATCACGACGATGAGCGATACGATCATTGCAAGGGTTGCCACACGGCGTAATATAATTAAAGATTGCATCTTATTTACTCTTGGTTTGTGTTGTCGTTAACAACTGTTTTAAATCATGATAAATATCGTCGGATTCAGCCGTTACCGCATATGACAACACCAAAAACCCTTGCGGATTGGCAATAAAAATGCGTTGACCAGGTGACTCTTTGGCTAATGCTTCCGATTCCATTTGTGGCAAATACACGGCCTCGATAGTCTGTTCCCCGAGTTTGGCTTTCAATTCAGATGATAAGGGCGTTGACAACTCCCCCATCAGTAACACTTCATCCACTTCATAATAACGACGCCCTAAAGCCAAACGCACGCGAGCCAATTGCTCCAATTGCGTCACACAGGTCTCGTCACACGCGTCCGGACGCCACAACACCACATGCCACTTCGGCATATTCGCCGTCAGCTTGGTTGATGTATGCAGCTTGTTAAGCGATGAAATCGGCAACGCTGGGTTAACAAAGTTACCCTTATTGGTCGAATGCCCACTGAGCCACTGGGGATGCTGGTAAAAATACATTGCAGTTAAACCTGGTGCAAAAAAAAGTAAAGCTAACAACAGCACCATCACTGCATGACGAGATAAAAGTTTCATGATTTTTTCTTAATATTCAACATAACGTACAACATCAAAATAACCAACGCCATCGCAAACCATTGCACGGCATAAGCAAAATGGCGGCTGGGAGACATGGCAACAACTGGCCAGTCACGCACAAATCCATGCGCCGCGTCAGGGCGAAGGCGAATGATAAACGGATAGACTGATTTATGCAAAAATTGACCCACTATTCGGGCATCGACTAACTCAATAACAGCCAGACTGGTTTGTTTACTATCAAATATGTTGCCAAGCGCCCAATTTTTATCCGAAGGAAAATAAGCGCTTCCTACGACTTCCATTTCACCGGTCGGCGTCGTAATCGAAGGAAGCATCTCACGATTAGAGTTGGCAGGCACAAACCCCCGGTCAATCAAAACCACTTTGCCCTTCTCCACAACGAGGGGCGTTAAAACATCGTAGCCAAATTGGTGCTGATAATGTTGATTATCCAGCAATAACGTCACTGGCATAAAATGCCCCCGGACGTGTATCGGCTGATACTGAGTCGGTGGTACGCTACCAGACTGCCAATCAATCGGCGCTTGCGTGGCCTGCTGATGTTGTGTTGCCAATAACTGTTCTTTTTCATCAGCTCGTGCTAACTGCCAAAACCCCAGCCGAATAAAAAACAAACAAAACAAGAGCGCCAGAATGCCAAATCGCCAATTGGCGATGAAATGGCTTTGAAAACGAGTTATACTCATCAATTAAATGGCTCAAGATTAACGAACACGGAGTATACCAAAATGTTGGCTAAAGTGATCATCATCACGGTAATGGTGTGCATAGTCGTCGCACTTTTCAGTGGTCTTGCTTTTCTTGTACGGGATGAAGGAAAAACCAAGCGCTCCGTCAAAGCATTGAGTTGGCGCATTGGATTGTCGCTCGCCTTGTTTCTTTTTCTTTTTTTAGCTTATTATCTGAAATGGATCACACCTCATGCGCTCTAACATGAAACATGTCTTATGGATTTTACTTGGCATATCGGCCTATTCATATGGCGATACAATTGATCATTACATGAACATTGCCAACGGCATACCACAAATGGAAATGAAAGCCGACGAACAATCGCAGGCTTGGGCACGTTCCGCACGCACCGTTCTCACATTAACCTGCGACGGAATCGCCGATAGCCTGATGCTTGCTAATGACACTGCAACTCAACAAGGCAAACCTTTATTTTGTCTAACGCCAGGCGTACAAATCAACCCTGAAATGCTCAGTGCGTTGATTCAACAAACCTATCAGTCACTCACCACCGCGCAAGCCGATAAAGATAAAATGACCGTCTCACAAGTCGCCCTGCTCGGCATGCAAAAACAGTATCCGTGTAAAGACGAGTCAGCACAAAAAAAAGCACCGGAGCAAGCACCCACTTGGGAAGTTGCTCATTAATCGGATGTCGGTTGTTGCGTAGGTTGGGTTGAGCGAGAGCGAAGCCCAACAAAACCGCCCCTGTTGGGCTTCGCTCTCGCTCAACCCAACCTACATCCGATTAATTCTTCTAAGTTTAATGATTAAATCAGAACGATAGCAGACTATAAATCAATTCTATTTTTTGATTAAAATATAGTACGCTATAAATTCACATATATTTTGCATTGGAATAAAGTTCAAAATATATAGGGGCAACCTCGTCTTTGCATGTGTCCCAGTCCCTTCGGTACCAACAGCCACAATGAACCTGCAGGTCGTCGTTGCGAGCGAAGCGCGTCAATCCAAGGTTCGAGGCTTTGTTCTCTGGATTGCTTCGTGCCTCGCAACGACGCCTGGCAGATCATGGCACAAATTGTGAAGCTCATTGGAAAGCAAGAAGAGAGAAAAGCTTCGAACCCCTGGATTTCTTCGCACCTCCCAACGACGGCAATCCAGGCGTAACCTTAAGCTGAAAATTCTTCAAAAGCCTCGACCGCTTCAGCAGCATACATCAATGATGGACCGCCCCCCATGTAAATGGCCATACCTAGCGTTTCCATTAACTCTTCTCGAGTCGTTTGTAATCGTACTAAGGCTTGGGAATGAAAACCAATACACCCTGGGCAATGATTAGCAACAGCAAGTGCCATGGCAATTAACTCTTTGGTTTTTTTATCGAGCACACCCTCTTTAGTTGCTGCTTGAGATAGCGCTATAAATCCCTTCATCACATCCGGTATTTCCTTACTCATTTTAGCCACTTGAGCCTGAATCCCTTTGGTAACTTGACTATATTTATCCGTCATCGCTTGATCTCCTCTAATAGAAAAAATATTGTAGCTTATCATGATAAAAATACCCAAACTCTTTTTTCCACCTTAAGGATCCTTTAATATTTCGCCATTAAAGTGTAACAGCGACCTCAATCAGACCACATTTTTAGGAGCCACGATGCGTCACTTACAAGCACTGAATATAGACAGGTTATTAGACGAGCAACTCTCCGCATACCTGACTCACCAAGATGCGCAAGCGCTACGTCAACATTGTTTAAGCATCACGCCCATTCAGCCGATTATGAATACAATTTCCACACAATTAAAAACTGCAGCTGAACAGGATAAAACCGAAGAGGCGACTCGATTAAGAGATGCGGCATATCAATCTCAGTTAACGGATGATCAAACCGAGGCGTCTAAAGATAGGGCATTAACGGCACGCTATAGTTCACGTAAAGGCGAGTTACAACATTCCCTCCGGTCAATCGAAACTGAAAATCGAAAGACAGAAATTGAAGCCTTAGATATGTCCCGGCATCTATCATTGCTGCGTAGCCAATTGAATGACATCCATCATCAAATGGGTGCGCTACAACCTCAACATACCACTACACACCATCATCCAGGTCATGCAACTGCTCAAGTCATCGTCCAAAATACCGCAACAAACGTTCATGTCCACCCGGATGCACCTATCAATCCACAAGAACGACGGCTAATTGAGCTGAATAGGGATAAAGATAAGCTATTGAGAGCCATTGACAAGCTGAATCAAGACACAGCCACTCTTAAATGCACAGTCATTTCACGGGGCTCATCGCTTCAGTTGCTTAAATCTGAAATCAATGATATCTCCGGACAAGAAATACAACTTCGACAGCGAGAAATCGCTCGCGCCGAGCGTAGCCGAAGTCCAAGATTCTCTATTGAAGCGCTCACACAGGCGAACCGGGAAAAGCTTAATAGGGATACTCGCACAAGACAAAATGAAATTGATGCGCATCGGGTAGAAATGGAAAACATCTCCATAAAAAAATGTCATCCAGCCTTTCTAAACACCCTTGAGCGTGACTTGCGAGGCAACACCCTTCCACTCCAAAACTTTGAGAATGCCACTCTACTGAGCATTATTGCGAAAATGCGATGCCATATTGCAGACTTGGTCACACTTGATGAATCACGACATGTACTCCGGCAATCACAATTAAATTTGAATAATCAATTGGCCATGCAAACAGCTGCTGAGTCATCGACAACGCGCCTGGATATTGCCAACCGAAGGATGAAAGAGGAAAATATAGGTTTACTCGAAGCTAACGTCAATCTGAGTCACATCAGCAACGATCGCCTCAACACACGAAATCAATTTGCCCAATACGCTCTGGTTGCAACAGTTTTAACGGCCATTGGCGCGACTGTGGGTTATCTATTAAACGCGACCTTACTGATGATGGTTGCCCCAGTAGTTCCCATTATACTTGCAAGCCTAGCCGGCGTTGTGATTGCCGGCCTACTCATCACGTCGGCCATTGCATGGATAAGCGCGGCGATAACGCAATCTGAAATCGATGCTAATCACGCAAGTCACAATAACAACCTCGTGCAAATAGCAGACAACTCTCAAGAAATGACACGGCTCTCAAAAAGCCAACTGCCTGCAATCGAAGCAGCTATTCAACGTTACCAACAAGAGAGCCATTCTGGACAAAGGCGTGTTGAACAAGCCGAAGCAAATGCGCGAGGATCCTTCGCTGCAGCCGAAGGGATCGCGGTGAACTTGCCGTTCGTGACTCAAAGTGGTTTTGGGATGTTTCCACCAGCAGATGCAATACCGCAAAATAATAATCAATTTGTCTCTTCTTATCAGGGATAAACTAATACCGACCTCCTCTCTCAATGCCACGAGAGGAGGTTAATCCACCTCAAACAATCTCATTGTGCGCGCTTAATGTGCTACAATGCCATCATTTGCATGCAAAAGCCCTCTATTTACTAAGATTCCGTGGTTTATAGCTTTAGGAAAAGAACAAATTTGGAGAAAGGTCATGACTGAACAACCAGATCACACTATTCAATTAGACTTACTTGAAGGTCATGGCGTACCCTTATTCTATAAAACAGAAAATGACGATATAGACACAGGATATACTACTAATCAATCTGGCCGTAATTTAGCAAAATGGTTGTTCAGTGAATCTGTTTTTTCGACATCAATGGTTGATATCAGCTTACTTAAAAGCTTAGTCATAAAACGTGACCCACAAGTATTTGATGAGTTTCGTGATGGTTTGCAAGAGGTTCTGGATAATGTTTTTTTTCATGCATCAAATACAACAGAACGATTTCAAGAACATTTTATAGCAAATTTCTCAACGGATGACGAAGTCATCAACGGCAAAAACTTACAACTCCAAAATATTATCACCGCTGCACTCTCCATCATACCCTATACAGAACCGTTAGATGACACTGTAATCCGTGTACCACAACTCATAGATGACCGCTGGCAAAAAATAACCTATACCCTACAGCGTATACAAATGACTCAATCCGCATTTGGCCCACCCTATTTTGCTTATGGTTTAATGCCTAACAGTGGAGGGGCGCAAGCACAAATATTGTTTATGGGCACGAACCCTATCCCTACTGCAACGGGTGCCAATCATACGTTTATGGCGGACACTATTCCAGGTTTGAGCGTAGGTGAGCATTTATATCTTTCCGGAAAAAATAACATTCAAGAATTTATCAACCATGCACATACAACAACCGGAGCTCCAGTCATTGCTAACGGACAAAGTCTCGGTGGAAGTCTGGCGGTATTGAGCCATGTGTATCAACCCGATAAAGTACAAGCCGCGGCTTTTAATCCACCAGCGTTCTTATTAAATTTACGTACGACTTACGAAAGAAATATAGAGCTCGCTAAACTCAACGACGAAACAGATGAAGAATTTTTCAAGCGAACGCATGGCAATAAAAATCCAATTACAATTATCACCAACAAAGGCGACCCAGTATTTCAGATTGGTACTTATATTCCAGGCAACGCTAAAATATGGCGGGTTAGCTCCGATGTTGGCGACAATGGAAACGCTGTGTCCAGGCACAAAGATTGTTACGCCACTCACTCGGCGTTGCACGGCTTAGTATTTGAATCAGTAAACCCTGCTGTTGAAAATGAGCGACTAGCACGCACTGTTCTTACTGTTTTATGGCAAATTATTTCCGTACCATTGACGATCATTCACGGCGTTATCATGATATGCAAAGCAATTATTTATTATATCGGTGAGGCGTTATCTGCCTGCGTTGATGCTTTTTGTGGCTCTGCTACAGAGGAGAACGCGGAAGAACCTGTTGTTGTAAATATCCCATGAAAGTCCTATTTACGCACGTATCCTGCCTCGCTGCCAGAAGCTTTATAATTAACAAGGGCTTCCTGTTTAATTTCGTGGCCAGATTTTTGTGCTAGATCCAGCGCGGTATGATTTTCATTATCAGGTATATTACTATCAAAATAAGGTAACAGCGCCTTCATCATCTCAAACTTCACCAACTCGGATGAATATAAAGAACTGAATAGATCAGAAAATAAAAGTGTAGTTGAATATACACTTGGAATTTTTAGCAATACGCCAGCTATCAATATTATGAATGAGATATTTTTAGAACAAGAAAATAAACTCGATTTTAATTCGCCAGTTCAAGTGTAAAGTTAGTCTTAATTAAACGATGAAGACAGCAACCGTTTTGCTTTCAGCTCTGTAGGTGAGAGCCATTCGCCTAGGCCAATAAATTGATCGTTGTTGTCGTAAAGTCGTACCACATTCATTAAAAATGAGCCCGAATCAAGCATGACGCTCTGTCCATGACGAAGTTTCTCGGAATGCTCTGCTGTTAATGACACACGCTCAATATGTTCTATGGCTCGCTCTAGAGGTAATAGTAAGTCGCGGCGTTCTTCGAGAGTTAAGCGCTCTAATTCCTCAACGGTCAGCATCGCGTCTGTATCAAATCCTGCAGTGTAAAGACGGTGTAGCTGGGTCACATGGGCGCCGACGCCTAGACGGTCGCCGATATCTTCTACCAGGTTGCGAATATAGCTGCCCTTACTGCATCTAACCGTCAACTGAAACTGCCTGCCATCAAATTGATTGAGTTCCATATCGTAGATGGTAATATCTCGCGCTTGTCGCTCAATCTCAATGCCTTTGCGGGCATATTGATACAACGGTGTGCCTTGATGCTTCAAGGCAGAAAACATGGATGGGACTTGCTTAATGCCGCCGGTGAATTCGGCTAGAACGTCGCGCAATTGCGCTTCGGTGATATCAAATTCTTCTACACATGAAATGACTGCACCCATAGCGTCGGCTGTATTGGTTTTAATCCCCAGAAGGCCCGTCGTTGTATAAGATTTATCCGCATCAAGTAAATATTGCGAGACTTTCGTCGCTTCACCAAAACAGATCGGCAACATGCCCGTCGCCATCGGATCAAGACTGCCTGTATGACCCGCCTTTTTAGCGCCTACAAGAAATTTCACGCGCTGCAGAACAGCATTGGAGGAAGGTCCACGGGCTTTATCAATTAACAAAATACCATCGATTTTGTCTTTAATACGAGGGCCGTCAGACTGATTCTTCATCGGACGCTTCAGGAGGATTAAGATCATCAATCAGGCGACTCAAGCGCTCACCATATTCAATGGAGGCATCGAAGATAAAGTGAAGCTGAGGGACAGTGCGCGTATCAATAGTACGCGCTAACGCTGTGCGCAGATAACTTGCCGCAGCATTGAGAATCTTTGTCGATTGAACAGGGTCGCCATTGTATACGGTGAAATACACTTTGGCATGGCCCAAATCTTTAGTGACCTCAACCGACGAGATAGTAATCAAACTCGGCAGTCGAGGATCTTTGATTTCGGTGCGAATGATTTGCGCAAGTTTGCGCTGCATCATTTCAGCAACGCGATCGGTTCGTGAATACGCGCTACTCATAACTCTCGCTTGATTTCGATGGTTTCAAAGACTTCAATCAAGTCACCTGGTTTAATGTCGTTGTAATTTTTCACGCCAACACCGCACTCAATACCTTGTCGAACTTCAATCACATCATCTTTAAATCGACGCAATGACTCGAGCGTTCCTTCATAGATTACGACGTTATCTCGTAATACACGAATCGGATTATTTCGCTTCACAACACCTTCAACAACCATACATCCGGCAATTGAACCCAACTTCGGCGAGCGGAAGACATCACGAACTTCTGCAATTCCGACAATTTCTTCTCTGAATTGCGGAGCAAGCATGCCAGATAGAGCGCTTTTCACCTGATCGACGATATCGTAAATGACACTGTAGTATTTCAATGAAACATTTTCTTGCTCTACAAGACGCTTCGCACCGGCATCGGCCCGCACATTAAATCCGATTAACAAGGCATTAGACGCAATCGCCAAATGCACATCAGACTCCGTGATACCGCCTACACCGCTGGCAATGACTTGTACGTTAATTTCATCGTTCGATAATTTAACCATGGCATCAGAAATAGCTTCGACGGAACCTTGCATATCTGCTTTTATTACCAGATTTAAAGATTTCAAATTGGCAACTGTCATATTTTCAACAATACCTTCAAGCGAAGTTTTTTGTCGGCGAGCCAACTTCACATCGCGGAACTTGCCTTGTCTAAATAAAGCGACTTCTCGTGCTTTTTTCTCATCAGGAACAACAATGGCTTCATCTCCAGCATGAGGCGGCGCTGATAAGCCAATAACCTCAACCGGGATCGATGGCCCAGCAGAATCTACCAAGTCGCCATTATCGGCAACTAGTGCTCTAATCCGTCCATACTGCAAACCTGCAAGTAGAATATCACCGCGTCGTAAGGTGCCTGACTGAATGAGAATGGTGGCCACAGGACCGCGACCTTTATCCAGTCGTGACTCAATCACAACGCCTTTTGCGGCGCCGTCAGTATGTGCGGTGAGCTCTAATACTTCTGCTTGTAACAAGATGGCATCCAGTAATGCGTCGATGCCCTCACCCGTTTTAGCGGAAATATTCACAAACATTGTGTCCCCGCCCCAAGGCTCTGGCACAACGTCGTATGTGGTTAACTCATTCATGACGCGATCAGGATCTGCACCCGGTTTATCCATTTTATTAACGGCAACAATCATTGGCACTTTAGCTGCTTTTGCGTGTTGAATCGCTTCTATCGTTTGTGGTTTAACACCATCATCCCCGGCAACAATCAACACAACGATATCTGTCGCCTGAGCACCACGCGCACGCATCGCTGTAAATGCCGCGTGTCCTGGGGTATCCAAAAAGGTGATGTCACCTTTAGGTGTGCTAACGTGGTAAGCACCGATATGCTGCGTTATTCCACCCGCTTCACCGGCGGCTACTTTAGTTGTTCGAATATAATCCAGGAGTGACGTTTTACCATGATCAACGTGCCCCATAATCGTTACAACGGGTGCGCGTGACTGAATATCAATCCCTTCCGTTATTGTTCGATCCAGCGTGTGTTCAATCGCATCTTCTTTTAATATGCGAGCAGTATGTCCCATCTCTTCAACGACGATAATAGCTGTTTCCTGATCGATCACTTGGTTAATCGTTGCCATTGCACCAAGCCCCATCATCACTTTAATGACGGCAGCCGCTTTCACAGACATCTGGTTAGCAAGATCCGCGACTGTAATGGTTTCAGGAATATGAACTTCTCGAACCACAGGAGCGGTTGGTCTAGCAAAACCATGGGTTAATGACTCTTCTGCTTCACGATACTTTTCAGATTTCTCAGAGGAACGACGTCTTTTTCCACGGCGTTTATGTTCGAGCTCATTATCATCACTGGAGCTGATATAGACTGGCTGGTGTTTAGATCGTTTTTTGGCCTTTTTCGGATCCGGCTTACCTTCACTTTCAGGCTCATTTTGTTTGGTTACATGCTTTTTCTTTGCATGTTTATCGGCGTCTGCTTTATCGACTGGGCGCGCTGCTGTGGTCGCTTCTACAGATGAAGGCGTTGGAGCGTCTGATAATTCTGACGCAATCGCCTCAGACGGAGGATTTGAAGTATCGCTAATCGTGACGGTCTCTTCATTCAATGGTAAATCAGCCTCGGAAGACGTCGCGTCCAAGTTAGTTTCCACTGGAATATCAATGTGCTCTTGTAACATTTCAGCAACGTGTTCTTCATGGGCATCGAGCGTGGAAACTTCATCAGTTTCGTTAAGCAAAATCTCTTGCTCAGTTGGTTCGTCTTGTTTCACATAAACACGTTTTTTCCGCACTTCAATATTAACTTTTTTACCGCCATGCGCATCGTGTCCAAGAGTAACCTGAGACACACTCTTTCGCTGAAGTGTTATGCGAGCAGGCATGAGACGAGTCTCTTTATTACCGCCCGTTTTCAAATGATTCAGCAAAAGACGTTTTTGATCTTCATTAACGGTTTGCGTTTCATCTTTAATTGATAAACCAGCTTCTTGTAACTGAGTCAATAGGCGCTCAACAGGTATCCCAACAACATGGGCCAACTGTTTAACCGTCACATCCACCATAATGTATTCCTCTTTATTCGCTATCGGTTGTGAACCAAGGCTCTCGCGCTTTCATGATCAATGCGCCTGCTTTTTCTTGAGTCATTTCGGCAATATCCAACAATTCATCAACAGAACTCTCTGCCAGCTCTTCCATCGTTGCAATGCCAACACGGGCTAACTGATTAGCCATGTCTTCGGTCATTCCTTCCATGTTAAGTAATGTTTCATCCGGCTCTCTACTACCTAATGACAATGCTTGAGTTAACAATGTATCGTTCGCACGATTACGTAACTCTTCAACAATATCTTCATCAAATGACTCAATGGATAGCAATTCCACCTTCGGCACATAAGCAATTTCTTCCAAGGATGAAAAACCGCTAGCAACAAGGATCTGGGCAATTTCTTCGTCAACTTCCAAAGCATTTATAAACAGCTGAACGGTTTTGAATGACTCTTCCTGGCTTTTATTCTCAAACTCTTCTACGGTCATGACATTTAAAGTCCAACCGGTTAATTGACTTGCAAGACGAACATTCTGACCATTTCGACCAATGGCTTGTGACAGTTGTTCTTTATTAACGGCCAAATCCATCGTTCGTGTATCTTCATCAACAACAATAGAAGTAATCTCTGCAGGAGCCATTGCATTGATAACCAATTGAGCAGGATTATCATCCCATAGAATGATATCAACTCTCTCCCCGCCTAATTCACTTGACACCGCCTGAACGCGCGCACCGCGCATCCCAACACATGCCCCGATCGGATCAATTCGACCATCATTGGTTTTAACAGCAATTTTAGCGCGGTTACCGGGCTCACGGGCAGCGGCTTTAATTTGAATAATGTTTTCGCCGATTTCCGGAACTTCAATTCGAAATAATTCGATCAACATTTCATTTCGTGAGCGGCTGACCAGGAGTTGTGGGCCTCTTGATTGGCTGACAATCTCATACAAATAGGCGCGGACACGATCATTCGTTCGAAACATTTCTTGCGGAAGGGTTTCATTGCGAGGCATAAATGCTTCAGCTTTACCACCCAGGTCAATAATGATATTGTCACGTGTTACTTTTTTGACAGTTCCATAAATTAACTGCCCAAGCTTGCTTTTGTATTGTTCAACAACTAAATCTCGCTCTGCTTCACGAATTTTTTGCATAATAACTTGTCGTGCACTTTGCGCCGAAATTCTTCCAAATTCGACAGAAGGAATCGACTCTTCAATTCGAGAACCAATTTCCAATTCAGGCGAGCGCTCTTGGGCCTGAGCCAGTGTCAACTCACGATCTGGATATTCGAGAAGGTCATCTTCAACAACGTCCCAAAAACGAAACGTTTCATACTCGCCGGTCCTTGAATCAAGCGAGACCCGAATACCATACTCCATCCCTGAGAGTTTACGTGTTGCTGACTCTAATGCGGCTTGAATGGCCTCTAAAACAACGGCTTTGCTAACACCCTTTTCATTTGATAACGCTTCAGCAACTAACAACAATTCTTTGCTCATGGCATGTCCTCACTCAACTAAATTAGCTTTTACTATGTTGGATACGGGAAAATGTTTTTCTGCATCATCGATATGAAGAACCAGTTCGGCTTCATCTGCAGAAACGATAGTGCCTACGTATTTTCGCTTACCTTCAAACGGTTGATATAATTTAATCTGTACTGTATTTCCAATATAACGCTGATATTGCCAGCTATAAAATAACGGTCGAGGAACCCCGGGGGATGAAACCTCTAAGGAATAATGACTGGTAATGGGATCTTCAACATCCAGTATAGCACTCACTTCATGGCTGACCTGTTGACAGTCTTCAACACCTATACCCTCTGCTTTATCAATATAGAGCCTTAATACAGAGTGTTTGCCTTGGGCCAAATACTCACAGCCCCACAGTTCATAACCCATATCTTCAATCAACGGCTTCAGCAACTGCTCTATCTTATCTTCTACCATGGTGAACCTAATTTGAATTGATGTCGCATCGAGAGGCTTGTCGACAATTCTACTGTCCTGGACGGAGCCCATAATAAAAAACCCCATAAATGGGGTTCTAAAAAAGTGGTTGCGGGGGCAGGATTTGAACCTACGACCTTCGGGTTATGAGCCCGACGAGCTACCAGACTGCTCCACCCCGCGTCGACTGATATGCATTATACGAGATACTATCTTGCGAATCAAGCGGTTTTTTTAAGAATATTAATTTTCACGACTGCCGACGTATTTATCATCAAAATATCGACGTAATTTAGTGCGCAATGTACCACGACTTATTCCAAGCATACTTGCAGCGCGTGACTGATTGTACTTGCAATGTTCCATCACAGCTCGAAACAGCGGCGTTTCAATTTCTTCAAGTACAAACGTATATAAATCAACAGGATCAGTGCCCTTAAGTTCAGAAAAATATTTTTGAACTGATTGCGTAACACTTACCGCAAGTGAAGTAATACTTTCTTTGGCTTCATTGCTTAAATTTGACATTATAAACCCTTCCTTCTTTGTAAAAAAATAGTATTTTATCGTACGCCTCTACAAACATGACTTTACTGATAAAACAATTTAGTTTCGAGCTATTGATGCCCTACGATTAAGTATTGAAAAATACCGAATCGTAGGTTGGGTTGAGGCGGGTAAGCTGAAGCCCAACAAAACCATCCATGTTGGGCCTCGGCTTGCCAGCCTCACCCCAACCTACGTGCTCAACCCAACCTACGCGTATCACAAATCTTTTCTCTTAACTTAATATACTGTGCGCAGTTTAGGAATAGCGCCAAAACTCCCCAACTTGAATTATAATTTAAACGTACTTGGATCAAACGGCTGTCCATTTACGATAAATTTGCCTTGTGATAATTGAAACTCAATCACATAATTCGGGCCTTGTACATCCAACAATTTTGCCTCAACCAATGCGGACAGTTTCTTATCTGCCTCAGCCGCTGCCTGTTTCGCCATGTCGTCAGTCACGGTCACTTGAACGTTTTTGCCGTCATTTTCTGCTACTGCAGGTGTGGCAGCGCCATTTGGCTCTGAAGCCGAAGCAACCTTATCAGGATGCGGCAGCATTTTTCCTTGCGGAGAGGTCTCTGCAGCTGCTTTTTGCTTAAGTGATTCGGTCAAAGCTCGCTTGACGATTTCGCTCGGAACTTGAAGCTTGCCATTCCCCTCAAGCGTTTGCATAAGCTGGAATGGATTGACATTGTCTGATTTTGGCAGAGCAAGTGCAAAGTGACCATCGATATCGCCCTCTGGCACAGTCAATTTCAGTGTAGAAATTTCAAACGCTGCACCCTGGACAAATAACTTCGGCAGCACAGGTAGCATCGCAAATAGTGTTTGCTGACGTTGCGCGCCAGAAGTATGCTTCAGCGTATTGGCCTGTGCATTTAATTGAGCCAACACTTTAGCATCAAGATTTTTGATCGACAACTCAAGCAAGCCAGGGCCATATTGCTTATCATTGGCTTGTATTTTGTCAAAAGAGGTCTTGAAGCTTGATTCAAACAAACCCTTTGTTATTGTGCTTTCAGTGCGCGCCTTAAACTGATTTAGATCGAACAATGGCTTACCTTCTTGAGAAACAACCATAGATGGTAAAGAAACCCCTGCCTGACCAATAAACAATCCATCATCGGTTTTTTCAAGCGCATAGTCACTCGTCACCTCACGGACCTCACCATTCATTTTATCTTTCACTACTTTAATGCCATCCAATGTGAATTGACCATTAAAATTTTTCAGATCTGATGAAACGCTCATATTGCCGTTCATACCTAACCAATCAACCTGACCGTTGCCCTCTTTAAAAACTAACTTAAAAGTAGGCACCGCAAGTTGAAAACTACTCTTATTAAGATAGTTTACAAACACGCTTAATTGGAATGTAGGTTGTGTTGATTGTGCGGCAAATTGAGTAGATATTTTTTCAGCCAGCTCTTTAGGTAAATTAAGCGTGCTATGCGCATAACCTAAACCAAATAAAACGCCGGACTTACTGTAAATAATAGGACCATGAATAATATCAATGGGCACAGCGAGAGAATAATCTTGCGCGGGAGTAGTTTCCAACTTTCCGTCCGCATTAGTCTCAACTCGTTCTGGAATATGCACGTTCACGTCTAATGCAGCGGTAGAGTTAAACCAATGACGCTTATAATCCACAACAGTAACCGATACCCCAGTTGATTGATTGATTAAATCAACGCTTCGGTTAAGTGTTCGCTGAGTTGCAAGGCCCATTCCATAATAACTGCCAAGTACTAAAACGGCTAGGATAACCACCAAGCCAATAATTTTTTTCATTTTTCTCTCCATGTTAAGTCAAAATATTTTATTAAAGAGCATCCACTTTATTTAATCGGTTTGCAATAAGTTTCTTTCACTGCATAGGCTAATATCAGGGCAACCAACGAACATAGAGGAAGTATTCTCAAGCCTGCCTGAAAATCAGTCAAAAGCAATGTCTCGACATTATAACTACGCGCCCCGGCAACCATACCCACCAAACAACCAACAATCGGCTGCAACGAAGCACCAACGAAAATTGAAGCCATATTTGTAAATGCAATCGAAGTACCAATGACGTTTCGCGGCTGAATCTCAGTCGATACCGCATACGCGATAGCGACTCCTGTATTTGTAAAACCAAACACAAATAATAAAACGTATGCCATCAATTTATCAATATGAGGATAAAACACGATCAAACTTGTAAGCACTATACCAATCCAAGCTGAAGCAATCATGATAGGCTTCCGACGGCCAATTTTATCAGACAACCATCCTGATAATGGCCCCCCAATTCCCCAACCAATGAAGATTAGTCCAACTGCAAATGCCGCCGCATGCGGAGAAAGCCCTCGTCCATACTGCAAAAACGCAGGCCCAAACGACTCGCCGATAACTGCAGTTGGTGCAAACAAAAACCCAGCATAGAACGCATTGATCCAGGTTTGCCGACTGGACAAAACAATTTTTAAGCTTTCTAAAATACCAGGCTGATGCTTGTGCGCAATCTCATGCGTTGGCGAACCAGCCGGATCATCTCGTATAAACTGATACAGTAATACTGCAAGGATGATAAAGAGAAAGGCAATGATCAACATCGTATGTCGCCATTCAACCGCCGCAACCAAAAATGAAACCGGCGCTTCCCCTGCTGAGGCGCCCAACATACCTAGAGCTTGTGTCAAGCCGGCCAGCAATCCAAGCATTGCTGGAGGGAACCAAGCGGTAGCAAGCCTCAGTGTACTAATGAATGCGAATGCTGCACTGAAACCAATCAGCATGCGACCAATGGACGCAGTCATCAAGCTGCCGGCCAATCCAAACACACAGCAGCCCAAAGCGGTGATCAATGCCATCACCGTCAGTAAATTGCGAATACTGACCCTATCAACAGCGAGCCCCACAGGGATCTGCATCATGATATACGGAATATAAAATGAAGCTGTTAAAATACCAAATCCTGCTTCGTTGATGCCAAAATCATGCTGCAATGACTTATGCATAACGCCTGGAGCAACGCGTGCCAGATAATCGGAGAAATAAAATGCCGCTGATAACCCCCAAATGAGCCAAGCGTAACCTAGGTTAGATTTTCGAGAAACACTTTCTGAATGAGTCATGGTATTTAACTTCTCCAACTGAAATGAATTACAACGTCAGCAACGCTCAATATATATACTGTGCACGACCGCAAAATTTGGTTTTTCTGGTTGCACGCAGTATAGTCTTTTTTTAAACAAAGACTGGGAAATGCCGTAACGATATAGATTGACTGTTTTTTCCTTTAACTGCAAGATATCAGCAATAATTTTTAACCCATATTAGGTCAAATTCACATGAACGCACTCGAGATTGCTATAAAAAACGCCATTAATTCGGCTGGGGAACGAAATGAAGCCAATAAGGCCTATTTGGAATTCATGAAAGCTAATTTTATTATTCCCATAGAAAAAGAATTAAAAGACGGAGAACCTATCGTACTTTATCTTCATGAAAATGAGGAAGTTTATCTGCCGGTGTTTAGTAATATGCAATATTTTGATGAGTGGGCAAATGATATTCGCGATAATATTCAAGTACTCAAATTATCAGGCGTTGATTTACTCAAAGGCATCGGCGATAACATCACTATCTGCCTTAATCCCGGAAGCGACGTATATAAAGCATTTAATCCTGCAGAACTGGCGAGATTGAAGGGCATGGTTTTAAAACTGTTTAAATAGCAATTACCCCTCACCCGCACGTCAATCTAGTACCTTGACCGGCTCGTTGTTGTCATACCGCCAGTAACTTCAATATAAGCCACAGCGATGAACTTGCAGGTAGCGTCGTTGCGAGGCACGAAGCAATCCAGGGGTCGAAGCGTTGTTCTCTGGATTGCTTCGTGCCTCGCAACGACGACCTGCAAGCGCAGTGTTGCGATTTTTACCGAGGCTACTGGGTTGATCAATATAATCAACCGGTCAAAACTAAATAGAAACCGTACTAGATGAGGAGCTCATTCAAGCTACGCCACCAGTTCCAACACTTGATATCCAACCAGTGCTGCCACACCAATAACACTTGTTATCTCGAGCACCTTCACGAAAAAACCGCCCATGCCATCGTGAAACACATAATCATTCGCGGCGTCTAGGGGCTGCTGTGCGGCTTCTGGCTCAGCGAGGGCGTCTAGAGAGAAAACAGGCTCTGCTCCATAAAATCCGGCCCACCATCCTTCAGACCAATGCTCATTTTCTCGTGTCATCTCGTCAAAAGGGTTATCTTCCTCCTGAATCCCTGCCTTGGCAGCTTCATAACCGTATACATAACTTTCTTCGACACTTGGATACTCGATATTTAATTTCAATTTCAGCATCGACAGCAACGTTGTTGTATCATTCATGTTGATACTCCTCTCTTTATGTTCGTCCGTAATCATCATATTCAAGAATTATTGTCTTTGAAAAACCCGTTTCAGAGTTCTTTAGGGATATTTTAATTCTTCTTACTATTGAGCTTAGGACGACATTCAGGAATTTACAAATTCTTGACAAATCAGTGAGCATAATGGTGTTTTTTTATTGGAGTTAGTGCGTTGGCGGTCTAATTTTGATTGATCCGTCGTTGCGAGGCACGAAGCAATCCAGGGTTCGAAGCTTTGTTCTCTGGATTGCTTCGTGCCTCGCAACGACGGATCCTGGTAGATTTTGAAGTTTACCAGGGCCTAAATTCAGCTGTTATGGCGCAAGGCGATGGTAAGTCCAGGCATTCTCTTGATAGGTATACTGTATCCTGTCATGCAAACGATTATCACGTCCTTGCCAAAATTCTACTTCATAAGGTGTCACGCAATAACCACCCCAATGATCTGGTCGAATAATCGGCACCTCATCTTGCTGACGAAGTGCTTCCAAAGCTTGCTCTAATTCAGCTCGACCGCTTATTTCAGAACTTTGCGGCGAAATCAATGCACTCCACTGACTCGCTATTGGTCGGGACATAAAATAATCATCCGATTGTTTTTCACTGGTGAATGTCACTGTTCCGCGCACACGCACTTGACGGGCCATGCTTGGCCAATAAAAATTTAATGCGACTGCAGGATTCGCTTTAATTTGATGGGCTTTAATGCTGGTGTAATTCGTATAAAAGATAAATGCACCCTCATCAATCCCCTTGAGTAATACCACTCGAGAATCGGGACGGCCGGCTGCATCAACGGTTGAAAGCACCATGGCAGTTGGATCGTGAGTTTCCGTTTTCAAAATATCTGAAAACCAAAGCTGAAATTGCGCGATAGGACAAGCTTGAATATCTTGCTCATTCAAGCTCAAATCACCATATTCGCGACGAATGTCAGCTAAGGTTTTCTGGGGGCTCATACTCACTTACCAGCCCATGACTTCCGCAACTGCTGTTCCTAAATCCGCAGGTGAATTAACGGTCTTCGCGCCCGCAGCATGCAACGCTGCAAACTTATCAGCCGCTGTACCCTTTCCACCAGAGATAATAGCGCCAGCATGCCCCATACGCTTGCCAGGAGGTGCTGTTACGCCAGCAATATAAGAGACAACAGGTTTGGTCACATTTGACTTAATGAACTCAGCCGCTTCTTCCTCGGCTGTTCCGCCGATTTCACCCACTAAAATAATCGCTTCGGTTTTCTCATCTTTCTCAAACAGAGCGAGAACATCGATAAAGCTCATACCAGGGATCGGATCACCACCAATACCTACACAAGTACTTTCGCCAAAGCCCATATCGGTCATTTGCTTGACTGCTTCATAGGTCAATGTACCTGAACGTGAAACAATACCCACTTTTCCGGGCAGATGAATAAACCCAGGCATAATCCCAATTTTACATTCGCCAGGCGTGATGATTCCGGGGCAGTTAGGACCAATCAGTAGGCTGTCGGTATTTTTTTCCAGGTAGTATTTGACTTGAAGCATGTCTAAAGCAGGCACGCCTTCTGTGATACAAACAATCAATTTAATGCCAGCATCTGCCGCTTCTATAATAGAGTCTTTACAAAACGGCGCTGGAACGTAAATCACAGTAGCATCAGCACCGGTTGCGTCGACCGCTTCACGCACTGTATTAAATACAGGAAGATCCAAATGGGTTTGACCGCCTTTACCAGGTGTCACGCCACCGACCATGCGGGTGCCATATGCGATGGCTTGTTCGGAATGCAGGGTACCTTGCTTGCCAGTAAATCCCTGACAAATGACTTTTGTTTCTTTGTTAACTAATATACTCATCTCTTGCCTCAATATAGATTTTGTTATGCAATGGCCGCAACAATTTTCTTGGCCGCATCCGTTAAACTGGTCGCTGCAATCACATTCAGATCACTTTTATTCAAAATATCAGCACCCAGCGTTGCATTGTTACCCTCGAGTCTAACGACTACAGGCACCGTCATGTTGACCTCTTTCACTGCCGCAATAATGCCTTCTGCAATCAAATCACATCGCACAATACCACCAAAGATGTTAACCAAAATACCTTTAACATTTTCATCTGAAAGAATGATTTTAAACGCTTCACAAACGCGTTCTTTGGTTGCACCACCGCCGACGTCCAGAAAATTTGCTGGCTCGCCACCGTGGAGCTTAATCACGTCCATCGTCGCCATGGCAAGACCTGCGCCATTCACCAAGCAGCCAATTTCACCATCCAACGGAATGTAGTTCAGTTCCCAATCATGGGCACGATTTTCACGCTCATCTTCTTGCGTGGTATCGCGCAGGCCTTTTAACTGGGGATGTCGATAAAGCGCGTTATCATCGAGCGTTACTTTGCCATCAAGACAAACCAAATTACCTTCTTTGGTAATCACTAATGGATTGATTTCTAATAAGCTCAAATCACATTCCACAAACATTTTACCCAAGCCCATCATCAACTGAGTAAATTGCTTGATTTGCGCATCATTTAGACCTAATTTGAAACCAAGCTCTCGCCCTTGAAACGGCATAACGCCAAGCATTGGGTCGATTTCTGCTTTAAATATTTTTTCAGGCGTTTCTTCAGCCACGGTTTCAATTTCAACGCCGCCTTCAGTCGATGCCATAAACACCACTCGACGAGAAGCACGATCAATCACCGCACCTAAATATAATTCACTGGCAATATCACTCACTTCTTCAACCAAAACCGCATTCACTGGTTGACCATGTGCGTCTGTTTGATAAGTCACCAAGCGCGTGCCAAGTAACGATTGTGTAAAGCTCGCCAACTCTTCTTTAGTCGATACAAGTTTAACCCCACCCGCTTTACCACGGCCACCAGCATGAACTTGTGCCTTCACTACCCAGCGTGCTGTTGAAAGGGTGGATGCAACTTGCAACGCATCATCAGGGCTATAAGCAACTTCACCACGTGGAACGGGCAAACCATAGCTTGCAAATAACTGTTTGGCTTGGTATTCATGTAAATTCATATCGTTTTAACCTTAGAAATAGTATTTAAAAAAATCGAGGGTATGAACCAAAACAGTCATAATATCATGAGTCATGATAAATCTGACAGAATAATTTTCAACAGCCTAGAGTGAACTGGAGAATATCATGCTAAAAATTGCTGTTATTGGGTGTGGTATTGCCGGCCCAGCTGCGGCTTTATTTTTAAAGAAAATGGATGCTGAGATAACGGTTTTTGATAAGGTAGATCAGTTAAAACCTGTCGGAGCTGGCTTTTTGTTACAACCAGCCGGGCTAGACGTTCTTAATACATTAGGGATAGTTAAGCCCCTGATCGAAAAGGGCGCGCCCATTGTTGGTCTGCATGGTATAAATCACAAGAACAAAGTTGTTCTGGATTTGCGTTATCGTGATTTGGTCGAACACCATATGGGTTTAGGCATGCATCGAGCCGTGCTTTATGAAGAATTATACAAACAAATGACGGCCCAGGGTATTCCAATCATCAATCCCCGTGAAATTATCCATATAGACAATACAGAAGATAGCGTTCACTTAACAGATAGTCATGGTGACCATCATGGGCCTTATGATTGTGTCATTATTGCTGATGGAGCGGGCTCAAAATTGCGGCATTTTTTACAGAGTAAAATTATAATTCGGCCCTATGAATGGGGCGCCTTATGGGCTATTTGCAAAGATAAAGACCGGCAGTTTAACAACGTACTCGAGCAAGTTTACAAACATACTGAAATAATGGCAGGCATTTTGCCCATGGGTTACCAGGACAATGAATTGCTCATTAGTTTTTTTTGGAGTTTACAAAAATCAAAAGTTCAACAATGGCGAAGTACGCCTTTTCCTTTATGGAAACAACAGGTTTTAGAAGTTTGGCCAAAATTAACCCCCCTTTTTCAGGAATTAACATCTCATGATGACTTTGCCTTTGCAACTTATTCAGATGTTAACGTTTACCCGTGGCATGACAAGCGGGTTGTTATCATTGGTGATGCTGCTCACGGCATGAGTCCACAGTTGGGCCAGGGCGCGAATTTGGGGCTTATCGATGCGAAAATATTATTCGAATGCTTAAGCCAAAATCCCGTGCAACAAGCATTGGCGCTTTACACTACCAAAAGAAAATCGCAACTGAATTTCTATCAAACCGCAAGCCGATTTGTGACGCCATGGTTTCAGTCGTCAAGCCATATTATGGGGTTATTAAGAGATGGCGTGCATGGGACACTTTGTAAAACGCCTATCATCAGACACCAAATGCTACTCACCCTTGCCTGCATGAAGACAGGATATTTTAGTTCGACTCCATTGGATGAATTCAAGCCCATATTTGATTAGGAGCGCGCTCACACTATTATTTCTCCAGCCCATAATGCTTTTAAAAAAACATCATAAGATAATATATCAATATCGAAAGCCGATTTTCGATCGGGTAGTATTAGTTGTAATAGTCGTTTATACATTGAAACTTCCATTTTTCGCTTACTCATCCGAGTAGTCTATATGAAATTATCTTACTAATCCGAAGCGGCATCAAGAAAACTGAGTTTTATCCCTGCCATTGTTGTAGCTCCAAACACAATATGGTAAAATATAAATCATTTCTTTTTCGCGAGGCTTGAATTTAAATGAGAACAATATATCTACCCAGCTCCTCTTCTCCAGAGATCACTCATAGCGTGCCACGATTTCTCACCTTTTTTAGCTATTCAATTTGCCCTGATAACTCGATAAAAAGGGGCCGCCTTCCGGAGGCGTTGGCAGATGAGGCTCAGTCAATACGTAATATATTGGATACTGAGGTCACTACAAACCCTGAGAACGTATCAGCCTGCAGGATCAAAAATGATCGTATTATAGCCACTATGCTTGATCGCTTCCATGAGGGACTTAAGGAATCGCGTACTCTTCGCTATGATTATCTACCGCCAGACGATCCGACAATATTTGCGTATGCACTAGCAGCGACAAGAAAAGGTCCGTTGGGGGCACCTGGTTCACTCCTTAATCCTAGGCTAGAATCAAGAAGGCATGAGATAGTCGATATAGTTGACATTGCAATAGCAATCATTACGTACGAAGTCAGATTCAAACCAAGCTTATTCGGCAGTTATTTACTCACAATGCTCCCTGCAATGCTTTTTTCATTAATATGTATATCACAATTTGCCACGCCAGTTATCATTTTCAGTTTGATCACTATAGCCGCGGTTGTCCTTTATGGCTTGTGTGAATGGTTGTATGTCAATCATTTCGATCTGTTAGATGTAATAGCTGAAAATATTAGACAAACGACCACTCTTACAGCGGATGATGCGGTTAATGGTTTCGTCGTTAGCCCCTTCGGGCGGCCGTCTTTAACTTCAGAAGCACAAGAAAATTTGCAATCTGATGTCGCGGCAATCACGCCCTAAAAGAGGCGTTGAGGCGACGCCCCCGCCGCTCAGTGCGCAAACGGTGGATGTACGATGACTGAGGCCGGAAAAAATGATTGGTGTGTGTAGGTTGGTGTAGGTTGGGTTGAGCGAGAGCGAAGCCCAACCTACACCAACCTACGTCAACCTACACGCCCAGTAGTAGGCGTGATGGGTCTTCTAATAACTCTTTTACGCTGACCAGGAACTGCACTGAATCTTTTCCGTCGATTAAGCGATGGTCATAGGACAATGCAAGATACATCATCGGGCGAATGACCACTTGGCCATTTTCTGCCATGGGTCGCTCTTGGATTTTGTGCATGCCTAAGATGCCTGTTTGCGGTGGGTTGATAATAGGCGTTGCGAGTAAGGATCCAAAAACCCCGCCGTTTGTGATAGTAAACGTACCACCTTGCATTTCTTCTATGGTTAATTTTCCTTGGCGTGCGCGAGCAGCAAAATCACCGATTTTTTGCTCAATTTCAGCCATGGTTAACTGATCAGCATCGCGAATCACTGGGACGACCAGGCCGCGTTCAGTTGATACTGCTATACCAATATCATAAAAGCCGTGGTAAACGATATCTTGACCATCGACTGATGCATTCACTGCAGGGAAGCGTTTCAAAGACTCAACAACTGCTTTGGTGAAAAAGGACATAAAGCCTAATTTAACACCGTGTTTCTTCTCAAACGTGTCTTTATACTGTGCACGCAAGTCCATGACCGCTTTCAAATTCACTTCGTTAAACGTCGTCAACATGGCGGCATTATGTTGTGCTTCTAATAAACGCTCAGCGACTTTTGCCCGTAAACGCGACATCGGAACACGGCGTTCTTCACGTGGGCCAGCTGGCGCTTGTACTTGTGTTGATGTGCTCACAGTTAGCGCGGCCGATTTTGATTGTGCGCGATGGCTTTCAATAAAGGCGAGTACATCTTCTTTGGTAATTCGCCCGTCTTTACCTGTGCCGGTGATGACATTTGTTTGCAAATCGTTTTCAGCCAGTAATCTTCGAACCGCAGGGCTCGCGACTTTATCTTCAGACTCGGCAGTCGGCGCATTTGCCTCTTTGGTCTCTTCTTTAACCGGTGCGGCAACGGCACCTTGCGAAATTTTAGCTAACAATTGACCTGACAACACCGTATCACCGGTTTTAAACATCGCTTCTTGTAAAATGCCATCCGCGGGTGCTGGCACTTCAAGCACGACTTTATCGGTTTCCAAATCAACAATATTTTCATCCCGAGTCACTTTATCACCCGGTTTTTTGTGCCACGTGGCGATCGTCGCATCGGCGACTGATTCCGGTAAAGCAGGTACTTTGACTTCGATTAGGCTCATGATTAGACCTTATTTTTTAAGTTATTTTACAACACCCAAAGCTTGAGATACCAAAGCTTGTTGTTGTTGTGCATGGAGCGATGCGCTGCCTACAGCGGGCGATGCTGCCGAACTCCGCCCCGCATAATGCAACAATTGACCATTAAGTAAGCAATCAACCATGTTATGTTGAGAGGAAAACCAAACCCCTTGATTTTGAGGTTCTTCCTGACACCAAATGACCTGGTCTGCATTCTTATACTTGGACAATTCTTGCGCCAATGCTTTCTTGGGAAACGGGTAAAGCTGTTCAATACGAATAATTGCCACATGATTTAATGCATCATCACGGCGCTTTTGTAGCAAATCATAATACACTTTTCCGCAACACAAGACCACACGCGTCACTTTTTTAGCATCTAGCGCATCAATCTCGGGAATAACGGTGTGAAATTTCCCCTCTGCCAAATCATCTATGGATGAAACCGCTAACTTATGACGTAACAGACTTTTCGGGGTCATGACAATCAAGGGTTTACGGAAGTTTCTTATCACTTGTCGGCGCAGTAAATGAAACATTTGTGCGGGGGTTGTTGGTGTGCACACTTGCATGTTTTGCTGAGCACACAACTGCATGTACCGTTCTAATCTGGCAGATGAATGTTCCGGCCCCTGCCCTTCATAGCCGTGAGGCAATAACATCACCAGACCGCAGAGCCGACCCCATTTTTGTTCGCCAGAACTGATAAACTGATCAATCACCACTTGCGCGCCATTGGCAAAATCGCCAAACTGAGCTTCCCAAAGCACCATCATGCGTGGCTCGGACGCGGCAAATCCATATTCAAACGCAAGGACCGCTTCTTCAGACAATACTGAGTCGATGACTGAAAAAGACTTGTTTTTATCCTTGGCAATACCTTCCAGTGGAACATACACTTGGCCACTCTCAGCATCATGCAAGACGGCGTGACGATGCGCAAATGTGCCACGCCCACAATCTTGACCAGACAAGCGAACGCCATGCCCTTCTTCTAGCAATGTTGCATAAGCCATGATTTCAGCATAACCCCAGTTCATTTGGAGTTCGCCTGTCGCCATTTTGGCTCGCTCATCGAGTAAGCGCTTCACTACAGGATGAAGATGAAATCCATCGGGCAATACGGATAATTGTTTTGACAGCGCAAGCAGCATTTTTTTAGATACCGCTGTATCTGCAGGCGTGTCCCAGATGGTGTCCATATAAGGCGACCAATCTGTAGATAATTGCCCTGGGTACTTGCCATGAACAACGTCGACAACTGCACGACCGTTATCGAGTTTTGCACGGTAGCCCTCGATGAGACCATCCACTTCTTTTTGGGTAATCAATCCGTTAGCAATGAGTTGATCGGCGTATTTTTCTCGCAATGGACGCATTGTTTTAATTTTTGCATACATGGCAGGCTGTGTGACCGATGGCTCATCTGCTTCATTGTGGCCATGACGTCGGTAGCACACCAAATCTAAAACCACATCGCGTTTAAAGGTCATGCGATATTCAAAGGCGATTTGCGTTGCAAACATCACGGCCTCTGGATCGTCGCCGTTGACATGAATCACAGGTGCCTGAACCATTTTGGCAACGTCGGTGCAATACAATGTTGAACGTGAATCTAATGGATTACTCGTGGTAAAGCCAATTTGATTATTCACAACAATATGAACCGTACCGCCAGTGCAATAACCACGCGCTTGAGAGAAATTAAACGTTTCCATCACAACGCCTTGCCCGGCGAAGGCTGCGTCACCGTGAATCACAATTGGAACGACTTTATTTTTCTGCGCCAGATCTTGGCGTTTACCCAATCTTGAACGAGCAGATCCTTGCACGACAGGCCCAATAATTTCTAAATGGGAGGGGTTAAATGCCAACACCACATGAACAATGCCGCCGGATTCGGTCTTAATATTGGATGAAAAACCAAGATGGTATTTAACATCGCCGGTGCGTTCTGATTTAATTTTACCTTCAAATTCTTGAAAAAGTTGATCAGGCTCTTTACCTAAAACGTTAATCAGCACATTCAACCGTCCGCGATGCGCCATTCCAACCACAAACTCATTGACTTGAGCTGCGCCGCCTAGACGAAGCAGTTCTTTCATCATCGGAACCAGGGCATCCCCGCCTTCAAGTGAAAAACGCTTCTGACCAACATAACGCGTACCCAAATAGCGCTCAAGGCCATCTGCGGCGATTAAATCATCGAGAATTTGTTTTTGCTTCTCAGGCGACAACTCAGGCTTACCACAGACAGATTCGAGTTTACGCTGTATCCACTCGATTTCATCGCTATGGGCAATATGCATGTATTCAATGCCGATGCTTCCTGAATAGGTATCTCGCAAGGCTTGATAAATTTCACTCAGAGGCATCTGCTCTGATTTAAACGTTTTCCCCGCAAAAAATACTTTATTCATATCGTCTTGATGTAGATGATGATATTCAGGATCAAGGCTAGGCGCTGAAACGCGCTCAAGCATCTCTAACGGATCAAGTTTTGCACCATGATGACCTACGCTACGATATGCATTAATTAAATTCGCGACTTCCGCTTGTTTCATATCTGCAGAGGCTGCTGGTTGAGTGAATCGTCTTGAGGCATTACTCAAAAAATACTGCTGGATATCACGGTGAGAAATATCGGTTGCCTGACCGTTTACTTGCGGCAGTTTTTGAAAAACATCTCTCCACTCATCAGGAACAGAAGCGGGGTTAGCCAAAAAATCTTCGTATAATCCATCAACGTACGCCATGCTATCGCCAGATAGATAAGCGCTATCCCATTCTGTTTTAAGGGAACTTGTGGTCATTAATCTTCTCTCCGAAATAATACTAAATTACGTGTATCGATTTACCTGGCGGCGGTAGGTAGGGGTAGGTTGGGTTGAGGCTGGTAAGCCGAAGCCCAACAAAACCACCTGTGTTGGGCTTCGGCTTACCAGCCTCAACCCAACCTACGCGCCAACCTACGGCATAATTACGTTTCTTGTCTTAACATCTGTTGTCGAATCTCGCCAATCGCCTGTGTTGGATTCAATCCTTTAGGGCAAACGTTGGCGCAATTCATAATGCTCCGGCAACGAAACACGCTAAAGGGATCTTGGAGTTTATCCAAGCGATGCTCTGTTGCTGTATCACGACTATCGGCCAGAAATCGACGCGCTTGAAGTAAACCGGCAGGGCCAACAAATTTTTCCGGATTCCACCAAAATGACGGGCATGAACTGGTACAGCAAGCACACAAGATACATTCATAAAGACCATCAAGTTTCGCACGTTCTTCTGGACTCTGTAGCCGCTCCTGTGCCGGAGCAACGGTATCATTTTGTAGATAAGGCTCAATGCGCTCATATTGTTTATAAAACTGCGTCATATCCACGACTAAATCACGTATCACTGGAAAACCAGGCAATGGCCGAATCACGATACAGTCAGTTTTCAAATCCGACAGCGTCGTGATACAGGCAAGCCCATTTTTTCCATTGATATTCATCGCGTCCGAACCACACACACCCTCTCGACAGGAACGACGATAAGAGATAGATGGGTCCTGCTCGGCCTTCAAGCGTTCCAGCAAAGTCAAAAGCATTGGATCAGCTTTCTTCTGAATGACTATCTCATAGTCCTTCATATAGGGTTTTTTATCGACATCTGGATTGTATCGATAAATCGATAGCTTCAAATTTCTTGTATCAGCCATGGCATGTCCTCATCAATAAACGCGTTCTTTGGGCTCAAAGGGCTTAACAAATTTCGGTGAAACATTCACCGGACGATAGTCAATCGCATCCTTTTCTTCAAAATAAAGCGTGTGTTTAATCCATTTTTTATCATCACGATCTGGGAAATCTTCACGACTATGAGCGCCTCGACTTTCAGTACGTGCAATGGCCGACTGCGCAGTCGCGCAAGCCGTTGCCATCAAATTATCCAGCTCCAGGACACTAACGCGATCGGTATTAAATACCTTGCTTTTATCCATCAGCGTTGCTTGACTCAAACGCTCACGCAGTGCATGCAAACGCTTAAGTCCATTTTCCATGATATCGCCTGTACGAAACACGCCAAAATCTTCCTGCATCACACGTTGCATTTCATTTTGAATCTCAGCAGGATTTTCACCACCTGTAGAGCCTTCCCAACGCTGATAACGGGTCGTCGCTTTGATCACATCATCTTCCGTCACATAGCCCATTTCAGGTAATTGATTGGACTGCCATAATTCTTCAACATGCAACCCGGCTGCACGACCAAACACCACAAGATCCAGTAACGAATTACCACCCAGTCGATTGGCACCATGAACCGAAACACAAGCGCATTCGCCAACAGCATACAATCCTTGGACCAATGTCTCTTTCCCTTTGTGTTTCGTAACAACTTGTCCATGCATTGTAGTGGGAATGCCCCCCATGCTGTAATGACAAGTCGGAACGACTGGAATAGGTTCAAAAATCGGATCAACACCTGCGAACTTCATCGCGAGCTCACGAATACCCGGCAAGCGAGATTTAATTAAATCAGCGCCAAGATGATCGAGCTTGAGTTTAACATGATCAACCCCTTTTGGATCAAAGCCTTTGCCTGCACGTAATTCCAAAGCAATCGCTCTGGCAACAACGTCGCGAGACGCTAAATCTTTCACATGAGGAGCGTATCGCTCCATAAAGCGTTCGCCGTCCTTATTAATTAAATAACCACCCTCGCCTCGACAACCCTCTGTTACCAGTACGCCAGCGCCAGCTATGCCGGTTGGGTGAAATTGCCACATTTCCATATCTTGTAGCGGGACCCCTGCGCGCAGAGCCATACCAAAACCGTCACCGGTATTGATCATGGCATTTGTTGTCGATTGAAAAATACGCCCAGCGCCTCCGGTGGCTAGAACACACACGCGAGACTGAAAAAACACGACTTCGCCAGTTTCAATACACATTGCCGTGAGACCAGCGATATTTTGTGCTGAATCCCTGACAAAATCCAAAGCCAGCCACTCACTGAAAATATGTGTTTTTGCTTTCAAATTTTGCTGATAGAGCGTATGTAATAAAGCATGCCCGGTACGATCGGCCGCAGCGCAAGTACGCGTGGCTTGGCCACCTTCGCCGAAATTTTTAGATTGCCCACCGAATGGCCGCTGATAAATTTTGCCATTATCCATGCGGGAAAAAGGTAATCCCATGTGTTCTAATTCATAGACTGCCTCAGGCCCGGTTTTACATAAATATTCGATACAGTCTTGGTCACCAATATAATCAGCACCTTTGACGGTATCGTACATATGCCAACGCCAATCATCGTCCTCGGCATTCCCTAGTGCGCAGGTTATTCCGCCTTGAGCAGAAACGGTATGAGATCGTGTCGGAAACACTTTGGAAATCATAGCCACTTTCAACCCTGAATTGGCAAGCTGAAGTGCTGCTCGCATGCCAGCACCACCTGCGCCAACAATTACGGCATCAAATTGATATCGTGCGATCGCCATATTATTGCCCCCAAACTATCATTAAACCGTAAACAAACTGCGCCAACAAAAATAGCATAACGGCCAGTTGCAGTGAAAATCGAATGACTGTGCATTTTAGATAGTCGGTTGTGACTGTCCAAATCCCTATCCAGGCATGCAATGTTAACGAGAACAAGGCGATAATCGTCGCCACTTTAAATCCCGTGTTATCAAACAAATCCTGCCATTGGGTAAAGTTCAAATGGCAATGTCCCAACAAATATACAAACAAAAAAAGCGAATACATTAAGAAATACAATGCAGTTGCGCGCTGTATCCACCAATCTTTCAAACCATTTCCGGTTAAACTCGTTACATTAGTTACCATATCCATATTCCCAGAAAAAGAGTCGATATTACGGCCAAGGCAATAACGAGCACCGCGCTTCGCCTGCCAGCCTCCAAGCCCTCACCTATCCCGATATCCATCAACATATGACGAATACCCGCAATCACGTGGTAACTCCATGCCGAACCAAATCCCCAAAACACGAGTTTAACCCAGGGATTCGCCATATGCATCCGCAATGCATCAAAGGATTCTTGTGATCTCAACGAGTGATCGAGATAACATAACATCACCGGCAGCAGTATGAACATCAGCAGGCCAGACAGTCGATGTAAAATCGAGGCGATCGCCATGGGAGGGTAGCTCAAACTACCTAAATCAAGATTAACTGGTCTTTTATCGTTCACTTTTATTATCCTTAGCTTCAGACGTTAAATCCAATACCGAAGTATAGCACTCTGTTTTTTTTCCGCAAAGTTAATGATCAACAATGAATCACTGATTCTGATATTGCGACACCTTCACCAGGCACTGCAAACTACGAACTTTTACGCATTCCAGAACCCTTCGCCTCATGGCGGAAAATATCACGCGGTGCTTCAGGTGGATAGCCATAACCTTTGTCGGCCAGGCGTTTAATGGTTTGTAAGTATTTCTCGCCCCATTCACCTGGTTCAAAATTCGTAACAACAACGTTATAACTCAGGTTGATAATCGACTCAAATGCCTTGCGTTGGGCGAGCGTGAAACCGGCAAAAGCAACTTGAACTTCACTCTCCGGAGCTATACCGCCGGACTTAAGACGATCGACGAGCAAATAAATCATTTTCTCAATCGTATAATACAGCTTGCACATCGACATGCCGGCAGACAAAATCTCTTCCGCTTTGGATGTCCCGAGCTTAAAGCCATAATCATGAATGGGATAGACAAACTCTAGCCCGGTGCCACCCTCTAACGCATCTGGAGGAATGATGACAGGTGGTGTAATACTTGGAATGGAGGGCGAAATCACATAAAGCTCGAACGAAGCCCATCTCCATTCGAGGCGATGGGCCATTTCAGCCATATCCAGTAAACGGGAAGCCTCTTCCAAAGGATCCCTCTCGTCCATTGAGGCCTGAATAGGCTCTCCTGAATATCCTGAGTATCCTGTCTCATCTGGAATCTCTGAGGTCTCCGGAATTTCTGGAATTTCTGGAGTCTCTGGAATCGCTGGAGTCTCTGGAATCGCTGGAGTCTCTGGAATCGCTGGAATCTCTGGAATCGCTGGAATCTCTGGAATCTCTGGAATCTCTGGAATCTCTGGAGTCTCTGGAGTCTCTGGAGTCTCTGGAGTCTCTGGAGTCTCTGAAATTTTCGGGGTCTTCGGAGTTTTTGGATTATCAACCAAGACTATCACCTCATTTTTAGCAAACAATTCGGAGAACAGTGCACGCCCCGCCATGATTTATTGAACGACTGGCTTATATATACTGTACACGGTTACACAATAAAGTTTATAACCATTCACCACATTATGACGATTGAGAGGTTCTACCGTAGCCTTAGTGCACATCCCAAGCATCATTCACAGTATAGTCTAGTTCTGGCTCTGATAAAACACAACTGCTGATATGTTACAGCGCGAGCAAGCGCTCTGACAGGCCTTTTGCTGTTGATGCGGTAAAATAGCGCCTTTTTGAACCCAAAGATCAAGCATCGGCCTTAGCGCTGACTCATCCATATGAAATTCACGTGTGAGCTGTTGAATACTCACAACGTGCTCGCGCTGAATATATTCACGAAGTTGCAGTAACATATCCACCCCCCGGCTCGCCCAGCATCTTGCGCATCATCAGCAGAATCGCCCCCATCACCAGTGCAATACAAACAATCCAAAGCAGTGTCTGCTCAGGGTGAGTCATCGCTGTTGCCAATTGATAAAACCCAACCGAAACACCATAAGCTAAAGCCATTGACCACACAATCGAAAACCACATAAACCTTCGCCCGGCTTCCTGCCGAATAACCGCCATCGTCGAAACACAAGGGATATAAAGAAGCACGAAGAGCAGATAAGCATAAGCACCCACCTGTCCATCAAAATGTTGATACATGACTTCACCTACAGCTGAGGGCAAAGCACTCTCGTCGATATTGGCAGAAAGCGGGTGAATAATAGCCTGAGCAAGATGCGCCAGATTCGCTGGAATGGACATCAATGCCGATTGCATGGATCCCCAAAAATCAAATGCAACGCTAGACGCTTGCGCCAAGTGCCCCGCCTGAGAATACAAGGTATGCAACGTTCCAACCACAACCTCTTTTGCCAGCATACCAGTCAACAGCCCCATGGTAGCGGGCCAATTGTCCTGATGTATCCCCATAGGAGAAAAAATAGGCGTTATCCACTTCCCAAACACTGACAAAACCGACTCTTCACCATTGCCAAACGTAAATGCATTCAGCCCACCTAAAATCACACAAACGGGAATAATCAATCGACCCGCTCGCACAATAAAATAACGCAATCGCATAGAGGTTTCTTTTATCAAACGTTGTAGTGAGGGCTTATGATAAGCAGGCAGCTCCAGCAATAGAGGTGATGCACTGCCTTTAAATACCGTCTTTCGCAATAACAGCCCCGTCAACACCGCCATCAATATACCAATCAGATATAACGAAAAGACAACGTTATGGCCACCAACTGGGAAAAACGTTGCTACAAAGATGGCATAAATAGCCAAGCGCGCGCTGCAAGACATAAACGGACTCATCAAAACAGTCAGCAACCTGTCCCGTTCAGAATCCAAAGTACGTGCCGCCATAATCGCCGGCACATTGCAGCCAAAGCCTACAATCATGGGCACAAATGATTTCCCCGGCAAGCCCAATGCCCGCATCGCTTTATCAACAACAAATGCGGCTCGCGCCATATAACCGGACGTCTCGAGCAACGCCAAAAAGAAAAACATGGAAGCAATCACGGGAATAAAGGTTAAGGTCGTATTAATACCTTTCCCCAGGCCATTCGCAATGAACGCTATCAATCCACTCGGTGCATGCATGGCTTGCAGAAGGGATGCCACCCCCTGAACAAAAATGGCATCGCTGCTGATATCAAAAAACTCCTGCAACGCACCGCCGACATTAATGGCCATAAAAAACATCAAATACATCACGCCAAAGAAAATGGGCAATGCCCAGAAGCGATGCAAGACAATGCGATCAATTTTAGCGGTCAAATGCTCGCTCGCATCTGAGCGTTTTTTCTGTGCCAACAGCACGATTTGATGCACCGCTTGATAGCGTGCATCCGCCATCAAAATATCGGATTCTTCTGGTATACAGTGCATGACACTCGAATCGGTCACCAACACAGCATCACCTTCAAGCAAACGATTCGCCCAATAGAATGCATGTTGTGGTGAATAAGTCCCAAGCTCAACCCATGCCTGCTTTATCGCAACAAGCGCATCTGTTAACGGGCTTGATAAGGGCAGTACGAAAGGCTTCATCTTCAATTCAGGAGCGCTCAGGACGGCTTGTTTTAACGCCTCCAACCCTTGATGTCGATGTGCTTGAATAGAGATGACCGAACAACCCATCTGCTGAGACAATGCCTTGGCGTCGATAATAATTCCGCGCTGCTGGGCGATATCTATCATATTCAGTGCAATCACAACGGGCTTGCCTAACTCAAGTAACTGACTGGTTAAGTAAAGATGTCGCTCCAAATGACAGGCATCCATCACGTTGATAATCACATCAACATCGTCGCTAATAACCGCTTGTGCGGTTATTTTCTCATCCTGGCTTGAACCTTGATGGGGCGAGGTTAAAGAATACAAGCCAGGAAGATCGATCAACTCAACTGGATGCTGACCAATAATTAATGTGCCGGTTTTTTTCTCAACCGTTACGCCAGGCCAATTACCCACGCGTTGATTATCACCGGTCAGGGCATTAAATAAGGTTGTTTTCCCACAATTAGGGTTACCCACCAGCATCACGCGCATGATAACTGCTCCCACTGCAAATGACGGGCCTCATCAAATCGCAAGCCGATTGATACACCGCGAACCTCTACCTGTACAGGACATCCAAGCGGTGCAATGCGTATCACGTCAACCTCAGCACCACGCGTCATCCCAAACGATAATAATTTTCGACGATATGCCGTATCGGTTAAACCGAAATCAATTAAACGCACCCGAAGGCCGGCTTTTAAATCAGAGGTAGTGAGCATCATTTATAACGTCATATCATGAGAAAGGTATAGTTTACCACAAATGCTATCGAGAATCATTCTCATTTTAAATAATCAATAGACTGCATTTCCTGCAATCGACTTCGCGTTCGTTGAAACGCAACATAGACTTCGCCTTCAAGATAAAGTTCATCAATCGGCGCGGCTGCGGACAGTATCACGCGCACTTTGCTGTCATACATCACATCAATAAAATGCGTGAGCAAAAGTGCTTTTACCGTATCTTGTGCTGTCAGCACTGGAACATGGCTCACAAAAATCGTATGAAAGCGCTGGGCTATTTCCAGATAATCCAACTGGCTGCGTGGCAACTGGCAGATGACATCAAACTCAAACCATGCAACCAGTTCACTGCATTGTATCGTTGGAATATCCCGTCCCTGCACCGATAAAATCCTCTCATCAGCCCGGCCTTTCACCAATGTATTAAATTGCGACACCATGATGGCATCGTTTTTTTCATTCAACGGATACAGGTAAGCTGTTTCAAGTGGCGCGCGCCCCAAGCGATAATCACGACGTTCGGTTAAATCAATCACTTCACAATGCTGTTTAATCAAAGCAATCGCGGGTAGAAATCGCACCCGCTGCAACCCATTCAAATATAAATTATCCGGAGCTGTATTCGAGGTCATCACCAAAACAACACCTTCTGCAAACATCAATTTGATGAGTTCAGCGAGGATCATGGCGGTTGCAATATCTTGAACCAGAAACTCATCCAAACAAAGTAATCGTGTTTTTTTAGCCAGATTTTTCGCAATAACCTTTAAAGGATCAGAGTGCCCCTGCAGGCGACGCAATTGGCCATCCACTTGTTGCATAAATTGATGAAAATGCATGCGCGATTTATGGCGATCCTGGACATGATGATAAAACAAATCCATCAAAAACGTTTTACCTCCGCCCACAGGTCCATACAAATATAAGCCTTGAATAGTCTCTTTGGATAAGCGCCTAAACCAAAAATGCCGAGGCCGATTTAAGGACTCCGCAACGCGCTGGAAAGATGTCAGCACACCGCGCTGCAGGGGATCATCCTGAATCTCACCCCGTGCAATCGCTGCATCATATTCATCGGTCAATGTCATCTTAAGCCCAGTGTTTGAATATGTTGGAGCAACAATGATTTCAGCTCGATCAATTTGCCATGAAAAAAATGACTGGTATCTGGCATTTCCGAATAAATAAGAGGGGATGCTGATTGCGCAACAAACGTGCGGACCTCATCAACCGGCACCACTTCATCCACATCACCCTGGACAATCATCCACGGATGCGGGGTGGGATCATATGCCGTATAATCATAATGATGAACTGGAGGCGCTATTGAAACCAGCAAAGCATGCGGACATTGCGCGGCAGCGCGATAAGTCACATAAGAGCCAAATGAAAATCCTGCGAACACCAACTGCCCCCCCGGCATTTGCTGCTGACAGAGTTCAGCGAGTAATAACATATCCTCACTCTCCCCCACGCCTGCATCATACTCACCCTGAGACTGGCCCACCCCGCGAAAATTAAACCGAATGCTCGCCATTCCCAATTCTTTAAACACCCGCGCCAAAGTCGTCACGACTTTATTATGCATCGTGCCACCCTGCAACGAGTGCGGATGTCCCAATAACGCGATATAACGCTTATCATAATCCGGAGGAACACTCACGATCGCTTCCAACTCACCCACCTGACCTGAAAAGGTAAACGCCTGCTCTCCGGGTTGATTTAAATTCAACATAAAATTCCTGAAATTCAATCGGTCAATACATCTGTAAAATAGTACCTGTAATTTGTTATTTTTCACATAACATACTATAATATGTTATATATTTGTTTTATTAAAAGGTGCGCTAATGAATATTAATATTTATATTGAAGACTCGCTAGGAAAATGTCTTACCGAACAAACCAAGCAAAGAGGGACTTCACGTAATGCAATCATTCGAGAAGCCATCAAAGAATGGCTTGCCCACCATGAAATAAAAAAATGGCCCAATTCAATATTAACATTCAATGGCGTTGCCAATGCAGCATCCTTTGAGTCGCATCGTGTCGATTTGTTACCCCCAAAAGAGGATCCATTTGCATGAAGTATTTATTGGATACCTGCGTCATTAGCGATTTTGTGAAGGGTGAAAAAAACACATTATCTCAATTAAAAATCACACCACCCAATGAACTCGCTGTTTCCAGCATCACCGTCATGGAAATCCAATACGGGCTCGCCCTGAATCCAAAATATAGGCAAACAATAGAGCCCATTATTCTTGATTTTTTAACATCCGTTACTGTATTGGACTATACACTAGGCGATGCGGAACAAACGGCAAAGATTCGAGCCATATTAAAGCAACAAGGTCGACCCATTGGAAGTTATGATATTTTATTGGCCGGTGTCGCCCTAAACAACCAACTTATTTTTGTCTCATCCAATACAAATGAGTTTAATCGAATTCATTCGCTGACTTTAGAGAATTGGCGACTTCCCTTAGATCATTAATTTATTGTATTCCACCACACAGACTGATTATAATTACCCACTGCATCGACTCGCAATTGAGCGATGACAAAAAAAAAATTACATCATACTTAGGAGGACTTGATCCATGCGACAGGTACCTGGTAATACCCTTTGTGTATCCCATGCAATGCAACAAATCATGGAGATACGCTCATGAATATACTCGATTTTAAACGCAAAAAAGAACGCGCACAAAAAATCACGATGTTGACCTGCTACGACTATCCTTCTGCATGCATGATTGCTGAATCGGATGTTGATTGTGCCTTGGTTGGTGATTCGGTTGCCATGGCAGTGCACGGTCATGACTCCACTATTATGGCGACCATTGACATGATGGTGTTACATACTGCAGCCGTTGCACGTGGATTAAAGAAGCAATTCCTGGTAAGCGACCTGCCCTTTTTGAGCCATCGTATCTCCCGTGCCGATACCGTATTACACGCAAAACAATTGCTCCAGGCCGGTGCTCATGCGGTCAAACTCGAAGGTGCGGATGAGGACGTTTATCAAACCGTCGAGTATTTGGTGACTTGCGGGATCCCGGTGATGGGTCATATCGGCCTGACACCTCAGTCCATTCACCAACTCGGCGGCTTTCGCATTCAGGGTCGTGAAACCGAGCAGGCGATACGACTCATACAACAAGCAGAACGCCTCGAAGCCGCAGGATGTTTTTCCGTGGTGGTGGAGTGTGTTCCCAGTCCATTGGCGAAAACCATCAGCCAAGCTTTAACGATTCCAGTCATCGGCATTGGATCAGGCGCTGAAACAGACGGCCAGGTACTGGTTTGGCATGACATGTTGGGCTTGCAGACTGAATTTAACCCTCGTTTTGTGAAACGCTTTGTCGAAGGAAAGGCGCTCCTGCAACAGGGTATTCAAGCGTATGTTGCGCAGGTTCAAGGCATGCATTTCCCCGCGGAAGAACATACTTATAGTTAATTGGAGTTTGGTCGAAACGGCATGCAAAAAACGCATGCCGTTTCGTCCAAATATAATTTTCTGGCCTTAGTCATCATTTCTTGTTTTACTGGAATCATTTTATGCAAATCATACACGAGATCAAAGAATGGCACGCATTCCGTAACACCTGCCCCGCACATCAATCGATTGGGTTTGTGCCAACCATGGGAGCACTGCATCAAGGTCACATCTCTCTGATAGAAGCAAGCCAACGCGAGAATGATCGGACTGTGGTCAGTATTTTTGTCAACCCAACCCAATTCAATCAAACGGATGATTTCACCCACTACCCCCGCACGTTGGATGCAGATCTCAACTTACTCAAGCAAGCCGGCGTTCAAGCATGCTTAGTCCCGGAACCAGAGGCAATCTACAATGACAACTATCAATTTCAAATCACCGAGAACGCCTTCAGCCAACTGATGGAAGGCGGCCATCGCCCCGGGCATTTTACGGGTGTTTTAACGGTGGTGATGAAATTATTGCAACTCGTCCGTCCGAACCTCGCCTATTTTGGTGAGAAGGATTATCAACAATTTCAACTGATTCACGACATGGCCGCTGCATTTTTCATGAATGTAGACATCAAAGCTTGCCCAACCATTCGCGAACCCAGCCGACTCCCCTTCAGTTCCCGCAACCAACGCCTTACCCCCGAGCAACGAAACCTTGCAGATGAATTTGCACGCATTTTCCACCAGCCCATTTCTATCGATATTATCTGCTCACAACTGCAGGCGATGGGCATTACCGTTGATTATATTGAGGAACACGAAAACCGGCGTTTTATCGCTGTTCAAATTGGCGCAATACGATTGCTCGATAATTATCGGCTTATATCATGAGATTCGCCGGGTAAAAAAACGTCGCTTCATGTTTATTATAAAACATATGAATGATGCGAGAGTTCGGTATGTCTTGGAAAGGTTTAATACTGGATAACGACGTTTCGCCTTGTAGTTTGATGGTAAAAATCATGTGTTTTGCCTTCCCCGATGCTATCCACTTCATGATGAGTGCATAAGCTCGCTCGGGGTAGCAGGCGATGTCTGATAACACCCAATCATATGTTTCGGTCAATGTCGCCGGATCTAATGCGAACGCACTCTGCTGTAAAAATTGTACGCGCGGCAGTTTTGCTATAGAGGGATCCAGTAATGCCTTATCGACTGCCGTCACGGTTGTGCCTAAGGATTGCATCACATAAGTCCAACCGCCAGGTGAGGCACCCAAATCTAAAGCCGTCTCACCCGATTGCGGATAGCTCTCCAAAGCCGAGAGTGCTTCCCATAATTTTAAATAAGCGCGATTGGGTGGATTGGTTTTATCCTCGATAAATAAACATCGACCTTGCGGCCATTTTTTTTGACGTTTAGCACTGTATACCAGCGTGTTTTTATCTAACAGCGTAAATCCACCCACCGCAGGAATGGCTACGTCAATAGGGAAGCCGCGTATGAGAGAGGGACATTTGCGTAATTGCTCTTCAATTAAACGCCCTCGTCTTATGTGTGTCACCGGATGAAAGTACCAAAATTTCCCCGCCTGGCGGAGAATGTTAACGGCCTCGGAAATGGATTGAAAGTTGACGATATGCGGTTCCAGCCAGATATCTTGAGCAAAGCACACATCAGGTTTAAGGTGTGGAGAAAAAACTAAGTCCTCAACAATATTCGCAACATCACCAACCTCTTCACATAATTCAGTAAGAAATTCTGGTTTTGTAATATAAATTGCTTCAATAGCTTGTTGAGGTTGCATGACTGTACGCCTTAAAAAATGTGCCTTAATTGGCTAGGGTAATCATAACGTATACTTTAAATTGACGTCAGGGGGTTTCGTTAAAAATCGACAATATAAAGTTAGTTTCTACATTTATTATGTATTAAAAATGCACGATCGAGATATATGGTCTACAATGTCAGAGTATGTTTCTACATACGATATACGGTAAAAAACATAAAGGAGAATATCATGGAATTGAAATTCAAATCTATTTCAGGGATTTGCATAGCAACAACCCTATGTCTGGGGTCTCTCTTCACTGTCAATGCGTATGCTCAATCAGCGCCAGGTGCTGAAGCACGTTGTGAAAGAGACTGCAACGGACCGGATGCCGGCTCCGTTCAAAGATGTCACGTCGCCGTAACTCGATGTAAAGAACGTGCCGACAGGCAAGGATCTGAGTATCGTAAATGCAGATCTAGTGGTAAAAGTGTAGCCGATTGCAGAGAAAACTATTAAAGATGTGAATAATGACGTAGGGTGGACAAAGAGGTCGAGAGGCAACGTGTCCACCTTACCTCAAAACAACAGGGCAAACGCTATTCGCCCAGACTCCAAAATTTAGGATATACTGCCCGGTTAACTACTCGGGAAGGGAAAATTGAGTGGTCTAAAAACCAGTATCTTCATCTCCAATGGGTATATCTACAACGTGACAGATGTTATAGTATTGTATACACTTGGTTCATTCACTGGAAAAAATAGTTTAAGGCACCGTTTTAACCCATGATTCTAAGACACATACCTAACGTGCTCACCATTACTCGCTTGGTTTTAATCACACCTTTCCTGGTGTTTCTCTACCAACAGCAGTATACGAATGCGTTTTATATCTTTATATTTGCTGGCTTCACGGATGGGTTGGACGGTTTTTTGGCGCGTCATTTTCATTGGCAAAGTGCTTTCGGTTCATTTACCGACCCTTTATCGGATAAACTACTTATCGCATCGAGCTTTATTGCCTTGGCTTCTATTGGAAAATTGCCGTGGTGGCTCGTTATTCTCGTGTTTTTACGTGATCTGACGATCTCATTTGGCGTTCTATTTTGGTACTATGTTATTCAACGACAACTGAATTTTAAACCCACTTTTTTAAGTAAAATCAATACAGTACTTCAACTGGCTTTGGTCACCCTTTGTCTGTTTGAGCTGGCTTTTTTTAACATCAACCCAACACTGCTCAATACCCTCATCCTGGTGACCGGGGTAACGACTGCAAGCACCTTCATTGATTATGTTTGGACGTGGGGTAAAAAAGCCTTTTTCACGAAACTCCCCACCCCATGAATCAGCAATTACCATTAGCCATCCAACTCAATGATGAAGCAACACTGGCAGATTTTCACTGGGGCAGCAATCTGTTATTACAGCATCAACTCCTCGATTTACTGGATCAGCAAAACAATAAGTCCATGCTCTACCTCTGGGGGATATCAGGCAGCGGTAAATCTCATTTACTGCAGGCTTGCTGCCAGGCACTCCCTCACACAGAAGCGATATACTTGCCCTTGCTCGCGTTAAAAGATTTCGGGCCTCAAGTCATGGATGGTTTGGATATGCATACGCTCATTTGCATTGACGACATCGATGCCATAGCCGGCATCCCAGAATGGGAGGAGGCCTTATTTCACTTATACAATCAAATCCGCGACAGTGAACGAGGCAAGCTGCTGATTTCAGCCAATACTCCACCCGCAAACACCCCCATCAAACTCGCCGATTTAAAATCGCGCTTAAGCTGGGGTATGGTCATACAACTGAATGAACTCAGCGATGAAGACAAAATCAGCACCTTACAACGTCTTGCGCAAAAACGGGGGTTTGAATTACCAACCAGCGTCATCCAGTTCCTCATCAACCGCTCGGCCCGTAATATGCATGATCTCAATGCCCTGCTCAACCGCCTCGATGAAACATCCCTCGCCGCACAGCGAAAAATCACCATCCCGTTTGTCAAACAAGCATTAAACTTGTAAAGCCGGTTAATCAATCTCAAAAAAATTTTACGCCGCAATCAACGCTAAATAAAAAGCATTTATGAGGCAACAGGATTCAACCTCAGCGATTAAATAACTTAGTCTGATGCCAGGAGTAAAAAAAGACGCTCGATTATATTATGACCCTGCGGGACCGCAGGCAAATCGAACTATATGTTCACCTGATTCAGTCTGCGTAGATTGTTCGCTAGTCACTCGACGAAATAAAGGCGGGCTGACTAAGCCATCCATAGACGTTTGCGTGGCAACACACGGTTGATTGATCTTAGAATGCAGTTGCTGTTTTAAGACTTCCAATTGCGACGTAATACTGATCTCTTCTCCAGTCAATTCACACGGCTCACTTTGATTCAGCCCTGCAATTTTCTCTTTATCCAACCCAAATAAATGCGAAATAAAATGATCAACGCCTGGACGTTCTACGTACCAATAAAGCGCAAATGCGGCCACGCCGCTGATAAAACACAGAAGAAAGACTGGCGTTGCCATGACCGTTGCTGATAATCCCAATAGCGAACAAATGGCGATCGCTGGGTCTTGGCCCACAAAATAACCACTCGCAAAAAACAAGATGCCGGTCACAACACTTGCAATCCATTTTGCAATCCCTAAATGACCATCCTCCAATTGCATTTGATACGTCGCCTGCAAATGATTTAAGTGTTGTTGTTGCTGCTGGAGCGCTTCAACCAATTGATGTAAATCATTCAAATTCTCTGCAGTGCGCCGATGGAATTGACGTTCAATATATTTCCCCATCAACTGGATATCTTGTGCTTGCTCGAATAACACATCCAACATGTGACGCGACTCAGGAAAACTCACCCCGATATTGTCTGAAATTTGGCTCAAATCAAAAGCATAAAACGACGCAACTGAGCAGACAATAAATAGCACAATCACGATGGGTCCGACCCAGACGGGGACAAACGCCAAAGGCAAAAATGGGGAGACGGCATCATAGCCTCCATATATCGCCAAAATGCTTCCACTAATGATTAAGAACCAGAGTTTCATTCTTGAAAACCAATCCGGCTCCTCGTTCTCTTGTCGATGAATCATAGAACGACGCAAATCAGACAATAAAGAAGCTCGCAGTGACTCCAATACAAAAGACTGGCTATCCTCTTCAGCATTTAAGTTGCGCAAAGCAGACAGCACGTGACTACGTCGAACACTCATGATATCAGCATCAAAACCATCGAACACCATGGGTTGGATTTGAACCATCAAATCTCGTGTCGTGTCACTCAATTGCACTGGATTAGACATGATGAACCACATCCGCAAAATTAGCCGCCAGTCTATATAACGTATCTACCCCTTCGATCTCCAGCGTATCCACAAGCATGCTCCCAACAACCACACCATCTGCAAATTGAGCAACGGTTTGCGCTTGCTCGACTGTGGAAATACCAAATCCGACTGCAATCGGATGCTTGGGGAAATGCGTTCTTAATACCTCAATCTCACCCGCCAACTGCGGCGCCAGTTCGCTCTGCACACCGGTTACTGAAAGCCTGGAAATATAATAAATAAAGGCAGGATCAACCCGATGATAAACCTCAAATCGCTCTGGATTGGTTGTTGGCGAAACGAGTAACACCACCCCAAGGCCTGCGGATTTAAGTTGGCCATAAAATGCTTCGCCTTCTTCAGGGGGCAAATCAACCACCAGCACACCATTCACACCCGCAGCTTTGGCGGCTTTTGCAAATGCATCGCACCCAAAAGCCAGAATAGGGTTAAAATAGCTAAACAGGATAATCGGCGTCTGACAACCGCTGTCACGAATCGATTTAACCAATGCCAAAACCGTGTCTAAATGAATCCCTTGCTGCAGGGCGATATCAGCAGCCCGTTGATTAATCGGGCCATCGGCCACGGGGTCGGAAAAGGGCACCCCCAGCTCAATCAAATCAGCTCCAGCAGAAGACAAAGCCAATACTGCGCGCCGCGTCTCATCGATTGATGGATGTCCTGCCATAATAAAGGGGATAAAAGCAGGTCGATCTACTTTAAAAACAGAGTTAAGCATTTGCAGCTCCTATATACTGACTAAGCGTTTCGACATCTTTATCCCCTCTACCCGATAACCCCACCAGCATCACATAGTCTTTCGGCAGCAACGGCGCGGTGCGTATTGCATAGGCAATGGCATGCGCACTTTCGAGAGCAGGAATAATGCCTTCTTGTCTCGCCAATAAAAATGCGGCGTCAATGGCGTCTTGATCGGATGCATGGGTATACTGCGCACGACCAGCATCATGCAGCCATGCATGTTCAGGACCAACACTCGGGTAATCAAGACCTGCGGAAATACTGTGCGTAGCCGCAACCTGTCCAAAATCGTCCTGTAATAAATAGCTTTTGGTGCCCTGTAATACGCCTTCTCGCCCACCGGCAAAGCGTGCAGCATGTTGGCCTAATGCCAATCCCATTCCACCTGCTTCTACGCCAGTCATTTTAACCGCACTATCCTCAATAAAAGGGTGAAATAAGCCAATCGCATTACTACCACCACCGACACACGCAACTAATTCATCCGGTAGACGACCAATCGCTGCTTGTATTTGCATTCTGGCTTCCACCCCAATCACCCGTTGAAAATCGCGAACCATCATAGGATAAGGATGAGGGCCTAATGCCGAGCCGAGTACATAATAAGAGTCATTCACATGACTCACCCAATCACGCATGGCTTCGGATGTTGCATCTTTTAAGGTTTGACTGCCTGACGTCACCGCACGTACCTCAGCCCCTAACACACGCATGCGGATGACATTCAGATGCTGTCTTTCCATATCCACAGCCCCCATGTACACCACACACGACATCCCCAATAAACTCGCAACAGTAGCGGTTGCCACACCGTGTTGCCCAGCACCTGTTTCGGCGATTAAACGCGTTTTCCCCATGGCTTGGGCGAGCAAACCTTGCCCCATGGTGTTATTAATTTTATGCGCGCCGGTGTGAGTAAGATCTTCGCGTTTCAGATAAATACGCGCCCCACCCAAATGCGCGGTCAGGCGCTCGGCAAAATACAGCGGCGTTTCGCGACCCACATAATGTTGTAAATAATGCTTAAGGCGCGCTTGAAACTCAGCGTCATCTTTAAAACGATGATATGCGTTTTCCAGCGCCGCAAGCGGCTCAATTAATGTTTCTGGTGCAAAGCAACCGCCATATACCCCATAATACCCTTTTTTATTGCTCATGATTGACCTGCCTTAAAAAATCTTGAAGTAGAGAACGATCGACTCGACCTGGTGAGCACTGCACACCACTGGCGACATCAACTGCATATGGACGAACCGCCTTTATCGCGGCGGCAACATTCGTCGGCGTTAAGCCCCCGGCCAACAGCAGTCGATATTTTTCAGCAAGCTGGGCGGCTAATTCCCAATTACTTAAACGCCCGGTTCCACCCAACAAGCCGTCAGCGAGCTTGGGAGAGTCTAACAACACATAGGCGTATTGACTTAATATCTCATGCGAGGGAAGCTCGTCCTGTGTGGATGCCTGCAATGCCAGGATCATGCGTTTTTTTAGCGATGGTGGTGCCTCGATGTCATCATAGATCTGAATTAAATCAAGCCCCACTATGTTCATCAAATCAGCCGCTTCACCAGCGTTCACGCCCATGACAATACCTACCTTGACAATATGCCCAGGTAATTGGCGAATAATCACTGCGGCGGCAGTGGGCTCTATGTATCTCGGCGAGGAAGGATAAAAATTAAACCCTAATGCCCAAGCGCCCTGATCAATGGCATACCGCGCATCATCCAAATGCGTCAGACCACAAATTTTAGCGCGCATGTGATTCTCGCTGCAGTAGCGCACTTAACGCCTCTCCTGGATCATTGCTTTGCATCATATGCGACCCGATTAAAAATCCGTCAAACCCTCGCTCACGCATATCCACGATGTCAGCCCGCGTTGCGATACCACTTTCACAAACAGCAAACACATCATCTGGGATCTGGCGGATTAAACGGCGTGAGGTCTCCAAATCAATCGCCATCGTCTTCAGATTACGGTTATTAATGCCGATAATTTTCGGTCGCAGCGTGAGCGCTTGTGCTAACTCATCCTCATCATGCACTTCGATTAGAGGTGTTAAGCCCAGAGAAATCGCATAATCATAGAGATCGCTCATCAACGAGGGCTCTAAAAAAGCAACAATTAACAACACCGCATTCGCGCCAAATACTTGAGCCTGTTTAATCTGAATCGGCGCCAGGACGAAATCTTTCAATAGAATCGGGCATTCAGGCAGTGTTTCGCGAATATCTCGAATATACTGAATATCACCTTTAAAATAATCAGGCTCTGTCAGTACTGATAAGGCACTGGCGCCATGCGTCATATAGCGTTCAGCAATCTGAATATGATTTAATGGGCCCAGATAAATATTGCCACGTGACGGACTGGCAAATTTAATTTCTGAAATAATCGCCGAAGCCTGTTTATTCCTGAATATCTCACAAAAATCAAAGGGCAACACATCTTTTTCTGCCTTAATCATCATTTCAGCAAGAGCCACGGATTCGTCTTTGCGAGCGAAGCGCGGCAATCCAGAGTTCGGAGATCCGTCCCTTGGATTGCTTCGTGCCTCCCCAGTTTCCGTCGTTGCGAGCGGAGCGTGGCAATCCAGAGTACCGTGCTCTGAACTCTGGATTGCCGCGCTTCGCTCGCAACGACGTCTCTGAAGTTCATTTCCGATGCTATTCATCTGCATATGCTGCACCCGCGCTAACACGCGTTGTTTCATGTCATCTAAAAAATGGCTCATACTGTTTCCCCTTGTTGTAATCGATGCAGCAATGCCTGCGTTCGACCGGAGACAACGGCCTCCCGAGCCATCTCAACACCTTCTGCCAGCGTCGACACTTGATCCGCAACGAGCAACCCTGCTGCCGCATTCAACAAGACGATATCCCGTTTTGCTCCCGCCAATTGTCCAGAAAAAATCGCTTGAATCATCTTGGCATTATCTTCAGGGGTGCCGCCAAGTACGTCTTGAAGCGTTGATGGTGCAAATCCAAACGATTGGGGGTTAACCGTATATTCTTTGATGCCCTGTGCATTGACTTCCGCCACAAAACTCGGCCCACTCACACTAAATTCATCCAGCCCTTCTTCTGCATGCACTACCAAAGCATGTACTGAACCTGTTTCTTGTAAAATTGTCGCAACGACCGGCACCAACGCTTTGCGATACACGCCAATGACTTGTCGTTTAGGTTTCAGCGGATTAATCAACGGGCCAACCACATTAAAAATCGTGGGGAAGCCTAATTGTGAGCGAATTCGCCCAAAGGCATTCAAGGTTTTATTAAAATATGGCGCACAGATATAGGCATAACGATTGGCTTGAAGACTATGCAGCAGTTTGGAAACCGTCAGATAGAGCGGCACACTTAATCCCGTCATGACATCCGCACTACCCGAGCGACTAGTCACACGCCCACCGCCATGTTTGGCAACAGACACTCCACAACTTGCCACCACCATACTCGCTGCCGTGGAGATATTAAACGTTCCCAGCCCATCCCCGCCCGTGCCAACCAAATCGACCACATCCGCAGGGCAGCCCTGTAAAACCGATGAATCCAAAGCAGATTGCTCGCTCAGAAACTGTTGTGCCCCCATAATTTCATGCGGCGATGCCTCCTTCGCAGCCAACAGTGCCAATATAACCCCTTGCTGTAGCTCATTTGCAGTAGCCAGCTCTGCAAACAGCGCATAGCTTTGTTCAGTAGACAGCGATTCCCGCGCCAATAATTGTCGCATCATAGATTTCATGTTCAAGATCCTTTTTATCCGTTTGAGCATTCAATTCACCCCAGAAAATTTCTGAATGATGGGGCAAAGCGATATCATTTAAATCAGTATAAACAAGAATAATGGCCCAATGGCCACGAAAAGTGACTTTGACAAAAAACATCCGAATAAATCGACGACTTGAACAATAGAGAATGTGATGATGAGATGTAAAAATAAGCATTCATGATACTGTACTCCCCCGTGTTAATCAAAATCAAAAACAACAAAACGCAAGTGATCTAACTCACCAACGCCAACTGCTTATCGATTTGAATACGGAAGACAACATGATTAACATTCAACTTAATTTAAATATGTACAAATAAGATATCAAGAACGAGCTGAAATGTCAATCAAACTGTCTTAGGCAGCTTTCTGCATGGATGGTACCAACTCTTCATTAGTCACAGCGGGTTGTGCATTAAGAAAAATGCTCAACCCCGGAGTGACACAAATGGGTTCTTCTGGCCCATCAACGATATGAGTATCTGTGTTCACATCATCCTGCGGCGCTTCCACAACGGCATCGGCTTGACCGCCCATTTTTCTAATCCAAAAATCCATTCCTAAAATCATCGATGCACTACCGGCAAAGACCGCGGAAATCGCCGATAAAGCAATGATCACGCCCACGGGAGGGAGTGCTATACCCGCCACCACCAATGCGCCCGCTAAAAGACCCACACCTGAATAAGTCAGTGCGGCATTCACAAACGCATTCACCCCAACGCATAAAAAGCCGAGCGACGCATACTGACTGGCTTTCATTTCTTCCCACTTTGACTCAATTTTGTCACAAAATTTGGCCAGGAAAAAATTATAGAAATAAAACTCAGTGAATGCACCGAATGTAAATGCAACCGATAATCCAATCACAAACGCCGGAAACGCCGCAACCTGCATGACCATCAATACTTCAGCAAGTCCTAACGTAAACAGTAAACTCAGCGCCAAGACATTTCCCGCCGCAATAATATGACCACAGGCTTTACCAAACGTGAGTGTTGATTTCCACTGAAGAAAAATGTCATATAAACTTTCCACATCATCTGACTCAGGAGAATCAAACCCTTGCAACCAGGTCTCAATCTCTTGAATCGTCATAATCACCGCAACAAATACACCCGAGGCCAACCCTAAAATAGCCAAAGGCGTTGCTGCGCTGAACGTAAACGCCATCATCCCGAATAACACACCGGTCACCGAAAAGACAAAAATCCCTGCATAATAGGAGAATTTTCGCCACCCAGTAAGCTCAACCCCCGGTTCATCACTCGTGATTCTCTCTAGAAAACCCTCTAATAACTCCAGGTTAATAAAAAAATTAACCATACCGCTACACATACCACCCGCCCCTATGGCAGTCGCATGAAGAAAACCAGAAAGCAATCTGGAAATGGAAGTAAACCCACCGACGATTTCTCGAAGAAACATCTCCACCGCAATATAATTTTGCAATGCACCCCCAATGGCGCCTAATGCAGAGACAATATAAGACGTATTTTTTTTAGCAGCAGGACTGAGTTGAATTCCCAAAATCTTCTCCTGAAAATCGTCACGAACGAATAAGTATTCACTATACTAGAATAATTATTCATGTTTGTCAACAATATCCTCATAATGAATCCCGAGTAAATTTCACCGTGGTAGAAAAAACTCGCGAGTATATTTGACTACGGTAGAAAAAACTCGTAAATTTATATGTACTTATCTAAAGGCTCACCATGCAATCTTCAACACACGTACTGCGCGACATTCTTATGGAAGGAAAGGCCGGAACACAAGCAGACATTCAACAGGCATTGGAAAAAAAAGGGCATTCGATAAGCCAATCCAAGATTTCCCGATTACTGCATCAGGTTGGCGCCGTTAAGTTAATTGATAGCGACGGAAAAACGCACTACCGTCTTCCCCATGAAACCGGTCTTATTCATGAGTTAACAAACATTCACGAAAAAACACTGGTCAGGCAATGGGTATTAGACGTCATCGCGAATGAAACTCTCATCATCATCCACACAACACCAGGTGCTGCTAGCATGGTCGCTCGAATCATCGACCAACACCGCATTAACCTTCACATTTTAGGAACCATCGCGGGAGATGATACGATTTTTATTGCGCCTAAAAACAATCAGCAAATTGCTTCTGTCATTACATTAATCACCGAATTGTTTCAGTTGTGACGCTTATTCTGATAACAATATTGTGCAAAATGGAATAAACCGCATTCATATACTACAGTCAATTAGTATGAGTTTTTTCAAGAAGCAAAAACATTCTTGGAAGAATAATACTATTTTCAAATAGGTGCCTTACAACATGAGGCCCTAACAAAGCGAGGCCGTGTAAAATCAAGGCTAATTGAAACTATTTTAGTCGTTTTTGAATTTTAGTGTTGATTGACCACATACCTTAAGATTTTTAAACTGTAGGAATAGGAGAACGACAATGAAAGGAATAATTAGTTTAATGATTGCTGGGGTTTTTGTTATAGCAACATCAACCACGATGGCAGCTACAAAAACAAATCTTGATAGTCATTGGGTTTGCACAACCAATGCTAGCAGTAGCTCTGTCGAAGCAGAAAAAGCTACAGATGATAAAATGGCAAAAGCGGCTTCTAGCGCTGTAGATGCTTTTGCTTTTGCATCGTCTAATTGTCGTGATTGCGATAAAATTACCTGCGAAGTGCAAAAATAAACAAATCGTTGTATAAGACAATGCTTAAACCTCATGTTATTCATGACATGGGGTTTAATTTTTTGATGGATTAACTAGTGCCTCGTCAACATGCCAATCGGTGTTTGGAAAGTTTTCGGATCTCTCCTTCGCTCATCGCCCCCTGATGGTGTTATCGGCCTCAGTCATCGTTTCGCCATCCGTCGTTGCGAGCGGCCCAGTACCTTCGGTACAAACAGCTGAAATGAACTTGCAGGTCGTCGTTGCGAGGCGCGAAGCAATCCAGGGAGCAAAGCTTCGAACCCTGGATTGCTTCGTGCCTCGCAACGACGCCTGATACAACATTGCACATGGCGTGGCAATCCAGGGTTCCGTGCTCCGAACTCTGGATTGCCGCGCTTCGCTCGCAACGACGGCATAAGCGTTTCTGGCGAAACGATGACTGAGGCCGTGTTATCTAATTTCAAAGTAAGTCTAAAGAACAAGTACGAAATCAGAAAAACGCCATCAGTTTTCATTTTATCTTTCGAGAAAGCATTGCCCCAATTGAAAATACGATGGCAATCGGCAGTCCCAAAAAAGCCCATCCTAATGGCGCATACCGATAAATATTTAATGGTTTAAATATCGAATCCAACCATCGATAGAAGGCAAACAACGCCGGACGATTCAAAGGGATGACGTTAACAGATTCGTCTATCAATCTAGCGGCTCTTCGCCCAGATTCCGCAGCACTTTCCATCTCAAACATATCCGTTTCGGTTTTTGTATAAGCTGTAGCAAAGTATAGATTCTTATATGTCGTCGCGTTATCGGGCCTTAAAAAATAGGTTCCTTTATTGGTGCTGAATTTTGGCTCATTTGTATCAAGTGCCTGACCATTAAATGTGTAGGTATCCCAGACGTTGTAATCTAACACCTTAACCGTGTTAAGCGACAAATGATCGCCTAATTCAGAAGTCGTGATTTGATACCAAACTTCTTGTTGTATTTCCTCATGTGAGCACTCGATAAAGGGCTTTTTGATGAGTAATCCCTGACGAACGGGATCACATAATCCTATCGACCATACATCAGAAATATCACCGTAGGTTTTTCCCCATAAAGAGCCTTGCGGCTCAATGACTAATTGCCAGGGACTATCAGGAATGTACATCGCAGTATGGTTACTTGGCATAGTAATTTTTTTATCAAAATACAATTGCATCCCAACCATGAGTTGACGCCCACGCTTAGCGAGTTCATTAATACCTGGTAACGTTACTGACGGCATAGCAGCAACGCTTTCTACGGATAAAGAACAAAAAAAGACATCGGCGGAAATATCATTGTTAGCGATGATAGCACCGGTTACTCTATCACCTTCTGTGCGTATATCCGTTATATTCGCACCCAAGTGAAATCTAACCCCCTGACTTTCAAGATACGCTTTCCAATGATCAAACCATGCTTCATTGGTAGGCGCATTCATGACGCTGATAGCACGATTCAGTATTTTAAAGGTCTCCAATGTTTTGGCCGTTGAGGGGACGTTAACTTGCAACGGCTCGGCGCCAAGAAATGGCCCCATAATATCAATTATATATTTTCTCATATCGTGACATAGCGAATGGTCTGGATCGATAAATTCACTCCACGTCAAATTGTCCATACGATTTAAACGATCGGTTGAGATCATAAAACAGTATATGATTTTGCTTATCACCCGCCATTTTTGTTTGAACGGGATTGTCTTGAAGGCTCGCCTCATATCCCATAGCATTTTCGGCCTATTATTCATTAAAAATATAGTGCGCTGATCGGCGATCAAGAAATCATTAACGTCGATGAGATTGTCATGAACCGTTTTATTGGGGTTATTGATAAGGGGTATTTGTTTGAATATATCGCGTAAATTATCATAATTTGGTCCATAGATGCGCCATGAGTACTCCGTAGGCAAAAGGGTGTCGCCTCTATGTTTAACGCCACTTCGTGCCATACCGCCGATGAGTAGATTTCTATCGTAGACATGAATCTCATAGTCGTTATTGCGGCGAATAAGTTCATGAGCAACCGTAAGCCCGCCTATTCCAGCCCCTAAAATGACGACCTTCTTTTTCATTTTGTTCATCCCTGATTTATCGTTTGCTATGGATATATTTTTACTTGTAGCGCTTCATCTGAACTGATCCAAGCTCTTTTCATGATTTCACTATTACTTGAGCAGCGGACTCTTCGGTTGGGCTCTTGGGTTTTTTCTTTGTAAGATCTTTCTGTTTCATCATAACCTCAATGATTTGAAATAGTTAGTATTATTAACTGTAGTTCATCAACTCATAAATAACTTCCCATTCATCAAAAATACTATCATTTGCATTTTGATTAATGTCATCTACGCTTACTGTTGATGACGGAGTTTTCTGACACATTATGGGTTTTATAACCAATCGGAGATCAACATGAATAAAGACATTTTTGAAGGCGCATGGGAAGAAACAAAAGGAAAAATGAAACAAGTATGGGGCAAACTTACGGATGATGACCTTCAACAACTTGAAGGAAATCAACAAGAAATTTATGGCAAACTTCAAAAGCACTATGGCTATAGCAAAGAACAAGCTGAAAAGGCCATAAAAGAGTTTAAACAATTTCAAGGTAAGAAATAAATCATACAATAACGGTAACTACTCGGGGCCCTGTCTACCTCATCCTGATGCACGTGTAGTTACCAATAACGATACTCACTCATTATTCTGGTCGACCATTACATTAATCCATCCGTCGCATCAAATAAGCCCCAATCAAAGCAAACACACAAGTAGGCCCAATGGCCGCAAGTATCGGTGGCCATTGAAACACCTGACTCAACGGGCCAAAAAAGCGATTCAAGATATGAAATCCAAATCCAACTGTCGCGCCCACCAATAATTTAGATCCCATCGTCGAGGAACGTAACGGGCCAAAGATAAAGGGGATCGCCAACATCATCATCACCAACGTCGTCAACGGTTGAAAAATCCGCTGCCAAAAATCCAGCTCATAATTTAAAACCGACTGCTTTGTCACCTTCTGCGCTCGTATAAATTGGCGTAATTCATGCAGCGTCATTTCATCTGGCTCGCTAGAGCTCAAACTAAATACCGTGGGCTTCAATGGCACGTCCCACTTCATCAAAGGGATCTGCCGAGCCTGTGTATGATTTTTTGTAATCACTGTTTCATGCACATGCGTTGCCTGCCAAATGCCGTTGGTATACTGAATCTCATTCATACGACGTACCAAGCGCAAATGATGGGAGGCATCAAAACGAAATTGATAAACCTGCGCCAACGATTTGCTCGAGACAACCGTCCCGATCGTTATAAAATCATTGTGATATCGCAGCCACATCCCTTTTGCGGTGCGTAACGTCTGCCCATTACTCATGGCTGACATTTTTTTATCATTCGCAACACGTGCCAGTTGAGGAACCACTGTTTCGCCCAATAAAGTCAACACCAAAATTAACGCCAAAGCAGCCTTAAACACCGATAAAGTCACTTGCCAAATCGACATCCCCGAGGCGCGCATAATAACCAGCTCACGATGATTCGCCATCATCCCGAGGCCAATTAAACACCCCAATAAACTTGCCATCGGAAAAAATAGATAGACTTGATAAGGCAGTTGCAAGAAGACATAGACGGCGGCTGAAGCCAACCCATAGTTCGCCTTTCCCAAATCGCCCAATTGATTCACAAATAAAATAAAAACTTGCAGCCCTGCCAGCATGAGTGTCACCAGACCAATCGAGGACAGCACGGTTTTCGCGACATATTTCTCGAGTAATTTCATGATAATTTCACTCGATTACGCCAGATCAACAACCCACCCAAAAGCGCAAACACAAGATGAAGCCACCACATCCCAAGCCACGGCGGAATTTTTCCTTGAGCAATCCAATTACGGGCGATAAACATGAAATTGGCATACACAATGAAAATTAGAATCGCTGGCAACAGCTTGGCATATTTTCCCGACCGAGGATCGACGCGACTCAATGGCACACCAATCAATGTCAAAATTAACACCATCAACGGAATTGAAAATCGCCATTGCAACTCCGCTGATTTAGCGAGTGTATGATTCTTAGAGGACCATAATTCCGATGTATATGCCGTGCGAACATCTTTTGTCGTCACCTCAAACGGATGGGGCAAGCGCGCTTGATATCGCTTAAAATCAACCACTTGATAATCTGCCTGTCCAGGTTGCCCCTGATAGGCTCGCCCATCCTCCATAATGGCATAATCTTCATGCGTCAACGGATCGCTTTCAACAAAGGCTTTATCAGCCCAAAGCACGTCCCACTGCGGTGCAGGCCCTTTATCATTCAACCGCGCGAGAAACACCTTCTGCGCAACCGCTTTATCTCGACTCATCGACTCCACATAAAACACTTCTCGCCCGCCAGAAAGTGCTCTAAATTGACCAGGAACTACGGTTTGCATCAACGTTTGCACACCGGAAGCTCGCAATAATTTAGCGCGCTCTATCGCAATATACGGACTAAACCAAAGCATAATCACCAACACAAATAGCGCAACTACAGATGCCATCAGTAAGCTCTGTCGCAACAACGACCCTTGCCCATAACCACACGCATTTAACACCGTCATTTCACTATCGGCATACAAACGCCCATAAGCAATCATCAACGACATATAAAAGCCCAGCGGCAGCAACAGTCCCATTAAATTGGGCATCTCCAGCATCATCAATTTCATAATGAAGACAACGGGCAGGTGCCCGCTGGCTGCGCGATTCAAATAACGAACGAACTGATTGCTCATAAAAATCAATAGCAAAATGGTCGTCAACGACGTGAGCGTAATAAACACTTCTTTGGCTAAATAACGAAAAATAAGCACGGAATGGTTTTACCTCTAAAAATAAACAGATATACTGGTATCAACAAACCCTATTATAGCACTGTACTATATTTCACCCTCCTTAGGAAGAAACCATGCATTACGGACTCATTAATACACTCAACATCAACACAGGTGATTCACTGGTTCTTGGCATACTTGCCAAACAACCGCTGCCCGAAGCCGTAGTCCAACTGGAGACTCAACTTGGAGGCGTCATTCAACGTCTCACTCAACGACTACAAGACAATGGCGACATGATTTGGCAAGCCGATGCAAACGGCCGCAACATCCTCATCATGCACTGCGGCGATGACACCACGTTCAACGCACAAACCCTAAAAAAACGGATGGCGGATATCACCAATGCACTCATCAAACAACGCCTGCACACTGCAACCATTTACCTGCCCATGATTCCTGGAAAAAAAGCGGACTGGCAACTGCAGCAAATGGTGCTCAACATCGATGACAATCTCTATCAATGTCTTGATTTTAAAAGTGATCAGAAAAAACCTCATAGCATCGAATCCGTCGAGATCTTCATGCCAGGAGCAACTGCGAAGGGACTTCATCATGCAGAAGCCACCGCGGAAGGCATCCGTCTGACACGCACACTTGCCAACTTGCCCGCCAACGTCTGCACCCCCACCTATTTGGCTGAGCAAGCATTACATCTAGCAAAACAACATCCTGAAATTAAAACTCAGGTTATGGATAGCAAGGCTATAGAAAAGATGGGAATGGGCTCATTGCTCGCGGTAGCACGCGGCAGTGATGAACCCCCTCAGTTTATTGAAATGCAATATCATGGACACACAGACAAAGCCAAAGCTCCTATTGTCCTGGTCGGTAAAGGCGTCACCTTTGATTCTGGCGGGATCTCCTTAAAACCACCAGCAGGCATGGAAGAAATGAAATATGATATGGCTGGTGCCGCGAGCGTTCTCGGCACGTTAAAAGCCTGTGCCTTATTGAAACTACCGGTTAATGTGGTTGGTCTCATTCCCACCACGGAAAACATGCCGAGTGGAAAAGCCACAAAGCCCGGCGACATCGTCACCAGCATGTCGGGTCAAACCGTGGAAATTGTCAATACCGACGCCGAAGGTCGACTAATTTTGTCGGACGCCTTAACTTATGCCGAACGCTTCAAGCCCGAATTTGTCATTGACATCGCAACCTTAACCGGTGCCATCATCATCGCCCTCGGCCATGAAACCACCGGTTTATTCACTGCAGATGACAAGTTGGCTGAAACAATTCTAACTGCTGCTGAAGAAGCAGATGATGCGGCATGGCGATTACCCCTTCTGGACATCTACCAAGACGCCATCGATAGCCCCATCGCAGACATGGCCAACTCAACCGCGGATCGCTCTGCAGGTAGCGTCACGGCAGCCTGCTTTTTATCCCGCTACACGAAAAAATATCGTTGGGCACATTTAGACATCGCCGGAACCGCATGGGTCAGCGGAAAAAAACGCAATGCAACCGGACGCCCTGTTCCCTTACTTTTACAGATACTAACCGATGCGTGTTGATTTCTATCTACTAACCAGTGAGGAACCAGAAGCCATCTGGCTCCTCACTTGTCGTCTCATCGAAAAAGCCTACCAACGCGGCCACCGTGTCTTTATCCATTGTAAAGACCAACACGATGCAGAGCGTCTGGATGAATTACTCTGGACTTATAAAGACGACAGCTTTATCCCTCACAATCTACAGGGAGAAGGGCCTGAGCCACCTCCGCCCGTGCAAATTGGTTTTGACAATGAGCCCCGAGGATTCAACGATATTCTCATCAATATGACCGATTCAATCCCAACCTATGCCTCCCGCTTTAAACGTGTCATCGAATTGGTCGCAACCTATGAAGAAGCAAAAGTCATCAGCCGCGAGCACTACCGAGAATATCGCTCAAAAGGCTGCCAGCTCCATCTACACAACATCCCGGATAAAGCCTAGTGCGTTGTTGATCTAATTTTAGCAGGTTCGCAGTACCTTCGGTACTAACCGCCACAATGAACTTGCAGATCGCGTCGTTGCGAGGCACGAAGCAATCCAGAGAGCAAAGCTTCGAACCCTGGATTGCTTCGTGCCTCGCAACGACTTCGTTCAGCATATTATTGATCTGCTTATATCAACAGGTCAAAATTAGGTTAACAAAGTACTATTACATTGGTACATTGGCCGCCTAACTTTGATTAATAAAGAACAAACAGCAACTACTCGGGCGCAGGCACGTGCCCGAGTAGTTAATGATTTTACAAATTAAAGTTACATAGTGTACCGAATACCAACGGCTCCCAGATTATATTTTTGAGGGTCTATTTTCACTAGCCAATTACTGGTTGCAACATGAGAGGGATAAACTGTAGAGCCAAATGCATACTTGCTACTGGAGAGATAAAGCCGTCGATATTCCGCGAATAGGCTAGTATTTTTCCACAAAGAAAAATTCAACCCCGCTTTTACTTGAGCAGCGAACGTTGCCTCTTTGTCATCTGTATTTGAATTATAATGATTAATGCCTGGTTCAGCCGGAGCAACTTGCGTAGAAGTTGCATTCGATATAGATATAACAGCAGCACCAATACCAGCACCAACATAGGGATGAAATCGACTCTGCTCAAGTAGATTAAAATTTATCACCGCGTTCGTCAGAAAAACGCCTGATTTCATTGGATATTTCACCATAAAATCATGCTCGGGAAGTCTTGTGGTATCGTTATTAATATCGTGGGCGGTAAACTTGTTTTTCCCAAGAGAATATCCTTCTAACTCAATAGCGGGTGTTATTCCCCACTGAGAATGAAGTGGGTTTAGAAAGATCTCTACCCATTGATATCCAACTTGTCCACCAAGAAGGTTTACGGAGCGACTGTTTGTTTTGCCAAACGCATTCACAGCTAAAGGCCCGCCCTCTGCCTCGGAATAATAAGCCGTACCATACTGACTGATGTGAACTTTGTTAGATGAGCCGCCACCACCAAAAATACCCACATAGAATTTTTGAGATTCGTTAAGTTGCGCAGGCCCCATTGATCCAGCGTTTCCTGACGTACTGGTTAAAGCACATAATAAGCCAATCAGTGGCATTGAGACGGCCATACCTTTATCAATTCCATTTAATTTCATTTCTCTCTCCTTTTATAGTAATAGCCCATGGATATATTTCCTTTTACGGCTTATGAAACCCTTCATTTTGTCTCTGAAATCACAATACAATATATGATGTCAACTTATCCGATTGAAGTAAACATAGCACTGGGTTAATACAAACAGAATTAGGAAAGTGAAAACGCGGCATTAGTGCATTATGAGTCTAATTTTGCCAGGCTCCGTCGTTGCGAGCAGGCCAGCACCCTCCGTACAAACAGCAAAAATGAACTTGCAGGTGGCGTCGTTGCGAGGCACGAAGCAATCCAGAGAACAAAGCTTCGAACCCTGGATTGCTTCGTACCTCGCAACGACGCCTGATACAACATTGCACACATTGTGAATTTCATTAGGAGTGAAGCGCGGCAATCCAGAGTACCGTGCTCTGAACTCTGGATTGCCGCGCTTCGCTCGCAACGACGCGACCTGCAAGTTCATTGTGGCTGTTTGTACCGAAGGTACTGAGGCGCGAGCAGTTAACGATCTTTTTTACAAATTAAAGTTAGGCCGATGATATGCTAATCCCTCAAGAATTCATTAACTAACTGAGGCTAAATAGGTATATCATATATCTATTTAGCCCACACAGGTCTGGCATGTCAGCAATTCCTATGATTGAAACCAAAAAACAAAGCTTATTACGCTCTACCTCGCTCGTCTCCTTGATGACGTTTATCTCACGCATGATGGGGTTTGCGCGCGACATGGTGCTCGCCTATTTATTTGGCGCACAGCCAGGAATGGATGCGTTTTTGGTTGCGTTCCGCATTCCAAATTTCATGCGCCGACTGTTTGCCGAGGGCGCTTTTTCGCAAGCCTTTGTACCTGTTCTGGCAGAATATCAAAAAACACGAACGGTTGATGAAGTACGCTTATTTCTTGCCCGTATCAGCGGCAGCCTGGGGTTTGTCTTATCCATTGTGACATTCATTGGCATTATTGCAGCGCCGGTGATTGTGTATCTCTTTGCCCCAGGCTTTGGCATGGATTCACAACGCTCTCTGTTAGCAACTGAAATGCTGCGCTTAACCTTTCCCTTTCTGATGTTTGTATCATTAACCGCAATGTGCGGGGCAATGCTCAATACCTACGGTTATTTTGGCGTTCCTGCATTCACACCCGTATTACTCAACGTCTGTATGATCTTGGCGGCACTCTATATAAGCCCTCATTTGAGTCAGCCTGTGGTTGGATTGGCTTGGGGCGTGTTCATTGCAGGGATCGTTCAATTTCTCTTTCAACTCCCCTTTTTGCATCATCGCCGCCTGCTCGTCAAACCACAGCTGGTTTTTAATGATCCAGGCGTCAAACAAGTTCTGAAGCTCATGGTGCCCGCATTATTTGGCGTATCCATCGCACAACTGAACTTAATGGTTGATTCTATTTTCGCCTCTTTTTTACATGCCGGCAGTGTGTCCTGGCTCTATTACACCGATCGACTGACCGATTTTCCATTAGGTGTATTTGGCGTTGCTATCGCCACGGTGATTTTACCGCATTTGTCTCGCCGCAATGCATCGCACCACGCAGAGCAATTTTCACGTTCCCTGGATTGGGGATTACGCCTGCTGCTACTCATTGGCGTACCGTCTGGTTTGGGCCTCATGTTATTTTCCATGCCGCTCATCGCCACCAGCTTTGCCTATGGCCATTTTTTAGCAAGCGATGTTTTGCAGATTCAAAAAAGCCTCATCACCTTAGCGCTAGGCGTGCCCGCATTTATGATGGTTAAAATATTAGCCTCTGGTTTTTATGCCCAACAAAATATAAAAACCCCCGTCAAAGTTGGCGCCATCGCCATGGTCGTGAATAGCCTACTCTGCGCGTGTTTAATCTACCCTCTCGCGCATGCCGGCTTAACATTGGCTTCATCCATTGCAGGTTATCTGAATTGCGGTCTGCTCTTAGGATTACTCATGCGGCGTGGCATATATAAGCCATCCGCTGGCTGGGGACGTTTTCTCCTGCAACTTCTCGTTGCAAATACCCTGATGTGCCTGTATTTATGGTTTATGATTGGCGATCTGGATTTTTGGTTAAGCAAGCCATTACCCATCCGCGGAGGCTTAATCTTGGCGCATGTTTTTGCGGCGATGCTCATCTATTTACTGGGGCTCAGAGCATCCGGCGTCAAGCCAGCACAATTTCGCGGTCAATTTAAGGATGAATAATGCAAGTCGAAGAGTTTTATCAAATCAACCCTAGCAACGCCATTTCACTTTGTATTCTCGACCAGGCATCAAGCAAGCCTGATGAGGACTATGATGCCCACTGCATGGCCTCACAACAATTCAAAGGCGCTTTAGGGGAGATTTGTCTTATCCATAATAGCGAAGGAAAATTGAGTAAAGTCTATATTGGCCAAGGAAATCGTGATGTCGCTTTGGCTCTGGCGCATGCGGTTAATCGCCTGCCAGCAGGATGCTATGCTTCTGCCGAATCACTCTCCCCATCCGCCCTGTTGTCATGGTCTCTGGCGCAATATAAATTCGACCGATATAAACCATTTAACAGTGAACCCCGTATTTTGGCGATTTCCGAACAAGCGTGGCCGAGTATTCGAGCAGAAGCCGAAGCCATCTTTCTCGTCCGCGATTTAATTAATACGCCAACCAATGACATGGGCCCAAAAGAAATGTCAGATGTGCTATCGAGCCTCGCACAAACCCATGATGCAGAATTCGAGGAGTGGGTTGGCGATGACTTATTAACCCATGACTTTCCTGCCGTTCATGCGGTAGGCAGAGCCTCTGCAACACCGCCCCGCATGTTATCTCTGACTTGGGGCGATGCATCACATCCCAAAATCACATTGGTCGGGAAAGGTGTGTGTTTCGATTCAGGCGGACTTGATCTCAAATCCTCCGCCAACATGCGTTTAATGAAAAAAGACATGGGTGGTGCAGCACAAGTCATCGGACTCGCGTCATTATTGATGGAGCGTCAAGTCCCGATTCGCTTGCAGGTGTTGATACCCGCTGTTGAAAACGCTGTCGGCTCAAACGCCTACCGTCCCGGCGATATTCTCACCATGCGCAATGGCCTCACGGTTGAAATTGACAACACAGATGCCGAAGGACGATTAGTCGTCGCTGATGCACTCGTCAAAGCATGTGAAGAACATCCAGAGCTCATCATTGACTTTACCACTTTAACCGGTGCCGCACGTGTCGCCGTTGGCACTGAAATCTCGGCGATGTTTACGAATACAGACGCACTGGCCTACGCGCTCAGTGAATCCGCCGACATGACGGATGATCCTGTCTGGAGAATGCCGCTATTTAAAGGCTACGAAAGCATGCTGGATTCATCCGTTGCCGATCTCAACAACTCGCCCGCGTCATCCTACGCTGGCGCGATTACTGCGGCATTGTTTTTACAACGCTTCATCACAGACAACACCCCCTGGGTGCATTTTGATGTCATGGCATGGAATATAAAAAACAAACCCGGGAAACCAGAAGGTGGCGAAGCAATGGGACTACGCGCCGTAGCGGCATATTTGATCAAACGATTTAAATCGTAACCTTGCTGCAGCGTAGGTTGGGTTGAGCGAGAGCGAAGCCCAACAAAATCTTCATGTTGGGCTTCGCTCTCGCTCAACCCAACCTACTCCGATTAATTCCTTTAACTTGTGAGGCGAAGCCTCAACTCACCTATTTAAAAATATTCGGGAACGGCAATATCATTTTGACAATGCCGAAAAACTGCAATATATAAATCACCAAAACAACTAATACCAAAAAATTTAGTAAGCTTTTAACAACAGACGCCATCGGGATAAAAACATTCACGCCCCATAACAACACGCCCGCAAAAATAATTAATACGATTAGATTTAATAACGTCATTATTCAAGTCCTTTTTTATGAGTAGAAATATTAACGTTACAGGACAATACAAAAAGATTCAACCTGACGCTTCGCGGCTTGTTCAGGGCGCCATTACCCCTGCGTTGGTTGTTTACAAGTGAGCCCTAAAAATTACAAAGCCCTCTCGCAATGATTTTGTATACTATAATATCAGTTACAAAGGGAAATTTTTGTTACAGAAACCCCTAAGCCTTACTTAAAAAGGAGTTTTTAATGAGCGCTAAGACCCTAATGGTCCGTCAAAATCATCCGGACATACAAGAATTACGGCTAAACCCATCTACGACGGAATAACACCACCCCATTCCAACTTGCTGCAAGAAATGAATATAACTGAAACAGACATACACCGTCGCAAAGAATGGTTGGAGTTTACTGATCTCGATGTCAAACATTTAACCGAGTTAAATACTATCGCTCAGGGGTATGCAGATGAGCTCATTAAGTCACTCAATGATCACTTTAGAAAATTCGGTGAATCCAGCGAAATTTTTGACAACCCAGAGGTGCTTCGTCGAGTAAAGGTCTTGCAAAAAGAGTATTTTTTGCGATTAATGTAATGTCTCGAAAAATATAGTTCTTAACTGAAGAATTTATCTCGCACTATCTTGATCACAAGCCTAATCACTACTATCAAAAACAATGAGATAAAAAATTAATTATGATTAGTGACTGATCAACATGTATCATTGAGTCTCTTACAAAACAAGAAAACAAGAGATCAGTCATGGCATATATTTTCGCAGATATTTTATCATTAGTACAGTACATTCATATCCAAAAGCATGAACCTGAAAAATTGGACTTAAAAAATTGTCTATGTTGCGGTAAATCACACCCTTGGCGACATGGTGGGTATTCTCGTGAAGCGGATCGCATTAACCCTTCAAGCACCTCACTAAATCCAGTGTTTATTCAGCGATACTATTGCCCCTGTTGCCACAAAACATGTTCAGTCCTGCCGGAATGCATTCCACCGCGTAGATGGTATTTGTGGGAGATGCAACAGGTCATTTTTTTATTGTACCTTTCTGGCATGAGTGCTTACGCTATATCAAAAACGATGCAGCCCTCACGCCAGACCATCAAGCGTTGGCTGCTGCGTTTTACGAAGCAGTTTCGTTTTCATAAAGATGCCTTATGTACCTATTTTTGCGCACTGGGCAGATCCATAAATATGAAAGACTTTTGGAAAATGACTCTTCAGAGAATGAGCCTGAGTGCAGCGATGCGCCTTTGCCATGTTACCGGAGTTGTTATCCCATGAACGCTTAATCAGTATAAGCATGAGTTGTGCCATGCTTGTACAAAATAAGCACCCCACACAGTTTGGTCGTTTCGGTGTCATGATTTTACTGATTAACTTCACTCCCCATTAATAGCGGAGAGAAAAATGAGTAAACCTTTACACCCGATGGCTTTGTTTCGCCTGATGGTTCTTGGTCCATTAGCGAGCCGTGCTGAATTAAAGCGCGGTGAGGTTAAAAGTATTATCCGAAGTTTGGCTGCCGATCGTTACACTATTCCTGAGTCAAGACGAACGCATATCAGTGAAGAAACGATTGCGCGCTGGTACTACGATTGGAAGCGAGGAGGTATCGAAGCACTGAATCCCAAGCCGCGCGTAGACAAAGGAAGCACACAACTTTCAGAAGCCGTACAAAGCAGAATTGTGACACTTAAAAAGGATAAGCCTTCACGCTCAATTAACACTATCATTGGCATGATTGAGCGCGAAGGATTAGTTGCTAAAGACACATTGGCTCGAGCTTCCGTTCATCGTTTTTTACAACAACAGCACCTGTCAAAACGCATTATACCCAACCAAGACACTATTGAGCGCCGATCATTCGTGGCTGCCCATGCAGGAGATATCTGGCAAGGAGATGTACTCCATGGCCCACGGATTCAAACGCCATCTGGGATGCGAAAAACTTACTTGGTCTCGCTGATTGACGACTCGTCACGCCTTATTACACATAGTGCATTTTGTCTTGGAGAAACCGCTCTCGATATAGAGGGCGTGCTCAAATCCGCTGTATTGAAACGAGGCGTACCGTATAAATTGATTATTGATAATGGTCCTGCATACCGCTCAGAGTCATTACAAACTATTTGTGCCCACTTAGAGATACGGCTTGTCTACTGTCGCGCCAGAGAACCCGAGGGCAAAGGTAAGCTCGAGCGCTTTCATCGCACGTTTCGAGAACAATTTATCGATGAGCTTGATGTCGATAAAATTCGTGATTTGGGTGATCTCAATGCTCGCCTTTGGGCCTGGATTGAGCATGTTTATCATATTCGTCTGCATGGTGGATTAGATAAGAAAACACCGCTTGATAGTTGGAGAGACGATCTGCTTCACGTGCGCCCTCTAACGCCTTATTTCGCCAATAAAATCGATGATATTTTCTACCATCGTACTGAGCGAGTTGTTCGCAAAGATGGCACGATCAGTTGGGATGGCAAGATGTTTGAGGTGCATCACAACCTTGTCGGTGAGAAAGTGACGTTGGTATTTAATCCGCACACAAATATTGCGGTTCGGGTTGAAACAGCCTTCGGTGACAATTTGGGGGCCGCTGTTTTATTAGATTTAGACGCCAATCTTAATCGTAAGCGCCAACGACCACATGCAGCACCTTCGCCTGAAGGGATCCAGCGTGAGCACAATGTTGAATTGGTTTTTGAAGACTACGTCGAGTCCATTGGCACCTTTGCACAAACAACTGGAGAGGATAATTAAATGTACCAATCATTTTTTGGTTTAACCCAAGCGCCCTTAGGAAAAAAAAGCATCCAGTTATGGGATAACGCTCAACTTGCCGGCCTTGCTCAACAGTTTAATTGGCTTCTTCAATCACCTGGCGTTGGATTACTCACAGCAGAGCCTGGACTTGGGAAAACGGCCGCACTTCGACAACTAACCAGCACTTTAAACCCACATCAATACAGCGTTTTCTACATAGCCGAGACAGATTTTGGTCGACTCGATTTTTATCGTCAAATGGCGCTGACACTTGGACTGACTTCTTCCTATCGCCGTGCTCAGTTGTGGCGCGATATTAAGGACTACATCATTCACTTGGCGACTCAAAAAAACATCATGCCAGTATTCATTATTGATGAAGCACAAAATCTTCCATCTGAATTCTTTCGTGATTTTCCAGCTTTCCTCAATTTTGTCTTTGATTCCAAAGACTACATGACCGTTTGGTTGGTAGGCCACCCTGAGCTCGCTCGCGAGATAGGAAAACCCGCCAATGCTGCATTAGAATCGCGGATTCAAGCACGTTGTGAATTGAAGCCAATTCTTGAGCGCGATGCATTTAAGCAGCTTATTGAACATGGTTTTTCTCAGGCTGGATGTACGCATCAGTTGTTGTCCGACTCAGCGCTTGAGTTGCTTCGAATGTCCTCAAAAGGTAATCCAAGACAAGCACATAAACTCATTGTTACATCACTGCGATTGGCTACCGATAAAAACATCAATCATCTACCAGATGACATCATCAGAGAGGCCATCGCTCTGTTGAAACAAATTTAAAAGTGAGAGAGCCCCGAGGTGCTTGCCTTGGGGTTTTTTGTCTCAGGTTAATTAAATCGGGACAAGGTATGTAAATTAGAGTGAGACGTTACAATTAACGCAAGGTAACTATGACAGCAAATATATCGAAGAACGTCTCAACGTAGGGAGTGTTCATGCGAGCATCGGATTAGACGTCAAGTGGTACCTGGGAGCTTATAATTTCTATATTCAAACAGTAGGAAAAAAAATATTCGATGCGTTTAAGGATAGCCCTGATAAAACACAGGATTTGTTTCTTTCCCTCATCAAACTCGTGTTCATGGATATTGGACTAGCCATCGATACCTACATATTTGAACGTGAAATAACCATCCGAAAACAACAAGAGTCCATACGCGAATTATCTACACCCGTATTGCAATTACGAGATGAGCTTTTAATTTTACCCCTTGTGGGTGCAATTGATGAACAACGTTCCCGATTGCTAACAGAAACCTTATTAAAAAGCATTCGTGATAATCGTGCTAGAGTCGTTGTAATGGATATCACCGGGGTAAGGCGTTTAATGGATGATTTTAAAATTCATTCTAAATTTGGTTCAGGTACGACAATTACCGCTATAAAATGGATGACTTAAGATGGAAACTTCTTCAAAGCAAGTCAAATATAGCGTTATTTGTGAAGCCTTGGCAGGACAATCAGCCTGCGGTGATCAGTATTTAATAAAAGAGTGCTCTACATTCACTTTATGTGCCGTGTTAGACGGCTTAGGGCATGGAGAAGAAGCTGAATACGCCGCAAAGACGGCCATCCAGGTTCTGGAATCCCATGCTAACGAATCCATTGACACTTTATTTCGGCTTTGCAATCAAGCACTTCATGCCACACGAGGTGCGGTGATGACGCTTGTAAAGATCGATGAGCGCTATCAAGTAACCTATATAGGCATTGGTAACGTAATGGGTATTTATTGGAAATTAGATAAAAACGCCAGGTTAAGAAGCCAACCCATTTTTTTGGAGGCGGGAATAGTCGGCAACATTACCCAAGTTCATGCACATACATGAGGTAACCTTAGCTAAAGGTGATAGGCTTATTTTAGCAACCGACGGGATATACCCACGCTTTGAAAGTGAGCCGCCCAAATTTGACACCCCAGCGAACATCGCAAAGCAAATTTTTACTCATTATAGAAATGAGAAGGATGATGGGCTTGTTTTAGTGGTGGAATTATTATGATACAGAATAAGAATGAGTTAGGAGGTCCCTAATGTCAGTCATTTCAATTGCCCGGTTGCCTGTTGGTATTTTTAAACTCAATAACAACAATCACCTGGTTTATGTTAATCAAGCATTCTGTGACATCGCTGGGTATCCTGAATCTAAATTATTAGGTGAACAATGGCTGGGCGTCATTCACCAGGAAGATCTCGAGTCGTTTCTACCCCAATTGATAAAAAGTCGGGAGCAATGTAGCTCATACACATTCCAATTTCGATTCACACACGTTGATGGTGCAGAAAGTTGGGTGCTTTGTCACATTGTACCTGAAAGCAGCCACAAACCCATTCACAACTTTATTGGCACTATCACAGACATCAACCAACTTAAACATACGCAAAATGCGTTACAAAAACTAGTAAGCTTTGACCCATTAACAGAGTTGCCTAATCAAAACCTGTTTGCAGAGCGGCTATCTAAAAGTCTGGTACGAGCCAATAGGAAGAACCGAACGTTAGCATTGCTTTATATTAGTTTGAATAACTTTAAAAAAATTAATGATTTTTTTGGGCATGTTACAGAAGACTTATTTTTAAAGGAAGCGGTTAACCGACTGAAACAAAGCGCCAATGCAGAGGATTTTATAGCTCGATTGGGTCGCGACGAATTTGCGATTATTCTTGAGGACATTGAAAATGTGAGTGCGATTAGCTTTGCTGCGCAACGTTTACTAGATAATTTTATCAAGCCATTTCTTATTGATGGACACGAGATAACATCTAGTCTTAGTATTGGTATTTCAGTTTGTCCTGATGATGAAAATACTGAACAGACTATCGTTCAACATGCAGAGCAAGCATTGCAACAGGCCAAAGAGGCGCATAGAAATTGTTATCGGTATTATAATAATACAAGACAGCTTCAATTGGATCGATACATGCTCATTGTCGAACAGTTACAATATGCAATCCAAAATAATCAATTTGAACTCTATTATCAACCCAAAATTCATGCTAAGAGCAAATCACTGGTGGGAATGGAAGCTTTATTACGCTGGAACAACCCATTAATTGGAAAAATTAACCCTGACGAATTTATTATCATAGCCGAAGAAGCCGGTTTAATGGGTGAAATTGGAGCTTGGGTTATAGAAATCGCTCTACATCAATTTAAACAGTGGTATACGCTCACGACTCAAATGAGAAATGTCAAAATTTCAATTAATTTATCCTCTACTCAATTAAATGACAGCAACCTCATTGAAACAATATCCAGAGTACTTAAAGAAACTAAACTCCCGACAAAAAATATTCTGCTTGAATTAACTGAAACAGCGGTGATGAAAAAGGCATTTAATGCTAAATCAGTATTAAGTATTTTTTTAATGGAGTTAGGAATAGGTCTCTCTATTGACGATTTTGGAACTGGATATTCTTCATTCTCCTATCTTAAACAGTTACCCATCAAAGAGCTCAAAATTGACAAATCATTTGTTGATGATATTGGAAAAAATAAAAGTTCAGAAATGATTATAAAAGCGATGATAAGCCTGGCAGCGACGCTAGATTTAGACCTTGTTGCTGAGGGAGTAGAAACCCAAGAGCAAGTGGATTACTTGAAGCATAACAACTGTTTGATTATTCAAGGTTATTACTTTAGCAAACCATTAAGCGCCAATGAAATGACTGCCTATATACAATCCATGTTTGCATCATCATCCAAGAAGTTTTAACAATTGTACGTGCTCCAATATCCAATTAAAAAGAAACCGCCAAATGCCCATCAACCGCCGCTATTTGAGCTTTAAAAATGGCCATAATCTGCTGCAAACTCGCCTCATCTTGTGCCTCAAAACGCGCGACCAAGCAAGGCGAAGTGTTGGATGCCCGCAAAAGTCCCCAGCCTTGTGCAAACTCGACGCGCAAGCCATCAATTCGGATGATCTCGGCATCATCAAAACTGGCAAAATCACAAAAGCGTTGCATAAAACCAAATTTATGTTCATCCGCAATAGGAATTTTAATCTCAGGCGTATTAACGCTATTCGGGATCGAATCAAACTGCGTTCCTACTGTTTGGCTAGATTGGCTGAGAATTTCTAACAAACGGCACGCACTATACAAGGCGTCATCAAAACCATACCAGCGATCTTTAAAAAAGATATGCCCGCTCATTTCACCTGCCAATGCAGCCTGCTCTTCTTTCATAATACGTTTAACGAGTGAATGCCCGGTTGGAGACATCCTGGCAACCCCACCTGCTTTTTCTATCACATGAGCCAGATTGGCAGTACATTTCACATCATAAACAATCGTCGCGCCTGGGTTTCGTTGCAATACATCGCGGGCAAACAGCATCATGAATCGATCCGGTAAAATGGTTTCACCGCGCTCGGTGACGATACCGAGTCGATCCGCATCACCATCAAAGGCCAGCCCCATATCGGCCTTGGAAGCTAGAACCGCTGCTTTCAAATCAACCAAATTAGCCTCAACGGAAGGATCCGGATGATGGTTTGGAAATCGACCATCCACATCACAATACAGCGGCACTACTTCACAACCCAGCGCGCGAATCACCCGAGTAATCATTGGACCCGCAATGCCATTGCCACAATCAACTACAACTTTCAACGGGCGTTGTAATTGGATATCACTTACAATTCTCTGGACATATTCGTCCGTAATATCAACCGCTTCACACTCGCCCTGCCCCGCAACCGATGTGCCCTCTTCAACCAGATTAAAAATCGCATCGATATCCCCATGCGCAAGGGTTGTGCCCGCGAGGACCATTTTAATACCATTGTAATCGGCAGGATTATGACTGCCAGTGACCATTAATCCACTATCAAAGCCTTTAACGTAGGTGGCGAAGTACATCATCGGTGTCGGCACAGCACCTAAGTCAACCACATGAATACCACTGTCTAATAAACCTTGTTTTAAAGCAGCCGCCAGATGGTCGCTACTTAAACGCCCGTCACGCGCTAAAAAAATCTTGGTGCGACCGAGCGCGCTTAAGCGACAACTGATCGCCCGACCAATGCTATAAAATGCATCGTCATCAAGCTGCTCGCCGATAATGCCGCGAATATCATAAGCGCGAAACACCGCGCGATCGACGGACTTAGGTTTAAAAGAAGCAGCCAGCATGGTTATTGTCTCCCCGAGCTGCCAAAGCCACCTTCACCACGACTGCTTTCATCAAACTCTTCCACCAAAACCCATTCAGCTTGCACAACAGGTACAAACATCAACTGGGCAATCCTATCGCCTGGTTCAACGGTAAAATGATCGTCCCCACGATTCCAACAGGATATTTTTAATTCACCTTGATAATCAGAATCAATCAACCCCACCAAATTCCCCAGCACAATCCCATGCTTATGCCCTAACCCTGACCGTGGCAAAATCACTGCGGCCAACGCTGGATCAGCAATGTAAATAGATAAGCCCGTCGGCAATAACACGGTTTGCTGTGGTGCAATCTGCAAGGGCGCATCCAAACAAACCCGCAAATCAATCCCGGCTGATCCAGATGTAGCATAAGTGGGCAACGGAATCGTCTTGCCGACACGGGGGTCAAGAATTTTTAATTGTATAGGCTGTGTCATGATAATCTCTAAGTATATGTAAAACCGCTAATTTTGCAGCTTTCCTGCTAAAATTGCAATGATTTGTGCCGCTAACCGCACTTTATGATTGAGTGGCAACTCAAGCGGTTCTTCCTTCGAGAGCACCAGCACTTGGTTCTCATCCACATCAAACCCAAGTCCGTTGCCCACTTGATTGGCAATCACCATATCCACTTGCTTGGCATGCAATTTCGCCTGAGCATGTTGCAAAATATCTTGCGTTTCTGCAGCAAATGCCACGGTATAAGAAGCCTTTTGACTCGCAACAACGGTGGTGACAATATCCGGTGTCGCCACCAGTTCAAGCGTCATCGTATTACGCCCCTGCCGTTTCATCTTTTGCGCGTAAGGCTCAGCAAGTGTGTAATCAGCAACTGCAGCAGCGCCAATAAAGACCATGCCGGGTTCTAAATAACGCATGACAGCGTCACACATTTCCACCGCAGTATTCACACGATGACACGCCACACCTTGCGGTGCTTGCAATGCCGTTGGTCCACTAATCAATATCACCTCGGCGCCAGCCATTTGCGCGGCTTCTGCCAGTGCATAGCCCATTTTCCCGGAACTGCAATTACTGATATAACGAACCGGATCAATCGGTTCACGCGTTGTGCCAGCCGTGATAAGCAATCGACGACCACGCAATACTTGGCTGATATCACACAGTCGCAACGCGTTGACGATAGCATCGACTTCACTCATCCGTCCAAAGCCATATTCACCACAGGCTTGCGGTCCCTCTTCTGGCCCCACCATCAATACGCCTCGACTCAACAATGTATCAACATTGGCAGCGGTTGCCGGATGAGCCCACATGGCTCGATTCATCGCAGGACAAATAATAACCGGGGTTTCAGTGACTAGATACATGGTCGACAATAAATCATCGGCCAAACCATGCGCCATCTTAGCGAGACAATTGGCCGACGCCGGTGCAATCACCAGATAATCCGCCCAACGGGCGAGCTCAATATGCCCCATTGCCCGCTCGGCTTGAGAGTCAAATAAATCACAACGCACCTCATGGCCGCTCAACGCTTGCAGCGTCATCGGCGTAATAAACTGCTGCGCGGACTGCGTCATCACCACACGGACCAACGCACCGAGGCGGGTCAGTTCGCGCACAAGGTAAGCGGTTTTATAAGCCGCAATACCGCCAGAAACTCCTACTACAATTTTTTTATTCAAAAAGTCTTGCATAACCCACTCGTTTTAATCAAGAATAGCTGCGATCAAAGCATATTATACGCTATAAAGGAATAAGCATGACCATCCAACCAGCAGCGCGCGAATTTCGCGTTCGTGAAAAATTATTAACCTGTGGGGCAAATAGCCTTTCAGACACTGAATTACTCGCCGTTCTCATCAGCTCAGGCAGCGGTAAAAAATCCTGCGTGCAATTAGCGTTCGATTTACTCGATCATTTTGGCGATTTACGCGCCGTCCTCAATGCCTGTCCCAACACTTTTCAAAAAATTCACGGTCTCGGTGTTGTTCGCTATGTCCAGCTACAAGCCGCTCGTGAAATTTGCCGTCGCAGTGATTTCATCGATTTACAAAAAAATACCACCCTAACCAACACACAACAAACCTGCGCCTATCTCAAGCGCCAACTACGCGATAGAAAAAATGAAACCGTCGCTGCCATTTTTCTCGACAGCCAACACCGAGTCATCACCTACGAGGAACTCTTCACCGGCACCATCAACTGCGCTACTATCCACCCTCGCCCCATCATCGACCGCGCACTAAAACTCAACGCCGCAGCCCTCATCCTCGCTCATAACCATCCTTCCGGCCTATCCGATGCAAGCCATGAAGACAAAGCCGTTACGCACCGATTACGTGATGCACTGGAGCTCGTAGACATCAAATTACTCGATCATCTCATCATCGGCGATAACGAAATTTATTCGATCATGAGTACAACGAAGTGGGTTTGTCATTGAGCTCACTCTTGCATTATTCAAATCCTCGGACTACACTCCGAGATATAACAAGTTTTCTCGGAATAGAATCCGGTAAGGGTGTAGCATGTTAGATTCTTTGCAAATGATATTTGAACGTCTGATTAGTGAAACCAGTATGCTACATCACCGTTTTTTATATCATCAAGTTAATTTAAACAACCGCTTAACGGGGCTTATTGGCCCTCGTGGCGTGGGTAAAACGACCTTGTTGTTACAGTTAATCAAAGAACATTATGCTGGATCAAATAGCGTTTTTTATGTTTCAGCAGATCATATTTATTTTAAAGAAAAAAAAATCTACAGTTTTATTGAAGAGCTTTATCTCAAGCAATCGATAACCACTTTTTTTATCGATGAAATACACAAATATGACAATTGGAATCAAGAGTTAAAAAATATCTATGATGGATTTCCTGGAATAAAAATAGTGTTTTCCGGGAGTTCTAGTTTAGATTTGGTCAAAGGCAGCTATGATCTCTCTCGACGTGCAAATATCTATTATCTGCCTGGGCTATCCTTTCGCGAGTATTTAAACTTTTCATCCAATACAAACCACCAAGCCTATACATTTGCAGACTTAATGCAACATTATACAACCATCAGCAAAACCCTCGCCAACATCCCAAGTCTCCTGGGCGATTTTCATGACTACCTTAAACAGGGCTTTTATCCTTTTTTTGCTGAAGATCCACTGACTTACTATCAAAGAATATTGCGCGTCATTGATAAAACCATTTATGAAGACATCAGTAATTTTTATAACATGAAAACAAGCAATCTTCGTCACTTGGGGAAAATACTCAATTACCTTGCCTCAATCCCCCCAGGCGAAATCAGCACCTACAATTTAGGTAAAAATCTCAGCATCGACGATAAAACTGCCGCGAACTACCTGAATATGCTCAAAGAAACCGGGCTCGTAGAGATAATCTATCCCCGTGAAAGCGGTAATCAAGGTCTACGAAAACCCGAAAAAGTGTTCTTAAACAATACCAATTTACACTATGCCCTAGGGGCACATTCTGCGAACAATGTTCTGATTGGAACCATTCGTGAGCTTGCTTTTATTCAGGCGACCAAACTTTCCGGGCTTGATATTTTTCACAACAAACAAGGCGATTATCAAATAGGGCCTTATGTATTTGAGATCGGCGGGAAAAATAAAACCAAGAAGCAGATTGCAGGGATCGAGAATGCATTAATAGTCAAGGACGATACCGTTGCTGCTATGCAGGGGATGATTCCTTTGGTTTTTTTTGGGTTTCTTTATTAGTTGTTTAGTTTGGATAAAGCAGCATGCAAAAAAACGCATGCTGCTTTGTTCAAATAGGATGTCAGGATTTAAGCGAGTGCCTAGCCAAATCTTGCATCAAATTTTTGTCTAAAGTCGACAGGTAAAGCATCTTGATGTGCTGGCTCCCTGATCTTGTCACGGAGCGTCTGTTGCCAGCCTGCTGGTGAATGCGCTTCACCCTGAGCCTGCTTGATATCACGCGACAGTGCATCAACGGCTAAAGCTGCCGAAGGATGTTTTTTACGGTAGTTCTCCATAAACCAAATGGGATGCTGCTCGTCCCAAGTATGGGCAATACTGGCTTTCGCTGTGACTGCAACAGCAGGCTCTGCATGCTCATGATGATGATCTCCATGGCAACATGAGGTGTGATGATGTTCTTCCTGCGCCGTCTCTGGCGGTGTTACTAACCAATTGGCGCATCCATGCCAACTTTCGCGCAAAACCGCCAGCGGAGCAAGACAAATTTCTAAAAATCGTGTGGGCAAATCCAGGTTGTGATTATGACCGTCGCCCTCTAGGTGTCCTTCTAAAGCTTCTTCAATAGAATGCCCTGCCCCACCGCAGTCATGCCCAAAGAAATAATGGGTATCCTCACCAAACTCAGCAACGAACCCGAGGAATGCGGAACCCAGTTTGGAAAAGCCGGGAACGCGATCAGATGTCACGCCGATACTGGCAAGATGACCGAGGAATAATATCCAGCGGCACGGCTCATATAAACATTGGTACAGCAATCGAAACGGATTTACAAATTGCAACCAAGATTCTCTTGCCCATGCGGCTTGAGTTTGGCCCACCATCCCTTGCCCCCACTGCTTTATTTTTTCTATTGGTGCCATCAAAAAAGGGATCATTAAACTTAAGGTTGCAGAGGTATTCTGCAGATTAAATGCAAGAGAAGAAAACGTGGTCACAATAGGATTAACAACACCCATCACCCATTTGGGTAATGCCGTAATAAAGCCATAAATAGAACTATTTTCGTCAACAATCGTCAACCAAGTACCTGCCGTACAAATGGTCAAAGCACCGGCCAAACCACACAACGCCGAGAATGCTACCCCCATGACAGTGGCCTCTACCCTGTGATCCTCATTCCACATCCGCTTAATCTTTCCAAACCAATTACTAAACGGATTATTCATCATAAAATCAGTCGTGCAATTGTAAGTCAGTAGGCCATAAGCAACCCCGGCAAGCAATGCGAGGGGAACAACGGCAACGAACCAGACGTTCAGCGAGACCGCGGCGAGGACGGGAACAATACTGATCGTCTCGAATAATAAAAACGTGGTGCCAAGAGCCGAAAAAATCCCCGCTAAAATACTCAGCGGCAAAGCAACGGTCGATTGAAGCAGTGCCTGTTTGTCTTTGTACTCCTTCCAAGCACTTGGTTGCAAATCTTCCTCTCGCGCACGGATCCAGACCAGTAGATCTTTTTGATAATCGCTATATTTCTCTTCATCTTCATCGTCCCCAAAAACCATCTGGGCAAACATTTTCTCAAGATCTTTAAGCCGTTTTTTTTGCCGTCTGCTGTGGTGAGAGCCCTGCAGTAACTCAAGATAATCATAAAAAAAGCTTGGGTATTCACGAGAATCTCGCGATGACGTTAATATTTCAGGATGCGCTTCGAATAATTGTTTTAAATAAGCTTTAGTCGTAGCCCGTTCAAGGCTATCCGATTTAAACAATTTCTTAACTGCCTGTGTCAGATTTTGCAGATAAATCTCGCCTTCATAGGCAACAGAAAGAACAAAGGATAAAACAGCAAGAGGCACAAGAGGCACCAAGGCATACATGCCACCTAAACTAAGCAGCCCCAGGTATAAACTGGCACCTCCAGTGAGCAAGTAGATTGAAATACGACGTAGTGTTTTTTTCATGGTTACTGCTCCTTATACGGTAAGGTCGCAGTATATTCTAAATAAGAATCATTATCAATATCGAGTACATAATATGTACTCTCATGGAAAAAATGCCCCTCCGTAACCCCTCGGGCTCGGGCACGTGAATGAGCGCTACGCATATCTACAAAACATAAAAATCCGCGAAGTGTACATTAACGTGCCCGTGAGCGTGCCCTTGCCCAAGTAGTACCTTATCCATTTAGTTTTGACCGGTTGATTATAGTGATCAACCCAGTAGCCTCGGTAAAAATCGCAACACTACGCTTGCAGGTCGTCGTTGCGAGGCACGAAGCAATCCAGAGAACAAAGCTTTGAACCCTGGATTGCTTCGTACCTCGCAACGACGCTTTGTTCGAGATCGCTTCAATCTGCCTATTTCAACCGGTCAAAACTAAATGGATAAGGTAGTAGTTACATTTTCAATACCATAAAATACGCATTCACATAATCGGGAAGATGTCGCGTGGCCTGAATATAAGCCCCTTTCCCGCGGTAAGTGCCTGCCAGATAATCCACTTGATACAAGTTATCTGTAAACGCGCCGCCTGTATCCGCTAAAATGCCCGCCCTGGTCGTGAGGGCTCCTGATTGGTCAGGATATTGCACCATCAATAATTTACCTAACCCAAATTGTGTTAAATCCGCAGCAAACGTCACTTCAGGATTAACTGTAATTTTATGATCTGAGTCTTTACCATACCCTTTAATACCATCCACTTGCTTGAAATACCAATAGCGCTCTTGCGTATAAGGAGGTTTTAATCGATCGTAGGGAATATTATTATTTCGATGTACGTTAAAAATTTTTCGCCCCACTCCCGCGCCAAAGTCGGCAACGAGAGTCCCTTGCATTAACGCCGATTCCAAATCATCGCGACTCACGTAAGCTAGTTTGGGAACGTTTTTCACATCCAATGCACCCGCTAATATCGCCTGTTTGCCGTAATGAAAGCGAAGTAAATTGGGCTGAGCGTTCGCTTGTTCAAACGTTAAATGCTGCTCATCTACTGGTAATGCGTAAAGCGCGTAGGGTGTGCGCGCTGTTGGCTGCGTGGATGCACTCGCCAAATGTACATAATATTTCGTCATCAAAATACGGTCGTGCGGTTGATTTTTTAACAAAGGTTTGTTGGCAGAAAACCGCTTGGCCGTTTCAACATCTGGCGCCCAATGTATAAACTCGAAATGCTCTCGCAGAAACACCGGATCATTGAGCTTTGCCTGATTTTGACAGATGAAAATCAAGGTCGCTTTGACACGAGCAATATCAATAGGCAATACATGACCCGCATGTATCACCTGAGGATCATACGCTGTCCCTCGATTTAAATAGGCAAGCGTTTGTTGCGCTGTTGCACACAGCGCAGGGCCATTAATGTTATATCGAGCATTAACAGCCGGGGCTGCAGACATAAAGCGCGGTGCCGCAAAAACAAGGGAGGTGAATAGCAAGCCAAAACCCGCCCCACATAACAGTTTAATCGAAGCGCGAAACGGGTTGATGACAGTAGGGCAATTTACTTTGCTTGGCATAATAATCCTGATGATAGGCTTCTGCGGGCCAAAAGGCTTGTGCATTCAGCAGACGAGTGGCCATATCATACCCGTTGTTTTCTAATTGTTGAATCAATGCTTCTGCTTCGTTGTGTTGATTTTCATTATAATAAAATACTGCACTTTGGTATTGCTCACCCAAATCAGGACCTTGACCTGTTTTTTGCGTAGGATCATGAATCTCAAAAAATCGCTTCAAAACGGTGTGATAATCAGTCTTTAATACGTCAAAAACCACGCGAACAGCTTCATAATGACCGGTATGGCCGTTGCACACTTGTGAATAGGTCGGATTGAGTGCCCCGCCACCGGTATACCCCACCTCAACTTTCAGAACACCAGGGATACGACGCAGATAATAATCAACACCCCAAAAACAACCGCCCGCCAGGATAGCCTCTTGCGTGTCCACGACATCGCCGTCCTCAACAAAATCTAGTGATGCAGAATTAACACAATAACGACGATTGTGGGCAGTAAGATATTCCCCCTCAAATACATGACCAAGATGGCCATCACAACGCTGACAGCGAATCTCCGTCCGCTGTCCATCGGGATCGGGCAATGACAGAACCGCATGCGAGATAATCATATCAAAACTCGGCCAACCGCACCCGCTGGAAAATTGACTATCCGCCCGAAACAAGGCTAAGCCACACCGCCTGCAGAGATAAGTCCCCTGCTTCACCACCGTGTTATAAACACCTGTATGTGGATGTTCCGTAGCATGGTGACAGATGATATTCCGCATGATCGGCGTTAAACTGGCAGTTTTATCAAGATAAGGGGTAATATTCACGCTATTCCTCATGTTTAAAACCAAAATAACAAAACAACACGCCCAAAATAAAATCAAAGCCAGCAGCCATATACTGGATAGACGCGCTTCGCAAAAAAACCATGGTTGTGGTATCCATCAATTGAGGAAAGAACAAAATTGTCGAGCCTTTAATTAACGTAATCCAGGCAATCAACGTCACCATCACACGCCAGTTCCATTGCCAAACCGAATGAGCAACGACCATCAACAAACCAAGAATCAGCGTGAAGAATCCGGTAACAAACATCAACGGCGCATCATGAATTAATTGTTCAACGTTATTGATAAACTGGGGCATGTTAACAAACATTGCTGTGGTAATAATGATAAAGTACAAGCCAATCACTTTACTCAAAAACTTGGACACATCCATGATGAGAACCTTCTTAATCGATCTGGTGAGTCTTCAATGTAACACATATAAGCCGCTAATAAATAAACAAGCTCGTGTATCCCCTCGATATAAGAGGGGATGCAAGCTCGTCGATAATGCAAGCTATTTTCCACCTGCTAGTGCATAAGTGCGGCGCATAAAATTCAAGAGAGGGGTTATCTGGTGCCAATGATGAAATAAGATGATGTTTTCGGCGATAATTTCGCCACTTGGTCATTTTGTGACACAAGAAATTCATCCAATACTTTTGAGTATCTACCTGGCGCTTGATAATTTTTACTCACACTGGCGATACTATGCAATATTCTCATCATGGATTTAACTTATGCCGAATCTGCCAGAAATACAACCTGCCTTACAAACAGTGCCAATAGTGCAAAGAGTTTTACGCTTCACATTAAAAAAGCCCGAGGATCTCATTCAGCATTCTAAGGTTTGTGATGCTTGGTCCGATACCGTCAAGAATTATCCCGGTAACTTGTATAGAAATTTGGTCTCAGTCATCGTTTCGCCATCCGCGCCCAATGAACTTCACAATATGTGCAATGTTGTATCAGGCGTCGTTGCGAGGCACGAAGCAATCCAGGGTTCGAAGCTCGGTACTCTGGATTGCCGCGCTTCGCTCGCAACGACGGATGGCGAAACGATGACTGAGGCCAGAAATTTCCTACACGAAGATGTTTATATTCCAGATGGTCAAACTTCAAAGGAGGTATTTTTTACTAATCCCTTTGCTAGGGCGTGGCCGTCTGAAATTTGAACAGCTATAAAAACATCTGAATAACTCACCGTGGTGTTTTAGAGTAGTTGACTGCGATCTAAAAAAATGTATAAAGTTACCCCGTTCCTGCTGAGTAACCCATGCCCATTTGGGGCAAAATATTGGGTTTGATGATTGGTCATTAAAAAACCCCCGAAGATGGTTCGGGGGTTTAAGGACTTATACAGTAGGAATGTAAACGCTGCATTCAGCATCATCACCTGACACGAAATCGTTGAGATCACGAACGAATCGTTTGAATGATGTGAGGTGCTGAACGGTACCATGTCCTGGATAGGTTATAAATCGGCTATTCGGGAATGGTGCAACGACCGGCTTAACTTGCGAACAAGTACCAGGAATCATCGGATTCGAGAAGCCAGGTGAGCTTCCGAAGAACGTGATACCTACACCGCGACGGGACACTGGCACATCATCCCCTGTTGTTCCATACGTATTCAACACAGGGATGTTGATATTAGCCATCAGCGGAGAGGTGTCTTCAGCGAAGGTGGTTAGAGCAATTCGCGCGAAAATTTCAGCTGTGGTAGTGGCGGCGTACGTTGCTGCGATGTCCGTGAGTTGTTGTTGAACCGTTGGACATTGTTGCGTGATGAATGTTCCGCCTAAAAGTGCACGGCTTGCTGCCACCGGATCAATTGTAAAATAGCCTACAAGTTGCTGCATGGTTGCAGTATTAGTATAAGCTAATGAACAGGGATCATCACTGATGATTGGTTCTGCTGACGCATCTTCCATGAAAAGCTTCGCCAATGGGTAAGTGCTGTTCACATAGTCCGTTGCGTACCACATCCCCACTTGGGATTGCACATCAACGCTCACAAACGTGATCGGGCCTGATGGGTGCATGTGCTCCACAAACTCATGTGTGAAATAGGCTTGTTGACGGAATGAGTATCCAGTAGTGCTGTGAATGCCGTCGAGGTTCGTCGGGCTGTTTTTACTGGAAGAACCATAACCAATTGGGTCAATTGCAATGGTGTAATAATCTTTTGCCATTACATCCTGAACGTAATCCCAGCTGTTGATGCCGAGGTAGGGATCAGCCAGTATCAGAACCGGACGGCCATCATTTTTTCCTTTGGCTTTGTATCCGATGTAGATCGCTTGACCCGCAGCGTCAGTTCCAACCTGTATGACGCCCGAGGTTTCTCTGAAGTTATTTTTTTTTGTCTTGCTTGTGATGGCAGTGTTATCTGCTGCAAATCCTGTTGACGCTATTGAAATTGCAGTACTTAGTGCGGTCCATTTTACGACCTGTTTTACACGTTTCATTGTGTTCTCCTGTTTTACTTGTCCATTTCCCATTTCGTTGTCGCTCGTTTTGTGTGTGATCGATAAAGCAACTTTTTGTCACCAAACCGTTGTTTTGCGTTACACACTCAAAAACATGGCAATACTCGAAACAGGTTATCCATAAGTCACGAATACTGACTAACAACTGCCAATGACGTTTAAAAAACGCTTGTGTTAACCGAACTCGAACTAATAATATACTACTAAGTTTGGAATATTATAAAGTTAATTTCTTGAGTTCCGGCTGTTTCAGTCTAAAGTAGTGCACCATTACTCGCTATGTCTATGAATAACTTCTATTTTCAAAAAAATAACATATAGGGGTTCTAGCAGGCAACCGCCGAAATTTCCGGACGATTTTTAGGCACAACAGATCTTTTAGAATCACTCAAGGAGAATTTGTTTATTATTAAATCAAGATCAATAATTTTGGCTCTTTTGAATTTCGAGTTCAGCCTAGACGCGCAATATGATGGATTTCTCCGTAATTTAAATCACAATCATTGATGGTACAAATAAAAAACCCCTCACAAAGCTTGATTAAAACCTCATAAGGGGTACTCTTGTTTTGCGAAGAACAAAAAGCACTTAAATGCACCATAAAATATTACAAATACCCATCTTTCACGCATTATTCGTTTATATTGATTATGAATTAGCAGAGAACACGCGTTCTAAGCAGACCGAATTAAGTATCTATAGTTTTATTCGCCAAGCTGAAGCCCAGGTTTCGATTTTGTGATTGAAGAAAAATGTGCGCGTAGCCATTCTACGTAAGCATTTTTCTGATTGAGCAAAATTGAAAGATGGGTTTCAGATTGGATGAAGAAAACTATAGATACTTAATTCGGTCTGCTTAAGGCATGCCCGGACTGCGGCGGACCTTTATATCAAGCCAATGACCCTCGAAGTCCACTTGGCTTACCCGCGTCCTGCCGTGAGTATTATAATAGTCGACGCAGTCTCTGCTGTGGAGATTGCCGAAAGCGTATAACGACACCATCCGTTCGATTTTTTGATCGTCGCCGTTTTCCGGCTGTGATTATGTTGCTTATCTCCGCTTTCATGTCCAGTGGTTCACGGCATCGCTATCATCAGGTAAAGCGTTATTTTGGTATTAACATCAGTCTGCGAAATTGGGTACGTTGGCGCCATTGGTGGCCGGAATGCTTTCTTGGTACTGTTTTTTGGAAGCAAGCTAAAGCACTCCTGCCACAGACAGTCCATGGTAGATTGTTCCCACGCCAACTTATATTGATTTATCCTGATCTGTTGAATGAGCGGCTGGTGAAAGCCTTGCCGTTTTTAGCACCACTGACAGCGGGCGTTTATCGCGCAGTCTAAAGGCGGGATGTATTCGCGCAGAGTATGCATATTCAGATCAATAAATATCTCAAGTAAACACCAAAACCTCTTGAACAAGTAGTGGTTTTTATAGACAACATGCAGCCCGGTGCTGGCACTTGTCAGGAACGGTGAGCACGATTTGGCTTCTCGATTATCCGCCCACTCTTGTCAGCACCTCCCGATCCCGGTCAATTACAAACAGCGTTAGCTGCTCTGGCGAGTAAGCAATGGCGGCATCCCATCACGGGACTACCAGTTAATTTTGGGCTATCCACTATCGAATGTTGGCTTTATCAAGCTAGGCTGGAAAAACGAGAAGTCAGAAGCTTTGAAGTCGATCACGTTAACGCCTTGTGGCACCTCGATTTTCACCATGGGTCGCGCAGAATTTTAGGTCAGGAGGTCAATGCATAAAGCATTATTGCTCGCCATCATGGATGATCGTTCTCGTTTGGTTTGCCACGCTCAATGGTACATGGATGAAACCGTTGAGACATTGGTGCACGGGCTCATGCAAGCCTTGCAGAAAAGCATCTGTGACGCACCCCCTTCCGAAGAACCGTTACTTAACTTATTGTATTAGCGTACTATTTCGATAAGCTCAAATCCAAGCATTGTAGCGCGAGCACTTAAATTTTTAATAAGATTGAATTGAAGTATGAGGCAGAAAGTAGGGAAAAAGCAATGAACAAGATTAGAATTTTAGTAAAAAAAACCCATATAAACATTGATGTTTATATGGGTTAATTAAGAAAAAAGAGCGTTATTCTTTGTCAGCATCTGCCATAGGCCGATCCACGAGTTCAACAATTGCCATAGGCGCATTGTCACCAGCGCGGAATCCACACTTCAACACTCTAACATATCCACCTGGACGTTCATTATAACGTGGGCCAAGTGTTGTAAACAATTTACCAACTGCTTCCTTCGAACGTAATGTATCAAATACATGTCGACGTGATGCTACTGAATCAGTTTTGCTTACAGTGATCAAAGGCTCAATGTATCTTCTCAGTTCTTTAGCCTTTGGCAAAGTCGTCTTGATCAGCTCATGCTGAATAAGCGAAGTGCACATATTAGAAAACATAGCTTTTCTATGGCTGCTTGTTCGATTTAACTTTCTACCTGCATTACGGTGTCGCATATCTAATACTCCTAATATTACTCACCAAGACTTTCTGGAGGCCAATTTTCCAACTTCATTCCTAAAGACAGGTCTCGGGTAGCAAGAACATCTTTAATTTCAGTAAGTGATTTTTTTCCAAGATTTGGTGTTTTTAACAATTCATTTTCAGTTTTTAAAACTAAATCCCCAATAAAGTTGATGTTTTCAGCTTTTAAACAATTCGCCGATCTTACAGTCAACTCTAAATCATCAACCGGTCTCAGTAGTATGGGGTCAAACGCATTAGTGACCGTGCTTTGTGAAGATACCGGCTCAAACTTAATATCGACAAAGGAATGAAGCTGTCTTTGCAATATGCTTGCAGATATACGAATAGCTTCTTCAGGATCCAATGTTCCATTCGTTTCCAGTTCAATAGTCAGCTTGTCCAGATCAGTACGATTCTCTACACGAGTATTATCAACCGTATATGCCACTTTCTTGACAGGTGAGAACATATTGTCAATCTTTAACTTTCCTAACGTTTTCTTATGAAGTTCGTCGTCATCTTGTTGAGCAAAGACATCCGGACAATGAAAGCCAATTCCTTTCTCAACCTTAAGTGTCATGTTCAACTCGCCGTTCTCATTGACATGAGCAATCACAAGATCCGGGTTAACAATTTCGATGCCATGAGGAAGCTCAAAATCTCCTGCCGTAACTTGACAAGGTCCTTTCTTATGTAGCGACAATGTAGCCGTATTTCCAGCCAATTGCTTGATAGCAACTTCTTTCAAATTAAGAAGGATAGTAACGACATCTTCTTTAACGCCTTCAATAGTACTGTACTCATGCAAAACCCCATCAATAGAAGCTTCGGTAATTACACTACCCGGCATAGAAGAAATTAATATTCGCCTCAATGCATTCCCAATGGTATGACCAAATCCTCGCTCCAATGGTTCTAAAATAATACGCGAATGATTAGGTAAATCAGACTGTATTTTAAGAACTTTAGGGGTCAGCATTTCATTAATATCAGTATACATGTACTATGTCTCCGATCTTACTTAGAGTAAAGTTCTACCACCAAGTTAACGTTAAAATAAGCAGGCATATCTTCTAGAGTTGGATAGCTCGTGAAAGTACCTTTAAATGCACTTGTTTCTACTGTGAACCAATCACAAGCCTGTCTTTGCTCAGAAAGTGCGATAGCTGCCAGTACTCTACCTTGGCTCTTAGCTTTTGCACGGATAGAAACAACATCGCCTGCCTTGACTAGAAATGAAGGTATGTTAACAATCTCATCATTCACAAGAATGCATTTATGCGAAACCAACTGTCTCGCTTCAGAGCGTGTGCTTGCAAATCCCATACGATAGACAACATTATCTAATCGTCTCTCAAGAAGAACCATCAGATTTTCGCCTGTGGCACCCTTTTGTTTAGCAGCATTTTTATAATAAAGCGCAAATTGTCGCTCTAAAACGCCATACAATCTTTTGATTTTTTGTTTTTCGCGCAATTGCAAACCATAACCACTTAAGCGAGGCTTTTTATCGCCATGCTGTCCTGGCAGCTTTTCTGCTCGACATTTAGACTTAAAATCACGAACACCACTTTTAAGGAATAAATCTGTTCCCTCTCTTCGTGATAACTTGCATTTTGGACCAATGTATCTCGCCATTTAAAACTCCTGAATATTATACGCGACGTTTTTTCGGCGGCTTACAACCATTATGCGGAATGCCCGTTACGTCAGTAATTTCTACAATCTTGAATTCTTGTGATATCAATTCACGAATAGTTGATTCTCTACCTGGCCCAGGCCCGTGAATAAATACAGCCACAGATTTCATACCATATTCTTTAGCTATAACAGCAGCTCTTTCAGTAGCAATTTGCGCAGCGTATGGTGTGCTTTTGCGTGAACCTCTGAAACCAGAACCACCAGAAGTAGCCCAAGACAAAGCATTCCCTTGACGATCAGTAAAAGTAACAATCGTGTTATTAAAGGAAGCGTGTACATGTACTACGCCATCTGAAACAACGCGCTTTATTTTCTTTCCAACTTTTTTTGCTTTATCTTTTTTTGACTTAGTAATTGCCATCATTAATTCCTAAATATAATCAACCATTGGTACCTTTACGTCGACCTTTTCGGGTACGTGCATTCGTTTTCGTTCTTTGGCCTCTCAAAGGCAAGCCCCTACGATGTCTTAGGCCACGATAGCATCCTAAATCCATTAGACGCTTTATATTCATCGTCACTACCCGACGCAAATCACCTTCGACCGTAATCTTAGTGATTTCTGTCCTCAATAACTCTAACTGAGCATCGGACAGTTGAGACACCTTGCAAGATGGCTCAATATTAACTTGTTTGCACAATTTAAGTGATGTGGGTTTTCCAATACCATATATAGAGGTAAGTGCAATCACGATGTGTTTGTGATCAGCAATGTTTACACCTGCAATACGAGCCATTAAATTCTCCGAGCGTTATTTGTTCTTCTTGAAAAGTTCAGAAGAATACTAGTTTCACAATCTAAAATCAAGAACGATTATCCTTGTCTTTGTTTATGCCTTGCATCTTTACATATTACACGCACTGTTCCACTGCGTTTAATAACTTTGCAATTACGACATACACGCTTTACTGATGCTCTAACTTTCATTATTTACTCCAATATTTGTCATAACAGACCAGGAAGTTTAGTTCCCTTAAAGCTGGCCTTCTTCATCAATGAATCATACTGCTGAGCCATCAGGTGAGCTTGAATCTGTGCTACAAAATCCATAATAACAACAACAATAATCAACAACGAGGTTCCACCAAAATAAAAAGGTACATGCCATGTATACATCAAGATTTGGGGCAACAAGCAGACCAAAACCAGGTATATAGCACCAACAAGTGTCAGGCGAGTCATAACCTGATCAATGTACTTCGATGTTTGTTCTCCAGGCCTAATACCAGGAATGTACGCACCTGATTTTTTTAAATTATCCGCAGTATCCTTTGGATTAAATACCAGCGCGGTATAGAAAAATGCAAAAAACAGTATCGCAAGCGCATATACAATTAGATACAAAGGCTGTCCTGGTGACATTGCCATACCGATGTCAGCCAACCAATCCATGCCTTTACCGCGTCCAAAAAACTGAGCAAGTGTTGCTGGAAGTAAAATTATACTAGAAGCAAAGATAGGAGGAATAACACCCGCCATATTTATTTTCAGAGGTAAATGACTCGATTGAGCTGCAAAAACCTTCCGACCTTGTGTTCTTTGAGCGTAGTTTACTCTAATTCTTCTTTGAGCTCTTTCCATAAAAACAACAAATGCGGTCACGCCGATGACTATCGCCGCAACAAGTAACATGGTTAGAGCTTGCATCTGCCCTTCCTTAACTTGCTGAAATACTGAGGCTATAGCACCAGGCATGCTCGATACAATTCCAGAAAAGATGATTAGAGATATTCCGTTTCCAACACCTTTTTCAGTAATCTGCTCGCCTAGCCACATTAAAAACATTGTACCGGTTACTAACGTAACAACAGCCGTAAAATAAAAGGCGAAGTCCGGGTTCAACGCTATCTGCTGTGAAACAAGCCATTTCGCCATGCCGAGCGATTGGAATATAGACAAAAACAAGGTTAAATACCGTGTATATTGGTTTATTCGTCGCCGGCCTGACTCGCCTTCCTTCTTTAACTGTTCAAGTTTAGGAGAGACTACGCTAAACAACTGGATCATAATTGAAGCAGATATATAGGGCATAATTCCAATAGCAAATACAGTAACCCGAGACAGTGCACCACCAGAAAACATATTAAACAAACCGAATATAGTATTCTGTTGGTCGTTAAAATAGTTCGCTAGTTTCAACGGATCTAAACCTGGTACCGGTATGTGTGCTCCCAATCGATACACTAAAATCCCAATGATGACAAACATCAGTCGAGATTTTAATTCGGCTAATCCCCCGCCGACTGGATTTAACTCTGATTTTTGCTTCGTCATTATTAGTCTTCTATGTGTCCACCAAGGTCTTCAATGATCTTTCGAGCACCTTTAGTAATGATTAATCCCTTGATTTTGACAGCCTTAGTTAACTCTCCCGAAAGAATAATTTTTACTCGACGAATAGATGAGTTAATTAAACCAGCTCGTTGAATTGAGGCAAAATCAATAACTTCGTCAGTAAGTTTATTCAACTCAGACAAAGTAATCTGATCAATAGTGCGTCCAATTCTCGACTTAAAGCCCATTTTAGGCAATCGTCTTTGAATTGGCATTTGCCCACCCTCAAAATTAATTTTGTGGTAGCCACCAGCACGTGCTTTTTGTCCCTTGTGCCCTTTTCCGCTTGTTTTTCCTAACCCAGAACCAATACCACGTCCAAGTCTCTTTTTGGCAGGTTTAGAACCTGGAGCTGGAGATAAACTATTTAAATTCATACCACTGTCTCCTCAACGCTCAGCAGGTAATTAATCTTATTTAACAGTCCTCTTATAGCAGGAGTGTCATCATGAATAGCTGAACTATTCATTTTATTTAAGCGCAATTGCTTTGCTATTTCTTTGTGCTTTGGTTTCCGGCCTATAAGGCTTTTAACTAACGTAAGTTTAAGTTTGCTATCCATTATTATCCCGCCATAACTTCTTTAACTGATTTTCCACGCTTGGCCGCTATATATTCTGGGGTACCAATACTCATCAATGCACCAATAGTTGCACGAACAATATTTCCAGGATTAGTAGAACCAATACTTTTGGACAATATATTTTTAACACCTAACACTTCGAAAACTGCTCTCATCGCTCCACCAGCAATAATTCCAGTACCTTCACTCGCTGGCTTCATAAAAACTTTGGATGCTCCATAGTTCGATGTAATTTCATGATGTATTGTGCTGCCAGCCAACGGTATGTAAGTTGTATTCTTACGTGCTTGATCCATTGCCTTTTGAATTGCTATTGGAACTTCACGTGCTTTACCGCGTCCATACCCAACTTTGCCGTTACCATCCCCAACAACTACGAGGACTGCAAAACCGAATACACGACCACCCTTAACAACCTTAGCAGTTCTTGTTACAGATACGAGTTTTTCTTGATACCCATCTGTTTTAGTTGATTCATCAAAAGCCATAAATATTCCTTAAAAATTCAAACCGCCTTCTCGAGCACCGTCAGCCAAAGCTTTAACTCGGCCGTGATATTTAAATCCCGATCTGTCAAAAGCAACAGCAGATATCTCGTTCTTCTTCGCTTTCTCAGCAAGGGCTAGGCCTACTTGCCGGGCTTGATCACATTTATTCCCGGTTAAAGATGCTTTTATTTCTTTATCTACTGTTGATGAAGATACCAAAACCATATCTCCATACTCTGCACCAATAATAATTTGTGAATAAATATGGGCGCCGCTGCGAAAAACGACTAAACGAGGTCGATTTGACTTGGCTTTACGAATAACAGCCTTTGTTTTAAGACCTCTTCTTTCACGTGATTTAACCTTGTTCATCATATATACCTTGATTGAGTAAGACGGCAACTAACATTTAGTCTTATTTTTTCTTAGTTTCTTTACGGTTGATTACTTCACCAGCATATTTTACACCCTTACCTTTATACGGCTCAGGCGGTCTGTATGCTCTAATTTCAGAAGCAACCTGACCTAGCAATTGCTTATCAATAGATTTCAGTATCAATGTCGTATTATTTGGAAATTCCGCTGTAACACCCTCAGGAAGAATGTATTCAATGGGATGTGAAAACCCAAGAGATAATGTTATATCCTTTCCCTTAGCTTGAGCACGATAACCAACACCAACTAATTCTAATGTTCTAGCAAACCCATTTGTAACGCCTTGAACCATGTTGTTAACCAGAGAACGTATTGTTCCAGCCTGAGCCCAAGCATTCGGCTCATTAGCTGCTGGTTTGAAAGATACAGTAATATCTTTATCTCCAGTCTTTGTTATAGAAACCAATTTATTACAATGTTGCGTTAAAGTCCCCATAGGGCCCTTAACCGTAACAGTTTCTGCGTTAACAGTCATTTCCACATTGGTAGGAAGAACTACCGGTAATTTTGCTACTCTAGACATATTTATTCTCTCTTATACTACGCCACTTCACAAAGTATTTCCCCACCAATTCCGGTGGCTTTTGCCTGTGTGTGCGTCATAACTCCCTTTGACGTTGAAAGTATATACACACCAAATCCTGGAACTGAGGTTAAAATTTTAGAAGATTTATAAACACGAAGTCCGGGACGGCTAATTCGGTTAATTCGGTCTATTACTGGGCGACCTTGAAAATATTTAAGATCGATTGTAATTGTTTTTAACTTGTTATCCAGTTCAGTCACCAAATATTCAGTTATATAGCCTTCTTCTTTAAGTACTCTGGCAATTTCTTGCTTTAGTTTAGAAGATATAAATTTAACCTGCTGATGATTCGCCTTTTGAGCATTACGAATTCTCGTTAACATATCAGCAACTGGATCTTGCATACTCACAATGATTCTCCAATACGTATTGTTCTACCAACTTGACTTTCGTCCACCTGTAACATTTCCAGACATCAGTTGCTGTCTGAGGCATATTCTGCAAAGTCCAAACTTTCGATATACAGCATGGGTTCGTCCACACTGCATACAGCGCGTACTACTTCTAACTGCACTTGAATTAATCGGCAATTTTGCAAGTTTTGCTTGTGCACTCATCACATCTTCAAAACTTACTGATGATTTGATTAATTTCTTAAGTTCATCGCGTCGTGTTTTATATTTTTCCACAAGTAGATGTTTTCTCTTTTCCCGTGCAACAATTGATTTTTTAGCCACAGTTATACCCTTCTTATTTTCTATCTCGGTCTTTTAAAGGAAGATTAAATGCTTCGAGCAATGCACGTGCTTCTTCATTCGTCTTAGCAGTAGTAGTAATGCATATGTCCATGCCTCGAATACTGTCTATTTTGTCAAAATCTATTTCTGGAAAAACGATTTGCTCATGAATGCCCAAACTATAATTCCCTGTGCCATCAAAAGACTTAGGATTTAACCCTCTAAAGTCTCTTACACGCGGAAGTGTAATATTGATAAACCTATCAAGAAATTCATACATCTTCTCATTTCTTAAGGTTACTTTGCATCCGATTGGCCAACCATCTCTAATTTTGAATCCGGCTATAGATTTCTTTGCCAAAGTTACAACAGGCTTTTGCCCTGAAATCTTAGTCATATCTTCAACGGCAAAATTCATGACTTTCTTATCGCCAACTGCTTCGCCCACACCCATATTAAGGGTTATTTTTTGTAACCTTGGGACTTGCATGATGCTGGCATAGCCAAATTTCTTCATTAAACTATGTACCACTTCATCTTTGTAAAACTGTTTAAGTCTAGCCATTTCTTCACCTAATTTATACAGGGGCAACTATTTCATTGTTCGACTTGAAATAACGTACTTTTTGTTTCCGTCCATCCTGATCCAGGTATTTAAATCCTACCTTATCAGCTTGTTTTGAGATCGGATTATATAAAGCAACGTTAGATACATGAATCGATGCTTCTCTCTTAATTAGCCCGCCTCTTTCATTAATCTGAGGATTTGGCTTAACATGTTTCGTTATTAGGTTCGCACCTTCGACAAATACTCTAGAGTCGACTACTTTTAGCACTTTACCAACATGGCTCTTGCTTTTTCCAGTTAGCACTTTAACTACATCACCTGATTGAATACGCTTCATCACTCTTTCCTTCTCATAAAACTTCGGCAGCAAGAGAAATAATTTTCATAAACCGCTCCCGCAACTCCCGAGTTACTGGGCCGAAAATACGTGTTCCAATCGGCTCATTTTGATTATTTAAAAGTACTGCGGCATTACCATCAAAACGAATCAAAGACCCATCATCTCGCCTAACGCCTTGGGCTGTTCTAACTACAACAGCATTCATTACCGCGCCCTTCTTTACTTTACTTCGTGGTATGGCATCCTTTACGCTCACCTTAATAACGTCACCTACTCGAGCATAACGCCTGTGTGATCCGCCAAGTACTTTGATACACATAACTCTGCGTGCGCCGCTGTTGTCTGCAACATCGAGCGTAGACTGCATTTGTATCATTATATTCTCCAGCTCTTGGTTTAACTAGCAAAAGGTCGGTAATTATACCAGCCCTTTTGATATTTTAAAAGTAATAACTACACTGAATTTAAGAAATAACTTCTACAAGTGCCCATGTCTTCAATTTTGACAGCGGTCTTGTTTCACTTATTTTTACAGTATTCCCAATCGTACAAACTTCGTTTTCATCATGAGCATGAAGTTTGGTAATTTTTTTCATTATTTTACCATACTTAGGATGCTTTACTGTTCTTTCAACAGCAACAACGATAGTTTTTTGCATTTTGTCACTGACAACTTTGCCCACTTTTGTTCTAGCATTAGATTTAACAGCAAGAACGGTGGCTTCTTTCTTCTTGTCACTGACAACTTTGCCTACTTCTTTCTCGGCATTTTGTTTAGTAGTTGTCATCAGCTTAGCCCGCCTTTTCAGTCATAATTGTTTTAATTCTAGCAATGGTTCTGCGCACTTGTTTAACCAAATGCTGCTTATCAAGAGATCCCGTTGCCTTTTTTAAACGATGATTAAACTGTGTCTTTCTTAAAGCTAGCAACTCATTGTGTAGTTCTTCGTTAGACATGCTTCTTAGTTCACTTGTTTCTTTCATCACATCACCTTGCGTTCTTCAAATGCAACTTTGAAAGGCAGTTTAGCCTTAGCTAAGTCGAAGGCTTCTATAGCCAATTCTTTTGTTACACCTTCCATCTCGAATAGAATTTTCCCGGGTTGAATTTGAGCGACCCAGTATTCCACACTACCTTTTCCCTTCCCCATTCTAACTTCCAATGGTTTTTGTGTAATCGGCTTGTCTGGAAAAACTCTAATCCAAATTTTTCCGCCACGCTTAATGTGACGTGTCATTGCTCGACGTGCGGCTTCAATTTGACGCGCTGTTAATCTTCCGCGCTCAATGGCTTTTAATCCAAATTCACCAAAACTGACTGTCGATCCTCTTTGTGCAAGGCCTCTGTTACGACCCTTCATTTGTTTCCGAAATTTAGTTCTTTTTGGTTGCAACATTTTAGTAAATCCTCATTCACTTATCAGAATCTGTTTTGCGATTCTTCTGCGTTACTGTTTCACCTTTGAAGATCCAAACTTTAACACCAATAATTCCATAGGTGGTTTTTGATTCAGCAGTACCATAATCTATATTGGCACGAAAAGTATGAAGTGGAACTCTGCCCTCACGATACCACTCACTTCGAGCAATTTCAGCTCCACCTAAACGGCCGCTAACACAAATTTTTATCCCTTTTGCTCCTGACTTCATTGCAGAAGTTACGGCTCGTTTCATTGCTCTTCTGAACATCACGCGTTGTTCTAATTGTTGAGCAATTCCTTCAGCAACCAAAACTGAATCAAGTTCGGGCTTCTTTACTTCTTCAATATTCAAATGAACAGGGACGCCTAGCTTTGTAGAAATCTCAGATCGAAGTGACTCAATCCCGCCGCCCTTTTTACCTATAAGCACCCCTGGTCTTGCAGAGTGAATAGTAACGATAGCATTATTAGCAGGACGTTCTATTTGAATTTTACTAACTGCTGCCGCCAGCAATTTATTCTTTAATTCTCTTCTTAAATCAATGTCTTGATTCAATAATTTAGCATAATTATGACCAGCGTACCATGTTGAGTTCCAACCTTTACTGATTCCAAGTCTTATACCAGTAGGATTAACTTTTTGTCCCATTATACTTCCCCATCAGATACTTTAATGGTGATATGGCAGGTACGCTTGCAAATTCTATTTGCTCTACCTTTCGCGCGTGGACTAATTCTCTTGAGCGTAGTCGACTCATCCACATGCACCACACCTACTTTTAATTCATCAATATCTGCGCCATTATTATTTTCTGCATTGGCAACTGCTGACTCTAATAGCTTAAATAAGAACTGAGCACCTTTTTTGGTAGTAAACTTCAGTATATTAAGTGCGTCTGAAACGTTCTTATTACGAACCATGTCAGCAACAAGTCTGCCCTTTTGAGCGGATAGTGGCGCATTTTTCAATTTTGCTATAACTTCCATCGTAACCTCTTATTTGCCTTTGGTCTTTCTGTCGCCAGAGTGGCCTTTGAAAGTACGGGTCATGGCGAACTCTCCTAACTTATGACCGACCATATTATCTGTAATAAACACAGGAATATGTTCACGTCCGTTATGAACAGCTATAGTTAAATCAATCATTTCAGGAATGATTGTAGAGCGTCTAGACCAAGTTTTAATGGGTTTTTTAGACTTTGACTGAACAGCCACTTCTACTTTATGTAGTAAGTGGGTATCAATAAAAGGACCTTTTCTTACAGAACGAGCCACTTTAATATCCTCTTAACTAATTATTTTTTGGACTTATTCGTTGTTGAAGTAAAGAGGGTTTATTTAAAAACCTTCTAAGCATTTATGCGGACTGTAATTTCATCCTTAGCTTTCGAAGGGCTCTTATATGCCCTCTTAAAACTTCAACACTATTTAAGACCTATTTTTTCTTACGATTTCTAACAATAAATGCAGAAGTACGTTTGTTCTTACGTGTTTTATACCCTTTTGTTGGAACACCCCAAGGTGAAACTGGATGTCTTCCACCAGAAGTTCTTCCTTCACCACCACCGTGCGGGTGATCTACTGGGTTCATTGCAACACCGCGAACAGTCGGTCTAACGCCTCTCCAGCGTTTTGCCCCTGCTTTCCCTAAGGACCGCAGACTATTCTCCGAGTTGCTAACTTCGCCTATCGACGCTCGGCAAGAAAGATGAATTTTTCTCATTTCACCTGAGCGAAGTTTTAAAGTAGCGTAGACGCCTTCCTTTGCTACGAGTTGTCCAGAACATCCGGCACTTCGCAGTAATTGCGCACCTTTTCCAGCCTTCAACTCAACGCAATAGATTGTTGTTCCAACTGGTATATTTTTAAGGGGCAAGCAATTTCCTGTTTTAATAGGCGAATCACTACCACTAATAACTGTATCATCAGCGTTCAAGCCGGCTGGAGCAACTATATATCTTCTCTCGCCATCTTTATAGACCAATAATGCAATTAGTGCAGTGCGGTTCGGATCATACTCGATTCTTTCAACTCGGGCCTCAATGCCATCTTTATCTCGTTTAAAATCGATGATTCGATACTGAGAGCGAGTCCCACCACCAATATGCCTAACTGTTATCCGGCCTTGGTTATTTCGACCACCAGTCTTGTTCAATTTTTCAGTCAGCGAAGCAAGTGGTTTTCCCTTGTGGATATTTTTATGAACTACTTTAAGTTCACCACGTCTGCCAGGCGATGTTGGTTTAGATTTTTGTAATGCCATTATAGTCTGCCTTATTCTGCCACTGTAAAGTCAATATCAGACCCAGGGTGAAGAGATACAAACGCTTTTTTCCAGTCACTTCGTTGACCATTAAGCTGCTTAAACCTTTTCTTCTTTCCCTTCACATTTGCCACTGATACACTGCGCACTTTTACACCAAACATATGCTCAACTGCCAACTTAATTTCGTTTTTAGTCGAATCTTTCAAAACTTTGAATGTAAATTGCTTGTTTTTCTCAGCAATAATCGTTGTTTTCTCAGATGTATGAGGCGCTCTAAGAATCATTAATAGCCGCTCAGCATTCATTTCAACTGCTCCTCAATTTTTTTGACAGCACTTTCTGTCATGAGAACTTTCTCGTATCGTAGTAAGCTCACAGGATCAAGTGATGTAACATCACACACGTCAAACTGATATAAGTTGCGTGATGCAAGATACTCATACTCACCAACTTCATCCATAACAACAAGTGCGCTTTTCAAGTCCAATTGTTCCATTAATTTGGAAAAATCTTTAGTTTTCAACGATGGACATTGGAAGTCACTTACGACTATCAAGTTCTCAGTTCGATAAAGCTCAGAGATTATACTACGAATTGCGCCTTTGTACATTTTTTTATTGAGTTTTTGTGAATAATCTCTCTTTTTAGAAGCAAATGTTACTCCACCGCTTCTCCAAATAGGGCTACGAATCGTACCTGCTCTGGCTCTACCACTTCCTTTTTGATTCCAAGGCTTTCTGCCACCGCCCCTGACTTCTGAGCGGGTTTTTTGCGCACTATTACCTGATCTTGCATTATTCATATAAGTAACGATCGCTTGGTGAACCAAGCTTTCATTATACTCGTGGGCAAATACATGCTCAGATACAACAATGCTTGCATTTGTATCTCTAGTTTGCATTTCCATCAGTTGACCCCCTGATTACATTTAATTGCGGGTCGAATCTTGACTTGAGAACCAGGTGCACCTGGAATTCCACCTTTAATTAATAAAAGGTTTCTTGCTACGTCAACCTTCACCAACTCAAGTGTAAGAATCGTGCATTGCTTATTTCCAAGATGCCCTGCCATTTTTTTACCTTTAAATACACGGCCAGGCGTCTGATTCTGCCCAATGGACCCAGGAACACGGTGAGATCTTGAGTTACCATGAGTTGCATCTTGTGTACGGAAATTATGTCTTTTTACCGTACCAGCAAAACCCTTACCTTTACTTGTCGAGGTAACGTCTACTGTTTTAACATCCGCGAAGACATCTTCAACAGTAAGCAATTGCCCTAACGTAAATGATTCATCTGAATTCGAATTGGTTCGAAATTCAATCATCATATCGCCAGCTTCAACGGAAGCCTTCGCAAAATGCCCAGTGAGTGGCTTAGTTACCCGGCTTGCTTTTTTAGAGCCTGCCGTAAGCTGAACTGCACTGTAACCATCATTTTCTAATGTTTTTATTTGTGACACGCGATTTGGATCTACGCTTACTACAGTTACAGGGATTGACTTCCCTTCTTCTGTAAATACGCGTGTCATGCCGACTTTACGGCCTAATAAACCGATCATCATTGCTACACCTCATTAATATCCTGTGACTCTATTTCAAACTAATCATCAAGGCTAATCTGAACGTCGACGCCAGCGGCCAAGTCTAATTTCATTAATGCATCAACTGTTTTTTCAGTTGGATTAACAATAATAACTAGTCGCTTGTGTGTTCGTATTTCATATTGGTCTCTAGCATCTTTGTTAACATGAGGCGATGTTAGAACTGTAAATTTTTCTTTCCGAACAGGCAAAGGTATTGGGCCTCGTATTTGTGCTCCCGTACGTTTAGCGGTTTCTACAATTTCACGTATAGAACCGTCAATCATACGGTGATCAAATGACTTTAGACGAATTATAATATTTTGATTATTGCTCATTATTATTACTCTATTATTTTAGCGACGACACCGGCGCCTACTGTTCGGCCACCCTCGCGAATAGCAAAACGTAAGCCTTGATCCATCGCAATAGGTGAGTGTAAAGTAACTTCCATATTAACGTTATCACCGGGCATAACCATCTCTATGCCTTGTGGTAACTCACAACTTCCAGTCACATCAGTCGTTCTAAAATAAAACTGTGGGCGGTAACCATTAAAAAATGGCGTATGTCGACCACCTTCATCTTTAGAAAGAACATATACTTCCGCTTCGAACTTAACATGAGGCTTAATTGAACCAGGCTTAGCTAATACTTGGCCGCGTTCAACATCTTCACGCTTCGTTCCACGTAGCAAAATACCTACGTTATCTCCAGCTCGACCTTCATCTAGAAGTTTTCTGAACATCTCAACACCAGTACAAATAGTCTTGACGGTGTCTTTGATACCAATAATTTCAACTTCTTCGCCAACTTTGACGATTCCACTCTCAATTCGACCTGTTACTACTGTTCCACGACCGGATATTGAAAACACGTCTTCAATCGGTAGTAGGAATGGTTTGTCGATGTTTCGCTCTGGTACGGGGAAATATCCGTCCATTGTCTCAACAAGTTTAATCACAGAAGGAACGCCAATTTCACTTGTATCACCTTCAAGCGCTTTCAGGGCAGAACCTACCACGATTGGAATATCATCGCCAGGGAAATCATATTTAGACAATAAATCCCGAACTTCCATTTCAACAAGTTCTAGTAATTCTTTATCATCAACCATGTCAGCTTTGTTCAAGTAAACAACGATATAAGGAACGCCTACTTGACGAGCTAGAAGGATATGCTCTCTGGTTTGTGGCATAGGACCATCAGCTGCTGAGACCACTAAAATGGCACCATCCATTTGAGCTGCACCAGTAATCATATTTTTTACATAATCGGCATGCCCAGGACAGTCAACGTGTGCATAGTGACGACCTGTAGATTCATATTCTACGTGAGCAGTAGAAATTGTAATCCCACGTGCTCTCTCTTCAGGAGCGGCGTCAATTTGATCATATGCTCTCGCTTGACCACCATGCATCTTCGCCATGACTGTTGTTATTGCAGCAGTTAATGTCGTTTTACCATGATCGACGTGGCCGATTGTTCCCACGTTGATGTGTGGCTTAGTGCGTTCAAATTTTTCCTTTGCCATTTCAGTACCTCGTTAACTTTCTAATGTTTTTTGATAATTGCTTCAGCAATATTTGCCGGCGCTTCTGAATATTTTGAAAATTCCATTGTATATGTGGCACGTCCTTGAGTCGCTGATCTGAGATCTGTTGAGTAACCAAACATCTCAGATAATGGAACTTCTGCTCTTATCACACGCCCCGCAGGAGATTCATCCATTCCTTGCAGCATTCCTCTGCGTCGGCTTAGATCTCCCATCACATCACCCATATATTCCTCTGGGGTAACTACTTCTACAGCCATAATAGGCTCAAGTATTACTGGGCTAGCTTTAAGCGCGCCTTGCTTGAAGCCCATTGAGCCTGCTATTTTGAAAGCCATTTCACTGGAGTCTACCTCATGAAAAGAACCATCAAATAGTGTCACTTTAACATCAACTATCGGATAACCAGCAATAACACCATTTTTAAGCTGCTCTTGTATCCCTTTGTCTACAGCAGGAATATATTCCTTAGGAATTGCTCCGCCGACAATTGAGTTAACAAATTCATAACCTTCACCACGATCTCTTGGCTCTATTTTTAGCCAAACATGACCATACTGACCTCTACCACCTGACTGACGAACAAATTTCCCTTCTTGTTCAACGGCTGTTTTAATTGTTTCTCGATATGCAACTTGTGGTTTTCCGACATTTGCTTCAACCATAAATTCGCGACGCATTCTGTCAACAATAATTTCAAGGTGCAACTCACCCATTCCTTCAATAATTGTTTGCCCTGATTCTTCATCAGTGTGAACTCTGAAAGATGGATCTTCTTGTGCCAGTTTACCTAAAGCAACTCCCATTTTTTCTTGGTCAGCTTTAGTTCTTGGTTCAACTGCAACTGCTATAACCGGATCAGGAAAATCCATTCTCTCCAGCGTTATGACAGAATTTACTGCACAAAGCGTATCGCCTGTAGTTACGGTTTTTAAGCCAACTGCTGCAGCAATATCACCAGCCTTCATTTCTTTAATTTCTTCTCGAGCATTGGCGTGCATAAGTAAAAGCCGGCCAATTCTTTCTTCTTTCCCTTTGACGGGATTGAATACTTTGTCACCACATTTCAAAACACCAGAATAGGCTCTAATATAGGTTAGAGTACCAACAAAAGGATCTGTTGCAATTTTAAATGCGAGCGCTGAGAAAGGTGCATCATACGCTGTTTTTCTTGTGTCGTCATTACCATCTTCGTCAACGCCCTTAACATCGGGAATATCCTTCGGCGAAGGTAAGTAATCAATTACTCCGTCCAGTACAGCCTGCACCCCTTTATTCTTAAAAGCTGAACCACAAAAAACGGGTACTATTTCATTATTAACCGATCGCTTCCTGAGTCCAAATTTTATCTCTTGCTCAGTTAATTCCATCCCTTCTAAATATTTCTCCATCAATTCTTCAGATGCTTCCGCTGCTGCTTCCACCATGGCGCTGTGGTAAACCTGGCATTGCTTCACCATTGCAGCTGGTATAGGCTGGTATTCAAAGGTAGTACCTTTCTTATCTTCATCCCAAATAATGGACTTCATTTTGATAAGATCGACAACACCTACATACTCTTCTTCAGAACCAATTGGTAATTGTACACATACTGGAGTTGCCCCCAAACGTATCTTAATTTGTTCAACTACGCGCAGGAAGTTTGCACCCATTCGGTCCATTTTATTGACAAAGACAATTCGAGGCACACCATATTTATTAGCCTGACGCCAAACTGTTTCTGACTGTGGCTCAACACCTGATACTGCATCAAATACAACTATTGCCCCATCTAGAACGCGAAGTGAACGTTCAACTTCAATCATAAAATCAACGTGGCCTGGCGTATCAATAATGTTAATACGATGACTGGGATATTGCTTATCCATACCAGACCAGTAACATGTTGTAGCAGCTGAAGTAATTGTTATGCCACGCTCTTGTTCCTGAACCATCCAATCCATGATTGCAGCACCGTCATGAACCTCACCTATTTTGTGTGAAGTTCCGGTATAGAATAAAACTCGCTCTGTAGTTGTCGTTTTACCAGCATCTACGTGGGCTGCAATTCCGATGTTTCGGTATAATTCCAATGGCGTTGTTGACACGTCCAATCCTCTACCTTAGTTCCATCTAAAATGAGCAAATGCCTGATTGGCTTTTGCCATTTTATGTACATCTTCACGCTTTCTTACTGATGTACCTTTGCTTTCAAAAGCATCGGCAAGCTCACCAGCCAAACGCAACATCATACCCTTTTCGCCACGAGAACGTGCGGCCTGGACAATCCATCTCATTCCTAGAGCAACACTACGATCAGCTCTCACTTCAACAGGAACTTGATAGGTTGCACCACCAACTCGTCGTGAACGCACTTCAACAGTAGGACGTACGTTATCCAGTGCTTGCTCAAAGTACTGAAGAACGCGCACAGATGCAGTGGCTTGAGTTGTTCCAGCTTGAGCACCATCCGCGTCTGAACCGTCTTTTGCTTTTTTAATCTTTTTGACTCGCTCATCAAGCAAATCCAAAGCGCCATATATAATTTTCTCAGCCTTTGATTTTTTGCCACAAACCATGAGCACATTAATAAACTTTGCCAGTAATTCACTGTGATGCTTTGGATCTGGCAAAATTTCTCTTTTGGGGACTTCTCTTCTTCTAGGCATATCAGGTTCCTAAATTCAATTTATTTTTTGGTTTTCGGCTTTTTAGTACCGTACTTAGAACGACCTTGTTTTCGATCACTTACCCCTGATGTATCCAAGCTACCGCGTACTGTGTGATAGCGCACACCTGGTAAATCTTTTACCCGACCACCTCTAATAAGAACGACCGAATGCTCTTGCAGGTTGTGGCCTTCACCACCAATGTATGAACTAACTTCGAAACCATTTGTCAAACGAACTCTCGCCACTTTCCGCATTGCAGAATTCGGCTTTTTCGGTGTGGTTGTATACACACGTGTACAGACGCCACGACGCTGCGGGCAGGATTCAAGCGCAGGTACGTTGCTTTTGCGCTTGGCGTTTGTACGAGGCTTTCTTACTAATTGATTAATAGTAGCCATTTATTATTAACTCCAACATTGTGCTTACGTTTATTTCGCCGGCATAAAGAGGCTGGATTCTAAATACATCTCACAGTATTGTCAAGATAATTTATTATCCAACACCTATTTTTCTTCATTATCATCTGCATTGAGCGCTTCACTTAATGCGTGCTCAACATCACTTGCCGTAACTATAGTCGAAGAATTATCATTCAACTGTAATTTTGCCTTTCTTGCTTTTCTACTTTGATGATAAGCATATCCAGTCCCCGCGGGGATTAATCGCCCTACCATCACGTTTTCTTTTAAACCACGCAGATCATCAATCTTCCCGCTCACAGCGGCTTCAGTAAGTACTCGCGTGGTCTCTTGGAACGATGCTGCAGAAATAAATGACTCTGTAGCTAACGATGCTTTAGTGATGCCAAGCAATACGGGTGTGCCGCTAGCCGGCATTTTACCTTCGGCTATCAGTTTATCGTTTTCTTGAAGCATGACTGTATCTTCTACCTGCTCGCCCAAAATAAATTTCGAGTCACCTGAGAAAGTAATCAATCTTTTACGTAACATTTGCCGTACAATCGTCTCAATATGTTTATCGTTGATTTTTACACCCTGAAGACGATAGACATCCTGGACTTCATTGACGATATAGTTTGCCAACGCTCCAACTCCAAGCAGCCGCAAAATATCATGAGGACTAGGTGGTCCATCTGCAACAACCTCCCCTCTCTCAACATGCTCTCCCTCAAATACAGATATATTTCTCCATTTCGGGATCATTTCTTCATGAGCATGATTTTCTGACTCTGTTATCAACAGCCGACGCTTGCCTTTTGTTTCCTTTCCAAAGTTTACAACCCCGGAAACTTCAGCCATAACTGCCGCATCTTTCGGCTTTCTAGCTTCAAATAGATCCGCTACGCGTGGCAAACCTCCGGTAATGTCACGAGTTTTGGATCGTTCTTGAGGGATACGTGCGATGACATCGCCGATACCCACGGCGTTACCATCTCCGAAGTTAATAATCGCATCCACAGGCAGGTAATACTGTGCGGGTACATTCGTACCAGCAATAAATATTTCCTCACCATCATCAGATACCAATTTAACCATTGGGCGCAAGTCACGACCTGCTGAACTACGTTGTTTTGCATCGATAACGACAATATTACTCAATCCAGTCAATTCATCGACTTGACGATTCATCGTCATCCCTTCGTGCAAATCAACAAATTTAAGTTTCCCGCTCACTTCAGAAATAACTGGATGTGTATGAGGATCCCATGTTGCAATGACCTGACCCGCATCTGCTCGTGAACTGTCATGCACAGAAAGGACCGCACCATAAGGAAGTTTGTATCGCTCACGCTCACGACCAAATTCATCTGCAATTGTCACCTCTCCTGAGCGTGACACAGCAACCAAATTGCCATTTTTGTGCGTTACTGTCTTAATATTATGAAGTCGAATGACACCTTTATTCTTAATCTGAATGTTATTCGCCGCTGTAGAACGTGATGCTGCTCCTCCAATATGGAATGTGCGCATGGTTAACTGTGTACCTGGCTCTCCAATTGACTGAGCGGCAATAATTCCTACTGCTTCGCCTGTATTAACTAGATGACCTCTAGCTAAATCTCGACCATAACATTTTGCACACAATCCAAACCGCGTTTGACATGTGATTGGCGAGCGAACCAATATTTGATCAATACCCATCTGCTCAAGCTTATCTACCCATGTTTCGTCAAGTAATGTACCTGCTTCAACAATCGGCTCACTTTGATTCGGAATATAAACATCTGCGGCGACAACTCTACCAAGAACTCGCTCATGAAGTGGCTCTACAATATCTCCACCCTGAATTAATGGCTGCATAAGAATGCCATTTTCCGTTTCACAATCGTCTTCTGTGATCACAACATCTTGAGCAACATCAACAAGTCTTCGAGTTAAGTATCCTGAGTTCGCCGTTTTAAGTGCTGTATCCGCCAACCCTTTTCTTGCACCGTGAGTAGAAATAAAGTATTGAAAAACATTCAACCCTTCACGGAAATTTACAGTAATTGGTGTCTCAATAATCGAGCCATCAGGAGCGGACATCAATCCCCGCATTCCAGCTAGCTGCCGTATTTGCGCGGTTGATCCTCGAGCACCCGAATCAGCCATCATAAAGATTGGGTTAAATGAATTTTGTTTAACGAGAACGCCTTCACTATTCAAAACTTCTTCTGTTGCAATTCCAGCCATCATAGACTTAGCAACCATTTCACTGGTTCTGGACCAAATATCAATGACTTTGTTATAACGTTCGCCGTTTGTCACTAATCCTGAGCGGAACTGCGATTCTATTTCTCTCACTTCATTATCTGCTTGCTCAATAATCGATGCTTTATCGGCTGGAATAATCATATCTTCAATACCGATCGAAGCTGAAGCGCGGCTAGCATATTTAAAGCCCATATACATCAGTTGATCAGCAAAAATAACGGTTTCTTTTAATCCAAAGGTTCGATAGCAACCATCGATAACTTTTGAAATCGCTTTTTTTGTCATTGGGCGATTAATTTGCTCGAACGACATTCCTTTTGGCAGAATTTGCGCCAATATGCCTCTTCCAACAGTTGTCTCTACAACATCAGCACGATCTGAGACATCGGCGCTATCTTTTGGTATGCGTATTTTCACCTTTGCATGGATGTCAACAAAGCCTTCTTCGTAGAAGTTTTGAGCTTCATGAATACTTGAAAAAATCTTACCTTCACCTTTGGCATTGATCCGTTCACGGGTTAAATAATATAGACCCAATACAACGTCTTGGCTTGGAACAATAATCGGCTCACCACTAGCTGGTGAAAGAATATTATTCGTAGACATCATCAGTGAGCGTGCTTCCAATTGCGCTTCAATCGTTAATGGCACGTGTACTGCCATTTGGTCACCATCGAAGTCAGCGTTATATGCTGTACATACGAGCGGATGTAACTGGATAGCTTTACCTTCAATCAAAACAGGTTCAAACGCCTGAATACCGAGCCGATGGAGAGTTGGGGCTCTATTTAGCAGAATTGGATGTTCGCGAATAACGTCTTCAAGAATATCCCAAACAACAGGATCTTCTCTATCTACCATTTTTTTGGCAGCTTTAATGGTGGTGGCAAGACCTCTAAATTCCAACTTGCTAAAAATAAATGGTTTGAATAGTTCCAAAGCCATTTTTTTGGGTAGCCCACATTGATGCAACCTTAAGGTTGGACCAACGACGATAACAGAACGACCCGAGTAATCCACACGCTTACCAAGCAAGTTCTGGCGGAATCGACCTTGCTTCCCTTTAATCATATCGGCTAATGATTTTAATGGGCGCTTGTTACTTCCGGTGATCGCTCGTCCGCGTCTTCCATTATCTAATAATGCATCGACAGATTCCTGCAACATGCGCTTTTCATTGCGCACAATAATATCTGGCGCATTTAAATCGAGCAGGCGCTTCAATCGATTGTTTCGGTTAATAACCCGTCGATATAAGTCATTCAGATCAGACGTTGCAAAACGGCCACCATCTAAAGGTACTAACGGTCTTAAATCAGGAGGCAATACAGGCAGTACGCTCATAATCATCCATTCTGGTTTGTTGCCAGAATCATGAAATGCTTCTAATAGTTTAAGCCGCTTGGATATTTTTTTAATCTTGGTGTCGGAAGTGGTTGTAGGCAGCTCTTCTCGTAAAGATTTTATTTCTTCGGGTAAATCAATTTGTCTCAACAGGTCGCGAATGGCTTCTGCGCCCATGCGAGCATCAAATTCATCGCCGTATTGCTCCATTGCTTCGAGATATACTTCATCGTTAAGAAGCTGGCCACGTTCCAATTCGGTCATGCCTGGATCAACAACAACAAATGCCTCAAAATATAAAACCCGCTCAATGTCTCGCAAAGTCATATCCAGCAACAAGCCTATTCGTGAAGGAAGTGACTTCAGGAACCAAATATGTGCTACAGGACTCGCAAGCTCAATATGTCCCATTCGCTCACGACGAACCTTGGCAAGGGCGAGTTCTACACCACACTTCTCGCAAATAACACCACGATGCTTAAGTCGTTTATATTTACCGCAGAGACATTCGTAATCCTTTACGGGACCGAAAGTTTTTGCACAAAATAATCCATCGCGCTCAGGCTTAAATGTTCTATAGTTTATCGTCTCAGGTTTTTTTACCTCACCATAAGACCAAGATCGGATTGTTTCCGGAGATGCCAAAGCGATCTTAATTGCATCAAACTCATCCGTGTGACCTTGCTGCTTATACATACCGAGCAAATCACTCATTGCAGGTGATTTTATTAAATGTTCGTTGCTTAAATTAGTAGCCAAGTTAATGTCTCCAAAATGAATATGCTATGTTGATTATCAGTTAAGCTAAGCGCTATTCCTGACCTAACTCAATATCAATACCCAATGCACGTATCTCTTTCAACAACACATTGAAGGATTCTGGCATTCCAGGGTCCATGCGATGATCACCATCAACAATATTCTTATATATTTTCGTTCGACCACCTACATCATCGGATTTAACCGTTAGCATTTCTTGCAAAGTATAAGCTGCACCATAAGCCTCCAGCGCCCAGACCTCCATCTCACCAAATCGCTGGCCTCCGAACTGCGCTTTACCACCTAAGGGTTGCTGCGTTACCAAACTGTAAGAACCAGTGGAACGAGCATGCATTTTATCATCAACTAAATGGTTCAACTTAAGCATGTACATATACCCAACTGTTACTGGGTTATCAAAGTGACGTCCTGTTCGGCCATCAATGAGCGTAGTCTTTCCGGTGTGTGGCAATCCAGCTAATTTCAACATGGACTTAATATCTGCTTCACTTGCTCCATCAAACACAGGTGTTGCCATTGGCACCCCTTTGCGTAAGTTATGAGCTAGAACGAGAACTTCGTCATCATTTAACAGGTCAAGATCAACACGTTTAAGCTCATCGTGGTTATAAACTTTATTCAAAAACCCGCGCAATTCAAGAACCGTTTCATGCTTATTGAGCATCTCGTTAATGCGATTACCTAAACCTTTTGCAGCCCAACCAAGGTGAGTTTCCAGAACCTGGCCGATATTCATACGAGAAGGAACACCAAGTGGATTGAGTACGATATCAACAGGGGTGCCATCTTCCATATAAGGCATATCCTCCATTGGGACTACAATCGATACAACCCCTTTATTCCCATGTCGCCCCGCCATTTTATCACCGGGTTGAAGTCGACGCTTAACAGCTAAGTAAACCTTAACAATTTTAAGAACACCAGGCGCGAGATCATCTCCTTGGGTAATTTTTTTGCGACTATCATTGAAACGCTTTTCCATTTCTTTGGCTAATAGTTCTAACTGTTTAGATATCTGTTCCAGTTTTTGGCTGATCACATCGTCTGACATTCGAATAGAAAACAATTTTTCTCGGCCAATTTTTTCTAGGTAGGCACTTGTAATTTTAGACTCTGGCTTTAAATTATCCGGTCCACCGCTAGCTACCTGATTTAGCAATAAATCATGAACACGCTTGTATATATCTTCTTCACGAATACGTCTTTCATCGATAAGATCTTTACGAACGCGAGATAGATGTTCTTCTTCTATGCTTTTAGCACGAGCATCCTTTTCAAGACCGTCTCGAGTAAATACTTGAACATCGATAACAGTTCCACTCATGCCGGTAGGAACGCGCAAAGAAGAGTCTTTGACGTCCGATGCTTTTTCACCAAATATTGCGCGAAGAAGTTTCTCTTCTGGAGTCAGTTGAGTTTCCCCTTTTGGAGTTACCTTACCGACTAAAATGTCACCGGCTGTAACTTCTGCTCCAATATACACAACACCTGACTCGTCTAGATTGGCAAGTGCCGACTCTCCGATATTAGGTATATCAGCAGTAATTTCTTCAGTTCCTAATTTCATATCTCGAGAAATACAGGTTAACTCTTCAATATGAATCGTCGTAAACCGATCTTCTTGAACTACTCTTTCAGAAATAAGAATGGAATCCTCGTAGTTGTATCCATTCCAAGGCATAAAAGCAACGAGTAGGTTCTGTCCTAGAGCCAATTCACCCATATCTGTACATGGACCATCTGCAAGAACATCCCCACGAGAGATTTTATCTCCTGTCGAAACAATTGGGACCTGATTGATGCAAGTATCTTGATTTGAGCGAAAATATTTTGTCAAATTATAAATATCAACACCGGCTTCACCAGCTGTCGTTTCAGAGTCATTCACCCGTACTACAATACGAGAGGCATCAACTAAATCAATTACTCCTCCCCGCTTGGCAACGACAGAAACACCTGAGTCAGTAGCTACAGTTCGTTCCATTCCTGTACCAACAAGCGGTTTTTCAGTCCGTAACGTAGGTACAGCTTGACGCTGCATGTTAGATCCCATTAATGCACGGTTAGCATCATCATGTTCTAGGAAAGGGATTAACGAAGCTGCAACCGAAACAATCTGTTTTGCAGAAACATCCATATAGGTAATTTTATCAGGCGTAGTTAGCGAAAACTCATTTTCGTGACGACAGGGCACCAAATCGGCAACAATTTTTCCTTTGCTATCCACTGGAACCGTAGATTGAGCAATGTATTGATCAACTTCTTCAATAGCAGACAAATACTCAATTTCATCCGTAGCGACACCGTTAACGACTTTCCGACATGGCGTTTCGATAAAACCATATTGGTTGGTCCGAGCGTAAACAGACAAAGAATTAATAAGTCCGATATTTGGGCCTTCAGGTGTCTCGATTGGGCAAACTCGACCGTAATGGGTAGTATGTACGTCACGAACTTCAAATCCTGCGCGTTCGCGTGTAAGCCCACCTGGTCCTAGTGCTGATACACGTCGTTTATGTGTCACCCCAGACAATGGATTCACTTGGTCCATAAATTGGGAGAGCTGGCTTGACCCAAAAAACTCTTTAATCGCTGCTGATACAGGTTTTGCGTTAATTAAATCTTGTGGCATAAGGTTTTCTGATTCGGCAAGACTAAGGCGCTCTTTAACAGCCCGCTCTACTCTAACGAGACCGACCCGAAATTGATTTTCAGTCATTTCACCAACGCTTCTTACCCGACGGTTTCCTAAGTGGTCAATATCATCTACCACTCCAAATCCATTTCGGATAGCAACCAATGTTTTAATAACATCAAGTATATCTTCTGCTGTCAGGGTGCCGGCACCATCGTCAGTTTTTCGTCCTACACGACGGTTAAATTTCATCCGTCCTACTGGTGATAAATCATATCGTTCTTCAACAAAAAATAGATTTTTAAATAACGCCTCTGCAGCTTCCTTTGTTGGAGGCTCGCCAGGCCGCATCATGCGATAAATCTCAACTAACGCCTCTAATTGAGAGTTAGTGGAGTCGATCCTAAGCGTATCTGAAATGTAGGATCCATGGTCAAGATCATTCGTATATATTGTTTCAAACTCGTGAATGCCATTTTCTATTAGACGATCAAGCAGTTCATTAGTTACTTCATCATTAGCCAGTGCAATGAACTCGCCTGTTTGCTTGTTAACGAGATCTTTCGCAAGAACTTTTCCAAGGAAGTATTCCCTGGGAACGATCAAATCTTCAACCTTATTCTTTTCCAGCAAAGCAATATGTCGCGCAGTAACTCGGCGCCCTTCTTCGACGATTACTTCACCCGTGCTTGGATCAAGAATATTGAAAGATGCAACTTCACCTCGCAAGCGAGCCGGTATTAGTTTGATATTGAATTCATTATTTTTAATTCGACAATTACTGGACTCAAAGAACTCTGTCAGAATGGCTTCATTACCATAACCTAATGCGCGGAGCAGTATACTTACGGGTAATTTACGTCGTCGGTCAATTCTAACAAAGAGGCAGTCTTTAGGATCAAATTCAAAATCAAGCCATGAGCCACGATAGGGAATAATTCGAGCCGAATATAGTAATTTGCCTGAGGAATGGGTTTTGCCGCGATCATGTTCGAATATAACACCTGGTGAGCGATGTAATTGAGAAACAACGACTCGTTCAGTTCCATTAATAACGAAAGTTCCTACATCAGTCATTAATGGTATTTCGCCCATAAATACATCTTGCTCGCGAATATCTTTAACGGGCTTTGGATCTCCAGAGGCCTCTTTATCAAGAACGATCAATCGAACTTTAACGCGCAATGGCGCAGAGTATGTTAGCCCCCTAAGTTTACACTCTCGGACATCAAATGCTGGTTCCCCTAACATATAGCTAACATATTCGAGCGATGCATTACCCGAAAAGCTATGTACCGGAAACACAGAGGAAAAAGCGGTGTGTAGGCCTGATTTTAATTTGCTGTGGGTTTCAGAACCAATTTGCAAAAAATCTTTATAGGAATTGAGCTGAATTTCCAGTAAATTTGGAATAGACATTATTTCAGTCTGTCGACCAAAGCTGCTGCGTATTCGTTTTTTCCCTTCTTGTGAAAACTGAGGGTTAGCAATTGCTTCGGCCATAATTATTCCTCTATAAAATATTAATATTTTCAAATAGATAAACCCAGCCATGTAAACATGGCTGGGTAATTTTTGGGTTTTAAATTACTTAATGTTGACTTCTGCGCCAGCTTCTACAAGCTGTTTCTTAATATCTTCTGCTTCAGCTTTAGCTACTGATTCTTTTACAGTAGCTGGTGCAGCTTCAACTAAGTCTTTAGCTTCTTTAAGACCAAGACCAGTAATCGTTCTGACTACTTTAATTACGCCAACTTTGTTTTCGCCAAAGCTTGTCATAACAACATCAAACTCAGTCTGTTCTTCAGCAGCAGCGCCTGCAGCAGCAGGTGCAGCAACAGCAACAGCAGCAGAAGCAGCTGTTACGTTAAATTTTTCTTCCATCGCTTCGATCAATTCAACGACTTCCATTACAGTCATGTTTGAAATTGTATCGAGAATTTCATTTTTTGATACAGCCATTTCCAGCTCCTAAAGTTGTATATTAAATTAATGATTATCTAGAGATTATCCTGCTTTAGCATCTTTTACTGCAGCAATTGTTCTTACTAATTTTCCATGAGGCTCAGAAAGCGTACGAGCTAATTTCTCGATAGGTGCTCTCATAACCATCATAAGTTTAGCAAGCGCTTCATCTCGGGTTGGTAAGCTTGCAACTAGATCTAATTGATTGGCTGCAAATAACTTCCCACCTACACACAAAGCTTTAATTTCCAATTTGTCGAATGTTTTAGAAAAATCTTTAAGTAACCGTGCCGCATCGCTCGGCGCTTCTAAAGATAGTGCGATAAACAAAGGACCAACTAGTATATCACTTAAACAGGAAAACTCTGTGTTCTCAAATGCTCTACGCGTTAGGGTATTACGCACTACACGCAAGTATACTTTTGCTTTCCGAGCTTCGGAACGCAATTGTGTCATTTGATTAACAGATAAACCTCGATAATCAGCAACTACCGCTGAAATCGCCTTTGAAGCAACTTCCGCCACCTCTTCAACAACGGCTTTTTTCCCAGCTAATGTTAATGTCACGTTACTGACCTCCTCATTGAACAAGTCCAAGGACTTGACAGTTATGGTGGCCGCCCAGGATATATTAATTCCAGAAACGGTTCACCGTCTGCGCAGGATATTAAGCAATTGCACCTGCGGTCTTCGACGGCATTGAACAAGTCATTGCCGTGAATGCTTTTAAAGGGGGATAAATATTACACTGAAATTGACGAGGGGTCAACAGGTATTCCTGGGCCCATGGTTGTCGACAAGGTAATTTTCTTAATGTAGATGCCTTTGGATGTACTTGGTTTAGCCTTTTTCAAATCAGAAATCAAGGCTACGACATTTTCCACTAAGTCATTAGCAAGAAAGTCAACTTTACCGACAGAACAATGTATAATCCCATTCTTATCTGCTCGATAACGAACCTGTCCAGATTTTGCATCTTGAACAGCTGCGGCAACATTGGTTGTAACAGTGCCAACTTTAGGATTAGGCATAAGACCTCTTGGGCCTAAAACTTGCCCGAGTTGTCCAACTAACCTCATTGCATCCGGTGTTGCAATAACCACATCAAAATCGGTTGCACCAGCTTTAATTTTTTCAGCCAAATCTTCAAAGCCAACGATATCTGCACCGGCATTTCGAGCTTTTTCAGCATTGTCACCTTGAGCAAATACTGCGACTCGCACTACCTTCCCAGTTCCCTTTGGTAGATTAGTAGATGAACGGACGACTTGATCAGACTTTTTAGGATCCACACCTAAATTAACTGCAATATCCATTCCTTCTCTAAACTTAGTGCTTGCAAATTCTTTCAGTATTTCGATTGCATCATTTATTTTATATAATTGATTTGCTACTAATTTTTTTTTGATATTTTGCTGCTTTTTACTTAAACTAGCCATGAATTAAGCCCCTAAACTAAATCTTCTACTACGATTCCCATACTTCGAGCGGTACCCGCTAAAGTCCGAACTGCAGCATCTAGATCTGCAGCAGTCAAATCGGGTTCTTTCAACTTCGCAATTTCTTCTAAATGAGAGCGTTTAAGAGTAGCCACCTTAATTGTATTTGGCTTCCCGCTCCCACTTTTGATTTCTGCGGCCTTTTTTAGCAAAACGGATGCTGGAGGAGTCTTGGTAACAAATGTAAAACTCCTGTCACTATAAACAGTGATTACGACAGGGGTTACAAGACCTTGCTCCATACTTTGGGTTGCAGCATTAAATGCCTTGCAGAATTCCATAATATTGACGCCACGCTGGCCAAGTGCTGGACCAATTGGTGGACTTGGATTAGCTTTTCCTGCAGGTATTTGCAATTTAATATATGCTTCTACTTTTTTAGCCATACTAACTCCTCATGGGTGTAGCGCTTGCAAAACAGTTTATTATTGCTTGTTTCAAGTTACTATTTAATAAGATGTAAATAGTCTCACGCTCTAATAAACTAATGTTGAAAGCTTCCCAGTTAATTATATCTTAATAACAGTTACAAACTAATTTTCATTATGCTTATGTTTTTTCTACTTGACTGAACTCAAGTTCAACTGGGGTAGAACGCCCAAATATCAAAACTGCTACGCGCAATCTATTTTTTTCATAGTTGACTTCCTCTACCACTCCATTGAAGTCAACAAAAGGCCCTTCCTTAACACGCACTACCTCACCTGGTTCAAACAATATCTTAGGCCTTGGCTTGGTAACACCATCTTCTACGCGCTGCATGATAGCATTTGCTTCTTTATCAGATATAGGCGTTGGCGTTTGACTTGTTCCACCAATAAAACCCAGAACCCTGGGAATGGCTCTCACCATATGCCAGGTTTCATCATCCATCACCATGTTCACAAGAACATAGCCTGGAAAAAATTTTCGGGTGCTTTTGCGTTTTTGGCCCGCTCTCATCTCAACCACTTCTTCCGAAGGAACAACTACTTCCCCGATCTTATGCTTGAGGTTGTGGTGATCTGCACGTGAAAAAATTTCACGCATTACAAAATTCTCGTAGCCAGAAAAAGCATGGACAACATACCATTGTTTAGATTTTTGTTCTTCCACCGTAGTATCAACCTAAATGAGTTATCTTACCAATGATCCACATCATGCCCATGTCAATTGCCCAGAGCACAAATCCTGTCACTGCAACCATCGCCATCACAATCATCGTTGTCTGTACGGTTTCAGTTCGTGAGGGCCATACTACTTTTTGCATTTCTATTTTAGCTTCTTTAGCAAATTGAAATGCTTGCTTACCTTGTTCAGTAAAATAAAATAAAAGTAGTGAAGCAACAAACCAGCCGAGCCATACAATGGCTTGGACAGCTGTTGCCAACTCAAAATGATAGGTACAAAAAAAGGCTAGAACCGTTATAAGCCCTAGACCCAACCAAGCCATATGCCCTGTCAATTTTCCGTTCATTTGATTCAAGCTACTATTCATATTCACTTTACATAAATTGGCAGGCCAGGAGGGTTTCGAACCCCCAACCTGCGGTTTTGGAGACCGCCACTCTACCAATTGAGCTACTGGCCTAGATAGATGCGTGAGCTTCAGCTCACGCAACATGTATTTACTTTACTCTATTATTCTAGCGACTACACCGGCGCCTACTGTTCGACCACCCTCGCGGATAGCAAAACGCAACCCTTGATCCATCGCAATAGGTGAGTGTAAAGTAACTTCCATATTAACGTTATCACCGGGCATAACCATCTCTATGCCTTGTGGTAACTCACAACTTCCAGTCACATCAGTCGTTCTAAAATAAAACTGTGGGCGGTAACCATTAAAAAATGGCGTATGTCGACCACCTTCATCTTTAGAAAGAACATATACTTCAGCTTCAAACTTAACATGAGGCTTGATTGAACCAGGCTTAGCTAATACTTGGCCGCGCTCAACATCTTCACGCTTTGTTCCACGTAGCAAAATACCTACGTTATCTCCAGCTCGACCTTCATCTAGAAGTTTTCTGAACATCTCAACACCAGTACAAATAGTTTTGACGGTGTCTTTGATACCAATAATTTCAACTTCTTCGCCAACTTTGACGATTCCACTCTCAATTCGACCTGTTACTACTGTTCCACGACCGGATATTGAAAACACGTCTTCAATCGGTAGCAGGAACGGTTTGTCGATGTTTCGCTCTGGCACGGGGAAATATCCGTCCATTGTCTCGACAAGTTTAATCACAGAAGGAACGCCAATTTCACTTGTATCACCTTCAAGCGCTTTGAGGGCAGAACCTACCACGATTGGAATATCGTCGCCAGGGAAATCATATTTAGACAATAAATCGCGAACTTCCATTTCAACAAGCTCTAGTAATTCCTTATCATCAACCATGTCAGCTTTGTTCAAGTAAACAACGATATAAGGAACGCCTACTTGACGAGCTAAAAGGATATGCTCTCTTGTTTGTGGCATAGGACCATCAGCTGCTGAGACCACTAAAATGGCACCATCCATTTGAGCTGCACCAGTAATCATATTTTTTACATAATCGGCATGCCCAGGACAGTCAACATGCGCATAGTGACGACCTGTAGATTCATATTCTACGTGAGCAGTAGAGATTGTAATCCCACGTGCTCTCTCTTCAGGAGCGGCGTCAATTTGATCATATGCTCTAGCTTGACCACCATGCATCTTTGCCATAACTGTCGTAATTGCTGCAGTTAATGTTGTTTTACCATGATCGACGTGGCCGATTGTTCCCACGTTGATGTGTGGCTTAGTACGTTCAAATTTTTCCTTTGCCATCGAAAAATCTCCTAATCAATTATTAACAAGTTTATGGTGCCCACAACTGGACTCGAACCAACGACCTCTTCCTTACCAAGGAAGTGCTCTACCACCTGAGCTATGTGGGCCAAATGCCCTCTGTAAGCAATGCTACATCTATTAAACAAAATTGGAGCGGGTGATGGGAATCGAACCCACGCAATCAGCTTGGAAGGCTGAGGTTCTACCATTGAACTACACCCGCATTATTATATACATGCTTTTCATGCAATTGGTGGAGGGGGAAGGATTCGAACCTTCGAAGGCAGAGCCGTCAGATTTACAGTCTGATCCCTTTGACCGCTCGGGAACCCCTCCAAGTTGAACGCCATTTTCTTTTATCATCAAGCTAATGTCAATAGTTTTATCTGCGAAGACATTTTAAATGGTGGTGCTGGCACTAGGAATCGAACCCAGGACCTACTGATTACAAGTCAGTTGCTCTACCGACTGAGCTACGCCAGCAATAATATTATCAACAAAAGTATTTTTACAGATAATATACTTTTGCTTATGTAAAAAGCGACTTGCGTCGCTTTTAGGAATAAAGACCTGGCGATTACCTACTTTCACATGGGGAAACCCCACACTATCATCGGCGTACGTTCGTTTCACTTCTGAGTTCGGGATGGGATCAGGTGGTTCCAAACGGCTATGGTCGCCAGGAAAAACGGTTTGTAGTTTGGTTTGAGTTATTAGAGCTAAGAACAAGATAAATTTTTTCTTCTTAGACTTAATGTTGTTTTCTGTTGGGCTTCGCTCTCGCTCAACCCAACCTACGCTCAATCCAACTTACTTAGTAAATAATGAGTATGTAACACAATCTGTTTGTATCAGTATTGCTTAACCTAAATTCACTCAGGTTATATGGTCAAGACAATCAGCCAATTAGTACGAGTCCGCTACACGCATTACTGCGCTTCCACTCCTCGCCTATCAACGTCGTAGTCTTCAACGGGCTTCATGGGAAAACTCATCTTGAGGGAGGCTTCCCGCTTAGATGCTTTCAGCGGTTATCCCTTCCGAACTTAGCTACCCGGCGATGCGACTGGCGTCACAACCGGTACACCAGAGGTTCGTCCACTCCGGTCCTCTCGTACTAGGAGCAGCTCCTCTCAATTTTCCTACGCCCACGGCAGATAGGGACCGAACTGTCTCACGACGTTCTAAACCCAGCTCGCGTACCACTTTAAATGGCGAACAGCCATACCCTTGGGACCTGCTTCAGCCCCAGGATGTGATGAGCCGACATCGAGGTGCCAAACACCGCCGTCGATATGAACTCTTGGGCGGTATCAGCCTGTTATCCCCGGAGTACCTTTTATCCGTTGAGCGATGGCCCTTCCATTCAGAACCACCGGATCACTAAGACCTACTTTCGTACCTGCTCGAGCCGTCACTCTCGCAGTCAAGCACCCTTATGCCTTTACACTCTTGGTACGATGTCCGACCGTACCGAGGGTACCTTTGTGCTCCTCCGTTACTCTTTGGGAGGAGACCGCCCCAGTCAAACTACCCACCATACACTGTCCTTAACCAGGATTACTGGCCCAAGTTAGAACCTCAACAATAACAGGGTGGTATTTCAAGGTTGGCTCCATCAGGACTAGCGTCCCAACTTCTTAGCCTCCCACCTATCCTACACAGTTATTCTCAAAGTCCAGTGCAAAGCTGTAGTAAAGGTTCACGGGGTCTTTCCGTCTAGCCGCGGGTACACGGCATCTTCACCGCGATTTCAATTTCACTGAGTCTCGGGTGGAGACAGTGTGGCCATCGTTACGCCATTCGTGCAGGTCGGAACTTACCCGACAAGGAATTTCGCTACCTTAGGACCGTTATAGTTACGGCCGCCGTTTACCGGGGCTTCGATCAAGAGCTTCTCCGAAGATAACCCCATCAATTAACCTTCCGGCACCGGGCAGGCGTCACACCCTATACGTCTTCTTACGAATTTGCAGAGTGCTGTGTTTTTAATAAACAGTCGCAGCCACCTGGTCTCTGCGGCCTTCTTCAGCTTCATATGTATATACTTCACCAAAAAAGGCGTACCTTCTCCCGAAGTTACGGTACCATTTTGCCTAGTTCCTTCACCCGAGTTCTCTCAAGCGCCTTAGTATTCTCTACCTGTCCACCTGTGTCGGTTTCCGGTACGGTTCTTTGTAAACTATCGCTTAGAGGCTTTTCCTGGAAGCGGGGCATCAATGACTTCTCCGTGCACCGAAATGCCGGAACCACATCACACCTCAGCGTTAATAAAAAACCGGATTTGCCTAGTTCTTCCGCCTACATGCTTGTACCGGGACAACCATCGCCCGGCTCACCTAGCCTTCTCCGTCCCCCCTTCGCATCTACAAAAAGTCCAGGAATATTAACCTGGTTCCCATCGACTACGCGTCTCCGCCTCGCCTTAGGGGCCGACTCACCCTGCTCCGATTAACGTCGTGCAGGAAACCTGGGACTTCCGGCGTGAAGGTTTTTAACCTTCATTATCGTTACTCATATCAGCATTCGCACTTCTGATACCTCCAGCACACTTCTCAATGCACCTTCTCAGGCTTACAGAACGCTCCCCTACCACGTGCACTTAGTGCACATCCGCAGCTTCGGCGTATGGTTTTAGCCCCGTTACATCTTCCGCGCAGGCCGACTCGACCAGTGAGCTATTACGCTTTCTTTAAAGGATGGCTGCTTCTAAGCCAACCTCCTGGCTGTCTATGCCTTCCCACATCGTTTCCCACTTAACCATAACTTGGGGGCCTTAGCTGGCGGTCTGGGTTGTTTCCCTCTTCACGACGGACGTTAGCACCCGCCGTGTGTCTCCCGTGATTCAATTAAACCGTATTCGGAGTTTGCATCGGTTTGGTAAACCATGACAGTCCCCTAGCCGAAACAGTGCTCTACCCCAGTCAATCATTCACGAGGCGCTACCTAAATAGCTTTCGGGGAGAACCAGCTATCTCCGGGCTTGATTAGCCTTTCACTCCTAGCCACACCTCATCCGATAATTTTTCAACATTACCCGGTTCGGACCTCCAATTGGTGTTACCCAACCTTCATCCTGGGCATGGCTAGATCGCCCGGTTTCGGGTCTACTCCCAGCGACTCGCGCCCTATTCAGACTCGATTTCTCTACGGCTGCCTTATTCAGTTAACCTCGCCACTGAAAGTAACTCGCTGACCCATTATACAAAAGGTACGCAGTCACTCGAGCCTAAGCTCAAGCTCCCACTGCTTGTACGCAAACGGTTTCAGGATCTATTTCACTCCCCTCTCCGGGGTTCTTTTCACCTTTCCCTCACGGTACTGGTTCACTATCGGTCAGTAAGTAGTATTTAGCCTTGGATGATGGTCCACCCATATTCAACCAGAATTTCTCGTGTTCCGGCCTACTTGTTCGTGTGCT
>CAWASG010000001.1:1597500-2230977 GCA_963784615.1 uncultured Gammaproteobacteria bacterium
GTGCCTACATGAGGCGATGACTACAATCGGTCATTGTGATCGATGTAATAATCACACATCACTACCCATATGCGGCTTATGCTCTGATCCAATGCGAGACAAAGGTATGCTCTGTGTAGTAGAAAGTCCTGCTGATGTTCAGGCTATCGAGCAAAGTCAGGCTTTTAATGGCTATTATTATGTTTTGATGGGAAAAATATCACCTATCGATGGTATTGGTCCTGAAGAGATTGGTCTTCCTCAATTGCAGCAACGCATCATATCAGAACAAGTACGGGAAGTTATTCTCGCTTTAAGCCCATCAGTTGAAGGACAAACAACTAGCTATTTTATTCATGAAGTTCTTCGTGACAAAGCGGTGCGCATTAGCCAATTGGCTCACGGCATTCCTTCCGGAGGTGAGTTAGAATTTTTGGATGGAAACACGATTGGTAGTGCATTGCGTAATAGATTGGCGATTCCTAACTAAATAATCGTAGTGGCTAACCCTGACATCGCATAGGTTGGGTTGAGGCTGGTAAGCCGAATCTCAACACACAACCTACGGAAGTACAAAATTTAACCGCCTACCTTATTAATAACAGTTCCTTCGGGTCCGGCTGTTGTTGCTGAACCAAACATTGTAGCACCGAGTGTTTCGAGCAATGTTGGCATAAACAATAACGCGGCAGCTATCAATATGAGTCCGATTGGCTGACCGATTTGAATTTGTTGGGGGTTATCTTTATGTGCTTTAAATTTCATAATGGCGCCAACTGAAAACGCTAATCCTGCAATATATGAACCCGCGGTGATTAATTTTCCAATTGCTGCAAATGACGTTAACACATTAGATGCCATCCCTCCTAAAGTCTGGGTCGCAAAAGCTGCCCCACTCAAAAAGATCAGTGTAACTCCAGTCACTGCCGCACCAATTTTAATTGGTTTAGTTTTATTCGTTATGCGTAGCCTCACATCATTCTCCCATTTAATATACTTATGCTCATCGAGTATTTGATGAACTTATCTTATCACTCCATTATCCTTCCTGCAAAAATGTTCCTAAACTTTTACTATTCGGATCATACGAATAAGTCTTTAATATCTCAGTAACAAGCTGATCGATAACACTTTCCTTCGCCTCGTCCTTGATCAACCCGCCTTCCTCTTTTAAAAAGTTTAACCTGTGCTCAACTTCTTTGGCAACGGTGCCATGAGGGAATAATGATGCAAGAAATCGCCTCGCCTCCGCTGGCCCAAGATGTCGATAGAGCCGATTTCGAACCGCGGCATCTTCAACGGTAGTACTAAACGCCCATAATTCTATTGGACCTAGCGTTAAAGTCAACAATTGGATACTGACACCATTTTTGGTCGCGAATTGAGCAAGAAAAGTTGCGCCACCTTCTCGTGGTCCGTGAACCCGATTTTTTAAAGCCATTTTTGCTGTTTCCGATAATCCGAAAATCTTACATGTTTTGTCAATTGTTTGCGAGGGCCCTGCATCCATAATATAAATTGCTGTAGCAAAGTCAACCATAATTGAATCAAAATCTTCTACCGATTGCGAAAGTAAAGCAATTTGCACTTTCCATTTTCGACCCTCGCGCATATCAATGAGCACTTGATCTCGCACGGCTGCCGATCGAGAGGTTCGATGAAACTCATCATAAACGATTCGTTTATGATCTTCTCGTATTTCTGTCACTCGATTTTTATGATAAGCCATATATTGTGATGGAACTTGGCCAAGGCTTTCTTCGGTTAAATAGTAATGGCGTGCAAGCACATAGCGCGCAAGCATATACATGACCCCGGTTTGTCTATCCGCTGCATCACCACCACTTTTAGCGACCTCATCCAAATCCAAAGAGACAACACGGGCATCACCAATATCAAATGCTGTCACACGGGACAAAATAGAATATTCACGAATTGCTGCAGATATCATTCGGGAAAATGCGTTAATCAAGGTTTCACCAGTAGGTGCTACTATTTTACCATACAGATCCTCTACCGATGGTGTGCGACATATTGATGTCGCATCGGCCAGTAACGGCATTGCATAACGCTGTGCCAAATGAGCCTCGTGGATAAATCCAGCAGAATAAAGTGCGTCAGTAACTTCCCACCAAGTTGATTTTGAATCTTTCACAAAACCAATTTCTTCGAGGATGCTATCGATAAATTCTTCTATCCCTTGCGCATAGGGTGTTGGGTTAACATCATCTGAAAATACTTTGTATAATTCATCAACCACCATTCCAGCTAAATCAGCCATCCCATCGTAGGACTGGTCGGCCCCCAGTGGCGTAGACAACAGGGATAAGAAATTCACTAAAAATGCGCGCTCTAATGGTGTGGGAAGCCGACAGCCTAACTGAGTGTCGAATGGATTTATTGAGTAATCTGGTGACATCTTTAATCGATGATAAGCCACAAGATGACGCTTGGATGCCGGTAGAGCTTCTTTTAACAAGGAAATCAAACCACTGCTCGAAGGACCAATATCAATAATGGCAATCCGCGGAAGACGTGTTAATCCGGCCGACAGACACAAAGCCAAGTTTAATCCGTTGGATAAAACAGATTTACCTGAACCAGGACGCGCATAAACCAAATCGATCCAAGTTGTTTGTTCAGATGAGCCTGGCTGAAAGGGCCATGGTTTACCATCAGGGGAACGAAACAACATCGCCCCCTGTTTCCACGGAGAAGCGGGGCGACTAATCGGCAGCATTGATATCACTTCTGAAAGAGGCGCTATCGTGGGTACCGCTGGACTTGCAAGCGTTGTGGCTAACATAGTCGCGGCGAAACCTGCAAATGGATCACCACACATTTCAGAGACATCCGTTGAACCCCATCCCTCAATGGCTTTAACCAATTCAGAGCTTCGTCTGCGCAACAAAGCTGTTTCTCCCTCTGGAGCCCAGGTTGTTGCAATGACTCGAAGACGAACTAAATCTTCATCGGTGTTAATTTCCAAATATTTTAACAAATTAACAGAATCACTAATTAATCGATTTTGTGCCGATGAGAAGCTGAGAATAGCTGATAGCAATCCCTTTAATTTTACGGTGGCCAAACCATTGCTTTCGACCAGAAACGAAATGCGCCAAGGGATCTGAACGGGGACTGTTCGGGCAAAAAGGCTCATAAAAGGCCGAATATCTTTAGGGAACAAATCAATAAAAGCACTGGCGTAAATTTTATTGCCGACAAGCACTGTGCGACGATCAATAATTTCTGCATCACGTGGAATCACTTGTTTAGCCAAGGATGGCCATAACAAGTCAGAAACATCTCCCTCAAAGCTATTCATCTCTCGAACTGGCAGCTTATCTCCGGGCAAGGTTGCTCGCCAATCGTCTGCGGTAAAATCAGGGTCAGCCGTCATCCGTATTGCATGGACGGCCTCATGAACTTCAAGCACTCTCATTTGAATATTAAGTGCAGATAGATCATTTATAACTGCTCGAACATAAGCCTCATGGGTATCACGTATCTCTGGTATCGCTGCAAATATGGTCTGACTATTGATAAAGGGGGGCGACTTACGCTCTCGTATCATCTTAAGTTTTGTATTATTTGCATCTTTCAATTGATCAGAAGCGAGCACAAAAGGACGTGTGATTAACACAAAATAAACTTTTTCATCGGCGCAATACTTGGATAACACATTAACGCGTTCGTTGAATAAATCATCTAAATCTAGCTCCAACCGCTTTTGAGTCGCAGATGCTGGCGCGTATATATCTTGTATGAGCTTCTTGATACTCTGCTTGTCATAGCTAAAATAAACCTGAAACGCTTGACCCGTTCGTCCCATTGCAGGTTGGAAGGCATTAGTAAACCCATTACACAAACGCTTAAACTCATCAACGCCTGCAAGCTCAGTAAATCCATCTATTTTTAAAAGTGTGATTAATGAACCATCATGGTTAACCAATGTTGTCGAACTGTCTGCTGTTTCAAGATCGCAGTAAGACTCCGTTGTTTGCTTTAACGACGTGCTTAACCAGGCAAAAAAAACATCGACGCCTTCAAAAAAAGATTCGGCCCATTGACCCATACCCATATGCTATCCCTTATTTAACTTGCAATTTCTTCTAGTGCACTGGCGGCCCAACTTTCTATTTGTTTCCTAAATTTGGCTCTTGAAGGCAGCAGGCGAATATGATTTAGTATTTTATCCGCACCACTTGCGGGTGTTACTCCAGAATCAATCAATAGATGTCCAAAAATCGCAGGATCACTTGTGCCCTCACCAAATTTATCTTCCACTGCCTGGGAGCGAAACTTAAAACCCCGATAGATACTTTGTGCCGAATTTTTATAGCCCGTATCATTGGTCATTGCACAAAATAAAACATGGCATAAACTATTGATTTCCGGTTGAGTAAATTCCGGTAAATAGATCAAGTTACCGCCACCATAACCACCGACCCCTACTGATTCGATGAAAAAACATTGCGAACAAAAACAGCACGCAGTCACAAGATTTGTTAGCTTATTATGACTGAAATTCCCGTCAACATTCACAACATCCTGATATTTTTTTGCCTGAAAACCGCAAAATTGGCAAGTATATCGATCGCGTTCTAATATTTTTTTCTCAAATGATTTAAATTTCGGATCAGCTTTCCTGGCAGAATACAATCGCCATGCGCCTGGTGTCGCCATAAGCGGTAAGTTATAACTGCCCATATGATGATCCTCAATATTTACTGTAGTGTGCACGTCGCTATGCGCCGAAGCTTACCCTTCCCCTCGATTAAATCAGGAAAATTATATTTGAACAAGACTGCATGCGTCTTTTTGCATGCAGTCTTGTTCACCCGCCCAATTAACCAGTACCGTACAGTGTATTATTTAAAATTTCCAAGGTTCCCACAATATTCATCGCCAGAATACCGCCAACAATGTGCATTAAACCTTTAGACGTGCCACCTGGAGACTGACCATGCGTTGCTGAGCGTGATATGAGTATCCATCCGCGGATGAAAGCGATTAAACCAATCACTTGGATAATAAGAGAGAGTGAGCGACCAACCTCGCTTGAAGGCCCAAACAAAGTATTTAATGTCGGATTTTGGGTTTGCAATGAACCATAAGCCAATACATTGGAGTAACCAAAAGAAGTCTTCATCAGCACGGCCATTGCCGTGGGAAAATAGATAAACACGGCAGCAACCAGAAAATAGATCAGAGGCTCTTTTAAACCAGCACCTTGTTGCGCCGAAGCCTTCTCGCCATGCTGTTTCAAACAGGATATGGCCTTAAATGCAAAAATGATGCCCATCAGATAGGCTGAACCGGTAATCAATCTTTCAATGGGAACTAGATTATTAGCAATATTGGTTAGAATGTCTGCCTGAGCAGCTATCCAACACGAAATGGAGCCTCCTCCACCAGAACAATCACTCATCACTTGCCTCACTCATCATAGGAAGATCAGCTATCATTCTGACTAAAACGAATGACTTGGCCTGAGCTTGTCATTACGCGGCCCTGATTGGGATCAATGAGTTTCACCCGACCATAACCCGGTATATCCGAGCCCTCCCGAACTGTAAGCGTGCTACCATTTTCTGCAACAAGCCATGCCCTCCCGGGGATGACGGCTTGTATATAATATCGCATAACCCGCATTGCCTTTCTTACGGGATATCTAACAACTTTCGCTACCGGTTTTGCAGACAGGCGCTCTATCGTCTGTGATTGATTATCCAGCTTATCACTTAAGCTTACTATAATGCGGTTTAATTCGGTTATTTTAGCTGTCAGGGTGTCGACATCAGATTTCAGACTGTCTATATGTCCACTGAAAGTCGCAACTTGCGAATTCAAATTCTCCTGACCGAGTGCAAGCGTTGACAAATTGGATTTTATCTCGGCATTGGGTTCCTGTGTCGATAAATCAGGCGGCGGCGGAGCAGGCGGCGCTGACTCAACCACGGGTGGGGGTTCGATTGTCACAGGACTAGGTACGGTTATCACCGGCTTGATGTCGCTGACTGCGTTTTTTGTGCCGGTAAGATATGAGCCCACAAACTTATAAACCAACATCAATGCTACAAACGCTATCACAGCAATGATTGCATTACGCTTAACATTATTTTCGTTTTCGCCCAAAACCCTTCTTTTACTCGGCACGTCTTCTGCCTCAGGAGCGCCTTGCTCTTCTTCAACTACATTGGGGCTAAGAGGATCCAGCTCTGTAAACTGGTATTCATCATTCACTTCGTCATTATCCGCCATATTTTGCTCACTTATCCTAAACTGCAGCCACATCCTGCGTAAATAAAATGCCAAGGCCAGTTCCTGAATACACATCCACCGTAACGGGTGTATTCACTTGTTTCATGGCCACTTGACCCCAGCTTTTACCCAAAGTTGCCATACCAATAACAGCATTTTCTAAAACAGAACGCCCTACACCATTGGAAACGGTTGTCGTAGCCACACCACCCGTTCCGCCAATGGTTACAGTAGTTCCTGCTGACTGAAATGCATTACCGAAACCTTCTATAAAAGTTGAGGCAAACAATGATCCATAACGCAACAGGTAGTGATGATCAACCTTACTGGCTAAAGCCGTTCTTGCGGTATTCGGATCAATCGCATAGGCATTGATTGGTGTCGTTTTAACAGCCCCAGGTACAGACATCATATTAAAACTAATTACTATCTTATCTGCATTTTCAGGCTTGGTAAAACTTCCAATGAGTTTAGCGCCATTGAAACGCCCCGAAACAATCGTCGCAAGAATTGGCCCTGGTTGATCACTATTGACCGAAGTATCCAGTACAGCAAATATAACCTCCCCAGCATGGATAACGGGCGCCGAGGCCGCCATATGCTCGCCATGATGGCCACCCGCGGAATCACCACCCTCTATTTTTTGACCTGCCACTTCTTTTTCTTTATCAGCATTACTTCCACCAACATAAGTTTGAGTAAAGCCAGTCCTCCAGCCCTGTAGTACCTGATTTGCTGCGCCAATCATTGCTCCCGATTTCTGCTGAATTTTTTGCTGATATTGTTGCTCAGCCATGTGAACTTTTTGACGATTTAAAATTTCTTTCAAATTTTTTTCATTGGCTGCTGCTTGGGTCGTCTGATCAGAGGGGGCTCCCATTAAAGAAGGGATCGTTGCTTCTGGTGCTATGGCAGATATAGAATCAGGCTGATTTAAGCCAGCAAGTTCTGATTCTTCGGGGGTAAAACCAGCATCCTTAAGTTGCTGTGCTGTAAAACCAGCATCCTTAAGTTGCTGAGCTGTAAAACCAGCATCCTTGAGTTGCTTAGCTGTAAAGCCAGCATCCTTGAGTTGCTTAGCTGTAAAGCCAGCATCCTTGAGTTGTTGTGCAGTAAATCCGGCATCCTTTAACTCTTTCGCCGTATATCCAGCCGCCTTAAGTTGAGCGGCGGAACAGTCATTTATCTCTCTTATTTTTTTCGCGCTCACGCCATCGTCTCTTAGACGTTTTAAATTCTCTACGCTGCACCCTGCCTTTTTAATATCTTCATCAGAACCAGCCAAGAACCCCGCTTTTTTTAAATCCGCATCCGAATAACCTGCATCCTTTAACTCTTTAGCGGTATAACCAGCAGCCTTTAACTGAGCCGCGCTGCAACCATTTAATCGCCGTATTGCCTCAGCACTAACGCCTTCTTCTCTTAGTCGTTTTAAAGCAGCTAACTGACATCCGGCTTTGCGGATATCCGCTTCAGTAACACCTTTTGGTAATGCAACGGCACGGGCAATTTCAGCTTCCGGATAACCCGCTCCTTTCAATTCGCCATCTGAATATTTCGCATTTTTTAGAGCTTGTGCACTAAATCCAGCACCACGCATTTCACAGGCATTGAAGTTGCAATTTTTTAAACGTTCAGCAGTCATGCCAGATGATTTTAACTGAGTGGCATTAAATCCTGCAGCTTTTAAATCAGGACAGGAGCAGACGGTTTGTAATTCATTGAGTGAATAACCGTTGTCCTTTAATTGCGCACAAGTGCATGCGGGCTTGAGGTCGGACAAACCGCCGCCCTGACTTAGAACCATTGCAACGGCAGACTTACTACAACTGGACTCTTTTAATTGTTGTATCCATAAGCTCTGCTGAGGACCGCCAAGATCCTCACGATTTAATGCAGAAAAACCTAGTGCACCTTTCCCTGACTGTGGACCAACTGCTTGAATACCTGCACCAAATGCTTGCGACCGAACAATTGTTGGAATCGCACTAGAGCCTTGCTTAGCCGCTTGCTGGGCTTGTTCTACATTCTGCTTTTCTTGCAAAGAAGCATATTGAGCGGTTGGATTAATCGCACCTGGAATAGAACTGATGGCCCCAGGACCACCCGATACACTGGCGCTGCTAACATTTTCCAGTGTCGTGGATTTGAATTTAAAATAGCCAACCAAAATAGTTGCTAGCATTAAAAATATCGTCAATAGAATAATAACTCTGGAACGAGTATTTGAAAAAAGCGCTTTGATATTTTCTTTTTTACCAGCCATTTTTTATAACCCTTCTACCTTGAGTTGCATGACCTTGCCATGCCAAGAAACCAATAAAACAGGCGCTTTTTGCATTTCATATGCATGCATGCCATCAGCACTTGTCATGCTGCCAATCCAACCTGGCGATAACACTGTAAGATTGGTTCTCACATACATGCGATCATTTAATAACCATGCTCGTGCATCGCCGCCGCTTACGGTCAATCGGGTACTCCCATTAGGCGGAACGCCTTCGAGAACATGCAACAGTAAATCACTTGCGGCGGGCGGAATGCCATCTTCCATAGGCAAGTTTTTAGCATTAGGACCGAGACCTTGTATTCTTAAATCAACACGATAATCAACTGCTTTCTGCCCAGGGATCAAGGTCAACATGACGGGCGTATTTAAACCCTGTAATTTCACCGCTAAATTACCATAAGTGTATAACTTACTCGCTTGAATCATCAGGGTATTACTTGTTCTATCCCACTGAATATTAAAAGCGGTTGGATCGCCCAAGTCATATGCGGTGATTGGCCATGGTGCGCCAGTGCTATCCAAAAAAACCAAGGAGGACACAAAGCCTTGGGATAATCGTATCACTGGGGGGGTCGAGCCAGGTGACAAATTAACGAACTGAGAAGTTGCCGTAGGCTTGGGCGGCGTTCCAGCAGATGAGGCCCGAGCAAATTCATTGGTATGATAGAGTTGCTTAAGACGAATAATTTCTTCGGCTGATAATGGAAATAGCTGCTCCGTCACCTGTTTAAAGGCCAATTCATCCACTGTTGCTGCTTCAGAACGAGAGAGATCCTGCGCATTGCTGTTCGCCTGATTCATTAGCGATGGCACGTCTGGCTGTTGTGGTTGCGGCGACACGGCGGCGGGCAATTTCGACTCGGGAGGACGCGCAGGATTATTACCGGCGAGTCGCTGTTGCAGCATACGCAATTGTTCAAGCGCCTGCTGCGCAGATTGTGTTTCACCGGCACTATAGACCATAGTCGCCATAAAGGCGCCTCCCAAGAAGACGATGAATGAAACGCGCTTTCGCATATTCTGCATATGATGAACCATCAAGAAGACACCCCACCGCCTGCTGGACCTACTACAAATTGAGCAATCCCAATTCCCCGTGGTGAGTTTAAAGTAGGTACACGGGTGATTAGCATGGTCACCACGTTATTAGATTGGGAAAATTCACTTGCTGATTGATAGGTAACTAAAACAGGCATCTGTACTCGCCATGACCAAACGCCGTTCAGGAGTCCTTTTTGCAAAATAATAGGCGCCTGCGTTGCAACTGCTGACACAATCAATTTTTTGGCTTTAACTGCGTCCAAATTATTAGAATCCTTCAGTGCGTTCAAAAACTGAGTCCAACCATCGGCGGTAAAGAATCCAGATGAGGCTTGCAACTCAGTACGGTAGTTCACAAAATTATAGGTAAACGCTGCTGTGGCTGCTTGATTCGCCCATTGCAAAACTGCTGAGTCGGACTGATTCGGCTCATTCAAGGGAAAGAGCGGTGTAATGCGTCCGTTGATACTCGTTGCAAAATATTTCGGTGCCGGGGGATGCGTAAATAGATAAACAATTGCCCCTGTTAGCAAAACATTAGATGCCAGCGATAAAAGCAAAATGAGCATCAGTTTATGCTGGCCATCTTTATAAAAACGATTTCTCGTGACAACGGTAGTCAAAGCATCGTCTGGCATAATTTCCTCTGTATTATTCCAGGGCCTGTCGACAATTCTACTATCTTGGACGTAACCCCTTGATTTTCTATGCTCCGTTGCTCACATACTCCCCTGTATGCTGCGCTATGGTGCTCGAAAACCAAGGGGTTACGCCTCAATCTAGCGAATTGTCGACGGGCCCTGCTGCTTGTTTAACTTCCTCATCACCACTCTCCTGGCTACTTGGAAGCAAAGGATCTGGGCTCATATTTCGAGCATCCAATGCTGTAAGCATCTCTGGTGGCGTCACTCCGTTTGTTGAATAGTACGTGTAACCAGGTCTATTAAAAAAAAGATGTGAGATCCAAAAAGAAAGCACCACATTAAGACCCATCGAAATGACAAGGACCGTTCCAAGTGAGCGGTAAATGCTAACATTAAACCGCTTGGATGACTTTATCAAATTCCAAGCATTTCTGCTCATCAGTTTTTCTCCCAAAGGGAAATCATTCTATTTCATTACGAAATGTTATCTCAATTCTCGCGTTGGGTGAATCATCTCCACCACTTCTGTTGAAAAAGATAGGTTTATCACTCCCCAAGCCTCGTGTAAAGATAAAACGACTATCAATATCCTGTGTCCATAAATAATCTGCTACTGCCTGTGACCTGGCTGATGTCAATGCCCGTTCACGAGCCGGTGAGACATATTTACTACTAAATGCAGTGACATCAACACCTATCTTACGGAACTGCTTAAGATAACATACAACGTCATTAAGAAGCGCGTAAGATTCCCACCTGATTCGCGGTGATTGATTCCCGAAAATGGTGTCTGCAGGAATACTTATCAAATAATTTTGCCCGATCGAAATCACTTTGACACCACGTTTAGATAATCGTCTTAACGTGCGTTGTGCGCCAGAGTCTGAGGCGGATGCAACGCGTGTAGGCAACATGTCGGGTTCTTTGGTCGAATAAGAATGAGGTCTTCTATGGTGGCATCCACCGACCATCAACAGGATCGCAATGAAACAAATCACCTTGCGGGAATAACGAATACCCAACTGTCTCAACATAAATCCCCATCCAAATCTCAACTGAACTTTAAAGACTACTATTAAAATAGAAACATAGAAATCATTTTGATACAAGATGGATTTTGTCTTATTGATTATTTATCATAGGAGTCCATAACTTTTTGAGACACGCTATTGAATATTGTATTTGCTGGAACGCCCCATTTTGCTTTGCCCTGTCTTGAAGCTGTTGCCCAATCTCAGCATCGGCTGCTGGCAATTTACACCCAACCTGACAGACCTGCAGGGCGAGGACATAAGTTACAACACTCCCCCGTAAAAGAATGGGCATTGGCTCGTGATCTGCCTGTCTATCAACCCCTCAACTTTAAAAATCAAGCAGCTATCGATGAATTGTCCGCACTTCAGCCAGATCTCATGATCGTCATTGCTTATGGTTTGATTTTACCGCGTGCTGTGCTGGATATTCCACGACTCGGTTGTATCAATGTGCATGCCTCACTTTTGCCCCGCTGGCGTGGTGCATCACCCATTCAGCAAGCCATATTGCACCAGGATGCTGAAAGCGGCGTCACGATTATGCAGATGGACGCCGGCATGGACACGGGAGCTATGCTAAAGACAGTGTCTTGCTCGATCAATAGCAAAGATACTGCAGGCATGTTGCATGACACATTAGCATCTATAGCGGCCGCGCCTTTACTTGGCGTTCTTGATTTACTCCAGAAAGGTGCGTTAACCCCCACGCCTCAGGACGAGCATCTTGTCACCTACGCACCTAAAATCAACAAGGAAGATGCAGCCATCAACTGGCAGAAAACCGCTAGGGAGATTGATTGCCAAATTCGTGCATTTAACCCTTGGCCGATTGCCTATACTCATGCGAAAGATGAAACCATACGCATCCATGAAACAACAGTCCTCAATATCAACACCACCAAACCGCCAGGCACGATTCTGGCGATTGATAAAGACGGGCTACAAATTGCGACAGGTGAACGTGTTCTCTCAATCCAACGCTTACAATTTGCCGGCGGGAAAGTACTGAAAGTCGCTGATTGGCTAAACGCCCATCGATCTCAATTACACGTTGACCAGGTATTACAATGAAGCCGAATGAACGCCTGCAAGCCGTCAACATTCTCAGTTCATTACTGGATGACAAAACGCCTTTGACTTATCTACTGCAATCCACCCCCGATCTGTCCCCTTTTACCAAGGAGCTCTGTTTTGGCGTCTGTCGACATTATATTCGATTGCAAATATTGGCCGAATTACTCGTCACCAAACGTCCCAAATCAACTCAAGTTTGGGTTTGCTTATTAATTGGCCTTTATCAACTGCATTATTTAAACATTGCCGATTATGCTGTGGTCCAAGAAACGGTCGCCATTTTACCTCAGGTCCAGGCAACGTGGGCAAAAGGCTTGGTCAATGCGGTACTTCGACGATACTGTCGAGAAAAAGAAGCGTTGGTCATGGCCATTATAAAATCCAATGCCTATCAATATGGACATCCCGGATGGTTTATCAAGCGACTCAAAAAAGACTGGCCCGATGATTGGCAAGCTATCTGTCTTGCTAATGATGAACGTCCACCAATGAGTTTGCGTATCAACAATCGATTGACGACGGTTGAAGATTACCTTCAACGTCTGGAAGGTGCTGGGATTGATGCTAAGCCGCTTGCTTTTTCAGCGCAAGGCATAGCGCTCACAGAGCCCTGCGATGTGTATGATCTGCCTTGTTTTTCTGCAGGTTTTGTATCTGTACAAGATGAAGCCGCGCAGCTGGCTGTTTCATTACTGGATTTGCGTCCAGGGCTACGTGTTTTGGACGCCTGTTGTGCACCAGGTGGAAAAACGAGTCACCTATTGGAAGTCCAGCCTGATTTAGCTGAATGCATTGCGATGGATGTTGACGCTCATCGGCTAAAACGCGTGAAAGAGAATCTGGCACGTTTAAAGTTAGAGGCAACGATTATCACTGGGGATGCCCTAAACCCATCGAGCTTTTGGGATGGGGTGCCTTTTGACCGAATTTTATTGGATGCACCGTGCTCGGCAACCGGTGTGATTCGTCGACATCCCGATATTAAACTGCTGCGGACTGCAGAAGATATCGAGGCAATCACCGCCATACAACATGGTATTCTTCGTTCCTTATGGCCACTGCTGTCGCCAGGAGGGTTGATGGTCTATGCAACCTGTTCGATTATGCCTGAAGAAAACGTGTTACAAATTGCCGAGTTTTTGCAGGAGAATGCTGACTGCGAATATTTACAGCCGACCCAGGTCAAACCATGGGGGCATCTGCTGAGTCATGGCATCCAAATTCTTCCGGGAGAGCATGGTATGGATGGATTTTTTTATAGTGTATTGAAGAAAAAATCATGACATCGCCGACGATATTGAAATCCATTCCCATCGATTGCCTACAACGTGGCCAGTACCAGCCCCGCACATGGTTTGATGAAGATAGTTTGAAAGAACTCTCACAATCAATTCTTGCTCAAGGGTTAATCGAACCTCTAGTGGTTCGAAAACATACCGAATCAACGTATGAAATCATCGCGGGGGAGCGTCGATGGCGAGCGGCGATGATGGCTGGTTTATCCGAGGTTCCTTGTTTAATCAGTGATTACAGTGATGAACAAGCCGCTGCCGTTACTCTCATTGAAAACATACAACGCCAAGACTTGAGCTTGCTTGAGGAAGCCAATGGCTATCAACGACTGCTGTCTGAATTTCACTTCAACCAAGCAGAAATTGCAACTTTAGTGGGAAAATCAAGGAGTCATATCGCCAATCTTCTCCGATTATTAACACTCTGCCCGTCCGTTCAGGAAAACATACATCGAGGCCAGATCTCCCTGGGGCATGCGCGAATGTTGGTTGGTTTAGATGATGTCTTGCAAAAAAAACTAGCTCAACGCGTCATCGAGAATCATTGGTCGGTGCGCAAACTCGAGGATGAGGTGCGAGCAACAAAATGTCCGATGCCGGGGCTCATGCCGTCTGATCGCGATATTGCTCGCCTGGAAACACAACTCGCCGAACAGATTGGCGCGCCCGTGCAACTTCTTCCTGATAACGATCAAGGCGGATGGTTAAAAATAAAATTCTACAACAATGATACGCTTGCCGGTCTTTTGGATCGATTGGGTTTAAGTTATGATTGAGAAGTATGGACAAAGCTGCATGCAAAAAGACGCATGCAGCTTTGTCCAAATATAATTTTCCTGGTTTACCCGAGAAGTAGGGTGGGACATCATGAAGAAATAAAAAAACGATGGACCCGCTCCACAACGTTCAATATAGAAGGGATTAATTACCAATGAAAAAAACAACGATTATTTTGTTAGGTTATTTTCTTTGCTCGCAAGCTTTTGCTACATCGATGCAAAGCAGCGTTAGCCAAATCATTAATAACGTTGACCCATTAATTAACATGAGCATCTCCGTTGTTGATCTCAATACAGGCGAACAACTCTACCAACGCAATGCTGACCGTGCGTTAATTCCTGCCAGCAATATGAAAATCTTTTCCGAAGCGGCTGCACTCATGGTCTTAGGGCCCGACTATCGTTTTCAACGGCAATTAAGTACTGATGCGACAGCCCTTGATAACGGCACGCTGAATGGCTCTGTGTTCCTGTCCTTACCGGGAGATCCATCGTTTACCAGTGCTGAACTTAATGAATTATTATCAACCTTGTCCAATTGGGGGATAAAACGCATCACGGGAAATATCGTATTGGTCAATAAAAATGCTTCGGTGGATCCTTACCCGCCCGGTCGTGACCCACGCGATATCACCCATAGTTATGGTGCTCCCATTACACCCGTCATTATTGATGAAAATCGCCTAACGTTTATTGTGAATCCAGGCCAAAAAGAGAACGATCTAGCTTCGGTTGAGGTGAGCGCGCCAGCGGATGTTATCAATGTGAATAACACCGTTAAAACCTCGGCAAAACCAAGTCTCTCGGCGATTGGTTACAAGCTCGACAAAGACAATCAATTGATCACATCAGGGGCCATTGGCAGTGAAACCTGGGCTTTTGAGACAACAATTGCCATTCTCAACCCATTGCGCTATGCCCAAGACTTAGTAAAACACTCACTGAAAGAACAAAACATTACCCTCGGTGGTGACGTTATCCAGGGTGATCAGCCTACCTCTGTCGTCGTGCTCGCCTCACAGAAATCCAAACCACTCAATCAATTGATGGCAGATACTTTAAAACCATCTGACAACGTCTTTGCAGATAGCTTGTTCCTGCATACAGCAAGCATACTTAACGGGTCTCCCATTAACTGGCTACAGGCCAATACGGTTGCCAAACGCTTCCTTGAGCAGCAAACTGGCGTTAATCTTAGTCAGGCAGTTCTTGTTGATGGGTCTGGTCTTTCAAAACAAGATCGACTAAGTGCAAAGCAAACGGTCGATTTATTAAGTTACATTTACACGCACTTTCCGATTACTTATGAATTTATTGCAGCCCTGCCCATCTCCGGGCAAGATGGCACACTACAACGCCGTTTCAACTCATCGGCACAACAAGGCCTGGTTCGCGCTAAAACGGGCACGATGACCGGCATACTTAGCCTGTCAGGGTATCTGTCTGCTGCTAACGGGCATACCCTGGCCTTTGCCATGTATATTAATCGCAACCCGAAAACATCGCCTAATGTCGCGGGTCGCTATCACTGGCTCATTGACCAATTATGCAATTACTTCCTGCAGCAACGGCCTTCTGGTCGGCAAAATATGACGGCACAAAATCCGCATGCCCGACTGGCTTATCAGCAACGCCCCAGTCCTGCAAATAGCCAACGGACAAAGCAGGCCCAATGGCGCGGGCTGGAAATGTCACTCAGAAAAGCCTTGAAAGGTAAAATGGTGACCGTTGTATATAAACAAGATGAAGTCGTACTCACAGATAACAATCCGGACATCAATCACGTATGGAGTACGCTAGCCAGAATCAGTCAAAAATACCCGTTTTCAATCGCGCTGGAAAGTCAAAGTGCGCCTAACGCGGGTGATCAGGCACTGAGAATGTTATGGATTAAAACCCAAGGCCCTTCGAGAACATGGGTGTTGAGAAAAAATATAATGTAACTATCTACCTCATCATGACGCTTGAGATGTACTGCCGCATTTACGGACAAATTGGGCAATACCCTAAGGTCGTTTTTTATATCCTCAAAACTGTTTATATACGGCAGTGTTGTGGGACATACTTATCATTAGCCGCTGCATCCACTGTGCAGCGCCATATTAACCCACTCGTTGCCGCATCGACTGTTGGAGTCAATGTTAACACAATCCCCCTGGCTGCAGCGGTATAAGTAATGGTTATCACTCCGGTAGTATCGGCTATTACAATACTTGTCACATTGACAGTTGCAGTTGGGCTAGGGTAACCAGAAACGGCTTGTGTTGCAGGGAAAGTATTATTGGCCTGATAGGTTTCTTCTACCGCTAATTTGGCCCCAGAAGATAAACTTAGTCCTTCCGTCACCCTCGCCCTGACTGTGTAATCTTGATAGGCTGGTATTGCGACAGCTGCCAAAATACTGACAACGCCAACAACGATCATTAGCTCTATCAATGTAAACCCTTTACTGGGTCTCATTACAACCTCCTTTATTATAGTATTCAGCCCATCTCAATATTTGTAACGCACAATCAGTGGCAAGAGTACTAAGAACTCGCCTCGATTTGAAAAATGACATGACCTTGCTTGATAAAATTAAGCGCGTACTGGAGCTGGCCGCGGGTTTCTGCGTGAACTTTAAAAAGGGGCTGTGATTTCGCGACGATGGCATTTAATGGCGCGAGTAATTCGATGCCGGCAGCTTTTGCCTCAGGGGCGCCAGCCAGTTTGGCGACGCGTGAAATATAACGGTTATCAATATTAATAACGGTGCCTGACACAGATGATTCAATCGTATGACTAAATGACGCTATAGGGATATCCCGCATCCCTCCTTGCGCATTGCAAATGGCCTGGAATTTCCTGAACGCTCTTCCACTGTCCAGAATGTCTGTGGCTATATGAATGCCTTGCCCCCTTGTCACTGTTGGAGAAAATTCGATGACATGCCCTGCAAGCGTTAAAGCCCGCTCACGTAAATCTTGTGGTGCCGATTGAGCTGCCTGCAAAACCGCTAATACATCAGTTGCCTCAAGCGCTGGCCCTATGCCCCGACCAACGGGCTGAGAGCCATCGGTAAAAATAATTTTAACATCCAAATCAAACTCTTTAGCAATGGACTCCAATAGTCGTTTAAGCACTTCCGCACCTTCAATCGAGCGCACTTTAGCGGTGGTTCCAATGGGCACATCAATCACAATTCGATTCGAACCCGCTGCAATTTTTTTTGATAAAATGGACGCCACCATTTGACCTTCGCTATCCAAATCAGCAGTTCGCTCGATACGAATCAATAAATCATCCGCTGGACTTAACCCCATCGAGCCGCCCCATACCAGGCAGCCGTTTTCTTGTTCAACAACCCTCTTCATGGCGGCAAGGTCTAAATCTACATTGGTGAATACTTCCATCGTGTCGGCGGTACCTGCTGGTGACGTAATCGCTCTAGAGGAGGTTTTGGGGATCATAAGACCAAATGCTGCAGCGATCGCCACAACGATGGGCGTTGTCCGATTGCCGGGCAAGCCGCCAATACAATGTTTATCAACGACAAGATCAGACGGCCACGTTAGACGTTGGCCGGTTTCAACCATAGCTCGGGTCAAATCAATCACTTCTTTCTGAGAAAGCCTGTCATCCCCACTGGCCGCAATAAACATGGCAATATTGATGTCTGATAATTCACCTTTGATCAGATCACTAATAATCCGCTTGGTTTCTTTTGCTTTTAATTCATGACCGTAAATTTTCGATCGAATATAACTGAGAGACTCCAGTGGTTTCGGGTGAGTGATGGAAATACGATCCCCCTCTTTTGCCGACAATAATTTCCAAGCGTAATCGGATAGACTCGCCTCGTTATGCCTTAACAAATTAGTACTCACCGTATTTATCGTGGCGACGATGGACTGCTTGTTCAGCGTAACCCGGACACGTCCTTGAGCAAAAAATCCCTCTGATTTACAAATATTGGAATCATCTCTCATGTAGATCACAGGATCTTTATAGGTATTGATTCCCAAATATTTAAGGGTTAAGTCTAAATGACTGATCGTCATGTTAATTGCTCGGTCTGCCCATATTGGGGCAAAATACAATCCCAACCCAGCTCCATTTCAATTTTATGTTTTAACGCTAATCGCGCCGCAGGCTCTCCATGAGTGATGAACGTTTTTTTAGGCGGCACTTCAAAATGATGAAGCCATTCCAATATTTCTTCATAATCAGCATGCGCTGAAAAACTACTAATCACCTCAATTTGCGCATGAATCGGAACCATTCGACCATGCATTTTGATTTCTTTTTTACCATTAAGAATATCAGCGCCTCGGGTTCCAGCGCCCTGAAATCCAGTAAACAAGATAGTATTTCTCTCATCAGTCCCATAGGCCTGTAGATGAAACAAAATTCGCCCACCGGTTATCATGCCACTTGCCGAAATAATAATTTTAGGTGTTTTTTTAAGATCGAGCTGCTTGGATTCATCGGCTGAGCTCACATAGGTAGCAATATCGCGGATCTCATCGCATTCCGTTGGCGATAAACAAAGATCCTCAAGATGTCGATGTAAAATGTCGGTGGCATTAATCGCCATGGGACTGTCAAGATAAATTGGAACATCAGGGATTGCCTTTTCCTTTCTTAACTCGGAGAGGTAATGCAAAACACTCTGCGATCGCCCGACGGCGAAAGCGGGAATAATGACAGATCCACCACGCTGAATGGTTTTGTTGATGATATTTTTTAGTAATAATTTGGGATGGTCTTTTTCATGAAGCCGGTCACCATAGGTGGATTCCGTCACAAGATAATCTGTTTGCTTAATCCTCGTTGGCGGCTTCATCACCGCGTCATGCAATCTACCCAAATCCCCAGTAAACAGCAGAGATGTGCCTTTATAAGTGAGTCTTACCAATGACGCCCCAATAATATGACCGGCCGGGATCAATTCAAATTGCAGATCGGGAGTAAGTTGTACATTTTCATTATAGGGCCTGGATTTAAAAAGCTTTAATGTATCTAGTGCATCTTTAGCCGTATACAGAGGAAGGGCTGGATGGTGCTTGGAATAACGATGCTCATTGGCATGTCTTGCATCCTCCTCTTGTAAATGGGCGCTATCCGGCAACAAGATGCTGCACAAATCTTTTGTCCCATGAGAGCAGTAGATAACACCTTTAAAACCCTGTTTGACTAATAAGGGTAAGTAACCACTATGGTCGATATGCGCATGCGTGAGAATGACTGCATTCAGTGTTTTAGGATCAAACGGAAGAACGTCCCAGTTTTTTAATCGCCATTCTTTTTTACCCTGAAAAAGACCGCAATCCACGAGTATTTTTTTGTCATCAAACGATAATAAATATTTCGACCCGGTAACCGTTTCGGTTGCGCCTAAAAATGTGAGTTGCATGGGTTTATCCTTATATTACACAGCGACTTTATTAATAAGTAAATCATTAGTCTATGACTTATCATTTGTCAAGGATACTGCCTTCACACTTGCATTCGTCTCCAGTATGTCGGAAAATAATCGACATACTGGAGACGAAAATGAATATTGAACAACTGTATCAATTAGCGGGGCGAGAAGAAATTGATTATTCATTTATGATGGATGCATTAAGTGACTATCAGCGCCCTCGTGAAAAAATATCGGTATGGTTAAAAAATGGCGCACTCATTCGGGTAAAGAAAGGCCTTTATGTTTTCGGGGATCCAGTCAGTAAGCAACCCTATTCATTGGAATTACTCGCTAACTTAATATATGGTCCTTCTGCTATTTCTTTGCAGTACGCCTTGGCGTTTCATGGCCTTATTCCTGAACGAGTGCCTGTCATCACCAGCATTACCAATAAGCGTAATAAACGGTTTTTAACACCTGCTGGAGAATTTACCTATCGCTATTTAAATCAACATCGATATGCATTAGGCATTGAAACAAGATCGAGTGCTACAGGGAGCTCCTTTCTCATCGCATCACCCGAGAAGGCAATATGTGATCTGATTTACCTGGAAGATAATGCGCTTGTCATAAACAACCCTCAAGATATTGAAACTTATTTATTTGATGACCTACGTTTTGACGAAGCCTCTATGGCACAACTCAATACCAACAGACTCAATCAACTAGCCCATCAATATCAACACCCCGTATTGACTCAAGTTGTCGAATTCATTAATGCAAGGGGCTTATCATGAATGATAGCGTTCAATCCATGCTGGAAAAATATCAGCTTCGCTCCGAACAGGATTTCACAAATGCATTAAAAGAAATTATCCAAGAAATCGCATTATTGGGATTATGGCGGTCCAAGTTTTATGAACACGCCGCCTTTTATGGCGGTTCGGCCCTTAGAATTCTGTATCAATTAGATCGATTTTCAGAAGATTTAGATTTCTCATTGCTCAAACCCAATCGTGATTTTAGCCTAGAGCCATACAATAAAGCGATTTGTGATGAATTAAATGCTTTTGGTTTTGAAGTTGAAGTCACAACTAAAAACAAACAAGTTGCATCGACGATTGAATCCGCCTTCATTAAAGCCAACACAAGAATCCAGCTCATGAACATTCGCGCGCCACAGTCACTTATCCAACGGACACATGGTATGCATCAACTTAAAATAAAAATGGAAGTGGATACGGATCCACCTGGAGGATTTCAAACAGAGGTAAAAACGTTATTACAACCTATTCCCTTTTCAGTTAAAACCTATATCAAGCCTGATTTATTTGCGGGAAAAATTCATGCCTTGCTTTGCAGACCGTGGAAAATAAGGGTGAAAGGTCGTGATTGGTATGATTTCGTATGGTATATCAGCCATCGTGTGCCACTTAATAAAGAGCACTTGCGCCAACGCCTGATTCAAACTCAAGCTTGGGATGCAAGCTTACCGTTAACTGCTGCCGACGTTAGCGCACTACTCAAGCAGAAAATTAATAATACCGATTTTAAACAAGCAAAATTGGATATCGAGCCTTTTGTTCAAAAAAAAGACGCATTGACGCTCTGGTCTACTGAATTCTTTTTAGCGCTTGTAGATAAATTGACTTAACATATATCAAAAACTCGCCTCCAGTATGTCGGAAAATAATCGACATACTGGAGGCAAATCAAGTTTCTGCGTAATGATTCTTCTTATTACGTATTTTTTCAATCAATCAAAACCGAGTGGAAATGGTGCCCGGATATGCTTAAAACAACATTTGGACGCTGCATTTATGAATCCCCTTCTGGATTTAAGGTCTATCAGAATGCATGTTACCGTTGGCTGACTTTTGGTAACAACATCTTGCAAACACTCATTCATCGCCGTCACCCTGGACGCACGGGGTTGGAATATACCAGGCCCATGGTGCAAATGGTTCGGGCTTTCCCTGGTGATTGCTGTCTATTGGGCTTAGGCGGCGCGGGGATAGCGCATGCGTTAGCTGATTCACGCATCGTTGCTGTAGATCATAGTGCGGACGTTATCGATATTGCGGGGCGGTATTTTATGACGGATGACATCCCTCATTTGACCACCGTCCACCAAAATGCGGTTGAATTTGTACAATCAACAACGGCAGTTTATCAACATATTCTCGTTGATTTGCACGATGCGCATGAGTTCCCCTTGGCGTGTAATAATGATATTTTTTTTGCGCGTTGTAAGGCGTTGCTCAAGCCCGAGGGTGTTTTGGCGGTGAATTTAATTCATCTTCAAAAGAACGTGGAATTATTTCAACGGATTAGGCAGCAGTTTTTACAGTGCACGCTCGTTGTCCCCGTTAAAGGCACGACGAATACCCTTGTTTTTGCTTTTAATCGGTTTGGTTCTACTGGTTTTTTAAATCATATTCAACAGATTCATTTTGTGAAGCATCTGATCTGGGACCAAGCATGGGGGTTCGTTGGGCAATAATTATCGTAACCATTCAGCGCCACGGGAGCCTTGGTTACGATACGCTGCACCAAAGCACTCTGAAAAAGGACTTTTTTATAAAAAATCGGGCAAGGGCACGCTCACGGGCTCGGGCACGTGAATGAGCGCTACGCGAATTTATAAAATATCAAAACCCGCGTAGCGTACATTCACGTGCCCGTGAGCGTGCCGGTGCCCCTGCCCGAGCAGTTAACGATCTTTTTTTTAAAGGCTGCCAACGTACTAGCCTCGTTTAAGTATCGCCAACTCATCCTGCATTTCTGCAATTTGATCTAATAGCTCCAACGCTAAAATAGCGCCTTGCACATTCACTTCTAACTCGTTGTGCAGGCGATAAGCCGTGCGAATTCTAACCATCATTTCATGATTAAATTTGGCCTCTTCAACGGAAGAACGAACCTCATCGCCCAACAATCCGTGTGCAATCCAATCCATCAACACTTCTTCTGGCAGCTGGCAATAATGACAAACTTCGACAAAGGTCAACGTCACGTTGCCATTCATCAAGATGCCCTTGATAATGTCTTGTTCACTCATCATTCAACTCCCATCTGTGCACGAGGATTAATGGGCATTTCTTCTGCCATTTTTTTATAAAGTTCCCGCGCTGCATCGGTGCTGGGTTTCGGCGTGATGATCTTAAGAATGACATACTGATCACCAGGAACAGCGCCTGGCAAACCACGTTTCTTTAACCGTAGTTTTTGACCGCCTTGAGAACCCTCTGGTATTTTCAAATCCACTTTTCCACCGAGCGTTGGAACGGCTATCGTACTCCCTAATGCGACTTCCCATGGTGCTACCGGCAGCGTGACGTAAATATCGTTCCCCATCACATCATAAATAGGATGTTTATCAATTTGAATGGTGATATACAAATCGCCGCGTTCGCCTGGATGCATCCCCACAGAACCTTTCCCGCTGAGGCGGATTTGCTGTCCGGACTTAACCCCTGCGGGAATTTTCACGCGCAATGTTTGAGCGGGCGTGTTGGCATGCGGCGCGCCGGGTAGTTGTATTTCCTTAACCACGCCATGAACTGCTTCTTCAAGACTCACCTGAATCGATCCATGCAAATCCAGATTGAGCGGACGTTGCTCCTGAAAAGGCTGGGCGCCAAATAATGACTCAAAAAAATCATAAGTAGACTGATGTTGTGCATGAGAGTCATTTGCACGCTGCCGATGAGAGGATGAACGAGCCTGCTGATTCAGCTCCAAATCACGCATGTATTGATCATAGACCTGTCTTTTTTTCGGATCTTTCAAAACCTCATAGGCTTCGCCCACTTCTTTAAAATGCGCCTCGGCATCTTTCTCTTTGCTGATATCAGGATGATATTTTCTAGCCAAACGACGATAAGCAAGTTTAACCTCTTTATCGGTCGCCTGTGAGGAAAGCCCCATTACTTTATAATAATCTTTATGTTCCATTTCTTTCCAAAAATGTATGCTACACTTTTAATATTAACCATCTCAATCATGCTTAAAAAACATCAGGATTACTATGGACCAATTAATTTTTGATGAGAAAAGGCTACGTCAAATACCATCCTTTTTCATTTTTATTCTGATAATGGTGCTGGGCTTGCCCATTGTCGCCTATAATCTCTTTGACATTGATTTTAGTACGATATCACAAGGCATTGGGTTTGACGATAGGCTCAAAACTTATCTTGTTGAGTCGCAAATCCGCGGCTATTTTCGACAAGCTATTCTGGAGTGGTCGGCATTTTCACTCGCGGCAATTACTGTGCTGCTTGCTTTTACTCAATATCGCCTCAGTAACGACAAAGTCGCACTGATTATTGGGCTTTCGGTCTTGTTTTCCGGTTCTGTTACAGCACTCAACACCATCATTATCGATGGCATTACGCCTATATACATTGACAAACCTAATCTGGATGCCGTGATCTGGACCTTTTCAAATACCATCAGCGGGTTAATTTTTTTCGTTGGCCTCTTACTTCTACTCAGAAATAAGGACGACAAGCAATTTAGAGCAGTAACCTTCAGTTTGATTAGTGTTTTTACCATTCTCATTGCATTTACGATGATTTACTACGCCGCCCTCATCGTTAAGCTTCCAACAATGTGGGATGTTGAGTCAACACTGACAAGACCCTATGAACTGATTTACCTGTGCATTTATCTCGTGATCGCAGTGGTGATTTACCCCAAAGTTTACAAAAAATATCCCTATATTCTAACCAACTGTATTTTTTACATGTCCATCACTGAGGTCGTTATGGCCCTGTATATGATGCTATTGTCCAATCATCCTTATGACAGTGCTTATTACATCGCTTATTTTCTAAAAATAGTCGTCTATTTCCTCCCCTTTTCATGTTTAATTATTAACTATGTATTTTCTTACAATGCCGTATTGCAGGCGCAGCTTAATCTTCAAATCAGCAAGGATAAGCTTAAATACCTTGCTGGCCATGATTCACTGACCAATTTATATAATCGACGTGAATTTGAGAATCAAATCGACCAACGCATTGCTGTTGCTTCTCGCGACAAGGAATCTTTCGCGCTCTTTCTGATTGATATTGATAATTTTAAAACGGTTAATGATTCTTTGGGACATATTCATGGTGACGAATATATCAAACGATTTGCTGCTAAATTTCAAACACTAACGCGCAAGGGAGACATTTTATCCCGCATCGGCGGTGATGAATTCACCTTAATCACCTCTAAATTAAAATCTAGAGATCATGCCAAATTACTGGCTAGTCGATTAGTGAATGGCCTGCACCAATCTTTTACAGTAGGCGAGGGCACAATTTCCAACTCATCAAGCTTAGGCATTGCTATTTATCCTGAAGATGGTAGAACCGCTCAAGAATTATTAAGAAAAGCCGATATAGCGATGTACGTTGCAAAAAATGCTGGGAAAAACACATATCGGTTTTATTCTGAAGAATAACGGAGATTATCGTGAAGCATCTGGATGCTGAGCATTTAACACTTCTGAACACACTATTGAGCCGCACAGAAGAATTCATCGAGTTCTTTGATCGCGCGGAAACCAAAATGAATACCTGGCGACATGAAATTACGCAACAAGCGACTTGCCAACAAACACAATTCACTTCCCTCAAGGCAGAGCTTGATCGCATGGAAAGCATTTTGTCTGAGACAGGTCTAAACAATTTTCGCATCGCGGCCGAAGAAACCGTCTCCCAGGACGGGGAGTATCTAGACAGCCTCAAAAATACAGAACAACAATTATTGCGCCAAATTCATGGCCACCGCGCCGAGCTCACCAGAATCACGCAACATGCGATAACTCAAATTAGCCATACAACAACTCAAGCAGTGTCTGTTATTGAGGAAAAATTGGCCGAACATTTCCCCGCACCTGCGCCACATATTATGCATTTTCCGACGGAAAGCGCGGTTGAAGAAATAATCCAACCGGTTGATGAGCCCATGAATCAAGAGACGGCGCCCTTAAAATATGGTGAGTGGCGATCGGTTACATTAACACTCGTTACAACACTGCTCACTGCTATTATTTTTGGCATGTACACCAGCGATGAGTATCCATGGGAAATGCATCAACAAGCCACGAGTGAACGAGGGGCGGGCAAAGTACTCCTGAATGCCTGGCCGTCTCTGACGCAAGATGAAAAAACAAAAATACTTTACCGAGCGCCGTCATAAATGATACTGGTTTATTGCTCTATCCTCTTGATGCTCTTTTTGTTAAGCCTGCCCTATTTGAAAAAAACATACCGATTAAAACGCTGGCAGCACGCGCTTCACCTCAAGCAACACCATGCGGTTTTTCAAACAATTGTGAAAGATATCAATGGATTCGCCCTGTCGCGTTCTGCTCGCGCTCATCATGATGCTATGGAGTATACCTATGGCGAAATTGACTTCATGTCCTTTATTGCGCTCATTGCAATGACCCACCCGACAACCGAAACCCGCTTCTACGATTTAGGCAGTGGCACTGGAAAGGCCGTATTGGCTTGTGCCATGGTGTTTGATATGCAGGCATGTTGCGGTGTTGAGCTATTTGAACCATTACATCATGCGGCCGTAGTACAAAAAGACAAACTAAGACACGTCCCTGCCTATATCAAAAAAACGGGTTCGATTCATTTTATGAACGATAATTTTTTAAACATCGATTTAAGTAAGGCGTCACTCATTTTTATTAATGCCACTGCATTGTTTGGCGACACGTGGGAAAAACTCAATCAACAATTGCAGACACAAACCACCGCCGGCACGGTGATTATTACCACGAGCAAACCATTAATTTCCTCAACAGCTTATGACGTTATCAATACCACCAAAGTCAACATGAGCTGGGGTGTTGTATCCGCTTATATTCATGCATCTGTTTGAAATCTAAACTTATAACATGTATGCTTTTATTTTATTGAAGCACTAACAACCAACTCAAAGAGGATGGCATGATTAAATCTGAATTAATTGCAGGGATTGCGGCGAAAATGACCCATCTGCCGGAGCATAAAGTGGCGGAAGCAATTAACCATATTTTGGATACCATGGGGCAAACGTTGATCGATGGCGGCCGTATTGAGGTTCGTGGTTTTGGAAGCTTTTCAGTTCATCTTCGTAACCCGCGTAGTGCGCATAATCCCAAAACAGGCGAAAAAGTGGTGACAAAGCCGAAATACATGCCGCACTTTAAACCTGGAAAAGGATTGCGCGAGCGCGTGAACGCTTCTCGTGTACATCATCCGATTATGGATTAGTTGGGTTTCCGGCTTACCAGCCCCACCCAACCTATATCCCACTGCCATTAAGTTAAGGGAATGAATCGGAGTAGGTTGGGTTGAGCGAGAGCGAAGCCCAACGTGACGATTTTGTTGGGCTTCGCTCTCGCTCAACCCAACCTACGTACAACCCACGTCCGACTCACTTCGTGCATGGACACGGTGGTGTTGATTTTTTAACGTGTATACTGGTGGCGGCAAGCCCTCTTACACCTTGATCGGATGGCACCTCAGTAAAATCTAAAGCAACATCGAGAAACTGCTTCTGTTCAATTTGAGGATTTTTATACCGAACCAACAATGGCATCACCGCTTGCCAATGGCGAGGACCGCTTGCGGTTATCGTGGGCGGCATCGTTGCAACGGCGCTGACGCTATATTTATTTTTTTTAACCACGTCAAGTAACTTCGATTCATTCAGCGCTTTAATATAGGCTATCCAGGCTTCTGCCGTAAAGTAATGGGAAAATATTTTCTGCCGTTCACGATAATCGTCGAACTGATAGGTATAGGTTTCAACAATAGCCTCATTGACCCATACTGACATTTGCGCATTATCCATCGTCGCGTGGGCAAGAAGTCCTGTTAATAATAAAATAAGAGTAAGCATCCATTTACATTTCATTGATCTGTCTCCACGTTTCTTGTTGGGGGACGCGTCACTATGTTATAATTTAGCAGTATCGCGTTTTACTTATCATAAAGGATTTTTTCTTCTCTAGCACGCAGGAAGAAATGTCCATCGCTTACTGGTGCTTTATCAATTTTATTGTTCCTGAGGGAGATCTCAATTGGAGAACATCCGGCTCTATTTTTCCAATCGTGAGAACGTCAATCGTTTATTGAATCGCTGGGATGTCCTCTTACTGATTCTGGTCGTTGCCATTCTATTTGTTTTGGGTTGGTCTGGTAAAAACATGGCCACGCCTTATTCAATCGGCGACCCGCTGCCAATCTCCTTGGATCCAACACAATTACCCTTTTATGCATCAAGAACGGTGTTGCGCTTGTTTATTGCACTGATGTTTTCACTGTTATTTACCCTCATTGTCGGCACGCTTGCCGCTAAAAATAGCAGGGCTGAGCGCATCATTGTTCCGGCACTGGATATATTACAATCCGTCCCCGTTTTAAGTTTTTTGGCCATAACGGTCGCCGGTTTTATTCGGCTCTTTCCAGGAAGCCTTCTTGGGCCTGAATGCGCCTCGATTTTTGCAATTTTCACCGCCCAGGTGTGGAATATCACCTTTAGCTTTTATCAGTCACTTAAATCGACGCCACATGACCTTATTGAAGCAGCCAATATTTTCCAGCTGTCTCCGTGGCAACGATTCTGGAAAATTGAAGTTCCTTTTTCAATGCCGGCTTTATTATGGAATTTGATGGTATCCATGTCGGCGAGTTGGTTTTTTGTCGTCTTGTCTGAAACCATCATTGTTGCCCACCAAAACATCCATCTCCCTGGCGTAGGATCGTATATTGCGTTGGCCATTTCACAGCATCAACTATTGCCAGTCGGATATGCGATATTAACCATGATTATCGTTATTTTTCTGTATGATCAAATTTTATTTCGCCCTCTGATCACCTGGTCCGAAAAATTTAAAATGGAACAATCGCCTAGTGAGGAAGAATATAACTCATGGCTCATTGACTGGCTTCGAAGCAGTCAACTCATGAAAAAAGTGAACCGTCACCTGAGCCATTTGAAAGATAGGTTCATTCATACGCCCATTTTTCAATTTAAACCGGGGAACAAGACTAAAAAGCCAGAGAGGTTTCACCGAAAATATGTAGACCTCCTTTGGAATTTTATCATTTTAATGACGATCGCCGGCAGCAGCTATTTGCTCGTTCACTATATTTTGACTGAGCTCAATGTTCGTGAAATCCTCCACGTCCTACTCCTGGGGAGTGCGACAGGACTTCGTGTGATAGTCGCCATCATACTGAGCTCTATCATTTGGATTCCTGTTGGGGTATGGATCGGCATGCGATCCTCCTTAGCGCAAAAAATTCAGCCAATTATTCAATTTATTGCAGCGTTTCCAGCCAATTTATTTTATCCTCTTTTTGTCATTATGATCGTTCAATTTCATCTGAACGTGGAAATATGGATAACGCCACTCATGGTTCTGGGCGCACAGTGGTATATTTTATTTAATGTTATCGCGGGCGCATCGCTCATCCCCCGTGATTTATGCCTGGTCGCTGATAATTTTGGCGTCAAAGGTTGGCAATGGTGGAAACGATTGGCACTCCCAGGAATTTTTCCGTTTTATATCACCGGGGCAATCACTGCCGCCGGCGGGGCATGGAATGCCAGTATTGTTACAGAAATGGTGAGCTGGGGCGATACCACACTGACTGCAACGGGGCTTGGCCAATATATTCAGGCCAGTACGATTGCCGGCGATTTTCCCAAAATAGCCTTGGGAACAGCGATGATGTGCTTGTACGTTGTTACATTCAATCATTTGATATGGCGTCCGCTTTACCGGTTTGCACTCGATCGTTTTAATTTAAATTAGGCCCATTATGACTGAATCTATTATCGCAACGCATAAACTCAGCAAGGCTTTTCGCAAGGCCGCGACGCAGCAATTGCTTGTTTTGGATGATATTAATTTTGAATTAAAAGCGGGCGAGATTGTGGCGTTGCTTGGAAAGTCCGGTTCGGGTAAATCGACCTTACTGCGCATCATTGCAGGATTGATTCCACCAAGCCACGGTCATGTCACTTACCGTGGTAAGCCGGTCACAGACCCTGTTCCCGGTATTGCTATGGTTTTCCAATCCTTTGCCTTAATGCCTTGGCTTACCGTATTAGAGAATGTGGAATTAGGTTTAGAAGCTCAGGGCATCAAGCGGGAGGAACGCCGACGTCGAGCGATTGAAGCCATTGACATCATTGGTCTGGATGGATTTGAATCCGCCTATCCCAAAGAGCTTTCGGGCGGGATGAGGCAGCGGGTGGGCTTTGCGCGCGCGCTCGTCATCAACCCAGATATTTTGTTGATGGATGAACCATTTTCAGCGCTCGATGTCTTAACGGCTGAAAACTTAAAATCAGATTTATTAGAGCTTTGGCAAGAGAAAAAGACCAATACCAACAGCATTTTATTGGTCACGCACAATATTGAAGAAGCAGTGATGCTCGCCGACAGAATTGTCATTCTCGGCAGTGATCCCGGTTATATCAGTGCAGATTTAGCAGTCACCCTTGCTCACCCCCGAAATTCAGAGCTCCCAGAATTTCGCGATTTGGTGGATACCATTTATACGCTCATGACCACCGGTTCAAAAGAAAAAACTAAACATGCTCACCGTGAACGACAAATTGGTTTTGGGTATCGCCTGCCGGATGTTGATCCCTCTGAGCTATCGGGTTTGATTGAAACCATGACCATGTTTGATGCTCGCATTGATTTACCGGAACTGGCTGATGAATTGATGATGAACGTTGATGATTTATTTCCGGTATTAGAAACACTGGAAATTTTAGGCTTCGCCAATATCATCGACGGTGACATCCAGTTGAGCCCCCTTGGCAAACAGTTTTCGGATGCGGATTTGCAAGAGCGAAAGCAACTCTTTGCGCAACGCCTGTTAGAAAAAGTGCCTTTAGCACGATATATTCGCCGGGTATTGGATGATAAGCCTGGGCATCGTGTATCAGAAGAACGCTTCTTAAGTAAACTCGAAGATTTTTTGAGTGAGAAAGAAGCTGAGCGAGTTTTACATACCATGATTGACTGGGGGCGATATGCGGAAATTTTTGCTTATGATTTCAATGCAGGGATGTTGAGCTTGGAGAACCCAGGGAGTAATCAATAATTTGTCCCGGTTGAACCGCACCAACCGAGCCGCGACCGTTAGGAAGCGTTCACTGAAGGTACGGTTACAACAAATCCAGCTTTTAAACTTGTTAGCCAGCAAGCGCTGTGAGCGATTGGCTTCCGCGCGCGACTCGGTTAAAAGCCACGGCTTTGAATGATTAGGGTTACCCTTTTTTAACTTTATCCAGCAAATAATTTGCTATCGCAAACAGCCTGTCTTCAGATTTTGCCATTTGCAGGTTGGTCTTATACTGACGATTCACCACAAGCGTAGGTACTGCATTAATTTGGTATTGCCCCATTAACGCTGTATCGGCCTTCAATCTTAATTCAATACTCGGTGAATTAGAGAATGCACTGTCTGCAAGTTTTGCGTCAACGCCATTTTGAGTGAAAAACGCGATCATGTCTTGAGGGTGTGTCAATGGCTGTTTATCCACGATAATCGCCTTGAACAGCTTTTCATGCACCGTCTTTCCCAGGGACAATGAATCAATGAGATAATAAGCGCGGGCATAGTTATCCCAACCCGTATTAAAAACAACAGGCACCCTTGAAAATTGAATCGCCGGTCCTTTCCCCTCAACCCACTGCGCAACTGCTGCATCAAGACGATAGCACCATGGGCACCCGTAACTGAAAAATTCTGTCACATGAACGGGGCCTCCTTTATATGCGGAAGGGTTCGCGCTTTGAATGACCTCATAATCTTGGCCTGCAATATAGTCTGCACTCATGGCCAACATTGGCATGCAAAACAAAACTATCGACATCACGTATTTAATCATCTGATTAGTCCTTATTAGATTCATGTAATCCCGCCATATAATATGCAACTGCTGTCATATCATCTGTACTCATCCGCCCACTGATATCTCGCATAATCGAGTTTAGATCATTGTGTCGTTGTCCGTCTTTAAATTGTTGCATTTGCAAAATCAAATACTCAGGATGCTGGCCTGCAAGGAGCGGAAATCCAGCCTGTGCATTGCCGGTTCCTTTAGGGCCATGGCAAGCAATACAAGCAGTAATGTGCTTTTCAAAGTCGCCGCCGCGATAGAGCTGCTCACCTTTCTGCATAAAGCGTTTTGGTGTAGCACCTTTAGGCAACGGTTGCTTCGTGTAAAATTCAGCCAAATCATCCATGTCTTGACGAGTCAAGCCTGACACCATTGGCGTCATCACCACGCCAACACGATCATGGCCTTGTTGATATGTTTGCAACTGTTTGATGAGATACCCTGCATGCTGCCCGGCAAGATTGGGCCACTCAGGATTCGAGCTCACCCCCGTTGCGCCGTGACATGCCGCACAGACAATTGATTTCTTCTCTCCTGCATGATAATCCCCCGCGGCATTCACAATCAATGCGTAGCTAAGGGTGAAGAGAAAAAACCATTTATTCATAACTATCCGGAGCCAAAAATGTCGGATTATATTAACTGTATTGATTCCTGTCTGCAAATCTGTGAAATGATCTGTAAAAGGAACCTTGGTTTCGCTCCGCTACACCGAGGCTACCGCAGGCTATCATGGTGAATTGTTGCGTTTTGGGTTAATATATGCCGATTGCCACCGGACTGTAAAAATAATGAAACCAAATCCTTATCAAAAAGCTACCTTTTTAAAAAGTGCCGCCAAGGTCAGTCAGCTGCCTGAAGACACCGGCATTGAAATTGCCTTTGCAGGACGCTCGAATGCCGGTAAGTCCAGTGCGTTGAATTGTCTCTGTGGTATACGGCAACTGGCACGAACCAGTAAAACGCCCGGACGGACGCAATTAATCAATTTATTCACCCTGGAAGATGAGCATCATCGTTTGGTCGACCTTCCCGGCTATGGGTATGCCAAGGTTGCCTTGCAAGTTAAACACGATTGGCAAAAAAATCTGGCGCATTATCTTGATGTACGGGAAAGTCTTAAAGGACTGGTGTTGCTCATGGATATTCGCCATCCTCTTAAAGAACTGGATACCCTCATGATTGATTGGGCATGCAATGGAAATCTACCCGTACATATTCTGCTGACTAAGGCGGATAAAGTCAGCCGAGGCCAAGCGCAAAGCACTGTGTTACAAGTTCGAAAACAGTATGAGCTGTTGAAAGATCTCATCTCCATTCAACCCTTCTCTTCGCTAAAGAAACAAGGTGTGGATGAATTGATTTCGGTTTTAAATGGCTGGTTTGGACGCGCCTAATTGTTAAATTGATGTCCGCGTAGGTTGGGTTGAGCGAGAGCGAAGCCCAACAAAATCGTCATGTTGGGCTTCGCTCTCGCTCAACCCAACCTACTCCGATTAATTCCCTTAACTTAATGGCAGTGCAGCGGAGCGTCATGATATGGTGGATTTTTTCGCTTTGATAATTGCAGAAAAATCAAGGTTGGCCTGACCTTCATCACTAAACTGTTGATACATTTCCGTGGCTCGCTCAGCCATGGGCAAGGTTACTCCTGAGGTTTCTGCGACCGACTGACTTAAACAGAGATCCTTGAGCATCATCGCCACGGTAAACCCTGGTTCATACTGGCGATTAGCGGGTACATTCTCTAAGACACCGGGGACGGGGACGTATGAATTCATCACCCAGCATTGCCCGGATGCATTGCTCACAACTTCGAATAGCTTTTGCGGGGTCAAACCCAGGGTCTCAGCCAGAACAAATGCTTCTGAAACTGCAATCATGGATATGCCCAAAATCATGTTGTTACAAATCTTTGCTGCCTGTCCACTGCCTGCAGCACCGGCGTGAATGATTTTTTTCCCCATAGCCGCCAAAATGGGTTTCGCGCACAAAAAGGCGTCTTCAACCCCACCAATCATGAACGTCAACGTTGCCGCCTTGGCCCCTGCAACCCCGCCGGATACAGGCGCATCGACAGCCAACACTCCCCTGTCCCCCGCGGCTTGATGTAACTCACGTGAACTGTTGACATCAATGGTGGAGCAATCTATGAACAGCGCGCCTTGTTTTAAAGTGGCAAGAAATCCTGCATCGCCCAATGCAACCTGTTTCACTTGCTGGCCGGTTTGTAACATCGTAATGACAATGTCTGCATCGCGTGCCGCATCTTGAACATTCGTCGCCACTCTGCCGCCATCGGCCGCCAACTGCTCCAAAGTGGAGGGTTGTAAATCAAACCCGGCTATACAATGTCCGGCTTTAATTAAATTAAGCGCCATGGGCAGTCCCATGTGGCCCAAACCAATAAATCCTATGTTTGCCATGTGAAAATCCTTACCGATGACTCGGCATAGAAAAACCAGATTCGCCGATAGCGGTCACAGGCCATTTGCTAGTAATGGTTTTTGATTTTGTGTAAAAGTGCAGGCTTTCTTCGCCATGCATTCCCATATCGCCAAAAGACGAGCGCTTCCAGCCGCCAAAAGGGTGGCTTGCTACAGGTACAGGAATAGGAACATTCACACCGACCATGCCCACTTGAACGCGTTGAACATACTCTCGCGCTGTAAAACCATCTCGTGTAAAAATAGCCGTGCCATTACCATATTGATGTAGATTCACTAACTGGATTGCCCGCTCAAAATCAGGCGCTCTCATCACAACCAGTACAGGGCCAAAAATCTCTTTTTGGTAAATTGACATGCCCTCTGTAACATTATCAAATAAACAAGGGCCGATAAAATATCCTTTGGAATAATGAGGATGTTTATAATCACGCCCATCAATCACTAATTTCGCCCCTTCTTCAACCCCATCTGCAATCGCTTGCAACACGCGCCCCAAGTGAGCTCTGCTCACTAACGGCCCCATATCCGTGCCGCCAACATCACCAGCGTTAATGTTTATTTTGTGAATCAATGGCCGCATTTTTTCGATTAATTTATCCGCTGTTTCTTCGCCCACAACAACCGCAACCGAGATGGCCATGCACCGCTCACCGGCCGCGCCGTAAGCTGCGCCAACAATCGCCTGGGCCGTATAATCCAAATCAGCATCTGGCATGACCACGCAGTGATTCTTCGCACCGCCAAACGTGTGCGACCGTTTACCATGCGCGATTGCCGTTTGATAGATATGTTCCGCTACCGGCGTTGAAGCGACAGCCGTACACGTCATCACATCCGGATGCGTCAAAAAATAATCTACCGTTGATTTGTCGCCTTGAACACAATTCGCAACCCCCGCTGGTAAGCCGGCATCCGCCAACAACTCCATTAAACGCATCGGTGCGGAAGGATCCAGTTCCGAAGGCTTAAGAATAAACGTATTGCCTGCAGCAATCGCCGGGATCATCATCCAAACCGGCACCATAATCGGAAAGTTGAACGGCGAAACGCCAAAACAAACCCCTAGCGGTTGGCGCATTGTGTAGCAGTCGAGACCATTGGCAACATTCATCGACAAAGTACCCTGCAATTGCATCACCAAGCCGCAATGAAGCTCCACCAGTTCAATGGCTCGTGCGACTGACCCTTTTGCATCATCGAGCGTTTTACCATGCTCACGGGTCACCAAACGCGCCAGTTCGGCCTGATGTTTCTCTAATAACTCACGAAACTTAAATAAAATGTTTGCGCGCTTCACCGGCGATGTTTGCGACCATGAGGGCCAGGCCCCTTTCGCAGAACGGATAGCCTGTTGACAAGTCTCTTGGGTAGCAAACCCGACTTGACCAATATTTTCACCCAAGGCGGGATTATAAATCAGCGACATGGCATCGCTATCATCTTTGTGTGCACGTCCATTGATAAAGTGGGGAACGGTGTAAATCATTTGTAAACTCCTTTTTAATGTAGGGTGGGCTTCGGCGAACCCGCCTCAACTCAACCTACGTGCATCAAGCAGGAAAGAGAACGTGATCCAAACCATAGTGAAGGGTATTCAGATCGAGTACGCGCTGACAGGCAAGGACCAAACCGGGCATAAACGAAGCGCGATCGATGCTCTCATGTGTGATCGTGAGCGTTTCACCTACATTGCCGAAAATAACCTGCTGACGGGCCAAAATACCTGGTAGCCGCAAAGAATGAATGTTCACTTGGTGATGTTCAGCACCGCGGGCACCGGGGATTAATTCTTTTAGCGCCAGCTTATTTTTTTGCTCTTGGCGAGCATTGGCGATCATTTCTGCCGTTTTAAGTGCGGTCCCAGAAGGCGCATCTAATTTTTGAGGATGATGTGCCTCAATAATTTCAACTTCCGACAACACAGTTGCGGCATGTGCCGCGAAACGCATCATCAAACACGCCGCAATGGAAAAATTCGGAACAATCAAACCGCCCAGGCCTTTTTCTTTACATAACTGCGTTAACTCTATGATTTGTTCGTCGAGCAACCCACTGGTACCGATAACTGGATGCGCGCCACTCTTAACGATGGTAAGCGCGTTTTCATAGACACAGTCAGCGCGCGTTAAATCGACGACTACCGTTGCATGCGTATCCTTAATAACCTGCTCAAGCAAGTCTGCTCGACCCAAGCTTGCGACCAATTGAAATTCCGCGTGCGAACCTAGCGTCTCACAGGCCAAAGATCCCATTTTACCCTGCGCACCATTCACAATGACGCGTATCTTCATCAAGACTCCTCTTTCTTTTTTTTATTTTTCTCCGAGCCTTCATGACTCACCTGCCATGCCCACATGGAAGCAGGAATCCATCCAATCAGCGTTGCTTGAAGTATCAATGCAAGGAGTGCTCCGCCTGGGTTATCGTCCATCAATATGGTAACCCAGGGAAGAAAAATGGCTACCATATTGTTAAAAAATCGTTTCATTATACAAGCTCCTTAATCTGCCTTCTTCTATATATAACACCAAAATTGACGTTTGCGAATAGATTAACCATTGCAATAATCACGCAAACGCGGTATTTTGCATGCCAATTTTATGACAAACCAACATCACAGGTTACATCATGAGTAAACAAGCACTACATCCTTTGACGGAAAAGATTAATAAAAAGCAAAAAGCGAAGGCCAAGCAATTACGCACTGATGCACTGAATTGGCTCGCAAAAACGTTTCCAAAAGCGTTCGATGACAGCACATCCATTCATCCGCTCAAAACCGGTATCATGGACGACATTCTGGCGCATGTCGATGCGGCAGCGGCTCTTGGCATTTCAAAAACAAAATTGCGTGAAGCTGTTATTATTTTTACGCGCAAAATTGATTACCTCACTTGTCTTAAAGCACGTGAAATGCGCATTGATTTAGATGGCAATCCCACTGTTCTCGTCACTGAGGAAGAGGCCGCTCAAGCTGCCGAAAAAATTAAAAAACACATCGACAAATGTGCGAAAATTGCAAAACAAAATGCGCTTGAGCAGAGCACACCAGCTGCAAAATTAATATCCTCATCCAACGTGCAACTGACTCAAGATTCAGCAACGTACAGTAGCGATCTGGATTATGATCACCGTTTCGCGGCAACGCAGACCCCTGCTCGTGCAGCTTCTGTTGTGATTAAACATAAAACGAATAAAGCATTTGATCCCGAGGCGGTTGCTCGGTTGAAGGAAAAATTGGGTTTATCACGTAATATTTAAATATCGAAAATATTGGTCATTTAATCCGCAGCATGTTATTATAATTACTCAAACCATTTTTTTAAGGTGAGCGTGATGCTAACATCAAAAGATATGTATAAACGCAGTCAAAAATCATTCTTCCAAAGCAAAAATGCATTCAAAGCAGAAATGACGATGGAGCCCTTTTTTAATGCGGAATTGCACTTCAACATGTTCACTACAATGGGCTTTCATATTGCTCGGTGCGCTGCTAATATTGGTTTAGCCTTTTATTGTATCCCTAATACTGCTGCTGCGGTCTGCAAGGAACGGGATTCAATCGAAGCAACTGAGAACGGTTTTTCTGCCATTGGGCATCATTTATTAGCTGCAGTGATTGACTTTGCAAATATCTTTTTCACTATTGGCGCGATCATAGCCAGAACGTTTGTTACCCTAGGCGAGGGCGGGTATGTGGCTAATACGCTGAATAGTTTTTTTAACTATTTCAACAACGCGGCGAGTGCTGCAGCTAGTTGCTTACAACAGCATATGGAATATAACGCCGCATCTGCACTGGACTTTTCTCCCGCTTAATTCTCGATGCAACCTAATTCCCAGCGATTTCTCTAAAACGCTGGGAGTTTGTCCAGATCCATATTTTATTGATTCCAGTGACGGGCCTTGCTCCCATTAGGTTAAGGGAAATAATCGGACGTAGGTTGGGTTGAGCGAGAGCGAAGCCCAACATGACAATTTTGTTAGGCTTCGCTCTCGCTCAACCCAACCTACATGGCACGCGCTTCGAGAATTGCCACTGCGGGTAATGTTTTCCCTTCCAAGTACTCAAGAAAAGCACCGCCTCCGGTTGAGATATAAGACATCTGATCGGTCAGATCGTACAAATCAATCGCGGCTAGCGTGTCGCCGCCGCCTGCAATGGAGAATGCATCGTTATCAGCAATGGCAATTGCTAATGCTCTCGTGCCGTAGGCAAACTGCGGGAATTCAAATACGCCGACTGGGCCGTTCCAGATAATCGTTTTCGCCTCGCCTAGGATGTGAATATATAGCGCGATTGTTTCTGGACCGATGTCCATAATCATGTCGTCTTTGGCTACATTGGCGAGGGTTTTGTTATAGGCAGGGCACATTTCATTGAAGCTCTTACCAACGACCACGTCCACTGGCAATAATACCTTGCAACCCGTTTCATTTGCGTGCTCGAGAATGGCTCGCGCTTCGTCCAAGAGCGTGTTTTCACACAGGGACTGCCCAACTTCTCGGCCGCTGGCTTTTAAAAACGTGTTCGCAATACCGCCACCAGGAATTAAAAAATCAACTCGCTCCACCATTTGTTGCAATAGCGTTAATTTAGAGGATATTTTTGCACCGCCAACAACGGCAACGATAGGCCGTTCTGGATTCCTCAGCACATGATGTAATGCTTCCATTTCGCGGATCAACAATGGGCCGGCAACAGCGATTGGGGCATATTGCGCGACGCCGCATGTGGATGCATGTGCGCGATGTGCGGTACCAAAGGCATCCATGACAAACACATCACATAAGGCTGCGAGTTTTTTCGCCAATACTTCATCGTTGGCTTTTTCGCCTTTGTTAAAGCGTACGTTCTCACAAACAACTAACTCACCCGGTTTAACGTCCACGCCGTTGAGATAATCTGCTTCAAAGCGAACGGGAAAATCAAGATGCTCACGAAGGTAGTCAGCCACCGGCTTTAACGACAACGAAGGGTCTACCGATCCCTCTGCGGGGCGACCAAGGTGAGACAGCACCATGACAGCGGCATTGGCTTGAAGTGCCGTCCGCAAAGCCGGTAATGCCGCTTGCAATCGTTGATCACTGGTAATAATGCCGTCTTTGATGGGCACGTTTAAATCTTCACGAATCAAGACCCGTTTATTACTGAGGTCTAACTCACTCATTTTAAGCAGATTCATCACGCTTCCTTAAAGGTTCATCATGTATTGTGCTGTATCGACCATGCGGTTTGAAAAGCCCCATTCATTGTCGTACCACGCAATCACTTTCACAAGATTACCCAACACTTTGGTTTGAGTTGTATCAAATACAGCCGATGCCGGATAATGATTAAAATCACAAGACACCAACGGCTCTTCATTAACATGTAATATATCACTTTTAGCTTGGCGCATAATGGTATTGATTTCATCAACTGTTGTTGTACGTTTGGGCGTGAAGGTTAAATCAATCACAGAAACGTTCAACGTAGGCACGCGCATCGCGAACCCGTCCAATCGACCGGCCAATTCAGGCAAAACTAAACCTAATGCACTGGCAGCACCTGTTTTGGTTGGAATAATCGATTGCGTCGCTGAGCGTGCGCGATGCAAATCAGGATGCCCGCCATCCAATAGCATTTGATCTTTAGTATAAGCATGAATGGTATTCAGCAGTCCATACTCGATACCGATCGTTTCATGCAATACTTTCGCAACCGGCGCCAAGCAGTTGGTCGTACAGGACGCATTGGAAACGATTAGATCGGAGGCACTCAATATCGATTGATTCACGCCATACACAATCGTTGCATCAACATTTTTTCCGGGAGCCGAAATCAAGACTTTTTTCGCGCCGGCGGTAATGTGTTGCATCGCCTTATCCCGGCTTGTAAACAAACCCGTGCATTCAAAGACCAAATCAACGCCCAACTGAGCCCAGGGTAATTTTGCTGGATCGCGCTCGGCAATAATGTTAATCGAATGGCCATTGACCACCATATTTTGTCCATCTGCTTTCACGTCATGGTTAAACCGCCCATGGGTTGAATCATAGCGCGTCAAATGCACGGTGGCGTCTATGCCTGACAGGTCATTGATCGCGACAATGTTCATCTCATTTTGACGATCAGACTCGAAAATAGCCCGTAATATACAACGACCAATTCGTCCATAGCCGTTAATTGCAACACGAATACTCATAAGAATGCTCCAAATGTCAATTTATACTGTTTGTAACCATGCGTTCGATCGATTGAACGATCGACTCAACTGTAATTCCAAAAAAATCATAGACAGCTTGCAGCGGCGCTGAAGCCCCAAACTGATCGACTCCGATCACTGCGCCATCCAAACCAACAAAACGATACCAATAACCTGTGGAAGCCGCCTCAATCGCGATACGGCGGCGATTGGCAGATGGTAAAACAGACTCTCTATACGCTGCATCTTCTGCAAGAAACCTCTCGGCACAGGGCATTGAGACAACCCGAGCATGCACGCCCTGCTCTAAAACTTGTTTCGCTGCTGCCAAGGCAAGATGCACTTCAGAACCCGTCGCCATCAAAATAACGTCTGGGTTTTGTTCAGTATCTTGTAAAATATAACCGCCTCGGGCAATCAAACTTGCATGATCAACTGCATGGTGCAGGGCGGGTAAGTTTTGTCGAGAAAGCAGTAAACACGATGGTCCATGCCTGTGCATAATCGATTGCTGCCATGCTACGGCCGTTTCCATCAAATCAGCCGGACGCCAGACTTGAAGATCAGGTGTCATACGCAACATCGCCGCGTGCTCAATGGGTTGATGGGTCGGCCCATCTTCCCCTAAACCAATGGAGTCATGCGTCAACACATAAATCACACGTTGCTTCATCAAAGCACTTAAGCGAATGGCATTACGCGCGTAATCTGCAAACACCAAAAATGTTCCGCCGTAGGGAATCAACCCACCATGCACGGCCATACCATTCATGATGGCGGACATACCGAATTCACGAACACCATAATATAAATAATTGCCGTTAAACTGCCCATGCTCAATCGCGTGGGAGCCAGACCAGTTGGTGAGATTAGATCCGGTTAAATCAGCAGAGCCGCCGAACAGCTCAGGCAGCATCGGCGCATAGGCCTCCAAACATAATTGCGAGGCTTTGCGTGTTGCCACGGCTTTTTCCGTTTCTCGAATTTGTTCGATGAACTGATTAGATTTTTCAATCCACTCTATTGGCAAGTCGCCCTGAATTTGACGTAGAAATTCGGCATATTCCGCAGGGTGTGCATCTTTGTATACATGACAAGATTGGATCCACACATCTTCATCGGCTCCCCCTTGTTCAACATGATTCCATGCTTGATAAATTGCATCTGGAATTTCAAAAGGAGGATAAGGCCAATCAAATGTTTGTCGAATATGAGCGATGTCGGCCGCACCTAATGGCGCGCCGTGAACTTTTTCGGTGCCCGCCATTGCAGAGCCATAACCAATGGTCGTTTTACAGCAGATTAAAGTTGGTTTTCTGGTTTCACGGCGTGCTTCAATAATTGCCTGCTCCACCGCATCCATATCGTGACCATCAACGGCTTCAATCACATGCCAATGATAGGCTCTGAATCGAGCTGGCGTATCATCGGTAAACCAGGGTTCAACTTTACCATCAATCGAAATACCATTGTCATCATAAAAAGCGATGAGTTTGCCAAGCCCTAGCGTGCCTGCCAATGCGGAGGCCTCGTGTGAAATGCCTTCCATCAAACAACCATCACCCAAAAAAACATAGGTATGATGATCAACGATTGCTTGGGTTTGATTGAATCGAGCCGCGAGTATTTTTTCGGCAATCGCCATACCCACAGCATTTGCAAGCCCCTGCCCCAAAGGACCAGTCGTCGTTTCAACGCCGGGCGCGTGGGAAAATTCAGGGTGCCCTGGTGTTTTTGAATGCAATTGACGGAAGTGTTTTAAATCATCAATGCTGAGCGCATAACCCGTCAGGTGTAACAAAGAGTAGAGCAGCATCGAACCATGGCCATTGGATAACACAAATCGGTCGCGATTGAACCAAAGGGGATTTTTAGGATTATATCTTAGAAACTTTTTCCATAGCACCGTCGCGATATCCGCCATGCCCAAAGGCATGCCCGGATGCCCAGACTGGGCAAGCTCGACAGCATCAATACTCAAAAAGCGAATTGCATGGGCCAACGCTCTGGGAAGACTCATTTTTACTCTTACGAAAATCAACAGGGGCACTATTGTCGCTCAGATGGGCGTTTTGGGCAACCTATATAGTTTAGGATATAGTTCGGACTTACGCAAAACGCTGCTGCCAAGGAATTTTTGAAAAAACAATTGTCTTTTTGTGTATTTAATGAGATCATCATATCTTTTGATTGAACAGCATTATCTATGAGCGTTATTTTAAAACGACTGGGACGATCTTTAAATGTGTTGCTTGAACCTGAGCAATCATTCGCTGCCCAAATCAGGGCACGGACTCCTGCTGCAAATACTGAATTAGTCGTTCAACATGCAAAAATCAATATTGAATATAGTGTGCTTTGCTCAAAAATCGCCTGCGAATGGTCATCAAATACACTCGAATTCAGAGAACAAATGGAAGAAGCTCTGCAAACGGCTGAACTTTTGGAAATGATTTATCGCGATTATATGGATGTCCCGCGAGAAAGTGATCGCTTACAAAAAGAACAAGCGCTCATGCGCGCTTGGCTTAACAGAGAAGGCGTTACTCGACAGACGGAAGCAAACCAACTGTATGTCAGCAAGTGGATCCGTGAGAATACCGCTTTTGTCAATTTACCGCGTCTGTTTACAGTACGCGCCAGAAGATTATTAATGGCTATCGCCCCCCTAACGGAAGCAGCCTCACCTTACCGTCAATCGATGCAAGCTATCGATCAATATGCAGCTCCTTTTCTTTCGCATTTGGCCTGGCTTTATTTTATCCCCAGAATAACCGATCACCTGGTGATGATTGTCAAACACACGATTGAACATGATGGCATGACCGATGAAGAAAAAGCACTGGGATGGCAAACTCGCCTGAAACTCCAATTACAAGCACGCTGGCCCGATCTCAGTAATGACCTTCCCTGGATGATTGCCAATTGTGTGAGCTGCTTCGTCCTTGTCGGCCCCTTACTTCCTTATAGCATTATCTTGTCCATTTGCATGCAATTCTATGAAATTATCCAAGTCATTTGCCTGTACGTTCTCGAGACTAACAATCTTCATCAACAACGTGATGACTATATTAGCGCCCGTAATGAGAACCCGGCGGATTCTGAAGAATACAGAACCGTTGATGCCTACATTGAACACCTCAACAGACGCATCGATTACGAAACCGACCGATTATGGATCCCAATCATCAACGCCACCGTTCTACTGCTAGCGATCATCCTCGCCGCGCCCATCTTTGCACCCGGCTATGCCGTTGCTGGCGGTGTGATTGCCGTTTCATCAACCATTGGCGCGTATGCAGCAAGAAAATATGTTGAGTCAGAAAAGCCTCCTGCAAACTTATTTCAATTATTGGACAACGCTCCAAGCAATGCCGATGGAGAGCGAGAACATGCGTTTGACAACCCCCGCTGAATATCCCTCTCTTGGACTCAAGATCCATTTGACCGCTTGATTGTGGCGCATGCTCAGTATACAAAGTCAAACTTGATTACTGCGGACCAAATGATGCACGCTCATTATCCCTTGGCAACGATATAGGGTTTTACTGGTATTAATCTTTTGCCTCGCCTTCTTTCAATGTTATGCTTATTCTCTTTCAATACTTTTAAAAAATGAGACTCACATTATGACAATCCCATTGCCACAATTCAGCAATATTGACATCACCCACTTTGCCCAACAACTGGCTGACCGGCTGGATACTCATTTACAAGCCATCAATGATCTATTAAACCAAACAGGGCCGTTTACTTGGGATAATCTCATGCGACCACTGGAAGACATGGATGACGAGCTGGAGCGGTTTTGGTCGCCATTATCCCATTTACATTCAGTAATGAACTCACCAGAGCTACGCGAATGCTATCAAGCGTGTTTACCCAAGCTCTCTGCCTATGAGACCACGATTGGTCATAACCACAAGCTTTATCTCGCCATTCAATCACTGGATCTGCAGCAGCTGAATGCCACGCAACGAAAAATCATCGATGACCACATGCTGGCATTTAAACTCTCTGGCGTGACCTTATCGCCCGAGCACAAACATCGTTTTGAAGGGATTGAGGCGCGTCTGTCTGAGTTATCAAACCAATATGAAAATCATGTGTTGGATGCAACGCAAGCATTTACGATACATATCACCGATGAGGCTCGTTTGAAGGGATTGCCCGAGCACGCCGTACATGCAGCAAAAACATTGGCCGATGAGCGAAAACAGCCGGGCTGGTTAATTTCGCTGGATATACCCAGCTACATTGCCGTCATGACTTATGCAGATGACCGCGCACTCCGTGAAGAGATGTATCAGGCTTATGTCACCCGTGCATCCAATCAAGGTCCATTTGCAGGCACGTTTGACAACACCCCCGTCATGCTTGAAATCATGGCGTTAAGACAAGAGAAAGCGGCGTTGCTCGGCTTCAACAATTATGCAGAATTATCAATAGCCCCAAAAATGGTTGAATCAACCTCCCAGGTCATCGATTTTCTGGATGATTTGGTTGAGAAAGCCCATATGCAAGCCAAGAATGAATTCAATGCACTGGTCGATTTCTCCAAGGGCGTTTTACCGGTTGATTCTCTATCGCCTTGGGACATCGCCTATCTTTCTGAGAAAAAAAGACAAGCCGAGTTCACCATTTCGCAAGAAGAGTTACGCGCTTTCTTCCCGCTACCGAAGGTCATGTCAGGACTTTTTTATATCATCAAACAACTCTATGGCATGACGCTTGAAGAAGTACCGCAAATAGATACTTGGAACCCTGACGTGCAGTGCTATCGACTGCTGGATAGCCAGCAAAAACCCCGCGGTTATATTTATATGGATTTGTTTGCGCGACAAAACAAACGCGGTGGCGCCTGGATGGATTCTTTGCAGAGTCGTCGCAAACTGGCTGATGGCTCAATTCAATTACCCATTGCAACGCTCACCTGCAATTTCGCTAAACCTGTAGCGGACAAACCACCCACCCTATCTCATGACGAATTAATAACCCTATTTCATGAGTTCGGTCATTGTCTCCATCATGTATTAACACAGGTCGATTACCTCAGTGCCTCCGGCATTCATGGCGTCGAATGGGATGCCGTCGAACTGCCGAGTCAATTTTTTGAAAACTGGTGTTGGGAAGAAGAAGCGCTGAATACGTTAGCAGAACACGTGGATACACACGAACCCATGCCACATACCCTGTTTAAAAAGCTCATTGCGGTCAAAAACTTTCAATCGGCCATGGCGATGATGCGACAACTGGAGTTTTCGCTGTTTGATTTTCGTATTCATCAACACACGGACTTCAGCAAATCCGATATTATCAGTACGATTTTAGCCGATGTTCGCAAAAAAGCGTCGGTTGTTCCTATGGTGCCCTATAATCGCGCCCAACACAGCTTCACCCACATTTTTGCCGGCGGTTATGCAGCAGGTTACTATAGTTATAAATGGGCGGAAGTCTTATCCAGCGATGCATTCTCCAGATTTCAAGAAGAAGGTGTCTTCAACCGTAAAACGGGCGAAGCTTTCTTGCATGACATTCTCGAAGTTGGTGGCTCATGCAAAGCCGCGCTGGCATTTGAGCGATTCAGAGGGAGAAAAGCAACCGTAGATGCACTGCTACGCGACAATGGGATCATGATTAAATAGCGAATCAGCTCATAATGCACTTCCTTTGACAGTAGCTCTATTCATTTTATGGCTAGACTGTTATAATCCTCCTCATTCTAAGGGGAGGGTTATCACCATGGCGACTATTGATGACATTAAAAGCACGCTAAGCAGAATAGATGAATCAAGCATAAACCAAGAGCAACCAGGATTTGTCGATAACGGCTCTTTAATGCACAAGCTAAAAAATTCCTATAACCAACTCACATTTAAAGATGTATCTTCTTTATTAGAAAACAATAATAACCAAGAGGCGCTGCGCGCATCTTTTATTCATTACTTAGCGCGCAATGAAAAATTAATCAGCGGCAGCGCACTTTACTATACATGCACGCCAGAAGAACCCACCACTCAGTTATTGTGTTTAATTGCAAAATGGATTAGCGAGACATCACCCAGCGAGGCCCCTGTTAGCGCAATATCATTATTAATGCCTAGTCTAGATTTAGAGGCAAAATATACTACAAAATATCCATCGCTGTGCGTAGAAAAAGATAATATTGAAGACCATCTAACATCCGATGAAAATGACACCCGATGCAGATTACTCCGGATTCGAGAATCTAGGAGAACGGATGAAGAGAACGCTCAGTTACAAACTTTAGAGGCTAAATATGAGCAATCAGAATCTTATCATAAACACTGCAATATAATAAACGGGTGGCGCATGCCTAAGGTTAGTTTAGAGCGTGTATTGGCTACACACATTTTAAGCGAAGATGGATTGACCTTAATTCCCATGTCTCTTATCACAGAAGAGGACGACGCTATCAACCCCTATAGCGCGACGTATGCCAAGCTTACTCATGACGAAATGCACCGCATAAAAAACCATAGTACTTTTACGGAATGCTATATATCCGTAAAAGAAAATCATGAAAGATTACGCAACGACAACTCCCATTTGTTAGGTCATATTACAACGCTTTGTCAGAAGCTAAAGCTATATGATGCGCATGGCGGTATGGGTGCGCCCGATTCAGCCGAGGCAGGAGCTTATCCTGCGATTATTTCTTTTAATCAATATTATCGTGACTTAGATGAGACAGAGAAACAAAAGATACCAGTTGATGTAAAAAATGAAATTGACACATTATTAGATTTGTCGAGCGATAAAGATAAAAATATGAATGCCACAGAAACCATCGCGACTTGTATAGGATTAAGGAGGAAAGCCTTAGAGGGCGCCGTCAAAAATCATGGAAATGAGCTTTCTATAATTGCGAGAACAGACGCGCAAAAACAATTCGCATTCATGGAGGCCAAAGAGGTTGAAGAAAAATACAAATCAGACCTCCAGGAAGAGCTATCTAGCGGCCGATACTCTGGTAAAGATAGCCTACCTTATCGAGCGTCTCTTTTTAACGCATTAAATATTGAGCCTTCAATCAAAAGCTTGAGTGATTTTAATACATTTATGAAAATGTCCGCTGATGATATAAAAGAATTCGGTAAGATAACAAGCATTCATGATGCTTTAAAAAATACAATAGTAGATACAAATGACTTTGCGGCCTTTGTTAGAGATACTCCTGATTTAAAACTTGAGAGCTACTTTGAGATAGTTGGATCAGAAATTTTATTGCCACTCAATAACCTTAATAAGATACGCGCTGTACTTTTTGAGATATCTGCGAGCAAGGTTAATCTCTTGCTTAACTTAGTAGACTTTAATGATGTTATTAAAAAACATAGCGATCTCTCTATATTCATAAAACACCTACCCCCCGAACAGTGTGCAGCATTTCGTAAGTCAATCATAACGCGACGCGGCCGTCGTTTTGATTCCCCTTTTCATTTCAAATGCGATCTGACGGACTTAAGCCCCGAACAACGCACAGCAGTATATGAGTCAATAAAAGAGCAACTGCCCAGCATGATTAACTTAGCTGGAGATTTATACAACGTGTTGGAGTGCTTAAGCCGCGAGCAGCGTACAGAAGTATATGCATCAATAAAAGAGCAATTGACCCGCATAATTACCTTGCCGAGCGATTACAGTACCGCGGCGAGAGATTTAAGCATCGTTTTGGAGTACTTAAGCCCCGAACAGCGCACAGAAGTATATGAGTCACTCAAAACGCAACTGCCAGGAATGCTTAAATCAAGTCGTGATTTAATGGACGTTTTACGTCATTTAAACCTCGAACAGCGCATAGCAGTATATGCGTTAATAAAACCGCAACTGCCCAACATAATTCAATCACGTAGCGAGTTAATTTCGGCTTTGGTCAATTTGCCCACCGAACTATGGAATGCCGTGCACGAGTCAATATCAATAAATGAGCAACCGGCAAACAGAATGATAACAGCTGATGAGTTATCCTATCTTTTGCAGCATTCAGACCACGAACAGCGCATAGCAATATTTGAGTTTCTAAAAGCACAGCTGCCAAGCATGATTAAAGACGCTGAAAATTTACTGTATACGTTGAAATATCTCTCCCTAGAACAGTGCAGCGCTTTGTGTGATTTACTCAAAGAGCAACTGCCAAACATAATTAAAAATGCTTCGGATCTAGTGTACATTACGTCTTTAATAACCGGTCGACAGCACATAGAACCGCACAAAATAGTGATCGTGTATGAGTCAATAAAAGCGCAACTGCCCAACATGATTAAATCAGCTAATGATTTACGGCTCGTTATGATGAATTTAGCTCCCGAACAACGCACGGACATATATGAGTTAATAAAAGGACAACTGCCAAGCATGATTGTATCATCTGTTGATTTAGCGAACGCCTTTCAACATCTCACTTTAGAGCAGATAAATGAATCTATCCATTTAGTAAAAGCCCATTTAAATAACCTTTTTGACGACGCTATGATTAAATTCAGGGCAAAAGCAAATTGCAACGATAATGCACAGCACGACAACATAGAAAGCTTTATCCGTCAGGCACGTATTGAAGCTGATACAATCCTTGCAGCAAACCGTCTCTTAACCAAACATAAGTTTCACTATAGAATAAAAGAAGCTCTAGAGCCTATTCTTAAAGATAACTTCCCGCATCAAAATCATTTGGCTCTGCGCATTTTGGCGGATGTTTTAATGGTTGTATTTTTCCCTGTCGGGATATTTGTCGCTGCATCGAACATGCTAAGAACAGGAAATTGTTTTTTCAGTCCAGCAAAAACCAAGAATGAGCGATGTGCATTAGGAGCTATCGATGAGAACTTTGGTTTTTGTTAACGCTGCTGCATTTACAGTAACTTCTCAATAAACTCTGGAAAAATACTTAGCCTACTTACCGCGGCTTGTCGGCGGTATCCAGGGATCTAGCTCTGAGCCTAGATCTCTGGATTCCGCCGACAAGCCGCGGAACGTCGGATTACTGAATATTCCAGAGGTTATTGAGAAATTACCATTTACAAAGCGATCTCATTCATTCAACAAGGACGATTTAGAATGCCAGTTACAAAATTTCGATCGACAGATGAGCAAGTGGCGCACCCGCAAGCAAGGTTAATTAATAGTTACCTGATGCGTAATTTTTTTAACAATGCGTTATTCAATTGCGAAATAGTAGCGCTTCAAAGCAATGGTTTGCCTCTACTCACCACAATCAGCCAATCCATGCCAACAAAAACAAAAGAACGGTTGTTTATTTGCCTTCTATTAAACGCTTCAGCATTTAATGTCAAACAAGTATTAAATGTAAACAATACCTTATTTAGTTTTAATCATAACATCATTGCAAAATTAGCAGCACTGTCAGGTCGATTTGATTTGATCGATGAAGTGAAGGATAAACTATCTGTAGATGAACTATCAAATACTCTAACCAGACAAGATGTGCTGGAAAGCGCCGCTAAAGGCAGTTTTGAGTCTTTATTGTCACTGCTTAATTTTAATATCACATCCCGCAAAAAAACGAGAGACCTACTCATAAATGCCGATTTAATAAATACTTACCGCGGAGCTTGTCTAGAGGGTCAGCTACATATAATACGTTATCTAGAAACAATGCCTGCCTTTAATCAACTGAATGCGGCAAAAGCTGATCGCTATCAGGCCTATAGAGCAGCTTGTGAAATGGGCCATTTAGATGTAATAGAACATTTAGAAGCTATCAATGGATTTGATAAATTTAAAGCGGTAAAGACTAAGCGCTCTCATGCTTACCTTTTGGCTTGTGCACATGGTCGATTAAATGTAATAAAACATTTAGAAACGTTCATTGACTTAGATAAATTAAGAGCTGCAAATGATAGCGATAGTGATAGTGACCCACATGTTGATGATATTGACTACAAATGGGCCTCTGGGAATGGGCATTTAGAGGTAATAAAATATTTAGAAACCATCAAAGGTTTTGATAAAAAAAAGTCGGTAATGAGTGGTGGTTTTGGTAGTGACTATCATCCATACCAAAGCGCCTGCAAAAATGGTCATATAAATATCATAGAACATATAGAGGCAACAGATGATTTTAATAAACTAGAGGCGGCAAGGGCTAAGGGCAGTTATCATCTCCCTTATGGTGCTTACATAGGGGCCTGTGAAAAGGGTCATTTGAATATCATAAAACACCTAGAGGCTATCGAGGGCTTCGATAAAAACGAGGCGGCAAGAAGCTCTAATTATATCGCTTACCAAGCTGCCTGTGCATGTGGTCATATAGATGTAATAAAACATTTAGAAGCAATCGATGGCTTTAATAAACAAGAGGCAGCTCAGGCTAATCGTTATAATGGTTACAAATATGCCTGTGCAAATGGTCATTTAGATGTAATGGCACATTTAGAAGCAATCGATGGTTTTAATAAACAAGGGGCGACAGAAACGATTCACTGTCTAGCATTAACAAAATCGCCTGCGAATGCATATGTCTTAGCGAGTCAAAATGGCCAGTTAGATGTAATAAAACATTTAGAAACAATCGATGGTTTTGATAAAATACGGGCAGCAGAAAGTGGTCATTATGAAGCTTACCGATTAGCCTGTGCAAATGGTCATTTAGATGTAATAGAGCATTTAGAAGCAATCGATGGTTTTATCCCAGAAAAAGCCGTTGAATCTACTGCGAGCGCTGACTGTAGTGAGCCTCGCATGATGGGGCGCGTTAGACGCTCTTGTAATGTCTCTCGCAACGCTCCAACTGTTTTGTATAGATTTAATAAACTAGAGGCGGCAACAGCTGATGCTTACGAAGCTTACCGACTAGCCTGTGCAAATGGTCATTTAGATATAATAGAACATTTAGAAGCAATAGACGGCTTTGATAAAATGGAGGCGATAAAAACCGATCAATATGTATCATATAGACCAGTTAGTGCCTATATTTCAGCTTGTGAAAATGGCCATTTAGATGTAGTAAGGCACTTAGAAGCCATCAAAGGCTTTGATAAAATAGAAGCCGCAAAGGCTAATGTCTATGATGCTTTACGAGTTGCCTGTTGGCGTGGTCATTCAGAAGTGGCCAAACATCTCTTAAAAGAGATAGAGTACTTTGTATATGCAGAAAGTCATCACATAGAATTGGGTACAGAATTCATTTATGACTGGGTTGATTTAAAAGTGCGTGAGTTAAAATACGAGAAAAATGAATTTGAAGCGTCTAATCCTAACAGCGTCTTCAAAATAAACACGAAAGATTCAAAGTATTATTTTTATGTATTGCGCAATTTAATTCGCCGGGGTGCTGATAAAGACTACGCACATGCAGACAACGTGGGTAATGAAATTTCATTACTCCTTAAAATCCCAAGCATAAAAGCCTTATGTCACCAGCAAGTCAGCGCAAATGAGTCTGAAAATGAGCTATTAAAATTGGCAATGAGCATAGGCAATGCTGATGCGGTTAAGCGCTTATTAGGTGAGACCAACGACGCGTTAAAAGATGTAAATCAAGTTAGGCTAACTGCTCGATGCAATGCTAATTATATTGATGATTTGGCAAAAGCAATTGAGCGGGTACCAACTGAAGCTAAATTTTTTATAAAATCAGCTTTAAGTAGTCCCGGCGATTTTAAAAGATTGTTCAAAGATGATGCCACATTGAAAATAATCCAAGCCTCATTGATGGCTTTAGACGCTATACATCCTGAATTGGGCTTAATAGAATATGATAAAGAGGAAAAGGGTAAAATACTGTGTAATGAAACGGATATGGACATTTCACTGATGATTACATGCGGCAGTAAGGATGAGTTATTCAAAGCGATCGCCAGAAACAAAACAAAGCAAGGTATACAAGTAAAGCTTGACGCAATATCGCGCAACACCTATCAAAGGACGGGGCATGAAGATTCATTTGAAACGTTAAACACAATAAATATGAATGCGGTTGGTGGGATTATTAAAAATATTAATACATTTTTTCACTCTAATCCAAAGCATGAAAAAGATGGGAGTCAACCGGTAGTGGGTTTGTTTTTGGGGTGAACCAGATGAATCATTATAAAGTAAAAACGGCTTACGAAACAAGTTGCACATCAAGATCACGTGCGTCAGCCAGTCCGTGATCGTCGACTACGCGCACGACGTATTTGCCCGCTTTTGCATTCCAAAGGAATGGCTCATCAGGGCGAGTTTTTCCCAGATAAGATTCATTCATAAACCAGTAGAGCGTGCGAACATCCCCATCAACAACAGCAGTAAGCGGAATCGGGGTCTTGATTGAGGGGTTTGCTCTCACGATATAGCGAAGTTCTGTTTGGGGTGACGTGATAGACGGGCTTACCGCGACAAGTCCGGTCATAGAGCAACCAGGCATATAAGGTGGTGGCGTGCGTCGTTGAATACCGGCTTGTTTGAAAATCTTTAATAAATCCGTTGGCCAGAATTCATAGACTTCAAAGCGCGTGTACGCATCGATATGACAGGTGCGTAACCCGGTTTGACTATCGATGGCGACTTCACGAAAGATCGTGTCTGATTTGATGGGCGATTTCCCCGGGATGAACCAGGTCGGCTCGGTGTCGTGACAAAAGCGTGTGGGCAGCATACCTGAGGCTTTACACACGTCCACTTTTTCCAAATGCAACAGGCCAGGGTATTTTTCCAATGCAGGCAATGGTCGACGCTCCTGGTGAATGGCATCGATCAATTCAAACCATAACGGTGCGGCGATTTGCTTACCGACAAAAGCCGGATTGCCTTTATTGTTAAAATTACCAATCCAAACAGCCAACACATAAGGTCCGAACGATCCCACTGACCATGCATCACGATAACCAGAGGACGTACCCGTTTTCCAGGATACCGACAAGCCATTGGGCAAAGCGACGTCTGGACGTGGTGTTTCTTTTAACATATCCAATACCAAAAAACTCGCCTCAGGACTGAGTAATCGCTTGCCCGAATCCAACGGCTCATCTTGACGCTGGCGCAGTGCATGCCAAATGCCGTCATTCACCAGCATGGCGTACAAACTGACTAACTCATGCATGGTTAATTCAGCACCCCCCAGTGTTAATGCCAAGCCGTAATAAGACTCCGGCTTGAGATGACTCACCTGCGCAGTTTCGAGTAATTGATATAAGTTGGGATGCGCCAATTGGCTGGCCAGATCAATCGCTGGGATATTGCGGCTTAATACCAAGGCATCTCGGGCTTTTACCGGCCCCATAAAGTCATAGTCAAAATTTTCCGGATTATAATTGCCAAAACGATGTGGCACGTCTTTCAATACGGTATTGGGATGAATTAAACCCTGATCCAAAGCCAGACCATAGATAAAGGGCTTCAATGTAGAACCGGGTGATCGCTTGATATCCGTGCCATTGATTTGTCCCTGAATGTCTCGATTAAAAAAATCGACCGACCCAACCGAGCCTTTGATACTCATATCACGGACATCCACTAACAACGCCGCCGCATTATAGGCCCCGAGTATTTTTTTCCGCTGAATATATTGGCGTATCGTGCGCTCTAAAATCGCTTGTAACTGCACATCGATCGTCGTCTCAACCGCTTGAGATTTAACCTGTCCATCATTCAAGATGCGATTAACCAGATGTGGAACGCGATAAGGTAATCGCTGTATCGAGCCCATTTCCAGGGGCAAATCGATTAAAGCCTGTTTTGTACGATCTTCAGGATGAGCTTGCATCCAGCGCATAAATAGTTTTTTACGAATATCGCTTAACTTCTCATTACGCGGGGTCCGTTTGGTTGGGTTTTGTGGAATAACGCTTAAAGCCAAGGCTTCAGGCAAGGTGATTTCACTGGCCGGTTTATTAAAGTAGATTAAACTCGCGGCCCCTACTCCTTCGATATTATTGCCATAAGGCGCGAGGTTTAAATACGCTTCTAAAATCTGTGCTTTAGTGTAATGTCGCTCCAATTGGATGGCACGCATCACTTGTAACAGTTTACCCGACAGGGTTTTAGAATGAAGGCCAAAACGCAGCCGTGCCACTTGCATCGTAATCGTTGACGCGCCGACTCGACGAGCATGAACCACATACGTTTCCCACGCCGCTTTCAACATCGCCACCGGGTTAATTCCGTAATGCTGCCAAAAATATTGATCTTCTTGTAATAAGGTCGCGGAAATCAGTTCGGGAGAGATTTTAGATAAAGGCGCGAACAACCGGTACTTATCTTCTTGATTCAGCGTTAAACGTAATAGCTGATGCTGATTGCCATACACCGCCGTTGAAAAATGCATGCCTGTTAATAACGGTGGTTTTGGTAGAAAAAAAAACACTCCAAGGATACTGACAAACAGGCAGCCGAGGGTTATGCTAAAGGTTCTGAATCGCAATGTCATGGTTCCGCACTATACAACAAGCCTTGAGTATAACCCCAGCATGACAATAACACCAACTTGGACAAACGATGAACAAAAACACTGCCTCCAACCTGATTGACCGCATCGGTGCTTTTTTTACTGCAACGGTTGGTCGCATTAACTGGACAAGCCCACCTTGGCTTCAATATTTACGCCAACAAGCCGTACAACGTCCGGGGCGATTTTGGAGCAGTGCTGTCAGCTTAATCGTCTTACTCATAGCCATGGGCTATGGCTACTCGTGGTATAAAAATAGACCACAGCCGCAACGCGTCATCGCTCAGGTAACCGTACCTAAAATCACACCCATCATAGAAGATGCTTTGATTCCCGATGTGCTAACCATTGATTTTGGATTTAAAAATCCAAACGACAATAACATTGCGATCATGCCGCAATCAGTTGCGCCGCTTAAACTCATTGGCAAACCGGTTGAACATGGCATTACCCTGTCACCCGCCCTGAAAGGTGAGTGGGTTTGGCAAAGTGACAGTCAATTGGTGTTCAAACCCGAAACCGATTGGCCGGCCGGGCAGACTTATAACATTCATTTTGACAACGATGTATTTAGCGCTGATGCAAAAATGCAATCCTACACCACATCATTTTCCACCCTGCCGTTTACCGCCACAATTTCTGAATTCACGTTTTATCAAGATCCGGTGAAGGCGCAAAACCGACAGGCCGTTGCGACCATTCAGTTTAATTTCCCCGTAGATACCACAAGCCTTGAAAACAATACCTCGCTGCTCCTGCAGGCATTGAAAAACGGCAAACTCAATCTGGATGCACAACGCTACACCTTTAATGTCACCTATGACACATTTAAACGCACAGCCTACCTGCATTCCGAGAAATTAACCCTGCCCGAAGTCTCTCGTTATCTGCTGTTAACCCTCAACAAAGACGTTAAATCAGCCACAGGATCAGATACGTTGCATGCTGATGTCTCGCGCAATCTATTGATCCCAGACGCTGCCAGCTATTTCAACATCCGCGCCGCTTCTGCGTCTATTGTGCGTAATGAACAAGACCACCCCGAACAAGTCTTGATACTGGAGTCATCTGTAGGCGTCACCGAAGCGGAACTAAAACGCGCGCTGCATGTGTATGCCTTACCCGAAAACCTTCCAGCGACAGCCACAGTTGAGGAAAAAAAGAATTATGAGTGGCAAAACCCTGGTGAAGTCACTGCAGCCATTTTAGCCCTGTCTTCGCCCCTGCCGTTAAAAACCATCCCCGCCGAAGAAAACTATGCTTCCTTACACAGTTTCAAATTCAGTCTGCCAACCCCGCGTTATCTCTACCTCAAACTGGACAAAGGCACGCGTGGATTTGGAGATGTGGCTTTATCCCAAGATTACATAGCGGTGATTAAAGTTCCAGAGCTGCCCAAAGAAATCAGTTTCCTCCATAAAGGCTCGTTATTAGCATTCAGCGGCGAGAAAAAGTTATCTGTTTTAGTTCGCGGTGTCGATGCAGTTAAATTTGATTTTGCACGCGTATTACCTGAGAACATCAATCAACTGGTCACGCAGACCGAAGGCGATTTTAATAATCCAACATTCTTGCATAACAGCTTCAATCAACAGAATATCAGTGCGATTACCTCAGAGATTCAAACGTTTAATGCCTCTGATTTAAGCAAACCACAATATACAGCGTTGGACTTTGGCAAATACCTGTCCGCAAAGGAAAACACTGCCGGTTCGCACGGTTTATTCTTACTTCAAGCCCGTGGATGGGATACGGTCAATAATGTAGCACTCGAGGTTCAAGCCAATCGGCTCGTGTTGATAACCGATCTGGGGTTGGTGGTCAAAGATAACCAGGATGGCAGCCATGATGTATTCGTGCAATCCATTACAGACGGCACACCGCAGGCCAATGTCGCCGTATCGGTTTTAGGTAAAAATGGTTTGCCGCTGTTGACCTATGCCACCAACGAACAGGGGCGTGTCACCTTCCCAACGTTGACCAGTTACATCGATGAACGCGAGCCTGTGGTCTATCTTGCAACACTCAACAATGATCTATCCTTTATCCCCTATCGCCATGCCGATCGCCAACTGAACTTTTCGCGCTTTGATATTGGTGGTGTCTATAGCAATAATCAAGAGCAACATCATTTGAGCGCCTATTTATTCTCCGACCGCGGGATCTATCGCCCAGGAGACACTGCGAAGGTCGGCATGATTGTGAAACAGGCATTTGTTATGCCACAACCAGCAGGTTTACCCCTGCAAGTCACGGTCATCGATCCGCGCGGCGTGACCATTCAAGATCAGATGTTAACACTCGATACGTTAGGCTACGTAAGTATTGATGTTCCAACCCAGGCGACCTCAGCAACTGGGCCGTATCAAGTCAGCCTTTATACGGTCAAAGACAAGCACGCGGAAAGTCTGATTGGTTTCACCACCCTGCGTGTGCAAGAGTTTCAACCGGATAGAATGCGGATTAAATCGACCCTATCGCAAAAAAGCACTGAGGGCTGGATTTCACCCCTTGATTTGGGCGCGGACGTCCAACTCATGAATTTATATGGCGCGCCGGCGACTGATCGGCAAGTCAACGCTCGCCTTTTGCTACAACCCAAGGCTGTAGAATTTAAATCGTATCCTGATTACCATTTTTTCGATCCCCTTGTTGATCCCAAAAAACCGGCAAAAGTCTTAACCGATGATTTATCCCCCATGAAAACCAATGATAAGGGAGAAGCCAGCTTTCATTTAAATTTAGAGCGGTTTGAGAAAGCAACCTATCAACTGACTTTCTTTGCTGAAGGCTTTGAAGCTGAAGGGGGACGCAGTGTGGCGACGCAATCAACTGCGCTCGTCAGTCCACTGCCTTATTTTGTCGGCTATCATGCGGATGGTGACTTGAAATTTATTCAACAGAACGGTCACCGCAGTCTGAAATTTATCGCGATAAACCCGCAATTAAAACAACAAGCGGTCGATGGCTTAACCCTGCAGTTAGTCGCATTAACGCCAGTGTCGACATTAGTCAAAAAACCGGATGGCACTTACCAATATCAATCCATCATACAAACCAAAGTGCTCAGCACTTCGCCTTTTAATATCAAAGCACAAGGCACGCTCTTTGATTTACCAACCAAAGAGATAGGTGATTTTGCCGTGAATATCGTCGATAAAGACCATACGGAATTAAGCCATGTCGCCTTTACGATTGTTGGCGCAAGCCAACGGCCTTTAGCCAAAAATGCAGAGCTGGATGTTAAAATCAACCAGGAAACGTACCATGCCGGTGATGATATTCAACTGCAAATCACCGCACCCTACACCGGCTCTGGACTCATTACAATCGAACGTGACAAAGTGTATGCAACGCAATGGTTTAAAAGCAGCACGACCAGTTCAGTACAAACCATTCATATCCCCAACGATTTTCAGGGGAATGGTTATGTCAATGTGACCTTTGTTCGTGACTGGAACTCACCCGACATCTTCATCAGTCCGTTGAGTTTTAGCGTGGTTCCTTTTAGTATCGATAATGCAGCGCATGACGTGCAGATTGATTTAGACGTCCCTGAGCGAGCACGCCCTGGCGAACCGTTTACGATGACTTATCACACCGATAAACCAGGAAAAATCGTTGTATTTGCTGTGGATGAAGGCATTCTTCAAGTTGCGAATTATCAAACGCCCGATCCGCTAGCTTTCTTTTTTCAAAAACAAGCGCTCGAAGTCTTAACCCAACAAACGGTTGATCAAATTTTACCGCAATTCATTCAGGCGCGGGAACTTTCCGCTGTAGGCGGCGATGGCGGTGAAGCACTACTTGCGGCCCATCTCAACCCGTTTAAACGAAAAACAGATTTACCTGTCGCCTATTGGTCTGGCATTGTCGATACGGATACAACACCTCGGCAGCTGACCTATGATGTACCGAATTATTTTAATGGCACGTTACACGTCATGGCGGTCGCTGTAGCTCTGGATGCCGTTGGTGCTACCGACAAACAAGCGGAAGTTCGCGGTGATTTTGTCATTAACCCGAATACGCCAACGTTTGTGGCCCCTGGTGATGAATTTGAAATCACAGCGAGCATTGCCAATAATCTAAAAGATTCAGGTGCTGATGCTAACGTTGCGGTTGAACTCAACGTTTCTCCTGAACTTGAAGTTCTGGGTTCATCCAAAGAAACCGTAGCTATTGGTGAAGGCCATGAGCAAACGGTTCGCTTTAAACTGCGCGCGCATGCAACATTGGGATCGGCGACCACAACATTTACCGCGAGAATTGACAAGCATTCTGCTTCGATGGACGCGACGTTGAGCGTTCGTCCAGCCAACCCGTTTTACACGGCGGTTACCAGCGGCCATACTCAGCAAACAACGTTGTCGGTGTCACCACTACGTGAACTTTATCCTGAATATCGTTTAGTTGATGCCGCTATGTCGAGCAGCCCTTTGATTTTGGTCGCCGGCTTGCAACGCTATCTGGAGAATTTTCCCTATGGTTGCACGGAGCAATTGACGAGTCAGGCGTTTCCTTTATTAGCCATGACCGACAAACCATGGTTCGCAATGGATACACAAAAGATGAGCGAAAAGATCATCAAGACCTTCCAAATGCTGGGACAGCGTCAAATGTCGAATGGTGGATTTAGTTATTGGCCAGGAATGGGTGAAAACAATGGGAATATGCTTGCTTCTGTGTATGCCATGCATTTCCTCACTGAAGCCAGGGCACAGGGCTATCAACCGTCCAATGACCTCTTTAATGGCGGGCTTCGCTATCTACAAGAGGTTGCGGGGCAGAATGCTGCAAGCTTGGATATGGCGCGGATTCAAGCCTACGCGATTTATCTGTTAACACGCAATGAAATGGTCACCACGAATTACTTGACCAATCTTCAGCTGTATTTGGATAAAGAGAATCCCAAGGGATGGCAGAGCGATCTAACGGGGGCTTATATTGCAAGCACCTATCAATTACTCAAAAACCAAACCGAGGCGAACCGTTTGATTGCACAATTTAAGCCGCAAGCTGAATCGATGTTCACCACGGACTTTTATGACAGCAACATTGCCAATGCGCAATATCTGTATTTGGTTGCACGCCACTTCCCAGAGCGATTACCTGCTGTAGGGGATGCGCTGGTACTGGAGCTGGTAACGGCATTGAATCGAGGTGAAATCAATACGCTACTGTCTTCTTATACAAGCCTTGCATTGGGCGCTTACTCACAGTCCGTTAGTGCAACGCAAGACAGTGATTTGTCCATCAGTGAGCTGCTCGCAGATAATCAATCCAAGACTTTGGCTACCATTCTTAAGCATTATGGAACCGCCAAGATTGATGAAAATGCGACACAGGTCGTGTTTGGTAATCCCAAACAGCAGCCCTATTTCTACCAACTGACGCAAGCGGGTTTTGATAAGACACTCCCAACCAAAGCGATTCAAGAAGGATTAGAAATAGAACGCGAATATCGCGACAAGAACGGCAATGCAATAACCACAACAACGCTTGGCACTGAAATTGAAGTGCATATTCAAGTACGTGCCTTGAATAATCGTTTTATCAATAACACGGCAATTGTTGATCTCTTGCCCGGTGGATTTGAAGTGGTGCGTGACTCCGTCAAGACAACCAATATCGATTATGCTGATGTGCGTGAGGACCGTGTGGTGTACTTTGGATTTATCGATCCCACTGCCAAGGAAATTGTCTATCGAATCAAAGCCATCAATACTGGCAAATACACCATCCCGCCGATTGTTGCGGAGTCGATGTATGATCCTGCGACTAAGGCCAGAGGTTTGGCGGGAGTGATGACGGTAACGCAAGGATAAGTGAGGCTTTATCGCGAAAGAAACGTAGTTGACGCCTGCACGAAACGCCAATTCCACTACGACATTGACGCGTCAACCGGGGTTGCATACATCCGGTGATGATAAAGGCTCAAGTTTGGTTTAAATCAGGGGCATCGGTGATACAACCAGACTATGTCAATACAAATATTGTTAAGTTTTAAAACAGTTCTTGTAAACTCAGTTTACAAGAACTATAATAACAACATGGAACAGAAGTAATGGTAAAAAAACCGTCTAAAAAAACAGACCAAGAGCTTTTTACTTTGATTGAGCAAAACATTAAAGAAAAAAACTATATCTTTGTAAAGCATGCAAAAGAAAGACAACAACAAAGAAATATTTCAGATCTTGATGTGCTCAATATTTTAAAAAACAAACCCGGCTCTGACAGAAAAAGAAATAAAAGCAAAGATTCATATGAATCCAGCCATGTGCATGAAAAACAACAAGATTGGAAATATTGCATTGAGGGTAAAGACATTGATGAGAAGAGGGTGAGAATTATCCTTACATTTACTGACGATCAGATGCCTATCATTACTGTCATCAATTTAAGCGAGAGGAAAACGCCATGAAAACCAAAATTGAACCCACCCTCCTATATGAAGGACTTGGTTTTCCTATTGAATTGGAAAATGTGGAAATGATTCATATTCAAGGCGAATGGCACCCTAAAATTGATGTCCACTATATTGCCGATGAGATAATAAAAAAACTGGTCACTCAAGAGGATAGATTAACTGGCAATCAAGTTAAATTTATTCGCTCTTATTTTTCCATGCCCCTACGTGAATTTGGTACCACAGTGGTACATGAATCACACACTGCCGTAAGTAAATGGGAAAAACGGGGTGATGATGTAACCAATATGAATGAAAATACCGAACAAATTTTGCGACTCTACATTATCGAACAAACACAGACCAAAACCAAATCCGAACAGAGTAATTTTTACTCAAACTTTAAAAGAAGCAGAGCTTTCATTACAGCTAAGCGCAAAAAACCAAAACTGCTTCAATTAAACCTCTGCGCCTAATAACAATTTTGGACCGTTATTTGGGAAGTCGTCCATGATTTCTGTGAAAATAACGACAGTGAATTAAGCTGATATTCGTTAAGAAGTTGCGATGAAGGATGGTAAAATATGGGGCCCAGTCATCGTTACGACCAAAAACAGCAAGGACAACAGCTACTGGATTCCTCTGTTTCATCTTGAGAGGGATAATCTGGAGCAACAGATACACTAGTCGACCTGGAGCCGATACCTACACCCGTTGCGGTTTCACCAAATAAGAAGCTTATTGGTCGTTCTTGACTCTCTATATTTATATTCTGCTGGCGAAGGGCCGGAGCGTGCCAGGGGAAATGAGACAAATTCTGTAGTGAATTAGCTAACTCGATTATCCTGCCATAGACACCTCCGACTGTCCAGATTTACTTCCTATTTCAATCGATTCAGGTGGATTTATATACACCGCATCAGGGAGGCTTTTTAATTGTGGCTCTTTATGATTGAAGCGCTCTGGATGGGCAAGGAAAGCCTTCATCAAGACGGCATGTCGTTGCTCAAGAATAGATTGATCTCGCTGGTAATGAACGGATTCTGGCGTTAACCATGCGATCCCTGAGTGATAATGCTCTTTGTTATACCAAGGAAAAAATTGCTGACAAAAGGCCTCAGCGTGTTGCAGCGATTGGCAGCGTGCAGGGAACTCCGGCCTGTATTTTAGCGTTTTAAATTGTGACTCAGAAAAGGGATTGTCGTTGCTTGTATAAGGTCGGTTGTGGGTTTTAGCAACGCCGAGATGTTCGAGTAGCTGTGAAACAGTGTGAGATTTCATGCTTGGCCCATTATCCGAATGTATAGTCAGTTGGTGAGGCTGAATGCCGTGTTTTAAAGCGGTCTCATGTAATAATTTTCGGGCGAGTTCTTGCGACTCACAGTCTGCAATAAGCCAACCAACAACATATCGGCTGAATATATCCATGATGACATATAGATGGTAATAAACCCATTTTGTAGGGCCAAGTAATTTTGTGATATCCCATGACCAGACTTCATTCGGGCGAGATGCAATTAATTCAGGCTTGACGGCATCTCGATGATTCCGCTGTAAACGCCGTTCTGCTGTTTCACCATGCTCTGCTAAAATGCGATACATGGTGCGGGGCGAACAATAATACTCGCCCTTATCCATCAACTCATAATACACATCGTAAGGCGTTTTATCGACGAAACGCTCGCTGTGCAATAAATCAAGAACACATTGCCTTTCTAGATTATTAAGGGCGTTAACCGGGGTGGTTGGCAGTCGTGACTCATTTTGTGCACCGTTTTTATCCTCCAAATGTCTGTAATAAGTGGCCCGTGGAATACACATCGCGGAACAAAGCATGTCAATCGGAATGGATTTATTTCGACCTTCTTGTGAAATGAGCTCCATCAATTCACCTCGCTGCTGTCGTGTGAGAGGATGTGTGTCCCAAGCAGTTCCGAGACTTTTTTTTGGAGATCAATGACAGCCTGGGCTTGAGCCAGTTTCTTTTTCAATTGCTCAATTTCTCGAGCCATATGATCAGTGCGCCGGCCCTTTAATGTAGCTTTCTTGTCATCTGTATTCATTTCAAGCTGATTTCGCCATGCAGAAATACACCCTTGATACAAACCCTCTCGGCGCAACAGTGCCCCACGCTCTAATGCATTACTACAGGCATCATAAGAGGTCAGAATTTGCAGTTTATATGCTTTGGTGAATTTCCGGCGCGGTGCTCCGCTGGCTTTTACCTGAGGATCAGATGGTGTTGATGCACTTAATTCAATCTGTTGATTATTGGCGCTTCCGTCTAATTGTGATTTGACTAAATTTAACTCATTAATACTGTTGTTCGATCCTAATACCATTTTGACAATTTCCCTACCGCCCTCATGGAAGTAGTTTTACCTTATTTTTGTCTCATTGTCGCTGGCACAGAGGGGGCAGATTCATGTTGTTCATGAGATTGGGCAGCACTCGAAGGCGTTGGAGTGACTATGACTGCAATTTCACTATCAGGCGCTAACACACTATTTAAGGAAGGTTGCATCAAATCTACAGGGCTAACAGATGGGGTTAAATTACATCGCTCCTCACTAACACAAAGTTTATCTAATTCAGCTAGAGAGCCACGACCTTCTATATATATCTTCGTGCTTCCTGAGCCTAACAGCGATAAATCACTGGGCGAACGTTTCGCAGGAATATTTTCCCCAGCCGTTCTGGCACCTGGAGCAGGATCATCTGCATCTTCTTCACTACTAGGTTGAGCACACCCCTCCTTCCATGGGGAAGACTCAAAACCCATCATATTTTCCTCGCATAACCAAAAAGTCCGTTGGTTATTTAATTTAAACTCATCACATTCAGAAACGTTATCTGGCAGAATGACTTCTTCCATATGCGTTTCACAATCACTACAGCATCTGTATTTTTTCACCATTGATTTAATGGTTTCCTTGTAATGATGATTGACACGCCCAGTTCCAATAATTGGCTTAGAAGAACCAACCACTTCCCCCGTATAAAAGCATAAATTTAATCTTACATTTCTGGGAATCAACCCGGGATCAAATTTCTTACGTAAACGCATAAGATTTTCTGCATCACCATCGTAGAAATAAATATCTATACAAGCATCTTCAAGGTGAAGACTAGCTAAGTACTGTATATGCATATACAGTAGGATAAATTTGGATTTTTCCATTGGACATTGCGTAGCAAGTCTTGTCTCATTTGTGTCTCGAACATCATCTTCCTGCACATCGCCTGCATGATTATCACACGTATCGTGCATAGTTTCATATGAAGCTTTTTGCTAAAGCTTTTGAATCTTTTTCATGGCGAAATCAAACGTTGTGCCCGGATTAAGATCAAGCAAAACGTCGTATAACAATATAAACGAAGCGTTCTGTTTTGCTTGAGAGAAGCCTTTTATTATATTAGCGAGCTGCTTTAATACAGGATAAAAAAAACCCGTTTGTTTAATTGCCGCATTTTGCTCGTCAAGGCCGAAACACTGTCGATTAGAGCCACATGAAACGATAATTTCTGTTACCAGATGTTCTTTAATTTTAGCTGCAATAAACTCAAACAAGTGGGCATGAGCGTCTTTTATAGCATTCTGGTCATACATATAAACAAGACGATTAGATGATTTTTTTTGTGTCACTAACTTATCTGTAAAAATACATCCATCTGCATCAAAAATATGGGCTTGAATGACTCTTTTCATAAGAGGATGTCCACAATGCGTAACGTTACCTTACATCACCATTTTTTGATTCAAATCAATTTATTCAAGAAAATGGCCAAATGGATTCAATTATTGCCTACGTGACGCTTACCATGCCAATCAAAAGTGGGGCTTCTTTATCATATTGGCATGCAGGGTTGAATATTACCAGTCTAGTTAAAACGCTATTGAAAAAAATGATTGGTCTCCATGACTCACAAAATCATGAGCGTCGCCGAGTGTTGGCATAGTGCTTGGCGACGGATCGTATCTTTTAAACATAGCGACAGAAACGTCGCTACCGTAGCCGTAGACCACTTTGCACATCGTAGATTTCACTGGGCTTTGAAAATGACCCCAGTGCCCCTTCAACAATAGCATCGATGCCTGTGGGAAACTGTTGCAAAATTTGTTCTGCGGTGATCGCTGGGGGTTGCCCACTGAGATTGGCGCTGGTTGAAATCAGCGGTGATGCCATTGCAAGCGCATGGGCAATGGGGTGTGCGCTCATGCGAATGGCGATGGTGTTTTGGTCGCCGGTTATCCACCGCGGTAAAGCAGCTGCGGCCGGAAAAATCCAGGTGACAAACCCTGGCCATGTCGCACGCACACATGCATGTTGCTCTTCTGTAATGGAACCGATTAGAGCGGGTAATTGAGACCAGTCAGCAATCAAAACAATAAATCCTTTATTGCTGTCGCGTCCTTTCAGTGAGTGTATCGATTCAACCGCTGTTTGATTGAATGCGTCACAGCCAAGGCCATAAACTGCTTCTGTGGGGTAGGCTAAAACACCTCCCCGTTGGAGTATTGGCCTGGCTTCGTCTACAGGTAGTTTAAGCAACTTCGCGGATGTCCAAAATAACAATATCTTCTGCAGGCACATCACCATAACCATGGCGCTGGCCCGTTTTTGTTTTGGCTATTGCATCCACAACATCCATACCTTCGACCACTTCACCAAAGGCACAGTAGCCATGACCTTGTGGTTGCGCGCCGTTGTAGTTTAGGAACGCATTATCGGCAACGTTAATAAAAAATTGCGAAGTCGCTGAATGCGGATCCATGGTTCTTGCCATTGCAATGCTGCCGCGTGTATTCGCACGACCTTGAGCTGCTTCATTTTGGATGGGCTTGTCCGTTGTTTTCTGTTCCATATCCGCTGTAAAGCCACCACCTTGAATCATGAAGCCATCAATCACGCGATGGAAAATAGTATCATTGTAAAATTCACGGCGGACGTAATTGAGAAAATTGTTCACTGTTTCTGGCGTCTGTTCCGCATCTAATTGAATCTTTATTTCACCTTTCGATGTGTTAATAATTATCATTATTGCTCCTGTTGATGATTAACTCGCGCATTTTAGCACATATATCGTGCATGACATGAATATTATGAATGCTCGCGAGTGCTGTGAAGAGTGTGGCTTTTTGTTTAAATAAATGGTGAAGGGCCGCGCGTGAGTAATGTTTGCACGTATAGCACGAACAATCTTGCATAATCGGCGATGAATCATTGGCAAAACAGGATTTTTTAATTTGAATGCGCTCGTTGTCGTAGTCACTTTTAAAGCGTAACCAATCATTATCTGCAACGATTTCACCGCAATACAACGCCCCATGACGTGCATTTCGGGTTGGTGCGACACAATCAAACATATCAATGCCTTCCCTGACAACGTCGAGCAGATCCTGGGGTGACATGCCAACCCCCATTGTGTAGCGTGGTTTGTTTTCAGGTAAATAGGGCTGGACCCAGCGGATCACCTCAACCGTTTTTTCCATATCAAAACCGATGGACTCGCCACCTATTGCAACGCCATCGGTGTTCATAGAGGTAACAAAATCGGCGCTCTCTTGACGAAGGTCACTATAAATGCCGCCCTGGATAATGCCAAAAAGCGCTTGGTGATGTCCATAACGAGAATTTGGATGCTGTTGATGATAAGCAATGGACTGTTTAAGCCAGCGATGTGTGCGAGTCATGATATGCCGAACTTCATCATGTGAGCAGTTATCTGGCGTGCACTGGTCAAAGGCCATAATGATATCTGCACCAATGATTTTTTGAGTTTCTAACGACATTTCAGGGGTCATGTGGATGATACGATCGGCAGATCCAGGTATCACAAAGTGGGCGCCCTCTTCGTCGATAGTACAGATTTCGGCATTCTTCGAGAGACTAAAGACTTGAAATCCGCCGCTATCTGTCAACATAGGACCATGCCAGCCCATAAAGGCATGCATGCCGCCGGCACGCTCAATGACGTCCATGCCAGGTGCGCAAAGCATATGATAGGTATTACCACCCAGGATAATTTGGCTGCCGGCATCAATCAATTCATGAGGCGTCATGTTATTAACGCCAGCGCGTGTGCCTACGGGCATGAACGTTGGCGTTAGAAATTCACCGTGTGGTGTAGTCACGCGAGTTACCCGCGCTTTGCTATCCTGGTGCTTATAAAGTACGTCACATCGAAAGGCATTCATTAGTTACTAGTCTGAGCTTCTTTGGGTTGAAAATAAGCAATGACAGTCGCGATGGCAACGCATACAAAATAAACGATTGACCAAGTAGGTATCGACAAACCAAGCCATGTCCAGCGTATTTCCGTACAATTTCCTGAGCCCCAAACCAGCGCCCGCACGGTTTCGTGCCAGGGGAAGTAATGAATGAGGACGGATAGACCAGGAAGACAGGCGGGAATGTCACCACTGGGTAAAGACATCAGCCATAGTTGACGTGCTGCAAAATAAATTCCAAGCAACGCAAAAATGTATTGGGTAACAATAAGCGCTTGGCTGCGTGCAGACTTGCGATAAAGATTGATAAGACCAAATGCAAGAATAAAAATAATACAGATCCGTTGCATAAGGCAAAGCGGACAAGGCTCAAATCCTTTTACATATTGCAAATAAAAGGATGCCAACAACATCAGCAGGCTGACGGAGGCGATGCTCCATTGCAAAGTCGAACGGGATAGTTTTTTCATTTTGGAGGCACCATATATTCAATAGCTGCTTTTATATCCGAATCCGTACACTCTTGGCAAGTCCCTTTTGGCGGCATGGCATTTTTCCCTTTGATGGCCGAGGCAACCAATGCATCGATATCTCTTTGTCCAATACGCGACTTCCAGCTGGCCCCGTCTCGATATTTAGGCGCCCCAGCAACGCCATTTTGATGACAGATGATACAGTGTTGTTCATAAATATTTTTTGCGTTAGATTCCGCATAGAGATACATTGGAAAAAAAATCAGTACAATAGAAAAGATACGAAGCATCACATCACCATAAAAATAGGCTATTATTAAAGCGGTTCGAAAAATACAACGGTTTTAATTATACAGAAAATGAACGGCTTTTAGAAGGAAAACACACATGGACGATCTATTGCATCTGGATGACCTGCTCCAGGATGATGAGCGCATGATTCGCGACACCGTAGCGCGATTTGTCACGCACGATGTGATACCCAAAATGGCCAACTCTTTTGAACACGCGGTCTTCCCATCAGATTTTATCAAGCAAACCGCTGATTTAGGCTTGCTTGGCCTGACACTTCCTGTTGAATATGGCGGGTCAGCCGCGTCTTACGTTGCATACGGCTTGGTCTGTCAAGAATTAGAGCGCGGCGATAGTGGCTTGCGCAGCTTCGTCTCCGTACAAAGCTCTCTCTGCATGTACCCCATTTTTAAATTTGGTACCGAGGCACAAAAACAACGATTTCTCCCTCGCATGGCAAAAGCCGAGATCATCGGTTGTTTTGGATTAACTGAAGCTAATTCCGGCTCAGATCCTGCCAGCATGCACACCAGTGCAAAAAAAGTGGCGGGAGGATGGCAATTAAACGGTGCTAAAATGTGGATTACCAATGCACCCATAGCCGATATTGCAATTGTTTGGGCAACGACAGATGAAGGCATCCGCGGCTTCATCGTTGAAAAGGAATTTAAAGGATTCTCCGCGCATGACATTCAATTAAAAATGTCATTACGCGCATCGATAACGGGCGAGCTGGCATTTGATAACGTATTCGTCCCCGACGACAACTTATTACCCGGCACAACCAAAGGGCTAGGTGCAGCATTAAGCTGTCTGAACCAAGCGCGCTATGGCATTGCCTGGGGCGTGATAGGTGCTGCAATGGCCTGTTTTGACATTACGCGAGATTATCTATTGGAGCGCCAACAATTTGAAAAGCCCCTGGCATCATTCCAATTAATACAACGCGACTTGGCAAACATATACACAGAGATCATCAAAGCACAATGCCTCAACCTGCAAATCGGTCATCTTAAAGACCAGCAACGCGAAACACCGGCGATGATTTCACTCGCCAAAGGCAACGCCTGCCGTGAAGCATTGAAAATCGCCCGGACCTGTAGAAATTTACTAGGTGCCAACGGCATTAGCCTTGAATATCACGTCATTCGACACATGTTAAATCTGGAGTCCGTCTTCACCTACGAAGGCACAGATAATATCCATACTCTAGTCCTTGGACGGCATATTACCGGGATTAATGCGTTTAATTAGGGCCTCCGTGTAGGTTGGGTTGAGGCTGGTAAGCCGACGCTCAACAAAACCATCCATGTTGGGCTTCGGCTTACCAGCCTCAACCCAACCTACACTTAAATAAGGGGAATCGTTAAGGTTTTTCTTGTGAATCTCACGAATTAACAGTAAAATGCTCCCTCAGTCGGGGCGTAGCGCAGCCTGGTAGCGCACTAGCATGGGGTGCTAGGGGTCGAAAGTTCGAATCTTTCCGTCCCGACCAATCACAGTAGGGGTTTTGATTAATTCACTTCCTTCATAAAATCCAAGTCGATCCAAATAACGATCCAAAATTGTTTTGATACCTCCCGTTTATTATTGGTAATTCACTTCTTTTTTTGTGGTTTATTTTTCTTTAAGAACGATTTTAACAATATTTCGTTTGACCGAAAATTAATCATGTGTTAAAATTAAGTCCAATTTAAGGTCGAGGATTATGCACTATGTCAGCTATTAATTCGAAAAAAATAATATTTCTGGTGTTGTGTCTTATTGGGATTCCTTTCTCTACATTTGCAATTACAACTTCTAATAATCAGCCCATTGTTAATTGTCCAAGGAATATCACTTGTGCCACCGAAGGACAAGCGAGCTCATGTAAAATATCAGACAATTCTTATGAGATTTGGCGAGAGCATCCTTATGAATCTAATTTAATAATAAAAGGCACATATAGGTTGTACATGGTTAAGTCTGGGTATAAACATAGTAGAGGACAATTTTGCATTTATAGCATTTATGATGACCATAATATTTGGAAATCAGTTACTTTATACCCAAAAGATTATGATCCTTTGCGTGGGGGCTGGAAATATGGATCTACTAAACTTATTGCAAACTTCACAGATTCATCCTCTTGGATAAATCCCCAAGAATTTCAGGGAGAGGCCTTTTGTGAATCGGCCCAAGATCAACCTCTGAACCCCAAAGCCTGTCCATTAGTAGAAGAACCTCGACTTCTATACTCACCAGCAGAAAAAAGTGATCCCGCAGGGTTTTATTATGGAAATAGTTTTAATCTTATAGAGATTGATTACAATACGTTATTATCAACTTGTGGAGCAACTACTGTTTGCAAAATAAATGTTGGTAATTATTACCTATACAAGGACAAATATTATCTTGATCAAAATTATGGAACTGTGACTGTTGATACTATGGTGCCAGATGTTTTGACAATTAATAATTTAAAGACAGATAATGACTCTCCCTGCACTCTTAAGAAAAAAGAGCCGTTTAACACTATTTATTGTGAGACCAATAGTAATGTTTGATTACAGGAATATTGACTGGAAAAAAATAATTAAAAATAATTATTTTTGGAAGATGCTTGCTATCGTGGGCGTTCTTGTCATTCACGATGATTTAAAAAATATGCACACCACCCTTGAGGGCGCGGATTATAGTCTGACAAAGCTGGATGTCTCAATTGGCTCCGTAGACAGAAGCCTTGATGATGTACGTAATGCGGTTAAGGATATTAGTAACGAAGTAAGCAATTTAAATCAGTGAAATGAGCTGATAGTGGACTGGCAGAGAAGCTCAGAGAATTGTGGGTCACCGGATGACCTTCATGCCTCTAAAACCCCGATACCCCCCTCTCGTCCCACAGTCAAGTTAGAAATTGAATTGCAAATTATCACTTTTGTTACTAGCCAAACTCGTTTATAAGTTTTCTAGCGTGTTTAATAGCGAGTCTTGTTTCAATCCTAAATGCTCTGGCCTCAGCAGTAGTCTCGCCGTGTTTTAAGGAATTGATGTTATATTGTGGAGCCCCCGATCCCTTTGCGCCGCCATGAACGCGACAGCGTGATTTTCCTTTAACGGCTGGACAACGACAGGGTTGACCGTAATTACTTTTAGTTTTTGCGGCGCATCTGGGCGCATTGTCAAAGGCATACATATTTTTCTCGGTCTATGAGGTTGTTTTAGTATTTTTGCCGATATTACCCATACTTCCTTGAATATTTCCCACGACTGCCTGACCTCCTTGGTGAACATCAACGCGTTCAACAATTATTTTTTGCCCCCCAACACCTTGTAGCTTAGCGAGTATATTGGCCTGCTGGACAAAGCAATTCGCCAGCTTTACAGCTGTGTTTGTGTAATATGTTTTTAACCCCAAGCTGTCACTGGCATTAGCAAACGTCATTGATCTTTGCTGTAACTCATGGATGCTGAGCATTTGTGCGGCAAGCATCGATTGTAAGCCACTACCCACACCTAAACTTAGCATAGCATCGCGACTTTTCTGCTTGGCTTTATCCAAGTCGAATTTTTCAGATTTGATGTTATTGGTAGCAACAGCATTTTCATCAATGATATACCGATTAAATTTCTCTTCTGCCTCAGCTGTATTATCAGTGAGAAGAAGCGGTCTTTCTGTTACTGTATTGAGATTTGGCATAACCCCTCCATTTTTATTCATATTTTTTTATTCCAGTTTTTTTGCCGGAGTAATGCGGTTTACCAGCTGTTATCCATAAATCAATATGTAGGCGCAATGACTCGATAGGCGTTTTTCCATCCATTATATCTTGTTCATCAATTGATGACAGGAGATTGTCTATAACTTGTTGGGTTTCAACCGGAAGCCCGTCACAACACAACCGCACAAAATCACCCAACACTATTTTTCCTGTAATATTTTTATAGAAATGCCCTGATGTGGTACTGACAGAACCGACAGAAATAGGTTCTGTCAGTTTTGTCTGTGCTGTTCTGGGTATATTCTCTATTGTTTTTAACCAACGACCCATGTTTATTCCTCTAGGATTCGATCCATTGATAAAGGATTTTAGGGCGACCATTGGTATCTGCGGCGCTTACTGTACTTACATGGATGTGACCATAATCAATTAGCCAATTCAAATCAGCCTGAACACACAATCTGATGGATTTCCCCGTAATTCCAGCCACGTTCATTGATGTACAAATAAAAAACCCCTCATAAAGCTTGATTAAAACCTCATGAAGGGTACTCTTACGTTCAACGACGAACAAAGAGAGCCTAAATGTACCATGAACTATTAAAAAAGACCAGTTTTCATCCGTTATTCGTGCATATCGATGATGAAATGGCTGAGAAAGTTCGAGCTGAAGACTGTCCTTTCTGTAACGGTCCTTTATATCAAGCCGATTACCCTCGTAGTCCCCTCGGGTTACCTGCATCATGCCGTGAGCATTATGATAGTCGGCGCAGTCTTTGCTGCGGAAACTGCCGAAAGCGTGTGACAACACCATCGGTACGGTTTTTGGGGCGACATCGTTTTCCGGCTGCGATTATCGTGCTTATCTCCGCCTTCATGTCCAGTGCTTCGAGGCGCCGGTATTACCAAGTAACGCGTTATTTTGGTATCAGCATCAGTCTGCGAACCTGGGGGCGTTGGCGTCGTTGGTGGCGAGATTGTTTTATTGGCACTGCTTTTTGGAAACAGGCTAAAGCATTCCTGCCCGTAAAGGCCATTGTTGGCCCATTTCCTCGACAACTTCTTTTGATTTTTCCAGACAACCTGAGTCAAAAACTGGTAAATGCCTTGCAGTTTTTAGCGCCAATGACAGCGGGCGTTTATCGCGCTGTCTAAAGGAGGGAGTTATTCGCGCAGAGTTTGCATCTTTAGATCAAGTTAGACATCCAGTAGACTCATAAACTTCTTAAACAAGCAGGAGTTTTTATGAGCAACAAGAAGCCCGATGTTGGTACTCGCCAAGAACGGTGGGCCCGATTTCGCTTTTCGGTTATTGGCCCACTTTTGGCAGCGCCGCCGGATAAAGGGCAACTACAGATTGAGCTGGCTTCTTTAGCTCAAAAGCAATGGCAGCATCCCATTACAGGATTACCAGTTCATTTTGGACTATCGACGATTGAGCGATGGCTTTATCAATCTCGCCATGAGAACGACCCGGTCGGTGCTTTGCGAACGAAACGCCGTACAGATGCCGGGAGTAGTCACACGCTCTCAGCCCCATTAAAGATGAGCATCCAACATCAACATCGTTCACATCCAAGCTGGAGCTACCAGTTACACGTAGATAACCTCTATGTGATTGCAAAGACAACGCCTGAGTTAGGCGTCTTGCCGTCTTACAATACGATTCGTCGTTACATGAAGTCGAATGGTTTCTGCAAGCAACCTGGGCGGAAAAGACGACATACAGAAGGCGCCATCCTCGCAGCTGATAGGCTAGAGAAACGAGAGGTCAGAAGTTATGAAGTCGACCATGTTAACACGTTATGGCACCTTGATTTTCACCATGGCTCACGCAGAATTTTGGGACGAGACGGTCAATGGCATAAACCCTTATTACTTGCCATTCTGGATGACCGCTCCCGCCTGATTTGTCATGCGCAATGGTACATGGATGAAACCGCAGAGACGCTGGTACATGGGTTTATGCAGGCACTACAGAAACGCGCCTTACCGCGCGCTCTGATGAGTGACAATGGCAGTGCGATGACTTCGGCTGAGTTTACCGAAGGGCTTGCGAGATTGGGCATTCTACATCAACCTACACTACCTTATTCTCCCTACCAAAACGCGAAACAGGAGGTTTTTTGGGCGCAAGTTGAAGGGCGATTGATGGCTATGCTTGAGGGTGAGGAGGAGATAACCTTGTCGTTACTCAATAAAAGCACCCTTGCTTGGGTCGAGCGTGAATACCATCAAAAAGTACATTCCGAGATTGGCTGCTCACCGCTTGCGCGCTATATGAAGGATGCCGATGTTGGTCGACCGTGTCCTGACACCGCAGCGTTACATCATGCTTTTTGCACTCAGGTGCATCGCAGGCAACGTAAATCAGATGGAACATTCAGTCTTGATGGCAAACGCTTTGAAGTGCCATCGCAATACCGCAGTTTGGAGATATTGTACATCCGCTATGCACGGTGGGACTTAGGCTCTGTAAGGCTTGTCGATCCACACACCAACACACTGTTAAGTATGATTTATCCACAAGACAAATCAGAAAACGCTTCAGGTCAGCGTCGAACTTTCACCAATTCCGGTGAACAAGAGCCCAGCGAAGAGCTTGTATCAACAGGCGTTGCGCCCTTGCTAAAAGCACTGATGGCAGAATACGCGGCCACCGGCCTTCCTCCGGCCTATTTACCCAAAGGAGAATCTGAACATGAGTAAAAAACTACTGGCTCTTTATGGTCTAAAATACAATCCATTCATCTCGGATATCCCCGTAGAAGCCTTGTGCATTTACCCAAAGCTCGAGAATTTTTGCTGGCGTGTTGAGCAATCATTACTTCGTGAAGGTGGTTTTGCTTTAGTGAGCGGTGATCCTGGCACAGGTAAAAGTGTTGCCTTGCGCGTTTTGGCTTCACGCCTTACACGCGTGCGTGATGCGCAGATCGGCGTCATCAGTCATGCTAACTCAAGGCTTGCTGATTTTTATCGTGAACTGGGGGATGTTTTTTGTGTGCCACTTACGGCCAGCAATCGTTGGGGTGGCTTCAAAAATTTACGCGAACGATGGCTCACTCACGTTGATAGCACCTTGTTACGCCCAGTGCTTATCATTGACGAGGCACAGGAAATGTCGCCAGAAGTCTTAAGTGAACTACGGTTACTGACCAGTATGCAATTTGACTCACGTAACTTGCTCAGCGTCATTCTGGCTGGTGATCAAAGATTAAATGATAAACTACGCCGCGACGATCTGATGCCTTTGGGTAGTCGTATTCGGATCCGCCTGCTCACAGAACACGCCAGCATTGAGCAGTTAACCCAAACGCTGCAACATCTATTGGAACACGCTGGCAACCCTGGGCTAATGACGACAGGGCTGATAAACACCCTTTGTGAACACGCAGCCGGAAACAGTCGGATCCTTTGCAACATGTCTGGGGAACTGCTGGATATGGCCGCACGCCTTGAGCGTCCACAATTGGATGAGCAGTTGTATTTTGAGTGTTTCACCACTTCGGTCTCATCAAACAAACGAAAAAAAGCTTAATCGGGAGAAAGCGATGAAATATTTAGTCATTGAAGCACCGACACTCACCGATGAAGCAGCGGTCAATGTGCAGGATTTCTTTTATGCACTGATGGTTGCGTTTGGTGAGCATTACCATCATCAAATAGAACGTTATTATCGAGAATCAGTCATTGGAACCATGGCTGATATTAATATGAAGGAGGATAATCCACCTTTCTAATCTGGAAAAAATACAGCAGGGAGGCTGTGCATTTTATGGCGCATTGCAACCATCAATTATCGTGTAAAACTGACCATCAAATTGCGTGAGCACGCTCAATTCAAAGCGTCATTGACGGCATCAATACTATCCAGACCTGACCAACCTTTACGTTGTATATCGCGCGTAGAAAAAGGATCCGGCAGCCTAGATTTACGCTCAAGGATGAGTCTTGCACTATCGAGACTGTGGTTTATTGCAAGGCTATAAAGACGATGAGCATGGCTAATTAGGTAATCCGCCCAATCTAATGCTCGTGCGGTAGCCTCTATCCCCACGGACTCCCTTCCGCCATCAATGATTTCAAACAATAATGCTAATCCTGCTATGGTCTGTGGCATTTTTAATATATGACTTTCAAGGGCAGGGTGAATATCAGGGCTTCTAGCAGCATCTTGATTTTCTTTCATCCATTTAATAAATAAGGCTTGAGCATCATTGGTAAAGCGGAATCGATATGGTTCATCGTCTTCAGTATTAAAATGAAGACAGTGTATCATCTCGAAAACAGTATTGTATTTTGCTCGCGCCTGTTGATTTGGTGCGCGATCAATCCACTCCCAGCGGCCAATATCATCCGGCCATATGGCCAATTGAAAGCGTTGAATCAAGCCATCATCAGATGTGCCTCTGATCGCGTCCCGAACCAGTGTGGCTATTTTGCTTGGCTGGATCCCCCCGATGATTGAAAGAGTACAATATTGAATTTCAATTGTTCCTCGCCCGATGCGATCATAGGTGTAATGTCCGTTACCATCAAAACATTCAAGATAGAAAGCGCGATCTGATTGATATTCTTCTTTGGCGAGCTTGGATAGCCAACCTGACAGTTCATCTCGAACCAATATCAAACCATTAGGGTTTTCGTTTAATAACTCGCCAAGCTTTTCTATGGTGGCATCGTTCACGACTAACCGTTGACGTACTGGCAGATCAATAAAATCCATTCTTTGAAGAGCTTCTCTTGCTTCTTGACGATTATCGGCTTTCAGCGCCTTTTTGGCCTTGTCTTTTGCGGCAAGTTTTTCCAATTCGATTAACTGACATTCCTCGTCATAGTTTATTTTATCCTCTTCAAATTGCTGCGCAGCGTTTGTATCAAATTGTCGAAGGGGTTTTAATGCCTCTTTCATGCTAGGGCTTTTCATTGCTGAAGGTCGCCCAATGATGGCGCCCCATTGATTGGGTGTTACAGACCAGTCATCAAGTTGCTTGGGGCAAATGAGTGCTTTGCGGCCTAATAATCCGGACAACCCAATAATTGCCGCGACAGCCACAAAGTCAGGCAAACTTTGCTGACGCTCGGCCACATCAAAAATATACTCTCTAATCGCATCGGGGATCATATCAGCTTGAAGTGACATAACGTTAGGTCGCGACGATGGTAGTTGTCGTGGCTGTTGAGTCTTGTTCGATGTAATTCTTATTGTGCTTTTATTATATTCGTCTACAGAAAGACCGTTTGGAGCCCGTGTATTTTGGCTTGCAAACTTAATAGCATCCTCAAAAGAAAGATTTTTGAGTAGGCGCATCACATCGAATGAATCATGAGAGTAATTATCATTCAAGCAATCATTGTGGTGACTAAATACCTTTCCAGTATTTTGATCTTCGATAACCCCTGCCTGTCCACTGGTTGAATTGGGAGATAACCATCGACAAGTGTGTGCGTTTCTAAATACCAGCTTGTAGTCATGCTCTTGTAGCACAACGCTCACAGGGTATTGCTGATTCCATGTTGTAATCGGTGATATCTGTCCTTGTTTTAATGCGATGGTCTGCGGTATGGGTTGGCTAATATCTGGAGGCTCTTGTTTATTCCTCACGGGAAAGAACTGGCCTTCAGTATATTCCAGATACAAAAGAGCTTTTTCACAATTCTGTGGCATGCTTGGTGTAAACCATGCTTGCGAATAAACTTTATTTTCCTTGGCATACTCAATAAAACTGCTAGTGAGAAGGCAATTAATTATTTCAACAACCGCTTCGCTGGTCGGTTCTAATTGGTCTTTGCTGTAAGCGGCGTCGCTTAGTAATAGAACACGAAAGCGGTTTATATTATCGGCATAATAGGAGTGAGTGCCAATAATGATATGGGCGGTATCGGCTTGTATTAGGGCCTCATGAACAGCTTGAGGGGGTGCGGTTGCTTCGTCTACATCAATGATTATTAGCCAAGCTTCTGCTGTGCAATGGGCATCCCCGCGCGATAAACAATTACCATCAACATCATGCTTCAAGCTGGAGCGTAAAAAATGAGCTCCATTTTTATCGCCTATGCGTGGGGTTTTTAATTTGTCCCATAACTCGCCGCCAGCAATGTTGGTATAAGTGTTTGTCAATTGAGCGCCATTTGCATTAAACGCAACTGTTATTGAGTTGAATTTTTCTGTAAAATTAGTCATGAGTATCTCGTTCAAAGTATTGTTGGTAATTGCCCTTGATTGTTCAAGGGCTGCTGCGAATTTGATGTGCTTAATCAGTGCGCTCTTCTGTTAAGAACGACTTCAGGTGTGCTAAAGTTTTTCGGGCCTTAGTTTGCTGATTTAGAAGTCGTTCTTGGTTTAACTCACCAATTTGTTTTATCCGTTCGTCTGGGTCGTAGTACCGCCTGATTTCATTAGTAGGAATAAAGTAATTGTGAGTTCTGTCATGGATTTTGACAGATTCAATTGGAAGGGGGTGTTTGGGATGATTTTTCAATTTTGGAATGTCGGAATGAAGAGAAGAATTGAATTCACCCAACCCATGTTTGTTTAAAGTTTTACGATTTAGAGTCATCCCTTGAAGTAAGGCGACTCGGATTTTGTGAATACGTGTTTTAGGTGTTGTTGATTTACTCATGGCCAGCACCTCCCTTTATGTTGTCTTCAATCCATTGAGTGACGAGTTGAATTGGCCAAACCAAGGTGGTTCCATTCAATTTTTGAGGACGAGGAAATTTCCCATCTTCCCACCAACGTCGTAGAGTTGATCGATGAAATCCTGTTATTTCTTCGATATGGGAAATTTGAGCTATTTGAGATCGATTTATCATGGTTACTCCTGATTGAGTTTATTTAAAAATCAGGAGCAGTATTACTGTGTGACGTGCGCAATATGGTGCGTATATTGTGTGGCAGATTGCGTAATATAAAATTTTTTGAGGTTTTTATCGTAAATTGACGGAAGTTTATTCTATTTAATTTTAAATTTTCTTTTATAATCTCCGATCTTTCCTGTTGCGTTAGTTTTACTTAATGGAACTCCTGAAACAGTCAGAAAATTATCATTAATCTCATCAAGGTTGGCTAAAGTTTCACGGTCATGATTTCCGCTAATGTGTTCCTCAATAAACTGTTTGATGGGGATCCATGTAATATCTTGGCGACCAATCTCTCTCATTATAATCATGATTTTAATAATCAAGCGATGTGGAGCAGACGTTTTTGTCGCTAGACTACCTTTATAGTGGGGGAACGCATTTTTGATCAGTAAACCAATATCAGTTTTTAATGTTTTGTCTATAATTTCATTAACATCAAATGATTGTGTCTTCTTTGCACTTTTTTCTAAATTAACGATATGCTTGAGCTCTTCACCTGAAATGAGCAATGTAATTAATATTTGAGGCGCAACCTTAAATGAAAGCTTTGAAGTATCTGCTGGATACCATGGTGTAATTTTTTCAACTTGCTCCGGCAGTAGCTTCATTATTTCTTGTTCAAGAAGTGATATATAGTATTCAGCAGAGTCACTCAATTTTTCATATAAGGATTTTGTATCTTGATCTACAGAACCGAATGTATCATATCTGCTTTCGCATATGGCTAGGATCCAAGCAAATTCGATGAGCTTGATTTGATTTTTAATTTCACATAGCTTTGATATGGATATTGACACTGGCTGCTGTTCGCAAATTAGTCTAATTAGCTTTTTTGCGGCATGCAAGGGTGCTCTTTGATTATGTTTTTGCCGGTCGTTAAAAAACATCGTTACTCCATCTAAGTAACCATCACAGAAGAGCCAAGCGCAAGGAGTGATGTCCTCCTTATTTCTCCCCGTCGGGATAGCTTGGCCAGTGGATTATACAATTTTGTTAAGTTGTTAGGATAGGAGAAAAGTAAAAATGAACTCCGTTGATGTTTGTTCATTATGACCTATACTTTTTATAGGTTATCGTTTTATGAATAGACTTAGCGAGGGGGAGAGAAACATGAATCGGGAAGAATCAGAAAAATTGATGAAAGATATACTTGACTGTGGTAAACGGTTTGAGGATGCTGTTCAAGATTTAATTAATACTCAAGGTTCACAGGAAGCCATTGATGCCGTAAAGACAATTGACGCGGAATATAAAATTCTTAATAAAAAGTACTGGGATTGGCTTGGGATCTAGTTAACAATTTGTTCTAAAATATCTTCATCAATACCGAGAATTTTTTTCTTTTTGAGTAAATTCCATAATCTAGGGGGATCTATGTTTTCTATCCCTAATCTTCGATTGATTGTAGCTATTTTTTCATCAATATATATTTGCAGTTCATTTAGTAGGGATAAAACAGTGCCATCATTAAATTCAATAATAGATGTCGTTTGAATTAGCTGCTGACCAAGAACTATGTTTCCTTTTACGTTTTTACCTCGTAAAATTTTTTTGACTACTTTTGGAGGTGGGCAAAGAAGTGGTAGGCATACTTTTTCGTGAATTGAGTTACCAGCATGAGCAATATATTGATTTCTCATTTCTATTAAAAGCTCATGAGTGCTTAGGTTGTTTTTAGATTTTATAACATCGCTGTTTAACCAGGTTTTTCTGCCATCTGCTTGAGTAAAGCATTTGCCATAAGTTATTACAATGGCTCTTGTAAGCCCTTTTAGTATGATATTACTTCCAACATCCCCACTGGTTTGATAAAGTTTATTATGTTCTTCGATAAACAAAATCGTATCGTTGACATCTTTTTTAATCAAAATGTAACCGCATAATTTTTGAGCCAACTTGGTTTGTAACAATATTGTTGGGATAGGTGGAGCGGATTTTCTTCGATAATGATAAGTTATATGCGGTATGCCTCGTTCATTTATGATTCTTTTTTCATACCAATCACTATCAACTTTTTTCCATTCTATTTTCATGAAATTCCATTTTTTAGATCTCCCCGTCGGATAGCTTGGCTCGAAGATTATAGCTATGGAGTGGTTTAAAACATATGATATAAACTAGTTTTTATTCCAAGTAGTCGTGTTAATCCAACCTTTGTTTGACAGTACATTGATTGCAAGGATAATTTGCGCTGCTGAAAATTGCTTTTTCCGCTCATTCCAAGCGTAAGTGTATTTAATCACGTCATCTTGAGATATTATCTGGTTGTGAGTGACGACCCAATGTACCGTTGAAAGCAGTTCTAAGCCAAAGGGAGTTTCAAATCCATCTACCAAATCGGCGACTTTGTTATAACGGTTATGGGTCTCTTGGTGTGAAGATAAAAACACACTCGCTTTTTCATAAGCCCCAGGCAATAAGGAAAGAGGCTTGTTTGGAGCGTCGCCCCCATCCGCATAACCTGAGATAAAATGTCCCTCGATTTTGTTTAATACATGCCTTAAATTTTCCGCATAAGGGCCGTAATGTAATTGTTTATATTTTAATTTAAGCGGTTCGCCTGCCTCTTGCAGAAAGTACATTAATTTATGGACTTCAATCAGAGTTACATACGGGTCGAGCAATCCCTTAAGGTAACGATGTATTAGTTCAATTAAAGCAGCTCGACCTTTGGTCATTTCGGGTTTCTCTTGCAACACAGGCATTTTAAGCGAGGATGGTTTTTCATTAGGTTCAAAAACGATCACATTTCTATTAGTTAAGTTGTTGAATGTTTTTATGATAAGTTCGCGCACGTCAGCCCAATTGAGTCCACCTAACCCGCAGCCCAATGGCGGTATGGCGATGGACTTAATGTTTTTCTCTTCAATTAATTGCGCTAGGGCGTGAAGTCCAGATTCAATATCTTCAAGTCGGCTCTTAGTGCGCCAATGTCGCTTAGTAGGAAAATTAATAATATATCGTGGATTACGACCACCTTCAGTTTCAAAAACAAACATTTGCCCGGGTTTAATTTCATTAAGCTTGCAAGCAGAGGCATAAGCTTTGAAATTATCGGGATATTTATTTTTAAATTGTAAAGCAATACCTCGCCCCATAATTCCCATACAGTTTACTGTATTCACTATGGCATCAATATTTTCTTCAAATATGTTTCCAGTTTTATATGTAATCATTTTTTTTCGATAAAAAATAAGTTGTAATTAACCCGATCGTTTAATAATTGTAGTCTTAATAATACCATTTCGGCTCTATCCCAAGTTTAGGCTTATGGTTGATATTTTGTAAAATATCGCCAACTACATTAAAAATTTTCTCATTCTGAACCCCGACATAGTCAACCAAATGCCATGGGAATGCCTGTTCTATGAGAAATTCCGCTTGTTTGTTTTCTTTGCAACCAGACCATTCGGAAGTATTAACTGCCTTCCAATCAATTTCCTTTAGATCGACTAGATTAGAGCTGTCCCTAAAATAACGTGAGCCGGCATTCGATGTGGTCAGTACCCATCTTTTATTATTTTTTTCTGCCCACTCTATGGCTTTATGTAAATCAGCTTGCAAATGTACTATTGATTCTTGTCCATTTTGATAGCTAAGTTCAAAATGATTACCGCGAGAGATAATGTAAAGCATAACAGAGCGTGGACAAAAATAAAAAGGGACACAATCGCCAACAAAAAGATCCGGATAACTGGTAAGTGTTAACTCATGTAATCGACGGTGCTTGATTTTACTCATCCCAATGGATGTGCCTGAACAATCGCGATTAATAATTTCCCTGTCACACCAAAGGTAGTCATCTTCAATTATTGATGATAGTCGATCAAAATGAACGATATGGTAAATTTTAGGTTTGCTCGGCACCATCATTATAATCAATCCTTAACTACATCCTACTATTCATTTTTTATTAGGAGCACTTCTTCAATGAAATTGATATTACATTATCTTTCAATATATCTTCTAGAAATTTCGACCATTGGTTTAATGCTTCTCTTCGTTGAGGTAGCATTTCATTTTTGTTATAGGTTGCCATGATCTTCGGCATTTTGTGTCCTAAGCATTTTTCAATTACAACCGGATCAACATGAAGTGTTGCGCCGAGCTGAGTACAAAAAGAACGTCTCAGATCATGAGCTGTCCAATGAGGAAGCCCCACGCGATCTTGAATACGGTTGATTGCTCTTGATAGGGCTTTCAGGCTTATAGGTTCGCTTTCTTTAGCAGACAACACATACTTGCAAGTTGACGCTGCCTGAAGTTCTTTGAACATGGTCTTTACTGGTTCAGTTAAATGAATACGCATCACCTCACCTTGTTTGGTATGTTCTTTGGGTATTGTCCAAAGTGAATTTTGATAATCAATTTCATACCAAGTCGCGAGCCTAAGCTCCCCAGTGCGTATGCCTGTATGCAAAATAATTTTAATGGCAAGTCTTGTTTGTAAAGACATGCGATTCTTGCCACTGTCTAAAAACAACAACAATGTTTTAATTTCTCCAGTGCTTAAATAACGATCTCGGGGTCTTTCGATCCCCCCAATATCGCGTGCTTGCAGTAACATAGCTGGATTGTCTGGCATGGATCCACGTCTCACACCGTAGCTAAATGCTTGCTTTAATGCGGCCAACACTTTGTTTGCATGAACAGGCGATCCACGTTTGACGATTTGATCGAGTGCGTTTGTTACAAGAACGGGGGTGAGTTTGGCTAGCTCAACATCACCAAGGAGAGGAACAATATCCGCGTCAATTAACTGCTTGATCTGTTGGGGCTGCTTCCGTTCTTTGAGGATGTAATTGGTATACCATCCCGTTACCAGCTTTTTTACCGTATCTGTTTTAGCCTCAACAAGTTTTGCGATGTGGGCCTTTGGATCGGTGCCGGATTGCAAAAGCTCAAATAGTTCCTGATAAGCAGTTCGTGCTAGTGATAAGGACATGGTTGGATAATACCCGAGGGTTAGCGTCTGGTCTTTTCCCGCATAATAATAACGGTATAGCCATGCTTTCTTCCCTTGTGGTGTCATCCGAATATAAAACCCATTACCTTCAGTGATGCGATAAGTTTTGTCTTCTGGTTTCAGGTTCTTGATTTGATTATCAGTAAACTTTTTCATGCCAACCTATAGTTTTTTTATCCGATCCAAGTCGATCCAATAATCGATCCAAAATTACTAGAGCTTGCATGGTAATATTTGGAAACGATTGGAAGTGATGATATAGTTAAAACCTATGCATATCAAGGATCGTTGGTAATAATTGGAATTATATGGAAATGTTTGAAAACGTATCTAGATAGCATGGGGTGCTAGGGGTCGAAAGTTCGAATCTTTCCGTCCCGACCAATCACAGTAAGGGTTTTAAAAATCTCCGCGGTTTAAAGAATTTCACTGGGTGTACTTTATAGTTACCCTTGATGTAGCAAAACGTAACCAAACATCATACATTCAAGTTTTAATTTTTTTCAAATTAAAATTTTTTGGTACCAATCTACTAAAGTATCTTCTTCCTGTTGTTTCAAAAAAGTTATTTGCCCTGCCGATTGGCAGAGATTCGTGAGAGTTGCCCGGTTGAACGTCCGAGCCGCAGGGGTTAGGGAATGATGGCGACTATGCATAAGACCTGAAAGGTTTCGCGCGAAACTACGAAATACACGCGTCATCAACCCGAACAGACCTTTCTCTATCATATTGTTGAACAATATTGTTCTAAATTTTACACATATTGTAAAGTTAGCTGGATACTTTTGCTTTAATTGATTGCGAAGTGAACAAAAATCGATTACAATCGACATCAACTTATAATACGTATTGAAATGAATTAGGGGAAAAATCATGGCTATTGATATTGAAAACGGTAACCACGCAGAGATTGCAAGCCAATCTCTCTTACAGGAGTATAGTTATCGCGGAGATATCGCAAGATTGAAAGCTGGAATAGACGAATTATATTTTTGGCAAAAATGGATTTTTCCAGCGAATTTACTAGAAGTATTGAATTCACCTGAGGCTACTGGATTCAGTATTTACTTATCGTTTGTAAATCATGTATGGTTTTTTCAACGATGGTTAATCTCCTGTTTGAACGCGTTTTCTAATTCAACTGTAATGAGAGCATGTGATAAAGATACTTGTAACGGCCCGCTTTCATAAACACATCGGCCCGCAATCAGAGCACAAATCTGGCCCAAATTAAATGCGAATGAAATTCATCTTTGGCCCACATTAATTGCCACCAACAAAAAGTCGGCCCACATTAATTGCGAATGAGCCCACTTTATTTGCCACTGAAATCTTCATCCAATCCAAGCTCAAATAGAATTTTTTTCTCTAATTCCTCCGGGACAGGTAATGGGTCCTTTAACCTGTCTGGAATGTCACGGGTCAACTCATATCCGGGGTTTGAGCCCGGACCGATCACTGAGTGAATAATTACTTTCCTGCGATACATTGTTTAAAAGTGGCCTTTATGTGCTAATCTAGCAAATTCTTGCGGTAAGAAGACAGCGTTGATTGCAGCATAACAAGTTGTGGTTCATGCGCAGCACATAAATTAGGCTTTTATAACCAATCGGTAGTTACCTCACTTGATATATCTGTAATGTGCAGTTACTGACAGATGCTGCAAATCCAGAGGGTAATGGGCTGGGGTCGCTATTTATTATCTCAGCTTTTATTGCAATTATACTCGATAGCGGAAGCTGTACAATTGTTGTTGCGCCATAATAGGAGTCTCTTTTTTCTCCTATATTCAGATTATAAATTGTTTGCTCTGTATTTAGATTGCCATCTGGTCCTGTAGTAATTATATAAAATCTTGTTTTTACGCTGTTTATAGTAGCAATGCCCAACGTATTATCGGTTAATAGCGTGCACCCGTAGGTAACTGAATAACTTCCCGCATCATGTATCGTAAAAGTATTATCAATGGCGTTGTATGTAGGGCCTGCTGGATAGGTATACGTTTTTGGAGGTGTTGGAACTGAAAAAGAAGTTGGGGACGTTGAATGTAGAGAAGATATATTAATGCTCTCGGCAAAAAAACCAGAGAGTGGGAGTGGAGTGACGATGCCAGGTGGCGTTACAAAAGCAGAGTAAGTATGATGTAGATCATTAACATATCTTATATTATCTAATACCCATTGTTCAGTGATTGGATTTGGTGCACTTATCGCTTCAGTAGAAATTGCCAATACTGCAGCGCAAACACAGGCCATTTTTGATAGTTTCAGGTTTACTCTCATAGAATTCATCCTTAAATAGTGTAAGAAATATTCAACAAAACGCCATTCTGATTGGGGATGTGGTGCTGATGAGCAATAAGCAATGAGTCATTCACAGTATATTCTAAGTTACCGTCAAAGATACCTTGATATGTGAGTGACAAATTTACAGCATCGATCACATGGACACCGAGCCCCGCCTGAGCTTCAAAGGCCACTTCAGAAAGATCATTAACCGTGACGCGATCATTGACTTGCATGCGACGGTAAGCGATACCTCCTTTGATAATCGCAAATACAGGGGCTCGTTGAAGAGGCTGCCATGTCGCCGTAACTAATAAATCAAGCATTGGTTTAACTGTAGTTTGAATGGGTAATCCGCCCATTATATTTAAGGTTGTTTGTGCCACATCAATGCGCATAGTGTTCCCACTTTGAAGGCCAAGTTCTAAACCTATATCGGCGCTCTTTACGTTGCCTACATACCAACCTATAGCGAAACGACCTACGGGAGTTTGACCATCACCTATTGCAGATTGTGCCAATTCGTCAGCGGAGGGCCCACCTTTATAGGCATCATTGTAATTCGTGTATCCAATACTACCAATAACAGACAATCGGTGCTTTTCCATCGGTATTTCGGAACCCATCGTACCTGCTAAAGCATTAAACGATAAAATAAACCCAGCTGTTATTATCCCAGTTTTCCTCATTTTCTCTCCATGTGAAAATTAATGTGTAATATTTGGTCGAACCATGGGGCATCATAATCAGTATTACAGACTCTGATTATCAGTTATTGTTGTAATAGTCTATTAAATGTTCCCATTTTGCAAGAAATACTGAAATGAAATAAGGAGACCATCCAAAACCGGGGGTATGTAGGCTGGCTACGGTTTCTCATATGATCGCTAGAGTACTTCAACATACGGCCTGACGTGCACGAGCTATAATTTGCGCGATATATTTTAGATTTGTATTTGAATAACCCCCCCGGGTTTTGGATGGTCTCCATTTAGGGTTAATGGAACATCATGCCCTTGTTGCTCAGGACAAAAAGTGCGTAAAGATAATTGTCTCACCACCCTATTCCCTGATATTGTGGTTCATATCATAGAGAATTTTAGATGGATCTATAACAAACCATTCCGCCCCAGACCCACGTTGACATCGACTTAGAAAAGTGACCCCCGCCTTATTTGCAACTGAAATTTTCAGCACCACCAGAAAAACGCACGTTTTCTTGGTGCCTTCGTTTTTCGAAAAAAATCCTTTGAAATCCACAAAATAACCCATAGAAGAAATCAATATAAACTGATAGACTAATTTTGAAGTTCCTTTGTTAAGGCATGAGATTATGTTAATCGGGTATGTTCGTGTTTCAAAATCAGATGGCAGCCAACTGGTCGATTTGCAAAAAGATGCACTATTGAAAGCCGGCGTTGATCCAAAATACATTTATCAAGATCTTGCCTCTGGTCGGAAAGATGACAGACCTGGATTAAACGCTTGCCTCAAAGCACTTCAACCAGGTAATACTCTTGTAGTATGGAAATTAGATAGACTTGGTCGTGATATGAAGCATCTGGTTAATCTGATTGATGACATGAATCACAAAAAAATCGGGTTTAAGGTGTTGTCTGGCGCTGAAATTGACACGACCACAGCTAATGGTCGTCTGGTATTTGGTATTTTTGCAGCCTTAGCTGAGTTCGAGCGGGAGCTTATTCGTGAACGAACGCGGGCAGGACTTGCGGCGGCAAGGGCAAGAGGGCGTAATGGTGGTCGACCCAGAAAAATGGATGAACACACTATCAAGATGGCGATGGCAGCAATGAGTGATCGTAATTCAGTTGCGCATGAAGTTGCAAAACGTTTGAACGTCACGACAACAACGTTATATACCTATGTTAATGGGGATGGTTCTCTAAAAGAGGCAGGTAGCAAGCTACTTCATCAATCAACAAGAGAAAAAACCTAAAATGACAAAACGGATATCAGTTGAGCAATTGATTATTTTACATAATCAATTAGAAGGACATCCACTAAGAGCTCCCGAGCGGACGCAATTGGTTGAAGAGTTCGCTCAGAGCTTTGGAGTGACTCCAAGCACGGTCTACCGTCAGCTACGCCAGTGTATCGATTTCAGTGTGCATAAGCGAAAGGACTTCAATCAACCCAGAGCAATTTCCTCTGATGATATGCTTATGTATTGTCGTCTTATTGCGGCACTTAAAATACGTACGAGTAATAAAAATAACCGACATCTTTCAACACCTAAATGCATTGAGATACTTGAATTACATGGCGTTGAAACAGTCCATGGTTTAGTGAAAGCACCTATTGGTGTATTAACGAAAAGTACTGTTAATCGTTACATTACACAATGGGGCTTTGCTCACCATTCAATGCTGTCAGTTGAGCCTGTTGTTGTTCATTTTGAAGCGGAGGAAAGTAATGATTGCTGGCAATTTGATTTTTCGCCATCTGATTTAAAACAACTGACCAAAAATAGTGAAAATACATTATTTATTGTGAGTGTCACTGATGACAAAAGTGGCGTCCTTTATTCAGAATACATAGAAGCAAAGGGCGAAGATGCGTTGACGGCATTGAAATTTTTATTCAGAGCAATGTCTGCAAAAACGAGAAAAGGATTTCTTTTTCAAGGGATCCCAAAAATGATTTATACCGATAATGGGGCCTTTGCGCGCAGTGCAATTTTTAACAGAGTATTAGCTGCTCTTGGTATTGAACTAAAAACACATATGCCTAGGGGTTCTGATGGTAGACGCACGACAGCTCGTGGAAAAGGTAAAGTTGAACGTACCAACCGAACTACAAAAGAATCTTTTGAAACATTGTTTCATTTCCATCAACCAAGCACCCTAGATCAGGCGAACGAATGGTTGATGAATTATCTGCTTCAATATATTGAGATGCCCCATCGCTCTGAAAAATCAACACGAATACAAGTTTGGTTGCACTATTTGCCAACAAACGGCTACCGACAAATGTGTTCTTGGGAAAAATTTTGTCAATTCGTACGTGAACCAGAAACACGTCAGGTCGGCTCAGACGCATGTGTCAGTATTGATGGCGTTTCTTATCAGTTAATACCCGATATGGCAGGTAATGAGATTACTTTATTACTTGGTTTATTAGATAACGAAGTTTATGTGGAATTTAATGAGCAGAAAATGGGGCCGTTTTATCCAAGCAGAGGCCCCATTCCTTTGAACTCATACCGCAAACACAAAAAAACTAAAACTGAAAAACTAGCAGATGACATTGCTAGTTTGGCCCAATCAATTTCTATTCCATTATCTGTGATGACGGGCAATGATACTCAGACAATCGAACAATTAGAAAAAGCACGTGCAATCACAAAAACCCAGCCATTTATTCCGTTTGAAGAAGAAAAAACACGTCTGTTCATTGATAAATTAGAGGCCAAGCAAGCTATTGCCCATTTTTTAGGTAAGCCATTAGCGGAGCTACCGCCACAGCAAATTAATGCGATTAACCAAATCGTGGAAGAGACGTTAAATAAAGATGTGGTTGAATCAAAAGTGAGACAATATTTTACTTTGTCCCTTCATCCAGTACAAAATAAGGAGTAATACGTGTATACAGAAGTTATGGAGTTCTTTGGCTTAAAACAACCCCTTGTTTGTGCAAGCTACTACGAAACAGAACAACGCAAAAAACTATATAAAGAGTTGAAATTTCTGATTCAAGCCGGTGGTATTTATGCCTTAACAGGGATGGTTGGCGCAGGAAAAACAACTTTGTTAAACCAAATTCAACAAGAGTTAGAACTTGAGAACAAAATATCCGTCGCTCGATCATTATCAACTGAAAAAAATAAGTTAAACGTAAGTACCATTTACTTGGCCTTATTTTACGACCTCACAAAAACAGATAAAAATTTCAAAGTTCCAACACAAGGCGAAAAACGGGAACGTCAACTACTTGATTTAATTAAAAAACAGAAAAAACCTGTGGCGCTGTTTATTGATGAGGCACACGACATACATGGGCAAACCTTAACGTCTCTCAAACGCATCATAGAGGTGGTCGCACAAGGTGGCTGTCAATTGTCTATTATTCTAGCGGGACACCCTAAACTAGGCAATTCATTGTCTAAATCCAGTATTGAGGAAATAGGCGCTCGAACTAAAATATTTAATATTGATACTGCTATGGGGAACATGGAAAAATATGTTGAATGGTTATTTAAAGAATGTTTACACGATAAAGTTAAAGTGAGTGAAGTTATTACTCCAGTGGCCTCTTTGCGACTAGCACAAGCATTAATAACACCGCTGCAAATCCATAAATATTTAACTACAGCGATGGAGATAGCCTATACCACAGGAACAAAACCGATTACAGAAGAGGTCATTAATAAAGCGCTTGCGCCCGATCTTAATTCACTGGAGGCCCAACTTGCTCGGATTGGGTACCAACTTCCTGCTGTTTGTGAGTTTCTTCATGCCTCGCCAAAAGAGGTCAAGGATTTTTTATATGGTAAGTCAAACTCGCCTAGAAAAACGGAGTTTTTAAGTGCCATTCGCTCTATAGGAGTTACCGTATAATGAGTCAGGGGGAAATGACAAGCAACAATTTACCGGCTTATAAAGAATTTCTTGAGAAAGCCAAAACTCAAATTTATGGAACCCGTGTTCGAGCGGCAACCGCTGTCAATCGAGAGTTAATCGCTCTGTATTGGTGGATTGGGGAGCATATTGTTACGAGCCAAGAGAAGCATGGTTGGGGAAAATCGGTCGTTGAGCGTCTGTCTCAAGATTTAAAAGCAGAATTTAGTCGTAAAACAGGCTTTTCCCCACAGAATCTTTGGTACATGCGCCAATTTTATTTGGAATATCACAGTAAACCAAATCTCCAACGGCTTGTTGGAGAAATACCATGGGGACAAAATTTACTAATCCTTAGCAAGGTAAAGGATGATGCTGCTAAACTCTACTATTTGAACGCGACCATTGAATGCGCATGGAGCCGTGATGTGTTAAGCATGCAGATTAATTCCAAAAGTTATGAGAGACAGGTCTTGGCAAATAAACAGCATAACTTTCATAAGGCATTGCCAGCACATTTAGCGGAGCAAGCCGACAAAACCATGAAGGATGTTTACATGCTTGGCCTTTTGGGTATTACTGAGCCCGTTGTTGAAGCAGAGATAGAGCGTCGCATGGTTTCCAAGATCAAGGACGTGATCTTGGAGCTGGGGTATGGCTTTAGTTTCATCGGCAATCAATACCGCATTGTTACACCAGACTCTGAGTATTTTATCGATCTTTTGTTTTACCACAGGAAATTACAATCATTAGTTGCGTTGGAATTAAAGACGACGAAATTCAAGGCCGAATATGCTGGTAAAATGAACCTGTACCTTAATTTACTGGATGACTTTGTCAAAGAGCCCCACGAAAACCCTTCCATTGGTATTATTTTATGCACTGAAAGCAGTAAATTCGATGTAGAATATTCTCTTCGTGGCATCGACAAGCCAGTGGGGGTTGCTGGATATGAGTTGACCCGTGATATTCCAGACAGGTTAAAAGACTCATTACCTGCTCCGGAAGAATTAGAGGAAAAAATTCTATTTGAGCTTGGATTGGATGAAAATTTCAGTGGCAAATAAAGTGGGCTCATTCGCAATTAATGTGGGCCAGTTTTTTTATAGACGCAATTAATGTGGGCCAAAGATGAATTTCATTCGCATTTAATTTGGGCCAGATTTGTGCTCTGATTGCGGGCCGAGGTGTTTATGAAAGCGGGCCGTTACACATAACAGGGCGTTTATCATAACGTTGCTCAAGGCTTCGATTTAATTGAGAAATAGCAATGATAGGAACATTCAATTTTTTTGCTAATATTTTCAACTGTCTTGTAATTGCCGAGAGTTCTGCGGTTCTGTTCTCGGGACTTGGGCCACTCCGGCATAGCAATTGAATATAATCAACTACAACTAGACCAATATCTTCAAAAACCTCAGACATTTCATAGGCTTTTGCACAAATATTGTTTATTGTTTCATCTAGAACATTCTCTATGTAAATAGGAGCTTCTGATAACAGATGTACGGCGGAAGTAATTCTAGGCCAATCATCGTCTTGCGCTCGCGCTGTTCTTAGTACATGAGAGTCGATACGACCTAAAGAACTTACAAATCTAAATGCCAGCGCTTCAGGAGGAGCCTCTAACGAGAAAAGAATAGCTGTCTTTCCACATTTAAAAGCTACATGCTCAATAATATTCATTGCTAAAGTAGTTTTTCCCATACTAGGGCGACCTGCGATAACAATTAAATTAGAAGGGTTCAATCCACCGGTTAATTGATCAAAAGCACTTAATCCAGTCGTTAAACCTAAACAAACATCTGCATGGTACATTGTATCAATTTTTTCTACGACACCAATCAGATGTGATTTGATACTTATATCGCTAAAAGGCAATTCTTCTATATTTTTAATTTCTGACATATTATTAACTTAGCATTATTATAAATTTGGATCGTTATTTAGATCGACTTGATGTGAGGAACCGCTGATTATATTGGTCGGGACGGAAAGATTCGAACTTTCGACCCCTAGCAACCCATGCTGTTCCATAACGATTTCAATGACTATCATCGAAATTCAATTATATCCTAAAATCTTTGTAAACACTGAACAATAGTCCTATCATGCTATTCAATGACTATCAATTAATATTAACCCAGCACACTAAAACTGGTACCAAAAGTGGTACCAGTTTTAGTGAAAGGATCTTATGATTAAGTTTACTGATAATTACATTAAGCATTTACAGCCGGAAAAAAATTGGTTTGAAAAAACAGAAGCAACTGGTCTTGCACTGCGAATTATGCCAAGTGGAAGCAAGTCATGGATCTATCGTTTTACCTTCAATGGGCAACGGTGCAAAATGACGTTGGGAAAATACCCGGGGATCAGTTTAAAACAAGCTAGAGAGCTTCATATCCAGGCTGAAAGCCTAAAAGAACAAGGTATCAATCCCATTGAACATGCCGAATTGCAAAAAACAAAGCAAATCCACACAATGGAAAAATTAGTACTCTCTTGGTATACAGGCTACATCAAAAAAAATCGTAAACAACCTCAGCAAATTAAGCAGCTGATTGATGCCGATATCATCCCCTTGCTTGGCCATATGGAACTTGAAAAAATCCAAGCAAGAGATATTACCAAAGCACTGGATACGATTGTTAATCGTGGCGCGCCTGTTCACGCCAACAAAGTGCTGAGTACGATAAAGCAGGCTCTGAATTATGCGAGCAGCCGTGGTGAGCTGACCGCCAATCCCGCTGCCAACATACGCACGCGTGATATTGGAGGATTGGAAAAACCAAGAGAACGTTTTTTAACACTCGAAGAAATTAAATTATTATGGTTATTTCTAGACAGTGATTCCAGTAAAATAAGCCTTCATATAAAGCTTGGGATTAAAATAATCTTACTTACGGGAGTCAGAACCGCCGAACTACGATTGGCTCAATGGAGTGAATTTGTTTTTGAACAATCCTTATGGACTATACCTGCCAGCCACACTAAAAGTGGGATGGTTATAAAAATCCATTTAAGCCCCCAAACAAAAGTGTTATTAAGCCAACTCAAAAATCATAATACGTCAGATTATGTAATGCCTGGATCCAAGGATGATCAACCACTAACAGATAAAGCACTCCCACGAGCTGTAAATAGAATACAAGAGCGCATAGGAATCCCTCAGTGGACGCCGCATGACCTACGGAGGACATTTGCCACACAACTCGGCGAAGCGCTGCATATTGACCCTGTGGTCATTGAAAAATGTTTAGGACATAAAATGCCTAAAATTATGGCGACATACAATAAAAATGAAATGCTACCACAACGTAAGCAGGCACTGGATAGATGGGGAAAATTCATTGAACATCTGGTTTATGATACAAACAGAAATTACCATCCCATTGAGATGATTAAGGACATGGCATAATGAATATCGAACAATTACAAGATCCACTCGCCCAAAGAAGATAAAGAAAAAGGGACTTATAGATTCAAATGACCACGCCAAAACAACACTTGGTTTCTTGTAAATTAAGTTTGGGGCGGTTTGAGGTGGTTGAGGAGGTTCGTAATTAAGGATCAACCATTAATAGCCAGCGCTCTCCCTCCCGCAGCACTCGGGATGACATCGAGCTGTTACGATAATTGATAATAAACAAGGATAAAAGATAATGGATCAATCTGAGTTGAAAGCATTATTAAGCCAATTTATTGCGGACTGGGAAAATGAAGTCGTTGAGTTCAAACAGGTTGATGATGCCTATTCAACCTCTAAAATTGGCGAATATTTTTCAGCTATAGCCAATTGTAGACGGGGCTAAGAACCCGCTAATAAATGGCGCAGGCAGATAGTATCCCTCAAAAATCCCATCTCATCCGATGAACATCAAAATAGATCAAAGAAAGAACAATTCGATAAATTAATCTAAAATTAAGGGACTAATGAAACCCGTTTGGTATCGTTAGTGATTTTCCCGTCCCTACGATACCAAACGTCCCCAGTCCCTTGATATAAAGCATATCACGAGATCACATAATTTCCAGGTTTCATTAAGCAAAGGATTGCTTATGAAACACACTCCAAGACTATTTCAATGCGCTCTCTGTCATACACAGTCTATAGTCTGCTCTAAGTGCGATCGTGGGCAAATTTATTGTGGCACCGTTTGCGCGGTCTTTGCGCGAAAAAAATCAATGAAATTAGCCGGGATGCGTTATCAAAGAACCTTCAATGGAAAACGAAATCATGCTGCACGCCAAGCCCGTTACCGTATGCGCCAGAACGAAATAGTGACGCATCAGGGTTCACCTCCAATGCTCCAACATGCTTCAATGAGTTCGCTTGAAAATAAGCCTAAAAAGACAGAAAGAGGACACAAAAAATTGGCATTAGCCTGCTGCTTTTGTGAAAAACCTGTATCTGACTGGATCCGTAATGATTTTTTGAGACGAAGACGCTCTCACGCATCGCCCGGATCCAAAGCTTCACCTCAAGCACCTTGAACATTAACGAACATAAGGAGGAATCATGGCGATTTCCCAGGAATTAAGAGCAAATATTTTACGTTATCATCACGTTGAAAAGTGGCGTGTGGGGACGATTGCGTCCCAACTTGGCGTGCATCATTCAACTGTTAAACGTGTATTATCTCACACGGGGGTTGATAAAAATAAAATCCTCGTTGAACAGTCAATCATTGATCCATTTTTATCCTTTCTCCTCGAACAATTAAAGCGCTTTCCTAATCTCACTGCGAGTCGCCTGTATGGGATGGCCGTTGAGCGTGGATATCCCGGTGGCCCCGATCACTTTCGTCAACTCATCTCATTCTATAGGCCAAAGACACCCGCTGAAGCGTTTCTTCGATTAAGAACATTAGCCGGCGAGCAAGCACAAGTCGACTGGGGTCATTTTGGGCACATAACCATTGGCGCGGCTAAACGACCACTGATGGCATTTGTCATGGTTTTGAGTTACTCGAGAAAAGTTTTCCTGCATTTTTACTTGAACGCTCGAACTGAAAATTTTCTACGTGGCCATGAACTGGCCTTTAACTACTATTCTGGGATCCCTCGTGTCGCGCTCTACGACAATCTCAAAAGCGCAGTACTTGATAGGAAAGGCGATGCTATTCGATTTAACCCTGTGCTATTGGATTTTGCAGCTCATTATCGTTTCGAACCCAGGCCCTGTGCGGTCTATCGAGGAAATGAAAAAGGGAAGGTTGAGAGGTCTATTCGTTATATACGGGACAATTTTTTTGCAGGCCGCCAGTATAAAAGTCTTGCCGATCTCAATCAGCAAGCGCTTACCTGGTGTGATAATCAGGCATCGAACCGGCCTTGTCCAGAGGATAAAAGCAAAACGGTTCACGAGATTTTCCTGGATGAACAGCCACGCTTGATTCCACTGCCTGATAACCCCTATCCCTGCAACGAAGTCGAGACAGTTTCTGTTGGCAAAACGCCCTACGCTAGATTCGACTTGAATGATTATTCAGTGCCTCACACCCATGTCCGGCAAGCACTCACGGTTCATGCAACACTCGATTTCGTCAGTATTTTGGATGGCGTCACTGTGATTGCAAAACACGTGCGAAGCTATGATAAAGCGAAACAAATCGAATGCGAGGAGCATATTAAAACACTGGCTGAGCGTAAACGAAACGCGCGACAGCATCGGGGACAGGACAGGCTCACGATGACGATTGACTGCGCGCGAGAGTTTCTGAAGATGGCCGCGGTTCGTGGATATCCATTGACATCAATAACCAACCAGCTGACGTCACTACTGGATGATTATGGTGCCAGTTTATTGGAAAAAGCGATGGCTGAAGCCCTTGTGAAAGAATCACCACACCCAAATTCCGTTCGAATTATTTTGCAAAAGATACTTGATGAACGTGTCGAGGCACCCTTGGTGACGTTCGCTCTGTCCAAGGACAAACGTGTCACCGGGATGATTATAAAACCACACTCATTAAACCAGTACAGCGTGCTTGATTCAACCACATCAACAGAGGAGTAATCGTATTATGTTAACCGAATTATTATTAAACCGTGCGACAGCACAAAAGCTTCATGGCGTTATCAGTCACCAGGACAGCATTAATGAAGAAGGCGCTTTCTGGCTTGAGCGGTTTGTTACCTGGGAAGAACGCCATCGCTCGCAACGCAGCCTTGATGGCCGTCTGCGCAAAGCACGCATTGGTCGTTTCAAACCGATGAGTGAGTTCGATTGGAACTGGCCAAAGCAATGTGACCGCACGGTCATTGAGCAATGGATGCTACTGGATTTTATGGCGGGAGCCAGCAACCTGATTCTGTGCGGTCCAAACGGGGTTGGCAAAACCATGATTGTCTCAAATATCGCATCTCAAGTTGTGCTTCAAGGGGGTACGGCATTGTTCACAACGGCGGCAGCCATGTTGAATGAGTTGGCTGAGCTGGATAGTGATAGCGCGTTACGTCGCCGGATAAAATATTACACGCAACCTTCTCTTTTAGTCGTGGACGAGGTTGGGTATCTTTCTTACTCCAATCGACATGCCGATTTGTTATTCGAGGTCGTTTCCCAACGTTATGAAAAAAAATCAACGTGCATAACGACCAACAAACCCATTGCAGACTGGCGCGAAACCTTTCCCAACGCAACTTGCGTTGTTTCGATCGTTGATCGGCTGCTTCATCACTCTGAAATTTTAATGATCGAAGGCGACTCGTTTCGGTTGAAGGAGGCAATGGAAAAAAATAAAGAGCGCAGTACAAAGCGAAAAAATGCCCAAAAAACAGCTACAGATGAGGTAAACAATCATGCGTGACATGATGTTAGAAGCTCTATTACCGGAGTCAATGTCCGACGAGGCCGCACATGTCTTAGTAAATTTTCTTGGTGACCTTGTTGCCACATTGGAATGCATTTATCTCGCCCAGTTAAAGCGTCATCATCAAAAGGTCGAAGACGAATTTTATGCTTCAATGGCAGATGTGGTCTGCTGGGGGGAGCCTCCTACAAACGAGAACTCATCTTAGAAACAAACTCGACCAGGGTGGGCATTGTTCGCTAATTTTGGTCGATTTAAGCCTGCGCCATATATCCGCGGTTTTGACCCACCGTTAACACCAATGAAGCAAATTTACGTAATATTGAAAAAGGCTGGCTCATCTTTGGTGTTGACAATCATTCTCGTACTATTAAAGGTAGCAATTACCGAGAAAATAAAGAACGGCTGTCTAGCCTGAAGCATCAAATATCACAAGGGAGTGAACCATCCATTACATTCCGTGATATTCATGAATATCATACCTCGGAAGGTCGAGTGTTACTTTTTGAAATCCCAGCAGCCCCTATTGGAATGCCCATTGCGTGGAATGGACATTACTATGCGCGTGCAGGAGAAAGTCTCACTCACCTTGGATTAGATAAATTAGATCGAATTCGAAAGCAAGTCGGCTCATCCGATTGGACGGCCCACGTGGTTGAGGAGGCTTCAATTAATAACCTTGATGTCGATGCCCTAAAAAAAGCTCGAGAAGGATTTGCAAAAAAATATGCCAATCGTTTTCAAATAGATGAGGTCATGAGTTGGTCAGACGCAGTGTTTCTTGATCGCGCCAAAGTGACAACAGACGGTCAAATTACACGTGCAGCATTGCTTTTGCTGGGAAGATCGGAATCCGCTTATCTTCTATCACCTCACCCGGCGTTAATGACGTGGAAGCTGGTGGGAGAAGAACGCGCTTATGAGCATTTTGGCCCACCGTTCCTACTGACTACAGGCCTGCTTTACAACAGAATCAGAAACGTGCAATTGCGAATTCTGCCTATGAATGAATTAGTTGCTGTGGAACTTGCAAAATATGATCAAAAAATTGTATTAGAAGCACTAAACAATTGTATTGCTCATCAAGATTACTCACGGCATGGACGAATTATTGTCACAGAGTTAATTGATCGACTTATTCTTGAAAATGAAGGCGCATTTTATGATGGTCAACCCGATGATTATATACCTGGACACAAAATACCACGAAGATATCGTAATCCATTTTTAACTCGAGCCATGTCAGAGCTTGGCATGATTGATATCATGGGTTATGGGATTCATGAAATGTATACTGGACAAGCTCGTCGTTACTTTCCATTGCCAGACTATGATTTACTAGAACCTCAAGCGGTTAAAATGACGATCTACGGGCATGTGGTTGATCCTGCATACAGTAGAATGCTTATCCAAAAAACAGATCTTACGCTAGATGAGATTATTGCACTCGATCGCGTTCAGAAACACTTTCCTTTACATGATGATATGATTAAGCATCTGCGAAAAGAAAAATTAATTGAAGGCCGTAAGCCTAACTTCCACGTTTCAGCATTCATTGCAAAGGCCACTGCCACCAAAGCTGATTACATTCATACTCGTGCACAGGATAATACCTATTATCGAAAATTGATCCTTGATTATCTTGACGTTTTCGAATCTGCAACACGAAAAGAAATCGACAAACTGCTATGGAGCAAATTAAGCGACGCATTAGACAACAATCAAAAATTTAAAAAAATTAATAACCTACTCAACCACATGCGAAATGAAGGCATAATCCAAAATATTAGCTCTCGCAAACTATCAGTTTGGCAATTACAAGAAAAAAAGTAATAAAAAAGAGTAAATTAGTAATAAATTAAGAGGCGGATTTATAAAAAAACACATTATATCAACACGGTACATTTACTTTTTAATGATTAAAAAGTAATAAAACTTACTCAATATGAAGTAATAATTTAATTTTAAATGAAAGAATTGTTAACGGCCACACAAAGTTGCGGATAAATGGTACCGCCGGTCACACAAACTCAACTTTGGCAATTTTTCAATTTATTCGCATTATTATTTAAATGTACTTGTGCCATTGGTTCATTTGAGTTCATTTAATAATCTATGAAGCAAGGGCATTGACAAAAAGGATTGGGTTGAACAATATTGGCAATCAAAAGAAATTTATTATGTGCATCATCGCTTGTTTTTAAAATTCCCCGAGTAAATCCGCACAAATCCGTCTCAAAATAGGCCGACCCTAACCCGTCATCCTAACCCGTCACAAAGCCGACATCCCTAGACGCAGTCGAATCAATAGATACCGAACACTCTCCAATTAAACCCGACATACCCCAAACAACTCAGGCCGACCCACCTCATAACTCAGTAAATATTTGTGTGTGTATGTGGGGAACAAAATTTTTTTTTTAGGTTCAATGAATTTCATTCAATAACACCGATTGTATCTCTATTGACATGTGCTATGGATTTTTTGTAACTCCCCAGGTACGTCATCCAGAGCGCGTCTTTTTGCGCGAAGGATCTCCTAGTCGTGGCACCATCTCTAACATATCGACTGGTATAAATCTTTCCATTCAGAATTGAATGTATTAACGAGGTCATTTTTCTTTTTTCGTGACCATCCCTTAATTTGTTTCTCTCGCGCAATGGCAACGACTATGTTGTCACATGCCTCATAATATACTAGGCGATCCACGTTATATTTTTGCGTAAATCCTTTTACCAATTTATTCTTGTGTTCGTAAATGCGACGTATCAAATCACTAGTGACGCCAACATATAGTACATTGTTGTGTGTGTTTGCTACAAAATATACGTACGATTCGGTATGCATGAGAGATTCCTTGTTGAGTTGGACTATTTCCCTGTCAACTTCCTGCAGGGATTGGTATGTTATCAGAAAATATTGTTTGAATGGAGCTAAGAACGTTAAAACCTCGTTTACGTACCGTACTTATGAATCCTCGAATGCGAGCGAATTGTTCGGCTCCTTGAGAAGTGCGAAAACCGCCTGATACTTTTTGTTTACACTTCATCATTCGTAAATCACGCTCAGCATCATTGTTCGTGAACGGAACGGCGGGGTCATGAAGAAATCTTAAGACGTCCTGCTTGTAATGAAACAAGCGCAATAAGAGATGGTACAATATTTTACTTCTGCTTGATGTTCAATGACTTCAATTTTAGGCGATGGAATATCAAAAACCTGTCGCTTAACTACCCCTAGTAACGGTGATTTGAACAGCGAATGTTGGCAGTCTGGGCCTGTCGTTAATACATGCTTTTCGATAATATCTGGCGTTTCAATTTGCTTCAGCGTTTCACCCTTATGGCCTTTTTGACCACCACTTTTATTCTTGCCATTTTCACGTAATGAAGAGGTACGGGACGGTTTACCTAAACCGTCACTGGAGGGTGGTTTTGAACTGTTGCTGCTATTTTTATTTAAGCGTATTTCTAAGTCCGCAATCTTCGCAGCTTGTTGTTTTACGACTTGTTCTAATTCAGCAATCTTTGTCAAAAGCGTTGATATGATTTGTTCGTAGTCTTTCATCCACCCATTTGATCATAATCACATAATTTTTCAAGTGTTTTTTTCAATTATTTAAATCATGTCACATTCAGGAGATCCTTCGCGCAAAAAGACGCGCTCTGGATGACGTACCTGGGGAGTTACGATTTTTTACAATAAGACAATATTAAATCAAATTGCGTTATTAAATGACGCCGGTTGCTATTGAATGATATGGTTTTTATCGATACTGGGAGTGAAAATGAATTTTTTATTTGTAAACACAGAGGAATTAAGTGCGTTAATGGAGATACCGCTTAGCCAACGCGTCGTTTACCTGATGGGAATGCGCCCTTACATGGATAGAAAAACATATATTGTGGGTATTAAACGAAAAATAAGTTATCAGTCACTACGCGAAACGCTTTATGTTGCCCCTATTGCCGGGGTAAAAACTGGAAGTCCAAGCCATCAACAGATGAAACGGGCAGTAAAATCACTGGCCAGAGCGGGGCTCATAGAAATCCGATCAAATACCAAAAATCTGATCGTAAAATGTCTTTTGGCCGATACTAAACTTCCAGTACAAACTCCCGATGGGATATCATCATCAACACAAACCGTTGCTCATCCTTGTAAAACCTTAAGACCAAAAGCTTTAACCAGCGCTGCACCATCCGTTGACATCGGTGAGTCCCGTAAAAGCGAACCACAAAACCACACCGATATCGCTCTAAAAAATTTATATCAGAAATTCGAACGATTCTGGAACAGCTACCCATTACCCATGCACAAAGCCAACGCTTGGGATGAATTTAAAAAAATTAATCCTGATGATGGGGTGTTTGAGCAGATCCTGTTGTCCTTACAGCAACAACAATCTAACTCAATTAAAGGAGCGGCACCTAGCTGGCCATATCCAGCGGACTGGTTAGCCCAAAATTGTTAAATCCACTCTAGAATAAGCACTTTACGTGGATAGCCAACTTGTTGACTCTAATTGTGAACAAGTGGCCGTTACCCAAGTGCCAAATTCTGTTTTTATGAATTACGTCATTAAAGAGACTTCATAGTTGAGCTGCCAAATGTATGTGCCGAGGAGCTGGAGCTGTGTGCAGGCAGTGAATTATCACTGCGAGGACCATCTTCAGCAGGTGGGAAAAATCCTCCTCGTGCCCTTTTACTTTGAATATATTCTTCCATTGATTTTACGCCTGGCGTGGGTTCTGCACCCGCCTGAAGTCTTTGAGTGAGCGCCTCAACAAAATCTATATGCCCATATATAAGGTTACCAGTTTGATCATCGCCCTTATATAAAGGCATGGCCCAATTCCCCCATTCCCCTCCACCAGGAATAAATAAAGACGTATACATGACTATATTTTCAAAAATAAACTGACTGTCTTCTCCTCGTAAAAAACTGTCTTCTCCTGGTAAACCATCGTTCTCTCTAAAGGGCATGAAAGCGAATTTAACGAGGGTCAAGTGAGGATGTTGCGCTAGATATTCACAATTAATTGGCGATAATAAATTGAATTTTTTTAATTCAACCAAGATTTCTGCAAAATCTCGAGCATTGTCAAAATTCTGGCAACGTCGCCGAGAAAGAAGGTTGCGATAATCATCAGTCAAGAGATCATTCTGACGAAGTGTATCTAAAGCTAAAACGCCGTCGATTAATGAATAATTTTCTGCTATAAATTCAAAATTAGCCTCAGCTTCTGCTCCGGATAATAATGCCTCTATATCAGGTTTAGGCAAAGAAGTATGAATAAAGGAATAAGTATCTGTAACGGCCCGCTTTCATAAACACCTCGGCCCGCAATCAGAGCACAAATCTGGCCCAAATTAAATGCGAATGAAATTCATCTTTGGCCCACATTAATTGCGTCTATAAAAAAACTGGCCCACATTAATTGCGAATGAGCCCACTTTATTTGCCACTGAAATTTTCATCCAATCCAAGCTCAAATAGAATTTTTTCCTCTAATTCTTCCGGAGCAGGTAATGAGTCTTTTAACCTGTCTGGAATATCACGGGTCAACTCATATCCAGCAACCCCCACTGGCTTGTCGATGCCACGAAGAGAATATTCTACATCGAATTTACTGCTTTCAGTGCATAAAATAATACCAATGGAAGGGTTTTCGTGGGGCTCTTTGACAAAGTCATCCAGTAAATTAAGGTACAGGTTCATTTTACCAGCATATTCGGCCTTGAATTTCGTCGTCTTTAATTCCAACGCAACTAATGATTGTAATTTCCTGTGGTAAAACAAAAGATCGATAAAATACTCAGAGTCTGGTGTAACAATGCGGTATTGATTGCCGATGAAACTAAAGCCATACCCCAGCTCCAAGATCACGTCCTTGATCTTGGAAACCATGCGACGCTCTATCTCTGCTTCAACAACGGGCTCAGTAATACCCAAAAGGCCAAGCATGTAAACATCCTTCATGGTTTTGTCGGCTTGCTCCGCTAAATGTGCTGGCAATGCCTTATGAAAGTTATGCTGTTTATTTGCCAAGACCTGTCTCTCATAACTTTTGGAATTAATCTGCATGCTTAACACATCACGGCTCCATGCGCATTCAATGGTCGCGTTCAAATAGTAGAGTTTAGCAGCATCATCCTTTACCTTGCTAAGGATTAGTAAATTTTGTCCCCATGGTATTTCTCCAACAAGCCGTTGGAGATTTGGTTTACTGTGATATTCCAAATAAAATTGGCGCATGTACCAAAGATTCTGTGGGGAAAAGCCTGTTTTACGACTAAATTCTGCTTTTAAATCTTGAGACAGACGCTCAACGACCGATTTTCCCCAACCATGCTTCTCTTGGCTCGTAACAATATGCTCCCCAATCCACCAATACAGAGCGATTAACTCTCGATTGACAGCGGTTGCCGCTCGAACACGGGTTCCATAAATTTGAGTTTTGGCTTTCTCAAGAAATTCTTTATAAGCCGGTAAATTGTTGCTTGTCATTTCCCCCTGACTCATTATACGGTAACTCCTATAGAGCGAATGGCACTTAAAAACTCCGTTTTTCTAGGCGAGTTTGACTTACCATATAAAAAATCCTTGACCTCTTTTGGCGAGGCATGAAGAAACTCACAAACAGCAGGAAGTTGGTACCCAATCCGAGCAAGTTGGGCCTCCAGTGAATTAAGATCGGGCGCAAGCGCTTTATTAATGACCTCTTCTGTAATCGGTTTTGTTCCTGTGGTATAGGCTATCTCCATCGCTGTAGTTAAATATTTATGGATTTGCAGCGGTGTTATTAATGCTTGTGCTAGTCGCAAAGAGGCCACTGGAGTAATAACTTCACTCACTTTAACTTTATCGTGTAAACATTCTTTAAATAACCATTCAACATATTTTTCCATGTTCCCCATAGCAGTATCAATATTAAATATTTTAGTTCGAGCGCCTATTTCCTCAATACTGGATTTAGACAATGAATTGCCTAGTTTAGGGTGTCCCGCTAGAATAATAGACAATTGACAGCCACCTTGTGCGACCACCTCTATGATGCGTTTGAGAGACGTTAAGGTTTGCCCATGTATGTCGTGTGCCTCATCAATAAACAGCGCCACAGGTTTTTTCTGTTTTTTAATTAAATCAAGTAGTTGACGTTCCCGTTTTTCGCCTTGTGTTGGAACTTTGAAATTTTTATCTGTTTTTGTGAGGTCGTAAAATAAGGCCAAGTAAATGGTACTTACGTTTAACTTATTTTTTTCAGTTGATAATGATCGAGCGACGGATATTTTGTTCTCAAGTTCTAACTCTTGTTGAATTTGGTTTAACAAAGTTGTTTTTCCTGCGCCAACCATCCCTGTTAAGGCATAAATACCACCGGCTTGAATCAGAAATTTCAACTCTTTATATAGTTTTTTGCGTTGTTCTGTTTCGTAGTAGCTTGCACAAACAAGGGGTTGTTTTAAGCCAAAGAACTCCATAACTTCTGTATACACGTATTACTCCTTATTTTGTACTGGATGAAGGGACAAAGTAAAATATTGTCTCACTTTTGATTCAACCACATCTTTATTTAACGTCTCTTCCACGATTTGGTTAATCGCATTAATTTGCTGTGGCGGTAGCTCCGCTAATGGCTTACCTAAAAAATGGGCAATAGCTTGCTTGGCCTCTAATTTATCAATGAACAGACGTGTTTTTTCTTCTTCAAACGGAATAAATGGCTGGGTTTTTGTGATTGCACGTGCTTTTTCTAATTGTTCGATTGTCTGAGTATCATTGCCCGTCATCACAGATAATGGAATAGAAATTGATTGGGCCAAACTAGCAATGTCATCTGCTAGTTTTTCAGTTTTAGTTTTTTTGTGTTTGCGGTATGAGTTCAAAGGAATGGGGCCTCTGCTTGGATAAAACGGCCCCATTTTCTGCTCATTAAATTCCACATAAACTTCGTTATCTAATAAACCAAGTAATAAAGTAATCTCATTACCTGCCATATCGGGTATTAACTGATAAGAAACGCCATCAATACTGACACATGCGTCTGAGCCGACCTGACGTGTTTCTGGTTCACGTACGAATTGACAAAATTTTTCCCAAGAACACATTTGTCGGTAGCCGTTTGTTGGCAAATAGTGCAACCAAACTTGTATTCGTGTTGATTTTTCAGAGCGATGGGGCATCTCAATATATTGAAGCAGATAATTCATCAACCATTCGTTCGCCTGATCTAGGGTGCTTGGTTGATGGAAATGAAACAATGTTTCAAAAGATTCTTTTGTAGTTCGGTTGGTACGTTCAACTTTACCTTTTCCACGAGCTGTCGTGCGTCTACCATCAGAACCCCTAGGCATATGTGTTTTTAGTTCAATACCAAGAGCAGCTAATACTCTGTTAAAAATTGCACTGCGCGCAAAGGCCCCATTATCGGTATAAATCATTTTTGGGATCCCTTGAAAAAGAAATCCTTTTCTCGTTTTTGCAGACATTGCTCTGAATAAAAATTTCAATGCCGTCAACGCATCTTCGCCCTTTGCTTCTATGTATTCTGAATAAAGGACGCCACTTTTGTCATCAGTGACACTCACAATAAATAATGTATTTTCACTATTTTTGGTCAGTTGTTTTAAATCAGATGGCGAAAAATCAAATTGCCAGCAATCATTACTTTCCTCCGCTTCAAAATGAACAACAACAGGCTCAACTGACAGCATTGAATGGTGAGCAAAGCCCCATTGTGTAATGTAACGATTAACAGTACTTTTCGTTAATACACCAATAGGTGCTTTCACTAAACCATGGACTGTTTCAACGCCATGTAATTCAAGTATCTCAATGCATTTAGGTGTTGAAAGATGTCGGTTATTTTTATTACTCGTACGTATTTTAAGTGCCGCAATAAGACGACAATACATAAGCATATCATCAGAGGAAATTGCTCTGGGTTGATTGAAGTCCTTTCGCTTATGCACACTGAAATCGATACACTGGCGTAGCTGACGGTAGACCGTGCTTGGAGTCACTCCAAAGCTCTGAGCGAACTCTTCAACCAATTGCGTCCGCTCGGGAGCTCTTAGTGGATGTCCTTCTAATTGATTATGTAAAATAATCAATTGCTCAACTGATATCCGTTTTGTCATTTTAGGTTTTTTCTCTTGTTGATTGATGAAGTAGCTTGCTACCTGCCTCTTTTAGAGAACCATCCCCATTAACATAGGTATATAACGTTGTTGTCGTGACGTTCAAACGTTTTGCAACTTCATGCGCAACTGAATTACGATCACTCATTGCTGCCATCGCCATCTTGATAGTGTGTTCATCCATTTTTCTGGGTCGACCACCATTACGCCCTCTTGCCCTTGCCGCCGCAAGTCCTGCCCGCGTTCGTTCACGAATAAGCTCCCGCTCGAACTCAGCTAAGGCTGCAAAAATACCAAATACCAGACGACCATTAGCTGTGGTCGTGTCAATTTCAGCGCCAGACAACACCTTAAACCCGATTTTTTTGTGATTCATGTCATCAATCAGATTAACCAGATGCTTCATATCACGACCAAGTCTATCTAATTTCCATACTACAAGAGTATTACCTGGTTGAAGTGCTTTGAGGCAAGCGTTTAATCCAGGTCTGTCATCTTTCCGACCAGAGGCAAGATCTTGATAAATGTATTTTGGATCAACGCCGGCTTTCAATAGTGCATCTTTTTGCAAATCGACCAGTTGGCTGCCATCTGATTTTGAAACACGAACATACCCGATTAACATAATCTCATGCCTTAACAAAGGAACTTCAAAATTAGTCTATCAGTTTATATTGATTTCTTCTATGGGTTATTTTGTGGATTTCAAAGGATTTTTTTCGAAAAACGAAGGCACCAAGAAAACGTGCGTTTTTCTGGTGGTGCTGAAAATTTCAGTTGCAAATAAGGCGGGGGTCACTTTTCTAAGTCGATGTCAACGTGGGTCTGGGGCGGAATGGTTTGTTATAGATCCATCTAAAATTCTCTATGATATGAACCACAATATCAGGGAATAGGGTGGTGAGACAATTATCTTTACGCACTTTTTGTCCTGAGCAACAAGGGCATGATGTTCCATTAACCCTAAATGGAGACCATCCAAAACCCGGGGGGGTTATTCAAATACAAATCTAAAATATATCGCGCAAATTATAGCTCGTGCACGTCAGGCCGTATGTTGAAGTACTCTAGCGATCATATGAGAAACCGTAGCCAGCCTACATACCCCCGGTTTTGGATGGTCTCCTTATTTCATTTCAGTATTTCTTGCAAAATGGGAACATTTAATAGACTATTACAACAATAACTGATAATCAGAGTCTGTAATACTGATTATGATGCCCCATGGTTCGACCAAATATTACACATTAATTTTCACATGGAGAGAAAATGAGGAAAACTGGGATAATAACAGCTGGGTTTATTTTATCGTTTAATGCTTTAGCAGGTACGATGGGTTCCGAAATACCGATGGAAAAGCACCGATTGTCTGTTATTGGTAGTATTGGATACACGAATTACAATGATGCCTATAAAGGTGGGCCCTCCGCTGACGAATTGGCACAATCTGCAATAGGTGATGGTCAAACTCCCGTAGGTCGTTTCGCTATAGGTTGGTATGTAGGCAACGTAAAGAGCGCCGATATAGGTTTAGAACTTGGCCTTCAAAGTGGGAACACTATGCGCATTGATGTGGCACAAACAACCTTAAATATAATGGGCGGATTACCCATTCAAACTACAGTTAAACCAATGCTTGATTTATTAGTTACGGCGACATGGCAGCCTCTTCAACGAGCCCCTGTATTTGCGATTATCAAAGGAGGTATCGCTTACCGTCGCATGCAAGTCAATGATCGCGTCACGGTTAATGATCTTTCTGAAGTGGCCTTTGAAGCTCAGGCGGGGCTCGGTGTCCATGTGATCGATGCTGTAAATTTGTCACTCACATATCAAGGTATCTTTGACGGTAACTTAGAATATACTGTGAATGACTCATTGCTTATTGCTCATCAGCACCACATCCCCAATCAGAATGGCGTTTTGTTGAATATTTCTTACACTATTTAAGGATGAATTCTATGAGAGTAAACCTGAAACTATCAAAAATGGCCTGTGTTTGCGCTGCAGTATTGGCAATTTCTACTGAAGCGATAAGTGCACCAAATCCAATCACTGAACAATGGGTATTAGATAATATAAGATATGTTAATGATCTACATCATACTTACTCTGCTTTTGTAACGCCACCTGGCATCGTCACTCCACTCCCACTCTCTGGTTTTTTTGCCGAGAGCATTAATATATCTTCTCTACATTCAACGTCCCCAACTTCTTTTTCAGTTCCAACACCTCCAAAAACGTATACCTATCCAGCAGGCCCTACATACAACGCCATTGATAATACTTTTACGATACATGATGCGGGAAGTTATTCAGTTACCTACGGGTGCACGCTATTAACCGATAATACGTTGGGCATTGCTACTATAAACAGCGTAAAAACAAGATTTTATATAATTACTACAGGACCAGATGGCAATCTAAATACAGAGCAAACAATTTATAATCTGAATATAGGAGAAAAAAGAGACTCCTATTATGGCGCAACAACAATTGTACAGCTTCCGCTATCGAGTATAATTGCAATAAAAGCTGAGATAATAAATAGCGACCCCAGCCCATTACCCTCTGGATTTGCAGCATCTGTCAGTAACTGCACATTACAGATATATCAAGTGAGGTAACTACCGATTGGTTATAAAAGCCTAATTTATGTGCTGCGCATGAACCACAACTTGTTATGCTGCAATCAACGCTGTCTTCTTACCGCAAGAATTTGCTAGATTAGCACATAAAGGCCACTTTTAAACAATGTATCGCAGGAAAGTAATTATTCACTCAGTGATCGGTCCGGGCTCAAACCCCGGATATGAGTTGACCCGTGACATTCCAGACAGGTTAAAGGACCCATTACCTGTCCCGGAGGAATTAGAGAAAAAAATTCTATTTGAGCTTGGATTGGATGAAGATTTCAGTGGCAAATAAAGTGGGCTCATTCGCAATTAATGTGGGCCGACTTTTTGTTGGTGGCAATTAATGTGGGCCAAAGATGAATTTCATTCGCATTTAATTTGGGCCAGATTTGTGCTCTGATTGCGGGCCGATGTGTTTATGAAAGCGGGCCGTTACAGTTATGTCTGATTTACGAGATTCTGGTTCAATTGAAGATGATGCAGATATGATCTGCTTTATTTACAGAGATGAATATTACAATCAAGATAGTCCTGATAGAGGAACTGCTGAACTTATTGTTGCAAAGCACAGAAATGGGCCAATAGGAAAAGTTAGAACAGTGTATATAGATAAATATAACCGATTTGAAGATTTATTCTTCGAGTGATATATAAAAGCAGCTCGTCTCAAACTTATAACTGGTTTAACCAGTGCGCCTGCTGATTGATATTAACTTTATGATAAATATATGGTTATGGCGATTTCATTCCTAAATCATCCCTTTTTTATTCCTAATTTATTTTTATTCTGCAGCTGCCATATTGGGGGGCGGAGTGAGTCAATATTGTGATTACCCATATACAAACTCAATTCCCGTAAAAAATTATGCCTAGGCACCGTCAAGGATGCCTATATTTAGAGTATTCAAAATTTCGCGGGTATTCTTAAAAGACCCCATATTCAGTTTAACCAAGAAAATATTTCAATTATGGTGTTAACCAAACGGCTCATGAGGATGAGCCAATAATGGTTGAGTCATATCATCCTGCTCAGAGAAACCTGCGGGGGCTTGCCGAGAGGAGTCAGTGTAATGAACTCCAAAAAATTGAAGGGGGTTATAATTTAATCGCGCAGTGCGAACACTCTCGTCTTTCTTGTTACATCGATAACAAAAATCTTTCTCAATAAAGGCTAATACACATTTGGGAATTGAGGGGTTTAATTCAAATTCTGTTATCATCTTCATAAATACTTCATAAGGAACATAATCTATTGAATGCTTTTGCTTTGTATCATTCAAGTAGCCTATTATTTTATCTTGCGTGTCGATTGACATAATTGCTGCAATAACAGACACTTCCTCCTCGACCATTGTCAAAAACGCATGTCTAACCATATCCTGTAGATCAATTTCTATAATTTCACGATTCTTAGTTTGAAAACGCATATGTATCCCCTTATATTTAAAACATTGATAAACATTAATTAAAGCATTTTTCTGAAATAAGGCGTTCGCATCTATCGTAGAATGGTTCGTCAGCGTTCATGCATTGCTTTAACGCCCGAATTTGAAGCCATTCACGCGCCAAATGGTTAACAAGGGTGGACAATGACTGCATTAATTGCAAAATTTGAAAAACCGCATTCTTCGATGGAGAACTGTTGATGCCTGGGTTGAGCATTAGTTGCCCTGCAAGTATAAAATAAGGATGGGATTATAATGCGGTTTAAGGATGCTTGCAACTTTGCCCAACCGACCTTTTACTGGGTAAAGTGACAATGCCCCAATTCGGGCGAAGTAGACAGGGCGCGTCATATTTATGCTCATTATTCCATTACTCGCCGGTATGCATAAGGTACAAAAAAATATTGAAATGAAATACTTGACGTTTCTGGCATAGGTAAGCATAAACTAACACTATAGAGTCAAAAATGTTTAGACACATTATCATATCTAAGCCCACCCATTGACGTTGTCAAAAAAGAACTTGCAACATTTCGCTAGGTCACGGTGCTTTTTAAACCAATATAAACAGACGGAGAAAACTGCGATGATGACGGACCAAGTCTTTGCCTACAAAGCAAAATTCATCCATGACCTGTGCCAATTTCAACTCATGGTTCAGGATGCTCATCAAAACACTCCGCCGAATGAGCGCCGCATCATTCAATTCAATCAATGCGTCTTCTATTTTGGCAACTTCAATACGATGGATTTAAGCCATATTCAATTTAATGGTTGTCTATTCATGGAGATAACGTCATTTGGTGCCGTGGATTTACGTACAACACGATTCACCAATTCGGAGTTCCAATACCCCCTCATGATTGACCAACATTTTCAATACCATCCTGACAGCGCGTTATTTCAAGCAGATTTTTCCTGTCCTGTGTTTATCTGCTCCATAGGTGATTTGAAGATTCCACTGAATGCAACGGTGAGCGCCGAAAAAATCGCCGACGGCTATAATAAAAACTGTCCCGATCCTGCCAACTTCTGCGCACGCATAGCGCAGAACGATGAAAAGCAACTTACCTATGCTGCATTAAAAATACTAGCTGACGCAATCGCTAATACCGACCAAGCCGCTGTCAAAGCACTAAAGTATGCCTTTTATAGCGCCTATTTTGACAGGCCAGTATCGATTAAAATCAGTTTAATCAAAGAATGCGTTTCTATTGGCCTACGCCAGTTTCATAATGCAACCATTTACCCGTCAGATGGCTCCAGTCTGATTGATTTGTCATCACTAGATCTTGGGCGATTGGATTTTGTTAACGTACGCTTCATGCAACCCGTCGATTTAACCTCATCAAATCTAGTGGATGCTAATTTTAACAACGCTGTATTTGTAGCTGGTCTCATTTTGGATAAAAACCAATGGACCGGGATGGTAAATACCCGGTTCAAAGGCGCAATCTGCTCTTGTCTCTATCTCGCGGCTCCCGAGCTAAAATCGGTTTCCATGCTCCCCATCGCGCCCTACGTATTCTATGACTACTTTCGTGAACACTATCTTTCCCTCATTGGTCGATCTTGTAAACCGATCAACTTGCTAGAGAATGAAAAACCCCATTTAATCAGTGACTCGGGAAAAGCAAAGCGGTCAGTGCTCGAATTTCTAACACTTCCTGACATATGGTCACACGAAACTGGACAAGCGGTCAGTCAACATGTTGTGAACCAACTGCTCAGTTATCATGATATGTTGTTTTCAAGCGCGCTACCCAATGTACCTTCCTTCACAAATGAAGGTGCACTTGCCATGCGTCAGTTAGCACTATTACACACCCATCTTTTCAACCTATCAAACGTACACCAACACCTTTCTCATGCAATTGAACAACAACAATATCAGTTGGTCGAAGCCATTAGCGACTCTAAGCCAATATCATCCAGCTCACGTCTTCTGTCATCAAAATTGAAAAGCCTTCAATCGGCCATATCAACGTCACGTCATGAGCAAAACATGCAGATGATGCTTAAAATCGCGTTGTACTACGTCAAATTCTTCAACCCTTCGGCGATGATTTTTTCTCAATTTTATTCACAAATGACATTTTCAGAATCTTTTTTGCGAACACTCTATGAAAATGCACTTGCATTCGAGCGTTCTGAAATCAGTCGCTTATTACCGTCACAGAGTCGAAAACGCCCGTTTTTCTCAAATTCAGACGATAGTTTAGACGACGAAAGTGATAACGACACAAGCACACAACCGCCAAGTCCGAAGTCTTATCAACTCGGAATGTAGTCGATTGACAGCAAAAGTTCATCCCACGATGTTTATCTTCATAATGGATCTGGCTGTTCTCAATGATCTTCACAGTTTGTATAAAATATATCGGTTTGCGTCGTTGCGAGGCACGAAGCAATCCAGAGTACCGTGCCCTGAACTCTGGATTGCCGCGCTTCGCTCGCAACGACTTTGTTCAGCATATGATTAATCTGCTGATATCAACAGGCCAAAGTTAGGCTGCCCATGTACTACATAGAAGATGTTGCATTGGGTATAGAAACAACCGTATGAGCGCGTGATGAAACCTGTTCCGGTTCATCATCGTCAGCCTGAGTTGGACTTAAATTCCTGTCCTGGTGAATACTCGGGAGCTGATTTCTTTGCGCAAATGCAAGATCCCGGCCAATGAGGAGAGAGTTAGTGCGAGCTGCTGTTGGTGGATGAGGAATATGCACAATGCTATGCACAGATCCGTCCCCTAGCGTTCCACCACCACTTCCGGCTATTTCACAGCATGGCGGCTGTCGCAACATCTCACTCAGGCCCCATCCAGTCAATAATGTGCCATGGTATACCAGCATTAAATAAAATGAAGCAACGCACATCGACTCAGTACTCTTCGAATCACACGTTGTATGGTCAAAGAACAAGATGGAAGCAAGTACAAGCTGGGTAGAAGCGAGCACGCCCTGAAATAAAAGTAACCCTCGATCTCTTAGGGAGCCCTCAGATTCGTGAAAAAGCATGCCAAATGCACCGAGCGCCTGTGTGAATTTAATAGGAATGGCCGATGCTGGAAAAAAGGTACCTACTGAAGTGCCAGCAATTTCACTACCTGCTGTTGCCCTTAATGTATTTCGAGTTGATCTGGATGAGCCCATGGTGATATCCTTTGTTTTTATTTGGTGACCGTGAATACGCCTTGTCATCTAAAGCCTAGACCATGATTTGCAACCTTGCCACCTATGAACCCACACAAAACTGAAGCAACATTTTTTTTGAATAACGAAACCGGGCAATATGATTGCAAGGGCTCCTGGTCTATTCTTTTATTAAATAGTGCATTAAACACCCTCAATCAACTCCCCTTACCCTCCAACAAAACGGTGACTATTAATGGAGGAGAAATTGCCCAATTTGACAGCGCCGGGGCATTAGCTCTCATCCAATATAAAAACAAATTAAAAAGCCAACAAAACAATGTCGAATTCATCCATTTTGTCGACAAACAACTTGAGTTAATTAACCTCATCGAGAGCAAACAAAGCAGTATCGACTATACGCCAGCGCCCCCAACTCCAGAGAGCCCTGTTTATCTTTTAGGCAAGGAAACCGTTAAAAAATTAGATCAAGTCGATGGGCTGCTTATTCTAGTCGGTAATCTGAGTGAAACCATTTTTTCCGCTGCGGGTAACTTGAAACGCTTTCAAATTCCAAGCCTCGTATCCAATATCTACACGACAGGCATTCAAGCCCTCCCGATTATTGCTTTACTCTCGTTTCTAATCGGTGTCGTTTTGGCCTATCAAATGGGATTACAACTCGAAACCTATGGCGCAAATAGTTTTATCGCTTTTTTATCTGGCATGGCCTGTTTTCGAGAATTTGCACCCCTCATCACTGCCATTATCGTTGCCGGTAGGACGAGCTCCTCCTTCACCGCGCAGCTAGGTAGCATGAAAATCAATGAAGAAATTGATGCCATTTCAACCATGGGGTTATCTCCTGTTGAGCTCCTTGTTTTACCCAAATTACTAGGCTTATTGATTGTTTTCCCTTTATTAATTTTTTGGTCCGATATCTTTAGTATTTTGGGTGCCATGTTAATGTCAAAACTTAGACTTGGCATAGGATATATTGATTTTTTAACCCGCCTTCAAGATAGTGTTGGCGCTAAACAAATGTTATTGGGCTTGTATAAAGCACCTGCTTTTGCCATCCTGATTGCTTTAGTCGGTTGTTTTCAAGGCTTCAACGTTGCTGCAAATGCCTCTAGTATTGGTAGCCAAACGACTAAAAGCGTGGTTCAAGCCCTGTTTTTAATCATTATTGCCGATGCCGCTTATTCGATTGTCTACAGTTGGTTGCATTTATAAATGAATACGAATCTCATTGAAATTGAAGGCTTAAAAAATTACATTGGTGGACAGTGGGTACACAATGACCTTAATCTGAATATTAGAAAAGGTGAAGTGTTAGCGATTATTGGCGGGAGTGGCAGTGGTAAAACAACGTTACTGCGTTGTATTTTAATGCTATTAAAACCGACTGCTGGCACTATTCGCGTATTTAATGAAGACATCAGTCAGATCAATGAGCAAGAAGCACTGGCAATAAGACGCCGCTGGGGCATGCTTTTTCAACACAGCGCGTTGTTTTCATCGATGTCGGTATTAGAAAACATCATGTTTCCGATGCAAGAATTTACCACACTCGATCAAACGTTCATGAAAAATTTGGCCATGGTAAAGTTAGCTTTAACGGGGCTTCCTGATGAAGCAGCGAGCAAATACCCGTCTGAGCTAAGCGGCGGCATGCAACGACGAGCAGCAACTGCCCGCGCTATTGCCATGGATCCAGAGTTATTGTTTCTGGATGAACCCACTACGGGCCTTGATCCTGTTGGAGCAAGACAATTTGATGATTTAATTGTTTTTTTAAGAGATGCGCTTCACCTGACCATTGTCATGGTGAGTCATGATGTTGAATCATTGCGACGATGTACCGATCGAGTTGCCTTCATTGGGGAAGGGAAAATACTAAGTGTTGAGCCATTTGATACATTAAGAAAAAATAAACACCCCATGATTGCCGATTATTTTAGTCACTACCAAGTTAACGTATATTAAATTAGAGGATACATTCTTTGGAATCCAAGACAAACTACACCATAGTCGGCATTATCGTCCTATTTCTTACCGCAACCCTTCTGTCCACATTGCTTTGGCTATCGGTCGGTTTTGATAGAAAACAATATAAAGACTACATTGTTTATATCAATGAATCCGTCCATGGGCTTGCTGAGGATTCACCTGTCAAATTCAATGGCGTCAAAGTTGGCATGGTCAGTAAAATCCAGCTGGATGCGACTAATCCACAAAAAATAAAATTATTATTAAAAGTGGAAGATGGGATCCCCATCACTGTCAGTACACGTGCAACACTCATCACCCAAGGCATCACCGGCAACACGTTCCTCGGATTAAGAGCGACCTCATCCACACTTGAGCCATTAATAAAAACCGCTAACGAACCCTATCCGGTCATCCCTTATACGGTTTCTTTTTTTGGTCAAATAGAAGATAACGTAGCGTCGATCAGCGATGCCCTCAAGCAAATTATCGATCCTGAAAATGCGCGATTACTGAAGAAATCTCTCGTGAATTTACAACAAATTTTAAGCCCCATTGCGAAAAACAGTAAAAATATAAATGAGGCACTGCAGAATTTACCTAAAGCCATTATCGACCTGCGGAAAAGCGCAGACGAGTTTAGAGTTATGACGCAACATATTACTTCCGCCAGCGGAGATTTCTCCCAGGCCATGAAAGCTGGAAAAGCAGGCATGGATCAAATCAACGAGCAGACATTGCCCACCACGACGGCTTTCTTACGACGGTTAGATATCATTGCTGCCAATTTGGAGGAAGTCAGCGCCCTCATGAGACAAAATCCGGCCGTTATTTTCCGCGGCAGCGCCCCACAACCCACCGGACCGGGAGAATAACCATGAGATACAATAAACGACTACTGCTTCTAGCCGCATCATTCTCCTTACTATCCGCATGCAGCGCGATTAAATCACCTGTTGCACACCAGTACCAACTCACTGCTTTCAACGTCGAAAAAATCCATCATGCGCCGTCACAATCAACACTACTCATCACGCCAACCGAAGCGGTGAATGGTTACCAAACCGAGCAAATGCATTATTCGACACAAACCTATGCGCTCAACAATTTCACTAAAAATGCATGGTTCAGCCCACCCGCCACCATGATTTATTCCCTTATGATTCAAAGCATACAGCAGAGTGGATATTTTTCTGCAGTCAGCTCTGGCGCATATATCAGTAAGACAGAATATCGACTGGATACCCAACTCCTCAAACTGCAACAAAATTTCATCAAGAAACCAAGCGTATTAGAATTAAATGTGAAAGCGGTCCTTACACGTGTTGCAGATAATCAGATCCTCGTCTCACGAACATTTAAACAACACATACCCTGCCCCTATGACTCCCCCTATGGCGGCGTTATCGCGGCGAATCAAGCAACTGAACGGCTTACAAAGAACATCTCTCGATTTGTCATCCGCCATGTTAATTAGACGTAGGGTGGTGTGTAGCCTGGTGCGTAGGTTGGGTTGAGCGAGAGCGAAGCCCAACAATAACACTATCATGCATGTTGGGCTTCGCTCTCGCTCAACCCAACCTACGCACCAACCTACGTCCGATTAACATGCCAGGCTCAAAAAATTAAGGACAATAGGAATTTCTAAAAAACGCTGTATAATGATTCGCTTGATAGAAGAAGTTATTAAACCCCCAACGACCCAAATAGATACTTAAAGGAGATTGACCATGAATGCACGTTCATTTTTAAAAAAAGGAATCATTGTAACCAGCATGATTTTACTTGTTGCCTGCTCAAAACACAGCCACAATAACGCCATGGGTGCAGGTGGAGATGTTGATATGCAAGCCAATGGCCTCGGTCAATCTGGCGGCTTTGCGGGTCAGGAAGTTGGAGAATCTTACACAACCCAAGCGCCTCACAACCAAGTTTATCTCTTCTCTTATGACGATAGCCAACTTGCCTCAAAATACATTCCTTCTGCGAATGCTCAAGCTGAATACATGAAGTCTCACACCGGCGCACGCATCCTCATCGCAGGTCATACTGATGAGCGAGGTAGCCGTGAATATAACGTGGCATTAGGCGAACGCCGTGCTAACACTGTCGCTGAAATCATGCGTATGGCAGGTGTTCCTTCACAACAAATGCGAATTGTAAGCTACGGAAAAGAGCGTCCTGTATACTTCGGCCATGATGACGCTGCTCACCGTCAAAACCGTCGCGTTGAGCTGACTTATGAGGCCACTCGATGATAAAAAACCGTCGTCAGATACTCGCTGCCTGTTTTGCTTGTCTATTACCTTGGGCTGTTTATGCTGAAGCCCCGGTTGTTGACGACAGCGATAATTTTGCGACTTTTGATCAAAACCAAGCGGCTGATGACCAGCCGCTTGCTCATGATCGAGGGCGAGCGGATCGTAATGACCGAGATATATCCGACAACGACTTTGCCGACGACGAACCACTGGCTCGTGAGTCAAAGCAAGCTTCGTCGGGCAATAACTCATCTCTTTTAGGCCAAGTTCAAAGCATGCAAAAAGAGATACAAGAGCTTCGTGGGCAACTGGAAGTACAAAGCCACGAACTCAAAGTCTTAAAAGAGCAACAACTTAGCTTTTACAAAGATATAGATGCACGCCTGCACAAAGCACCGGCGGCACCTGTTCCGGTCCAAGCAACCGTACTGCCCAGTAACACAAAACCCGCGCCCGCAGCGTCTACGGCCGAAAAAGTTATTCCAGTTGCCAGCAGCCCCGCTCGATCCAACAATCCAGCAGAGGAACAAATTCACTATCTGGCCGCTTATGATTTGATTAAAAACAAGCGATTTAACGACGCAATCATCGCTATGCAATCATTTGTGACACAATATCCCAACGGCGGATATACCGCGAATGCGCACTATTGGCTGGGTGAGCTTTATATGACGCAAAAAGATTACCCTAAAGCGAACACTCAATTTGATATCGTGTTAACCCAATTTCCTTCCTCAAGCAAAGCAGCGCCTAGCCTGTTAAAATCAGCCTATGCCTTAGCTTCATCCGGAAAAAAACAGGAAGCAATCGCACGCTTAAAACAAGTTATCAAACATTATCCAGATACCCATACGGCCAAAATGGCTGAAGAAAAATTAAAATCGCTCAACCGATAGAAGCGCTCATGACAAAACCATCAAACTTATTGCGCATCACCGAGATTTTTTACTCATTGCAAGGTGAATCAACCACTGTAGGCTTGCCTACCGTTTTTGTTCGCCTAACAGGATGCCCGTTACGCTGCAATTATTGTGATACGGCTTATGCATTCCATGGGGGTAAACGGGTTGAGCTTGACCTGATTGTTGAAGAGATAGTGGCGTACAACTGCAAACACATTTGCGTAACGGGTGGTGAACCTTTAGCCCAACCCGGTTGCATCGACCTGCTCAAGCGCCTTTGTGACAAAGGATTATCCGTTTCCCTGGAAACCAGTGGTGCACGCTCACTCGAAAACGTTGATCCACGAGTCATGATTGTCATGGATCTCAAAACGCCAGATTCCGGTGAGTGTGATAAAAATTTGTTTTCAAATATTCCCTTTTTAAAACCTGAGGATCAAATTAAATTTGTCCTTTGCAGTCACGAAGATTATCAATGGGCACGTGGTATCATTGCCGAGCATCACCTCACCGAACATGCACAGATTCTGTTTTCTCCCAGCTGGGGGCAACTGAGTCCAACAGTACTTGCAGACTGGATTGTTCAAGATCGCCTGCCAGTACGCTTTCAGCTGCAATTACATAAACTATTATGGAACGATGCCCCAGGGCATTAATAACCTCAGGAGCCAATAATGCAATGGTTTGCCCAAGCACCCTCAAATATTGCTTTGATTAAATACATGGGGAAAAAAGATGTGGGCACCAATCTGCCCCTGAATCCTTCATTGTCTTATACGCTTAATGAATTACTCAGCAGTGTCACGCTTGAATCACATTCTGGCGCTCATGATATTTGGGAGCCACTGGATCTCCCTGGTTATAAGCCCTTTTCATTATCCAGCAAGGCACAAGCAAGATATTTGCAGCATTTAGCTGTGCTCAAGGCACATTTCAATTACACAGGTAAATTTATTGTGCGCTCGTGCAACAATTTTCCTCAAGCCAGTGGCTTAGCAAGCTCCGCTTCCAGTTTTGCAGCCTTAACCATATGCGCTTGCCGCGCCTTGTCCGATCTCACCCAGACCCCGCTGCTATCCGTTGTAGAGCAAGCACAATGGAGTCGCAAGGGGTCTGGATCATCATGCCGTTCATTTTTTTCTCCATGGGCGTTATGGAAGGATGAAGAGGTAGGAGCGATCGATTTACCTTACCCCTCACTGATACATCAGGCCGTCGTGATCAGCAATGACGAAAAAGGAGTCTCTTCGAGTGAGGCGCATCGAATGATAGAGACCAGCCCCTTCTATGGAAGCCGCCCTCAACAAGCGGCAGAAAATTTGAAATCGTTGCTCCGCGCGTTTCAAGCTCAAGATTGGGAAAGTGCGTATCAAATCTGTTGGCGTGAATTTCAAAGCATGCATGCCCTGTTTACAAGCTGCGCCACCCCGTTTGAATATATTACACCGAGAAGCCAAGAGGTCCTCAAGCTGGTACAAGATTTGTGGGAGCGTGAAAAAGATGGCCCTATCGTTACGATGGATGCAGGCCCGAATATTCATCTACTCTACAGACCCGATCAACTCAAACTGTCACGTCAATTTACCCAGGATCATTTAGTTGGTAATTATGATGTTATCTAATTTTAAATCAACCACGCACGGCAAATGGATATTAGCGGGCGAGCATGCAGTCATTAGAGGGAATGCCGCTCTTGTTTTTCCGGTAACCAGTCATGAACTGACCCTGGCCTATTATTCCTCCTCGTCTGATTTAAGCGCTGATTATTCCGGGGATAGCGGCGCTGATCTTCACTTGTTATTCTGGAGCGTTCTCGAACATGGAATGCATATCCTAGGTAAATCTTTAAACAGTCTCAGTGGTCATTTTGATTTACAAAGCAATATCCCCGTAGGGGTCGGCATGGGTGCCTCAGCCGCGCTTTGTGTTGCAACTGCACGATGGTTTTTAGCCCAACACTTCATCGAGGAAAACCGACTCCAAGCGTTTGCCACAGAACTGGAGAACTTGTTCCACGGAAAAAGCAGTGGTCTTGATATTGCAGGCGTTTCGGCGATGGGCGGCATTGAATTCAAGCAAGGCCAATGCTCGCCGCTCAATCAAGCCTGGCAACCGAACTGGTATTTGTCATCCTGCGAGCAAATTGGCATTACTTCTCATTGCATCAACCAGGTTCAAACACTATGGGAGAAACAACCTGAATTGGCACTTCAGATTGATCAACAAATGGTAGAGAGTGTCCAGCTCGCACGAGAAGCCCTAGAACAAAATACGCCCGATAGACAAGAACGTCTTGCATACGCCATCAATCTTGCAGGCGATTGTTTTCAACAATGGGGGTTAGTCAGTGAGCGTTTACAGCAACATATGCAGGCATTAAAAAACAAAGGCGCCATCGCGGTCAAGCCAACTGGATCAGGAGGCGGCGGATTTGTGGTGAGCTTGTGGGACACTCAAGCAGCTCCAATTGATCTTGGGTTAACTACCATTTAGCCATTTACCACAGCGAATTCAGCGCTAAGATGCAATTCCATTACCCTAAAAAGCTATTGAATCGTAGCGAGAATGGCTAATAAGTTCCAGGACCATGTGCACCCGAGCCGGCATTATTGATGTACTTCTCGGACCGATGGCCTGGAGTGTGAGGTACTTTATAGTACTCGGTAACAGTGTTTCCTGTATTCGGTCCCAATCCACGGCGAATTCCATACCACCCATAATCAATACCTCTTTCCTGATCACCGTATTGCTGAGATGGATTGACGACAATGTAAACATCGTTTCTTTCAGTATTAGTATAGATCGTTGCCGCTTGCAACGGTAGAATGACAAGTGTGACCACTAGCATAAAAAAGATCCGTTTCATTCTGCGCTCCTTCGGTACGTTGACAAACTGGGTACCCACTTAGTTTTAAGTTTATACAACAACCAGCCAATAATCAAACTGGTCATTTAGAAAACAGTCTATTTGGTCGTATTTAAAGAAGCCTGTAGTAAAGGCATGGGCTTTTCAGTATGAAAATAATGAGATGAAAATGATGGCAGGAAAAAAAAGTAAGAAAGAAAAAGGCGCCAATAGCGCTCGAAAAATGAACTCATTTTTCGCGTGGGATGGCAACGTTCTCGTGCTGAATGTTCTGGGAACGCCCGGTGCCAAAAAAGATGCCATTGGGAAAGTGAAGGGCAATCAACTTAAAATAAGCGTCACTGAAGCGCCTCGCGCAGGCAGAGCAACGGATCATATGGTACGCTTCTTGGCCAAAGAATTTGATGTGGCAAGTTCCGATATTGAAGTTGTGTTTGGTCGAATGAACATTAACAAGCAATTACGAATCAAGGCACCTAAACGCCTGCCATCAGTGATTGCACAGCATAATCTAATCGATAAAGCGTCGAAAACGCATGCGGGATATGATGTCTAGTGCGTTGTTGATCTAATTTTAGCCGGTCATAATATTCAAATTGTTGGCATTTAAACCGGAATCCGAGCCACGACCGTTAGGGAGTGGAGCAGCTCAGGCCCGCACCAAAATGCTCCACTCCCTAACGGTCGTGGCTCGGATTCCGATTTAATACCATCGATCCCGCCGGTCAAAACTGAACGGAGAGAGTACTAGCCCAATGATGTATATGGACCAATAAAGTACCTCGACCAAGAAAAGAAGCTCTTCTGCTGAGTCGATGACTAAAAGAAATGGTCACCAGACTCGTTAGCAGCATCATTGCCAAGAGGTAAACAATTAGGGTCAACCGAGTCGCCGGGAATTTTGCGTGCTTCGCTAGCCCATTCGCCCAAATCAATAAGTTTACAGCGGGCAGAACAAAACGGTTTGAAGGCGTTTTCAGGGCACCAAGTATTTGTTTTGCTGCAGGTAGGGCAAGTAATTTTCTGTTGGATATTCATAACGGTCTTTGTTCATTTATGTTAGGAATCGCAGTATGCAATACAAAACATCATATTTTCAACTGAAAAAGTAAATATACTATGCTATCAAACAACCTGTGCGTTAGCATAGTAGTACCTTTTCAATTTAGTTTTGACCGGTTGAAATAGCCAGATTGAAATGATCTCGAACAAAGCGTCGTTGCGAGGCACGAAGCAATCCAGGGTTCGAAGCTTTGTTCTCTGGATTGCTTCGTGCCTCGCAACGACGACCTGCAAGCGCAGTGTTGAGATTTTTACCGAGGCGACTGGGTTGATCACTATAATCAACCGGTCAAAACTAAATGGAAACAGTAGCAAAACCCTGCTAGAAACGTGGGTTATGTGGCACTCGACCACAGAGCCGATTGTCTAAATTACTCCAATATCTTCATTCCAAAGAGAGGTGTTATTAGCAATAAAATCACGCATTATCGCAATACACTCTTCATTTTGAAGGACGTTAATATGAACGCCATGTTTTTTTAATAACGCCTCTTCACCGAGAAATGTTTGGTTTTCTCCAATAACGACACAAGGAATTTTATACAGTAATATTGCGCCGCTACACATCGAGCACGGGGATAGCGTTGTATATAAGATGGATTGCTGATAAATCTCTGCTCGCTGCCGGCCCGCATTCTCCAGCGCATCCATTTCCGCATGTAAAATAGCACTTTTTTGTTGAATACGTTGGTTATGTCCACGACCAATAACTACGCCGTTGTGAACCAGAAGGGAACCAATCGGAATACCTCCTTGCTGTTGGCTTCGCTTAGCCTCTTCAATGGCAATTTGCATAAAATTAAGATGAGACGTCATATCCATATATTCTGCCTTTATAGATGTGGCTAGGCCACACTGCCATTAAGTTAGAGGAGTTAATCGGAGTAGGTTGGGTTGAGCGAGAGCGAAGCCCAACACAATCGTCATGTTGGGCTTCGCTCTCGCTCAACCCAACCTACACGTACATCAATCATTTATTCAGTATCACACGAAGCGCTTGTAATTTTAAAGTAGCGTGATTGATATAATGCTCACTTTCCTTGATTTGTTCCGCAAGGAAATTAACTTCTTCAAAGCGAATACTGGAATTAACTTCTTTTAGTGTTTGTAATCGATGCAATTCACGGCCGATTTGTTCGTGCATTTCGTCGTTTGCCCTAATCAGAAACTCATTCATTTGTTGCTCTGCCAGAGGATTGCTCTTCGCTAATATGGCTTCTATAGATGGACGCAGTTCTTTGATGAGCGGAGCGGCCAAATGATATTTTACTGGCTGACATAATTGATTGAGCTGCTTAAAATTAAGAATTTTAACGAAATCTTTCCCGTTAATATCCATTAAAAGTCTAATCGGTGTCACGGGTACAAATCTGTCAAGTTGCAAATATTTGGGCGCGGCGCAATTGATGGTATAAAATATTTCTAAAAACAATGTGCCTACAGGAATATTTTTAATAGACATGGTCGCGATTGAGCTATTTCCTAAGTCCGAGTTTAAAATCATCTCGATAGACTCATGCACCATAGGATGCTCCCAACTTAAAAACTCGATGTCTTCGCGAATTAAGCCTTTAGCACGAGAGTAAGTGACTGTAACGCCATCTTCTTTTAATCCTGGAAAATGGCTTGTTTTCATATGCTCAGTAGGTCGAAGCACTTCTGTATGTTCCGAATGGTATTCATGTTCAACACCATATTCTTGAAATACTTTTGCCATATAGCTTTCAAGCTGCAAGATATTCTCTTCAGCTTCAATTTCAATAATAAGTTCTTCAGCAACCAGTGGGTTACATGAATTTAACTCTAAGAGTTTATCGCGCCCTTCATGTAATTTTTGGTTGATTTGTTTTGTATATGCACTTGTTTCTTCAATGAGTTGGGTGAAACTTTCATCAATACATGCTTTCGGAGATTTCAGCATGTGCTCGAGTTGCGCTTCAAAATGTTGATAAATAGCAAATCCCGCCGCGCAACTGTGTTCAAATAGATTGATTCCTTCATGATACCAACGAAACAGGATTTCTTGCGATGTCTCTTTAAGATAGGGAACATGAATCGCAATAGCGTGTTTTTGGCCGATGCGATCCAGTCTGCCAATGCGCTGTTCTAGCAAATCGGGATTAGTAGGTAAATCAAATAAAACCAAATGATGCGCAAATTGGAAATTTCTACCTTCGCTGCCTATCTCAGAACAAACCAGTATCTGTGCGCCCTGTTCTGTTTCGGCGAAATAAGCGGCTGCGCGATCTCTTTCAATCAGCGATAAATGTTCGTGAAAAGCCGCACTACGAAGACCTTTGGTGACTTTTAAATGCCGCTCCAACGTAATTGCTGTTTGTGTTTTGGCACAAATGATCAATATTTTTTCTGGATATTGTTCCTCAATCAGCGCCTCAAGCCATGGAACCCGCGGATCATTTTTAAGCCAAAAATCATTTTCTTGTAATGACTGCTCTGGATAGAGTGTATTAATACAATTTAAAGCTTGTAACGAAGTGTAAATCAATGGACAAGGTAAGGGGTAACTATGTAATTTTCTCTTTGGAAACCCTTGTATTGATGCGCGCGTATTACGAAACAGTACACGCCCAGTGCCATGTCTATCTAGCAAACTTTTAATGTTCTCGTTCATATGAGGAGAAATCGTTTCGCCCAGGTATTGTTTTAATTCCTGCAACAGATTGGTGTCTAGTTCATCCGTGTTGTTATTGGCCTCGTCGTTCATGAGCTTCTGCACTAATGCATTAATATTTTGATACAGGCTCTCTTCTTTTTTAAACGCGGCTAAACTATAAAATCGCGCCGGATCCAACAGCCGTAAACGCGCAAAATGGCTTTCTATTCCCACTTGTTCTGGCGTTGCGGTCAGCAGTAATAAGCCATTACTTTGGGTTGATAGCTGTTCTATATAATCATATTCGACACTACTCGTTTCTTCAGACCATCGTAAATGATGCGCCTCGTCAACGACTAATAGATCCCATTTCTCTTCTAAAGAGTGAGCTTGAGCGTTTTTGTTAGTTAATAAGAAATCAAGGCTACACAAAACCAATGTTTCTGTTTCAAAAGGATTGGGGTTTGATGATTCATGGATTTCGAGACTATCATCATCCTCCATGTGAGCCGTATATCGATTCTCATCGATGATAGAGAAATACAAATTAAACCGTCTTCTCATTTCAATAAGCCATTGATGAATGAGCGTATCAGGTACAATAATTAAAACCCGTTGCGCTCGCCCCGTATGCAATTGGTAATGTAAGATCATCCCCGCTTCAATTGTTTTTCCTAAGCCCACTTCATCTGCCAGGAGAACTCGAGGCGCATAACGTTGAGCTACTTCGCTTGCAATATAGACTTGGTGAGGGAGATGGCTGGTTCTTGAGCCTAATAACCCTCTCACTTTGGATTGCTGCAATCGACTAAAGTGCTCGAGGGTTGCTATCCTTAATTTATACGCATCCATTTTGTCAATTAAGCCATTGAACAAGCGTTCCTGCGGTGTATTGAGCTGAATAAAACAATGAAGTGATGCTTCGGTAATGTGAACCTCTTGCCCAGTTGTTTCATCTATGCCTGAGTAGAGGAGTAAATTTCGATGCTGGTTCACTGCCGTAATTTGCAACGTTTGTTGCTCATTCGTTGTGATTTTTTCGCCTTCTTTATAAATAATGCGACTTAATGGTGCATTATCTACAGCATAAATTCGCTCCTCTTCCGCCGCGGGAAAATTGATATGAACTGCACGTCCTTCGAGGGCAGTAATAATACCCAAACCCAGCTGCGTCTCTGCGTTACTGATCCAGCGTTGACCGATTGTAAATGACATATGACAATTCCTGTTGGAAGCAAATCTTAAGTATTTCGACTACCACAGTATTGATCATCAAAATATTTTGAAAGTTTCTTACGCAGGGTTCCACGACTCAATCCTAGCATTGAAGCCGCCCGACTTTGATTATATTTACTACGCTCTATAACCGCCTTGAATAATGCAGGCTCAACTTGCTCCATCAGTAAATCATATAGATTCGAAATGCTATCTCTGCTCATCGAGTCCATGTATGTTTTAATCGTTGTTTCTACTGTGGTGGCTAATGTGTTCTCTTCAATTTTTAGTTCTTGCATGTTAGGCCTCTAGTCTGTTCGATAAATTATGATGGCAGTTTACTCCGTTTGTCATATTATTGAAAGATTGATTAAAGAAAATGATAAATAAAATGGCATTGGTTGCCGAGAAAACGGCAAATTGAGACGACCATAATGCGCAATATTATTTTATCGTCAACAATATGCTAAGTTGGTGGTGTTTATGGTTTACAATAATATACGCGAGCCAGTGTAAGATGCTATAAAAACTCGCTGCAACGCCTAAAATTGGATTGCTTTTTAAAAATTTACACAGGGCTATACGCTTTACCACGGTATGGATGGCCTCCATTAATCAAGATTTATGGAAGAATTAAAAATGCATTGTTCATTTTCGAAAGTGTTGGCAAAAAAAATACGGTGGGCGTTTTGTTGTTTCTTATTGTCGGTCAGTTGTTTTGCTGCAAATAGTAACGATGACTTGGTAAAGAAAATTCATGATATTGAGAAAAGATCGAACACCATTATGGGTGTCACCGCTATTCATATCGAGAAAAATAAAACAATTTCCCATAATAGTAATAAACGTTTTTTTATGGCCAGTACGATCAAACTACCCATCGCCATGACGTTTTTGAACCGTGTCGATGAGAAAAAAGACTCCTTGAATCGAAAAATCTCGCTTGATTCTCGCAACTCAGTCCCTGGGTCCGGGGCTTTATATCATCTATTTGAGAAAAAAAATATCAGCATGTCTACGCAGCAAATACTCAAGCACATGCTTATTCATAGTGATAACAGCGCAAGTGACGCTATATTACTTGCCGCGAATGGACCCGAGTCTGTAACACAACGGATGTCTACCCTGGGATTTAAGAACATCTACGTCAATCGCTCGATTCTTGAAATGTTCATGGATACTAATCATGTGGATCGTTCCTTATTAAAAGAACACCATCCCGTATTTTCGTGGAAACGAATATCTAACCAGGTTCCTCTGCAAGAGAAAGTGTTAGCCTGGAAGCATTTTCAAAAGGATACTCGAGATACCACTACGTCTGAAGATATGGCCAAATTGCTTGTGAAATTATATAAAAAACAGGCGCTTTCAGAATCAAATACGCGTTTTTTGATCAATATCATGGAACAATGCCGAACCGGTAGAAGTAGGATAAAAGGCTTGCTGCCTTTCAATGTGAAAGTCGCTCACAAAACAGGAACGTGGGCGATTGATGAACAAAATTATCTGAAATACCCTGGCTCTAAGCAACTGTTTCGTTTTGTCAGTGATGTTGGAATTATCACTTTACCGCATAACAAAGGGCATATCGCGATTGCGGTCTATGTTAAGTCCCAAGCCGCCAGCGATCAGAATCGTAGCCGTGCCATAGCCTTAACGAGCCGGGCGATTTATGATCATTTTATGAAGTCGTAATATACTAGGGACTGTTTCACACCCTAATCCACAAACTGATAATACACTTCGCCCTGCTTGACCATTCCTAAATCATAGCGCGCTTGCTCTTCAAGTGCTTGATCACCTGATTTCAGCTCGGCAATATCCGCTTCAATTGCCCGGTTGCGTGCAGCGAGTTTATTATTGACCTCTTCTTGAAGTGCCAATTTCTTATCAAGTTGAGTCCGATGAAAAACGCTGCCGTCACCAAACCACAGTTTGTATTGCAGTCCCAATAACACCAATAATAAAATTAGCCCGATCGTTCGCATTGTGGCATCCATCTTAAACACATCGTCCCAAAATCAATTATGACAAAGATACACATTAAAATCGAGCACTAACCCACCACACTATATCCCGCATCAACAAATAATGTATGGCCTTTAATCATTTCAGCCTCAGGCAGGCAAAGCAAGTACACTGCATTGGCCACATCTTCTGGTGTTAAAGGGCGACCGGCCAAAGCGTGCGACTGATATTCATCCAGCAACTGCTCACGATTGGGGAAATGCTTCAGCGCATCGGTATCTACAACGCCCGCAGAGACCGTATTCACACTAATGCCTGCTTCTGCAAGCTCAAGACTTAATGAACGCACCAATGCCTCTAGCGCAGCTTTAGACGCACCAATAAAAGCATAATTAGGAATCGCTCGCTGAGCGCCGAGACTGGACAAAGCGAGTACACGACTACCGACTGGCATCAATGCTCGTCCTTCTGTGACCAAGTGATTCAAAGCCAGGGCATTGGTTTCCATGCACCAGCGCCAATGTTTTGTGGTCATCTTCATTGCGGGCTTCAAAACACCGCTGGCGGCATTGCTAATTAAAAAATCGAGTTTGGTAAAATGTTTTTGAAATTCAACAAACATCTCTTTCACGGATTGATGATCAGAGACATTGGCTTGAATCGCACACGCCTGCCGACCCAACGCGTTGATTTCAGCCACTAACGTTGCGGCTTCATCAGAGCTGTTATAATAAACAATAGCAACATCAACGCCCGCCCGTGCCAACTTCAACGCCGTCGCCCTACCAATCCCACGTGCGCCACCGGTAATTAAAGCAACCTTATTGATGAGTGTTTGGCTCATGATGATAATCTCTCTTGTGAAAAATCAGCCAAATTACCCCTGTTCATTGATGCTGTCAATCTTGTGGCCGATTTTGTCAATGAAAAATCCGTCATGAAAAGCGCAAATGCATATATTGTGACGGAAAAAAATAACTTGTCTTATTCGCTTAAATTTTGTACCCTTCGCTCTCATAAACATTAAAAGAATAGAAAAGATTAGATGAACTATTCCTGGCGCCAGACCGTTTTCCCCATTGCAAGTATTTTCTCATTTCGTCTTCTGGGATTATTTATGTTAATCCCAGTTTTCACCCTTCATGCGGGCGAGTTGACGGATGCAACCCCGATGTTGATTGGCATCGCCCTCGGCAGCTATGGGCTCAGCCAGGGAATTTTACAGATTCCTTTTGGCATGTTATCCGATCGCTTTGGTCGAAAACCCATCATTACCCTGGGCCTGATTCTATTCGCCATCGGCAGTTTCATCGGTGCTTGGGCACATTCCATTGAAATGATGATTCTGGCGCGAGTATTGCAGGGTGCCGGCGCAATTGGCAGTGTATTGATGGCCTTACTTGCGGATTTAACCCCAGACGAACAACGAACAAAAGCCATGGCCGTGGTTGGCGTATCCATTGGTTTATCCTTTAGTTTGGCGATGATCATCAGCCCCATTCTCGCTGAACATACAGGCCTCGCCGGGATCTTCTATTTCACTGCGATGTTGGCGTTATTGGCAATGCTGTTGCTCCACCTCGTGATCCCAACGCCCAAGAAAGACCCTTTTCACGAACGCGATATCATTCAACCCGCACAGTTCAAACAAGTATTAGCAAACCGCCATTTACAACGCCTGAATGTCGGCATTTTTTTCCAGCATCTTATCTTAACCTCAACATTTTACGTTCTGCCGCTATTACTAAAACAACAAGTTCAACAAGGTCATTTATCCGAACCATGGCTTTTTTACCTACCACTCATGATTGGTGCTTTCATCCTGATGATGCCCGTGATTGTCTTCGGCGAACGTCGACAACGCATGAAACTTGTTTTTATGACTGCTGTTATCCTGACCGCTTTAAGCCAATTCACCTTAATATTTCTCAATCAACACTGGCTAGGCATTTGTATGACGATGATTGTCTATTTTGTCGCCTTTAATATCCTCGAAGCCACACTGCCCTCACAGATTTCAAGACAGGCCGACACCACCAATAAAGGCACGGCAATGGGGATCTACTCCAGCAGCCAGTTCCTCGGTATTTTTGCCGGCGGCGCATTGGCGGGAATCACCTATCAATATACAGGCAGCACGGGTATTTTTATCTTCAATAGCGTCATCAGCCTCCTGTGGGTGCTCATCGCCGCGTTCATGAAACCCAATGCCTACCAACTCACCCACGTCATCCCTTTCCACCACGAAATCGCCGATGACCTCGCCCTGCAGCATAAGCTCAGTCAACTTGCCGGCGTCAACAGCGTCTCAATATCGCACGATGACAAAAAAATATACCTGCGAATTGCAAAAGACTCTTATGTGAAAGACAGTGCTGAGGAAATCATTCGCAATTTAACCTAGAAAAAACAGTTAAAGCGCGTATAATCTCAATTGGAATAATTCAAGTCCAATTTAAAATCTTAACTGGAGATATCAATGGCACGTGGAGTCAACAAAGTCATACTCGTAGGAAACGTTGGAGGCGATCCAGACGTTCGTTATATGCCCAACGGCAATGCAGCCACAACCCTATCCATTGCAACGAGTGAATCGTGGAAAGACAAACAAACCGGTGAAAAACAAGAACGTACTGAATGGCACCGCGTTGTTTGCTATGCCCGTCTCGGAGAAATTGCCGGCCAGTACATTCGCAAAGGCAGCAAAATTTATGTTGAAGGCAGCCTCAGAACGCGCAAATGGCAAGATCAACAAGGCCAAGACAAATACATGACTGAAATCATCGCGTCTGAGATGCAAATGCTGGACTCAAAAGGTGGCCAATCATCCTTCAATGAAGCTCCCCCAGCTCACGCAAGCGAAGCTCAAGGATCTTCATATGCTCAAGCAGCACCAGCAAGAAGCCAACCAGCAACAGAATCAACCGCTCAAGCCGCTTTTGATGATCTGAACGACGACATTCCGTTTTAGGAATAAACGTAGGTTGGGTTGAGGCTGGTAAGCCGAAGCCCAACAAAACCATCATGTTGGGCTTCGGCCTAAGGGCCTCAACCCAACCTACGTCCGATGCACTTTCTAAATTTAATAGCTGTGAAACATAGGTTGAGTTGCGGCAGGCGAGCCGAAGCCCAACCTACTCATCAATAGTGGAAGCCATTGCATGACCCAATTAAACACAAAATCTCTGGAAAATGCCCTCGAATCTCTGAATCGTAGTATTCACATTTCAACGCCGTACATTAACGATGACTCCGCGGATAGCGATTTGCAGCACACATTACAAGCCGGCGTCATCCAACACTTTGAATTCTGTTATGAACTCTGCTGGAAAATGCTTAAACGCCAATTGGAAAACGAATACCCGGTTCCCTCTGCAGTTGACGCCATGTCTTACCCGGAGTTGATACGTGAAGGTGCTGAGCGCGGGTTAATCAGCGACGCTGCAAAATGGTTGGCATACCGGCATCAACGAAACATGACCTCACATACCTACCATCAGGAAAAAGCTGATAGCGTCTATGAAACCGCTCTGGAATTTTACCCTGATGCATACGCCCTTCTTCTGGCCATTCAGGCACGCAACACATGATCAATCTCAGTCAAAATGAATTACTTTTAATTCAATCCATCTTGAGAACATTCATTCCAAACCACACCGTCTGGTTATTTGGATCACGTACCACAGCTAACATCAAGCCATACTCAGATGTCGATCTAGCCATCATGACTCAACAACCCCTTTCCACCGACGTTATGGCGGCCTTAAGTTCCGCCTTTGCTGAAAGCGATCTCCCGTATAAAGTCGACCTCGTCGATTGGTCAACCTTAGATGAAACGTTTAAAACCATCATTCAAAATCGCCATGAAATCATTCAACCCTTGTAACATACCTCAATAATCGTTCCACCTCATCTGCCATATACAAGGGAATATTCAACACATTACCGTCTTGTTTCAAATTAAGCATCGACATTCTCAATGCTAATTTAGGATGGTATTTATCATGATAGACCTTCAAGCTCTTACTTCGAATAGCTGTGGTTGATTTGATTTCCAGCGGCATAATGTCGCCCTCATACTGAATCACACCATCCACTTCAGCGCGGCCTTGACTTGTCCAATAGTATTGATGCTCAAAATAAGGCGCCAGCGATTGGAATACATAATTTTCGGTTAACGAACCGCGAAACTCCTGAAAAAGTTGATCGCCATCTAATAATGTTCTAAGCGGCAAGTCCGCAATGGTATTCAACAATCCAACATCCAAAAGATAAATTTTAAACACATCCATATCGTAATAAGCCTTCAAAGGCATTTTTGGCGTAGCAAGATGGTAAATTTTATGAATAAGCCCTGCAGCACTCAACCACTGTATGGCTTCTTCGTATTCTCTGGCACGGGCACTCAAACGAACCATTGAATAGACAAACTTTTTATTTTCTTTGGCCAGTTGACTGGGAATAGAGCGCCAAACTTCTGAAATCTTTAAACTTAAACTCTTTTCGGCATGTTTTGAAAAATCCAGCTCATAGGATTTTAAGATCTCCCGATGCACGCCTCTAACCGCATTAAAATCCTGACGTTCAACATAGGTCAATACCGCCTCCGGCATCCCGCCGATAAAATAATAAATCCGCAACAGCTCATTCAATTTATGGTGAAAAGGCTCAGGCAATGGTTCAATTTGGGTGAGCGAGGTAAGATATTCTTTTAACCGTGGCTCACCCACTGCATCTAAAAACTCCATAAAGCTCAGTGGATACAAATGTTGAAAATTCACTTTCCCCACTGGAAAGCCTTTTTTATGCCCCATCTTAACGCCCAACAAAGAACCACAAGCACACACATGATACTCATTGGCATCTTCATTAAAATATTTAAGACTATTCAACGCCTCAGGACATTCTTGAACTTCATCAAATATAATCAGTGTATGTTGAGGCTGAATAGGCTTATTAAAATGTATCGATAATTTAAAAATAATGTCTTTTGGACTTAAACTTCCTGCAAAATATTGTTTAAGAATAGGCGTGTCTTCAAAATTTAAATAGACATGATCGGCGTACGCACTGTTTGCAAATGCCTTCAGTGTATGGGTTTTCCCTACCTGCCTCGCTCCATATAATAATAAAGGCTTACGATGTGGAGATGTTTTCCAGGCATTCAATTTTTCCAAAATATACCGTTTCATCATTCTCCCTTTGTGCGTACATTACGTTTACGTAGATCTGAGTACATTTTATCACGCTTTACCATCCGAAATCGTGGTAAATATCACATATTATGATGGTAAAACGTGGAATATTCCACAATATTTGCATGAAAAACGTGGGATTTCAAATGAGATATCAAACAAATGGATTAACCAGCGACAGCCTCATCAAAAGAGAGAACACGATATTCGAAAGCCTCCATCATGGTTTGATGAAACGCATCCTCAAGCAGTTGGCGTCGATGACCTGCTGGTAGTGCATGAATCCCATAGATGATTTCGGCGATCGAAATGGTGGTGATATATAACTCAATCACATTCTGCTGATCCAACCAGGTAAAGACCGTTGGCGAAGGTAACGGCTTCATCATTTCAGAAATAATATTGGTATCGAGGATAATCATCCGTTAAAAATCCATAGGCTCATGCGGCTCACGCCGAGAGAGAAGGGTTAAATCAACGCCATTGTTGTTGCCAAAATGCTTCCGAAACACATCACTGATACGCTCAGGCGCAGAAACCGTCAAGGAGATAATCTGCCGAGCCTCTTCTTCCATCGAAACATGATGCTTGGCAGCCCGGATTCTTAACCGGGTATAAACATCATCATCTAATTTTCGCACACTCAAGCTTGCCATATATCACCATAAATCATATCATTTTAATGATAATGCTGGCGCATGACGGCATTGCTGTCAAATGACACGTTTATAACTACAGCACAAATTTTGGTAGCCCAAGTAGACTCTCTAACGTAGCCACGGTGCAGCGAAGCGAAACCAAGGCTTTGCTCGCCGAGCACCAGAGCCGACGCGGCCTTAGTTCATGAGATAAGGCACATGATGACCAAAATACATCCACAGCAACAGCGCACCAACAGCTATGCTAATCAATGCGACCAGTATGCGATGACCCAAAACTGCGCTCTCATCATATACTGTACGATTTAAGAACTTGCTGACGCGGGAAAGTAAACCCGGTGCAACCAAGAGCAGGAGACCCATAAAAATAGTTACGACACCTAACATCAATAATGCAGTCATGATAATCTTCCTTAATGTCTAAAACCAAACATAGATGGTTAAAATAAAACTCCATGAAGCTGAAATTTTGTAGGAAAAGCCAATATTAACTAACAATCTAATTCTAGGACAAATATCATAACCAGTCAAACTTAAATCAATAAGTATTGATTATTGTCTAAACTGACAAATATACGCCTTCATGCCCACACAGACACCCGATGTAAACATCCAAAGCTATCGCAGTTCAGTCAATAGCCAGTTATACTAACCTTATCAACAAAGAATAATATACACTGCGCGCGCAGTATAAATATAGAGAGCAACGGATCATGCCCTTATTCACCTACACTGCCATCGACCCAACTGGGAAACCGCAAACAGGTCAACGCACGGCCCTCTCGGAGGAGGATGTTGCCGCGCAATTACAGCGCGAAGGCGTGACGCCGTTAGACATTACCTTGGTCAGTAAAACAGAGCAAACCGCATCAACAGGATTGACTTTCCCCAATTTCTTCAAAGAAAAAGTATCCAAAGATTCGCTCCATATGTTCTGCCGACAAATGTATGCCGTACTGAAAGCAGGGATCCCAATTGGTACAGCCGTCAGCCGACTGGCTGAAACTGCGCGAGATAAGCCCCTTAAGGAAGCATTACAACACATTGTTGGGGACTTAAATCAAGGAAGAAGTTTATACATCGCCATGAGCCAATGCCCAGCCGTCTTTTCTCCTTTTTTTGTGAACCTCGTGAAGGTCGGCGAAAGCACAGGCCAATTAGATGAGGTTTTTTTGCATTTATCCAGTTACCTTGAGCTCGAAACCGATACCACAAAAAAATTGAAAACGGCACTACGCTATCCAATATTTGTGGTCATAGCCCTTCTTATTGCCTTGCTCGTTATTAACGCATTTGTGATTCCCGCTTTTGCGTCTATGTTTGCCACTTTTAAGGCCCAGCTCCCTCTCCCCACCCGAATTTTATTAGCCACCTCTAGTTTTTTAATAAGCTATTGGTACCTCATCCTGGGTGGCGTGATAGGATCGATTATTGCGTTTAGATTGTATATTAAAACACCAGAAGGGGAACTGAAATGGGCAACCATTCAATTAAAAATTCCTATCATTGGTTGGCTCATCCATCGCATCATGCTGGCCCGCTTTGCGCGACTCTATGCGCTGGTGCTTCGTGCAGGTCTAACTGCAGTCGATGGCATCGAACTCGTGGGCGCTTCTACCGGAAATGCTTATGTCGCAAAAAAAATTAAATCTATTTCTAACCTCGTATCCAGAGGCAACAGTATTTCCAGCGCTATCGCAAAAACAGGCTTATTCCCTCCGCTTGTAGTACAAATGATAACGCTGGGAGAAGAAACTGGCAGCATTGACGACCTCTTGGACAATGTCGCTGATTTTTATCAGCGTGAAATTGAATACGATCTAGTACGTTTAAGCGATGCCATTGAACCTATCATGCTGGTACTCATGGCCGGGATGGTGCTCATTCTTGCTCTGGGTGTATTTTTGCCAATGTGGGATCTTGCAAGCGTTGCGCCACATCCCAAATGATGTTTTTGTAAGCACGCCAGTACCTTCAGCCGGTGGCTGATTCACAACAAAGTGAAAAATGAAGGATGCCAATAAAATGAACTCCCTACTAAAAAAATCCATCCGATTAAGACCGCTTCATGTTGCAATCCTGGCGATCATGGTATCTGTTTGCATTTGGACAATGATGCGCTATTTTGAGATATACCAAGCGAAAGCTGAGTGGTTTCTCTTCGATATAAGTCTTACAAGTATAAAGCAAGGACTTAAGATGGAAGAGGGGCTTAGGCAGCATTATGACATCGGATGTCGTTTTCTTGATAAGCCGGACTGGCTTGAAATCCATTCGGAGAATTTTTTTGATCTTACGAATCTCCAGCGCTGGGTATATGACGCTCAAGAGCACCGCTTAATTTACAGCGTGAATAGTACGCATTATTTTCAATCCAACCAAGGCCCAAGCATTACTTTGGATTTTATTTGTCAAAAGGGAAAAGTGTCGATAGAAGTGAGCCCCTATCAATGGTGCAGGGATATGCAGTTCTGGGGATGTAATCAATATTAATGGAATCGTCAAGTGCCAATACTATAGAGCGCAGTGCATTGTTGAGAAACCGAAAATAAGATATTTTTATGCGCACACCATACAGATAGTATATTTTAACGCCTAATTCGCTTGCTTTTTGAAAAAAAAGAACTAAACTTTAACTTGTACCTGACGCTTTTAAAAAGCATCTACTGGAGAACATTTATGAATATTCGCGCCAAACAACAAGGTTTTACCTTAATAGAACTCATCATTGTAATTATAGTACTTGGTATATTGAGTGCTTTTGCCTTCTCTAAATATCAAAGTATGCAGACCTATGCAAGAATCGGTGTATTAACCGGTGTGCGAACGGCTTTAGATTCAGCCACTCGTGTCGCCAATTTGCCGGGAGGAACACCTCTCACGTTGGGAACCGCATGCGCCGCCATTGACTACGGTGGTGGATTAACGTGCGCTAGTGGAGTCGTAACAATCGTTGCAAATTGCACTGCCACTTGGGCTGACCCTTCATCTACTGTAGTTACAACCGGTTGTTAGGATACAACCGAGAGAACTCGGTACATTTTCTATTGAGGGCATCTTCGGATTGCCCTCTTTTTTTATTCTCCGCTAAAAAAAACCTATGCCATCCCAACTTGCCATAATGAACAACTGCCCGCACCGTCACCTCACTCAGTTGTCCCGCCCTTTCCTCATACAAATATTTCACTCGCTCATTTAATGCTGATTAATAAAGTGTGTTTATGACTGATATTTGACTTATTGCGTATTCTGTCCTAAAGTTAAGAAAGTGAAGACAAAATGTTTAACAATCAATTTTTTTGGAGTATTAATAAAGCCAACACGCACTGGCTTTAATATTTAAGGATGACTATTATGATAATGATACTCACTTTCGCTTTATTTCTTTTTGTAATTGGTGTTAGTTTATTACTAGCTCCAAACCAGCTCGCAAGATTGAGCCAGTTCCTTAATCAAAAAGTATTTGACGATACCGCTGTTTTATCTCATCGCATACTGCTGGCTATCATTTGCTTAGGGCTGGGAGCACTGATGTTCTGGATGGCTTTTGGTCATAATTTATTCAAATAAAGGTTCGTGGCGATCGATCCTTGAAAAATGGATAACCCAACAATGAGCCCGCTTAGCTCAATGGCGCATATTAAAATAGATTAGAATGCGACCTTATTGACTTAATGTTGCTCCTTTACTATACTCAAAAGAAGGCTCAGTTGATATTAATTTAATATCAATTATAAAAGACGCGGAGAAAGCGATGAACACACAAAAGGGTTTTACCTTAATTGAATTGATCATGGTTATTGTTATTTTAGGAATTTTGTCGGCTTTTGCCGTTCCGAAATATGTTGATTTAACCTCTGACGCAAGAACAGCAACGATTAATGGCATTGCAGGGGCCTTGTCCTCAGCATCCGCCATCAATTATGCAGCTCGGTCGACAAATTCTGCTAAAGGCAATGCAGTTGCGAATTGTACAGATGTTGCGACATCGTTACAAGGCGGTCTACCCACTGGGTAGACGATTACTTCTGCTGCCATTACAGCTGGAACAACGACGAGCTGCACATTGAATGGTCCATCTTCAGGTACAGCAACTTTTACAGCAACAGGCATAGCATAACCTGTCGCTAAATACATGACTCGAATTTGTAATACATTTACGCTTCATTGAGAGGATATAGCGATGAACATACAAAAAGGCTTTACATTGATTGAATTAATCATGGTGATTGTCATACTGGGAATTCTTTCTGCAGTAGCTGTTCCGAAGTATATCGATTTATCCGCAGATGCAAAAGCGGCCGCGTTGAGCGGTGTTGCTGGAGCCTTATCCTCAGCTTCTGCGATTAATTACGCCAGTCGAAAAGCAAGTAGCGCAAAAGGATCCGCTGTGACTACATGTGATATTGGCGGACTACTCCAAGGCGGAACACCTACGGGCTACACACTCACCGCAACACCTGTTGCGGCCGACGCAACGGCAACATGTGTGGTCACCCAAACGGCAGGGGGCGCTACAGCCAATTATACCGTAACCGGCATATTGTAATTCTCGATCCCGATCGATGGCAGCGGATCGATGGGGTCAAGAGAATCAATGGGGTCACCCATTAGAAAGACTTTGTCAAATGGCAATAGCATACTTTTCGGTTTATTTCGCCAATTCTTATTATTATTCAAGTCACTAAAGATCTTCATTGCATACTAAATGCGCCTAAATTCTCTCCGTGTGGTGTCACTAATATGCACCAGTCACCCATATGAATTAAGACATTGACTGACGGCCCAAAGGGATACCAGTCGTCCTTGGCATAACATGCCTCAGAAATTATTTAGTACCGTGCAGTTGTCCAAGTCGGGAGGTAGTCGCGCTACCAGAATGACAGATTCGTGGCTTAAATCAACGGGGTCAGTGTCGATAGATTTCAATCAAGGGTCGTTTGATAGTTATCGCTTATCCGACGATTTTGACTAACTCAACGATGACGGAGGAATTTGGGTGAATTTTAATAATGCGCTAAACCCAAAACTATCAGCAGATGTTTAGTTGCGTAAACAATTGAAGATATCTTCCAACGTAATAATCCGGTCAAAGTAAGCTTGGTCAAGTAAAGCATCCGTTGCGCCACTTGCACTAATTAACACTTTCTCAATAGTCTTCTTTCCCAAGTCAGGCATCTGGCGTAATTTTTTTTCAAACTCCTCTATCACATCAGTACCTGTCTTACTTTGGGTATATTTGATTTCACATATCGTTAAGACATGATCCGCACGATCAAATATGAGATCAATCTGATATCCTGCTTGTTCTTTTATGGTTGCTCGATTGAAGAAAGCGCCGCTTTTATAACGAACTGCAGAAAAACCAATGATAGCAGCAATCATTTGACTGTGCTTCCGACAAAAACGTTCAAAAGAAAGTCCTAACCATTTCCGATAAGACTCTTTATTAAGGGCATGCAAGGGAGATTCATTATAATCCCCTTCCTGAATTCTGTCCGATAACGGAGATATAAATTTAAAATAAAACCTCAAGTAGCTATCGGAAACGCAATAACGAATCAAATTACTATTATGTTCTGCTTGATAAGGTTGGTATATTTCAATAAAACCACACATGTCGAGATCCTTAAGAACATTTGTCAGATTGCCCCCTCCTTTCACGTGTAAGTATTTTTCAATATCTTGTTTACTAGCAAATTTGACCTGACTTAGATAATCAACAATTTCTTGATAGTGGGCGTTTGTTGCAAAACTACTAATGAATATCCGCTCTTTTTCATTGCTAAAATAACTATTTTTTTTGAAACTTTCTTCACATATGCCAATCTGAATGGAATAATGTTTTTTAATGCGTTTCAGATATTCAGGTATGCCGCCGACAGTAAGGTAAGCATCCATAACTTCACGATGAGAGCGGTTTCCTAATAGTTTTTGGGTTTCATTGAGTGTGAATTCACTGAGATTAATTTCATACATAGAGCGATTGTATAAAGCTTTCGAGTGAATCACTTGGTTTTGCATAAACGAAGGAGATGACCCGCATAAAACAAGTAATAGATCCGGATTATGCCTTAATGAATTATCCCACACATATTTTAGATCGGAAATCAGCTGGTTTTTATATTCCGCCATCCATTGAACCTCTTCAAGATAGAGGGTCCATTTTCCAACAGCAATTTTTGACGCGATGAAGTCGAACAGCTCCATCCAAGTATTAAAACGCAGATGACTGATATACTCATCGTTGAACACTTTCGACAGTTGATAAAGAACACGGTACATCTGCGCTTGGGTGTTGCCGTCTTCTACGCCCTCAAGCTTGATCAAGTTTCGTTCATGCAATGCATATTCAATTAGTTCAGTTTTCCCTACTCGCCTCCGGCCATAAACAACGATGATGCTGGCTTCACCAGTATTAGCAGACTCCGTAATGTATTTTATTTCATGATTTCGACCAATAAATTGAATTTTCTTGCTGGGATGCGCTTTAGTTTCTTTCGACATTTTTTTCACCAGGGCCATATATGTATAAATTATATTGTATCTGGCCCGATAAGGCAACAAATTACGGGCCGCATATTGTAAGAATCCGTGGCATCTGGCCCCAAAAATCAAATCAAGGGGGGCAGCATCTCATGGCGCTAAGTTAAGGAAAAAATGATTGATGTACGCGTAAAGATAATTGTCGCCTAACAATAACCATTATGGTTAAATACTTCATATGAAATCTTGTCAGACTTTAATGCCGTTGATACGTTAGTAACCGCCATTAAACCTCAACCCCCTATTATTGCCATCAAGGCTTGTGCCCAACAGAGGTTAATTAATATGTTAAATCATCACTACAAACTCACTATTAGAATGATAGAACAGCAAATGAAAGAGCTCGATAAAAGAAAAACCAGCGATGCGGATATATTAAAAATACTCAACGATTTTGTACCTGACGTGAAATATATTCTGGCCGCAGGCGGAATCAAAGAAATGAGGTTGTGTTTAAAAGAAAACCCTTTCTTTTCTTACTTCGTAAGCCTAGTACAAGGTAAAAAAACCAAGATGCGTTAAATTATCGTAAGGAACTGGGCTACATTAAGGCCTTTGCGCAACCGAAATTAATTTTTTCAAAAAATTAATTTGTCCATTATATTAATGGAATGTTACGATTTACAGGTCGGGAGGCTTGGGTTGAGCGAGAGAATACAAAATACCGATCAATTTTTGCAAACAATTAGCTCATCATGCCATGATTCGAGCATTTTTTTAATTTCAAGTCTTACGTTGAAGATATTTTATGCAAAAAAAGACATCCTCGTTAAGTTATGAATATTTGTTGCGGTTAAAACAGACGCATACGACTTGGCAGCTGTTACATGCAGATAATGCTCCGCTTATTTTAAGTTTTTTTTATCGTGTGTTTATTGTTTCTAATCGTCGTTCGTATGCTTACACTGAACTGATCAGTAAACTTGATGATTATTTGCATCAATTGCGGCAGGATTATGGGGCAACGTTGTATCCTAAATCGCCAAAAGCTTATATCGAAGATTGGTGTCATAATGATAATGCTTACTTGCGAAAATATTATCCGCAGTATGGGGATGAACCAGAGTGTGATTTAACGCCTGCAACTGAAAAAGCAATTGACTGGATCCAAAGTCTAGAGCAAAAAGAATTTGTTGGTGCAGAATCACGCCTTTTTCACCTGTTTGAATTGCTTAAAGACATTGTTGATAAAACTGAAAGTAATGTAGAGCTCAGGCTTGCTGAGCTAAATGCACAAAAACAAGCCATTGATGCTGAGATCAATAAAATTCAAAAAGAAGGTGTCGTAGAGGTTTATGATCGACGTCAGATTAAAGAACGCTTTATGCAAGCCGAAGAGACCGCTCGTCGGCTTCTTTCTGATTTTCGTCAAGTAGAATATAATTTTCGCGTGTTAGATCGTAATGCTCGTGAGCGTATTACCTTAAGTGATAAGCAAAAGGGCTCTCTTCTGGATGAAATTTTTAGTGAACAAGATGTCATCCGTGATTCGGATCAAGGAAAGAGTTTCAAAGCGTTTTGGGAGCTGCTTATGGCACCTCAACGCCAGGCTGAGCTAGCATCATTATTGACTGAAATTTACGCGCTTGAAGAGGTTGCTCAATTTAATCCTGATAAACTTTTGGCTCGTATTCCTATTTATCTGTTAGATGCCGGAGAAAAAGTTTACCGTACGGGTAATCTGCTATCAGAGCAATTGAGGCGCTATCTTGATGATCAAGCCTATCTTGCCAATAAACGTCTGATGGAACTGATCAATTCGATTGAAAAAGAAACTATTCAGCACAAAGATAAAATTCCTCGTCAGGGAAAATGGACCGAGCTGAACCACTTTAAAGCCAATATTGATGCATTTATGTCAAGCACATTGTTTACGCCGCCGAAAAAAATCAAGCTGTCCGCCACAAAATTGAAAGCCGGTGTTGAGGACGCGATGATTCACGCCTTGTTTGAGCAAGTTTATGTTGATGAGACTCTTTTAGCATCACGGATTCAAAAAGCGCTGCAGCGTTCTTCTCAAATCAGCCTTAAAAATTTGATTGGCGAATTCCCTGTAGAAAAGGGCTTATCTGAAATTGTCGTCTACTTAAAACTGGCGACACAATTTGAGCGATCTATTATTGATGAAACTCAAGAAGAGACGTTGATGCTCAATGAAAAATGTGTTGTTTTACCTAAGGTTATTTTTGTGAGATGAATATGACAACAGAACATCATACCCCGCTGTTTCAAAAATCACTGATTCATTTATTTCAGGGCGTTGTATACCAAAATGAGCACACAGACATTTGGTTACAACTGTCATCGCTGCAGATCCAGATACAGGATTATGTGGGTGTTCTGGGATTGCAACTTATTGTGGATGAAGCTGAGGGATATGCGTATCTTCGTCAGCGCCCTTTAATGGATGATAAGGACGATACGGCCCTGCCCAGACTTCTTCAAAAACGTCCGTTAAGTTTTCCGGTCAGTCTGTTATGTGTTCTTTTAAGAAAAAAACTTCTGGAGCAAGATGCAAGTGGGGGCGATATACGTGTCATCTTAACTGAAGAACAGATTATTCAAATGATGCAGCTTTATTTGCCAACAGGTAATAATGAAGTGAAAACGGTTAATCAAATTAGCACCACCATCAATAAAGTGATTGAACTTGGCATTTTGCGTCGTTTAACTACGGATGCGAAGCGCTTTGAGGTTAAACGCATTATCAAAGCATTAATTGATGCCGATTGGCTCGCAAACCTTGAGATGAAACTTGCCGAATACAAAGAATATGGAGAACGGGATGCCGAAGGTGTTATCTGATTTGAGTGAAAATGACCATGATTGTGAAGCAGGGTTTCGACTTCATGAGCTACAAGTCTACAACTGGGGCACATTTAACGAGCATGTTTGGACAATTTCCCCTAATGGCTACAACGCGCTCTTAACGGGCGATATTGGTTCTGGAAAATCAACGTTAGTCGATGCTTTAACCACGCTTTTAGTACCTCACCATCGCATCATCTATAATAAAGCGGCCGGAGCAGAAGGAAAAGAACGATCGCTGTATTCCTATGTTCGCGGTGAATATAAAAATGAACAGGATGATGATACTCAACTTGTGAAGGCTGTCGCGCTTCGTGGAGAGTCAAATTATAGTGTTCTTTTGGCTTATTTTTTTAATCAAGGTTATGAGAAAGGAATTACACTTGCTCAGGTCTTTTGGCTGAAAGAAGGCCAAAGAAATCCCGAACGGTTTTTTATTGTTGCTGAAGAGAAACTCTCAATTGCCCAACATTTTTCTGGGTTTGGGGGAGAGATTGCTACGCTTAAAAAACGCCTTAAACAAAACGTGTCGATCGAGATTTTTGAGCAGTTCAAAGAATACGCAACGTGTTTTCGCCGACGTTTTGGCATTCAAAATGAACAGGCGCTGGATCTTTTTTATCAAACGGTGTCGATGAAATCCGTAGGGAATCTTACAGAGTTTGTACGTTTACATATGTTAGAAAAGACACATGCTGAAGATCGCATTGCCGAGCTGTGTGGACACTTTGAAAACCTTAATCGTGCTCATGAATCGGTATTAAAAGCACGCGCTCAAATTGACGCGTTGAAACCGATGATGCTCAAGGGTGAAGAGTATCAATGCTTGCAAAATGAAAAAACAGACTCTCGCTTAATGCGAGAAGCGCTAGCGCCCTATTTTGCCAGCATAAAATGTGAGTTGCTTAAAACGCATTTAGAACGATTGGGCCTTTCCAAGCAAAAGGAAGAAGGACGGCTGCAGGCGGTTCTCAATAAAATGAGACATCTGCGCGATAATGAGCAAAATGTTCGCATGAACATCCATCAGAATGGTGGCGATCGATTGGATCAACTGGCTTCTGAAATCACTCGCTTAACATTGGATCGCGATCGAAAAAGTGAACGATCGACTTTGTATAAAAAAATAGTCCAAGGCCTTAATCTCCCTATGGCCAAAGATAGCGATGGCTTTTATCAAAATCGCCAGCAAGCAAGCCTCCTCCAAAATGAGCAAGACAAGCAACGTGAAGCCCTTCATATTCAGCAGATTGATTGTCGTCTCGTGCTTAAAAAATTGGAAGAAGAGGAACTCGCTCTTCAAACTGAAATACAGTCTCTGAAAAAACGTAAAAGCAATATTCCATATAAAATACTGGATGTTCGAGCCAGAATGCTTGAAGCGCTTAATGTATCAGAAAAAACGCTTCCTTTTATTGGGGAGCTCATTCAAATTGATGAACGAAAAACAGCGTGGTCTGGCGCAATTGAGCGGTTGCTGCATAATTTTGGCCTGTCTATTCTCGTGCCGGAAGCCACTTACAATCAAGTCAGCCATTATGTGGAACGCACTAATCTTAAAGACCGGATTGTTTATTTTCGCGTAAAATCTGATACTGTTTTTAAAAATAACGACGTGATTCGCAACGAAAGTATCCTTAAAAAATTAAAAATAAAACCTGAGAATCATTTTTATGAATGGTTAATGGCTGAGCTATCCGCGCGCTTTAATTATATATGCGCGGAAACGATCATTGATTTTCAACGCGAGCCTAAAGCGATTACGCAAAATGGCCAAATCAAAATGGGTGGTCAACGTCATGAAAAAGACGACCGCCATGATATCAACGATCGAAGTCGTTATATTTTAGGCTGGAGCAATGAAGAGAAAATTCGCGTTCTGACAGAGAAACTCAAAGCGGTTCAAGCTCAGGGAAGCATTCTGGTGCAGCAGTTGTTAGAGCTGGATAAGCAACTCAAGCTGTTAATTGCAGAACGTGATCGCTGTCGGGATTTACTCAATATACAAGATTTTGAAGACATCAATTGGGCCCTCATTGCCAAAATGATCGATGCTTGTCAAAAAGAGCAGAAAGAAATTGCCGCTAATTCCAGTATTCTAGCGGTGCTGGAGGAACAGCTGGGACAAATTCAAACCGAAATCATTGAGCAAGAACAAAAAGCTGCGCGTCATCATTCAGAACTTGGACGATTGACGCAACAAGTTGAAGATGCTGAGAGGATGCGTCAACAGACTGAAGCGTTGATTGCAAGCGCGGCGGCAACAGAACACGCGCAATTTTTTCCACGATTAGATGCATTTCGTTTGGAAAAATTGGGTGATAAAAAAATTGTTCTTGAGTACATTGAAAAAACACAAACTGAATTACGGGGAATACTGCAAAACCAAATTGATGCCGTTGATAAGAAATTAGCCCGTTTGGGGCCGGATATTTTACAAAATATGCACCAATTCAAAACGGCTTATCCACTCGAAACGTCTGAAATTGATGCTCATTTAGAAGCGATGCATGAATATCAAACCATCCTGAAGAATCTTGAGGGCGAAGATCTTCCTCGACATGAGGCCCGGTTTAAGGCACTTTTAAATGAAGGGACGATCAATAGCATTGCGTTGTTACAAAATCAACTGAACAAAGAACGCGGCGATATTCAAGATAAAATTGCGCACATCAATACATCGCTAAAAGATATTGAATATAATGCAGGCACCTACATTACATTAGTGATGGATCAAAACCAAGACGTGGATATTCGCGGGTTCCAGCAAGATTTAATTGCTTGTTTAAGCGATACTTTAAATCAGAATTTACTCTATACGGAGAGTAAATTTCTCCAGGTTAAAGCACTTATTAATCGATTTATGGGGCGAGAAGGATATACAGAAATAGATAAACGTTGGATGCAAAAAGTAACGGATGTACGAAATTGGTTTAATTTTTCAGCGAGCGAACGTTTCTTTCATGATCAAACAGAGAAAGAACATTACTCAGATTCGGCTGGAAAATCAGGCGGTCAAAAGGAGAAGTTAGCCTATACTGTTTTAGCGTCTGCTTTAGCGTATCAATTTGGATTAGAGTGGGGAGCAGTTAAATCACAGTCTTTTCGTTTTGTGGTGATTGATGAGGCATTTGGTCGTGGTTCTGATGAAAGTACCCGGTATGGTTTAACGCTATTTAAAAAATTGAATCTGCAACTTCTCATTGTCACACCGCTACAAAAAATTCATATTATTGAAAACTATGTGCGTTCAATTCATTTTGTACATAATCTGGAAGGTCGAGATTCACGCGTTCGCAATCTGACTATCAAAGAATATGAAGAGGAAAAGGCCCGATTTGCAGAAGTAACATGCTTACAGTAAAAGACATTAAAAATAAATGTCAAAAATATTGGCATCATCAGCATATTCAACGTTCCGCGCTATCCCATGATACTATTTTTCCATTAACCTTGGCTAAAATTCGCTGGACGGCGCGGGAATTATCTGAAGATTTCGGTTCTATTCGTGAGGGATTGCAGCATCTTCAAGCGCATAGCAAGGAACAGAAAGGTTTTGGGTACACCCTATGTTATCAAACGATTCAGCATCGCCAACTTGGACGACAAACAGTCCCTGAGTCGATTGTTTTTGAAACACGCTTAGATTTTTTGAAATTTGCTGGTTTGAGTGAGGCGTATCAAGTCTTCTGTGATGCTTTGCATATCATTATAAGCGCCCTGCCTTGTTTATCGGGTTGGTTGCGGGACAATACAGACAAAGTTATTGAATATCATAACGTTTGGTCGAAATTGTTAGATGTGGTTTTATTTTTGCAAAAATATCCGACGCCAAACTGCTATCTTCGTGAGATGCCCATTCCTGGAATTGACAGCAAATTTATCGAACAAAACAAAGGCATTTTACGTGAAATTTTGGAAGTAATCTTGCCTTCTGAACATATCGATGGAGACGTTCAAGGCTTTCAAAACCATGGATTTGAACGCCGTTACGGTTTTAAATATCCGCAACCTGTGATTCGATTTAGAATTTTGGATTCTGCATTGTTTATCAATCAATTGACGGATATTAGCCTTCCGCTGTCTGAATTTCGAGAGCTTGTTTTACCTTGTGATTCTATTATCATTACCGAAAATAAAATAAATGGCCTTTCTTTTCCTTTGATAGACAGCGCCATGATTATTTTTGGTTTAGGATATGGCATTCACTCTCTTGCCGAGATCTCTTGGCTTCAAAAGAAAGAGATCTACTACTGGGGCGATATCGATACGCATGGGTTCGCCATGCTGTCACAACTCAGATCTTATTACCCACACGTTAAAAACCTGTTTATGGATGACATGACGCTACAACACTTTAAAGCCATGTCTGTGGAAGAACCTCAGGATAAACGCTGCATCGCTCATCTCCCGCATCTCAGCCCAAAAGAGCAGCAATTATACGGCGATTTATGTGGCAATGTTTATGGAAAAAATGTCCGCATTGAACAAGAGCGCCTTGACATGCAGTATGTAAAAAGGCGTCTTCAGCAAATGTTCAATCTTTAGGAAGCGTACCTATTCACCACATCGTGCCTGCCATAGAACGATGTTCGTAACCGGCATTATTATAGCAAGACGTAAGATGTGTGTAATGGTAAGGGAGCAACAGCACATCCCAAACGCCATCTGAGTAGGCGGCTAAAATAAGAAGTTTTTTAATACACTAACCGCATAAAGGGGCAAATTAATAAAAGGGCCTTGTTGATCAAAATTTCTTGGCGAAAGTCGTATGGCTTTGCGAGGATGATATTTTTCTTGAAATGATGTTAAGCTTTTTTTATGCCTTGTAAGGCCGCTTTTAACCTCAAGTGGGCATATTTCCCCAGAATTTTCAATAAGAAAATCAATTTCAGCTTGATTCCCGCTCTTCCAATAATACAATTGTTCACCAAAAAAGGTTTAATTTCTTTAGCACAATAATTTTCAATAAGCGCGCCTTTATATTCGGTGTAGAGTGATTCTTTTTGTGTGATTAATTGTGCATGTGTATTTAGTCGTGCGCCCAATAATCCGGTATCCAGATAATATAATTTAAACGCATTTGACTGAACGTATGCATCGGTTTGCGATCGGGCGAGTTTTTCCACTGAAGAAGGGCTTGAAATTGACTTCGCTCCATAAAAACATACCTAAAAATGTCAGTCACGTACGAATAAACATAGCAAAAAATGACGCCAATGGCGATTTTATTCATTAATCTTTGATAATCCTCATCTCCCATTGTATAATTCTAATCCACTATATGAGCGCAACACCTTGGAATCAAGCATGCTATCAACAGAAAAACGAAACAGCTTTTGCCAAACCTTTAAAACATTATCCCGGTTTGAACAACAGTTAATTGCCTTAAAAATCATCTGTTATCACTTCAATAATGAACGACGATTTATCGCGCAAATCATCGACGCCGGTGTAATCGATAGCAATGGGAAACGATTGACAGAAAAATCATACCGGGTGTTGGTACTCGTTTTGGAAGAAAAGGGCTTTCTGCAAAAAAATGGCACCCTAGCCATTCCGCCTGAGCTGCATCATGAGCTGCTCGTGTTAATGCCGGAAAATGACATGGTATGGGTGCATGCCATGGTTCAGCATGTTTATAACGAGTCGAACACTTATTATTACGACACACCACCTGGCAAAGAGTATGCGCTGTTGGTCAGTGCGCTTTATCAAAATCAACCTGATCCATTCCTGAAAAATCAAGACAGCCTGAACTATAGCAACTATCTTGTCATGCTTCTAAATCAAATTTTTAATTCTTCCTCAATGAATCTGGAATGGCTTACATCCCGTCATATGCTCATCCGGGACTATATTTGCATCGCATTATTAAACCATTATTATTCTGATAATAAACCGGCCCAGGACTGCGACCTTATCTATGCGATGTTCGTAAAAAATGCTCAAGACGACACGAAAAATGACTTCGTAAACTACTACAATGCAATCATTCATCTCGCAACAGGGAATATTGCAGCAGCGCAAACATACTGTGCACGAATCCAGAATGACAAATCGGGTTATGTATTGGCGTTGCAGGCAACATTTGCTTTTCTGAATATGGAATTTGATTCGGCGAGCAAATTGTATCGCAAAGCATTGACGGGTTTAAGGAAACAAAGTGCATCAACGCTATATTATTTTGACAATATTTTAGGCGTTTTTCATACATTTTGCCTAGCCTATACGGATAGAAATTTTAAGCAATTAATCACCAATGCCGTCAATTACAGAAAGTATTTTGATGCCTACTGGGCCATGCCAATGGGACGATGTTATTGGTTATTTCCGGTTATGGGGATGGTTGAAAATGGCGATCAAGAGGGCGCTAAAAAAGAGCTGCTGTCGGTGGCCAAAGATGCGGATAAATTCACACATCCCTTACTGATTGGCCTCTATCAGCTCATCTCCTACATGATCAACCAAGAATACCTTAAGCAACATCAGGCGGCACTGTATCAACAGTTGCACCGCAGCATTCAAGACAAGCAGGCTTTGGCAACCCATTTATTGTATGAATTACTGGCTAAAACAGACAAGCATCAACAAGAATGTAGTGCCTATTTTGATGCCGCGCCAATCAAACTGCGACTACTCAATTTTATTCACGTCAAAGAGAGCTGGGAATACAGTTTTCAAGCATTAGAAGGCCTGCTGGTCGATGGGAGCCAAAACACGGGAGAATCGAGCAAAACCAAACGATTGTTATGGCTGGTTGATCCAGACCGATACCTGCTTGATGTCGTCGAGCAAAGCCTCAGCAAATCCAAACAATGGAGTCATGGACGCGCGGTCAGCTTGAGTAAATTGAAACATCACCTGAAGGATCCCAATTTTGAGTATCTAAGCCCACACGATAAGCTTGTGATTGGCGGAATTCACGAAGAAAGTGATGGCTGGCGAGGTTATCATTATGAATTTTCATATGCTGACTGCTTGTTGGCCCTAGTGGGACACCCCCATATTGCGCATTATCAAAATCGCGAGGTATCCATTGAGCTGGTTCGAGGCGAGCCCGAGTTACATATTGAAGAAAACAAACAAGGCTACCACCTCAGCCTATCTCATTTTTTAGACAATGCAGGCGTGATTATTGAACCGGAAAGCCTGAATAAATATCGTGTGATTGATTATTCCAGTGCCTTTGCCAGCATTGGCAGTGTTATCTCCAAGAAGGGCTTAACCATTCCTGCAAATGCCAAAGACAAGATCTTAAACGTCATTCAACATGCGAAGAAGGATATTAAAATTCACGTTGGCATTAAAGATCTCGATATCCCTGAAATCAAAGGCGATGCAACAATCTGTATACAAATGCTACCCATGAATGAAGGGATTAGGGCGACTTTGTGGGTGAAGCCACTGGCGCATCATGGCTCGTATTTTAAAATCGGCCAAGGTAAAGAATCGTTCATGGCGCTGGTCGAAGAGAACGGCGTTGAAAAACGAATGCGCGTTCAACGTCAGTTCGCGGCTGAAAAAAAGAATCAAAAAGCGCTGTTCTCCCAATGCCCGAGCCTCTCACAGTATGAATATGATGTGGGGGAATACGACATTGAAACACCTGAAGAAGTACTCGAGGTGTTGTCTGAGCTGCAGCAATATGCCGCCACTCAGCCCTTGACGATTGAATGGCCACATGGTCAAACCTATAAAATTAAACAACGCGTCAATGGCCGCAATCTCTCATTAAACATTTCATCGGAAAACAATTGGTTTGCATATGATGGAAAAATTACCCTGGATGATGGCGAGGTGCTATTCATGCAGGAACTGTTGCAATCACTGGATAGCAATGCCCACGGCCGTTTTGTTCGTCTTGGAAATGGCGAATTCATCGAGTTAACCGGTCAATTAAAAAAACAGCTCAGCCTGCTGCATGCGCTATCGGATGATCAAAAAATAAATCCGTTAGGTGCGCAAGCCCTATCGGATATTGCCGCTCAGGCCGAAAACACAACGTTTGATGCCGGCTGGACAACGCATGTGAAAAAAATCAAAACCATGCGCGACTTTTCGCCAAAAGTACCGTCAACCCTGCAAGCCACGTTACGAGATTACCAGACCGAAGGATTTCAACATATATCCAGACTCACGCATTGGGGCATTGGCGCATGCCTTGCAGATGATATGGGGTTGGGTAAAACCGTCCAGACGATTGCCTTACTGCTTGAACGAGCGAAACAAGGCCCGTGCCTTGTCGTAGCACCCACGTCGGTTTGTTTTAACTGGATGGAAGAGCTGAATAAATTTGCACCGACATTGAATGCATATGACTTGCGCAAAGATGATAGAGCAAGCTTAATTGATAATGCGGGAAAATTTGATGTCATCGTTTGCAGCTATGGTTTGTTGCAGCATAATGGCGATTTACTGATCGACAAATCATGGGAAACCATCGTCCTGGATGAAGCGCAGGCCATTAAAAACGCTCAAACTCAGCGCTGGAAAACCGTGATGAAACTCAAGGCCAAGAGTCGCATTGCATTATCTGGCACCCCCATTGAAAACCATTTAGGTGAGTTGTGGAGTATTTTCAGTTTTATTAATCCAGGCCTATTAGGTTCAATCAAGAACTTTCAAAACAAATATTCTATCCCTATAGAAACAAAGCAATCACCTGATCGTATTCATGCATTACGTGCGCTAGTGCAGCCCTATATTTTGCGACGTCTCAAGTCCGATGTTCTGAAAGAACTCCCCCCAAAAACGGAGCAAACGATTCATGTTGAACCCAGCGAGCAGGAAGCCGCTTTTTATGAGGCATTGCGCCGCACAACCGAAGAGCGCATGAAGGATTTGATCGCGGAAAACGATAGAATCCGCGTCTTAACTGAAATCACCAAACTCAGACAAGCCTGTTGCGATAGCTCGCTGGTCGACCGCACAATCACCATTGACAACAGCAAACTGAACGCCTTTATTGAAACGGTTAAAAACATCATCGAAAACGGCCACAAAGCACTGGTGTTCAGCCAGTTCGTGTCATTTTTGGAAATTATCAAACAGCGCATTGAGGCAGAAAAAATTAACTATCAATACCTCGACGGCTCAACCACCGCCGCCAAGCGAAAAAAAGCCGTTGAAGCCTTTCAGGGCGGCGAGGGAGATGTGTTCCTGTTAAGTTTAAAAGCCGGCGGCAGCGGCTTGAATTTAACGGCCGCGGATTACGTCATTCATATGGATCCATGGTGGAATCCTGCTGTTGAAGATCAAGCATCTGACCGCGCGCATCGCATTGGCCAAGAACGCCCAGTGACCATTTATCGGTTTGTGATGCGCAACACGATTGAAGAGAAAATCATTGCCCTGCACGAACACAAGCGAAATCTCGCCAATGAGCTACTGAGCGGACAAAGTGTCAGCGGTAAATTATCCAACGACGATTTGATGGATTTAATCAGCGCGCCGTTCCAGCAAGCGTAGCTAGGGTCTGTCGACAATTCTACTATCTTGGGCGCAACCAGATTAATGTAATTTTGAACAACATTTTTGGGCGCGAAGCGGTTAGGAAAAGCGATTTCTACCGTAAAAAACCGATGATCAGTAGGATGGCCCTCTCCCATTGATGGGAGAGGGTGCCCGACAGGGCGGGTGAGGGTAGATCAAGCCACAATCTTTTGATCCACCCTCATCCGCCCTGTCGGGCACCTTCTCCCGCCAGCGGGAGAAGGCATGCCTTTACTAGCTTAGGTTTTACGGCGGGAATTGTTGCTCCGAATCGCTTCGCTCTGAAAAACGAACCGCCACTTCAATCTTGCAACAGAGAATGTAATCCGCTGCGGGCATCCAGTCAGGCGCTCACCATGAGATCACCCATTGATTCTGAAAATTATTTCTTATAAACCGTTATGAATTGCTTTTCCGCATGAGAAAAAAGCCTCAATAAACTCAATTTTGCGATGGTTTTGAGACTGCTACCAATGCTCTTACTCCCTGCCGTTCTCCACCCCCACACAAATGCAGGTACGAGCAATGTAATGAGCGCAACCCAATGGTTATGAATCATATCCACGAAGTATTGCTGATGTCTTCTTACTTTAGCTTGTTGGCAGTGTAATATTTTTTCCATCGTCTCTATTTTTGCAATGACTCGTTGTCTTTTGCTCATCATCGTGATTACTCTCCGTGTTGAAGACATACTTCCTTGTTTTTTCAAAACTCATTTTTTTCAAATTAAACGTGAGATACTTGAGTAATCCAAGAAACAGTCCCCCATTAAGCAATAGAATAAAAATGATGGCTGCAATGGTGCTGTCAAAAGTTAATAGGGCAAGGTAACCCACTAGTAACAGAGTTGATAACCACATTGCCATTAACACAATGAGCAGCATGCACACATTCAGCAGTAAGGGGTAAACACTAAGTCCAGCTAACCTTGTTTCCAGCCTGATAATAGAAACGATCGTTTTGAATACGTCCAATTTACCAGAAACAAGGCCTGCTATTTCCTCTATTATTTTCATTACTTTTTTAACAAACTAGATAGTAAAAACCCAACACCTGCAGCAATCAATACTGAAGTTAATGGATTTTCCTTTACCTTGACTAACAACTCATCCGAGTATTCTTTTATATTATCTTCGGCGTTAGATACTTTTTTTAAGCCGTCTTCATATAATTCGTTAACCAGTTTTTTTCCTTCATTGACTAAATCACCGGCAGCGTCTGCTACATGAGACTCTTTGCCTCGGCCATTACCTTTTACTTCTGATTGAATTTTTGAAGTGTCCATTTCTAATTCCTCCTGGTTTATTAAAATCCCATACTGTTAAAGCACGGGAGTGATTAAATAATTTTAATCCTAACTTATTTTAAATTTATAACTCTCATTATTGCTCTACTTTCATTTAAATTTACAAACCTAGAGGTACACGGCCTATCAAAACCAATGAGACTTGAATAAGCACCTTTCAACTGAGCAAAAATCAATCCTCTCGTTTACAACCCATTCCCCAACATGCGCCAATACAAGTAAAGAAGGCGCCGATAAAAAACAAAGCAAAAATCATGAACGCAGCCCCCGCCAAACTGCTTGACGACGCACTTACTTTAATGTTTTTCGAATTTTTATCTTCTGAAGATGGTGTTGATTCAACAGCAACATCCCCTGTTTTATTCGCTCCTGTCACGACCAGAGCTGAGTGAGAAACTGTTGTTGTATAAGCTGACACATAATTGCCAAGAGGGACTGCAACTGCGGCACTTAATATTAATCCAAGACTCCAAGTGATAAATCCGTATAGAATGCCGAGATTACGTTTAGGACAGTATAGACGGCCAAGGTACCCGGAGGTGTATCCTGCTACCAACATGGATGCAATTACACCTATAAGTATTCCAATAAAGCCACCTATAGCTAAGACATTAGCGCCATCTTTGGATAATGTGGTCGCACTCAACCCAATGGCCAAACCAAAGAGATTTAATAAAAACCCCAGCCCCAATACCACAAGAGCTCCAGCAAAAATGGCTGTCCAAGATATACGAGTTAGGTGATGAGAGTGTAGATTAGATTCACAAATAACGTCATTTTTATTATTCATACAATTCCTTAGTGTTTTAAACCTAAATAATTAATTTTATAAAATACGCGCTACTAGCCATATTAATACCAATAAACTCAGTGGAACGCCTAAAAGCCAACCTATTAAATACCCCATATTGATCTCCTTTAGTTTGAAACAATCATTCACTCTTGCTTTTTAAAAAATCAGATAAATCATCCGCATGTTCTTCCTCATCTTTTAAAATTTCTTCAAACATACGTCTGGTGGTAATGTCGCCTGATCCAGGCCATTGTAAGATCCAATGGATAATCTTGTGTGATAGCCCCTTGACTGATTGATTGTTTCGCTTTCTGCCTTATCTCAACGAGATTATAAGGCTGGTCCTTCTTCAATTCAGTCATGGCCATCGGAAATAATGAGTGTATGTCATTAGCTTAGTTAACGATCTCTAACAAAACGTTAAAATAAAATTCAAATTGTATCTCCAAATCTAACCATAGTTGAGTATGAGCGGATTAGCAAGGATTAGAAAAAGAATTAATTTTATACAATAAAAAGTCGAATTTTTAGAAAATCCATGACGCCCTCGATTTCATACCCTTCGTGGTTGAAAGGGCGAACTGACAAAAAGTAGGATTTCATGAAAAGTCCGCCTTTTTTAAACTACAGACATAATATGCTTTAGACGGCGTAATTTGATTAAACGCAGTTTGAGCTGAATAAGTGTATGACCCTACATTTTGCGAATAAATGAATTCATTTGTCTTCATTTTTGGAAAAAGAATGCTTTCAAATATTTTATCCCCAGAATCACAAGTTGGACCCCAAAATACGCTGGGATATAATTTAGTTTCTCGCTTCTGATTTTTGGTCAGCGGATGAAACTCCCATCCTTCTAAATATAGTTTTTGTGGATCATATTGAAAATAAATGCTCGCTGAAAATAAACCATAAGCGCCATTTGCAAGATAATAAGCAAACGTTAGTCCTCCCGGGGTCTGTTTCTTTTGAGAGCCTATTATTCTTACAACTGCTGTGGTGGTTGAAGTCGCAAAGAAACGGCCGGGTTCAGCAATCACTTGCACATTGCTTGGAAAATACTTGGCTAAAGCATTATTCACTGTTTTCGAAAACAAAATAAATCTGTCATCATTATTACCTGGCCAACCTCCACCAAGATCTAATAACGTCAAATGATGTTTCCATTTTTGTTCACTATATTTGAATAATAGAGACGAGTCTTTTAGTGCTTTGGAAAAAGCAGTTTCATCCGAATTGTTACTGCCAACATGAAAAGAAATTCCTACAATAGGCGCATTTTTCCTAAAACCATAATCGAGGATTTTATAAGCGTCTTCTATGCTCGATCCAAATTTACTGCTTAAGGGGGTTTCGCTATGTTCATCATCAGTTTTTATCCTCAACAAATATTGTCCTGATGGAGCATACGATAACATTTTATCGAGTTCTTCTATTGAATCAAAAACCATCCAATTAATTTTATTTTTTTCAGCAAATTTTATTTCAGAAATCGGCTTTCTCGGATGAGAGAATATAATTTTTTCAGGACTCACGCCCAGTTTTAAAATTTGCCGTATTTCTCTTTCACTGGCACAATCAAAACCTGTACCCAAAGCAGCCATCACACTGCTAATGATCAAATCATGATTTGTTTTCATGGCATAATGAATGTTTACTTGAGGAAGATGTGTATTCCACAACATTAATCTATCCGCCAAGCTACAAACATCAACTGTATGAAAACTATCTTCAATATCAGGTTTTAAACTCAACTCTCTAATAAACTCAATGTCATCATGAATGAGTGTTACATTTTCATTGTGTAAATATTTCGTAGCAACCCGGACTGTATTCTGATAAAAAATAGGTATATTCTGCTGATGACTAAAACAGATATTCATACCAGATATGATTAAGGCAACCACTAAATAAAAATTCTTTTTTTTCATCGTCGTCCTTGTTCCTCAATGGGGCATTGCTTATCACAGCCTAGAGGTCTACCTATTTTGGGCCTCAGTCATCGTTTCGCCATCCATCGTTACGAGTAGGCCAGTACCTTCGGTACAAACAGCCAACATGAACTTGCAGGTCGCGTCGACGCGAGGCACGAAGCAATCCAGGGTTCGGAGCTCCGTACTCTGGATTGCTTCGTGCCTCGCAACGACGCCTGATACAACATTGCACACATTGTAAAGTTCATTAGGAGCGAAGCGCGGCATAAGCGCTTCTGGCGAAACGATGACTGAGGCCCTATTTTGATTTACGAAAGTCGAGCCGATGATAGCATGAAAAAATTCTATAGGATGGTTAAATTAACATCGTCTATTTTTGACATTAGAGTTGATTTTTAAAATTTACTACGGATCAAATTACCATGATAGCGGGACATGGCGGTGGTTCTAAAAACATTGCTGCAGTCAAAAAATGGTGGGTACAATAATGGATTCCGGGCTCGACCCCCAGTCAGCGATACGATGAAGGTTGAGATCGCTTGTCAACACCCTGAAGCTAAATCAAGGATGATAGAATAAATGTCACATATTACAAAAACGCTGGAATTTCCAAAAGAATTAAAACCACTTTATGCAAGAGCGGTTAAATTAGAATGGATTTCGTTAATCTATATGATCTCGGCAACCTTTTTTTCTTTTTTGGTTATGTCGAACTCTCAAACCATGAAAACCGTTTGGCTGGAAGATCTGTTGGGAATCATTCCGCCCGCATCGTTTTTAATCTCCAGTAAAATCATAAAACGTAAAGCCACTTATGATTTCCCTTATGGATTTCATAAAGTCCCTGGTATCGCTTTTTTAACCAGCTCGCTAGCGCTGTTTGTATTGGGTATTTATCTTTTATTGGATGGTTGTACAGTACTTTTAAAACAAGCGCATCCCAACATACCCAATGTTTTTTTCGCAGGACATTCGATTTGGCTGGGATATATAATGATAATAGCTTTATTGTGGTCAAGCTTTCCTTCAACTATTTTAGGCCATATAAAAATTCCATTATCTCAACGCCTTTATGATAAAGTTTTATTTGCCGATTCTAAAATGAATAAAGCCAGCTGGATGAGTGGTTTTGCCAGTATTTTTGGCATCGTGGGAATCGGATTGGGCTATTGGTGGGCGGATGCAACGGTTGGAATAATCATTTCTTTCAACATCCTGAACGACGGGTTTAGTAATCTAAAACAATCGATACTTGATCTTTTGGATGAAGTTCCAAAATTGATAGGCACATCCAAAACCGACCCATTAATTTCAGACGTGGAAGCGTTAATCAAAAGCGAAAGCTGGGTTAAATCTGTAAAAATGCGGTTTCGAGATGAAGGTCATATCTTCTTTGGAGATATTTTTATCGTTCCTCAAAAAGACGAGTTTTCAATTGAAAAATTGCAACAATTACATGATAAAATTAGAAAATTTCATTGGCGATTAAATGATATTGTCATTATGCCAGTCTTGTCACATGAGTAAGCGAATATCATGGTGGAGATGGTGAGGATTTGTATAGGGTATTCACTATCATTTGCTGATTAAAACCCCTCAGGCCAATTTGAGTCGAGCGATGCGCGGCAATCCAGAGAAAAAAGCTTCGAACCCTGGATTGCTTCGTGCCTCGCAACGACTTCGTTCAGCATATTATTTTATGCAGCAAAGCTTGGGCCGGTTGCTTGTGATTGCGCCGACTGTTGACCTTGAAAAAAGCGTGGCGTGGGTCTCATTTGTTGATTGAATAACTCGTCCACAACAGCTGATTTTCGCATAGCATGCTCTCGAACTTCTGTTGATCGATTTGATTTTTCAGATTGAATCGATGTTCTAAGGCTTTGAAGTTCACCTGGAAAATGTCTGCCTAATTGTATCAACATTTTTTTAGCATAGCTTATATCGTCTTGTGTATTTTTATCTGCAGTTTCTATTTGAGTCGCTGCTGCGTCAAGATAATGAGGCATACTTAATTGTGGCTTTTGCCCTGGAGTATGAAAACATTCTGCTTTACTAATATGCGTCAGAATCCGGATAACTGGATTCTTGTCGGTTACAATTTTATCAAATTGTTCGTTTGCCTTTAGTAAAAAAAGGTTTGCCATTGTCATATTGGTTGTGGTGGCGGCCACTTTGCTGGCGGCCAGACGATAAGTCTCCCCTAAGGCATGGATTGTTACAGCGACATCGTGGCCATACCTTTCTCCGAGGCTTATTGCGCAACTTAAAAACAAGCGCGATTGATTTGGATCGACGTCTGCAATACTGAGCCCATAATTTCCAGCATGAACAATAATCTGTTTGCTTGAGAAGCGTATGGCATCCATAATTTGTTTTTTGATCTGAGTTGCTTCTTCACCACGTGTGGTCTTAATTTCATGAAACTGTGTTTCAATGGCTGTTTTTGCTTTCTCCAGAGCAGCCATTATTTCTTCGGCAAATGATTCATATTTCACATACGTCATTTGAACATCCGGTCTTATTGTGAGTTGTTTAAGCTTTAGTGCTGCTATTCTTTCATAGTAAGTCATAACGACAATAGTATCGTTCATCATCTCGGGGTTAATGTTTTGTAAAAGCGTGCTCGCCAAGTTAAATCTATCGTGTTTAATGTATTTTTGAGTTAGATTCAAAATGAGACCTATGTACTCCTCAGAGTTTTTCGCCATATATTGTTCGGCTTCTTTAAAAATCAAATCGGGATTGTGGCCATTTTCCGCGCGAGCAATGAAAAGATTATGCATGAAGATGTCTTGCTGGATATCGGGATGACGTAATAGATCATTCCTTTTACACAAATCGAACGCAGTGTCATAGACCTTGCACGCTTCAGGATAATCTTTCAAATACATGAAACAATTGCCCAACTCTATATGTAACAAGATTTGTTTGACCATGCGCTCAGGTGTTAATGAAACTAAAGTAAACCTTTCAGGCTGCAAGCCAAGTGATGTTATATGATAAGCCGGGGATATGACGCGAATGCCTTCTTTAAACGCTATAACCGCATCATTAAATAAACCCAAACGGAAGTAGCCACGTCCCATCATATAATACTGTTGAACGATATGGACCTTAAGATCTTGTTTAAGAAGGTTCATTTCCGACTCGGTTATTTGCTTGATGGCTTCAATATCAGGCAGTAACGGGAGCGTTTCTTGCTGCGTTAATGCGAGAAGTTGTGAGGTGTTATCTGCATAAGGATCATGCATGATTGCTGTATTACGGAAGAAAACCGTTTGACCAACAGCTTGCGTAATCACTTGATTATGGGTAAGCAAATTCTGGACTAATTTATCTTGTGTGTCCTTGATATCGCGCATATATTGCCCTATACAGGCCAAGGAATGTTCTATTGCGAGCTCTCTCTTTCCGTTAGAGTGTTTATGTTTAAACAACTCTCCCAATACTTGAATTTCAGATTCAAGATGATTGATTAATCGAAACATTTTTGCATTAGCTGATGACGTGGCTTGCATTGTTGGTTTTTGATTGACTGTATTAATAAAGCCTATGATGAAGTTAAACGGTTGCAGAACGGTCAGCTGTTGATTAATCAATTCGATATCCGCATTTATTTCTTCGACTGTTCGCGAGTGAACGGGGATCGGCTCTGCGTCTTCATGAGCTTCTTTCAATCTATTTCGAGCATTAACTAATTTTTTTTCGTCTATTGGGTCTCTCGCACCGCCTTTTTTCTCTAGTTCAGCTATCAATGTTTTTATTTTATTAATTTTAACTTCGCTATCGGTGGCAAGCGGCCGTGCACTGGCCATTTTTTGGTGTAAGTTACCGCGCTCAGTGAGACAATTTTCTCTGAATGTTTTTAATTGCTGGATTCTTAGCGTCGCAAGCAACAGTTTATCCCATTCATTAGCAGAGACAGGAATAGTCATGCTCGTTTGCAAGGTGATATTGGGTAATCCGCGATATTCTTTTATTAAGGAATTGCCTGGTGGCTGGTTCCTCGCGGCAATAAAAAAGATCACATCTTTGGCAATAAAAGATTCCATCGATGTTTTTTCTTGAAGCAGCAGAAGAATTTTGTTGAGGCTACTTTGCCAATCAGGAAATTGTGTTAAAAAATTATGTTTAAATTCGAGAAACTCGGCTGATTGATTTCCAACTGTTCTAGAATGCGCATGCGCCAGCGTATCTCTGATCTCATTGAGTGATTTAATGGAAAGTACACTTAACATTTCACGTAAATAATCAGACATATGACGAGTAGTTTCGCCCAGTATTGTTAAAACACGAGCAAATGCATAAACAGATTTTACCGTATTTTTTGCTTCTAGATCTTGAAACCATAACGGAATCTGCGGGCTCGTCATTTGTTTCAAGCAAAATATATCAAGATAAACTTCAATCAGATGGTTTAAAGCGCTAGTGTTTCTCCATGGAACTGAAGCAGAAGATGCAATAAGCTCGTGTTCAGGAATGACCGGATTCACGTCAGAAGGATCGTTAACTAACATGACGCCCCTAAACATGGACACTAAATTATCTTTTAACTGAGTGAGTTCAACGATAAATGTTCTTTCCCAATGAGTGTGAATAATAGTGGATATGGTGGTTTGCGTTTCTTCTGGCAAAAGCCTGTAATTTTTAAATAAATCAAAATGAATGTAGTCTTTATTTTTTCCGCTTGTATAGTAATTAACCTTGCCGTAAATATTTCTAATGCATCTGTCATCGTTCTTGTTTCGAGTGAGCACCTTACACCCTTCACTGAGCTTGTTTAGATAAGTGGTTAACTCATCAATTGAAGGCCTTGCTATTTTCAAAAGCGTATTAGAATCACAAATCAGTTGAAATAAATTGGAAATATCTTTCCGTTTGTTTTCGACGAACATTAGTATAAATCTCTCTCAGTATAATGCGGTTAATTCGATCAATGGGGTCGTTTGGCTGGGTATTGACTTCGTTTCATAAAAGCATGCCTAAAAATGATGATTTATTGCCAACAAATATAACAAAAAATATCAATAATGGCAATTTATAAGCAGAAATTCCCGCTGAACGCTTACAACAGATTATCGGGGTCATTTAGCACCAAGGCTACGGCTTAAGTAGTTGTCGCACTAGTGCCGTCATCTCAGCGAAAATAGCCGGGTTTTCGGCTGTAAATACCTGTTTTTCCGTCCAGTGGCGTAACCAAGTGAGTTGGCGTTTTGCCAGTTGACGCGTGGCGGCGATGCCTTTATCCATGAGCGTCTGTTCATCGTATTCGCCTTGTAAATAGCCGAGTACTTGTCGATAGCCGACGCTTTTCATCGAGGGATGCGTGGCGGTTAATGACCAGGTTTTGATGAGTTGTGCCACTTCATCAATCAAACCTTCGGCCAGCATCTGCTGAAATCGGAGGGCGATACGTTCGTGTAACCAACTGCGCTCCTCAGGCATGATGATGAGATTCATAAAACGAAATGCAGGCGCGGGCTTGGTGTCGTCCCATAAGGTTGATAATGGTGTTTTGGTCACCGTATAGACTTCCAGTGCGCGTTGAATGCGTTGAGTATCGTTGGGGTGGATGCGTGCGGCTGAAACGGGGTCAACTTCGGCGAGTCGGTTGTGCATGTATGCCCAGCCGTGTTCTGTTGCCTGGTTGAGGAGTGCTTCGCGAACGGCTGTATCGGCTTCGGGTAATGATGAAAGGCCTTGTTGCAAGGCGTTAAAATACATCATCGTGCCGCCGGTGAGGAGCGGAACGTGGCCTCGCTGAATAATCGCTTTGCACACTGCGTTCACATCGTCGCAACATTGCGCGGCAGAGTAAGCCTCGGTAGGATCTAAAATATCAATTAAATGATGCGGCGCTTTCGCGAGCGTTTCGGCGTCTGGCTTGGCTGAACCAATATTCATACCACGATAAATCATGGCGGAATCAATGCTGACTATTTCTAAAGGAAAACGTTGAACCAGTTCCACGGCGAGCCCTGTTTTTCCCGAGGCTGTAGGCCCCATTAGGCACAGTACAAGCGGATTATCTGGATTAGGCACGCAATAACTCCTGACATCGCTCAACATCCAAACGCACACACCAGGCTTGCAACGCTACCTGTTGTTCCAATTGTTGAATAATGTAATCGGCCAATGCATCCTTTTCATAGACATCCAGCTGAAAGGCATCTGTAGGCTGGCAACGCGATAGAACCCGAGGCATATCTGCCTCCGCTGGGCACTGCTCCAGCACATGCGCTAACAATGGCTTAATGGCAAGCTGCGGCATGCTTACGGGAAGTGTGCGTACAATGACGCGTGTATCGTTCATCTCGATGTGGATCCCATAGGTTCGACATGCATCGAATGACGCTTTCAACGGTTCACTGTTCTGGATGTTGTGTTCAATGCTAACGGGCACAAGCAATGGGCGGCTCGCTAAGGGCAAGACATTTTGCTGGATAGACCATAGGCATCGCTGTTCTTGAGCCTGTTGAATATGAAATAAATAGGACTGACCGCTCCAGATTAATAATCCGAATTGTTGATTTAATATCGTCCAGGAGGTGCGGTTTTGGGTGCTGACCCTCGTTTCAATTGCTTGCGGACGCGGAATGTAATTTTCTTTTAAGCGCATTGGCGAGTGCGGGTCTTCGACGCCACCATTTGTATAAAATCTGCCAGGTTCCGTCGTTGCGAGCGAAGCGCGGCAATCCAGAGTATCGAGCTCTGAACTCTGGATTGCCACGCTTCGCTCGCAACGACGACCAGCAAGGTCATTGTGGCTGTTTATACCGTAGGTACTGGGAAGATCGCAATGACGCAGGGTCGGCTCCGCGGCAAATGCCGGCGAAGCAATCCAGGGGGAAGTCGTCATATCCTCCGGATTGTTTGCTTGAAGCGCAACCAGCTCTGCTCTGTCAAACCGTTCCTCTTCATCAGGAGCACTCATCAGCACTTGCGCGATTTGTGATCCAATAAAATCATGCACGAGCCTGGGTTGTTGAAAGCGCACTTCATGTTTGGTGGGATGCACGTTGACATCCACATCTGCCGTTGGAATGGATAAATACAGCAAGCATGCCGGATGGCGACCTGGGTAGAGCCGGTTCTCATACGCTTGTTTAAATGCATGCTGAATGAGCTTGTCTTTCACCATGCGTTGATTTAAATAAATCCATTGCTTGTCATTTTGACTGCGTTGATAGGCCGGGCCACTAATCCAGCCGGTTAAATGCATGCCGGCGCGCTCTACATCCAGGTGAATGGCTTGATCCATGAACGCTTTGCCAAGCAATCGCTGTATGCGCACGCGCAGGCTTTGTTCATGGGTGGCGGCTGGTAATTCCAGCATCAACTTGGCATTATGCTTCAAAATAAGGTTTATTTCTGGCGCACTTAATGCAAAGCGTTTAACCACATGTTCGATGGCTAAATATTCACTGCGTTCTGATTTAAGAAATCGCCGACGTACGGGAGCATTATAAAACAAGTCACGCACATCGATCGTCGTTCCTTGGCTTCTGGCACAGGGCGATAATTCAACCACTTCACCATCCATATGCAACATCATGGCATGGTCTTGTTGCGCGGGTTTTGAACTGATGGTGATACGAGAAATAGACGCAATACTGGCAAGGGCTTCGCCACGGAACCCCATACTGGTTAAGGTTGATAAATCGGCCAGTTGGGTGAGCTTGCTGGTGGCATGAGGCGCTATCGCCAGCGGTAAGTCTTCAGCAACAATGCCCGTACCATTGTCACTGATTTTAATTTGATTGAGTCCACCAAAACCAATATCAATGGTTATCGCGGTGGCGCCGGCATCGAGGGCATTTTCCAGAAGCTCTTTAACAACGGATGCAGGATTTTCAATGACTTCCCCAGCAGCAATTTGATTCGCAACAGCGGATGATAACGATTTGATTCTCACCCGGCTTTTCCTCGACGCCCAAATATTTGCCACTTACCATCCGTGCGCCGGGTAGGCGCTTCCACTTGTGCCAAAACATTCCCGCTACCGAGCATGGCTTCAATCCGCGACCCATGCGGCGGTGAATCCCAGAAGTAGCGCTTGATACCGTTAAAGATCGCTTGAGATAAGCGCGTTTGGTATGACGGGCTGGTTAAATTGAATTCTTCTCGTGGATTAGAAATAAAGCCCGTTTCAACCAGTATCGACGGCGTATCGGGTGATTTTAACACAACAAATCGAGCCTGTTCGACTTTGTTATGATGCAGAGTGGTCATTTGATCGAGATGTCGTAACACTCTATCTCCGACCTGCAAGCCCGCATTGACGGTTGCTGTTTGTGATAAATCCAGCAAGACCGTGCGAATCAGCCCGTTGCGATCGTCGAGCCCGGACAGATCAACACCACCCAATTCGGAGTAGTTTTCTTTTTCCGCAAGCCAACGCGCAGCCTCACTGGTAGCACCCGTTGGCGAGAGTGCATAAACCGATGCACCATTTGAGTTTCGATTATTAAAGGCATCGGCATGAATCGACACAAACATGTCGGCATTATATTTTCTGCTGATATTCAAGCGCTCACGTAAACCCACATAATAATCACCGTTACGTGTCATGACGGCTCGCATACCCGGCTGGCGGTCAATTTGTTCTTTCAATTTGTGCGCAATGGCTAACGTTACATTTTTTTCAACATTTCGTCTCGGCCCCATGGCGCCGGGATCTTTTCCACCGTGGCCAGCATCAATCACAATCACCACATCACGATGATTTTGCCGGGGCGCATGGTGAACGGCGATGGGTTTCTGCGAGCCGATTGGTTTCTGTGGGGCGTTAAGATGCAGTGTCGGTGCAGATGGCGGTGGTTGATAGGTGTGCGGAACAAATGCTGGCTCAACGGGTTGCGGTTTGGATGCGACCGTCTGCGGAGCGCCGCCGGCTCTCGGGATTAAGTCGATGCGGATCCCCTGAGCGCCATTCATGCCTGTTTTCCAATTCACTATTTTAAGATCTGAGGGTTGTTTTAAATCAAACACCAATCGCAAGGTTTGTGGGCTCGGACTACCACTGCGTAAACGCCCGATAACACCGCGTGCAACTGGAAGTTGATTCAAATGAAGTGTACTGTTGGTCTGTTCTAAATCCACCACGGCGCGCGTAGGCGCAGAAAGCAGAAATCCTTTGTATGAGGGAACGCTGTTTAAAGTACACACAATGGATGTTTTGCCGGCCGCTTCTGTGACCACGAGCGATTGCAGTACCGCCGCATAATTGAGCGATGCCATAAAAGACGTGATTAAAAAAGCCAATGTTCGGATATACCCATTGGACATGACGCTACTAGTTTTTAGGCCACTCGATTTTTTTGCCCCTTGCCTCGAAAAAACTGAGTAATAGCCAGCCTTATTGCGAATTTTTTTCGATAAAAGCGAACGACTAAATCCAGTATCTTCATGTACGATGGGTATATACATAGTGCTCCTAAAGGATCATTCCAGGGAGCAAAGACAACACATGACAGCCCTTAGCACTGGTCGCATGTATCTGCAGTTCTCGCCCTAAACCCTTCATGGTCAATGTCAATTGCATGTCAATACAGCTTAGTCCATTTTGAATACGTTCTGGCCATTCAATACAGCATATCGAAGGCGTGGTAAAATAATCACGAAATCCAATATAGTCTAATTCTTCGTCCTCTTGTATACGATACAAGTCAAAATGATGAATATGCAAGTCGTTGACGGTATAACTTTCAACCAGCGCATAAGTTGGACTTTTAATGCCGCCTGAAATGCCTAAGGCTCGGAGCATGGCGCGAATAAACGTTGTTTTTCCTGCGCCAATTTCACCGCTAAAACCCAACACCAGTGGCGCCGAGATAACGCCCGCAAAGCGAACCGCCATTTGTTCTGTTGCTGCTTCATCGGGTAAGTCAAAGGTCACATGCATATTGTCTTGTTCTCAAGGATTAACCAGTTGATGTAAACAAGGCATTAAATCACTTGCTAACATGCCGCGCTCACCCGAGATTTTTGCCGCACAGTCTCCAGCCGTTGCATGCAGCCATACACCCAGTCTAGCCGCATCAGCGGGGGCGATTCCTTGAGCCATTAAACCACCAATCACACCGCTCAAGACATCGCCCATGCCGGCTGTTGCCATACCCGGGTTGCCTGCATGACAGGTGGAAACATGCTGGTTGGTATCAACAATGAGGCTCTCTTGTCCTTTAAGAACAACGGTACAGCCATACTGTGCTTGAATTTGCTTGGCGGCGTCTTCGCGATTCGCTTGCACGTCACTTGTAGAACAATGCAAGAGTGCCGCGGCTTCGCCTGCGTGAGGCGTCAATACCCATGTGTTGTGTGAAGTTTGCGCGGCAGTTCCTGCAAGCAAACGCAGTGCAGAAGCATCAATAACCAGAGGTTTAGTCGTTGCGATAACAGCAGAATACAGTTGTTTTGCCCAATCCCCTTCACCCAGTCCTGGGCCAAGGATGCACACCGTCGCTTTGGATATCAATGGCGCTAAACATTCAGGGCTGTTTATCGCATGAATCATCGCCTCTGGCAACCCAGGCAATGGCTGGCGGGCATAATCCGGCCAGGTCGCAACCGACACCATACCGGCGCCCACTCGCAATGCAGCATTTGCCGCAAGTGCAACAGCGCCAGGCATTCCAGGGCCACCCCCAACAATAAGCACGTGCCCATATAACCCTTTATGGGCCGATTTCAACCGCGGCAGCAGCAATTGTGAGGCTAGTTTCTCGTATGCAACCAAAGACGCCCCCTATTTATCAACCAATTTTAATGAAGGTTTTTTTCTGGCTGGTTTCTCGGGCTCAGGCAACGGCGCCCCTTTTTCTTCAGGAAATTCCATGCCTTCACCATTTTCCTTGGCGTAAATCGCCAATACCGCAGAAGGGTGAACGAAAATTTGTGTAGCAACGCCTGCAAATCGAGCGGTAAATAAAATTTTATCATTATCCAGGTGCAATCCACGGCAGGCGTGGGGCGAGATATTTAATAAAATTCGTCCGTCATTGACATGTTGAAGCGGCACGTCAATGCCCGGATAATTCGCATTCACTAACAGATACGGCGTGAGTTGATTATCAACAATCCAGTCATAGCAAGCACGAATTAAATAAGGCTTTTTAGAGGTCATTGTTGCCATTATGCCACCCTTGATTGTCTCTCGGTATCCGTCAAACTTTCTTGAATAGACGGACGTGCAAATAAGCGTTTCGTGTAACTCAGAAGGCCTTTGCAGGATTCCGGTATTTCAAGCCCTAATTGTGGAAAGCGCCAGAGCAATGGAACAAGCGCACAATCCAGCAGTGAAAACTCGTCACTGAGAAAAAACGGCTTATCAGCAAAAATCGGCTCAAGAGAGCAGATACTATCCAGCAAGCGCTTGCGCTCAGCTTCTTTATTCGCTTTAATCGGCTCAAGAAGTGAATACCAATCATGCTCAATACGATGCAACATTTTACGCGTTTCTGCGCGCGCAACGGGGTATACAGGCAATAAAGGCGGGTGCGGAAAACGCTCATCCAAATATTCCATGATAATTCGAGATTCATACAAAACCAATTCTCGATCCAACAACGTCGGCACCGTGCCATAAGGATTCACCTCTTGCAGATCTTTAGGTATTTCCCCATTTCTCACTGGTAATATATCGACGTTCACTCCTTTTTCAGCCAATACGATTCGAACTTGGTGACTATAAATATCATCATCACTTGAATATAAAGACATGATTGTACGTTTTGCAATAATAGCCATGAATTGCTCCTGGTGGTCTGTTGCGTCTTTGCGTGACAAAATGCATGCGAACGATATTTTACCACATTTTTAGAATTTTTGTTTTTGTGTAAGAATTCCAATAGAAAAAGGAATGAATATGCAGTAAAATACCCTTTCATCTCCATCGTGACATCCATCTCACTCGGGGGTCGTTAGCTCAGCTGGTAGAGCAGGAGACTCTTAATCTCTTTGTCATAGGTTCGATCCCTATACGACCCACCATTTAAATCGAGCGATTACAACCAACATCAAAAAATACGGGTCTTTCCCAATTACGGGGGCACTTTAATTGGGGTAGAGCCATGTTTTCAAGCGCTCCAATTTACGTTCGCGCTTACTGGCGGTCACCTCCTAGTAGATAACTTCTACTAAAGACACTTGCGCCACCTAATGAGGAAGGAAGGAAGCAGGCATGCCTCAATGTTCAAAATATATTCATTAATTAATTGACAATTGGTTATCATAGTCTCTATACTTTAATTAGCTCATCTACCATGTTGTAGAAGGAGTACCGGTAGCGTCTGGCTTAATAACTAGGCGCAGCCAGCCTTACACTAGTATTTAAATTCGTCCTTCCTGGTATTGTTCATATTCTTTTTGTAATTTTCTCTTAGAATGATTTTGAGTAACGGGATAAGCAGTCCAGAAAAGCAGATAATCTTTTCTCTCAGACAGAACAACCAAATATTCAACTTGTTCAAACCACAATAAGATCCGTGTCTCACCCCTTCTTTCGTTTTTCCATATTTTCAAACGACTATCGTTAGCATTTTCAATAATTGGTTTAGGCCAACTGATACGTTCACATCGTCGCAAATCAGGAGTTCTATCAATTTCAATCTCACCAACAGATATCAAATGCCAAAATGTTGCTTCCTTCTCATTGGCTTTTGGATGTCTTTTAATTTTTAACGTTTTTCCATCAAACTTTGGTTTTGATTTGATAAAGTCTTTTTCATAAATACCGTAGAGGTGTTCTAAATATAATTCCCAGTTTCCAGAAAAATCGTTTAATTCTACAATCGGAGGAAGCCACTCAGGAGTTTCCATTAACGACTCTCCCAAAAAAACAGATTAAGTTTTTTTTCTTGAACTAACGTGTTTTTTTCCAATGAGTAATGGGATCGTTGCTTAATTCGCTCTATCAATTTAAGCTTTGCCGCTGATTGATTATTCAGGCTGGTATTATGGTAATAAGAAAGTGCACCAATCAATAAATCCGCTAATTGTAGCTGTTCAATTTCGTGTGAATGAGTAATTTGCACTCGCTCAATTATTCTTTGAGAAAAGTCATAATTGCTATTACATAGAACCTTGCGTAACTCTTTAACCTTACAGCCACCACGTGTGTCTTTAATATCTATATATATTCTGTAATTTGATTTGGGGTTAAGTATTATTTTTAATAAAGAAAAATACATTTTATAATACCAATCGTCATGGGATTGCCGAAACCTCCCATGATCTAGATTAGTTTTATCCGCGATGATCGCTCTGAAATGCAAATTAGATTCGTCGAAAAAATAATCAATTAGATCTAAATAAAATTCCAGTTTTGCCTGAGAAACCTTATTCCACTTTGTTTCCCTATAACGAGTATTAAAATGCTTTTCTTTAATCTCTCTTATTCGTTTGGCGATTTCGTGTGCTTTGTCAAAGGGGCACCACACGGCTCCAAGCACCATGAACCTCTTATTATCATTTTCTAAGTGACATGACTCATCACAATAGATGTTAAACATTTCCATAGCAGGTTTCCCAGTTATTTTTGCGGGTTCGATCCCTATACGACCCACCATTTAATTATCTAGCTTTATATGTTGTTGTGATACCTATTAATCAATAGACACAATTGTAACCGAATCATAACGCTGGACGACTTTTTTTCACCAGAATCAGCAAAACCAACAAAAACAACAACACCTTCCATCCAAGCGTATGTCGCTCGGCTTTTTCTGGTTCGGCAACATAGCTTAGAAACGTGACCACGTCTGTCAGTGATTGTTCAAACTGCTGTTGCGTCATGTCGCTGTTATCACGCAATGGCACTAAAACGTTGGGCATGGCCACATCGGGTACGAGAAAATTATTGGCGCCAAATGGGCGCTTGGGATCGGCGTAAAAGCTGTTTAAATAAGTGTAAATCCAGGAAGCGCCACGCTCGCGGGCGGTTAAGGAAAGATCAGGTGGAACTCGTCCGAACCATTGACGGGCATCAGCTGCTGGCATGCTAATTTGAATGGGGTCTTGCGGGGTCGCGTGGGTATAAATCAAGTTGCTTTGCAGAAGGGCAGTATCCACTTCACCGCTCGCTGTCGTCAAGCCCAAACCCTCTGCCATACGGTTGTAGCGCAGATAGCGCAGCGAGTGACACCCTGAGCAATAATCCATAAAAAGCTTTGCCCCGCGCTGAAGGGCAGCCTTGTCTGCAGTATCAATATGCACAGGAAGAAGGTTTGCCGCATGGGTCACTGTAAGGAATAAGCAACATAAGCCAATCATCGTCTTCCGCATCAAGATAGAATCCTTTCTGGCACAGCCTCGTGATGTTCATAGCGACTATAAAAGGGCATCAATAAAAAATAGGCAAAATAAACGCTGGCGGCCGCACGGGCCAAGTATTGTTTGAAGGGCGTTACATCGACTGTCCCCAAATAACCCAAGACCAAAAAGCTCATCACAAACAGTGCTAACGCTGAGCGTGAATATCGGCCTTTATAGCGCATCGACTTAACCGGACTTTTATCCAGCCAGGGCATCAACAAAAGCAGCGCAATAGAACTTGCCATCACCACAATACCGCCCAACTGATTGGGCACTGCGCGTAAGATAGCGTAAAATGGCGCCATGTACCAAACCGGGGTGATGTGGTCGGGCGTGACCATGGGATTTGCGGGGGCAAAATTGTCACGCTCTAAAAAGTAACCGCCCATGTCGGGTGCAAAAAACACGACTGCAAAAAAACCAATTAAAAACGCAATGAACGCGATGCTGTCTTTCAACGTGTAATAAGGATGCAGCGGGATGCCATCGAGTGGCTTGCCGTGTTGATCCACATGATTCTTGATCTCAATACCTTCAGGATTATTAGAACCCACTTGATGCAACGACACCACGTGCAGAAACACCAGAAACACAATCAACAACGGCACACCAATCACATGCAGGGCAAAAAAACGCTGCAGCGTTGCATTACCAACGGCATAATCGCCCCGCACCCAAGTCATCAGGGTATCGCCAACATAAGGAATAGCCCCAATCAGCGACGTCATCACTTGCGCGCCCCAATAAGACAATTGCCCCCAAGGCAGTAAATAACCAAAAAAAGCCTCGGCCAATAGCAGAAAAAACAAACCCATCCCCAATATCCAGACGAGTTCCCGCGGCTTTTGATACGAGCCATATAATAGCCCGCGAAATAGATGCAGATAAATCACCAGCAACAGGGCAGAAGCGCCCGTCGAATGCATATAGCGCAACAGCCAACCGTAATTCACATCGCGCATGATGTACTGGATTGAATTGAACGCCTCGGTCACTGTCGGGGTATAAAACATCGTCAACCAGAGGCCGGTAAGCAACTGCATGGCTAAAACGACCATTGCCAGTAAGCCAAACACGTAATACATATTCAGATTTTTCGGCACGTAGTATTCACTCGCGTGCGCTTTCCAGGTGCTCATCAGAGGGAAGCGTGCATCGATCCATTGAATAAGTCGATTCATCGCTTGCCCTCCTCTTCTTCACCAATGATGATGCGTGTATCACTGACAAAACGATAAGGCGGCACGGCAAGATTGATCGGTGCGGGTACGTTTTTAAACACCCGGCCGGCCAAATCAAACGTCGACCCATGACAAGGGCAAAAGAATCCACCAGGCCAGTCCGGACCTAGTTCCGCTTCGAAAGGTTTATACTTTGGCGAGCAGCCCAAATGGGTACAAATGCCAATTAACACCAGATATTCTGGGCGAATCGATCGATAATAATTATTCGCATAAGATGGCTGTTGATTCACTAAGGAATCCGGATCACGCAGTCGCGTGGTATCTTGTTGCAGTTGTTCCAGCATGGCCGATGTACGTCGAATAATCCAAACCGGTTTGCCCCGCCATTCCACCACCACTTGTTGCCCAGGTTCAATTTGACTCAAATCCACTTCTACCGGCGCACCAGAAGCAACGGCCGCGGCACTCGGCATCCACGAAGAAACCAAAGGCTTCAGCGCACACAAAGCACCTATACCTCCGAGAATACCTGCGGAGGTTAATAAAAATTGACGCCGTTTAGGGTCAACCGGCTCCTGAGTTTGATTTTGCATAATACATCCGCATGAGTGCCATTGCTTGTTTAAGGTGCTTCATCCTGAGTTTAACATGAGGACAGGGTTTTAATTGTGGATCCGTCATCACAATATCGCCCGAGGCATAGAGTGTTGTTAATCGATCCGGCTCAATGAGCCCCATATTGCTGTAGCTTCCTGCTAAAGTAAACGGTCTGCGACCCTTCTCCAGCAAAATATCTTGCCCGATACTATAATCACTGACGGGATTTTGACAGGAAAATAGATGTTGCAGCAAGGTCGGCATGACATCGTAACTGGTGGTAGCATAGTCTATGCGACGTGGTGACTCACCTGGCCAGTGAATCAATAAAGGAATATGGGTTTGCACGGCACTAAAATTACCGGCATGCCCCCAATAATTGTGATCATTGTCATTAAACTCTTCGCCATGATCAGACGTGATAATAATAATACTGTTATTTAAATAGCCCTGTTTTTCAATGGCATCCAGCACTTTTTGAATTTCCACATCAACAAACTGCAGCGCATTCTGGTAGCGATGAACAAATGTCGCCCTAGAATCTTCATGTTTTCCCAAGAAAAGACGATTACATTCCTTGTGTTCGGGGTTATAGACATTATCATAGTCCTGTTCACTGCAATAACTATGGGTTGCATCATAAAAAAGGTTCAAAAAAAACGGTCGATTTTTGGGGTGATGCGTCAAAAAGTCAATGGCGTGCTGAGTGACGTCTCTATCTCTGGAGCCCACGCTACTCTGCAGAGAGTGGTGTAATGTCTGACGATTGAAATCCACATAAATCGTTTTATCAAACGGTGGGTTGTCCATTTCTGACGACCAAAAAACTTGGGAGGCATATCCGAATTGCCGCAATAGCGCCATAAAAACCGGCGAGACCTTTTGTTGCAAAGCAGCCGTCCAATAATTGCCAGGAATCGAGTAAAACAACGAAAACAATCCGGGCTGCGTCGCGTTCCCCCCACTTACATGCTTCATAAACCACCAACTCTTTTGCGCAAAACGCACGACGTGTGGCATGTATGCGGGTTGTAATGCATCAAAGCGCAGAGTGTCAGCCATGATGACCATCACATTGAGTGGTTGATCCGGTTGCTTGCATTGCATGGCGTGAAGTGGATAGCGCATCGTTTCCGACGAAAATTGTCGCTGCGAAAAGTGCTCCTCGCCCGCCTGGTTGAGCTTGAGTTTGGCATCATCGATGGGCGTGACATAAGCCAGCAACTGGCTAAAAAGCGGCAAATTGGGTGTCTGCTGAACGAGGATATTGAGATGTTTTGTGAGCGAGGTCATTAAAGTAAAATAACAAATTAATGTGCCCGCAAACCAAATGCGAGCAATTTTCTTTTCAACTTGACATCGTTGCTGCAAAACAATTTGGCTCCACACGACCCATGCCGCCACGCATTCCAGGAAAATAAGCAATCCCAATATGACGAATACCATGATCATTTCATGTGATGAAAAACCAAGAATATTTCTCATATGCATATCCAGGAGCATACTCAAAATCGTTGTGTTCAGATGGAAGTTGAATCGCGAAAAAATATAACAATCGATCAGCAATAGCGTCAAACTCATTGTCGCGAACAGGATACTTAGAAAAATAATCCATCGTTTACGTGGGATGACGTAGGTGACAAGCAACATTAACACCGCGGGAATACACGCCAGTAACATCATGTACGTAAAATAGTTAGTCATCGCAAAAAAGAGAATGAGCAGCCGACCGCCTGGACTTGAATAATCAGATGCGAGGTTTTGAAATAAACTGTCAGATGACAAGATTTTTAGCAGGTAGGTGAGTCCCAATAGCCAAAAGAATAGGGTATTGGCCAGATAAAACCATCCTATGAAGCGACGTAGCTGATGTTGAGTTGTGGCAAAGTCCATTTTTGCACTCTTGTTCGTCATGAACCCCTCATTCTGAGGTGTGGCTGCGCCAACGCCTGATGGGTGGTCGGGCGTTGGTTGGGGTTGAGGCGGGTTCGCCGAAGCCCAACAATACCATGCATGTTGGGCTTCGGCGAACCCGCCTCAACCCAACCTACAACTAGATATAATGTGGTAAATCATTACCCCAAAGTTTAATCAAATACGTATAAAAATCGGGGGAAAACTACCGCGCTTCATCCCAATTTTGCCCTACACCAATAGAGACTATCAATGGCACGGATAATTCTACTGCGTGTTCCATCAATTGTTGGATGATGGGGCGTGCGGTTTCGACCTTATCCTCACGCACTTCAAACACCAATTCATCATGCACTTGCATGATCATGCGCGCCATGGGTTCTATTTGGCTATCTTGCCAGGCGGCAACAGCCAACATGGCTTTTTTGATAAGATCGGCGGCCGTGCCTTGCATGGGCGCATTAATCGCTGTGCGCTCAGCGGCCCTTTGCCGCATCATGTTTGAGGCATTGATGTCGGGTAAATTAAGGCGTCGGCCAAACAGAGTCTCGACATAACCTTGTTGACGCGCTTGTTTGCGTGTTCTGTCCATATAATCGAGCACGCCAGGATAGCGCTTAAAGTAACGGTCGATATAGTGGGCCGCTTCCGCGCGATCGACACCAATTTGCTTGGCAAGACCAAACGCCGACATGCCATAAATCAAACCGAAATTGACCGCTTTCGCACGACGACGTTGTTCTTTGGTCACCGTATCCAAAGGCACATCAAAAATCTCACTGGCGGTTGCCGTATGAATGTCTAAGTTCTGAGAAAAAGCGGTTAAAAAGCCGGGATCGTCAGACAAATGCGCCATAATTCGCAATTCCACTTGTGAATAATCGGCACGCAGCAAGACATGATTCGGTGGTGCAATAAATGCTTGGCGAATTAAACGCCCTTCTTCACTGCGCACGGGAATATTTTGTAAATTCGGCTCACTGGAAGATAACCGGCCGGTGGCGGCAACGGCTTGATTGTATGACGTATGCACCCGGCCCGTTTTCGGGTTAATGCGCTTCGGCAAAGCATCAATGTAGGTCGAAACCAATTTACTTAAACTGCGATATTCGACGATAACTGCAGGCAAGCGATAATCATACGCGAGTTCTTGTAGGACAGACTCGGCGGTAGACGGCTGACCCTTCGGCGTTTTCGCAAGCACCGGCAACTGTTGTTCCGTATAGAGAATGTCTTGCAATTGCTGGGTTGAATTCAAATTAAAGTCTTTACCTGCCAAGGCTATCGCTTCGTCTTCCAATATCTTGATTTGCGCCTTTAAGCGTTGACCTTGTTTTTCAAGCACCGATTCATCAATCAGCACACCAAATCGCTCAATATCGGCCAAAACCGGAATTAATGGCAGCTCGATGGTTTGCAAAACACTCACCAACGAATCATTGAGCATGGGATAAAGCGTCTGATGCAGCTTTAAGGTGATATCGGCATCTTCAGCGGCATAAGGGGCGGCTTTATCCACCGGGACCTCATCGAAACGCAGCTGCTTTGCGCCTTTACCGGCAACGTCTTCAAAACGAATGGTTTGGTAGCCTAAATATTTCAAGGCCAATGAGTCCATATCGTGGCGACCAAGGCCACTATTTAAAACATACGACTCGAGCATGGTGTCGGCTGCAATCGGGGCTAAGGTGATGTCGTAGTTTTTCAACACGCTGTAATCATATTTTAAATTTTGACCCAGCTTGCCAATAGCAGGATCTTCAAAGATGGGCTTCAATGCTGCCAAAACCTCGTCACGGCCTAATTGTGGTGTGCCATCAAGATGCGCCAAGGGGATGTAGGCAGGCTTGTCAGGATGAATGGCCAAGGAGATCCCAACCAGTTCTGCATTCAGAGTGTCAAGGCTGGTTGTTTCTGTATCCACACAAAAGAGCGAGCAGGAACGAAGTTGTTGCAACCAATCATTCAGTTGGCTTTTTTCCGTAATTAGCTCAAATATGGGGGCTTTTTGCGCCGTGGGCGATGGCTCTGCTGAAACCGCTTCCTGAGCCAATAGATCTTTAAGCCATTGCTTGAATTCGTATTCTTTTGATAAATGAATAAGTGACTCGCGATCAACTGCTTGTGGGATAAGCTCATCAATCTCGATGGGTAATTCAACATCCGTTTTAATGGTGACCAAGCGTTTAGACAGAGGCAGAAATTCCAAACTTGCTCGTAAGTATTCGCCCACTTTTCCAGTAATCTCGTCAGCATGTGCCACCAGATTATCCAAGGTTTGATAAGTCGCCAACCATTTTGCGGCGGTTTTTGGGCCGCATTTGTTCACGCCGGGAATGTTATCACTGGTATCCCCAACCAAAGTCAGGTAATCAATCATTTGCTCAGGCAAAACACCAAATTTCTCTTGCACGCCGGGAATATCCAGAACGCGATTGCTCATGGTATTAATCAAGGTGACATTGTTGGTCACGAGTTGCGCCATGTCTTTATCGCCGGTCGAAATCACAACAGGCATGCCGCGAGCGCAAGCCTTGCGTGCTAACGTACCAATCACATCATCGGCTTCAACACCGTCGATAATCAACAAGGGCAATCCCATCGCACGCAGCACCTCTAGCAACGGCTGAAATTGGCTGCTCAGTTCAACGGGCATGGGCGGCCGATGAGCTTTGTATTCAGGATACAAATCATCACGAAACGTCTTGCCTTTTGCATCAAAAACGATGGCAAGCTGTTCCGGCTGATAGTCTTTGATCAGCCGTTTGATCATATTGGTCACACCGTAAATCGCACCGGTCGGTTGCCCCTTGGAATTCGTTAATGGCGGCAACGCATGAAAAGCACGGAAAAAATAGGATGATGCATCCACTAACACCAAGGGTTGAGTCATACTTCCTCTTTAATTTGATCAAAACGCTCCATGCGTTCACTCAATTTCGCCACTCTTTGCGTGAGGGCGAACATATTTTTTCGCATCATCGGGATGCGCGTTGAAGACAGTTCCAGCTCTATCGCCTTATCTTTAAGTCGGGCCGGACTGCCTAAATACACATTACCTTGTTTTAAATGCTTTCTGGGCGGAACGCCGGTTCGTGCACCAAGAATCACGCCATCATCAATCGTGACATGATCACTCACGCCCACATTGGCGGCAAAAATAACGTGATTACCGCTGGTCGAACTACCGGCAATGCCGGTAAACGCGCAGAGGATATTATGTTTTCCGAGATGAACCGAATGAGCAACCTGCACCAGGTTATCAATTTTAGTGCCATCACCAATGCTGGTTGCACCCAGCGTTGCGCGGTCAATGACCGTGTTTGCGCCGATTTCAACATCGTCACCAATAACAACATGGCCCACATGAGGGATTTTAAGGTGCTCGCCGTCTTTAAACATGTAGCCAAAACCATCTGAGCCAACAACGGTCGATGCATGAATCGTTACTCGAGCGCCGATCTGGCATTTATCATAAAGGGTTACGTGTGGATAAAGAGTTGTATGCTCGCCAATGGAGACATCGTGGCCAATATGAACATGACTCTTGAAGACACAACCATCGCCAATGGTGCAACCTGACTCTATGACCACATAGGGTCCAATCGACAACCCCGCCCCCAAAGTCACATCGTCAGCAATAACCGCTGTTGGATGGATGCCCGTTGTCACTGGGCGCTCGGGATAAAAATGTTTGATGAGCGTCATGAACGCGCTAAACGGCTCGGCAACACGAATCAACGGTTTGTTGAATTCGGTCACATGTTCTGCAACGAGAACGGCGACCGCCGAAGAGGCGGCGGCTTTTTTTAAATTATCATTGCCATCGGCAAATATCAGTGCATGAGGAGTAGTGCACTCAAGGGGGGACAGCGCACAAATCATCAGTGAGCCATCACCAATGACCTCGCCCTGCACCAGATTAGCTATCTCTAATAGGGTCGACTGCATGGAAAACCTTCTTGTAAAAAAATCAGATGATTATAGCGTTATGGTAAAGCGCGCGCCAGAAATAACTTTTGAAATTGTCCGGGTGAATTGTAGCCTTGGTGCAAGGGTAGCGTAACCAAGGCCACGGCATCATGTTGTCATCTATACCGTTGCAATATCAACGCAGCGTTTGCGCCTCCAAATGCAAAATGATTAGACAACACGAGATCGATATTTTTTTGTCTTGCCTGATTGGGCACATAGTCCAAATCACAGCTCGGATCGGGGTTCTCTAGATTGATGGTAGGCAATAAGACGCCGTGTTGCATCGACAATGTTGCGGCAATAATTTCCATCACGCCTGCGGCACCTATCGCATGACCTGTCATGCCTTTTTGCGCTGTAATCGGAATCTCATAAGCGCGCTCTGCAAACACCGCTTTAATGGTTTCGGTTTCGGTTGCATCATTCAACGATGTTCCGGTTCCATGCGCGTTAATATATTGTATGTCATTGGGTGAAACCCGTGCATCAGCAAGCGCGGCTTGAATGGCACGAACCTGCCCGGCAGAACTCGGTGCCGTAATGTGATGCGCATCGCAACTTGCACCAAAACCGATAATTTCACCAAGAATCTTGGCTCCTCGCGCTCTGGCATGCTCGAGATCTTCCAGAACCAATATACCAGCACCATCAGCCATAACCATGCCGTCACGGTGAAGATCAAACGGTCTGCACGATTTTTCCGGCGTTTCATTTTGTGTAGACATCACGCGCAATTTGCACCAGCCCGACATAATGGATGCCCATAACAGCGATTCCGTACCACCGCATACGGCAACCGCCACATGCCCATGAACAATTTGTTGGTAGGCCGTACCGATGGCCTCGGCTGAAGAAATACAGGCATTGGAGATCGTGGAATTCGGGCCGCCCAAACCATAGGCGATGGCAATATGATTAGCAATTGAATTCGGCATGCCGCGAATGATGCTCAGCGCAGGAATTTTTTTCCAATTATCATCAAAAAAGTAACCATATGCAGATTCCAACTCCGGTGTTCCGCCCATGCTCGTGCCAATATAAGTGGCAGCGGTACTGAGTTCGTCGGCTGTTAGCCCCGCGCTCTGAATAGCGGAGTGCGCACAAAAAAGCGCATATTGAGCAACGCGCGGGTAGCGTTTCGGTCGATTGAACTCAGGTAAATGATCTAAATTAAAATCCGAGATTTCACCGGCAATTTGGGTAGGATAAGGAGAGGGATCATAGGCTTTTATCCGTTGAATGCCACACTGTCCCTTAATGGCTGCTTGCCAGAACGCCTCCAAGCCACAGCCGATGGATGACGTGATTTCCATTCCGGTGATTACCACGCGTTTTTTCATGATACCTCAAACAATCGTCAAAAAAACAACAAGTCTACGCTAATTGCCTGCCTTTATGCAAAGACACGATTCATTTTAACAAGTCCTCATCATTTTCTTCGTCTTCCTCTTCCTCGCCAACCGCTTTCTCTTGTTGTTGTTCTTTTTCTTTAGCAATTAACGTCGATTTAAACATCCGGTCTACCGTCTCAAAATCTTGAGAGCTGGGATCAGGAGCGGGGGATGGTTGAGGTGCTGCAGGTATAGCCTCTGCGGCTGGGAACAAGGGCGGCAAGTGAGGTACACTCGCGGTTACAATGGGAGGCGTCTCTTTGGGATCAACAGACGCAGGACCCGCTTGAAGCTGAGTAATTTCTTTAGCTGTACTATCCAGATGAGGATCATGCACATGTTGTAACACGTTCCTCTCGGATTTTTCTCCGTTATCCGCTCCAGGCTGTTCTGTAGGATTATGCGTCAGGGGTTTTTCAGGACTCTGTATAGACCGATTAGCAAACCATTTCGAAACCGCAAAAACCAAGATTGCTGTAAGACTAACGACTCCAGCAGCAATCAATATCAACGCACCAACCGGTGGAAAAAAAATAAATACGATAGCGCCTATCAAAGCAACCGCACTCATCGCTACATGAATTTTATGAAGCAGCGAGTGGATGGGATGTTCAAGCGCTTCTTTTAATTGATGAATGCCATACCCATGTTGCACATACTGATCAGTAACCCTTGTCAGCCTTTGTTTGCAAACGCTTAATCTTTTGCATTTGTTTGAATGCTCGACGCTCTGTGTCGCGGTTGGATCCTGCTCTTTTTCTAGTTTACTGATATCAACATTTAATTGTTGTATTTCATCCTGTAATCGTTGTATCTCCTCTAGCCCAACTTGAGTCCGTTGTTTTAGACGCTGCAGTTCTTCTTGTTTAATTCGTATATTCTGCACGCTTTTTATAACACCAAATGCTACAGCGGCTATAAAAAACCCAGCACCAATAAGAGGAAATGCCAGAGCAACAGCAACAAAGATAATCGTTGCTGCGCACAGCCCGAGCTTGATCCATTCATCCCGAGTTGGCCATCGTTTTTCTCTATAACATCGCCAAGGCGTGACCAATAATCCGATACCATTTGCAATAAGCAATCCCACAGGCCCTAATTTATCCAAAAACGACTCCGAGCCTTTGACCGCATGCTCCACATGGTCCAAATGCTCCAGCTGTTCAACAACTGAAAATTCATTTATTTCATCTAATGTCCACGCAACGCCTTCAGCGGCCTGTGACGCAGATTCTTCTATTGCGTATTCATGATGATTTAATTCTGCGTTTTCATATCTGCGTTTTATATCAAGCAAGAGCATGTTATAAGCCTGTTCGCTTAAGTGTTTTTCATTATTAATATCGCTGGTAATCAGTGTTGCACGCTCTATATCCGTCATCATTTGTTGCTGCTCAACATGACTTGAAGTATCTTTCATAATGGCTTCTCTCCCGATCCGGTCGACTTAATAACGGCTTGGATTAAACACAATCTCTTTAATTTATAGTGTAGCAGCTGCATACATTTTATGCAGCGAAAGCAGCATAAAGACGATCGAGTGAAATCATCCAGCGATCGCAACTATTGATGGTTTTAAACCCTAGTTTATCGTAGATATGCACGGCATTATGATTATCTGCCTCAACATCCAAACACAGTGGCAAGCTCGTTGTTGAACGAACATAATCAATACAATATGCAACCAAGGCCTGGCCATGACCGTGCCCTTGGTGGTCGGGTAAAATGGCGATATCCGACACAACCGTTTGCTTGGCTTCATAGTGTACATGCGCTTTACCAATCACTTGCTGGTTTTTACTGACAATCAATAATACATACGTCTTATCAGCAAGCAACCGAAGATAGGTCGGCTCTATGTCTCTTTTTGCCGAATGAAAACACGCCATATCAATTTCAACCAATAGCGGAATGTCGTGTTCAGCCGTCGCCTGGTGAAACGATAAGTCAGAATGATGGCTTGGAGGCGGCTTCAATCCGCTCCACTGCATGCGGACTTCGCTGTTTTGGTAAATAAACCCGCGCGCAGAAAGCCAGGCGTTGTTTAATGCTTTGGGAGAAGGACTAATGACATTTTCAAGAAATCTGGACTGAATAACCGGTAATATCGTTGCTACCAGTTGCGAGGCGACATGCTGTCGACGAAAGGCCGGATCAACCATGAGTGTCAGTTCGCACGCATTATCATAGAAAAAAAAGACGCTTAAAAACCCAACCAGTTGTTGTTGATGATAATACAAAAGATTACACGGCAAATTACGGTGTTGTGAGAGCACGTTGGTATAAATTGGAATCGTATTGCCATCTTGTTGTTGACAACGAAGCACCAGCGCATTGAGCTGGTCAAAGTGGTCTGGGGTCAATTGGTGATTAGATATGATCATAGAATGATAATAGAGTTCTGTCGAAGAAAATTCAAGAGACAAGGTAACTCCCCATGGCAAACGCATCTTAAATGACTTGCCTAATCATAGTTTCTCTGAAATCTTACTCTAAGAAATTCTGGATAAAGCCACGCCTACTCCTGATGGGGGCGGCTCTTTCCTTTCACAGTACAGACTTTTGTTTTCCCCGCACCATTTACCGTTGGTTTACACGAGAGCCAACAGCAGATATGCACGCGGATGTACTCGATTTTTGTTTCTGTAGTCAAGATGGCGCACTCCCCAGGTACGTCATCAACCAGGGCAAACGCATCTTAATTGATGCGTTTGCCCTGCGTCATCAACCCAACATTTTGGTTTACTTGAGTAAATCGGTTAAGATAGATCGATTGATGATGCAACATAACCCTTCACCCAAGGAACATGTCATGATTTCGCTCAGTGAATATCAAAACCGACGTCAACAGCTGGCCAGCAGTCTTCCTGCAGGAAGCATTGCGCTTATTCCCGCGGCTAGTGAAAGGCTACGCAATGGTGATGCCCATTATCGATTTCGGCAAGACAGCGATTTTTATTATTTAACGGGTTTCAATGAGCCAGATACGGTATTGCTGATCATCGCGGGACCAACGGGGGAAAGCGTTTTATTCAACCGTGCGCGCAACTTCGCTGAAGAGCAATGGACGGGCACACGTCTCGGCCAAACCGGTGCGTGCGAACAACTTGGCGTCAGTGAAGCCTATCCCATCGCCGATATCAAAACTCGTCTGCCGGAATGGTTTGCCGATAAAACGACTGTTTATTATCCCGTGGATCGCTATCCTGCTTGTGACCAGCTTGTTCTTAATACCTGGAAAACGGTGAAAGGCCAAATTCGACGCGGGATTGATGCACCCAATGCATTTGCTGATATAGCCCCCGTCATTGGCGAGATGCGCTTATTAAAAAGTAAGGCAGAACTCCAAAACATGCGCGAAGCTGCTCGCATTTCAGTTGCAGCACATCAACGAGCGATGAGCGCGTGTCGCCAGGCACAATTTGAATATGAACTGGAAGCAGAGATTGTCTATGAATTAACACGCCAGGGCTGTAGAAGTATGGCCTATGACGCGATTGTTGCCGGTGGAAGCAACGCCTGCATCCTGCATTATACCGACAATAACCAAGCATTACGCGCAGGCGATTTACTGCTTATCGATGCTGGTGGCGAGTATCAAAATTATGCCGCGGATATTACCCGAACGTTTCCCATTAGTGGGCAATTTAGCGCAGAACAAAAAGCCATTTATGAGTTGGTCTTGGCGGCGCAAAAAGCTGGGATTGCCTGCGTTCGACCTGGGTGTGTGTGGGAGGACGCTCAACTAGCCATTGTACGGGTGTTGACTTCAGGATTAATGGATCTAGGCCTATTGCATGGCACGCTCGATGACTTGATTACAACAGAAGCCTATAAGCCATTTTACATGCACCGCTCTGGCCACTGGTTAGGCTTGGACGTCCATGATGTGGGGCGTTATAAAGTAAACGGCAACTGGCGTCAACTTGAACCCGACATGGTGCTCACGGTTGAACCTGGCTTGTATATCCATGAGAGCATTCAGGGGATAGACAGCCGTTGGCATGGTATTGGTGTGCGCATTGAAGATGATATTGCAGTGACCGCAGATGGCCATGAGAACTTAACTGGCGCACTTGCCGTTGAAGTGAATGAGATTGAGGCATTAATGCGTGAATAAGCATAATCAAGACGTTGATATTTTAATTGTGGGTGGCGGTTTAATTGGTGCCACGCTGATGTTGGCGCTGGCGAACACGAAGTATCGCATCGTTCTGGTCGACGCGGTGCCCTTTTCATCAAGAACCGACCCTGATTTTGATGCCCGCAGTCTCGCCCTATCTCCCGCCAGTACCCGCATCATGCAAATGCTAGATATTTGGCCGCTGCTCGAAGCAAAAGCCTGCCCTATAGACACGATTCATGTGTCTGAACAGTATGCGTTTGGGTGTGCGCATTTACGTAGCAATGGCATAGCCAAGCTCGGTCATGTGGTCGAACTACAAGACATCAGTCATGCCTTGCATCATCGACTGGATTTGCAACAGGTTATAGCACCGGCTCAACTCGTCGCTCTGGATAAAGAACAAGGAATCGCCACCATTCGTCAAGGCGATACGCAATTACAAATCAAGGCGAAGCTCATCGTCGCCGCTGATGGTACCGATTCATCCGTGCGCGCCTTCTGTGACATGACAGCGAACATCAAAAATTATCACCAACATGCCATTGTTGCCAATGTTGGCCTGGCGCGCGCACATCAACACATCGCCTATGAACGCTTTACCGCCAATGGTCCTTTGGCTCTGTTGCCCATGAACGGCCTGCGCGCTTCGATGGTATGGGCGCTTCCGCCAGATGAGGCCAAAGAAACCATGGCATTAAGCGATAAAGATTTTTTAACGCGATTACAACGCAATTTTGGCTACCGCCTTGGACGCTTTACCTCCGTGGGGAAACGCGTCTCATACCCCCTGCGACAAGTCACGATGCCCAAACAAACCTGCGGTTCCGTGGTCTTTGTCGGCAACGCTGCTCACACGCTTCATCCCGTCGCCGGCCAAGGCTTTAACCTCGGACTGCGTGATGTCGCCATGCTCGCGCAATGCATTGTGCAACAAGGCATCAACCCGGCGATGCTCACGCATTATGAAAACCTGCGAAAAGGCGATCAAACCAGCATGAGCCAACTCACCGATGGTTTAATTCAAGTGTTTACCAGCGATTTCCCAGGAATGGGACTCGCCCGTTGCGCAGGCCTTATCGCCTTTGATCAAATCCCGGCATTAAAAGCCATTTTAGCAAAATATGCCCGCGGCTTTGCCGGCATAACACCGGATCTGGTTTGCCAAATTCCGTTTACTGGAGTCTGTAAAGATGAGTGAAACAGTCGTCGTTGTCGGTGGTGGCGTTGTGGGTCTAAGTGCTGCATTAGCCATGCATCAACGTGGGTATTCTGTGGTTTTATTAGATGCTGGTTCACTTCATATTGATGCCTCAACAATTAGCCCACGGGTTTATGCGATTAACCCCGCATCGCAGCGCTTGTTTCAACAGCTTGGAATTTGGGACGGGCTGGATGCTGCGCGATTATCTCCTTATCAACACATGCATGTTTGGGATGCGGCGACACATGCGCACATTGATTTTGATTCACGGATGATCGCAGCTTCCCAACTGGGTACTATTATTGATGAAGCCAATATAAGGCATGCTTTATTACAAGCCATTACGAAAACTAATATTGCGTTGTTTCCAGAAAGCACGGTGATTTCCGTTACAGAACGTCCTGATGCCATTGAGGTTTGTACCGATCAAAGGTCTTTGTCTGCGGCGCTATTGATTATTGCAGATGGCGCATCCTCATCCACCCGTGAGCTGCTGCATGTGCCGATGACCCAATGGTCGTACCATCAACATGCACTGGTTGCAACCGTTCAAACCGAAAAGCCACATCAACAAACCGCTTATCAAATCTTCAGCGCAGAGGGTGTATTAGCCTTCCTGCCGTTGGCAGACAAACATCAATGCTCTATCGTTTGGTCTTCGCGACCAAAGCTTACACAGCATCGCGTCAACTATGCAGAAGAAGAATTCAATCAACTATTGACCGCTGCATTTGAACATAAGCTAGGCCAAGCAACGGTTATCTCCAAGCGTCATGCGTTTCCGTTGCAAATGCGCCACGTGAAACAATATACCGGTTCACGCTGGATGCTCATGGGCGATGCGGCACATACCATTCATCCGCTGGCAGGTTTAGGACTCAACGTAGGTTTGGCAGATTTAACCGACTGGCTAACCCTGTTGAGTGATAAAAAACACAGTCTGAGCGCCAAAAAGACCCTGGGGGCGTATCAACGTCAGCGTAAATATGCCGTTTGGCAGGCCATAGCGTTGATGGAAGGCTTAAAAACCCTGTTTTTAACACCGTTAACACCGATTGCCACATTGCGAGGTTTGGGATTAAATTTGTGTAATCGTCTAACGCCACTGAAGCGACTATTTATTGAACACGCGGCTGGGTAATAAAATTACCCAGTAACATCGATCTATCAGACGTTGTGCCTACGAACGAACCTATCACAATTTGTGCAATGATCTACCAGTCGTCGTTGCGAGGCACGAAGCAATCCAGGGTTCGAAGCTTTGTTCTCTGGATTGCTTCGTGCCTCGCAACGACGCCACCTGCAAGTTCATTTCAGCTGTTTGTACCGAAGGTACTGGGGCGCAGCAGCAACGACGAACCAATCAAAATTAAAAAACTGATGTGCTCTATTTCTGCTGACGCATGGCCTGTAATACATGTTGCATGGTTCTGAATTGATCACTCAACTGCAAATATAAATCTGCAAATTGACTGTCATGCAGCTCACTTACTGTTAAATAGGCTGATTGTCCTATATCTGAAAAATACTCAAGACCAACACGGCGTTTATTCGCAATCCCCGGAAATAAACCACACAATAACAAGCTTTTATCCCCCACATCCTGGAGCAGTTCGAGACGTCGCCTTCCGGATACATTCATCGCTTCCAGAAAATCCATGGCGATAACCGATTCCATCAGTTGGGTTGTTTGTGAAAATCGCATCAACAAGAAAACTAAATAGCTTTCTGTATTTTCAGTTAAAACAAGCTGTGTATTTGCCTGAGCCTCATAAACCAGCGCATGCCATTGACTCATATCGGTGGGATGCAGAATTAACGTATTCATAGTTTTCCACCTGTGTCGTATTGCCTCACTTTAAGTTTAGCAAAATTTGTACCTTTTACATCTCCATAGACAACAAATTTTTAATCCCAGACATCCCAGACATCCCAGACATCCCAGACATCCCAGACATCATGATGTCATAAAGATTTGTACAAATACCTAAAATATAATTGCATCTGACTAAAGTCGTGATATATTCATATAGTCTTTATAGTCTAACCAATCTAATTTTTTCAAGGAGTGAAAAAATGAAGAATAAAGTTTTTTCTGAACGCTTTAATCGTGAGTTAACGCTATTAGATTTACCAGATGATCCATCCGATAAACTGAAGGCCGTAGCAAAAGTATTTGGCGTAAGCCGCCACCTGGCCAATGCCATGATCTTAGGTCACTTGTCTCCGTCCGAAGTAGAGTTAAATAGAATCGCTGAAGTGTTGGAAGTTTGCCCTCAATGGCTCTGTGGCAATACTGACAAGAAAAAAAGCTATTCCCGTCGTGAAAGCATGGAAACAACCGAGTAAATATGAACAGAACCGATGAAGCGCCTTTATCGTTTAGAACGGAGATCCTCGCGGGGATAACGACCTTTTTAACCATGGTCTATATCGCCTTCGTCAACCCAAGCATTTTACATGACGCGGGCATGGATCAAGGCGCTGTTTTCACCGCAACCTGTCTTGTAACTGCATTCGCCTGTGCACTAACGGGCCTCATCGCCAATACACCCATCGGCGTCGCCCCCGGGATGGCACTCAACATCTATTTTTCATACAGTGTCGTGCAAGGAATGGGTATTAGCTGGCAGCATGCGCTGGCGATGGTCTTTATTTCTGGGGTATTATTTTTTATCGTCAGCCTCACGGGATTACGGCGACTCCTCATCGAAGCCATTCCCCACAATTTACAAATTGCCATTTTAATTGGGATTAGTTTATTAATCGCATTGATTTCGCTAGAAACCAACCACATCATCGTCGCCGGAAATCATACCTTGATGCATTTTGGCAAGATTACGCGCCCCGAGACGCTGCTATTTTTTCTTGGTTTTGTACTGATTTTAACGTTGGATTATTTTCGCGTCACCGGTTCCATTATCATTGGCATACTATCCATCAGTGCATTGAGTTTAATGTTTGGCATCACCACATGGCATGGCGTGGTTGCATTACCTCCATCCATTGCCCCTACGTTTATGCAACTTGATTTCAGCGGCATGACCGAGATAACCGCCATCAAAGCCACCTTCACCTTTTTCCTCATCGCAGTCTTTGATGCCACCGGAACATTAATTGGCTTATTAAATGATTCCGTTTTTAAAAATCAAGCCGATTACACCCAACGATTAAGTAAAAGTTTAACCGCAGATGCCACCGCTTCAGCCTTAGCGGGTTTGCTTGGCTCAGCCAGCACATCACCCTATATTGAATCTGCTGCGGGGATTGAAGCCGGCGGCCGCACTGGCATCACTGCACTCGTCATTGCAGCCGGATTTATATTAATGCTCTTCTTCTTCCCCCTCGCCCAAGCCATCCCCACCTTCGCCGTTGGCCCCGCATTGTTATATGTTGCCTGTTGCATGATGAAGCATTTATCCGATTTAAAATTATCCAACATCACCGAAACAGCTCCCGCCATGCTCACGATCATGATGATCCCTTTTACCGCGTCAATAGCCGACGGCATTGGTTGTGGTGTGATTCTTTACGTGTTACTCAAACTTCTTTCGCGCCAAAAAGTCAGCCCGTTGATGGTGATATTAAGCCTGGTATTTATTGTTTTTTTCCTGATTAGCTGATCAAAACCTCCTCATTCAAACTACCGTTGCAAACCAAAAAAGGGCGAACGCCATTCGCCCCTACGAATAACCACCGAACCCATCGATTTAATCCAATCTCCGTAGGGGCGTGCGGCGCGCGCCCTCTGCCTACCTGCGCCGACCCCACAAACACAACAATAATTTTTTATAAAAGATAATGACAATTCATAATTCAAAATCTAAAATGCACTCGATCTCTTAGCCAAGATAAGGAAATGGCATGAATTACGATCCAAAAGTCCATCGTCGCCAATCAATTCGATTAAAAGGATATGATTACGCTCAACAAGGCGCTTATTTTATAACGATTTGTGCTTATGATAAAAAATGCTTATTTGGAAAAATAATCGACCATAAAATGGTGTTAAATCAATTTGGCATGATTGTTTACAAAGAATGGATGAAATCTTCCAGCATCCGAAGAGAAATTGTATTAGATAGCGTTGTTGTCATGCCTAATCATATACATGGTATTGTTTTTATCTGTAATCAAACCACTCAGGATAAGCGACCGCCCTCCCCTACAACCCGATTAACTGGTTTAAAGTCTAGTTCAATACCTTCATTAATTGCCGGTTACAAATCCTCTGTAACCCGACAAATCAACGAAATACGTATGATGCCCCATGCGCCTGTTTGGCAACGTAACTATTACGAACACATCATCCGTAATGAAGCATCATTAGAAAAAATTCGAGAATACGTTATTTATAATCCACAAACATGGGAAAAAGATAAATTATTTAGTGACATAACATAAACCATAGATGCGCATGCGCTCATTGCCTACCTGCACCCAATCTATCGATCTAAACTGCAAAAGGGCGAACGCCGTTCGCCCCTACGAATAACCACCGAACTCATCGATTTAATCCAATCTCCGTAGGGGCGTGCGGCGCGCGCCCTTTGCCTAACTGCGCCCAATCTACCGATCTAAACTGCAAAAGGGCGAACGCCATTCGCCCCTACGAATAACCACCGAACCCATCGATTTAATCCAATCTCCGTAGGGGCGTGCAGCGCGCGCCCTTTGCCTACCTGCACCCAATCTACCGATGTAAACTACAAAAGGGCGAACGCCGTTCGCCCCTACGAATAAACACCGAACTCATCGATTTAATCCAATCTCCGTAGGGGCGTGCGGCGCGCGCCCTTTGCCTACCTGCACCCAATCTACCGATGTAAACTGCAAAAGGGCGAACGCCATTCGCCCCTACGAATAAACACCGAACCCATCGATACAATCCAATCTCCGTAGGGGCGTGCGGCGCGCGCCCTTTGCCTGCCTGCGCCCAATCTACCAATCTAAACCGCAAAAGGGCGAACGCCATTCGCCCCTACGAATAAACACCGAACCCATCGATACAATCCAATCTCCGTAGGGGCGTGCGGCGCGCGTCCTTTGCCTACCTGCACCCAATCTACCGATCTAAACCGCAAAAGGGCGAACGCCGTTCGCCCCTACGAATAAACACCGAACCCATCGATTTAATCCAATCTCCGTAGGGGCGTGCGGCGCGCGCCCTTTGCCTACCTGCACCCAATCTACCGATGTAAACTACAAAAGGGCGAACGCCGTTCGCCCCTACGAATAAACACCGAACTCATCGATTTAATCCAATCTCCGTAGGGGCGTGCGGCGCGCGCCCTTTGCCTACCTGCGCTCAATCTACCGATCTAAACCGCAAAAGGGCGAACGCCGTTCGCCCCTACGAATAAACACCGAACTCATCGATTTAATCCAATCTCCGTAGGGGCGTGCGGCGCGCGCCCTTTGCCTACCTGCGCTCAATCTACCGATCTAAACCGCAAAAGGGCGAACGCCGTTCGCCCCTACGAATAAACACCGAACCCATCGATACAATCCAATCTCCGTAGGGGCGTGCGGCGCGCGCCCTTTGCCTACCTGCACCCAATCTACCGATGTAAACTGCAAAAGGGCGAACGCCGTTCGCCCCTACGAATAAACACCGTACCCATCGATACAATCCAATCTCCGTAGGGGCGTGCGGCGCGCGCCCTTTGCCTGCCTGCACCCAATCTACCGATCTAAACCGCAAAAGGGCGAACGCCATTCGCCCCTACGAATAACCACCGAACCCATCGATTTAATCCAATCTCCGTAGGGGCGTGCGGCGCGCGCCCTTTGCCTACCTGCACCCAATCTACCGATCTAAACTGCAAAAGGGCGAACGCCGTTCGCCCCTACGAATAAACACCGTACCCATCGATACAATCCAATCTCCGTAGGGGCGTGCGGCGCGCGCCCTTTGCCTACCTGCACCCAATCTACCGATCTAAACCGCAAAAGGGCGAACGCCATTCGCCCCTACGAATAACCACCGAACCCATCGATTTAATCCAATCTCCGTAGGGGCGTGCGGCGCGCGCCCTTTGCCTACCTGCACCCAATCTACCGATCTAAACTGCAAAAGGGCGAACGCCGTTCGCCAAACACCGAACCTTCCATTGTCATCCGAACATGTTCAAACAGCGCGTTCGTTATCACACTTGTTTAGGCAAAGTTGGCTGGGCTAGAAAATCCTTTAAGCTTGTCCGCTTCTCTCTGTGCCACCGCTAGCTGGAGATTTTTTGCTGCCGCTATCACGGAAGGAGACCAAGACTCTGTTCGTGCAGCGGCTTTTGGTGATTCGATGGGGCCAAGCACTTGTACGACTGTTCGTCGCACTGGAGGGGCCTGTTTTGCCTTGAGGGCAGCTTGTTGAGTCGCCTCTATCCATGTCAACACGTCTTTTTTCCAGTTCAATGCTTGTTCAATGATTGACTTAACCGCCTCTCCAGTCATGATTTGAAAACCTGGTGGCCTGGAGAGATCAATCTCTATCTGACGAGAGAAGCTCGCCGTTGTCGCCTTAATCTTTACTGCGTCTTGCTGAATCGCCCCTTCCGGAGACTCCCTCAAAGTTTGGCACTGTTCTAGCATGGAATTGACTAGGTTAATTATTTTTTGAATTAAATGTTGTTGTAAATCTGGCGATTGGGTGATTAACCGAACATACACGGGGGGCAGGGTAAGACGATTCAAGTGATAATTAGGGGGAGGGGGACAAGGAACAACTTTATGGGGGTTAAATTCAAAAAAAATTTTATTTACAAGGTCGTTGATGCTGGAGTCCCGGGTAGGAGATTGATGGCAATGGAAAAAATGCATAGAACTTTTCATTCTCACTTCCGTTTTCTTTCGTAACAAAGAACATATTAAATCATATATGTCATTTGTATTGTTATAGTGAATCTACATGCCGCACTAACTCGCTGTATTGTGGAAGGGTTTCATCATTTGTTAACAAGTTTAAAGGCTCACTCATTGCTTGTGCAATGAGCATGCGATCGAAAGGATCTTTATGATAAAGAGGCAGCTCTTTCGTCAGTTGCGCATGTTGCCAAGTAATGGCTAATGATTGCACGCCAATCTTTTCTATTTCCTGAATAAAAGTCGCTAGGTCTAACTGAAGTTTATTGAGCTGTATTTTAATACAAATTTCCCATATAGATGCGGCGCTAACATAAATAGTCTCCGCATCAAAAATATAACCCTTCGCTTTTTCAGGTAGTAATTTGGGTGCACTCACGGACAAAATGATGATATGAGTATCGAGTAATATTTTCATAATAATTCATCATCACCTTTTTCAAATAACGCGGTGACTTCATCAGGTAACGGGGCATTAAAATCGTCAGAAACTTTAATCTCACCCTCCATTGTACCAAATTTAAACTGCTTTTTTGGTGCATCAAATGGGATGATTTTTGCCCAAGGTTTACCAGACTTTGCGATAATGATTGTTTCACCGTTATGCGCTTGCTCAACCAGCTTAGAAAGATGTGTTTTAACCTCGTAAATGTTTAATTGTTGCATACAATAGCTCCCTACTTAATTATAAGTAATTATAGCTTAACTTGACCAGCTTGGTCAAATAAGTCCATGGAGTCACATCTTAAAATAAATTGCCGCCCTTTTTTTTCTTCAATTAAACTGTGTACAACCGCCAATAAACCAATTACCGTAACGGCCATTGCTATTATGCCCTAACCGGTGGGGTTGCCAAATATGTTGAGTTACTGGTAGAACATCAAGCGTTTACACTGGATTCGATGTTGGATGTACTTTTATCTCATGGGTCTGTGTTTATTCATGAGGGTCGTGATTTGTTAATCGAGGAATTTGGTAAAGATCATGGCCAATATTTTGCGTTTGCCCTGTGCGGTGAATGGTTTGCAAAAGAAATATTACTCTGTTAGTGTAATACTTGCCATATTGATATTACAGAGGATTCTCTACAGACATGGAGCAAGTTATGAGTGCAGGCAACCTAAAGATAAAACTTTGTCTATTAACGACGATGTGTTATTCCATCCTCCCAGCTGAGCTTGCTGCAGCCACCCCATGTACGTCGACAAATATCATGTCATCCGCAGCGGCGACACCGTCCGCAATTTCAATGATAAACTCAGCGATTCAAACGGACTCAGAAAATGACACAGTAGGAAATGCCGACGAGTACGCGTTGGGAACAAGTACACAAATAGAATCAAAAAATAAAGCAGCAGCTAAAGCTAAAGCAGATGCAGAAGAGGCAAGAAAGGCCGAAGTAGAAAAGGCAGCTGTATTTAAGTCCGGAACGTTTAATGTCCTCGTTTTGACGGGGCCGCCAAAAAGTTTAGATGTTTACGAATATAATCCGCCTGGAGCACAGGCAGCAAAAATAATTTTACCCACCAATATCAAAGCCACTGATGTGCGTATTAGTTGGACCAACTCGGTCTCTAATGCTCAAGAGCATCCTACAAATAATACACAAATCAGTGGGTTGAGTCGTGCGACTGCGTATACTATCTATGTGACGCCACAAGGGAATGTGTTGATCTGGCCTCAGAAAATGGGTTCTCTGCCGTCTGGCTTTCCACGCGGCGCCTTTAACCCTCGCCCTTTTATAACTCCCTCGCGTTAATACACTAAGAGTAGAAATGAATTTCATTTTATTAAAATTTACCTGCAAGGAGCTCATGAGGATGCGTCAATACCTTAAAATGATTACAGGACTAACCATCCAGCTTTATCTTTGCACGGCAACCGCGCAATCGCCGGGAATGACCGGTCAAGCGGTGTCAAGTGTCGCGGAAACGAAAGCAACTATGCCGCCAACCGGTGCTCCTGTCGCTAAAAAATCACAGCAGGTCACGACCGCTAATCATCAATTGCCCCAACATCCCAATTTAACCAGCACCGCGAAATCCGTTTTCACGCCAGCTGGCGTTCCTATGAAATGGGGCGGCATTGGCTTCGCTGGGGATGTGTTTAATCGCTACCCAACGAGCAATTCTGATACTTGGTCTGGTGGTGCAACGGCGGTTGTTCCCTTCGGTGATAGTGATAAAATTATTGGTGCGGCAATTGCGCTCAACAATCCAGACATGGGTAAAAATACAAAATTTGGTAGAAATGGAACATTTGCGCTCTCGCTAAGCCGATGGTTGGGCGACAATACTATCGCCGCAGGAGGAATTGCAAATATGGTTCCCTGGGGCGGATTAAAAGATGCCTCTAAGTCATACTATGGCGCGGTAACGCAGATGTTTGGCGCAACACTGAACCACGCTTATCACCCAATGAGCGTGTCATTTGGATTGGGCACCGGGTCGTTTGCGCCTCTCGGGAAACTTGACGCAGCTGGTCAATTGATTTCAAGCGAAGATAATGACCTCTACCCGTTTGTTAATGCCGCTTTTAATATCACGCAAGACTTAGCCATTGCAGGTGACTATTATTCAGAAACATTTGCCGTTGGTCTATCATACAATAAGGTAATCATTTTGCCATTCAGCTTCATGCTATATGCTGCCAATCTGAATCATACAGTGACCGCGCCCTCTACCACATATGGCTTTCGTGTGGCCACCGGATTTGAATTTCCCAGCAGGATGCGTTGAGACAGGTTGACGCAACTTTGCAAATTTTGAACCGCGCGCCAACCTCGCAGCTATAACGCCTATTACTTGCGTTGTGCCATGCGCCAAGCAAAGTACATGTCATTGTAAATGTGCATCGTCCTAGCCCCGCCAACTATTCATGCGGGAACACCCTTCAAATCGCCCATTTTAATACGCCCTGGGAATGCTGTTCACCGTCATCGCACTAGACGCACTCGCTGACATTGCAACCGCAGCTGCTGACTGCGCTGTACGCTCTTTCTGTGGCGTCATGGTTGAGGCGCATGCCCCAAGCAATAAAGCAAAACCTAACACCACTGCATGTGATATGATCTTTTTCATGATGATTGTCCTTTTAATATGACGATTTCACCTGACTAAAGTATAGATCATATTGCAACAATGTGTACCTAATGTTCAGCCTCATCATAATACGCATTGTACTGCTGCTGCTGACTACTTGCTTGAGCATGGAAAGCATTAAAAATCGTACCATGCACCTGAACATGACCATTGCTTAGACGCTTAACCGCTACTTGAATGTCATCAGGCTGATGGGTTTTAGCACCTAAGACCAGATAATTCGTTGCTGAAAGCGCACCAATCACCACAGCATCTGTTACCAATAACACTGGCGGCGTATCAATTAATACGATATCAAATTGTTGTGAAAATGAGGCGATTAATTGTTTAAAATGGTCGCTCGTCAATAGCTCAGACGGATCTGTAGCATAGGCGCCACGAGGTAAAAACGTTAAATTAGCATGCACCGGCAACAGCAATTCTTCCGCTGTTGTCTTATGATTCAGTATGTCTGACAACCCCGGCATGGGTTCCACATTAAAAGTCTTGTGCAATATCCCACGGCGCAAATCGCCATCAATCAGCAAGACCCGCTTCCCCGCTGCGGCCAAAAGATAGGCCAGATTTGACGAAACAAATGATTTACCCACACCTGGCGTGATCCCCAAAATGGAAACGATATTATTGCTCGCGCAACTCAAGGTGACTTGTAGACTGGTGCGCAGACTACGCAACGATTCTATCGACAAATTACGGGGGGCACGCTGCGCCAAGAGAGGACTTTCGGTTGTTTGCTGTTTTTTTGCTTTTTGAACAAAAATACCCTGCTCTTTGCAATAAGGAATAACCGCCACATTCACAATACTGAGATGCCGCTCACTCCAGTGGGGATCATCAACTTTGGTATACAGTAACTGCCGCCCCAAAATAGACAAGCAGCTGAGCATAAAACCGAGCAGCATACCGGCCAGAACAATAAACGTCGATTTGCTGGGTAGCGAGGTATCGGGCATAGTGGCAAAAGACAAAATCGTTACATCACTCACCGTACTCGCTTTAATCACGCGTAATTCCTGAATTTTATTCAGTAATAATAGGTATAACTCATTCTTAACTTTAACGTCGCGCATCAAACTTACGGCCTTTTGATCGGATGCTGGCAACGTTTTTAACTGATGCTCCAATTGACTTTTTTCTTTTTTAAGCGCCTCAACCTGTAAGTTGAACGCAATCATCGTCGGATGCGCATTGGTAAACTGTTGCAACAGATCGACCTTTTTAATTCGCAACGCACTGAGCTGATTATCTACATCGGACAATTGCATTAATAAGGCTTTCGACTGTATTTTAATGTCTATTTTTCCACTTGTAGCACGATATTGATTGAGTGCCGCCTCCGATTTCTCTAATGACAATTTGGTTAACGGCAATTGCTGATATAAAAACGCTAATGTTTTAGACGCTTCGCGCGATTTTTTTTTCGCATCTTTAACTTTTACCGTCTTCGCAATCATATTTAATATGTCGACAATTTGATGCGGATTTTTGTCGATGACGGAAATACTCAACACACCAGTGCTTTCTCTACCGCCCAAGTCTTTTATGACTAATTTAGAAATCAATTGCTTCACAACCTCTGATTTCGGTCGCTTGATAAGAGCGTACGTCGATGGCTTTAGTGAGAGTGACTCTTCGATTTTAAGTCTGATCGTGTCATTTTCTGCACTAACCAGAGCATTCGTCGTTCCCTTAAGCAACAACGCTCCATCTGCGTCAGATAATATAAAATGCTTTGCGTTATCAATGGATAACATGAGGCGTTTATCGAGCAATGGACGCGGCACATCAAAAATCGGCAACTGAAGATGTGATTCTTTGTAAGGAACAAAATAGTATTGAATGAATCCCTGATAACGTTGCTGGCGAACATCCAAATGCAACGACTCGATAACAGGGTCAAGAATATATTTAGACTGAATTAAAGCGATTTGGCGAGATTCGGGGTTTTCCGTCATCTTACCCCCAACAAGAGCCCCAATCCCACCCCCTAACGATCCAAGGATATTGTCATTCTTACTTGAAATTTGTACCAACACACTGGATTGATAAAGAGGAGGCTTACTCAATGCATAAAACACACCGGCAACCAAAAAAATCGCCGTGAAGGCCATAATAAACCATTTTTTTTGCCAAAGCTGCTGAAGCACAGCGGATAAATCAATGAGGTCATCATCGTTTGTTGGCATATGATTTGAGGATATTGTGCTCATGATGTCCTTATCTAAAAGAGTACTATGAATTCACTATCGATTTTGTATACCAAATGGTTTGTATCGTCGGCAAAAGCTGATTCAATGCGCGGTTCCAACGCGTAGCCGGTGCAGATGACACATACAAAATATCCTTTGGTTGCAAACTAAAGCGCTCGGCTAACAATAAACCATCGGGTGTTTTGGCATCTAACCAATAAATGCGTGGCTCGATATAACTACCACGAATGACATAAATATAACGTGGATCCGCTGAATCAGGGTTAAGACCACCTGTTAGCGCTAAAGCGTCTGAAATGGTCAATCGCTGATCCGTAATGGGCAGAAAGCCAGGCTTCATGACTTCCCCTAATACATACACTTTTTGACCACGATAATCTGCCACACGCACACTCACTTGCGGTTTTGGGACATATTGACGCAACCGCCTTGCAATGTCGGCACGAATCGTATCAATCGTTTTGCCGCCGACTTTAATAGAGCCAATCAAAGGAAAATAAATACGACCGATTGAATCAACCAGATATCCTGGTTGCCCAGCAGCGCCTTGAATCCCTGCGGTTGTAGCAAGCGCTGCAGTTTGGGTTGCAACGGCATTAAACTCTGGGTGTTCCCATACGGTAATATTCAATACATCTGCGGGAGCCACGCGATAAAAATAAGTTGTAATATGTTGGTCAACTAATAGCGACGGGGTAATCGGAATAAGGATAGGGTGAACTTGAAATTTTTGCGGCACGACTACTTTTTGCATTCGGGAAGTATCTAAATTCTGCATGCCGGGCATGATCCCGCCGCAACCACTCAAACACGCAACAGCACTCACAACAACACCTGCAATCCTTCGTTTTTTCAACATATCAACCTTGTTATGTCCTATATACGCGCATCTGCAGTAGGTTGGGTTGAGGCTGGTAAGCCGAAGCCCAACATGACCGCTCTCGCTCAACCCAACCTACGCCTCAAATCGAAAATAATTTCTTATGCCAATCATCAACGCTTTGCTCAATTAAAATCAAAGCCTGTTCAAAAGCGCTCTTCGGGCGTTTATATGGGTCAGGAATATCATACTCACCCCATTTACCCAACCGATGCACCCGACCACGAACACTAGGAATTCTACTCTCAACATCAAGCTGCTGTCCAGACGACATCGTCAATATCAAATCCGCATCCAATATAATATCCGGCGAAGCCTGCCGAGCGCGATGCCCTGAAATATCCATCCCTCGCGCCAACATTAACTCCTGCGCCAAAGGATCTGCCGGCCTCCCCACCAAAGCACCCAACCCCGCAGAGCTCACGACAGCAAGTGGAACCGTATCAGCCAGTTTGGTTGCCAAAAGTGCCTCAGCCATTGGGCTACGGCAGATATTGCCTACACACAGAATAAGAATTTTATTGATCATATTGATGTCACTCCGTAGCTTTTAAGTTAGCCATTCACTCAAGTGCAGCTATGATTGCAACACCATCCATTCTTAATATTCACTAGTGCCTCGTCACTTTATCCAAAATAATAGAGTAGTTGCCCCCAAAAATGAGACAGTAGTGTAAATATAACTATTGTCTCATTTTTGGGGGCAACTACTAGATACTACCAGCTTGCGTTTTGCAGCGAGAATTTATCCGAACAAATAGCCGATGCCAAAGCCAATTGCCCAAGGATCAATTTTAATATTTTGACTAATATAGTTGCCTGAAGTTTGTAATGCATTAACATGCGAATGTATGAATGCTTTTTTAACATCAAAATTCAAAGACCAGGCTGGATTGATTTTAATATTAGTACCCGCCTGAAGAACAGGACTCAAATTATTTTTTTTATAATTCACCCATGCAAGCGTTGGCCCTTTTGATGGGTCATAAATATAATTATAAACTGCCCCGGCACCGACGTATGGACTTAAGGCTTTATAAGGCATGAAGTAATATTGCGCTGTAAGAGAAACCGGCAGAATACTAACATTTCCGAGACTTACATTTGGTCCTTGTGTTTTATTGGCAAAAACACTCGCTCGACCGGCAGATATCGCCAATTCCAACGCTATATTTGGCGTGAAAAAATGACTTAAATCAATTTCCGGTGCAAATTTTTTATGCGACGATCCATTTTGAACATCAGAGAAAGGGATTCGGATATTATGGCTATTTACTTTAGGTAAATATTCTCCACGAACTCTGGCTAACCAAGCTGATTCTTCAGCAGCATACGAAGCGGTCGAAATCATACATACCGCACAGATGAATGTCCCTATTTGTTTTGTCATACAATATCCTTGTATTGGTTAAAGTTAAGACTTATGCAAAATTCTATATCGTCATCCTGAAGGGAGTGATGACGTTTCTTTAGTTTGACAGAAAGCCTAAAAGTATAAAAAAAGACTTCGCTCGCAATAAAAAAAAACCATTTACAAAATGTATAAAGCACGAAATTGCTTCATTTTAAATAAGATTTTCATAATAAAATCAAAAAACAGCAAGCTTTCAAATCACTGTCATCATAGTGCAAGCCGATATATACCCAGAGTCTTTCAAAATTCGAGGTTTTGGACGACTTGATTTTTGTGACTACGGCTTTGAAAAAGATGAGTAGTCATTGTATTCCTAATGATGATACATTCGACTACTTATCTATCAAACTCATGGTGGTTATCGACCACCTAAAGATTTAACCCAATGAAAATATTAATAACCGGCGGCGCAGGCTTTATTGGATCAGCATTAATTCGCCATCTCATTCAAGAAACAGAACACGTTATCGTTAATGTTGATAAGTTAACGTATGCCTCCAACTTAGAATCATTAGCAAGCATTGCCCCAAACGAACGTTATAACTTTGAGCGCGTTGATATTTGTGATGCTGCCGCACTTCATCGTGTTTTTCACACTCATCAGCCCGATTGGGTCATGCATTTAGCAGCAGAAAGCCATGTTGATCGCTCAATTGAAGGACCGTCAACGTTTATTCAAACAAATATTGTCGGGACTTATTCGTTACTTGAAGTCGCACGAGCACACTGGCAATCGTTGCCCGCCCGCCAAAAAGAGCACTTTTGTTTTCATCATATCTCAACCGATGAGGTATATGGGGACTTACACCATACAGAAGAGTTATTTACCGAAACCACACCTTATGCGCCCAGTTCGCCCTACTCTGCCAGCAAGGCAAGTGCCGATCATTTGGTACGCGCGTGGCATCGGACCTATGGCTTACCCATCTTAATCACCAATTGTTCAAATAACTATGGCCCCTACCAATTTCCCGAGAAATTAATTCCGCGTGTCATCCTCAATGCACTGACAGGCCAAAGGATCCCCATCTACGGCAAAGGTCAGCAAATACGTGATTGGCTTTATGTCGATGACCATGCGCGAGCACTCTACCAAGTCGTGACAAAAGGTCATCGCGGTGAAACCTATAATATTGGCGGACATAATGAAAAAAGAAACATCGACGTCGTCACAATGATTTGCGACTTACTCGAGGAATTAGCACCGAATAAACCGACGGGGGTAACCCGTTACGCTGATTTAATCACCTATGTAGACGATAGACCTGGTCACGATCAACGCTATGCCATTGATGCAACCAAAATAAAACAAGACTTAAATTGGAGCCCGATAGAAACATTTGAGAGCGGTATACGCCGAACAGTTGAGTGGCATCTTCATCACATGCCATGGGTCAAGCATATTCAAAACGGAGCTTACCGATCGAGCTCCGAACATCAACAAACACAGGATGTGATTTAACCATGAACATTCTTCTCTTAGGGAAAAGAGGACAAGTTGGGCGGGAACTACAACCCGCCCTACTACCACTGGGAAAAGTGATTGCGCTGGATAGACACAGTGACACCTGTGGAGATCTTGCTGATTTAAACGGACTATCACAAACCATTCGAACACTCAAACCCAATGTCATTGTCAATGCCGCGGCTTACACTTCGGTAGATAAAGCGGAAAGCGAGCCAGAAATGGCAACGCTCATTAATACCAAAGCACCTGCTCGTTTAGCACAAGAATGCCTCTCTCTTGGCGCCCTCCTAATCCATTATTCAAGCGATTATGTATTTGATGGCACGGGGAGCGCCCCCTGGCAAGAGGACTGTCCTAAAAACCCCCTAAATCATTATGGAAAAAGTAAATGGGAAGGCGAGCAAGCCATCATCAGCTCGGGATGCAAACACATTATTTTCAGAACCAGTTGGGTTTACGCCGCGCGCGGAAACAATTTTATTAAAACCATTTTAGGTTTGGCCCGCCAACAAAAAACGCTCAATATCGTTGCGGATCAATTGGGCGCTCCTACTGGAGCAGACTGGTTGGCGGATGTTACTTCGCACACGATGGCTGCTGTGATCTCACAACCGGAGCTAAGTGGGGTATACCACGTAGCTCCCCGCGGCGAAACATCATGGTACAACTATGCAGATTTTATCGTAGCCCAAGCCCGACGATTAAGAGAAACATTATCAGTAAGTGAGATTGTACCCATCCGCAGTACCGATTATATTACTCCAGCAAAACGCCCTCTTAATTCTCGATTAAACTGTGAGAAATTGGAAAACACGTTTACTATACAACGACCCGACTGGGAATCAGGCGTTATGCAAGCATTGAATGAAATACTAGGATAGACATCATGAAGCAAAGGAAAGGCATTATATTAGCCGGCGGATCTGGCACACGGTTACACCCGATTACCTTAGCAGTATCAAAACACTTACTACCAATCTACGATAAACCCATGATTTATTATCCATTATCGGTGTTAATGTTGGCCGGCATCCGCGAGATTCTCATTATCTCGACACCACAGGATTTACCGGCTTACGCTGCATTGCTCGGCGATGGCAGTCAATTTGGTATACATCTAAGTTACGCGCCACAGCCTTCGCCAGATGGACTAGCGCAAGCATTTATGATTGGTGAGCACTTTATTGATGGCCACCCTTCTTGTTTAATCCTGGGGGATAATATTTTCTACGGCCAAAATTTCTCCGATAGCTTGCAAAAGGCAACCCAGCAAAACGAAGGCGCTAGCGTTTTTGGTTACCATGTTTCTGATCCAGAACGTTTTGGCGTCGTCGAATTTAATGACCAAAAACAAGCAGTGAGCATTGAAGAAAAACCCACGCGCCCCAAATCCAATTATGCCGTCACCGGCCTCTATTTTTATGATGAACGCGTTGTCGAGGTGGCCAAAAGCATTTATCCTTCAGCAAGAGGTGAGCTTGAAATTACCGACGTCAATCGATTTTATTTAAACGACCAAAGTCTGCATGTTCACGTACTAGGAAGAGGGTTTGCCTGGCTAGATACGGGCACGCATGAGTCGTTATTGGAAGCCAGCCACTTTGTGCAGACCATTGAACATCGCCAGGGGCTAAAAATTGCCTGTTTAGAGGAAATAGCTTTTCATGCGGGCTGGATTTCTGCTGAAACACTGTATGACCGCGCGCAATTATTTAAAAAAACCACCTATGGACAATACTTGCTGCAACAACTACACGAGGTGACGGTGTGAGGCTCATCCAAACCGACATTCCTGATGTGGTCATCATCGAGCCAACTGTGTTTTCAGACGCTAGAGGCTGGTTTATGGAAAGCTTTAATGAAACGCGTTTTCATCATGGGCTGAATCTCCTTGGATTACCCATCCCTCCTGCTTTTGTTCAAGACAATCATTCATGTTCAAAAAAACATGTTTTCCGCGGATTACACTACCAACAACCTCCTCATGCACAGGGAAAACTGGTGCGTGTTCCCAGAGGCTCCGCTTATGACGTCGTCGTTGATATTCGCAAACAATCACCGACCTTCGGGAAATCAGTGAGCATTGAATTAAGCGAACAAAACCAACGTATGCTCTGGATCCCAGAGGGATTTGCGCATGGTTTTCTAGCCCTGGAAGATGACACGCATTTCGTCTATAAAACGACCGCCGCTTATAGCAAGGAACACGAAGGCATGATTCGCTGGAATGATCCTGATCTAGCCATTGAATGGCCGATCACATGCCCCATCCTGAACGAAAGAGATAACCTCGCGCCTTTATTGAAGGACATGAGCGACATAACTGATACGCCACCAGCAAGCCCAATCAAACAACTCATTGATTTTCGCATCATGGGTGATGACCGCGGCAGTTTAATTGCTTTGGAGTCTCACCAAAATATACCCTTTAACATCAAACGCGTTTACTATATTTTTGGTACGCAAGCAGGTGTCAGTCGTGGTTTTCATGCACATAAACAGTTAGAACAAGTTGCCGTTTGTGTGAAAGGTCAATGTCGGATGGTTCTGGATGATGGCAAAACGCAAGAGAGTGTTTGGTTGGATTCTTCTAGTCAAGGCTTACACATTGGTCGCATGATATGGCACGAAATGCACGATTTTAGTGATGATTGTGTGTTAATGGTATTGGCGAATGAACGTTATGATGAAACTGATTATATCCGTTCTTATAACGAATTTAAGGAGTTGGTGAGTCAATGACCATTCATGCTACTGCAATTATTTCAGAAAATACAATCATTGGCACAGGGGTTACCATAGGACCCTACGCTGTTATAGGGGATGCAATCATTGGAAACGACTCGATTATCCACCCTTTTGTTGTGATTGCTGATGGCGTTGTTCTTGGGCGTGCCGTTGAAATATTTCCCGGTGCAATGATTGGAAAGGAACCTAAAGGTGCCGGCGCGCTAGCACGAAAACCAGAATTTATTAAACGCATCCTGATTGGCGATGAGTGCTCTATAGGTCCTCACGCGGTTATATTCTATGATGTTGAAATTGGGAATAATACATTACTGGGAGATGGCGCTTCTGTCAGAGAAAAATGTAAAATTGGTAGCAAATGTATCATTAGCCGATATGTCACCATTAATTACAATACGTGTATCGGCAACCATACAAAAATCATGGACACTACTCATATTACAGGTAATACAACCATTGGAGATCATGTATTTATCAGTACAATGGTTGCCACAACGAACGATAATTTTATAAACGCAGGGTATGGCGACCATATTAAAGGCCCCGTTATTAATGATGGCGCAATGATTGGAGCGGGAGTATCTGTGCTTCCTAATCTACAGATAGGGAAACATTCAATAGTTGGCTCAGGCTCAGTGGTGACAAAAGACGTTGCCCCACACACAGTCACTTTCGGTAATCCAGCAAAAATGGTTAGAGTCATCACACATGATTAAATTTTTAGATTTACAAAAAATTAACCAAACATGCCGCCAGGAATTAATTGACGCATGTATCAAAACGATCGACTCCGGTTGGTATATTTTAGGTGAAGCACTTGCCGAGTTTGAACGCTCGTTTGCCGCATACTGCGGAACCACCTATTGCATTGGCGTTGCCAATGGATTGGACGCGCTGAGCTTAACCCTTCGTGCCTGGAAAGAACTGGGGCAATTAAAAAACGGTGATGAAATTATTGTCCCCGCCAATACCTATATTGCCAGCGTTTTGGCCATTACAGAAAATCAATTAACTCCTGTCTTTGTGGAGCCAGAAACGCAATATTACAATTTAGACCCGCAAAAAATAGAAGCCGCTATCACTGCAAAAACACGCGCCATTTTACCGGTTCATCTATACGGATGCCTGGCGGATATGTCACATATCATGGAGATTGCAGAACACTATCATTTACTCGTATTAGAAGACGCCGCCCAAGCTCATGGCGCAAGCCTCAATGGGCGAAAAGCCGGAAATGGGGGACATGCTGCTGGCTTTAGTTTTTATCCGGGAAAAAATCTGGGCGCTTTAGGGGATGCCGGCGCAATAACGACCAATGATTTTGCGTTAGCTGAAACCCTGAAAGCCTTACGAAATTACGGCTCGCATGAAAAATATCAAAATCGCTATCAAGGGGTCAATAGCCGATTGGATGAAATACAAGCAGCCATGTTGAGCGTTAAGCTGAAATATCTTGATAGACAAACAGAACAGCGCCGTATGATAGCAAACCGATATCTAGCGGAGATCAATAATCCCGCATTAAAGCTACCCTCCAAAGGAGAAGCCGGGCAACATGTATGGCATCTGTTCGTTATTCGAAGCGCATGGCGCGATGCATTACAACAGCATTTAGCAGCTTCTGGCATACAAACACTGATTCATTATCCAATACCACCCCATAAGCAACCCGCATTTAGCACGTTCAATCATCTTCACTATCCTTTAACAGAACAGCTTCACCAAGACATCTTAAGTTTACCCATCAGCCCATCCATGACCATCGATGAAGCTCAGAAAGTCATTACGGCCTGCAATGACTTTAATCCAGCCTCTAGCACGCTACGTCATCTCGAACGTAGTGAGAGATCTCCAGATGAAATGGCGGAGCCAACCAAGATGATTAGCGCATGAAATTAATTAGAACCAGTTTATTGAATGGCATCGCTGTGTTCATCAAATTATTAACCCTGCTTGGTATCAATAAATTACTGGCAATCTATGTAGGGCCAACAGGTTATGCAGCATTAGGGCAATTCCAGAATGCCATAACGATGCTCACAACCTTTGCTAGTGGTGCGATTAATACGGGGGTAACTAAATATACAGCTGAATATTATGATGAGCCCCTAAAACAACAAGCCATTTGGCGCACAGCCAGCACCGTTGCGTTGATTGGGTCGTTATTATCATCAATACTGATTGCCGCATGGCGCAAGCCCATGGCGCAATTTTTTTTACACGATGAAGCCTACTCTGGTGTATTTTTATGGTTTTCAGGGATGTTATTATTCTTTGTTTTTAATACCCTTTTGCTGGCCATACTCAACGGTAAAAAAGAAATTGGCCGCTATATCACCGCCAATATAACCGGAAGTTTAATCGCCTTATGCCTTACAACATTCCTCACCATCACATACGGATTATATGGGGCTCTCATTGCCTTGGCGATATATCAATCGGTCGCATTTTTTGTCACTGTTGTTTTGTGTTATCAAGCAGAATGGTTTCAATGGTCTTATTTTTTCGGCGCGCTTGATAAGAAAGTCGTTAAAAAACTATCTGGCTACACGCTCATGGCTCTATCATCGGCCGTTTGCATCCCCTTGAGCCATATTTTTATACGTCAACATTTAAGCTCGAGCTTTGGGATAGAGGCAGCTGGGTATTGGGAAGCGATGTGGCGGGTAAGTGCTGCTTACCTGATGTTGATTACCACAACATTAAGTGTATATTACTTACCGAGACTATCTGAAATTTCTGACGCTTCAGAATTAAAAAAAGAAATATTTTATGGCTATAAAGTAATATTGCCAATAGCCATTATGAGTTCCCTATCCATGTATTGCATGCGAGACCTCATTGTCGACGCACTCTTTACGGTTGATTTTTCTCCTGTCAAAAGTCTCTTTTTAGGGCAAGTGATTGGTGATGTATTTAAAATAGGGAGTTGGATGATTGCCTATGTTATGTTGGGCAAAGCCATGATTAAGTATTTTATCGTTACGGAAGTTATTTTTTCAGTCAGTTTTTATTTGATGGTCGTACTCATGACCAGTCGATTTGGTTTTGAGGGAGTATCATGGGCTTATGCGATTAATTATCTGGTTTATTGGGTAATAATGTATGTTTTTATTTTTAAAACTACTGAAAACAGAGCTCCCATATGTTCAATCTAATATTTTTAATAAGTTGATATTGAAATGACGTCCAAGCCATTTAATCCCAAAATTTCCGTAATGATTGTGACATATAATCAAAAAGATTTTATTGCGGATACAATCGAAAGTGTGCTTAATCAGCATTATAGTCATCTTGAGATCATTATAGCCGATGACGCATCAACTGATGGCACAGTTGAAATTATCCAGCGTTATGCAATGCAATATCCACAAACAATCATACCCATTTACAATGAAAAAAATGTGGGTATTACGAACAACTGTAATATCGCTTTTTTTGCCTGTTCGGGTGAGTTTATCGCTATTTTGGGGGGGGATGATCTATTTCTTCCCGGAAAATTGGCCGCTCAAGTTCAATTATTTCAAGATAATACTGTAACACTGGTTTATCATCCCGTTGAAATTTTTCTACATCAAACAGGGGAAGTGTTATTTATTTCAAATTTAACTCCGAATGAAGATATAAAAGATGTTTATGATTTAATTGAAAAAGGAGGTGTGCCTGGAGCCTCTTCGGTTATGGTTCGCAAATCTGCCTGTCCAACTCATGGATTTGATCCTCAACTACCTATAGTATCTGATTGGATTTTTTTTATTGAAGTGGCTTTAAAGGGGGAGATTCGCAAACTGGACGGTGTATATGGACGCTACAGAAAACACGGCAATGGAGCAAGCGAAAAAAGCTATGATTTGTTGGCTGAGTCACTAAAAACGTTAGTCATCGTTCAAGAGCGCTACCCTGGTGACGCACGTCTGATTGCAGCGTGCAAAAATGGTGCTTTTCGCTATGTGTTAGGAGAGTTATTCCGACAAATTTTAAAAAGCGACAAGGAAAAAATTATCTCGTTGAAACCGTACCTGTTCAGTTCTTCCGTTGGTATAAAACGAGGACTCGTTTTCGTTGTGTTTCAGTTTCTTCGCGTTAAAATGCTCCTTCCTTTATATGCTCGTGTACTCATTAGATTTAAAGACGTTCTGAAACGAAGAGGCTCATGATGGTCAACCCACTTTATGCGTATGTTGTTAGTTGGCTGTTAGTTTTATTTTTGTATTCTCTCAATCTCACAACCAACCTGGTTGAAATGTCCCCTATTGGTTCAACCATGATTGCTATGAACCTGTTAAGCATCTGTGTTCTTTATTTGCTACTGGGATGTAACCGGGGAAATCAGAAGATAAGATTAACCAACGAAAACGCTTTTACTCCGACGATTATCCTTTTTTTAAAAAGGATATCAATGATTTGGCTATTAGTGACTCTTATTGAAATTTTTTATTGTAATGGGTTTCCTTTGTATTGGCGACTCGTTGGTATAAGTAAAAATTATACTGAATTTGGCATCCCTTCATTACATGGTGTTATGAACGCCTGTTATTTACAGGTTATAACCATGCTTAGTTATTTGCTATTTAAAACCCACCAGAAAAAATATTTTTTCTACATCATCATTTTGCTTTTTTGGCCAGTTTTAATGCTAGGCCGTGGTATCTTATTAAGTGCGCTCATTCAAATGGCATGCATTTACTTAATGCTCACAAGATTAAATATCTTAAGAATCATCGCACTAACAGGATTAACTTTTCTGGTAATCCTTGTATTTGGTTATTTGGGCGATCTTCGTCAGACAACAAATCCGTTGAGTTATTTAGTCCGAGAAGATGCGCTGACGTTATTTGATAAATTACCTAGTGGTTTTTTATGGTTTTATGTTTACCTTACGGCGGGATTGAGCAATTTATTTCATAATGTAGAGACCATAGTTCCCACCTATAACTTTACATATTCATTTTCAAATATGTTGCCATCAGCAATAAAAAACTATTTTGATATCGCATCCGTTAATGGTTCGTTAGAATTAGTTGATATTAGCCTGAATACCTCAACAAATTATGTTGGGTTTGTTTCTGATTTTGGACCATTGGGCGGCTTTTTCTTTGTTGCAATAATTCAATTTATTTGTTGTTATTGTTATTTAATCGCATTACGTGGAAAACCATGGGGTTTATTTGCTTATTCTGTTGCTTTTCAGGTGATCATCTTTTCAGTTTTTTATGATATGTTTTTTCTTTTGCCCATCCTATTTCAGTGGGTTATTTGTTTTACATTCTATTTATATTATGCACGTAACATCGCATTAAACAGGCAAAGTATTATTACTGGTCACGAGTACGCTCAATAAGCGTACTTATTATGAAGCGCTTATAATGACTCAGAGATCCCACTGCACTTCTATGCTCAGTAGTTTTGACTCACCTAAAAGGCTTTAATTTCAAGATACTTATAAAGGGAAGATTGTGTTTGATAGAATTTTAATTGTGGGTGGCGCTGGATTCATTGGTTCGCATTTGGCATCCAAAATACTTGCTAAAGGGAAAAAAGTGACCATTTTGGATTCACTAACCCCCCAAGTTCATGGTCAAATTCCTAAAAATATAGAATGGCTCGAGCAACAAGGAATAGATTTTATCCGTGGTAACGTTGTAAAACGTGCTGACTGGGGGCGTGCGCTTCACGATGTGGATGCTATTGTTCATCTAGCCGCCGAGACAGGAACCGGTCAATCCATGTATCAAATCGCGCATTATAACGAGGTCAATACGCAGGCCACCGCGTTGTTATTTGATGTGTTAGGCCAACTACCAGAACACCGTGTTAAACGCATCATCCTTGCATCCAGTCGCTCGGTATACGGAGAAGGGGCTTATCACTGTCACCATTGTGACCAAGGTCGTGTATTTCCAAAGAGCCGAGCGTTAAATGACTTAATGCGCGGGCAGTGGGAACTCATATGTCCTAACTGCGCACATGAGTTAATGCCGGTAGCAACCACTGAAACCGACCCCGTTCTCCCTGCATCGATCTATGCAGCAACAAAGTACGCACAGGAAGATCTGGTTCGCATTGCGTGTGAATCGCAAGGGATTGATTATGCAATTTTTCGCTTGCAAAATGTGTATGGCGAGCGACAATCACTCAATAATCCTTATACCGGGCTTTTGTCCATTTTTTCAACAAAAATTCGTTTGAGCAATCCATTACCTTTATTTGAAGACGGCAACGAAAGTCGTGATTTTGTTCATGTAGATGACGTCACAGATGCCCTTTTATGTGGTTTATTTTCAAAAAAACCAACCAATACCATTATCAATGTTGGCAGCGGGATTCCAACCTCAGTGAACGATGTGGCCATTCAACTTGCTTGTGCATTTGGTCGTGAGCCGAATATTGTTGTCACTGGACAATATAGAGTTGGCGATATTCGTCATAATGTTGCAGACATTACGCGTTTAATGCGTTATTTTGATTTTAAACCCAAAATCAGTTTGCAGGAGGGGCTTGGTCGTTTTGCTGCCTGGGTTGCTTCGCAACCGATACCAGAGGATAAGGGAAACGCGGCAAATAATGAACTACGTGATCGGAACTTAATGAATTAATTGCAGGTCATATATGATGCCACAAGAACTTAGTCTTTATGCTTTACTGCGATGGGATTTACTCCGTCAACGCGAATTACTTGGTAATGTTGATGTAAATTCTGGTTTCAAACTATGGCTTGGCCTATTTTATCCCCGATTTATTCCGGTATTGTTGTGTCGTTTGGCATATGAGCTTCAACGAAAAAAATTAGGTATTATTGCCAAGCTATTTTCGATGTTAAATGTCTTTGTTTTTGGTATTGAAATCGCAACCCAATGCAAAATTGGCCCCGGCTTATTTTTCCCTCATACGCACGGCACCGTCATCGGCGCAATTGCTATAGGTAATAATGCAACCATTTACCAAGGCGTTACCATTGGGGCTAAAGACTTGGACTTTAGTTATGACCTATCTCGCCGACCCGTTATTGGAAATAATGTCTTAATAGGCTCTGGTGCGAAAATTCTTGGTGGTTTTTCAATTGGTGATAATGTGACTATTGGCGCTAATGCAGTTTTGTTACAAGCAGTCCCCGATAATCAGGTGGTTGGTGGAATACCGGCCCAAACGATTGGCATTAGGAATAATTGATATGGCCGTTCAACTAGAGGGCAAACATATTCTCTTGGTAGCGCCGCGTTTTTTTGGTTATGAAAAAGAAATAGAAAATGAGCTGGTTAAACGCGGCGCAATGGTCGACTACCTTACCGACAATCCTTTTGATAACACATTCATCAAAGCTATTGCGCGACATAACCGGAGATTACTAACCGGAGCAGTTAGACGTTACTATTATGATGCATTAGATCGATTGTCCCGTCCTCATTATGACATGATTTTAGTCGTATGTGGTCATAATTTGCCAACAGCTGTTTTGACAGAATGGCGATCTATTTACCCAAAAGCCAAGTTTGTTTTTTATACATGGGACTCTATTGTAAACAACCCTTTCATTTTACGTAATGTTGAACTTTTTGACTATTGCTTCTCGTTTGATAAAGCAGATTCCTTTAAGTATGGTTTTCACTTTAGACCTCTATTTTTCTCTGATGGTTACGATTCAACAGAAAAGGACGCTTTAAGTTATGACATGAGTTTTATTGGAACAATGCATAGCGACCGCTATGCGTTAATCTCATCTATAGCTAAATCACTTCCTCAAGACGTCCATTTTTATAACTATTTATATATTCAAGCCAGGTGGGTCTATTACCTTTATAAGTGCAGCAATCCTTCGTTTAGAGCATCTAAAGTAAATGAATTTCAGTTTGATAAATTAAAGCAGCTTGATGTGCAACATATTTTTTCCATATCAAAAACGATCCTTGATATTGAACATCCCGCTCAAACAGGATTAACCATTAGAACATTAGAAACTTTTGGCGCGAAAAAAAAACTCGTTACCACGAACAAAGATATTTGTAATTATGACTTTTATTCAGCGAGCAATATTTATATTATTGATCGAAAAAAGCCCAAATTAGACCTCGATTTCTTAAAACACCCTTATAATGACATTAATCCTAATTTGTATCGCAAATATAGTATTTCTGGGTGGTTAAATGAAATACTATATACAGCTTACTGTTAATATTCTATTACAGATAACTACTCGGGCATCGGACTTTCCTTCACCGTTAATAAGACCAGCCACTATGAATTGTACTCCTCAAATGAAGTCAATCGTGTTGTCACGTGCCGATTAAGAGTACTTCTTTTCGCACTTTCCACCCCGGGTTGATCAAACGAATTAATATCCCAAATTACACCTTGCACATACGTCTTATGTTCATAGAGTGCAATCAGCGAGCCTATGGAACAGGGTTTGCAATCTGTCAGGCTGATGTTGTTGAGTGGTGTATTTCCAGGAATATAGCCGTTCGGATTATCGGCCTCACTGATTCCGTGGGCCAGAACGGTCTTTTTGATCTGATACATGTCATCAATCAATTCCCCCTCATGGATTTTTAGCGTAACTAAATCTAAGGTAACTTTGTGTGTGCCCTGGCATAGTAATTGATAGTAACTGTGTTGTGCTTGATTGCCGAGCCCTCCCCAGACAATGGGAGCAGTATTGTAATTGACCGCTCGCCCTTGGTTATCAATAGATTTGCCATTACTTTCCATGTCGAGTTGCTGGATGTACGGGACAAAATACGCTAGGTATTTTGAGTAGGTGAGGATAAGGAGATTATGAATAAATAAAAAATTCGTATTCCATATCCCTATTAGCGCAAGCAACACGGGAAGATTGGTGTTCAACTCGGCATGAGAAAAATGCTTATCCATATGATTGGCGCCTTTGAGAAGCTCGGTGAATTGCTCAAAGCCGATTGCGATAACCGTGATTAAGTTGATAGCAGAGCAGGCAGAATAGCGACCGCCCACCCAGTCCCATAGTGGCAATATATGGAAAATACCGTATTGTTGTGCGCTTTCTATGCTCGCTGTCACGGCTATGAGATGATTACCGAGAGCATGTTCTTTGCCAAGCCAGTCAATGGCTTTTTGCATATTATAAAGGGTTTCTTTGGTCGTAAACGATTTGGAGGCCACAATAAAAAGCGTGGTTTCGGGTTGCAGCTTTGCAACAGCATTCATAAACGCATCAGGATCGACGTCTGAAATAAAATGATAGTTCAACTGTGTCGCTGTGTACTTCGTCAGTGCCTGAACGCAAAATCTCGGCCCTAAATCTGATCCGCCGATGCCGATATTGACGATATCTATGATGGGTTTCCCTGAAAACCCAAGCCAATTGCCTGTACGAATTTGTTCGCTGATATAACGCATTTTGTCGCGTGTTTGTAAAATATCGGGAATGATATCTCGACCATCCACCAGAATAGGGGTTGTCTCTTGGGCGCGTAAGGCGGTATGAAGTGCCGGTCGTTGTTCACTGGAGTTGACACACTTCCCTTGAATTAAATCCAGAATTTTTTGGGGTAGATGACGCTCATTGGCTAACGCGATTAATAATTCAATCGTTCGGTTATTCACGCGCTGATTTGTAAAATCAATATGAATGCCTCCCGCAGAAGCCGTCATTTGCTGTTGTCTGCAAGGATTGGTTTGATGCAAATCATTGAGCGTTATCAGCCGCATTGATTCTGCATGGTTTTTTAATTCTATCCACGAATTGAGTTCAGTAAGTTGCATCATGCGTTACCGTATTTTTTTGGGAAGCATAGCATCTCCCAAAGACCTTCACAATTGATGCAACATATATTGTTATTCCTGGACTGATGTTGTATGTTTGTAACGACTTTACACCGTAGCCCTGGTGCAGCGGCACATCCCTAACATCTTCGAATAAGGAATATTATGAATAAATTATACTTTGTTTCTTTTTTATTATTAATAACCTCTCCTTCTTTTGCGTATGTTGGGCCTGGTTTTGCGGGTGGTGCTGTCACGGCTGTTTTGGGATTATTTGCAGCAATTTTTATGCTCCTGTTCGGCATCATTTGGTATCCTCTCAAAAAGTTAATAAAGTCTTTTTCTCAGACAAAGAAAAGCCAATAATGGGCGTCGTTTTCTACTCTATGCCAATGGCTTTTTTTCTGATTACAAGCATTCGACGGCTAAGCCTTAACCAAAAACTTCGTTGCCAGTTTCAAGAATGTTTAGAACTACTTCAACATTTTTATAAAGCTGTTTCGGACGAGGAGCGCCAACGATTCATATTATCGGCCGGTATGAAAACGCTCAGATTAAGTTTAGTCATGCTGGCGTGGGTCATTTTTTTTGCGGGCGTCATTTTTGTAGGACCTTGGCTCTTGCATTTTAATCAGATACAGATGGCCAACTATCTCTGGTCATTATCGATAGTGAGCATCGTTGGGTGGGTCATGTGTTATATCTTCATTGACCGCGCCTCTTCAGCGTCAAAACCACAGCTTGCTTATAGCAAACTCGACCGCTCTTTACACTGGATTGCCTTGCAACCACGGCTGGTTCGCCAGGTCTCATTTGATTTAGAGCGCCTGTATGCATTACCTCATCCATCAATAGTGAATGCCAAACAACTATCGCAGAACGCCGTCTATGTTTGCGGACTCGCTCGATCCGGTACAACCATGCTTTTGCGCGTGCTTGATCAAATAGATGTTTTCAAAACATTAAGTTACCGTGATATGCCTTTTGTATTGGCCCCTAATTTATGGAGATTATTAACAGGATATTCATCAAAGAAGATGGCGCGGATCGAACGCGCGCATCAAGACGGTATTTTAGTCGATTATGATAGCCCGGAGGCCTTTGAAGAAGTGTTTTGGCAAACGTTTTCGCCGAATACATCCGGTGATCCAGGATATGATACCGCAAGACCAACGCAAGATGTGCTTCAATCCTTTGCTGATTATCGCGTTTTGATTGCTAACCCCAAATCCCTTAACGAGGTTGCAAATCAGCAACCTTACCGTTATCTGTCGAAGAATAATAACAATCTGTTGCGATTAGAAAGCCTCGCCGGTGACAAGACAGCAATCGTTCTATTGGTGTATCGCAATCCTGTGGATACAGCCCGCTCGCTTCATCGTTTGCATCAATCATTTTGCGCCACTTATCAAAACGATCGTTTTGCAAATGCTTATATGGGTTGGCTTGGTCATCACGAGTTTGGTCCAGGGCACCGCCCCTTTGCTTTTGCCCGTTTGGAAATGGATCCATCCTTAACTCCCGAAGATCCTAATTATTGGTTAGATTATTGGTGCGTGGTTTATAAACATGTACTTCGTCATAGTGATGCAAACATCTATTTAGTTGAGCATGAGGCAATGCGTTTAAAGCCAAGAGAAATGATAGCAGCAATCTGTAGGACGCTGGGCGTTAGTGCACAGTATGACGTTCTTGCTGATGCAATTAGACCAAATGAAGGCGACATCAGCGATAACTTAGACGAATTTGACAGGACCCTATTGCTGCGAGCTCTGCAACTGCATGCGACATTACAACGGAGTACAAACAACATCAGTACATCATGACACTTGATATGCACCAAGGCTACGGCAGATCATCTAACCGACATGATGTGGTGAATTGTTTCCAACATCAAATTTTAAGGACTTATGTTGAACAAAAAGACTTCTCGATATGGATGGTATCTTTGGCTGGCTTCTTTGTTTTTGTTGATTTTAATACTCGCGGTGCTTTCCTCTCTCTGGTTAGGGCGCGCTGCAACGCTGCACAGCCCAAGATTATCGGAAAAGCAGACAAAAATCATATCATCAATTATATTTGCTCCATCAATCATGAAGTCTACTATCCTCTCAAAACTCTATCCAGACCCATTGGCATTACTCAATAAACGCGCCTTGATCGAACAACCCCATTGGATGAACCGATTTCCAGCGCCAGAAGATAAGGGTTATTTATTGTTCTCAGGAGTCGATCCAATGGCTAAGCACGCCATTGTAGCGCTAATTCGCATTGCCGATGGCAGGGAAATGGCGCGTTGGGATCCTGATTGGTCGGCTGTTTTTAAAAACGTTGTCACTGTTTTAGAGAGTGAACCAAGAACTAGATCCAACGAGAAAGGGGTATTGGCTATGCACCCACTTTTATTAACCGATGGTTCGATTATATTTAAAACAACAAATAGTGTTATGGCTCGGCTTAATGCGTGTGAAAGGAAGCCTGCCTGGGCTCTAGGTCATGAACTGATGCATCATTCAACGGAAATGGGAGCAGATGGCAACATTTGGACCCCTGGTGTCACGAATAATGCATTTCCTCAAAACGCTTGGCTCACCACACATCTACGCGATGATGCCTTAGTGCGCCTATCCATAGATGGCAAAGTACTAGAGAAACGCTCATTTTCCAAGATTCTGCTTAAGAGTGGTTTAGAAACAATGTTATTCGGGCATTCCGGGTTAGCATTTAATGACGACCCCATTCACTTAAACCAAATCTCAATTGCCGCAACTGATTCTCACCATTGGAAAAAAGATGATTTACTCATATCTGCTCGGCATTTAAGTACGGTGTTTTTATATCGCCCGTCAGAAGATAAAATCATATGGTACCAACAAGGCCCTTGGATAAACCAACACTCTGCTCGTTTTGTTGATGATCATCGCATTTCTGTATTCGACAATCATGTTGTCGGCGGAGCGCCTAGCGATCAGCCATTTGCTGCAAAACCCTACAGGAATCGCGTCATCGTCTATGATTTTGCGACAAAAGAAATATCGGAGCCGTTTAAATCATTACTTGACCAAGCCAAACCCAGAACAATAACGGAGGGCAGAGCACAGCTTTTACCCGATGGCGGCCTTTTTATAGAAGAAACAAATACCGGCAGACATCTACGATTTACAGCTGACAAGCTGCTTTGGTCGAGAATTAATTATTATAACGACAAATATATTGGACTCGTTTCATGGAGTCGTTATTTGACAGCGGATGAAGTACAAGCGCCTTTGCGCGCAATCGCTTCAAACCCAAAGTGTATCGCGCTTGCTCAATCTCAACACGATAAGGCAGAGCCAATGGCCTGATTTCTATCTGTAACGCATATGATTTTTATTGGAGGCTAAAAATGAAAACGGAAAGACGCGCCATATCTATTCTAAAAGCGATTAGTTGGCGAATATGCGCGACATTAACCACAGTCATCATTTGTTACTATCTGACCGGCAACATTGAGCTCTCCACCTCAATCGGATTGACTGAATTGGTATTTAAAATAGGGTTATATTATGCCCATGAACGCTTGTGGATATTAATAACAGGTATTTCAGGCAAAATGAAACGAGAAACTTCAGAGTCCTTAATCACCTAAACAGCACAAACACAATAAGGAGATTGTAAATGCCGGATCATGTGCAGGAACGTTGCCACGCTGCAATACCTCAATCACTAATAACCAACCACCTGGATCAATTAGAAGCGGAAAGCATTTACATCTTTCGTGAAATCTTTGCCGAAGCACGAAACCCTGTCATGCTTTATTCAATCGGTAAAGACTCGTCTGTTTTGCTGCATTTAGCTCGAAAAGCATTTTGGCCTGCAAGAGTCCCTTTTCCATTACTACATGTGGATACTGGCTGGAAATTTAAGGACATGTATCAATTTCGAGATACCTATACAAAAGCCCATGACTTAGAACTTATTATCCATAAAAATACCGATGAAGCCGCGCAAAACATCACACCGTTTACACATGGCGCATCGCTTTATACGGATTTGATGAAAACACAAGTACTCAAACAGGCGTTGAATCACTATGGTTTTGATGCGGCTTTTGGTGGTGCGCGTCGTGATGAGGAAAAATCACGGGCCAAAGAACGGATCCTGTCGTTTCGCAATGAAAATCATCAATGGGACCCCAAGCAGCAACGACCAGAGCTGTGGAATTTATATAACACATTCAAAAAAAACAATGAAAGTTTTCGTGTATTCCCGCTGTCGAATTGGACGGAACTGGATATTTGGTTATACATTTATCGTGAATCAATCCCAATCGTGCCTTTATATCTAGCAGCTCCTCGGCCGGTGATTTCTCGTAAAGGGATGCTACTCATGGTCGATGACGATAGGCTGCCTTTAGACGCGAACGAACAACCCATGATTAAACATATTCGATTCCGTACGCTAGGATGCTATCCATTAACGGCGGCGATTGAATCAACCGCCGATACCTTGGAAAAAATGATTATTGAAATGCTCAGCATGACGACCTCTGAACGGCAGGGTCGATTGATCGATCATGACCAACCGAGCGCGATGGAACAAAAGAAAAAAGAAGGGTATTTCTAATGACGACAACCACTGTATTTCCTGAGCACTCTTTGCAATCGTATATCAAACAACAAAACCAAAAAACATTACTGCGATTTATCACCTGTGGCAGTGTGGATGACGGGAAAAGCACCGTTATTGGACGATTATTGTTCGAAACCAAACAACTCTTTGACGATCAACTGGCAGCCCTATCACTCGAATCAAAACGCTATGGTACTCAACATGGCGAATTGGATTTTGCGCTATTGGTTGATGGCTTAAGTGCTGAGCGCTGCCAAGGCATTACGATTGATGTGGCTTATCGTTATTTTAATACCGAAAAAAGAAAATACATCGCCATCGATGCGCCAGGCCATGAACAATATATTCGTAACATGATAACAGGCGCCTCAACAGCCGATGCGGCCGTTATCCTCATTGATGCACGAAACGGGATCAAGGAACAAACCAAACGCCACAGCTATTTGCTGTCACTACTCGGTATCAAGTCAGTCATCGTCGCTATTAATAAAATGGATTTGATGGGCTATCGCTCCGAAGTTTATGATCTCATTATGTCTGATTATCTTGCGTTAGCTGAACATTTTGGTTTTAAACAAATTTATGGCATTCCTATTTCAGCACTGCGAGGAGATAATCTCATTCATCCCTCAATACACATGCCTTGGTACAAAGGCAAAACACTACTCAACCAATTAGATTGCATCGACGTATCACCCGATATAACCCCGCAACCCTTTCGCATGCCGGTTCAATGGGTCAATCGCCCTCATCAACAATTTAGAGGCTTTGCGGGGCGAGTCGTCAGTGGCCAACTGTCTCTTGGCGAAAAAGTTAAACTATTGCCCTCAGGAATAGAATCTTCGGTAAAAGCCATCACCTTATTTGAAAAACAGCTCACTACCGCCGCAAAAGGGCAATCGATTACCCTATCCTTAAACGATGAGATCGATATTTCACGCGGTGATGTCATTGTCTCGATGGATGCTCCCGTCAACATCGCCGATCAATTTCAAGCGCATATTGTTTGGATGACGGAAGCGCCCTTAATTCCAGGGCGCCACTATTTACTCAAGTGCAGGGAGCAATGTGTTCAGGTGAGCATTACCAAAATTCGGCATCAAATGAACATTCACAGCCTACAGCCCATGCCTGCAGAATCACTCCCACTTAACGGGATTGGTTTATGTAACCTCAAAGTCAATCGCCCCATCATCTTCGAAGCCTACAAAGACAACCAGGACTTAGGTTCATTTATCTTGATTGATCGCGTAAGCCACCATACGGTTGGCGCAGGCATGATTAACTTTGCCCTACAACGTGCAGGTAACCTACAGACTCATCCAGCCCTACTCACCAAACAAAGCAAAGCGGCTCAAAAGAATCAAACCCCCAGAGTATTTTGGTTGACCGGTCTTTCAGGTGCAGGAAAATCGACCATCGCCAACGAATTTGAAAAACAGTTATTCGAACAGGGATATCACACCGCTCTCCTTGATGGTGATAGGCTAAGAAATGGTTTATGCAGTGATTTGGGATTTACCACCGTTGATCGCGTAGAAAATGTGAGACGCGTCGCTGAAACTGCGCGACTGATGGTAGAAGCCGGATTGATTGTAATCGTTGCCTTAATTTCTCCATTTGCTATAGATAGAGCGTTTGCTAAAAATTTATTTTCTCCAGGTGAGTTTATTGAAATTTTTGTCAATTCTTCCGTAGAAACCACGCAACGACGCGATGTGAAAGGATTATACTCCAAAGCCCAGCAAGGCACGTTAGCCAATTTTACCGGCGTGAGTTCAAGCTATGAGCCGCCAGAGAACCCAGAGCTTATTTTGGATACCGAACATCAGCGTTTAGAAGAATGTGTTGCCTTAATATTCAAATGGATACAAGAAAATCAAAACGCTGTCTTAAGCAGTCCAAATTAAGGAGCTATCATTTTATTCGCCAGACTGGTGCTCAGCAAGATAAGTTCGACGCCATTCATGGCTCGCCGACTGCCCTGGTGCTGAAAACACTTTAACCACAATATGTTGAATGCGATGTCGGTCGAGCTCGTCTTCGTCCAAAATCAATTCATTGACAAACCAGCGAGATAACTCTTCGACGGTAATATTCGTCAATGGCATAAGAGTAACGTCTTCTTTTAAGAACGGCATGGTTTTGTGATTGAATGTGAAGAAGTAATACTCTTCATCTTCTCTAAACTCTAAAAAGGGTGAGAGTTGCGGCATGAGGAAGGTTTGATTGAGGTATTTGCAGAGGACGTGAATGCGCTCTTTGTAATAACGATAGTCAAAGGTAAAGCCGTTTTCTTCAACGCGGGTTGTTAGTGCTAAGTAGACGTTATACATGTGTCCATGCAGGGGTTCCCGATCGGTGGCTGAAAAAATCGTCGTGTGGCCGGCGGAAAATTTCATGGACTCTTTTTGTAATTCAACAGTGGTTAAATAACTCATAAACTGGCTCGCTTGTCGTTAAGTTGAAACCCGTTTAAGGGCTCATCAAATTGTTTGGTTAATGCGATGACTTTAAATAACTCGCCCATTTCACTCGGTTGGATGAGTTGTTTCACTTGATTCACTTCACCTGCACATTGATTATTTTTAAGCAATTCTAGCAATCCGTTACCCAAAAGGAAAGCGGCTTGATTGGTATAACCGGCAACGTGAAATCCTGCCTTATCTGCGGCTTCAGCAACATGGGTAAAATCGACGTGCGCGGTGATGTCTTGTTCGCCGGGGTGGGCCAGGCAATCGGTGTGAGCCAGGTGTTGGTAGTGGCACATGAGGGTGCCTTGGTTGCGATCGGGGTGGTAATATTCGTGGCGCGGGAAACCGTAATCGATGATCAATACCGTACCGTGATTCAGCATGTCGAAACAATGTTGGAACCAATCTTCCAAAAATAAATTGGCTTCTGATACATAGGGGATTTGCTCTTTCGGTAAAACTGCCTCGACGTAGGCTTTAAGCGGCGCGTTCGTGCAGGGCTGGAAGGATTCTTCCAGTTGGTCTGCGGTATTCACCGTGACGTAACTTTCCATCAAGCCTTGTTCTGTTTGCAAAAACCGATGGACGGGCATTGCGTCGAGCACCTCATTGGCGATGACTACGCCGTTGAAGGGGGCATCAGGCCATTGTGTTAACCATTTGACCCGGTTCAATAATTCGGGAATTTCTGCGGCTATCAAGGCTTGTTGTCTTGCTTTTAAATGCCCACTCACTTCGAGAATCAGGTATTCATCTGGCAAGGCGTTTAGTGCTTGTAGTGCCTTTAAGATATCAACACACAGTCGCCCGCTGCCAGCGCCAAATTCAAAGAGGATGGGATGTTCTAGGTCAGTGAGGATTTGTTGGCACTGGTGCGCCAAGGTTTGGCCGAATAGCGGGGTTAACTCAGGAGCGGTAACAAAATCACCGGCTTTACCCAATATCTGTGATCCTGAACTATAGTAACCCAGATTAGGGGCGTATAAGGCGTCATGCATGAAATCAACAAAGGGTACTGGGCCCTGCTGAAGCCGCTGTTGACGAAAATAGTCGATAAAACGCATAGAGATCCCAAATCAAATAATATAACATATATCTTGCCTCTCAACGATCTCCTCTTATATTGAATCCTGGAGATTCATGAGACCTGACATTCACTATTTTGGAGTTAAAAAAAATGAGTAAAGGTATGGATAGTAAGAAAGCCGCGAAGAAAAAACCTTTGAAAACGCCCAGTGAGAAACGCGCGGAAAAACGCACTAAAAAGAAAGATGGGATATAGTGGTTTTGTTGGGCTTCGGCTTACCAGCCTCAACCCAACCCACGGCAGTACCTCTTGAATGATTACAAAGAATTAATTGGATGTAGGTTGGGTTGAGCGAGAGCGAAGCCCAACATGGATGGTTTTGTTGGGCTTCGCTCTCGCTCAACCCAACCTACTTCTTTAAAATAGGCAAAACAAATGCGTACTCTATTTTCATGTTTCCTGATCATGTTATTAACCCTTGGATTGGCAACCAGTGAGGCCTATGCGAAACGCTTTGGCGGTGGTCGAAGCTTTGGTGTTCAACGTTCACAAAGCTCATTTTTTTCACCCAAACAAAATTTAAATTCATCCGCAAATGCACAACGACCCGGCGCAAGTAAATGGGGTGGTGTTTTAGGTGGGCTATTAGTCGGCGGTTTATTGGCGAGCCTGTTTATGGGGCATGGACTAGCCAGTGGCCTGCTCTCTTGGTTACTCGTAGGCGGCATCGCCCTCTTTCTCTTCAGCCTCTGGAAACGCAAAATGCAACCGGGGTTTCAATCAGCACCGGCGGGCAACTTTAAGCCTTTTTTTGCAAATCAAGCGGCGAGCCCTTTTTCTTCTCAAAACGATTATCAGCCATCAAGCAGTCCGGCGGCGTATCCTGCTGGGTTTTCTGCGGAAGAATTTTTGCGCGAAGCCAAGGTAAAATTTATTCGCTTGCAAGCAGCCTATGATCAAAAAAATCTGCAGGATTTGCGTGATTTTACTGCGCCTGAAGTGTTTGGTGAAATCAAAATGCAATTGGATGAGCGTGGTGATGCGCTTAATACAACAGAAGTCCTTGAATTAAATGCTGAGTTACTTGATGTTGCCAATCAAGTGGATTCATACATTGCCAGCGTGCGCTTTACCGGCAAGCTTATCGAAGACAATAACCCACCGACATCTGTTGATGAAATTTGGCATTTTCGTCAATTTTCACCGCAGGGAGAGTGGGTTGTGGGTGGGATACAGCAAGAATAACAAATGACGGCCAATATTCCGCACCGGGTTAACCCAAAAAATAACGGTGCGGAATGTTGGTTATTCAATCACTCCGCATTCCATTCTATCTCCACCACCGCCTAGCTTGTTGGGTACATCAGAATAATTATCCCCGCCTGCATGAATCATCAATGCATGATGCTTAATGTCCTTCAAGTGTTGGAGGCGCGGTGCTAATACGGGCGTTATAGCGGTACCTTCCTTACTTATATATAAAACCGGTAAGTCTCCTAAATGCCCGGCGTCTTGATATGGCCCACGATGTTGATTAGTCTTGGCTGGATCAAAATGGCCGCCAGCATCCATCCCCTGTAAACCGCAGGAGGGATTTTGATGAATGTGGAATCCATGTAAACCGGGTTGCAGATCGTGTAAATGCGGTGTGAATAATAATCCGTATTTTGTTTCAGAGATCACGATGTTGCCTACAGGCTTGTTATCACCCGATTTGGACAGCGCATACATAGGCGCCGATACATCGGCGAATGCTGTTGAAGCAATCACAAAACAACTTACCCCTAACAATAACAATCTTATTTTTAGCATCATTGCTCCCTATTCTATTGCTGCGGTTAATCTAACAATATAGCAATAATAAACAAAAAATGATAAGGTCATCGACGATAATTTATCTCTCAACATTGTCTATGGAAGGATTTTATAATGAAAAAAACGAGCTGTAATATTGCACTTTCTTTGCTGGCTTTTTCTACTGCAACCGTTGCTGGTAGTATGGGCGCCACCTCTACTGAAACCTTTAATACCGGCTTATTTATCGGCTTAGGGGGAAGTTATAATTCCGTTAAATATGATCAAAAGCTCCACACCAGCGGCATTGCTAATATTATACCGGATGCCCCTTTAGATCCAAGTGCTGTGGGAAGTGCTCGCGGAACGGCCGCACCTTTTCATAATACCCAGTCAACATTTGCTCCCGAGGTACAAGCAGGCTACGTACAACATTTTAACAACAGTGAGCAATTGTGGGGTGTTAAATTTTCATATCAATATTTAGGGTTAACGTCGTCCAATCAATATGTGAATATTCCCCTGTCGGGAGGATTCACCGATTCTGACGGCGTTGCTTACCCTTTTTCAGGGAGTGTAAATCATAATGCCTCCCAACTGAATGTCGAGCATGAGTGGGCTTTAATACCGTTTATTGGACATTCTTTTACAAATAGTTTTCTGTACCTCGGTGTGGGGCCGTCACTATTCAAAACACAAACAAACTATTATGGTACAACAGGAACTGCAATCATATTTGATGCATTCCCCGTGGGAATTAATATGCCTGATTACTCTGCTTCAAAATGGATGTGGGGTGGTGCTGCAGAAATTGGTATGGCTTATTATATAAACCCTACCTGGTTTGTGGATATCAATTATCACTATGCTGTCACTAAAAAATACTCAAGTCAGCACACTTCATCCTTCAACGATAGCTCCTTTGGGTTCTCAACTTCTGGCGCTTTCATCTTTAGCACCTCTCAGCAGGTGACTGCTCAAGCCGTTAAGCTCTCAATTAATAAAGTATTTTCACTGTGATCGCTACCGTCAATAAGCGCGCGTAATCAAGGGTTTTTATCTTAGGACGACCTCATCAAGAGGTCGCCCTAGCAACAAAATCATTGAGTACTTGTAATCCTGAGCCGTTTAAAACTCGCGGATACAACGAACCGGGCGAGAATTCTACTTGTCCGTTGGGCCAAAGTTACCGTCTGGAACGTCTACACTATATGCATTACTGGGTAAAAACCGTTGCGTTGATTAGCTGTGACCTCGGTGCAGCGGAGCGTGACCAAAGCTACGGGAGAGCTATTTTAGGGGATGAAACGTCCGTTCACCCCAAGGAAAATAGTTTGAAATGTTACTTCATGTGTTTACGAGCTTTCTGAAGGGCACGAATTTGTGCTGCTGCTCGGGCCAATTCTGCGGTGGCTACTGAGTAGTCGATTTCAGAATCTTTGTTAGCAATCGCCTCTTCAGCGCGGGCTTTGGCGGCAATTGCGGCTGCTTCATCAATGCTGTCAGCGCGTTCAACCGTATCGGCTAGAATCGTGACACATGAGGACTGAACCTCAAGCATACCGCCTGAAACATAATAAATTTCTTCTTCACCACCCTGTTTGGTCACACGGATTTCACCGGGTTTTAAAATCGTAAGCAGTGGAGCGTGGCCGGGAGAAATACCAATTTCTCCCAGTACGCCCGTGACCACGACCATTTCAGCCAAACCGGAAAAAATTTCCCGCTCTGCGCTGACAATATCTAAATGTGTGGTTATTGCCATGGTATCTTGCCTCATAACGTTTTTGCTTTAGCAACTGCCTCATCGATACTACCGACCATGTAGAACGCCTGTTCAGGCAGAGAGTCATATTCACCGTTCAAAATACCTTGGAAGCCTTTAATGGTATCTTTTAATGACACGTATTTTCCAGGCGACCCGGTAAATACTTCAGCAACGAAGAAGGGCTGAGACAAAAAGCGTTGAATTTTTCGTGCACGAGTAACGACGCGTTTATCTTCATCAGATAACTCGTCCATACCCAGAATCGCAATAATATCCTTCAACTCTTTGTAACGCTGTAACGTTTGCTGAACGCGACGTGCGGTATCGTAATGCTCTTGACCAACAACCAATGGATCAAGCTGACGTGATGTTGAATCGAGTGGATCGACCGCTGGATAAATACCAAGCTCAGCGATTTGACGTGACAGTACAACGGTCGCATCAAGATGCGCAAACGTGGTCGCAGGTGATGGATCAGTCAAGTCATCCGCAGGTACGTATACGGCTTGGATAGACGTAATAGAACCTGTTTTAGTCGATGTAATCCGCTCTTGTAACATCCCCATTTCTTCTGCCAATGTCGGTTGGTAACCTACAGCTGAAGGCATACGACCTAGAAGGGCTGATACTTCTACCCCGGCCAATGTATAACGATAAATGTTATCCACAAAGAATAAAACGTCACGGCCTTCATCACGGAATTTTTCCGCCATGGTTAAACCAGTTAAAGCAACACGCAGACGGTTACCTGGTGGCTCGTTCATTTGACCATAAACCAAGGATACTTTATCCAAGACGTTTGAGTCTTTCATTTCATGATAGAAGTCGTTACCTTCCCGCGTACGCTCACCAACACCGGCAAATACAGAGTATCCACTGTGCTCGATAGCGATGTTACGGATGAGCTCCATCATGTTTACAGTTTTACCTACACCGGCACCACCGAAAAGACCGACTTTACCGCCTTTAGCAAAAGGACAAAGCAAGTCAATGACTTTAATACCCGTTTCAAGCAATTCTTGACTGCCTGCTTGCTCATCATAACTAGGTGGCTTACGGTGAATAGACCAATGCTCTTCAGCACCAATTGGGCCCGCATCGTCAATAGGATTGCCTAAGACGTCCATGATTCTTCCCAGGGTTTTGGTACCCACTGGAACTTGAATCGACTTCCCGGTATTTTTAGCTTTAAGCCCACGCTTAAGACCATCTGTTGTTCCCATCGCAATGGTACGGACTACGCCATCACCAAGCTGTTGTTGTACTTCAAATACGAGATCGCCTTTGACCAATTGCAGTGCATCATTGATTTTAGGGACATCTTCTCGCAGGAATTCAAAGTCAACGACTGGACCAATTACCTGAACTACTGTTCCTACACTCGTGTCACTCATGTTTTATCCTCTTATAAAGCGGCTGCACCACCGACAATTTCTGCCAATTCTTGCGTAATAGCAGCCTGCCGGGCTTTGTTATAAGCCAATTGAAATTCTTTTATTAACTCGCCTGCATTGTCTGTAGCACTTTTCATGGCGATCATTTTAGCGGCCTGTTCACAGGCTATATTCTCGACAACCGCTTGATAAGCCTGCAATTCGATATAACGGAAGAACAAATCATCTAGCAATTCTTTCGCATCCGGCTCGTAGATATAGTCCCAATGATGACCCAAAGACTGGCTTTCTTCTTCTGAAACAGGCAATGGAAGCAACTGCTTCATCGTAGGCTTTTGCGTCATGGTGTTGATAAATTCATTGTAAACGACATGAAGTTCATCAATTTCACCACGATCAAATGCATCCATCATCACTTTAACAACGCCAATAATATCCTGAACGCCGAGTGTGTCGCCGAGTTGATCAACGGATGCAATCACACGTCCGCCTGAGCGTTTGAAAAAGGCTTGGCCTTTACGACCAATCACGCAAACATCAACTTCGCGACCATCTGCATGCCATGACCGCATGTGGTTGAGCGCTTCTCGCAGAAGATTGGTATTCAACCCACCGCACAATCCACGATCCGAGGTCACCACAATGATACCTACGCGTTTAATCTCGCGGGGAATCATAAAAGGATGGCGATACTCGGATGTTGCTCGAGCGATATGTTTAACCACGTCATAAATTTTATTGGCATAAGGTTTTGATGCGCGCATTCTTTCTTGCGTTTTCCGCATTTTGCTTGCAGCGACCATTTCCATTGCTCGTGTGATTTTCTGCGTGTTTTTAATACTTGCGATCTTTGAACGGATCTCTTTAGCACCAGACATAATCTTGCTTCGCCCTTTTGATTATGGCGCGAAAAAGTCGCGCCTCATCTACGGGACTGTAAAACAATAACTCATACAGTTTAGCGCCCATCTTGCCGTCATCTTGCTCCGATCGGATCTTCGAAAAAGTGCAGGTGTACTTGTTGTACATCGAGCTTTTTCGAAGATCCGATCGGAGCAAGCTAACAGCAATCTGGGCGCTAAACTGTACGAGTTATTATTTTACCGTCCCAAACCGAATTACTGCGTCACTGCCCTATATAAACAGCACTATAAGGCGTTGACTAGTTACCAACTACCAGACTGCTTGAAACTTTCAACAGCTGATTTTAATTGTGCTTCAATTTCAGCATCATAATTGCCCGTTTCATTAATTTTATGAAGCAGGGCTGCATGTTGTCCGTGCATAAAATCTTGCAAGGCAGCTTCAAATGCGCCGATTTCGCTAACAGGAACATCATCAAGATAGCCCTTTTCAGCCACAAACAATGACAATGCCATTTCAGCGACAGATAACGGTGAATACTGCTTTTGTTTCATTAATTCAGTAATCCGTTGACCGCGCTCTAGCTGTTTGCGGGTCGCTTCATCTAAATCTGATGCAAACTGGGAAAACGCTTCAAGCTCACGAAATTGCGCCAATGCTAATCGTGTTCCACCACCGAGCTTTTTCATGATTTTAGTTTGTGCCGCACCACCCACTCGCGATACAGATAGACCGGAGTTAATAGCAGGCCGAACACCTGAGTTGAATAAATCAACATCAAGGAAAATCTGACCGTCGGTAATAGAAATAACGTTGGTTGGTACGAATGCAGATACGTCGCCAGCTTGTGTCTCAATAATCGGTAATGCCGTCAAAGAGCCTGTTTTACCAGTTACAGCACCTTTAGTCAGTTTTTCAACTTCAGCAGCATTGATACGTGCAGCGCGCTCTAATAATCGAGAATGTAAATAGAAAATATCGCCAGGATAAGCTTCACGACCTGGTGGACGCTTAAGTAACAACGAAATTTGTCGGTATGCCCATGCTTGTTTGGTCAGATCATCATAAACAATCAGTGCATCTTCACCACGCTCCATGAAATACTCACCCATGGTACAACCTGCGTAAGGTGCAATAAACTGCATGGCAGCAGAATCAGATGCGCCGGCAACTACAACAATCGTGTGAGCCAATGCGCCGTGATCTTCTAGTCTACGGACAAGAGCAGCAACTGAAGAGGCTTTTTGACCAATCGCAACGTAAATACATTTAACGCCGGTGTTTTTTTGATTGATAATGGCATCAATAGCGATTGCCGTTTTACCCGTTTGTCGGTCACCAATAATTAGCTCTCGCTGTCCTCGACCAACAGGGATCATCGCATCAACGGCTTTCAGACCGGTTTGAACGGGCTGATCAACTGATTGGCGAGCAATAACGCCTGGCGCTACTTTTTCAATCGGTGATAATTGAGCACTTTCAATGGGCCCTTTACCATCAATTGGATTACCTAATGCATCAACAACACGACCCAATAAACCAGGGCCTGTTGGGACTTCAAGAATACGACCGGTACAACGGCCTTTATCACCTTCTGACAGATTATTTGCATCACCCAAAATAACCGCACCAACCGAATCACGCTCCAAGTTCAACGCTAATCCGTAAACGCCGCCGGGAAACTCAATCATTTCACCCTGCATGACATCGTCAAGACCATGCATACGAACGATGCCGTCTTTCAAGCTAATAATAGTGCCTTCGTTTTTCGCTTCAGTGACAACGTTAAACTGTTCTATTTTCTGTTTAATTAATTCGCTAATCTCAGACGGATTTAAAGCTGCAAATTCTGACATAAAGTCTATCCTCTTAAAGTTATTCCGGATCCGTTTTTTATTCGGCCAGGTCGCTAGCCAACTTCAATAATTGACCTCGTACCGAGCCATCAATCACCAAGTCCCCTGCTTGAATCAGTGCGCCACCTAAAAGTGATTCATCTATACTCATTTCAAGGGTAACTTGCCGCTGCAAACGTTTGGTCAACTTTTCAATTAAATGTTGTTGTTGCATATCGGATATCGGGGCAAAACTGCTGACATTAACGGTCAACGTTTTTTCTTGATCTGCTCGTAATCGTTGATATTGGGTATAGATCCCGGGGATCAACAGTAACCGCTTATTTTCCGCCAGCAAAGCCACGAAACATTCGATCGATTTTACATCAACGTCCAGTTTCAAACGTACAACTACGGCTAAAAGCAGCTGCTGTTGTTCAGTTATGGTTGTTGCTGGGTTATTGATAAATTGGATGCACTCAGGCAGCAATATGCTCTGCGCCATAGCAGCCAATATATCTGACCAGGCAGCTAACTGTTTTGTTTCTACTGCTAGTTCAAAGACTGCTTTCGCGTATGGTCTTGCAATCGTTGTAATATCTGACATATCAAAGCTCTTCGATCAAGTTATCCATCAATGCATGGCTGGTTTTTTCGTCTACTTCGCGCATGATAATCTTTTCAGCACCGGCGACTGCAAGCGTTGCCACGCGACTACGTAACTGTGCTTTAGCGTGATTTACATCTTGAATCAATTGTTCTTGAGCAAGCTTAGAAACTTTCTGTGCTTCATCGCGAGCGTCTGCTTTAGCTTCTTCAATGAGCTGAGCGGCTCGTCGGTTTGCTTTTTCAACGATATCTGCGGCATTCGCTTTAGCTTGTTTCAATTCATCTTTGACTCGATGTTGAGCAAGTTCAAGCTCGCGTTGACCGCGCTCTGCAGCAGCGAGACCATCAGCAATTTTATCCTGACGCTCTTGCAATGCTTTTTCTAGCGGTGGCCAAACAAATTTCATGGTAAACCAAACAAATGCCATGAAAACCAGCATTTGTACTACCAACGTAAAATTAATGTCCAAGGTCTTTTCTCCTGAAATGAACTACGGATCACGTCCGAAGTTACTTCGGACGTGATCCTTGGCGCGTTTTCACGCGCAAAGTGGCTCATGGATTATTAAGAACCCAAGTTACTGAGGAACGGGTTTGCGAAAGTGAAAAATAACGCGATACCTACACCAATCATCGTTACCGCATCTAACAGACCAGCAACAATAAACATTTTAACCTGAAGCATAGGAACCATTTCTGGTTGACGAGCAGATCCTTCCAAAAACTTGCCGCCCAACAATCCAAATCCAATCGCTGTACCCAACGCACCTAATCCAATTAACAACGCAACGGCAATAACCGTCATGCCTTGAACGTGTGCTATTAACTCTGCTGCTTGCATATCTATCCCCTTAAAAATTAAACTTTTATACCGTAGGTTGGGTTGAGGCCCTAGGCCGAAGCCCAACATCTACACCAATGTCCGCCTGTTGGGCTTCAGCTTACCAGCCTCAACCCAACCTACAACTTCTGCGACCTAAACCCTAGTGATCCTCATGAGCCAGACTGAGATACACAATCGTCAGTACCATGAAGATAAACGCCTGTAATGTGATCACAAGAATATGGAAAATAGACCATCCAAGCGATAACAAGAACTGGGTAATACCTAACGTTGCTGTGCTGAGCATGGAAGACTCTGCTGTTGCATTCAACGTTAACAAAGCGATAAGAATAAAAATCAACTCCCCCGCATATAAATTACCGAATAGCCGTAGTGCCAATGAAATTGGCTTAGCGACCAAGCCAACCAACTCAAGAAGCAAGTTGAACGGTATAAACCATGGGCTGTTAAAAGGCTGCAGCGTTAACTCTTTGATAAATGTCTTTGGACCTTTGATTTTGATGCTGTAAAACAAAATCAGCACAAAAACAGACAAAGACATCGCAAACGTTTGATTTAAATCATTCGTTGGCACAACTTTCAAATAATCCAGACCGGCTAATTTAGCTATATTGGGCAAAATGTCTACAGGCAAGATATCCATGAAATTCATCAGGAATACCCAGATAAATACCGTTAGCGCCAATGGCCCTATTAATTGGTTTTTACCGTGGAAACAATCCTTTACCTGATTATCTGCAAACTGCAGCATTAATTCAGAAAAGTTTTGTAGTTTTCCTGGTACACCTGTTGTAAGGCGTCGCGTAGCTGAATATAACATCAGTACGGCAAACAATCCCAAAGCGAGCGCAATGAAAACTGTATCTAAATTGATAGTCCAAAACCCGCCGTCCGACCCAAAACTCATGGTTTTAAGGTTCCAGGTTAGATACGTCAAGTGATGCTTGATGTAGTGTGTGCTTGATACCATTTCTGTCACTTTCTGACCTATTTTCGTTTGTTATCAAAAATAACTGGGGCAAACCAAAACATCATTTGCGCCACAATAAACCCAACCATAAAAGCCAATGGAACAATATTTAACGTTTTAAAAATCAGTGCGAATAGACTGAATGTCAACAGCATTTTTATCGCCTCGCCTTTATAAAAACTTTTAACGATTTGCTGTGCTGCACATGCACCGTTGTATCTAAATGCTGTTTTCGCAAAATAGGCGGTTGGCAATATACTAACTAAGCCGCCTAAGAAAACGGATGCGCTGGCATGCAGGCCTGAGATGATTAACAAGGCGATTGACACCACCATGACCGTCAGCGATTGTGCTCGAAACAAACGACTAGCACCCTCAACACCTTGTTTATTTTTCACCGCCCACCTACATTTTTCGCGAATTATAAAGGAATCCATTAGAATAATCAAACATAATGGCCGTATTATTTCGAGGCTGTGGGCAGGATAGGTACATCGCTTTGCGGGCCCATCATGTTGGGCTTCGCTCTCGCTCAACCCAACCTACGTTATAGCCATTATCCTTCTGATACTTCCTGAGCCAGGCCTTTGCTTATTTTTCCCCACGTCAAGATGCGGGCTATCTGCTGATTTGAGTTTAAATACAACACACCGCTACGATCGCTCATACCCATTGCCGGAAAAAGTAATAATTGATTCAATTGGTTCACTAAAACAAAACTATCCATGCCTAACGCATACAGGCGATTATAGCTATTCCATTGTTCTGGCCAGTTTTTATAACCCATTTGATTATTAAAAACCCAAGGCATGTCGCAGAAAATGATCCCATCCAAATCGCGATCCTTTTGTGCATTTGCGCTGCCTGAGTACACGGCGGATGTCGCATACACAGGAACATCGCCAACAAAATAATATCGCAACATCGGCATGATTTGTCGCGCCTTGGAAGGATATGCCAATAAAAAGATCATATCAAAATCTTGACGCCGTCGTGGTTCAATTTGCGCTTTTGGATCAACAACATGCTGGTTAGTTCGCGAGGGTCGTTCCATTTCCGTCGCGTGCAATAATTGTTTCACGGCAGGCGCTATGCTGTCGTGTTCACCAAATCTTAACGTATCAACCACCTCGCCACCGCCAGCACGCCATTGATTCATGAACGCAGCTGCTACTTCGTCACCCCATGGACCCGTTGGTGCGATAACCAGGGTTCGCTTATGACCATTTTTTCGTGCCCGCACGGCTACTTGTCTTGCTTCGCTGACAGGTGACAAACCAAATTGATAAGCATTCTGCTTAACATTCTGCGCAACATCATTGAGCAACAACGTTGGTACAGGGTGATTAATGGAAGCAATAGCCGACACATCAGCTTTACCTAATGGACCCACCACATAATCTGCACCTTCTGCAATGGCTTGTTGATAGAGCGAAAGCGCACTGGCTTTATCTGTATCGTAGACTTGAACCGCCAAATTACCAGAGCGCTGTGCTGTAGCATAAGCTTGCATGAATCCATCACGAACCGCATTGCCAGGCCCGGCGAGCTTACCGGATACTGGTAATAGGAGTGCGATTTTTTTAGGTGTGGCAAATAAATAGGGCTCAACCGTCGTTAATGGCGATGGTAGAATCATATTACCAGGATGATTTCGGTAGCGTGACTTCCACTGTTCCAAACTCGCCAAAGTATCATGTACATGTTCAGGGTTTGTGCGTGAAATAACGGCCAGCTGTATCCAGCCACCGAGGTCTGAACCTTCATGGGCCTCAGCGGCAAAGGCATTCAGCTCTTCTGCTGGTAGCGTTGTGAGCATCAACCATAATGCGCGTCGATTGTTAGAGCGTGCAGACTCTGCGGGCAATAAAGCTTCCAGCTTAACGCGCTCGTTAATTGCATCCATCATGTTTTTGGTATTGCGATACGCTGTTGCTAGCATTTCATGATATTGAACTTGATAAAATAAAGGCATACTATCTAATTCGTGAATAGATGAAAGCGTTGCGATTGCAGATTTCGACTGGCTACGGATTAAATCAACTTTTGCGAGTAATATCTGTTTTTCTCGTGCTAGTTCAGGAGGAAGAGCATCTAATGATGATAATATTTTAAGCCCTTGTTGCCATTGACCGTCATAAATAAGACGACCGGCCGCCAGAATCTCTGATGATTTCTTTTCATTCCCAGCCTGATTGTTAGCCATAGAGAGATACGCTGTAGCGGGCATACTAAAGGGACTGGTTAATTGTTGGTCAGCACGAAAATGGCTTTCAGCCACTTTTGTACATTGAGTGAGAAATATAGCAGTAAAAATCAGCAGAAACCGCTTTAACAACGCATTATTTGGTAACATATAAGTCGACTCGAAACACAAGAATGCAAAAGGATATACCATGATCAATATTTCATCAAGTAAAACATGGTTTATTGGAGGCGTTTGTAGGTTGGGTTGAGGCTGGGAAGCCGAAGCCCAACATGGATGGTTTTGTTGGGCTTCGGCTTCCCAGCCTCAACCCAACCTACGCGCTCAAGCCAACACTCATAAATTTGGTGAATCATTACATTTAATTTGAATAAGGAACACCTAAATGTCAGAAACCGGTACTCTCTATATCATCGCAACACCAATTGGCAACCGGGATGATATTAGCCTTCGCGCAATTCAAACGTTGAAATCAGTCGATAGTATTTTGGCTGAAGACACGCGTCACTCAAAGCAATTATTATCACCACTGGGCATCTCAACACCGCTTATTTCTCTGCATGCACATAACGAAGCCGACCGTTTAGATGATTTTATTACCGCTTTACAACAAGGCAAGACTTTTGCACTCATCAGCGATGCAGGGACACCACTCATCAGCGACCCAGGTTTCCCTTTGGTCAGAAAAGCGCGGCAACTTGGCATTCCTGTTGTTCCCGTCCCTGGCGCATGTGCTTTGATTACCGCTTTATCTGCTTCAGGTGTGCCGTGTGATACATTCACTTTCATCGGATTTTTACCGGCCAAATCTGTTGCTCGCAGTAAGATATTAGCCTCTATTGAAAACACTGAACACACTGTTGTTTTTTACGAATCGACTCATCGCATTAAAGAATGTTTGCTTGACATTGCTAGTGTGCTCGGCAGTGACCGTGAGCTGGTTCTCGCGAAGGAATTAACGAAAACGTTTGAAGCGTTTGTATCGGGCAGTTGCCAAACCATTCAAGATTGGCTGGATGCAGATTCTGCTCGCTGTAAAGGCGAGTTTGTACTTATTCTGCCACCATGCGAAGTGGCTCCAAAAACGAACCACGAACAGCTTTTATCGATATTGCTTACGGAATTGCCGCTGAAACAGGCCGTTAAAATTGCCTGTCAACTGACTGGAGAACCCAAGAACGAGTTGTATCAATTAGCCTTGTCACTTACCAATACAAAAACTTGAAAAAATTTCACCCAATAAATCATCAGCTGTGAATTGCCCTGTTATCTCACATAAAGCGAGATGAGCAAGACGCAGGTCTTCGGCGAGTAATTCACCGGCGCGATGTTGGGTTAATTGCTGTAAACCGGTAGCTAGAAAATCGTAAGCTTTATTCAGCGCGTCAATATGACGACGTCGGGCTAAGAATTTTCCTTCAGATGCTTGATAACCAACGACTTCTTTTATTTTATCTTTTAATAACGACAACCCTTGGCCATGCTTTGCTGAAATATAAATCGTATTGCCTTCGCACTTTGGTGAGTCAGCAGAAGTATCAATTTTATTCAATAAACGAATCACGGGAACATGAGGAGGTAATGCGGCTTGAATAGAATCGTCTAGGATCAGCGCGTCATCAGGATGTTGTCTGTCAATCACTAATAACACGCAATCTGCACGCCCAAGTTCAGCCCACGCTCGCTTTATGCCTTCTTTTTCAACCACATCATCACTGTCACGCAAACCCGCCGTATCAATCAGATGCAATGGAATATCATCTAATAGAATCTGTTCTCTCATAACATCACGTGTTGTGCCAGGAACATCAGTCACAATAGCCACATCTCGCCCGGCTAGCGCATTAATCAGTGTTGATTTGCCTGCATTCGGTCGTCCGGCAATGACAACCGATAAGCCTTCTCTGATAATGGCGCCTTGATGTGCTTCTGAACGGATGTTGGTTAGAGTAGAAATAAGACTGTTTAATTTTGTAACAATGGTGCCGTCGTTAAGAAAATCAATCTCCTCTTCAGGAAAATCAATCGCTGCTTCTACAAATAAACGAAGGTGAACGATTTTCTCATTGAGTTGATTGATTTGTTTTGAAAACTCACCTTGTAAAGAATGCATCGCCATGCGTGCGGCGGTTAATGAGTGGGCATGAATCAGATCGGCGATCGCTTCGGCCTGTGTCAAATCCATTTTATCATTCAGAAAAGCCCGCTCGGAAAACTCACCCGGCTTGGCACAACGAGCACCTTGTTGAATACAGGCTTGAATGATTTGATCTAAGACAATGGGTGAACCATGTAACTGTAATTCAGCTACATCTTCGCCGGTGAATGAGTGTGGTGCTTTAAAATAAAGCAAAATACCTTGATCGATTATTTGATGATGTTCATCATAAAAATCTCGATAATAAGCTGTTCTGGGCGTTAATGAATCATCATGCGAGAGGTGCATGGCAATCGAGGAGGCATCTCGTCCTGACAGACGAACAATGCCGACCCCGCCTCGACCAGGCGGGGTCGCTATTGCAACGATAGTATCATCTATCATTTAGGCGCGATCCTTATTTAGCAGGAATAGCTTTTTTAGACACTGGTTTTTCACCGCTGTATTTTTGGGTAATGTACCATTGTTGCAGAATCGATAACGTGTTATTCACAACCCAATACAATACCAGACCGGATGGTAAACTCCACATCATAGCAGTAAATAAGACCGGTAAAAACATCATGATTTTAGCTTGCATTGGATCTGGTGGCGCCGGATTTAACCGTTGCTGAATTAACATGGTCAATCCCATAATAATAGGCAACACATGATAAGGATCTGCAGCAGACAAGTCATTAATCCATAGAATAAAGGGCGCCTGGCGCAGTTCAACGCTTTCGATCAACATCCAATACAATGCCATAAATACTGGAATTTGCACTAATATCGGCAAGCATCCGCCTAAGGGATTCACTTTTTCTTGACGATAAAACTCCATTGTAGCCTGGCTTAATTTTGCTTTATCATCGCCATAGCGCTCTTTCAAAGCAGCAAGCTTCGGCTGAAGGCGTCGCATATTCGCCATGGATTTATAACTGGTGGTCGACAATTTGTAAAAAGCAATCTTAATGAGCACCGTTACCAATACAATCGACCAGCCCCAGTTTCCAACAATGGAATGAATTGCCGTCATGATTGAAAACAGAATCGATGAAATAAACCAAAGCAAACCGTAATCTACCGTTAAATCAAGCCCTGGTGAAATGGCACGTAATACATTAGAACTTTCTGGTCCGATATACAGTTTAGAACTAACGACTTGTTTTTGCCCTGCATCCAGCGTAATCGGCTGACTGACTGAGCCAATGGTAAAATCATTGTTATTCGCTCGTGTATAAAAACGACTGGATTGTTTGTCATCTGGTATCCAAGCGCTTAAAAAGTAATGCTGTTGCATTGCAATCCACCCACCTTGAACATTCGCGTCCAGGTTGGTTTTAGTCATATCTTTAAAATTCACTTTTTGGTAACGATGAACCCCTGGATTTGAATAAGATGCACCAACATATGAACCCATATGAAACATGCTGGATTTATCTTCTTGCGGCGAAGTCCGCAGAAGCTGTGTATTCATGTAACCTTTCCAGCTCGCTTGACTATCGTTAACCAGATCGTATTCAACATTGATGAGGTAATTTCCGCGGGTAAAAATAAATCGTTTAACAACCGTTAAGCCATCGTCATTGTGGCCTTTGAGCTGCACTACCAATTTGTCTTGATCAGTAGACAATTCATATTGTGGTTGTTCGGATTGAAAATCCCAATTCAATGTTTTAATGTCTTGATTTTGAACGACAAACAAACTGCTATTGGCTACATAGCGTTCATTGGGATTGTTTTGTAATAAGGTAACCGGCGTATTTTTGTCCTCAACACTCTCGGGGTATTGCACCAGTTTCGCTTGCACTATATCGCCTTGGCGCAAATCAATTTGTAAATCTAGGACATCAGTACGTACATGCACGATTTTGGATGATTCAAGCGTTTTGTTTTGTTCGGCTGATGACTGCGTAGCAACGACTGCTGTATTTGAGTGTACGCTATTACTGGCATCAGTCACATGCATATCAGGCAGCAGTTGACCATCGGATGTTTGAGACGTTGTTTGCTGTTCAGCAGCTGATGTTGTAACAGGCGCAACGTAAGGGTAATCTTTTTCCCAATTGATCCATAGTGAGTAAACAACCAACCCTAGGGCTGCATATAGAACTACACGTCGAAAATCCATTATATTTTCTCTTTATTAGGTAAAACGGGATCATAACCACCACAAGACCACGGGTGGCACTTTACTATTCGGCTGCACGCTAAATAAACGCCTTTTAGAACACCGAAATGTTCTATGGCATCTAATGCGTATCTGGAGCAACTGGGATAAAACCGACAACGTGATTGAAGGCATGGACTAATCACATATTGATAAACCTTGATTGGAAAAGAAATGATCTGACGTATCATCCCAATTTGCCCCATGCCTTATTCAAATTAACAATCAATGTTGGATTTTTGACATTTTCTATACCGCGTTTAGCGAGGACAATAACATCTAAAGCGGGCAATGTTGTTGTTCGAAACGTTTCTCGTAATAGTCGTTTTACTCGATTTCGCTCGTGTGCTTTGGCGACTGTTTTTTTAGCTATTGCCAAGCCCAGGCGTGCATGTCCAATGTCATTGTTACGATATAGAAAAATAAACTCTGAGGTTACCCACTTGGTTGCTTTGCTAAAAACGGCGTCATAATCAGCTTTTTTTAGCAAGCGTTTGTTTCTACAAAACTCGTTCACTTATGCGGATAATTTCAAACGACCTTTTGCACGTCGTCGTTTAATCACTAATCGACCACCGCGAGTTGCCATTCGAGCACGAAATCCATGATCCCGTTTACGCTTTAAATTACTAGGTTGAAATGTACGTTTCATAATAATCCTGCCATCAATATTTTTAGAGTTGGCAATGATATGAAGTTTTTAAAGTATTGTCAATTGCGATTTTGAATAAATATGCATGAAAAAAACACAGGGTTCTTTATTCAAAAACAAGGGGTCGATTCCACAAAAATAATACCAGAGACCGTTTCCTTTGGTTTTGACAGGAAAACCATACTTCAACGAGGGGTGGCGTGGTGGTGCTTATTTTGCGCGCGGAATGCAATGAGCACGGAAAATAAGTACCACCATGACAGGCCCACGAGGATCCGTTCTTCAACCTGTCAAAATCAAAGGGAACGGATGATAGTTCAATCATAACCCATTTTAGGTATTCAATTATTTTATCTGAAACATACAAACAGGCTCAGTTATTATTAAATATCTTTAAATATTTAACTTAAATTTATTATAATGCCGCGCTTTTCTGTTAATCATTTTTAAAAATGCATATTTATCATGATATTAAGTCAACTTTTATCTTGTTGGTAAGGGCTGATTTTAAGGGATACTTATATATGGATAACTTCACTGATGTTTATTTTCGATTAAATTACCCACGGATTAAAGTGGTTATTCACATGATTATACGGAGCTTATACCTCTGTTGTTCACTGGAATATCTTACTTAAATCACCCCTTACCGTATTTTAGATACATTTTTTTAGCAGAAGGTTCAGTATTATCACTTTTGTTTTCTGTGATAGTCGGTATATGCTTACTTCTTTCACTATGTGTGTATATGGTGTAATTCGTTTTAATAGAGCTACTGACTGTCCGAGATCAATGCAAACCTCTTTCGTCTACGATATTTAATTTAATCAGGACAATTTTATGAAAAGAATGCCGTGAGTTTTTTTGTATGTATGTAGCATTCTTTTCACCGCAGTTATTATTATATATCTTTAAATATTTAACTTATATTTATTATAAGGTCGTACATTTCTGTGGATATCCTTTATAATGCTCAGATTTTCAATCTAGTTACGACGATTTCATCATGTTTATAATGATTGTATGCAGGCACGAATAAACTAGGGGTAACTTTCTATTTATATTACGCTTGTACTCTATTAACAGGTTTGTTGTAATGAGGATCACACTATACCCACAGGATTCAAATCTGGTTCTACTAGATTTAATCACTGTAGATGATGTAAACTTTTTTCAATTTCACGCACAATTGACCGTACAGTTTTTACCTTATTTCGGTTTATATATTTTCTTTTATTTTTTAGTGCTTCAATTTATGAGGAGTTCTTAGTGTCTTTTGATGTTTGGCAACAATGCTTGGGGTTGTTAAAGGAAGAGTACCCTGCTCAACAGTACAATACCTGGCTACGGCCTTTACAAGTAAAGCTTGACGACTGTCATTTGATATTGCTTGCTCCTAATCGTTTTGTTTCTGAGTGGGTCGAAAAGAACTTTTTTCAAAGAATAAAAGAACTTGTCGCTCAAATTAGCTCCAATACAATTACTAAGGTCAGTATTTGTGTCGGCAATAAAGTTGTGACAACTGACGATGGCGATGATGCCGCTGGTGGAACAGCTGTGGCTTTAGAACAGAAAAATGCTGTTCCTGCTACTGTTTCATCCCCTAAAAAAATTATCGATCATTATAAAACCAGTTTTCTCAATAAAAACTTAACTTTTGCTACTTATGTTGAGGGTAATTCAAACCAGTTACCCAAAGAAGCCGCTCGTTTAGTGGCTGAACGTCTACCCGGACAAGATCCTTCTGCTCATAATCCATTATTTATTTACGGCGGTGTTGGATTAGGTAAAACCCATTTAATGCATGCCATTGGAAACAAGATTCTTGAAAACAAACCCGATGCCAAGGTTCTTTATCTTCATTCCGAGCGTTTTGTGGCCGATATGGTTAAAGCGTTGCAAACAAACTCTATTAATGAATTTAAACGGTTTTATCGTTCTTTAGATGCACTATTAATCGACGATATTCAGTTTTTTGCGGGAAAAGATCGTTCTCAGGAAGAGTTTTTCCATACATTCAATGCGTTACTTGAAGGGCAACAGCAAATCGTATTGACCAGTGACCGTTACCCTAAAGAAATTGAAGGTGTAGAAGAAAGACTTAAATCTCGTTTTGGCTGGGGATTAACGGTAGTTGTTGAACCGCCAGAGTTAGAAACGCGAGTTGCAATTTTATTGAGTAAAGCTGCTCAATCTAATATTGAATTGCCCTATGAGGTTGCATTTTTTATTGCAAAACGAATTCGTTCCAATGTTCGTGAGCTTGAAGGCGCTCTTCGACGCGTTATTGCAAATGCTCAGTTTACAGGCAAACCCATTACAATTGATTTCGTCAATGATGCATTACGCGATTTATTGGCTTTACAAGATAAGCTCGTTACTTTGGAAAACATCCAAAAAACAGTAGCAGATTATTATAAAGTGAAAGTAGCAGATATTTTATCTAAAAGACGGAGTCGCTCGATAGCAAGACCTCGGCAGATGGCAATGGCATTAGCTAAAGAATTAACCAATCATAGTTTGCCTGAAATTGGTGATAGTTTTGGTGGACGAGATCATACAACTGTTATCCATGCCTGTAAAAAAATTAAAGAGCTTATTATGGAAGGCGGAGAATTTTCTGAAGACCACAAAAATTTATTGCGTATCTTATCGTCTTAGCCGGAGTTGTTTATGTTTGAATTAACCAGTAGTAAAGCTCAGCTGATGACACCGCTTCTCACCGTCGCGGGTGCTGTTGATAAAAAACAATCCACTCCTATTTTATCCAATATTTTGATGAAGTTGACTGAAAATCATTTGCATTTGACAGCAACCGATTTAGAGATACAAATAACCGCATGTATACCCTGTATTACCCACGGAAACACTGGGGCTATTACTGTTCCTGCTAAGAAAATTGTTGATATCATTCGTTCTTTAGATGACGATGCTAATCCCACGATTGCCTTTCATGATGGTATTTTGGCAATTAAAGTTGGTCGAAGCCAGTTTAAATTAGCCACCCTGTCTGCGGAAGGGTACCCAAGTAGTCAGGATGAAGTGAGTGAGGTCGAGTTTTCTATACCACGCACCGTTTTATTACATCTTTTTCAATCAACCCATTTTGCCCTAACCCAAAACGATGTTCGCTTTTTTTTGAATGGTTTGCTCTTGGAGCTTGATTCACAGTCCATTTCCGTTGTCGCTACCGATGGGCATCGCATGGCGATTTCGCGTTGCTTGATCCAGCAAAATAATCAACATCATCGTTTACTTATTCCGCGTAAGGCCATTCAGGAATTGTTACGTTTACTGACTCACATTGAAGATGAGAACGTATTCATTTCTGCGGGAAAAAATCATTTCAAATTTGTCAGTCAGCAATATACTTTTGTTTCGAAGTTGATCGAATCTCGTTTTCCTGCTTATGCGAAAGTGATTCCAAGAGATCAGGATAAGCACGTGATCATTGACCGTGAATTATTGAAGCGTTCTCTTTCGCGCATCATGATTTTAGCGAATGAAAAACTACGTGCAATTACATTATTTATTCAACCGAACCAACTCACTCTAATTGCTAATAATCAGCAAAAAGAAGAAGCTATCGAAGAGTTGATGGCTCAAACCGTGGGCGGGGAACTTGAAATTAATATTAATGCGAGTTATTTATTTGATGTACTTAATTACATTGAAGGCGAAACTATTCGGTTGTCATTTTCTGATACCAACCAGAGTATTCTGGTTGAATCGATTCTCGATCCATTGTATCAATATATTATTATGCCGATGAAGCGATGAGTGTTTGTCAACTTAACATTCATTCATTACGGAATATTCATCAAGCCAAATTAACCCTTCACCCTTCGTTTAATGTGTTTCACGGTGCTAATGGAAGTGGAAAAACATCAGTGCTCGAAGCGATTTATCTTTTATCGGCAGGCTATTCTTTTAAAACCCGTGAAACGCTTCCTTTGGTTCGCTATGGCGAGCGCCATTTAACGGTCTATGCGCGAACATTTTCTGATGAAACGGTTAGCCTTAGAAAAATTATTTCAGGACCTACGCAAGTTAAGTTGAATACTCAGTCCTGTCAGAAGAATAGTATGCTGGCCCGGTTTATTCCTTGCCAAGTGTTTTACCAAGATATTTTTCAAATCATCGATGCTGGCCCTTCTGTTCGTCGCAGTCTGATGGATTGGGGAGTGTTTCACGTGAAACATGAGTATCATGAGTTATGGCGTAACTATCGACAGGTATTGAAACAGCGTAATGCATTACTTCGCCAGCGGCCTTCTCGAAATAACATTTTGCCGTGGGATCGTCAGCTGGTTGAATTGGCCAATGACTTAAATCAACTTCGACAAGATTACTTTAAAGAATGGCAGGTTGCCTTTCAGCAGTTTCTCTCTCAGTTAAGTGATATTGAATGCACGATTAATTATTATCGTGGTTGGCGTGACAATGGAAAGACCCTTGATGTGATCCTGGAAGAGCAGTTTGCAGCCGATTGCCAACGTCAATATACACAATCAGGCGCCCATCAAGCGGATATTCGGTTTGAAACGACCAATGCAACCGCAAAACAAGGCTTATCACGCGGGCAGCAGAAGATTATATTAATTGCCCTGAAGCTCGCTCAAGGACATTTACTGGAAAAAAATTGTATTTATTTGTTTGATGATATCACGGCAGAATTGGATATTAATCATGTTAGGCAATTAATGCGTTGTTTGCAGGATGTAAAAGGTCAAAAAATTATGACTGTATTAGATCCGGTTTCCCTTCAATCAGTATTAGATACAACAGAAGTTCAATATTATCATTTGAATCAGGGAACTGTTGTATGACATGTTTATTTCCACCATTTTGGTTTTATGAGTTTAACTTTGAGTTGCCATCCATTTTTTTCAACAGTTGCGCGCACTAATTCACGAATTTTTCCAAAATCGTATGCATAATCTTCACCGCCCAATACAAATCCTTCGCCACTTCCTGAGCGCTCAAGTCCTTTGACAATGTAACTTTCTTTGGAAAAACCGGATGTCTCACCCCCCCATCCAGAGGATTTTTTTGAGATCATATCCCAGTAATAGACCGTTTTCTTATCCGCATCTAACAAGGCACGGCCAGAAAAGCTAATTCTGATGTTGTTTACCCATCCCTTGGATTCCGAATTTGTTTTAAAATCAAGAATATTGGGATCTACCTGCTTTACATGAAGGAGATCATTGGCAAGTGATAAGAGGTCATGTATCAGGGGTTCATTTGTAGTGTCCATTTCAATGTCTCCAAAAGAAGTGCAAACAAGTAACGAGATATTATTGAATCGTCATTGCCTCATAGAATTTTTTAGCAATAGGCAGATCCTTGTCATATTGTGACTCTGTAGAGGTATACGACCAGTTATATAATGGGGATTGAGCATCTTTGGTTACTACAAAGTCGAGCCGTTTGAATAATTGATTGTTATGAGTAAAAGTAGAAAGCAAATATTCACCCTTAAATTGTTTTGGATTTTGCGGGAGTTCTGCAGCACCTTGATCTAAAAATTTCGCATTAGGATCAATTTTACCAATCTGATTTTTAAGAGAGTTAACATATTCTGTTGTGGTTAAATATTGCCCATCTGGGTTTTTCGCAAAAATCATAGTTACGATAATCAATGACTCATATGAAGATGTGCCTTTTTTTCCTCTGCAAAAAAATGACCCTGCAAGTTTTGAGCCATAATCCCAGTTTTTCAGACAAATTACAGAAAAATAGCCTTTTGGATCTTTGTAAACAAAAATGTCATTAGAAGTGGCGTCTGTAGGCGTTGAAAGGGCTTTTTCGGATTTGCTACTTTCCAAATTTGTTTCAAGAAACGCTTTGTATTGCGCATCTTGCTCACTTTCTTTTGGATTGATCAGCAAGCCGAATATCTTCCATTGATTATCCTCTTTAATTAAAAGGTATTGGATACCTATAACCGTACCGTCTTCCCCTTTCAACGTTCCTGTTACTATCCCTCGACTATTGTTAATTTCCCTTTTTGAAAATGACGTACTTGCATTGTGGCTCAGGGGAGGATATCGATTTATAAATTCCTTAAACTGATCAAGAGAATGACTGCTTTGAAATTCTTTTGCAGTATACGCGTAGGATCCTTGAAAATCATTCATTCTTGCAGCTTCAAGATGTTTTTCAATCACTTTAACCAAGCCGCTGGTTAAAAACATTGCGAACATGGTAATAAGGAAGACGATAATGACAATCTCAATTATCGTTGCAAGTATGATGCTTAGCCCTTTTTTTAACATGGATGGATCACTTATGCAGGTTAATAAGCGTCCTTGTTTGTCCTTAAAGGAGTTACTGATAATCGAAATGGCGTCAATCAAAGACCATAATCCAAAACATCCGAAGGTGACGAGCATGAGTAATCCAGTCCAGATTTTACCCACATAAAGTCGATGCAGACCAAACACACCGAAAAAGACACACAAAAAAAGAGCTGTTAAACCTGATTTTGAACTTTTGTTTGCAGTCTGTTGGGACTGTTGCTCAACATTGGTGATTGTCATGCTTTCATCCTTGAATTTGATTTCATAGTTTAAGCATAGACGATTTTTAGCAATAGATTATTATGGACTGTTGCAGATGAGGGTTTAGGTTTAGCTTGCGTAGGTTGGGTTGCATCTTTATGCAACCCAACAAGAGCTACTGCGGATGGATGCTAGCGTGTATGTACAGTTGGATTGTGTTCGTGTGCATGCACTTGCACATCGGCTCGCCCTTGATCATGGCTGTGTTCATGGCCATGACCATAAGCTTGTTCATTGACGTGTCCATGTTCATGGATATCTTGAGGAGGAGCGCCTCTCATCCAATGATGTGAAAGCCATTTCCACTTTCCGCACCGTCCGTGTCGACCAGGGGAAACGCAACCCCAGTAGCCGGAAACCCAGACAGCTGAACGTGACGCCCTTGGATTAGAGCATTCTTGATGCGGCGGTATCCACATGTTATCAATCCACATCCCTCTGGTGACATAACAATGGGTATAACCCTGGGGTGGTGCGACGATAACTTGTGCAGGCGGTGGCGCTACGGATATGGAAATGTCAATACCAGTGTGATGTCTGGCTTGGGCCGTGAGGCTCATTAGTAGGATAGACAATAAAGCAAAACAACGAGTAAACATGAAATACCCCTTAATTCAGGTGAACGGTTACATGGATTAAATATATCGCTCAAAATAATAACATGTTCATATTTTTACTGATAGCAGAATAGAAACGATAATTTCTGTTCACAACGTTCTCCCCAATGTTTAATATGAAAACCTTGCAATACTCTATCTTCGTCTACTATAGTTAAGTCATTCTTAATACGAAACATAAAAGTGCTGACCATGGCAAAAATTGGCTTATATCTAGCAGGCGGTGGTGCTCGCGGTGCTTATCAGGCTGGCGCTCTGAAAGCTATTGGCGAAATATTACAAACGGATAAGTTGCCGTTTACGATGCTGAGTGGCGTAAGCATAGGGGCAATCAATGCTTCGGTGCTTGCCCAACATGCTGACGATTTTTTGATGGGGATCGATTGCCTTGAGCGTTTATGGTCCAATATCCATTGTGATCAAATATTTAATACAAGTAACTTTGAGCTCGGGAAATCAGTCGTCCGTAATTTAGGTCAATTTTTGGTAAAACAACGTCGGTCAGGTTTTTTACTGGATACGGCGCCATTGAATGACTTTGTGGATAATAATATTAATTTTGAAAGAATTCGCAATAATATTGCAGAAAATCATTTGGAAACATTTGAAGTCATTGCGAACTGCTATGAAACAGAACAAACCGTGTCTTTTTACCAGCACTCTATACCAGGATTTGAAGATTGGGCCTACCATCGACACATCAGTCGATCTGCTGTTATCAATAAGAATCACATTATTGCTTCTGGATCACTGCCACTTTTTTTCCCAGCCATAGACATCGATGGTTTGCATTATGGGGATGGGAGCGTTGGGTTGATCTCACCTCTTCGCGGGGCGTTACGATTTAATGTCGAAAAAGTGATGATTATTGGAACCCGTCAACTACCCCACACAATTAAGCCAGACATATCGAATGGCGAGGATATTGGCTTTGCTCAAGTGCTTGGTAATATGCTCAATGGTCTATTTCTTGATAATCTTGATAGGGACATTGAGATGGTTAATCGTATGAATGAGATCGCTCGTTTGCTGTCGATTTGGAATAAGCACAAATCGCCCTGGCGACCGATTGAGACCCTCTATCTGCGTCCTACCACGAGCATGGCTGCGATGGCTCAAGACCATTACAAAGCAATGCCCACGTTATTACGCATGCTCTTAAACGTTCTGGGAGCAAAAAATCATTCGGGCGACTTATTAAGCTTTTTGTTGTTTGAAAAGGAATTTACACAGCAATTAATTGAAACAGGGTATACCGATACCATGAATCAATATAAATCAATTGTCGCGTTTTTCGAGTAATGTTTCGTAACTCAGCAGGTACGTCATCCAGAGGACGTCTGCTATGTGAAGGATCTCCCCTAAGTAATTAAAGCTATAACATTCAGGAGATCCTTCGCGCAAAAAGACGCGCTCTGGATGACGTACCTAGGGAATCCGGCATAACCTCATGCCAAATCAAAAAAGCTTCAGCGGCTTGTTCGATGAGCATTCCCAGACCATCGATTGCTGGTGATCCATGCGATTTTGCCCATTGTACGAAGGGCGTCATTTTATCTCGGCTGTAAGCTAAATCGTAGCAAAAGGGGTGATTGGTGAGAATGGTGTCGGGTAATGTCAGGGTGTTATCCTGAAGACTTGCAGAAGTTGCATTGACGACAACGTCATAATGTTCGGTGAGTGCTTCAAATCCACATGTCTGTATTTCCGGAAAGTAAGTTTTTAGTGCGTGGGCTTTGTCTACGGTACGATTGCTGAGAATTAATCGTGCGGGATGGGAGTTGAGTAGTTCGCCAATGACGCCGCGTGCCGCACCGCCAGCACCTAATAACACGATTCTTTTGTCTGCCAAGTCAATATAGCGACTTAAATCACGCATTAAGCCAACGCCATCGGTATTATCAGCATGGAGTTTGCCATCCGCCATCCAGAGCGTATTCGCCGCACCGGCCTGAAGACAGCGAGCTGTTTTTATTTGTGCCATTGCAAACGCACGTTCTTTAAATGGCAGGGTAATATTAAGTCCTTTGCCGTCAGGTTCATTAAAAAAATCAATGACATATTGTTCAAACAGCGCCACGGGCACCTCGATTTTGTCATAACGAAGTGAAATGCCGGTTTGTTCGGCAAATTGTTGATGGATAATGGGCGACAGGCTATGGGCGATGGGATTGCCCATCACCGCATATAATGGAATATTCAATGTTCCTCCAATCAGTGGGCCCGACTTTTTTCGACAACTTCACTTAAATCTCTCGATAACGTCATTCCTGCCAAGATAGTTAACTGTTCTTGCATCAGCGCCTGTCTTGGGGCATCCAGTCTTTGCCAGCGAGTAAATGGTGTTGCTAAGCGCGCGGCGACTTGTGGATTAATGGCGTCGAGCTTAACTAGCATTTCGGTTAAAAAAGCATAGCCACTGCCGTCTATTGCATGGAAATGTCGCGGATTGAATTGGGTAAAAGCGCCGATAAGTGCACGGACTTTATTGGGGTTTTTCATTTGAAAGGCGGGATGAGAAAGCAGTAATCTGACTTGAGCAAGGGTTCCCGGAACTTCTGAGCTTGCCTGTACTGAAAACCATTTATCCATGACCAATTCATTGGCTGACCAATCGGTATAAAACGACCCGATCGCCTGTTCGCGTAGCGCTTTTTGTGAGGCGTTGGCTAACAACATAAAACTCGCGAGCTTTCCTGACATGGTGCGGGCTTTGGTAAATTGTTCCTGACAGAAGGGCAGAGTTGTTGTTTCGTCGGCCTTCATCATGAGCCAGAGGCATGTATTTCTAAGTTTACGGCGTCCATATGCAGCATATTGCATGACGCCATCCTCCTGTTCCCACAAAGTTTCGTAAGTTGTTTTGGCAGCATTAAATAGTGCTTTGCCCAACGCTTGTCGATAGGCATCTCTGACCTCTTCCACAAGTCCCACGTCTACGGTTTGCAAAGTCGCGGCGACATCCTCGAACTGTGGCGGCGTTAATACATCGGCGCGCAGTCCCATATCGAGTGATGCATTCGTTAAAACCTGGTGATAAGCATCAATGAGTTTAGATGATAGTGACCATGTGTTGGAAGGAGATTGTAGCCACGTTTTGAGGGTATTTAATGCCAAGGTTTGTCCTGCATTCCATAATGCATAGCCATTAGTTTCGAATTGCAATAACCCTAATAGTTCTTCTTCAGTTTGTGTGTACTGCAGTTTAATCGGTGCGGAAAAATCACGTAACAAAGAAACCAGTGGTTTTTCTTGTAATCCTTCAAATCGATATTGCGTTTCAGATTCTTTGAGCTCAATTAATGTGTCATTTAATAGCTTACCTGTTGTGCTTAATAGCGCGAGACGAATGGGAATATGAAACGGCTGTTTCTGTTGGCACTCGGGCGTTGGTGGGCAGGTTTGGCTTAATGTCAGGGTTAAACAACCGTTTTGAAAGTCACTGTTGACGGACACTTCGGGCGTACCTGCCTGGCTATACCAACGTTTGAATTGCGTTAAATCAACATGATTGGCATCTTCCATGGCGGCAACAAAATCATCAATGGTGACGGCCTGTCCATCGTGGCGTTCAAAGTAGAGATCCATGCCGTGTCGAAAACCAGCCTCACCCAAGAGGGTGTGTTGCATGCGAATCACTTCTGAGCCTTTATTGTAGATGGTTGCGGTATAAAAATTATTAATCTCTTGATAGGACTCGGGGCGAACCGGATGTGCCATGGCACTGGCATCTTCTGGAAATTGGGAACTGCGTAGTACCCTGACCTCAGCAATTCGATTCACGTCTTGTGAATTCATGTCCGCAGAAAATGCATGTTCACGAAATACCGTTAAGCCTTCTTTCAAGCTCAGTTGAAACCAGTCGCGACAGGTGACGCGATTGCCTGTCCAATTATGAAAATATTCATGACCGACAACGCTTTCAACGTCGATATAATCTTGATCAGTTGCTGTTTCTGGGCTGACGAGAATATATTTGGAATTAAAAATATTAAGACCTTTATTTTCCATCGCGCCCATATTGAAATCACTGACGGCGACGATCATAAACAGATCAAGGTCATATTCTCGTCCAAAGCGTTCCTCATCCCAGCGCATGGATTTTTTCACGGAGGCCATGGCGTGAGCGCATTGAGGTTCGTTGCCATGCTCTACATAAATGTGTAGTGCAATAGAGCGACCGGATTGGGTGGTGAATGTATCCGTTACACAGCCGAGATCGCCGGCAACCAGGGCAAATAGATAGGATGGTTTTTTAAAAGGATCTTCCCAAACGACCCAATGCCGGCCATCACTGGTTTCACCGGCGTCGATTGGGTTGCCGTTGGACAAGAGTATTGGATAAGACGCTTTGTCGGCGCTGATGCGGGTGGTGAAGGTGGTGAGTACATCGGGTCTATCAGGGAAAAAGGTGATACGACGAAACCCTTCTGCTTCACATTGGGTACAGAATAAATGATTTGAGCGGTACAGACCGGACAGGGAGGTGTTGTTTTGCGGTTGAATGCGAACGACTGTGGTTAAGGTAAATTCATCCGGGCATGTTGGGATGATTAAGTTGCCGTCTGTCAATTGATAGGCTTTTTGTTCTAGTGCCTGATGATTGAGTTGAATACTGATTAATTCAAGCCCGTCCCCATTCAAACATAATTCACCAGGTTGTTCGCGCTTAAAAGCGATGTGGCTTGTGACCAGGGCGTGGTCCTCATACAGGTCAACGGTTAAGTGAAGCGATACAACCGCAAAGGGGTAAGGTTTATATTCGTTACGATAGATTGTTTTATTTTGCATGGGGTTCCTCTGTTGGACATTGGACAGAACAGCATGAAAAAAGACTCATGCTGTTCTGTCCAAGCAATGTTGTGATAGGATTTGAGCAAAAGCGCATGCTTCTTTTTGCATGCGCTTTTGCTTAAACTCCAATCTGTGATCTATACTCAAAGTAAGGATTAGTTTCTCGTTTTTAGGGAATAAAAACCAGTTTTTTTTGAAATAAAAATACCCAGCAGAAAGAGAAAAACAAGGGAGAAGCATTATGAGCACGCAAGAGTTTTTGTCTGACTATACCAAGCGCTTTGTGGATAACAAAGAAGAAGAGATGAGCCTGCAGGAATATTTGGATCTCTGTGCAACAGATCCATCGGCTTATGCGAATCCAGCGGAGCGGTTGTTAATGGCCATTGGCGAACCGGAGTTGGTTGATACTCGTCACGACCCGGTGTTGTCTCGATTGTTCTCCAATAAAATCATTTCGCGTTATGCCGTGTTTAAAGACTTCTATGGATTGGAAGAGCCGATTGAGCAAATCGTTGGTTTTTTAAAGCACGCGGCACAGGGGCTTGAAGAAACCAAGCAAGTCTTGTATCTCTTGGGGCCTGTGGGTGGCGGGAAGTCGTCGCTGGCGGAGAAACTCAAAGAGCTCATGCAGAAAGTCCCTTTTTATGCGATCAAAGGCTCGCCAGTGTTTGATTCTCCCTTGTCGCTGTTTAACCCGGAAGAAGATGCTGAGTTGTTACAAGATCGCTTCGGCATTCCTTCACGTCATTTACGTTATACCTTGTCTCCATGGGCCATTAAACGACTCCATGAATACAATGGTGACATTAACCAGTTTCGCGTGATTAAAGTCAGGCCTTCACGCTCAAAGCAAATTGCGATTGCAAAAACCGAACCAGGCGATGAAAACAATCAGGATATTTCATCACTCGTCGGTAAAGTGGATATTCGAAAATTAGAGCAATTTTCTCAAGATGATCCCGATGCCTATAGTTATTCCGGCGGATTGTGTCGTGCTAATCGGGGATTGCTCGAATTTGTGGAAATGTTCAAGGCACCGATTAAAGTCTTGCACCCCTTGCTGACGGCAACGCAGGAAGGGAATTACAATGCTACGGAAGGGTTGTCATCGATTCCTTTTGAAGGGATTATTTTGGCGCATTCCAATGAGGCTGAATGGCAAACCTTTAGAAATAATAAAAACAATGAAGCGTTTATCGATCGTATCAATATCGTTAAAGTGCCTTATTGTTTGCGTTTTTCTGAAGAGAAGAAAATTTATCAAAAATTATTGGATAACAGTTCTTTGTCGAAAGCGTCTTGTGCACCGGGTACTTTAGAAATGTTAGCGCAATTTTCCGTGTTGACTCGCCTGAAAGATCCACAGAATTCAAACATATTTTCTAAAATGCGCGTGTATGACGGGGAGGGTATTAAAGATACCGATCCGAAGGCCAAATCCTATCAGGAATACCGTGATTTTGGTGGCGTTGATGAGGGCATGAGTGGTATTTCAACGCGGTTTGCTTTCAAGATTTTGTCTAAAGTATTTAATTTTGATCACACCGAAATTGCCGCTAACCCGGTTCATTTACTCTATGTTCTTGAGCGACAAATTGAGCAGGAGCAATTCCCGCAAGAAATTCAAGAAAAATACCTGGCTTATATCAAAGAATATTTATCACCTAAATACGTCGAGTTTATTGGCAAAGAGATTCAAACGGCCTATTTAGAATCGTACTCAGAGTATGGCCAAAATATTTTTGACCGATACATCACTTACGCGGATTTCTGGATTCAGGATCAAGATTATCGTGATCCGGATACAGGCGAAATTTTTGACCGAGAGTCTTTGAATGCTGATTTAGAGAAAATTGAAAAACCAGCAGGGATCTCCAATCCAAAAGATTTTCGTAATGAGGTGGTGAATTTTGTGCTTCGGGCACGGGCGAATAATCACGGGAAAAATCCGAAATGGAATAGTTATGAAAAATTAAAAACTGTGATTGAGAAAAAAATGTTTACGAATACTGAGGATTTATTACCGGTGATTTCGTTTAATGCCAAAGCCTCTGAAGATGACAAGAAAAAACACGCGGACTTTATCGACAGAATGGTGGATAAGGGTTACACCGCCAAGCAAGTTCGATTGTTGTGCGAGTGGTATTTACGGGTGCGTAAATCGCAGTAAAATCAGAGTTCTGCGTAGGTTGGGTTGAGGCTGGTAAGCCGAAGCCCAACAAAACCATCCATGTTGGGCTTCGGCTTACCAGCCTCAACCCAACCTACGTGCTCAATCGAACCTACGTGCAACCTAGGGACATAAGCAGTAATCACAGGGGGTAACCAAGCCATGACGCAACTTATCGATCGTCGACAAAATGCTGGTAAGAAAAGCACGGTTAATCGGCAGCGATTTTTGCGTCGTTATGCAAAGCAAATTAAGCAAGCGGTGACCGATGCGACTGGCAAGCGTAAAATAACGGAAATTGCCAAGGGTGAACAAATCACGATTCCGGCCAAGGATATTGCTGAGCCGCGGTTTCATCGTGGTGAGGGCGGCAAGGTCGAACGCATTCTTCCAGGTAACGATGTCTTTAATGCAGGCGATCGCGTAAAACGTCCTGATGGCGCTCAGGGTGATGGCGGTGGCAGTGAGGCGAGTAATCAAGGTGAAGGGGAGGATGATTTCGTCTTTCAAATCTCAAGAGAAGAGTTTTTAGAAATTTATTTTGAAGATTTGGAATTACCTGATTTAGTAAAAAAAGAATTGGCGAGTCTGCCGAATTTTAAAACGGTGCGTGCGGGCATCACCAGCAGCGGCACGCCAACGAATATCAACGTCCCTCGCTCCATGCGTCAAGCAACAGGGCGTCGTGTGGCGCTCTCATCTCCACGCAAACAAGAATTACGCGAAACACAAGCTGCACTGGATGCCTTGCTTGCAGCAGACAGCCCTGATGAAGCTGAGAAGCTTCGCTTGCAAGAGCGTATTACTTTCTTGCAAGGACGCATCAACGCTATTCCCTTTATTGATACCTTTGATTTACGTTACAACAGTCGTGTACGCGTCAAAGTGCCCACAGCACAAGCCGTGATGTTTTGCGTGATGGACGTTTCAGGTTCGATGGATGAAGCGAAAAAAGACATCGCCAAACGCTTTTTTATTCTGTTGTATCTTTTTTTAACGCGAAATTACAAAAAAATTGATTTGGTTTTTATCCGCCATCACACGTCAGCCAAGGAAGTGAATGAGGAAGAGTTTTTCTACTCACGTGAAACCGGCGGGACGGTGGTATCGAGCGCACTCGAGTTGCTCTATGAGACGATTCAAAAGCGTTATAACCCTGCCGCGTGGAATATTTATGTTGCCCAGGCGTCTGATGGGGATAACTGGAATGCTGATTCGCCTTATTGCCTGGAGTTACTCGAAGACAAAATTATGCCGCTGCTGCAATATTTTGCTTATATCGAAATTATGCCGCGTCATCATCAAAGCCTGTGGGAAGTGTATCAAACGATACATGACCAGCATGCTAATTTTGCGATGGAAAATATAGATACGGTGGCTGATATTTATCCAGTCTTTCATGAGTTATTTAAAAGGAAAGTCTGATGAGAAAGAAAAAACCGCTGTCAACCACATCTGAATGGACGTTTGAATTACTCAACGACTACGATCGTGAGATAGGCCGTTTGGCCAAAGCATTTAAGCTGAGCACTTATCCCAATCAAATCGAAGTGATCACCGCTGAGCAAATGATGGATTGTTATGCCTCGGTTGGTATGCCGATTAATTACCATCACTGGTCTTATGGAAAGCATTTTATTGGTGTTGAGAAAAGCTATCAACGCGGCGAAATGGGGTTGGCTTATGAATTGGTGATTAATTCCAATCCCTGTATTGCGTATTTGATGGAAGAAAATACGATGGCGATGCAGGCCTTAGTAATCGCCCATGCCTGTTATGGCCATAATTCGTTTTTTAAAAATAATTATTTATTTAAAATGTGGACGTCCGCGGATGCAATTGTGGATTATTTAGTGTTTGCCCGGCGCTATATCAGTGAATGTGAAGAGCGATACGGCATCGATGAAGTTGAGTCTACGCTCGATGCTTGTCATGCCTTGATGAATTATGGTGTTGATCGTTACAAGCACCCGAGTAGCTTGTCATTGCAAGAAGAAAAAATTCGCCAGCAAAATCGCGAGATGTATTTGCAAACGCAGGTGAATGAATTATGGCGAACGATCCCGCAGGCCAAAGGGGCGTTAAAAGACATCGAGAAAAAGCGCTTTCCTGAAGAGCCGCAAGAAAATCTGCTCTATTTTATCGAAAAAAATGCGCCACTTCTGCAACCTTGGCAACGGGAGATTGTGCGTATTGTCAGAAAAATGGCGCAGTATTTTTATCCTCAAGGACAAACCAAAGTGATGAATGAAGGGTGGGCAACCTTCTGGCATTATACGTTGATGAATGCGCTTTATGATGAGCGCTTGGTGACGGATGAGTTTATGCTGGAAATTTTGCAAAATCACACCAACGTCATTCGCCAACCGGCCTATAATAGCCCTCATTTCAGTGGCATCAACCCCTATACGCTGGGTTTTCATATGATGCAAGACATCCGGCGTATTTGTGAAAATCCTACCGATGAAGACAAACAATGGTTCCCGCATTTGGCCAATACAGACTGGCTGACAAGCCTTGATGACGCCATGCGTAATTACAAAGATGAAAGCTTTATCGCCCAGTTTTTATCACCGCATTTGATGCGCGAGTTAAAGCTGTTTCATATGGTTGATGATACTCAGAATCCTGAATTATGGATTCAATCGATTCACAACGACCAAGGCTACCAACACATCCGGGAAGCCTTATCCAGTCAATACAATTTAGGTAATCAAGAGCCCAATATTCAAGTCTATTCGGTGGACATAGAAGGCGATCGCTCACTCACCCTTCATCATACACAACATAATCGCGTGCCACTGGGCGCATCGACGGCCGAGGTATTAAAGCATTTGTACACGTTATGGAAGTTTCCCGTCGTGCTTAAAACCGTTGATCTGCAACAAAAGGTTACCGCAGAATATCACTGCCCGCCGAAAGCAGAGGCAAGTGGCACGAAACCGTAGGTTGGGTTGAGGCTAGGAACCTCAGCCCAACCCACGGCGTTCATTGACAAAAGTCGCACATCGTTCTAATATGTTAAATATGACAATAAAAAAAATACATTATGAATTTTCAGCTGATAAAAATCGCACTTTAATACAGGAGCGAGGTGTTAGCTTTGAAGATGTTATATCGGCATTAGATAACGAGAAATTGCTTGATATTCTCAAGCACCATAATGATTTGAAGTATCCAAATCAAATGATCTATGTCATTAATCTTAATGGATACATATATTTAGTGCCATTTGTAAGAAAAAATGAGCACGTCATTTTTCTCAAAACTATTTTTCCAAGCCGAAAACTGACCAAAATATATTTAAGTGATAGGGGTGTGTGATGAAAAAAATACAAGACGTGTTTAATGTTCAACTTGATCAAGAAGAGAAAGAACTTTTGGAGTCGGTTGAGCGTGGTGAATGGCAAACGGTAAAAACAGTTGAAGAAGAAATGGCTCTTTCTAAGGAAGCTGCAGCAAATTTTCATCGTAAAGATGAGCGTATAACGCTTCGTCTCTCGAGTGGCGATCTTGATCGTTTAAAACAAAAAGCGGCTTATAAAGGCCTGCCTTATCAAACATTTATCGCTAGCGTGTTACATGAGTACGCGGCAGGACACTTTAAAGAAGTAGCTTAGGGCCATTTAATCTTAGCCCGCATGAACTGTTTTTTTCAATCCATACGGGCTGATGATTCACTGTTGTGGTGTAGACGTTGGCAAATCAGCTGGCAAAGACATTTTTGCAGCAGCCGTTGCCAAATCCGATAGCCTTTGTGGGTTTCTTCCCGTTTTTTCGGTTGAAAAGAACGTCAGGCCATCAGGGTTTCTCGTAAGCTTTGTTGTATTTCTGCTGTAATCACTCTTGCTTGTCCTGCGTTGGCATCAATTTGTGCAATGGCTGCTTTATTCTCAGCGATTCGTCGATTGGCCTCGGCGGTTGATTGTTGTGTTCCCAGTTGGCGGATGGTCTCATGATAGACGCCATCAGCAGGAAGAATTTTGGTAATTTGTAAATCAGAAATACGCAGCCCCCAATCTTTCGCTTTTTCATCTAGCGCATTAACCAAGTCATCATGAATTTGGCTCAACTTTTCGGTTCTTTTTGAGCTATGATGCGCTTCATCAGTATGAAGAGATGGTGCTATATCCGCCGAACTAAAGCGACTAAGAATAGTACGTAGAGTACCATCAGCGAAAGTCTTCAAAAAGTTAATAATAGAAGAGATACCTAGTCCCACGGTTTTCAGTGGTTCCTCTACTCGATAAACCAACATTGATTCTGCTTGCATCTCGATTTGATCACTACACATCACGGTCAATGGCGGTAATACAACACCTTGAGGGCTTGTTGTAATTATGGCATTAAAAAAATTGCCCTCTTCTTGTTTTATTTCATGTTTACCCGGCCCTTTAGTGATAACACCTATCTGCGTATTGATAACGGCGACTTGGCCTTCTTTAACCGTAATGATTTTATAAGCACCTAAATCCACCACATCATTTTGAATCGATACTTTTTTAACAAAAATATGATCCGCGGGCAAAACATGTCTTCCGGGTTCGAGTAAACAAAATATCCCCTTTTGGTAGGACTCACCTAATTCGCCATTACGGATGGTCACATAACGTTTATTGCCCAGTCTAAAATCGTCATGACCAATATGTTGTAAGCCGTTAGTTTGATCAAATGTTTCATTATCATAGGTCTTGATTTCATGAATGCCAGGATGCAATTCTACAAAATTTCCTGCGGCATCTGTTTTGACACCTAAATAACCCTCTTTAATTCTCACTAGCTTGATAGGGCCAAAATCGATGTAATCATCAGCGATATTTTTAACACCATTCAAAACCTCTCCAGCAGCGATATTGATCTCATGCACGCCTTGATCCAACCGGATAAGCCGGCTGTTTGCATCCGTTTTGTATCCTATTTGATCGCCTCGGACTCGGACGATTCGTAGAGATCCAAAATGACTATCGGGATTTGTAATGGGTTGAATATCTGTCGCTGGATTAAAGCGTTCATTATTCGAAACATCAATGATATGAATGCCAGGATTTAGTCTTATAAGCGTGCCGTTTGAATTTGTTTTATAAGCGATTTGATTCGCATCAACACGAACTCTTTTAAATGGGCCAAAATCGATATAATCTAACGATTTGTTAAAAATTTCGCCAAATGTATCGAAAGGGTAAGGACGAAAATGAAGTCCTTCTTCAATCAGCTCGGTAGTTCCATCGTTAGACTGAACCAAACATAACTCATCCGATTGAACCCGCCGGATGCTTTTTGCTAAAGCAAGCCAACCAATAACCGGGATAGCCAAATATACAGCTCCCAATACATATTTAAAAAAGCTATTCATAAGATTTCCTTAGTGAGTGAAGTGTTTTACCATTGAGATTATACGGGGCGGATTATTAATGAATTATTAAGTGATCTGTAATTACTGACCGCACAGGGATGTGGATGATGAGCGCAAACAGCCCCCTAATCACAACCAAAAATCAAAAAAAATGGCGTATACTTACAACCATCGCCAGTACAAGTGAGAATAAGGCAAAGTTACTTAGAATTTGTCAATGAAACGCTACTAGGTGAGCGAGGCGCGTGATGAAAAAAAACAAGATAGAGGTAAGCCCCTTTGACGCTCGCGGGCCTGATATTTATCAGGGTGAAGACCTGCGCATCCAACAAGCTTTAGGGTGTCATCTTAAAACAAAATTGGTGCATGACATCGATGCTCTAGCGAAATGTTGGGAGGGGAGAAAAAGAAATTATCTTCCTGCGAATACAGGTCCGTTGGCGAAAGACTGGTCCCGTGAGGCATTGGTGAAAGCCATGGAGGCCAATTTAAATGTGCATATGACCTATTTTGCACAATACCTTCCTCAAGTTGAACTCATCCGGGTTCCTGGATATACCATCGTGAACTCGGGCTTATGGGATGACACGTTTAATTATGTCGTTGATGCGGATTTTTCCTCAGCCGAGGCGGACAAGAAAATAGCCGAAATAACCGATTACTTCGCAGAGAAAAACATTCCCTTCTCATGGTGGGTAAGTCCACATGATAAACCAGACGATTTGCCAAGCCATTTAGAAAAGCAGGGTTACGTGAACACCGAAAATAACTGTGCCATGTATTTTGATTTGGATGCGTGGGATGGGCAGATCTCCTTACCGCCCTCACTTGAAATTAGACGCGCGACGGATGAAACCACATTGCGAGACTTTGCATTGGTATTGGCCAATGATGAAGCCGCGTTTGCACAGTATTTTTCCTGGGTCGCGTCGATATTAACCAACGAGGATCCCATCGAATATTATGTGGGTTATGTGGATGGCAAGCCGGTTGTTCGCGGTTTATCCTGCTATTCTGCCCAAGTGGCGGGGCTGCATTGGCTCTCAACGGTTCCTGCCGAGCGCAAGAAAGGCTATGGTGCGGCCATGCAGCAACACCGATTAAAACGCGCAAAAGAATTGGGTTATCATATCGCTGTTTTGCAAGCATCTGATGAAGGGTATGCTTTGTACCGGCGCTTAGGGTATCAAGAGTGTGGGTATTTTCGCGAGTTTAAATTAAGTTCTCGTGTCTAAACTAGTACTTCATCCATTTAGTTTTGACCGGTTGATATAGGCAGATTAACACTATTTTGAACAGCGTCGTTGCGAGCGAAGCGCGGCAATCCAGAGTTCAGAGCACGGTACTCTGGATTGCTTCGTGCCTCGCAACGACGCCACCTGCAAGTTCATCGTTACTGCTTATATTGAAGCTACTGGCGTGAACCGGTCAAAACTAAATGGAAACGGTAATAGTAATGACCATTACTAAGTTATTTTGAATTTATGTCAATATCCTGACGTATAATCAGGACCGTAGTCTGGGTGCCGCCCGCTCAATATTATAATTACACACGAAACTTGGTGCGGCAACCGGGTTGGGTATGATGCGGCGTTAAGGAATCAACACCGTATTCAATGTTGACGGGGCACTAGCCACCCGGCTGCCTCGCCGTTGAAATCATGAAACCATCGCGCCTAAATCAATAATCTTAGTAAAATAATTCGCATCCACGATGGCATCGCTGACTTCATTCGCATGAATAAGGACGGGGAAGCAGGAAAAGTGCTTGGGTAGGCTTAAGCAATCTATTTTTTGCTGAACTTCATCGATAACCTCTGTTTTAATCGCATTTCTGGAAAATTTGACTTCACATACGAACAAATTATGAAAACGAGTTTGAATTAAATAGTCAATTTGACATCCTGCATGTTGTTTTGTATGTGTTTGAAAGTAGGCGCCGTCATTGACGATGTCATTAGCCGATAAGCCCAATTGCTCCCATATCAAGGCGCGATTACTTAAGACTAAATTTTCAAATTGTAGCCCCATGATGGTGGACCATTCGGGCAATGTACTGAATGAATGTTGTTGATATAGGCCACGTTCAATTTTATTTTTTTGTTGATCAATATAGCGTAAATAAAACCGTAAATAGTTATCACTTAATCGATATCGGCTTAATTTAGTTGGTGTGCCGGTTTTGAATGACCACGCATAGTCTCGGCTGATAAACCCGGCTTCGACTAAATTGCTTAAGCACTCGCTTACCACGCCTCCTGAAACAATGCCTAACTCATTGCAGATGGTCCCCATGTCTGCAGAACCATTCACCAAGGTTGAAACAATGTGCTTATAATAAGCCGAGCGCTTATCAAATAAGTCATGAAAAATCGTATCAAATTCTCGAAAGAGTAAGCCGCCACTTTCAAAGCACAGTTGCTGAATATTGCTCTCTACCGAGAGATGAGGATTGATGCTTTCAAGGTATAAAGGAACGCCACCGGTAATCGCCAGTAATTTTAATTGATCATAAGCACTGACGCGGGCATGATATTTCCCCCAAAACTGTGCGCAAACGGACAATGGCAGTTCTTTTAATGTCATCACATAATGAATCCGGCCGACAAAAGCAGTTGAGGCCAAGAGATTTTCTTCAATCCATGATGAAACGGATCCGCAGAGAATCAGCATGAGATTTGGGTTTTTCTTAAACCCCTCATCCCAGGTGTTCTTCAATTTCCCTAAAAAAGCTGGATCGCCTGCGGCCATCCAGGCGATCTCGTCCAATAGAATAACGACTTTTCCTTTTTGCGTGCGACTGGATAACAACTCAAATAACTCAGACCATTCATCGGCTTTTAGGTTGGGTAGGTCAGGATAATATCGGTTGAGGCGACGCGAGAAATCATCCCGTTGAGTTTGCGCGGTTACCTCTGGTTCTGGAGGAAGGCCGCTAAAACGATAAAACGTTTTTCCGCTGGAAAATTCCTCAATCAAGCGACTTTTTCCAATGCGCCGGCGTCCTTTGATGACAACAAAACAACTTTTTCCTTTGGAGAATAAGGAATTTAAGGTGGCTAGTTCTTGCGTTCGTCCAATAAAGGGTTGTGACATCGTTGATCCCATTTTTTGCGGCAAAATAAATTATACATAATTTGTCGCAAAAAATACAAGGCACATGTTTTGCGACAAATTATATTTTTAGTGATTTGCCGCAAAGTAATCCCACGCCGTAGCCTGTGTGCCGCCCGCTCAACATTACAGTTACACACGAAACTAGGCGCGGCAACCGGGCTGGGTGTAATGCGGCATTAAGGAATCAACACCGTATTCGATGTTTTGAATAAAGATCGGAGTATACCCCCCGGTTGCCGCGCGGAGATCGGTGAGGGGTTGTTTTTCCGTGCATGCGGCACCCAGGCTACTTTGCTAACGGCCGTTAGTCGCGCCGGTAGGCAAACCAGTATTCCCTGAACAAAAAGTGATGGTATAGCCCACTGAGTTGGATAGACCCGGGCTATTATTGCTACAGGTAAATGTACTGGTTTTGTCGTCAAACGGGTAAGTATAAGCTGATGGGCAAGCAGTTTTCATCCATTGGATTTGGGGTTGTATATAGCTTGTCCATTGTGGGTCGATTTGCGTTCCGCAACTGCTTGTATTTGGGTTGGCGCCCGTGCCGCTCCAATCGGAACAACCACAGCAGGTTGCAATTTGACCGCTGTTATATCCCGGGTAAGATAAATAACAAGAATTAAAGAGTGGATTGTTTACATCACCAGCAGGAATTTTGCAGGCCATTAATTGGTAAAGGGTACTGCCAGTAGGAAACCCCCCGGAAGGCGATTGAGGAGTTGGTGATAGTGCTTGTGTACATTTGAAGTAAGTATTGACTGTTGAAGAAACGCCAGGCTTCGAGCAGACTTCATTGGCAGACCAATAGCCTAAAAAATTTCCACAGACTTGATTGAAATTATTGTCCAAACCGCAGAGTTGTCCTAGGGTTGTGCATGCGGTGGCTGAATTAATATTGCATGAACTACCTCCGCCGGTTACCCAATAGTAACCACTGACTTTATCAGTAAGCGCACTGGGTGGTTTGGCAGAAAGAGAGGGGTTTTGCCAATCACATGTCCCAAATCCATTGCTGGCAGCTGGCGGGACCCCGAAATATCCCCCAGGCGTGCCACATGAATAATTATTCGGGGTTGCGGCTACTCCTGGGGCAATAAAAGGCTGCATGGAAATCGGAATATGAAAGCCATTAATCACTTCCACATCATAGGTGTCCGCATCATTTATCAGCATCGTGATTTCTGCTTGTGTCGCCGGTTGCAGAAACCCTTGGCCGACTGTGCAGGCCGTTGTTGAGTTATTGTTACCACAAGTGACGTAGCTGCAAGCAGTGGCAGGCGAGGTGCAGCCAGTGCTCGCGGACATATTTCCACTCCATTGAAGGCCCGTGTTATTGAGTGGAGAACCAGGTGTTGGTATCGGGATAGTGACCGTAGCGGTTCCTCCTAATGCAGCCAAATCAAAATTGTTAGGGGTGTTAGCCGAATAATTATGCCAATAACAGAGTCCTGTCGCGGCATCCGGATCGGCAAAAGGGGATGGGCAATTTGTGTTACTAAATGGCGCTGGTAATGCACCACCATTGAGCGAAAACCTGACAGGAAAAGTGCAGTTATTGACGAATGTTAACGTTCGATCGCTTGGCAGTGTAGTCGCTGCCGTGCCGCTAGTAGTGGCAGTTGCAGGATTGGGCGCTCCGGATCCCGTAAATGGTAAAGAAGATGTTAATGTATAAGTGGCTCCGTTGGTGCTGGGGGTGAGTGTTCCTCTTATTTCACAACGAGCAGGATATGCTGGCAGAGGTGAGGTCGTACAACTATTCAATGTTTGCGTAAAGGTACAGGGAGGACCAGCGGAGGCGTTACAACTTACAGTGCCCGAAGGGGTAAAAGGTACTGTGTGATTGGTCATATTTGTAAAGAAAAAGTGCACGGTATATTCCGTGCCAACCAGCATTAATGGGGGTAAATAGAATAAGCTTGATACCGAGCCAACAATGTCGGCCGAGGTTCCTGATACAGTGGTGCTGGTGGATACCGTCGCCGGACTGCCATGAGCGTTGTTAAATGCTAATGATGCGGTCACCGTTTGTAACGAGGGCGGCGGTGTAAATCCCGTATAATTTCCGCTAACGGTACAGGTGGCGCCAGCGCCCAGTGTCCCCGGAAAAGTGCTACTGCCGCAGGTACTGGTATAATTCGGTGTTCCCGTTGTTTGTGATAGCGTGAGGACAACATTGGTTGCTGTGCTCTCGCCATAATTCGTGAATTGAAACGCATAATCTGCGGTAGTCCCTGCTGGTAATGTAGCGGGCAAGGCCTTGGTTACTGTTCCAACGACACCGGGTTTGGTCTCCCCGCTGGCTACGGTGACGATTTGCGGCAAGGGCACCTGATTATGATCATACCCGGCGATGGTCAACTGCAGAAATTTTTCGCCATCGATGATAGGTGTCAGGGTGACGGATACCGTACACGTTTCATACGATAGCAAGCGTTTCCCAGTGCAGTTATCAGCAAACGTGAATTCAATTTGTGGACTGGCATTTCTAAGAATGGCGATAGGCTTGCACAACGTCCAGGGTAATTGATTGGTGAACGTGTAGATGATGGTGTGTGCTCTTCCAGCAGTCACCACCGGCCCGAAGGTTTGATTCAACTGCCAACCAATCGGATTAATCGCCGCCAGGGCTTTAAACGATAATAAAAAGAAAAAAGCAGCCCAAAATCCCTTGATGTTCATCTTCATAAATCAATCCCTGTAAGTCGCTTTGCTAGTCGATTATACGTATAATTTTGAATTATGGAACTCCTTATCAGTCTTAAAAACGAGTATTCTTAACCAAAAATTTCCAAAATAAAGAGCATAATTGACTATTTTTCGTTGATCGGGCATGTCGTCTCCCGCTCTTAGTAACGCTTCCATTTAGTTTTGACAGGTTGGGTAGATGGCATTAAACCGGAATCCGAGCCACGACCGTTAGGGAGTGGAGCAGTTCAGCCGGCTCCGAAACTACCCCACTCCCTAACGGTCGTGGCTCGGATTCCGGCTCAAATATCAACAATTTGAATATTGTAACCTATCATTAGATGAATAATATACTAGGTTCCTTTGCTCGCTCAATCCAACATACGATCATCCATTCCCCCTTGGCATTGACCTCATTTCACGTTAGGATTATATTTTTGTAAGCGTTTTGATGTATGGAGCAAGTCATGAGTTCAAGTACAGACACCGTTCAGCAACAAATATTACAGTTAAAAACCTATCTTAATTCACGTATTCTGGGCCAAAAGCCACTTATCTCGCGGTTACTGATTGCCTTACTCGCCGATGGTCATTTATTGGTTGAAGGTGCGCCTGGGTTGGCTAAAACACGCGCGGTTAAAGAGCTTGCGGGTGTGGTTGAGGGGAGTTTCCACCGAATTCAATTTACACCGGATTTATTGCCGGGTGATTTGACCGGTACCGATATTTATCACGCAGAAGATGGGTCGTTTGTGTTTCAGCCTGGGCCTATTTTCCATCATTTATTGCTCGCGGATGAAATTAACCGTGCCCCAGCTAAGGTTCAATCGGCCTTGTTGGAAGCCATGGCCGAGCGGCAAGTGACCATGGGTAGCAAAACGTATCCTTTGCCTGAGCTGTTTTTAGTCATGGCGACGCAAAATCCTATCGAACAAGAAGGGACCTATCCCCTGCCTGAAGCGCAGCTCGATCGGTTTTTGATGTATGTCAAAATTGGTTACCCAGATGCGCAAGTGGAGCACGACATTCTGTCGTTAACGCGCCGCGAAGCCATTGCTCAGCATGCTACGACAGAAGACAAGCTACCGCCCGAAGAAACCATGACGCCTTTGACACAAAAAGCCTTGTTTGAAGCGCGTAAACAAGTGTTGCAGGTTCATACCAGCGATATGTTGGAAAATTATCTGATTCAGTTGGTGATTGGCACGCGTAATCCCATTGCTTACAGCGATGAGTTAGCCCGGTGGTTGCGTTATGGCGCAAGCCCGCGGGCAACGATAGCACTGGATAGATGCTCTAAAGCCCATGCGTGGCTAGCTGGTCGAGATTATGTAACCCCGGAAGACATTCACGCGATAGCGCATGACGTCTTACGGCATCGTGTACTTTTAACCTATGAAGCTGAGGCTGAAGGGGTGAGTCCTGATGACTTTATTGATGAGCTATTACGTTTAGTTGCATTGTCGTAGGTTCACTGCCTTAATCGGAGTAGGTTGGGTTGAGCGAGAGCGAAGCCCAACATGGGCGGTTTTGTTGGGCTTCGGCTTACCAGCCTCAACCCAACCTACGCACCAACCTGCGTCCGATTATTTCCCTTAAAGCAGTGTGCAACTTTGTCCAAATGCACCAAGGACCCAATCATGAGTTATGGCATTACCGCTGAGATAAGTGAGCTTATTGCCTTACAGCAATATGCTAGACCCGTTCGTTACCGGCCAGAGCAACGGGCTGCGCGTGCTGGAAATCATCTATCCAAACGCCGCGGTCGGGGCATGGATTTTGCTGAAGTTCGGCATTATCAAGCGGGCGATGAAATTCGTCATATGGAATGGCGAATCACAGCGCGCATGGGTAAACCGCATATCAAATTGTACCAGGAAGAAAGAGAACGACCGGTGGTCTTGCTTACCGACTTTAATCCCTCGATGTATTTTGGTTCGCGTTGCGCATTCAAATCAGTGATTGCCGCCCGTCTCACGGCGATGTTAGCTTGGACGGCGGTCAAGCAGGGCGATTGGGTCGGAGGTCTTTTCTTCTCTCAAACCCAGCATCACGAATATCCACCGCGAGCGCGCGAAGAGGGCGTGTTAACATTGGTGAAAGCGTTATGCGACTATACCCAAGCGCTTCCTTCGCCGCAAAAGCAGCCTGAATCGCGAAGCCTTTTGCATGCGATAAAACGATTGTCCCGCGTGGCGCGTCCCGGAAGCATTCTGATCCTGATCAGCGATTTTTATCAATTGGATGCGGAATGTGAAAAATTATTGGCGCGTTTACGTGACCAGAATGATGTCTTGGCTTATCACATCTGTGATCCTTTGGAGCTCGCGCCACCCAAACCCCAGCGCTATGCAGTGACGAATGGACGTGAAGAAATGTTGTTGGATACCACCAATCGCCATGTAACCCATGCGTATCAGCAGTATTGTGAAGATCGCCTGGCAACGATACAACAACAATTGAAGCGATTGCGGATTCAGTACGTACAAGTCACGCCGGAGGAAGATATTCCACGCCTGGTGTACGATACGTTCCCGAGGAGAGCTTTCCATGGATAATCAATCTGCATTGGCCTCATTGCGTGACATCCATATGCCCGCTCCAATCGGTTGGTGGCCGCCGGCAATGGGCTGGATTATCCTCGGGGTAGTGGTGATACTGATCCTCTTCGGCATCATAGGGTTTGCGATCCATTATGTTATCAATAGCCGTGCCAAACGCCAGGCTTTGCGTGTTTTGGCATCTTATCAGGAGGCCTATTTAAAGCAGCCGAGGACCCAATTAACTTCAGCACGAATTTCAGAATTATTAAAACGGGTGGCGTTGGTGTATTACCCGCGAGAGCAGGTTGCCAGTTTGGTCGGAGATGAGTGGGTTGCTTTTTTGAATAAAACTGGCAAACAGCTTGATTTCAATTCAGTATCGGTTTTGTTGCTTGAGTGTCCTTATCGGCCTTCAGCAAAACATGATTTATCGCCATTATTTCATTTGGCTCAACAGTGGATAAAACAACGGAGCGGTCGATGTTTGAAATAGCACTCCCTTGGGTTTTCATCGCATGGCCTTTGCCTATTTTATTGTGGTTATTGAGCCCGCGCGCGCCTCTGCAATTGCCCGTGGCTTTACGCGTGCCGTTTTTTAACGCCATGATGAGTCGGTTGGAAGAGACCAAGTATGTGTCAGGCAAACTCTCAAGCGTCGCATTATTACTGGTCATTTGGTCGCTGATGTTGCTGGCTTTATCAGGCCCGCGATGGGTTGGTGAGCCACGGCCCTTGCCGCGCGAAGGGTATAATATCATGCTCGCGCTCGATCTTTCGGGCAGCATGGAAGTTGACGATATGCTGTTACACGGTCGCCCAGCCACGCGTCTAGCGGTTGTGAAGCGTGCGGCGGCACAGTTTGTAGAGGATCGTAAGACCGATAAAATCGGCTTGATCCTGTTTGGCAGCCAAGCGTATTTGCAGACCCCCTTGACCTATGATCACCATAGCTTACTGATGCGCATAGAGGATGCGTCTGTCGGACTTGCCGGAAAAACAACGTCAATTGGTGATGCGCTAGGATTAGCGGTGAAGCGGTTACAGAATGTCCCGTCGCAGGGTCGAGTGATTATCTTGCTGACGGATGGCGTTAATAACTCCGGGGTCTTGGCGCCCGTGAAAGCTGCCGAGCTTGCGGCGACAGAAGGCATTAAAATTTACACCATTGGTTTGGGCGCTGAAGCGGATCCTAGAATGAATAGCAATTTATTTCTGGGTCTTAATGCCGGCGTGGATCTTGATGAAGACACGCTGAAAGAAGTATCCAAAATCACGGGTGGGCAATATTTCCGGGCAACCGATAGCCAATCGCTGCAATCGATTTATCAAACCATTAATCAAATGGAAACGGTTTCGCAGGAAAAGCAAATCATCCGACCGCAACATGACTATTATGCTTGGCCTCTGACGCTGGCTTTGTTGTTATATGGTTTCTGGCTGAATCAGCAATTTGGTCTATTTCGCAATAAGCGTTCAGTGTTGGAGGACGGCTATGCTCCATGAATTTCATTTGATAAGGCCCTTATGGTTATTGGCCCTGCTGCCATTGCTTGCCTTTGCGGTTGCTGTTTTTCGAAAAAACCCCAATGCTTCCGCTTGGAATGACGTGTGTGACCCGCATTTATTGCCTTATTTAATTAAAACTAAACCGCAGGTTAAACGCCAGTTGTCGTCATTGTTGTTGTGTTTGAGTGCATTGTTCATGATCATCAGTTTATCGGGGCCGTCATGGTCGCGCTTTCCAGTGCCGACCTATCAACCCATTCAGCCGCGTGTATTGATTTTGGATATGTCGGAAGCGATGCTCGAGCAAGACTTGCAGCCCAATCGTCTCGGCCGGGCCAAATTTAAATTGCATGATTTGTTGGCGACTCGCAAGGAAGGTGGCCAATTTGGTTTGGTGGTTTATACCGGTGAGCCGTTCGTTGCCGCGCCATTAACCGATGATAGTCAAACCATTGATGCATTACTGCCAATGCTCTTGCCCGATACCATGCCGGTAGAGGGACATCGGCTGGACAGTGCCTTGCAGGAAGCCGCCAAACTGTTTACGCAAGCAGGGTTCAGTCACGGCGATATTTTAGTGTTGACCGCACGGGCACCAGCGCCAGAAGATATTGAAGCGGCTAAGGTGTTGAATAGCGCAGGCATTCACGCTTCTATCATGCCTGTTTTAAACCGTCAACAAGCACTGAATCCATTGTTTGAGCGATTTGCAAAAGCCGGTGGCGGGCTATTGCTTCCGATGATGGATACGTCTGATGATTTGAATCAATGGCTGGATGCAACGCGAACGCATCAAGCGTTTACCGCTGATTTAAATAACGAAGTGCCTGTGTGGCGTGATCAAGGGCGTTGGTTTATTGTGCCTGCATTATTGTTATTGTTGCCTGTATTTCGACGGGGCTGGTTGCAGAGGGTGGCAGCATGAAAAAACAAGTTTTAATGTTTTCATTGAGTTTTCCGCTTTTATCTCTTGCATTAATGACCTGCGTGCAGGCATCGACTTGGGATGATGTGTGGCTTACGCAAAATCAACAAGCACAACAGTTGATGGGCAGCCATCAATTTGCGGAAGCGGCGAAGCGATTTGAGGATAGTCCCTGGCGAGCCACGGCGGCTTATCGTGCGGGTCAATACGACACTGCCGCTTCGGGTTTTCAGTCATTAGATACAGATGAGGGTTACTACAATCAAGGCAATGCGTTGGCGCACATGGGGCAATATGAAAAGGCCTTAAAAGCCTATGATCATGCATTAAGGCTTAATTCCAAGCATGAAGATGCGCAATTTAATCGAAAAGTGGTTGAAGAGTTAATTAAAAAAGATAAGCAAAAACAAAGCAAAGAAAATAAAGATAAACAAGATCAAAATAAGCAAAACCAGGATAAGCAAAATCAGGACAAGCAAAACCAGGACAAGCAAAACCAGGATAAGCAAAACCAGGACAAGCAAAATCAGGACAAACAAAATCAGGACAAACAAAATCAGGACAAACAAAACCAGGACAAACAAAACCAGGACAAACAAAACCAGGACAAACAAAACCAGGACAAACAAAATCAGGGTAAACAAAATAAAGACAAGCAGAATAAGAATAAGCAAAAAGCGAATTTATCCGCCGCTGAAAGTGAAAAGCAACGCGCCAAGGAGCAGTGGTTACGCTTGATCCCGGATGATCCGGGCGGCTTAATGCGGCAAAAATTTATGCGAGATCACTTACGTAGACAACGTGGATGGGACCAATGATACAAGATATATACAAGTCAAGGGTTAACTTAGTGGCTGCAAGTGGCCCAGTACCTTCGGCGCAAACAGCGACAATGAACTTGCAAGGTGTGGTTGCGATTGCCCCCAGTACCTTCGGTACAAACAGCAACAATGAACTTGCAGGTCGCGTCGTTGCGAGCGAAGCGCGGCAATCCAGAGTTCAGAGCACGGTACTCTGGATTGCCGCGCTTCGCTCGCAACGACGGAAACTGGCAGATTTTATCCAAATTGTGAAATTTATTGAAAGAGGAGATAAACGGCGGTTTGTCATCACCACTGGCATTTTTCTCTTTTTGTTTATTCTTTGCCAAGGCACTGGAATTGCTGCATCAACCATGCAAGTTGAGCCAGAGCAAATTAATGTGAATGACACCTTTCATTTAATGTTGACGTCTGACAATGCCCAGTCAGGCGGTTTGCCGAATCTCACGCCATTGCAAAATGACTTTACGATTTTAGGCACTGAACGTAGTCTTTCCTACAGTATGGTGAACGGGCAAACCAATTCACGTAGCCAGTGGATAATTCTGTTGCGTCCCAAAAAAGTGGGCAAATTGGTCATCCCGGCGATTAAGATTGGTCAGGAACAAACACAATCGGGTGTTATCAATGTCAGTGGTGAAGGTGTTCCTTCTACATCGCCTGATCAAGTGCAAAGCGGCGCCGATGGGCTGATGTTAAAGACTGAGGTCAACACGCCTAATCCCTATGTGAATCAGCAAGTGTTGTATACCGTCAAATTATTGAGTAATGCGCAGTTGCTAAACGCAGAATATCACCCGCCCAGCGTCGAAAATGCACTGATGATCCCCTTGGGTGATGGACGACATTATCAGACGCAGGTCAATGGTGAATTGTATGCAGTAGAAGAACAACAATATGCCATTTTTCCGCAAAAAAGCGGGCCACTTACATTGCACCCGCCTTCGTTTCAAGCAGCGGTTTATGATCAAGTCCCGCGACGAGTGACCGTTGAGGCCAAAACGACCCCAATAAACGTTCGTCCGGCGCCAACCGATTATCAGGGAATAAATTGGCTTCCTGCCAAGAAAATTACTTTGGCAGAAGTTTACGATCCGCCCAAGCAAACAATGCAGGAGGGCGATACACTAACGCGTACGGTGACTTTAACCGCAGTTTCCATGCCAGCGCAGTTATTACCAGCATTAACCTTCGCTGCGAATGATGATTTCAATGTGTATCCTGAAAGTCCGGAAGTGAAGAATACGGTCAGACAGAATGAGCTTTTGGGCACATCAACTATGAAAGTGACTTACTTATTGAATCGCGATGGCCGCATTACCATTCCTGCGCTTGAGGTTCCCTGGTTCAATACAGAAACCGGTAAAACAGAAATCACATCATTACCAGCGCATACTTTGATGGTTAAGGCCAACAAAGCGGCGCAACCTGCGAAAGCGAGCTCATCTTTATTGGGCAAAGCATCTTCGCTTTCATCAAAGACAACCAAGACGTCTATCGATAACACAACGACCACACCTGCCTTGCCCCGATCATTTGTATGGGCATTTGTGACTGGTTTTGGTTTGGCATTTGGGTTGATGGGGTTGGTCTGGTGGTTGTGGCCTGGCAAAGGGGTTAAACGCAATTCTCAGAGTTCAGCGGCGATTAAACGTTTGGAAGATGCTTGTCAAAAGAACCGCCCGATTCATGCGCGGGATGCTTTATTAGCATGGGCGCGTAGTCAATGGCCTGAGGCGAAAATTCTGAACTTGAATGATATTGCCATTTTAACACGTGATGCCTCGCTGAAAAAGCATCTTCAGGCGCTGACACAGGTACTTTACCATTCGAAGCAAACTGCCGCGTGGGAGGGTGATGGCTTGTGGCGTTGTTTTAATGCTTATCGTCAACTTAAGCCCGGAAAAACACAAAAAGCGTCTACACGCCTTCCGCCGATCAACCCAGTGTAGCGTGTCGACCTATAGACGTACCAGGGATCATTCCCATTAAGGGAAATAATCGGACGTAGGTTGGGTTGAGCGAGAGCGAAGCCCAACAGGCCGGTTAAGCAGATGTAGAGTTGTGCTCATACTTGTTGGGCTTCGCTAACGCTCAACCCAACCTACGTCCAGGAATCCTGCAAGACAGTTGCTACGCGTAACTTAATGGTAATGACACAATGGATGCTTTTAGTAAGTGGGCGCGTTTGAGGACATGAGCTCCTCTTTAAGCTCAGCGATTATTTTTCTTGGAAAATCCACTCTTTTTAGCTCATATTTTTCTGGATATGCCAGTTTATTTTTGATGGTTTGTTGGACCACATCTTGATTTGGCTCAACTAGCTTGGGCCGATATTGTGGATTGAATAACCCCATATCTAACGTTGCTGCATAACGGTTTGTAAAGGTTGGTTTTGCAAAAAACGTTTGTGTTCTTTTAAACATAATGAGTCTCCTTTATGGGTTTAGAGCTAGACGCGTTAAACGGGTACTGTCGGTTTTCTGCTACTATTTTTATCATAAATAGCATACGAGTTTGTCATTTTTTGTTTTAGGGCATCAACCAAAAGATCTGCTTGCAAGGGATTCATATAGATTTTTTTGTAACAGGATCGATAAATCTCCAAGGCTTCGTCATCATTGGGTAGTCGTAACAAAGATGACTGGTGCGTTCTCTTGTAAGATTTAAGGATGTCTTGCTTTAATTGGGTAAAAAAACGCTCGTCGATGACGATATCTTGACTCCAGAGAAAAGCGGTTAGCATTGTGCTAAAGCTTCCTTCATGAAAACAGTTGGCTTGGAACGCCAAGTCTAAATTATCGGTTGCAAATGCCCATCTTAAGGTGGCTTCCATCAGGCTACCGATAGGAACTTCCTCTGGTGCGACCCAGTTGAGTGACCCGGAGTAAGGATAGACCAGTAAATTGCTTGGAAGCACCCGTTTTGTGACTTCTTTGTCTGCCTGTAAGCCAATCGATGCAAAAAATTCGCCGATAAAATTCTTTCCTTTGTTGTGTGTATCGTAGATGTTGGATATATGCTTTCCTTTTTCTGTAGTGGCATATACCTGAAATCGTTCATTTTCAGCGAAGTCCTCTATACAGAATGTCGTGATATTTGCTGGCAGCATTTCCTTTTCTAATAGTGGGTACGGTATATCTCTATATTTCAGACAAGCGAATTTTTTTCTAGGAAAATGTTGGGCCAGCCATATGGTTGAGCGGCCGCCGCCAAGAAGAATAATAGACTCAGGTACATCTGCACGTGCAAGTTGATACAATTCAGTATGTGAGCGCTCGGGAAAGCCTGACAATCCGTGCTTGATCCTCGGCGTGCGAAAAGAGTTGTAAAAAAATGTGTTATTTGGTGTTGTCCAACAGTGTCCATCAACCTGTACAAAGTAATTTTGGGGATTTCTCGTAATGATGGGAGAGCCGGAATAGAGAGAAATGCCTATATTTTTCAATTCACATTTAACGGCTTCGAGAAGATTTTTGTATTGTTTCCAGGTAATGGGTTTTTCTTCAGGTTGTTCGGGATATATCTTTAGGAACTCTTGTTGAATATACCGAGGTAACCCATTAAGAGATTGTCCCCAGCTTAAATGATCATAATCGGGATGTATGTTATCCATCCAAAAGCGTGGCACGATAACACTTAATTCATTATGTGCTGCCTGGCCATGCATTTTCAGCGCGAAAAGGGAAAAAAATAACCCGGAATTGTTCACAATGGCAATTTCTGGTCGGATGGGGTTAAAGAATCTGAGATGGCGACTTTGGTTAACCAATCTACCACCTATCGGGAGTAAGGGCGTTCTATCAAATATTGAGGGTAAGACAGTTTTGTCAAAAATAAAGCGCATATCCTTGTCTCTTTATTGATGGGGTACTGTTTGTCCAGTTTATGTCAAACATAATCAATACGCAATACGTAGCATCACTGCCATTAAGTTAAGGGAAATAATCGGGCGTAGGTTGGGTTGAGCGAGAGCGAAGCCCAACAAAACCGTCATGTTGGACTTCGTGCGCGTACACCAATCATTTTTTTCTTAACTTAATGGCAGCGATACGTAGCATAGTCGCTATTGACAGAAATGATATATTTCGATACCTTTGTCAGCCATTGCCGAGGTGGTGGAATTGGTAGACACGCTAGCTTCAGGTGCTAGTGGGGGTAACCCCGTGGAGGTTCGAGTCCTCTTCTCGGTATTTTAAGGCGCATATTTATTAAATATTAGACAGTTAGTGCCTGGTCATGATATCATTTATACTTTCAATCTGCGAATCCCTCAATGCATTTTAATATTATCGGCGCTGGTCGTTTAGGTACTAGCCTTTCATCCGCGCTTATCAATCGAATGCAATGGCAGCTCACCGCTATTTGCAATCAACATTTGGATACCGCTCAGCATCAAGCTAGACTATTACACAGTGGGCAAGCTGTCGCATCGATTGATGCATTACCTCATGCGCCGGTTACGTTTATCACCACATCAGATGACGGATTGGCGGCAGTCGCTGAGGCGCTGGCCGCCAATCCGTTTCTTAAGCCTGGTGATAGGGTCGTGCATTGTAGTGGTGTATATTCATCTGCGATATTACATCCATTGAAAAGCCGCGGATGTCTGGTGGCAAGTCTACATCCGTTGAAGGCTTTTCCTTCGAGAATACCTAACGCAGAGGCTTTTGCTCACTGTGATTGTGTGGTTGAGGGCGATGATCTGGTGGTGACTTTTCTTGCAAAGCTGTTTGGTCAATTGGGCGCAAAGGTGATATCCTTAAGTGCTGAAAAAAAACAGTTGTACCATGCGGCAGCAACGATGGCATCGAATTATTTGGTGACACTTGCAAGCAGCGCAACGTCGTTGTTGATTGATGCTGGAATAGAAGCATCGCAAGCAAAATTGATGTGTGAACGTTTAATGGAGAATAGTTTACACAACATAAAGGGGAGTGCTCGTGCAGAGCAAGCGCTCACTGGCCCCTTGATGAGAGGAGATATGAATACCTTACTCCTGCATCTCAATGCCATTAAGAGCCCTCATATTGAGGGATTATACCGGGCAGCAGGGCTTGCCACGCTGCCTTTAACCAATCATAGTGATGATCACTTAGCGGCTTTAAATGCTCTGTTAACTGAGTCGATATCATCGTTAAATTAATACATAGGAGTCCCTTAATGGGTCTGATTCAAACATTAAAAACGATTTTTTCTCGTTTTACAGGAAGCGCTTCACAATCAGGAACCATCAAGTTTTTTGATCGGAAAAAAAGATTCGGCTTTATTGTCGCCGGGAAAAAAGAATATTTTTTCCATGCAACATCAACAAATCCGAATGATTTCCGTGCATTACGTGACGGTGCGAACGTTACTTTTCATGTGATACAAGGTAAAAAAGGCGCACAAGCTGACAATGTTCAAGTGATTGTGTAGTGATGCGTAGGTTGGGTTGAGGCTGGTAAGCCGAAGCCCAACATGACGATTTTGTTGGGCTTCGGCTTACCAGCCTCAACCCAACCTACGCGCCACCCTACGGTCTATTATAATTATCATACGCTCGTGGCTCTTCAACGAACGCTGTATTAAACGCACGCATATCAAGCACTGCGCCATCGAAATTCATAAAATCGGTTTTCATATCAGGTAAATTATAAAAACGAATATCACTCGCATCTGTTGCCAGTGTGTGCTGATGCGCTGTAGCCGCTATCTCCGCAACGCTATTGTCATGTGTTTTTACAAATGCTCGTCTGGCACGTAGAAAGCGCGCATTAAACTTGGCTGAATTCCATAATTGAGCATCGAGTTTATTCACGATACCGGCTAATTCAATATACGCTTTATCCGATGCGCAGACGATAAGCGTAGGGGTTTTTACCCAGGCGAGACTGAACCAGCTGCTCCCCTGCATTTCCAGGTGTTTTAACGCCGCAAAGCCCGTTAACTGCAGCTTCGCATGTTCGGCTAATTTGACATGTAAATGTCGACTCGTAACCCCACTGATATGGGTAAATCCATCGCCTCTGATTTCGACGTAACTTAACAGGACAGTTCCCTTGAGTGTCGTTGATCCATGATTATCAATGAGCAGTCGCTCAAGATTAGCACGCAAATGCTCGCCGGTTATTGTTCCAGTCCCATGATACTCGAGGCCATTCAAATAATGGGTGCGAATATCTGCTGATACGGGCTCATAAGGCAATGCAGGATCTTTTAATGAGAGGTATAAAACGCCCTCCACAACTTCAATTTTGATATTGGCAAGATCTTCCGGGTTACCTATCAGCGTTAAGGCTGGTTTATTGTATCCAGTATGTAAATTAACGTTGATGTTTCCGTGTATTTTAACAGCGGTAAACAATGGGATCGGCATGGTTTGTGCGGGGGAATGCTGGGGCTTTGCATAGCCGCCATGAATTAAAAATAAACATGTTAACCCCAAAATCCACGCTCGCATCTCTCATCTTCCTGTTTACAATGATGTATCTACATTAGAGTAAGTTGGGCTAATGCGCAACTAAGTACGCCATCCATTTAGTTTTGACCGGTTGATATAGGCAGATTAACACTATTTTGAACAGCGTCGTTGCGAGCGAAGCGCGGCAATCCAGAGTTCAGAGCACGGTACTCTGGATTGCTTCGTGCCTCGCAATGACGCCACCTGCAAGTTCATCGTTACTGCTTATATTGAAGCTACTGGCGTGAACCGGTCAAAACTAAATGGAAACGGTACTAAGTTAGGAGCGATGTACGTGTAGGTTGGGCTTCGGCCTTGGGACTTGGGACCTCAACCCAACCTACGTCCAATCTATGGGATGAAGCAGTGCTTTTTCCGGAATAATACGTTAAACTTCTGGGCTATTAATACTCAACGTTGCGCGATACACATGGTTTTTGGAAGCAGCCCACAAGATACCCGTCCGCTCTTTTTTTCGAGTTGGAAAAAATACCTGCAAAAACACCCGCTCACGCCACTAGAGCAGCAGTTGGTAGCGGTGATGCTTGATCATCCAGAATATCATGCTTATTTGGAGCAATCGGCGAGTGCCGTTGCGTTTTCATCTGGGCTTGGCGGTATTGAACATGACAACCCATTTTTACATATGGGGTTGCATTTGGCGCTACGCGATCAAGTCACCCTCAATCGGCCTACAGGAATAGCGAGTATTTATAATACCCTGCTTGAGCAACATCCCAGCTCACATCATGTGGAACACATCATGATCGAGGCACTTGCTGCATGTCTCTGGGAATCCAATCGTTCACAACGCATTCCTGACGACGTTGCCTATCTGAATGCATGTAAGGAGCTTATTTAACGATGGTTCATTCCAAGAAAAAAACGCATTTCGGTTTCCAAACGGTGGCACTAGAGGAAAAAGAAAAAAAAGTGGGGGAAGTGTTTCATTCCGTCGCCAAAAACTACGATCTGATGAACGATCTGATGTCACTTGGCATCCATCGTTTGTGGAAACAGTTTTCCATCGGCATGAGTGGTGTGCGCGCCGGGCAAACCGTGCTTGATTTAGCGGGCGGGAGTGGTGATTTGACCCGCTTATTGAGCCAGCGTGTCGGCGAGAAAGGTTGTGTTTACCTCGCAGACATTAATGCCGCAATGCTTGGGGTTGGTCGCGATCGTCTAACGGATCTTGGGCTTTTGGATAATATTCGGTTTGTGCAAGCCAATGCAGAGTGCCTGCCTTTTGCCGATGATCGATTTGATTGCATCACGATGGCATTTGGATTGCGTAATGTGACAGACAAGCAGACCGCACTGGAGTCGATCTACAGGGTATGCAAACCCGGTGGCAAGGTGATGATTCTGGAGTTTTCAACGCCGACGATTCCCGTTTTAAAACCGTTGTATGATTGGTATTCTTTTAATTTGTTACCCCGGTTGGGCCAGTTGTTTGCTGGTGACGCAGGTAGTTACCAGTATCTTGCTGAATCCATTCGCATGCATCCACCGCAGGATGAATTAAAAGCAATGATTGAAAAGGCAGGATTTGAAGACTGTTATTATCATAATTTAACCGGCGGCATTGTTGCGTTGCACATTGCGCACAAATATTGAGACAACCATGATTAAACAGTACGCGTTAACCGCCCTGCAAAAGGCGACCCATCATGCCCTGAGATTGGATGAATCCATGCCTGGCAAACTCGCGGCTCTCAATGAGCGGGTGTTAAATATCATTATCACGCCTTTAAATCTTGGTTTTTATATTCAATTTATGGATGGGGAAATGATTTTTTTGGAAGAATACGCCGGCGATGTTGATACGACCATTCAGAGTAGTCCGCTGGGTTTCATCCGCTTAAGTTTGCTACCGGCATCCAAAGTGCGTTCCTTGTTTAACGACAATATCCGTATTAGTGGTGATGTTGAACTTGGCCAGCAGGTTAAGCAGATATTTGATGAAATTGATATTGATTGGGAAGGGCATTTGGCACAGTTTACTGGCGACGTCATTGCCTATCAACTTGGATCTTTTGTACGGAAAGGGATGGCTTTTAAGCAACAAGTTAGCCAATCCATGCGGCAAAATATGACAGGTTTTTTACAAGAGGAATATCGAGCGTTGCCCTCTCGTGAAGAGGTTAGCGACTTTTTTAATGATGTCGATGAATTATCATTGGATGTCGAGCGTTTGAGCGCTCATGTCAACTTGCTGGTTAACCGATCATGAAAGCAATTAAACAATTTCTGCGATTACTCTATATTCAGCATATCCTGGCTAAAAACGGTCTTGAAAGGCTTATTGTGGATATCCATTTGTTCGCCCCCTTTCGTTTTGTTATCTACCTCAATCCATGGAATTGGTTTCGCCGCATCCCTTTAACACGAGGGGAAGCACTGCGACAATCATTGGAACAGCTCGGGCCCTTATTCGTTAAGTTTGGCCAAGCGTTGTCAACGCGCCCGGATATTTTGCCAGAGGACATTGCGCTTGAATTATGTAAGCTGCATGATAGCGTCCCACCCTTTTCAAGCGAGAAGGCGCTGGAGATCATTGCGGCAACATACGGACAATCTGCATGGGATGTGTTTGCTGAATTTGATATAAACCCCCTGGCCTCCGCTTCCATTGCGCAAGTGCATGCCGCGACATTGAAAACTGGGGAAGACGTGGTTGTCAAAATTTTACGTCCCGGCATGCGTGCGGTGATGGAGAATGATATTGGGTTATTAAAAAAAATCGCCAGTCTTGCCGAGCGGTATTGGAAGGAAAGTGCGCGCTTTAAACCGTGTGAGGTCGTGGCTGAATTTGAGCGTACCTTATTGAATGAACTGAATTTGCAGCGTGAGGCGGCGAATGGCAGCCAATTACGGCGAAATTTCAATGGGTCGCCGTTGTTGTATATCCCCGAAATGTATTGGGATTATGTGCGGCCGAATATTTTAGTGATGGAGCGCATCTACGGCATTCCGGTGTCGAGTATTGATCGCTTGCGTGCTCATGGTGTGAATATTAAAAAATTAGCCGAGACCGGCGTGGAGATTTTTTTCACGCAAGTGTTCCGCGACTGTTTTTTTCATGCGGATATGCATCCAGGTAATATTTTTGTGTCGCTAGAGCATCCTGAAGAGCCACAATACATGTGCGTTGATTTCGGTATTATTGGTACCCTCAATGAGATGGATCAGCGGTATTTGGCAGAGAATTTACTGGCATTCTTTAATCGTGATTATCGGCGCGTGGCGCAGCTGCATATTGAATCGGGCTGGGTTGGGCGAGATGTGGCGGTTGAAGATTTTGAAAGTGCAATTCGCATGGTGTGTGAGCCGGTGTTTGAAAAACCACTCAAGGATATCTCGTTTGCTTTTTTGATACTGCAATTGTTTCAGGTGGCACGACAGTACCATATGGAGGTTCAGCCTCGCTTGGTGCTATTGCAAAAAACATTACTGGCTGTAGAGGGCTTGGGGCGGCAGCTTGATCCTGATCTAGATTTGTGGTGCACCGCCAAACCGTTTCTGGAAAAATGGGTGCGAGAAAAAATCGGTTTCAAGACGTTCATTAAAAATTGCCGGGCAAATCTCCCCTTTGTAGTAGAGCAACTGCCGAACATGCCGCGGTTGTTGCATGATGTTTTAATGCAAATGAAAGCACAATCGATTCGCGACTTGCAGAATGCTTCACAGCCGAAGCAGGAAGAGACTAAAACTACACCGCAGTGGCGCAATGGTTTTGCTACGGGATTATTGATTGCCATGTCGGCGATTGCGGGTTTAAGCTATTTTAAGCTGGTGAATCAGCATGAATTAATGGTTGTTGCTGTTGGCATGGGCGCGCTGGGGGCGTTGGTGATGTTGTTGACCAGCCGTATTTAATCATTTTTTGTCATGATTCACCAGAACACGACGTTTGAAAGGTGCCGTATGTACGCGTAGTTTGAGTACGTAGGTTCACCGCCATCAAGTTTAGGAAATTAATCGGAGTAGGTTGGGTTGAGCGAGAGCGAAGCCCAACAAAATCGTCATGTTGGGCTTCGGCTTACCAGCCTCAACCCAACCTACATCCAGGAGTTCATCATGGGTTTAAGTGGAATCAGTCCTTTGTCTTTATTGCTTATTTTATTGATTGTTGTGGTTTTGTTCGGCACAAACAAACTTAAAACGATTGGTAGTGATTTAGGCGAAGCCGTGAAAAATTTTCGCCGCGCCCTGAATGATGATGGCGATAAGCCGTCATGAGTACCGGTGAGCTTCTTCTCACCGCATTCATTGCAATGCTGGTCTTTGGTCCCAATCAATTGCCTACCCTTGCACGTCAGCTAGGCGCGCTGATTAAACGGGTTAATGATTATAAACAGCAGTTGTTTTTATTCCTCGAAGCGCAAGGCCAGGAACACCAGTTACAGGACAATATAAAAAAAGCGGCTGAAGCGGATGAGAAATACAACTCCCGTCAATAAAGAAATCCAAACAACCACAACGGAATTTTATTTCCCATGCCATGCTCAATGTCATCGCCGGCCAAAAAGGCATGGTCTACATTTTGAATTTGTGACGTATTTTTTTTTGGTTGATCTGAGGTCTTCATGGATCGCACTCCGAATTTATCGCATAAATATTAGTAATGCAATCCTAGTTTAGATGGTATTTTTTAGGAATGCAATCCGGCCTGCCGATCGCCAGCAATTCTGCCGTAAAAGTAGATGCTCAGTAGGATCACCCTCTTCCATTGATGGGAGAGGGTGCCCGACAGGGCGGGTGAGGGTAGTTTAAGTCGTCATGTTTTGATCTACCCTCATCCGCCCTGTCGGGCACCTTCTCCCGTCAACGGGAGAAGGAACTTCGTTGCTAGTGACGGTTCTACGGCGGGGAATTGCTAATCGACTACCTAGGCCCCTACAAAACCCACCCGATAATATAATGCCGAGTTCGTACAATAAACATAGCGGAATCGCTAGCGTTACTTGTGATAAAACATCGGGTGGTGTGAGTAACATGCCGAGGATAAAGGCGGTGACTATCCAATAGGGGCGGGCTTTTTTCAATGTCGCGATGTTCATTATGCCGGTTTTGACCAGTAATACACAGATCAATGGCACTTGAAAACACAGGCCGAATAACACCATCATTCGCAAGATAAACTCAATTGTGGTGGTAATTTCGGGCATAAACTGTACGCCGAAGGGTACGGCGCTGACAAAAACGTGTAAGACAAAGGGTAATACGCCATAGAAGAAAAATAGGGCCCCCAGACAAAACAAGCCCGTGCTCAGAACAATGGTGAAACCCAAGCCTCGACGCTCCTCTCGGTATAAGCCGGGCGCGGCAAATCGCCACCCATGAAATAAGGCCAGCGGTGTTGTTCCGAGTAACGCCAGATCGGCAGCGAGGGTTATCGGGATGAGTACCGGCGTGGTCATGTGGGTCGCTATCAAACTGTCTTTTTGTGGTAGCACCTGTAACAAGGGCGAGATGATCACATGAAAGACGTCTGCAGAAAAGCTATAAAACAATAAAAATAACACGATGAACCACACCGCGATGATGATGCAGCGGCGACGTAATTCTAGAATATGTTCAAGCATAACAGCAAACCTTGTGTTGAAGTAGGTTGGGTTGAGGCCCCAAGGCCGAAGCCCAACATCGATACCACGGAGCCGTTGTTGGGCTTCGGCCTTGGGGCCTCAACCCAACCTACGCGATACTGTCTTGCACGCAACGAATAATCTCATCAATATCACCGTCCAATGGCAATACATGTGCGGAATGCTCCAGCCAGTGGATGTGGGCATTGGGTAGGCCGGCAAATTGGGCGGCGATATTGCTGGAGGGTACCACTTCGTCATAGCGACCGAGAAACACATCTGTTGGGCACGTTGGGGGCTTGAATTGAAACGCGCGAATCAATGTTAAAATTTCGATGATTTGCCGCACCGGGAGTAGACGATAAGACAGCTCGGGATGGCCTTTTGTTAGCAGGTTGCCAGCACGATTGGGTATATTTCGCAGTCCGATGGCATGCAGAACACGGGCGGCGAATAACGTCAGGGGCACATTCACACAAACGGACAGTGCCGGCGCCAGTAGAAACAGATGATTCAAGCGAAACCGGCTGCTCAAATGACAGGCTAACAGCCCGCCTAATGATAGGCCCATCACATCAACCGCGCGATATTCTTCAACTAACTGTTCGCAGTTTCGCTCCGCGCAATCAAGCCAATCCGCGGCGCGCGCCTGGGTAAAAGCGGCTACGCTATCACCATGCCCGGGAAGTGCTGGGCAAATGACGCGGTCGTACATGGTGAACGCCGGCAGCAGCCGGCGATACACGGCAGGGGATGATGAAAATCCATGTAACAATAATAAAGCCCGGTTCTGACCCTCGCCTTTGATGTCAATCGGCGCCAGCAACCCCGCATCCGCAGCTGCCAATGCGCCTACCCGCGCACCTCGGTGCATATAGAGAAAATCATCGTGTTTCATGAGCCCGTCCCAATGATGAGTTTGATTTTTAGAGTATGCTTATTTTTGTACTATAATGAAAGGTAAGAACATCATTAATTTTGTAAGGAGAATGATTATGGTCCCTAATCCCAATGACGTCCCTGGTGCTCGTCCCCTAACCCCGTCTGCCGCTCCTGCTCCTGCTCCTGCTGCTGCCGCTCCTGCTGCTGCCACCACCGCTGCTGTCACCACCGCTGCTGCTGCCGCCGCTCCTGCTGCTGCCACCACCGCTGCTGTCACCACCGCTGCTGCTGCCGCCGCTCCTGCACCTCCCCTTACACCGCGAGAAAGATGGGATAAAATAAATAAGGCGGAGAGAGATGCAACAAAAAAAAACCCGGGTACTACTCCTGGCGATATATTAAATGATATATTCAAGATGGCCCCGCATGCGGCAAAAAATGCTGTTGAGGCTGTCAAAGAGGCTCCGGGTAATATCATAGAGTCTATCCGAAATGCTCCGAAAAATGTAAAAAATGCTATTAATTCAGTCGCCACCAAAGTTAATTCGTCAGCTGCGAAAGTTAGTGCCGTGGCTGGTGCTATAAACAAGGCCAATGCCGCGCGTCGCCTTGCGAGCAATATGAAGCAGCCAGCGAATACCAGCATCAAACCACCAGGCGCAAGCCCTAAAGGTCCCCAACCTTGATGACACCCAAAATATTGAGGTTTGGGCGCATTTTTTAATGATAAATTCCTCGCGTCGATGCGGCGCGTAAACCGGTTGACGTACGGATATCGCTTGGTGATTTAGAGAGTCGCGTGCGTCAACCAGATTTTGTTGGGCTTCGCTCTCGCTCAACCCAACCTACTCCGATTAACTCCCTTACTTAATGGCCAGCGAGGTTACGGAGTTCAATTGTCTTGCATCAACTTATGCGGCAAGCTTTCTATACGTCCAGCTTGTGTCACCAGTACGTAGTTTAATTTCCGCTGCAATTCGCTGATGGAATCGGCTCCTGCATAAGTTAAGCCGGAACGCAAACCACCAACGATGTCAGCAATAATACCTTCCTGTGCTGCGCGGTAAGGTACTTCGGTTGAAACCCCTTCGGCGGTTTTCCATTCATGCATTTGCCCGAGGAAGTCTTCCTGTGCTTCGCGCGATGCCATGCCGCGGTAGAATTTGACTTGTGAACCGTCTTCTTTCGTTATGATTTCACCCGGTGTGGACTCTGTGCCCGCAAGCATGCCGCCAATCATGACAAAATCAGCGCCAAAGGCCAGGGCTTTAACGATGTCACCAGAGGTGCGAATGCCGCCGTCAGCAACAATGGAGCGATCGGAGCGCGCGCAATCCTGGATGCAGGTCAGCATGGGAATACCGAAGCCGGTTTTAATTCGCGTACTGCAAACTGAGCCGCCGCCGATGCCGGCTTTGATGATATCGGCACCGCAAGACGCCAGGTAATCCGCGCCCGCATAGGTCGCGACGTTGCCGGCCATAATGCAGCGGTCGCCAAGTAATTGTCGCAGGCTTTTTAAGGTTTTGCCGACGTATTTTGCATGTGCATGCGCTACGTCTACGCAAAAGAAATCCGCGCCGCCATCACGCAAGGCTTCGGCGCGTTCCAGTTCTGCGGCTGTGCAGCCGATGGAAACAAACGTCTGGCCTTTGCAGGCTTTGAATTCTTTGAGATTGTCTTCGATGGTTAAAAAGCGATGCAAGACACCAATGCCGCCTTTACTGTACATGAAATTCGCCATCCCGCTTTCGGTGACGGTGTCCATGTTGGAGCTCATGACGGGTAAAGATAACGTCAGTTTGTTTAAACGATCGGTTGAGCTGATATCAACCACGCGTCGAGATTCATGATGATTGTAGGCGGGAATGAGTAACACATCATCAAATGTAATTGCTTGTATAGACATAATAAACCTTCATCTTGAGTTTGGACTGAACCGCATGAAAAAGACGCATGTAGTTCAGTCTAAAAATAATTGGCCAAGTTTAATCGAGGGTTTGAATTTAATATCCCCGGTTAATCGCGAATAAAAAAACGATATACTGCGCAGTATAATACCGCCCTACAACACTATTTGTACAGTGCCGCATGAGTCTTTTTTCATGCGGCACTGTACAAACTTACAAATGCTCGGCGGCATAATATGCAAGCCTTGATCGTTCTCCACGCGTTAACGTCATGTGGGCGCTGTAGTCCCAATGCTTGAATCGATCTACGGCAAACGTCAATCCTGACGTGGTTTCACTCAAATAAGGCGTGTCAATTTGCTTGATATCGCCCAAGCAAATAATTTTACTGCCAGGGCCTGCACGTGTGACTAATGTTTTGATTTGTTTTGACGTGAGGTTTTGTGATTCATCGATAATGATATAGCGATTTAAAAACGTGCGTCCGCGCATAAAATTCAGTGAGCGGATTTTAATTTTATTTTGTAGCAAGTCCGCGGTGGCTGCGCGGCCAAAGTTGCCGCCCTCTTGTACGCCTTGCAGTACCTCAAGGTTATCCATGAGCGCGCCCATCCATGGCGTCATTTTTTCTTCTTCTGTGCCGGGTAAAAAGCCAATGTCTTCGCCGACAGGGATAGTGACTCGGGTCATTAAGATTTCACTATAACGCCTGTGGTCGAGAACCTGGTTTAATCCCGCTGCAATCGTTAGCAGCGTCTTCCCGGTTCCGGCGGATCCTTGCAGTGTCACGAAATCAATATCTGGGTCTAATAATAAATTCAGCGCAAAATTCTGCTCACGGTTGCGCGCAGTAATCCCCCAAATAGCATGTTTGGGCTCGGTGTAATTGCGTGCCATTTCGACGGTGGCTTTATTGCCGACTACTTTTTTGACAATGGCTTGAAATTGATTGTCATGTGTACTGATACAGTCATTGGGGTTCCAGTGTTGCGTAAATGCACCACTCAGAGAATAAAACGTCCGTCCCGTTTCTTGCCAAGCTTCAACGGTCTTTGCCTGCGTTGACCAAAAATCGTTATCGACTAAATGCAGCCCGCTGTGGAGTAAATTGACGTCATCCAACACTTGATCATTATAATAATCTTCGGCGGGAATGCCTAAGATACCGGCTTTAATTCTGAGGTTAATGTCTTTCGAGACAATGACAACCAATCGATCCGTTAATTTTTTTTGTAACCCTATCGCGGTTGCCAAAATGCTGTTGTCGGCTTTGTGCCCGGGCAGTGATGCCGGAAGCAGTTGATCAAAATCGCCGGTTTGGAAAAACAAACGGCCATGGGGTTTAACGTCCTGACCGGATAAAAAACTGGGAATGGGTAGCCCTGCGGAAATGTCTTGATGGGTCGCGTTCGTCATCAATCCCACCAGAATTCGATTGGTTTGGCGTACATTCTGCGCAACTTCAGAGAGACCGGTTTTGTGGGCATCCAGCTCTTCAAGCACCACCATCGGCAAATAAATATCATGCTCTTCAAAACGGTAAATGGCCGTTGGATCATGCATTAAAATATTGGTATCCAGAACAAACAACCTGTGCTCTTTACTCGCTCTTTCCATGTGGTATCCCTATTCAAATCGTTTGGAAGCAGTTTTTTTATTGTGATGAGTCTCGCTTGAGGCGTCAAGTCGTTTATTCTCTAGTTTGCCTTACAATTTCATTACAGAAACCTGCATTCTTTTGGTTCACTTCCAAAAAGAGTTGTGGTAGTATGCCCAAGATTTTTCTAACTTTGGAGTACAATCATGGCAGATCACGATCTAGAAAACGCACAAGAAAGCTCAGAAGCCGCAGTCAGACCCACAGTAAAAATTATGCAATATTGGAAGACTGCATTAGCGGCGCTAGCTACTGTAGGTGCCATAGCTACATGTATCTATTTTCCACCAGCAGCTCTTTTTCTTTCGCCAGCGGTTGAATTTCTAGCAGGAAGCATGAGTTTTGCCGGTATTTGGGCTGGATTCGCTGCATTTGGAACAGTTGTTGCCGGTGTTGCTGCACTGACCTTTGGTGTGACTCGTTTATTGTTAGAAGGCTTTGAAGCTTTGGTGAATACATGCTGTGCTGGTACTGAGCCAGAAAACGAAGAAAACGATGTCAATGTTGACGACAATTCTGCGCCTGTTGAGAACAAAGAACTGGACGGTCAAGAGCTTCAAGCTCCAGTTGTTCACAGAGGTCCTCTGGGTGCTCCTGCTGCTGCTGTCCTTATTCCTGTTCCCAATGAAGAACAAGCTGCATCACTAGGCTTGTAAAAGCGCTTATCGGTCGAACCCGCGGCCTGTCCCGCGGGTTCCAAGTGACTGGTAATCTCAGTAGTTTAACGCGGCCTTGGCCGCGTTTTTTATCCTTCCTCGCCCCACCGTTTGACCAAGCCACTGTCTAGATCAAACAAATCCAATACACGACCGACGGTATCGTCAATAAGCTCATCGATAGTGGTTGGTTTTTGATAGAAGGCGGGCACGGGTGGAAAGATAATCCCGCCCATTTGTGTCAGCGCGACCATATTGTTCAAATGTCCCAAATGCAAAGGTGCTTCACGAGGCATGATGACCAGGCGTCGGCGCTCTTTCAGCACGACATCTGCCGCGCGCGTCAGCAGATTCCCGCCAATGCCATGCGCCATTTCCCCTAAACTTTTCATCGAGCAAGGGGCAACAATCATTCCCAAGGTTCTAAAGGAACCGCTGGCAATCGGTGCTGCAATATCACTGCAACGGTAGTAAACATCCGCCAATGCCTTCAGCTCAGCACTATTCATCGCGGTCTCATACGCTCGCGTCAACTGTGCAGCAGGAGTGACGACTAAATGGGTTTCAATCGACAATTCCCGCAGGACTTGTAATAGCCGAACACCGTAAATAATACCCGATGAACCGCTCATACCTATGATTATTCGTGGGGTGCTCATGAGCCGTTTCTCCGAGAGGTAGAGGTAAATGTATTATTTTTTTCTATTTAGTTTTGATCAGTGGAATCGATGCAATTAAACCGGAATCCGAGCCACGACCGTTAGGGAGTGGAGCAGTTTCGGAGTCGGCTGAACTGCTCCACTCCCTAACGGTCGTGGCTCGGATTCCGGTTTAAACATCAACAATTTGAATATCGCTACCGGTCAAAACCAAATGGAAACTGTACTATAATAAAGACAACTTGCTCTAAAGTACATAATTGACGGCGCCCGGGTTAATGTATATACTAATTATATATACATAATAGGTGGGAGTATGTTGCTATGAAAATGGCTAAAGTATTTATAAGCGGTCATTCACAGGCGGTGAGGCTTCCTAAAGAGTTTCAATTTCACAGTAAGGAAGTTGAAATTTTTAAGCGGGGTAATGATACCATTTTGCGTGAAAAGCCCAAGGACTTGAAGCGAGCATTTGAATTGCTAACCAGCATGCCAGATGATTTTTTTTCATGTGAACGAGAGGACGCATTGCCACAAGAGCGGGAGGATTTTTAATGCGCCTTCGTTATCTATTAGATACCAATATTTGCATTTATATTGCAAAAGCAAAACCCATCAATGTATTAGAGCGGTTCCAGTCGTTGGAAAGCGGGAGTGTTGCAATGTCAATCATTACCTATGGGGAGCTATTGTTTGGGGCTGAAAAAAGCCAACATCCTCAACAAGCAAAAGCGACATTAGAGGAATTAGCAAACATAATCCCCCCTTTATTATTTTCCATTGAGGTGGGTCAATATTATGCTGAGGTCCGTGCTAGACTTGAAAAGCAGGGGCAAATGATTGGAGGGAATGATCTCTGGATAGCTGCACATGCACTTGCATTAAATACCACATTAGTGACGAATAATATGAAAGGATTTTCTAGAATTCCGCAGCTAAAAATTGAAAATTGGGTTTAACTCCAAAAATCAGTTATCATTCTTTATTTTTTCAATCGGGCCAAAACCATGACAACCACTCGAACCATGCTGGTTACCAGCGCACTGCCGTATGCCAATGGCCACCTTCATTTAGGTCATTTAGTTGAACATATTCAAACCGACATTTGGGTGCGGGCTCATAAAATGCTTGGGCATACCTGCATTGCCGTCTGCGGAGATGATGCGCATGGTACGCCGATTATGCTCAAAGCAGAGCGCCTAGGCATTACCCCAGAAGCGTTGACTGCCGAGATGCGTCTCAGCCATGAAGCTGATTTTGAGGCGTTTCATATTGCCTATGATCACTACCATACGACCCATTCGCCAGAAAACCAACAGCTCGCTAACGACATCTATATCGCACTTCAAGTCAACGGCGATATTATTAAAAAAACCATTCGCCAAGCTTATGATCCGGTTAAAAACATGTTTTTGCCCGATCGATACGTCAAAGGCACCTGCCCTAAATGTGGCGCAGCAGATCAATATGGCGATAATTGCGAAGCATGCGGTGCGACCTATGCACCCACCGATCTCCTTCATCCCGTGTCTGCATTATCCGGCGCGACACCGATTGAAAAGGATTCAGAACATTATTTCTTTGATTTACCTCGTTATGAGGAGCTGTTAAAACAATGGACGCGGGGCGGTCATTTACAGACAGAAGTGGCTAATAAATTGGACGAATGGTTTTCCGAGGGGCTTAAACAATGGGATATCTCGCGCGACGCGCCTTATTTCGGGTTTGAAATACCAGGGTGCAAGGATAAATATTTTTATGTTTGGCTCGATGCGCCCATTGGTTACATGGCAAGCTTTAAAGCCTATTGTGATAAAACCGGCTTGTCTTTTGACGAATTCTGGTGCAAAGACTCCACCGCAGAACTCTATCATTTCGTTGGCAAAGACATTATCTATTTCCATGCCTTATTTTGGCCCGCTATTCTTAGCGGCTCAGGCCATCGACTACCGACCGCGATTTATGCGCATGGGTTTTTAACCGTCAACGGATTAAAAATGTCAAAGTCGCGCGGCACGTTTATTGAAGCACGAACCTATCTGGCGCATCTCGATCCTGAATATCTGCGCTACTATTTCGCCGCGAAGCTGAATGGCCGTGTCGATGATTTGGATTTGAATCTGGATGACTTTTTCAACCGAGTCAATGCTGATCTGGTGGGCAAAGTCGTTAACATCGCCAGCCGCTGCGCGGGATTCATCAACAAACGGTTTGATAATCAATTGGCGGCGACGCTGCATGATGCGGCCCTTTATCAACGTATCCTTTGCATTCGCGAAACAGTGATTGAGGCTTATGTGCAACGCGATGATGCACGCGCCATTCGTCTGATTATGGAAGCGGCGGATCAGATCAACCAATATATCGACCTGCAGAAGCCATGGGCGCTGGCTAAAGACGATGAGCGCCTCCCCGAAGTGCAGTCAATCTGTAGTATGGGCCTGAATTTATTCAGAATTCTCATGACCTATTTAAAGCCTGTTCTACCGCGGATGGCTGAGTCTTCTGAGCATTTTCTCAATTGTGACCCGTTGATCTGGGATAGCATTAGCACGCCTTTACTTAATCACACGATTCGTCCTTTCACGCCCTTATTGCAGCGTGTTGACCGTGATAAAATCGATGCCATGCTTTCTGCCAGTCAGGACAACCAATGATAAGTATTGATGATATCGATGCCCTATTGCCGCAAACCCAATGTGGTGAATGCGGCTACCCGGGCTGTCGGCCGTATGCTGAAGCCTTAGCGCGCAATGCAGCCCCCATTGATCGTTGCCCACCAGGCGGCGTTGAAACGGTGAAAGCCTTGGGTGCTTTATTGAATCGCGACGCTGCGCCTTATCTTGAGGCTGCAAGGCTTGCAATCCGTCCGCCGTCGATTGCAGTGATTCGTGAAGCGGAATGTATCGGTTGCACTAAATGTATTCAGGCCTGTCCAGTTGACGCCATTATTGGCACGGCCAAGCGCATGCATACGATTCTCACGCACGAATGTACGGGCTGTGGTTTGTGTGTTGAGCCTTGTCCGGTTGATTGTATCGAAATGGTCGAACAACCGCAGAGCACTTATGATAAAGCGCTGGCGCGGGACCGCTTTAACCAACGAGAAATTCGTTTATTACGACATGAGCGTGAGAAAGAGTCGCTCTATCAAGAAAAACGGATTGCAGCGGCCCAATCGCAGGATAAATTAGATGAAAAGCAGGCGAAACAGGATTATATTTCACGCGCCATGGCGCGCGTGAATGCTAAGAGACTGTAAACCTAAATGTCCAAGTTATTGTTTTACAGTCTCTGAGAAATCACATGAATAAACAAACCCGTCGCGCCATCTTTGAGCGTTTTCAAGCGCAAAATCCACATCCAACCACCGAGTTAAATTTTCACTCTGCTTTTGAACTACTGATTGCAGTGATGCTCTCAGCGCAAGCGACGGATATCAGTGTGAATAAGGCAACGGTGAACTTGTTTCCCGTTGCCAACACACCAGAGGCAATACTTAAGTTGAGTGAGGTAAGGCTTAAAGCGTATATCAAAACCATCGGATTATTTAACACCAAAGCGGCGAATATCATCAAAACATGCCGCATTTTGGTTGAGAACTATCACAGCGAGGTGCCTGATACCCGCGAGGCATTGGAAACCCTGCCCGGCGTAGGACGAAAAACAGCTAATGTGGTGTTGAATACCGCTTTTGGCCAAAGCACCATGGCAGTCGATACCCATATCTTTCGTGTGGCCAACCGCACCGGGCTTGCGCCAGGAAAAACGCCTCTAGCGGTTGAACACTCCTTGCTGAAGAATATTGATCCCGAATTTATAAAAGATGCACATCATTGGCTTATTCTGCACGGGCGTTATGTGTGTACGGCGCGAAAACCTCATTGTTCGCAGTGTCTTATTGCGGATTTATGTGAGTATAAAAGTAAAACGGTATAATTAACTATCGAGAAAGATCGCATACAGCAATTCCCGCTGAATTCAGCATATCTACGCAGAATTTACAGGACGGGAATTACTGGATCGCATACATCCCCGTACATATCAGCTGTTGGCTCTCGTGTTTCTGACAAACCCCGTCCTTGGGGTCGACGCGCCATCCGTGGCGCGACGGTCAGAAACACGAGAGCCAACAGCTGATATGTACTCTTTTCTTTGACTATACAGGCATTTGTTTTAAACGTTCCTGTCTATTCGAGGATTATCTGAAATCGGTGCCAACTCGTGTAAACCGATAATAAATGGTACGGCGAAAATAGATGCCTGTATAACGAAAGGAAAGAGCCAACTCCTGATGGGGCCTGCCTTCCAGACCGTCGCGCACATGGATGTGCGCGCGATCGCATGGATGCAGATTTGTCTGGAAGGCAGGCCCCATCAGGAGTTGGCGTGGATTTGTTCAGAATGACTTCACAGAGCTGAGAAATTAAAGAAGCGTTTGCCCTGCCAAACCAAAGCAGGGGTGATCTGTTCGTTTAAAATTATGGTATACTTCCCGGCACTCTTTTTAGGCTATGACTTTTACTTATTTAAGGAAATCAGATGCGATTACTGACTTTTTTCTTTATGCTGTTGTTGTTTTTTACCGAACAAAGCCTTGCAGCGACGAAAACAATCTATGGTTATATCGAAAAGGCGGTACTTGTCGATCAAAACATCACGCTTTCTGCCAAATTGGATACGGGTGCCAAGTCATCTTCGTTGCATGCAATCAACATTAAACGGGTCAAAAAAGACGGCAAATCCTATGTTCGCTTCACCGTGCCTTATCAAGGAAAAGAAATAAAATTTTTGTGTGAATATATTGGCAGCGTGAGTATTAAAGCCCGGACGCAAGAGGTCGAGCATATCCTGCGCCCTGTCGTGATGATGAAAATAAAACTCGGCAATCAAGAGCAGGTCATTCGCGTCAACCTCACCAATCGCGCCAATTTTATCTATCCCTTACTTCTTGGGCGTCAAGGCATTGTTGCTTTCAGCGGTCTGGTTGATCCCAGTACAAAATATGAAGCACCAACCAATCTGGCCCCACAATTGGAATCTGAATGAACAACTCAAAACGTCATGTCTATGGTCTTATTTCGTTATTATTTGTCGCTGGCTTTGCCATTTTTCTCTATCGACATGTGATTTTAAACGTCCCACTCACTGAAAATGAAAGCGTGAATAGCTGGACGGTTGAGGCCAACCTTCGCTTTAAAGCGCAACAAAACACGCCCGTTAAGGCCAGTTTCACGATCCCCTATATGCCGCCACACTATTCCATTCTTGATGAGTATTTTGTCTCACGCAACTATGGGGTAACGACTAACTTAGAGGACTATAATCGATGGGCTGTTTGGTCCTTACGTCGCAGTAAAGGCTCCCAGTCGCTGTATTACCGTGCAATTTTTCATGAAACGGCCCAGCATGATGTTTATCTGCGAAAACCAATGCCCGCTAAACCAGAGGTTCTTCCCGATAACATCCAAACCGCGGTTGATACGATCATCAACGAGGCGCGGCAAACGTCGGCCGATATTCAGACCTTTGCTCAAAGCACGGTTAAAGCCATCAATAAGCGCGATGGGAATGCCAAAATTATTATCGGTCATGATTTCAATGACCACAGTATTCTTAACGGGGTCATCACCGTACTGAATCAGGCTAAAATCAACGTGCTGCCGATTGAGGGCATTTACCTGCATGCGCAAAACCATGCTGAATTTAAGCCGCTGCTGGCTGTCTACAATCAAAAAGAATGGATTTATCTTAATCCACAAACCGGTGCACTGGGGTTACCGAAAGACTTTTTGATTTGGCAATACAGCAGTGATCCCATGTTTAATCTTATCGGCGGAAGCAAGCCACAATTTTCACTGACAGTCTCGCCAACACCGATCAATGCATTGAGTGCCGCCAAAGCACGAGGTTCGCAAACAGAGTCGCAACTGATCCGCTTTTCACTCCTCCAGCTCCCCATTGATGTTCAGGATGCCTATAAAGTCTTGCTGACTGTTCCAGTTGGGGCATTTATTATTCTGATTTTGCGTAACTATATTGGGTTGAGCACTTTTGGTACCTTTATGCCCGTGTTGATTGCACTGGCCTTCCGTGAAACACATGTGATATGGGGGCTGGTACTGTTTACATTTATTGTCTCCCTTGGTCTTTTAGCGCGTTTCTACCTTGATCAATTGCGCCTGCTGTTGGTGCCAAGGCTTGCGGCCATTCTGACGGTGGTTATCTTGCTGATGATTTTCATCAGTATCATGATGCAAAGTTTAGGGCTAGGTTCCGGGCTCTCGGTCGCGTTATTTCCGATGGTGATCCTGACCATGACCATCGAGCGTATGTGCGTCACCTGGGATGAGCGCGGGCCTTCCGAGGCGATTAAATCGGGCAGTGGTAGCATGGTGGCGGCGGTTATCACGTATTGGGTGATTAATTATGCTCCATTGCAATATCTATTGTTTGCCTTTCCTGAGCTCTTGTTGGTGGTGTTGGCGATGATTTTATGGTTTGGTCAATATCGTGGGTTTAGGGTCACGGAATTGTTCCGCTTTCGCGTGTTGGGTGGGAAGTAACCATGTTTTTTTTGAACCGGCGACTACGACAGCGCGGCGTGTTAAGCATTAATCAGCGGAATAGTGATTTTGTTCTGCGTTATAATCAGCGCAAATATTTTCCTTTAGTGGATGATAAACTGATAACCAAACAACTGGCTATTCAAGCAGGAATTGCCGTGCCGGCACTTTACGGTGTGGTGAAGACAGAACACGATATCACTATTCTGGATCAGCTGCTTGAACCATACAGTGATTTTGTTGTGAAACCGGCGCAAGGCTCCGGGGGCGATGGCATCATTGTGTTTATCGGTCGTGCACAGAATCGCTTTCGTCAAATCAACGGTAAAATGTATTCTACGCAAGAGCTCGGTTATCACATCTCCTGCATTCTCTCCGGCGCCTACAGTTTGGGTGGTCATTCTGATGTGGCGATGATCGAGCGTCGCGTGATTGTTGATCCGGTATTCAGTGAAGTTAGTTATGAAGGCGTACCGGATATTCGTATCATCACGCTCCTGGGATATCCAGCAATGGCTATGGTGCGGCTGCCCACACGCTTATCGGGCGGGAAGGCGAATTTACATCAAGGCGCTATTGGAATTGGTGTCGATCTGGCAACCGGTCTCACCTTAGGCGGCGTTTCTCACAACGATATCATTGATTTCCACCCGGATACGCTCAATCCCGTGGTCGGTATTCAAGTGCCTTATTGGGATAAAATTCTCGATATCGCCTCACGGTGCTATGAACTCACGAATCTCGGCTATATGGGCGTGGATATTGTTTTGGATAAAGACCAAGGGCCTCTGTTATTGGAGCTCAATGCCCGCCCCGGATTAAACATTCAAATCGCCAATCGCGAAGGCGTCCTTCATCGTTATCATGCCATTCAAAAACGCGCTGATGCGTGCAAAACCCCTGAGTCGCCAGAGGCGCGGGTTGCTTTTAGCCGAGAGCAGTTTTTACGTTAACAGGATAACCCATGCTTAATCCGCAGCAAATGGCAGCGGTACATTATATTGACGGCCCGTTGTTGGTTTTAGCTGGCGCAGGCAGTGGTAAAACCCGTGTGATTACCAAAAAAATAGCCTACCTCATTGAACAGTGCGGTTACGCCGCGAGCTCGGTGTATGCCGTGACGTTTACCAATAAAGCGGCGAATGAAATGCGGGCGCGGGTGGCGTCGGTTTTGGCGTCTAAAACGCGTCGTGGTTTAAAAGTTGCGACGTTTCACGCCTTGGGGCTCACTCTTCTGAAACGTGATGTCGCGCGGATTGGTTTAAAGAAGGGATTTACGATTTTTGATAGTGAGGATTCCTATCAATTGTTACGTGGACTTTTGCCGGATGGACAAGGCAATGATCGCGAGTATGTATTGACGATTCAGCGCCATATTTCCCGTTGGAAAAATGACATGATGGGCCCGGATGAGGTCTATCATCTGCCCCCGGATTCGGTGGTAGGTGCAGAGGCCGCCGCGCTTTATGTGCGTTATCAGCAGTCATTGCAGGCTTATAATGCTGTAGATTTTGATGATTTAATTCGCCTGCCGGTGTTTTTACTCAAACAATACCCTGATGTTTTAGAATACTGGCAAAATAAGATTCGGCATTTACTCATTGATGAATATCAGGATTCTAATACCTGCCAATATGTCTTGATGAAGCTGCTGACGGGTGTTAGTGCGCGATTCACTGTCGTAGGCGATGATGATCAATCCATTTATGCCTGGCGTGGGGCACGCCCTGAAAATTTAGTGCAGTTGCACGAGGATTTTCCGCAATTAAACGTGATTAAATTAGAGCAAAATTATCGTTCAACGGGTCGAATTTTGCATGCCGCAAATACGCTGATTCAGAATAATCCACACTTGCTCACCAAAAAATTGTGGAGTGCGCTTGGCGAAGGGGATTTGTTGCGCGTTCTTTGCTGTCCTGATGAGCAAGGCGAGGGTGAGCAAGTGATTGCGGATATGATTAGCCACAAGTTGCGTTTTGGCCATCAATTTGGTGATTATGCGATTTTATACCGCGGCAATCATCAATCGCGCGTGTTTGAAAAAATACTGCGTCATCACAGCATTGCTTATCGGATTAGTGGTGGGCAGTCGTGGTTCGCGAAAAAAGAAATTAAAGACGTATTTGCCTATCTGAAATTATTATGTAATCCCGCCGACGATGCCGCCTTTTTACGGGTGATTAATATCCCCAAACGAGGCATTGGCGATGCAACGCTTGAGGCACTCGGACATTATGCACAATTGAGAGAGCAAAGCTTGTATGCTTGCTGTGATCATCTGGCGTTAACCGAGCGGATCGGCGAAAAGCCGCGCGCAATTTTGCAATCGTTTAAACAGTGGTTCGAAGTCATCAAAAGTCGTCTCAAAAACGAACCGGTTCCAAGTGTTTTGCGTGATATGGTGGATGAAAGCGGCTACGAGGCATATCTTTACGAACAAAGTGATACGCCCGTTAAAGCGCAAAAGTGCATGGATAACGTCCTGGAATTAGTGGCATGGATTGAGCGACTGTTAGCCAAAGACAGCGACAGCGAGCTTGCAGATATCATCAATAAACTGATTTTAATTGATCTGCTGGATCAAGCCGAAGAACATGAAGCGGACACGGTACAGTTGATGACCTTGCATGCCTCAAAAGGCCTCGAGTTTCCTTTTGTGTATTTGGTCGGGATGGAGGAAGACATACTCCCCCATCGCGTGAGTATTGAAGATGAGATGATAGAAGAAGAGCGACGGCTCGCCTATGTAGGCATGACGCGCGCGCAAAAAGGTCTGTGCTTAACACTCGCCAGACGAAGGCGGCGTGAAGGCGAGATGCAAGAGTGCACCCCGAGCCGCTTTTTAGATGAAATCCCTGAAGATCACCTGGAGTGGTTCGGCAAGTCCGGTGAACCCAATGAAGCTCGCTCTAAAGCCTTAGCACAGTCACACCTGACAGGGCTGAAGCAGTTGTTGACCGGTTAGGTGTTATTTCATGGCCTATACGTTACACCTGTTTTTCGACAGGTTCCTGCATTAGACGGCAGTCGTTATTTCGGCTAAAATGGAATGGACTCCCATATTTGCCGAATGTGGCTGATAATATTAAAAAAAAAGACTCCTATATTGTCTCCAACCCCTACAAGCACACCTGATAACTAAGGGTTTCTACCATGAAATACAGCGATCTCCGTGATTTTATCTCACAACTGGAAGCACGCGATTTATTAAAGCGCATTGACTACCCCGTGTCTCCCGATCTGGAAATGACCGTCATCAGTGACAAAGTCTTACGAGCAGGCGGGCCGGCGTTATTATTTACGCATCCCAAACATCATACCATGCCGGTGTTGACGAATTTATTTGGTACCGTTGAGCGTGTTGCCATGGGCATGGGTGAAGAGAATATTTTGGCTTTACGTGAAGTGGGTAAATTATTGGCTGCATTGAAAGAGCCTGAGCCGCCGAAGGGCTTTAAAGATGCCATCAGTAAATGGCCGCTGGTGAAGCATGCATTAACCATGGCACCTAAATATGTGAGCCATGCGCTTTGTCAAACCCACGTGTTTGAAGGCGATGAAGTTGACTTGGGGAAACTGCCGGTGCAAACCTGTTGGCCAGGTGACGCGGCACCGCTCATTACCTGGGGATTGGTGACGACGAAAGGCCCGCATCAAGACCGAGAAAATATGGGCATTTATCGCCAACAGGTGATTAGTAAAAATCAGGTAATAATGCGTTGGTTATCGCATCGTGGTGGCGCGCTCGACTATCAAGCGTTTCAAGAAGCGCATCCTGGCGAACGTTTCCCCGTTGCCGTGACCTTAGGAGCTGATCCGGCAACCTTGCTCGCCGCAGTCACTCCAGTGCCTGATACGCTTTCTGAATATGCGTTTGCCGGATTGTTACGCGGTCAACGGACACAGCTCACACGCTGTATTGGCAGTGAGTTGCATGTGCCAGCCAGTGCGGAAATTATTCTTGAAGGGTATTTGCAACCTGGCGTTGAAGCACCCGAAGGTCCATTTGGTGATCACACGGGGTATTATAACGAAGTGCAATCATTCCCGGTGTTGACCATTGAACGCATCACCCATCGTGAGCAACCGATTTATCACAGCACCTATACAGGCAGGCCACCGGATGAGCCGGCCATTTTAGGGGTGGCGTTGAATGAAGTGTTTATTCCCTTATTACAAAAACAGTTTCCAGAAATTGTTGATTTTTATTTGCCTCCAGAAGGCTGTTCCTATCGCTTGGCCGTCGTGACCATTAAAAAACAATACCCGGGACATGCCAAACGGGTGATGATGGCGGTTTGGTCGTTTCTGCGGCAATTTATGTATACCAAGTTTGTGATTGTCTGTGACGACGATATTAATGCACGACATTGGCCAGACGTTGTCTGGGCGATGACCACGCGGATGGATCCCCTGCGGGATACCGTGATGGTTGATAACACGCCGATTGATTACCTTGATTTTGCCTCACCCATTTCAGGTCTTGGTTCAAAAATGGGGATGGATGCGACCAATAAATGGCCCGGTGAAAGCTCGCGCGAGTGGGGGAAGGCGATTACCATGGATCCTGAGGTATTGGCGCGGGTAAACAGTTTTTGGCCGGATCTGGGGCTTCCTTCATGAAGACTCAAACAACCAAAGCAACCGTTGTACAAATGACGCCTTTGACCGATACCATTTTACAATTGGTTTTGGCTCCAGAGCATTATATTGAGTATCAGGCAGGTCAATATCTACAACTTCTGCTCGGTGATGCAGAGTTATGTTATTCGATAGCCAATGCACCCTTAGGTTCGCATCAATATGAGTTGCATATCCGCCACAGTCCTGACAACCCGGCGGACCTTCGATTGCTGGAAGAGATTAAACAAAAAGGCATGCTGACAGTACGCGCACCGTTTGGGGTGTGTGATTTTCAGCATTTGGATCCCATCAAACCAATTCTATTTATCGCGGCCGGTACAGGATTTGCCCCGGTCAATGCCATGATTGAGCAATTACTGGTATTGGGCGAAGCACGTCGATTCGAATTGCTGTGGAGCGCGCGTACACAGAGTGATCTTTATCTTGATGAAAAAGTGAAACAATGGCAAAATCATGTGCATCAATTTGAGTATCTGCCGTTGTTGTCATCATCAAGTGATAAACAAACACCGGCGTCGATTGTTCTGTCGCGCTACGCGGCTTCCCTTCAGGATTGGCAAATCGTTATCTGTGGGCCTTTTGATATGGTGTACAGTACGCGTGATCAATTAGTGGCTCACGGCGTTTCTTTAGATAATCTCTATTCGGATGCCTTTCAGTTTGAGGACAAGTAGTTCATGAATCATCAAAAATCGACGTTTTGGACGGTGTATTATCCATGGATTGTTTGGTTGGTTGCTGCAGGATTTTTCTTTTATAAATATTTGGTGCAAGTTTCCCCCAGCGTGATGACGCAGGATTTGATGCGGACGTTTGACGTTAATGGCGCGGGGCTTGGCAATTTATCTGCATTTTATTTTTATGCTTATTTGTGTATGCAAATTCCGGTAGGGATGATGCTTGATAAATATAGCCCGAGATTGTTGACGACCGCTGCCATTTTGCTATGCAGTATCAGCACCCTCATTTTTTCACAGACGAACACCTTGGGATGGGCCTGCGTCAGTCGTGCGCTGATGGGTGCAGGGGCTGCATTCGCTGCCGTGTCGTGTTTTAAATTGGCGGCGGTCTGGTTTTCACCGAAACGCTTTGCATTGGTTTCCGGTTTATTTATGACGGCAGCGATGCTGGGCGCGGTCTTCGGACAGATGCCCTTGTCAATTTTAGTTCAGAATGTAGGGTGGCGGGTCGCACTTGAAGTTGTCGGTGTGATGGGTATTGTCCTTGGTTTTATTTATTTTGTGGTTGTTCGTGACAAGCCACAGCCCAAAGATGCATCGCATCATGTTGCACATCTCCCTGTCATGCAATCGTTGGCGTATATTTTGAAAAACAAGCAAGCGTGGTTGTTATCGTTTTACAGTGGTTTGGCCTTTGCGCCGGTTTCTGTCTTTGGTGGATTGTGGGGGGTACCGTTCCTCGAAATAGCCCATGGCTTGTCACAAACAGAGGCAGCATTGGCAGCATCGACTATTTTTATTGGTTTTGGTATCGGTGCGCCTTTCTTGGGTTGGTTGTCTGATTATATGGGGCAACGTAAGCCGATTTTGTGGTTGGGCACGGCCTTGGCGTTGTGTTGCTTGACCATTGTGTTGTATGGTTCTTCACTGCCATTGACGTTGATTATGCTGTTATTAGGCGGCTTTGGTTTTGGCGCCAGTGGGTTTTTCACCAGTTTTGCGATGATTCGCGAGTTGTTCCCTGTGTTGTTGGTTGCCACGGTGCTTGGGATCATGAATACCTTTGATTCGATCTGTGAAGCATTATATGAGCCTTTTGTCGGCGCGCTTTTGGATATGACCTGGAATGGTGAAGCATTGGATGGTATTCATCAATTTTCATTACAGGGCTATCATGTGGCATTATTAGTCTTGCCCTTGTCATTATTGTTGGCTTTAGGGATGTTAATTTTCATCAAAGAAACACATTGTCGAACGTTTGAAGAGAGTCAAGGAGAATAGCAAATGGATACACTATATCAAATCTTAGCCCTGATTGGCGCTGCGTTAATTATCTGGGTGACTTATCGCGCCATTAAAGGTCGGCCGGAGATGTTCAGTCGCGCAAACTTAAGCAAAAGTTTTTTTAGTTTAGGCGTGCTCGCGATTGTGTTAATTATGTTTGTGGCGTTATTGGTGCTGATGGTGAGACAGGGTTAGGGCGTGTCGTCAAAAAGACGATTGTTTACTAAATGCACAAAAACACCAGGATACGTTTACTCGACCGCTTTGTCGTGCTATTATTAGCCAAGGTGCTTGTTTGAGGTCATTATGTTGGGTCTGAGAGTTGTTGTTGTTGGGGATGCCGCTGTTGGGAAAACGGCACTTATTTCGCGTATGAAAAGGCAGCCTTTTGTTGAGGCGTATGAAGAGACGTTAGCCGTAGCTTTTGGGTATTTGGTGAATAAAGATTTAATACCACTAAATATTGTGGACACTGGAGGCCAAGAGCGTGAACAGCAAGCGATTTTCCGACGCACTGTAGATATCTATTTTGTGAGCGCAGATATTGCCTTGATTTGTTTCGATGTATCCCAACCCATTGATTTGAATAAGATGCAAAACCACCTTGATAGGCTTCGATCATACTCTACGGACGTTAAGTTTATTTTAGTCGGCACTAAAGAAGATCTTGCAACGGACGAACAGAAAGAATTTTTTTCTAACATATCCCTAGAGGGTGCTGTTTTTGAACGTCGAATTTTAACCTCTGCCAAAAATAACACTGGGGTAGAGGAACTTAAAACTGCGATGTTTGATATTGCTCGTTTAAGTTCTCAACATAAACCGATGAGCTCATTGATACCACCGGCAGATGTTGATGATGTTGATGCAGATGATTCCTTTTCAGCATGTTTATTCCTGCAAATGGTGGCGCAACATTCAGCGACCGGCGTGATTGGGGGTGTGCTGATGCTCGCTGGCTTGATTGCATTGGGCATAGGGATTGCTTGTCTTTGCCCGGCATTAGTGCCGGTGATGGCAGGAATCGGCATAGCGCTCTCTGAGTCAGCTGCAACCTCGCTAGCAGTTGCGGGCGGCTGCGGAGCCCTGTTTGGCACAATGGCTACCTTTTTTTACAAAAAGGCGAACGATACAACTGTAGCTGGCGTCTCCTACGAAGACTTCCCGCCTAATGACGACACGCCTAATCATCCGCCAACGGATATTGATGGTCTCCCGGAATGGGACGAGAGCCGTAGCTCTTTCCCTGATGGAGTATAGCCGGAAGTTGTTTCGCGATTATTAAGGGCTGTTTTGAATAAAAATCAAGGTTAAGCCCTTAATTTCAGCAATTCCCGCCGTAGAACCGACACTAGCAACGGAGTTCCTTCTCCCGTTGACGGAAGAAGGTGCCCGACAGGGCGGATGAGGGTAGATCAAAACATGACGACTTAAACTACCCTCACCCGCCCTGTCGGGCACCCTCTCCCATCAATGGGAGAGGGCGATCCTACTGAGCATCTACTTTTACGGCGGGAATTGCTGCCTTAATTTTGAGAACGTACCCTATATGTGTTAAAATTCAAACCACTATTCTCAATCATGAAAGTAAAGCCATGTCAGGTGATTACACACAATTTGAAACACGCAAACAAGATCATATTGAGCTCGCACTCATGCCCGATAACCAGGCCGACGAGGGCAATCCGTTTGATAGCGTGACGTTGATTCATGAAGCTTTGCCGGATTTTGATTTTGCAGATATCTCCATTCAAAGCCATCGCTTCGGCCAGCCTGTTGATAAACCATTTCTGGTGAGTTCCATGACTGCTGGGCATCAGCAATCTGTTGATATTAATCGTCATTTGGTGGCGGCGTGTGAGCAAATGGATTGGGCGATGGGCGTTGGCTCGCAACGGCGAGAATTAACCGATCCTGATGCTGCAAATGAATGGCAAATCATCCGTCGTGAGCACCCTCACGTGAGTTTGTTGGGTAATTTGGGCATTGCGCAATTGATTGGCACGCCGCTGTCTGATATCCAACGTTTGACCGATGCCTTGCAGGCTAGCGCTTTAATCATTCACTGTAATCCGTTGCAAGAGTGTATTCAACCTGAAGGCACGCCCCAGTTTAAAGGCTGTTGGTCTGCACTTGAGCAATTGGTCAAGGCACAGCCCCTTCCTGTCGTGATTAAAGAAACGGGTTGCGGATTTTCTGCCAAGACCCTCAAGCGCCTTGATGATATTGGCGTTGCGGCAGTTGATGTCAGTGGACTTGGCGGCACACATTGGGGTCGAATTGAGGGGCATCGCGCAGCGCCGGATTCTATTCACCAACAGGCATCAGCGACATTCCGTCATTGGGGGATCGATACGGTGAGTAGCGTATTGAATGCCGTTTCAGTTAATCCCGCCTATGACATCTGGGGCTCTGGTGGCGTGCGCAATGGACTTGATGCCGCCAAATTAATCGCGTTAGGGGCTTCAACGGTTGGATTTGCCAAGCCCATGCTGGTAGCAGCATTAGAAACTGTCGATGCAGTCACCGCCCTGATGGCTTCAATTGAATATGAACTCAAAGTTGCCCTGTTTTGTACAGGCAGCCAAGTATTAAATGACTTAAAGGAGAAGGCATGTCGTTAACCTCTAATGCCAGTGTGTTGTTTAAGGGTTTTTCCAAGTTGACCCGTCCTGAGCGGTTTCAACGATTGTTAGCGCTAGGTGCTCTGACGAACGAAGACGTGACGTTTTTAAGTAACGGTGGCGTTGCTGAATTGGATTTGGCGGATAAATTGATCGAAAACGTGATTGGCTATTTTCAACTTCCCCTCGGTGTTGCAACCAATTTTTGTATCGATGGTCAAGATTATGTGATCCCGTTGGCCGTTGAAGAGACGTCAATTATCGCCGCATTATCGAAAACAGCCCGTTGGATCAGACAATTTGGACAGATTACAACGCAGGTCACGGGTGATTGCATTATCGGTCAAATCCAACTTGCAAAAGTTCAAGATTTTGCGCGATTTTCGACGATTTTCAATGATAATAAGCGCTTTTTCATCGAAAAAGCCAACGAGGATGTGGCCACTAATATGGTGCGGCGAGGTGGTGGTGTCAGTGATTTACAATTACGTCGTCTTCCTCGTCCTGATGGCGGTGAGATGGTCGTGATCCACCTGCTGATGAACAGTTGTGACGCGATGGGGGCCAATATTATCAATCAGGTCCTTGAATATTTAAAAGCCCCGATTGAGACGTTGACGGGTGAGCAGGTCACGATGTGCATTTTGTCCAATTTGAATGATCAAAAGCTGACGACTGCCCGGGTCGAAATTCGTGACGTTGATTCTGAATTAGGCATGCGCTTGCAAGAGGCCTCCCTATTTGCCGAGCTTGACCCATACCGTGCAGCAACGCATAACAAAGGCGTGATGAACGGCATTGATCCGGTACTGATCGCAACGGGTAATGACTGGCGTGCAGTTGAGGCAGGTATTCATGCCTATGCCGCGCGTGATGGTCAGTATCAGGCCATTACCCGGTGGCGGTATAACGATGGTGTGCTGGTTGGTGAGTTGACAGCACCGATTATCGTTGGCACAGTTGGTGGCGTTACTTCACTGCATCCAACGGCTAAGATGTGTCTACGTATGATGGGGATTGAATCAGCGAACCAATTATCCCGTGTGATTGCCGCGGTCGGTTTGGTGCAAAATCTTGGGGCCATGAGAGCACTGTGCACTGAGGGCATTATTCAAGGCCATATGAAGTTGCATATTGATAATCTGACGATGGTAGCTGGTGCAAACGATAGTGAAACCGCTTTACTCAAGTCGCGATTACAAGATTGTTTAGCGGTGAATAAACGGGTGAGTTTAAGCCATGCGCAGATGCTGCTCGATGAGATCAGGGCGGCTCAGGTTGAACGATGAAATGGCGCATTCCTGCTAAGACGTTTTTGCTAGGCGAATACGCGGCACTTGCTGATCTTGGCGCTATTATCTTAACGACGGCTCCTTGTTTTGAATTAACCCTGACGGATATCCCCGGCCTTGATGGCATTCACCCGGAATCGCCAGCCGGTCGTTGGTGGCATCAGGCTGGCGATAAGCAACATGGTTTACATTGGTATGATCCGTTGAATCATTGCGGCGGGATGGGCGCCTCCAGTGCTCAGTTTGTGGGTGCTTATTTGGCGACAGCTTTTTTGCGCCATTCTCCTCCGATACACCAAGAGATGTTAGCGGCTTACTGGCAATGTGCGTGGCAGGGGCAGGGGTTGCGTCCCAGTGGTTATGATGTCCTTGCGCAGTCGTTATCGTGTTCACAAGTCTCTGATGAGTTGCCCGCTTGTATCTCGATGCATCGTATTGATAATCGGCTGGAGAGTTACCCCTGGCCCTTCCGTGATCTGGCTTTTATTATCGCCCATACCGGGCATAAATTAGCTACACATCACCATTTGTTCGATACAACGTTGCCGGAAGATGTTGCACGCTTAGATGCTTTGGTCACTACAGCTCATCGTGCATTGATAAAAGCGGATAGTCGGGTCTTGGTTGATGCTGTAAACGATTATCATCAGGCCCTGCTGTCGATGAACCGGGTCAGCGAATACACTCAACAACTGATATCTAATCTTCAGGGGCAGCCGGGTCTATTGGCGATAAAAGGGTGCGGTGCAATGGGAGCGGATGTGCTGATTTGTTTGACAACAATAGAGGACGTTTCGGTTATCCAAAACCGTTTAAGGGAAATGAATTTGCAAGTCCTAAGTTCAAGTTGGTTAGCCACGGCACTATAGAGCGTATTTCAAGTCCGTCTGGATATGTTTTTTCACGCGCTAACTCTTTGACTAATTGAATCTTCTTTGCCTTTGGTAAACATTCTGAAAAGAATTTAAATCCGGGCGCGGGTGTGTCATCTGACCATTTAACTTCAATGATATGGGTTGATTCACCATCAATACGGATTAAAAAATCGATTTCTTTTCCATCTTTTGTTCTTAAATAATGCAATGATGTTTGTAGTCCTTGTGTATCCTCAAGAAATTGTAATTCTTTTAATAATGCACAAGCCACCAGATTCTCTAATCGTGCACCATAATTTTCTGCATAAGTATGATCATAAAAATAAAATTTAGGTTCTTTTAACAATGAGCGAGTAATGTTTTTATGGAAGGGCGTGACTCTAAAAATAATATACAAATCCTCAAGCAGTTGCAGCCATCGTTTAACCGTGTTGGGATCACGCTCCAAATCACGAGCGAGATTCGCATAAGAAACCGTTGAGCCAATTCGATCTTTTAACAACAAGACGAGGGTTTCAATCGTCTTGATATCCCGGCCCGTATAAAGATCAATTAAATCTTCTCTTAAAATGATATTCAAATGACTTCGCCGCCACCGTTTGTAATAAGTGGTATTGTTTTTTAAAAAAGGTTCTGGAAAACCGCTGCATTGCCATAATTGTGTAAACAACAAATCAAGATCAGTAACATTAGGATAACATGCTGATAATTCTTTCAGATCCAATGGGTGTAACCGAAACTGAAAATATCGCCCCGCTAATGAATCACCCATTTTTTTATGAATATCAAGGCGCGCACTCCCGGTAACAATGATTTCCGGCGGTATCCCCTCGGTATCATAAATACCTTTTAACCATCGCTTCCAACCGTTCATTTTGTGGAGCTCATCGAAGATAATCAGCGTTTTTTGTCTGTCCCAACTCTTCTGTTTCAAAGACAGTCGATGTTCTGCAGAATCATAATTGAAATAATCAAATGAAGGGCGGCACTGTTTGGCAAGCGTTGTTTTACCGCATTGACGCGGGCCTGTAAGTAAAATGATCTTGTTAACAAGATCTACTTTTATATATGATTTTAAAGTTCTGTCCATATGACCATTATGATGTTGATTCCGTAAAAGTCAAGTCTAAAACGGAGTTGGTGTCATAATGGTCGCGATAGCAAGGTTAATTTAATTTTGAGTAAATTAAGTTTTACAACCACCGTTGATTTATAGTCCGACTGATCTTGAGGCAGGCTCGTGATGAGCGCCTGCAGAAAACCCCTTAATTTTTTCTAAAGTAAGACGCACTTTATTCAATAATGGCGACTCTGTGAGCGTGTGGCTGTTAATCGATTGCAACAGATGAGTGGATTCAACGGCTTTTTTTAACGCAGCTGCACGAATAAATGTCTCGTTATTGAAGCTCTCCGATCTTAATGGAGGGGCCAATTCGAACGCTTTGATGTATGTTTCTTTTAATAAATGTTCCGTATTGATCATGCCATTATGGAACTCAATAGCTCTGGATAATGCGATGGCCAGTGGTGAGTTGAGTGCTTTTTCTACTTTTTCTTTGATTAAATAAAACAGATGACGATTACGAACCGCCGCGGGATCCTCTGTGAAACGTGTTTTGAATGCCTGTATTTCATGCGGCAATGAGCTATTGTCACTGAGCTCAGCGTCATATAGATAACGCGTGGTATCCAAAATATCACCATAGAAGGCATCGGGGTCAATGCGAAGTTGTGAATGCAAGTCGTGATTTAAAATATAGTTCATGGTATCTAAATATCCGAGGGCATCCATTATTCGAGACGCTTGAGTCGCTTCGTTAAAATCAGTTGTGGTAATGGCGCCCACACGCAACTCTACTGTACGCAGGGCATAATTGCTGCGTATTTCTTGATAACCCATTTCGTTTTGTACCGTATCGAGGTAAGGCGCATTCAGGTCGCCAAGTAGGCCTAATAATTTATCCCGGATGATCCTGTCTGCTATTGATGGCTGGTATAAAACGGGTCTAAGGGAGCTCTTGAATAGTCCAAGCAAATGACGATGGCTCGGGCTTGGCTCGTTGACATCGTGCTGGTCCATTAGTTCAAATATGGTTTGAAAGAACCGAAAGAAGATAAAATTGGATTCACTTTGAGATATTTTACCGGCAGTTAAATTAACCTGCAAACCCTCTCTTAATTTTGCTGCAATTTGTTTGAGTTTTTCCGAAATATCGTATGGGCTCTTGTTCTTCGGGTAATGCTCTTTTAACAAGAATAAGATATTGAGTTCAATGATGTTTTCTAAATCTTCTATGATATCATCAGCAATGGTTTCATCCCAGCGTGGCGAGTGCAGAGCTTGAAATACAGGGTTTTTATCTTGATCAAAACCTTCTCCAAATGCAAAGACCATGGTTTGTGTGGGTTTCTGATTATTGATAAACCCAAGCTTTTCGTCAAAATCGAAGTAGTTTAGGGGAATGTTCACATACAAACCACCGTCGATGAATTCTTGAATCTGTCCATTAATATCAATCTTAACAGGTTTTAAAAGGACAGGAATGGATGACGATGCACGGCAAGCCAGTGCAACTTCTACATCAGGCGTCAGTTTCGCGTTAAAAATTTGTAATTTTCCATTGGGAAATTTGACTGCAGTAACGGCTAGCGTTTTAAAATGTTCAGGGAAATGTTTATGGAGAAGGGCTAGATCGCGAAAGGTAATATAGGGCATAGGTGATGCTTCTATTTTTCTAATTAATTCAACGAGGCTAAGGGGGGCAGTAGGCTGTCCATTAACTGTTCTGATGCGATCGAGAGATCGTTTTATGGCCGTTACAAAATGCATACGAATAAATTGTTCTAACGGGATGCCATCACGGGTAATACCAATCTCTCCACTCTCATTCATTAAAGGAATGTACGTGCCAACACGCTCCCCTAATAGATTGGTCATGTTCGTTGTTAATAATGCTTCACGCATTGCTATGGGTTCTATGCCTGCTGCCATTAGAGCTGAAGTAATTGCACCTGCTGAAGATCCAGCGATGTCTTTCACTTGATTCATGACGCCGCTTTCATAAAGGGCTTGATAGGCGCCGGGGTAAACAACGCCTTTTGCACCACCACCACTACATACGATACGCTCTATGCACTGATGCTCAATAAATGTCAATTCTGCTTTTGACTCCACCTTAATTTTCCCACAAAGAAGCCTCTGTGTATAAGTGTAGTGCATGTTTTACGTTTGCGCAGATTGTTTTGTAGTAAACCGTAATCCGAGCCACGACCGTTAGGGAGTGGAGTATTTGAGGGCCGGCTGAACTGTTCCACTCCCTAACGGTCGTGGCTCGGATTCCGGTTTAAATACCAACAGTTTGAATATTGCAGCCTGTCAAAATTAAATGGAAAATGTACTAGGTTCGGTTCTAGGATCTTTTAGAAGCCGGGCTGAACCCTTTCTATTTCTTCATGCTCTAAGTTTAAGTCAGCAAGAGCAAGAACCACGGGTGGATTAAAGTGGTGCTCATTGCTTGGGGCCATACTATTGATGATATATAAATCCGTTGCCCTATATTCATTATGCTCATCATTATAGGAGACAGTTAAAAGTGCGATTGGTGACTTGGCATTGATCTGCCAGTCATGAGATATACGTTTAAATTGTTGAAGTGATGTAAAATTTTCGTAAAGTCTTTCTACCGAGTAGTGTCGATTTGCAACACGATCCGCGTAGTACTCTGCTGATTGGTAATAGCATTCAGCACCAGGTTTTGGGTCGATTGAAATAATGAAGTAATAAAGCATTTGTCGCCTATAATGTGATTAATTGTGGGCGCAAAGAGTACACTAAGTGGCCCGACATGTCAAATTTTTGGGCCTTCTCAATGAACCTCATAATTTGTACAACAATATACCAGGCCGTCGTTGCGAGCCCCCCAGTACCTTCGGTACAAACAGCCACAATGAACTTGCAGATCGCGTCGTTGCGAGGCACGAAGCAATCCAGAGAACAAAGCTTCGAACCCCTGGATTGCTTCGTGCCTCGCAACGACGCTTGACAGATCATTGCACAAATTGTGACGTTTATTGGGAGTTCGTTTTGGCTGTTTGTACCGAAGGTACTGTGGGCGCTCGTAACGATTCACTCTTCATTTAAATGCGTACGTCTTTCCTGCATGGTTTCGACACTGTTGATGACCGATTGTTCGCAAATATCATGCATGATGGGGATCGAACGCAGCGGCGCGCCTGATTGAATCGCGTGAGCAATTAAAAAGCTGTCTTGCCAGGTCTTTTCATTTTTTCGTGAACGGGCTTTGGCCCATAAAGCGACCCATAAAAAATGAAATAACCATTGAGAACGATGGTTTTCCATGACCTCTGAGAATATCAGTGCAATGGCCTCTTCTGTGCGGCATACTTTGGTGCCTTTAATGAAGCTGCAACAGCGGTTGACGAGTTTATCGATGACTGCATTTTCCATGTACCAAGATTCGGTGAACGATTTGGTTTTTGACCAATTTTTCGAACGCGCAAATGCCGCTTGAATGCTCTCGGGCGTGAAGGGATGCACGAGGATCTCAAGTTGATTCATGACGTCTGGAATATCTAATAGCTGTGGCGTCAATGTAACGCCAAGCTCTTCTTGAATTTCAAGCAAATGAAGATCAGGCATTTCGCCATGTGACAGCGTCACGGCCAGAAAATGGTTGGCCATCATCATGAGATAAGGCAAATCGACATCTCTAAGGGTGATGTTTTCATCAAACGACTCATCATAATAACGCCTGACATCAGCCGCCGGGAGGCCCGGTGTTATCCACGCATCTTTAATGCCGACTTCTTGTTTAAGGAGCAAGCTGCAAAGGCGATTCTTGCGTTTTTCGTTGAGATGAATAAACACGCCTTGAGCGCCACCACCATCGACTTCACTCGCTTGAATCCGAATTTTTGGCGAGCGCTCCAGGTTTAAAAATACGACCCCTTTTTTGCGTTGTATTTTGATCCAATGATTGAATTTATCTTGCAACTCTGCAGGATGCCAGGACGTTATGGCTTGCAAACGTGAGAGCGAAGTAGAGCTGAGGGTGACTTGCTCCATGAGGGAATCGAGGGTTGCAACGACCTGTTGGCGAACCTCAGCATTGGGATGTAGCAGTGCAAGCAGAGCAATATCATGCCCCTCGTCAATGCTGTATAAGTCCATAATTAAATCGACAAAAAATTCGGGAGGCATTGCATAGCTTTGTGCAAAAAAATTCTCTGCAATATCAAAAGTGCTTAAATCGGATAACTCATGAATCAGCTCACGAATGGAGTTCAGTTTGTCGTCTTCATCGTCAGGTGAATAGGGCTCTTCTTCATCAATCAAATCCAAATAGGCATTTTTTAAATCGGCACTCAGCTCGATATGCACTTCATAAAAAGCATTTAAAACAGGTAGCCAAAAACTCAACGAATGCTTACAGCTGGAAATGGCTCGGGCTAGATTGGCCATGAGTTGTTGCATGGTTTTTTCCGCTAGTTTACTTCCCGACTCAATGGCAATTTGCAGCTGAGAAACATAAATATCAATGGCAAAGACCGAGGCGGAATAGTACGCGTGTTTAGCATCGGGTTCGTCTTCATCCAGGCTGTTAATGAAGTCGACCAATGTGGCGGCAAGCTCCGGTTCTTGGATAAATGTTGCGTAGTACTGTGCGGGGGGAACATCTCCTCGACTCAGATAGGCGGCGATATTTAAAATCCATTGCTTTAATTCTTTTGTATTTGAAGTGCTCATGCGGATTGAGGTACCTGTCTTGGGCGTCCATTATCATCAATGGCAACAAAAATAAATGTGCCTTTAGCGACACACAGTTTTTCTTCGGTGGTAAAAGTTTCTTTCCAGGCCTGCACGTCAATCGTCATCGAGGTGTTGCCTTGTTTGATGAGACTGACATAACAGCTGACAACATCGCCTACATGAACGGGTTTAATAAACGTGAGTTCATTAATGGCCACTGTTGCCGCTCGCCCGCGCGATATTTTTTTAGCCAGCACCCCGGCTGCCAAGTCCATTTGTGAGACCAGCCAGCCGCCGAAAATATCCCCATTTGCATTAGTGGATGCGGGCATGGCCAACGTTTGGATTGTAATTTCACCAGACGGTTTTGTTATCAAGATGAGCTCCGCTTGAGTTTGGCCAATGCATCCGCCATTGATGTATTAAACACAACCGCTTTTTTCTTCTCCGGCTCTTTTTTAATGAGCTCTGGTTTCTTGTGTTCGCTTCTAACGGGCTTTTTCACATGCCGAACAGTTTGTTGCGGTTTTTGCGGTTGAGATGGCTTGGCTACAGCTGGCTTTTCCTCTTCAAGTTTCATGCTTAAGCCAATACGACGACGCTCTTTATCCACTTCGACGACGCGAACACGAACGACATCACCGGCTTTGACCACTGCACGTGGGTCATTGATAAAGCGATTGGTCATGGCTGAAATGTGTACCAAGCCGTCTTGATGAACGCCGATGTCAACAAAAGCACCGAAATTGGTGACATTGCTAACCACGCCTTCAAGAATCATCCCTTCATGTAGATGGGTGATGTCTTCGACGCCTTCTTTGAACTGGGCTGTTTTAAATTCAGGTCGTGGATCGCGCCCCGGCTTTTCGAGCTCTTTTAACACGTCTTGTATAGTGGGTAGGCCATAATGCTCATCGACGTATTCAGCCGCATTCACCGATTGCAACAAGCCCCGATTGCCAATGGCTTCTTGTATCGCAATTTTTTTATCGGCAAGCATTTTTTCAACCAGTGGGTAAGCTTCCGGGTGGACACATGAGGCATCTAGCGGGTTATCACCGTCCGTAATTCTTAAAAAACCAGCGGCCAGTAAAAAGGTTTTTTCACCCATGCGTGGAATTTTTTTGAGTTGCTGACGATTGTCGAAGCGCCCATGTTCATCGCGATACTGCACCAGTTGTTTCGCCAGTTGCTCGTTGAGGCCAGAAACACGCGTTAACAGCGGAACCGATGCCATGTTGACATCAACGCCCACCGCATTCACGCAATCCTCAACAACGCCGTCCAGGCAGCGCGCAAGGCGAGCCTGATTCACATCATGTTGATATTGACCGACACCAATTGATTTGGGATCAATTTTAACCAATTCTGCCAGAGGATCTTGCAAGCGTCTGGCAATAGATACAGCGCCCCTGAGAGTTACATCCAGGGAAGGAAACTCAGCCGCAGCGAGCTCTGAAGCAGAATAGACCGACGCCCCAGCTTCGCTGACCATGACCTTGGTTAAATGCAGATCAGGGTACATTTTGATGAGTTCTGCGACCAGGCGCTCAGTTTCCCGTGAGCCCGTGCCATTGCCGATGCTGATGAGTTCGACGTTGTATTTCGCCGCTAATTTAGCGAGATCCGCAATCGCTGGGTGCCATTGATTGTGGGGCGCTAGCGGAAATATAGCCGTGGAATCGAGTAATTTACCGGTGTTGTCAATCACGACGACTTTGACCCCTGTGCGTATTCCCGGATCAAGTCCTATGGTGATTTTTGCGCCCGCTGGTGATGCGAGTAATAAATCATGTAGGTTGGTAGCAAAGACACGAATGGCTTCTTCATCCGCTAATTCGCGCAGACGGGTTAATAATTCCAGTTCTAGTTTGGTCGAAACTTTTACTTTCCAGGCCAGCCGAACGGTATCAAGCAACCAAGCATCGGCAGGCCGTTGATGGTCTTCGATTTTAAAGTACGTTGCAATGCGTTTTTCGCCATAATCAGGCGCGTCAGGCAGGGTCAATGATAATTGCAATGCATTTTCACGACGGCCACGGAAAAGCGCAAGCGCGCGGTGAGATGGAATTTTCCGAATGGGTTCGGCGTATTTTAAGTAATCAGTAAATTTATTACTGGTATCTTTTTTAGATTTAGTTTTGGCTGCAGCTTGCGCACCTGTAGAGTGTAATACACTGTTTTTCCACAAATAATCGCGCATTTCTTCGAGTAAATCTGCATGCTCAGCGAAGTGTTCCATGAGAATTTGACGCGCACCTTCAAGCGCTGCATCGACAGTATCGATCCCGGCTTCAGCATTGATAAACTCCTCAGCCTTTGTTTGTGGATCAATCGATGGGTTTTGCCATAATGCCATGGCCAGTGGCTCTAAACCGGCTTCTTTGGCGATCATCGCTTTGGTACGGCGTTTTGGCCGATAGGGAAGATATAAGTCTTCCAAGCGTGTTTTGGTTTCAGCAACGAGAATCGCTTGCTCAAGCTCAGGGGTTAATTTTTCTTGTTCACGAATCGATTGGAGCACGACTTCTCGACGGTCATCAAGTTCCCGCAGATAATGCAGCCGTTCTGCAAGCATACGTAACTGAGTGTCATCCAGCCCTTCGGTGGCCTCTTTTCGATATCGTGAAATAAAAGGAACCGTTGCCCCGTCATCTAAGAGTTGAATGGCCGTTTCGACCTGCGAGAGTTTAACGCGTAGTTCTTCTGCAATTTTTTGTGCGGTTGTCGTTAGCATTTGTGTCATTTACATTCTCTCATTAACAAACTAGATATTATTCAACGGTTACTGACTTTGCCAGATTACGTGGTTGATCCACATCCGTTCCTTTTGCAACTGCGACGTGGTAGGCCAGCAATTGCAGCGGTATAGTGAAAATTATCGGTGCTATCCATTGTCCGCAGGTCGGAACTGGGATTAAAATCGCACCGTTTGAAGGCCATAGTTGTGAGTCATCGACAAACACAAATAACTGCCCCCCACGGGCACTGACTTCATGTAAATTAGATTTCAATTTATCCAGCAATTCATCGTTTGGAGCAATGGCAATCACAGGCATGTCTTTGTCGACCAGTGCAAGCGGGCCGTGCTTTAACTCTCCCGCAGGGTAGGCTTCTGCATGAATATATGAAATTTCTTTTAACTTTAATGCGCCTTCCAGTGCAACGGGGTATTGAACACCGCGACCGAGGAATAACGCATGTGCTTTGTTGACGAATTGTGCTGCTAATGCCTCAATGCTGTCATTCATTTTGAGCACACGTTCACAATGCTCCGGAAGTTGTTTTAATTGAGCAAGGACTTCTGACGCACGTGAATCTTTACACAGTGCCGTGGCGAGCATTAAAAAAGCGGCCAGCTGAGTGGTGAATGCCTTGGTTGATGCAACGCCAATCTCGATGCCAGCGCAGGTTAGAAAAACAAGCTGAGATTCGCGAACAAGACTGCTTGATGCGACGTTACAAATGGCGAGTGTGCCCGCATAGTGTAATGTATTCGCCTTGGATAATGCGGCCAATGTGTCGGCGGTTTCACCTGATTGTGATACGGTGATAAACAGGGTGTCTTCAGGCACAACAACATCTCGATAACGATATTCGCTCGCAATCTCAACCTGCGTTGGCAAGCCCGCCAGTGATTCTATCCACGTTTTGGCAATCAAGCCAGCGTGATAACTGGTACCGCAAGCAACAATATGAATGTTCTTGATTTTTGAGAAAATACAGGCAGCCTGTTGACCAAAGCTTGCTTTCAATACGTCGAGACTAACAATGCGGGCATCCAAAGTGTCCGTCAGGGCTTGGCTCTGCTCAAAAATTTCTTTAAGCATAAAGTGACGATAAGTCCCTTTCGTGATCGCCATACCATCATCATTGAGCGGTTTCATGGCACGTTCAACGAGCTGTCGATTGGCATTGAATATTTGTACTTCGTCTGGTGTTAGTATTGCGCTGTCGCCTTCTTCTAAATAAATAATATTTTGCGCGAACGATCGGAGTGCTAATGCATCTGAGGCAATAAAATTCTCGTCAATGCCAAGACCAATAACAAGTGGACTGCCTTTTCGAATGACCACCAGTTCCTGCGGATTTTTCTGATGAATGACCCCCAGGGAAAAGGCGCCATGCATTTTAGCCGAGGTCATCTGTACCGCTTCTAAGAGGGACTTGTCTTGCAACTGTTCATAATGATAATGAATCAAGTGTGCTGCAACTTCCGTATCGGTTTCGGATAGAAATTGATATCCCGCTTCTTCCAAAAAACGTCGGAGTGGTTCGTGGTTTTCAATGATGCCATTATGAACAACAGCCACTTCTCCGTGGGACACATGAGGGTGTGCATTTTTTTCGCAAGGCTTGCCGTGCGTTGCCCAGCGGGTATGTGCAATGCCGGTGTGACCGGTAATGGTTGTTTCCAACATCGCGTCGGCAAGCATTTGTACTTTACCCAACATTCGTAGGCGCTTTAAACGACCATCGTCGGTGATAACGGCAATACCTGCAGAGTCATAGCCTCGATATTCGAGCCGCCTTAACCCTTCTAATAATACTTTAGTAATGTCGCGATGCGAGGCTGCCCCCATGATTCCGCACATACAAACTCCCTATAACTTAATTCGATTGTTTCATAATTCGAGAACGGCTCCGTTGCCAATCCCGGTCTTTAATTGTATCGCGTTTATCATGTGTTTTTTTACCTTTGGCCAATGCAAGTGACATTTTAATCTTATTGCCTTTCCAGTAAAGAGACAAAGGGATCAGTGTATATCCCTGGCGTTCAATGTTGCCAATCAGTACGTCAAGTTCACGCCGATTAAGTAATAATTTGCGCGTACGCCTGGGGTCGGCATGGGTGTGCGTTGAGGTGGTGGAGAGCGGCTGAATTTGGCCACCTAATAAATACGCTTCGGCGCGTTTGATAATGACATGCGCATCGGTCAAATTAACTCTGCCGGCACGAAGGCTTTTGACTTCCCAGCCTTCCAAGAGTAAACCCGCTTCAATGGTTTTTTCAATAAAATAATCAAAGCCTGCTTTTTTATTGACCACAATAATGTTGTTTTGTTTTGCTGAATTTGTCATGTGTTGCCTGTTAAACATTCTATAGAACAGCATGGAATAAAATTATGCTGTTCTATGCAAGCAGCGTTGTAGAGGGAGACTATCGTCTCCAATACTTGGCTATTGCTCTAAAAACTTAAGAGAATACCATATATTTATTATATTGGACATTGTTGAAAAAGCTGAGCGATGCCGTAAATTACGCTGGTACCATGCTGGATTAAATACTAGGGGTCGTTGACATTTGATCGCTCGATGCCGACTTACCGCGGTTTATCCGCGGTATCCAGGAGATGCTCATGTCAGGAACATATTTCGTCGTATAAGTTGCGCCATCTTGGATTAAACGCTTCGATTAAATTAAGTTTCCACTTTCCGCACTAATTTTGAAGCACGCTTCACGTCTTGCCGCCTCAACATATGTACAGTATATCGAGAGGATACAAACTTGATTCACCCAGTAACGAAGTAAAATTCGTATTTTGCGCGAAGTCAGTCATTTCTGCAGGATCAGCACCTATGGCAAGCAACGCCCCAGTAATGGAACCCGCGGATACGCCCAGGATGTCTTCATTTTTTAATAAAACACCCCCTATCTTTTGATAAGTTAACAATAAAAAGAGACGTCACTTTTATTGACTTTTAATTAAAACACCCCTATTATTTTAGTGAGTAAACAGGAGGGGTAATGGAGCGGCGTGCACTATCGTATTTGCAAAAATGGTTAATATCTTTTGATCGAAAGCCATTGGTGCTTCGTGGCGCAAGACAAGTGGGTAAGACGTGGCTCGTGCGTCATTTTGTAAAAAAAAGTAACAAAATGCTCATCGAGCTTAACTTTGAAAAACAACCGCAGCTCGCCGATTTATTTAAATCCAACGATCCTAAAAAAATATTATTTAATTTAAGCGCTGAGTTTCAGCAGGAATTTACAACAGAAAATAGCCTACTGTTTTTAGATGAAATTCAAGCGGTGCCCATTCTATTTGCTCGACTACGCTGGTTTGCAGAAGAGTTACCAGAGCTTCCGGTGATTGCTGCGGGCTCTCTATTGGAATTTTTATTAAGCGAACACACGTTCAGTATGCCGGTCGGCCGTATCAGCTACATGCATTTGGAGCCACTTTCGTTTGAAGAATTTTTATTGGCAAATCATAAAAAGATGTTGTGTGATTATTTAAGCGCATACGATTTTGAAACAGATATACCCACTTCCATTCATGAACAATTTATTTCTTATTTTAAATTATATTTATTGGTAGGTGGATTACCTGCTGCTGTTGCAAACTGGATTAAAGAAAATTCACTCGCGGAAGTGAACAGAATACAGTATGAATTATTGGGTACCTATCGCGATGATTTTGCAAAATATCGTGGACGCATTGCGATTGAAAGATTGCATGAAACGATGACCGCAGTGCCTGAAATGTTGGGTCAAAAATTTGTGATGCGTCGCGTGAATCCAGATGTGCAAACGCAGACGGTAAAGCATGCCTTATCTTTATTAGAAAAGGCACGCGTGTGTCATCGCGTATCAAGCGCTGCTGGTAATGGTGTACCATTAGCTGCGGAAATAAATCCAAAATATTTTAAAGAGATTTTTTTAGATGTGGGTTTGTGTAGCGCTGCATTGCGATTAAATTTTCAAGATATCAATATTGATGAAATGACTTTGATTAATCATGGCGGTATTGCAGAACAAGTGGTTGGACAATTATTGCGAACGATCGATCCGTTTTATATGGAGCCTGCTTTGTATTATTGGTTGCGTGAGGAAAAAAGCTCTAACGCTGAGATTGATTATCTCATTCAGCACGGTAACAAAGTCATTCCAATCGAAGTAAAATCAGGCAGCACAGGCGGATTAAAATCGCTCCATTTATTTATGGAATTAAAAAAATCATTGCTCGCCGTGCGCATCAATTCGGATTTTCCCAGCAAGACCGATATCAATGTTAAAAATCATGTTGGTGTAACGGTTCAATATCAATTGCTCTCGATACCGTTTTATTTAATGGAGCAGATAAGTCGGCTATTGCAGCTATGATGGTGTCCTACACGATAAGATAAGTCTTAATTTTAGCTCGATGGTAAGCTATCCAATGGAGCGCGAACATTCTGAGTGTAGATGTCAGGGTTGTGGCAATAGCAATACCTGTAATGTCGTAAAAATAAGTTAATATTGCGCCTAAAACAACGGTTGCCAATAGTGAACGGCCCGTAGAAAATAATAAAGCCATCTCTTGGCCCGAGTAGGGAAGAATGTTTACAGCGGGCTGTGCAAAGGCATTCGCAACAACACCAACCACTAAAATTTTGAGTGCCGCATCTGCCTGGACATAACCCGCTCCAAAATGATGAAGTAGAGACTTTGAATAAATTAAAATAATAAGGGCCAAGACTATCGTAATGCCGAATGCAATCTGATTAGATGCTTTGAGGGTTTGCTCCAGGGATTTTGTTCCCTCATCTGTTGTTATTAATCGTGTAACATGTGCTTTGACGGGTATATATATATTCACCGGTATTACCAGTAAAGCCCCTGCAATCGTGAGGGTAGCGGCGTAGAGACCGGCAGATTCCGGATAGGGCGAAATCAATTTTAAAATGACAATATCCAGACTAAATAAGAAGGCAGTAAATAGCCCATTGATTGCCAGGCGTATTGATACTGAATACCAAGCCGGCTCAATTTTAGCCGACTCCTTGGTCGATATCGCGCGTAAAATATGGCCAAACAGGTAGGGCGATTTTCGCATAATAAAATAAATATCGATCAGAACCAATAAAAGCAACCCTAAGGCAAGAACAATCAAAAGCGAGAGTGAGTGAATATCTTCTACTTTATAGAAGGCAACGAGTACCAAGAAAAATATCATCGATAAAAAATTATTTGAGTTTGCAACGATGGCATAATTAACCGGATAATTTGCGCATAACAGATAAGCGTTTAGGAGACTTAGAATCGAGGCTAGCGGCGCCAACCACAACATATAGATGGATAAATGATAGGTGCGGATGTCTTTAACATGCCAAATATGTAGCATATGCATGGTTGTATAAGCAACAATGGCGATTACAACACAAATGACAAAGCTGATACGAATGATGCGGATGTTCCATTTAATATAATGGCCTAATGTTTGTTCTCGACGGTTGTGTAAATAATCAGATAGAAAGCGCTTGGATGAGCTATTCGTGCCCAAAAGAGACAGCGCTGTCAGGATTGTAAGCACGCGGAGAGCCAGATTGAAATCCCCAAACAACGATGGGGTTAAATAATGGGTTAAAATCAGATTAAAAATATATTGCGAGGCATACCCGAAGACGGCTAATAATAACAAGTAAATGATCGTTTCATTTTTTCTAAATAGCGATATTAAATGTTGTTTTTTCATTTAATGAACTCTCTTTAAGCAATATTTAAGTTTTTGATGTATAATATGCACAGTCTCCATTTATGAACGATAACACAAAGGCCCCCAATGATAGAACAAATACGAAATATCGCCATTATTGCCCACGTTGACCATGGAAAAACAACCCTGGTTGACAAATTATTACAACAAACTGGAACGTTGAACGAGCGCGCGCCGGTCGTTGTGCGCATGATGGATTCGAATGCCCTTGAAAAAGAGCGTGGCATTACCATTTTAGCCAAAAATACTTGCGTTCACTGGCACGGATTTCAAATTAATATCGTCGATACACCAGGACACGCGGACTTTGGTGGTGAAGTTGAACGTATTTTATCGATGGTTGATAGTGTTTTATTATTAGTTGATGCCGTCGACGGCCCTATGCCACAAACACGTTTTGTGACCCAAAAAGCATTTGCACGTGGATTAAAGCCGATTGTGGTCATTAATAAAATTGACCGTCCAGGCGCAAGACCGCATTGGGTGATGGATCAAGTATTTGATTTGTTTGATAACCTGGGTGCTACAGACGAACAGCTCGATTTCCCGGTTGTTTATGCGTCCGCATTGAATGGCTATGCTAAATTGAATTTAGAAGATGAGGCGACTGATATGAACGCCTTATTACAAACGATAGTGGAAAAGGTCTCTGCCCCTGATGTGGATCCTGAAGGTCCTTTCCAAATGCAAGTCAGCTCACTGGATTATTCATCTTATGTCGGTACCATTGGTATTGGGCGTGTATCGCGCGGCCAAGTTTCGACTAAATCGCAGGTCAAAATTATTGATAAAGAGGGCGCCGTTCGCAGTGGACGAATATTGCAAATATTAGGCTTCAAAGGGCTTGATCGCGTTGAGCAAGACAGCGCACGCGCTGGCGATATTATTGCCGTAACCGGTGTTGAAAACTTAAATATTTCAGACACCATCTGCGATCCTAACACCGTTGAGGCACTGCCACCGTTAACTGTGGATGAACCCACCATCAGCATGACGTTTCAAGTCAATGACTCACCGTTTGCGGGTCAAGAAGGTAAATTTGTTACCACACGTAAAATTCGCGAACGTCTACAAACTGAATTACTCCATAATGTTGCCTTGCGTGTAGATGACACAGAAGATCCAGATAAATTCAAAGTCTCTGGTCGTGGCGAACTTCATTTGTCGATTTTGATTGAAACGATGCGTCGAGAAGGCTATGAAATGGCTATCTGCAAGCCAGAAGTTATCTTTACTAAAGAAGGTGACAATACGCTTGAGCCTTATGAGCGAGTGACCATTGATATTGAAGAAGGCCATCAAGGCTCTATTATGGAGAAAATGGGTGAGCGTCGTGGTGAGTTGCAAGCGATGTTGCCAGACGGTAAAGGGCGTGTTCGTTTAGATTATGTCATCCCAACCCGTGGTTTGATTGGCTTCCACACTGAATTTTTATCCAGTACTTCTGGAACGGGCTTGATGTATCACGTATTTGATCATTACGGTCCAGCATTTAAAGGCCAATTGGGTAAACGCAACAGTGGGGTATTGATTTCTAATTGTTCGGGTACTGCGCGCGGATTTGCCTTGTTTAATATCCAGGAACGTGGCCGTTTATTCATTGACCCACAGCTCCCTGTTTATGAAGGCTTGATCGTTGGTATTCATTCTCGTGATAATGATTTGGTGGTGAATGTCACGAAAGAAAAGCAATTGACCAACGTTCGTGCATCGGGCACCGATGAAAACATCGTGCTGGTTCCACCGATTAAATTCTCACTTGAACAAGCCCTGGAATTCATTGATGATGATGAATTGGTTGAAGTGACGCCATTGTCGATTCGTATACGGAAAAAAGAATTGCAAGAAAATTTACGGAAACGCACAGCGCGGAGCATGAATAGCGAGGGTTAAGGATACATGGCAAAACAACGGTTTACGCGCGTCATTTTATGCGCGCGGTCACATCGTGTTAATCCGGTCATCAACGAGACGTTGCAACGCTTGGTGACTTATTTACAAAGCGTTGGCATTGACGTTTATTTTGATGCAGAAACCGCGCTTAATTTTGCCATCAGTCTTCCTGTATTAGCCCAAGATGCCATGGATGGGCGTCATGATTTGATTGTTGTTGTCGGTGGAGACGGCAGTTTATTGTCGGCTGCGCGTATGGCAGTTCAAGTCAATGTCCCGGTCACCGGCATAAGCCGTGGGCGACTGGGATTTTTGACGGATATTCCACCTGATGATATTGAGACACAACTGGGCGCAATTCTTCGCGGCCAGTATATCGAAGAGCTTCGATTTTTGGTGCACACGCGTATTTCTGATGATGAACACACTTATTTTCAAGGCGACGCACTGAATGACGTTGTCTTGAGCCGAGGCAATGAAACCCATTTGATCGAATTTGATGTTTATATCGATCAGCAATTTGTGACCCACTATCGCTCCGACGGTTTAATTTTATCAACCCCCACCGGATCAACCGCCTATGCATTGTCCGCAGGTGGTCCGATTATGCATCCACAATTGAATGCCATGGTCATTGTGCCGATGTTTTCACACAGCTTAAGTTCTCGGCCACTGGTTTTTAATGGCGATTGTCAGGTTGAAATTCGCATCAGCACCAGTAATGAACAGGATTTACAAATCAGCTGCGATGGTCACGAGTCACGCATTATTAAACCGGGGCAACGTGTGGCTGTCGAAAAAAACAAACAGCAGTTGCGCTTGCTGCATCCCTCTGAATACAATTATTATGATACGCTTCGAATGAAACTCGGTTGGGGATCAAAACCACAGGGGTAATCTGACATGCTGACTTCTTTACGCATTGAACATTTCGCGATTGTATCCAAGCTTGAGCTGGAATTTAATACCGGCATGACCGCCTTTACAGGCGAAACCGGTGCCGGAAAATCGATTATGATCGATGCACTGATGCTCGCACTCGGCGGGCGTGGTGATGTATCCGTGATACGCACCGGCGCGCCAAGTTGTGATATTACGGCGTGTTTTCATGTTGGCAAAGATTCTCCCGCACGTAACTGGATGGCCGCGCATGATCTGTTGTGTGAGCAAGGTGAGATTTTATTACGTCGCATCCTCTATGTTGAAGGCCGTTCGAAATCAACGATTAATGGCCAACCTTTTCCGATTCAAAAAGTCAAAGAACTCAGTGAAATGCTCGTGGATATTCACGGCCAGCATCAACATCAAACGTTACTGAATCATCAAACGCATCGTCAGCAACTGGATCATTTTGCCAATCATCAGCTACAGCTCGACGTTGTTCATCAACTGTATCGTCAGTGCACTAAAATAAAACAAGAGCTGGATGCGCTTCAAGACAGTCAAACATCCATCGAGCGAATTGCCTTGTTACAGTATCAAATTGATGAGCTGGATAACTTGAAGCTGGTTGAAGGTGAAATGCAAGCATTGCATCAGGAGCATTTGATGCTGCATCACGCACGTGATTATCTGGAGCATTGCACGCGTGCAACGGGTTTATTGAGTGAGGATGAGCCGTTTAATATTGCACAGTCGATTCATCAAGTGTTGCAGTCTTTGAGCGTTTTACCACAAGACAATAGCACCATCAAAAATGCGATAGACCTGATGAATAACGCCTTGATTCAATGCGATGAAGCGCGCGATGAGATGACGTATTTTCAACGTCAAATCCAACTGGATCCTGAACGTCTGCAGGAAGTTGAAGCGCGTATGAGCTTACTGCATCAAGTCGCACGTAAATATCACGTTGATCCAAATCAATTGTTTGATAAAGCGCAAGATCTTGCTCAGGAATTAAAACAATTGCAGCAATCAGACGGCGAGAAGCAACGCTTACAAGATGCCTATCACGATTTGAAAGTCGCGTATGACAAAGAAGCGTTAATCTTGCGCGAATCCCGGCAACGGCATGCGTTAACGCTTGCAAAAGATATTAGTCAGCATATCCAGCAATTGGGCATGCCTAAAGGCTATATCGAGGTACGGTTCAGCGAGCTGGATAAAATGCAGCCTCACGGCTTGGATAAAGTAGAATATTTCGTCTGCACAAATCCTGGCATGATGCCCGACACATTGCAGAAAGTCGCATCCGGTGGTGAGCTATCGCGCTTAAGCCTTGCCATTCAAATGATCACCGCACAACGCGGCTCAACACCCACCTTGCTATTTGATGAAGTGGACGTTGGCATTGGCGGTGCGACTGCCGCTCTCGTTGGCCAAATGCTGCGAAAACTCGGCGATCGGCTGCAAATTTTCTGCGTGACCCATCAACCCCAAGTGGCATCCTGCGCTCACCAGCATTTTCTGGTTGAAAAACAAATGAGTGATTCGGAAACCTTTTCACGCATGACGCTTTTACACGACGCAGACAAAGTGAAAGAAATAGCCCGTATGCTGGGTGGATTGACGATAACCGAACAAACCTTGTCCCACGCGCGCGAACTATTGAGTGAAGCGTAGGTTGGGTTGAGGCTGGTAAGCCGAAGCCCAACATGAATGGTTTTGTTGGGCTTCGGCTTACCAGCCTCAACCCAACCTACAGCAGGTATGAGACCCGATACTAGTCATTTTGCAGTTAAAAACTGATGCTCAGTATGAGCGCCCTCTCCCATTGATGGGAGAGGGTGCCCGACAGGGCGGGTGAGGGTAGATCAAAGCGCAATCTTTTGATCCACTTATTTAGGCTATACTGTATATTTACTGCCTCAAAAAAGAGACAATTATGTTAAATCCCAAGTCGATTGTCGCAATATTAAAAACAGCGCTCCCTGATTTACAGGGTGCTTACCTATTTGGTTCATTTGCCTCTGGAGTTTATTGCAGTGCTATGGATTTTCGAGAATTTCGAAAGCCACATGTTGAAGAAACTCTTGCTAGAGGAAGTGTATATGGATGACGTGATACTGAATAAATTATTTCAGTTCGGTCGTATTTTACTTGCATTGAAATAGCGTACGATATGAAAAAAAAAATATTGATCATCAACACCGGTGGCACCATCAGCAGCATTAAAACGCCGCATGGCTATGAACCTTCACCTGGCTATGTGTCAAAAGCCCTGGCGAGTATGCCTGCCATCACACATGAGGACATGCCGCGGTACGCCATCAAAGAATATCAGCCCTTGCTCGACTCATCGAACATGACCGTGAATGAATGGAACCGAATTGCGGCAGACATTGCTGAAGAATATGATCATTATGATGGATTCGTCGTCCTCCACGGCACCGACACCATGGCATACACCGCATCGGCCTTATCCTTTATGCTGGAAAATTTAGGCAAACCCGTCATTCTCACCGGCTCACAAATTCCCCTGTCAGAGGTGCGAAATGACGCGGTCGATAACGTCGTCACGTCGTTATGGATCTGCGCCCATCAACCCATCAACGAAGTATGCGTTTACTTCAATCAGCGCCTGTTACGCGGCAACCGCACGCAAAAAATCAGCACGCAAGACTTCAATGCCTTTGATTCACCTAATTGCGCGCATCTAGCGACCGTAGGCATTGATATTGACATCCATCGCCACCTTATTCTGCCGGTTCCCCAAAAGCCATTTCGCTTACAAACCATCAGCCCTCATTTTATTGCCAATTTTAGACTATTCCCCGGCTTTGCCAGTAATGTATTGGCTTACCTGTTAACACAACCCCTCCAAGGCCTGGTGCTGGAAACATACGGCAGCGGCAACGCGCAAAACAATGATCCCAAATTTTTGGAATTGCTGAAAGACGCCTGCGACCGCGGTGTTATTATCATCAACTGCACCCAATGCCAACAAGGCACCGTTGAAATGAATCAATACGCAACCGGGCATACGTTGAAACAAGCAGGACTTTTGAATGGCCACGACATGACCTCAGAGGCCGCACATTGCAAGCTGTTGTATTTATTAAGTAAGTATGATGATTTGACGCATATTAAACAGCAAATGGAAATCAGTTTATGTGGTGAGTTGAGTGATACTTGATTGACTTTACGAGAATCACCAACATACATTTGCTCACATACAAAAAACCAGGTGACCTAGGATAATTTGCAAACATTCAAAAGTCCTGAATGGCTTTCGAGTTCAGCGTGGTTGCATTATCTCATAATGTTGCTCAATGACCGCTTTAAACGCTGGACTAATACGGTGCCAGTCGAGCACATCGACTTTAAAGGGTATGTCAGACTTCTCCAGCGCATCTTTAATTTGATAGTACACTGCTTGTGGAATGCGACTTTCCCCGACGATAACGAGATCTAAATCCGAATAGGGTTTAGCGGTTTGGTTTGTTCGAGAGCCGAATGCCCACACGGGAATTCCAGGAATCAATCGTTGAAAAATACTTTTGATGGTTGCGAGGTTTTTTTCTTCAATATCAATCATTTTTGGCTTGTAGTTGTTGCAACAAATGTTCCGCCTTGCTCAGAAAACTAAGTGAACTAAGATAGACTTCAGCCGCCACTTCCTCATCATAGGTATGTGAGGTTTGATTACGCACCTGATGAAAGAGCATCCATTCGTCGACGCTCTCAATGAGTTGCGTTTCTGCTGCCAATCGAAATAACTCGCGACGAGTCACACCGTCAACATAAGCACTGCCAAAATTCTTTTCTAACCAGTATAAATCTGGTGTTGATTGAAGGCACGGATTGGTTTTCGTCCGATTTTAATAAATGACTTTCGTGATGCGCCCATCCCGTTTGACGCGCCATGTTTTGATTTGGGCTGAAGATTTGCGCGTGCGTCAACTAGGCTGCGCTCACTTTGCCCAAAGGGGACATTTCTACTTTGCCGCTACAAATTTGTCAATTACCCGCCCACTCATAAAGTGTGCTATAATAACAAAAATAAAACATTTTTCAGGGTGGATAGACATGCGTAAAAAATCATCAAGACCGAGTCCAGAACAAGACGTCAGCAAGAACGAACCTAAGCAGCCATCTTCAACTTCCCTTCCTGACGCTTCGATGGACGTGGGAGCAGCCACTGCGGCTGCCGCTGACATTGCCGCACTTGCTTCAGGACAAAATTCCAATCCATTATCGCGGGTTGTTTTTGTGAATCGAATCATGCTTTTTGCCGCATCGAATGCTAAAAGAGCATTCGAGTTAGAGGCCATTAATACCACATGGGCTGACTCCATTAGGAATTTTACCCTTAAGAATCATCCAAGATTTGGATTCACGAAAGATAACCTGTTAGAAGCTGTTGCTTTGGGAAAGGAAAGTAGGACAGTCAATCTCGATCGTCAACCCGGAGAGATTTTCGCAGCAGATATACTGCTCCAATATCCGGATTTGTTATTAGAAAAAGGAACGATTACCGACTGGGGTGGGCGAACATTTAAAGATATCTCTGCTTTTCAATATGCGTTATGGGCAAAAGATTTTAAGATGCTAGAAATGATGCTGAAGAGCATACCAGTTGGTGAAGAAGGTGACGCAATCAGGACGGAACTTCTAAGACAATATGAACAAGTTACAATACCGAGGTATCAAGGTGGTGGTTTGACTTATACGCACACCTATGAGCGTCCGAAGGTGGATGCAGCTGGTATTCCTATAAAAAATGCTTCTGGGAATTGGGATTGTGAAACGGTGACAGAAGAGCGCTGGGGAAACCATTTCGATATAACACCACTTCTGAATGCTTATAATGATTATTATACTCATTTTGATGCTCGTACATGGCCAGAACGCGAAGCTTGCTGGATAAAAGTCATTGGGACGCAGCAGCGCTTACTCCCAATACATATTCTACAACGTTACTGTGACCCGGGGACGCCATTTCCTTCAGTACCTTACGGTCACCAAAATGACAATCCCCGTCACATCACTGTGCCACCGGTAATTAATCGCGTACTTTTCGGTCACCAGCCCCCCCCCGTGTGTCCCCCCGTACTTTTGTTTACAGGCCTTTTTAAACGTACAACTCGGTTCTGCTTTTTTAATGAGTTTTACTCTATAATTTCTTCAGGTTTATCTATCGATTTTTCGTTATTTCGCTGCCACAACAAGGTCGCCGCCGAGAAGATCAGTGTGGCGAGTGTGCGGGCGCTGCCAGATGAAAGCGACGACGACGATGAAGGTTGGGGGCATGGCCAGTCGTGCTATGTGCCGGTTTTGGCCAATTTAGCGGCCGTCCGCCAGATTGATGAAGTTAGTACAAACGAGATAGAAAAAATTAAACGGCTGCTAACGGGCCCTGCGCAGAGTCAAACGCAGTTACGTCCTTGAGTTCATATTTATAGACCATAGCAACTACGTTCACTAAATTTACTTCTGTTTTATCCAAGGTATATTTAGGTAGGGAGGCCCTTAAAAAAGGTTTTAGAATCGGGGCAAAACAACTTCTTTATATGTTAAAACTCCTTTATGCGATAAGTTCCGCAGCCCAATTGGAGACTGCGCACTATGAGTGAATTTTGTGGGGATCTCTCAGGGTCAAGCCGAGGGACGTAGGCGACGATTCTGCGAATCCACTCAGAATTCAAAAGAACCTATTCAGTGCAACTACATGACGCGCCCTGTCTACTTAGCCTAAAATGGGACATTTTTCACTTTACCCAATAAATGGTCGGTCTGGCAAAGTTGAAATCATCCTTAAGCTGCATTATAATGGCATCTTTATTTTATACTTACAGGCCAACTAATGCTTAATCCAGGCGTCAACAGCTCTCCATCGAAGAATGCGGTTTTTCAAAACTTGCAATTAATACAATCATTGTCCAGCTTTGTTAACCATTTGGCACGTGAATGGCTTCAAATTCGGGCGTTAAAGCAAAGCATGAACGCTAACGAACCATTCTACGATAGATGCGAACCCCTTATTCCGACGGCATTAAAAGAGGTGCTCGACTTTAATCAATCATTACCGCAAGAGACCGAGTGGGAAGACTTTAAGTCAGCGATTAATGACTGGATTGTTAATACAGCTTCGGCCGTTAATACTAATCATGGTGGTGCGCCTCAAGCTTCCGCTGAGTCTGTCAAAACGCCTAATGAAAACCGGTTGTTGAAGCAGAGGCATGAGCTACACAAACTTCATCTTGCCATGCAGCAAACGCTGCTTGAAAAGAGTAAATCTGTGCTAGCTAAGTCCTCAGAAAGTGAGCACCAGCAAACGCATGCCGCTATCCTCGTCTCCGTCGCTTTGGCGCAGCTTGAGCTTGGCATCGACTTTATCAAATCGCGCGCGCACCTCCTCGAGGCAATTCAAATCCGTGAAAACATCAAAGCACCCAATAAAAACGATACCTTCGACCTCGCCGCGGCGATGTTCCACCTCGCACGGCTGCAACTGCGAACGGGGCAAGGCCACCAGATGGCTTGCGCGACGATGCAGAGCGCTATCCAGATTCTGGAGGATTTCGCAAAAGATTCGGGATGCTACGACATGGATCTGCTGTGGTTCAAGTTCGAGCTCGCCAAGGCGTATCTCGCCAGCAACCGGCCAGAGGCGGCTCTTCTAACTCAACAGGCGCTGGAGCTCGCGCGCAAAGTCCTGCCGCCTGGCTCAGAGGATCCGCACCTGCTCATTCCCATCATCCAACTGCAAGCCTCTGTGCTGCAGGCCGCAAACGCGCAGCCCGATGGCGACCAGCGCCATCTTGACGCAATGCGCATGCTTCGCAACAACTTCGCGCACGACAAGATGCAGGAGGTTAACTTCATCTACGGCATCGGGCAGGCAGCTTCGCTAACAGGGGGGGCCAACACAGCCATGTTCCGCGACGTGACCAAGATGGGCCTGCAGCGGCTGTGGACAATGGGCGGTGCGCTCGAACTCGCGCCGGAAGAGCGCGTAAGCCATATTAAACGCAACTATGCAACCGATACATTAATCGCCCTAAATCAGGAGCAAAAACCCGAAGCCACGTCGTCATCCGTCTTGGATTCTTCCGCCCAGGGCTTCAAGCAAGCGTTTTTCCGCACCATCCTCAATGACCCCGACCTCTTTCGTTTCGGCCGGCTCACAGCAAACACCGACCTCTTGAATCTCCTTCAGCAGTGTCTCCCTAGCATTAACAATCAACAATCGGCACTTTCACCGTCGGTCGTCGTCGCCATGCGACAGCTCGCAGAGAACCCCCGCGTGATAGACCGCCGAAACCTGCGCCTCGATACTGCGTTGATGCACCAGTGGATCCGGCAGTTCACCAATATCTCCCACGCGAACGCACTCAAGCTCGTCGACCGAATGAGTCCACACATGACGCACCAGGATATCGACGCCACGCTGAGCGGCGAAATCATCAACCACATCCATTACGAGACGTTGTCCGCAGAATCTGCAAGAGAAAGCCGCATGGACAATGCGCAGCTCAGCAACCCAAATCTTTGTTTACGGAGCGTTGGCAACCTCGTCATGCAATCGGGTATCACCATCATGCTTCGGGTATCACCACAGCTGGGCATGCGGCTCATCGACGCAGGCCTTGCGATGCTGCGCAGCGCCCACAAGGTCTCGCCCGACACAACGCTCTGCTGGGCGTTGTCCAGCTACGCCATCGCGCTCGCCCGCTGCAGCCACTTCGGCACAGCGCTGGAGGCGTGCCAGGACGCGCTCAATACGCACGAATCACTCGGCCTACCCGAGCAACGTAAACAGGAGCTACGCGCGCAACTCACGCTAAACAGCGCCGTAGTCAGCCGCTATGTGGTCGCGGTCAACTCGCCGTGCCTCGGCCACGTGCCAACAGCCACCACCGAGCGACTGCAGCAGACCGCACATCTCAGCGCCCCGGTTGCCGTCGGCGACCTGCTAGATGAACATGAGAAGCGCACGCTGATGGCGCTCGATAGTTGCACGGCGGCACCAACACCAACCGTCGCGTCCATGCTCACCGCCTACGACGAGCTTGCTTACGCGCGCCTGCTCCGGCGGCACTACTGGAATGGCGTGGAGCACCTCAAGCTCGGCTTGCAACGGCTCGCCCCCTACTTCCCATCGTCCGAGACCACCGCCTCGCTCGACGCGTCGCAGCAACGTTGGATCATCGAGCAGTGGCTCGTCATGCGCAGCAATCTCGCGCTGCAAGAGCTCGCCGGCATCATCCCTGATGAGCACCAGGACGCAGTGCGGATTTTATCCGAGTGCGTGGACGTGGCCGAGCGCAATTTTATGCAAGCCCCACAATTACTACTAGCCGGCAATGTGCCAGCCTGCGACTTCGTCCGTCTGCTGCAGCGAAATCTAAACTTTGCCAAATTTATCGCTAACGGAGAGTGGATCGAACAACCAGGCCAACAAGCCGCCAAACACTTCGGCCTGACCGCGAGCCGCCAACGCATCGATCGCGAGCTTATTTATCGCACAGAACTCAGCGCATTTCCCATCGGCATGCTCGGAATCACCGTGCTCGACGACAACGAGTTCGCCGAACAGCAGGAACCGTCGCCGTCTTCCCACCGGCGCATCCCCGAGGCGAGCGTACCGCTCTTTTTGACCGCCATCAGCAGCAAAATGTCTCGCATGATCGCCGTGAAGCGCGAAACCCACACCGAGTACCTTCACCGCAAAAAAGACGCAACGCGCCTCTTCTCCATCACCAAAAACCGCGTGGCAGTGTACCGTCGCATCAATCCGCCTTTTGAGCTCTTTGCGCGCTACGTGCTCCCTCACGAACTGCGCACTAAGGCCAACCGGATCATCGAGCACACGCAGGAGGCGCCGCGGCACCCCAACATATTCATGACGCTTGTCGCCGTGAAGCACCGCGATGGCACAGTCGACATCGATCTCGAGTATGCCGATGGCGGCACGATGATGGCCTTCATCCCCAGATTCGCGAACGAACACCGCGAGCTGGTTGCCTTGTCCGTTATCCGGCAGGTGCTGCAGGCCATCGCCTATTTAGATACCGTACACAAGGGCCAGCGCCACCGGCACATCTGCCCGCGGTACGTTTATCTGCGACGCGATGGCTGCGTCAAGCTCGACGTGCCCGAGATGTTCGACAAGGAGACGGTGGAAAAGAATCAGGCACACTTTTTGGAAAGCCCCTACACGGCCCCCGAGTGCCGCACGCTGGACACTTTCTTCGCGGGCGACCACCGCAGCGACCTGTGGTCCCTCGGCGTGCTTATCATCGGCATCATGACTGGCCTCACGTTGCAGCCGCGTCGCAAGGCCCAGCGAGCGGGCGACAACATCCCCTCTGACCCGCTCACCGATGACGAAATACGCGCATACAATTCGGAGTGCGACGCATTCAACGCACTGGTCCAATCCAACGATGACAGTCTGTGGCGGCAATATGCGCCTAACGACTACATCCGCTTCTTCGTACGCCGATTCCTGCAGGACAAGCCCGAAAACCGCGGTACGGCCATGGAAGCCCTCGCGCTGACCTACGCCTTCGGCGGCGTCATCGAGGCAACTACCGCGCAGGAAATAGAATCAGCGATAATTATCGAGAAGAGTCAATTTTCAACAGCATTTCTAGCCCCCAGCTACAAACAATCAAGAGATGCAACCACGGCATCGCCGAATGAGCAAGGTGCTGCAGCAGCTGCCGCTGCTTCGGCAGCGCAAGCAACAACATCGGACAACCACGCAGCTACAGCTGGCGTTTTCTACGAACAACCGCTTCTCGATATCTTCGACAAGAAACTCCCGCATCCGTGGGCACTTGACCCAAGTCAGGCATTCGTCAATCCGAAAGCGCCGACCCTCGAGCAGACAGGCATCCATCTCAGCAACTGCCTACGGCGCAACCCGGAGAACCCATACAAACTACCTGAGGACTCGCGCGGGCAATCGGAACTGGTCGTGGGCAATAATCTGCAGACCAACGTGGTGGTGCTCGAGCAATTGCTTAAGGCTGAGCTGGTAAGCTGGCGCAACGCGCGCGAGATGATTAAGGGCGCGACAGACCGCGATATGCGCGAGGTGCTGAGGAACCGATCACAGATGCTATGGCGCGGCATGAGTTACGCAGTCGATTGGGTGCGAGCGGAGCGCGAGCGAAGAAAAGAGGCTCTGTTGGAAACGGGGCGCTTGGAGGATGATCGGATGGAAGATCAACAAGATAGCCAAACCAGTATAAATCGACCGGGAATGTAAGGACGCCGCGCACATTTTGGAACGGTGCGGCCTCAGACAATTGAGATGCGTTTGCCTTGGGGGTGACCCGGAATAATTTGCAAACCTTCGAAAATCCGGCCTCAGTCATCGTTTCGCCATACGTCGTTGCGAGCGAAGCGCGGCAATCCAGAGTACGGAGCTTCGAACCCTGGATTGCTTCGTGCCTCGCTCGCAACGACGGGCCGGTCAAAACTAAATGGAAACGGTACTAGTACATCGGCAGCCTATGTTTGATTAATAAAAAACGAACAACAACTGATCGGGCAAGGGCACGCACACGGGCGCGGGCACGTGAATGAGCGCTACGCGAATCTATAAAATATAAAAACCCGCTAAGCGTACATTCGCGTGCCCGAGTGCGTGCCCTTGCCCCTGCCCGTTTTTTGTTAATCATAGTTAAGCTGCCAATGTACTAGGGTGCCTCATTAACAGTAAAGTACATCATTGGGTCAATAGCATGGGGATGCGCTCAAATTTAACTTGCTCCGGTTTTGAAACAGGCGTAATAGGTATACAATGGCACATTAAATATAAAAACATGGCCACTCAATGACACACAAACCACGAAAACGCTTTGGGCAAAACTTTCTCCATGATCAACATATTATTAATTCTATTTTGCGTTGTATTAACGCTCAACCGACGGATAACCTGGTTGAAATTGGACCCGGTCTAGGTGCGTTAACCAAGCCACTGCTCAGCCGTGTCAATCGGTTGACGGCCATTGAGATAGACACCGACTTACAAGCGCAACTACAGAAAATGCCAGAAGCGCAAGGTAAATTAAACCTGATTTCAGGTGATGCACTGACGGTGGACTATCGACAGTTTGGTAAAGACCAACGTATTGTGGGCAATTTGCCGTATAATATCTCAACGCCCTTATTGATTCATTTGTTGCAAATCACGCCTTATATTCGCGATATGCACTTCATGTTGCAACAAGAAGTGGTGCAACGATTGGCAGCGCCCCCGGGAAGCAAGACGTATGGCCGATTGAGCGTGATGGCACAATATTATTGTGAGGTTTCGAATTTATTTCATGTGCCACCAACGGCGTTTCATCCTGAGCCGAAAGTGGATTCAGCGATTGTACGCTTAACGCCGCATCAAACCCCCTTATATGCCGAATTGGACTTTTCGGTGCTGGAAAAGCTCGTGGCTCAGGCATTCTCGATGCGACGAAAAACACTCGCGAATAATTTAAAACCACTGCTCTCGGCAGCTGATTTAGTTCAACTCGATATCGATCCCCAGTGGCGCCCCGAACAAATTTCTGTTATAGATTATGTAAAAATAGGGATGTTTCTATCCAACGGTAACGACTCGGGCAAGTGAAACCGCGCGGGCACGGGCACGTGCCCGCGCCCGATCAGTTGCCATTACCCCTGCCCGAGTCGTTGCCGACCAACAAAAGGGGATTATTTTGTTTCATCAGAAGGATAAACGTACAAACCCGGCCGCAATTAAACCCGTTAAGATCCCCAAGGATCTTATTGCCGTTTTATCCCCCGCAGAAATTTTAGCAGGTGATAAACGACAGGTATTGATTCAGCAAATCCACGAATTGGGTGCGCTTGATGCCAAACGCTTTGATGGGCTATGTTTGAAGTTAATCAATCAATTGACAAATTATTGCCAACATCTTCCCGAAACATCCAATAGTTATTATGCCCTGCCCGGCGGTATTCTTGATTACGCACTCAACCGTACTGAAGCGGCCATGCAACTCTTTCGTCAATTCATCGTTCAACATGAAGGTGCGGAATTATCCGAGATTCAGAAATTGTGGTTGTATGCGATGTTTTCTGCGAGCCTGTTAAAAGATATTGGTAAGTTGCAAATCGACTATCTCGTGAAGGTATTTGACCCTTTTGGTGAACCGCTCAAATCGTGGAATCCCCTTATTGAAAGCCTTGTATCTGCAGGCAGCTACTATCAATTTGAATTTTTGCCGGACAATGAAGATAATACCCCTTTGCGCCGACGGCTGAACTTATTAATCGCGCGTCTTCTCATGCCCAATGAAGGCTTTGCCTGGATAGCATCCAACCCCGAGGTGCTTGCTGCTTGGCTTGCATTACTCAGTGATGATTGGCGATCAGCAGGTACACTTGGTGCCATTTTAATCCGCGCCGATGCCGTGGCCATTCAGCGTTATTTTAATGAAAATATGATTCATCACGTGGGGCGAGGTGGGAAACGCGTCGCTCGTATTGGCACGTTTATTGATAACAAGCCAGACGCTAATCTTGCAAAAGAACAGATAATGGGTGTTGAATTTATCAAATGGCTGACGGATTCACTGGATGCAGGTCAATTGATTCTCAATAAAACGCCGCTGTTGATGGTTCCTGGTGGGCTACTCATTCATACCGATGCCTTTAAGCTGTTTGCTCGCGCTCATCCCGAATATAAAAATTGGCAGGCCGTACAAAATGGTTTTCTCAGCTTGAGATTGCATGGCACGAACGGCAAGGGTGACCCCATGTCACGTTTTGAGCAGTCTAACAATCACCAAATGCATGAAGGAATTTTATTTAAGAAATATGCCATTGCATTGTCTAATATGCTTAAAATGCATAATATTTATACGGGGAAAGCCGCGCGGATCTCTGCAACAGAGTTGATCTATTTAGCGCAATATAATCATTTATTCGTAGAGCAAAGCCACCACGCCACGCCGAATGCGCCGCAACATTTAACTGCATCAGGCCAATGGAAAAACATCACCACAGGGTTGTCGAAAAAGCCTGGATTTATCAAGGGTGGCTGATTACGCGATAGGTGATGTGCAAGGATGCTATGATGCCTTGCAACGCTTGCTGGAACAGATTGATTTTAACGATCGCGAAGACCGACTTTGGTTTGTCGGCGATTTAGTCAATCGTGGCCCACAATCGTTGGAGGTATTGCGCTGGATTCGTCAATTACCAATTAAACCGCATATCACCTTAGGCAATCATGATCTGCATTTATTGTGTCACCTGTTTGGTCTCTCTGCATGGCATAACAAGGATGATACACTCCAGGCTGTTTTAAACGCCGATGATCGCGATGAGTTTGGGCATTGGCTGTGCCAACAATCTATTTTAGTCCATGATGAAGATTTGCAGGTTGTGATGTGTCATGCCGGGATTGCGCCCCATTTTACACTCGATGAAGCCAAAGCACGGGCCTCAGAGCTAGAGGCTGTTTTATCGGGCGAGCAGTGCCGTGATTTTTTAAAGCATCTTTATGGCAACGAGCCCAATGTTTGGCAAGATGATTTAAAAACATATGATCGCTGGCGATATATCTGCAATGCCTTCACGCGGATGCGATTTTGTGATGTAGACGGTCATTTAATGCTGTCTTATAAAGGAACACTCGACAAAGCGCCTTCAGATCTTTATCCTTGGTTCTCCGTGCCTAATCGCCAACCGATTGACGCGGATATTGTTTTTGGTCATTGGGCTGCACTTGCAGGTCAGTGTTCCGTGCCCCGTATCCACGCGATTGATACAGGTTGTTTTTGGGGCGGTTCATTAACGGCATTGCGGTTGCAGGATAAGCAACGCATGACGATGAAATGTGAGAGTTAATCGATGACGTTGTATAGGTTCATCATTGGGATCATGATTTTTTTCATGATGCAGGTCGTTCATAGCCAAATATTTCCGTCCGTTGATTCAGAAGACCGGTTGGTTGCGGCCATTCATAATCCAGAATACATGCTTGACCATTGGGTTGAACTGCCCACAGCGCCGAGCTCCAATATACGCAAGCCAAAACATCTCACGCTACGTGAGGCTATCTTGTTAGCCCTGCGATACAATCCCAGTATTCAAAATACAGAATTAGATCGTATTATCCAACGGTATCAGTTACGTTTGGCAAACAATGCATTTGAGCTGCAATACGCGCTTGCAGGCACCGCGCAGGTGGAAAAAAGCACGTACAGTGGCGTTGGCAATGCCGCTACACAGAGCTACTTTGCGGCGCCTGAATTTAGTTTGCGAACAAAATTGGGCGGGCAATTGTCTTTAAAAATGGATAATAATGTCGCTAGTGTTGGCGGGTATAATCCGTTGATGAATGCCACGTATACCCAACCTTTGTTGCGTGGTTTTGGTCGAGGGGTCAATGAGGCGGGATTACTGGATGCGAAAGATGCCGATTGGTTGAATCAATTGAGCTTAAAGCAAACCGTCATGGATCAAGTGACACAGGTCATCACCGCTTATCGCGCGCTGATATTAAGCAGTAATAATTTTCAAAATCAACGGCGACAACTCGCCGATGCCAAAACCATTTATAGCAATAATGACAAACGCATCGCCGCCGGGCAATTGGAGCCGGCCGGGAACATTCAGCAAGCCTATCAAGTCGAGTCTATCAGTTTGATGGTAGAACAGGCCGCAAACGAGTTTAAAACAGCAGCGCAAGCGCTCCTGCAAAGCATTGGGCTGGATCCGGATATGAAATTGGCTGTGCCTGATGATGTGGATGTTGGCAAAATCGAGGTGCCAAAGGTTGATGTCGCAATCGCCGCTGCACTGAAACATAACCCTCAATATTTGGCAATGACCATGGCAGTAACTGCGGATGAACGTGCCTACAAGGTCGCAAAAAATCAACAACTCTGGCAGCTTGATTTTACGGCGAACGCACAAACCGGTACGATGACCAATGTTGACGCCAACAATCGAGGCGGTATTCGCGGTATTTACAATGGCCGCAATACGACCGAGTCCGCAGGATTAACCTTAAGAATTCCATTACATGATTTAGAGCGACGCAGTCAATTGATCTCCGCTAAAATCAAGCTTGAAAAAGATCGCTTGAATGTGCTCGCGGCGAAGCGTGAGCTGATGACCGCCATCAAAAACATCGTGAGTACGATATCCAGCCAGGCAAAGCAGTATGAATTAGCGAAACGGCAGTTGAGTTTGGCAGAGAAATCCTACGAATTGGAAAAGAAAAAACAGCACGCCGGTATTTCGAGTGCACTGGATGTGAATAATACGCAGAATCAGCTGATCCAGGCGCAATCACGGTTGATCAGTTCAAAAATAGCTTATTTAAACCAGTTATCCGCGTTGCAACGGATAGTGGGTACGACGCTTGATGCATGGAAAATCAAACTGAGGACAGGTGAATGAATCAGAATCGTGGTAAGACTGCCAGTCCCGGCTCGGTATCCGATCCGCGACCGTTAGGGAGCGGAAATTTTGTGAGCATTGTGAAGTTCATTGCGAGCGCTTTGTTTGTCACAACACTCATCACCGGCTGCGGCAGTCATTCTAAAAAATCGCACAACAACATGAAAACGCTGGAAATCCATGCATCAACGACGCATGAATCCCTGCATTTTTCCGGCACGGTACAACCTATACGTGAAACAACGTTGACCAGTCCCGTTGATGGCGTATTGGAGCAAGTGCATTACCCCTACGGTCAACATGTTAAAAAAGGCGAAGTCGTTTTTACGCTCAATTCGGCCACGTTGCAAAAACAATACAATGACGCCTTGACGGAGTACTTGAAAGCCAAAGACAATTTTGCCATTGCTAAAACCAAATTTATTGGCACGGATGACTTATGGACAGCGGGATTAATTCCTAAGAACAATTACTTGAGTGAGAAATCAAATCTCAATACCACCCGTGTTACGCTCATGCAGGCTTGGCATAATTTGTCTGAGCTGTTGGAAAAAACAGATAGCGGTAGCGCAAATGCACTCAACAAACTGAAACTGTCTGAATTTGATAAAGTTCAAGCGGCACTCAGTACACCCCATCATTTGATTCAATTTAAAGCACCGATTGATGGTGTTGTGCTGTATCCGCCGTTATCCGGCGACATGAAAACAAATCGTCTTTCAGTGGGCAGTACGATTAAAGCCGGGCAAGCACTTGCGCTCATTGGTGATTTGTCCGGGATTCGGGTTGAGATTGATATTCCTGAAGTGGATATCGATAAAATCAAACCCGGCTTGCCAGCAGTCATTGGCGGTGTTGCCTTCAAACAACATGATCTTCACGGTGAATTAACGACAATAACCTCACAAGCAGGCATCGCAGGTGCGGGAACGCTACCTTCGTTTCAAGCGACCGTTGAGGTGAAAAATCTCGACAGTCAACAGCAAGCGTGGATTAAAACAGGCATGAGTGCGACGGTGGAATTAGCGATTCATCGAGAGGAGCAATTGATGGTTCCTATTGCCGCGGTTCATTCTATCCATGGTGAGAGCATGGTTCGTTTACAAGCCGCTGATGGGACGATTACAGAACAGCGCGTTGAGACAGGTGCTGCAAAAGCCGATAGTGTTGCCATTCTTAAAGGCTTAAAAACAGGTGATGTACTGGTTTATGAATAAGACACCCCTCATTGCACTGCAGAATATTGAAAAAAAATACCAAGTCGGCCCGGTTGAGAGTGTGGTTTTAAAATCCATCTCGTTGACAGTGGGTGAACAAGAGATGCTGGCGATTGTCGGCGCATCGGGCTCGGGAAAGTCCACGTTAATGAATATCATTGGCTTACTCGATAAACCGGATCAAGGTGATTATCAATTAAGTGGTCAATTGACGCGCGGGTTAAATGACGATGATAGAGCCCGACTGCGCAATCAACACATAGGGTTTGTGTTTCAGCAGTTTAATTTATTATCCCGTTTTACCGCGTTGCAAAATGTAGCCCTGCCGCTGACCTATCGCGAACTCCCTGAATCGACGATTCAACAAAAAGCCCTTGAGGCACTCGATCGCGTGGGCATGAAAGCATTTGCTTTGCATCGTCCTACGCAATTATCAGGCGGTCAACAACAACGGGTTGCCATTGCGCGTGCGCTGGTGGGAGAGCCACAGGTGATTCTCGCCGATGAGCCAACTGGCGCGCTCGACTCCGTGACAGGACAGGAGATTATGAATTTGTTTCGTGTACTCCATGATGAAGGACGTACGCTCATCCTGGTCACCCATGACGCCCATATCGCGCAACAATGCACGCGGCAGATTACACTCGCAGACGGTCGCATCATCGGTGATTGTTTATTATGAAACTGATTAATCATGCCCATCATGCCATTGTCAATTTAAGCTCGGCAAAACTGCGCTCCTTTCTCGCTCTATTAGGGATCTGGGTCGGAACCGCGTCAGTTGTAGCACTGATGAATTTTGGTCAAATAGCGACTGAAAAAGCCCTGGAGCAATTTAAAGCGCTGGGTACAGATTTGCTGGCTATTTCACTCTATCAAAAAGTCCAAGACACGAGCCAGACAGGGCAGGAGAGTATTGCACTTCCCATCTGGCGGCAATTCCCTGAATGGATTCCTGCTATCAAAGAAATCGCGCCTTATAGTACGGCTTATCAGCCGATGAGTTTTGGTGGACGATTATTGAAAGGTGTGATTATCGGCGCGGATGAGTCGTTGGCCGATATTATTCACATCGATTTGGCGGAGGGTTTTTTTGTTTCGTTTGTACAGACATTTGAACATTATTGCGTGGTCGGTGCAGGTCTTGCGCAACAGATTCAAGCAAGCGCTGGCGAATCGCCAATGGGCAAGCAGATTAAAATCGGACAAGCGTTGTATACGGTGATTGGTATTGCAAAGCCGTGGAAAGAAAATGTTTTTTTTAACGAAGACGTGAATCAAGCGGTCATCATTCCTATTGCCGGTATTGCTTTAGTGAAAAAGGACGCAACGATTAATAACGTGGTTATAAAATTAAAACCGAATATTCACATCGACGACGTCATCGCACACATTCAGCAACGCATCGGAGAATACGCTCCCAAAATGAGTGTATTTGTGCGCAGCGCGAAACAAATCATTGAAAACATGGAAAATCAGGGACGAATTTTTACTTTGTTGCTGGCGGTTATTGGTGGGATTTCCTTGATGGTGGGCGGTATTGGTGTGATGAATGTAATGCTCGTTTCTGTGACAGAGCGTCGCAAGGAAATTGGTATTCGTAAAGCCGTTGGTGGAAAAAACAGTGAAATTCAAGCGTTATTTTTAGTCGAATCAATCCTCTTGTCGCTTGTTGGCGGCATGCTTGGGATCGCTACAGGCTTATTAATCACATGGATCATCGCCCATTTTAGCCACTGGCCGTTTTCAATCTATTGGCTAGCCGTATGTGTTGGATTTTTTGTATCGGTCACTGTCGGCGTCTTCTTTGGGTATTATCCAGCTCGACGTGCTGCAGCATTAGAACCCGTAATTTCTTTACGAAGCGAATAAGAGTGAACATTGGTGAGCCGTAGGTTGGGTTGAGGCTGGTAAGCCGAAGCCCAACAAAACCATCCATGTTGGGCTTCGGCTTACCAGCCTCAACCCAACCTACATCCACTTTTTGCATACAGCTTTGTCAAACATCCAGAATAAGAGATCTCTTACATCAAAAGCAGACGAGTCGATCGTGACGCAATGTGTAAAAAGGGTATAATCAATGCTTAACGGATGACATGGATTGTCTGACAGGATGTCACCATGTAGTTTGGCTCAATGGATGAGCCTTAACTTTAGTATCCTCTTGTTAACAGGAGGATAGCAATTTTAAGTTCACTTTTTTAGCACACTGCTATATACTCACCTCTTCTTTTCTATAGAGGATGTGATTATATTTATGATCAAGTTCAAACCATTGCTATTCAGCGCTTCGCTTATATTTAGCTTGACCGTTTCTTCATTTGCTTCAGCAGCACCCATTCAAGCCGACAATAACAATGATGCAGAAATGCGAAAAATGATTTTATATTATGTTAACGCCTATCGCGCCAAACATCATTTATCAGCGCTTTCACTCAACGAGGCTGCATCGCAAGAAGCGGCACAACACAGCCGTGCAATGGCAGCTAAGTCGATTCCCTTCGGACATGCGCATTTTAACGATCGGATTCAGCGCGTATACAAGCAAGTCAAAAACTGCAATGGCGGTGCTGAAAACGTTGCCTATTACAAACTCAATGCAAAACGCCTGGTTGACGCCTGGGTCGCAAGCCCAGGACACCGACGTAATATTGAAGGACGTTATAACGTCACTGGTATCGGGATCGCTCATGGAAAAAGCGGATGGGCATACTACACGCAAATTTTTGTTAAAAAAGAAGATAATAGGGCATTGAACGTAACAGCATGAAAAAAGACTCATGCTGTTACGTCCAAGTAGCATTGTAAAGCGGGCTCCGGCATTCTCGCCGTAAAACCTAAGCCGGTATGGGCGTGCCTTCTCCCATTGATGGGAGAAGGTGCCCGACAGGGCGGATGAGGGTAGATCAAAACATGAAACAGATACAGCCAAACAACAAAAAAGCCGTTATTTTACTCTCCGGCGGACTAGATTCCGCCACCTGTTTAGCCATGGCAAACGCAACAGGGTTTGCGTGCTATGCCTTAAGCTTTGCATATGGACAGCGACACGATGCCGAGCTCATTGCGGCCAAAACAATTGCCCAACATCTAGGTGCGGCCGACTATCGAGTCGTCACACTCGATATCGGCCAATTTGGCGCCTCTGCACTGACGGACGCCAGCATTGGCGTTCCTGATTACCAGGAGCATGGCACTATTCCAGTGACCTACGTTCCTGCTCGTAATACCGTATTTCTGGCCATCGCATTAAGTTATGCAGAAGCCATAGGCGCGCAGGATATTTTCATTGGTGCAAATGCCATTGATTACTCTGGCTACCCTGATTGCAGGCCCGAGTACATCAAAGCGTTTCAAGATATGGCTAACCTTGCAACCAAAGCGTCCGTTGAAGGCGCGCCATTCACCATTCACACGCCATTGATGGCTTTAAGTAAAGCCAGAATTATTCAGGAAGGGACGCAACTTGGCATTGACTATGGCATGACGGTATCCTGCTATCAGCTCACCGACGATGGCCTCGCCTGTGGACGTTGTGATAGTTGTCATCTGCGCCGACAAGGCTTTGAGCAAGCACAAGTTCCCGATCCAACCCGTTACCAATAAAGAATCTATAAAATTACAATTTTTTTTGAAAAACCCTTGTAATTCCATCAAATTCAGGTATCATTGCTTCCTCATTTGTGGGCCGTTAGCTCAGTTGGTAGAGCAGAAGGCTTTTAACCTTTTTGTCATAGGTTCAAATCCTATACGGCCCACCACTTCTTCATCGATCAAACCACAAAACACCAAAACGCGCTCGTAGCTCAGCTGGATAGAGTACTTGGCTTCGAACCAAGGTGTCGGGGGTTCGAGTCCCTCCGAGCGCACCATATAATATATTTAAAATCAATAAGTTAATAGGCTGTTTTCGATTCAGTACCTTTATTTAAAATAGCCAAATATTTTTTATATACATAGATTTTGTTCCGTTCTTTTCCGGTTATTTCTTCAATGATTTCAAGACGCTCCAGGGCGGTCAAAGCCCGCAATACGGTGGGTAATGAAACTTTGCAAACTTTCTTGATTTTTGCTGTGTTAGATATAGGATGCCGTTGAAAATAATGATGGAGATTCAAGGTTGATGACGCAGATGTTCCTGATTTTTCAATGTGAAAGCGATCATCATGAAATAGTTTGATGATTTCTTGCGCGGTATCCGTTGCTTGTTGTGCTGTTTCAATTACGCCGGTCAGGAAAAATTCGATCCATTCTTCCCAGTCGCCGGTATCTCTAACTAATTGCAGATGATCATAATAAGCTTGGCGATTTGCTTTAAAATACAAACTTAAATAGAGTAATGGCTGTTTAAGGATCCCCTCAGCACAAAGAATAAAGGTAATCAAAAGTCTACCCAAACGACCATTACCATCAAGAAATGGATGAATTGTTTCAAATTGCACATGAGCTAGTGCGGCTTTAATTAGCACGGGTAATTTTACATTATCATCATGAAGAAACTTTTCAAGGTCTCCAAGTGTTTCCATCAGCCGTTCAGGAGGTGGTGGTACAAATTTAGCGTTTCCCGGTCTTGTGCCACCGATCCAATTCTGAGAGACCCTAAACTCCCCAGGCTGTTTTTGATTACCCCGACCACTTTTCATGAGAATGCCATGAATTTCGGTTAATAGTCTCAAACACAACGGCAGATCTTTTAGTCGTTCAAGACCATAATTCATCGCAGCGACGTAATTGGACACTTCTGTCACATCATCCTGGGGAGCCCCCGGAGCTTCTTCATTTTCATATAAAAGTAAATCAGAAAGCGAAGATTGAGTGCCCTCGATTTGGGAAGATAAAACTGCTTCTTTACGCACATACATATATAAAAAAAGTGATGGCTCCGGTAGAATCATACTCATTCCATCAAGACGTCCAAGAGCAATGCCTGCTTTGTCTGTTAATGTATAAAGCCTTTCCATATCAAGCGCAGGTAACGGGGGTAATTTTTGAGGAACATACGCAGAATAATATTCACCCGCAACCGAACATTTAATATATTCGCCTATACGCTGATTTTTATTCATAGAGCCTCCAAGTAATATAATTTAGTGTTTTTGTTACTTAATTTATTATAAGTAATATTAATGTGAGTTGTAAATAATTAAATAACAAATACATTGATTTTCGTTACTTGTGTTGAACAAATATGCGGGACACGGATCGGGTTTTCAAGGTATCTACCCATTTGGGCATGATTTTTATTTCATCGAAACCGGACGTTGGATATAGTTATATCCAGAATGATAATCAAACCAGGCTCGTCGAGGCGAATCCTCAGGCTATAACTATAGTTTGGACGGTTCAAACAGGTTGGCCATGCCTATGTTTTTTTAGCGAGCTCCGTGAATGCATCAAACGACATCGGCTTGTAATAATAAAACCCCTGCACAATATCGCATTTTTCTTGTTTTAAAAAATCTACTTCTGCTTTAGTTTCAGCACCTTCAGCGACAACGATTTTATCTAATGAGTGAGCCATTTGGATAATCGCTCTTACAATTTGGGCATTGGCCGTATCCTCTGGTAATCCCGTAATATACGATTTATCTATTTTTATTTTATAGATGGGCAATCGCTTGATATAGGAGAATGATGAAAAACCAGTTCCAAAATCATCAATCGCAATTTTAAATCCCAACTGATTTAATGCCGTTAAAATAGCAATGTTATGTTCCGTATCTTTCAGTAACATATTTTCTGTTATTTCAAGTTCGATATGTTTTGCGCTCACCGCAAATTCTTTCATCAGCGATTCCAGGTAATCAACCAGATGAAATCCTTCTTGAAGTTGTTGCGCAGAAATATTAATGGAAAGCGGCACACCTGACCACGCAGCACTTATTTTTTGAAACGTCATGCGGATGATTAGTTCATTCAATGAAATGATTAAATTATTTTTTTCTGCAAATGGAATAAATGTGTTAGGTGATAGCAACCCATCAACAGGATGCTGCCATCGAACCAATACTTCAACAGCACAAATAGCATCCGTATTTAAATCTACTTGCGGTTGATAATTTAGAATAAATTGATTATCTATAATGGCTTGGCGTAACTCTTTATCCATCTGAATTGTTTTGGAGGCAATAACGGCCAATTCATTTGAAAAAACATAAATTCGATTTCCACCCAGTTGTTTCGCTTCAACGACCGCTAAATCTGCATTGACCACCAATGTTTTACCGTCTAGTCCATCTTGTGGATACACAGCAATACCGATACTTGCTGTTAGCTCCACTTTATTTTCAGCAAGTTCATACGGTTCATTGACTTTAAGCTGAATGATACGTGCAAAATCGTACGCTTCTTTTTTACTCATTTCAGACAGATAAAAAATAAACTTATCGCCTCCCAATCTGGATAAATTCATTTTTTTAAAAGTACTCAAGCTGCCAAATCGGGATGCAACGGTTTTTAATAAAATATCACCATAGCCGTGACCAAATGCCTCATTGACCAATGTCAATCGATCAATATCCAGCACCATCACAGTAATACTCATGATTTTTTTATCAGCAATAAGTTCATTTAGCTCCGCTTCTAATGCAGCGCGATTTAATAGCCCCGTTAATAAATCATGCCGTGCAATTTCCTTGATATGTTCGTGGTCTTGAAAATGTTCTGCAAATTCTCCGATCGCTTTACCGATATTTTCCATCATCGTCAATAATTCCGGCTCAGGCTCTCTGATATCAAAACTGAGGAATTCAAGCATGCCATAAATGTGATTGTGGTAAAGAATGGGAACGCCTAATGCACTATTCAGACCTGCCATTTTGGCGGATTCTGATCGCGTGTAAACGTTATTGTCGGCATACCTTGACACCCAGAGCGGCAGCTTTGTTTTCCATATTTTGCCTGAAAAACCATCTGTAATCGAAAGGGTTTGTTGACGGCTTTTCAAATCAAAGTCGGACAATACACGACTGTCTTTGTGCCATGTATCGACGCAACGCAATCGATTACTAGATGGATCAATGAGCCATAATTCACCTACGTCAAAGTTAAGTGCATGGCACACGAATCGAAGTAGTTTTGGAGAAAAAGCTTCAATGGTTTTTTCATTTTCAATCAGGTGCGATATATACCCAATCAACTTCAAAATGCTAAGTAATCAGCATCTGGAAGTTGTCATTAATTCGACCATTTAGGTCGCTTCCGATACGTGGCAAAATGCTATCAAAAAAACCATTAATGGCGTCTTTAAAATCCTTTGCTCCTTTGAAAAATCGATTATTTCTTACCTGTTCATTCATCACTTTCCATAGTCGCTCTATAGGATTAAGATTCGGACTATATGGCGGTAGAAAATGCAACTTTATATTCAGTTTTGAAGCCTGTTCAGCAACTGAAAATGAACGATGATATCCTGCCTGATCCAACACCAAATGAATCGTTTTTTGAGTGGTATATTGAGCTCGAATTTTACTCATAAAATCAGTGATCGATTCTGAATTAATTGTCTCATATTGCGAGGTAATTGCTTCCGCAATATTCCCCAATTGAATCGCGCCAATAATGTTTAATCGTGTACGGCTAGCAGTTGTCCCAACGTGCTTTGTTTTACCTGTTTTAATCCAGCCATAGGTCAATTTTGTCGCTTGTGTTGGATGCACTGAATCCATAAACAATATAGGCTCTTCGTCGCCAACCTCTTGTTTCAGTTGATTATATTCTTCAACAAATTGCTGTTGTAATTCAGGGTCTGCCTTGTGTGGTAAGCCCTTCGGTTTTTTATAACTAAAACCATTACGATGCAGCCATTTATGCAATCCCGCTACGGTGTATGTGACACCAAAACGTTCTTTAATATACAGAACAATTTGATGATTATGGGCATAAGTATTTTCTTCTAAATGAGCAACAAGTTCTTGGGTCTGTTCGTCGGTTAAATGACTCGATGAGCCACCACTTTCATTTTTTAATTTTCCTGCTGTTTTATACGCTTCGATATGCTTAATAATCGTCGATTGATGTAGCCGTAACGCTTGGCTAATTTGAGGGACTGTCCATCCTTCTGAACGTAGCAAAATCGCTTTCAGGCGATCGCTTTCCTTTCTATTTTCGCTAGCGTGATGCAAGAGCTCAAGATGTGTTTTTTCTTCGGCGGTTAAATATAATCTTTTCATGCCACATAGCATGATCCCATTTTTTGTACAATGCAAGCTTTTTCAAGGATCTTGGGTATATTATATTGCAAGTGGTTGTATATTTTTTCGAGGGTGACATTCGTCATATCAACTGTAATACCAATAAGATTGATGACATTATTTTCCGCGTCTCTTAATGGCTGAATGCGCGAAAAAATATGCCGTATGGAACCATCAGGTCTTTGAATGCGATACTCAGCAGAGACGTTCATTTTTCCCTGTTGCAAGTCAACAAAAAATGCTTGATGAACGGTCGGCTTATCTTCCGGCAAAATCGCCTCAAACCATTCTCTGGGATTTTGATATAACGAATCGGTACTTCTTCCCCAAATTCGTTCATACGCAGGACTTGCATAGATTATTTTGCTTAAATCCGGTGAGGTCGTATAAAAAATAATATCAATATTTTCTGCAAATTGTCGAAAGATCATTTCGTTACGGGAAATTTGTAGTTCTGCTGATGTGACCTCTTTTTCTCTTCGATCAATTATTTTCGCCATAATTAAAACAAAGAATCCCACAATAACAAAAGTGGTGATCGACATGATTGCATCACCAAATTTAGAATCCCACAAATTTTGTGCTTGAAAATGCTGTTCGATCCTGTCAATCAATAAAGGCACAAGAATCACCACGGGTAGCAGATAACGCAACAAATATCCACCGGTGCTTTTTTTCAGTAAAATCTCAAGCATACCTTCAGTGGGTTTTAATAATAAAAGACCAACACCAAGCAATAAAAATAATGCATTAGTATGCATGGCCATTAAGGTATATTTGACAATATTATACTGCATGCTTGGTAAATAAATATAATTACAGATTGAAATAAATGCGATTAATACAATTATCCAGACTCCCGTTTGTATGACCCATACTGAAATAGATTGTTTGAGTAACAACAAAAATATCATCGCGGTCAGCATAAAATTTATGGCAGTAATGGCTGCCATACGACCAGGACTGGGCGTGCCAGGAAATAATGGTTGCATATCTTTTAGAATGAATTGATCGATACCCAAATCAATTCCGAATATATACTCAACGATTGTCATGCTGCTTATCAACAACAATGCGATTGAGAATATGATGATCATAATATCGTGTATACGGTTTGGATTTTTTTTATTGCTCAACAGCAGCGCCAATCCAGATAACAAAAAACAGATTGCTGTATTAACCTTCATGTTGACCCAGGTGGGTGAGATGCTGGTTAATATAGTGATATGGTAATAGCTGCCAAAAATCACCGCCATACTGGCAATAACTATAAAAATGCCGATGATTGTCACTAATAAATGACATCTATCTAGTAGCTTGATATTGTCGCTATTCATCATTCCTGATCCCTGATTCTGTAACGAAACAGTGTAATTAAAATAATAGTTCAGAATGAACAAATTAGCGAATGATGTGAGGTCGCGGCTCTAATGACTATTCAATAGTGGATATCATATTAAACTGTGCTATAAACGTGACGTAACTGTGACAGTCCTCCACCGTTCTAGGCAGTTTTAGGCCGATTTTCGTGATATTGACGCATCATAAGGCATTGATATATGTCGTTTTTAAAACCAGAGTATCAGGCTTCGAACCAAGGTGTCGGGGTTCGAGTACCTCCGAGCGCACCATTTAATCAAGCACTTACGTTACATTTTTTTAGGCGCATTACTTAATCGCCTCCAGCCTTATTCGGATATTCCATACATTATGAAAAAATTAAGAGAAATTGCAAATCCACATGATATATGAAAATCAATCCATGCTGTTCCTATTGATGTATTAATTCGTGACTTCAACTGCAACATTAGATACAATTATGAGCATGTTTTGCAATGCCAGGAATTCCAACTCGCTATGACTGTTCAAGAAATATACCAGTTATCAAAAGATTTAAAGCCTGAAGAGCTCACATCAGAACACGCGGCACAACTTTTACCCTTAGATAATGGTCATTGGAATTTGCTAATTGGGTTGCTCAGAAGAACAGCAGGAGGCATGGATTGGTTGTTACAAGCTGCCAAATTACTCACGAAGGAACAGCTTGAAATTATCTTAATACGCAATATTAAGTCTAAAGAAAATCTACTGTCTGCGGTTTTTGCCTCTGGAAACAAAAAAAGTGTGACGGAGATGCTTACGTTGTTCCAGACGTTGACTCCAACAGCGCAAGCCAATCTATTGAAGAGTCGCATTCCCTGTCAAGCTTCATGTGATGATAAAACAATTTTATCGATAGTGATTCAATCCTTTTCTGATGAAATGAAAACGATTATTCCTTTGATTGTTCGAAATAAAGAAATGACACTCGAGGAAAAAAATCAACTATTTGATGAGTGTTGGAGCTATCAATCAGCGCAAATTATACAGCTCCCATCGCAGCAGTATTTCATGTTTGCTCACGCCTACGGGGCCCTCTTCTGGGAGCAATCAGTTAAGGACTGTATACAAGACTTTAATAGGATATGCGAAACTATTTCCCCCTCGGATACTGCCTCCGTCGCGACAACTAACCGTGCTGTGTATGAAAATGCCAACATTATTTTTCTAAAGTATTTTGATTCAAACAAGACAAAAACTGATAAAGGTCTATTTATCAAAGAACTCACTGCATTTTTAGAAAAAGCACATACCAACGATTTTTTCAAACAAAGTCTCAATCGTTCTGATTTTTCCGTTTTGCCCCAATATTTGCTCGAAGTCCTATCCATTGTCGGTATCCCTTATCGGCTCTATCACGCTAAAAGAAATGCCCTTTATAATCGAAGTCTCTTTTTTCCCAGTTCACTTGAAACATCGATGAATCGATTACAGGATACGCTTCATCACCAAAAACCCATTGAAATTCCATATAGTCGTTGGCGCTCGTTCGCATTCCTTTCGTCCAGTATTTTTCTCAGCTCAATGATTCTACCTAATTTTGATTTGGGGCTAGGGCTTGCGGTAGTCGAAACGATTGTTTCCATGGCGATACTGTACATCAAAAATCACTTGGAAGATCAAAGTAGTCATTCTTCATTTGCCTTTAGCGAATATGGTAAGCAGATATTTTCTTCGCCATTAGCTAGCTGCCTAACAGCTCCTATTGCTGAGGAGCTTTTATTTCGAGGACTTATTCAAAATGGCCTACCTCTATTGATATCTTCATTTGTTCCTGAAAGTTCTGAATCGCGATTATTCAATTTGAACTCTACGGCAATTTTTTCTTTATGCTTCACTTCACTCCTATTTGGATTGATGCATCTGTCTAACCGACATGACAAAGCTAATGTTCAAGCAGTAGCCACTACAATTTCAGGCTTATTCTATGGTTGGCTTGCATTACAATCAGGAATTTATTGTTCTATAGCAGCGCATATAGCCCATAATACATTGTTATTTCTTTGCGCAGATATGGCCGGTTTTATCAATGATAACAAAAATGAAAACGCTAGTTCATCTTTAGAGGAGTGTACTGAAGTTGATGAACGGCTTTTAACCACACGTTTTTAAACGCTAGAGTAAACTGTGTGTTTTTAGACACGTTATATTAATTTTAGAGGATACAAATATTGTTTAAATTATTTTGGAAGATAAGTCGTTTCTGGTGAAACGATGACTGAGGCCATCTTGAGCTATTAAAAGGTGCCTGGCCGTATGCTGGGATGGCGTATGTGCGTCCTATGCATGCGGCCGGATCTATCAATATAAACTCAAGGACGGAGCTGAGTGGGACTCTCTCCGGGCGTTGTTAGCCGCCGTTTAATTTTTTCTATCTCGTTTGTACTCACTTCATCTATCTGGCGGGCAGCCGCCGCATCACCGCCCCGTCCCTCACCATTGGACAGCTTCCCCGCCGGCGCCGGCCCCCCGTGGCGCCCTAACAACGCAAAATCAGAAGATAAAGATGATGAAATAAGGGACCCCACCCGCCGCGCATCATGTAAGTCATTATAAAATTGTGTAGTACGCTTAAAGTTGCCCGTAAACGAAGACAAGAGACAAAATAAAGAATCTGGGTCACAATAACGTTGTAGAATATGTATTGGGAGTAAGCGCTGTTGCGTCCCAATGACTTTTATCCAGCAAGCGTCGCGTTGTGGCCATGTGCGAGCAGCAAAATGAGTATCATAATCTTCATAAGCATTGAGAAGAGGTGTTATATCGAAATGGTTTCCCCAACGCTCCTCTGTCACCGTTTCACAATCCCAATTCCCAGTAGCATCTTTTATGGGGATCCCTGCCGCATCCACCTTCGGACGTTCATAGGTGTGCGTATAAGTCAAACCACCACCTTGATATCTCGGCATTGTAACTTGTTCATATTGTCTTTCAAGTTCCGTCCTGATTGCGTCACCTTTTTCACCAACGGGGATGCACTTCAGCATCATTTCTAGCATCTTGAAATCCTTTGCCCATAACGCGTATTGAAAAGCCGTGATATTCTTAAATGTCCGTCCACCCCAGTCGGTGAAATCCCCTTTCTCCAATAAAAATTCGGGCGAACGACGAAGTAAGTCTTCGGCAAATACATCGTTGGGCTTAGGGTCAACATTAACTTCGCTGCTCTCCATGCCATTGGCAACGGCGTTCAATAACTTGAGCGTTATTTTTTTAGTTCGGACACCTTCGAGAGGGTCATAAATCACGCTGGTATGCCATTTTGATACAGCAGCAAATGCCAGTCGAGTATTTTTCTCTGTAGAGGGATGATATGCAATTTTACGAATCACACCAGATTCAGTCCCGTTCTCAGACAACCTTGAAGGCTTATTATCTTGATTCGCAGCCGCTGCTGCAGCCCCCGCACTTCCCGAAACCGAGGAAGTTGAAGATGGCTGATTAGGCTCGCTCTTGCCGCTGTCTTGTTCTGGATTCGGTCTTGATGATTGCTTACGCATATCTATTCCCCACAAAATATGATTGATTTTTTATCATCATAGCACATTATATGAGGGACAAGCCGCGGAAAGTCGGCGCCCGGCGATATCGAAAGGATACGATAAAAAGACTGAAATTTATGACAACTTCGCGCGATCAGCAATTAAACTGTAACCACCACTACCTAAATGAATACACCGAGCAACACGAGTAATCGTTGCCACACTCACACCCGTTCGTGCATGTATTTCGCGATAAGGAACACCATCACGTAACAATGGCACGATTTGCCAACGATCAGCCATAGATTCAAGCTCAGATGGGGTTCATAAATCGGTAAAAAAATGCAACGCCTCTTCTTGATTTTTTATCGATGCAATAGCTTGCATCAACGTTTCAATGTGAATATTTGATTTTTGGGTCATATGTCGTGCCTGCGATAGTACGTTATCATGCCATTACAGTATCATAATTTGTATCCTCTCGCTCAACCCAACCTGCGCGTATACCAATCATTTATTCTTTAATTTAGTGCCATTAAGCTTTAACCCACTCAGCGTAAGCTTCCATAAATTGACTTAAAAACGTTCGTGTGCCGTCGTTAATCAAGCTGCCTTTTTCATTAAAAAGAGTATCGACATGACTGAGATAGGCCTCTGGCTGCGGCATACAGGGCGCGTTTAAAAATACCAGTGATTGACGTAGATGGTGATTTGCTCCAAATCCACCGATCGCACCAATAGACGAACTCACAATGGCGCATGGTTTTTTATCCCATAGGCTCTGACCATAAGGTCTTGAGCCGACATCCAGGGCATTTTTGAGTACCGCGGGAACAGAACGATTATATTCAGGTGTTACTAAAATAAATCCATCAAGGTTTTTTAGTTTTTGCCGAAAATCAGTCCAGGCTTTTGGCGGGTTAGCCTCGTCATCCTGATTGAAAAAGGGCAGCTGTCCGATTTCAATGATCTCCATATCCAGTGATGCTGGTGCAAGCTGCATCAATGCGACCGCGATTTTTCGGTTAAATGATGCTTGACGTAAACTGCCTACGAGAATTCCTATTTTCATATTGTCCCTCTTTTTATGATTACACCCGATGAGATGATACTATCACTGCTGATGAAGCGTTATCTAGAGTCTGTTGATATTTCATTTTTTTAAATACGCTACAGTGCCGATCTACACTCATGTTCACAATTGATCAAAATCAAATCATACGCTGTTCTAGTACTCCATCCATTTAGTTTTGACCGGTGGGTATATCCAGGTTAATGAAATTTTGAACAACGTCGTTGCGAGCGAAGCGTGGCAATCCAGGAGTTCGGAGCATCGGCCCCTGGATTGCCGCGCTTCGCTCGCAACGACGGGCCGGTCAAAAATAAATGGAAACGGTACTAGAGTTGTTTCCAGGTGTTTTCTTGTTGTAAATTTTTTTATTTGTATTATGATATGCGCGTCCGTGACGATCACGTGTTCAAGTAACTGGGTGAGAGATTTGCAATCCCAGGGCGTCAGAACAAGCTATTTGATAGCCGTTAATCCTGTTATCAGGAGCGCCAATCTCCTTTGTCGACGTTACGGACCTCTATTCCTACAGGATAATGCACATGGAACCAATGCTTTCTTGTTCTGGAATAAAAATAATCCAACCTGGTATTTAAGGAAAAACATGACCCTCCAACATGCCTATGAGATAAGCATCTTATTCAGGCCATTCAATCCATACTCTCATTACGTTGATTTCATTCATGCAGCAAGATGAAGCCCTTAATGTATTAAAAATGGGGAAAAACGTTTTCCTCACGGGAGCGGCTGGTGCAGGTAAAACCTATTTATTAAATCAATATATTAACTACCTTAAGACCAACAACGTCGTGGTTGCAATGACTGCATCCACAGGCATTGCGGCAACTCATTTGCAAGGGACAACCATACACGCATGGTCTGGAATTGGGGTGAAGGACCGCCTGAGTCAGAAAGACTTGGAAAAAATTCTGACAACGAGTCGTATAAAGCGCAATTACAAAAAAACCAAAGTTTTGATTATTGATGAGATCTCCATGCTGCATAAACATCAGCTGGATATGGTTGACACCATTGCTCGATATATTCTTGAAAGCGAGCAGGCTTTTGGTGGCATTCAAGTGGTTCTTTGCGGAGATTTTTTCCAGCTGCCACCGGTCACATCTAACGCTTTAATAGAGGAAAAGCAGTTTGCTTTTGAAGCCGCCGCTTGGAAGACGGGCGACTTTCAAGTGTGTTACCTGCATGAACAACATCGTCAAGGCAATGATCCGTTGCTGGATGTTTTAAATGATATCCGCAGTGGTACAGCGGGGGAGCATACAAAAGTCCCTCTGCGAACGCGCTATAAAAAAGAACCACAAGGCGCCACGAAGGCGACAAAATTATATTCACGCAATATTAATGTAGACGCTATTAATGATCGCGAGCTCGCAGGTCTTAACGGGCAAGAAAAAACATTTACTATGGAAACAAGGGGCTTCAGTGCTTTAGTCGATGGGCTTAAAAAAAGCTGTTTGGCCTTAGAACAATTAAAGCTGAAAATCGGCGCTGAAGTGATGTTCATTAAAAACGAAGCTTCTGGCAGGTTTGTTAATGGCACCCGCTGCGTGGTTGTAGGGTTTGATAAAAGTGAAGAAGGTTGGCCCATCGTTAAAACCTACGACAATAGAATTATGGTTGCCAGTCCTGAAGAATGGAAGTATGAAGAAAATGGGTCAGTACGGGCAACCATTGCGCAAGTCCCACTCCGTCTTGCCTGGGCAATCACGATCCACAAAAGCCAAGGCATGACACTCGACGCGGCAGAGATTGATTTAGGCGATGCATTTGAGCCTGGTATGGGATATGTTGCATTATCCAGGGTGCGTAGCTTATCGGGTTTAAAACTCATGAACCTGAATGAAATGGCATTAACCGTGCATCTTAAGATCTTGCAGCAAGATACGACATTCAAGGAAAGTTCGGCTGCTATCGTTCAGGATTTACAAACGATATCTGAAGAAGACAAGACACAATGTCACAGAAAAATACTCATAGAGCGATTTGAAGGGTGTAAGCCTAAACTGGCCGGTAAAAACGCAACAGACACAAGAAAAACAACGGCAGTGCCAACGCACATGATAACCCTGGCCATGTTGAAAGAAAATTTATCCATTGAGGCAATTGCGGCGCAACGTGAGTTGTCAATGGGAACAATCATGACGCATATAGAAAAACTCAATGGCTTTAAAGAGATTGATCATGCGTTTATAGAGCCGTTTATAGCGCCCTTAAAAGACACGATCCCGATAGAAGACTTTGATGCGATTTTTGTAGAAGCAAAACAGTCCGTAGATGGTGCACTAAAACCGCTATATGATAAGTTCGAGGGAAAATATTCTTATGAGTGGATTAAAGTCGTCAGATTATTTACTTTGTTCATCTAATTTTGACCGTTAGCAATACCTAACTTGTTGATATTTAAACCGGAATCCGAGCCGCGACCGTTAGGGAGTGGAACAGTTCAGCCGGCGCTCAAATGCTCCACTCCCTAACGGTCGTGGCTCGGACTCCGATTTTATACTATCGATCCAACTTGTCAAAATTAAATGGAAAGAGCACTAGTCCTTAATCCGCCATCTTTTGTTGCTTTTTCTGTAAGCGCCGCGTCTCAATAATATGAGGAACCTCTCCACCAATATGTGTTTCACCGCGTGCTTTTGCCAATTGGCTTTGTTTTTCACGCTCGCGGTAGCGGTTTCGTTGTGAGTCGGTGTGTTTATCAGCGCAATGAGGACAACTGATGCCGCGCTCGTAAACAGAGCTCTGTTTGTCCATTTCGGTAATGGGGAATCGGCATGCATGGCATTGGTCGTATTGACCTTTTTCCAGTGCATGATTGACTGCAACGCGCTCGTCGAAGACGAAGCATTCGCCTTCCCATAGAGACTCTTCCTCGGGGACTTCTTCCAGGTATTTTAAAATGCCGCCCTCTAAATGATACACTTCCTCGAATCCTAACTCCTTGAGGTATGCCGTTGATTTTTCGCAGCGAATGCCGCCGGTACAAAACATGGCAACCTTCTTGTTCTTTTGTGGATCCAAATGGGTCTTCACAAATTGGGGGAATTCTCTGAAGGTCTCTGTTTCTGGATTGATTGCACGTTTGAATGTCCCTATCTGAAACTCATAATCATTGCGCGTATCCACCACGGTGACATCGTTAGCTGAGATGAGCTTGTTCCATTCGTTGGGCTTGACATAAGTGCCAACCACGCGCTTAGGGTCGATGCCTTCAATGCCTAATGTGACGATTTCCTTCTTGAGTTTTACCTTGGTTCGGTTGAATGGCATGGCTTCACAGTAAGACTCTTTATGTGAAATGCCATCGAGGTGAGGTTGTTTTTCAAACCAGGCATAGAGCGCGGCAATCGCCTCCGCAGAGCCCGCAACCGTTCCATTGATGCCTTCTTTAGCCAATAAAAGCGTGCCACGGATACCATGATGCTGCATCACGCGAAGGAGTGGATTTTTTAATTCCTCAAACCCATTCAGGGTGACAAATTTATAAAGTGCTGAAACGACAAAGGTACTCATGATTGGAATCACCAAAAAATTAAAAAGAGTTAATTGTGTACTATTTTGACAGGAAATTCAATCCTTACGGAGAATGTTCGTGACCTGGCGCGTGGGTTGGTACGTAGGTTGGTACGTAGGTTGGGTTGAGGCCCTAGGCCGAAGCCCAACAAAATTATCGTGTTAGGTGTTGGGCTTCGGCCTAGGGCCTCAACCCAACCTACGTCCGATTAAACTAAATGTTTTCGCAGCGAGTCATGAAAAGATTGCAAGATAATGCGATAGGAGTATAAAATGCCTGATTTTCTCTTGTGGTTTAAGTTCGATAGTTGGTTAAAAGGAGGGAGCGTGGGCTCTTTGTTGCGAAACAATAAGGCAATGGTATGGCTTGTGGTGGCATTATCAGCATTTAGTCTGTCTGCACATGCGGCAGAAGATCACATGAAAGGTCTGGATCTGATTGATGGCTACTATCCATCTTATCCAGCAACGAATAAGGCCGCGACACCTGAAGTGCAGAAGCAAATTGAGCGTGGGGAATACCTCGCAAAAATGGGTGATTGCATATCGTGTCATACAAATGTTAAAGCCGGAACGCCTGCATATGCCGGCGGCTTGCCATTAGCGACACCATTTGGAACATTTTATAGTCCTAATATTACGCCTGATAAAAAAACAGGAATTGGTAACTGGACAGAGCAAGACTTTATTCATGCTTTGAAAAAGGGCCGCAGTCCACAAGGAAGTAACTACTTCCCTGTCTTTCCCTATCTCTATTTTTCGAATGTGACAGATGATGATGCGCGGGCTTTATACGCCTATTTCATGAGCCTGCCTCCTGTTGAACAAGTCAACAAATCACTGCCCTTCCCATTTAACATGCCAGGAGCGCGTGCCTCGTTGTGGGGTTGGAATCTACTGTTTTTCTATTCAGCACCAGATTATGAGAACAATCCTAAAGAATCTCCACAATGGAATCGTGGGAAATATATTGTGGATGGGCTAGGTCATTGCAGCATGTGTCATACGCCGTTGAATGCCCTAGGTGCGCCGAAGGATCGTTACTATCTAACAGGCACCTTTATTGACGGTTTTTGGGCACCAAATATTACCAAGTACGGCTTGCACTCAGCGGATCATTATGAAGTGGCCAACGTATTTGCAAAAAACCAGTTGCTTCATCAGGCAGGGCCAGTGGCCGGGCCAATGGCTGAAGTGAACCATAATAGCTTAAAGTATCTGACAGAAGACGATCGGTTAGCGATTGCGACCTATTTAAAGACGGTCATTAGTCAAGAACCGTTTGGCTTGCTGCCCTCTGAAAAACAGCCGACACTAAAGCGCGGTAAGCAGGTGTACATCAATTCATGCATTGTATGTCATCAAAATGGTGCAATGTCTGCTCCGCGGATTGGTAATGGCCCCAATTGGTATCTGCGTCTTAAAACCTCAGGTTTGAATGGGTTATATCGTCATACTATTCAAGGTTTTAACAGCATGCCCATTAAGGGTGCCTGCGTCACGTGTTCAGATAATGACATTATGGCCGGCGTTGATTACCTTCTCAATCAATCGCTGTCACGCTCACAGTGGCTTGATATTAAAACAGGCGGGGCGAAAAAATACCCTGAAAGTGGCAAATCAGTTTATGAAGAAAACTGTAGTGTTTGTCATACAGAGGGTAAACTTGGCGCGCCTAAGTTGGGTGATAAAGAAGCGTGGGCACCATTAATCGATCAAAATATAGATGAGCTGATTGCACATACAATCCATGGCGATCATCATCCAATACAAGGTGGATGCAAGCAGTGCACAACAGGTGAAGTGATTAATGCCATTAAATATATGGTTAATCGCTCCAAAACAGAAGGTAATTTTTCGCTGTGGTAAGGCCTGTTTATAACGAATGTAGGTTGGGTTGAGGCGGGTTCGCCGAAGCCCAACATGGGTATTTTTGTTGGGCTTCGGCGAACCCGCCTCAACCCAACCTACGTACTCAACCCAACCTACATGTAAATGTGGTGAATCATTACAACGGATTATTTATTATTAACAGCCGCTGTTCATGCAGCCCATTAGTGGGCACGACCAGGGCTATTTAAGGGGTGAGAAAGGGGATGCTAAACCGATTGAACGTCTGCAGGATGGCGATCCTGTGCTGGTGGCTTACGGTCGCACAATCAGTCAGTGCGGCTGCTGATCAGTGGCAAATGAACATGCCACGCGGTGTGACGCCGTTGAGCAAAGATATGTATGATTTGCACATGGTTGCAATAGCTATCTGTGCGGTAATCGGTATTATTGTCTTTGGTGTGATGATCTATTCTTTGATTCATCATCGCCATTCAAAAGGATACAAACCCGCCACGTTCCATGATCATCCGCGGTTAGAAATCGTTTGGTCGATTATTCCGTTTCTAATTCTTGTAGGCCTTGCCGTTCCTGCAACGCAAGTGTTAATGCGACTTGAAGATAGTCGTCATTCCGATGTGACCATTAAAGTCGTGGGGTCTCAATGGAAATGGCAATATCAATATCTTGATCAAGGCATTAGTTTTTACAGTAGCTTATCAACTCCATATGCACAAATTCAGAATGAACAGCCGAAAGGGGAGTGGTATTTGCTCGAGGTAGATAACCCTGTGGTTGTTCCCGTTAATAAAAAAATCCGTTTCCTGGTGACATCTACGGATGTGGTTCACTCCTGGTGGGTTCCTGAATTAGGCGTGAAACGAGATGCTATTCCGGGATTTATGCATGAAGCTTGGGCGTGGATTGAGAAGCCTGGAACCTATCGTGGGCAGTGTGCCGAATTATGTGGAATTAATCATGGTTTCATGCCCATCGTTGTTAAGGCAGTAAGCGAAAATGAATTTAACCAGTGGGCTAGCGAGCAGGTTAAAACAGAAGATGCAATGACCCGTGCAGATGCTGCCGCAGCGAAGCAAACTAAAATGACGCGCGCCGCATTAATGAAGCTTGGCAAAGTTAAGTATGAAGCCATCTGTGCAGCATGCCATCTGCCCAATGGAATGGGGCTGCCACCTTTATATCCTGCTCTAAAGAATAGTTCTGTGGCGGTTGGATACCCTATTGATAGACATATCAGTATGATTTTAACCGGGATCCCGGGTTCTGCGATGCAGCCCTATAAAGATCAGTTAACCGACAAAGAGATCGCCGCTATTGTGACCTATGAGCGCAATGCATGGGGAAATAATACAGATGACTTGGTACAGCCAGGGGATGTTGCTGGTGTACGTATCAGCTCTGATCAAACGCCAAAATTAATTGAAAAATTACCGAGCCAGCAAAAAGATGCTCAAGTTGGAGGGTTGCGATGAATAGCACACTAGCACATGAAGATCATCATGGTGATCATGACAGTCATGGTCCAGAACAAGGTAAGGGTGTCATTGGATTTATGAAGCGCTGGTTGTTTACTACGAATCATAAAGACATTGGTACGTTGTATTTATGGCTGGCGATGTTCAGTTTTTTTCTCGCGGGTGGAATGGCCTTATTGATTCGTCTGGAATTATTTCAGCCAGGGCATCGTTTCCTCGATCCCAACTTCTTTAATCAAATGACAACCTTTCATGGTTTAATCATGCTGTTTGGTGTTGTCATGCCTGCATTTACCGGCATGGCTAATTGGCAAATTCCGATGATGATTGGCGCGCCGGATATGGCCTTGCCGCGTTTAAATAACTGGAGTTTTTGGTTATTGCCCTTTGCTTTCGTGCTCTTGGGTTCGACATTATTTCATGATGGCGGCGGCCCCAATTTTGGTTGGACCATGTATGCGCCTTTGTCCACCAAATTTGCTCCCCCCAGCACGGACTTTATGATTTTCTCCATTCATATGATGGGTATTTCGTCGATTCTCGGGTCAATCAATATTATTGCGACTATTTTAAATCTACGTGCGCCAGGCATGACCTTAATGAAAATGCCTGTTTTCGTCTGGACTTGGTTGATAACGGCTTTTTTACTGATAGCCATTATGCCGGTACTCGCCGGTGCTGTGACCATGATGCTTGCGGATCGTCATTTCGGTACGAGTTTTTTTGAGGCGGCAGGCGGCGGCGACCCCGTTTTATTTCAGCACATTTTTTGGTTTTTTGGTCATCCGGAAGTGTATGTTCTGATACTGCCCGCATTTGGTGTGATTTCAGAAATCATCCCAACCTTTAGTCGGAAGCCTTTGTTTGGTTATCAATTCATGGTGTATGCGACTATCAGCATCGCTTTGCTGTCTTTCATAGTGTGGGTTCACCATATGTTTACTACAGGCGTTCCTTTAGGCGCTGAGTTGTTTTTCATGTATACCACCATGTTGATTGCTGTGCCGACTGGTATTAAGGTGTTTAACTGGGTCGCTACCATGTTCAAGGGCGCGATGTCGTTTGAAACGCCGATGCTCTTTGCGATTGCCTTTGTGTTTTTATTTACAATAGGCGGATTTACCGGATTGATGTTGTCTCTGGTTCCTGCAGATTACCAATATCAAGATACCTATTTCGTGGTCGGACATTTTCATTACGTGCTAGTCCCTGGCGTTATTTTTGCACTTCAGGCCGCCACGTATTACTGGCTGCCGAAATGGACCGGGCATATGTATAATGAAACCCTTGGGAAATGGCACTTCTGGTTATCCGTCATATCAGTCAATATCACATTTTTCCCAATGCATTTTCTTGGCCTTGCCGGGATGCCGCGTCGAATCCCAGACTATGCATTACAATTTACAAATTTCAATATGATCTGTACGGTTGGGGCGTTTATCTTCGGATTCTCTCAATTAATATTTTTATATAATGTGATTCGCACAGTGCGTCATGGTAAAAAAGTAGGGCCGAAGGTTTGGGAAGGCGCGCATGGATTGGAGTGGACACTCTCTTCGCCACCGCCTTATCATAGCTTTACCACGACACCCGAAATTCATTAGATGGCTGTGAATACACATACCAAGCTGGTTGCGATTTTGTTTAGCATCGTTCTGGGAATGTTTGGGTTTGGATTCGCTCTGGTTCCTATTTATAACAGCTTATGTAAGACATTAGGAATTAACGGAAAAATTAATGGGCAAGCAGAGGCCTTTGACGCGACGACTACAACCATGCAGCAACGAGAGATCGAGGTTGAATTTGTCGCGACCAATAGCGGCGGTGTTCCCTGGGCTTTTTACCCCAAGGTCACCAAGCTAAAGGTGCACCCGGGTGAAATTGCCAAACTGGCGTTTTATGCGGAAAATAAAACAGACAATACAATGACGGTTCAAGCGATTCCTAGTGTTACCCCAGGGATTGCTGCAAAATATATAAAAAAAACCGAGTGTTTTTGCTTCACACAGCAAACATTGAACGGCCATGAAGCCATGAATATGCCGTTACTGTTTCATTTGGATGCTGATCTGCCGCAGCAAGTGAAAACGATAACTCTGGCCTATGCGTTGTTTGATGTAACGGATAGAGTCCAACCTGGGAAAAACATCCCAGGGTCAACTATACTGCGCGCGCAGTAAACAACAGGAGAATGATGCATCATGGGAATGCTTAGCACCTATTACGTCCCGAAACCTAGCCATTGGCCATTAACGGCATCAATTGGTTTAACTACCATGCTTGTTGGCGCAGGTTCCTGGCTGCATTCTGATTGGTATGGCCCTTATATCTTTTCGCTCGGCTTTTGCATTTTAGTATTCATGATGTTTGGCTGGTTTGGTCAGGTAGTGTATGAAAATCAGAAAGGGGTTTACGATTTGCAAGTGGATCGTTCATTTCGTTGGGCCATGTGCTGGTTCATTTTCTCCGAAGTGTGTTTCTTTGGCGCATTCTTCGGCGCATTATTTTATTCACGTTTTTGGTCTGTGCCATTATTAGGGGGAGAAGTCCATCCTATTACGCATTATACCATTTGGCCCAATTTCCAAGCCATGTGGCCGTTACTCGTAAACCCTGACAATCAAACGTTTGTCGGCGCTACCGAAGGCATGGGGGCGTGGGGATTGGCAGCTATTAATACAGTGGTTTTGTTGTCTTCTGGTGTCACAATTACATGGGCACACTGGGCCTTAAAATTGAATAAACGCCGTCAGTTAGAGATTGGGCTTGCCTTAACGATTGCATTAGGACTTATTTTCTTGGCGCTCCAGGCGCATGAATATTACGATGCCTATACTGAAATGAATTTGACGCTGGATGCCGGTATTTATGGAACAACATTCTTTATGCTTACGGGATTTCATGGTTTACATGTGACCATTGGTACAATTATGTTGATAGTGATCCTATTGCGTTCCTTGCGCGGCCATTTCACCCCGGAGCGGCATTTTGCATTCGAAGCCGTTGCTTGGTATTGGCATTTTGTAGACGTGGTTTGGTTATTCTTGTTTATTTTTGTCTACTGGTTGTAAGAGCGACGAAGACCAATTTTACTTGGTATAATTATCTCCTTGAGTCATACTTTATGAAAAAGTGAAAAAAATGACTCAAGATGAAACGGGAACGGAGCAACAGCAAGACTGGCATTTACAATCGGTAAAGCATGCCTTGGTCTTTTTTAAGACGTCTCATTCTGGCTTAACTCAAGACGACGCCCAGTCGCGTCTCGATACATATGGCCCTAATCGTTTGCCGGATCCTGCCAAGCACAGTGCATTTCTTCGATTTTTGCTACAATTTCATAATATCCTGATTTATGTGCTGCTAGGCGCTGCGGTAATTACGGCGATCCTACACCATTTAATTGATACCGTTGTTATTTTGGCGGTAGTCCTAGTGAATGCATTAATTGGCTTCATCCAGGAAGGAAAAGCCGAAAAAGCACTGCACGCCCTTCGCCAGATCCTCTCTTCCAGCGCAATAGTGATGCGGAATGGCGAGCGATGTCGTATACCAGGCGAGCATATTGTTCCAGGGGATATTGTCTTGTTAAAAGCGGGAGACAAAGTACCCGCCGATCTGCGCTTGCTGAAAACACACGGCCTTATCATTGAAGAAGCGATACTAACGGGTGAATCTGTCCCTGTTGAAAAAAGCACCAGCCCTGTGACGATCAGTGCCGCACTTGGCGATCGCTCTTGCATGGCATTTAGCGGTACTTTGGTCACCAATGGCGAAGGCAGCGGTATTGTTGTCGCAACCGGAGAAACGACACAAATTGGACGCATTAGCGATCTTTTGTCAACCGTAGAGAAGTTAACCACACCGTTGATACAGCAAATAGGGCTATTCGCGAAATGGCTCAGCGCGGTAATTTTACTCGTCGCAGCATTACTGCTTGTGCATGGGTATGTCGTTCAACATCATGATTTTAGTGAGCTCTTCATGGCTGTTGTTGGGTTGTCAGTTGCCGCCATTCCAGAAGGACTCCCCGCGGTTCTTTCTATCACTTTGGCCATTGGGGTGCGATCGATGGCGCGTCGCAACGCAATTGTCCGACGTCTGCCAGCCATTGAAACAATCGGCTCAGTATCTGTCATCTGTACTGATAAAACCGGTACGCTTACCTTAAATGAGATGACGGTCGCCTCGGTTGCGACCTCTGGACATCTTTTCACCTTAAATAAAACGGGGTATGAGCCAACTGGAGCCATTCAGCTCAACAAACGTGAGATTGAAAGCGGGGATTATTTGTCGCTGCTAGAGCTCGCGCGAGCAGCAATACTCTGCAATGATGCCGAACTTCATGAGCACGAAGGCAATTGGTCGATGGAAGGCGATCCTATGGAGGGCGCGCTATTAGCCTTTGCAGGAAAAACAGGTCTTCTGTTTCGAGAAGAAAGAAGCACCTGGAGGCGTACAGATGTTATCCCCTTTGACGCTAAGTATCGTCTTATGGCGACATTGCACCACAATCATTTACGGCATGCCTTTGTGTTTATCAAAGGAGCCCCAGAGCACATTTTAACCTTGTGCCAGACGCAGCGCGCGGAAAACGGTCTGTCAGAGCCAATCAATCCAACGTATTGGAAGGCTAAAATAGAAGCCATCGCAACTAAAGGGGAGCGTCTTTTGGCTCTCGCGCTAAAACCCATGAATCCCGAACATACTGTTCTTGAATTTGAGGATTTAGAGAATGGTTTAATTTTTCTCGGTATGATTGGGTTAATCGATCCGCCACGCCCTGAGGCTATTGCGGCGGTTGCTCAATGCCACAAGGCGGGTATACAAGTAAAAATGATCACCGGCGATCACGCGAGCACGGCGATTGCTATCGGTCAGCAAATTGGACTTAACAATACGAATAGCGTGTTGACAGGTCGCGACTTGGATCGCATGAGTGATGACGTGCTTGGGAGGGCCGTGCTAACCACTGATATTTTTGCGCGCACAAGTCCTGAGCATAAACTTCGACTGGTTATGGCATTGCAATCTCATGGTATGACGGTAGCAATGACGGGTGATGGCGTCAATGATGCGCCGGCCCTAAAGCGTGCAGATGCAGGCATAGCCATGGGCAAGAAAGGCAGCGAAGTAGCCAAGGAGGCCGCTGAATTAGTATTGACGGATGATAATTTTGCATCCATTGTCGCTGCAGTGCGCGAGGGACGAACAGTCTACGACAACCTAAAAAAGGTCATTAATTGGACTCTACCAACTAATGCAGGTGAGGCGATGTCTATTGTTGTGGCGCTGCTTTTTGGCATGAGCTTGCCTATAACAGCCGTTCAAATTTTATGGGTCAATCTTCTTACCGCCGTTACGTTAGGTATTGCTTTAGCATTTGAACCGACCGAGCCAAATACCATGCGCCGCCCGCCGCGCCCACGGGGTGAACCAATCCTGACGTGTGTTTTAGCATGGCATATTATTCTCGTTTCTATTCTGATGATGTGCGGCATCTTTTCTGTTTTTTTCTATGCGATTGGGCGTGATTATCCTGTGGAACTGGCTCGAACGATGTCGCTTAACATGTTGGTGGTTATGCAAATTATCTATATGTTTTTCATTCGCAACACGTACGGAACCTCTCTAACTTGGAGCTCAATGAAAGGCACCAAGATTGTGTGGTTATCAGTGATTATTGTAACGGCAGCACAATTCGCCATTACATACCTGCCATTTTTTCAAAAAGTATTTATAACGCAATCTATCTCCCTTATGGATGGTCTGCTTATCATGACTATCGGCATGGCATTTTTTGGCATAGTTGAAATTGAAAAACAGCTTCGTATGTGGCTTCAACAGATAAATTAGCTCGCGACACGTTTGCCCCGGCTCTTCGCACACTTGACATGAGCCTCTAGCTTGTGAGATAGTATTCTCTGCGAGGTTGGACTTGCTATGTGTCATTCCACTGGGTCAATTGGCGACACACCGATTGGCCCTTCCTAACTGATTAATCGAGTTGATGCCATGGAGTGCCTAAGTTATTGTATTGCCAATAGTATAGACTTATCCCGAGTCGATCAGTACTACAAATCTCAACATAGCGGATATCTTGCCGTTCGCTCTCGCGAAGTCTTAAAATTAACTCCTAATAACATCCAAGACGCTCTTATTTTTGTTTTTAAAAACGGTACTGTTGTCTCATGGGGTATTAAGCGACATGGCATGAAGGCCTATCTTGAGCGTATCGTATCCTTTGCAAACAAGCCGGTTTCCTTTTGGGTTCATGATGAATTAAGTTATCGTTTGGGTGAAAAAACCGCAATACAACCGCATGATTATTTTGATGTGGATTGTTTGAGTATTGATCCGGATATGGATAATGACGAATTAAAATTAAGCTTATCTTACGGCTTCTCTCAATCCGTTAAATTGCAATACTTTGAAACAGTTCTTGAAGTGTTAATCGACAAATATAATCCTTTGATTCAAAGTTTGTCTTCAAAAGGCCAGATGCAGGTTTCCCGCAAGCAAATTCGGCAAGTCATTGGTGAAATCATTAGCGCTAAAAGCGAAATGAACTTGATTAGTAATTTTCTTTATCATCCTAAATATTTTTGGCAGCATCCAACGCTGGAAGAGTATTACATCATGTTAGAGCGCTATTTGCATATTCAGCGTCGTGTTAACGCCATTAATCATCGTCTTGACACGTTAAATGAGATATTTGATATGTTTAATGGTTATCTGGAAAATCGACATGCTCATAGTCTGGAAATAATCATTATTGTTCTAATTGCATTGGAAATCGTTTTCAACGTTTCCCATTTTCATTTTTAAAATGTTGATTGTATAGTTGTCTTCGAGCTTTTTTTTGTTGCAAATACGGACGAGTTGATATAATCCTTGCTCTTTTTTAGTGAATAAGTTAATATGTTTCGTAACTTATTCACTCACTGTGAAGCGTATTATGGTTGATGGTGACATTCAGGATGCGGAGAGCCCTCACTTAGTAAGGAGTCCTTCTGATGCTCTCGAATTATTAGTTGCTTCCACCACTCCAAACCGCCAGCTTCCTTATCTTGATGTTCTTGCCCTTTCCGCCGCTAATATCTCCTCCTCCGCGTGGAATTTTGATGTAAAAAAGAAAGCAAAAGCGATATATGACCAGGCTATTTGGATTCGAGGCCTGTTTGGGGCCCTTGATGGACTCATCATCTCGTATAGTACTTTCAAATATATTTTTGACTATATTACCCCGGCGGATATCGCATCTTCAGATGCCATGCATGATTGGATGGTTACAGGCGCTGGTGCTTTTGGTGCTTGTTCCGCTTCACTTGCTATTATCACATTATCGCTGATTGGTAACATTTTTGATGATGAGCATAAAAACCCACTGATTCGTTCAATGGCGATGATCTGGCCTTATGTGCGTGATGGGTTTAAAGGTTTGAAATTTGCCTATAAAGGTGTTCGAAGTACTATACAAATTGCGCAGTTGATGGGTGTTAATAATTTAGGGTCGATGATTTTTCCTCTTGGCTTGGTTCTTGGTGTAGCGGCTGCCGCCAACCGAATTTGGTATCGTAATCAAATCACTGAAAAACGCAAAGAATACCAAAAAAATAATAATGTGTTGCTGAATAGGGCGCAGAATTTAGGTATGAACTGTCATTATGACTTGCTTGATGGCACAGGAGTAGCTGACGATGCGCTACAACCGCAAACACTATACCTCGAGATTAATCAAGCAAACGGCCTTTTGGAATATAAAGTTAAAAATCCCTTAGGTGAGATTGTTCAAGGCAAGCTGTCGCTAGAGAATGATTTGCATTTTAACGGTTTAAATCCACAAGGCGAAGCTATCGCGCTTACCCTCGATTCTCTTAACACCTATTTTCGGGAACAAATCTTAATTGCAACCTCTAATAATGGCCATACTGCAGCCCCTAATACTGCCGATAACCGCGCGGCGATTAGACGCGCCATAAAAGATGACTCCCTTCTGCCCAATCGCAATGTAGTGATCGCCTCTGCTTTGTTCGGTGGGTTTATTGATGGACTTTATACATACATGGGCGCTATGGGGATAGCAATATTGTCTCCGCAGCTTTTTGTTGTGATGCTTGCCTGCTGTGTGATTTTTACCGTGATTTGTATCATTAATCGCTACTACGAGGAAGATCAATTTCAAAATGAATTCCTTCGCTCTGCGAAGAATGTTGAGTTGGTGTTAGCCGCCAAGGATATCGAAGATTCGTTTTCCCGTTGGCAGGCTCTTTCAAAGCTTAATGCGCGTAATTCTCGTCAGGTTAAGTTGGATCAGGATCAGGGGCTGACCGATTCGGCAGCAATACGCATGTCGCAATCACTTGATGAAGAGAGCAAAGCAATTGACAAACTTCTTCACGACATACAACTCCCTGCGTTTGAAGTCATACAAGAAGAATATGATGCAATATACACAGTCACAACTGGGCGCGCGATTCTGATTGGCTTGAGATCAGGTGTATACTTCTATAGTGCAGTGAGTAGTATCATTTTCGCTTATGCGGCTTTTTGTACAACATTTCCTCCCGCTTTGCTGGTAACGGCAATTACAATAGGTATTGTATCGCTCATTGCTTTTGCTATTCATGCGGTCATTGTGAACGATGAACATACTGCCAAGGTCAACGATAACAAGAGAATACGACAGCGTGAAATAAAATTAGCTGATTATGTAGACGAAATAAAAGAAACATTTCGCATAGGGCAGGAAATCATCCCTGCATCTATCGCAGAACGAGATGCGTTGATGGACGGCATGCCGATGGGCCCTGTACCACAACTCGATTATCAACCAGCACTTGAAATTATTCGCTCATGTTGCTCAGGTCTTCCAAAAGGTAATAAGGGTCTTGATTTTGTGGGTGAGTACTGGTTGGAGCCTGACAGCCAAGGTCATTATCAAGAAACATCATGGATGATGTCGTTAGGCGTGGTGTTTTCGATATTTTACTCTATTGTGTATGCGCTGCGGGCTTTCGGAAAAGGTTTCCGGGGAGCAAATGATGTGCCACTACCAACCCTTCCTCGTCTGGATTTGCAGAGTGAAACATCAGGAGCATCCTCACCCGCAAATTCTGATTTTAATGATGCTCCTCCGTCCCCTGTTTCCTCATTTGATGCGTCTTCAGGGGCATCTGCAGAGCAGAGTTTCCCCCATTCTTTGGGCTTGGCTGATCCTAATCTACCTTCTGCTTTATCTGGCGATGATATTGACCGCGTAACACCGTTACCGATAACAGCAGCCGCAGGACGACCTGCATTTCCTGTATGGTCGCCGCGTATTTTTGGTGCGGTGAACAGCATACCATCAGCTGTGGATCTTCTACATGGAGATGCAGCAGACCTAAGTGCCTCTGGAGTTGGCTGCCCCTAGCGACAGACCCTAGTACTCCATCCATTTAGTTTTGACAGGTTGGATCAATGTTATTAAATCGGAATCCGAGCCGCGACCGTTAGGGAGTGGAGCAGTTCAGCCGGCTCCGACACTGCTCCACTCCCTAACGGTCGCGGCTCGGATTTCGGTTTAAATACCAACAATTTGAATATTGCAACCGGTCAACACTAAATGGATAAGGTCCTAAGTTTGTTTTTCATAAAGCTCAGGATTTAATTGTTTATCATTGTACATTTTAAGCTGGTGATACAGTTTGAATGTCCGTGTTTTATCTAAAATCCCTTGTAAAAACTCCTGTAAACAGCATAACAATTGGTTTCTTTGATTTTCAATGAGGGTTAATTTATCCTGGCAGTTCTGTCGATGGGCATCGTCAACATCTGCGCGTTTGGTCTGTAGCGCCATGTGGTAATGTTTTAGCGTTAAAATAGACAATCGATCAATGATCATGCCAGGGGTTTCAGAATGAACCAAGCAGGATGTTGTCGCTGGATCGACGGGGTTAAGATGTGCTTGTAACCATTTATCCATCTGTTCCATGCAGTTATTGCGTTGTTGATTAAAATGGTCAATATTGCGCTTTGCGCGATATACAAATTCAAAGCCCATATCCTCTCTGCGAGCTTTATCTTCCTCATGCCAGAGTTGATAATTAAAGGCATGATTTTCTTCCACACATTTTAAAAAACCGGTTTGGTTTAATTGAACGGTATTTTTTTTCCAGTGGATAATGGTATCACGGTGTAAAGCGTCTATTTCTCTAATGGTTTGTTCTGGATTCATGATATGTCCTGTGAAAATGTAGTGGTTATCATACCATATCTTTACAGGACTCTCATGAATCCATATTATTTGAGGACCCCAAAATAGGTCTTATATATTTTCAAATAAGAGCCGTCTGCTTGCATGCTCATCAACGACTGGTTGACTCGCGTTATGAGTGAGTCGTTGTCCTTTCTGGCCATGATTCCAATGCCGAGCCCAAGTGGAAAAGGCTTTCCAAGTATTTTGAACATATCATAGTTATTGCCTAGCCAAAAATTCGCAGTTTCTTTGTCAAAGATGATAGCATCCACTTTACCTTCGATTAACGCGACCATCATTTCTGAGATACTTGGATAAGTAACGATTTTAATGTCACTCCCATACTTTTTTTCAAGGTAGCGATTGAAAGCAGAGTCTATTTCAGTGCCAACACGGTTGCTTTTAAGATCGCTTAGCGATGTCATGGGATTATCAATTAAAGTAATGATCGCTGCTGTGCTTGGGAGATATGGCTTGCTGAACTGGACGTATGCTTCACGATCGCGTGTTATTGTATAACTGCCAATCGCGAGGTCGGCCTCGTTCCTGATGACGGCATCAAACGTGTCGCTAAATGGCATTGATTTTATCTGACATGTTACTTTCATTTGTTTGCAGATTGCCGTCATGATATCAATTGAAAACCCAATGAAGTGATTTTGATTATCCGCCCTCATCACAAATGGGGGGCTGAATGAAGGCGTGGCAATGGTTAATGTTTCGGCATGAGACGTCATTAGTGTTAAGATAAGTAAAAGCAATGATAAGCAGCGCATAGATCCCTCTTTTTATTATTGATGCTTGTATCTTTAAGCGTAGGCTATTCTGGCAATGTTGCAAATGACGTTGCTTTCGATGCTTGTTTGTTCATGTTAAGCTATAGATTCAGGCGATTTTTCGTAGGTTGGGTTGAGGGAGGTCAAGCCGAAGCCCAAAAAAACCATCCATGTTGGGCTTCGGCTTATCAGCCTCAACCCAACCTACATGTAACTCACGTAAATAAGGTGAAATATTACGATGAAGTTTATAAGATTAAGTGTGTTAATGATTGCATCATGGGGAGTGCATGCCGAAGCGCCGTTTCCTTATGACTGCAAGCCAATGCCCCTATCCGCTGGAACGGTGAAGTTGCCCGAAGGGGCGCCAGCATTAGTGATGATACATAATGTATCCGATGTGGATTTATGGATTACGCACCCGATTTCAGACCCAAGTGCCAGTGCCGGGTGGAGTAGTCGTTTACAAACGAAACGATGGTCTGCTTTTGATCTGGGTAGTCAGGCATTTGAGCTGAGCTGTATTGAATCAAAGCCCGGTCATGAGCAACAAGTGCCATGTTCCGGTGTGTTAGCCGTTTGTCAATGGTTAAATATTGCGACCACAGACAAACAACCCGCCCCCTATTGGGCCGGTGAAAATATGCCTTTGCCGGAATTGCTGGGACATTTAGGTCAGCGTGGGTTTAAATTACCTGAGCCTGCAAAGGAATAAAATTATTTTATGGCCTCAGTCATCGTTTCGCCACTTCGATGGCATTTGTCAAACCTTCGAAAGGCACGGATGCGTATAGCGTGTTTGACAAATGCCATCGAAGTGGCGAAACGATGACTGAGACCTATTTTATATTATGGTGAAATGTGAATAAAAAAACGAAAGATACGCCTGAAAAGAACGATCCGTTCTATCAAAGAGAAAGTGAAAAATATAGCGATCCTATTCCCAGCCGTGAATTTATCATGCAGGTGTTGGAAGAGTATGGGCGCCCCATGTCCCGCACCCATCTCATCGATGAGCTGAATGTTGAAGATGAAGCCAAACAAACCGCTTTAGGGTTTCGTTTGCGAGCCATGCTGCGTGATGGCCAATTAATGCAAGATAGACGTGGCCGATATTGCCTTTTGCCGCATCTTAATTTGCAGCGCGGTACCGTTCAAGGCCATCGAGATGGCTATGGTTTCTTTATCCCGGATAACGGCGGCCCTGATATGATGCTGTCTGCGCGTGAAATGCGGGAAGTCATGCATGGCGATACGGTCCTTGCATACCAAACGAGCGTTGACCGCCGCGGTCGATTCGAAGGAAAAGTGCATGAAGTGATTGAACACGCCAACGTCACGGTTGTTGGTCGATTTTTCTCAGAGCACGGCGTGAATTTTGTGGTTCCCGACAGCAAGCGATTGACCCAAGATATTTCTATCCCATCGGAATGTGTGATGGACGCTAAAAATGGGCAAATGGTGCTGGTTGAGTTACTCGCTTATCCCAGCAAACGTAGTCAAGCCATTGGTAAGATTCTCCATGTCGTCGGCGAGCACATGGCACCAGGGATGGAAATTGAAGTCGCCATTCTTGCTCACGGGATCCCCGTGCACTGGCCGGCCGATGTTGCAGGAAGTGTTTCATCCATTCCACAGCATGTTGAGAAAGACGACTTAAAAGGCCGCACGGATCTGCGTGAATTATCCTTTGTGACGATTGACGGTGAAGATGCGAAAGATTTTGATGATGCGGTTTACTGTAAACCAAATCCTCGCGGTGGTTTTCAACTCATGGTCGCGATTGCAGATGTGAGTCATTACGTTCCCATGGGATCGGCATTGGATCAAGAAGCTGCTAAACGCGGGAATTCCGTGTATTTCCCTGGCAAAGTTATCCCCATGCTTCCCGAGGCGCTATCGAATGGCATTTGCTCATTGAATCCCAAAGTCGACCGCTTATGTATGGTCGCAGACATGGCGATTGCCGCTGACGGCAAAATAACCCGCTCGCGTTTCTATCGTGCCGTGATTCATTCAAAAGCACGCTTGACCTACACGCAAGTAGGGGATTGGATTGAAAAAGGAGCAGCCGACAGCGCGCATGCTGAGATCTGGCCGATGATAGAAACCTTGCATACGTTATTTCTTATTTTGCAAAAAGGCCGAAAAGAACGCGGCGCTATGGACTTTGACAGCACTGAAACTAAAATTGAATTTGATGAGTTCCGTAAAATTCAACGCATTGTGCCCTTGGTGAGAAATGACGCCCATCGCTTGATTGAAGAATGCATGTTAGCGGCGAATGTCGCCGTCGCGCGTTTTCTGGAAAAAGAAAAAATACCGACCCTGTATCGCGTTCACGCGGCACCAGAAGAGGAAAAAGTGACCGCATTACGACAGTTTCTTGGCGAGCTAGGTTTGCAATTGAGTGGCGGTAAAGTGCCAAAACCAAAGGACTTCCAACGGACATTGGCCGCGGTTGAAGACAGGCCAGATGCTCATATGATTCAAACCGTGATGTTGCGCTCATTAAAGCAAGCACAATATATCGAGGTCAATGATGGCCATTTTGGGTTGGCTTATACGGCCTACACCCATTTTACCTCGCCCATTCGCCGATATCCTGATTTACTGATTCATCGCGCATTAGGTCATCTAATAGATAACCAAGAAGTTGCAACCTTTGCATATACGCATGAAGAAATGAGTCGCTTGGGTAAGCACAGTTCATCAACCGAGCGCCGTGCAGACGATGCCACGCGTGATGTTGTGTCTTGGCTGAAATGTGAATTCATGCAGGATAAATTAGGCCAAGTGTTCACCGGTCGCATTTCTGCCGTGACCAGTTTTGGTATATTTGTAGAGTTGGATGATGTCTATGCCGAAGGCTTGGTGCACGTTACTTCACTGAAAAACGATTATTATCAATTTGATGCTGCAAAACATCGCTTGGTGGGTGAACGTGGCGGTCAGGTTTATCGTTTAGGCGATAAAATGACCGTACTGGTGGCGCGCGTTGATTTAGAAGAGCGAAAAATAGACTTTGAACCGGCGGTTGCTGATGTCTGATCCTGAAATTTATGGTATCCACGCGGTACAAGCGGCACTGAATAATCCGCACCGAACGGTTAAAAAGCTCTATATTAATCAAGAGCGTACTGATAGTCGCCTACAGCTGTTACTAGAAACAGCTGAAGCGCGGGGCATTTCTGTTGAAAAACTGACGTCGCAGGCCCTCAATAAACGTTTTCCAGACGTCACGCATCAAGGCGTAGCCGCCCGTACAGGGGCATTGCCCGAGTATGGTGAATCCGACATCGCCTCGTTATTAGAATCAAGCCAAACACCGGCATTGATTTTAATTCTCGATGGTGTCACCGATCCACATAATCTCGGTGCTTGTTTACGCACCGCGGATGCTGCAGGCGTTGACTTTGTGATGATCCCAAAAGACAAAAGCGCATCGATTACCCCCGTCGTCAGCAAAGTCGCCTGCGGCGCGGCAGAATCTATCCCTGTAGTTCGCGTAACTAACCTCGCTCGTGCGATTGCAACATTAAAAGACCAAGGCGTATGGGTTTATGGTGCTGCAGGCGAGGCCGAAACATCGGTATACAACCTTGACACCAAAACATCCCTCGCCCTCGTAATGGGTGCCGAAGGCGGCGGCCTGCGCCGCCTAACCCGCGATCTCTGCGATGGCTTGTTTTCTCTGCCGATGCATGGCGAAGTCTCCAGTTTAAACGTCTCTGTTGCGACCGGCGTTAGTTTGTATGAGGTTGTACGCCAACGCACGATTAAATAAGCGGATGTAGGGTGGGCAAAGGAGCCGAGAGGCGACGTGCCCACCATTGTGCATCCGCCGCTTGTGCTTCAACCGGTGGACGGATTGTTAGGCTGTAACCTAATGATAGTTCAAATATCGATAGGTGCAACCGAGGCCGGCATCCGCTCCATTTTGAGAATTGCGGTAATATATACCAATATATACACGAGTATACTTGATTTCAGGTATACTCGTGTATATATTGATATATATTACAGCTGGAGTACATTGATGGACCCCATAAAAAACCCTTTTTCGCCCGGAGCAGGATCACCACCACCCGAGTTGGTTGGGCGAGATTCGCTGCTGACACAAACTAAAATTTTATTGGCGCGCGTGCAACAACGTCGCTCAGAAAAGAGTTTTTTGCTGACAGGGTTACGTGGGGTCGGGAAAACAGTACTGCTTAATGCGATGGAGCAACTTGCGGAAGAGCTAGAATATAAGACCATTTTTATTGAGGCACACGAGAACAAGACATTAGGCGTTTTGCTTATTCCTAAACTAAGGCAGCTATTATTTAGATTAGACAGAATGGTCGGCGCCGGAGACAAAGTACGCAGAGGGCTTTCCGTACTTAAAAGTTTCATGAATGGTGTAAAAATTAAAATTGGAGAAGTTGAATTTGGTTTGGATATTGACGCTGAGCGGGGTGCTGCTGATAGCGGTGATATTGAAGTCGATTTACCTAATCTATTGCTTGCTGTTGCAGAGGCAGCAGAGGAGCGAGGAACGGCGATTGCGATTCTTATTGATGAAATTCAATACCTTAATTTAAATGAAATTAGTGCTCTGATCATGGCGATGCACAAAATGCAGCAAAGACAGCTCCCCTTAGTCCTTATTGCCGCAGGCTTACCCATTTTACCCGCACTTGCTGGCGAATCGAAGTCGTATGCTGAGCGTTTATTTCAATTTCCATACATAGGCCCTCTTTCAAAAGAAGACGCCAACAAAGCATTACAAGACCCGGTAAAAGCTGCTGGAGTTGAGTTTACACAAGAAGCGCTGGTTGAAATTTTTCGTTTAACGCAAGGTTATCCTTATTTTCTTCAAGAGTGGGGTTATCAGGCATGGAATCATGCTGAGGGGCCTGCTATAACCTTGCAGATTATTCAAGAGTCTACGCCAGACGTCATTCGTCGGTTAGACGAAAATTTTTTTAGGGTTCGATTTGACAGACTGACACCTAGTGAAAAAAATTATTTGCGTGCTATGGCTCATCTCGGATCTGAAGCACATCGTACCAGCGATATTGCCGCCGTTCTCGGCGTAAAGGTTTCCAGTCTTGGGCCGGTTCGAGCAAAATTAATTAAAAAAGGAATGATATATAGTCCTCTACATGGCGATATGGCGTTTACTGTTCCATTGTTTGATGACTTTATGCGACGCGCAATGCCGTAAGGATGAACAGCACCCCTCTGCAAATGAGCGAACAACCGAGCCGCGCGTGGCTCGGTTGCAAAGATGTGGGCGATGATATATCTATGCTGGTGGCGGTGTAGGCGTAGTTGTAGGTGTGGTGTCAAGAATGGTTGTTGAACTTTTTGTTTTTAAGCTTTTAAAAGCATCCAGTATATCTTTTTGAATCTTACTGGTTTCGCTAAGGTCGGTCTCTTTTGGTCCGCAGCAAAAACGTACAATACTCGCCCACATCCGATGGAAAATTCCTAGTTTATTATAAACATTTTCATAAACAGTCTTGTATTTCGAATCATCAAGACTTAGCGAAAGGTATTTATTTTCATAGAGAGTGTTTAAATCTCTCGTGAGGGCCTGAATAGCATTGGAATCTCTTGAGGAAGCTTTATAAGTTGAAAGGGCACTACCGAAATCATTTTTTAATTTTTCATATGCATAGTCTACTCGTTGCGTTTGTGTCGTGTGAAAAAAGGTATCGCTGTGCGGCTTGAATTTATTTTCTTTTTCAATGGCCTTCGGTTGTTTTTTATTCAGAGTTTCCCAAAATGCGTCCAGATGCACTTCAGCTAAACCTAACATGCAGAGTTTATTCTGTGGTTGCTCACCGAAAATTTTCTTTTTTTCTTCGGGTGTCTTTTTTGAGAAAAATGTTAAAATCGGCCCGAGACCTACGACAGACTGAAAGCTACCTTTATCCTGAACAAGCGATTTTAATAGGTTTTTGTCACTAAGATATTTGACTAATGGCGTCATAACATCAGGTCTAGTGTGTTGCGCCGCTAACGTTAAAATGTTTTCCTGCTCGTGTTTTGCTGTCAATATCTCTTTTTTCTTCTCCGTGGCTAATTGGTTAAGTTGCTCGCAAGCTTCAGAAAATGATTTGGGGTCATGTTGGACAATATACATCAACAGATTCCCAGAGTCGGTTTTGGTCTCGAATAGTTCAGCGATTCCGCTAGTAGTCGGTTTTCTTTTCAGTAGCTCATCAATCAGGGTGTCTTCAGGCGTTGGTTTTGCAGTTGCAGAATTTGTTTTGTCGGCCTCAGTCATCGTTTCGCCATCCGTCGTTGCGAGCGAAGCGCGGCAATCCAGAGTACGGAGCTTCGAACCCTGGATTGCTTCGTGCCTCGCAACGACGCCTGATATAACATTGCACATATTGTGAAGTTCATTGGGCGCGGATGGCGAAACGATGACTGCGACCGTTTTGTCCGATGGGGGTGGTTGTTGTGCTGCAGGGGATGAACTTTCCAACGAAGGTACGCTTGCTTGCTTTTGATCAGCGACAACAACTGGCTCTATACACCAACCCAACCGGCGTAACGTCGTTGATAATTTTGTATCTCGAGCCGCTAAAGAAATCAGTTCGGCTTTATATCTGTTAACCTCAGTAATAATATCCTTATCTTTGGTCGATTTAATTAATTCAATCATGGCATTAAGTACTTGATGGAGTGAAGGGCCATAATGTGTTTCCCGATTATATTGGGCAATGGCACATGCCAGTATGGTAGACCCGGCGTTGTTTTTTTGTATAAATAAGTCTTTGGTTGTTTGACAATGAATTAATACGCGATTAAGTTTCAATTTGTTTAACGCATGTATTAATAGGTTATTGCCGTTTTCATCGGGTTGGAAAAGGGTGTTTTTTTTCTCATTTGAAAGGCTGTTAAAAAACAAGCTCAGTAAATCAGGTTTATAGTCTAGGAGTAGATTAAATAAATCGCGAGTATGATCACCGTAGACTTGGTTTAAAAACTGAAATAAAACGCTATCTTGACGAAATAAGTTGAGCATGACCTTGTTTGCATTATATCGGGATTCGAGTAATAAACTTTTCCTTAATAAATCGTCAGTGCTTATATCAGTTAATGTAGGATTATGAGCGCTTAAATCAGATTTTTGTAACGCGATTTCAGCCTGTTTTAATTCATGCGTCGGATTAGTTGTAACCAGTGGATTTTTTGCTGCGAGTTGTATTGCGGTCAATCCTTCCCCGTTTTTTGTTAAAAGGATTGTTTTGATTAAATCAAGATCAAGATCTATTGTTCCAGGCGAGATGGATCTTGCTTCTCCAGGTTGAACCTTAATATGCTCCATCGCATGCAATATATAAGGAACCGCCTCAGGGCTTTGTTGAAGTGCAATCATCAGGGGATTGTCGCCGGCGTCATTGGTGGCAGTTAAATACGCTTTTCTAACTTTTCGGTCAGGTATTTGACTGATGACAATTAAAAGTTCCGGATGCTTGGTTAAATGCTTCATCATGCCGTCTTTGAAGTTGTTCAATAACATTTTGTCAGCGTCGGTTGTGCCTGTTGCGAGGCGTTTGAAAATCATCAGTGCAGTTGCATCGTTTGCAGGATTTTTGACGGCGAGGATCTCCTCTATCACCTCAGGATGATGCTCGCATGCATAAGTCAAAACATCCTCACCGCCTAGAATTTTCTTTTGCGTCGCAACGGCTAACTGAGCAATTTGTTTTAAACAATGAGGTATGGCTTGAGGGGTATTCTCTTTTATACTTTGAAACGTTAATGGCTCGGGCGCGCGTATTCCTTCGATATGGGTTAAATAAATTTTTTCCAAATCGCCTGGTTCTAATTCTAACTTATCGAGTTGCGTTAGTATCGTCTCCACAAATGTCGCGTCTTTTTTACCTGATATGTCCGCTGCAAGGCCTAATGCGTTAAAGCCGTTTTTGTTTGATTGGATAAACAGTGTTTTTTTTGTTTCGGCGCTTAACTTATTGATGAGTTCAAACAAAATACCTAACTGCTCTGGTCCATGTAATGCAGTAAACATCAGTATATTCATATTCCAGCCATGCGCAAATGTCTGGGATAACATCAGCTCGCTCTCTTTCTGAGTTAATTCTAAAGACTTAATCTGTTCAATTATAGTATTAAGATGTTTTGGAGAGATGCGAGCGGTTATCATTAATGCGTTAAAACCAGCGATGTTGGGTTCAGTAAAAAATTTTTTTCTTTCGGTTTTTTCGGGGATTACAGTTTTTAATTTATCAAGCAACGCCGGAATATGTTGTGCTTGACTGAAAATTGCCATATATAATCCATTGCTTTGATGTTGGTTCTTTGCTTGAAAAAAACACTTCCAGTTTTTATCGTCGATTTCATTGATATTGGCCTTATTTAGCCAGTCGGCAATAAAGGCCTTACTATTGTCAAAATTGAAAATTTGACTAATAAGCGCTATTAATTTTGTCTCCGCTCCCGGGTCTTCACCGACAGCACGCTGCATAAGCAGTGCTATTGGATTGGATTGTTCCAAAAGGCTCTTGAGTCGTTCAGGATGTTGCCCTGATAGTTTGGCAACACTTTCAATGTATCGTTCCAGTGGGGCATTTGGTTCAAAATGTTCAGCGGCTAGCGTTAAACACTGGATTTGCTTTTCGTCGTCAGTGAGCGCATCGATGAGGTCAAAGTGCAGTGTTGGCCAGTCAGTAATTTCTGGGGCGCGGTTGATTAATTCACTGAGAGCCGGTTGATTTTTTTTGAGGTCATTGATGCGATTGCTTCTTTGTTCTTTTGCCGTCGCGCGAAGTATATCCGGTAGAATGTCATCCATCTTATGTTCAATGGCATAGGTTAATGCATTCTTTTGATCTAAAATTTTGTTTTGAATATCGTCAGATAAGCGTGCAATTTGTTTTAAACAATGGGGTATGGCTTGAGGGGTCCTCTCTTTTATGGTTCGAAACGTTAATGGCTCTGGTGCGCTTTTTCCTTCGATATGGGTTAAATAAATTTTCTCCAACTCGTTGGGTGCTAATTTTAAAGCATCAAGTTGCGCTAGCATCATTTCCACAACCGCCAGTTGGTCTTTTTTACCATCGCGTTTATGCGATGCAAGCCCTAACGCGTTCCAGCCGTCCTTCGTTGATTGGGTAAACAGTGTTTTTTTTGCTTCTGGGCTTAACGGATGGATGTATTCAAACAAAATCTCCAATTGCTCTGGCGCATAACGCGCAGTTATCATCAGTACACTCCAGCCATCTTCACTTGTTTGGGACAACATCGCCACTTTCTCTTCGGGTGTTAACTCTAAAGACTTAATCTGTTCAATTACAGTTTTAAAATGTTTTGAAGCATATCCTGCGGTTATCATTAATGTGTTATAGCCAGAATGATGGGGTTGGGTAAAAAATTTTTTTCTTTCGGTTACTTTTGAGATGACAGCATTAAATTTCTCAAGCAACCCAGAAATATTTTGTGCTTGACTGAAAATTGCCAGAGATAATGCATTAGTTTGACCTTGGGTCTTTGCTTGAAAAAATCTCGCCAAGTTTTCCTCCCAGGTACTGTCCAGATGAGCTTTAGATAGCCAGTCACTAATAATATCCAGATTATTTGGAGAATTAAAAATAGATGTAATAAGCGTTGCTAATGCCTCTCCGGACAGAACCGCCGACTCCATGAGCAATTTTAATGGATTGTTAGCTCCCAATATCTGCTCCAGTAATGGCCGCTCGAGTTTTGGCAGTTTTTTGATACTTTCAATGTACCGCGCATAATGATTCGGGTTAATGACCGCCATGCTTTGAGATAAAAAATCGACTCTTTTTTCAATGGGTTCCAGTGTATCAATGGCGTCATAGAATGCGGACCAGCATTGGGTCTCGTCTGGATGTTGTTGTAAAAAAAGGTCGAGGAACCTGGGATTATTTTTGAAGGTTTCAATGACGGCCACACGGTTATTTTTTACCAGCTCTGGGAGCATCTCTTTCAGTGGGATATGCGAGAGGCTTAAAAACTGCGTGATTTGTTTAAAAGTGAGTGCAGTTAGCTTGCCTATACTCTCAGCGTACCGGACGTATTTTTCAGGGGGTAGATGCTTAACACATTTAACCAAATACGTTATGCGTTCATCGATGTTTGCATGCAGATCAAGGAGGTCAAAGAATACATCCCATGGCGTCGATATAGTTTTGGGGAATGTAAAAAATGTTTCAAAAAATCCAGGGTTATCTCGGAAGGTTTCAGTGACAAGCGTATTCTTGATACCTCTCATTGCTTCAATTACATCAGCGATTGCTGCATAGCGCTTGTTGTCAAACGCAAAGGTTAGCGCATTGTGCTTGCCGCTCAATATGCCTCTGCTGCCAAGAATGTTATTTTGTTCGTCAAGTGGCAAACCGGCAATTTGTTTTAAAAGGTCTGGGATGGCATAAGGTCTGTACTTCAACGCATAACTGAACGCATTTTGATCACTCAGAATATCTTTTTGCTGCTGAAGAGGTAAGCGTAGAATTTGTTTTAAACAATGGGGTACGCTGGCCGATTTAAGGTCCTTTATTTCTTCAAATAGCGTCGATATTTTAAATATGCCGGGATAGCATTTTATGGTCGAGTAAACGCTCTCCAGATCCTTCGTTTCCAGTGTATCGATTTGGTCGAGTATCGTTTCCAGAACTGTGTCATTAATCAGCGGTACAATCTCTTCTAGTGCACTTGTGCCGTTTTTCATTCGCCTTGCAAAAATCACGGTCTTTGTTGGATTGTTTAATTTAAAGATGCTTTGCAGTAAAGCCGGCACTTGCTCTTTTGCACGTTGCGCTGTCGCTGTTAGCGCAGAACCATCTCTCGTTTCACCTGTAAAAATTGCGTTTTTTGTAGCCTCATCTAAGGTGTCGATTGTCGCTAGTAAAACGGGTAGCCATTGTGGATTGGCTCTAGCATATAAGATGATTAGATTCTGCTGCCCTGACCCATAGTAAGAGGCTATATTGAAAGGTTTAAAAATGTCACTCATTTCTCCTGGAGTGAGATTTAAGTTGTCGATGTAACTCAATATGTCTGAAAGATCCTCGGGAGATTGTTTTTTACTACGGCTTAATGCCGCCAGTATCTTTGCACCCTCCTCACCCGAAAAGAACGCTTTTTTTCCCTCATGGTTATCTTCATAAGTTTTATCGAGTTTTTGGAGTAAGGTTGAAATAGGTACGCCACTATTCTGTGCCATGAGTAATGCGTTGGTATGTTTGTTTTGTTCTGATGGTGCGCGGAAAAAAAGCGCCCATTGTTCATCAGAGATAGTATCGATAGGAGTCTTGAATAGCCAATAATTAATCATGTTAGTTTGATCGAGCATATTCGAAGAATAAGTGAAAATTTTGTCAACAAGTGCTATGCGTTCCGCTAATTTTTCTTTATCCTCGCCGACAGGATAATTCATCAGCACTTTTAACGGATTTGAATATTGCAGAATACTCGCGATATTGTACGAGCGCACTTTGCAGATACCGTCAATATAGCTTTCAAGCATTTTGATTGAGTTAATATGTAGATCGGGTCGGGAGACAAGCTTAATGATTGCTGCTTCGTCAGTAATGACATCAAGGATATCAAAGCGTAGCGTTGGCCAAGACTCAATTGTGGGGAGTCGGTCTATTAGTGCATTGAGAGCATAATTATCGTCTTTGAGGTCATTGATGAGCGGGCCTCTTTGATCTTCTGGCGTAGCACGAAGTATATCCGGGATGATGTCATAATAATGTAATGTAATCGCATAGGATAAGGCACCCTTCTTATTTTTAAAAAACTGTTTTTGGTTCTTGATTGGTAAGCGCGCGATTTGCTTTAAACAAGAAGGTATCAGCTTTTCTGTATGTTGTTTTATCGCATCAAAAGCGGGTTTCCCATCTTTCAAATAAAGGTTCGTTAGCTCTTCTGGGGAGAGGTTTAATTGCTCGATTTGCCCCAATATCTCCAGGATCATTGACGTGGTTTCTTCTTTAGCTTGATTGGTCACTGACGGGCGGGTGTAATTCTTTAAAGCCAGTTCCAGAATCCCTTTACCTTCATGAGTTCTTGTTGTAAATAGGTTTTTTTTGTCGTTTTCGTCCAATGTGTCTTGGTCGATGTAATTGAGTATTGCCTTAAAATTGTGGGGGGCGAACTGGGTTGTTAGCATTAATATGTCACTGTCCGGCGGGCTCGTGTACTCCAAGTCTTCTGCCTCTGCAGTGTTAGCTATCTCGATTGCCTCAATCAGTTTATCCGCTTGCCTCGTTTGAATGAGAATTTCCATTGATTTATCGATGCTAAAAAGAAGGGTCAAATTATTCTTAGGGATCGTTGCTATATCAATATTCTCCAGCCAATGGTCAATCATCATCAGCGCTTTTTTATGCTTTAACATCTTATCAATAAGTTCTTTAAACGCGTGCTCATTTGTTACGTCAGCGCTCATGAGCAACGCCAATGGATTCGCGGCGGATAAAATTCGCTTGAGTTGTGTATCGGAGATCTCTGCAATCCCCAGCACACTTTCCGCATATTTTGCATATTGCTCGGGGCAAAAGTCTTTAGCGTGTTGAGTTAAATAGGTTATTCGCAGATTGAAGGGAATAACTGCACTAATGACTCGAAAGAAAACATACCAGTATTCAGGATAGACTGTGGTTGTTTCTAGAAAAGTCGTTAGTAATTTAGGAGGGCTCGGGGGTAACCTTTCTAAATGTTGATTCGGGTTGGTGGCTGTAAGTGTTGAAACGAGTAGTTCGGCGTCGTCGTTCTTCTTTGCCATTATCTGCAGTATATCCGGTATTGCTTCAGGGCTAAGAGATTCAGCGTAGGTTAATGCAACGAAGCCATTGAGTATGTACTTTTGATTCTCTTCTGGGAAAGCGGCAATTTCTTTTAAATTTAATTTTAGTTCAGCTGCGGACATTTTTTTTAATACCTCGATCCGGCCTAGCATCGCTATAGCCGCAGCTTGTAGTTGTTGTTCATCGTTACTTTGTCCCATGACTACGCACCGTTTTTATGCATTATGTAATTTAAGTATATGCACGCATTGCATATTTTCAAGGCAATCTGACAAGCAACATAGGGGAGGCGTCTCGCTGGCTATTCAGTTGATGAAACAATCGGATGTAGGTTGGGTTGAGGCCCCGAGGCCGAAGCCCAACATGGGCAGTTTTGTTGGGCTTCGCTCTCGCTCAACCCAACCTACGCACCAACCTACATCCGATTATTTCCCTTAACTCATGCGTGGGTCGTGTATAATTTTTCAACGCGACTATTGATTCGTTCTGCAGATCTTGGATAATAAGCACTAAATAATCTTGAAAGAGTTCAATATGAGTGAAATGAAACAGCAACCCGCATGCACAGAAAAAAACTACATCGTCCATCGCCATGAGTTGCCGTTAAGTTGTCCAACGGATGACATGACGTTGTGGAACGCGCATCCCAAAGTGTATTTGCCAATTGAGAAAACCGGCAATGAAGTCTGCCCCTATTGCGGTACACGGTTTATTTTAGCCAATGATTAAATCCATCTGCATTGTCCGTTTATCGGCCTTAGGCGATGTGTTGATGCTGGTGCCATTGGTACGAACCTTGCAGGAAAACTATCCTTCTGCTGTTATCACCTGGGTTATCTCACGTCCGGCGTATTCATTAGTTGAGGGCATGGACGGGGTTGAGTTTATCTTGATTGATAAACCGAATACCCTCGCAGACTATTGGCGGTTTTATCAAACCATGCGTGGGCGGACTTTTGATGTCCTGCTGGCAACACAGGCAAGTTTTCGCGCTAATTTGTTATATCCATTGATTCGAGCGCAGCGTAAAATTGGTTATGACCCGCGTCGCGCCAAAGATGGCCATGGTTTCTTTATTCATGAAGCGATTGCGCCGGGGAGTGATCATACGCTGGATGGGTTTCTGAAATTCGCTGATGCGCTGCACATCAAAAAGAAAGTAGTGCGTTGGGATTTGCCGATTACTGAGGAAGATTATCAGTGGGCACGCGCGCATCTGCCACAGGGCACAGGTCCGATTATTCTGGTGAATCCGGCCGCTAGCAAGCCCGAACGAAGCTGGCCGCTCGAACGATACATTGAAGCAATACGTCACATGCAATCCCATTGGCAAGCAGAAGTGGTGTTAACCGGTGGGCCAGGAGATTATGACAAGACCTTAGGCGAGGCGATTAGCCGCGAAGTCTCAGTGACTAATTTGATAGGCCAGACAAAACCGAAACAATTACTCGCCGTCATCAGCCAGGCCACGCTGTTACTCTGCCCAGACACAGGTCCATCGCATATGGCCTCCGCTGTCGGCACGCCCGTTATCGCCTTGCATGCAGTGACTAGCGCCGATGTGTCCGGGCCTTATACCTTTCGGCATCTGGCGGTTGATTGTTATCCCGAGGCGGTGGTTCAGGTGTTGAATAAAACAAGTGAAACCAATGTCTGGGGTACGCAAGCGCATGGTGATAAAACGATGGAATTGGTGTCGGTGCAAGCTGTGTTGCAGCGCTTAGATTGGTTTATTGCTGGATGTCATTTTTCGCCTAAAGAGCCGTTGGCCGAAGGATAAATGGTAACGGTAATCGTATATTGTTCACCTAATTTTGACAGGCTCACAGTACTTCACAATTGATGCAAATTATACACTCCCTAACGGTCGTGGCTCGGATTTCGATTGCAGCTCGGAATCCGGTTATGACTCGGAATCCGAGCCACGACCGTTAGGGAGTGGAGCAGTTGAAGAAATCGGAAAAGTTCATTTCCTGATGTTTACCTCAAAGCGGCTGGACTACTCGCAACGACTTCTTCGCTCAGCATATGGTTAATCTGCTTATATCAACAGATCAAAATTAGATGAACAACGTAATAGGTTGGGCTTCGGCTTGTTAGTCTCAACCCAGCCTGTCAATCAAAGAGCCAGTATTTGCCGTAATTCATCATCAATTAAATCCACTTCATGTGATGTACTTGATCTGCCCCACCCCACGAGATAAATGTCACCTCGTTGATATCGAAAATTATTCTTAGACATCATCCAATCAATCGCGCAAAAGTTCATCAGTCAGGCAAAATATAGTCTATACTGGTATTAAGTAACATGTTAATGCATGCACTTCTAGAATTTTATTATGGAATTGTAGGGGGATAAAATGCCATCAAATACGTTGTCTGCAATGAATAAGGTATTTTTAGATGTCATGAGAAGTGCGGCTGAAAAAAGCCCGGCTGGAAAAGATAAGGATAAATTAATGGAGATAAAAAATGAGTTTGTTAAAATACAAAACACGCCATGGAGCTTAGAGCATCAGGAACTCTTGGCTCGTTTTGCCAGCGCGGCTGTGACTGTATATAAACTAGGCCGATTTGAAACATATTGTCCATTAGACGAGTACTTGACCACCGTTGCCAACACCAAAATAGCGCCAGTAAGCTCAACCGCTGAGTTTAGAGAAATGAATAAGCAACAAAGAAATGATGCTGGCGCTCGTGATAGTGAAGCGAGTGATAATCCAGAAAGGTTTAAACATCGTATACAATAAATTGTAACGTTTATTGGTATTTTTAATGGCAACAATGTCTTCTTCTGCCATGCAACTTATATTGATTAAAAAATTTCAAGTTAACCCAACAAAAATTTGCTTTCCTCCAACGCTTCTGTATATAATAAATGCCACTCTTTTACAAAGAACAATATATAGGCACGTAGCTCAGTGGTAGAGCACCACCTTGACATGGTGGTGGTCGGTGGTTCGATCCCACTCGTGCCTACCAGATTTAACCTAAAACCCTGCTTCGCAGGGTTTTTTTGTACCCATCTCGTGACAACATCGCTGGGTCAATCGGTATAACAGGGAACATAAGATGCCTAACATTACACTGCCAGACGGAAGTATTAAATTATTTGAACATCCCGTTACCGTTTATGACGTTGCTGTGAGCATTAGTCCTGGCCTTGCGAAAGTTGCTATTGCTGGGCGTGTGAATGGACAGCTCTGTGATATGAGTCACCTCATGGCGACAGATGTATCCCTGGTTATTCTGACGGAAAAAGATCCTGAGAGCCTGGAGATTATTCGCCACTCTGCAGCGCATCTGTTGGGGCAAGCCGTTAAACTATTATACCCGACGGCACAAGTCACTATTGGCCCGGTTATTGAAGATGGCTTTTTTTATGATTTTGCCTTTTCCCGCACGTTTACGCCGGAAGATTTACAGCAAATTGAAGATAAAATGCAGGAGCTGGTGAAAGCGGATTACCCCATTACCCGCCGTGAATTACCGCGTAATGAAGCCATTGCTTATTTTAAAAGCCTTGGTGAAGAATATAAAGCCAAAATCATTGCCGATATTCCCGAGGGCGAAGTGTTGTCATTATATCGCCAAGGAGATTTTGAAGATCTCTGCCGTGGTCCACACGTGCCTTCTACCAGCCGTTTAAAAGCATTCAAATTAACTAAGCTTGCTGGCGCTTACTGGCGCGGTGATTCGAACAATGAAATGTTGCAGCGCGTCTATGGTACTGCGTTTGTGGATAAAAAAGCATTGGCGGAACACTTATATCGTTTGGAAGAAGCGGAAAAACGCGATCATCGTAAGCTCGGGAAAACACTCGGCCTGTTTCATTTTCAAGATATCGCCCCAGGCATGATTTTTTGGCATCCCAATGGGTGGACGATTTATCAAATCATCCAAAATTATATGCAAAGCCGGTTGGCATCGTTTGGCTATCAGGAAGTGCGCACACCGCAATTGGTTGATAAAGTGCTTTGGGAAAAGTCGGGCCATTGGGAAAACTTTAGAGACAACATGTTTCTAACCGACACCGAGAATCGCCAATATGCCGTGAAACCCATGAGCTGCCCTTGTCATGTGCAAATTTATAATCAAGGCATTAAGAGCTATCGGGATCTGCCTATACGGTTGTCTGAGTTTGGCAATTGTCATCGTTGTGAACCATCGGGCTCGCTTCACGGCATTATGCGCGTGCGAAATTTCGTGCAAGATGATGGACATATTTTTTGCACCGAAGATCAGATTCAATCTGAAGTCGTGATGTTGCTAGAGTTGGTGCAGTCTGTGTATGCGGACTTTGGTTTTGAAAATATCATCTATCGTCTCGCACTCCGGCCTGAAAAGCGCGTGGGCAGCGATCATACCTGGGACAAAGCCGAGTCGGCATTGAAACAAGCCATGCAAGAGCGTGGTATTCAGTGGATTGATGCGCCCGGCGAAGGCGCGTTTTATGGGCCTAAAATTGAGTGCTCGTTACCCGATTGTTTGGGGCGTATTTGGCAATGTGGCACAATTCAGGTTGATTTTTCGATGCCGGATCGCTTGGACGCACAATTTGTAGCTGAAGATGGCTCAAAACAAACGCCGGTGATGGTGCATCGTGCCATTTTGGGAACGTTCGAACGTTTCATTGGAATTTTGATTGAACATCATGCCGGGAATTTCCCGTTATGGCTTGCGCCAACACAAGTGTCTATCCTTACAATCAGTGAAAAACACAGCGATTATGCCGTTGAAGTTGCCAATAACTTGCAATCAAAAGGGATTCGTGCAAAATTTGACTTGAGAAATGAGAAGATTGGCTTTAAAATTCGCGAACATACATTGCAAAAAGTTCCTTATTTGTTGATTATTGGTGATAAAGAAGTGGATAATCAACAAGTGACCGTTCGTTTACGAGACGGTCGTGACCTTGGTGCAATGACAATTGATGCCGTTTATGAGATTTTAAATCAAGAAATCAGCACAAAGGGTATCGCTTAACAGGGTAATCGGCTACAATGTGCAGTTTTAGGCCGATTACAAGATATAACCAGCAGGAGGATTAAACCATTAGTGCATCAACTCGGCGTGAAAGTGATCGCGCAAGAATTAACGAACAGATCAATGTACCAGAGGTACGCTTAATTGATGTCGATGGCAACCAGGCTGGAATAGTATCAACCCGCGAGGCGCTGCGCGCCGCGGAAGAGGGTGGTTTTGACCTCGTTGAAATATCACCAACGGCCAAACCGCCCGTATGTCGTATTATGGACTACGGCAAGTTTCTCTTTGAATTGAGCAAAAAACAAGCTGAAGCCCGTAAAAAGCAAAAGCAGGTTCAAGTTAAAGAAATTAAATTCCGTCCTACGACGGAAGATGGGGATTACCAGGTCAAGCTACGCAACCTGGTACGTTTCCTAAGCCACGGAGACAAAGTGAAAGTTACTTTGCGCTTTCGTGGACGTGAGATGACACATCAAGAGCTTGGAATGAAGATTATGGAGCGATTGTTGCAAGATACAACCGAAGTTGCGGTTGTTGAACAGCAAGCCAAACGCGAAGGTCGCCAACTGTTGATGGTGTTAGCACCTAAAAAGAAATAAGAATTTTATATTCTTATTTATAACTAGGGCAGTAGGGTCGATAGGCCCAGCCCAAATGCGGAGTTTGTTGTTATGCCAAAGCTAAAATCACATCGTGGAGCAGCCAAACGCTTCCGAAAAACGGCAAGTGGAGCGATTAAACGTCGCGGCGCTTACCGAAATCATATCCTCACCAAGAAAACGACGAAGCAAAAACGTCACTTGCGCGTTGGTAGCTGTACATTAAAACCATGCGATGCAAAATTGGCTTCGCGTATGTTGCACGGTAGTTAAGGGGGATATGAATAATGCCAAGAGTTAAACGTGGTGTGACCGCTAGTGCGCGTCATAAGAAAATTTTAAAATTAGCCAAAGGCTATAGTGGTGCACGCAGTCGAACCTATCGCGTCGCCAAACAAGCGGTTATTAAAGCAGGTCAATATGCGTATCGTGACCGTCGTCAGAAAAAACGACAGTTCCGTGCACTTTGGATTGTTCGAATTAATGCGCAATCTCGTGAGTGCGGCGTATCTTATAGCCAGCTCATTAATGGATTGAAAAAAGCAGGTATTGAACTGGATCGAAAAGTACTGGCTGATATGGCTGTTCACGATAAAGTCGCTTTTGCGGCAGTAGCTGAGCGTGCTAAAGCAGCATTAGCGGCGTAAATATATTGCGCGCAGTATGATCGGATCTATCGGGGGGCTTCGGCCTCCTTTTTTAATGGTGATTAAGGTTAACAAGCATGCAAGATATCACAACTTTAAAGAGCCAAGCCATTCAGGCGATTGCTCAAGCTGACAACATGACCGCCCTCGACGCGATTCGTATCGAATATTTGGGTAAAAAGGGGCTGTTGACAGATATCCTCAAAGGCTTGGCGACACTGTCTGCTGAAGAAAAACCCAAAATGGGGCAACTCATCAACCTGGTGAAACGCGAGATTTCCGATCAAATCGACACCAAAATGGCGGATCTCAAAGAACAGCAATTGGCACAAAAAATATCGTCCGAACGTATTGATGTCACCTTGCCGGGGCGTGCAAAATTATCCGGATCGATTCACCCCGTTACCCAAGTTAAACAATTTATTAATGATTACTTTTCCCGCTTAGGATTTAGTACCGTTGATGGGCCGGAAATTGAGACTGAGTTTTACAATTTTGAAGCGCTTAATATTCCTGACCACCATCCAGCGCGCGCCATGCATGATACATTCTATTTTGGCGACGGTCGTCTGCTTCGCACCCATACCTCGCCAGTGCAAGTTCGTACCATGGAGCAACAACAACCGCCTTTTCGTTTGATTGCTCCCGGGCGTGTCTATCGATGCGATTCTGATGTCACCCATACCCCGATGTTTCATCAGGTAGAAGGTCTGGTGATTGATAAACAAGCGACACTCGCAGGCTTAAAAGGGCTGCTTAAAGATTTCTTCACGGCGTTTTTTGGAAAAGAGCTGGACGTTCGTTTTCGTCCCTCGTACTTCCCTTTTACTGAGCCATCAGCTGAAGTTGATATTCAATGTACCCAATGTTCAGGCGCAGGTTGCCGCTCATGCAAATTCACAGGCTGGCTTGAAGTGCTGGGGTGTGGCATGGTGCATCCAAATGTCCTGAAAGCCGTCAATATTTCACCGGCTGAATATCAAGGCTTTGCATTTGGCATGGGCATCGATCGTCTTGCCATGCTGTATTTCGGTATTGATGATTTACGTATGATGTTTGAAGGCGATTTGAGTTTTTTACGTCAATTTTGAGGGTTTAAACAAAGCTGCATGTAAAAAGACGCATGCAGCTTTGTTTAAATATAATGGTAACCATTCACCACATTATGATAGCAATGTCCGCCGTAAAACCTAAGCTGATCGTGGCATGCCTTCACCCGCTGGCGGGAGAAGGTGCCCGACAGGGCGGATGAGGGTAGATCAAAACATTACGATTTAAACTACCCTCACCCGCCCTGTCGGGCACCCTCTCCCATCAATGGGAGAGGGCGCTCATACTGACCATCGAGTTTTACGGAGGGAATTGCTATCATGATGTGGTGAATAGTTAAAATGATAGTTTCGTTCTAAAACATTGCTTGGACAGAACAGCATAAGTCTTTTTTCATGCCGCTCTGCCCAATGTCTAAACAAGCAGGTATTTTGATGAAAGTTAGTGAATCATGGCTGCGTGAGTGGGTTAATCCTCCCATTACCACAGAACAACTCGCCGCCCAATTAACAATGGCGGGATTGGAAGTCGATAACGTAGCGCCCGTTGCGGGCCCATTTAGTCACGTGGTGGTTGCCAAAGTGCTTGAAGCGTCACCGCATCCTGAAGCGGATAAATTAACTTTATGTGTCGTCGATTGTGGACAAAAAGCCCCGCTGCAAATCGTGTGTGGCGCATCGAACGTTCGTACTGGGTTGACGGTTGCACTCGCGATGATTGGTGCGACATTGCCCAATGGCATGATGATTAAAGAAACCAAGCTCCGTGGTCAATTATCACAAGGCATGCTGTGTTCAGCTGCTGAGCTGGGTATGATTGATCAAGTCGCTGGCATTATTGAACTCCCCGATGACGCGCCGATTGGCACAGATTTACGTGATTACATGGGCCTGAATGACATGGTGTTAGATGTTGATTTAACCCCGAATCGTGCAGATTGTTTTAGCGTTTTCGGTATTGCCCGCGAAGTAGCGACCTTAAACCAATCTCCATTACGCGAGCGCAAACACGCCAGCCATCAACCTACACACGATGAAACATTGCCCATTCATCTCGATGAGCCACGCGCATGCCCATTATACTATGGACGCATTATTCGGCAGATTAATCCTCATGCAGAGACGCCTTTATGGCTGGTTGAGCGCTTACGTCGAGCGGGCATTCGTCCGATTCATCCGGTTGTTGATGTTATGAATTATGTCATGATTGAATTCGGGCAACCCATGCATGCATTCGACCAGCAAACGCTAGATGGGGCCATACACGTGCGCTACAGCACCAAAGGTGAAACGCTTACTTTGCTTGATGAGCAAAACGTGACCCTCAGCGACAATACGCTGGTTATTGCAGATAACACCAAAGCACTCGCCATAGCGGGCATCATGGGCGGCGCCGAGAGTGCCGTGCAAGCAGATACCACCGATATTTTTCTTGAAAGTGCATTTTTTAACCCCAGGCTGTTAGCAGGGGTTGCACGACGATATGCCCTGTGCACCGAGTCTTCCCAACGTTTTGAGCGCGGGGTTGATCCTGCGATTCAGTTGCTTGCGTTAGATTATGCAACGGATTTAATCATTGGTATTACTGGTGGCCAGGTTGGGCCCGTTATCTCGGCTCAAGTTCAAGCAGAGCTACCAGCGCAAAAACAATTCAAGTTTCATCCTCAGCAAGTTGAGCTGCTGACTGGCGTTGCGATATCTGAAGCCGATATGGTATCGACTTTGTGTGGTTTAGGCATAACAGTCGATACGCATGCCAAACCTTGGACAATTACAGTGCCTTCTCATCGTTTTGATATTGAATTAGACGTGGATATTGTTGAAGAAATTGTTCGCATCTATGGCTATGACAAAATTACTGCCCAACCCATGCTCGAAACCATGCGGGCAGGGGCTGTGCATCCGTTGGAGCAGTTGAGCCAACGCATGGGGGCATTTCTGAGTGACCGCGGTTATCATGAGTTGATTAGTTATAGTTTTGTCGATCCGGAAATTCAAGAGGCGATTTATCCAGATTACCAGGCGATGTCTTTATTAAACCCTATCTCTTCTGAGTTATCACAGATGCGCGTAGGATTATGGCCCGGATTATTGGCATCCATGGTGTATAACAGCCATCGACAGCAGCCACTTATCAAGCTGTTTGAAACCGGCGTGGTGTTTGATGCCACGTCAGGTTCACTGAAAGAGCGGGCCTGTATTGCCGGTTTAATGTCAGGTGAATGGGGCGCTTTGAATTGGAACGAGCCAACTCGACAATTGGACTTCTATGATCTAAAAGGCGATGTACAAGCGTTGATTGACGGTTTAGGGATCGAGGCAGTGCATTTCGTGCAAGGCACTCATCCAGGACTGCATCCAGGAAAAACTGCACAGATCGTTGTTGATGACAATCCGATTGGTTGGATAGGCGTTCTTCACCCACGCCTAGCTGATGCGCTCTCTTTGAATGAAGATGTGATGTTGTTCGAGCTGACGTTAGCGCCTTTATTATCCAAAACGGTGCCTCAATATAAAAAGATGTCAAAATTTCCAAGTGTCCGTCGCGACTTATCTTTCCTTATCGATAATGACGTGAGTGCTTTACAAATCGAGGCAGCTGTTCGTGAGGTTGTCAGCGCGGATAGCCTGAAATCATTTGATGTATTTGATGTTTACGTTGGTGAGTCCATCCCGACTGGCAAAAAAAGTCTTGCAATTGCCTTGACCTTGCAAGATGGAACTCGCACACTAGTTGACGAAGATATCAATTCATTTATAGATGCGATTATTGAAAAACTAAATCAGGATTTCGCCATTACTTTGAGGGACTAATTGTGAGCGCATTGAGTAAAGCAAATTTAGCCGAGGCTGTGAGCAGTGAAGTTAAGTTATCCAAAACGGATGCAAGAGAACTGGTCGAACATTTTTTTGAAGATCTTCGGCAAGTTCTTGAAACGGGGCATCATATTAAGCTATCCGGTTTTGGAAACTTTGTACTGCGTGATAAAGCAGAACGCCCAGGCAGGAATCCAAAAACAAAAGAGGCCATTCCGGTCGAAGCACGACGCGTCGTGACATTCAGACCCGGCCTTAAATTGAAAGGCAAGATCAAGTTATAAGATGACGCATTATACAAAACATCTGTTCGTCTGTACGAATCAAAAAGCTGAAGGCAAGCAATGCTGCGCTCAATCAGGCGGCGATGCCTTCTTCGCTCATCTTAAATCCAAACTGCAGGAACTCGGCCTACACGGCCCCGGCAAGTGCCGAGTCAGTAAATCTGGCTGCTTGGGCCGCTGTCCTTCAGGCCCTTGCCTGGTTATTTATCCGGAAGGGGTGTGGTATACCTATGCCTCATTTGCCGATATCGATGACATCATTGAAAAACATATCATTGCCGGCGTGGCGGTCGAGAGATTACAAATTCCGTCAGAAAGCTGAGGTTGCAATAAATGGTGAGCACTTACTAGCCTTGATTAATGCAATCGGATTACGAAAAAATAAATAAATCGACAGCCCCGCTTTGCCACGCTGCTTGGACAGAACAGCATGAGTCTTTTTCATGCTTTTTTGTCCAATGCCCCATAAAGATGGTACAATCATCTTCTTTACGGCCATTTAAATCAAGGACATCCCATGAGCGTCGAAACGACATATGATTCGAACAACATTAAAGTCTTAAAAGGACTCGATGCGGTCAGGAAACGCCCGGGAATGTACATTGGTGATACGGATGATGGTACCGGACTCCATCATATGGTGTTTGAGGTGGTCGATAATGCCATTGATGAGGCGCTCGCCGGGCATTGCCATGCGATTCACGTCACGATTCATGCGGATGAATCCATTACCGTTAAGGACGATGGTCGCGGTATTCCCGTTGATATTCATAAAGAAGAAGGCCGTTCCGCTGCCGAAGTCATCATGACGATATTGCATGCTGGCGGAAAATTCGATGATAACTCCTATAAAGTATCCGGTGGTCTGCACGGCGTGGGCGTATCGGTGGTTAATGCGTTATCGGATGAATTGCATCTAGTGATTCGCCGTAATAATAAAATATACGAGCAGCATTATCACAATGGTGTTCCTGATGCGCCGCTGGCTATCACCGGCGATTGCAGTGATGGCACAGGGACTCAACTCTGGTTCAAACCAAGCCCGGCGACGTTTACCAACATCCTCTTTCATTATGATATTTTGGCTAAACGCTTGCGTGAATTGTCTTTTTTAAATTCCGGTGTATGCATCCATTTGTTTGATGAACGAACCGAAGAAAAAGACACCTTCCATTATGAAGGGGGTATTAAAGCCTTTGTTGAACATTTAAACCGTAATAAAACGCCTATTATTCCCGTTGTTTTTTCCATGGTTGGTGAAAGGGACAACATTGTTGTTGAAGTATCCATGCAATGGAATGATTCCTATCAGGAAAATCTGTATTGTTTTACCAATAATATTCCTCAACGCGATGGCGGAACTCATCTTGCCGGTTTTCGCGCAGCATTGACACGCACCCTCAACCAATACATTGAAAGTGAAGGCTTTGCCAAGAAAGCTAAAATTGACACCACGGGCGATGATGCGCGCGAAGGATTAACGGCCGTGTTATCGGTCAAAGTGCCTGATCCAAAATTCTCATCACAAACGAAAGATAAGCTGGTTTCTTCAGAAGTTAAATCAGCAGTTGAATCATTGGTTTCTGAAAAATTGAATGATTTTCTGCTGGAAAATCCCGCTATTGCCAAAACCATCGTTGGGAAAATCATCGATGCAGCTCGCGCTCGCGAGGCGGCAAGACGTGCACGTGATATGACGCGTCGAAAAGGCGCTTTGGATATTGCCGGCCTTCCAGGCAAATTAGCAGATTGCCAAGAGAAAGATCCTGCGTTATCGGAATTATACCTCGTAGAGGGAGATTCCGCGGGCGGCTCGGCTAAACAAGGGCGTGATCGAAAATTTCAAGCCATATTGCCCCTTAAAGGTAAAATTTTAAACGTTGAAAAAGCCCGTTTTGATAAAATGCTGGCGTCACAAGAAGTGGCAACCCTGATTACCGCGCTAGGTTGTGGCATCGGGCCGGATGAATATAATCCGGATAAAGTTCGTTATCATCGCATCATCATCATGACCGATGCTGACGTCGATGGATCACATATTCGCACCTTGTTGTTGACCTTTTTCTATCGACAAACACCCGAGCTGATTGAGCGCGGCTATATTTATATCGCCCAACCGCCGCTGTATAAAGTCAAACAAGGCAAGCAAGAGCAATACGTTAAAGATGACGATGCGCTCTACGATTATTTAACACAAAACGCGCTGAATGGGGCGGCATTTTATCCGGCCAAAGAAGCGCCCGCCATTTCGCCGACCGCACTCGAGCAATTGGTACAACAATGCCGACGTTCTGAGAAAATTATTAAGCGTCACTCCCGTCGTTATCCTGTGGAAGTGATTAAACGTATGATGTATCTAACGCTGCTTCAACCCCAGCAATTCACTCAAGAAGACGTGATGGCAGATTGGGCGAGTCAATTACAGCTCAGCCTGCAGCAACTCGAGAGCAAAACGCAGCATTTTGTCGTTGATACCGCCTTTAATGCGGAAACAAACCATTTTGTTCCACGTGTAACCATCACTCAGCACGGGATTAGCACGGCCTTATTATTGACGGTTGAATGGTTTTTATCGAAAGATTATAAAGAACTGTCAGCACTAGGCAGCCAATTGAGGGGCTTTATTGACGAGGGCGCTCGCATTACCCGCGGTGATAAAACACAATTTGTGGCGAATTTTGACGAAGCGCTGGCTTGGCTCTTGGAAGAAGCGAAACGCGGACAAGGGATCCAACGTTATAAAGGTCTGGGGGAAATGAATCCTGAGCAATTATGGGAAACCACCATGGATCCAACCGTGCGCCGCATGTTGCAAGTCACGATTGAAGATGCGATCGCTGCTGATGAGATTTTTACCACGCTCATGGGCGACAACGTGGAGCCACGCCGAGAATTTATCGAAGCCAATGCACTGCAAGCCGAAAATATTGATATTTAATAGGTTGGCGTAGGTTGGGTTGAGGCTGGTAAGCCGAAGCCCAACAAAATCGTCATGTTGGGCTTCGCTATCGCTCAACCCAACCTACCCTATCCAGAGGATATTAATTTCCTTTTTAAAGCTATCTTTTTTGAAAAACCTATGCTAGATTACTCGCGTACTCTGAAAAATCTATTAGACGAATAAAAAACATTAATCCAGCAAACAATCAAACTCGTATTCAATTAATCAATTATTATCTTGGATAGCCATATTATTCAACCAACACATCAAGTGAGACCCATGAATTTTAGCGAACTTAAACCAAAACCCGTTGCAGAACTTATTAGCATCGCACAAGAAGCCGGCATTGAAAACACGTCACGGATGCGGAAGCAAGACATTGTGTTTGCCCTTCTTAAAGCCCACGCCGCCAAAGGAGAGAAAATTTTTGGGAATGGCGTTGTCCAGGTTTTACCGGATGGTTTTGCATTTTTACGTTCAGCCAACGAGTCTTACCTCGCAGGACCTGATGATATTTATGTCTCCCCCAGTCAAATTCGCCGATTTGGTTTACGTACTGGCGATACAGTTTCCGGTGAAATCCGCCCACCCAAGGACAGTGAGCGCTATTTCGCACTGTTGAAAGTCGATCAAATTAACTTTGACTCCCCAGACAGCACAAAGAACAAAATTTTATTCGAAAATTTAACCCCCTGCTTTCCTGACCGACGATTGGTTATGGAGCAAGGTAACGGTAGTACAGAAGATCTAACGGCTCGAGTCGTTGACTTATGTGCGCCATTTGGTCGTGGGCAGCGAGGACTCATTGTGTCCCCACCCAAAGCCGGTAAAACCGTCATGCTGCAAAATCTTGCCCATTCAATTGAAAAAAATTATCCTGATTGTCATCTGATTGTATTATTGATTGACGAGCGCCCCGAGGAAGTCACCGAGATGCAACGCTCCGTTCGCGGTGAAGTGGTTGCGAGTACGTTTGACGAGCCTGCAGAGCGCCATGTACAAGTTGCTGAAATGGTCATTGAAAAAGCCAAGCGATTGGTCGAACATAAACGCGATGTTGTGATTCTTCTCGATTCCATCACACGTCTAGCACGAGCTTACAATACCATTTCTCCTTCATCAGGAAAGGTCTTAAGCGGGGGTGTAGATGCCAATGCTCTGCAACGACCCAAACGGCTTTATGGGGCTGCACGTAATATTGAAGAAGGCGGAAGCTTAACGATTATTGCAACGGCACTCGTCGACACCGGTTCAAAGATGGACGAAGTCATTTACGAAGAGTTCAAAGGTACCGGCAATATGGAAATTCATTTAAGCCGTCATATCTCTGAGCGCCGCGTATTCCCCGCGATTAACATCAACCGTTCGGGCACCCGCCGCGAAGATTTGTTGTTCACCCCAGAAGAATTACAACGCACCTGGATCCTTCGAAAAATTCTTCAATCGATGGATGAATCTGATGCGATTGAATTTTTGTTGGAACGCATGAAAAATCATAAAACTAATGTTGAGTTTTTCGAAGCCATGAAACGTCAGGATTAATCTAAGGGGGCGAGAGCCCCTTTATTATTACCCACATCCCTGCAAATGAGCGAATAATTGAGCTGCACGCCGAACCAACAAGCCCAACCTGTTAGGCTTCGGCTTACCAGCCTCACCCATCTTAAGTTGGATTGATTTTAGGTAGCTTCTCAATAAGTCCGGGAGAAATACTTAGCCGCGGTAAGTCGGCATACTGAATATCCCCGAGGTTATTGAGAAGTTACGATTTTAGTAACTGAATGGCCGTGGGTCGTAGGGTGGACACGTCGGCTACCATGGAAAAGGAATAGACAATGTCGCCCGCTGAACTATCCAGACTAAAATCGATCATTAACAACCATAGCCGAGAGTTAGATCAAGACAAAGAATTCGAATACTCATTGGTTGAAGATGCACCAGAAATTTCCCTGAAGATTATTTTTTGGCAGGTGGCCTTGGGAGCGACAATAAGCTCAGCTGCCTATACAATTGTCTATGCTCTTGCCATCATGAATGCAGCGGCAACTCAACTCAAAGCAGATAAACCAAACTATTGGTCGGATGTGTTTTGGATAGCGGCTATCGCCGGAACAGTGAATGGTTTGGGGAAGTATTGGTTAATGTCAGTCAACCGAAAGCTCAAAATCGATCTCGATCGTCTATCCATGGCAGATCTTTATGTCTCAAAAGGACTTGAGTATCCCACACGACACGGGTATTCAGAGCCAATTGAATATTCAGAGCTACTTCATCAAGTGGCGAATATTAACAATGCCCAGCTTGAAGAGATCCCTGATGAATTTCTCTGTCGCATTTCATTACAAATAGCAACCACTCCGGTCTACATCGTCGACCGGAAAACAGGGGTGAAAATAGGAAATGTTATTTATGATTTGAAAAATTTGAGGAAGTGGATCACTCAAAGTGATAAGTTACCTTGCCCAAGTATTCCATTTTGTGAAAATCGACATGCAATAGTAGATGCTCTGAATATATCTAAACGAATAGATTTATTTCTGTTAAAGCAGTTGAATGCATTTGAAAAGATGGCCGAAGAGTCGGAACCATCCAGTACGCCGGTATCGAATCGACGCTGATCAAAAATCTGTGAATTAAAAGTCCGTCGCTCTGAACACTCTAGTACCGTTTCCATTTAGTTTTGACCGGTTGGATCAATGTTATTAAATCGGAATCAGGGCCGCGACCGTTAGGGAGTGGAACAGTTCAGCCGGCTCCGACACTGCTCCACTCCCTAACGGTCGCGGCTCGGATTTCGGTTTAAATACCAACAATTTGAATATTGCAACCGGTTAAAACTAAATGGATGAAGTACTAGTAATCAATCTTATCCTTTCGTTTCGAGTATTGCTTCCAGACTTCGACTGCTTCCTCCCGCATAAGGCTTTGCTCTGAAATAACACGGTCTGAAACCGGTTTGTTTAATTGCGCGTAAATGAAATCGTCATCAAAGTTACCGTACTTCTTTGAGTCAGCAACGGTGGCACCATAGATAATCCCATCAATACCAGCCCAGTAGGCAGTGGCAAGGCACATGGGGCAGGGCTCGCTGGAGGTGTAGAGTATACAGCCAGTTAGTTTGGGGGACTTCAGTAAGGCGCAGGCTTCTCGAATGGCTTGCATCTCGCCATGCCAGGTTGGGTCATTCTGGCCAACTACATGATTGAGACCATCTGAAAGAACATTGCCCTTTTTGTCGACAATCACCGCACCAAATGCACCGCCGGTTTTATACAGAACGCCCGCCTTGTATGAGTTGGCAATAGCTCGCGCCATAAATTCTCGGTGTTTTTCCATTGGAAAACGCGCCATGATGTCTTCTTTGCTGATCCGCGGCATATCACCCACTCTGCCGCCAGGTTGAGCAAGAACGCCCATTGGGGTACTTTTGCTTTCAGCTGAAAAAACGGCCGCTGGGAAGCTGACAGTAAGCATCAAAAAACAAGACAAAAAACTCAATTTCAGGTTACATTTCATGATTATCTTCCTTATTATATACATAAATCCATAGCTCCTTTTCAACACTATCATTTATAACTCCAATCAGCTACCATCTATTTTTTGATTGCAAAAAAATATCACTTTGTATATAATAAAGCACATATTTTCACTGATGTGAGCTTGATTATGTTTTTACTGTCTTCTGAAGAAAAGTCTTTGTTTATGGTCAGGGTAAGAGACTTGGAACAACGACTTGATGCGGTTAAGCGATGTGGCACGTTGAAATCAACGGAGCGGTTTGAAAATCTACTGACCCTCAAAGAACTTCAGGCGTGCTTTTCGCACTCATCAGCTGACAACTTCAATGATCATTTAATCGAGCTTTTAGCCCAACGTTGGGAACGAATTCGTAACAGTAACCTGTGTTATACACAGCAACCCACCAATTCAGTCAATCAATTATGCCTTGAGCTTGCAAAAAAAATATCTCCACCAGCAACAACAGCGAACGAAATCGCAGCTTTAACACCCAATACAGGTCCCTATTGTCTTCTAATGCCTACCCTTGAAACATCTGAGGATGTTTACGGCGAGAATATACACAGCCTAGGCTTGCATGAGTTTGTATTGTCTGACGACGAGCGAGTTTATATACCACTGGCTCAATGTTTACATCAAGCTTCATTATCAGATAATGGTCAATTGCGACATATAGCGTCGATAGGCGGTGAGTATCCAATATTAACGCCTGGGGAGGTTCAGCGTGTATCCCATCACTCAGAACAAGCAACAGCATTCTATGAGGCTATTTTTGCATTTAATAAACGACGGCTTTTTACTGATGATATAGGTGCACAATTAAACCAATTGGTTGCTGCATTAAGACGCGGTGGCGCACACTCTGGTCGTGGTTCCGCTAATGAGCTTAATGCAGGGGCTGAAGCAAACGAGGGTATTTATACATTTAGTGAATATTGGCGGGCTTTGACTAATGAACAAAAAGCAGCGATTTTTACTGAAACACCCCCGCTGAAAGATCTTCTCGGGCGATTATTTCGACCGGATGATGACAATTACCGAGAGATACGTTTTTGTGTCGAATTGATCGCTAATGAACTCGAGACCATTACTGAGATATACAATAGAAAACCGTCTATCCAAAGACTTAGAGACCATATTGAAAGACAAGAAAATGCTTTCAACGAAGCGGCAAAAAGCCATCAAGGTCTAGCGGTCATTGTAAACCAGAAGCCATCCAAATCTATTCTTCATCGTATCTTTCAGTTAAATAGTACCGATCGACAGGTATTATTTTCGGAGAAAGGCTTTGAAAATGTGTTGAAGCATGCTCTGGTGTATGAACCTGAAGCACTATTTGGGTTTGACCTGGATGAGGTCTTTAAAAAGGAAATTGTCACTTCAAATAGTCCTGATGGGGACTCGTTGTTAATCACTGCTGCAAAACAAGGCAATAAAGAAGCAATAAGCTTAATACTAAGCTGGGGTGCAGACATTGAGTCACACGATGTCAATCAAAGTACTGCATTGCATTGGGCTGCCAATAATGGACATGTTGGCGCTGTTAATTGCTTATTGGATCACGGCGCATTGCTGGAAGCCAAGGGGGATGCCAATAACACGGCACTGAATTTTGCAGTGACCCATGGGCAAGCTACTGTAGTCCAATTACTACTTCAAAAAAATGCTTGTGTTAATGTCAGAAACAGAGGAGGGTTTAATGCCCTCGACATCACAAAAGAAAGACACCCTGAACTCATCGGGCCCATGCTCATGCAAGTGGTCACATTACCGCTGCTTGAACAAGCCGAGTGTCTGCGTAATGTGTGCCGTGGCCGGTACGCAAATGTGTTATGTTATGCAGCCGCTGAGCAACCGGCCTTATTGGAAGCGTTAATAGACAAAGTCTTGGAACAACCGAACGAGGCATCAAGGCACGCTATCTTCAATGCTACTGATGAATACGGATCCTCTGCACTCATACTTGCCGCTCAAATCGGGGCGGATAAGAGTATTCGTCAATTATTGGATTTCGGCTTGAATATCGAATCACAGGATCGCAATCACAGTACTGCATTGATTTGGGCTGCCAATAATGGACATGTTGGCGCTGTTAATTGCTTATTGGAACACGGCGCATTGCTGGAAGCCAAAGGGGCTGACAATAACACGGCACTGAATTTTGCAGTGACCCATGGGCAAGCTACTGTAGTCCAATTACTTCTTCAAAAAAATGCTTGTGTTAATGCTAGAAACAGCCTCGGGATGAATGCCCTCGACATCGCAATAGCAGGACACCCTGAGCTCATCAATCCCATCTTAACGCAAATGCGAACATTACCCCTGGCTGAACAAGCCGATGCTGCAATAGAACAGCCAGGTATTTTTATTCGTCTGTTTTTAACTGATAAAGAATGCCCAAATGATGTAAGCGTCATTTTAAAGCAGATGTGTTTTGATGAGCATCTCCAATGCATTTGTGCGCAGTACGAGCAGATGAAGATGAAATCACTCGACGACCCAAACTATATCGCGGCAACTTCCGCCGCTAAAGTGCTCATCATCGCGTGTATGCAGGCAAAACTAACACTGCTGCAAAGTGACGCTGCATTCGAGGAAAAAATAAGCACATTTAAAGAAACCTGTGAGCGTGTAATTGAAGAAGCTCGACCCGTTCTAAGCCAGCACCGAGAATGGGGTAAAGTGCTCGCAGCATTTTTACTCGCCATTGTTACCTTTCCTATTTCATTGATCTTGTGTGCGGCAGGATTTTTTTCTGTGAAAACTAAATCGGAGCAATTGTTAGATCAGTTGCAGACAGGTGTTGAGCTCAACTGACTCCCGTTTCAATTTAGTTTTGGAGCTGCTCCCGATGAAATCTATAATTTGTGCGGCGCGAAGCAATCCAGGGAACAAAGCTTCGAACCCTGGATTGCTTCGTGCCTCGCAACGACGCCTGATATAACATTGCACATATTGTGAAGTCCATTAGAAGTGGCCAAGTACCTTCGGTACGAACAGCTGAAATGAACTTGCAGGTCCGTCGTTGCGAGCGCAGCGTGGCAATCCAGAGTTCGGAGCACGGTACTCTGGATTGCCGCGCTGCGCTCGCAACGACGCCGGTCAAAACTAAATGGAAACAGTACTACATCTTATCAAGCTTCATCTTCACCTCTTTCCACGCCGGCATAAATTGGCTCATCAGCGCATAGAAGCGTTTGTTGTGGCTTGCTTCTAACAGATGCACCAGTTCATGCACGATCACATATTCTAAGCAAATCAGTGGTTTTTCAATAAGGCGAAGATTCAGTGATATGCGTTTTTGTGTGGGATGACAGGATCCCCAGCGGGTTTTCATGGTTTTAATGGTGTAATTATTCGCGTGAACGCCGATGATCGACTCCCATTTTTTAAATAAATCCGGTAGTCGGCTCTGCATTTGTTCGCAATACCAGCGTTTCAATAAGACTTGTTTTTTCTCAAGTGTTAGCGCTGGTTTTACAAAAAAATGCACGGTGTCATGATCCGCGATAATATGATTTTTTTTCGGTGTTTCATGAATCTGGATGTTATGGGGTTGGCCTAAAAAGTAAAGTGTCTCGCCCGGTTGTAATGTTTTGGTTAATACCAAGGGTTCACGTTGCAGCAAGCGTTCGCGGTGGAAGTCTATCCATGCGCGTTTGTCATGGAGAAAACGGTAAACCTTATCCAGAGGCAATGTCATGGGCGCGCTGATTTGCACAGCACCGGTTTGATGGATCCGCAAATTCAGATTTTTAATCCGTTTTCTTAAGAGGGTTATCGCCAAGCCATCCAGTTCGAGTTGCATGCAGCTAGAACTCACCGGGAACACAAGGACTTTTGATATATTCCCCGTTGACCTTCAATGTCATGTTTACGCTCGCGCGCTGATAACGCATGATTGTTTTATACTGTGAGCGGGTGACAAACACATTCGTCCCGTCGCAATCAATAACCGATGGCGTGTGGCGAGTTGGGCCTGGTTGAATAGGTAATCTGCACATCCAGCGGAAATCCGTTATGTCGCAATTGGTAGACATTGCCGAGAGGGGCGCTATCAATAATAAAACACCTAGAAGATACTTTGTCATGGACGGCTCCCTTATTTCTCAAATTAATCAGGCGTAGGTTGGGTTGAGCGAGAGCGAAGCCCAACACCACCATCATGTTGGGCTTCGCTCTCGCTCAACCCAACCTACGCAGCAGTTTTAGCTATTGCTATCTATAAATGCACTTAATTCTGATTTAGATAGTAGGCCCATTTTAGTTGCTGCCACTTGGCCATTTTTATACAGAATCAATGTGGGAATACTCATGACGCCGTATTGAGAAGGTGTCATTGGATTATCATCAATATTAAGTTTAGCAAACGTCACTTTATCAGAATGCGTTGCTGCGACATCTTCTAATATTGGTGTTAATGCACGGCAAGGACCACACCATTCAGCCCAAAAATCAACTAAAACAGGTTTGCCTGCTTGTAAAACGTCTTGTTCAAAACTGCTGTCTGTAACGGCTTTGAGATGGTGACTCATCTATTTTCCTTGGTTAATTAACAAAATCTAGGCCTCAATCATCGTTTCGCCACGTCGGTGGCATTTGTCAAACCTTCGAAAGGCACGGATGCGTATAGCGTGTTTGACAAATGCCACCGACGTGGCGAAACGATGACTGAGATCAAAATCTATTATAGATCACCCAGCTTAGCTTGCAATACACTTAATGCGGCAATCGCTGCTGTTTCTGTTCTTAAAATGCGAGGACCTAAAGCCAGGGCGTTGAATTGCTGCGATTGTGCGCGTTTAATCTCATCTTCACTGAGCCCACCTTCAGGCCCGATAAGTAATGTCACTTCGCCCTCGCAAGTTGCTATTTCCTGCCAGGACATGGTCGCTGTAGGATGTAAAATCAATTTGAGAGGTGACGTGCAGTGTTGAATCAATGCGTCAAATTGTAGCGTTGGATGAATGACAGGCACCACATTTCGCCCGCACTGCTCACAAGCTGAAACTGCTATGGCTTGCCACTGTTGCTGTTTTTTCGCAAGACGCGCCTCATCTAAACGAACAGCGCAATGTGCAGTGATAAGCGGTGTGATGCTCGAGACACCCAACTCAACCGCTTTCTGAATCACCCACTCCATGCGATCGCCTTTAGATATCGCTTGTGCCAGGTGAATCTGCCGAGGCGATTCGCGATTAACGGATTCAATCGCCATGATGGTGACCGAGACCTTTTTTTTGCGAACGTCAGTAATACGTGCTTGAAATTCACGATTATCGCCACAAAATAAGGTTAATCTTTCATCGGGTTGCATGCGTAACACCACACCCACATGTTGACCCGCTTCAGGGGATAGTTCAGTGATTTGGCCGAGTTCGAACGGGCCTTCTTGAAAAATACGTATGGATCTCACTGATTTGACTCCTGTATTGTGATATTATTTTATCTTTTTTCATTTCATTTAAAGAGAATATCCCTTATGAGCACAACACGAATTGAAAGCGATAGCATGGGTGACATCGCCGTTTCTGCCAACCGATACTGGGGCGCACAAACCGAGCGTTCATTACACCATTTTAACATTGGCTCCGATATCATGCCACGCGAAATCACGCATGCGTTCGGTATCCTCAAAAAAGCCGCAGCACTGACGAATCTTGAGTTAGGTAAATTATCAAAAGAAAAAGCGGATTTGATTGCACAAGCTGCCGATGAAGTCAGCCTTGGCAAACTGGATGAGCACTTTCCTTTGCATGTATGGCAAACCGGCAGCGGTACGCAATCCAACATGAATGCCAATGAAGTGATTTCAAACCGCGCTATTGAACTCGCGGGTGGTGTATTAGGGAGCAAAAAGCCCATTCATCCCAACGATGATGTCAATATGTCGCAATCATCTAACGATACTTTCCCAACGGCAATGCATATTGCGACCGCGCTTGCGTTTCACAATAAGCTCATTCCTGCGGTGATTGCGCTGCGTGATGGCTTGGAGCTTAAGAAAAAAGAATTTGATTCCATCATCAAAATTGGCCGCACGCATTTGCAAGATGCTGTCCCAATGACCCTGGGCCAGGAGTTTTCCGGCTATGTTGCGCAGCTGGATGCGTGCATTAACCGTATAAAACAGGTCCAGCCAGAGTTATATGAATTGGCACTCGGTGGTACCGCGGTTGGCACCGGCTTAAATACCCATCCACAATTTGCGGTTAAAGGTGCTGCGCATATTGCAACACTCACCCACTTGCCCTTTGTTTCTGCGCCTAATAAATTTGCAGCACTCGCATCGCATGAAGCGATGGTGATGGCTCACAGCACATTAAAAGCGCTGGCATGTGCCTTAATGAAAATTGCCAACGACGTTCGCTGGCTTGGGTCAGGCCCTCGCTGTGGTATTGGTGAGTTGATACTGCCAGAAAATGAGCCCGGTTCGTCGATTATGCCTGGCAAAGTCAACCCGACACAATGCGAAGCGATGACGATGGTCTGTGCACAGGTTATCGGTAACGATACAACGGTCGCTGTTGCAGCAAGCCAAGGTAATTTCGAATTGAATGTGTTCAAGCCCGTTATTGTGTTTAACGTACTGCATTCACTGAATTTATTGGCCGACACTTGCCATTCGTTTTTAGAGTTTTGTGTTGAGGGATTGGAAGCGAATCGACCCGTTATTGATCATTACTTGCATAACTCATTGATGCTGGTTACGGCTCTCAATCAGCACATTGGCTATGATAACGCATCAAAAATTGCGAAAACCGCACATCATGATCATAGTTCATTGCTCGAGGCGGCAGTCAAATTAAAGCTGCTCACAGCAGAGCAATTTGCCGAGTGGGTGAAACCAGAGGACATGGCCAATCCAGGCTGAAATAGAGGTTTGCGTAGGTTGGTACGCACCAACCTACGAACTCCCATGTTTAAAGATCAACTCGTGTGGATAATCCGTCCCATGTCCTGGCCAAAACGCACTGGGGTACCTGAGGTTAAACTCGGATCCCATTCCATCCGATTGCCTTCAGCAAACAACACAATAACGGTCGATCCGAGTTTGAAATATCCCATTTCTGCGCCTTGTTGCAGCGTGATAGGCTCCACCTGGTTTTGGCGATAGTCAATATATTGTTGTTCACCGGTGCGCAATATATCACCTTGCCAGCTGGTCCCAATCGCGCCCACAATGGTTGCGCCGACCATCACCATGGCCATGAGGCCGACTTTGGTGTTAAAAAAGACCACCAACCGTTCATTGCGCGAGAATAAATGGGGAATGACGCGGGCGGTGAGCGGTTGTACGGAAAATAATTTTCCGGGAACATGGATCATATGGCTGAGTGTCCCTTCAATGGGCATGTGTACCCGGTGGTAGTCTTTGGGCGATAAATACAGCGTTGCAAAGCGACCATTATTAAACTGCGAACTGAAAGACTTATCGCAGGCTAACAAATCATCTACAGTATAATAACGATTCTTGGCCTGTAAGATGCTCCCTTCATGAATATTGCCTATTTCACTGATACATCCATCAACAGGGGAAATGAGGTCAGTATCTGCCATAGGACGGCTGCCAGGTTTAAGATGGCGTATAAAAAAATCATTGAAACACGCATAACTTTCAGGGTTTTCATCGCGCGCCTCACTCATGTTGACCCCATATTTATGAATAAAATGGCGGATGATGTAATTTTTAATTCGCGGAGTCCGCACATCGGCGAGAAGGCCAGCAAGCAGGGTGAGTGCTTGTTTGGGTAACATATAATGGGGTAATGCTTTTAAATAATCAGATGACATGGCGCGCATAGGTGAATCAAAAGGTGTGCGCATCATACAATGAAAAACAAATGTCTTAAAGGTGGCGTTTGGACAAAGTTGCATGCAAAAAGACGCACGCAGCTTTGTCCAAATATAATTTGAGCAGGACATCATGAGTTTTTTGGCCTCAGTCATCGTTTCGCCACTTCGATGGCATTTGTCAAACCTTCGAAAGGCACGGATGCCTTTCGAGAGCGGCATGGATGCGTATAGCGTGTTTGACAAATGCCATCGAAGTGGCGAAACGATGACTGAGACCAGTTTTTTCAATCATGGTTGTAAATTTTTCTGGTAATCACTGGCGATTAGGGTATTATTTTCAGCCTGTTGTTCATTGGACAGAACACCATGAGTCTTTTTTCATGCTGTTCTGTCCAACTTCCGTTCAAAAGTGAGGAGAGTCAAATTCAGTGAATAAGCAAAATACAACACCCACCCCAGGAGACGGGGAGTTTCGGCGTGCATTAAAAGACCGACATATACAGCTGATTGCCTTGGGAGGCATCATTGGATCCGGATATTTTTTAGGAACCGGTGAAGTGGTTCATCTCGTGGGGCCCTCTGTTTTTCTAGCCTATGTGCTGGGTGGCTTGATTGTTTATTTAACGATGATTTGTATGGGTGAACTCGCTGTTGCGATTCCCATTTCAGGCTCCTTCATTAATTATACAGCCGATTTTATTTCGCCGGCCCTTGCGTGCGGGGTTGGGTGGTCCTATTGGATTAGTTGGGTTGCCTATATTCCTGCCGAATGTGTTGCCGGCGGCATTATCATGGAGCACTTTACCGGCGTGAATGGTTATGTCTGGGCGATTTGTTTTGGTTTGCTGATTACCTATATCAATCTTGCAGCTGTCGGTACTTTTGGTGAAATTGAATTTTGGCTTGCCCTGATTAAAATCATTGCACTTGCGGGCTTTGTCGTCTTATCCATTTTCATCTTTTTAGGTTTCATCCATGGCCCACAACCTGAGGGGGTCATTGGCAGGCGATTTATTTTAGATCAAGGTGGCTTTTTTCCTAATGGGGGGTGGCCATTTCTTACGGCCATGGTCCTGTTGTTAGTCAACTATCAAGGGTCTGAAATTATTGGTCTTGCCGCGGGAGAGTCCGTTGATCCTGTTCAAATGATTCCCAGTGCCATTCGTAATGTCACGTTCCGAATTATCTTTATCTACATCATCCCCGTCCTTTGTTTGGTCCTCATTTTCCCATGGCAAAAAGCCGGGCTTGCGAACTCAGTCTTTGCAGACGCATTGAGTTTTTATGGTTTAAAATGGGCAGGGGTTGCAGCAAGTTTCGTGACCTTAACGGCGACGTTATCGTGCTCAAATTCAGGCGTTTATGGCATTGTACGCTCCCTCCATGCCTTGGCGCGCAAAGGCATGGCACCAAGAAAGTTGGCCAAATTAAACCATAATGCCGTACCGCAAAATGCAGGGATTGTGACTTTAATTGCGATTTGGGTTCTGTTGCTGACCGGTTATATGTTTGGTCAAACCATGCTGTATATTGCACTGTTATTGGTCTCAGGATTTACCGGTGCCACAGCCTGGATTTCATTGTGCTGGGCGCAAATCAATTTCAGGCGGCGTTTGTATAAAGCCGGTTATACAACGGCTGATTTACGTTATTATACACCCGGCTCGCCTTATACCGGCATATTGGCCATTATCCTGATGACAGCTTGTTTGGCGTTTCTCATCTTCAATCAGGATGTGACTTACAAAATAGCTTTTGTGATCGGTTTGATTACTTTGATCTTCCCTATGCTGATGTATAAATTTTTGGGGATTGGAAAACACCATAACAATCTCATGACAGAGAATAAACATCTGCAATTTTCAGATGTGTTTCCGACGAAAAAGTCGTGAGCCTAAAGTTTTATTGCATGAGGTCGATGTTATATAAAAACAAATAAGGAATTTATTATGAAACGATGGGGCTTGCTTTTATCTCTTGGGCTTTTGTGGTTATCACCCTCTGTGTTTGCAAATCAACAAAATTGGAAGCAATGGATTGCCGAGGTTCGACAAGAGGCGTTGGGGCAAGGCATTTCTCCACAATTATTTGATGAAGCTTTAGCTGGGATGCATGAACCCAGTCGGCAAGTGAAAGGCTTATCGCACTCTCAGCCAGAGCATCGCCTCACGTTTACGAAATATCTTCACTCGAGGGTAGATGACTACCGCGTTGTTATTGGTCGCAAAGAATTTGAGCGTAATCGGGAGGTTCTTGAAAAAATTGGCAAGGAATATGGTGTTGATCCTTGTTTTATCGTGTCATTTTGGGGAATGGAAAGCAGTTACGGCAGTTACATGGGTAATTTCCCTGTCATTAAATCATTGGCGACGTTAGCTTATGAATCTAATCGCCCCGCGTTTTTCCGCAAAGAATTATTTTTAGCGCTACATATTTTAAATGATGGCCATGTTTCTTTAGCCCAATTTAAAGGCGAGTGGGCAGGGGCTTCAGGTCAATGCCAATTCTTGCCATCCAGCTGGGTTAAATATGCGGTGGACTATGATGGTGATGGTCGTAAAGATGTATGGGGATCTAAACCCGATGTGTTTGCATCCATTGCAAATTATATGAAACAAAATGGCTGGCAAACAGACGAACCATGGGCGATTCAAGTAACGCTGCCGGCTCATTTTGATATGAAGCTTGAAGGGAAATCCATCGTTAAATCTGTACGCGAGTGGAATGCGATGGGCGTTCGTACTGAAGGCGGCCAACCGTTACCGTATGATAATTTGCAAGCAAGCATTGTGAAGCCTTTAGGTGGGCCTGTGTTTCTTGCTTACCCTAACTACAAAATGATTCTACGTTATAACAACTCCATTTATTATGCCGGGGCCATCGGTTATTTGGCAGATAAAATTTGTAAACGTAAGCCTTAGGAGCGGGTCGGTCGTGTGTAGGTTGGTGCGTAGGTTGGGTTGAGCGAGAGCGAAGCCCAACAAGATGATGGTGTTGGGCTTCGCTCTCGCTCAACCCAACCTACGTCCGATTGCCAGTGAGTAATTATCTCTGATTATGGATAAGGAGATCATAATGGCTGAAAAAATGGCGAAATATAATATCGGCGATTGGGTCAAGCACACGCGTCAGGGCTATCGGGCTGTTGTTGTCGATGTTGATCCTTTGTTTCAAGCATCAGGGCATTATAATCCACAAGCCCTGGTGCGTGAATTTGCTACACGTAACCCTTGGTATCGCTTGTTAGTGGATGGTTGTAGTCAGGTAACCTATGTCGAAGAATGTGTCCTAATGCCTGAGCAACGAGGGGGCTTAATCGATAATCCGAATGTAACACTCTATTTAGAACAACACGAGGGTCACTATTGCTCGAGTGCTCGTCGCCATTAACGAATTGTATGCGTTAATGTTCTGACAGTTTCTAAGCTTGTTAACAAAGTTATCCACAGAATCTTGTTTTTCAAATCGATCACCTTTATATTATAATCAATGAGTTACGACAAGCCGTCTGTAGTAGTGCCTTGATTAAAAAGAACTTATTCACATATTATTTACATGTTAAAACCGTGAGTTAAAAAATGAGCTCTTTACGTAGTTGAATATTTAGGTAAAATGAATGGTGAGAATATGGAGATTTTTGTTTATACTACAACGATAAGGATATTTTTATGTCAAAATCAGACGTGAAAGTGGAAATAAGTTCTGTCGATATACAGCGTGGCTGGGGATGGCTGTTAGGGCTAGGTATTTTATTTATTATACTGGGTTCCATTGGCTTAAGTATGGTCATTGGGGTAACCGTTGCCAGTATGTTCTTTCTAGGCGTTCTACTCTTGATTGCCGGTGGATCTCAAACGCTTGATGTACTCAAAAGCAAAGGGTGGAAATGCGCAATGTCGCATATTCTGGTCGCGATTCTTTATGTCGCTGCTGGTGGGTTGATTATTTATGATCCATTGCTTGCCTCCAGTGTCATTACAGCAGCCATTGCTGGTGTTTTGATCGTGATCGGCGTGCTTCGAATATGGATGGCGATGATGCTTCGTGCCGGCGAAGGTTGGGGATGGATTTTCCTTGCGGGGCTCGCGTCGCTGGTCTTGGGGATATTAATTCTGCTGCAATGGCCTTTTAGCGGTATATGGTTTATCGGCTTGTTTATCAGCATCGAGCTGATCATCTGCGGATGGACCTATGTGTTTTTCGCGTTTTCTCTGCGTCGTAAATAAGTGTCGCACTTTACACTAATAGCACCGAAGCATAGAGGCGAACGAAAGTTCGCCTGTTCTTTGCTACCAAGCATCGCAACACTATTTGTATAAAATCTATCAGGTTCCGTCGTTGCGAGCGAAGCGACCTGCAAGTTTGTTTCTGATGTTTACTCCGAATGGGTTGGGCAGCTCTGACGTTTAACACTTGGGAGTTACCACTATTTACGAATATTCAAGAAATGCCTATACTGCCGAAACTCTCATTTCATTTGGAACTTACGCATGTTTGAATTTGATGTTCAGAAGCATGTAGCTGATGCGATAAAACAGTGGTTAACCTCTGCCTCCCATGATGAAATACTGCAGGGGTATATTCATGAACTGCCAGTTGAATCCGTACTGCATTCGGTAAAAAGTCAATATCTAAACCCAGCATACGAAGCGGCACTTGCACTGTCTGAAAAGCGCATACAAGACAAGTGGATAAAGCGTCAACAGCAAGTTGATCAACAGGCGCATCAACGTGATATCGCACAACAAGAGCGTGATGTGACCTGGCTCGAATCCTATCCCAGTCGAAAGCAGGATCTGGTTGCAAATTTTGCTGATGTGACGTTCAACCTGGAAGAGACCTTCAACACGATTTCCAAACTTGAATTGCAAAAACAAGCGGTTACCCGAGAGTCAACAAACTTTCGTTCCTACCAGACAGCCTGCGATGACCTGCAACTTCTTTGTGGGCGTCATACCGCAATGCTGAGTGAGCTTGAAGAGTTGCAGCACTCATTGCGAGAGACCTCTCAAAACATTGAACATTACACCGCAGCTTTGTTTAATCCTCGATTAGAGTTGGCAACAATTCGGGCGCAACTATTTGAAAATAATGCCGTAGAAAACTCTAATGAACTGATGATATCTCAATCTCAGCTGGTCGCCAGCATCAGCGCACTCGAATTGAAGTTGTCAGTTGTGAAAAATGTACTTCTAACATTAGATGACAGATTAGATCAAAGGGAAGAAGATCAAAACCGACTTCGGATTGAGATAACCAATAAAGAAAAAGCGGTTAGCGATTTCAAAACCGCAGTGCAGATTGAATTAGCGCCACTGCAACAATTGTTAGATATGGCCGAAGAACAGCATTCCAGATCAAAGGAACGCAGGGCTCAATTGTTGTTTCTCCCCGGCGATTTGACCACAGTTTGTTCATCTATAGACAGAAACTTGCAAGAGAGGACGGCTCGAGCAGCCGAGCGAGAGCAACGCCAACGAGCGATTGCTGCCGGAGAGGATATACGTTACTGTTTGTCTACTGATGATTACCGCAGTTACGCCGAAATTGTGGCTGTAGAACAAAGTGTTCTTCGACATGACTATGAGCGATCAGTTGAGCAGCTCCAGTTGTACTCAAGTGGTACTGTTTTCAGTCGGGAGTTTACAATTGTGCTGGAGGGAGCCGGTCTTCTTGATTCCTTGAATCAATATCGGTTATCTCTGTCACAGATTGAAGCCTCAGATCAAGAAATAGTAGAACTAAGACATCAAATCCAAGAGATTGAAGCACGAGCGATTGCCGCGAACATAAGAGACGCCGAGCAACGCTCAACCGCAGCCATGCAGCTTATGATGGCTGATATACATGCTGGCTTCTTAAGGGCTACTGATGATTTTAACGAGCTATTGACGACGGTTTCGCAGATTGGTGGAGCTGTTGCCCTTATGAGTTTGACGATCGGTGCCGGATTGGTGTTTATCCCAGCAATTTCTGGATTTTGGATTGCCGCTATGGCGGCAGGGGTTGGCATCGGCCTGGTGATGATGGCGGTTGCGGAATGGAATAAAATGAGTATACCCCCAATCGTTCCGTCATCTGAGACGAGAAGCGGGGCGCAATTTTTTGCGCAACCCGCCACACAAAATGAAAACTATCCGTTGGCGCTATCGGCTGGAATGTAGGCTCAAGCCCAACTAAACCAGCATGCTGATACGTTGTTTACGTGGTAACTTCTCAATAACCCCGGGAATATTGAATATTCCCGGGGTTATTGAGAAGTTACTTTACGTGAGTTTAACCTGTTGATATAAGCAAATTAATAATATGCTGAACGAAGTCGTTGCGAGGCACGAAGCAATCCAGGGTTCGAAGCTTTGTTCTCTGGATTGCTTCGTGCCTCGCAACGACGCGACCTGTAAGTTCATTGTGGCTGTTAGTACTTCAGGTGGCACTAGACTTCTACTTATTCTTTTGATATCGCTCAATACTCGATAAAATTTCCTGATGAGCAGCGTCAGGGCCTGCCCAGCCGTCAAGTTTTACCCATTTCCCTTCTTCCAAATCTTTGTAATGCTGAAAAAAATGTTCCAGAGAAAGCAATAAATGTTGCGGTAAATCTTCATGTGTTTCGACATTTCGATAGATTTTGCTGAGTTTATCAATAGGAACGGCCAGTAATTTGGCGTCAACCCCAGATTCATCTGTCATTTTTAACATGCCAACCACACGGCAACGAATCACAGCGCCACTTAATAATGGGATTGGTGTAACCACCAAGACATCTACCGGATCCCCATCTTCTGATAAGGTATGCGGGATATAACCGTAATTTGTCGGATAAAACATGGACGTTGTCATGAACCTGTCCACAAATAAAGCGCCCGTATCTTTATCAACCTCATATTTGACCGGTTCCCCGTGCATTGGAATCTCAATAATGACATTGATTTCATTCGGTACATCACGCCCAGCACTAACTCGCATTAATCCCATGTTCTTCACCTGTTGACTATATTGAAAGATGCCGTATTATGCGGAAAATACCTGAAAAAGGCAAAATACTATGGACGATTGTTTGTTTTGCAAGATTGCCGCAGGAAATATTCCTGCAAAAATCGCATTGGATAGCGATGAGCTGCTCGCTTTTCATGATATTCGGCCGCAAGCGCCGACCCATATCTTGTTTATTCCACGGCGCCATATTTCAACGATCAATGATTGCGGCGCTGAAGATGAAGGGCTTTTAGGGCGAATGGTACTTGCGGCAAAAACATGGGCGGTGCAAAATAAGATCAGCGACCCAGGTTATCGCTTAGTGTTTAACATTAATCCAGGTGGTGGGCAGGACATTTACCACATTCATTTACACCTATTAGGTGGGCGACAGATGACGTGGCCACCTGGTTGAGAGTGATCACATTATGAAAGACTTATACAAAAAAATATTGCAGGGTTTAGGTGAAGATATTCATCGTGAAGGGTTGCGGGATACGCCAGCGCGTGCTGCTGAGGCGATGCAATACTTAACCAAGGGATATCAGGATTCTCTGGACGACATTATTAATGGCGCATTGTTCGACTCAGAAATGAGCGAAATGGTGATTGTGAAAGATATTGAACTGTATTCAATGTGTGAGCATCATTTATTACCCTTTTTAGGTAAATGCCATGTTGGCTATCTGCCGAATGGTAAAGTGCTTGGCTTATCTAAAATTGCTCGCATTATGGATTTTTTTGCGCGACGCTTACAAATTCAAGAGCGCTTAACCTCCGAGATAGCAACCTGCATCGAGAGTATTACCGGTGCGCGTGGTGTAGCAGTGGTTATTGAAGCGCAGCATTTATGTATGATGATGCGCGGCGTAGAAAAACAAAATTCAGTCATGACGACATCCGTGATGTTGGGCGATATGCGCACGAATCCCAGTAGTCGTATGGAATTTTTGAACCTGATTCATAAATGAGGGGATGTCAAACATGTTTGATAATTTAACCGAACGCTTAACCCGAACGTTTAAAAATTTAAGCGGCCAGGGACGATTCACTGAAGAAAACATGCAACACGCGTTGCGCGAGATTCGTATATCTTTACTGGAGGCGGATGTTGCGTTGCCAGTGATTAAGGATTTTCTTGAACAGGTCAAGCAAAACGCGCTAGGTGAAGACGTTGCGACCAGCTTAAAGCCGGATCAAGCACTCATCAAAATTGTCCATGATGAATTGGTTGCGATCATGGGTGGCGAGCGCGCTGAATTAGATTTCAAAACACAACCACCCGCCATTTTTTTGATGGCAGGACTTCAAGGTTCAGGTAAAACAACCAGCACAGCCAAACTCGCGCGATATTTACGCGATACTGAAAAGAAAAAGGTCATGGTTGTCAGCGTTGACGTTTACCGGCCAGCAGCGATTGAACAATTAAATACGTTGGCGAAAGAGCTTGATATCGCTTTCTACCCAACTGATCCAAACGACAAGCCTCTAGCCATAGCTCAAAAGGCATTGGATCAAGCGAAAAAGCAATTCATGGATGTTATCATTGTCGATACTGCAGGACGACTGCATGTTGATGCTGAGATGATGACGGAAATTAAAGCACTACATCACCAGCTTAAACCCATTGAAACATTGTTCGTTGTCGATAGCATGACCGGGCAAGATGCTGCAAATACTGCAAAGGCCTTCCACGAAGCCTTACCACTCACCGGTATTATTTTAACGAAAACAGATGGCGATGCCCGTGGTGGCGCTGCTTTATCGGTAAAATACATCACTGGTCAGCCCATCAAATTTATGGGTACGGGTGAAAAAATAGATGCATTAGAGCCCTTTCATCCTGAGCGCGTCGCATCACGTATCCTCGGCATGGGTGATTTGTTAACGCTCATCGAAGAAGTCGAGCGTAAAACAGATAAAGCCGCCAGTGAGAAATTAGCCAAGAAAATCAAAAAAGGTAAAAGTTTTGATTTAGAAGATTTTAAACAACAGCTCGTGCAGATGACCAGCATGGGTGGTATCAGCGGCATGCTGAGCAAATTACCTGGGATGGGGCAATTACCCGCACAAGCAGCTGGCCAAATGAATGATAAAGCATTGTTGCAAACCATCGCAATTATCAACTCAATGACGATGAAAGAACGTCGCGTTCCCAAGATCATCATCGGCTCACGTAAGCGCAGGATTACACAGGGATCAGGCACTGAAATACAAGATCTCAATCGGCTGTTGAAGCAATTTGAAAAAATGCAGAAAGTGCTGAAGAAAGTGAGTAAACCTGGTGGTATGAAACAAATGATGCGCGGAATGGGCGGGATGCCAGGCATGAACGGGATGTTCCCGGAAGACTGATGTATGTGTAGGTTGGTGGTAGGTTGGGGGTAGGCTGGTGCGTAGGTTGGGTTGAGCGAGAGCGAAGCCCAACAAGAAGCCCATCAATATGATTCTGTTGGGCTTCGCTCTCGCTCAACCCAACCTACGCACCAACCTACGAGACAAAAGTTGAGCGGAAGAAAATTAATTAAAAAAAACACTTCCATTACGCAGTTAATTTTCGTACAATACCACACATTTTTAAGTTATCACGTACTAAGTAGAGGGCAAAATGGTTGTTATTCGTTTATCACGAACAGGCGCTAAGAAGCGTCCTTTCTATCACATCGTTGTGACCGATAGTCGCAGACGTCGTGACAGTAACTATATTGAGAGCATCGGGTATTTTAATCCTGTTGCACGCGGCCAAGAAATTCGGTTGCATTTAGAGACAGAAAAATTACAACATTGGCAATCTGTTGGCGCTCAACTGTCTGATCGTGTTGCATCACTTTGCAAAGAGCACACGAAAAAAGCGAAAGAAGCAGCTTAAATTTTGTTGAGTCATGCCGAGCAGAATGTGAAAAGCAGTGATGATTGGGTGGTGGTCGGTCGCTTTGGTCGGCCGCACGGGTTGAAAGGGTATGTCTCTGTGTACTCATTCACCGAGCCACGGCACAATATTTTATCCTATCCCGATTGGTATGTATTAATAAATGGGAACAGGACCTTGCTAAAACGCATAGGTGCAGAAGAACATACACGCTTTATTGTGGCTTTAATTGATGGTTATGCGGAACGCGAACAAGTTGCTCAATTGACCAACCTTGATATTGCTGTTCAATCTAACCAACTTCCTGCGCTTGATTCTGGTGAATTTTATTGGCATCAACTCATCGGGATGACAGTGACGAACACCAAGGGCTTATTGCTTGGGTCCGTGACTGAGATTATCGCGACAGGGTCTAATGATGTATTAGTCGTTACCGGTGAGTCACGACATTTGATTCCCTACCGTTATGGTGTTGTTGTTTTGGATATCTCAGAAGAGAAACGGCACATCACTGTTGATTGGGACTCAGAATATTTATGATCCATCTTGGGGTAATTAGTATTCTTCCCGAGATGTTTTCAAGTTTACAGTATGGTGTATGTGGACGGGCGATTGAGCAGGGGATAGCCCAGGTTGATATCTGGAACCCACGTGATTGGTCTACACGACCGCATCGTCATGTAGATGATAAGCCCTACGGCGGCGGCCCTGGGATGGTCATGATGTATGAGCCTCTGCATGGTGCAATTACACATGCGCGGACTCAAATGCCCAAGAACAGTCGGGTCGTTTATTTAAGCCCACAAGGGCGACAAGTTAAACAAAGTAATTTGAATGAAATAGCAGCGACCCAACAGCCGCTTCTATTTTTGGCGGGTCGGTATGAAGGCATTGATGAACGAATTATTGATCATCATGTTGATGAAGAATGGTCTCTCGGCGATTTTGTGCTGAGTGGCGGTGAACTGGCTGCTATGGTTTTTATTGATTCGATTGTGAGGTTGTTACCGGGTGCGCTCGGAAACCCGGGATCAGCTGTCCATGACTCGTTTATGTGTGGCCTCCTTGATTATCCTCATTATACGCGGCCAGAATCAATACAGGGCGCATCAGTGCCCGAAGTGCTACGCAATGGGAATCATCAAGAGATTCAGCGTTGGCGAAAAAAACAGGCATTGGGGCGAACATGGCTCAGGCGTCCCGAGCTACTGGATGCGTTAAGTTTAAACGAAGTAGACAAGCAGTTGCTTGTTGAATTTATAGTTGAAAATGGTGGATAGGAGTATTGAATGACCAATATTATTGACGAAATTAATGCCGAGCAAATGCAAGGTAAAGTAATTCCAGAGTTTAACCCTGGTGACACAGTTGTGGTACAAGTTAAAGTGAAAGAGGGAACACGTGAGCGCTTACAGGCATTTGAAGGTGTTGTCATTGCCAAACGAAATCGTGGTTTGAATTCAGCGTTTACTGTGCGAAAAATTTCTCACAATGTTGGCGTTGAGCGTGTATTTCAGACATACAGCCCGGTTGTTGACAGCATTACAGTAAAACGTCGTGGTGATGTTCGTCGTGCAAAATTGTATTATCTGCGTGATTTAGCAGGTCGTGCAGCGCGTATTAAAGAAAAGTTAGTCAGTAAAAAATAAGGCTAATCACCTTATTTGCCTGTAGGTTGGGTTGAGTACGTAGGTTGGGTTGAGGCGGGTTCGCCGAAGCCCAACAAAATCTTCCATGTTGGGCTTCGGCTTACCAGCCTCAACCCAACCTACGGCAGTACATTTCAAAAGAAAATTAATATTCAACTTGTAGATTAATCTAGTTTTGGTTAAAATCGCCCGTCCAAGACTAACATTCAATATTTAGGGCTGTACGGAGTTAATTTAATGAAAACATTTAGCGCCAAGACACACGAAGTCAAACGTGATTGGTACGTCATTGATGCCAACAAAGTAGTGTTGGGCAGAATGGCTACAGAAATTGCGCGCCGTTTACGCGGTAAACATAAAGCTGAATATACGCCTCACGTTGATACGGGTGACTATATCGTTGTGCTTAATGCTGACAAAGTGGCTGTGACCGGTAATAAATTTACCGATAAAATGTATTACAATCACTCAGGTTTTCCCGGTGGTATCAAGACGACCTCTTTCGATAAACTGCAAAAGAAAGATCCTATTCGTATCATTGAGCTTGCTGTGAAAGGCATGTTGCCCAAAAATCCTTTGGGTCGTGAAATGTACCGAAAACTTAAAGTTTATGCAGGGGATCAACATCCACATACTGCACAGCAACCTATAGTGCTTAAGATTGAGGAAAAACAATAATGGCCGCAAAGCAACAATATTATGGTACGGGTCGTCGCAAAAGTTCTTCTGCAAGAGTATTTTTGCGTCCAGGTAAAGGCGAATTTAAAATTAACAATCGCACACTGGAAGAATATTTTGCACGAGAAACTTCCTGCATGGTTATTCGTCAACCGCTTGAAACAGTTGGTATGTTGGGTAAATTTGACATCTACATCACGGTCGTCGGTGGCGGTATTTCCGGTCAAGCAGGCGCGGTTCGTTTAGGGATTGCCCGTGCACTAGTGAATTATGATGAAAAAGATATGAAGGACACGGATGAGCCAGCTCCAGATTCATTTCGTAAGAAATTGAGAGCTCGTGGATTACTCACACGTGACTCACGTTGTGTTGAGCGGAAAAAAGTTGGTTTGCACAAAGCTCGTCGTGCAACTCAATACTCAAAACGATAATTTGTATAGCTTTTATGAAAACCCGCTTTTGCGGGTTTTTTCATTTTACAACCTATCTAGTACTTCATCCATTTAGTTTTGACCGGTTGCAATATTCAAATTGTTGGTATTTAAACCGAAATCCGAGCCGCGACCGTTAGGGAGTGGAGCAGTGTCGGAGCCGGCTGAACTGCTCCACTCCCTAACGGTCGCGGCTCGGATTCCGATTTAATAACATTGATCCAACCGGTCAAAATTAGATGAACAACAGTTCGTAGCCCCCTTAGCTGCACAGCTTAACAATACAACAACGTTGTAGGAGCAGTATTTAATGCCAGAAAAATATACTTTAGGCTCGCTTCTATGTGATTCTGATTATGAAGATGCAGATGGCACACATTATTCCGTTGTAGAAAATCTCGGAAGAGGCCGGGTTGTTCATGCTAGAAAAATGAAATCCGAAAAAGACGACGCAGTTCTTGTTGTTTTAGATCCTGTCGATCCTTGTAAAATTAATCATGAAGAACGACAGCGTAAGCTCAGATTCTTTACTGAGCACTACGCGGATTTTAAACCCAAGTTATTTACATATGCAGATACGAATCACTATAGAATGATCGTTCCATTTATTTCTGGGTTGACCTATTTACAGCTGTTGCTGTCCAACGGCGGGAAAATTAAGGATATCGAGCAACAACTTAAGCTATTTCTTTCTTTAATTGCTGAGCTCAAAGCGCTCCATTCAAAAGGTTTAGTTTATTTGGATTTAAAATTAGATAATATTATTTATGATGAACAATCAGGAAAAAGTCATCTGATCGATGGCGGTCTGGCCGTCAAAAAAGATGATGAAATGCCTGATGAATTCAGTGTAAGGGCATCGGACTTGAATGCCTGGTATAAATCCAGTTATCATATTGCAAAAGAATGTTGGTTCACCGATCCGTCCGCCCCTAGACCGGTCGCCGATCCTCGTATGGATATTTACTCGTTAGGCACCTTTTTACTTGGGCCACTTTTTGATCGTGATTTAGATTCAGATGTTTCTAGCCTAGCGTTTTTATGTGTGGAGGTTAACCCGCAAAACAGACCCACTCTTGATTCGTTAGAAACGGGATTGAGGATTTTGTTGACTAAAAAAATATATAGAGGTTACCAGAGCTACGCCAGAGCAATATTGCATGAACCATCCGATATGTTATATCAAATTATCCAGTTCGTTGCTGAGAGATTTCTGCTCGCTCAAAAAATTAGATTTAGCTCAAAGTGTTCAGAACAGCCAGGGCGAAGCTACCTATTAAAAGACCAGAGCGCTGAAGAGCAACAGTTATACCTTGAGCTTGCGGGACTTACTTTTTTTCACTATTTGTCTACGAACAAACTTGCAGACCTTGATCTGCAATGCTCTGACAAGTTTCAGTTATCATTGGTCAATGACATATTACTGATTAAATCTATGGTAGCGCCAGCAGCGGATGCTGGCCAAGCACGCAGCGCCTATCCCAACATAAAGTGCTGGAAAATTGACAAAAAAGCGAGTGCACTGTTATTTGATAGCCTTGTCTGCAAGTATCCAGCGTTACAAGGATTTACGTATAATATTGAAGAGCCCGTTGAAACGGCTATTCAGCTACGGGCTTATATCTTGCATCAAACTGCGATGGCAGAACAAGTAGAGTCGGACAACAATGAGCAAGACATTCAGTGGGCTTGTCTCATTGCTTAATCTTTGTAAGCGGGATGCTACTATTAATAATAAACGCCTTAGTTGATAATTATGAGAAATTAACATGGAATGAATGGAATGCCTATTTACAAATTGGGTCAAGTGAAAGACGCATCTGTATTATCCGCTAAGGCTGAGTCTGACTATGAAAGTGATGGCGGATCTCACTATTCACCAAAAGACATCCTCGGTGAAGGTCAGTACGCCAGGGCGCGACGCTTTGAATCTCGAGACGGAAAAGCGGTTGTTGTCTTAGATTCTGCTCCCGATACTTACGTTCATGCCCCAGAAATTTTTCGTAAACATTATTTTTTTGCTAACCATTACCCGGAAAGAAAAAGTTATCTACTTAGAGAACTGTACAGTCATGACGGTCAAAAAAATTCATCGCGGCCATATAGAATGGTTGTTCCCTGCATACCTGGAGTAACCTACAGAAGTTACGTCCAAGCTGTTGGTAAAATAAAGGATATAGAACAGCAAATTCATCTTTTTCTTTCATTAGTTGTTGAACTAAAGGCGCTGCATGATAGGGGATTGATCTATCTTGATTTTAAGGACGACAATGTATTATATGATGCATCTACGGGTAAAAGTCATTTAATCGACGGAGGGCTTTCAGTCTTTCCCGGTCAAGTGTTACCTGGGGCATTTCGCCTGGAGAATATGGGTTTGCTGCCTGAGCAGACCAAAAAGCATGGGTTTGTTGCACCAGAATGCTGGACAGTCTCGCCATCGCCACGGGCTGTCGCTCATCCTAGCATGGATGTTTTTTCACTGGGCTTTTTTCTAAGAAACAAGCTATTTGAGGTTGACTTGGATCTCGATATTTTATGTCTCACTCGAGCATGCAGATTACTGAATGCTTCCCATAGGCCAACACTGAACTATTTGTCTGAGGCGTTGAATACATTGTTGAGTCAAAAAATGTATCGGGGTTATGTGCCATTTATGCGGTCCATTGCAAATGATAAGACCGATCCATTGTATTGCGTCATTCAGCGGGTTGCTCAAGATTTTCTTTTACACGACGTGATTTGTTCATACGATCGTGAAAATAACAACGTAAAGAACAATTATTCATTAGAGGCATTGCCTGAGTTAGAGCAATATTTGTTTTTAGAAATTTCTGGGCATATATTATTTTCTTATTTGGAAACGGGAAGGGTTTTTGAGTTGAAATTGCCGGATTCTTACATCGTGTCGATGGAGGCAGAAATCCTTACCATCAGATTTACTATTGCTCAACGAGCAGAGTACTCAGAAGGCAATACTGAAATCAGCACTAATAATATCGCTGCAAAGAAAAATTGGAAAATAAACAAAGTTGCATGTGAGTGCGCTTTTTCCTCACTTACTCGAATGAACTCCAAACTGGGGTCATTTATATATGACAGGAATGATCCCGTTGCTTCAGCCTTAATGCTTTGGCGGCAGTTAAATGAACCGGTAGTAAACAGACATTATCATGGTTATCGACCTTACGCCCAAACCGTTGAGAATCATGAGACGGATCCTCTATTGGTTCTTATTAAGGATATTGCTCAGAATTTCCTTTTAAATAAGGTGATACGCTCAAAGCATTTTGATGATACTCAAGAAAAAAGTGATGATTTGTTATTACAAAGATTCTCCGAGTTAGAACAGCATCTGTTTTTAGAGATTGCAGGACATGTATTGATTTCATACTTACAAAACGGAAAGTTGTCTGAGTTGAAATTGCCCGAATTTTATCAGATCGTTATGGAAGAAGACACACTTACCATCAGAAATAGAATAGGGCAACGCCTTGAGTTCGACGAGAATGGTACTCTAGAAAACGTCGATGTTTTTTGTAACACAAGCTGGGAAATGGACAAAGCCGGCTGTGAGTGTGCTTTTACCAGGCTTTTTCGTGAGATCCCTAAACTTCAGCATTATATATACGATATTAATGCGCCAATTTTGGGTGCTCTCGAACTGTGGACAGCATTAACTGAAGATAATAGCCAGTGTTATGATTCGCCGTGTCTGATCTGCTAAAGATACTAACCCCTGGTGGCCGAAACGATGAACAAGGCCAAAGATTCATATAACCTTCGCAGCACTTCCATTAAGTTAAGGGAAATAATCGGACGTAGGTTGGGTTGAGCGAGAGCGAAGCCCAACATGACGGTTTTGGTCTCAGTCATCGTTTCGCCATCCGCGCCCAATGAACTTCACAATATGTGCAATGTTATATCAGGCGTCGTTGCGAGGCACGAAGCAATCCAGGGGTCGAAGCTCCGTACTCTGGATTGCCGCGCTTCGCTCGCAACGACGGATGGCGAAACGATGACTGAGGCCACGGTTTTGTTGGGCTTCGCTCTCGCTCAACCCAACCTACGCACCAACCTATGCAGGGATCTCTACCTCAATTGCAGTCACATTCTGCAAGCCCCTTGGCAAATGATTTCCACGGCGTCCACGTTCACCTTGATAATGCTGCAAATCGCTGGCTTTTAAGGTGAAGTGGCGCTTTCCTGCGTGAATGATGACCGCATGTTCTGGCATCACAATCCGTACGTCCATGACAAATTCTTCACGGGTAGTGGCCTTGATTGTTGGGATATTAATTAATTTATTTCCTTTGCCACGGGTTAACTCAGGCAGCTCATTGACGGAGAATATCAATAATCGGCCTACGTTAGTCACGCAGGCGACGAGCGCGTTTTCACGGTTAGTGATGACGCGCGGCGGTAACATCAAGCTATTGGGCAGGATTTTCAAGCAGCTCTTGCCACTGCGCTGTTTGACGAACAGTTCTTTGAGTTGCGTGATAAACCCGTAGCCTGCGTCATTGGCGAGTAACACCCAATCTTCTGGGGCACCACCGACTAATGCCACAAATTGGCCTTTTTCAGGCGGATTAAGCTTGCCTGTTAATGGCTCGCCTTGACCGCGGGCAGAAGGTAGTGTGTGGCCTGGTACTGAATACACTTGGCCAAAATTATCAAAAAAGATCACCGGTTGATTACTGCGGGCATTGGTCTGTGCGCGATAGGCATCACCGGATTTATAACTCAGTTCTCGGCCATCAACATCATAGCCTTTAGCAGCACGAACCCAACCTTGCTCGGATAAAATCACCGTGAGAGGTTCATTGGGGATGATATCCTCTTCTTTGAGTGCTTGAGACTCTTGGCGTTCAATCATCGGTGCGCGGCGCGGGTCACCATAGGTGTCTCTGTCCTGAATAATCTCCGCTTTGACCAACGCTCTCAAGCGCTCTGCACTGCCTAGAATCGAATTGAGGTAATCCCGTTCTTTGGCTAATTCGTCGAGTTCGCCACGTAATTTCATTTCTTCGAGTTTAGCCAAATGCCGTAACTTGATTTCAAGGATGGCTTCAGCCTGGCGCTCGGTGAGTTGAAAGCGCGCCATTAAGGCGGCTTTAGGCTCATCTTCTTCACGAATAATCGCGATGACTTCATCGATGTTGAGATAGGCAATCAGCAGGCCTTCTAATACATGCAAGCGGTCGAGGACTTTATCCAGCCGATATTGCAAGCGTTTTTTGACGGTGGACAGTCGAAAGGTCAGCCACTCGTGCAAAATGTTCATTAACGGCTTGACCTGCGGCTTGCCATCCAAGCCAATCATGTTGAAATTGACGCGATAACTGCGTTCTAAATCCGTGGTCGCGAATAAATGCGACATTAATCCTTCCACATCAACTCGATTGCTGCGAGGAATAATCACGAGTCGTGTGGGATGTTCATGGCAGGATTCATCACGTAGATCATCGACCATCGGTAATTTTTTTTGTGTGAGTTGGGCTGCAATTTGCTCAATGACCTTTGCCCCAGACACTTGATAGGGTAGGGCAGTAATCACAATATTGTGATCTTCAATGGTGTATACCGCACGCATTCTAACCGAGCCCATTCCCGTAGCATACAGGCTATGTAATGCCTCTTTGGGTGTAATGATTTCAGCGTTGGTAGGAAAATCGGGCCCTTTGATAAACTCTAAGACCGATGGGAGCCCTGCGTCTGGATTATCCAGCAGGTGAATACATGCATTGGCTACTTCAGTCAGATTATGCGGCAATATATCGCACGCCATACCAACGGCAATACCGGTTGCGCCATTCAGTAACACATTCGGTAATCTTGCCGGGAGAAGTGAGGGTTCTTGAAGGGTCGCATCAAAATTATCGACCCAATCAACCGTGCCCATTTGTAATTCAGCCAACAAGGTATCGGCATAAGGCGATAACCGTGCTTCGGTATAGCGCATGGCAGCAAAGGACTTTGGATCATCAGGCGATCCCCAGTTGCCTTGGCCATCAACAAATGGATAGCGATAGGAAAAGGGTTGCGCCATCAGCACCATGGCTTCATAACAGGCTGAGTCGCCATGCGGATGAAATTTACCCAACACATCCCCGACGGTTCTCGCGGATTTTTTATGTTTGGAGGACGATTTAAGTCCAAGCTCAGACATGGCATAAATAATGCGTCGTTGCACGGGTTTAAAGCCGTCCGCAATATGCGGCAGCGCTCTGTCTAAAATAACGTACATTGAATAATCAAGATACGCTTTTTCAGTGAATTCATTGAAGGGTTTACGTTCCATTAAATCGGTCATGATGGGTGGCCTGTATGAGGTCTGTCGGAATGGTTACGCTAAATGCAAGTTTAAACGATTTTTTATCTCTTTTGTATCTTCTTCTGACAAATGTCCTAAACACTCGATAACCAAGCGGGTATCAATTGTAAATATTTTTTGTCGAACAATGGAAGGGGCTGTCAAACCGGTAGGTGTCAGATCTACGATTTGATAGTCACTTTCCCAATCACTGTTTTTGGCACTGGTAATCATTAACAGTGTAACATGATGGGTCTCTTTTTGGTGGATCGTTTGGCTTAAAACCAAGGCTGGTCGTCGCTTGGTCTGTAGCTTGTCTGTAAAAGGAAACGGCACAACGACAATAGAAAATGGATTATAGATCACGGTATGCCTCATCATCTTCGGGGGAGTCCCACTCACTCAGTGTATGAGACACAGCTGCATGATATAAATAATCAAATGGTTCAGCTTTGGCTATAATTGCGTGATGGTCTTGTATTTCAAATTTGATTTTATCGCCGGGCTTTAAATGGAGTGCCGAGCGAATTTCCGCTGGGATTGTCGCTTGTCCCTTGGATGTTACCGTTGATAAAAGCATTGACATACTCCATTACCGTAGGTGGTATTACTTCATTACAGTATAGCTATAACGAAGTAATAAATCAATAATAACAATCAAACCAAACATCCACCGACAACGTGTTATTTATCATCGCAGGGATATGAAGTCTGATCTCAGTTTAACGCGTTGTTTTAATCCAGAAATTTGTTGGTGTAGTAACCAAGAATTTTTGAGCAAATTGCCGGCAGTGTGCTACATTTAAATATATGTAGCCCTTGTGGAAAACTAGACATGCCACCACCGATTACATTTAAAGAACCAGTATCGTGTGACTATCTCTATATTGATGACAGCAATAGAGTGCACTTGATGTTGCCTATTGTTGGCGGCGATGAGATTGGTCTTGATAATACCTGTAAAACTGCATTAGAGCTGCGAAGATTTTTCTTTGGCGGCGTTGAAACTGATGATTCAGTTCGACCGCATAGAACAAAAACTTATCAGCCGGTTGTAGAGATTCTTAAAAACTACATTAAGACGATTAATGAGGATATTCGTGTCGTGCAATCGGCTCCTGACTATTCTGAAGAAGATAAGGCTTCCATTATAAATAAAAAAACGGACCGTCTGAATCAGATTCTGGAATATACAGAATATATTAAATCGATAAAAACTGATCAAGACATTAAAGATTCATTCCATCCGGATATAACGTATCCGTTTTTGCCGCGCGGGGTTAATGTTATTTTGCAGAATGCAAAAAATGCCTTTGCAATTCAGCTCGCGCCACTGGATGAGGATCCGGCCGTTCGGTTTAAGAAACCTCTTTTTTCTGTTAAACGTAAACCACGGACCGCTACAGAACACTATCAATTGAGCGATGGTCTAGGATTTCAATTAAGAACAGGATTCACACCGCAGGGAGATTCGATACCCATCAAAGGACGCTCTCCCAAGGACATTATCATTAGAAAAGTGTTAGATAAAATTGGTGAGCATCGAGTGGTAACAGAGTCTGTTCCTGAGGGTGTCATCATGCCGGATCAAGTCTCGCTCATCACTTTCGATGATCTTAAGCGGGCTATCGCGGACGAATTACGAAAAGTTGATGAAAATGATGCAAAGATAACGGATGAAGATGCAAGGCTAAAGATAGATTTTGATAATGCTCGTAACGAGATTAATTTCGAGTATGCGAGGGATATTTTGGCTTATGATAGTGATACTTCGATTTCTGAATGGATTGACGGTCTTATTTCTACTCGTATTACGAAGGATGAGTTTTGGAGTCAAATACCCAGCAGTATTTTTTATGATATCCCGGGTAATCGCTTAACAAAAGAGGGGGCTGATTCACTGTCTATCAAAGTCCAGTTTTTTTTGGGTGAGATCAATGGTTATTGTAAGATGCATGACCTATCGGTGAAAAATTTCGGAGCGTTCTTCGACCAAGAGCCTAATGGTTCGAGACTCGCAGCAATTGTCAAACAAGGGCTTATTGATGGGGAGTCCATTGAGGCTCTTATTTTCAATGAAATTAATCAATATCATCAACATCTTGGTTTAACCATCCCCTTAACGCCAAAACAACAAGAATATATGGTTCAAAAATTTACTGAGCACTATCGCGCTATTAAAGGTTCTCCTCATTTTGATGAATTTCTAATCGCTAATCCAGACCTTCCGGGGTCTATTTATTCGCACAGGGGGAAAATGTGCGTGCATTTTAAGGAGTTTTATTTCCATCAGCAGAATCCAGAGACTGCTAATCAAATGAGGGGGAGGCGCTTTCGTCCGAAGTCAAATCGACTCTATAACAAAAATATCAATGTGATAAGGGATACGCCGTGTGTCATGGATTTGATGCGACAAATTGGTGAGGGTCCTGGTATTTTTTTGGAGAGATTATTATCTGCTAACCAAACATATGGCGTTCCCATGTATCGTGTGTTAACGGATGAACAACGTCAAACCATTTGCTTGCATTATAAGTGGACTTCTATAGAAAGGCAGATTGCTGAAAGTAATACTCGTTGCAAATCCTTTTGGTCAATTGTCTCCAAAAAGCCACTGCTCCAGGAAGAATTATCGGCTATTTCTGGTGGTTTGAGAGGCATCGTAGCGTCTTATGAAAAAAACCGCAGCATGTTTTTTATACAAAGAAAGTCACGAAAAAAACAATGTAGTCGACTTATTGATCTGGCAACAGAAATAGAACTCCTCAATAAAAATACCCTATCTGAAACTGAGATTCTTAGTCAGGTACTTAAGGCGATGCATGTATTGGATCAGATACTTAAAGAAATCGAAGCAGAAAACAATTCTCATCCAAGCCAATTACAGAAAGAAATTCGTGAGATGAAAGACCAGCTGATTCACCTTTGCGAGATACAGCCAAATGTAGATTTACCCATGGATGTTATTACGGCGTGTCAAAAACAGAAAGAGACTCAACTCAATAAAATAACGTCCCCTGATATTCGCGCACTGGTCGAGCCATTGCCGGCACATTGTCAAACCAATCATGCCATTCAATTTTTTAATACGCTTTCACTACAAGAAATGCAGAAAATTGCCAATTTTTTACAATTGAAATATCGAGAGTTTGGTGAGCAGGTTGACAACGGCGCACTATTACAAGACGTAGCCGAGACCTTCAAACAGGTCAATCAACAACAGCTTGTACAATTTAAACAAGCGGGCAAGCTGAGCCAGATGCAATATGAAAAGCTCATGTGTCTGGCGCCTCATATTCGCCCCGAACTTCTGAGTGAGGACAAACTTCCAGTTTGGGTCATTTATTTAGAGCATTTACCTCCTGCCGTCAGAGTTGTTGACTTAGACGAAGAAAATCCTTCTCTTGAGATGTATGAGCTGGACAATGTGAAAGATAGTATTGATAAAATCTCCTATTTGGATTGGATCCCCAAAGATGAGTTTTCGCTGGTGCATATAGAAGGGATGAACCACCCTGACTTTCTCCAATCGGTAGCCGGCGCCAGTGATGCTCTTGCAGTAAAAGAAATCATGAGGGAATTTGGTCAAGATAGCCTGAATAAAAAACAGGCTTGTATTGATAAATTACTAGGCCAGTCAGTGGATGAGGCAATCAAACTGGAGGTAACCTCGTCGCTTTTAAAGCTCCCGCTTAATCCCTGGTTTATTGCTCCGCATGCGGAACGCCAGCTTCAGCTTTTGACGGAGTCGCTGGTCAGTAATTGTTCGTTATGCAGTCAATTGCCGGAGGGTGCTCAAGGGATAGTTGAGCAAGAGATTAAAGCCGCGCTACCCAAATATACGAAAGGGCTCGATGTTTTAATGGAATTAAACTCTGCGTGGTGGCATCAATCGGCATTAAGTCAGCTCAAGGATCTTGATCCGCGGATAGTCGATGAGGACCTGATGACCTTTTTAAATCAACACCCCCCCCCAAATGACATGACCTCAGAGACCATCGATGGCTTGAATTTCTACGCCATCAGCGCTCAAGCTGCGAACATCCCTTGGGATATTACTGAATTGAATAAGAAAGCAGCAGACAGTCGCCTTTTGGCGGAACGATTAGCGGTTGTTCAGGATGCTGAATCACTCAGAAATACCCCTCAGTTTTTACTCGGTCTTTCCCCAGATTTTTTTAAAGCAGATAATTTGCCACGGCTAAAACAACTTGATAGTCGCTTGTGTATTGCCGCACAGGTTTCTCATCTCAATGCATTGCTAGAGCATACGCGGATGTTAACTGATACACATGTTACCCAGTTGAATCAATATGCCAACCAACATCCGCGAAAGGCTGTGCCGCATACAGCACAACACTTAGCGCTTGCTGGTATATTGTTATCTAGCCAATCCTCTCCGCCCATTTCAATACCAATACCACACGTTGAAGAGGGGAGGCTTAACGTCGTTTCTTCAAATGAATTGCTCAGTTCTTCTCTTAACCTATTAAATCAAAAGCTGAATAAGCTTTTGGATGCAAATGCCTCAACCAGCGAAAATCCTATTATCAATCGTTTGGTATACTACGCACCCCCACCTTGGTTTTTTGGGAAAGAGGATAATCAGAAAAAATTTTCGGATTATCTTGGTCGATACCAAGTCGTGATGGCAACCATCCAGGAATTGCTCAACGGTATTGCAGCCTCTCTTTCTGAAGAGGGCGCGCTCACCGACACAGAGTGGCATGAGATCATAGCTTCCCTTCAGGAATTTAAAGGGCGCTTCGAGGCATCCGTTGTTGCTCCTATAGCAGCAGCGCAAGCGGATCGTTTGGCAGGAGTGCTTTCTCAATGTAAAGATTGCATCGCATCTCTGGAGCGTATGTCGCAAATCGAACATCCATCGATAGCGCATCGTTAGGTCGTCGGATGTGTGGTTGGTGAGTCGGTTGGTGAGTAGGTTGGGTTGAGCGAGAGCGAAGCCCAACAAAACCATCTATGTCGGGCTTCGCTCTCGCTCAACCCAACCTACTCACCAACCGACCCCCCAGAACCAAATAAGTGAATACTGCTGTATTCGTTCCTGCCACAACGGTAATCGTTGCTCAGCGTTCTAATATGCATAAGCATGACGGCCGCAATGGTGATGATGATTAAGCATGGCGCATTCGCCGAATGGGTGGTGCGCATCAGGTAATCTGCCAGCACGGGCGGGACACCTGCTGCGATGCTGGCGGCGATTGAAAAGGTAATCGACAGCGCCGTGCAGCGGATATGAAGCGGAAAAAGTTCGGTGAGTAAAACCGAGCAGACGCTGTAATAGCCAGCACATGGAATGGCAATCAACAGTTGCATGATGAGAAGCTCCGCGACATTTCCGCTATTCACCGCCAGCATAAAGGGATAGGACAGCATCAAGAGACCTGTAGTTGAAAACGTAATGATGTGCAGCCGGTCGTGTTTATCTGAGAGCCATCCAAATACAGGAATCAGCACGACGGTGAGCGTCAAGGATAACAGCGTCGTCACCGTCACCCATTCCCGTGAAAAATGTGCAACATGCACCGCGTGCAGCGGCATATAGAGATAAAAGAAAAAACTGCTGGCAATCGATAAAAAACTTGCAAAAAAAGCATAGCGAAATAAAAACGGGTGATTTTTCATAAACTTGAAAGATTCTTGATAAATCATGCGCGTAGTGGGTTTTTGACGATTCGCATAATAAAGCACATAACCTAAACTTTCAGGCATGCGATAACGAATGATGAAGCCAACACTCATCGTGAATGCCGCCAATAAAAACGGGATCCGCCAAGCAAAATCGACGTCTGGAAAATGAATGGCCCCTTGATGTGCCATTTCCGCCAATAAACAGGCGAATATTGTACCGGCCTTCACGCCAACCGATGACCAGCATCCCCGATATCCCCGTTGTTTGTTGTCGCCGCTTTCGACTAAAAATGAGGATGAATTCAAAAATTCTGAGCCAATCGCCACACTTTGAGCGATGCGTAATCCCAATAAGAGGACAACCGATGCAACGCCAATGGCTCCGTATCCCGGAATGACCCCGATGAGTGCGGTGGACAGGCCAGTCATGATGATCGAAGCCATCATTACCTTTTTCCTGCCATAACGATCGGAGAATAAGCCCAATGCGAATGCGCCGATGGGTTTAATCAGATAAGCCAAAAAGATTAGTGTGAAGACAACGCGCGGATCACCTTGGGCATTGCCCATTAAAACGCGAGACAGCTCCGAGGACAGGTAATAGCAAATGGCGACGTCATAGGCTTCAACAAAATTGCCCATGAATCCTGCAAGAATGGCTTTGGTTTGGTACTTCATGATGCGCCTGTTATTGAGGGTTGTGAATAAATGGGAGCGGCCATATTGCCGTCGAGTAAAAGTGGTAATAACTGTGTCATGCAATATTGGCCCAGTTGCAGGAGTTCGTGTTGCTGGGTCTTAAAAATGGCTTGGGTGTCAGCAGAGTCGCAAGCACTGGCAACGGAGTAAATCATATGGCCGTCGCCTAGTGTCGTCACTATAGAAAGGCCTAATGGATAGCGGGGCTTGGCTTGTTTAATGTAATACAATTCATCATAACGTTCCGGTGCATACAACGACTGCCAGTGCGCATGCCCGCAGAGTTGAAACCAGCTGGGGTTGTAGGTGTTATCCAATCGCCATAACGGACTGCTGAATAGATTGTATTCTAGTGAGGGCGTAGATGAGAGTGTGAGTAAGCTCTGGTTCTGCGCAACGTAAGCCAAAGCGATGTGATTGGCTTCATGTAATCCCAATACGTCACCAAATACGGCGCGGGTTTTGGATTTGTAGGCAAACAGCTTCGTGAGCCATTCGGGGTGGAGCGATAGCGTGTGCTTCGTGATATCCATATTAAAACATCGTTGTAGATGGCTGCCTAACTAACGGCTAAAGTGGCTCGCCGAGGATAGTGCCAAGTCAATTATTTTTTTTGATTGCGCTTCTGTTGCATTAATTTGACTCACGTCGTGGGCCAGATCCATCAAAAAATCAGAAATTTCATGTTGTGTTCGGCCGCTATTATATAGGGTATAAGCTCGTTCGAATATGTATCGGATTAAAGTCTTACTGATTGTTAAGTTATCAGACGATGCATTGCTGTCGCGACTCATGTCGCCAAACAAGAGCCAGCCTGGTGATACCTGTAGTTGCGCGGCAATTTCAACGAGCTTGGTCGGTTCGGGCAGCGCGTGCCCTCGAAGGTATTTTCGGCAAATTTGCGGTGAATAGCCGGTGATTTCCGCCAGCTTATGAATATTGACTCCAGACGTTGAGCGTTGAGAATTAAATCCCGCTGCAATGAGTGAGTCACGCAAACGATAAGCAAACTGTTTGGTTAAGTCGACTTTTTCCATGGTGATAGTAAGCGCCTAGGGTTGATGGTTTTCAATGGGTACACAATCTACCAGCTTCCAATGAACTTCACAATTTGTGCAATGATCTATCAGGCGTCGTTGCGAGGCACGAAGCAATCCAGGGTTCGAAGCTCTGTTCTCTGGATTGCTTTGTACCTCCTAATGAACTTCACAATGTGTGCAATGTTGTATCAGGCGTCGTTGCGAGGTACGAAGCAATCCAGAGAACAGAGCTTCGAACCCTGGATTGCTTCGTGCCTCGCAACGACGCCACCTGTGAGTTCATTTCAGCTGTTTGTACCGAAGGTACTTGGCCGCTCGCAACGACGCGACCTGCAAGTTCATTTCTCGATGTTTACCTCAACGGTACTTGAGCGCTCGCAATGAGGAAAACTAAGATCTTTCGTAACTTATCAATAAGTCCGGGAGAAATACTTAGCCTACTTACCGCGGCTTGTCCGCGGTATCCAGGAATCTCGCGCTGGGCCTAGATCTCTGGATTCCGCGGACAAGCCGCGGTAAGTCGGAATACTGAGTACTCCCGAGGTTATTGAGAAGTTACGATCCTCCGAACAGTGTAACAAATGATAATTTTATATGCAAACCTGATGTCATTTGGAAACTTATAGTTTCGTTTCGAAATTAATGGTTGACTTATGTTTCCAAATGTATAAAATGACCAGCGAAACGTAAGGGATACGTTTTAATCTGGTCCAAATCGTGGCAAACCGAGGTACTGATGATGGAGTAAGGTATCTTGTGAGAGCCAAAGGCTAAAAGGGATAGGTGGCTGAACCATGGCTGCCAGCCTCGCAAATCAACGTGGCCGAAGGAGGTGTCCCTTCGGCCATCTCTTAATTGTTTGATATATCTTGAGTGGTTCAAATCAGGTTAGGCGCGCTTATCGTCTATTCCCCCAACGTTGTCCATGGAGAGCTTCTGCTTCATCGTCATCATCATAGGCCTCTTCTTCATCTGCGTCTTCTTCCTCTTCCTCGTCCGCGTTTTTTTCAGCCGTTTCCTGCGGGATACCGTCCTTCCATGTTTTGCATGCAGTCGCCAGGGCAATGGCTGCAGCGGCTTCCTCCCTTTCTTTGGTCGCTCTAGCCAGGGTTTCGAGGGCTTCAATTTCCTGCCTTGCCAGTCCGTTTTCCATGTCGGTTCTTTTTTGAGCATCTTCGGCCCATTCGCGCTCATCCTCTGCATTGCACCAGTCAGAGAGTTCAGGCTCAGTCTTTTGCTGAGTGAGCATTTGAAGTGCCCGGAGTGCTTCTTCCATGCATTGATTTAACCAGTCATTATCTTGTTGGGTCACGCTGATAAGGTTAAGCAAACTGATGGTTGCGTCGATTTTTGTGCCGTACCTTTCATGCAAAGTGCGTTCATTCCGTAGCAATGCCTCGATGTTTAAGGTCACTTGGCGCACAACGGCTGTTCGATGGGTTGGATTTTTTTTATCCAGTGCATCCAGATCGCTCATGCATTGCGTTAATGCTTGGGTAATTAATATCTCTCTTGCTTGAGCACGTTCGCGAAATATTGAGAAATAGGGTTGCTCAGTCATATTCTGCACAAGATTGAGTCGTTGGTTTGCGCATATTTTTATCGCAAAATATTGTGCCGCATAATATTGAAAAAAAACGAGGGCGTCGTTGTTTTTGGGGATATTGAGCAGTCGTAACGTTTGCATTTGGGTGTAGATAGATTGAATTAATTCAAGTGCCTGGAGTAGTGCTTTACCGGTGTCGCCTTCGGATAATTGTTTTGCTTGTGTGAGATTGGCCAGTCGCGTTTTAAAGCTCATCAAGAGCGCTTGAAATTGGTGGAGTGAGATTTCATCATTATCTCTGGTTTGAAATTTGTTAAGCTCGGTCATTAACGCGGACAATTGTTCTCGTTTTGCGCGACCGAGTTCCAAGTCCCGCGGACAATGTAAGAACATTAAAACGGTATTGAAATTCGAAGAATCAGCTTGAGCGGAATGATCGATGGCCTCTTTGATCGCTCTGGTTAGAAACAACTTACCGATTTTAACAAAAATGGTCATTACTTTATTCCTTCTATTGTATGATAGGTGTATTTGAATCACGGAGAATTTTTTAATGTCATTTCATATCATAGTTTTGGCTGCAGGCCAAGGAAAGCGAATGTATTCATCGTTACCGAAAGTGCTGCATCCGCTTGCAGGCATGCCTATGCTGCAACGCGTGGTTGAGACAGCCGGCCTGCTTAATCCAGATGGAATACATGTTATTTATGGTCATGGCGGCGAGCGGATTCAAAAAGCATTGCCTGAGCTTCCTGTGCATTGGGTTTTGCAAGCGCAACAATTGGGAACAGGTCACGCCGTGATGCAGGCGTTGCCGTTTATTCCGCCCGAGAGTCAAGTGTTAGTCTTGTCGGCTGATGTGCCTTTAATTCAACTCGAGACGCTGAAACAGCTGATTGAACAATGTAAGGTTGGTACGCATCAAAGCGCGCCGTTAGGATTGTTGGTCACTGTACAAGACGATCCTTTCGGTCTGGGGCGTATCGTGCGAGACGCGCAGGGTCACATTGTATCCATTGTCGAGGAAAAAGATGCATCGTTGCAGGAGCGCTGTATTCAAGAAATCTATACGGGGGTGTGCTGTGCCAGCGCTGCTGATTTAAGTCGTTGGTTGCCAAAACTAAGCGCCGCCAACGCGCAGGAGGAATATTATCTTACGGAGATAATCGCTATGGCCTCCCGGGAAGGAAAGTCGATAACGTCTTTCTGTACGGCTGATTGGACCGAGGTCCAAGGTGTGAATAACGCCGAGCAATTACAATTTTTAGAGCGCATTTGGCAAAAACAGCAGGCGAAGCGGTTGATGCTGTCTGGCGTGCGTTTGGCTGATGCCGAACGGATAGACATTCGCGGAGAATTAACCTGTGGTAAAGACGTTTTTATTGATGTGAATGCCGTATTTGAAGGCCAGGTACATATCGGCAATGGCAGTCGTATCGCGCCGAATTGTGTGTTGAACAATGTGACGCTCGGCAACAATTGCGTGATTCATGCCAATAGCGTCCTGGAAGATTGCACCGTCGGCGACGACTGCCATGTCGGTCCCTTTGCGCGCCTAAGGCCCGGAACTGTGCTTGGACATCGGTGTAAAATCGGGAATTTTGTCGAGACTAAAAATGCCGTATTGGGAGAAAACAGCAAGGCCAGCCACTTGAGTTATTTAGGCGATGCCGTCATTGGTCAAGATGTTAACATCGGCGCAGGCACGATTACCTGCAATTATGATGGCGCAAACAAACATCAAACCATTATTGAAGACGGCGTATTCGTCGGCTCCGACACCCAATTCGTCGCCCCAGTCACCATCGGCAAAAACGCCACAATCGGTGCCGGCAGTACCATTCGCAAAAACGTCCCCGCCGAAGAACTGACCCTCACGGCATCCACGCAAAAAACCGTTCTTGGCTGGAAACGACCTGTCAAAAAAAAATAACCTGCCGGCGTACGCGCAGGTTGGGTTGAGCGATGGTGAGCTCAACCCAACCTTCGTGCAAACCTTATTTGAAATAACGCATCCTTAATCATATGCTGCAATAATGACTCATGCGATTAAAATTAATGGAGAGGGTCGCGCCGTCATCAATGAGTGTAAATACCAACGAGTTCGATAGAATGGGAGCCGTGACGTTTTAGGGGGACCAAGATTTTCGCTCCCTAAGGTTGCCGCTTAAACTCCGTCCCTGACGGGTCATTGAGTTCGCGAATCTTATTCGTTTCATTTTTAAATCTAGCTACTACGTCGAGTTTATTGTTCTCTTTGAACGAACAGATTAGATTGTTAAACCATGCGCACAATTTATTCACAACACTCATTTCTGCTCTATATTCCGCTGGGATACTTGTCGTTGGCGTTCTAAGCATTTCCAGTTTTTCTTCAAATAGTCGTATGATCTTTTTTTCCGATTCATTCGGATCTTTAAGATCGATTGCTTGAATCATCTCGTCAAGAATCTTACATTTTACTTCGGCAACAAAATTGATCCCTTCTTCTACTTTGGATAAATAATTGTTTGTCAGGTAAGCACGGTATTGCTCTAAGCCTGTTTTTAACGCTATGAGATTTGCGTTTGAATCTTTCTGAGCTTGAGTGCCGCCTGTACCGTCGGTGGATGTAGTCTTGATTTGGCTGGGATTAAGCCCACGAGTGCAATCAAAATCACATGTTAAATTCTTATGCCGCGCCTCAAATAGCTTTCTAATGCTATCTTTATCTGTATCTGTTGACATGTGATTTGCGGCAGTAGAAACAAATGAATGATAAATGTTAGTTTGAATAATATTGTCTACTTTATAATATTTGGGATCCGCAGTGGAAATACAAAATAAAAATTTTTGCAGTATCACCGATCTCATGTTGTCGTTTGACTCACCACGATATTGCTCTTTCAACCCGTTTAATAAAGTTGTAATAACAGGGTCTTTATATTCTTTTATGGCTGCATCCATCGCTTTTAAAACACCCTCATTATACTTAATCATATTAGAATGGTTATTATACTGACCGTGTTGTTCGTTGTCGGCGCGGTTATTATATAAATTAAACCGCTCGTCATACCATTTATCTCTTGCTTGTTGCGCCATGTATAGCATGCTTGCTCGATCGAATGAATCTAGTACTTCTTTTTTTAGATCCGGTGTTTCATATTTATATCCTTGAAGTGCTTGTCTCACTTTGGCGAACAGGGGTATCTCAGTACCTTCTTTTGCTATTAGTAGGTCGATCAGGTTTTGTCGTTTCATCTCGGGTAGTTTGCTAATATTCTGCGAGAGAAATTCCTCAAATTCAGGATGAGTAGGTTGGGCCGTGCTCGTAGGAAGGGAGGGTGGACCATCATATTTGGAGGAGGCCATGTCAATCTCACTATCGGTTCAGGATATATTAATAACTATAGTTGATTTTCGAGAATTTAACAAACAGATGGAGCGATATTGAGTCTTGAGGTCGATTAAATCCGCATTCAGCATCGCCCGATTTCTCAAGCCATAACAGCGGCTAGTGAGGTTTATCCATTTAATCGTTATCAGTTCAAAGGAAGGCACGTCGCAGTCGCCTTTCTCCAGCCAGTTTCTGAATTTATCAAGCCATTACCGGTAATTCCATTTGCCAAACCCTTACATTTTGTGGAAGAATCAATGCATTAGCGAGTAATGTGTAAGTAGAGCGTATGATCATTGATAGAGCCGGGTATCGGCTGAATGTTGGCATTATTATTATTAACGAATCCAATCGGTTATTTTGGGGAAGGCGCTTCGGGCATGATGCCTGGCAGTTTCCCCAAGGTGGCCTTGCTGCCGGCGAGTCAGCATTGGATGCGATGTACCGTGAGTTACGTGAAGAAGTGGGCCTCGAACGTGAAGATGTTGAAGTTTTGGGCGTGACTAAACGTTGGCTTAATTATCGCCTGCCTAAACAGTATTTGCGCTTGAACAGCAAGCCCTTGGTGATTGGTCAAAAACAAAAGTGGTATCTATTGCGTCTCGTCAGCAATGAACAAAAAATTCGCCTGGATTTAAGTGACTCACAGGAATTTGATAGCTGGCGCTGGATTGATTATCATGAGCCTCAAGAGCATGTTATATTTTTTAAAAAACAAGTGTATGCCCAGGCCTTAAAAGAGCTCGAGCATTGCATCAAAAAACGTCGAACCCCTTTTGGGGGCGGCCATAAACGAGGTTACCACAGGTCTTAAATGTTAAAGATTCTCAAGCGTATTGTACAGGATGTCACTACGGCCAGCGATTTAACCCATGCATTGCAAACATTGGTTCAACGTGTGAGAGAAGCCATTAGTGCTGATGCCGCGACGGTTTTACTGATCGACCAAAAACATTCAGAGTATGTTCTCATTGCAACAGATGGCTTGAATAAGCAAGCGGAGTCCACCGTGCGCGTTGCAATGGATAGTGGGCTGATTGGCATGGTTGGTCGGCGTGAAGAGCCAATTAATATCGATAATGCGCAAGCCCATCCGGCCTCTTATAAAAACGCGTCCTTAGGTGAGGAATCGTTTCAAGCCTTCTTGGGCGTTCCCATTATTCAACATCGTCGCTTGTATGGCGTACTGGCCATCCAGCGTGTCGAAAATCGCTGTTTTGATGATGCCGAGGAAGCTTTTCTCATTACGCTGGCCTCACAACTCGGCGGGATGATAGCGCATGCCGATGCAACTGGCGAACTCATACAGCTGACCAAAAGACCCTCTAAAGGGGCCGCAAAACTGGATGCAAATCAGTTGGTGTTGAATGGTGTCGGTTGTGTTCCTGGTGTTGCTATTGGTAGTGCCGTGGTGATTTATCACGCCGCAGATATTGACGCCGTTCCTCGTCGCCTCACCGATGATCCTGATGGTGAGACGGTCATTTTCTATCGCGCACTCAAAGTTGCACGGGATCACATCCAACGCCTGGGACGACGCTTACTGTCGACGATTGATGAAGAGGATCACGCTTTATTCGATGTCTATTTACATATTCTGGATAACGATTGCCTTGGTGCTGAAGTCGAGCAAGAAATCCGCCAAGAGCGCCTTACCGCGCAAGCAGCGTTGGCGAGTGTGATTAAGCGGCATGTGCAGCAATTTGAAAGCATGAAAGACGAATATTTGCGCGAGCGCGCCAGTGATTTTCGTGATTTGGGTCGACGAGTGCTCGCAGAATTGCAATCCTCACAGCTTGAAGAAATTATCTACCCGAAGCGGACGATTTTGGTGGGTGATGAAATTACACCTGCAGTGCTTGCAGAAGTGCCGGAGGGCCAATTGGCCGGGATCGTCTCCGCAAAAGGATCGAACAACTCCCATGTGACAATTTTAGCGCGGGCATTGGGTGTGCCTTCGGTGATGGGGGTTCGAGGTCTTAACCTTGAGCAATTATCCCGTCGGGCAATGGTTGTGGATGGCTATAATGGGCACGTGATTGTGTCGCCTTCCCGATCGGTTCTTAGCGAATATAAGCAATTAGCGCAAGAAGAAGATGAACTCAATCAAAGCTTGGTTAATCTCCGGGATAAACCCGCAGAAACAATCGATAATCACCGTATTTCGTTGCAGGTGAATACCGGGCTTGCCATGGATTCTGGGCTTTCCATGAGTGTTGGCGCTGAAGGCGTGGGTCTTTATCGTTCAGAAATTCCGTTTATGAGCCGTGACAGGTTTCCCTCAGAAGATGAGCAATACATCATCTACCGTCAGTTGCTTAAAGCCTTTGCGCCGCGCGCAGTTACCATGCGTACGCTGGATATTGGCGGCGATAAAGTCTTACCATATTTTCCCATCAAAGAAGATAATCCCTATTTAGGCTGGCGCGGCATTCGTATCACGCTTGATCATCCCGATGTGTTTCTGATGCAAGTACGGGCAATGATGCGTGCCAACGAGGGGCTGAATAATTTGCGAATCATGTTGCCGATGGTGACGTCGCTCAGTGAGGTAGATGAAGCCGCTAAATTGATCCATCAAGCCTATCTTGAGCTTTTGGAAGAGGGGTGTCAAATTCAAAAGCCGCCAATAGGTGTCATGATCGAAGTCCCCTCCGCAGTGTACTTGGCAAGAGAGTTTGCCAAGCGGGTTGATTTTCTCTCCGTGGGGACCAATGATTTAACGCAATATTTGCTGGCAGTCGATAGAAATAACGCGCAAGTCGCCAATCTGTACGATGCCTTACATCCAGCGATGCTGATTGCATTGCTTAAAATCGTTGAGGGCGGTCGTGCAGGAGGGGTTGAGGTTAGTGTGTGTGGCGAGATGGCCAGCGATCCGATTGCGGTGATTGTGTTGCTCGCAATGGGCTTTAACACCTTGAGTATGAACTCCGCGAGTTTACCGCGTGTGAAGTGGATTGTTCGCACATTTTCAATGGTGCAAGCACGTAAACTGCTGGCCGATTGCCTTGAGTTTGATCACCCAGAGCAAATTCGAGAACATTTAACGCAAGCGCTCATCAGGGAAGGTTTGGGCGGATTAGTACGAGCAGGGAAATCATAATGCCAGTAATCATGATCGAGCACGTGCTGATTTATGCACTAACGGGCGCGGCAGCAGGCTTGATTGCGGGGATGTTGGGGATTGGTGGCGGTATGATCATTGTTCCCGCCTTGTTGTACATTTTTCAACATACAAACGAGGTGCCGCATGCGCTCGAAATGCATTTTGCTGCCGGTACTTCTTTGGCGATTATGATTTTCACCGGGCAATCTTCGGTGCGTGCGCATATGCGAAAAAATGGTGTCTTGTGGAGTGCCTATCGTCGGATAAACACAGGGCTTATTTTGGGCACAGTGGCGGGTGTCTTATTGGCATATCAACTGCCAACCTATTGGTTGAAAGTGCTACTGGCGGTCTTTTTGTTTCTGATAGCTGCAGAAATGATGTTTAATCCCAATCTACCGCATCGCAAAGATTTTCCGCCGCAAGGGGTTAATCGTCTGGTGGGCATGCTCATTGGGTTTAAATCAGGGTTGCTGGGGATAGGCGGGGGTGCCTTGGTGATTCCCTATTTAAGTTATTGTGGTGTCGAACGTCGTCAAACTGTCGGCGTTTCAGCGATGTGCACGCTTACCGTCGCGCTCATTGGCACCATAGCCGTTATTATCACCGGCAGTACAGAAAGCGACTTGCCCGCATGGGCAACAGGCTATGTCTATTGGCCAGCGGTCTTTTGGATCGCCATTCCCAGTATGATGTTCGCCCCCATCGGCGCGCATTTAACCTACAAATTACCCGTTAATCATCTAAAACATGCGTTTATCGTGGTTTTATTGATTGCGGCGATTAATTTGATCGTGTGATCCCATTTGCGTACAATCATTGGTCTGGATACTGGTCTCGTCGTATTGATCGCGAGCATCGGTTAGTTTACAAAGTGATGGATGAGACGCTTATTGTTGTTCAGTGTCGATATCATTATTAAAAGAGGTTGTGTATCCTCTCGATATCGCAGGGCGCCGACTTTCCCGGCGCTATTGAAAGAATACCAGTAATTCCCGCCGTAAAACCTGCGCTGGTGGCGGAGTTCCTTCTCCCGATGTCGGGAGAAGGTGCCCGACAGGGCGGATGAGGGTAGATCAAAACACTGCAATTTAAACTGCCCTCACCCGCCCTGTCGGGCACCCTCTCCCATCAATGGGAGAGGGCGCTCATGCTGACCATCGGCTTTTACGGCGGAATTGCTGAAAGAACACGAGGTTTTGATGCTTACTTTTCCACAAATTGACCCAGTCGCGTTTTCCATCGGCCCCGTCCATGTTCATTGGTACGGCCTTATGTATCTTCTCGGCTTTGCACTCGCCTGGATGTTGGCACAATGGCGTGTGAAGCACTACGCATTGCCCTGGACTGCCGACCAGATTGGCGATTTGATATTTTCCGCCGCATTGGGCGTCATCATTGGCGGCAGGTTGGGGTATATGCTGTTTTACACCTCCCATGAATGGCTGACTAAGCCCTGGCTCATTCTCAAAGTATGGGAAGGCGGTATGTCTTTTCATGGTGGCTTGATTGGGGTTATCATTGCCTTGCTCTATTTTTCGCATCAAACTAAAAAGCCTTTTTTGCAAATTGCAGATTTTGCTGCACCACTCGTGCCTTTCGGCCTTGGTGTCGGACGCTTGGGGAATTTTATTAATGGTGAGTTATGGGGACGCGTCACCGATGTACCATGGGGAATGATTTTCCCTGATGCGGGCCCTTTTCCACGTCATCCCTCACAACTCTATGAGTTTGGCTTGGAAGGTGTGGCCTTGTTCATTCTGGTTTGGTGGTATGCTGCAAAACCACGGCCCGCCGGTTGTGTTTCGGGGGTGTTTTTAATGGGCTATGCCCTTAGCCGGTTGCTGATTGAGTGCTTTCGCGAGCCCGATCCGCAATTGGGTTTCTTGGCATTTAATGCGCTGACCATGGGTCAGCTGCTCTCTATTCCCATGCTAATTGCTGGGTTTCTTTTATGGTGGGTAAAACGCAATGAAAACATATCTCAATCTGCTTGAACACGTTCTGAAACACGGTGTTGAAAAGCAAGATCGCACGGGCACGGGTACATTGTCTACTTTTGGCTATCAAATGCGTTTTGATCTTGCCGAAGGATTCCCGCTTGTCACGACGAAAAAACTCCATCTTCGCAGTATTATTCACGAATTATTGTGGTTTCTCCAAGGAGATACCAATATTGCTTATTTAAAAGAAAATGGCGTGAGCATATGGAACGAATGGGCGGATGGTGAAGGGAATCTTGGTCCTGTTTACGGCCACCAGTGGCGTCATTGGCTCGCCTCTGATGGACGTGTGATTGATCAGATGAGTCAGTTGGTCGAGCAAATTAAAACCAATCCTGACTCAAGACGCCTCATTGTCAGTGCATGGAATGTGGGTGATCTCGATCAAATGGCACTCCCCCCATGCCATGCGTTTTTCCAATTTTATGTTGCCAACGGCCGCTTGTCATGTCAGCTCTACCAGCGCTCTGCCGATGTATTTTTAGGTGTACCATTCAACATCGCCTCCTACGCACTCCTCATTCACCTTGTTGCCCAGCAATGCGCACTCGACGTTGGTGAATTTGTGTGGACCGGTGGTGACTGTCATCTGTATCTTAATCATCTTGAGCAAGCCAAAACACAACTTCAGCGCACACCTCTGCCACTACCCACACTGCAGATTAAGCGCAAACCCGCGTCACTGTTTGAGTATCATTTTGATGACTTTGAAATACTGAATTATGAAGCCCATCCCAGCATTAAGGCGCCGATAGCGGTTTAATCTCTTCTAAGGAAAATATAGATGAATAGTATAAAAAGCGCTGTTGTTTACGGTTGTCTTCTGGGCTGCCTAACCGCCTTTGCTGGCACGCCTCAGCTCAATTTGAATTGTAAATCGGTTAGCGGTGATATGACGATTTCTGGTTTTCCGCGTGGCGAAGGTTATGATTTGAACATAAAAATGGGCAAGGCAACGCTTCGCTATGTCGATATTTGCAATGATGCAGAATGCTCAAAACGGGAAAAACAAGGCCAGCTTTATGTTGTTGAAGCCCTTCACAAAAAAGTGTTTACGATTTATTTTAGCGAGCCGTTCGACGGTGGTGATTTGATGATGGGGTATTTTTATGCTCTTCCTGATACGGTTAAATATACCAAAACCAGCCGTGGTTACCGTGCACAATATCAGGCCCTCTATGATGCTGCCGATCCGCGAAGCGATACTTCGCCAAGAACGTTTGTGACTAAGCCAATAGTGCTTACGTGTAAGCAAGATGAAGAGCTATAACCACAACGCTGAACTTAAATATTGACGATGTTTGCCCTGCGAGAGCAGTCAGCAGTGTTTTCCTTTGTGTTTTTTAGTGTCATGATATTGGCGATCCATTCAATGCCATTTCATGAGCCGCTGCGCCAAGGCTACATGCAACCAGGTGAATGATTACTTTTATTTTTTAATTAAATCAACAAGGAGAGTTATAATGATGATGTTTCAATTTCATATTGCATTAGCGCTGGGGTTAATTGCGTTATCTTCAGGCGTCGCGTTATTCGTTTGGTCAGATAAACATTCCGGCTCAGGTTTAGCAAAAATTCTAGGTTTCCTTATCGTTATTATGTCCATCTTCTCGACGGCCTGCACGGTCTATTGTGGCGTCACCTACTGGAAGCAAGGCGATTTTTCTCAGCATCACATGAACATGAAGACTGCAATGCCCGCGCAAGATGCAGCAACGGTGAAAAAAACGGCTGAATAAAGCAACCGATCAGCCCGTGACATGATATCTCGGGCTGAAACCATCGTCCTATTCAAAGAACAAACCACTCGTCGTACCTGGCATAATGAAGAATGGTGGTTTAGTGTCGTAGATGTTTGTACGGTATTAACAAACAGCCTTGATGGTGGAGCTTACTGGCGAAAGTTAAAACAAAGGTTGAAGAAGGAAGGTAGTGAGGTCGTGACAAATTGTCACGGACTGAAGTTAACTGCACCGAGCGCTCATCAATGTCGTTTGTCACCGAGATTATACTGTTCGTAATTCCACGCTTTCCATGGCTATCTACGATGATCGCTTAGACATTTGGAACGTCGGAGAGTTACCCCCACAACTCGCAATCAACAATCTGAGAGAACCTCATGGTTCCTATCCTAGAAATGAAACAATAGCGAATGTTTTTTATAAGCGTGGATGGATTGAAAATTGGGGTACTGGTACGCTAAGAATGATTGGCTATTGTGACCAGAACAAAACCCCGGAACCCGAGTTTATTCAATATTCTGGTGGATAATTATTTTATTGTTATTTTTTCAATCACTGTTCAAGGTTTAACTTTAAGTAGGGTCCTGAAAAAATATAAAATGGAAACGCGCAAGATTTAATTAAATACATACTATTATTATATGAAAAGGATTGGGTGATACTACGATGGCACTACGATTGATTGAGATGGTGTTGCAAGAAAAGGATGCCATAGAAGTTCGGGAGCTTCTCAAAAAGCACTCCGTGCTCGAACACAGACAAGTTCGATTATTGGACGGGGAAGTACTGGTGCGAATTTTACTGGATGCAGAACAGAATGAAGGGGTGTTGGATTTATTGGCGAAAGAGTACACCTCTGAGGGCAATCGGGCAGTAATTTTACCTGTTGAGGCAACATTACCGCGGGCATGTTCTGTGCCGCCCGCATCGTTTGGAGGCGCTCCTGAACGCATTGGTCGTGAAGAATTGTATGAAGACATCAAAAATGCTGCGGAGTGTTCCCGTGTTTATATTGCGATGTTGGTATTATCCACCATCGTGGTTACGATTGGTTTGAATAACAACAGCGTGGCCATTATCATTGGGGCGATGGTCATTGCTCCAATGCTCGGGCCTAGCATGGCGCTGGGGCTTGGGACAGCACTGGGTGACTTTCTACTCCTGCGGCATGCATTAAAGACTGTCTTAATTGGAATTTCGATAATCATAGGATTATCTGTGCTTATCGGGATTTTGGTACATGTTGACCCTCAAATGTCCGAAGTGGCATCACGCACCAGAGTGAAGCTGAGCGATATTATTTTAGCACTCTCGTCGGGCTGCGCAGGCGCATTAGCGTTCACCACGGGCGTGTCAGAGACTATGATTGGAGTAATGGTTGCAGTGGCGTTGTTACCGCCGCTTGCGGTATTTGGACTACTCCTGGGCAGCGATTATGTCGCGCTTTCAATAGGATCACTCTCGCTTTTTCTGGTGAATCTTATTTGCGTGAATTTTGCTGGCGTAACAACTTTTTTGATACAGGGCATTCACCCACTAAGTTGGCTGGATAAAGAACGGGCAGCAAAAGCAACACGCATCGCTTTCTGTTTGTGGGGAGGGATGTTGGCGTTAATGGTGATGATGATCTTGCTCATATAACGGACTTTGTTTGCTAAGGATCGCGCCATGCAGGGTGTCCGACAAATTAGAGCAGGATCATCTCCTCTTAATAGATATTTCCCAATCACTTAGGCAACTCTCTCCAGACATCTGTTCACTTTGCGATGATGAAAAAAACCGATTGTTCATTAACGAAGTTTTAGGCACATCATCGAGAGTAGTTCTTTCAAATTCCTGTATATGATCTTGAAGTTTGCCTTGCAGCTCTTTTGACAATCCCGTTCCCTGCACACTAAATTTGTTGACAAGGAAAGGAATAGGATTAGAAGGAAGCAGCTGTTTACCCGACCTCAAAAAACTCTCGATATCTGAATTCGTTGGATAACTAAAATACTGACCCAAAGCATCATTCTGTGTAGTAAAACGAAGAAGCCCTTGCTCATGCTTGTTGATCGCACCCAATATCAAGGATACGGCAGCATCAACTGGCTGGCAGGTTGTTTCAAGCAGAGAGCAACCAGGTTTCAGTTCAACAGTCACATTATCAACCAGCCGCCCTTCATCAATTTTGGGCACAATCTCATGTAAACTCAATGTGGCATGGGTTCGCTCATGAAGCATGGTCCAAAAAATGGGCATTGCACCTCTTAGTTGAGGTAAAGGACCACAATGCAGGTTCCACAAAAAACCACCATTTTTTTTCTCAAAAAGTCCGAGAAACCGTTTACTAAAAATCTGTAAACAACGTATTGATAATATACTGTCGATCTCTTCTGCTTCTAGTTTTTTTAAAAAATCATCTGTATTGACATTTTCAACCTCTTTAACTGGAAAACCACATTTTTCAACCAGTCCCTGAGGGCTAAAACACAAAGCGCTATTTACTACAGGATGCTCATCAAGAATAGGATGTATTACATTCGTTAGCAGTTCACTCTCAATTAAACGATATTTTCTCAGCGCATGGTGAGTGGTTAGAGCAAGCGGTTTAGGCTTTGGGAAATAGACATTGGCATTTATTCCAAGCCTATTAACACCGGACAAAATTTGTGGAAGCACAATTGCAGTGAATAAGTCATTTCCAGCAAAAATACCGATTTTTGACATAGTTAACGTTCTCCGATTGAAGGTTATGGAGGAGATATAACAAGATCATAATCCCTATTCCTTCTTAGAAAGAAGCGGTTTTATAAAATTGCTCAATCATATCATATAGTTAGTTGTTATGGGTTTCTTAATCCTAGAGGCGCACATCTGCAGGCACAATATCACCTAATTGCTGGTGTAAACAATCCTGACTAGCATTCAATAAAAATGGCGTTGCATGTGGCATGGTATAGTAACTGCCATTTGATCGTTTGCCATCAAATGCTAAATAATTACCATTTTCTATCAAACAGCCTTTCCCCATTAGGATACAACAAGCCGCACCAAACATTGAATGAGAAAACATAAGAACTTTCTTCCCTTTTAGTTGTTCGTTCATGGCGATAAGTGTATGTTTAGCTCGTAATAATACCTGACAGAAATTTTCAGCATCACGCCAGACACCGTGCACATCGTCACCACCTCTCTTTACTAGAGCATTTTGCTCCAAATAAAACTTATGTATATCATCTTCAGACGCAATATCACTAACTCGACGATTTTCTAAGGCTCCAAATGACATTTCTGTAATACTTGGTAACTCAATATAGCGATCGTTAAATTTATGACGTTCGACAAAAGGAGTTCCGGTATCTTTTGCTCGTTGAAGCGGGCTATGAAAAATAACATCGGGAATCCAGCCTATATTTAAACAATCAGTTTCAAGTTTTTCTGAAACTTGGATGGCCTGCATTTTTCCATACTCAGTAAGTTGATTAATTGGCGTATCAACATTGCCTTGAAAAATTCGATTTTCATGATTTTTTCTATTGAGTCTAACGGCTTCGACATCAATAGTTCCATCAGTAGTCGCTAAACCCGCGTTACCATACGTTTCGCCATGACGAACAAAAACCAATTCGAAATCTAACGGTATTAATTTAAAGTGTGACGTATAAAATAAATGACCAGTGATTAGATCAACATTTATACCCATAGCTTTCAAAGCGTTGTTCAACATATTCCCCCTTGTAGCGAAAAATTGAACCGATCGCTGAATGAATGCCCCATTTAAAGAAGCAGTTTCTTTTTCCAAAGATTCAATTTTCAACAGAACACGACTAAGCAAATCATTATCTGTATTTAAATCCAGGCCTTTATGAATTCCGCTTCGTGTTTCACCTTGATAACATAGGACGTCAGTATATGATGCGTTTGATGTGTAAATTTCCTTCATTAACTGACAATCAGGATTAGACGAATCTTTATCTTTTAAAGCATACAATACTCCTGCCGCTACTCCCCTTTCCAATAGTGGCGTTGGCATTGTTGTAGCGCTATTTTGAAATCTTAAACCAAGAATTCTACCATCACATCCTAGTTTACGCAGAGGATCACGCCCAACACGAATAACAGGATCATTAGTGCTTATCAAACAACGGTCGAGAAACATTTTTTGTATGCTTATCAAGGTTGCTGTCGTTAATGTAGGATAAATGACTTTCAACATAGGTGCGATTTCTTTATCCATTAAACATTGGATATAATGTCCCATTCCCGGATAATTCATTGCCTCTGCGATGGTTTGGCACCCTAAAATAGCGCCTAACCACGCTAAAATAGCATGCGGACCATTAATATATTTATCTTTAATGTCCGCATGTTGCTCAAGATCATCAACGCCATCGATTGCGCAAAAGTGGGAGAAAGCCTCTAAAAAACGTTGTGGAGCATACAATCTAAACGGAACTTCGGCGTTAAAAAGCTTACAGGATAAACTATATCTTTTTATGTATTCTGAAAGATGTGTTGGAGAAAGCATTATCCCCTCTATAGCAGCCGGTAACTCACTAGCTTTGTCAGCAAACAGAGGAGCAATACATGTTGCCAATTGATGCTTCAATTCATCTCTTACACTATCAGCAGGGATTTTACTAACAATCCTATCAGAAACAGTTGGAATAAATACCATGGACTCTAAAATTTTTTCTAATTTTTCAGGGTCTTGAATTAACAATTGCATTTGTTCGTGAATAGTCCTTTTAACATATTCATCACAACGAGGAAGATTCATTAACACCAATATCGTTAATTTTGTATTATTGTGCTCATAACGAGCAACAATACCACGAGCTATATATTCTACGCATTCATGGAATGCTTCTCGCGTTAAACATATCGCTAGTAATTCAGTTGCATCTGTATATAACTTAACAATATCTGAGTGGTCTCTGGGTATCATCGTTACATTTTGTATTAATGTATCATCTCCATCATCAGCTGACCCATCATGTTGCAAACGGAATTGATGATTGGCGTTGATTAATAAATTGAAAAATTCATCATTTGATGTAGCTATTATTTGATAAGGTTCTTTAGATCGATTAATGATATCTGCCATTAATCCCAATCCAATATTTCCGCCACCGTGAATTCTAATTTCTTTCATTTTCAGCCCTATGTTATTGCTTGCAATTTTAATATCTAAAATGCTAACACGGACGTTACAAAAAAAAATTTCTTAATATCTTCCTGAAAATTCCACAATGCAACTAGTTTTTTTTAAATGTTGTAATAAATGAAAAGATACGACCAGACCGATCCTTCTGTAACCTGGAATTTTAACTGCCTGTTTTGTGTCAGCAGATAACACATCTATTTTGCTCCATTTCTTGACATTTTTTTTCTGGATCAAAATTCAATTTAGCAGCAAATTCCCTTAGTTCATTTTCTCTTTGATTCATAAACGCAGTAACCGCCTCTAAATCTGTCTTTGCCCATTGCTTATGAACATGACTATGCCCACCCGCGATTTCATTACGAGGTTCAAACCTGTATAGAGAATGTTCAAAATGGCATACAGTTTCATGCAAAATACCCAATGAAACAGCAAAATCTACTCCTAATTTGATTGGAGCATCACTGGCTGGCCACCAAGACTCATTTCTATTTGTCAAAAAATTGTGGAATATTTGACTTTCAGGTAAGAATTTTTCTTTATATGTTGGAATTTGTGGTTTTCGTGCTCTCCATGGATGACACCATTCACGAACTACATGAGCAGGAAGACGGTATTGAGCTTTACCAACCACGAGACACCAATGATTGATACACTGCAGCTCAGTCCATGTGTTGATATTTTGCACATAAGTATCAAGTGCAATTTTTAGCGGATTTAAATTAAAGTGAGTTGCCCCGGTTATCTGATAAGAACGGCCTGTTTCTGAAGCAATTATTTTAAGGTCTTCTTTATCGTAGGTCACATGAAAGTGACCCACTTTCAATTTACCAATTATCGATGCTAAAACTTTAGATGATTCTTCAGGAACTTGAGAAAATGTTTTTAAACCGCTCTCATTATCAGTGAGCATAAACACGGTATTTTCATAACTAATAAATTCGAGGTTGCTCTTAAGTAACCGTTCTTGCTCAGATGACGATAAGGTACTTGGATCATGAGACATGTTCAATAAACAGGAGCCAACTGTATAATTAACCCCTTTTGTAATGACTGATTGATATTGTCTCAATAATTCTATTTTTATTCTTCTCCCATGTGCATTTTGGGGAACACAATTCAGCATCATTGTGTACATATGGGAATCCAGCGCCCATAAGGCATATTCAAATGCAGTGATGTTCTTAAACATACGACCGGATGGATCAATGACATCGCCTCTTACAAGAAGCCACTCTGGTTTTGCAGAACATCCAAGATGACTGTTCCGGACAGGAATTTCTTTTAATAGTTGTTCTGCTTGGCTTTGCTGACCATGTGCGACGCACTGTAATAATTTGGAAACAATTCTGGCGCGTCTTCCTTCCTCAAATCGGTTAAATAAAATCTTACATGTACTCGCCAATCCCATTTGGTCTTGAGGTTTTAAAAAGCCGCGCTGATAAAGCGGCGATTTTGGATCTTCTTTATGAAGACAACCGGGAGTTTCATCGGCTCTTCGAGCGATATTGTGAAGCACAGGGTAGAGTGCTAGCGCATCTAATAATGTAGATTTAGGAGCCACTGAATTACTGCTTATTTCATCACCAGGAAAATTGCTCATTTTATATGTTCCAAAAAATTTTTCATGAATATGAAAATATGCTACCATATGCGTTATGAAATAAAGTTTCTAATTTTGATTCATTAAATTTCATTAACGAAAGTTAAAAACGAACAAAAGGGTAATATATGAAAAAAAACGCAAGCGTTGATAAATCTAAAAACTCACAAACAAATTCTGAATTGTTTCATTTAGATAAAATAGACAAAAAAATCCTCAATTTACTCCAAAAGAACAATCAATTAACCAATCTGGACTTGGCTGAGTTAGTTAACCTCTCGCCTCCTCCTTGTTTACGTCGCGTTCGTAGATTAAGAGAGTGCGGCATTATTACACACGATGTTTCATTAATTGACCCATTCAAAATTAAGCACAACTTAATTTGCTTTGTTAGTGTTTCATTAGAGAAACAAGGAGAGGATTCATTGGAAAGATTTGAGCAAAAAATGCTCTCTCATCCCGAAATAAAACAATGTTACTTCATCTCGGGCGAAGTAGATTATTTATTGATGGTTCACGTTGAAGATATAGACGCTTATAATGAATTTGTACGTCGAGTTTTTGTTAATTCTCCGAATTTAAAAGCGTTTAAATCCAGTTTTTGTTTAACAAGGGTAAAATATGATACAAGCATTGATTTACATGAGGCCTAGCATTGGATGAATATTTTATTAATTTTTACATTTTTAGGCTTAATTTCATTTATGTTCTCAGGCGCACTAGTGGCCATAAAAAATAATATGGACTTAGGTGGCGTTATCTTTTTGTCAGCAATTACTGGATTAGGTGGTGGAACTATACGTGATATTTTATTACAAATACCTATATTTTGGATGCAAAATAATTGCTACATTTATTTCGCATTGGTAATTGGGATTGTTACATTTTGTTTTTATCATCCGCTAAAAAAATATTCTGGAAGTCTGTTTTTTGACAAAATCCTCAAGCTCTTCGATGTTTTAGGAGCCTCCTCATTTATGATCATGAGCGTTTCCACTGCACAACTTAATCATCAAACAACGTTGATATCAATTGTTCTGAGTGTAATAACCTGTATTGGAGGAGGTATACTACGTGATATTATTTGTGGCGAAATTCCAATCGTGTTTAGAAGTGAGCTTTATGCAACATCCGTCGCACTTGCTAGCGCGGTTTATATTACTGTTGATCAATTTAGTACTACGTGGGCCATCGTATTAGCGTTCCTATTTTTAATAGGTTTGCAATTTACAGTGACTCATTTCAATTTGAATTTACCAAAAAGAACATTGGGTTAAGAAGATTTCCTGTAGCTTCTCAATCAATCAGGAAGCCTTAGTTGGAATTTCGATAATCATAGGATTATCTATGGTTATTGGCCAAAATGATCATGTTCATATAACGGATATTTCGGTTACGCTAACACATGATCTGGCCCATACCTTTATTCGTTAAAATAACCATTTTTTAAGTCGGTTTCAAACTCATTAGGCCAATTAGTAAGGTACAATCCATATTTTTTTTAATAGAGCTCTTTGCTATGGTAATCCAAACCTATCCAGGATGGCCATCTGATGTAACGCTTCCAGCTGAACCCGGCTGGAAAAATGATTACGCTGGCTCTATACGCCGGTTGGTTCGTGATGGCCTGGATGTCTCTCTGGCGAAATTATTCGCAGATGCCTCCCGTCAAGATGGCTCTGACACCGTGGGCATTGAAAAATGTTTAGGACATAAAATGCCCCGAATTATGGCAACGTATAACAAAAATGAGATGCTGCTACAGCGACAAGAAGCTTTAAATTTGTGGGCGAGATGCATTGAAAATTTGCTATGTAATGATATTCTATTTTTCCAACCTCATATTAAGGAAAATGTATGAATCAAGAAACTGCTATCGTCCTATTTAAAGAACAAACCATTCGTCGTACCTGGCATAATGAAGAATGGTGGTTTGTTATTGTTGATGTTATAGAAGCACTTACAAATTCGACTCAACCGGCAGGTTATCTTAAGGACATGCGTCGTCGTGATCCTCAATTGAACGAAGGGTGGGGGCAAATTGCCACTCCCCTTTCAATAAAGACATCTGGCGGCACGCAGAAATTAAATTGTGCCAATACAGAAGGACTGTTTCGTTTGATTCAATCCATTCCATCACCAAAAGCCGAACCTTTTAAACGATGGCTAGCCAAAGTAGGTTATGAACGCATACAGGAAATCGAAGATCCGGCATTAGCGCAAGAAAGAATGAAACAACTCTATGAGCAAAAAGGTTACCCCAAGGATTGGATTGATAAACGCCTTCGTGGTATCGCTATTCGACAAAATTTAACAGATGAATGGCAAGAACGAGGAATCACGCATCAAAAAGACTATGCTATTTTAACTGCTGAAATTTCCAAGGCTACCTTCGGTATGACGCCAACCGAATATAAACAGTATAAAAATTTACCTCAAAAATCCAACGCTAATCTACGCGATCATATGACTGATTTGGAGTTAATTTTTACAATGCTTGGGGAGAAGGTCACCACCGAAATTTCCAAAGTAGAAAAGCCTGATGGACTCATTGAAAATAAAAAGATCGCGCATCGTGGAGGAGCGGTGGCTGGTAATGCAAGAAAGGAAACTGAAAAGGAATTGGGTAAGAGTATCCTCAGTCGTAATAATCATTTACAGCTTATCAATGACAAAAATGCTGATACGGATGTTTAGATTGTGCTGATATGCTTAAGTGCGGAATGGAGGGTTTATTCTGATTTAGGTTTTGATAAAAAGCCTTGCTAGGAGTGGCTCCCCAGGACGGACTCGAACCGCCGACCTAATGATTAACAGTCATCCGCTCTACCGACTGAGCTACTGGGGAATTGAGCAGAATTCTAAATGTATTCCGCTGTTTGGTCAAGCGTATATTTATAAAAAAATTATAGTAACTATTCACGACAACATTATGATTGAGATGTTCAGCCGTAATCGGACGTAGGTTGGGTTGAGCGAGAGCGAAGCCCAACATGACGATTGTGTTGGGCTTCGCTCTCGCTCAACCCAACCTACGCGCACATCAATCATTTGTTCCTTAAACCATAAAAAATTAAGCCTCTGCAAATCGTTGAAGCCTGTCCATGGCGTCACGCAGAATGTCCATGCTGGTGGCGAAGGAGAGGCGGATGCAACCTTCGTTGCCAAATGCAGATCCGGGGACGAGGGCGAGGCCTGTGTCTTCCAGGAGTTTATTTGAAAACTCAAGATCGTTGGCGAAGCCGCGGCGTTTAATGATGGCTTGGACGTTGGGGAAAATGTAAAACGTGCCGTCAGCGGGGATGACTTCAATGCCGGGGGTGTCGTGAAGACGTTGGACAAGGTAGTCGTGGCGTTCGTGGAAGGCTTTAACCATCATGCGGATGGACTCATCACCGCCATTCAGTGCTGCAACGGCCGCCTTTTGCGCGATGGAGCAGGGGTTTGAGGTGGATTGCGATTGTATGGTTTTCATCGCGTTAATCAGCTTCGCGGGGCCGCCGGCGTAGCCAATGCGCCATCCGGTCATCGCGTAAGCTTTTGAAACGCCATTTAAAACGATGGTGCGTTCATATAAATCAGGGCAGGCATCTAAGATATTGACGAAGGGTTGTGACCAAATAATATGTTCGTACATGTCGTCGGTTGCAATCAAAACGTTGGGGTGTTGGCGTAACACTTCGCCTAAGGCTTGCAGCTCGTCATAGGTATAGGCAATGCCTGAAGGATTTGAGGGGCTGTTAATAAAGAAGAGCCGGGTTTTGGGGGTGATGGCCTCGGCCAATTGGCTGGCGCTGATTTTATAACGTGAAGCCGGTGTGGTGGGTAAAATCACAGGCGTACCGCCGGCTAACAACACGATGTCTGGATAAGAAACCCAATAGGGGGCCGGGATGATGACCTCATCGCCATCATTGATGAGCGCCTGGCATAAGTTATAAATACTTTGCTTGCCGCCAACGGAGACTAGAATTTGATTCATCTCATAATCAAGACCATTGTCGCGTTTGAATTTATCGCGAATCGCTTGTTTTAATTCGGGAATACCATCCACGGCGGTGTATTTGGTAAAACCGGCATTAATCGCCGCAATCGCTGCTTGCTTGATGTGCTCGGGGGTGTCGAAGTCAGGCTCGCCGGTGCCTAAGTTGATAATATCTCGACCCGCAGCTTGCATTTGCGACGCTTTTGCAGCTACAGCAAGCGTGGGAGAGGGCTTAACCTGGCTGATACGGTCGGCTAATGTTATATTTGGTGTTACACTCATGTTTATTCCCCATTAAAAAATCATCAATGAATCAGCTTAAAAAAGATTTTATCTTACATTCCAGTTACCAACCCGCGGGCGATCAACCGACGGCAATCGCCTCACTGGTTGAGGGTTTGCAGGCAGGGCTTGCGCGGCAAACGTTGATAGGCGTCACGGGCTCTGGCAAAACATTCACGATGGCGCGCGTCATTCAAGCCATGCAGCGCCCTACGCTCATCATGGCGCCGAATAAAACATTGGCTGCGCAATTGTATGGTGAATTTAAAGCCTATTTTCCTGAAAACGCAGTCGAATATTTTGTCTCTTATTACGACTATTATCAACCCGAAGCCTACGTGCCCTCATCTGATACGTTTATTGAAAAAGATGCAGCCATCAATGAACACATCGAACAAATGCGCCTGTCGGCGACCAAAGCACTCATCGAACGTCGCGATGCTATTATTATCGCCAGTGTTTCGGCCATCTATGGTTTGGGCGATCCGGAATCTTATTTGTATATGGTATTACATCTCTCGCGAGGAGAACATATCGAACAGCGCCACATTTTAAAACGCCTCGCTGAAATTCAATATGTGCGCAGCACGCAATCTCTGTCTCGCGGGCAGTTTCGTGTGCATGGCGATGTCATTGATATCTTTCCTGCCGATTCAGAAAAAGAAGCTATTCGCGTTGAATTATTTGGCAACGAAGTGGACAATCTCGCGCGCTTTGATCCGCTGACCGGTGAAATCATTCAACGGATTGCCCGCACGACGATTTTTCCTAAAACCCATTATGTCACGCCGCGCGAGCGCATTCTTAAAACCATTGATTGCGCCAAAATCGAATTACAAGAACGCTTGGCTGAATTTAAGGCGCAGAATAAGCTGATTGAGGCGCAACGCATCGAGCAGCGCGTGAATTTCGATATCGAAATGATGCTGGAATTAGGTTATTGCTCCGGGATTGAAAATTATTCCCGCTATTTATCCGAACGCGGCCCGGGTGAGGCGCCGCCGACGTTATTTGACTATTGTCCACCGGATTCCTTGCTGTTTCTTGATGAATCTCACGTGACCGTGCCGCAAATTGGCGGCATGTATCGTGGTGACAGGGCGCGGAAAGAAACCTTGGTTCAATATGGATTCAGGCTGCCTTCCGCCTTGGATAATCGACCGTTGCGTTTTGAAGAATTCAGCGATCGATCGCCGCAAACGATTTACGTCTCCGCAACCCCCGGCACCTATGAGCAGGAACACACTGAAAACGTTGCTGAACAGGTCGTTCGCCCAACAGGGCTTATCGATCCGGAGGTGCTTATCCGCCCCGTTACCAATCAAGTCGATGATGTGTTGTCGGAGATTCGGCGAGTGATTGCGAACAACGAGCGGGTGTTGGTGACCACCTTAACCAAGCGCATGGCGGAAGATTTAACCGATTATTTGCAGGATCACGGCATCAAAGTACGCTATTTGCATTCGGATGTTGATACTGTCGAGCGGGTAGAAATTATTCGCGAGTTACGAATAGGGACCTGTGATGTGCTCGTGGGGATTAACCTATTACGTGAAGGGTTAGACATACCAGAGGTCTCGTTGGTCGCGATTCTCGATGCCGATAAAGAAGGATTTTTAAGATCAGAGCGCTCGTTGATTCAAACCATGGGACGAGCCGCGCGCAATATCAATGGCCGCGCGATACTATATGCGGATAAGCTTACCGGTTCCATCGTGCGGGCATTGGAAGTGGTTGAGACTCGGCGGGTGAAACAAATGGCGTTTAATTTGGAGCACAACATCACCCCAACCGGCATTAGCAAACCCATCAGCGATATCATGGAGGGCGCGCCCGGGCGGGGAGTAAAAGAAGTTCACGAACCTTACGCCGAATATGCGCTTTTGCCGCCAAATGAAATCATGAAACAGATCCAAGTACTGGAAAAACAAATGCTCTTGCATGCGCAAAACATGGAGTTTGAACAAGCGGCCGTGATTCGGGATAAAGTCTTGGCGCTGAATGAAATATTTAAACGATTGTAAGCAACCCTGCGATATCGACACCATCCAACTATTCGTCATTTTTTACACAGGAAGAGATTTTCGGTGCGTTTATTGGCAAAAAATGCTAATATTAAGTTATATATTGTTTATATAGGAAAAGCATGGCTACTTTAAATGTATCATTACCTGATCAATTAAGAGCGTGGATAACGGAACAAGTGGAAGAAGGAAGGTACTCAAGTGCAAGCGATTACCTACGTGACCTAATTCGCGAAGATATTAGACATCAAGAACAAGGTATACAATTACTATCAAATTACTTAAAACCCTTGGTTGATACCCCTAATCATTTATTTGTTTCTAGCTCAGCAACCGATGTAAAATCAAGAGCGAGAAGCAAAATGAAGGAGCAATCTTGACGAAGAAGTCACTCTATAGTTTCCATCCAGAAGCAATTGAGCAGCAAACAAATATCTGGATATATACTTGCCAACATTGGGGGGAAGAACAAGCAGACGTTTATATCGATGAGCTACATGATAAATTATCCATAGCCGCACAAGATTTTACTTTACTCAGAGAATTGCCTAACGGGATTTATCCTCAAGTAAAATTTTTCCATTATGAACGTCATTACGTCTTTTTAAAAATCGCATCCAGCGATTGCCATGAAAAAATTCAAGTGCTTGCGATTCTTCATGACAGCATGGATATTCCCATCAAATTACGTGAACTTCTTCTCTAAGAACAGAGAGGAGCCCCCGGTTTTGGATGGTCTCTTGCACGAATAGTTACATTATTTTAATTCAATCGCCTTGCTGTATCGGGGAGGATGCCTTGTAATCTGAAATAAATTCCATTACATTGAATGTTAATGGTACGGTACACTGGCCATTAAGTTAAGGAAAAAATGATTGATGTACGGGTAGGTTGGGTTGAGCGAGAGCGAAGCCCAACAAAATCGTCATGTTGGGCTTCGCTCTCGCTCAACCCAACCTACGTCCGATTATTTCCCTTAACTTAAGTAACGGCAGGACATCTTAAGGCATGAAGCTATGAAGAAAACTCAGGGATACTCGATGATTGAACTCGTGATGGTGATTGTCATTATTGGCATTGTCTCCGTGTTTACCTATGTCAGATACCCCAGCACAACGCCATTCAACCTCAACTCTATTGCCGATCAACTTAAAACAGATATTCGCCTCGCGCAAACGCAGGCGATGAGTATCACAAATGCAACCACTTCCATTACCATCAGTGCAAGTAGCTATACAGTCACCGGCTATAGCGCGGTCACCTTGCCGGCAGGCGTTGCCTTAAGTCCAGCGCAAACCATTACGTTTGACAATGAAGGTGTGCCTGGCGCTGCGACAACCGTGACGGTGAGTGTGAGCGGTAGCACCAGGGTATTAACAGTCAACGGTGTAACGGGGTATGTCAGTGGATAAACAACACGGTTTTTCTCTCATTGAAATGGTCATCTTCATCGTCGTCATCGGGATTTTGATGAGTGGCATGTTGGTCGGTGTGAATCGCTCGTTAAGTCTTGCTGTTCTGCCTAATCAGGCGGCACAGGCAACGTTTTTAGCGAACGCGCGGATGGAAATTATTCTCTTGAATCGTGCAGTGAATGGCTGGGCCGCAGGGGATCCTTGTCCTGCAGCGGCCATTTGTACACCGCTTACGACGTTCGAAAGCACCTATGGCTTTACCGTAACGCCAAGCTTCTCCACCGCAGGGGTGAATACAACCATTGATGTGAGTGTGAGCGGCACCGCCGCCGCAAGAGCCATCACCGTCGTGAGTAATTACTAATGAGAATGCAGAAAGGGTTTAGCCTTATTGAATTGATTAGTGTGATTGTCATTTCCTCGATTGTCGCGGGGATCATTGGCAGTGCCTTGTCGACCGGATTTTTTGGTTACTTTCTGGCAACGTCCATGAACCCGCTCAGTAATCAAGCGACTATTGCCATGACGCGCATGTCGAATGATTTAAGAAATGCGGCCAGTTTCACCTCGATAGGCGCATCATCGGTGACCTTTACCGATGCCGCGAACAATGCCTATGTGTATGACAACACGTCTTGTGGTGCGAGCACATTGTGCCTGACTAAAAATGGCGGCACACCTTCAACGTTGGTCACCGGCGTCACAACGTTAACCTTCTCTTATTACGCAAGCACACTGGCTGTTACGGGTTTAGCCGCTGCGGTGCGAGCGGTTACGGTTAATTTGACGTTAACCGGCAGTAACACCAATACCGTTGCTCTCGTCAACACCATTTACCCCAGGAATACATGATGAAAAAACAAGCGGGATTTCTGAATATTCTCACAGTTGGCATCGTCATCATTATGGGGCTACTCTCCGCCGCGTTGGTGAATATGATCATCAGCAGCAATGAAGCGAGTATTAAAACGCAGGCAAATAATCGGGCGTATGATCTGGCGAATGCGGCGGTTGAGGCAGGGTTATACCAGGTTGTTCAGAATCCATCCGGCGTATGTACTGATACGCTTCAAGCGATACAAACGGTTTCGACAGGGGAGTATCAGTATTCCTGCCGACCTTATATCGGTTCAACAACGCTAAATGGCGCCTTGGCGATTGGAACGACGGCTAGCTTGACGCTAACGAGTGCGGCGGGCGCTATGCCGCTAGGATTTGCGCCGGTGGGCTATGTGGTGATTGATAGCGAAGTCATTTTTTACAATAGCTTATCTGGCAATGTCATCTCTGGTCTCAGGCGTGGTCAAATGGGCACCGCTGCCGCGGCTCATGCAAACGGTGCCGGGGTTTATCAAAGTGAGTATGTCGTCACAGGGCAAGGTGGCTCTCCAAGCCTTTCCAGTCCATCCGGGTATCGAACCATCGAGCAAGCGGCGACGGTCACTCAGATGATTGCTGGAAGTACTAGCGGTATTTTTACTTACAATGGACAATACTGGGCGCGAACGGGCACGCTTTCACCGACGACGACCATCAATGATATCTCGTGTACTGCAAAGGACAACTGCTGGGGCGTTGGTGCTACGGGGCGTTTTTATTTTTACAATGGCGGGTCGTGGACAACCTCGACGGTCGGCACGCTTAATGTGAACTCGGTGTCTTGCAGTACAGCAACGAATTGCAGAGCGGTAGGAAATCGATCGGGTAATAATGCAGGACGGGCGTATGCATATAATGGCACCAGCTGGAGCGGAGCTGATGTAACCATAAGTGGCGGCGGTACGGGAAAGGGTGATTTTAATACCATTTCCTGTGGTGCCGCCAACGATTGCTTTGCGGGGAACAGTGCGACGGATATTTATCCTTTCACCGGTTCCTGGGGGTCGGGGTCAAGCCTATCGCAAAGTGTTACGGGGTTGTCTTGTGCCAATGGTAGCAATTGCGAAGGCGTGGGTACTAACGGTCGTGCCTATCATTTAACGGGCTCGAGTTGGTCGCAGACAACCATTGGTAATAATTCGGATGACTTCACCACGATCAGTTGCCCGGCAGCGAGTTATTGCGTAGCGAGCTCACCAAGACCGAGTACTTATACGTATAATGGAACCAGTTGGTCAGGCAGAATTGCCTCTGATGTGAATAAAGTCTCTTGTTTGGCCGCCAGCAATTGCTTGGGAGGGGCTACTACAGGACAATTTTCTTCCTTCAATGGAGCAATTTGGACAGCGATAGCGTCAAATCCTGCAACGAGCACGACGAGCATTACGGCAATGAGTAATCCCATATTAAGCAACACACTGACGCTCATTAATGTGCAATCGTAGTTGCCACCCTCACGAAACGACCACCCCAAACAAACTTTTATGCGTCAACCGGGGTGGATGCTACACTGGTTTGTTTTAAATAAAATCGAACAACAGATCAATGGCCTGGTGCGGATTTGTTTTTAAATGTAAAACCTAGTGATTCAGACAAAATAGAAACCACCAATATATTTAAACTTACATGCTCTCGCTTTGCCTGCTTAGTTAATCTTGCATGTAATGATCGAGGTACTCGCTGAACCCATTTGCCACTTTGGTTTTCAATCTCCCCTGGATCAGGCATTTCGCTGCCTTTTTCCTTTGCAACAGTAATCCAGCACTTTACAGCATCAGCTTGACTAATACCTCTTCCGATGATATATTTAAATTATGAATGATGACAAAACACTTGAAAGTCTTCTCGACCTTGACGGCATAAAAATGGTGATTGACGACAAGCTTGGCCTTTGGATTAAGTTTGAAGTATCAATTACATCCGTATCAACAAGATCTAACGGTGTGCGCTACTCACTAAGTCTGCATGACCGTTATGGACTACGTATTCTTGGTTTCGATAATGCACATGAAATTAAGTATGCGGCGAAACGAATGGTCGCTCCAAAAAGAACATTTGATCATTGGCATTATGATGAATATGACGAGGGACGCCCCTATCATTAGGTTAATGCGGGGAAATTGGTTGAGGATTTTTGGGCCGAGGTAGATAAACGATTAAGCTTTTTAAAGGAGAATGCAAAATGAATACCACTCATAATACTGCAATGGTGGGTGTAATGTCTTTTGAGGACTTTAAAAATTACACCATCGCGATAGCTAAAGGCGAATATAAGCCTAAAAAAAATGAACCTAAAATATGGTTTAACTCTATCAAATCATTAGCCCAAGTATTGTCAGAGGAAAATCGACAGCTATTGAAGCTCATTATTGAGCAAAAACCAAAATCCATATCTGAGCTTGCGCCATTGACTGGCCGTAAAGCAAATAATCTTTTACGAACCTTACGAATGATGGAACATTACGGATTGGTTACACTGAATAAAAGCATCGAAAAGACTAAAGGACGAAGCCCTCTGATTCCACGAGCGCTCTATGATAACATTGATATCAAATTAAGTTTCTGTGCTTAGAATCTGCCTGGTTGACGCCCGCAAAATACTTCCAACTCCAAGCAAACCTGGATGCGTCAACCGGGAAGGACGAATCACGATTGCGACGTATTGAAACCGTATAAATTCTTTCCGAAAAAAGCTGTCTCAACCGAACCCATGATTCGATGCCTTGAATAAACACCGGAGTCTCGACCCCGGTTGCCACGCAGCACTCTTTATGTATTTGCAGTTTCGTGCAGGAGGCAACCAGGCTACGTGAGCGCCTTCTTACATCGTTTTTCCACGACCATTTTTGCGCGCTGTAGTGCGGGGTATTTTCCGTGTTGTGCCTCGAACTGGTTGATCGTAATGGACATGTTATCTAACAATGTTTCTGCAATGTTTAAGATTAATTTTTGCAGATACGCGGTGCCAATATTGCAAGTTTCTGCAAAATGGCTCCAATGATTGCGATTAATTTTGTCGGGATTAAATTCCCCGCCGACAGAAAGTGCTAAACGAGAGTCAATGCGTTCGATTGCTCTCGTGCAGACCAAATCATAAAATGGTGCAAGTCGCGCTTGCTGCTTTTCATCATAAATGAATGACAAATTTTTTGCGTGGCCATCCGAATTGCCCGCTAGCACATTAAAGATCTGCCATTTCAATACATTCTCCGAATCAATCAACGGGTTTGCGCTGATATTTTTAATCAGTTGATAACAATCATAAAATGAAGGCCCACCTTCTTGTTGATATTTATGTGCATAATCAATACCAAGCGCCTGGCAAAAGTCTTCTTGATGCAAGCGCTTTATTTTTTGATTCTGCAGAATACGATCATATCGCTCAATGAGTAAAAAGCGATGACGATCCAATTGTTTAAATTCACAATTGACTACGGGTAGATGGATTGTCTTAGCCAGCTCAGTTAATAAATATTCATATGCAGGAATATGGCCGTAATCAGTGACTTCAAATTTTATAATATGTGTTGAAGGCGCTGATCCTTGTGGTAAAAAATAATGATGTTGATCAAAAAAAATAGCGCATTTATCTTGTGCCCCTGCAAGTGATAATCGTGGGCGATTTTTCTCTGACGTCAAGCTTGCAAGATTTCCCTTGCGTAATAAGATTTTTTTAAATTCTTCCTCACTCAGTTGTTGATAAAATGGTTTTGTATCCGGTGGTAATGTCGATGGTAAAATCGACAATGCGCCTGCGCACTCACCACCGATTGCTTTTAATAATTCAAACTCGCTATTGGATATTTTTAAATCGCGTACCACATGTGCTCGTGCATTTGCTTCGGGTAATAAATTTGCAAAAAATCGGTGCGCCAGGCTTTGCGCGGGTGAATATTCATCTGCTATCAAAGGTAATTGCTGAGAAATCGGAAAACCTTGATTGACCCAATCTTTTTCATATTGAAAGCCGAGTTTTCCTGTGGCATCTTGCCAGAGACGGCCAACCAAGATGTCTTCGTACCAAACATTTAAGCGCTCATCACTCATTTATTCATCCATTTTTTTTCGAGATAGCACTTGGGGCACAGGCTGACTAAAACCTCGTGGTTGCACGATCATTTCCAAGCCCAGTTGATTGAGTATTTGCATGACTTTACCGAGCTGCGCCGTTTCCTTGCCGCGTTCTAATTCAGATAGAAAACGCATACCAACACGCGTCATGCCCGCTACTCTTTCCAGAGTAAACTGCTGGCTTGTTCGGTATGTGCGAATGAGTTCTCCGAGGTCATGCGCATTGGCAACACGCCCAAAGCGAAGCGGTTTTTCAGATGATAACCGTAGCATAAATAATCCATATTAAATTATCCCGTACGGTAAAAATAGCAAAGTATTATGATGATGTCAACTTTGTTTTTACCGTACGGTAAAATTCAATGGTCAGCGACGCGTTGTGGCGGGTGTTTTATCAGCATCCCGTTGTGACGATTGAGATAGCCGGTGGATTGCCATTTACATAAGACACTGCACAATTACCGGGGGTGGTTGCATTGATAATCGATATGACCAGGGGCGCGCTTGCACTAAGAGCATAATAGTTTCCCGGTAAAGCGCCGAAGGTAATTCCGGCAGCTGCTGCCATAGATGCAGAATCACCATATTGAGTTCCGGCGCCAATATTAATTGATATGTTATCCATCGTAACACTGGTAGGCGTACCCCCAGGAGCGAGATACAACGCATGCACCATCGCTGAAGCAGCTTTAATAGCGCCAAAAGCCGTTTGAATCGACGCCACACGTGCATCCGACCGTATTTCTATATACTTCGGAATTGCAAACGCAGACAGCGTGCCAATAATCACTATCACGATCACTAGTTCAATTATCGAGAAGCCTTTTGATTTGTTCATAGTTGTTCCTCTCCATCCATGTTTAAAGTATAGCTCAAATACGCGTCAATGCGAGTGCCCCAGCCCCAACTGCCCGACTCCCTAACGGTCGTGGCTCGGATTACGAGCTGCAACAGACAGCAAGTGGCACACGGAATCCGAGCCACGACCGTTAGGGAGTGGAGCAGTTGAAGCGAGCAAAATAGTTCATTTCTCGATGTTTGCACCAACTGCGCTAGAGCGTTCCTAACGAGGAACTATTAGATCGGCGTACAGCCTGTGAGGTTTCCTAGGGCGTGTTTATGCGTGGTTTTAACTACTTGCCCTGTACGCGTCCTGCATCGTATAGCAATCATTTGAAGAGTACGATACACTAAAAAAATCATGACGATTTTGTTGGGCTTCGCTCTCGCTCAACCCAACCTACGTCCGATTAAATTTCAAAGCAGGATGCTGAATGTTTGAATTCAAATTTAAAATCAAAAGTACCACTCAAACGGCTTTTTGCATGACCGATACCAGCTATAGTGTCGCGACGCTGGGTGAGGATAACCGCCTATTGCTCCATGAATACCATGAGTTTACCGGTAAAACGACACCGACACTGGCAGACAGTTTAATTGCGGATGCTAAGCGGTTGCATTTGATTGGTCAAAAATGCCGGCTTGTACTCACACCCAATCAATATCAGCTCGTGATGATGGATGCTCTGGATGTTCCTGAAACTGAGATGGCTAAGGCTTTAAAATGGCGCTTGAAAGGGTTAATCGAATATCCTCTTAATGATATCGCCATGGATGCGTTTTTAGTGCCGCCCCATGGTGTGGCCAAACAGCAAAAAAAAGCGTTTGTTGCGGTCACGCCGCTTTCAAAACTACGTGCAAAATTGGCTTTATTTGCAGCGGCTTATATTGATATTGTTGAGGTCGGTATCACCGAACTTGCCTTGCGAAAAATATGTTCTTTAATTCCTCTCAAGCATGAGGCGCCTATTATTGTCATCAGTCTTGAAGCCAAGAACGCCCAACTGCATATTTTTTATAATAACCAACTCTATCTGGTGCGCGCCTTGCAGCTTCCAATCAATTTTTCTGATGAAAACCCCGATCACCACCGCAATACATTGCTTGAGATTCAGCGCAGTACCGATTACTGCTTGGTGACCCTAAAAATTCCTGAGCCGCAAGGTATTTTTTTCACCCCAGGGTTTGAAAAAGCCCAATACCTGTTAGGTTATCTTAAAAAAGAGCAATCAAAACCAGTTCAACTGATTGATCTGAATGAGCTTTTGCCGGGACCGATGCCTTTAACCCCTCAAGATCAACACGACCTGTTTTACAGTATTGGGGGGGCGCTTACGATTCCTGAAGTCACAACCCCGCTCATTAACCAGGAAGAGTCGAGATAATATGAGCCAACACGTTGATTTCCTTAAATCGATACCCAAAACCAAAACGCAACTTCCTGCCGACATGATGATCGCAGGCATCGCGGTGAGCGTTGTATTACTCATTCTGGGCTCGGTCGGCCTGTGGTTCTATCAGGCTACAGTGAGCAAACAACTTCAGTCGGCGCAAAATGCAAATCAGAAAGAGACCGCCGCATTTCAAAAATTAGCCGAAGCCTATCCTTTATTGGCCGGTGATACGCCATTGGTGACGAAGGTTCTGGAATTAGAAAAAAATCTGCATGAGAAAGAAGCGTACTTTGCGGAGCTGACACATACTACGGTCCGTAAGCCGTTTTCAAAATACTTGATCGCCATATCACAAGCCGTGCCGGAAGGGCTTTGGTTGACAGGGATCAACATCAATCAAGACTCGGGAAATATCTCGTTAGAGGGAAAAGCATTGAGTCCTTCGTCGATCAGTTATTTCCTTAAAAAATTAGAGCAAATTCCTCCTTTTGTGGGTGAAGCCTTTGACTTGTTTGCCGTTAAGAAAAAAGTGGACGAATCTGGTCTGCATCAGTTTGAAGTAGCGAATAATCAATTGTTAAACGATGAACTGACTAAAGAAAAAGATAAAAAAAACGAGGATGGCGCTCAAACTGAAGACACCCAAGACGCAAATACTCAAAAAACTAATAATCCAACAGTAGACCATGCAGATGATAAAAAATAGTGTGTTAGAAGGATTTGCCATACTACGGTTCAGTCTTGAGCGACTCAAGGAACGAGAGCGTGCGCTGATTTTATTATCGGTACTGTCTGGCCTGCTATTACTGTGGTATTTGTTGTCCTATATGCCGCAATCTAATGCCCTTAATCGCACTAAGGCGTCGATTAATGACGTCACCCTGTTCACGGGGCAATTGACGCAAAAACGCACGATGATCGAAAGTTTAATTAAGGATAACTCTGTCAGCCAGCTCATGACGAGGTATGCGCATGTACAAAATGAAATGCAAGAATTGGAAGATAATATCAAGCGTTTTCAAACCCGATATATCGACTACAAACAGTTAAATAGTTTACTCTATTCGATTTTACAACAAACAACAGACGTTAGTATTATTACGTTCAGTAATACAAGTACACTCATAACCGAAGGGCCTCAGGGAATCCCGCCACCTGCGCCTGCAGTAGCAGGATCAACGCCACAACCCACTCCCGCTGCACCACCACCTACGCAACCAGCAGGAGCAGCCGCACCAACGCCCGAACCCGAGGGGCCAAAAGTGGAGCGTTATCAGTATAAATTGATATTGAAAGGATCTTATGCCCCCATTACAGAATATTTGAGTAAACTGGAGGCAACCGGCTGGCAGTTTTATTGGGATAAACTGACCTATGTGGTTCAACAGCATCCGGACGCATTAGTTACGATTGAATTTTATACATTAAGACCCACAGAGTCCGATCCGGTGCCGGCGAAGGGAGGTCAGGGATGAATGGTCGACTACTCTTCTCAATGAAGTTTCCCTGGTGTATCAACGTTCCACTCGCTGCCATTAAGTTAAGGGAATTAATCGGAGTAGGTTGGGTTGAGCGAGAGCGAAGCCCAACAAAATCGTCTACCTGGTTGCGTCGTTGCCGCGCTTCGCTCCCAAAGAAACTCACAATCTGTGCGATGTTGTATCAGGCGTCGTTGCGAGGCACGAAGCAATCCAGGGAGCAAAGCTTCGAACCCCTGGATTGCTTCGTGCCTCGCAACGACGCCACCTGCAAGTTCATTTCATCTGTCGGTACCGAAGGTACTTGGGTGCTCGCAACGACGAAGTCTGGCAGATTTTACACAAATTGTGACGTTCATTGCGGTTGTTTATACCGTAGGTTCTGGGGGCTCGTTTTGTCTTTACTCGTCGCACTCTCCCAAGCGGCCTACTCCCAGGAAACGTCGACAATTCCGGGCGCGCCGACTGCGAAATCATCGCCAACGATCATGCGCGATCCGACCAAGCCATTTACCGGGAAAGTCGAGGTAAGCGGCCAACTCCAACTACGGTCAATTTTAATTGGAAAAGACAGGAGACTTGCCTTAATTAATGATACATTTGTAGAGATTGGTGATACGATAGGATCAGCCAAAGTGATTGCTATTAAAGAGTATTCCGTGGTATTGGTAGACTCAGGGCGAACGGAAACCCTTTATTTATTTACAAACGATATTCGGAAATAACCTACATGAAAATTGGACTTCAAGACCGTACGCGCAGAAGAGTAAAACATCAATGGCACTGGCAGGTTATATGCAGCGCACTCGTGCTGCTCGGTCCGATTTCATGTACAACCAATCAGCCCGTCAATGGAACCGCCATTGACGATATGACCGTTGCGTTGCATCAAGGGATTGATGGCAATCAAGCGCTTGATAAAAAAGGCCACGTGCGCACGTCGGGGCGTCTTGGAAAGATTTTGCTTCCCGGGATCAAAGTTCGCGCACCGGGCCGATACGCTGCCAATCGACGTTTTGATATTGCGGTAAAAAATATTCCAGCACGAACCTTTTATATGGGTTTGGTGACCAATACGCCGGTGAGTCTTGCAGTCAGTCCTGAAATCAAAGGTGACATCACCTTGAACTTAAAACAAGTGACGATCGAGCAAGTCTTGCAAACGTTGGAAAATTTATACGGTTATGCCTATATCCCCATTCCTGGCGGTTACGAAATTCTGCCTAATGCATTAAAGACAAAAATATACACGATAAATTATCTGGAACTGCAACGCGAGAGCAAATCCAATATGCTCATGAGCTCAGGCGAAGTGACTCAGGCGTCAGTGGGGGGTTCTGGCTCCGGCGGAACTGGAAGCGGAGGCTCCAGCGGCTCGACAGGGGGCGGTTCGGGTGGGTATAGCTCAAGCGGCAGCAATAGCAATCAAGCTACAACGGTACCGAATGTTATTGGCAATGTTGAAACCAAAAGTACGTTTGATTTTTGGAAACAGCTTGAAAGAACGTTAACCAATATCATTGGTGCAGACGATGCAGGCACGACCATCAATTACATTCCACAAAATTCAAAAGACCCCGCTGTTCGAACGCTTACTGCGGCACCCGCCGATGCAAGTGCGGCCTCCGTTGCTAACAAACGCTCCGTGACTGTCAATCCTTTGGCGGGCGTTGTGGTGGTCAGAGCGTATCCCCGAGAATTGAAGCAGGTCGATGCTTATCTGGATATCGTGCAAAATAGCGTTGATCGGCAAGTGATTCTTGAAGCCAAAATATTGGAAGTCACTTTAAACAACCAATACCAAATGGGAATTGATTGGAAGCTATTTGGTGCAAACCTGCAGGCGATTAGGACCTTCCCAGGCACAGACCTTAAGCTTGAGGAGTTTCCCGATGCATTTTCAATTACTGCAAAATTTCATCCCGAAGATTTTACCGCAACTCTGCGCGCATTGGAGTTACAAGGGAATATCCAGGTGTTATCAAGCCCTAAAGTCGCAACCATGAACAACCAAATGTCGGCTATTAAAGTCGGCACGGATGAGTTTTTTGTGACCAATATTAACAATAATAACAATGGTAACGTGTCGGGAGGCGGAACGGTTGTGTCTCAAGTGACACCTATTTATACGCCATTCTTTTCGGGGATTACGTTGGATGTGACACCACAGGTCGATCGTGACAATAACGTCACCCTGCATGTCCATCCGTCGATCAGTCTCGTCAAAGGACAACAAAAATCCTATACGACCGGAACAGTTGGAAGTAGTGCCGCGTCATTTGACTTTGCTCGTAGCACCATCCGTGAGTCCGATACCATTGTTCATTCTAAAAATGGCCAGGTCATCATCATTGGTGGCTTAATGCAAAATGCAACGACTGAAGATATTGCGCAAATGCCTGGTTTTGGAAATATCCCCTTTTTGGGCACATTGTTACGCAACACCAAGCAACAATCGCAAAAAACAGAGTTGGTTATTTTATTAAGAGCGACCATTGTGAATGGCAAAAACACCAATCGTCAATTGGCAGAAACCACTCAGCGTTTCGCAGGGGTAAAACGGGGCTTCCACATTGGCGGAAGACCTGATATCTTTGGTACAGAAGGAGAAGTTCCTGTACCATTTGGTCCAGCTGCAGGAAATTATAGTCCGAAAAACTAATGAATAGGGAGGTTTTCAATGTATTTGAATCATTTTAAATTAACGAAACAACCCTTTTCATTGACCCCCAATACTGCATTTTATTGCGATTTGCCAACCCACCAGGAAGCATTAAGCCTTCTGCTATTAAGCCTTGAACAAGGAGAGGGCTTTATTAAAATCACGGGTGAGGTGGGTACCGGAAAGACGCTGCTGTGTCGTCTATTATTGAATACCCTCGATGACACTTACGTGACGGTGTATATTCCTAATCCTGATTTAACCAGTGATAGTTTAAGACTTTCCCTCGCGCATGAATTAGGATTAATGCTGGAAAAAGACCTTCCTCAACACCAACTCTTGGACGCGATTAACCGTCGTTTACTGGAGCTTCATCAAGCGGGTAAAAAAACGGTTTTAGTGATTGATGAAGCCCAAGCACTCCCCGATGTCTGTTTGGAAGCGGTTCGGCTATTGACGAACCTGGAAACAGAAGAAAAAAAACTCCTTCAGGTTGTATTGTTTGGCCAGCCAGAGTTAGATGTTAAGCTTAATCAAAATTCATTGCGTCAGCTCTTGCAACGTATTACGTTTTCATACGATTTGAAAGCCTTAAGCCGGTTTGATTTTGAAATGTATTTGTTTCACCGGCTCGCAAAAGCTGGATATACCTACGGTTCGCTGTTTACAAAAGGAGCCAGAAGACGCTTGTATCGAGCGAGTAGGGGCTTGCCGCGATTGTTGAATGTGCTGTGTCATAAATCCATGTTGGTCAGCTATGGGCGTGGATTAACTAAAATTGATGCACGCTCAGTAAAGCGCGCAATAGCGGACACTGAAAGTACCCGGCCCTACAAAACGCAAAGCAGGACACAAATCGTCACCGCATGGGTGAGCGCCATCCTGCTGACTGCGGGCATTGCAGTATACTGGAAGCTGAGGTTGCTACAATGAGCCTGCTGAATGACGTGCTTAAAGACCTTACTAAAAATAAGCAGGCCGCGACTGTTGGTCCGCTGCTTGCGTCCCCCTCGAGATTTCAATTTTTTCGAGCAGTTTCTCAAATTTCGCCCTGGGTCGTCGCGCCATTCCTGAATGGTGTTCTTTTTTTGCTGTTCATCCATGTTTATGATGCCAACAAAATCAACGCTGAGTTTCCCCGAACATTGCAAACCATTTCATCCACGCAGCAACAACAAAAATCAGTTTCGGTCGCCGCGCGGGAGGTTTTTGCCATTCCTGCTTCTGCAGCACCCATGGTAAACGTCGAGCCCGTGTTAATTTCAACGCTCCCAGAGATCGCATCTCATTTTATTGATATTGCTTCAGTCCAAAAGCATTCAGCCATTGATGAGGAGGCAGAGATAAATAAAGTCTTTGTACCACTGACGGACACAGAATGGCATGACGAACAACTCAATCTCGCGCTCATCGCTATTCAAGACAATCAAGATGAGAATGCTGAGCAAATATTAAGCCGGATCCTCGCCCGATTTCCTCGAGCGATTATTGCACGAGAAACGCTGGCTAATTTGTATTTAGTGCAAGAGCGTATGGACAGTGCACGTCAAACCATAGAAGAAGGGCTTCAATTGTTGCCTCATGCGATTACGCTCAATACCTTAAAAGCACGATTGCTGTTCGAAGAAAAACATCCCAGGGAAGCGCTGGCTATCCTTAAACAATTCAGCCCAGGGGTGCAAAAAGACCCCGATTTTTACGGTTTAATGGCCGCTATTTTACAATCGCTAGGACAACGGCAAGAAGCCGAAGCCCTTTACAAAGTGTTAATTAAAGTTGAGCCGGATAACAGCCAATACTGGCTAGGATATGGTATCGCGTTAGAGCATGCCAAAGATATCAAACAGGCCATTACCGCTTATAAAGCGGTGACTGAGCATTACGATGCTGATCCCGACGTCAGGGTATATGCTGAAAATCGATTGAAAACATTGCAAGGATAGCGATGGCGCGATTAAAGTTAGGCGAGTTGCTTCTTAAAGAGAACATAATTGATCAAGCCACGCTGGACAAAGCGATTGAGCTGCAAAAATCCAGTGGCGAGAAATTTGGGCGTGTATTACTCAATATGGGGGCGCTTGAAGAGAAAGCATTAATGGATTTTTTAGCGCATCAACTCAATATTCCTTATGTTGATTTGACGTTTTTCGAGGTCAATCCATTGCTGATTAACCTCTTGCCTGAAACGTATGCCAGGCGTTATCGAGCGCTTGTTCTCGAGCGGCAAGGTGATGATTTACTGGTAGGCATGGCAGATCCACTGGATATTAATGCCTTAGATACGATTGCAAATATCATCAAGCAACCGATTAAGATCGCCATCGTCAGTGAGCAAGCACTGCTATCGGCTCTTGATAGGGTCTATCGGCGCACCCAGGAAATTAGTCATTTCGCCCAGGAATTATCCGGCGATATGCTTGACGAATATGCTCAGGTGGATGATTTGTTTGATGAGTCAGACGATGATGAACGGGCGCCGGTTGTTAAACTACTCAATTCATTGTTTAGAGATGCGGTTCAAGCGCGTGCGTCTGATATTCATATTGAGCCAGGGGCTGACGTTTTGCGTATTCGTTTGCGGATCGATGGCGTCTTGGTTGAAAATATTTTGGATGATAAGCGAATTATACGGCCGTTGACACAACGATTGAAACTCCGGGCGCATCTGGATATTTCTGAACAACGCATTCCACAAGATGGTCGTTTTAATTTTACCGTCAATAATCGCACATTTGATGTACGGCTATCGACGATGCCGACAACGCATGGTGAGTCTGTCGTGATGCGTTTACTTGACCAATCTGCGCCGTTGAGTGAGTTAAGTCATCTGGGGATCCCTCCTGAAATGGTCTCGAGGATTGAAGCGATATACAGCCGACCTTATGGCATGCTGCTGATGACAGGGCCTACGGGAAGCGGTAAAACCACAACGTTATATAGTATTTTATCCAGACTCAACACCCCTGAGCGCAAAGTAATGACCGTTGAAGATCCTGTGGAATATCAGATTGAACGCGTCAATCAAATTCAAGTGAATCCAAAAATTGACTTGACCTTTGCAAGGGTGCTTCGCTCGATCTTGCGACAAGATCCGGACGTTATTATGGTGGGCGAAATTCGAGATTCAGAAACCGCACAAATTGCCATGCGTGCTGCGGTTACAGGACATTTGGTCCTTGCAACATTACACACCAATGATGCGCTCAGTTCTGCGATGCGTTTGATTGACATGGGGGCAGAAGGATATATGGTGGCCGCCGCTGTAAAAGCCATTATGGGGCAGCGGTTGATTCGGCTTTTATGTAAAGTCTGTATTAAAAATCAGGCACCTGATGATGCACAGAAAATTTGGTTGAAATCGATGAATGTTGATATGAACCACAAATTTAAAATCGGGACGGGTTGTTCGCACTGTAATTACCGCGGTTATCATGGTCGGATTGGTATTTATGAGTTTCTCGAGCTGAATGCCGACATGCTCGATGCACTTCGGCTTAACAGTGCTTCACGTTTTACCAAAGCCGCTTTGGCTTGTAAGACTTACCGACCGCTTTCTGATGGCGTGCTTGAGTTGGTTATAAAAGGTGAAACATCTGTAGAAGAAGCTATGCGAGTCGTTGGTCAAATGGATGAAGAATTTAAGCGGCGAGATTTAGATACGATTAGTATTGAGGGGTAGAATGGTATCCTTTCGATATCGCAAGCCGCGGAAAGTCGGCGCCCGTTGATATATAGAAAGGATACGTAAGATGTACCATATTTTTCTTTTTCTTTGTCTTTTAACATCAACAGGACTTCATGCTGAAGCGGTGTTGTATCCTACACAAGGCAAACCGATCCCGTTTTCTAAACTACATGGAAAATGGGTTTTAATTAACTACTGGGCAAGCTGGTGCGAGCCTTGTCTTGCTGAAATTCCCGAGTTGAATCAGTTGTATCAACATAGCAACAAAAACAAGTTAGCCCTATTTGCGGTCAATTACGACATGCAGCCCGCTGAGATGCAGCAGCAGTTGGCGGAGGAGAATCATATTCGTTATCCAGCGTTAAGAGAGGATCCTGCAAACGCGCTTCATTTGGGCGATATCCGGGGCGTACCGGTGACGTTTATATTCAACCCTCAAGGGATATTGACAGAAACGCTTTATGGTGGACAAACCGCCGAGGGTATAAAGAAACGGTTACACGACTTGTCCGGCCGCCCAGCCTGAAGACCAGGCCCATTGAAAATTGTATCCACCCAGCCATCCAGAAACATCCAATACCTCACCAATGAAATATAAACCGGGGATTTTTTTTGCCTCAAACGTTTGTGATGAAATCTCATCGCAATCTACCCCACCGAGTGTGACTTCTGCAGTGCGGTAACCTTCAGTGGCGTTGGGCTTGATAGACCAGTTTTGCAAGACTTGAGCGAGTTCGTTCAGTTGTTTATCTGCAAACTGCTTGAGCGGTTTATCTAAGCTTTCGGTAGGATAAAAAACAGCCAGCAAGCGCTTGGGCACATAGTGAGCGAGGACTGTTTTCAAATGACTCTCGCCTGACTCGGATTTTGCCTTGATGAGTTCAGCGCATAAATCAATATCAGGTAAAAACACAATCTGAAGGGCATCGCCAGGATGCCAATAGGATGAAATTTGCAATATAGCCGGGCCACTTAAGCCACGGTGCGTAAACAACACATTTTCTCGAAACGATATGCCATTACAAGACACCAACGCATCGATAGCAATGCCAGTTAAGCTTTCCAGGCGCGCTTTGTCTTCGCTATGCAAGGTTAATGGCACAAGGCCTGCTCGGGTTGGATGTAGTTTTAAGCCAAATTGTGCGGCGATTTGGTATCCAAACGGACTTGAGCCGAGTGTTGGTATAGATAACCCACCCGTTGCAATGACCAATGATTGGCTGTGATAAGCGCCATGGTTGGTGGTGAGGATAAAACCATCGTCTGTTTTTTTGATGGATTGAATGGTTTGATTAAGTTGCACATCTACGTGATATTGCTGACATTCCGCTAATAACATATTCACAATCAGAATGGACTTCTCTTCGCAAAAGAGCTGACCCAATGTTTTTTCATAGGAGGCAATTTTATGGCGTGCAACCATCGCGATAAAATCCCATTGCGTATAGCGGCTGAGCGCAGATTTACAAAAATGCGGGTTATGAGAGAGAAATTGTTCCGCGCTTGCATACAGATTGGTGAAATTACATCGACCACCACCGGACATGAGAATTTTTTTTCCGGCTTTATTGGTTTTATCAAGAATTAATACGTTGCGGCCGCGCTTGCCGGCTTCAATTCCACACATCAAGCCCGCAGCACCTGCACCAATGATGATGACGTCAACTTTATTCATAGTCTTAGTAGTTCCCAACAGCTCAAGTATTTGAACCCTTGTGGTTCAGGTGGGGTGTTATCGTGACGGTTCAGGCTTCCCACAAAAGTGGTATAGCACAACGCCATCATCAGAATACTCCCCTGGAAAAGCTTATCGGTTCAAAATTCTTTTACTGTTGGGTTATTTTCATTATAGCACCAAAATCACCAATATTATGAAATGTATATTGAATAAAAGCAGCAATTTTCTCCCTGCGAACTGATGCACCTTGGTCCTGACTGTGCAAAATTAGTTTTCACGGGGGGTAGTCGCTAGAGTAAAAGTGATAGCCGGAGCACAGGGTCAAAGAAACCAATCGCAACGACCTGTACTTTACATGCGCAGTTTGATCGCTTATAATTACATTAGGTTTCTTTTATGGTGTGGAAATGACTAAATTAAATATTTTTCAAGAACAGTCTATATTTAATCAAAATTTTAGGACGTTTCTGAGTTTGGTTGTAAGGAAGAACGGCTACTTACATAACATAATAAGGAAATCCGTCCAACAATTTGCGAGCGATTTTCTGCAGAATAACAAAGATTTTTTGTCCATGGATATTTCAAAGTTAATTGATGCCGAACTATTGGAGAAGGAGGGTGAGGTTACGGATTTTTGGAGGCAAAAGCTAAGTGAAGACCCATATTATTTAGTTAAAGCAATTACGGGTTATTCTAATGAGCCAATTCGCGTTCCAGAGGCGCTTGTTTTGTTTGATGTTGAGCAAAATAATGAATGGAAGCAAACGGAAATATGTTATCGCTTGTTTTCAGAAAAAAGTGGGGTCAAATGGATTAATATGGCTGATGGAGAAGAAAAAGAAACAGGAAGTTTGAAGGCACTGGCCGAGGGTTTTAATTATGGTCTTTCTTTCAATAATGAACCTATTAATGTGAAGCGATTGTTAAGCCTTCATAACCGCTGCACTACTGGAGTAAATGGTCTAAGAGAAAACATTCAATCTGGGGAGTTTCGAAAGGAACCAGTTAGCTTTGGATTCCCGACTGATAATCTGGAAAATGTATATGAAATAATGACGAGCAAGTTATATGGCAATGCCTATGTGATTACTGACAATCGTCTCGAAACCCTGAAAGAAGGCGAAGAGCTAGAAGCGTTAGTGGGCAATGAAATAGCCCTGTACAATCTAGAAATGGCAAGCCTCAATGAGCCATTTGCGAAATTGTTAAGAATCGTTGAGTTCATCCAAATGTTAGTGATAGTTCAGCCATTTAATGATGGAAATAACCGAACGATTGGAAAAGTCCTATTGAACTTAGAGTTACTTAAACACCATTTATTACCCGTTCAATTGGAGCATAACCATTTTGCAACAGCAAAAAAGAACGACTTAATCCAAATGATTCTTCAGGGAATGGAACTATTTAAAGCGGAGCCATCGGATGAGGAGCGTAAATTATTTTGCACACCAACGATAACCTCAATGGTATCCATGCTGGAGCAGCAACCTATAAGACGTGAGCAGACCTATTCACCTGCTAAATTGATCTCTTCATTCGGCACACCGATTAAAGAGATCAACCCCAATAATGCTACGAGGTGCATGAAGGAGTCTCAAGGTAAAGGCGCTGTGAGACGGCCTCGGGAGGACGAAAATGATAAAGAGGAGCAATCGCCGGCGCCTATGCCGCGTCCATTTTCTTGAAGGGTGTTTTTACTCCCCCCGAGTAAATTAATAAATATCAATTTGTAACCATTCAGCTTAATCACGTGTAGGTTTTTGTAGGTTTTGTTGAGCGAGAGGAAGCCCAACAAAACCATCCATGTTGGGCTTCGCTCTCGCTCAGCCTACAAAAACCTACACGTGATTAAGCTGAATGGTTACATCAATTTAGGAACTATGTCCATGCATCTTCTATTTAAAGAAAAGTTGAATATTTACCAAAAACCAACGCCAATCACGCATCCATTTAAAGTGACTCAAGTGACGATCGGTGATCTGCATGCCAATATTATTAAACTGATCTATTTCTTAATAAGAAACGGCATCATTAGTATGGATGATGCGGTTTATAGTCGGCTGGTCGATTTGTACAAAGCCAACCAGAGCACATGGTCGGAAAGCTACCTCCAGGAATTATGCACTTCGCTTAAATCCTTTGTTGTCATCAACAAACATGTGTTGGTCAGGATTATTGGTGATGATGTATGTGATAGAGGCATGCTTGACCTTTCACTGCTTTGGTTTTTAGAAGAATTTGTCGAACAACAGGGGTTGGTTCAAATTCATGTGTCTAATCATGGATTTGAATTTATTACGTATTATGAATTGAATATACATAACAGATTTGATGAGCTCAAAGACACCGATGTTTTTTCTTTGTATGGACGATATCAAAATGTATTCAGCAAATCGCTCAGTCACTTGGATTTTATATTAAAACAAGGCTGGATAGATTGGGATACACTCCAACGGCTTTATGAGAGCATCTATAGGCCACTTTTACGCGTCATGACCTATTCAATATGTCCCAATACCTTGGAAACACATTTATTTAGTCATGCTGAATGCGGTCTTGAAACCATCAGTTGTATTGGCGAACATTTTGGTCTGGCCGACTCACCAAACCCTACCATCGCCAGAATCATTAATACGATTGAATTCATCAATCTGCAGTTCCAGGTGCGTTATGCGAATGTCAATAATATTTGTAAACTATCTGCAAGTGGTTCTGGTTTTTACCATAACATACTTGTTGACTCTCCTTTAAATAGTCTTTCAGCCATTAATCATCTCGTCTGGAGGCGTGCAAACGATCCGCTTCCGCCCCTCTTAACTCCAGAAAAACTAAGTTTCCGTCCCGAGGGGGATGTTTCTTGTAAACCACTTGGATGGTTTCATGGTCACTGTGATTTGACAAAAGATACCGGCCATACTTTTACATTAGACAGTGCCTGCGGTAAGAGCACACCGGATGAGCTCTCCACTGAGGATGAGCTGTATATCGATTTGGTGTCCGATCACGTGCCAATCTCAATGCTTTCTTATAACGAAGAGGCAAAAAAAATGCTGGAAGAATATCTCCCTCTTCTCACAGCACAACACAAACCCACTTTAGTTCAGTTATTAGACGATTTATGGAATGCCACATTTCGCCTTGTGACGCTCACAGTTACAGCGGATCTTTCCTGCTTCACTGAATGCGCCCAAGTCAGAAAAGATTTAATCCCGCAAATTACTCAGCTGATAGTGGATTCGGCCAAATCAAACCATGGCACTCTTCTTGACTCAATATCATCTAGACTTAATTTACCGTTACGAGCAGCCTACGCAAGAGCGGCCTCACATTCTCAACCAACTGCCACGAGCGAGCTTGTAAGTGGGCGGAATCAGTTCCTACCTGCTCAGTCAATGGATAATCCTCCTCACGTGAAGCAAATACGGCAGAGGGAAGAACAACAAATGCTTCCTTCGCCCCATTGAGAGCGGTTGTTGGAAGGGGCGCCCAAAACATAGCATTTTGAATTCGTTCGGGTATAGCAAACCAAATACAGTGATGATAAAGTCATTTAAGGGATGACATAGGGAAATACAACGATATATGTTAAAAGCACTTGTTGTGATTGCATGCTTATTGCTTCATGCTTGTATGATGGTGGGGCCTGATTATAAAGAACCAAAAACAAGCGTTGGCAAGCATTGGGTCAACAAGAACGCATCCGTTAAAGAAACCCCCATCCACGATGCGGCATGGTGGGAGGCTTTTCATGACAACAATCTGACGTCCTTAATTCATGCGGGTTATCACCATAATTTATCGGTGCAGATGGCGGGCGTTCACGTGTTACAAGCGCGAGCACAACTGGCACAAGCCGTGGGTGGGCTCTATCCGCAACAACAAGCGCTCATCGGTAATTACAATTACAATCGTATCGGCGGCGGGTCATTGCAAGGTCTGTTACCATCAACGTTTGATACAGCATTACTCGGCTTTTCAGCCAACTGGGAAATTGATTTTTGGGGGAAATATCGCCGGGCGATTCAGTCAAATGACGCAACCTTTTTAGCTTCAATCGCTGCATATGATAATGCATTAGTCTCACTCACCGCAGATATCGCCAGTACTTACATTAATATTCGCACCACAGAAACCTTAATTAAGATTACAAAAGATAATATTCAACTTCAAACGACGGGTCTCAAGTTGTCAAACTCCCGCTATAAAAATGGCGAAACCAGTTTGTTGGACGTGGATCAGGCACAAACCGAACTTTCTCAAACACAAGCAACCCTGCCTACGTACGTCAGCCAACTACAGACCCAAAAAGATGCGCTGGGCTTATTATTGGGAATTACGCCCGATGAGGTTGATGGCTTGCTGATGAAGCAACACGGTATTCCTAAGGCGCCGGCAAAAGTTGCCGTGGGTATTCCGAAAGAAACGCTTGCACGAAGACCGGATGTCTACCAGGCCCGTCAGGAAGCGATAGCGCAGTTGGCTTCCATTGGTGCGGTCAAGGCGAATCTTTTCCCTTCATTTTCTTTGGCAGGATCGTTTGCGTTTTCTGGAAATAATATTCCACCCTCATCAATGAATGATATGTTTAACTGGGCCAGTCGAACCATCACCGCAGGGCCAGCGGTTAATTGGCCATTATTGAATTATGGGCAAATTACCAATGCGGTTCGCGCACAAGATGCCGTATTTCAACAAGCCTTGCTTAACTATATGAATTTGGTACTGAAAGCCCAGAAAGAAGTTCAAGATAATATCACGGGCTTTATCGAAGCCAGAAAATCAGAACAATTTTTGCAAAAGGCCAATCGTTCTGCGGTTCAATCCACCAAATTGACCCTGACTCGTTATCGAGAAGGGGAGTCTGATTTTACCCCCGTGCTTGATGCTATGCGGCAACAGCTTCAAGTTCAAACTTCCCTGGCTAAAGCACAAGGCGCAATTCCTCTGGCACTGGTGGCACTCTACCGCGCATTGGGCGGCGGTTGGCAAATTCGTCAGTGTAATGATATTGTTCCAATCACGGTGAAGAAGGATATGGCCGCAAGGACCAACTGGGGTAATTTGTTGGCACCGCAACATCATATGCCGCCCGCAACGGAACTGCAAAAAATAACGCAACGCTATTTACCGAACTGGTGATGAACATGGATCGTGAAAAAAAACAGAAGTTAATCAAAATCGGCGGTATCGTCTTAGTGCTCGTGTTGCTATTGGATCTTTACGCACGTTACAAATCGATGCATTCTGCACCGCAGGTGCCTATTCCCCCGGTTGTTATCCAAAAACCTACACAGATGAAAATGGCGGACTACATTACGCAAACGGGGAATACGGTTGCCTATAACGCCGTTAATCTGGTGGCGCGGGTTGAGGGGTTTCTTGATTCGATTACCTTTACTGATGGTACTTACGTTAAAAAGGGACAGCCGTTATTCGTGATCGAGCCGGCGCCCTACATGGCTAAGCTTAAAGAAGCACAGGCGACCGTTGCCGCACAAAAAGCGGGAGATGCTTACGCTAAAGCGGAATACGCGCGTCAAAAACGCATGTATAAGGATAATGCCACGTCGCTGAATAACGTTGAAATATGGCAGGCTAAAACCAGCCAATCAGAAGCCGAAGTGGCGAAAGCGCTGGCTAATTTGGATATTGCCCAAATCAATTATGGTTATACGCATATTGCCGCTCCATTTGATGGCCGGATTGGTCGTCATCTGGTGGATGTTGATAACTTGGTCGGTAATGGTGCGGCAACGAATTTGGCCACCATCGAGCAGATTGATCCCATCTATGTGTATTTCAATTTGAACGAGCTAGACTTACTCAAGCTTCGCGCGGCGGCTCGGGAAAAAGGTGTTACCGCGAAAGAAATCAGGCAAGTTCCGGTTCAGGTGAGTTTGCAAAATCAGACAGGCTATCAATTTGAAGGGAAACTCGATTTTATCAATACGGGCTTGAATGCATCAACCGGCACGATGGAATTCCGCGCGCTGTTGCCCAATAAAAAAAATACCCTGGTGCCAGGCCTATTCGTGCAAGTTCGCATCGCCATGACTCAGGCGACGCCACAACTGACCATACCAGATACAGCCGTGCTTTATGATCAAATTGGCGCTTATGTTTTGACGATGGATAAGCAGAATCTGGTCGTATTAAAACGTGTTGAACTTGGCAGTGTTGAGCAAGGCCATCGGGCCGTTTTGAAGGGTTTGGATGCAGAAGATAACGTGATTATCAACGGACTGCAAAATGCAACACCGGGCAATCCAGTTGCTCCTCAACCTGAGAAGAAAGCAGAATGATTTCCCAATTTTTTATCGAACGGCCAGTACTGGCCAATGTCATTGCGCTGTTCCTGGTTTTTCTGGGATTAATCGCCATCGCCGTTCTGCCGGTGGCGCAGTATCCCTCGATTGTGCCGCCAACAATTCAAGTCACGACGAGCTATCCGGGTGCGGATGCGAAAACACTCATCAATACCGTTGCTCTCCCGATTGAACAACAAGTGAATGGCGTGGAAAAAATGCTGTATATGCAATCCACCAGTGCCAATAACGGAACCTATACGTTAATCGTTACGTTTGCCATCGGTACAGATTTAAATTTTGCACAAGTCCTGGTACAAAATCGGGTGCAGTCAGCGATGGCGCAATTGCCGAAATCTGTGCAACAGCAAGGGGTTATGGTTCAGCAAAAATCGACATCCATTTTGCAATTCATCACCCTGACTTCCGAGCATGGTGAATATGATGGCTTGTTTCTCAATAATTATGCCGCGATCAACATGCAGGATGAATTGGCGCGCTTACCAGGGGTAGGTAACGTGCTGATTTTTGGCTCAGGAACCTATGCCATGCGTATTTGGCTGGATCCGAAAAAAATGCTGGCTTATTCGCTCAATCCTAGTGATGTATTGAATGCGGTTAATAATCAAAACAGGCAAGTATCAGCAGGGCAAATCGGTGCGCCGCCAACATCCGGGCAGCCTGCTTATCAATTAACGGTCAATGTCCCTGGGCAACTTGCTCGTCCGGATGAATTTGCCAATATTATTATTAAATCTCAATCCACCCAACCCAACCAGTCTGCCAATACGAGCAGTAGTGCACGAGTGATTCGTATTCGGGATGTCGGTCGCGTTGAATTGGGTTCATCCAGTTATACTCAGCTTGCCAAACTCAATGGCAAGCCGACAGCGGCAATTGGTATTTATCAGCTTCCCGGCGCAAATGCACTACAAGTCGCTGAAGAGGTGCGTAAGACGGTCGCCAAAATGGCAACGAAATTCCCTCCTGGCCTACAATATTCGATTCCCTTTGATACCACAATTTTCGTGAAAGCATCGGTGAATGAGGTGTATCACACTTTGTTTGAAGCCGGCATTTTAGTGTTACTCGTTATCCTTGTCTTCTTACAAAATGCTCGCGCAACGTTAGTTCCTGCGACGACCGTGCCAGTGACCATCATCGGGGCTTTTTTTGGCATGTTATTGCTAGGCTATTCCATCAACCTGTTAACGTTATTTGCGCTGGTGCTCGCCATTGGGATTGTGGTGGATGATGCGATTGTGATCGTTGAGGGCGTCACGCAGCATATTGAACGCGGTGCGACACCCAAAAACGCCGCAATCGCGGCCATGAAAGAACTTATGGGGCCCATTCTTGGTATTACCTTGGTATTGATGGCCGTGTTTGTCCCTGCTGGATTTATGCCAGGCTTAACGGGGGCGATGTATGCACAGTTCGCGTTGGTTATCGCAGCAACAGCTTTTATCAGCGCAATTAACGCCATGACGTTGAAACCGACGCAATGTGCGATGTGGCTCAAACCAGTTGACACGACAAAAGAAAAAAACTGGTTTTTTCGTGGGTTTGATAATCTTTATAACCCCATTGAAGCCGCCTATATCCGCTTGATTAACCGGTTGGTGCATCGCAGCGGCTTGGTGGCTTTAATCGGCGGTGGCTTGGTGTTACTGGCGATTTTTGGCTTAAGCCAGATTCCTACCGGATTTATTCCGGTTGAAGATCAGGGTTATTTAATGCTGAATGTGCAATTGCCTGATGGCGCAACCTTGGGGCGAACGGAAGCCGTGCTGGATGACTTGGGTAAAAAAGTTATCAAAATGGATGGCATTGCCAATGTGATTGCGATTGATGGTATTTCTCTATTGGACAATAGTGCGAGTCTTGCGAATGGTGGGGTGTTGTATGTCATCTTCAAAGATTGGAGCGTACGTGGCAAAAACGAAGATTTAAAAGCATTGTATCTTAAGATGAATGAACTCGCCGCGCAGACGTTGGAGGCGAAGGTGATGGTGCTCGTTCCGCCAGCGATTCAAGGCTTGGGACAGTCCGGTGGTTTTCAAATGCAGCTCGAATTACAAGATGGCACGTTTGATTATCGCAAACTGCAAGCCGCGACCGATCAACTGATTCGCTATGGTAATCAACAGCCGGAATTGCAAAAACTGATGACTTCCTTTCGAGCAGAAGTGCCACAACTGGGCGCACCGATTGACAGAACAAAGGCCGAGTCGCTGGGAGTGACGGTTGGTGATGCTGCGGATACGTTACAAACCTATCTTGGTTCGTCTTATGTGAATTTGTTCACAAAATTTGGTCAAGTGTTTCAAGTGTATGTGCAGGCAGAGCCATCATCGCGGATGACGATTGAGGATGTGCGTAATTATTACGTTAAAAATCAGAATCAGGAAATGGTGCCATTAGGGACGTTAACCGACATGAAACCCGCGGTCGGTCCGGCGCTCATCTCGCTCTATAACTTATATCCTTCCAGTAATATTTATGGCGCTGCCGCTCCTGGCTATAGCTCAGGTCAAGCGATTCAGGCATTGGAACAATTAGCGAAACAAGTGCTACCCGCAGGGATGTCCTATGAATGGACCAGTACAGCGTATCAGGAAAAAATCGCTGGCAACATGAGTTATTATATTTTTCTCTTATCGCTTATCTTGGTGTATTTGATTTTAGCCGGCCAATATGAAAATTGGATCACACCAGCCGCCGTTCTTTTCAGCGTACCGTTAGCACTACTCGGCACCGTGTTGGTGTTATCGCTTCTTGGTATGTCGAATAATATGTATACGCAAATAGGCGTGTTATTGCTCATCGCGCTCGCGGCCAAAAACGCGATTTTGATCGTCGAAGTCGCACGTGAAGAACGAGAAATTCATCATAAACCCATCATCGAAGCCGCTGTTCTCGGCGCCAAAACAAGATTCAGACCGATTTTAATGACCTCATTCGCCTTCATTCTCGGTGTGCTTCCGTTAGTCTTTGCCACCGGCGCCGGCGCAAACGCCAGACGTTCTATCGGCATCGCCGTATGCAGCGGCATGGTCGCATCAACCTGCCTTGCCGTAGTGTTTGTCCCCGTGTTTTTTGTATTGTTACAAACATGGCAAGACCGACGACGAGGAAAGTAGCCTGGGTGCCGCACGCATGAAACAACAATCACGCACAGATCTCGGCGCGGCAACCGGGGGGATTCACTCGGTTGTACATTCAAAGCATCAAAAACAGTGTTGATTTCACAAGAACAGATCCGTGGCACTCCCAACCCGGTTGCCGCACCAGGATTTGTGTGTAAATACAATATTGCGCGTGCGGCACCCAGGCGACCTTTGAGCTCACCACGCAAAACATACATATGCATGTTTTGCGTGGTGAGTTTGACATAAAGCTGGCACGCATGTTATACATATGTATTGTTTGCGCGCTGGGTAAAACATGAAAATCTTTGTTGGGCGAAAGACTGAGTTGCAAAAATTACAAGACTTAAGACAGTCTTTTCGTCAAAAAGGCTTGGCAAGTTTGGTGGTTATTAAAGGTCGACGGCGTATTGGGAAAAGTCGCTTGGCAGAAGAATTCGCTAAAGGCCAGACTTTTTTATTGTTCATCGGTATAGCGCCAACCGAGCGAGTAACCGCGCAAGATCAACGTGATACGTTTGCCCGCCAGTTTTGTCAACATTTTGGTTTACCTCCCCTTCAATTTACAGACTGGAATGACGCACTTTATCATTTGTCACATCACATGACCGATGCTCCAACCGTTGTGTTATTGGATGAAATTTCATGGATGGGCTCAAAAGATCCTACATTTATTCCGAAATTAAAGGCGTGGTGGGATTTGATGATGCAGAACCGACCGAACTTGATGGTTATTCTATGTGGTTCGGTGTCGACTTGGATCGAAGAAAACATCATCAACAGCACAGCATTTTTTGGACGCATTTCCCTTATCATAGATCTGCCTTGTTTATCGTTATCTGAATGTGCCGAATTTTTGCATATCATCGGATTTAAGGGTTCCCCGTATGATGTCTATAAACTTCTGGCAGTAACAGGCGGTGTCCCTTGGTACCTTGAGCAAATCTTTTCGTCAGAAATGGCTGATGCAAATATTAAACGATTGTGCTTTTCTAAAGGTGGGCTCTTAACCACCGAGTTTGATCGTATTTTTCACGACCTTTTCCATAATAGAGGGCCGCTTTATAAAACAATCATTCATTTATTGGCAGATGGAATGAAAACGCTTGGGGAACTCCAACAGGAATCAGGATATACCTCCAGCGGTTCGTTTGGCAAAGTCGTTGAGGAATTAATCGGGGCGGGTTTTGTGACCCGTCATTATCAATGGTCTTTGAAATCCGGTAGAACATCAAAATACAGTTTATATCGACTCAGTGATCCCTATATCCGATTTTATATCAAATATATTGAGCCAAATCGCGTTAAACTCGATCAAAATAGTTTCCATGATCTCGCGATTAATCAGCTTCCCGGATGGGATGCGATGATGGGATTTCAGGTCGAAAGTCTGCTTCTACAAAATCGCTCAGTCCTACTCAAGGCGCTTGGTATTTCGGTCGCAGAGATTGTCGCGGATAATCCCTATATTCAACGTACAACGACCCGACAAAAAGGGTGTCAAATCGATTATTTAGTGCAAACAAGTGCGAACAATTTATTCGTATGTGAGTTTAAATTTAAACGCCGTGAATTAGGGCTTGAAGTGATCGACGCGACCAAGGAAGCTATTTCTCGTTTTTCCGCCCCCCGTAATATCGGTATTGCACCCGTTTTATTTCATTTAGGCGGCGTATCAGACGCCGTTTATGAAAACAATTATTTTTATCGAGTGATTGATATCACAGAATTTTTGGAAAGAAGTGATTGACGGGGTAAACGAGCTGATTGATTAGGGTGAGTTATCAATTTTATGGTGTTTTCCATGGTAGGCGTTCACACAACAGTAAAGTAGCCTGGGTGCCGCACGCATGAAACAACAATCTCGCACAGATCTCGGCGCGGCAACCGGGGGGGATTCACTTTTCAACCACCATCATCATAAGGATGGGCCGTTTTGTCGCTGCTCGCTATCATCATTATTATCATCATTATTATTATCGCCCCCAACGGCAGCCGCACTAGGGGGACGATTATCAACAGTTCTTAATGCCGGACCATCTCTTGCATCTGCTGACCAAGCTGATTCTTTTTCCATCGGCTGCGTGTGACAGGTGCCTAACCTTTGATTTATTAGTGCAACAGAAGTTATAGTTGTATCTTTTACTGTGGCACCATGAATTTGGATTTCCTCTTCTGCAGATCGAACAAATACGGTGCGTGCCGTATTGAGTGCACGACCTACTGTATTTTTTCCCCATGCTTGAGCCTTGTTTAATCCATCAAGCATCTCGTCACCATGGGCCATTATCATTCCCGCGCCCTCTACTTCTAACAAGCGTTGCTCATAGATGTCATCTTGATCATGCAGTTTTTTACGTAGATTATCGAGAGGCGCTGACACGAAATCAGTCGGTAGACTACTGATAGGCGCCGTTAGATTTTTAATGCCAACGAACATTCCAAGCACTTTATCTAGCATCCCTTTAGTAGATTTATTAAATTCGTCTTTAAAAGTGCCTGTAAAACTTTTATTCTCTCCAGGCGTTATGTTATTCGCACTAACAACGCTGTTAATAAGTACTCCAGCAGCGACCCACGGCAGTAATATAATGCCGCCAATGCTGGCTAGCACACCCAAAACGCCCGCTGCAGCAACTCTTAATAGTTCGGACACGCCATTGACTATCCCTGAGGCTAAACGCAATACACCTCTCCCTAACATTGATCCTACTTGTCGAAAAAAGGCAGCAAATCCTAGCCCAATATTTCCTTTTAAAATTGCATTCAGGCACAAAGCTGAGAATCTTTCTGCTGCTGCCAGATATTTTAAGCCTAGAAAAGCTGTGCGATATATTGCGTTTCCGCCCATTTTTAAGCCGTTCCATCCAAAAAGACCTATGCCAGCTAGAGATCGACCTAATTTAGCTGCTTGATACTTCATTTCACGGTCCACGGTGCCGCCTTTGAGCAGTTCTACGCCGGTTATTTTCTCTACAGGGCGGACAAACAGCGTGGTGATTAGTGTAAATAATGCACCGATGGGCGGGCCAATAAGTCTATTCCATAATCCACCGACAATTCGTTTTACTATTCCTGGTTTTGAAGCTACTTCCATATCAGTTTGATTCGGTGTTATTTCGGCCTTATTTTTATTTTCTGCATCATTCGCCATGAATGCATTCCAAAATGCCTCATTATTAAGTGGATTATTATCAAAGAGATCAGGCCGTAGCCCACGCAGTTTTCTAGCAGATTGCTGAATTAAGCTCCACATTCCTTTGGGTGTAATATTCTGCTGAACTTTTGTAAAGCTGTCTTGATCATCCAAATACAGCATGTATAGGGCGCCAAGGGTTTCCATATGTTGCACAACGGCTGGATCCTCATTGGTTTTGAGTACTTGCTTACCGACCAAATACACCTTTCCACCGACTAAGGCTGCCGCTTTAACGGCAAATATAGCCGAGGTCACTGCTATAATCTCAGGCACTAGGCCATGAGCTTTTGCACATTGTGTAAATTGATCTGCGGTCATATCCATAATCTTATCGACTGCACTTAAAGACCCGTGAACCGTTCCAACATGTTGTATAGCAGGTAATGAGGCTAAGTAATGCACTAAAAGACCACCCGAAACAATCAATCCCAAACCAATGGCGGTGGTCGCCGATTGCATCAAGGCTTTAGCCATTTTTTGCTCGTCCGTTTTAAAGAGCAGCTCGTCATCGTTAAATTGCGCTACAATTTTGTCCAATGTGGTGAGGTCTACACGGTTGCTAATCAGTAACTCTGACATCATAAATGTCAGTTTAGGCAAGCCGATGACGTCCATAATAAGGCGCTTCATTAATCCATCTGCATGCGTGAAAGAGGCCCAATTTTTTTCTGCCGCAAGCAAAGCGTGCTGAACGGATGCGGATGACAGTTTGCCCATTGACGCTTTATGGAAGGCCGCACCGACGACATTTAAAACCTCGGCGCCCAAATGAGCGGCCGTATGTGTTGCGACCAGTGCGGATGCACCAAATGTCGCGGCGGTAAGTCCAAAAAAAGCAAACGTCAATCCAGGATGTTTGGCCGCCATTTCTTGTGCAAAATAAGACGACAACGTTTCTGCTGCATGACCTACCGCTGAATATAAATCGGTTGATTCATGGATGTGCAAAGGTCTTGCACCAGGAAGAGTATAGGCGCGTTCGCCCAGCGATTTTTGAAAGGCCTGCGTTATAATAGTTGTTTTGTCTGCTTCATCTATATTCTCTATATTTTTTCCGGGATTTTGAGCTTGCCAGGCCTGTATTCCGCTATTTATATTTGTAGCTAAATTCTCTAAAGGTGTTGCAGCCTGAATAGGCGCCGATTTAATACCTTCCGTGGGCTCCTCCTGATTCGCAAGGGGATTTTGTCGGTTACGTATTTGCGCTGCATTATTTTCATATGTTTCTAACGGATACGTAAGTCCAACGGCCAACGTAAACAGCAACTTATCTCGCTCAAATTTATCGTCATATAAAGCCGTATCTAGCGTCACTTGAGCCATATCTGGCAGACGCCACAAATGCATATCGTCAGGTTTTTGTTCACTATAAAGATGATTTTGCAGAGATTTCGAGGCATCTTGATAGGCCTCCGTACAGCTTTGATTTAACCTAGCCCCCTCCCATGTGCTGACGATGCCTTCTAAGGACTCATATTGCTCGAGAGCCGCGCGAAATAGACGCTGATGTGCGGCGGTGTCAACTGCAACTGGGGCCGTTTTTGAAAATACGGGATCATTTTCAAAAAAAGTGATTTGAGAATTTAACTCTTTGGTCATTTTGTCAAGTCGATATTTAATTGTGCTCCCTATGGGTTGATCTTTATATTTTTGGTAAAGCTCATTAATGTAGACCTTAGTACCGCTCATGACACCCTTAATTTCCTTCAATAACGCCTGTCTTTCATCCTCGGTCATTACCATATTTTTACTTCTTGCTTGATCGAGTTTCCCCATCACCTGCAATAACCGGGCTGTGTGGGCATTGATAGCGATGTCGACTTGTCGGGTGAACGCAATATGAGGAGGTAATGATTGATAATATTGCCCGATAATATTAGGGGGCTCGCTTGAAGTCCTGGAAGCCACAGATTCATCTGCAACCACAGATTTCTTAGCCGCATTCTGTGCTTCCTGTGCTTCTTGACGCTCTAATTTGGCTAATTGCCCTCCGATACATTTCAGCAACTTAAGACTTGCAACGTTGTTATCCGGCATGAGGCCGCGCATGACAATCGCGTCAAACGGGGTAACACTATGCCCATACAAGGTAACCTTGTTTGTTAGGTCCATGGTTACTTTGAAATTATTTGCAACCTGCTGACCAGCGATGTCCAGTGTGTAATTTTCATATTGTATTGTGTCTGCCATCATTAATCTCCGCCGATTCAAAGTGCTCATAACCTGTTGCATCACAAAACACAATGAGGTGAAAGTGTCATTCTGTGTCTCTTATTGACATTATAGACCCAGATATTGTGGGGTGCATACTTCATTCTGCAAATGTCGGCACAAACAAGTAGAGCAAATAGGCGGCAAAAAGAAAGTTCTATTATCTGAGTCAGGGTTTTAAATGCTGATGAGGGATTAAAGAAATTTAAATTTGTTCATCCGTCTCCTGCTCGCAAAAAACAAAAAACCATCGCACAATAATTCACTTCTTTGTATACTCTTGCCAAGTCTATTGTTAACCCTGGAGTAAGCATGTCGATTAAATCCGATCGTTGGATCGAAAAAATGGCGCGGGATCATGGGATGATTTCGCCGTTTCAAGAAGGGCAGGTCCGTGAGAATGAGGGTGGGCGTATTATTTCTTATGGTGTGTCGAGCTATGGCTATGACGTTCGTTGTTCGAATGAATTTAAGATATTCACGAATATTAATTCGGCGATTGTCGATCCTAAGGCGTTTGACTCAAATAGTTTTGTCGATGTCACCGCGGATGTTTGTATTATCCCGCCGAATTCGTTTGCACTGGCACGGACGGTTGAGTATTTCCGTATCCCGCGGAATATTCTCACGATTTGTCTCGGTAAATCGACCTACGCACGTTGCGGCATTATCGTCAATGTCACTCCGCTGGAACCCGAGTGGGAAGGGCATGTGACCCTGGAGTTTTCAAATACGACGACTTTACCGGCTAAAATTTATGCTAATGAAGGGATTGCGCAGATGTTGTTTCTTGAGTCGGATGAAGTATGCGCTGTGTCCTATCGTGATCGCGGTGGGAAGTACCAGGGGCAAGTTGGCGTGACGTTGCCACGGACGTGATGGTTGGGGCGATGGGCAAGTCGCCCTTTGGCTTTTCTTTGGGCTCAAATGTATAAGGAAATAGTTAAATAATGTGACATATATCACACTTATGCTATAATTATAATTCAACATGAAAATAAAATTTTATCAAAAATCTAGAGGTAAAAGACCAGTAACTGATTTCTTAGATCAGCTACCAAGTGATGAAATAGCACGAATAGCGGGCTGCTTAAGTAATGTAGAGGAATTAGGATTTGATAGTCCAAGAGTTGAGTTTCGACAAATTAGAGGTTCGCTTTGGGAAATTAAAATAAAAACACACCGAAGTGGTTATCGATTTTTTTATGTGTGCATCCGAGGTGGCGTTATTGTTTTACTACATGCATATAAAAAACAATCACAAAAAGCACCGAGCAAAGAAATTGAAATAGCGGAAAAACGTATGATGGAGGTATTTGATAATGAAAGCACTTACACTGACTGACTATGTTAATAAAAAGCTAGAAACAGATGCAGAGTTCTCAGAGCACTATGCCCGTGAGCAAATTATAAATAATATTGCTGAGATGATTGTTGATGCCAGAAAAACATCCCACTTAACTCAAAGTGAACTTGCCAATAAAATTGGCACAAAACAATCGGTTATTTCCCGAATTGAAAGTGGCAGAAGTCATTTTATACCATCTCTCGAAACATTAGCTAGAATCGCCGGGGCGCTGAATATGAAACTTAAACTACAGTTACAAGCCTAAAGTCATTATGCGTGTTTGGGCTTCGCTCTCGCTCAACCCAACCAACACGCATATCGAATTTATATTCCCAAATACATTATTTTCTGGAGTTAGTTATAGTACTTCATCCATTTAGTTTTGACCGGTTGATATAGGCAGATTAACACTATTTTGAACAGCGTCGTTGCGAGCGAAGCGCGGCAATCCAGAGTTCAGAGCACGGTACTCTGGATTGCTTCGTGCCTCGCAACGACGCCACCTGCAAGTTCATCGTTACTGCTTACATTGAAGCTACTGGCGAAAACCGGTCAAAACTAAATGGAAACGGTAATAGTATACCTTAACTAATTCCAGTTTTTAGTGTGTATATCAAATGGAACCGTAGCCTAGTTGACGCCCGCACAATTCTACCAGGCACAACGAATATTCGCGCGTCAACCGGGGTGGATGTATCATTGATGTGACGTCCCCACTAACTCACTCGCTATAATAATTCAAATCCAATTCCCGTGCCGCTTTAACATCATCTAGCCGTTTAACCGGCAGTGTATGTGGCGCATTTTTGACTTCAGAGGGATTCGTTTCCGCCTCGTGACGTATCGCCTGCATCGCTTTAATAAACGTATCCAGCGTGTCTTTGGACTCGGTTTCTGTCGGCTCAATCAGCAAGCATTCTGGAACCAACAGAGGAAAGTAGGTCGTTGGCGCGTGCATGCCATGATCGAGTAGACGTTTGGCAAGTTCCATGGCGTTGATGCCATATTGCTTCTTTTCCTGACTCAAGGTGATTAAAAACTCATGACTCGCCCGTCTTCCCGGGTAGGCTGGCGTGAATCCGGCTTTGGTTAATTCTGCCAGCAGATAATTGGCATTAAGCGTGGCGTATTCGGATACACGGTGTAAACCTTCTCTGCCTAATACGCGAATGTAAAAATACGCGCGTAATAAAATACCGGCATTGCCCATAAAGCAGGATAAACGGCCGATGCTTTGTGGGAGATCGGTTGGCGTAGACCAGCGGTAGTGCTCGTTGTCTTTAATGACGACGGGCGAGGGTAAAAACGGCAGTAAACGGCTGGAGACGGCAATCGGGCCTGAACCGGGTCCGCCGCCGCCATGAGGCGTGGCGAATGTTTTATGCAAATTCATGTGCATGACATCAAATCCCATGTCACCAGGCCTTACTTTGCCTAAAATGGCATTGAGATTGGCGCCATCATAATACAAAAGACCGCCGGCTTGATGGACGATTTCGGCAACTTCTTTGATGTTACTCATGAATAACCCAAGCGTAGACGGGTTCGTCAGCATAATGCCGGCTGTTTTGGGGCCAACATGTTTGCGTAATTCGTCGAGATCAAAATCGCCGTTTTTCCCGGTTGGAATTTCAATGATGGTATAGCCACACATCACCGCCGATGCAGGGTTTGTGCCATGCGCGGCATCGGGAATGAGCATTTCTGTGCGCTCATGATTGCCGCGAGACTGGTGATAGGCTTTAAAAATCGCAACCCCCGCAAACTCACCCTGTGAACCCGCCATCGGTGTGAGGGATACGCCGGGCAATCCAGTGATGTTGGCCAGATAGTCTTGCAGTTCATAAAAGGCTTGTAACGTCCCTTGGCCGGTTGCATCGCTTGCCAGCGGATGGCGGTTGATAAAGCCGTTGAGTGATGCGGCTTTGTGTACGCCCCGGGGATTGTATTTCATGGTGCATGAGCCGAGCGGGTAAAACTGCGTATCAATGGAAAAATTCTTTTGTGAGAGCCTGGTATAATGACGCACAACATCTAATTCTGAACAAGACGGCCATTTGGGCGGTGTGTCTCGCAGAAATGCTGGCGGCAGTGTATTGGTGTCAGTCTCTACATAAGGGACTTGTGCCGCGGCTTGTCGTCCTGGTTTTGATAGTTCAAAAATTAGCATAACTTGCCTTCCGTGTTTAAGATCAGCGTTTTAATTTCATCACGATGCTTCACCGGGGTGAATTCAATCAATCGGTAGTCGGCTATCTCGGCCAAATGATAAGGATCTTGTTTTAATACCGACTCGAGGTGAGCTTTATCGTTCGTCAGCGCAATCAAGATGCCGCCGGTGCGCGGTTTTTGCGGCCCTGAGGCTAAAAATAAGCCCTGTTTGTAGTGGTAGTCGAGAAACTCTCGGTGTGCGGTTAAATACTTGTCAACGTCACTGATTGGGGCTTTATAGGTTAATTCAACAATAAACATGGCTTAACGCTCCAGTAAAATGGTTTCAAGACAGTGAGCATATCGCTGGATGTCCTGTGCGGTGCGCATTTCTGTGGCACAGACCAGCAGGGTGTTCTGGAGTTGCGGGTAATGCGATTCAACCGCATAGCCGCCAGCAATGCCAGCCTCTGCCAGACGCTCAAGAACCTGCGACACAGGTTGGTTGAGTCTCAATAACCCTTCATGAAAATAAGGGGCACTGAACACTTGCTCTACGCCTTTGATGGCTAAGAGGGCGGTCATCAATGTCTTGGTATTCTGATGGCAAGCAAGCGCCGTTTGTCGAAGTCCATCGGCACCGAGTAGGCTCATATGAATCGTTGCGGCAGTAACCAGTAACCCTTGATTAGTACATATATTGGAAGTTGCCTTACCGCGGCGGATGTGTTGCTCTCGCGCTTGTAAGGTTAATGTAAACCCTGGATTGCCGTCTTTATCTAGTGTTTGACCAATGAGCCGCCCGGGCATTTGGCGGACGTATTTAAGACGTGTGCTGAAAAAGCCAAAGTAAGGACCGCCAGCTGCCATCGGGCAGCCGAAGGGCTGGCCTTCGCCGCAGACGATGTCAACGCCTTGTTGCCCCCAGCGTCCTGGTGGTTTGAGCAATCCTAGAGAGACGGGGTTCACGCAGGCGATACTGATGGTTTGATTGGCATGCGCCCAGTCGGTTAGTGCATCGACTTGTTCAAGACAACCGAAAAAATTGGGTTGTGCGATGACCAATGCCGTGATGTCTTCGCCTGTATATTGTTCAAGGGCTTCTATGGCGGTCACGCCGCTTGCGATATCAAACGGTAGCGTCATGATTTCAATGTGTTGATTACGCACAATGGTTTCCAGCGTTTGCCGGTAAAGGGGATGAACCGTTCCTGCAACCAATACGCGATTGGTTTTGCTGTGTGAGTTGATGCGCACTGCCATGAGCACAGCTTCTGCTAGTGCCGTTGCGCCATCGTAAAGGGATGCGTTAGCGACTTCCATACCCGTCAGCTCGGCTATCATGGTTTGGAATTCATACAGCAGTTGCAATGTCCCTTGGCTTGCTTCGGCTTGGTAGGGGGTGTAAGCCGTTAAGAATTCACCGCGGGAAGTTATATCCCATACAGCCGCTGGGATATGATGCTCATAACAGCCTGCGCCAATGAAGCAGGTGCCATTTTGATTGCTATCCGCCATCGCTTGTGCGGTTTTTAGCATGGCCATTTCGCTCATGCCCTCGGGAATGCCGTTAAGTTTTTTGATGCGAAGCGCATCCGGGATTTCATCAAATAATGCGTCAATCGTTGCTGCGCCAATGCGCTCGAGCATCTCTTTAGTATCGGCCTCGGTATGGGGAATATAAGGCATGTTTAATGTTCCTCACCGATGATTTCAGCATACTGAGCCGCGTTTAGCAGTTCAGAGACGTCCGTTGTTTGATTGGTCGACAACTTCACTAACCAGGCCTCGCCGTAGGGGTCGTGATTGAGCAGTTCCGGGTGTTCGGTGAGCGCTTGATTGACAGCAGTTACCACACCACTGATGGGCGCGTAGTAGTCTGAAGCGGCTTTAACAGACTCAAGCACGCCCAGGGTATCGCCAGCGGATATGATTTTTCCAACTTCGGGTAATTCAATAAAGACGAGATCACCCAGCAGATGCTGTGCGTGATCGGTAATGCCAATGCGTGCTTCATTAGGGGTTTGTGCCAGCCATTCATGGGTTTTGGTGTATTTCAATTGCTCGGGTAGTTGATTCATTTGAGATCCTTAAGATAAAAACGGGGTTTGCCGACGCTTACGGGATACAGTTTGTTACGAATTTCCACCGCAACGTCTGCGCTCATGTCTGCGGGCACGCGTGCTAAAGCAATAGAGCATGCAAGTGTGGGTGAATAGGTGCCACTCGTGATGATGCCCGCAGGCACGCCATTAACAAACACCCGTTGCCCGGTTCTCATCACGGCCTTGTCTTGTAACGTGAGGCCGACGAGTTTACGTTTGACGCCAAATTGTTTTTGCGATTGCAGCGCGCCTAAGCCAATAAAATCGCGGTCTTGAGGCAGCCAGGTTACGGTCCATTCAAGGCCGGACTCTAAGGGTGAGGTGGTTTCATCCATGTCTTGACCATAGAGCAGCATCCCGGCTTCTAATCGAAGCGTATCACGCGCGGCCAATCCACAGGGTTTCACGCCGGCGTTGATTAAGGCTGCCCACAAGGCCTCTACTTTTTCTTGAGGGACGACAATTTCCATGCCATCTTCACCGGTATAACCCGTTCGCGCAAAAAACCAGCGCCCCACATCCACGCATTCAAAGCGAGCGAGGGTGGATATGGCATCGGCTTGTGCGGGATTTAAGATCTTGAGCAAGGTTGGTATGGCTTCTGGCCCTTGAACCGCGAGCATGGCCAATTCGTGGCGTTCTTGCAGGCCGGCGGAGAACCCGGCGATTTTGTCGCGAAGCCATGCGAGATCATGGTCGCGCGTGGCTGAATTGAGGATCAAGCGGTAGTTGTCCGGGGCGCGTTGATAGACGATTAAGTCGTCAATAATCCCGCCATGTTCGTTGCACATCGGGCTATATAATGCACGCCCGGTATGCTGCAGCTTATCGACATCGTGCGTTAGCAGTTTTCGTAAAAATTGCCGTGTTCCCGCGCCGAGAATATCAACAACGGTCATATGCGAGACATCAAAGACGCCTGCATGTTGCCGCACAGCGTGATGCTCTTCTAACTGAGAGCCATAATGCAGCGGCATCTCCCATCCGTGAAAATCAACCATCCTTGCGTTACTGGCCACGTGTGTGGCGTGTAATTGTGTTTTAGCCGTTGTCATAGTTATAGGTCAGTGGTGGTGGGTAGTCTTTGATTATACCTAGAGAAAGTCGGTTATCAAGTGGTATTGTTTGGGCAGATCCAGGGCGCGATCTATGGAAAAATTGTGCGAAAGTGGTGTGTAAAAAATATTCAGATATGATTAAGACATGGATTGATAATTATTGATTTAAGGTAACTCCCCAGGTGCGTCATCCAGAGCGCGTCTTTTTGCGCGAAGGATCTCCTGAATGTTATAGATTTAACTACTTGCAGGGAGATCCTTCGCGCAAAAAGACGCGCTCTGGATGACGTTTGTTCGATAAGATTTTAAAAACACGAAACTTATCCATAACCTGGGGAGTTACGATGTAAGTTTAATTTTCGACCGAAGCGGAGGACGGCCATAGTTCAATCCATGGGCTTCGCTCACGATCCTTATTTTGCTTATTAAAGATGTGCACCTTTACCCTCCTCTAGTTTTTCTGCAGAAGCAGCAGCTGCTTCTTCTTTCATCTTTTTAACTCCCTCCCTCATCTCTTCGCAAGTTTGCGTGTGAGGCGGCATTTCCTTTTTATTCGGTTGTTCAGGAGGAGTAAACAGTACCAGCTTTTGTCCAGTTGGTGCGAACCCCGCATCCTCGATCTTTGTCACACCTGGCCCACCCGCAAAATCGGCAGTATTTCCGGAATAAATTTTAGGGATCCCAAGGTCTATCATGGTCAAATGGATCTCGATTAAATCGATTTTTCGAGTTAAAACACCTCTTTGTTTGTCCTCGGCCGGTAGAGCTTCGAGCGCCGACTTCGTTTTGACTAACTCCTCGCGTAAATAATTCGGTAGTTGATCGGGGGCCTTAGTATTTGGGTCTGCAGTATTTGCAGTAATTATTTTGGCGTCCTCAAGCGACTGAATATTACTATCACCCGCAAAGACCACGCCGGCTTTCACTGCCGCTTTTATCAGATTATTCGTTTCTTTTAGCTTACCAAAATCGGTATGCAAATTTAGAACAAGAATGGGATCTTTGTCGGGCACCTTAAGAACGCAGATGGACGCTCTTGGATAACAGGGGGGCTTTTCGTAGTTAGTCTTTGTGGTGGCATCCACCAAAGCTCTAATATCGTTTTTTCGCTGTTCTTCTCCATCGGGAATGCCGAGAAGTGTGATCAATTTATCAGCATCTTGATGTCCATTCAGATGTGGATTGCCATCTTCAAGCTGCACTGGTGCTGGTATAACAGTGACGTTATCTCTAACCAATACCGCGCCACCGTACTTGCTATCAGGACCGTTATCATGAGGATAAAAACTCTGTACAAGCATTGCTATTTGATGAGCGCCCATTCCTCGCGTAAAAGCCTTAAATTCATTTTGGCTACTTGTAGGGCTGGGAACTTCTTGTAAGATGATGGCGTCCCGTCCCGCGTCTACTTCTTGCTTAAGACGGATTCCAACCTGCTCAATCCGGTTGCGAGCAGTTGCTGGTATTCCATAAAATTCCTTTAGGCGATCAGCATAAGGCTCTTTTAACTTAACATCCTCTTTATTACCATGTATAAATATGTTTAGCTGATCTCTTTTAGCTATTATTTCACTCGCGAGCTGTTGATTTTTATCGGGCACAGGGTCTCCGAGACTTGCTAATTGAGCTTCAAGCGCCTTAATTCCTGATGTCAAAGCCACCAAAACAGAATCGTGATTCTCAAGCCAACCAGCATAAGGTGCCCCTACAGTCGCCAAAGCCTTTTTCGCTTGGTCAGAGGAAGGGGGCTTAATACCCCAGGTGGCGAGCGTTGCCACCGATATAGGCGCGTTTGGATGCATAACATTTTGAAACGCAAACTTATCGCCATTTGATGAAACAAATTTTCCTAATGCATGATCACTCGCACCATTGTTCCAATTAGAAACGGCAAAATGTTGATCGGCCAGGATCATCACCGCCTCGGCATATTCAAGTGGAGTTATCTTCTCATCAGTAGTAGTACCCGGTTTTTTAGTGGCAGGGTTAAATACGGGTATTTTGTACGAAAAAACGCCTACACCTGGATCAGTTTTGAATTCGTCGTTTCTAGCTTGCATAACAATCTCCCTGTTTTGAATGCAGCCCCTTGATGAGGTTATTTGGTTCAATCTCAATACACTGCAACATGTTATTGACTCCAGTATAGTCTCACAAAGATTATATTGCAAAAACAGGCTTGATTGATTAAATTGCAACCGACAGGATCACTCGTTATGATTAGATCAACGAGAAGAGTAGGAGGCGCAGAGTGTGGCTCTTTTTAATTACCAATCGGGTTTGTGTATAAAAAATATTCAGCTATACTTGTTAATATGGGTTGATAAAACTTGTATCGATCCATTGATAACCAGGTTCAAAGGAGGACTGGGATATTTTCAATTCATAGGCGGCGCCGAGGGATTTGGCAGCCATGTGGTTTCATTGGAAAGAGGAAGTTATCATGTCCGAACGATTACAACACACCGCAGCGAGCACGCGGGAAAAAATGCTCCAACGTTATGGTGATGTTCTTCATCATAAACACGATAAAAACCATAACCCCTACAGACAGCACTGTCGGTCACATCCAGCGAAGACACATTACCCCGGTACAAATGAAGAAGCAGATGCACAGGCTTCTACAGGGCTTATTCGCGAGTTTAAATTAAGAAAATTTCGTAACCAACCAGGTAAAGGGCAGATTCATTGATCTTGGGATGCAGGTTGGGTGTAGGTTGGGCTTCGGCGAACCCGCCTCAACCCAACCTAAGCCTTATCACTCAGATGGTAATACTTGAATAACTTCACCACCCGTTTAACACCCGACGTATTTTTCGCAATATCGACGACCCATTCAGCTTGTTCCGGTATCACGTCTCCCATTAAGTAGACGATTTGATCAGACGTCACTACTTTGAACGAACGCGGATTAATTTCAGAGTCGGCAATCACTTGGCTGCGAATTTTTCCCGTAATCCAGGTGTCTCTGGTGATATGCGTGCGAATAGGTTCGATACTTATCTTTTTGAATAATCGGCGATAATCGGGATGTGCCATGACGCGTTTGTAAGCCTCATCGCGCATTTCGGCGGTTTCAACGTGTCCCGCGAGTAAAAGATCCCCGTTAAACACCGCCAGATCCATATGGCATTCAGCGCATTTAAAGTAATCATCTTGATAGAGCGCGTGGTGCGCTATGGTATACAGCTCGTAGTCACTGAATGAGTGGATAACAGTATGGCGATCATAGATGAGACTTGCGCCGGTCCAAACGCTGCTGATACAGCCGGATAAGGGGAGAGTGGTGCAAATGAAGAAAAAAAGTCTGAAGCATAATGTCTTTGTACGATCCATCGATTTTCTCCGATTATTTCATGTAATTATTTGGGCAAGGGCAAAAGAGACGGGCAGGGGCACGGGCACGTGAATGTACGCTACGCGGATTTTTTATATAAAAGACTCGCGTAGCGCTCATTCACGTGCCCGATCCGTTGCCCTTTCCCTTTCCCCTTCCCCTTCCCCGCTCCATCACCCTCAAACAATATATTGAAAAATCTTAACTACTTTCCTCACACCTTGAATGTGTCGCGCAACCGTTACCGCTAAATCTGCTTGTTCATGGGTTGCGATGCCCATGAGGTAAACGTTTGCGTTTTCGGTGATGATGCGAATCGAGCCCGATTCAAGCCCTTTTTCCGTGAGCATTTTGCTGCGAATTTGGCTGCTGATAAAGGTATCTTTACTGCGTTGAGCTAGCGTTATAGGCTCGCCGACGGTGATTTCATCATACACGCGGCGAACACTGGGGGTGTCACGCGCGATTTTTTCAGCATCCGCTTTGAGCGAGACGGATGTGACTTGCCCTGTCAATAAGATAACCTGATTATAACTGGTCACTGAAATATGCGAGTCACGAAATGCACGGATATTCCGTATCTTGGTATTCGTGACATAAAAAATACGCGCATCTTTTTCAATCATAGATAGGCTGCGACGGTCATAGACCATCATACTGCCCGCAGCGCCAACGACCACAACGCCGACACAGCTAGTTAATAGTCCGCTTAATATTAAACAAGTGATGAGTTTGATGTGCCTGTTCATGTTTACGCTGTCCCCGTTCCAAATAATGATTGATCAATTAAATCGCAAAAACAATGCAAAATAAATAAATGCATTTCTCGAATGAGCGCAGGGCGATCCCCTGGCACTCGTAATTCAATGTCCTCAGGCCCCAAGTGATTTGCTAATTGGCCACCATCTCGTCCATTGAGGGCAATGATATCAATGCCGCGGTCGTGAGCGGCATCAATGGCTTGTAAAATGCTATTCGCATTCCCCGATGTACTTAAGGTGATGAGCATGTCGCCCTGTTGCCCTAAGGCTTGAATTTGACGCGCAAATAATAATTCACTATATCCTTCGTTCGCAAGATCAGTGACGATGGAGACATCGGTTGACAGTGCGATAACGGGAAGCGGGGGGCGCTCTACATCAAAGTGATTGAGCATAGCTGCTGAAAAATGCAGGCAATTGGCCGCAGAGCCGCCATGACCGCAGAGCAATATTTTATTGTCTTGTAGCAAACAATTGACCAGGCGAGTCGCAGCATTCGCAATGGAGGTGGATAGGGTTTCAGCCATCACCATGTGCGTTTCAATGTTGAGGCCAAAGCGTTGCCTGATTCTTTCTTCCATTTTTTCCATAGTATCCTCTTGATAATCGTGTTTAAACCGGAATCCGAGCCACGACCGTTAGGGAGTGGAGCAGTTTCGAAGCCGACTGAACTGCTCCACTCCCTAACGGTCGTGGCTCGGATTCCGATTTAATTCCATCGCTCCCATCGGTCAATGTACTACGCTCCAAATGCGTTGCTAATCCAGGTTAATTGGGGTGGTTTTCCCTCAATGCTAACCACATCAAATCGCGCGGGGACCTTGTCCTGTAGTTTATGGGCTAACAGATAAAGTGACGCTGTTCTGAGTAATTTTTGTTGCTTGCCGTAGGTGATGCTCTCAATCGCGCCACCATAGGTATTCGATGCGCGGGATCGCACCTCGACGAAAACCAAATAATCTTTATCCCGCATGATTAAATCAATTTCTCCGAGCCGACATCGATAGTTACTTTCTACCCATTGCATGCCTTGCGCAACGAGGTAGTCACGCGCGGCTATTTCTGCAGCAAATCCGGCTACTAAGGACACGTTGATTTACCTCGCGAGCTGGCTGAGCATGGTTTGTAAATTATTTTCATTCTGATAATGAATCACCAAGGTGCCTTTCCCCGATTTCCCGGGTTTGATTTTAATTTTTGTTTGTAATCGTTTGGATAAATCGCTGATCTCATTGTCGAATAAAGGCAGCAGCGGCTCTTTTTTGGAATGGGTCGTAACACCTGATTTGACCCGTGTGACCAAGGATTCAGTTTCGCGTACGGATAATTGTTTAGCGATGACCAAACGGGCAACATGGCTTTGTTGTTGCTCATCTAATACCAGCAAGCATCGTGCGTGCCCCATATCTAAATCACCATTTTCCAAAAGTAATCTCACTTCGCTGTTTAAATTCAGTAAGCGCAAGAAATTGGTCACGGCTGTTCGTGATTTGGAAAGTAGCTCAGCAATTTGTTGGTGGGTTAAGGCAAATTCAGTGGTTAAACGGTGCATGGCGCGTGCTTGATCCATGGCATTGAGATCTTCGCGCTGAAGATTTTCAACCAGCGCCATCGCCATCGCCGTTTCATCATCAACCTGATGAAGAATCACGGGGATGTCTTTGATTCCTGCCAGTTGGCATGCACGCCAGCGTCGTTCACCGGCAATAATCTCATAGTTGCCTTCAGCAAGTGCGCGAACCAATAATGGCTGCAGCAGGCCTTGTTTTTTAATCGACTCAGCCAGTTCACCGATAGATTCATCATCAAAAGCAGCACGCGGCTGGTATCGACCGGGTTGTAGGCTGTCTGCGCTTAATGTCTTGTGTTGTGATGTGGACGCTTCTTTTTCATTAATGAGCGAGCTGCCAGAAGGGCCCAGCAATGCGGATAAATTGCGTCCCAAGCCACTGCGTTTTACGGTCATAGATTACCTCGTTAATTAATGTGAGCCAATCCGGCTGTTTGTTTGCCGATGACTTCCCCTGCTAAAACCATATAAGCGGCTGAACCGGCTGATGTTCTATCATATTGCAATGCAGATAATCCGTGACTGGGCGCTTCGGCCAGTCGTACGTTTCTCGGGATCACCGTACGATAGAGCTTCTGTTTAAAATGATCTAGTAATTGTTTAGAGACATCACCGCACAATCGATTGCGCCCATCATACATCGTTCGCAGGATTCCTTCGATGCAAAGGCGTGGATTAACTGATTGTTGTACTTGTTCTATCGTCGATAATAATGCGGCGAGGCCTTCTAATGCATAATATTCGCACTGCATCGGGATGAGGACTGAGTCGGCAGCAACGAAGGCATTAATGGTTAAGGTGTTTAATGCGGGCGGGCAGTCGATGAAGATAAAATCATAGGCTGACAGCAACGGCTGCAAGGCATTTTTTAAAAACGTTTCGCGATGATCGCTAGCCATTAAGGTGACTTCGGCGACCGTCAAATCACCATTTGCAGGGATTAAGTCGAACTTATCACTGGTGTGAATACAGGCTTGAGCCGCCAAGCAATCTCTTAATAAGACATCGTTAGAGGTATGCACCAGATTGCTTTTATCAACACCGCATCCCATGGTCGCATTACCTTGGGGGTCGAGATCAATCAATAAAACCCGTTGCTGGCTGGCGGAGAGCGAAGATGCTAAATTAATCGCAGTGGTTGTTTTTCCAACACCGCCCTTTTGATTTGCAATGGCTATGACTTTCGCCATGGTTATTCCTTTTTTTGTGGTTTGTAGAAAGCTGCATGCAAAAAGACGCACGCAGCTTTCTATAAATATAATATTCGGCGCCTGTCACAGTGGCCGCTTAACTTTGACATATTTGTCATTGCGATCACCCCGGTACCTTCGGTACAAACAGTCACAATGAACTTGCAGGTCGCAACGACTTCGGTCAATATGTTGTCAATATGCTAAAACGATATTGCCGTTCTAAACGTTGCTTGAACAAAAGAGCATGAGTCTTTTTTCATGCTCTTTTGTTCAATGTTCAATGTTCAATGTTCAATTATCAATGATGACACAACAACGCTCGCCTGTTATCCCCGGTACCGAGTATGTTTCAACCCGATAGCGATGATGCAGTGTTTCTAATTCAGCCTCAGGATAGCGTCCCTTCATGGCGAGCCAGATTCCCTGCTTAGATATTAAATGATGTGTGCACTGAATGAAACTGTCCATCGCGCTAAATGCTCGACTTGTTACTGTATCAAAACCTGAGGACGGGTGATAGGCTTCGACACGAGATTGTACAATTTCAATATTATCTAATTTGAGAACGCGTTTGACTTCACGTAAAAAACGCATTTTTTTACCGTTGCTGTCTAACAAGACGACCTGTAAATTAGGCCGCGCAATGGCAAGAGGAATGCCTGGTAATCCGGCGCCTGTCCCCACATCCAGTAATCTTGATCCGTTGATCCAGGGCATAATGGCCAGGCTATCTAAAAGATGATGGGTTATCATGTTATTAAGCTCACGAATGGCGGTGAGATTATAGGCCTTATTCCATTTCTGCAGTAATGTCAGGTAGTCCATCAAAGGCTCTGGGGATACAGAGAGGCCTAATGTTTGGAGTCCTTTGGTTAACACGTCTTGTTCGTGCATATGTTAATCCTTAGACAAAACAGTGCTGTAAAGCGGGGCTATCGTTTCTTTTAATTTTTTCATGATGTTCCATTTAAATTATTTGGACAAAGCAGCATGCGTGTTTTTGCATGCTGTTTTATCCAAACTGCATTCATACTGTTGTCTGCTGTTTTTTAAGACTGACCAATAATAACGACAGCGCGGCAGGGGTTACACCCGAAATTCGTCCGGCTTGACCGATGTTTGCTGGTCGAATGCGGGTTAATTTTTGCACGACTTCGTTGGATAGGCCACTGATTTGACTGTAATCAAAATCTTCTGGTAGTTGTGTTGATTCGTGTTTTTGCAGTTTCGCGATGTCTTGATGTTGCCTGTCGATGTAGCCTGCATATTTACTTTGAATTTCAACCTGTAAGGCAACAGCAGGGTCTAATTCAGGCAGCTCGAGCGCGTCAATAGACTGCAAGTGTGCGTAATTAATTTCCGGTCGCTTGAGTAAATCAACGGCGCGGCAATCGTGCAGTAGCGGCGTTTCCAGTGTTGGGCTTAATGCCTCATTATGGCCAACGCGCACCCAAGTATCTTTGAGGCGTTGATTGGTGGCTTCAATCGCTTCCTGTTTATCGCAAAAAGCTTGCCAGCGTGCGTCACCAACCAAGCCTAATTCGCGGCCTTTTTCGGTCAGTCTGAGATCAGCATTATCTTCACGCAACAGGAGACGGTATTCAGCACGCGAGGTAAACATGCGATAAGGTTCCTGAGTCCCCTGAGTGATGAGATCATCAATGAGTACGCCAACGTAGGCTTCATCACGGCGCGGTGACCATAATGATTCCTCACGGATATAGCGCACGGCATTTAAGCCGGCAATTAAGCCTTGAGAAGCCGCCTCTTCATACCCTGTGGTGCCATTGATTTGACCGGCAAAAAACAAATTGGGCATGGGTTTGGTTTGTAAATAAGGCGTTAGCCCGCGCGGGTCAAAATAATCGTATTCAATGGCATAACCGGGGCGGGTGATATGCGCGTTTTCAAAGCCTTTAATCGTGCGTACAAATTGAATCTGAACATCAAACGGTAAGCTGGTTGATATGCCATTGGGATAAATTTCATGCGTGGTTAAGCCCTCTGGTTCAACAAAAATCTGGTGCGAGCTTTTGTCAGCAAAGCGCACGACTTTATCTTCAATAGAAGGGCAGTAACGCGGGCCTATGCCTTCAATGACGCCGGCATACATGGGCGATTGGTGTAAGTTTTGTCGAATGATCTCATGCGTTGCCGCAGTGGTATGCGTGATAAAACAAGCAATTTGTTCAGGATGTTGTGCGGCGTTGCCCATATAGGAAAAAACAGGTGTAGGCGAGTCGCCGGGTTGTGAAACCATTTGCGAGTAATCAAGAGAGCGGCCATCAATCCGTGGGGGGGTGCCGGTTTTTAATCGTCCAACGGGTAAGTTCAGTTCACGCAGACGGTGCGCGAGAGCAATGGCAGGTGGATCGCCCATCCGTCCGCCGGATGTTTGGCTGCTACCCACATGAATTTTACCGCCTAAAAATGTACCGACAGTCAAAACCACCGCACGAGCCTTGAGTTTGAATCCCATTTGCGTGACCACGCCAACGACGGTATCGCCTTCGAGGATTAAATCATCGACCGCTTGTTGAAACAGCGTTAAATTAGGTTGTGTTTGCAATTGTGCACGAATGGCTTGCCGATACAATACGCGATCCGCCTGAGCGCGCGTAGCTCTAACGGCAGGGCCTTTCGAGGCATTAAGGATGCGAAATTGAATCCCGGCTAAATCAGCCGCCATCGCCATCGCACCATCCAAGGCATCAATTTCTTTAACCAAATGTCCCTTGCCAATACCGCCAATCGCCGGATTACAAGACATCTGCCCGAGTAAATCCATGTTATGCGTCAACAGAAGTGTATCAGCCCCCATACGAGCCGCCGCCAACGCCGCCTCAGTCCCTGCATGCCCACCGCCGATGACAATCACGTCATATTGTTTTTCAAGGTTCATGATAATCGCTATAATTGAGAACAAAAAGAGCAATTATACCTTTTTTTTGAAGGTTATAGAAGATCTTTTAATGATAATCCTTGATAGGTGATTTCATCATCCAAAAGCATCGAATGCGTTTGTCGGCTTGCAATTTACCGACATTGATCCTATATGTAACATATACAGTTAAATTTGCTCAATTTTAAGGGGTATTGCGATGGGTGATAAGAACGGTAAGAAGGATTTTTCTGAAAAGCCTTGGCGTGATAAGGACGATAAGAAGGATTTTTCTAACGTGCCTTTGTCTGACGACGATAAGTATTCACATACAGACTTGGGAGAAATGGTGGCTATGCAACTGAAACTAACAATAGCTCTGGTTCGCGTAGGTGACGAGTTACGTGAGATTAAAACCAATGAAAGCAATGTTGATAGAGCTAAACAAACTTTAAATGGCATTGGTAATCAATTAAAACAGATTGCGAGCGAATTAGAAATATTAAAAGAACATGTAGGCACAGCAAGTAACAACACAGCTGATCCTAAAAAAGATGCAGTTTTAATGAAACTGAACCTTAGTCTTGGTCGGGCAGGGGAATCTTTGAAACAGACAACGAATACGCTCATCCTTCAACAACTGTACGTGGAGAGTGATAGGGCTGCTGTTAGTCCTAAAATGAGTAATAGATGATGTATTATACGTCTGCACTGCCTCAAAAAAACGAATGTTGACGTGGCGAGGTTGAAATTTTATCTTAGCGCGCATACAATGCATTTATTGAGCACAGTATGCCGTCTTAATGATAATAATAAGGCATTTTTTCTTTCAACGTCATTGCCCACCTTAAACCAATACGTAGAGCGCCCCGACCATGCCATATTTAGAAAACCGTTATTTAAAGTTGAGCCCGCATTTCCCTCATGGGCAACCTAAAAATTGGATTCATGCTTTTATCGCTAAGGCACTTGATTCGTGTGATATTCCTGTAATGCATGACCCCCAACATTTTGCCTCAGATCCCATCTACCAGAATTTTGTTCAGTTATGCTCAGCATTGCATCCTCAAAGCATCAATCGATTGAGTGTCACCGCTCTTTTCAACACGTTATATCAAATCGACGTGCATCCCACGCGAGGTATGCAGAAATTTCAAGAAAAAATATGGCAGAATAAACATCGATTACAGCATATATTTGTGGTTGATGGCGCTAGCCATCTTCTCAGTCACTACGAGATTCGTTCCTATTTTATTTTTAATAAAAAACTCGTTGCACTCCAATTTTTATGTAAAAAAACGCAAGATGACACGTCTGATAGCGAAGCCAGGGTTTTTTGGCAAATAGACTACTTGATTCAATCGTACCACTTGAGCCCGGAAATGAACGTTAATTTTATTAACAATCGAGAATTCTTTAACATAAACCACCATGATAATTCCAGGCGCATATCCTCCGTACAAATGGTTGCAGTGATGAAAAACAATATCCTGGAAACAGAAATAATGGGTTGTAGCACGGACGTAGCAGGAATGACGTTCGAGTATGTGAATTACATCGCTCCACGGTATGTGGTTGCCGAATTGCCGGAACACAAATATCTCGAGCAGGTCAATATTAATGATGTGATAAATGCTCAGTACCCAAGGCTCATGCGCGATGGCAATAAGCGATTATGGTTGCGCGATGGAGATTACGCCATGACTGTGAGCTATGCAAATAATGAAAGCGGGATTTATTTCAGGCTCTATGATGAAAAAAATCGGTCTCTGTTACAACATGACCGACATAAAGTATCCGTGATAACAGCGATCAATCCAGTATCGTCCCGAGCGAAATCGCTGGGGATTCAAATGGGTCGGATGGATAAAAACAACCAACTTCAGGATGGAATCTATATTCGTTTTCTGGTAACGGAAAGTGAGCCGGTGATACTGGTGAATATCTTTAAACCGAATGTGCGCACAAGTTTCACCTATAGGCTTATAAAAAGATCGGCGCTGCAGCAATCAGCAGATATCAATGAGGACGTTCACCGAAAATTAGGTTCTTTGTTGATTCAATCACGACTTATATTTGCATTGGCGTTTATGATTCATCACATCAAATGGGAGGACTATTGTTTTATCAACAAAGTCGAGGATATTTATACGGTTGCTGAACAATCCGGTGACGATGTAGAGCGTGTGGTTTCCAATCTGCCATATACCGCCTCAACAGCTCCTGAAGAGACTGCATCCATTGATGATTTAGATCGATTGCTAACCAATGCTGAGTTTTGTCCAAGCCTGTCGCAAAGCTTTATCGCGTTGATGGTGAACAATGTTAGACAATACAGTTTACCTCAACATCTGTTCACGCAAGCCCTATTTGCGGCTGAAGAGTCCTCTCGAATCGAACTCACCAATGAGTACGCTCAAGGACTTGATAAACTGATGGCTATACAACGGAATGATTTCAGTCAATTGGAAAACAAATATCGAAATAAATTAGAGTCTGAATCCCAGAGGGGAGTAACGCAGATCAATAAAAAATGTCATGAAGCCTATTTGCAGATAGTTTGTCATGTTTTGTTAACCGCGCGAGACAAATGTGAATCACATGTGTTTGCGGAATATCAACAGCTATTGATTCAGCTAATGCATCCGCATCGTCTGGAGGTTAATGAGGATCTTGAGCGACGTCATATGGAGAAGATGGTTTCACAAGATTTGTGTTCATTAGGCAGCTTTAGATCCGGCTTTTTTGGAACCCTGGAGCGTAAGCGCGAGACAGTGATTCAATGTGTGTCCGAGCGCCGAGCGATGGTTTATGCGGCTAGAGAACACTTATCGAGATTACAACAACGTCTTGCACTGCAAGCCACTGAGCAACAAACAAGAGCGGCCATGTCAAGCCGCTCATTGCATGTTTTAAATAATCTGTGGACATTCAATAGCCTTCCTGTGGCCGGTACTTACACACTGGCTCAATTATTTGAGTTGGGCAATTGTATTCGCAATGAAGTTGAAAAGCATGTGCAAATTTTAAAATCGACTTGCGCAACTAATTACAATGGTCAATCCATCTTGGAAACCCTTTTTCTCGCAGAAGAAGCCGGATGGGATGTTTTTATGGGCGGATCTGCAGCTCGAGGTTCGCCGTGGGCCAATGATCTGGATATCAAGCTTTCACCCTCTGATGATAAGATGACCGACGAGCAACGATTAAAACTTTTTCTCATATTTCAGGATTTGCTCGATAGCGCGACTGACGTGCGTGGGTACCCTGAAAAAGGCCTGATGACATTCGACATTCAAGGATTAAGCATGCCAGTCAATGTTGTTATCTATTTAAGTTATCAAGGCCAGTATCAATATGATCCTTTGTATACGGATGATGTGGTTGTTCGCATCAAACGTGAGCGTCCACCTGTGGCAGGCTCGTGGCTTCAATTTTACAGACATCGTTACGATGCCAATCATGCTGAAAGTTGTTTTGATACCGTCATTGATGTGCTCAACGTGGCGCATATCCTCGAGACGCAACACATTCATGCACGACGGTATGACCCGCCGGCAATTTTGAGAGTTTTGAGAGAGATCGCCTATTCCCCGGATAAAGAACGCGTTAATGCGGAACCATTAAGGGAATTGATCCGTAAAATGCGGACGGATGTCTCGATCAACGTTTATCAAGACACGCTCCATGAGTTTTATGAGGGCAAGCACAAAGTATCGCCTGCATATTTCCCGGCTTTTTTGAGTTTGCTCAATCGATACGGCTTGCCAGAACGAAGCAATCAATTGCCCTCGACACCTGATCCCAGTAGCCGAGCCGCGAGTTATCAATCCAAGCCAACACGTTTTGGATATGCGCATCTTATTGAGTTGTTGGTCGACAGGCATAAACAGCAACCTGATTCGGTTCCACGACTGACCATGCTGGAATGCATTGAAAGGGTACTGGAAAGACAAAGTCGAAAGGGAAGTATCGTAGAGTTCCAGGACTTTGCTGCTCGAATTCGAGGCGCGAGTACTCAACCGGCCGCCACGTCACACGCATTAAGTTAATTGATGTACGCGTAGGTTGGGTTGAGCGAGAGCGAAGCCCAACATGACGATTGTGTTGGGCTTCGCTCTCGCTCAACCCAACCTACGTCCGATTGTTTCCCGTCAGCGCAGTTAAATCAAATCGTCCTGATTTCCCCATTCTGACCGGCTATGATGACATGATCAGCCTGGCGTTTTGCAAACACGCCATTTTCAACAACGCCGGGAATCTTATTGATGGCTTCTTCGATCAGAATAGGTACTTGAATATCCAGATTGTGAACATCAAGAATGATATTGCCATTGTCGGAGAGAAAGCCTTCTCGATATTCCGGAGAGCCGCCGAGCTTAACGATTTCACGGGCGACATAACTGCGGGCCATGGGGATGACTTCAACTGCGACGGGGAATTGACCCAAGCGATGAACGAGCTTGGATTCGTCAACGATACAAATAAATTGTATGGAAGCAGAGGCAATAATTTTTTCGCGGGTTAAAGCGCCACCGCCGCCTTTAATCATTTCTCGCTGAGCATTGACCTCATCAGCACCGTCGATGTAAAGGGCCAGCGTGCCGGCGGCGTTGAGTTCAATCACTGGAATGCCGGCTGCACGTAATCGTTTTTCGGTGGCAAGCGAACTCGCGACACAGGCTTCAATGCGATGTTTGATTTTGGCCAGTTCGTTGATCAGGCAATTGACCGTAGAACCGGTTCCTATGCCGATCGTCATATCGTCTTTGATATAGGTTAGCGCGGCTATAGCGGCTTTTGTTTTTAAATCCATCGTTGTTTCTCCTTTAGCGGACATAGTTAATACGTTCGTCTGTCACATCAATCGATGCATCATTGGGTTCAAGCGATACTTGAGCCGCTGAGGAGGATACCAAGACTTCACGGGTATCAATCCCGTTGTAACGGCAACCGCATGCAGTAAGAAGGAGGGACAGTAAGATGATTGAAATCCGGTTCATGATTGATCCTGGTGTTTTAGAGAATATCGTAAGTGGAGATGAGTGTTTTTGCAAGGAATGAACTTTCCGGTCGTCGTTGCTATCGTCCAACTACCCTCGGTACAAACAGCTGAAATGTACCTGAAATTTGTTTTGATTTGGTCATTGATGTGGTTAACGTGGTACGTTGCAACCCTTAAAATTCATTTGCATTCCATTTTTGACGAAGCTATATTCCATAATAGACGGAGTTATAATCCATAATGGACGAACTTTTAATATGCTCGAGATTAGGATAACACATTGATTATGAATAAAATTGGTTTTTCAAGACAACTTAAACGTCAAATGGATATTGCCATGAAGGATACGCCAGTTGTCTTAATTAACGGCCCTCGGCAATCGGGGAAAACGACACTCGTTAAGCAATACACGCCTTCTGAATTTAGACACTAAAACTGCACAAAAATACATTGGTCTGCTTGAAACTTTATTTTTGGTCAAGCAACTAAGGCCATGGCATGGAAATACGCTTAACCGAATTCTTAAAGCACCAAAAATTCATTTTCTTGATAGTGGTCTTTTAGCTTGCCTTAATCGAATGACCATTCAACGTATCCAAACTAATAAATCAGATTTTGGTGCGTTATTAGAAACATGGGTGTATGGCGAATTATTAAAGACAACGACAATAGCTGACGAACCATGGAATATTTATTTTTACCGCGATAAAGATAAAGTAGAAGTCGATTTTGTTCTTGAGAGCCATGCACGCAAGATAATTGGTGTTGAGGTTAAAGCGAGCAGTACGGTATTGAGTCAAGACTTTAGGGGCTTAAGAAAAATGGCCGCTTTAACAGATAAAGACTGGGTGAGTGGAATAGTCCTCTACAACGGCGAAAAAAGCTTATCATTCGGAGATAATCTTTGGGCAATTCCTTTTTCATTTCTCGATTAGGTGATTGTGATAAGTTACAGTTTTAAAAACGTTTGATATGCTAACGTAAGTGAAGTAAATAATCTCTATAGGTGAATGATGCGTTCTAAAACCATTCGAATTGCAACCCGTAAAAGTCCGTTGGCGTTATGGCAGGCCAATTTCATTCGTGCCCAATTATTACGTCGTTGGCCATTTATTGAGATTGAACTGTTGCCGATGAGCACTTCGGGAGACAAATTTCTCAAAGATAAACTTTTGGCTATTGGTGGCAAGGGATTGTTTGTCAAAGAACTTGAAGAGGCGCTGTTGGAGGGGCGTGCCGATTTGGCCGTGCATTCGATGAAAGATGTGCCTGTGGTGTTTCCTGATGGTTTGTCGTTGGCGGTGATTTGCGCGCGCGATAATCCATTGGATGCGTTTGTGAGTAACACTTGTGAGTCACTTGAGAGCCTTCAGCTCGGCGCCGTTGTTGGAACATCGAGTCTGCGTCGTCAATCGCAATTGCTGGCTTTGCGCCCTGATTTGGAGATTAAAGCATTACGCGGGAATATCCATACGCGTTTGGATAAAATGGATCAGGGTGAATTTGATGCCATTATTCTCGCGGCGGCGGGTCTTGAGCGGATGGGCATGCAAGGTCGGATTCGTGAACGTTTAAGTCCGGAGACGATGCTGCCAGCTTGTGGTCAAGGCGCTTTGGGGATTGAGTGTCGTGTTGATGATGAAGACATTTTAAAGCTGTTGCAACCCTTAAATGATCCATTGACAGCGCTTTGTGTGGAGACGGAACGTCGGGTGAATGCATTGCTTGGTGGTAATTGTCATACGCCTTTAGCCGTGTATTGCCGGCCGCTTGATGCATCTAATCTATTGCTGAGTGCTAAAGTTGCTTCTGCAGATGGGTGTCAGGTAATTCATCAACATCAACAAGGGCCGGATAGTGCCGCTGTAGCACTGGCAGAGCTATGTGTGGATGCGCTTTTAGCGGGTGGCGCTGACCGGCTGTTGAGCGAGGTCATTGAATAATGTCAGGGAGCGGGCCAGACTGGAAGGGATTACGTATTCTTAATACCCGGCCTTTAGGGCAGAATAAAGCATTCAGTCAGGCGATTCGCGATGCGGGTGGTATTCCCATCGAGTGTCCCGCCTTGACCATTGAGCCGGTTGATAACGATTGGTGGAGTGCGCTCGGGGACTTGGCAGCGATTGATTGGGCGATTTTTATTAGCACCAATGCGGTGCAATTTTGTTTTGAGCGACTTAAGAATTGGCCCGAGTCAATTCGAGTTGCTGCCGTAGGGCAAGCGACAGCAAACGCATTAAGGCAACGGGGTGTGCGGGTTGATGAAGTTCCTTTAGTTGCCAGCAGCGAGGATCTTCTGAACCTTGAGGCGATGCAGCATGTTCACGATAAAACAATCTTGTTGGTTAAAGGTGAGAATGGAAGAGCTTTATTGGCCGACACCTTGACTCAGCGTGGCGCATTAGTGCGTCCGCTGGCGGTTTATCGCCGTATTCTCCCCGTTGTTGACCCGGCATATATTGAATCGTTGTGGCATGAAGATGCTGTAGACGTTATAGTCTTTACAAGTGAAGAAGCGATGCACCATCTTTTTCAATTATTTGGCCATAAAGCGGCGGATTGGCTTCGAAGTAAGCCTTGCTGGGTTCAAAGCAAGCGTTTGGCGAAAACCGCGGCTGATTTGGGTATAATCACGATCACAATAAAGTCAATCTAAGGATAACGTGATGACAACAGAACAAGAAGGCAAGAAATCCGAGGAAGCAAAGCCGTCCTCGTCTGCACCACGAAGCGTTTCACTCTGGATAAAGCTTATATTATTGGTTGCTATTGGATGTGCCGCGTTAAGTGCCTATATGCTACTGCAATGGCGTCAGGAATCTCGGCATGAACTGCAAGCCCTGCGAAGCAAGCTACAGGTGATGAAAACGCAACAAGAACATACGTTAACCCAACTGGATTCGACAGCGCAAAATATGCACGCGGCAGATGAACAGAGGAGTCTGTTTGAGAAACAAATGAATACAGTACTGCAGAGTCAAACTTATCGGGCGAATGAGTTTACTCTGCTTAAAGCACGGTATTACCTTGAGCTTGCACAGATTAATGCGACGTGGGGCAATAACACTCAAATAACCAGCGACCTGTTGAATCAAGCGGATACGTTACTGACGGATATTCACGAACAACGCTTGCTCGAGGTGAGACGTGCGATTGCACAAGAGAATGCGGCGGTGAAGGCGGTAGAAAAAGTAGATGTGGCGGGGTTGCTCAGTCAACTCGATGCGGCACAGGATCTCACACTGTCATTGAAGCCCCAGACACTCCCAGGACAACTGGCCAGCACCACTCCTGCAACGACGGATGCCCAGAAAGGGACGACCGGGTGGCGAGGACGTTTGCAAGAGAGTTTGCATACTTTTGAGAAACTGTTTGTGATCCGGCGAATCGATGCTGATACTCAGCCATTCATCACACCTGCTTATGCCGGGTTATTGCGGGAGCGTATTCAGCTGGCTTTGCAAGAAACGCAGTTGGCTGTTTTGCAGGGAAATGAGGCGCTGTATCAGTTGACGCTGAACCAAGCCATCAAACAAATTAAACAATCATTTGATCTCCACGAGTCGAATACCACTGCATTATTGAAGCAATTGGAAGACCTGCAGCAGCGAACGATAGTGCAGAAAAAAATAGACATTGGTCAGTCACTGTTGTTATTGAATCAGGCGATCGATGTAAAACAAGATAAAAAACCAGGGGCGGATTCAGTTCTTCCTGACAGTAAAGAAACAGGAGCCCCCTCATCATGATGAAGATGATTTGGATTTTTTTAATTTTATTGTTGTCCGTTTGGATTGGGTCACATCTTCAAGATGATCCAGGCTATGTGCTGATAGCCATCAGCCACTGGACGGTTGAGACAACACTTTGGGTGGCTGGGATTACGTTGATTCTCGCCTTTGTTGTGATTCACGTGCTTTTGTCTCTCTTTACCTGGATAAGTAGTCGGCCATCATCCTTTGCCCACTGGCGAGCAAAACGGCGTGCGTTGGCATCCCAAAAGAAAACGCGTCAGGGGTTGATTGAATTTAGCGAAGGTCACTGGTCACGTGCGAAGAATTATTTAATTAAAGCATTACCCGATGCGGATACGCCGTTATTAAATTATTTAACGGCAGCACGGGCAGCTCAGGAAATGGGTGATAATCAACTGCGAGATACTTTTTTACGCGATGCTCAGCAGTGTATGCCAGAGGCTAAAATTGCCGTTGAGCTCACTCAGGCTCAACTACAGTTAGCGAATCGTCAATGGGAGCAAGCACTGGCTACTTTACGGCATTTGCAAGATATTGCCCCAAATCATCCTTATGTTCTGAAATTATTGGCTGATTTGTATCAAGAGGTTAAAGATTGGCCTCTTTTAATCGCTTTATTGCCCGATTTGAAGCGCAATAAAGTGGCGACAGGGGAGGCCTATGCAACGCTGCAACATCATGCGTATTTGCAAGCCTTGATCGATTTGGTCAAGCAAGGCCAGCCTGATGTCATTGACGGCTTTTTTAGTCGATTACCGAAGCAGTTGGGGCAAGATCCAGTGTTTGTTGCGGTTTATAGTCGCTATTTATTGCAACATCAACATGATGTTCAGGTTGAAGCGCTACTACGTCAATGCCTGCGTCATGAATTGAACGATCAACTGCTTGACTTATATGGAAGAATTTCCGCAGGGACTGCGCGGTTAGATTTCGTCGAATCGTTGTTGAAAAAAAATGCTCACTCCGCGGCGTTGTATTTATGCCTCGGGCGGCTTTGTCAAAAAAATCAGTTGTGGGGAAAAGCGAAAACGTATTTTGAAGCAAGTTTGCAGCTGGCGGCAACACCCGTTGTTTATGCCGAGCTCGGCGATTTGCTAGAACAACTCAGCGACCACGCAGGCGCATTTGCAATGTATCGCCAAGGTCTGCAACTGGCCACTGCGGCTTCGTAGTTGCGTTAAGGGAGTTAATCGGAGTAGGTTGGGTTGAGCGAGAGCGAAGCCCAACAATCGTGAGCACAACTCTACATCTACTTAACCGGCCTGTTGGGCTTCGCTCTCGCTCAACCCAACCTACACCTTCCACCGTTTAATCACCAATTTAATCAAAACCCCATGCCCTTCCAGCTTGATTTTAGAAGGTAATATCAAGTCTTGGACCTTCATATATTGCGAGTACATGACGTTGTAGCCATCTTGATTGAATTGCGATACCTGTTGATGACCAACGGCACGTTCTTCGCCCGTTTTCCCAGGTGCTGGAATACCTCGCACCCAGTAATAGAGATGACTTACCGGTAAGCGAACGCCGGTTTGCGTGAACAGCAGCTTATCGGCATCTTTTGAGGATATGGTTTTTGGTCCATCACGAAACGTGATGATACCATTATGCTTTTCAATCATGACCGTGCCCCCGCCTAAGGGCCCCATCAGTCTTATCTGATAGCTTTCGGCACCTTGTTGTAGCCAATTCAAAGAAGCAGTCCATGATTTACGTTTGTTACGCGCGGCAATCGCGCCAGAAATATCCCACGAAGTGAGATTGGAGGCATGTGAGGCCGGCGCGTGATCAATCGTTTCTGTTTCTGAGGGCGGGGCAGGGGGATAAGGTTTATTGACTGCCATTTCATCGGGTTTCTTGAGTGGCGCGCAGGCCATCAGTAAACAAAAGGATATTGCGGTAATTGGTTGATAAGCTTTCATGGTCCACTCCTTTATGATGTCTTTAACTCAATCCATTATTGAAGTTTAGCAGATATTATAGATTATGTTTTTTGGTGGTATTTAGTTAAGGGGTAAAAGGCTAAAGGGAAAAGGACGGGCAGGGGCACGCTCACGGGCTCGGGCACGTGAATGAGCGCTACGCGAATCTTTAAAATATAAAACCCGCGTAGCGTACATTCACGTGTCCGTGAGCGTGCCACTGCCCTTGCCCGGGTAGTTATGCACTTGTAATTTTGTAATATAGAAAAGTTGTTTTTTTTTAATAATCCATTAGACTGCCCAGTATGCTTCTTTTGATATTTATTCTATGAAACAAAAAGCCATTTACCCAGGTACGTTTGATCCCGTGACGAATGGTCACATTGATATTATTTCCCGTGCATCACGACTCTTTCCTGAGGTGATCATTGCTGTTGCGCATAATGCGGCGAAGCGGCCTTTTTTTTCGTTAGCAGAACGCATTGAACTGGTACAAAAGTCTGTTGCGCATCTCCCGGGGGTGTCGGTTGTTGGCTTTGATAATCTATTGATTCATTTTGTTCAGGAACAAAATGCCGGGATTATTTTGCGAGGCCTGCGAGCCGTGTCTGATTTTGAATATGAATTTCAATTGGCAGGCATGAATCGCAAATTATCCAAGCTGGTCGAAACGTTATTTTTAACCCCATCGGAAGATTTAATGTTTATTTCTTCATCATTAGTGCGTGAAATAGCCGCATTGGGCGGTGATGTTTCAGGTTTTGTGCCCTCTGTCGTTGTCGATGCGTTTAACAAAGCCGCGATGAGAACGTGATTTATTCGACAAGATCACATCTTTTGCATTATAATGTAAGATATCTGTAAATCGTTTGGAGAAGGTTATGCCCTTGGTACGTGGTTTGTTTTCACAACCGTCCGTTGTTGCAAAATCACGAACGATTGTTAATGTCGGTGGCAATGGCGATTGTGGTTTTCGTTCTATTGCTGCAGGGTTAATCGATAATTTTATCGCATTTCCTCATCTGAATAAGACGTTACTGAGCAAAGTGCTTCGTCGGCATTTTGAATACTATCCTCGACATCGCCCACAAATGGTTGGTCTGGCAACGCCCAATCAGCTGATGGATCTTGTGTTGAAGAAAGTTGCCACGCCCGAACTCATTCAATCTATCGCCTATACTTTGCGGCAATTTGCAGTGGATGAAATGATTGAGAACCCAGTAAAATATCCCGGTGCGTTTGTGCAACATAATGAGCAAACTTCACCTGCTGAAATGCGCAATTCTCAAACGTGGATCGATGAAAGTAGCATCAGTGCGTTGGCTAAAACGTTGGATGTGCCCGTTGAAGTGCGTTTGATAACCAGTGGAAAAGAGTTAGCTTCTCCTCCGTTGAAGTATAATTCCCAAGCGAATCATTCTGCGACTAATCCATCAATCGTTATTGAATTAGAGCGCCAGCATTACCGGCCACGCCTTTTAAATCCTGATGTGTTCAAATCAAATGTGTATGAAAGCAAGCCAGTTCTTCAGCCGGTCAACAAGGCAGTGGCTGATTGTGATATGCCTGAGATTTTGCGGAAGATTGCTGCAGAAGAAAAACGTACCGTAGCAGAATTTGAAGGCACACGTGATCTCCTGACTACAATGGTCGGTGCTGGCGAACTGACTAAAAAGAATTTATTGGATTTGTATATCAAAGGCATGGGCACGAGTGATTATCTTAAAGGTCGCGTCAAATATGTCGATCAAGAACATCAGTCTGACTTTTTTTCTCGCGCAATCGCACAGTTGCCCAGTCATTCACCTTCTCAAATGCATGACGATGCCATTGTAGCAGAATTAGTTTACGCCCTGGCCCGTGCTATCAGCGTCGGTCACATGCGCGCTGAAGATGTTTTCACTCAAATGGAAGCACAGCAAGCAGGCTTGTCAACTAAGTAGGGTGGGCACGTAGATTCACTGCCATTAAGTTAAGGGAATTAATCGGATGTAGGTTGGGTTGAGCGAGAGCGAAGCCCAACAAAATCGTCATGTTGGGCTTCGCTCTCGCTCAACCCAACCTACATCAATTATCACAAAAACCCATGCTCCTTCATCCACACATCATTCGGAAATTTTGACATATAGTTACGAATAGAATCGGGCAGAATAACCAAGCATTTTTGCCCAGCCTTTAAGGACGTAGCTGCCTGAAGTGCGCCGCACATCGCTGAGCCTGATGAGCCGCCGACCAGCAACCCTTCCTCACGAATCATACGACGTGCCATATCGAATGAGTCTTTATCATTGGTTTTAATGTAGCGGTCTATCAGTGTGTTATCCAATACATCTGGAAAGAAATCATAACCAATGCCTTCAACTTCATAAGGCGCAACGTCATCGCCGCCTCCCAAAATAGAGCCTATTGGATCAACTCCGATGACTTGAATGGCTGGGTTATGTTCTTTCAAGCGTTTTGCAATCCCAGAGATGGTGCCGCCTGTGCCTGAGCCAGCAACAATCATGTGCAAATTATCTCCAAAATCATCTATAATTTCTTGAGCTGTTCCCCGGTAATGTGCGCCAGGATTGTCTTCATTTGCGTATTGATCAAGGATATGCGAGTGCGGAATTTCTTGTTGTAATTGTTTTGCTAGCGAAATATGGCTATCTGGGTCACTTGAGGCTGCTTCTGTGCGCGTGCGATAAATGGTCGCGCCCAAACGTTCCAGCACCACCTGTTTTTCCATACTCATTTTGTTGGGCATGGTGATGATAACGTTATATCCCATAATCGCTCCGGCCAACGCGATGCCGATCCCGGTGTTGCCGGATGTCGGTTCAATCAGGGTGTCTCCAGGTTTGATTCTGCCTTTTAATTCAGCCTGCCTAACCATCTCATAACCAATCCTGTCTTTAACCGAGCCCCCTGGATTAAAAAATTCGCACTTCACATATAGTTCACAGGCAAGCCCAGCACCAATGCGATTGATTTTGACAACGGGGGTATGGCCAATGGTGGCAAGAATATTTGGATAAATCATGATTAAGTCCTTATAATGTTGTGAAATGTGCAATAAAAAGTATACGCGGATTTGTGTCTATCGCAACTGGTACCCTTTCCATTTGATTTTGACCGGTTGATTATAGTGATCAACCCAGTAGCCTCTGTAAAAATCGCAACACTGCGCTTGCAGGTCGTCGTTGCGAGGCACGAAGCAATCCAGAGAACAAAGCTTCGAACCCTGGATTGCTTCGTGCCTCGCAACGACGCTTTGTTCGAGATCGTTTCAATCTGCCTATTCCAACCGGTCAAAACTAAATGGAAACGGTACTATACCCGAAATAACGTCATTTGAAGCTAACTTGCTGACATCCACCGAGAACGTCGCTGATGTAGACATTTAATTTAATTTCAGGCATAGTACTCCTATCTGATCATTAACGGTATTTTAATGAAAAAAATACTTGTCCTGCACGGCCCCAATTTAAATCTACTCGGCTTGCGTGAACCGCATCTTTACGGTCAGCAATCGTTGAGTGATATCAATACGCAGTTAACCGAAGAAGCCACTTCCGCTGGGTTTGCATTACAGGCGCTGCAAAGTAACAGCGAGGCAGAGCTCATCCATGCTATTCATCAGGCGCATCTGGATCACATCGATTATTTGATTATTAATCCCGCAGCCTTTACCCATACAAGTATTGCCCTGCGAGATGCTTTGGTTGCTGTACAAATCCCTTTTATCGAAGTACATATTAGTAATATTTATGCGCGTGAATCGTTTCGCCAGCATTCTTATTTTTCAGACATTGCGCAGGGTGTGATCAGTGGCTTTGGATCATACGGTTACGTGCTGGCCTTACACGCCCTGTTTCAAACATTTAACTAGAGAGTGATTCGTTCATGGATATTCGTAAAATTAGAAAATTGATTGAGTTATTACAAGAAACGGGTATTTCTGAAATTGAGATTAAGGAAGGGGAGGAGTCTTTGCGGCTCAGTCGTCATCCGACGAGTACCGCCATGGATGTTCACCATATTCGGCCGGCTTACCAGGCTCCAATGCCTCCTCCGGCAATGGAGGTTAGTCTGCCTTCGTCTGCGCCAATCATATCAGGACATCAGGTGCGCTCGCCTATGGTGGGTACGTTATACACCGCAGCCTCTCCTGAAGTCGCTCCGTTTGTTGCTGTGGGGCAAATGGTTAAAGTGGGTGATCCATTGTGCATGATTGAGGCGATGAAGATGTTTAACGAAGTTGAAGCCGATAAGGCTGGCGTCATCACAGCAATACTGGTTCAAAATGGCTCTCCCGTTGAATATAACCAGCCCTTGTTTGTCATCGAAAGTTAAGAGGCGAGTCTCATGTTGAGTAAAATTTTGATTGCCAACCGTGGCGAAATTGCGCTGCGTATTTTGCGGGCGTGCAAAGAGCTCGGAATTCAAACGGTCGCCGTCTATTCTGAGGCCGATAAAGATTTATTGCATTTACGATTAGCCGATGAAACCGTATGCATTGGCCCTGCCCACTCACAAAAAAGTTATTTGAATATTCCGGCAATTATTTCAGCGGCAGAAGTGACGGATGCCGTTGCCATTCACCCGGGATATGGTTTTTTGGCAGAGAACGCCGATTTTGCCGAAATTGTTGAACAAAGTGGGTTTCGATTTATTGGCCCAAAAGCGGAAACCATTCGCCTGATGGGTGACAAAGTCTCAGCCATCGCTGCCATGAAAAAAGCAGGCGTGCCCTGTGTCCCTGGTTCGGATGGCCCTTTGTTAGATGATGATGCACGCAATCTCGCGCTAGGCAAAGCAATTGGTTACCCCGTGATTATTAAAGCATCAGGCGGGGGTGGTGGCCGTGGCATGCGCGTTGTGCATACAGAGTCTAATTTATTAAATGCCATTGCCCTCACTCGTAGTGAAGCCAAAGCTGCATTTAATAATCCCATGGTATACATGGAAAAATTTCTCGAAAATCCTCGGCACATTGAATTTCAAGTGCTTGGCGATGGTCGAGGGCATGCTGTTCATTTAGGCGAGCGCGACTGCTCGATGCAGCGCCGTCATCAAAAAGTCGTTGAAGAGGCGCCCGCACCAGGCATTACACCCGAACAGCGTCGTGATATTGGAGAGCGCGTTGTGAAGGCGTGCCAAGAGATGCAGTATCGAGGCGCCGGTACGTTTGAATTTTTGTTTCAAGACGGCTGTTTTTATTTCATTGAAATGAATACGCGAATTCAAGTCGAACATCCCGTGACAGAACTGATTACCGGGATTGATTTGATTAAAGAACAAATCAAGATAGCCAGCGATATGCCGTTTACCCTGAAGCAAGAAGACATTCGATTTCGCGGTCATGCTGTTGAGTGCCGTGTGAATGCTGAGGATGCTAAAACGTTCATCCCTTCACCAGGGACCATCAAGCATGTCCATCAGCCCGGAGGTCCTGGCATTCGGTTTGATTCACATATTTATAGCAGTTATACTGTGCCACCCAATTATGACTCCATGATTGGTAAATTAATTAGTTTCGGCGAAACACGCGCCGAGGCCATCGGGCGGATGCGTAATGCGTTGGATGAAATCATTATAGATGGCATTAAAACCAATTTGGATCTTCATCGGCGAATTATGCATGATAAAGCGTTTATTCAAGGCTGTACGAATATTCATTATCTTGAATCGATGTTGAAGGAATAATTTAATGTTTCAATTAAAAATAGATCAATGCCTGCGCAATGAAGTGGATGCGTTGAGTGATATGCTAGAAGAAATGGGCGCATTGTCGGTGACATTAACCGACCGTTATGACTCTCCCATTTTAGAACCAGAGATAGGCACGACGCCCTTATGGGCGGATGTTGTGATTCAAGCCGTCTACGTTGATGGCGAAGATGGGCAAAATGCCCGCGTTCAACTGGAGTCGATTTACCCGCATTTAAAGCTAACCCTTGAGCCCGTTCCTGATAAGGATTGGGAAAGGGTGTGTATGGCCGATTTCAAGCCACAACAATTCGGCAAGCGCCTCTGGATCTGTCCTTCATGGCTCACGCCACCCGAACCCGAAGCCATTAATTTAACACTCGATCCAGGTCTGGCATTTGGCACGGGTACGCATCCCACTACCGCATTGTGTTTAACCTGGTTAGAGCAAGCCAATTTAGCAAACAAGCAAGTGATTGATTACGGATGTGGCTCGGGTATTTTGGCACTCGCAGCTTTGAAATTGGGGGCTCGCCACGTCACCGCCGTAGATCTCGATAATCAAGCGCTCATTGCCACCCGCAATAACGCGGCGACCAATCAGATAACAGAATCAAATTTGAGCGTTTCTCTGCCTGATGTATTCATCGAACCTGTAGATGTGCTCATCGCCAATATATTATTAACGCCTTTACTGCAACTTCAATCAGAATTCCGTCGCCTGCTTAAACCAGGAGGCACATTGGTTGTTTCTGGAATATTAAATGAGCAAGTGGAACAACTGATTGTAGCTTATCAAAACGATTTCAAACACGTTGCCACGTTGACGCAGGAAGATTGGAGTTTGGTGGTTTTTGGAGGCATGTAGGGTCTTTAAGGAAAGTAGGTTGGGTTGAGCGAGAGCGAAGCCCAACATGATGATTTTGTTGGGCTTCGCTCTCGCTCAACCCAACCTACGTCCGATGAGGCTCCACTAACTAATCTAAAAGACCCATCTCTTTCACCATGTCTCGCTCACTGCGCAATTCAGCCAATGTTTCGTTGAACTTCATTTGGCTATACTCATTAAAGGCCAATCCTTCAACCACATGCAGTTCACCATGTTCACGGCGGCAGGGGAATGAAAACATCAAGCCTTCGTCAACGCCATACTCTCCGTGAGAACTACGACATAAGGAGAAAGACTCGCCGAAAGGCGTATTGGTGACGATATTATTGACCCCGCGAATGATGGCATTGGCCGCTGAAGCCGCAGATGAAGAACCACGAGCTTTAATCACGGCAGCACCGCGCTGTTGCACTGTGGGGACAAATGTATCTTTTAACCACTGTTCATTTTGAATCACATCAGCAGCAGATAACCCATTGATTTTCGCATGATAGAAATCAGGGAATTGTGTCGCTGAATGATTGCCCCAGATCGTCATTTGAGTGACTGCAGTGATATCAACACCAGCCTTTTGCGCCAATTGTGTCCGTGCACGCAGTTCATCAAGTGTTGTCATGGCATAGAAGTTAGCATCAGGAATGTCTTTGGCATGATGCTTGGCAATCAAGGCATTGGTGTTGCATGGATTACCAACGACAAACACGCGAACATCATCACGCGCATTGTCGTTGATAGCACGGCCTTGCGCGGTGAAAATGCCACCGTTGATTTTTAATAAATCAGAACGCTCCATGCCTTGTTTACGTGGCACCGAACCAACGAGCAGTGCCCAGTTGACGCCATCCATTGCTTCGTTGAGGTTAGAGGTGCAAACAATGCGCTTTAGTCGTGGAAATGCACAATCATCCAATTCCATCGCCACACCTTCCAGCGAGGGCAAAGCCGCTTCTAACTCAAGTAAATTCAACTCAACATCAGTATCATCACCAAACATTTGGCCTGAAGCGATTCTAAACAGTAATGCATACCCAATCTGGCCGGCAGCGCCTGTAACGGCGACTCTAACGCGTTTGTTCATGGTTTTTTCCTTAATTTGTGGATAAAATATATGATACTATATGACACTATTAACAAGCCAGCCTCAAGTCGATGATCCCTTTATCATTATATATTCATATTCCATGGTGCATTCGTAAATGCCCTTATTGTGATTTTAATTCACATAAAAGCCCCGACGTGCTTCCGGAAATCGCCTATGTTGATGCACTGTTACACGATCTTGACAATGATCTCACTCGCTTAACTTCTCGCGAGATTGAATCGGTGTTTATCGGGGGCGGAACGCCTAGTTTATTCTCCGCCGCGGCTTATGAGCGTCTCTTCACCGGATTAAAAGCACGTTTGGCATTCAAAAAAGACATCGAAATCACACTGGAAGCCAATCCCGGCAGTGTCGATGAGTCACGTTTTAGTGATTATCGCGCTTTGGGGATCAATCGCTTATCCCTCGGCATTCAAAGTTTTGATTCAAAGCATTTAAAAACCTTGGGCCGGATTCATGATGGCCCACAAGCACATCACGCCATAGAGCGCGCACGCCGGGCCGGATTCACCAACATGAATGTAGATATCATGCATGGTTTACCGAATCAGACCGCTGCCGAAGGGCTAGAGGACTTGCGTCAGGCGCTGAGCTATCAACCAGAGCATCTCTCTTGGTATCAATTAACCATCGAACCGAATACGGTGTTTTATAAACAACAACCCATACTTCCAGATGATGATACGCTGGGCATGCTAGAAGAAGAGGGCTTTGCGTTACTTGCAGAAAATCAGTTCCACCGCTACGAAATTTCCGCGTTCTGCCGCGATGGGAAAGCCTCGCAGCATAATCTTAATTACTGGCTGTTCGGCGACTATCTCGGTATTGGCGCCGGCGCGCATGGCAAGCTCACAACAGATGCCGTTTACCGCACACGCAAACATCGCCAGCCGAAAGATTATCTGGATCCCAGTAAGCCGTTTCTGGCCGAGCTATTGACAATTGAACCCGCTGATCGCTTGTTAGAGTTCATCTTAAATACCAGCCGCTTGGAGCAACTCATCCCACAACGATTATTGACCGAGCGAACAGGGTTACGTTGGGATGAATCACTCAATCATTTTCAACAAGCCGCGACCAAAGGATTGTTGTCGATTACCCAAGATGCGTGGCAAGTCACGCCACTCGGCAGGCGATATACCAACGATCTTCAAGCACTTTTTCTAGGGTAATGTTGACGAGGCACTAGCCGGCGAGACTAGGGTCGGCAGCAATATCCGGTTTTAAGTCATTTTCGTTCTCTTTTTTAGACGAAAATAACCCGGCTACGCCCTTCGACTTCATCATTTTAATGTCGGCTGCAACGCTCTTTTTCTCATCTTCTTTTGAAAAAGCGTGATAATGCTCCTCTTCAAATTCAGCCAATGCCGCCTCTTCTGGTTTGAAATATTCAAGTGCATAATGTGTGAGAATGGCTACGGCAGCAACAATCGCAAATACAACTAAGCCGATACCAAACGTTGCAAATGTAAAGCCAGCAAATATCGCGATCGGAATGATGGATTGAATAATAACTGAGCGGATTAAAACATAGTATTGATGTTTTTCCATTTCCTCTTGATATTTCGCTTGAGCGAACATGTCTTTGTAGCGAATATAATCGGCCTCGCTGAGTGGACCATCGACGGACAGGAGAGCATGACACTCCTCTAATGCGCTCATTCTTGAATCCTGAGCCTTGGTTACTTCCATATAAGCTTTATAGCCCGCGTAGAGAAGCGCTAGCACAAAGCAATACGCAGTTGCTCCCATAACGAGGGCTTCAGCAGATGCTTTTACGCCTATTTCTACCCAAGGAAAAACCATTAATATAAAGCCAATAGCTACGCCAGCTGCATAGTATACATTTATAGTCCGTTCTTTTAATTGACGGCTCCAGTGATCTTCACATCGGTCTCTAGCTTGTTCTAATCTTGCTAATTGTGCCCTTGCGATTTGGAATTGTTCATCGTCAATGATAGCTATTCTCGCTCTTGTATCGGCGGAGTTATCACCTTGAATTTTTTTCTTCAATATTGCTATTTCGTCATCATAGAATTGAATCTCTTGCTGACGCTTTTTTTGGGCATCGGTAGTGGCCAAATAACTAAGGTAAACGTCTCCTGTTAACAGGACTATAGTCAACAAATCCCCGAAAGGCCCCAATCCATGTTTAGCCAGCCAGAGTAGTCTCACCAAAGTATTCGTTACGAAAATGAGATTATTGATGAGCGCAAGTTTTTGCGCCGCAAGACGTTCGGTAAATTGATTCCATGTACCGCCTTTCTGCTCAATAAGCTCTTTTTCCTCTTCGCTCATCCATGGGCCTTTAAGGGAATGCCTGAGAATCAATGCAAAATTAATGGAAACGCTTATGTAATGAAGAATGCTGCTTAATATGCGCAATGGTTCCGCAAGGCTTGTTGAAGCTTCTATCGTTTGTTGAATATGATGAAAATTTTGGGGCAACATATGTGCAGCAGTGCGCAAGGTTTGTCCCGCCCAACCCCAATAGGAATTCCATACGTTCAGTTCATTCATCCATCGAGTAAAATACACCGTTTTTCCGGCACTAAAATCGATCCAAAAGTTGATTTTTTCTTGGCGCCATTGATTTAATTTCTTCTCCCATTGATTTAATTCCCCCCCACTGTTCTGTGCCTGTTTTTTGTGAGCTTCGAGTTCTTCTTCTTTGTCTACTAACTCTAAATTACGGAGCAAGAACGCGCAGTGCTCAAGGTTCTCCATATTGATTCTTGGGAATTGACCTTCGCCAGTGATGCAAGTCGCCTGACGTTGTGCGCCCAATTGATAATACGCCTGGCGCAGATTGATCTCGAGTGCTTTTCTTTCTACTGGTGTCAAATATTTGAATATCGCAGGATTGGTCCTGAGCAGATAGTTAATATCATGTGTAAACACGAAAGCGGGTGGCGCGGCTATCAGGCCTAACGATTGAATGTGTTCTTGAAGTAAGACGGATTTTTTCGGGATAAAATGAGTTATTTCAGCGATGGCCTTTAAAGCTGAGGCTGATAATGCGGCCGGTTTTTCTGAACTGGCTACCGCTGCGTCATAAGCGATAAGCTCATCCTCGTTTAAGCCCAGGTTTTTTAGGATATGGTTTTTTTTGTCGACATAATACAGCGCATTTTGCCCATCTTCTTCGTTGATGAGGCGCATATAGCCCGCAGGAAAGTCACGAAATATCCGTGGATGATATAAATCGTGCATGTGCTTTATTTTTACTGAGCAACATGAATGTCGTAATGGTGAGCTGTCAAACAATGAATAGATTTTATGCTGCTGTTCTTCTTTGTTCAGAGAAGCCGTTGATGCCGTAGAAGAAATAGATTCTGCCATAATCATGCTCCAACAATCTGTAAGAAAATAAAGCGACCTTGGGATAATTATGCCACATTGTCGCATTTAGAGCAAATTAATTTCATGATATTTATTTTTTATTTAAGTGAATTCAATATATTGAACAAAATGTGTTGTATTGTACACACAGTATTTTGTCTCATATGGAGGTTCACGATGACATCATCTACAATGCCGATAAGACTTGATGATAAGCTAAAAACGCAATTAGAAAATTTAGCGCAATCAACACGGTTTCTTTTCTTAAGGATCAGCCGGCGATGGGGCGACCAGGCAGGGTCGTGAATACAAAAGAACTGATTATTCCAGGAACACCCTACATTGTGCCTTATCGAATTAAAAATAGAACAGTTGAGATACTTCGCGTTTTTCATAGTTCTACGAAATGGGCGTAGGGCTTGTACACTGCCACAAGGCTGTAAGGGAATAAATCGGACGTAGGTTGGGTTGAGGCTGGGAAGCCGAAGCCCAACATGATGATTTTGTTGGGCTTCGGCTTCCCAGCCTCAACCCAACCTACGTCCGATTAATCCTCTTAACTCGAGGCTACGCCAAATCAACCGGATCCACATCAATCGTCCACTCAATACTTTTATCCAGCTTATATTGGTTAATCGCCTCACGCATAAACTGCAACGCATACTCCCTCCGCTGACGTGTAGGCGACTGAATGAGCAACTGCATGCGATGATGATCTGCCTTGCGCGCGAGTGGCGCAGGTGCTGGGCCCAAAAGCGTGATGCCAGTTGGGTGTAAGTGTTGTTTGATGGCATGTAAAAAATGCAATACTTTGGGCAAGGTTTTACTTTGAGCGCGCAGCAACGCCATATGTGAGTAGGGCGGTAACAGCGCCTGTTCACGCAAGGTGAGCAGTGACTCAGCAAAAGGGCCATAGCCCTGTTGAACCAGTAAATTCAATAAAGGATGCTGTGGCAAATGGGTTTGTATGACGACATGCCCGGCATCTTCCTCGCGTCCCGCGCGCCCGGCAACTTGTGTGAGCAGCTGCCCCAGACGCTCGGTTGCGCGAAAGTCCTGATTATAAAATCCATTGTCCGCATCCACGACGACAACCAGCGTTAATTTCGGAAAATGATGCCCCTTAGCGAGCATTTGTGTGCCGACAATCAGTTGCGCTTCACCACGGTTAATTTTATCGAGACAAGCATCTAACGCATGTTTTTTTTGAATTTCATCGCGATCAATACGCAACATGCTGGTATGCGGAAATTGAGTGGCGAGATAGTCATAAATGCGCTGAGTTCCCGCACCAATTGGAATGAGTTCCGTCCCTTTGCATTTGCTGCATTGGCGCGGCATGTTTTGAATCAAACCACAATGGTGACAGGCCAATTTACCCGAGGTACGATGTACCGTGAGATGCGAGTCACACGCGCGACAGTCCGCCATCCAACCGCATTGATGACACAATAATATCGGCGAAAATCCACGACGATTGATAAACACTAATACTTGATGTTGACGCTCCAAATGCTCACGAATAATGTTGAGGGTTTGTGAGGCCAGTCCCTCATGTAGCGTTTCATTACGAATATCCAGCAACTGATAGCGCAACGGCACACGACTCACCGCTTTTTGGCTTAATTGCAATAACGTATATTTGCCATGCGCACTATTATGCAGGCTCTCAAGACTGGGCGTTGCTGATCCCAGAACAATCGGAATATCGGCCGTAAACGCGCGCATCAATGCAGTATCCCGCGCAGAATAGCGTACACGATCCATTTGTTTAAATGAGGTGTCATGTTCCTCATCAATCACAATCAACCCTAAATCAGGCATGGGGGTAAATACCGCCGCGCGGGTGCCAATAACCAGCCTAACGATGCCATCTCTGGCCTGCTGCCAAGCGCGCCGTCGCTCGGTATCATTCAAATGTGAATGCATGACCGCCATCGGCTCATGAAAGCGCGCACTAAATCGTGATAATAACTGAGGCGTCAAGCCAATTTCAGGCACCAGGATGAGCACTTGTTTTCCCGCCGCAAGGACTTTCGCAATCACCTGTAAATACACTTCTGTTTTCCCGCTCCCCGTCACGCCATCGATTAAATAACAGTGGTAGGTATCAAGCGTGAGAGAGATTTTATCAACTGAATGGGTTTGCTCAGGATTAAGGGCTAAAGGTTGTGTGCGTGGCGTAAGCGGCAGAGTGGCAACCCGCGGCGCCATCCGCAGAATGCCCGCCGCGAGCAAGGTTTTACAAAATGCAGGCGGAAAGCCCGCAGCAGACATCTCCGCGGCAGAGAGGGTCGGGCGCTCTATCAACACATCAATCAACGCACGTTGCCGTTTCGCACGCATACCGACCAACGCAAGTGCCAGATCCGGTGCCATGGCGAGCTCATAATCAAATTCAACCACCGATTCATACGCTCGCCCATCACGAAACTGTTTAGGCAGTGCCAGCGGGATAACTTCAGACAACGGCGTCTGATAATAACGACTCACCCAATGGCACAGACGCAACACAGGCTCCGGTAATAGCGGCTCAGCGTCAATGGTTTCAAGAATGGTTTTGATAACAAACTCAGGATTAACCAACACCCCATGCCCAACCACCACACCCATACGCTTCTTCGTACCAAACGGCACCCAAACTCGCGCACCCAACGCGGGCATATCGCCATCGGCAGCATAATCAAAATAATCCCGTTTCGCGTTGGGGATGCAAACATGAACAACGGTCTGTGGTGAGCCTGGCATGAAACCTGCTTGCAAAAGGAAAGGAGTAAGCAATGAATTATACCGGTGGATAGGGTGCAAATCAAAGTTTAAAATAGCGCTCAATGCCTTCTGCCCAGGGGAATATTCTGATGCCATCTATAAGTTTGGGATAGGGGTCACAACTGAAACAAATCGCCTCACAATTGCCAAAATCAACCGCTATTTTTTTAAGGGTTTTGAGGTGTTCAATCTGTACTTGGGGGCTGCTTTTAATTTCAATAAAGAGTAAAGGCAATCCCGGCCGCTCGACAATTAAATCAATTTCCACATCATCTTTTGTTTTAAGATAAGAAAATCGATAATCACGATGATAGTAGCTGGCCAGTTGTTTGCACTGTAATATAATAAAATGCTCAAATAATTCGCCAAAGTAGCTCGTGCTTGGTGTTAACGGCAGGGTAAGTTGAGCGGTTAACGCACGCACAACACCAGGATCAAAAAAATAAAATTTTGGCGTTTTACTTAAGCGCTTTCTAAATGAGTGCTGAAAGGGCTCTAAAAAAAATCCAAGCAGGGTGTCTTCCAAAATAGAGTAATACTTTTGAATGGTCTGATCGGAAACACCAACATCCCGACCGATATTTGAAAAGTTAATGAGCTTGCCGTTGGATTGCGCAGCGACCTCTAAAAAACGACGGAAAGGCGCAAGATCGCGAATAAATTGTTCGGCCCAAATTTCTTCTTTGAGATAGGTTTGGGTATAGGCATCAAGATACAATTGTTTTTTTTCAGGTGATTGATATTCAAAAATTTTGGGAAGCGTGCCCCAGGATAGGCAACCCATAAGGTCAGCGCGCCCTGCAATTTCCAAATAAGAAAAGGGATAAAGTGAATAGGTAAAAGCGCGGCCCGCCAGCAAATTAGCGCGGCCATGTTTGAGCTTACGAGCGCTAGATCCAGTTAAAATAAAATGTTTTGAAGTCGTTTCGATGAGCTCATGCACGACATCAAGTAATTTCGGCAACTTTTGAACTTCATCAATAATAATGTGAGTCGTTTCCTTCGGAAGTGCATTCACAATACCCAGTAATTCATCCGGATTTCGAGCAAAGCGCTGCTCCTCACTTGCTTTGAGTAAATTAAGATATAGTGCATTCGGAAACCAGGGCAAATGCTTGAGCAACATCGTTTTGCCAACACCACGAGGCCCAAACAGGAAAAAACTTTCATCATCAGGTAATTCAAGCAATCGAGGGATCATAGCAGCCGACTATTTCATAGGTTGTGTTCGAGATTGTACGACAAATCCGAACCAGGCACAAGAAATAGTCGGGGGTTATCCATCTGATTGACAATCAATAGAGATCTCAACAGCCACTCTCCACAATCTACACACATCGACAATTGGGCCTCAGTCATCGTTTCGCCATCCGTCGTTGCGAGCGAAGCGCGGCAATCCAGAGTACGGAGCTTCGAGCCCTGGATTGCTTCGTGCCTCGCAACGACGCCTGATACAACATTGCACATATTGTGAAGTTCATTGGGTGTAATGTCTCGAAAAATATAGCTCTTAACCGAAGTATTTATCTCGCACTATCTTGATCACAAGCCTTGTGATTACGATCAAAAACAATGAGATGAAAAATTAATTATGATTAGTGACTGATCAACATGTATTATTGAGTCTCTTACCAAACAATAAAACAAGAGATCAGTCATGGCGCATATTTTCGCAGATATTTTATCATTAGTACACTATATTCATATCCAAAGGCATGAGCCTGAGAAGTTAGGCTTAAAAAATTGCCTGTGTTGCGGTAAATCAAACCCTTGGCGACATGGTGGTTATTCTCGTGAAGCGGATCGCATTAATCCTTCAAGTACCTCACTAAATCCAGTGTTTATTCAGCGATACTATTGCCCCTGTTGCGACAAAACATGTTCAGTCCTTCCGGAATGCATTCCACCGCGTAGATGGTATTTGTGGGATATGCAGCAGATCATTTTTGTATTGTACCTTTCTGGTATGAGCGCTTACGCTATATCAAAAACAATGCCGCCTTCACGCCAGACCATAAAGCGTTGGCTGATGCGCTTTGTAGAGCAATTTCGACTTCATAAAGATGCGTTGTGTACTCATTTTTATGCACTGGGTAGAGCCATAAATATGGCTGACTTTTGGCAAGCAACGCTCCAGAAGATGCGTTTGAGTGAAGCGATGCGCCTTTGCCATGTAGCCGGAGTTGTTATCCCATGAACATATAATCGGTTCAAGCATGAGTTGTGCAATGCTTATGCAAATATGAACCCCACACAGTTTGGTCGTTTCGGTGCCATGATTTTACTGATTAACTTCACTCCCCATTAATAGCGGAGAGAAAAATGAGTAAACCTTTACACCCGATGGCTTTGTTTCGCCTGATGGTTCTTGGTCCACTAGCGAGCCGCGCTGAACTAAAGCGCGGTGAGGTTAAAAGTATTATCCGAAGTTTGGCTGCCGATCGTTATACTATTCCTGAGTCAAGACGAACGCATATCAGTGAAGAAACAATTGCGCGCTGGTACTACGATTGGAAGCGAGGGGGTATCGAAGCACTGAATCCTAAACCGCGCATAGACAAAGGAAGTACACAAATTTCAGAAACCGTGCAAAGCAGAATTGTGATCCTTAAAAAGGATAAGCCTTCACGCTCAATTAACACTATTATTGGCATGATTGAGCGCGAAGGATTGGTTGCTAAAGACACATTGGCTCGGGCTTCCGTTCATCGCTTTTTACAACAACAGCACCTGTCAAAACGCATTATACCCAATCAAGACACTATTGAGCGCCGGTCATTCGTGGCTGCCCATGCAGGAGATATTTGGCAAGGAGATGTACTTCATGGCCCACGGATACAAACGCCATCAGGCATGCGGAAAACGTACTTGGTTTCATTGATTGACGATTCCTCACGTCTTATTACACATAGTGCGTTTTGTCTTGGAGAAACAGCCCTCGATATAGAGGGCGTGCTCAAATCAGCTGTATTGAAACGAGGCGTACCGTATAAATTGATTATTGATAATGGCCCTGCATACCGATCCGAGTCATTACAAACTATTTGTGCACACTTAGAGATACGGCTTGTCTATTGTCGCGCCCGAGAACCCGAGGGCAAAGGTAAGCTCGAACGTTTTCATCGCACATTTAGAGAACAATTTATCGATGAGCTTGATATCGATAAAATTCGTGATTTGGGTGATCTTAATGCTCGCCTTTGGGCCTGGATTGAGCATGTTTATCATATTCGTTTGCATGGTGGGTTAGATAAGAAAACACCGCTTGATAGTTGGAGAGACGACCTGCTTCACGTGCGCCCTCTAACGCCTTATTTCGCCAATAAAATCGATGATATTTTTTACCATCGTGCTGAGCGAGTTGTTCGCAAAGATGGAACGATCAGTTGGGATGGCAAGATGTTTGAGGTACATCACAACCTTGTCGGTGAGAAAGTGACGTTGGTGTTTAATCCGCACACAAATATTGCTGTTCGGGTTGAAACAGCCTTCGGTGACAACTTGGGAGCCGCTGTTTTATTAGATTTAGACGCCAATCTTAATCGTAAACGCCAACGACCACATGCAGCACCTTCGCCTGAAGGAATCCAGCGTGAGCACAATGTCGAATTGGTTTTTGAAGACTATGTCGAGTCCATTGGCACCTTTGCACAAACAACCGGTGAGGACAATTAAATGTACCAATCATTTTTTGGTTTAACCCAAGCCCCCTTAGGAAAAAAAAGTATCCAATTATGGGATAACGCCCAGCTTGCAGGCCTTGCTCAACAGTTTAATTGGCTTCTTCAATCACCTGGCGTTGGATTACTCACAGCAGAGCCTGGACTTGGGAAAACGGCTGCACTTCGACAACTAACCAGCACTTTAAACCCACATCAATACAGCGTTTTCTACATCGCCGAGACAGATTTTGGTCGACTGGATTTTTATCGTCAAATGGCGCTGATACTTGGACTTGCTTCTTCTTATCGTCGTGCTCAGTTATGGCGTGATATTAAGGAGTACATCATTCACTTGGCTACTCAAAAGAACATTATGCCAGTATTCATTATTGATGAAGCACAAAATCTTCCATCTGAATTTTTTCGTGATTTCCCAGCTTTCCTCAATTTTGTCTTTGATTCCAAAGACTACATGACCGTTTGGTTGGTAGGCCACCCGGAGCTCGCTCGCGAGATAGGGAAACCCGCTAATGCTGCATTAGAATCTCGGATCCAAGCACGTTGTGAACTGAAGCCAATTCTTGAGCGCGATGCATTTAAGCAGCTTATTGAACATGGTTTTTCTCAGGCTGGATGTACGCATCAGTTGTTGTCCGACTCAGCTCTTGAGCTGCTCCGAATGTCCTCAAAAGGTAATCCAAGACAAGCACATAAACTCATTGTTACATCACTGCGATTGGCTACTGATAAAAAAATCAATCATCTACCAGATGATATCATCAAGGAGGCCATCGCTCTGTTGAAACAAATTTAAAAATAAAAGCTCCCCAAGGTGCTTGCCTTGGGGAGCTTTGTCTCAGGTTAATTAAATAGGGACGAGATATGTAAATTAGAGTGAGACGTTACAATTGGGCGCGGATGGCGAAACGATGACTGAGACCGACAATTGCTTTTGAGGTCACTCAATGGCGCTGATGTGCAACCCGTTGTTTATAAATCACACTTGAATATCAAAGGTCCTGTCCTGAATTTTGCCTGTAAATCGATTATATATGTTTTAAGTTTTTATAAATGCTTGTTTGACAGGATTTAATCCTTGGTCTAAAAATTATATACACATGTGTTTTTTTTATGGAGATAGTCATGCCAACAAGCAAAAGAAATCAAAAGGTAAATCAAGCAGTGAATCAAATTAAAAAAGAAATAAAAGAACGGCAAAAAGCAGAGGCTGCAGATGCTGCAAAGTCTAGTGCAGATGCTTCAATGTCTAGTGCAGATGCTTCAATGTCTAGAGCGTATACGACAGGGGAATTACTTATTGTATTTATGGGTGCCTCGGTGGGAAATTTACTAGCAGCGGCGGGAAATTTACTAGCAGCAGCTGCTTCATATACATCGATGGGAAGTTCTGATGACAGTGACTCTGATGACGAGCACTTCTCAGCGCGTCTTCCTGAGGCACATGCTGATACAGGCAATGTGTCCCAAGATCAGACTGAAGAAATCAAGAAAAAGCTCGCTGATGTGTTTGCCGTATATGCTGCTGAAATGGAAAAAGCGCTTAAAGAGTATTTCCTGGCTATCCAACAAGATAGTAATGTCTTATTAGAAGATGCCAAGCTCGCAAAAGCTCAAAAAGATACAGGTACACCTACCTCTGCACCACCAAATAGCCCAATGACGGATGCCTTGCCTTCACCAGGTTATGTTGGATCATTGACAGACATATCACCTACCCCACCAAACACACCAACTGAAATTTCACCTTCGATGGGTGTTTCATTTGATGGCTTACCAGATTCGGGGGAAACGAGTTCCTCTGTTATGTCGTATAGTCGAGGCTCGACACCAGCGGAAGAGGTTGTGCTTAGCGAGGCTGTTAAAAATGAATTATCGTATTTACTTAACCTTTATCAGCGTGTTCTTAAATTTTCGATTCATAGTCAGTTTAATCGTCATCTGGCTAAAGTTGACATTAATAAAGCGCTAGATAGCCTGAATAAAAATGAGAAGTTGTCTCTTGACGACAAGGAAAGAATTGAGCGTTCGCCACTGGGTAAAGTTTTACAAGCAGCAGGCAATGAAAAGGATTCTATATTTTTCCCGAAAACGCTAACTGATATAATGGAATCTTGGTTAAAAACGCCACAAGGCCAAAGTATACAAGCTACTCGTGACGCGCACGCAAAAGGCGCTGAAGAGAGGGGGGCTGCAGAGAAAAAGCAAAAAGAAGCATTAGCAGCCAGGCTGGCTGAAAAGAAGCGAATGGAACTTAAGGATAAAGCTGAGCTCTCGAATTTAGAGAAGTTAGAACAGGGTCAAAGACAGAAGATGCAAGATGATTCATCTGTATTCGCACAATCAATTATGGAACCAGAGCGGGCTTTAAGAGAGCATACAAAACAAGATGAAACTACAAAACAGAAAAATAAAACCGCAGCACTTAAGAAAATAAAAGTATCTATGCGTGCTTTAGAGAGCAACGAAAAAGAATTAAGGCAAGGTATCAATGATGCAGAGTCGTTTGAATTTCAGGATTTGATGAACAAAGCAGCACTGGACAAAGGTGCACTGCCTAAAAATGTGCTGCCTAAAGGGCAAGGACGAAGAGGAAAAGGAGCAAAAGCAGAAGCAACAGCCGAAAAAGTAGCAACAAAAATAGCAACAGCTCCTTCTACAGCGAGCGCTGATCTTTCGCGTCCAAGTGCAGCATCAACTGGCGGGGATGAGAGTCAAGCGGCCGTGAATTTGCATGTAAGTAAAGAAGTTAGTTCTGATTTTGATATAGATGAAGGTGTAGATTTAAGTGCTCACACGGGACCTAAAACTAACAGACCCGAAACACACGACTTTTCTGATGGCCCAATAAGCGCAGCTGATGAAGCAAGACCAGTAGACGGTCCGGCTGTTGTGCCTGGATCCGCTAGTCTTCATGGAATTGTTAGTGATGTCAGTCACGATGGTCCACCTGTCGTGCCTGGCGACGGAGGTCTGGATAGACCACTGACAGATAGCGGTTTCCTTAATGGTCCTAAGTATGGGCCCGCAGCCGCCGTACCTGCCAGGGGTAATTTAGGAGATCCCACAACAGAAGATGAAATATCAGACAATATTATTTCTGCAATGAAGGATGCAATAGAGGCTGCGAAGAGTAGTTGGGGCTATGATTTTGGTGGAAAGGTGAAAATTTTAAGTGAAAGCATGGCTCTATATCAGGCGACTCATGAGCCCGCTGTCAAGGATAAAGCGTTAGAAACTTTCATTTTTAAAGCAATTGAAGCAAGAAATACCTTAGGTCTTTTTATTGGTAAAAAGGCAGATGGTCATACAAAATCTGCCACAGTTTTTTTGGGAGCTTTAAATCCAGCAGCTAACCGCAAAATATCCTCGTTGTTAGCAACGATAGTTCAAAAACCTCCTCTTCATAGTCTAAATGAGAGTACGTTTGCGAAGCTGGCAATCGATGCTAAGGCAGAGAGATTAAGAGAACAAACACCTCCTGAATCGACCCCGGGTACATAATTGGATCGATGAGTCCAGGGATCGATGGGGTCGGTGTCGTTTGATTTTTTGCCTACAGTCATGATGGATCCTTTGGTGTCATCATGGCTGTCATTTTATTTAAAAATATAGGTGTCGCGTCTATTGATCTCACTATTTAATTCGAAAAAATCGTTGGGTTTAAAATGATAAGATCTTTAACCGAATGCCACGAAGTTAAGGAAGAAATGATTGGTGTACGCGTAGGTTGGGTTGAGCGATAGCGAAGCCCAACATGACGATTTTGTTGGGCTTCGCTATCGCTCAATCCAACCTACTCCGATTAATTCCCTTAAACTTATGGCAGTGAGGGAGGGCGTTGCGCAGTCATCCGTTCGCGGTTGATGCTCTTCCAGGAAGTGGCGGCTGCCAATCGCTTTCGCGCGCATTCGTAAGGTTTCGTTGAACGTTAGCCGGGTGTGCGGGACGAAAGAAAAAGCTCCGAACTTTTCTGAAAGCCGCTTCATTCAAATCATCGGTCACTTTAGACGCTTGCTTGCTGACCCATGAAGCAGCGCCTTGCAATGCAAGGCTTGCTTGCTCCTTTTTCTCGGAAATTAAAGTGAATGCCGCCGCACAATGGGGCTCAGCGGCAACCGCTTCTAATCCAGCATTCGCTTCTGCTTTTGCCTGTATTGCAAGTATCTTTGCATATACGAGCAGCTGCTCTATCGGTGTCATTTCCCGCGAGATGGTGTCATCTGTTAGCTGTGTATCCGCTTCATCGATGACGTCTATATCATCGTCAAATATACTGGTGAACGTATGATGGGAGATGACACGTGTTAAATAGTCATTGGCATCTAAAGCCGGGTTATGCATTTGAATTTTTTCCTCAAACAACTGCATCTGGTTTAAAACGCAAGCTAATACAGCCAGGTCTAATTTTCCAATATGGGTGGTTAGATTGATTGAGTCCAATTCCTTTTTTATTTTTACTCGAAACGGAATGTAATTGATGTTGTTAATGGCGATGCTCAGTTTATTTTTCAGTGCTTCAAAATCATCAATCTTCAATTGTTGCAATATTTCTTGTGCGGTGGGCATTTAAATTGTCCTTGTTCGATTAGGGGCTGTCAGCCCCTAAGATGTTATGACTCGATCTGCAAAAATCAAACGATGAATCTCTGCAACAAAGTTATCTTTAATCTGCTCAACTTCGGCTAAGGTATAGCAAGCTTTACGAAAATTGATACCCAAAGACAATTGATCATTGAATGTCGTGAGATTAAAGACGATGGGGCACACCATCGCTGTGGGCGAAAAACGGATGTATTGGTTGATGTTGTTGAGTAGAGAGGCGTCTGTGTGGCGCAAATCCATATTGGAAATACCCACAGTAATGGGTGTGTTTTTACTAAATAGACGATATTGACTGAGCTTATTTTTTTTTCTATCCAAAATAAAGTTTTGTACTTTAAATAGAAGTGATTGCTTGACTGCAACGTTGTTATTTTTTAATCGTTTGGTTTGCGAGCGGATCCTTTGGCTCAAAACGCGAAAGGGGACTTGTTCAGGAGATTTAAACGATAAATAGAAAAAACCAAGAAACAATGAAAAGATGCTGGATAACGGGAGGTGACTCTGGTTTCTTATATTGGAGATCACGGCAATAATGATGCGATCACGTTTCGGCTTGAACCATTTTCGTTTAATGGTTGCCCGCTTTTTCTGTGTCACCTCACCAAATAACTGAGCCAAAATTGTTAAAAAAAGATCGTTCAAGGTGATGTTTTCAGCTTTACACCGCTTGGTCAATCGCTCCAGGATCGTTTGGTCAAAGACATAAGAACAGTTGCTGCTGTTGGTTTGCTCTGGATGACTCACAGGGGTGCGAAAGGCGCGTGAAAATCGCAAAGCACTTTGAACAACGGTCACATAGCGATGGTAAAAAGCCAGTTTTCCATAAATGGGCTTAAAGCAATCGCGCATTGAGGGCGCCGCTAACGTTAACTCTTGCGCAGTGTCTCCCCGCATATGCGCGAAAATCGACTCGATTAAACGACTAATTGCATAGGCGTCCGCGACCCAATGATTGTAGGTGATGGACAAATACAGCGTCGATTGCTCTGAAATGATAAAAAAACGCAGGGGAAGGTCATTCGGCAGAAACACGTGATTCATTTCATGTTCAGTATGTTGATGAAGAGAGAGCGCGCGCGTTTCAAGATTCAGCATGTGCTGGTCGGGAGTAAATGTGACACATTGATTATCAGGTGAGAATTGTGGACGTCCTATGCCAAGGCTACCGACAACATGATTGATTGAGTTTTGGAGTAAGTCCAGCGGCACGTTTTCTGCCTTAATTGATACGGAGTGGACGGCACTGTATGGCGATAAAGCACTTAATCGCAGCATCAGTTGCTGATAATCATTCAGAGCTAGCCGTCCATTTGGCATCTTTTTAACTTCACACTATGGGTAAAAACCGATTGGTTTGATTGATGTATTGTTGATAAGTTACACCATAAATCTTTGTTAGATACCGCTCTTCTCTAATGGCTTCCAAAGTGAATATAAACCAGTGAATACAGAACAGAACAACCATCGCGCCGGTTTGAACTGATAATAAGCTACCGAGCATCAGCAGCATGGACAATGCATAAATTGGATGGCGAATATGTTTGAAAGGGCCATCGGTAATGAGTGTGTTTTTCTCTTTAGGATCAATGCCAATGCGCCAGGAATTGCCCATGTAATACCAGCAATAAAGCGTTAACGAGAGCGCAATCAGACAAAAGAAAGAGCCTAGCCAACCAAGGGATGAGGATAAGGCAACATTGAAGAACGCGGCTCGCCAAGGTAGGGCCATCCAGCAGATAATGAGCGGGAGCATGATCAAGCGAGATAAAAATCCGAGAGATTCTTTGGGAATAACATTCGGTGTTTTTCCTATTTTTGACGTAATCCGAATGACTTTAATACAAACAATCAACCAGTACGCGCTCACACAACTTGCGCATAAAAATGCAAAAGGATTTGTTACGACCAATTGAACCTCCTCAATAATAAAAAACGTCTAGTACTTCATCCATTTAGTTTTGACCGCTTCGTCTTTGAGCGCGAAGCGGTTCGGAGCAACAATTCCCGCCGTAAAACCGAAGCTAATAAGGGCATGCCTTCTCCCGCCTGCGGGAGAAGGTGCCCGACAGGGCGGATGAGGGTGGATCAAACGATTGTGATTTGATCTACCCTCACCCACCCTGTCGGGCACCCTCTCCCATCAATGGGAGAGGGCCATCCTACTGATTATCGGTTTTTACGGCGGGAATCGGTGCTCCTAACCCCTGGATTGCCGCGCTTCGCTTGCAAAGACATTATTCAAAATTTCACCAATCTGGATATGCCAACCGGTCAAAACTAAATGGAAACGGTACCAGTATATCACTATCTTGTAACGATGTTTTCTTTAATAACCTCAATAATATAAGCCTGTACTTCTGGCAACTTATCAATATTAAAATGGTTGACCCGTGAGAAATTCTTATCTTTCACCAGGTTGATGTCAACCATTTTAGTTTTTCCGCTTGTCGCGATTAACGGGGTTCCCCAAGGAACCAGCCAACTCATCACTGAATGACCGCTGTTGATATTATAAAAGATGCGAACATTCGGTGGGATCGTTTGTCTCTTTGTATTATCCAGTGATATCAACAAATCGACAGGAACATGTGCTTCATTTAATAATTTTGCAACCGTGATTTGTTCATCAGCGCCGTAGCTATGACCAATTAAGATAATAGGACCCTTAAATCGTCCTGATTGATAATTCTGAATCAAAAAGTGAGCTAATTTTTTCTCTTCAAGGTAAGACAACGCAGTTGCTTGTATATTAAGTTGGGTTTGAATTTTTTTAGCAAGGCTATTCATCCCGGTGCTGAAAACATCCAAAAAGCCCCGCATGGTGTAAGCCTGAACTTTAAACTGTTTTAACGTCAATGATGTTGATTGAGCGGGGTCGAGTTGACTTGGTCCCGTTAACATAAGAAGAATACACCCCGACAAGAGAGAGGGCAGAAGTGTGATGGTGATGATTTTGATTGCTCGGCTAACAAATTTATTGACCATCAGTATTATCTCTTTCGTCCAAACTCCCTACACAAACCATACTATAAACGAAAAAAAAATAATAGATTCAGTCGCAAATCAGTCATTCCGCTGGCATAATCGGTTGAATTAAAGATGCCAAGGAGTCACAAGTGAAGCAGCAGATGGTCATGGGTAACTGGAAAATGAATGGTCGCTTGGAAACCATAGATAAGTTGTTAGGTGAGATACGCTCGCTTTTATCTGAATCACAACAAGCCCAATGTGCCATCTTTCCGCCGTCGATTTACTTGCCAAGAGTGCAGGCATTATTAGCAGACAGCGCCATTTGCTGGGGGGCACAAAATGTCTATCCAGCCGATAGCGGCGCCTTTACTGGCGAGCTTTCTGGCCCAATGTTACAAGACTTTCAGTGTCGCTATGTCCTGGTTGGACACTCAGAACGTCGACATCTTTTTGGAGAAGATGAAAATTTTGTTGCAAAAAAATTCCACCACGCGAAAGATCATGATATGATACCAGTCCTTTGTGTAGGGGAGACTCTCACAGAACGAGAGCAAGGCTTGACAGAAGCAGTCATCGCGAGCCAATTGGCCGCGGTCATGCATGATCGGGATGAAGTATTTAACCGTGCTGTTATCGCCTACGAGCCTGTTTGGGCTATCGGGACCGGGAAAACCGCAACCGCTGAACAAGCTCAAGAAGCCCACAGATTTATCCGTGGGATGATTGCGAAGCATGCGTCGGAGCGCGTAACCATCTTATATGGCGGCAGCGTGAATGAAAGTAATGCTCGTGCGTTGTTCTCAATGCCAGATGTTGATGGCGGATTAGTGGGTGGCGCATCCCTTAATGCCCAACAATTTGTGGAAATCGTAAAATGTATCAGTTAATTTTAGTAGTTCATGTCATCATCGCTGTCCTGGTTATCGGGCTAGTGTTGATTCAGCATGGAAAAGGTGCAGACATCGGTGCATCCTTCGGTTCTGGCGCGTCTAATACGCTGTTCGGAAGCCGCGGAACCGGTGGGTTTTTGTTTAAATTTACAGGTGGATTGGCATTGGCTTTTTTTGTAACGAGCCTTACCTTGTCTTCCATAGTTGCTAGACAATACCAGCATCAAGAGATTATCCCTCAACAATCCAGTGTACCCGAACATAATATTCCGGTACCGGTTGAAAATAGACCTGCTGAATAACCAGTAGATTTTGGATGAACACTGCAGCAATATTGATAAAGCAGCAATCATTCAAAAGATACAGGTTAGACAACAGATCTAATAAAATGCCGAAGTGGTGGAATTGGTAGACACGCCGTCTTGAGGGGGCGGTGGCGCAAGCCGTGCCGGTTCGAGTCCGGCCTTCGGTACCAATCAACAAGAGAATGCAAGGATCTCTCTCGATCCTAAGTTTAAACCCTAAGGAGAATCCCGCATGATACCATCGGATTATTTCCCCGTTCTCATATTTATTATTATCGGGCTGCTGCTCGGTATTGCCATGTTGACGGCAGGCACTAAGTTATCTAAAAGCCGTCCAGATGCTGCAAAAAATTCTCCCTATGAATGTGGTTTTCCCGCATTTGAAAATTCCCGCATCCCATTTGATGTGCGCTTCTATTTGGTGGCCATTTTATTTATTATTTTTGATCTGGAAACCGCCTTCTTTTTTCCGTGGGCGCTTGCATTGCGTCAAATCGGTTGGTTTGGCTTTGCTGCAATGATGATGTTTCTTGGGCTTCTAGTAATAGGCTTTATTTATGAGTGGAAACGCGGCGCCCTGGAGTGGGAATAACAGAGAGATTGGTGATGGCATCTGACGAATTACAAAAAAATGGCTATACCCTAACCTCCATCGACAAGTTGGTGGGTTGGGCTCAAAGCGGCTCAATGTGGCCGATGACGTTTGGTCTGGCTTGTTGTGCGGTTGAAATGATGCACGTTGGCGCCGCTCGTTATGACTTGGACCGTTTTGGAATTATTTTTAGACCAAGCCCACGTCAGTCGGACGTGATGATCGTTGCCGGGACGCTGTGCAATAAAATGGCGCCTGCTTTGCGTAAAGTGTATGACCAAATGGCCGAGCCCCGTTGGGTTATATCTATGGGTTCGTGCGCCAATGGTGGTGGATATTACCATTATTCATATTCTGTTGTTCGCGGGTGTGACCGCATTGTTCCCGTTGATATTTATGTTCCAGGTTGCCCGCCAACGGCGGAAGCGTTGTTGTACGGGATTATCCAATTACAGAATAAAATGCGACATAAATCGGTTATTGAAGGTTAAACACCCAAATTATAAAGAGACATAACTGCAATGACAAAAATTGAAACGTTAGTTGATCATTTAAATCAGGAATTTGCCGATCGTATACAATCGTTGACCGTTGCTAATAATGAAGTGACGATGGAGTGTCCGGTCACCGATATAACTCGATTGTTGCTCTCATTGCGTGATCACCCGGAATGTTTATTCGATCAACTTATCGACGTATGCGCAGTTGATTATTTATATTATGGCCAATATGACTGGGAAACGACGCCCGCAACCGAACTCGGTTTCTCGCGCGCAGTTGAAGCCCGTGAAGAGACGGCGTATAAGTGGACGAAGCCACGATTTGCTGTGGTTTATCATCTTTTATCAACGCCCAAAAATCATCGCCTTCGAGTCAAAGTTTTTCTTGATGAGTCTAGTCTTGTGATTCCATCCGTTCATTCAATTTGGAAATCTGCGAATTGGTTTGAGCGAGAAGCGTATGACATGTACGGTATTTTATTTGACGGACATCCGGATTTAAGACGTATTTTGACGGATTATGGGTTTATTGGACATCCCTTTAGAAAAGATTTTCCAGTGAGCGGTCATGTTGAAATGCGCTACGATGCAACGCTTAAACAGGTAATTTACGAACCAGTCGATATTAAGCCACGGATATTGGTTCCAAAAGTGATTCGAGACGACAATCGATATACAGCAAGAGAAGAGGGTGCATCATGATTGAACTACAAAATTACACTCTGAACTTCGGCCCCCAACATCCTGCTGCTCATGGTGTTCTACGTCTTGTTTTGGAATTAGAAGGCGAAACCATCGTTCGTGCCGACCCCCATATTGGTTTATTGCACCGTGCGACGGAAAAATTGGTGGAGACCAAGCCTTACTTACAAAGTATTGGCTACATGGACAGGTTGGATTATGTCTCGATGATGTGTAATGAACATGCTTATGTTCGTGCGCTAGAAAAAATGCTGGGTGTGGAAGCGCCTATTCGTGCGCAGTATATTCGAACATTATTTGATGAAGTCACTCGCATCTTGAATCACTTGCTCTGGCTGGGTGCTTCCGCGCTTGATATTGGTGCCATGACGGTGTTTCTCTATTGTTTCCGTGAGCGCGAAGATTTATTTGACTGTTATGAAGCCGTGAGCGGCGCGCGTATGCACGCAACCTATTACCGCCCAGGTGGCGTTGCCCGTGATCTTCCAGATACCATGCCCCAATACAAAGCGTCTCGATGGCACTCCGATCGTGACGTTGAAAAAATGAATGAAAATCGCCAGGGAAGTCTTCTCGATTTTCTTTGGGCGTTTACTGAGCGATTTCCAGGCTGTGTTGATGAGTATGAAGCGCTATTAACAGATAACCGCATTTGGAAACAGCGTACAGTTGATATTGGCGTTATCTCTCCAGAAGACGCCCTGCAATGGGGATTTACCGGCCCTATGCTAAGAGGTTCAGGAGTCGCCTGGGATTTGCGGAAAAAACAACCCTACGCCGCGTACGATAAAGTCGATTTTGATATTCCCGTAGGAAAAACAGGCGATTGCTATGATCGATACCTAGTTCGCGTCGAGGAAATGCGTCAGTCCAATTTGATTATTCGACAGTGTATCGAATGGCTACGTCAAAACCCCGGGCCGGTTAAGCTTGACGATCATAAAATTACACCGCCTAAACGCGTTGATATGAAGCATGATATGGAAGCGATGATTCATCATTTTAAATTATTTTCGGAAGGATTTAGTCTTCCCGCCGGCGAAGTTTACAGTGCAGTTGAAGCGCCGAAAGGAGAGTTTGGAATTTATTTAGTGTCTGATGGTGCGAACAAACCCTATCGAATGAAAATCAGAGCGCCAGGGTTTTCACATTTATCCAGTTTAGATGAGATGGTGCGCGGCCATATGTTGGCCGATGGTGTGGCCATTCTTGCAAGCCAAGACATAGTGTTTGGTGAAATTGACAGGTGAATCATGTCTGAAAATGTAACACAACTAATTTCTGCAGAAGCCATGCAGATGATTGATCACTGGATTGCCAAATATCCATCTGATCAAAAACAATCGGCCGTAATGGCGGCCTTGATGACGGTTCAGGAAGAGCACGGTTACCTAACGCCTGAATTGATGGATACAGTTGCCAACTACTTAGGTATGCCGGCGATTGCGGTGTATGAAGTTGCGTCCTTCTATAGCATGTACGAACACAAACCATGCGGCCGACACGTGGTCAGTGTGTGCACCAATATTTCGTGTAAATTGCGTGGCGCCGACGCGATTGTGACCCATTTGGAACATAAATTAGGGATTCGCTTGGGTGAAACCACCAGCGACGGGCGATTTACCTTACGATCCGTTGAGTGCCTTGGTGCGTGTGTGAATGCACCGATGATGCAAGTGAATAAAGCGTATCATGAGAACCTGTCCGTAGATACTTTGGATGCGGTTTTGGAACAGTTTGAATGAGTGTAGGGTCTTATTATGGTTGAAACCAATCAAGTTTGCTTTCGAACGTTCCATTTACCGGAGCCTTGGACGCTAGCCGCTTATGAGTCTGTGGGTGGATATTCTGTTCTTCGTCGTATTTTGCGCGAAAATACACCACCAGCTGAGATCATTGATGAGTTAAAAACATCAGCACTGCGTGGGCGTGGTGGCGCGGGGTTTCCAACGGGTTTGAAGTGGAGCTTCATGAATCGTAATATGCCGATTCAAAAATATGTGGTGTGTAATTCCGATGAGGGAGAGCCCGGCACATGTAAAGACCGCGATATTCTCAGAAAAAACCCCCATCAGTTAATCGAAGGCATGGCAATAGCCGGCTACGTTATGGGTGCAACGGTAGGCTACAATTACATTCGTGGCGAGTTTTGGGAACCTTTTGTTCGAATGGAAGCCGCTCTTAAAGAAGCCTATGCTGCCGGATTACTCGGTAAAAATTGTTTGGGTTCGGGCACTGATTTTGATTTATACAATCACTTAGGCGCGGGTGCTTATATCTGCGGTGAGGAAACGGCATTATTAAACTCGCTTGAAGGCAAAAAAGGTCAGCCAAGATTTAAACCGCCGTTTCCAGCTAATTTTGGTTTATATGGCAAACCGACAACCATCAATAACACCGAAACGTTTGCCTCTGTTCCGGTGATTTTAGAAAAAGGTGGCGAGTGGTTTCTCAAGTTGGGTAAACCGAATAATGGCGGCATGAAATGCTTTAGCGTCAGTGGTCACGTGAACAAGCCCGCGAACTTTGAGATTCCTTTAGGTACACCGTTCAAGACACTTTTGGAAATGGCCGGTGGGATGCTTGATGGTCGTCGCTTAAAAGCGGTTATCCCCGGCGGGTCATCCATGCCGGTGCTGCCAGGTGATGTCATGATGAATCTGGATATGGATTACGACAGCCTTCAAAAAGCGGGCTCCGCTTTAGGATCAGGTGCGGTGATCATTATGGATGAAACCACGTGCATGGTCGATGCTTTGTACCGATTGTCCGAGTTCTACGCGGAAGAGTCTTGCGGTCAATGCACCCCTTGTCGCGAAGGCACTGGTTGGCTTGTTCGTTTGCTGCATCGCATTAAATCAGGTCATGGTGAGCCAGGCGATATTGATAAACTGGTGAATGTTGCAGATATGATCGAAGGACGGACCATTTGCGCGCTTGGCGAAGCGGCCGCTTGGCCCGTACAGAGTTTTGTAAAACATTTTCGTCATGAATTCGAATACTTTGTTAAACACAAACGTTCGATTGTTGATAATAAATAGAAGGTTTTCCCATGGCCAGTGTTGAAATTGATGGAAAAGAGTTCGAAGTAGAAAATGGCAAAATGATTATTGAAGTTGCCGATGAAGCAGGGATCCATATTCCCCGATTTTGCTATCATAAAAAATTATCAGTTGCTGCCAATTGCCGCATGTGTCTCGTCGAAATTGAAAACGGTCGAAAGACAGTCCCTGCCTGCGCGACGCCTATTACCAATGGCATGAAAGTATTTACTAAATCCAAAGAAGCGATTCGCTCTCAGCAAGCGGTCATGGAATTTTTATTGATCAATCACCCACTTGACTGCCCCATTTGCGATCAAGGCGGTGAGTGTGAATTGCAAGATGTATCGATGGGCTATGGCAATGATATGTCTGAATATGCGGAAAGTAAGCGCGCGGTTGAAGATGATGATCTCGGCACTTTAATTTCTACAGAAATGACACGATGCATTCAATGTACGCGTTGCGTTCGCTTTGGTGAGGAAGTTGCTGGATTACGCGAGCTCGGTGCAACTGGTCGCGGTGAGCACATGCAAATCGGAACATATGTTAAACATAGCATGACCTCTGAAGTCTCTGCGAATATTATTGATTTATGCCCGGTTGGCGCACTGACATCCAAGCCGTATCGATTTACCGCGCGAGCATGGGAAATGACCCAGCATGCCAGTATAGCGCCTCATGACTGCCTGGGCTCACATGTCTATTTACATGTCCGACGCGACGAACTCATGCGCGTTGTGCCCAAAGAACATGAATCCATCAATGAAACTTGGTTATCCGATCGCGATCGCTTTAGCTATTTAGGCATGAAACACCCTGCTCGTGCGAGTCAGCCGATGATTAAGCGCGATGGTCAATGGGAAGCCGTTGATTGGCAAACCGCTCTAAAATTTGCTGCCGATGGTATGGGTCGCGTGATTAAACAGCATGGCCCTGAACAATTTGCAGCCTTTGCTTCGCCTTCTTCTACATTAGAAGAACTCTATTTGCTACAAAAATTCATGCGTGAGTTTGGCGTTAATAACCTTGATCATCGTCTGCATCAAATTGATTTTCGTGATCAAGACGGTCAACCTGTCATGCCAGTCAGCTCTCTTCCCTATGCAGAGATTGAGAACCAAGAGACAGTATTGTTAATTGGCTGTAACATCGACCGAGAAGTTCCGCTTGCGGGTCTTCGTGTACGCAAAGCCTTTACAAATGGCGGCAAAATGTACGCCATCAACTCAGTTGATTATGCGTATCATTTTGATGTTGAGGCGAAAAAAATTGTTGCGCCGCACGATATTCCTATGCAACTGGCCCAGCTGGTCTTGGCATTGGCTAAAGATGCGAAAAAACTTTCGAGTGATATGCAAAAACTCGTCATTGGTTTAAATCCAGACGAACAGACCGTCGCGATGGCCGCGGCATTGCAACAACCTAAAGCCGTTATCCTTACGGGTGCGCTCTGTGAAAATCATCCGGATGCTGCGCTGATTCGACTGTTGATTGCCGAGATAGAAGCACTCAGTGGTGCTCGATTGGTTCGATTGACTACTGGAGCAAATGCTGCTGGGGCGTGGCTTGCTGGAATGCTGCCGCATCGTACACTCGCCGGAAAAGCAGTGGAAACGCCTGGTTTGGATGTAGATGCTGCAATTGAAGCTAAATTAAAAGGCTATTTGTTAATGGCGGCTGAGCCCGGGTTTGATTTTGCGAATCCATTTAGAGCACGGCAATCGATGTTGGGCGCTGAATTTGTTGTTGTCATGTCAGCCTATTTTACCGACGCTATTCAAGATTATGCTAATGTTGTGCTCCCTATAGCGCCTTATGCAGAAACATCAGGTACATATATTAACGTAGATCATACCTGGCAGACGTTCACCGGTGCAGTTTCTCCTCATGGTGAATCTCGTCCTGCCTGGAAAATACTCCGCGTACTAGCTAACTTATTTAGTTGCAAAGGGTTTGATTATAATTCTACAGCTGACGTGCTGCAGGAAATTAAATCAGCAGTCAACATGATGACCGAGCGGTCTTATAAGCCGGTTTATCCTGGTTCACTTCCCGTTAACAAACACGATTTGACTCGCGTTGGTGAGTGGCCACTATACCGCGTTGATGCCATTGTTCGTCATGCAGATGCCTTACAGCGTTGTGCTTCAGCGGATTCTCCTGGCATACATCTTCATCCTGATACAGCCAGTCGTTTAAAATTAGCTGATACAGCTACTGTATCTCAAGGCGATATTGAGATAATATTGCCGATTATTCGGAACGAGCGGATGGCTGTTGATGTGGTTTGGTTGCCCAATGCCATGCCTGAAACGGCGGATCTTGGACATGCATTTTCCGAAATTATCATTAAGTAAGGTTCTGACATGCTAGAAGACATCAGTCTATTATTGTGGGTGGTTATCAAAATACTGATTATCGTTATGCCGCTTCTGATTTGCGTGGCCTATCTCACCTATGCAGAGCGGAAAGTCATTGGCTACATGCAAGTTCGTATTGGCCCTAATCGCGTTGGCTATAAAGGTTTGTTGCAGCCGTTCGCTGATTTAATCAAAATGATTCTGAAAGAAGTGATTATTCCCACCCGTTCAAATAAATATTTGTTTGTCATTGCGCCATTATTCGCCCTAACACCGGCCTTAGCTGGATGGGCGGTCATTCCATTTGCGGATGGCATGGTGCTTGCCAATATTAATGCAGGCGTTCTTTATCTATTTGCGATGAGTTCGCTTGGTGTTTATGGGGTGCTGATTGCCGGCTGGGCATCGAATTCAAAATACGCCATGTTAGGCGCACTGAGAAGTGCGGCGCAAACGGTTTCGTATGAAATTGCCATGGGCTTCGCCCTGGTAGGTGTATTACTCGCAGCGGGCACGATGAATATTACTGATATTGTGTTGGCGCAACGTGGTGGACTGACGCATTGGTTATTTGTTCCTTTATTTCCATTGTTTATGGTCTTCTGGATAGCGGGAGTTGCGGAAACCAATCGCGCACCTTTTGATATGGCTGAAGGCGAGTCCGAAATTGTTGCAGGTTTTCATGTTGAATATTCAGGCATAGGCTTCGGTTTATTTTTCCTGGCTGAATATGCAAGCATGATTTTAATTTCAACCATGCTGGCCTTGTTGTTTATGGGCGGTTGGTTGTCGCCTTTTGAGGGCGTCTCCTGGCTTGATAATGTGTTTTACGTTGTTCCTGGCTTTATTTGGTTCGCGATTAAAATATCATTCTTTTTGTTTGTGTATTTATGGGTCAGGGCAACATTTCCCCGATATCGCTATGACCAATTGATGCGGCTAGGATGGAAAGTATTGATCCCCGTTACGATTGTGTGGGTTATTGTTACCGCCCTCATGGTTGTCACGCATGTTAAACCATGGTTTTGATGAGAAAGAATCGAATGAAAAAAGTATATCGATACATCAAGCATTATCTTCGCAGTTTTTTACTGCTGGAGCTGTTGGCTGGGTTAAAAGTCACTGGAAAGTATTTTTTTAAGAAAAAATTTACGGTTCAGTTTCCCGAAGAGCAAACGCCATTGTCGCCACGATTTCGCGGTTTGTTGGCGCTTCGTCGCTATCCAAACGGTCAAGAGCGCTGCATTGCTTGCAAATTGTGTGAAGCCGTATGTCCAGCACTGGCGATTACCATTGATTCTGAACCACGAGAAGATGGTTCGCGGCGGACAACACGATATGATATCGACATGTTCAAATGCATCAACTGTGGGTTGTGTGAAGAATCTTGCCCCGTTGATTCAATCGTTGTAACGCCTATTCACCATTATCATATGAGTGAGCGCGGGCAAAATATTATGACGAAAGAAAAGTTGCTGGCAATTGGCGATATGATGGAAGAACGATTAGCCGCTGATAGGCTTCAAGATGAAAAATACCGTTAATGGGGTCTTCAATGCACGAGTTACTGAACCAAACCATATTTTATATTTTTGCAGTCTTGACTGTATTTTCTGCGGTGATGGTGATTACGCAAAATAACCCTGTCCGCTGCGCGTTGTTTTTAGTGTTCGCATTTTTTTGCAGTGCTGGCTTATGGCTCATGGCAGACGCTGAGTTTCTTTCTTTGATCCTCGTGCTGGTCTATGTTGGTGCGGTGATGACCTTGTTCTTGTTCGTCATCATGATGCTGAACATTGATGTTGAGTCAATGAATACACATGTGCTTCGTTATCTGCCATTTGGATTGATTTTAGTAGCTCTGCTGGTGAGTTTGCTGGTGATTGTTATTCCGGCAAAGCAGTATGACAATGCCGTGGAGTCAACGCCAGAGATGACAACGGCGATTACCAGCAGCTTGTTTGATAGTGGTATGACAACTGCTAAACCGCAGTCTAATACTCTGGCACTGGGTGAGATCCTTTATACCGAATATGTCTTTGCATTTGAGCTGGCAGCAGCGATTTTATTAGTAGCAATTATTGCAGCGATTACGTTAGTGCATCGCGCCCCGATCCGTTCAAAGCGTCAGAATATTACGGATCAAATCATGACAAGGCGATCGGATCGCGTGAAATTAGTAAAAATGAAATCAGAAGGGCAGTAATTACTTGTAGGTTGAGCGTAGGTTGGGTTGAGGCTGGTAAGCCGAAGCCCAACAAAACCATCCATGTTGGGCTTCGGCTTACCAGCCTCAACCCAACCTACTAAATTGGGAAACGTAAAAGATGATACCTGTAGCACATTATATAATACTCAGCGCCCTATTATTTGGCCTTAGTTTGGTAGGGATATTAATCAATCGCAGAAACGTCATTTTGTTATTAATCTGTGTGGAGTTGATGCTCTTGGCAGTGAATACCAATTTCGTGGCATTTTCTCATTATTACAATGGGCTAGCTGGCCAGGTATTTGTATTTTTTATATTAACCGTTGCTGCTGCGGAAGCGGCAATTGGTTTAGCGATTGTGATGTTGCTTTATCGTAATAGAGGCAACATTAATGTCAATCAGATGAATCATTTGAAAGGGTAGCCATCGTGAGTATTCTACAGTGTTGTTTAATTGCGGTTTTAGCCCCTTTGGTTGGCTCCGTAGTCGCTGGGTTTTTTCGGAAACAAATTGGTCGCGTCGGCGCACACAGCGTTACGATTGGCGGCTTGTCCATCTCTTTTTTATTGTCGGTCTACGTTGCTTGGGCTATTCTTTCGGGAGCCACACCGAGTCTAGACGAGAACCTTTATACTTGGGCTAACGGCGGCGATCAATTCCCGTTTGAATTTTACATTGGTTTTTTGATTGACCCCCTAACCGTAGTCATGATGGTTATTGTGACTTTTGTTTCTTTGCTGGTTCATATCTATAGTATTGGCTATATGGCCGACGATGATGGTTACCAACGGTTTTTTAGTTATATTTCCTTGTTTACCTTTATGATGCTGATGCTCGTTACAGGCAATAACTTTTTACAGTTATTTTTTGGATGGGAAGGCGTAGGGTTGGTTTCTTATTTGTTGATTGGATTTTGGTATCACAAAGAATCGGCACTAGAAGGTAGCTTAAAAGCGTTTCTCGTCAACCGCGTGGGTGATTTCGGTTTTGTTCTTGGAATAGCCTTGGTTCTTGCTTATTCAGGTAGTCTGCATTACGGCACAGTCTTCACCAGCGCACATGTTCTTGCCAATCAAACGATAGAATTGTTTAGTGGTCATCCCTGGTCGGTTATCACGGTGATTTGCTTGCTTTTGTTTGTTGGCGCTATGGGGAAATCTGCACAAGTGCCGCTACACGTTTGGTTACCAGAATCAATGGAAGGTCCAACACCCATTTCTGCACTCATCCATGCCGCAACCATGGTTACAGCCGGCGTGTTTATGGTGGCGCGTATATCGCCACTCATGGAGCTCTCGGAAACAGCATTGAGTGTGATTTTGGTGATCGGTGCAACTGGCGCTTTATTTACGGGCCTTATGGCCATTGTGATGAACGACATTAAACGCGTCGTCGCTTACTCAACTCTATCTCAACTAGGCTACATGATGGTCGCAATGGGCGCATCGGCCTATAGCGCGGGTATCTTTCATTTATTAACCCACGCGTGCTTTAAAGCACTGCTGTTCTTGGGCGCAGGATCGGTCATCATCGGCATGCACCACGAGCAGGACATGCGTAAAATGGGTGGCCTCTGGCGAAAAATGCCTATTACCTACGTGACATTTTTAATTGGCACTTTAGCGCTTTGCGCAATCCCCCCATTCGCCGGATTCTTCTCTAAAGATACAATTATAGAAGCGGCAAAATTGTCGACAACGCCAGGAAGTTCCTATGCCTATTGGTGCGTCGCATTGGGCGCCATCGTGACAGCAATGTATAGCTTCAGGGCATTGTTTATGACATTTCATGGCCAACCACGCATGGACAGCCACACCTTTTCGCATGTTCACGAATCCCCTTGGGTCGTATGGTTGCCTTTGGTTCTCTTGGCTATTCCATCTGTGTTAGTCGGGTATGTTTTATTTATGCCGATGCTCTTTGATAATCCCACTCTTTTAAGCTCATCCATTTTTGTACTGCCCGCGCATAATGTATTGGCAGAGATTGCACATGAAGTCACATCGCCATGGCACAGCATGCTGCATGCCTTGTCTTCCTGGATATTCTGGGCAACGTTAGGCTCTATTTTTACAGCTTGGATTTGTTATATTGCATTTCCTCATATTCCCGCGATGGTTGCCAGGACGTTCTCGTGGCCTTATCGAATCCTCATGAACAAATACGGGTTTGATGCATTCAATGACTTCTTTTTTGTGAGAGGCTCGAAAGAACTGGGCGAGGGTTTTTATCAAATAGGGGATCAGCGTATTATTGATGGATTTTTTGTAAATGGTACGGGGCTGACTGTGCGCTGGCTCGCGCTTCACATTCGCAAAATTCAAAGTGGATATCTGTATCACTATATTGCCATCATGATATTTGGGTTATTTGGGTTTTTATGTTGGTTATTGTTACGTTAACGATTGGTAACTAGTCACCTTATTGACGTGTAGGTTGGGTTGAGGCGGGTTTGCCGAAGCCCAACAAGGATGCTTATGTTGGGCTTCGGCAAACCCGCCTCAACCCAACCTACTCCAAGACATCTCAAGCATCATGATAGGGTGAGTAGTTACAACGACTGAAGGTTAAAGCATGCATCATTTATTGAATTTATTAATAGGCTTACCCATAGTAGGGGCGCTGTTTGTGTTGTTGGTCGGGGATGATGAAAACCCCAATACCGCTCGCTATATTGCATTGTTCACCGTCATTTTGACGCTGCTACTCTGCATCCCATTGCTGACTGGATTCGATGTACACTCTTCTTCCATGCAATTTGTAGATGATGTTGAATGGATGCCTTCACTCGGCATTCATTATGCTATGGGTGTTGATGGCCTGTCGGTCTTGTTGATTGTATTGAGTGTATTTACCAATTTAGTGGTGATGCTTGCCACGTGGGAAAGCATTAAAAAACGAGTAGCGCAATACCAAGCCGCCTTCTTGATCATGCAGGGCTTATTGGTGGGGGTTTTCTCAAGCTTAGATGCCATTGTATTTTATGTTTTCTGGGAAGCGACGCTGATACCGATGTATTTAATTATCGGGATTTGGGGCTCAGATAATCGCGTGTATGCTGCCATTAAATTCTTCTTATATACGTTTTTAGGCTCTGTTTTGATGTTGGCTTCGTTTTTATACCTTGGCTATATGTCTGGTTCATTCGGCATCGAAAATTTTTATGCCCTCAAGCTGAGCTTGACAGCGCAAACACTTATTTTTATCGCTTTTTTCCTCGGGTTTGCCATTAAAGTTCCCATGTTCCCCGTGCATACCTGGTTGCCTGATGCCCATACGGAAGCACCTGCGGGCGGCTCCATCGTTCTTGCAGCGATCTTATTAAAGCTTGGAGCATACGGTTTTATTCGGTTTTCTTTGCCGATTGTTCCTGATGCCTGTCGTCATTATGCGCCCCTGATGATTGCGCTATCATTGATTGCGGTGGTCTATGTCGGCTTGGTGGCGATTATTCAAAAAGATATGAAACGCTTGATTGCTTATTCTTCAATATCACACATGGGCTTTGTTACATTGGGCTGTTTCGCTATTTTTGCCATTGCAGCCAACGGAAGCATGAAAGCCGCCGGGCTAGTGCTCGAGGGCGCGATTGTGGTGATGATTTCTCACGCATTTGTTTCCAGCGCAATGTTCGCCGGTGTTGGGTTTGTGTACGACCGTATGCATACGCGCCAAGTGAAGGATTTTGGCGGCATTGTGAATTCTATGCCAATATTTGCCTCATTTTTCATGTTGTTTGCGATGGCAAATGCGGGCCTGCCTGGCACGTCAGGATTTGTAGGCGAATTCATGGTGATTTTAGGTAGTATGCAAGCCGGTTTCTGGATAACGTTTTGGGCAGCAACGACCTTGATTATCGGCGCGGCTTATACGTTATGGATGTACAAGCGCGTGATTTTTGGGCCAATAACCAACCCGCGGGTGAGTGAGCTTAAAGATCTGTCGCCCTATGAAACCAGCGCCTATGTCCTTTTGGCACTTATGGTGATTGTCATGGGTGTTTATCCTAAACCGATATTGGAATACGTTCATCAATCAGTGAGTCATACACTGGCTCAAGCTGATAAATCAAAATTATAAGGCATGCTCAAATGATTGGAATATTAGATAACATACACCTTGCATTACCGGAAATAATTATCCTGGTCACGGCGTGTCTAGCGCTGCTGGCAGAATTATTTTTAAGTTCTCGTCACTCATCCATCGTCTTGATGTTATCTGCGGTAGGCTTGTCGACGGCGGGGATTGTTTCATACCTTTATCTGGGCCAATATCCCATCGTCATTCTCAATGGGCTGTTTGTCAGTGATGATATGGCGCAATTGATGAAGCTATTTATACTGATTAGCGTGCTGCTGTGTTTTGTATATTCCGGTCGCTATATGCGTGAGCGCCACATCCCCTCAGGCGATTTTTATGTCTTGGGATTATTTTCGACGCTGGGAATGATGACGCTTGTTTCAGCTCATTCATTGTTGACGGTTTATCTTGGTTTAGAGTTACTGTCTTTACCGCTTTATGCCATGACCGCCATTCAGCGACGTAATGCAGACAGCTCAGAAGCAGCCATGAAATATTTTGTGATGGGTTCGATTGCATCCGGTATGTTGCTATATGGTATGTCGCTGTTATATGGCGCAACAGGGAGTCTGGATCTCTTTACTATTGGCAATGTTATCGTTGTGAATGGCCTGCAGCAAAGTGGTTTGGTTATCTTCGCACTCGTCTTTATCTTAGCGGGTATAGCGTTTAAATTGGCTGCTGCACCGTTTCATATGTGGGCACCCGATGTGTATGACGGTGCGCCAACCTCTGTGACGCTTTTCTTAAGTGCCGCTCCCAAAATTGCCGCTTTAGGGATGGCTTTGCGTCTGTTGACTGTCGCATTGGTTGATGAAAGCATTCAGTGGCAACATATTATATTGGTGATGGCTCTCTTATCAGCTGGTGCGGGTAACCTTTTGGCGATTGTACAAAATAATATTAAGCGTCTATTTGCTTATTCCGCCATTTCTCATATGGGCTACGCATTATTTGGAATTCTGGCTGCCACAACCGCAGGGTATGCCGCAGCACTGTACTATGTACTGGTATATGCTCTGATGTCTGCAGCTGCATTTGGCTTTATCGTTTTACTGTCTCATGGCGGTGTTGAAATTGAGCGCGTAGATGACCTAAAAGGCCTTAATAAACGCAGCCCATGGCTTGCTTTCATGATGATGATCGTGATGTTTTCAATGGCAGGTGTTCCACCTACCGTTGGCTTTTTTACTAAATTACTCGTCTTAAAAGCGCTGGTTGATGCTCATATGACATGGGTCGCTGTTCTGGGCTTAATATTTGCTGTGATGGGTGCGTTTTATTATTTACGCATCATCAAGGTCATGTATTTTGATGACTCAGAGTCGACAGCGAAGATTCAACTTCCAAAAGGCACGAGCATTATTTTTTCAGCGAATTGTTTGTCGTTATTATATTTTGGAATTTTCCCTAGTGCGTTAATTACCTTATGTATCAACGCGTTTTAAACGCGCTCTGCCTCATTGAAAAATTAAAAATTGAGAGAGGGGCTGCCGTAGCCTTGGTTACGGCTTCGCTGCACCTCCCAAACGTCATCCCTCGTCGCCCCCGCTATTTGACTAAAGTTGGCACATTTGGCACAATTAATTCCATTGAGATGAATTTGAGGACTATTAATGAGTCGTTTTATGTCTATTCTATTCACGCTATGCTTATCTATGAATACCATGGCAGCAACTACCCCCGAAGTCAGCTTACGAGATAAAATTGGTCAGATGCTGCTGATTGGTTTTAATGGGAAAAAAGTTAACGCGCAATCGCCGGTTGTCAAAATGATTGAAAACAATAACATCGGTGGTGTTATCTTATTTGATTATGATTTTCGTACTTCGCAGTTTGATAAAAACATCGAAAGCCCAGCGCAGGTGAAGCAACTTAATCGTGATTTACAACGGTTTACTGCGGAAGGTAACTTAAAACAACATCGACCTCAATTACCGCTTCTCATTTCTGTTGATTATGAAGGCGGGAAAATCACGCGGTTGAGTGAACAATATGGATTTCCTGCAACACTGTCTGCGGCCAATATTGGTAAAAAAAGTGTAGAGGACGCTGAAGCACAAGCGGCGTCCATGGCGCAAACTTTAAAAGAAGCAGGATTTAATTTAGATTTTGCGCCGGTGCTTGACGTCAATGTTAACCCGGATAATCCCGTGATTGCTAAAAAAGAGCGGAGTTTTTCCAGTGATGCCGCGACCGTTGCACGTTATGCAAGTATCTATTCCCGTCAATTTCTCAATCAAAATATTCAATGCGTTTATAAACATTTCCCAGGGCACGGTAGTTCAACCAAGGATTCACATTTGGGCTTCGTTGATGTGACTGACACTTGGCAGCCCTATGAACTTGAACCATATCGGCAATTGTTAAGCTCAGATGATGCCTGTGGGGTCGTTATGACCGCGCATATTGTGAATCGGCAATTAGATGCATCGGGCGCGCCAGCTACGCTATCGCACACCATCTTAACCGGCCTCCTGCGTGATCAATTGCATTTCAACGGCGTGATTATTACAGATGATATGCAAATGAAAGCCATTAGTGATCATTATGGTCTAGAAAAAGCTTTAGTCTTGGCGATCAATGCCGGTGCTGATATGATGATTTTCGGCAATAATTTAACGGTTGCACCTCAGGATCCTGAACAACTGATTGATTTGATCGAATCCAAAGTGAAGTCGGGTGAGATTAGTCAAAAAAGAATCAACGATGCCTATCAACATATCGTTGTTTTAAAACAATCACTGGAAAATAAAGAAGACTAACGATGCACATCTGGATTGACGGGGACGCTTGCCCCAAGATGATTAAAGACCTCTTGTTTCGCGCCGCTATTCGCACGAAAACACACTTAGTCGTTGTTTCCAACCACACCCTGGTCGTGCCTCCATCCCCGTATATCAAACGCTGGCAAGTGGGGTTCGGATTTGATGTGGCAGATAACTACATTGTCGATACCATGCAACCCGGTGATTTGGTGATTACCGCAGATATTCCTCTAGCAGATGATGTGGTGACTAAAGGGGGCACAGCCCTTAATCCACGAGGGGAGTTGTATACCACAAATAACATTAAACAACTCCTGGCACGTCGAAACCTCAATGAATCCTTGCGCAGTTGTCAGATGGTAAGGGGCGGGCCGGATAAATTTACGTCCAAAGAAATTCAGGTATTCGCAAATACGCTGGATAGATTACTCGCCAAACAGAATAAGTAATATCCATCACATTGATGAGCAAGGTTACCGGGCTCTAAGTCGATAATTCAAAATCTATCGCTTGATAGATTAAACTTAATTATTATATTATCCACCTTTAATCTGGTATTAGGCACGAGATATGAATTCTTTTTTTTGGCAAAAATACAAAAGAATAGACGATTGCGAAAAACAAGAAATGTGTCCAACAAACACTCCGCTAATGAGCTACCTCAATTGCCAAAAGGTCATTGTTTTAACTGCAGCCTTTTTAAACTTATCTGACCAATTTAAATTTTCCCTATGTAACCTTGCTATTGAGGAAGCGATACTTGAAGAGTGTGGCAATGGTTTAGGAAAAAAATTACCCGCTTTGCAACTAATGCATCGTATACATCGACTTCTACCATCGTTATCAGATAAAGATTTATTGACGGCTACTATGGGTAGGCTTTATCCCGTTGCACTATCATTGGGTAGCGTTGAAGAGCTACGACCAAAATTTGGTAATTTCAAAGAATTGATGAATGCTGTGGCTGAACCGGATCAACGATTAAAAGATATTGCTAATTACTTTATTCAAGTAGATGCCAACAAAAAACACTTAATTAAGTTATGGCCTCGAACGTTATATATTTTTTGGAGCTCAATGACCGCAATGGTTGGAATTGCCGGGCTATTGTTTTTTTGTAGATTCCTGTTGGATGCAACTAAAACACAACATAGTCTGGATGAGTCTAAAGCATGGAGAAATCACAAAGTGTTGCGTATTGGCTTTGGAAGTGAATCCCTTGCTTGTGTAGATATTCAAAACGAACCGCTCAATAAGACATGGTATGAATTTTCGATTTCAAGACTGCTCACGCTTTGTGAACAATGGAATGCTACTTGTCAAAGTAATCCAAATTGGGCGGTAGAGCTGCCTTCATATATGCCATTAAATGAGCGTGCTCACGCAATTTGATGGTCAGTTTTACACGATAATTGATGGTTGCAATGCGCCATAAAATGCACAGCCTCCCTGCTGTATTTTTTCCAGATTAGAAAGGTGGATTATCCTCCTTCATATTAATATCAGCCATGGTTCCAATGACTGATTCTCGATAATAACGTTCTATTTGATGATGGTAATGCTCACCAAACGCAACCATCAGTGCATAAAAGAAATCCTGCACATTGACCGCTGCTTCATCGGTGAGTGTCGGTGCTTCAATGACTAAATATTTCATCGCTTTCTCCCGATTAAGCTTTTTTTCGTTTGTTTGATGAGACCGAAGTGGTGAAACACTCAAAATACAACTGCTCATCCAATTGTGGACGCTCAAGGCGTGCGGCCATATCCAGCAGTTCCCCAGACATGTTGCAAAGGATCCGACTGTTTCCGGCTGCGTGTTCACAAAGGGTGTTTATCAGCCCTGTCGTCATTAGCCCAGGGTTGCCAGCGTGTTCCAATAGATGTTGCAGCGTTTGGGTTAACTGCTCAATGCTGGCGTGTTCTGTGAGCAGGCGGATCCGAATACGACTACCCAAAGGCATCAGATCGTCGCGGCGTAGTTTATCATTTAATCTTTGATCACCAGCCAGAATGACGCTGAGCAAGTTACGTGAGTCAAATTGCATACTGGTCAGTAACCGTAGTTCACTTAAGACTTCTGGCGACATTTCCTGTGCCTCGTCAATGATAAGCACTGGGCGTAACAAGGTGCTATCAACGTGAGTGAGCCATCGTTCGCGTAAATTTTTGAAGCCACCCCAACGATTGCTGGCCGTAAGTGGCACACAAAAAACATCCCCCAGTTCACGATAAAAATCAGCAAGCCTTGAGTTAGCATGACTGATGACGCCGATCTGCGCATCACGCACGCGTGTAAGGCGTGAAGCCAAAACGCGCAAGGCAACACTTTTACCTGTGCCAGGATCACCGCTCACTAAAGCAAAACCACCTTCACGAAGTAATGATTGCTCAACACGCCAGCAAAAATTCTCGAGCTTTGGGTAAATGCACAAGGCTTCTACGGGGATATCCGAGATGAATGGATTGTATTTTAGACCATAAAGAGCCAGTAGTTTTTTACTCATGTTCAGATTCTCCTTTGGGTAAATAGGCCGGAGGAAGGCCGGTGGCCGCGTATTCTGCCATCAGTGCTTTTAGCAAGGGCGCAACGCCTGTTGATACAAGCTCTTCGCTGGGCTCTTGTTCACCGGAATTGGTGAAAGTTCGACGCTGACCTGAAGCGTTTTCTGATTTGTCTTGTGGATAAATCATACTTAACAGTGTGTTGGTGTGTGGATCGACAAGCCTTACAGAGCCTAAGTCCCACCGTGCATAGCGGATGTACAATATCTCCAAACTGCGGTATTGCGATGGCACTTCAAAGCGTTTGCCATCAAGACTGAATGTTCCATCTGATTTACGTTGCCTGCGATGCACCTGAGTGCAAAAAGCATGATGTAACGCTGCGGTGTCAGGACACGGTCGACCAACATCGGCATCCTTCATATAGCGCGCAAGCGGTGAGCAGCCAATCTCGGAATGTACTTTTTGATGGTATTCACGCTCGACCCAAGCAAGGGTGCTTTTATTGAGTAACGACAAGGTTATCTCCTCCTCACCCTCAAGCATAGCCATCAATCGCCCTTCAACTTGCGCCCAAAAAACCTCCTGTTTCGCGTTTTGGTAGGGAGAATAAGGTAGTGTAGGTTGATGTAGAATGCCCAATCTCGCAAGCCCTTCGGTAAACTCAGCCGAAGTCATCGCACTGCCATTGTCACTCATCAGAGCGCGCGGTAAGGCGCGTTTCTGTAGTGCCTGCATAAACCCATGTACCAGCGTCTCTGCGGTTTCATCCATGTACCATTGAGCATGACAAATCAGGCGGGAGCGGTCATCCAGAATGGCAAGTAATAAGGGTTTATGCCATTGACCGTCTCGTCCCAAAATTCTGCGTGAGCCATGGTGAAAATCAAGGTGCCATAACGTGTTAACATGGTCGACTTCATAACTTCTGACCTCTCGTTTCTCTAGCCTATCAGCTGCGAGGATGGCGCCTTCTGTATGTCGTCTTTTCCGCCCAGGTTGCTTGCAGAAACCATTCGACTTCATGTAACGACGAATCGTATTGTAAGACGGCAAGACGCCTAACTCAGGCGTTGTCTTTGCAATCACATAGAGGTTATCTACGTGTAACTGGTAGCTCCAGCTTGGATGTGAACGATGTTGATGTTGGATGCTCATCTTTAATGGGGCTGAGAGCGTGTGACTACTCCCGGCATCTGTACGGCGTTTCGTTCGCAAAGCACCGACCGGGTCGTTCTCATGGCGAGATTGATAAAGCCATCGCTCAATCGTCGATAGTCCAAAATGAACTGGTAATCCTGTAATGGGATGCTGCCATTGCTTTTGAGCTAAAGAAGCCAGCTCAATCTGTAGTTGCCCTTTATCCGGCGGCGCTGCCAAAAGTGGGCCAATAACCGAAAAGCGAAATCGGGCCCACCGTTCTTGGCGAGTACCAACATCGGGCTTCTTGTTGCTCATAAAAACTCCTGCTTGTTTAAGAAGTTTATGAGTCTACTGGATGTCTAACTTGATCTAAAGATGCAAACTCTGCGCGAATAACTCCCTCCTTTAGACAGCGCGATAAACGCCCGCTGTCATTGGCGCTAAAAACTGCAAGGCATTTACCAGTTTTTGACTCAGGTTGTCTGGAAAAATCAAAAGAAGTTGTCGAGGAAATGGGCCAACAATGGCCTTTACGGGCAGGAATGCTTTAGCCTGTTTCCAAAAAGCAGTGCCAATAAAACAATCTCGCCACCAACGACGCCAACGCCCCCAGGTTCGCAGACTGATGCTGATACCAAAATAACGCGTTACTTGGTAATACCGGCGCCTCGAAGCACTGGACATGAAGGCGGAGATAAGCACGATAATCGCAGCCGGAAAACGATGTCGCCCCAAAAACCGTACCGATGGTGTTGTCACACGCTTTCGGCAGTTTCCGCAGCAAAGACTGCGCCGACTATCATAATGCTCACGGCATGATGCAGGTAACCCGAGGGGACTACGAGGGTAATCGGCTTGATATAAAGGACCGTTACAGAAAGGACAGTCTTCAGCTCGAACTTTCTCAGCCATTTCATCATCGATATGCACGAATAACGGATGAAAACTGGTCTTTTTTAATAGTTCATGGTACATTTAGGCTCTCTTTGTTCGTCGTTGAACGTAAGAGTACCCTTCATGAGGTTTTAATCAAGCTTTATGAGGGGTTTTTTATTTGTACATCAATGAACGTGGCTGGAATTACGGGGAAATCCATCAGATTGTGTGTTCAGGCTGAATTAAAGGAGTATTGTGACACTTATGGAAGTCCCCCAAAGAGGTTCTTTGCTGAGGTCTACATGGTACTTTTTTTTGCTTGTGCGCTCACCTTTGCTATACCTTTCTTGTGCGCAAAAGACAATCAGCCGCAATTTAATCGTTATCAGTTTCTTGCTATTCCAGAAAGACAATGGAATGACAACATTCAGTATTTTGAATCGATAGTCGATACGCCTGAACTGAGAATGGGATAATAATCACAAGGAATGACGATATGAAAGTCGCAATTTTCAGTAGCAAAGCATTTGAAAAAGATCTTCTTGAGCAAGAAAATGCAATACATCATCACGAATTAGTATTTTTTGAAGCAACGCTTAATGAAAAAACGGCTGAGCTAACCGCTGGGTTTGACGCCGTGAGTTGTTTCATCACGGATACGTTGAATGCGCCTACGCTGGCTATTCTGCACAGGAATCACGTGCGTCTGATTGCCTTGCGCTCGGCTGGATTTAATCATGTCGATGTGGATGCGGCGCACCAATTAGGCCTCACGGTTGTTCGTGTGCCGAATTACTCTCCCTACGCGGTTGCGGAGTTTGCAGTGGGTTTGATCTTGATATTAAATCGGAAAATTCATCGAGCCTATCAATGGGTGAGGGAGCATAATTTTTTACTCAATCATTTAATGGGATTTGATTTGCACGGTAAAACCGTCGGGATTATTGGTACGGGACAAATTGGCACAGTCCTTGCGCGGATTATGAACGGTTTTGGTTGTAAAGTACTCGCTCACGATCCGCTTGAAAATCCAGAATGCTTAGCCTTAGGTGTTCGCTATGTCTCCTTAAATGAATTATATGCAGAAGCAGATATCATTAGCCTGCATTGCCCGTTAACTGCTGACACACGACATATTCTCAATCAAAAATCGATTGCGAAAATGAAACCGGGTGTCATGGTGATTAATACTGGACGGGGTGCGTTGATTGACACTAAAGCTATGATAAAAGGGCTAAAGACCGGCATCATCGGGTACTTAGGGTTAGACGTATATGAAGAAGAGGAAAAATTATTTTTCCGTGATTTGTCAGAAGTGATTATTCAAGATGATACGTTTCTGCGGCTACAAACATTTCCAAATGTGGTGATCACCAGCCATCAGGCATTTTTTACAAAAGAAGCCGTTGCGAATATTATGAAAACCACGTTGTCGAATATTAGTTTATTTGAAAAGGGTTCAGATATGCTTGAGGCCAATAAAATATAATGAGGTCCGCGTAGGTTGGGTTGAGCGAGAGCGAAGCCCAACATGACAATTTAGTTGGGCTTCGCTCTCGCTCAACCCAACCTACGTCCGATTATTTTCCTTAACTGAATGGCAGTGATGCCGAGGGACGTTGGAATATTAAATACTCCCGGGGTTATTGAGACGTTACAGAGTGACCCGATTTGGGCGCCGTACACAAGGCCCCATCTACGTAATTCTACGTATATGCAAGGCAGCGCAATTAATGTACCATTGTCGCTTAAAAACAACACACCTTGCCGCTAAAGTTGGCTCATAATATGGTCAAACTTAAGCTTTTATACGATGTAGGAGTACAGACAATGCCATTAAATCAAAACGTTTATTTTACAAAAGCATTTTTTGACAAACCGCTAACTGTAGATACACTTGAGCCATCTACCGAGCTTCTAACCTTATACAACAACCAACCTCTTTATTTTCAAGCTAGAACTGAGGAATCCCTAAGAGAATTTAGAAATACTACAGACTTTCAAGCACTTGCTAATCAATATCGTTTGTTAATAAGTGCCTTAGAAGAATGGTGCACGGTTAATAATGCCAGTTATTTTATTACAGCCTCTAACAGTAATGAAAAAAAGCCTGCGTTTCAGTATCTGTTGTCCAAAATATTTAGATTGCCTGATGATAGCCTTGATTTGTGGCAAATTATATTTTTTTATGAAGGGAAGCGTTCATTAGAGAACGTATTGTTGTTACTTCAAAAGGAGCATCTCCCTGTCGATTATAAAAAAAATATATTACTCACGCTTCAAGAATCTTTAGATGAATGCGCTAATGGTGTCTTTACAAATATATTAGACGCTAAGTTTGAATTAGCCATTTCTGAAAATTTAGCATCAATTTTAACGGATACCAAGAGATCAATCATCAGACAGTTCGCTTGTGAGAAGATTGGGGCGAAACCTGAATCTGAACTAACACTAGAAATTCATCGGGTAAATGCATTATTTAATAGGGTAGCCATCCAATATGGTCTGAGTCCAGTCGAAGATTCGACTGCTCGAAATCCATCTTTAATTACATTTATTAATTTTGAGAGCTTTGTTGCCAATAATATGACGCCAAAGTTGGTTATGTTAAACCTTGCGATTAAATTTGATTCTTTATTTAATCAATTTCATCAATTGTTGTTGAATAATCTATTTAATTCAACACCATCAATGGGATCTACTGAATTTAATACAATCAAGTTTCCTCAGCTTAAAAAGGCGATTGATGATTGGAATAAAAAATTTGGCCTTATGTTTTCTCTACAATCACATGATTTGGTCGAGATGAGCGATGATCAACAGCATATTACGTTATTGCCAGTCAATCATGCTTTTGTAACAGCGTCTGTTGTTAAGGGATTTCGAAAATTATTTCTTAACGAAGGCAGTTTTCGTTATCAGGTAATGATTGATGACGGCTCAATACTTTATAGTGATCATGATCTTCTGTGGGTAGAATTGAATGGTAAGGTACTCAACGAGATATGTTTTGATCCACGAAACGTCATTACCAACTCACCTGCTGATTCATGTTTCCTGATTGATATGATATTAAAACAACCGACGTCCAATGATACTGAGAAATTTATAAATGCACTTCCTCGGTTATTACCTGATGATGGTTTGCTTGTATTAACGTTTGTACTGCATCATTTGATGCATGGGTTTGAACACTACTTGGCAACGAACCAAATCACTTTGGCTCATCTTGCCACGGTTGTACCCGCAGGCCCATGCATGGGAGAAAACACCCTTACGCTGCTTGCAAAGTGCTCTGAAAGGAAGATGATTAAACTTCTTCTGGAAAAAAAATTAATCACGCAAGAATTATTGTCCGTGAGGGCTAATCCAAAGACAGGTTCTAACTTTAATACACCGCGACTTTTTATTGAAAATAAAGATTTTGATCTTTTTGAGGATTGTCTTACTGAAAACTTAATTACATCGGATATGCTTCGTTCGATTCCATCTCAACATAATTCTGCAAGCAATGGATTTTTATCCTCTTTATTGCAAAATAATCAGTTTGCCTTATTCAAACGGCTTGTTGAAAAACACCTAATCACGAGAGATCTGTTAAATAACACGGATGTATTTTGGATTCTTACTCAGAACAACCAAGTCGACATCATGAATCATTTATTGGATCTCAATCTGATCACTCCTGGTCAAGTGCAATTTCAACCAACTGCGCTAATACCCATTAGATGTCGCTTACCTAATTCTCTCTCGAACATTTTGCGCAATAAACAATTGCCTATATTTCACCGTCTGCTCTCGGCTCATCTTATTACCCGAGAACAATTATTAGCTGGTAATGAAGCAATAACTGATAACGTTTTAGTGAGTTTAGGCAGAGAAAAACATATAGATATACTTACCATTTTACTCACCGAGCAACTCATTACTTTAAGTGAAGCCGTTTCGTATGCCACGGATGAAGAAATGCAGGAACGTTTTAAACGGATTGATAAAATTAACACATTATTCAATAAATATAATTTAACATCAGGTGATCGTTCGCAGGATGTTTTCGCACGGGCTTTACGAATGGCAAGTGCCAATAATAACCCTGATGATGTGCAATTTATTCTTAACATACATCCAGAGATTATCGATGTTCAAGATGTTAATCCAAATAGTCGTAAAACCCCTCTGCATCTTGCAACGGAACGCGGACATTGTGAGGTGGTCTCTATCCTGATTCATGCTCACGCAAATAAAGAAATACCTAATGCATGCGGAAAAACAGCGTCAATGATGGTATGTGAATTGAGCGATGAAGCGAAACGATGCCAGATGGCGGTTCTCTATGGGGTGGATATAAGTGATGCTTCAGTTTTAACTCCGAGAGTATAGAGGTTCGGCCGGAATTATGACGAAAAAGACCGGTTGATGCAGGGCTCCCGAATGTGTGCTTGAAAATTAGTCTGGAATTCGTATCCTCTTGATATCGCAGGGAAATCTAAGCACCGACGTTCCGCGGCTTGACCGCGGAATCCAGGGATCTCACGCGGGGACTGGATCCCTGGATTCCGCGGAAAGTCGGCGCTTAGATTTCCCTGCGATATCGAAAGGATACTTTCGAGAGCCCTTATCTACTGAGCATCGGAGTAAGGCGGAATTGACTGGCCTAAGGTTACTCTGCAAACATCGAGCTGACTGACTCTTCAATATTCACTCGCTTGATCGCTTGCGAAAGCATTTCTGCCAGACTGACGACGCGGATTTTGGCGCATTTGCGCGCAGCTTCGGATAAGGGAATCGTATCGGTAACGACCACTTCATCAAGTGATGATCCAATGATATTGTCGAGCGCAGGACCTGACAAAACAGCGTGCGTGATATAGGCTCGCACACTGAGCGCGCCGTTTTTCTTGAGCTCAAAGGCGGCGGAAGCCATTGTTCCTGCGGTATCAACGATGTCATCGATGATGATGCAATGGCGACCTTTAGGATCACCAATAATGTGCATCACTTCGGATTTATTCGGACCACTGCGACGTTTGTCGATAATGGACAATTCAGCATCATTCAGTCTTTTCGCCATTGCACGAGCGCGGACAACACCGCCGACATCTGGCGAGACGACCATCAAATGCTCAAGATTTTTCTGTTGAATATCTTCAAGTAAGATTTGTGTAGAGTAGACGTTATCCACGGGCATATAGAAAAACCCTTGGATTTGATCAGCATGAAGATCAACCGTAAGTACGCGACAAATACCAACCGATGCCATCATGTCCGCAACGACCTTGGCGGTGATTGGTACTCGCGCCGAACGGACTCGTCTGTCTTGGCGTGCATAGCCGAAGTAGGGAACAACCGCTGTGATGCGTGCAGCAGACGAACGTCTCACGGCGTCTGCCATGGAGAGCAATTCCATCAAATTATTGTTGGCAGGTGCACAGGTCGATTGAATCAGAAAAACGTCTTTACCACGAACGTTTTCAAGAATTTCAACCATGGTTTCCCCATCGCTAAACGTGCCGACTGTCGCTTTCCCCATTGGAAGGTTCAGATAAGAGGAAATTTTATGGGCTAATTCTGGATTTGCATTTCCAGTAAAAATCATCATGTTTGACATGCACAAGCCTTCGAGTGTGTGATGGAATGGGAGGTAAACTAAACACATAGCAGAAGACAGCCAGAAAGAAATTATTATTATTAGAGCGGTCCGTCGAACGCAACCTTCCTGGTATCTTCTGCCGTCTGTTTGCTTGAATCTGGCTGGGGTGCTAGGATTCGAACCTAGGTATGCAGGGATCAAAACCCTGTGCCTTACCGCTTGGCGACACCCCAATAACTTTTTGTTCGCTCGAAAAATTCACAAAATCATTGTTCGAGAACTGGGCGTTATTTTGCAATGATTTTAATGGCTTGTCAATACTCTTTTCCATTATCTAACGCCGCAAAATAATCCAAGCGCTCCGCTATTTTTTTCTCAAGTCCACGGGGAACAGGACGATAATAGCGTTCGGGCGATAGCCCATCAGGAAAATAACGCTCACCAGCAGCATACCCATTCGGTTCATCATGTGCATAACGATAGTTTTTACCGTGTCCTAATTCTTTCATCAATTTGGTCGGTGCGTTGCACAAATGTGGAGGGACGGGTAGCGAGCCGTGTTGTTTTGCGGACTTCATCGCTTCGCCAAAAGCCACGTAGGTTGCATTGCTTTTTGAGGCGCAGGACAAATAAACAATGGCCTCAGCAAGTGCTAACTCTCCTTCGGGTGAGCCCAGACGCTCATAAGTTTGATAAGCGTTCAGCGCGATTTCTAATGCGCGGGGGTCGGCAAGCCCAATGTCTTCACTCGCTATACGCAGGATGCGTCTGGCAATGTACAGCGGGTCACAGCCGCCATCCAACATGCGACATAACCAATAGAGGGCAGCATCGGGCGAGGAGCCGCGAACGGATTTATGTAACGCTGAAATTTGGTCATGAAACACCGAGCCGTGATTATCAAAGCGTCGTAAATTCACCTGTAGGACTTCCGCGAGCAAGGTTCTGGTGACTGTAAATGGGGCGCCATCAAGACCCGCATAATCACTGATTATGTCTAATAAATTGAGCACTTGCCGTGCATCGCCATCGGCTGCCTGCACTAGTTTTTGTTGTAATTCCAGCGGAAAATCAATAGCAAGCTTGCCCAAGCCATCTTCTTGATTCGTTAAGGCATTCTGTACGACCAACAAAAGCTCTGCTTCTGACAAGCGGTTTAAAACATACACTCGCATGCGTGAGAGTAGGGCGTTATTCAATTCAAATGACGGGTTTTCAGTGGTGGCCCCAATCAAAATAAACGTGCCATCTTCAACGTAAGGCAGAAAAATATCTTGCTGAGATTTATTAAAGCGATGCACCTCGTCGATAAACAAAATCATGGGTTGCTGCGTCTGCTGGCTGAGAGCGTGTGCTTCAGAGACCAACTGCCGAATGTCTTTGACGCCTGATAATATTGCGGACAAGCGCTCAAAACGGGCATGGGTATGATTGGCGATTAACTGCGCGAGCGTCGTTTTCCCCGTTCCCGGCGGCCCCCATAAAATCATCGAATGCAACACGCCTTTTTCAATGGCATTGCGCAAAGGTTTCTGCGGTGCAAGTAAATGCGCTTGCCCGATATAGTCAGCAAGCGATTTCGGCCGCATACGGGTTGAGAGGGGTTGATAAGCATTGGTCATGGTCGCATTGAATCCAGAATGTGTTATACCGTTAATTTACTCGAATACCTTAAGAATAGTTACAAAGAATTTAGATACGACTGGTCTGATTAATATAGATTGGTTTGGTTCATATTAACGAATGACCGTCGTGTGTGCTTATGCCATTAAATTTCTTGTATAGCACATCAAGGATCGCCCACAAACCAGACGAAGCTCCGCTTGTGCTGCGTATGAGATTATGATGTAAATTCTCCTAAATCGCAATCAAAGCGATCTCAATCCAGTGCCTCAGTCCAGCAATTCCCTTATCCACGCAAACCGTTCAGGACGGGAATTACTGGAACATGATTCCATTTGATATGCAGTAGCGTTACTCTTTTGGCGTATCAGATTTCTGCTTATATGTCGCATTTTTTGGAATATCAGTGTCCGAATAGATGCTAATTATTTTGAAAGGTTTTTTCATATTGAGATTAATAAAATTATGAGGAACCCCTTGAGGAATAAAGATCATATCACCAGCACTAACCGTTGAATGGTTACCATTGAGGTCAGCTTTAGCTTGACCTTCAACAACAAATATGACCTGATCAAATGGATGTGTTTCCATTCCAATCTCATTGTTGGGGTTGGTCTTCGGGGTGATATTCATGAAAACAACTTGTGCATCTTTACCTGTCACATGCGCGACTTTCCAGTAGATATTTTTTTTTGCCATATCAAAAATTTTAGGAGTCATCACCGTATTTGTTTTATCATCAAGAGCGCTTTTTTCAGATCCAGCGAAAGATAGGGTGGAAATGAATAGGGTTGTTAATACCGTTGATATCAAAGATATGTATAGTCCTTTAGTTTTCATCTATGCTCTCCATAATTTAAAGTACTTTGTTAACTATAGCTCAATTTAGACTTTTGTTTTTGCTATCATGGTTTTTTTCTGCTGGATGAGTATCGGCGAGAACCTCGAGCGGTTTAAGGAAATACACAACAGCCACACAAGGGTAGGTGAATGGTTCATGTCTAATGCAATCGTATGGTTCCGACAAGATTTGCGGCTTAGTGATAATCCAGCATTTGTAGATGCTTGTCATCAGCATGATAGGGTTATCCCAATCTATATTCTGGATGAAGGCACCGTACCCTTAGGGGGCGCGCAGCGATGGTGGCTTCACCATAGCTTGCTTGCGTTGCAAGGACGTTTAAACGACCGTGGATTGGACTTGTGTCTGCGTCGAGGGAATGCTTTGGAGATACTCGAGCAATTAGTCCGAGACCATGACATTGATGCTATTTATTGGAATCGTTGTTATGAGCCTCCAGCTATAAAGCGCGACGCAGCAATAAAAACCTATTTTCAACAACGCGCTATTCAGGTTATGAGCACGAATGGTAGCTTACTTCATGAGCCCTGGCAGATAAAAAATAAGGCAGGGGAATTTTTTAAGGTTTTCACACCATACTGGCGAACATGTCTACAGCAGATGCATATTCCCGAGCTGCGCTTGGTCTCCCGTATCCCAAAAAACGTGACGGTTGATAGTGACTCCCTGGCGAGTTGGCAGTTGCTTCCTCGTCATCCGAATTGGGCTGAAGCATTTCCACAGTATTGGCAGCCAGGTGAAGAGGGCGGTCGTGTAGCATTAGCAGATTTTATTGACACCCATCTCAACGGTTATAGCACTTCTCGTGATGTGCCAGCTAAAGATACAACCTCAAAACTCTCTCCTCATTTCCATTTCGGCGAAATCAGTCCCTGGCAAGTTTGGCGCGCAATTGAGGCGGTGAAATTGGATAAAGATGCTGATGTCAATTCAATTGATCGCTTCTTATCCGAAATGGGGTGGCGAGAATTTTCGTATTATCTTCTTTATCATGTTCCAACGCTTCCCGATACTAATTTCAAATCGGCTTTTAATGCCTTTCCATGGCAAAATGATGAGGTTGCTTTAAAGCGCTGGCAAGAAGGGAAGACAGGATATCCTATCGTTGATGCGGGGATGAGAGAGCTATGGCATACCGGATACATGCATAATCGCGTTCGCATGATTGTTGCGTCATTTTTAACAAAAGATTTGTTCATTGATTGGCGTTTTGGGGCCAGTTGGTTTTTGGATACGTTGGTTGACGCTGATCTAGCGAGCAATTCGGCGAGTTGGCAGTGGGTTGCTGGCTGTGGAGCTGATGCGGCACCCTATTTTCGTATCTTTAATCCGGTATTACAGGGTGAAAAATTTGATCCTGCGGGGACTTATGTGAAGCAATGGGTTCCTGAACTTAAATCTGTTCCTATTCAATGGATTCATCAACCATGGATGGCGCCGCAAGATAAGCTTGGTTTATGTTTAGGTAAAGATTATCCTGAACCTATCGTTGATCATGCTGAAGCAAGGAAAAAGGCGCTTCTTTATTACAAGATGATTTAAAAAAGCAGCTTCGGTCATCGTTTCGCCACTTCGGTGGCATGGGTCAAACACGCTATACGCATCCATGCCGCTCTCGAAAGGCATCCTTGCCTTTTGAAGGTTTGACCCATGCCACCGAAGTGGCGAAACGATGGCTGGAACCAAAAAAACAAGTAGAAACAAAGGATGAACATGCGACCCCATCTATTGATTTTTGGTTTTGGCTATACGGCTCATTTTTTGGCGAAAAAAGCACGGGAAATTAACGTCCAAGTCACGGCGACGACAAGAGACAACGATGCACTCGGTTATAACCGCGAATTTGATTGCGAACTGATTCCTTTTTCAGAAAAAAGTATCGAACAAGCTGTAGCAACGGCCTCACATATTCTGATTAGCACGCCACCAACCCATGATCTTGGTGATCCCGTGCTGGTGAATTTTGGCCATTTGCTAAAAACACAGATTAAACATATTGAATGGCTTGGATATTTATCATCTACAAGTGTCTATGGCGATCATCAAGGTCAGTGGGTTGACGAATCTTCCGAGCCAATCGCGCTTGGGAAGCAGGGTCAATTAAGGCTTTCTGCCGAGAATGAATGGGTTTCTTTTGCAGAGACCTATCAACTGCCCCTAACTATTTTTAGATTGGCTGGTATTTATGGGCCTCAACGAAATGTTTTAGCTCGATTGATGGCTGGTAAAAAAGAGACTATTGTAAAAGAGGACCAATTTTTCTCAAGAATTCATGTAGACGATATTGCGTTGGCGATTCTTGCCGCAATGCAACATCCGAAGGGGGGCATTACGATTTATAATGTTGCAGATGACGAGCCTACACCCACTCATGTCGTCGATGAATTTGCTGCGTCTTTGCTACAACGAGCCCCTTTAAAAAGGGTTGCCTATGAAATGGCCACATTATCACCGATGGCGCAAGAATTTTATTCGCATAATAAGCGTGTCTCAAATGCTAAACTGAAGAAGGCGCTGAATATACAATTAACCTATCCGACCTATAAAGAAGGATTGGCTCAACTGCTTCAGAACAAGGAAGATTGATGACAATAAAAGTGAAAGGTGCGCTGTTATGGATTGTGGTTTTTCAGTTCATCGGTTATGGCTTGGGCAGGATCACGCAACATGATATTGTATCGTGGTATCCCACATTGCATAAATCGACCCTTACACCTCCAGATATTGTTTTTCCAATCGTCTGGTTTGTTTTGTATTGTATGCTCGCTGTAGCAGGGTACTCACTCTGGCAACATCGCCATCAGCCAAAGGCGAAATTAGCGCTTGTATTTTACGGTTTTCAACTTTTACTGAACTGGGCTTGGACGCCACTTTTCTTTTATTTTCATTGGATTGGCTTGAGCCTTTTGTGTATCGCAGCGATTATTATGTTGACGTTGATAACGATTATCATCACACGCAATACGTATAAATTGAGTTGCGTCATGCTGCTTCCTTATTTTATTTGGCTGCTTTTTGCGGGATACTTAAATGCAGTAATATGGATGTTTAATGCGTCATAACCAATAGGGACTTCATCATGAGTTACGTAAAACTTTTTATCATCTCAATGTTCGTCTTTTTCATTCTCGATATGACTTGGATTGGCTTTATCGCCAAAGGAATGTATTTTAAACATTACGCCAACTGGTTGCGCCTGGAAAACGGCGGCCTTTTACCCGTTTGGTGGGCAATTGTTATCATTTATGCTTTATTTGCCTTTGCAACATTGACCTTTGTGCTTCCGCTTTCAAAAGGGATATTGCTTCATGCATTATTTTATGGCGCTGCTTTAGGGTTTGTGATTTATGGGGTTTATGATTTTACCTGCATTGCAATTTTTAAAGACTGGCCTGTGATGATGGGCTTTGTTGATTGGTTATGGGGAACTATTCTGTGTGCGGTTTCTGCTACCATAACCGTATATGTCTCTCGGTTTATAGGATGATTAAGTGATATTTCTTGTCGCTATTGCGGTGATATTTCTTCATATGAGTTTGATATGGTTATGGTACCGCTATACAAAAAATCCGTCCGTTGTGGATGTGGGTTGGGCATCTGGGCTGACGATTGTGGGTCTGTTATACCTTTACAGTTCCCCTATTTCACTGAGGCAAATGCTGTTAAGTTTGGTTTTATTGATTTGGGGATTACGTTTAGGTGGATATCTTTGGTTTACCCGGATTCGTCGTAACCTGCTGGATAAGCGATACACTCAACTAAGTGACAACTGGAAAATATCTAAACCTCTAGGGTTTTTACTGAATTTTCAGTTCCAAGGTATACTTATCCTCATTGTGTCTCTGCCGTGGTATTTTGTTTCTCAAATCCCATCTGATTACCCTATGTCTGCTCTTGATTATGCAATGATATTGATAGCGTTGTTATCGATAGCGGCAGAAAGTCTTGCCGACCATCAATTACAATCGTTTAAGGCCCATCGCCCAGGTGAAGTTTGCGATGTTGGTTTATGGTTTTACTCAAGACATCCAAATTATTTTTTTGAATGGCTGACATGGTGTGCTTTCGCCAGCTTTGCTTTTTCTGCACCATTGGGATGGGTGGCATGGATCTCCCCGCTAGCCCTTTTAGTCATTATGACCCGAATTACCGCGCCACTTACAGAAAATGGCTCGATTAAGTCAAGAGGTGAGCTCTATTTGTGTTATCAAAAGAGTACGCCTATGTTTTTTCCAAACCTATTGAAGAAAAAGAGTCAGCAAAATCTTTCTGGATAAGCCGGATTAGACAACAAAAAATGGCGAGGAATATGGGGTCCATTGTTTATAGGGTAACTACTCGGGCAAGGGCACGCACACGGGCACGTGCCCCTGCCCGAGTAGTTAGGAATATAAAACCCACTCAAAAAGGAAAACATAGATTATGGTAAATTATTTAGTGATTGCAGCGAGCAGCGCTATTGGGCAAGCGGTCGTTAATAGCTTAATATCTCAGGGAGACACTGTATTTACTACTGCTCGAGATAACACCAAAATTGAACCTCATGCGCTATTGGATGCAACTGATTTTGATGCGGTCAATGAGGTATTTAAACAAGCTGGCCTAATCGATGGTGTTGTTAATTGTGCGGGCTCTTTATTATTAAAAAGCGCGCATATGACTTCACAAGAGCAATATCAATCTGTTATTGACTCTTCCTTAACCACAGCATTTGCCACGGTTCGTGCAGCCGGAATGCATATGAAGGAGGGCGGTTCTGTTGTACTGATTTCATCAGCCGCGGCACTTGTAGGCCTAGCCAACCATGAAGCAATTGCAGCCGCAAAAGCCGGGATTATCGGCCTTGCGCAATCTGCAGCATCCACTTACGCGCATTTAAATTTGCGCTTTAATGTGGTAGCACCAGGGATGACTGATACTCCACTTACCGCGCAGCTTATTTCAAATGCTTTGGCTTTGAGCGCATCGAAAGCAATGCATGCTCTAGCCCGAATTGGTACACCAGAAGATATTGCTCGCGCGATTGTTTTTCTTTTAGATCCTGAAAATAATTGGATTACCGGACAAGTTTTAGCCGTCGATGGGGGGTTAAGCCGGGTTCGGCCTAAGATGAAAATCTAGGGTCTGTCGACAGCCCCTAGAGCCGCGAATGATTTGATTTTGACTGTTCAATTATTGCAAATTGAGCGCCGGTAAAGACCGCGTACATCCCCGTACTCAGCTTTTGGGGCCTGCGCTTTAGAGAAACCACGTCCATGTGGTCGGGTGTGCCTTCCCTGGCACAACCGCTCTAAAGCGCAGGCCCCAAAAGCTGAGTACTCTTTCCTTTTATTATGCAGGCATTTGTTTTCACCGAACCATTTTGTAAAACTGATCTCGGATAATCATCGAATGGTTAGGAACGTTTTAAACCAGGTGTTTGTTTAGTAAGAGAAAAGAGTGCCTCTCTGTTGGGGCCCGCGTTTTAGACCGGTTGTGCCAAGGATGGCACGCCGACCACATGGACGTGGTTTGTCTAAAGCGCGGGCCCCAACAGAGAGGCACGGGGCCGCATGCGATGGCTGTTGATATACGGGCCGCAAATTGCTCAAAATCAAATAGATTGCTGCTCTAGAATGCAAATGAATTTTCAATAAAACCAACATAGAGCAGGATCACGCCGAACATCAAACCAAATAAGCTAAACAAAAAAGGGATTTCTTGTATGTATTGTGAGAGAAGTGCTTTCCATTGCTTTACAAAAATGACGCGGAAAACTCCAATCAACAACATACTCGCTCCAATTGAAGTGATGATTAAAGTCCATCCCAACGCAAAACTATGCGCGAACATTAAAGATAAACTACCGAAAATAGTAGGAAGTACTCCACCCATGATATAACCAGAATCTGATTTCACCATATGTTTCGCCATGTCGCGAGCATCTTCTAGATTAAATAAAATACCTAAGGACAGTATTGCAGATACCAAGCCAAACCAGCGAGCGAAAATTATATCGGTCATAGTGCCCATCCATAGTCATTAAACGTTTATTCCGAAAAAGTCTTTGTATTTTAGTTCAAATCGTATCATGATAACGTTATCTAAGAAAGCATAGAACAAGGAGTTTTATGGTTACACTGACGCGAAAGGCTTTCATCAATATAAAAGCCGTGCGGTGGCTTTTGAAAATTGGATTATTCGTCTCAGGGGCTCTGATACTACTTTCTTTAACGGGTTGCAAAGACCACTTCATTGGCATGCTTAATCCGAAGGGAATCATTGCTTACGAACAGCGGAAGTTGTTTTTTGATACCTTGGCTCTGATGTTGATTGTGGTTTTACCTGTCATCATCATGAGCATCACCTTTGTTTATCACTATCAAGTGTCACACCGTACCAGGGATTATAAACCGAATTGGGGGCATAATTTTTATTTGGAAGTGTTATGGTGGGGCATTCCTTGTGTCATTATATTAATCTTAGGCATTATGACGTGGAAAAAGACTCATGAGTTAGATCCCTACAATCGAATTGCGGGACATGATGAAAAACCCATGCTAGTTCAAGTGATTGCCTTGCCCTGGAAGTGGTTATTTATTTATCCAGAACAAAACATTGCAACGGTGAATTATCTTGAAATTCCATTAGGCCAGCAGTGTAACGTCTCACTCTAATTTACATATCTCGTCCCTATTTAATTAACCTGAGACAAAGCTCCCCAAGGCAAGCACCTTGGGGAGCTTTTATTTTTAAATTTGTTTCAACAGAGCGATGGCCTCCTTGATGATATCATCTGGCAGATGATTGATTTTTTTATCAGTAGCCAATCGCAGTGATGTAACAATGAGTTTATGTGCTTGTCTTGGATTACCTTTTGAGGACATTCGGAGCAGCTCAAGAGCTGAGTCGGACAACAACTGATGCGTACATCCAGCCTGAGAAAAACCATGTTCAATAAGCTGCTTAAATGCATCGCGCTCAAGAATTGGCTTCAGTTCACAACGTGCTTGGATCCGAGATTCTAATGCAGCATTAGCGGGTTTCCCTATCTCGCGAGCGAGCTCCGGGTGGCCTACCAACCAAACGGTCATGTAGTCTTTGGAATCAAAGACAAAATTGAGGAAAGCTGGGAAATCACGAAAAAATTCAGATGGAAGATTTTGTGCTTCATCAATAATGAATACTGGCATAATGTTCTTTTGAGTAGCCAAGTGAATGATGTACTCCTTAATATCACGCCATAACTGAGCACGACGATAAGAAGAAGCAAGTCCAAGTATCAGCGCCATTTGACGATAAAAATCCAGTCGACCAAAATCTGTCTCGGCGATGTAGAAAACGCTGTATTGATGTGGGTTTAAAGTGCTGGTTAGTTGTCGAAGTGCAGCCGTTTTCCCAAGTCCAGGCTCTGCTGTGAGTAATCCAACGCCAGGTGATTGAAGAAGCCAATTAAACTGTTGAGCAAGGCCTGCAAGCTGGGCGTTATCCCATAATTGGATACTTTTTTTTCCTAAGGGGGCTTGGGTTAAACCAAAAAATGATTGGTACATTTAATTGTCCTCACCGGTTGTTTGTGCAAAGGTGCCAATGGACTCGACATAGTCTTCAAAAACCAATTCGACATTGTGCTCACGCTGGATTCCTTCAGGCGAAGGTGCTGCATGTGGTCGTTGGCGTTTACGATTAAGATTGGCGTCTAAATCTAATAAAACAGCGGCTCCCAAGTTGTCACCGAAGGCTGTTTCAACCCGAACAGCAATATTTGTGTGCGGATTAAACACCAACGTCACTTTCTCACCGACAAGGTTGTGATGTACCTCAAACATCTTGCCATCCCAACTGATCGTTCCATCTTTGCGAACAACTCGCTCAGCACGATGGTAAAAAATATCATCGATTTTATTGGCGAAATAAGGCGTTAGAGGGCGCACGTGAAGCAGGTCGTCTCTCCAACTATCAAGCGGTGTTTTCTTATCTAACCCACCATGCAAACGAATATGATAAACATGCTCAATCCAGGCCCAAAGGCGAGCATTAAGATCACCCAAATCACGAATTTTATCGATATCAAGCTCATCGATAAATTGTTCTCTAAATGTGCGATGAAAACGTTCGAGCTTACCTTTGCCCTCGGGTTCTCGGGCGCGACAATAGACAAGCCGTATCTCTAAGTGTGCACAAATAGTTTGTAATGACTCGGATCGGTATGCAGGGCCATTATCAATAATCAATTTATACGGTACGCCTCGTTTCAATACAGCTGATTTGAGCACGCCCTCTATATCGAGGGCTGTTTCTCCAAGACAAAACGCACTATGTGTAATAAGACGTGAGGAATCGTCAATCAATGAAACCAAGTACGTTTTCCGCATGCCTGATGGCGTTTGTATCCGTGGGCCATGAAGTACATCTCCTTGCCAAATATCTCCTGCATGGGCAGCCACGAATGACCGGCGCTCAATAGTGTCTTGATTGGGTATAATGCGTTTTGACAGGTGCTGTTGTTGTAAAAAGCGATGAACGGAAGCCCGAGCCAATGTGTCTTTAGCAACCAATCCTTCGCGCTCAATCATGCCAATAATAGTGTTAATTGAGCGTGAAGGCTTATCCTTTTTAAGGATCACAATTCTGCTTTGCACGGTTTCTGAAATTTGTGTACTTCCTTTGTCTATGCGCGGTTTAGGATTCAGTGCTTCGATACCCCCTCGCTTCCAATCGTAGTACCAGCGCGCAATTGTTTCTTCACTGATATGCGTTCGTCTTGACTCAGGAATAGTATAACGATCGGCAGCCAAACTTCGGATAATACTTTTAACCTCACCGCGCTTTAGTTCAGCGCGGCTCGCTAGTGGACCAAGAACCATCAGGCGAAACAAAGCCATCGGGTGTAAAGGTTTACTCATTTTTCTCTCCGCTATTAATGGGGAGTGAAGTTAATCAGTAAAATCATGGCACCGAAACGACCAAACTGTGTGGGGTTCATATTTGCATAAGCATTGCACAACTCATGCTTGAACCGATTATATGTTCATGGGATAACAACTCCGGCTACATGGCAAAGGCGCATCGCTTCACTCAAACGCATCTTCTGGAGCGTTGCTTGCCAAAAGTCAGCCATATTTATGGCTCTACCCAGTGCATAAAAATGAGTACACAACGCATCTTTATGAAGTCGAAATTGCTCTACAAAGCGCATCAGCCAACGCTTTATGGTCTGGCGTGAAGGCGGCATTGTTTTTGATATAGCGTAAGCGCTCATACCAGAAAGGTACAATACAAAAATGATCTGCTGCATATCCCACAAATACCATCTACGCGGTGGAATGCATTCCGGAAGGACTGAACATGTTTTGTCGCAACAGGGGCAATAGTATCGCTGAATAAACACTGGATTTAGTGAGGTACTTGAAGGATTAATGCGATCCGCTTCACGAGAATAACCACCATGTCGCCAAGGGTTTGATTTACCGCAACACAGGCAATTTTTTAAGCCTAACTTCTCAGGCTCATGCCTTTGGATATGAATATAGTGTACTAATGATAAAATATCTGCGAAAATATGCGCCATGACTGATCTCTTGTTTTATTGTTTGGTAAGAGACTCAATAATACATGTTGATCAGTCACTAATCATAATTAATTTTTCATCTCATTGTTTTTGATCGTAATCACAAGGCTTGTGATCAAGATAGTGCGAGATAAATACTTCGGTTAAGAGCTATATTTTTCGAGACATTACAAGCAGGTTGAGTATTGGATAACAACCGATAATGTCCCCATGAGTGCTTTTTTTATTCCCCAGTTAGGCAGCCAGATTTATGCCATGGCCGGCATGCGGACACGTCTCCATCTTTTAGCGAGTGAACCAGGTGTTTATGAGGGTTTAAACACGCAATACAATGGTGATGGATTTTCAGATATGCATTTTGAGGTTCATGTCGTTGAACCTCAAGAACTACAACAATGGTTTGCTGAAGTCAAAAAATCACCTGATGGATTAACAGATGTTGCTTACAATCAGTTATTAAATCCATCCATTGCGGATAAACCAAAACTATTCTCGGGTATACAAAATGACCTATTTAATGAGGTGATAATGACTTATATGTCAAGTATAGGACCTCTGCACCCGCGAGAAAATACAATTAAATTCCATAAGGAATAGTTATGTTTCAACATTTATTACTTGGTAAATTGACCTTAGAGGCTATTCCTTTTCATAACCCTTTTGCTATGGGGGCAGGGGTATTTATGGCCTTGGGCGTTGCAGGGGTTCTGGGATTGCTGACGATATTTCGCAAATGGTCTTATATCTGGAACGAATGGGTGACTTCGGTTGATCATAAAAAGATTGGCATCATGTATTTAATCCTAGCCTTTGTCATGCTGCTACGCGGTTTTGCAGATGCGCTCTTGATGCGTTCTCAGCAAGCTGTTGCCGCGGGGAATGCCGTGGGATTTTTGCCGCCCGATCATTACGACCAGATTTTTACAGCACATGGCGTGATTATGATTTTTTTTGTTGCTATGCCGCTGGTTTTTGCTTTACTGAATATGATAGTTCCTTTGCAAATTGGTGCACGTGATGTTGCTTATCCCTATTTAAATTCACTGAGTTTTTGGTTGACCTTTGTCGGGGCGATGTTGTGCAACATTTCACTAGTGGTAGGGCAATTTGCATCTACGGGTTGGCTTGCTTACCCTCCATTATCGGAGCTGTATTATAGTCCCGACGTGGGTGTTGATTACTATATATGGGCCTTACAAGTTGCTGGGGTTGGAACCTTACTTGCAGGAATTAATTTTATTTCGACTATTTTAAAAATGCGCTGTAAGGGTATGACCTTAATGAAAATGCCGGTTTTTGTCTGGTCCGCTTTGTGTGCCATGATTTTGGTCGCACTTGCCTTTCCTGTATTGACGGTAACCCTTGCTCTTTTGTCGTTAGATCGTCTGTTTGATATGCATTTTTTTACCGATTTCGCCGGTGGAAACAGTATGATGTATATTAATTTAATCTGGGTATGGGGTCACCCAGAAGTATACATTCTAATTTTGCCTGTATTCGGAATCTTTTCTGAAGTGGTTGCAACGTTTAGTCAAAAGAAATTATTTGGCTACACGACCATGGTATGGGCCATAGCCATGATAACGTTCTTATCTTTTGTGGTGTGGCTACATCATTTTTTTACTATGGGTGCAGGGGCAGATGTCAATTCCTTCTTTGGAATCGCAACCATGATTATTGCAATTCCTACGGGAGTCAAAGTATTTAACTGGTTATTTACTATGTACAAGGGCCGAATTATTATGGCAACGCCCATGCTTTGGGTAACGGCCTTCTTTACTACTTTTGCAATAGGTGGAATGACCGGTGTTATGATGGCCGTCCCTCCAGTTGACTTTCAAGTTCATAATAGCTTATTTCTCGTCGCACATTTTCATAATGTGATTATTGGTGGTGTGCTGTTTGGCTCATTTGCAGGAATCACCTATTGGTTTCCGAAGGCCTTTGGTTTTCGTTTGGATGAGACCTGGGGTAAGCGAGCCTTTTATTTTTGGGTGGTTGGGTTTTATTGCGCCTTCATGCCATTATATGTTTTGGGCCTTGATGGATTTGTGCGTCGAACCAATCATTATGCGAACACCATGTATCAACCCTATTTAATTTTTGCCGCGATGGGAGCTGGGCTAATTTTAATTGGTATTATTTTTCAGATTGTTCAGTTAATTGTAAGCATAAAAAACCGCCATTTACTTCATGACCGAACAGGTGATCCTTGGAATGGGCGTACTTTGGAGTGGTCGGTTGCATCACCCGCACCCCTATATAATTTTGCGAAATTACCCATAGTAGAAGCGCTCGACCAATTCTGGGTGGATAAGCAGCATCACCAGGGTGAAGGTCATATCAATCCTAAAGACATGCACTACGATCCCATTCATATGCCAAAAAATACATCTGCTGGATTTATTATTGCTATTTTTTCTGGGATCACAGGATTTGCTTTAGTATGGCATATGCTTATTCCGGGGATTATCGGTCTATTAGGTGTTATCTCTACAGTCATTGCGCGGACATTTTCAAATGACGTTGATTATTATATCGATGCTGAAACAGTCAAGAAAACTGAATTAGCTCACTTTAGGGAGCTTGTGTAATGCATAATGAAGGTATCCTCGTTGAGACCCATCATCACGATAGTGATTCAACAGATGTGTTTGGTTTTTGGATATACATACTGACGGATTGCATTTTATTTGGCTGTTTATTTGCAACCTTTTTAGTATTAAATAATCCAGGACATCCAGGGCCAGCACTAAAGAATTATGTCAATTTACATGATGTTCTGATTGGAACATTCCTCTTGCTGTTCTCTAATTTTACTTTTTGTTTGGCTATTTTAAATTTATATCAGGATAAACTACGTAAAGTTCAGATATGGCTTGGGATTACCTTCTTGCTTGGTGCGGGTTTCATCGTATTGGAAGTGAATGAATTTATTCATATGGCTAACGAAGGTTTTCGATGGGACGTGAGTGGCGCGATTTCTTCATTCTTTACTTTAGTAGGCACACATGGATTGCACGTTAGCGTTGGTTTGCTGTGGATGTTATTGATGATTATCCAACTACCCTTAATTAAACTGGATCATGTCAAGCGACGGCGCATGACTTACTTGGGGTTGTTTTGGAATTTTTTAGATATTGTCTGGATTTTTGTATTTACTATTGTATACCTGATGGGGGCTATTTAGCATGGAGCATCATGGAATGAACGAACCTGATTACGGTACGGGTAAAAAAAAATTAGGGGTGTATTTAGTTGGCTTTATCAGTTGCTCCGTGCTGACCTTACTATCTTTTTGGTCGGTGATGTCCCAAAGATTTTCTAAATTAGAAGTATTAGCGCTCATTTTTTCTTCTGCAAGCATTCAGTTTTTAGTGCAGGTGATTTTCTTTCTTCGCCTGACCACGCAAACAGAGCAAGGAAGAACGAATATCATGACTTTTTTGTTCACCGGCGTTGTTTTGATATCTATTATTCTCGGATCTTTATGGATCATGTGGAATTTAAATTACTATATGATGCATTAAATTCAATTTTAGATTCGTGGCAACTCCCCAGGCCTACATGGGTGAATATATGGGTACGAAAGTAATGAAAAGTATTTTCGTACATAGGCTGTAATTCGTACATCTATTTCGGTCAGAATGAACTCCTCAAGCCCGCCTTTTGGTATCATTATTATTTATGAGGTAACTCGCGAACACCATGCAATTCAGCAGGAATATGCAATATATACTATATTTATTATATATGAATGAGCCGAATTGACAGAATTGAAGTTTTGGATAAAATCATGGAAAAAGACGTATGCAGCTTTATCCAATTATAATTTTTTTTATGATTCAATCGAACCTTGGAAACGATATCGCATGTTACCAAACCCTCGATGAAAAATAGTATCCTTAATGAATGGTGTAGCAACATCAGAACAAAAACGCAGGCATTTTTTGTTTGTGCTTTTGTCCAATGTCCAGGATAGAAGATTATGACTGAAAAAACTCTTCCCAGTAATCAGCAATGGCTTATGAACTTTGCTACAGCGTTAGGCTACGACTTCGATCCGAGTGGTTTATGTTATGGCATCAGTCAGATGGCTATTCAAGCTTATCAAGCGAATGAGATTGATATATTCATGAGCAGGTTATTTTATGTCCACGAACTCATCTCTGCCCATGGTAACTTAGACTATACGCATGTTAAAGAGGTTGTAGAAAATCAACTAAAACAAGAAGGTCTTCTGTTTAAAGCAGGGGAGGAAGAAAATCCGAAAACAATATATGCCAAGGATATTTACGCTTTTTTTGATGGCGTTATGTTATATCAAAGTCCTGACGATTATGCCGATATATTGGGAATAAAATCCTCACAAAAAGATAATAGAGCATCTTATTTAGTAGCACCCAGCGAACAAAACGCCACCGTGCAATACATGAAGCATACCGTCCAATTTACCACCGGCGCTGATATAAAAAATTATTTATTTACTTTAGAAAAAAATCTGGGGAATACTTCCTTTTCCTTGCTCATTACTACGTCTACGCATGCCGTTTCATTACATTATGACGCCAATCAGGGTGGATGGCTATTTTTAGATCCTAATCGAATGCATGAGCACGATCCTACGCCTGATTTAGATGAATTAGTCAATAAAATTCAAACTACGATGGATTATGAAGGCAATCTAGTGATTAATGTCATGGCTAATCAGACTTTTGATTCCGCTATGTGTTTAAATATTGATAATCTTCAAGTAGATCCTGCTTGGCTGGATGGCCAAAAAGTCACTCCAGAAAAAGTTATGTATTTTCAGAATTCGAAAAGTGTTGCTTTAGAGATGCATACAAACTACTTAAATTACCTTTGCGCCTATGGGGATTTATTCAAAGTAAAACAATTTTTTGAAATGCCAACCGAAGCATTAAATGCCATACTTACTTCTAAACCATATGTCGATGATTTCCCTCTTTTCTTAAGAAAAGCAATCCAATCTAATAATCATGAGCTTGTTTCATATTTGTTAACTCATCCTAATCTATACCCACAAATAGAAAAAGCATTCTCTCGAGAAAATTTAATTCATTTTGCCTTGGAAAAAGGGTATTTCACTATCTTTACCAAGTTATGTGAATTTGCCATTGAGAAAAATATAAATTTAGAGCAGGCTCCTGTTGTTGTTCAATTATTATTTGAAATGAGTCTTACTCCTGAAGAGGAAAGAGGGCGTTTTATTCAAAATCTAGCAGAACAAATACATCATATCAGTGAATTAAAAACAGTCATGCTCATGCTTAATGTGGATCAATGTAAGCTTTTACTGGAATCTTTAGAAAATAAAATTCCGGAATTGTTTGGCAACATTGCTCCCCACGTGAAGTTTAATTTTTTTCAGTCATTGTCTATAAAACAATGTGAACAAGTTTCTGAAGCTACAGGACAGTTAATTAACAAAATGACTTTGGAACATTTTCCCAAATGGTCCACTCGTCTCGACGATGAACATTTTATAGCCCTATGCCAAGGGGTTAAGCATAAGCTGGGGGAACAACTACCTAATGTGATTAAGTTCGTGAGCTTTTATGAAGGTTTTGATGCGCATAAGCAGCAACTCTTTTATGATTTTTTTAAAGACAAGCTTGTAACCTTGATTAAGAAACCAGGTGAATTAACTCTATTACAAAAAATTCTCCCAGAGACTCAAATGAATACGTTTCGCGAACAATATGCATTACAACAAAAGCACACAGTCACAGAAAATCTAAGTATAACTACTTGTAAAAATTTTAAAGAACAAGTTCAGACTATTAAAGATCATGCTCCAGGTAACAACAACAAAAAAGAGGATTATCCTGAGCTTCCGGTAATAGGGTGCTAACGTATAAACGGCACAAAAGTCTCACGGGATTTTATTTAAGAATCCGGCCATGATGACTGATGTCACTTTCTTGATTTTAGGTGTTAGAAGCCTCTATGCAAGGCATGGGAGCCATTTAAACCTGCATGGATGGTGTACTATCAAATGCGAATAAGCCCATATTAATTGCAATTGTAATTTCATCACCATCAGAAAAACGCTCGTTTTTCTGGTGGTTGTCATTTAAGTTGAAAAATCAGTAAATCTAGGGGCTGTTGACATTTGCTCTACAACGCCGACGTGACGCGGCTTGTCCGCGTCATCCAGAGATCTCCTGGATACCGTGGACAAGCCACGGTACGTCGGGCTTATGGGCGATTGATCAATATGAAATGTCAACAGCCCCTAGTCAAATAACCCATTAAGGAAATCAAGACAATCTTACATCGGTTGTACACTATTTTCTGACACTTATCTAAACGTATTATTGACCCATTGAAGAAACTCAACAGTGCTCATGAGTTCTACGCGTCGACCCGATTCTTTACCTGAGTTGTTGTTAAAACTTTCGCATGATCTTTTAAACCAGTCAATGGCACCTTGTTTTGCTCCACCGCCATCAAGAAGAACAATAATATGTGGCTCTGTCATTTTTTCGGTGCAATTAAGGAAAAGATAAGGAAATTTTTCATCAACACTTCCTGATGATTGTTGCCATTTGCACTCAATACGGGTTTCGATATTGCGCGCGCGGGATATGACTAAAAACTCAGTATGGCTCGCGTGTTTATATAGGCCTTCATAAGGAACTTTTTTAATTAATAGCTCATCACCATAAGCGGATTTGTTTTTAATCCAGTCTTTATAGGGTACAACAATCAACCCTTTTGTAACTAAAGAGTTTTCTACAATGCCTTCTAAAATGCGCCCACTACTAACGGCGTATGATCCACCTTGTTTCATGTGTTGGTTCCTAATCAAATAGTGCTAGTAATTCAGGGGCTTTGCCGCGCTTATTACCTTGACAGCTTATGCTGCGTTGAACATCAAAACTAATAATGTTTGCACCTTTATATAAATTTTGAACAAATTCAGTGTCATGGTTGGATATGATAACAGGGATCCCTTTTTTTGCTAATTTACGGGCCATAAATACCAACTTTTCTTGGTCGGATCGATTGAAACCGGTTGAGTGGTATTGTGTAAAACTGGCCGTGATAGATAAAGGCACGTAGGGTGGGTCACAGTAGATAATATCGCCAACAGTCGCACGTTCCATGGTTTTTGTGTAATCTGCGCAAATAATTTCAGCTGACTGTACTTTCTTGGCAAATAATGACATCTCGATTTCAGGAAAATAGGGTTTGCTATACTCCCCAAAGGATGTATTAAATTGACCATCTTGGTTATAGCGCATCAATCCATTGAAGCAATGGCGGTTTAGATAAATGAATAGAGCGGCCTTTAGTCGGTTGTCATTCGTTGTGTTAAATTGTGTTCTCAAATTAAGAAAGGACTCTTTGATATTATGCGCCTGTTGAAAAAATTGACGGCAATACTCAATGAACGCTTGTTTTTCGTTTTGAAGTTGATGAAAGCAATTAATTAAATCGTGGTTGATATCTGAGAGTAAGTAGTTATCATAATGAGTATTTAGAAATACAGAGCCAGCGCCAACGAAGGGTTCTATCAAGCGATTCCCGAGAGGGAGGCTTTGACGAATTTTATCAATGATTTGATATTTTCCGCCCGCCCATTTGAGAAAAGGTCTAATTTTCTCTAATTCATCCGAAAGCGATGAGTTGAAGGTATTGATTTCTATCTCTCCATAGTCGAACGCGACATATCAATTTAGCGCGAATTTCATTTTAACACATCAAATTAAGTTCATGAGACCCCATTCAATTTCTAGCTTGTTCCTTTATTAAAATCTCATTAATCTGGCTCGGATGGCGGTGTAAAATACTTAATAACTGGCTTAGTGGTCTTGGTACAGGAATTTTCCCTTGTTCATAACGATTGAAAGCATTAACACCACCGCCGAATATATTTGCGGCTTGTTTTTGGGTTAACTTAAGTTGCTTTCTGATTTGCTTTACTTCCTCAGGGGTTAGTAACCCATCTATTCGTGCTTTTTCTCTTTGAATAAGAAGGGTGGTTGCGTTGCTATCGCTTCCATCTATAATTCCTTCACCGCAAGCATCACACCACTGAGCGGGTTGATCAATCGTAAACTCAATATCTTTATAGTTATAAGCCATTGGCTTGATTTTGTGCTCTTGTGCAAATTCACCACATAGAGGACATTGTTGTTTATCCATGTTATTTCTCCTTAAAAGAAAGAATCAGCTCTCTTTTAGCGTTAACTTGAAACTTGATATATAGTTCAACTCCCTTGAAATGCGTTTTATATACATCTTGCCATGCAACAAAACTTGTATGTAGGGGTGGCATAGATTTATAAAAATTTCTTTGAGTTAACGTCTGTATGGCATTAACTACGTCTTCATCAGAGAAATCTAATTTAACTTGTCCTTGTTTTGCAGATGTTGTCATCATTAATTTTGCAGGGCAATCAAACGCTGCTTTGATACTTATTAAATCATATGTTGGTGTTTTTTTACTGATCATTTTTATAATCATTATTAACCTATAAGGTTATTATAGAAGACTTATTTAATAACCTCAAGGGTTAATTAATAAATTACCAAGCTTTTTCAGTGGAGGGCTCAAGAACATCGACTTCAACAAATCCATTCCGTAGATCAGCAATATAGGCTGTTATTACAGATATAGGTGGTTTTGGTCGCATTTGTGTTCCTGTAATAACACCCTTATTCCTATCAATAGATTCTTGTCTTTGTGATATGCGACTATCATTAATCGAGATGTGTAAACGGTCAGATGGCACAACACTATTTTTTTTAGTAACTACCTTAACTGGGTCTTGAAAAGCTGTTGAAATCCTGTTCCCCTAACATTTGGCCAATGACTGTATTTGATTTTTGTCAGATGCATACTGGTTCCTCGCATATAAGATCCTTCACCTCCATTGCATGATCGCAAACAACTTGGTAAAATATTGGGCTTCCCATAAGGTGTCATCTATGCGGCCGAGGCCTGACAACCATATAGGCAGGCCCCATCAGGGGTTGGCGTGGCCACACCAAAAGTGAAAAAATTCATAAGAGCTCGGCCATAATTGTCCAAAAATTTCGATAGTTCAGTGTGATAACGCTAAGGAAAAAAATGCCTTTTAATATTTTCAGCGGTTTTTTTGATTTTAACAAAGAAACCAATATCAAAGAAAACGCTCAAGCACCATCAGCTCAACCAGTTCCCATAGCCACTCGACCTACTTTCATTCAGCAAGCGACAAAACGCGTATGGATGTTTGGGAGCTTTTTAAGCGCTTGGTCCACTTTAAATATTTTATCTTCTGCAACATCCGATAATGATGATAGAACAAGTGAACTGGAGCCTTTACTAACCACCTCTTCAACTGCCTGCGCCATGGGACTTTTCGCTTTCGGCACGGGGCAGCCGGCAGTGCAATTGGCAGGGCTCCCCTTGCTAACGGGTTGTCTCAACTTCCCAGGTGCGCGAGCCTATCAGTCCAATGTAACTTTTTTAACGACAGTAGGCGGTGCGGGAAATGATCTAGTCTATTCTGCTCAACGAAGCCAAGATGGCGGATATATTATTACCGGCGAAACAACCAGTTCTGGCGCAGGTAACAGTGATCGATTTCTTACTAAGTTTCACCCGAACGGTACGCTGTCGTGGTCTAAAACATTAGGCGGCAGCGGGACTGATGATGGTATGTGTGTCCAACCAACATCAGACGGCGGATACATTGTTATCGGACAGACATCAAGTTATGGCGCAGGAGGTTATGATCTTTTTTTGACAAAATTTACTTCTGCCGGTTCCGTATCTTGGACAAAAACAGTCGGTGGATCGAACAATGAATATGGATATTCTGTTCAACAAACCCAAGATGGTGGTTACATTGTCACGGGATGGACCAACAGCTTTGGTGCTGGAAATAACGATGTTTTACTCGCTAAATTTACATCTGTTGGCTCATTATCTTGGATGAAAACGCTCGGAGGAGCAAGCAATACGGAAATCGGTCAGTCCGTACAAGAAACTCAAGATGGCGGATATATTATAACGGGCTATACCATCAGTTATGGTGCAGGAAGTACCGATCTCTTGCTTGCGAAGTTTACATCAACCGGCACATTATCCTGGACGAAAACATTAGGAGGTCCTGGCGCCGAGGAAGGTAGATTTGTTCTGGAAACCAAAGACAATGGATTCATTGTCGTCGGATACACGAATGGATTCGGCGCGGGAAACTATGATCTCTTACTCGCTAAATATACTTCAACCGGGGTTCTTTCTTGGGCCAAAACAGTGGGTGGCGCCAACAATGATTATGGCGCTTCCGTTCAACAAACGCTTGATGGTGAGTTTATCGTCATCGGACACACCACAAGTTATGGTGCAGGAAACAGTGACATTTTACTTGCAAAGCTTGGTTCAACGGGCAATTTACTCTGGGCGAAAACGCTTGGTGGAATCAGCAATGAATATGGTCGAGCCATTCAACAAACCGAAGACGGAGGGTTCGTCATCACTGGAAATATCGACTCCGATATTATCCTTGCTAAACTCGACAAAAAAGGCCGTATCCTCAATTGCAACGCGACACAAACCATCAACCCAACGGTCACTGATATCACCGGTTCGGTAACGATCACGTCCCCTTCACCAACGGTTACAACACCAAGTCCGACCATCAACACGTGGGCAGTCTCGGAAATGCCACAAAGTCTCAATCAAAATATGTCGTGTATAGGGGCAACAAGGACGCGCACAAAAAGCCTATCGATTCCAGAAACACCAACGTTTTTAACCACCCTGGGTGGTGTTGGCGAAGATGGGGTTGGGCGGTTTGGTGGTCAACAAACCCAAGATGGTGGATTTATTGTAACGGGGTATACCAAGAGCGTTGGCGCGGGAAATGCCGACTTATTACTCACCAAATTTTCTTCAAACGGCACGGTATCCTGGACAAAAACATTAGGAGGGTCCGGCGCTGATTACGGGCACTCTGTCCAACAAACACAAGATGGTGGCTATATTGTGTTGGGAGAAACAACGAGTGTTGGTGCTGGAAACAATGATTTTCTGTTAGTTAAATTGAATTCAATAGGCGATGTGTCATGGAGTAAAACACTGGGAGGGCCAGCTACTGAGATTGGGTATTCTGTCCGACAAACCCAAGACGGTGGATTTATTGTCGTCGGCGATACATACAGTTTTGGCGTAGCCTCTATGGAAATGCTTCTCGCGAAATTTACTGCAACTGGCGCACTATCTTGGGCAAAAACACTAGGAGGTTCTGGTAATCAAATTGGTTACAATGTACAACAAACCCAAGATGGCGATTATATTGTCACGGGATTTACTGGTACCGCTTATGCAGATGTCCTAATTGCAAGGTTCACTTCAACCGGCACATTATCTTGGGTAAAACAGCTGGGAAATAGCGCTATAGACATTGGGTACGCCGTCCAAGAAACCCAAGACGGTGGATTTATTATGACGGGGACAACCTATAGCTTTGGAGCCGGAGATTGTGATGTTTTACTGGCTAAGTTCACCTCAGTCGGGACGTTATCCTGGGCAAGAACCTTAGGTGGCCCACTCGCTGATGAGGGCTATGATGTCAAGCAAACCCAAGATGGTGGGTTTATTGTCACCGGTTATGTGACGGGCTTTGGTTCAGGAAGCACTGACGTTTTACTGGCAAAATTCACCTCCACCGGCGCCCTATCTTGGGCAGAAATTTTAGGGGGCGCAGGCGGAGATCAAGGCTATTTTATCCAACAAACCCAGGATGGCGGTTTCGTTGTAGGGGGAAGTACCTACAGTTTCGGTAGCGGCGGAGATGCAAATATATTTCTCGCCAAACTCGATGGCAACGGCCGCATTCGTCACTGTAACGCCACTCAAACCATCAACCCAACGGTCACCGACATTACAGCCTCGATCCCGATTAGCATCCCTGCCCTAACCGTCACCACCCCAAGCCCCACCGTACTCAATTGGGCGATATCCACCGTATCACAAAATTTAACCCAAAATATGACGTGTCCTGAAAAAACCAAAACACAAACACGAAGTCTAGTAATTCCAAAAACACCGACGTTTTTAACAACAGTGGGGGTTGCTGGTGACTATGCAAGTTCTGTTCAACAAACCCAAGACGGTGGATTTATTGTAACAGGATATACCAATTTAGGCGCAGGAAGTAAGGATCTCTTGCTCACAAAATTCACCTCCAACGGTATGACATCTTGGAGTAAAACGCTAGGAGGCGGTTCAGATGAGTCTGGTGCGTCTGTCCAACAAACCCAAGACGGTGGTTATATAGTAGCCGGCAGTACCATTAGTTTTGGTGCAGGGTTGCCGGATTTTTTGCTCACCAAATTTTTATCAAGTGGCGCTTTATCCTGGGCAAAAACATTGGGAGGAGGACTTTCTGAAGCCGCTTATGATGTCCGACAGACCCAAGATGGGGGTTATATAACAGTCGGCAGTGCCAGCAGTTTTGGTGCAGGAAATAATGATGTCTTGCTCGCCAAGTTCACCACAACAGGATCGTTATCTTGGGCAAAAACGTTGGGAGGAACTCTGAGTGATGTTGGTCGATCCGTCCGACAAACGCAAGACGGCGGATATATTGTCATAGGCTATACCTATAGCTTTGGCGCTGGAGATGCTGACGTCTTTTTCGCCAAACTCACCTCCACCGGCACCTTGTCCTGGGTCAAAACTCTGGGTGGAGCAGGAAGCGAAATTGGAACGGCTGTTCAACAAACTCAAGATGGTGGATATATTGTCATAGGAACAACCGCTAGCTTTGGTGCAGGCGTAGGCGATGTTTTGTTGGCCAAACTCTCTTCAACCGGGACCTTGTCCTGGGCCAAAACATTGGGCGGGGGCTTGAGTGAATACGGAAACTCAATCAGACAAACTCAAGACGGCGGATTTATTGTCTTAGGTAATACCAACGGATTCGGCGCAGGAAGTAACGACATCCTACTCGCCAAATTTTTATCAAATGGCACCTTGTCCTGGGCTAAGACATTGGGAGGTCCGAACGGCGAAGCTGGTTACTCCATCCAACAAACCCGGGACGGTGGCTTCGTGGTCGCTGGAACCCACGCATCTGGCCTTCTCCTCGCCAAACTCGATGAATACGGCAACATTGCGCGCTGCACCACCACTCAAACCATCAACCCAACAGTCACCGACATTACCGCTTCAATTACGGTCACCTCTCCTGCTCCAACGGTCACAACCCCAAGTCCCACTGTGCTCAATTGGGCGGTATCGGCCGTTTCACAAAATCTGGATCAAATAGTATTGTGCCCTAGAAACAGTACAACCATTTCAGCAAGCCCAGATAAAACGCGAACAATCAGTTCTAGCAACGATCTTAGCTTGAGCGCCACTCACTCTCATTTATCCAGCTCTCGATCACGGCCTGAGTCATTATCGACAACCCCTATGAGTTCATCGTCTCATTCATTCTTGTCTAGCCAAACGAGCTCAAGAAAACTTTCTGAGTCACAATCCCTGCAAGTGATTAAAACGCGAACGAAACAAGCGACGCGAACTCGCCCAGTTCGACGGAGCACGTCTGTGTTGATTCAAGAGTCTAATCTCCCCATGACCGGCATCACTCAAACGCAACTGTCTCCTTCTGGTTCGCTGGTTCTAACCAAAACCAGCACCGGATTGCAATTCATCAAAGTAAATCACGACGGCACGATGACGCCTGCGGGTCAGTTCGCGATTTCAGGAACCATACAAGCAACGACATTTTCACAAGATGAAAAATACATGTTTGTCGCCAATAATCAAGGCAACATTCAGATCATTGATCTTCACGACCCCAATCATCCGAAATCACTCGGCTTTGTTTCAGCGGGGTCTCCCATCCAAAGCTTGGCTATCAGCGGTGACGGCACGCAGTTGTTGGTTGGAACCAATACGGGTGTGAACGTAATATCCGCAAAAACCCCGGTCGATCCGAAAACAATGACCTTAGTTACCTCTTACCCAACAGCAACGCCGGTCAATACGATCCAAACTAACCCCAATACCAATCTGGTTTCCATTGGATCAGGCAATAATGTCACCTTGCTCAACTATAAAAATAATCAATTCACCAAGCTCTCCCAAAAAACAGTGACAGATCCTATTATCTCCATTTCGCCAATCAATCTAGCAGATCCAGATCAACTGACACTTAAATTAAGCAATGGGGACACGATTGTTCTTAATATTGCGAATCCAACATCAATTACAGTCACATCAACCCTTGTTGGCTCATCTGCCACATTAACTGCTATTTCAGGGTCAACGTTGTTAGTTGCCGGCGTTAAACCTGGCATTCAAATTTTTGAAAGTGCCAAAAAAGATTGGCAAACTGCGTCCGAAGCGGGTTATACACCTGTAACAGGCACAGTTACGAGCTTGTCATTTTCTTCAGATGGGAAGTACGGGATTTATAGTGATGTGCAAGGAGTAAAATTAATTAAAGTGATCAAGGATCCCGGTCGCTTAGATGTACCTCTGCCACGCTTGTTGAATGTCGTCAAACTAGGTTTTTCAATGTCTAACATTCTCTTGAATGAAGAAAGTCATTGGATAGCAATCGGTGGAGACCGTTTGACGTTTATTTCACGCGATAATTTGCACCTTCCAGAGGTGATGGGTGCTTTAAATACCACAGGTCGTGTTCAGCAAATGGTGTTTTTTCCCGATAAAACAAAATTATTGTTGGTTGATGGTGGCGGGGTTGCTTATGTCGATTGCTTTGATCCAACTACACCGCGTTTGTTGGGGCGTTGGAATACCCCCAAGACGATTTATGGATTGACGTTAAGCGGCGCTCATGCGTATGCATGTCAAGGTGAAATAGGTATTTCAGTTTTAGATATCACCAATCCGTTAAAAATTGTTAAAATAGCAACGCTATCGACTCAAGGATCAGCACAGTCAATTCAATTCAATCGGGCTCATTCACTGGCGTATGTCGCTGATAGTACAGGGATTGATATTTGGTCAATGCAGATTCCGCTGATACCGCAACGCATCAGTCGGTTGAATACGACGGGGTTTGTGTCTGCTGTAGCACTCAGCCCTGACGAAAAATCGCTCTATTTTGTCAGTGAACAGTTACTTGGCCAGGTGAACGTATCCTCTCCATCCATGCCTACGCTTTCTGGTCGTTTGGATGCAACACGTCCGATTAAAAACATCGTTCTCAGCGATCAAGGTGCGGTGGCTTACTTAGCCGCAGAAACGGATGGAATGCTGATCGTAGACACAAAAACGATGCAAATCAAAAGTCAATTAGCAAGCTCCTCCGCTCATTCAATTGCTTTAAGCGAATTTGAAGACGAAATTTATATCGCCGACATGGAGGGTGGACTTAAAGTCGCAGAACTCATCAATGAACTGTCCATCATTCCATTAACAGCTACAACACATTATCCGGTCGGTATTCGTGTTGAAGAAACGCTATTATTTTTTGATAGGGAACTACAACCCGTCATCATTGATAAAATCAACCATATTCAATACGTTGATAGTGGCCAAAAACGAGAGCTACCTCTTTGGATTTCTGTGGATCTTCTTCAACGAAAAATATCCATCACCGCCCCTAAAGAGCTCACGGACAAACCTATTCAATTGGCGATATCTTTGGACATCAATGGGGCGAGGCAAGAGACGGTTTATCAAACACTCATCGCATCTTCCTTAGATATTAGCCCAGACAAAGGCGTCGTGACGATTTCAACCCCTTCGCCAACGGTCTCCGTCAGTGTCGATCTCACCCAAGGTCACTTTATTCCCCAGCCATTTGGCTCACTATCGGTTTCAACAGAAGATAATATTCTTCAGGCGTTTGGTTCAGTTGCAGATGTCAATAAGTATCTTCAATCTGTTCGCGTGATTCCAGATCCGATCGATCTTAATCAAGCTGAGATCGCGTTAAACCCAGCCCAAATCAGGGCAACCGATATGATCAACTTATTTCCCAGCAACGCTGTTGTTCGTCTGCGTAGCTTCCGTTTCAATCAACCACCCGTTGTTGCAAACGCAATGAACCAAACCAACATCAAAGCGCTGGATTCATTTGAAATAACAGTACCACCTAATACCTTTATTGACCCCGATGACCCAAAACTTACTCTATCCGCTCAACTGGTTAATGGCTCCCGACTGCCATCCTGGCTCACGTTCAATCCAAAAACGCTTGAGTTTGATGGCATTGCGCCGGTGTCTATGCTCAATGAAACGCTAGACATCAAAATAACTGCCAGCGATGGTTACCTCTCCGTCAATACCCTCTGGCAACTGCACATCGATGCCAACAACGGCCCGTTTGTCGCTAAACCTGCCCCAACAATAACGCGCACCACAGGGACTGAGTTTTCTTATGTTTTTCCTACGGATATTTTTCAGGATCTGGATAATAACACCCTGACGTTCAATGCGGTTCAAGAAGGTTACGATGTTCTTCCAGGTTTCCTCAACTTCAATCCTGATACCCAAACGTTTTTGGGACGCCCCACCGGAGATGACGTTGACACGTACACCATCAAAATCAGAGCAACCGACAAATTTGGCGCATCTGCTGAAGCAACCTTTGATATCAACATCAAATTTTCCAATTGGGATTTCTTTCTCTATGTGCTGGAAAAATTCGGCATCGCTACCGCCATCGCAACACCCTTCACGTGGGCTTATTACAATCGAGCATTGTTATACAACACCGCCAAACGAGAAAGCTATTGGCGCGATGAAATCCCCAAAGCACTTCTCGAAGGCAAAGCCTACAAACCTAAAAATCCTATAACAGAAGCAGAGATCGAAAAAGACAATATCATCAAAATTCACATCATGGCGATCGATAAAGATAAGTTCGGACATGATTTTGCAAGAGACAATCTCCCGGTTCATCTCTACGTCGGTTTGTACGCAAAACCGCTGCTCAACGACGAACGGCTCCCAACCTGGATGGAACTTGATCCTGACGCCGGTTCACTAAGCCTCAAGCCAGAGCATTTCCCCACTGGAGATAATACCTATATTTACCAAATTATCGGAGAAGGAGAGTTCATACTTGAAAGTTTCTTTATCAAACCAGCTCAGATTACAATGTATCAAGCGCCGGTAGGTCTCACCATACTTCCCGCATTTGAGTTAACGGGTTCTGATCGATCACAATCAAGTACTCTCAGCAATGTTTGGGCGGGTATAGCCGATACAGACCTTGAATTAGTAGAAATCCTGGATCAACGACCAGGTAATGATCAACGCCCAAGTGCAGATGCAGTGCTAAATATAGAGTCTTTTTTGGCTGCCGACAGTCCGCAACAAATGATACAGCAGGAAGTAGCAATCAATTTGAGACATCTCTTAAATGATGATGATGAGAATCCTCCTCGATTATCACCAGATGAGGATAAAAAAAATTCAAACGGAACATACGCCCGATTCTTTGATAAATCTTTTGAATCAGTAGAAGCAAGACAACTAAAAGAAGTGCTCGCAGGCAGGGGAGAAAATCATGGCTTCAACTAAACAACGAGTAAATACTGTGTATCATTTTTGTGGGAATTTAGGTCATTACTCGAGCAGGGAATCATCCACGTGGCCCAGGGCTGCAAATATGGCTTTGAATTTCCTTGATATTATCATCTATGGTTTTACAAATACTATCCAATGGCAAGTGGCTTAGATTTTCATCAGAAAATGGATTTTGTAATTCAATACCAATTTGATCAAGGGAAAAAAGTGCATATGACACGATCCCGGCGATTAATGGACTGATATATAATGAAACGTTTGCTAATGCAAATGGCAACATTAATAAAAAGAATAAAATAAAACGCCTTGATTTTACTGCCATCACAAAAGGCATGGGCGTTTTTAGAATTCGCTCACATGCACCTTGAGCATCAATAAGGTGCTCTACTTGTTCTTGCGCATGAAGAAAAGCAAAGGAATCAAGACCATGATTTTGTCGAGCAACTTTCAACTCATGCGAAATCATCGAGGCTAATCTAATAGGCCGATGTTTGGACTCGCCTAACAGCTGAATATCATCCCTATCAATAAAGTGGCTGAGATATTGCAGCTCTGTCTGCGCTCTTAAATTATCCTTCATTAAATAGGGCAAGGCCGAAATCATATTGGTGATTTTAAATCGCCAGTCCTGCGCCCCTTCATTGGTATAATTCACTACAAGAATTGCCAAATTTCTACTTTCATTAACGACATTACCCCATAATTTTCTTGCCTCCCACCATCGGTCATAACCCGCATTGACTCTAAAAACGAGGATCAAACCCATAATTAACCCACCATATTCAAAGGGGCCAATCGGTAGAATCGCGGATGGGAACAAATAACATAGGTAAGACACTAAGGTTGTATATAGAATAATAAAACCCACCTTTCCCATAACCTTAGGTGTAACAGAGCCTTTCAGCGCCAAAGCACTTCTTATAAAACTCTGATATTCAGGCTGATTTTGTAATTTATGATTTTTTTTCATATTTTTCACTTAAGGTCGTTCTATACTGTTATACCTAACAATGACCCAATACCTGCGCTCACAGTCATCGCTAGCGTTCCCCAAACCACAACACGCAGTGATCCCAATATTACTCGAGCTCCGCCAACCTTTGCCGCCACACCGCCGAGTAATGCCAAGAATAGAACCGCCATCACGGATATGGTTAGAATTAGATAATTCCTGGGAACAATTACAATGATGAGTAGTGGTAATAATGAACCCAGTGTAAAACTGCAGCCGGAAAAAATGGCGGCCTGAAGGGGGCGCGCATTCGATATTTCTGTAAGGCCAAGCTCGTCGCGAGTATGTGCGCCTAATGCATCCTTAGCCATCAATTGTTTAACCACTTCTTTTGCAAGACTCGGCTCTAATCCACGATTGATATATATAGTGGTTAGCTCTTCTATTTCATTCGGTAAATTTGTAGCCAGTTCTTGTTTTTCACGTTGTATCGCAGATTGTTCTGTATCCGCTTGAGAACTGACCGATATATATTCACCTGCGGCCATCGACATGGCGCCAGCAATTAATCCCGCGATCCCTGCTACCAAGATTCCATTATAGGATGTGTGAGCAGCAGCGACACCAATCAATAAGCTCGCGGTCGAGATAATACCGTCGTTTGCACCCAATACGGCAGCACGTAACCAGCCAATTCGGTGAATTTGATGATATTCTTTATGTTTTATATCCACAAGACACTCCTCTTGCGATGAATCTTCATACTGCCGACTTGAGCGATGCCATATCAATGACAAAACGGTATTTGACGTCGCCTTTTACGGTTCGCTCATAGGCCTGATTGATATCTTGAATGCCTATTTTCTCAATATTGCAGGTTATATCATGCTTGCCGCAGAAATCGAGCATCTCCTGTGTTTCTCGCAATCCTCCAATCAGCGAACCAGCCATATGGCGGCGACGGAAAATGAACGGTGCGGCATTGATATGCTTTAAAGGCTCTATCGCACCAACAATCACCATCGTTGCATCCCGTTTTAAAAGCGCGATGTAAGGATCAACATCATGGCCGACCGGAATCGTATTGAGCAAGAAGTCAAAGGTGTTTTGCGCTGCCGCCATCGCTTTGGGGTCAGTGGAAAGCAGTACACTATCCGCGCCAAGTTTTTTTGCATCGTCGCCTTTTTCTGGAGAGGTCGTAATCATAACCACTTCAGCACCCATGGCATGAGCGAACTTCACTCCCATATGACCAAGGCCGCCCAAACCAATGATTCCAACCTTTTGTCCCGATCCAACCTTCCAGTGTTTCAAGGGTGAATAGGTGGTGATTCCGGCACAAAGTAAGGGCGCTGCTGCAGCAGGATCAAGATTTTCAGGGATCCGCAGGACGAACTGCTCATCCACTACGATGATATTCGAATAGCCACCGAAGGTTGATTGATGTGGCGTACCACCGATCTTATCTGCACTATTATAAGTCCCTGTAAATCCGTTATCGCAATATTGTTCCAGTCCATCATCGCATGAGGTGCAGTGCCTACAACTATCGACCAAACATCCAACGCCAACCAGATCACCCACTTTGTATTGGCGAACTTTGTTTCCAATTGCAGACACTCGGCCAATAATTTCATGGCCAGGAACTAATGGATACTTCGCTGAATGCCATTCGTTGCGAACTGAGTGAATATCCGAGTGGCAAACACCACAATGGAGGATATCAATGACGACATCTTGAGCCCGAGGATCACGTCGTTCAAAGGCGAAAGGTTCTAGAGAAGCGGTGCTAGAGGCGGCAGCATAACCATTTACTTTTATCGTCATCATGTTTCCTTTCAAAAGAAGATTAAAGTACTTAGTCAATAGTGTAGCCTAAATTTCCAAGTTTATTGATAGCTGCTTTTTTTTTCAAGAATTATGGTGATATGCTTGTGCAATGCTCTTCATGTTGTTCGAAGGCTGCAATGCATTTATCAAAACTCGCCTGAGTGTAAATTCCATAGAAATCCGTTTTCTTTTTTATTAAAAATCTCAATGAATGCGCTACTGAATATTTGTAAAAAACGCAAAGACAATGCCGCATCAAGTTCTTGGGTCATTTTTTGCAAGAAATCGTTGGAATTGACGCTTGCTACCTCTTCAACCGAAACATTCAAGTGTTGCAATAGTGCGCGATGACTATGACAAGGGATATTTATTTCAATTGGAGGCTTCGCTAATATATTCCCAACTGTTTTCAGTAACTCGCGTTCGTACCAATAAAACTCCAGAAGTTTAAAAGGAATCGTCGGAGAAAATGGCCGGTTTTTTGCCAAGTACACCTTTGGTTGCCATCCCTGTGCTTTTACCTCAGGAATCAGTCGCTTTAGGAGTAAAGCAGTTGACAGATCATTGCCAGCAAATAATCCAAGATGACGTGGGGGTCTAAGCATAATTTAAAAAACTCATATTAATTGGGTTAAAGATTTATGGCATTGTAACCGATTTACGGACGGTTGGTTGCAATGCTATTCTAAGAATCTAGGTTTTTTTCTCAATCCCTTTAGTTGACCCTGTCTGGATTTTTCATCCAGCATTTTTTGCTTTGATCGTCTTGAACGTCGTTTCTTTTGCCGTTTTAATTTTTCAATCCGTTGCTGCTCTTTTGTTTTTTCATCACTGATTATCGCCTGCAATTTTTCACAAAGCCGGTCTCGTGCAAAATAACGATTATCATCACGACTTCTGGAGTACTGACATTTGACTTCTAAGCTCGATGGTAAATGCTTCAGGTAAACGGTTGAAGCAGTTTTATGCAGGTTCTGCCCGCCTTTGCCACTACCTAGGATAAATTTCTCGACGAGTTCGGCTTCGGTTATCTGTAGCTTTGCCATCCGTTCTGCCAATTTATCCCATTTTTCCTTGCTTATCATGAGTCAAAACCTAGTTAAGAAATAAAAATAACGTAATACAATCGCAACATCCGTAAATAGTGCCTTCATTAATTTCTGCTAGTATTAAAGGTTATGGAAGATTAAAAAAGCGAAGTGAGCATTATGAAAAATACTTTTCAAATATTAGTCCACATAATCCATGCTGCTCCATTCGACCTTCTCTAAGGAGATTAAAGTAATGAACAAGATACTTCAAGAAACGGTTGTTACTGAAACCAGAGATGGTCAGTTTACACAAAAAATTATGATAGGGAATCATGTTCTAATTGCGGATGAGCCTATTATAAATGGTGGCCAAGATACTGGTCCTTCACCCTATGATTTTTTACTTGCTGCATTGGGCTCGTGTACCTCAATGACGTTACGTATGTATTCGAAACTGAAGAAATTTCCTTTGGAAAAAATTACGGTGAGATTAAAGCATGAAAAAATTCATACGGATGATTGTATTGGATGCGAAAATAGCGGATCTAAAATCGATCAGATCGAGCGTTTAATCGAACTTGAAGGCGCGCTGACTGAAGAACAACGTACTCAACTATTAGAAATTGCAAATAAATGTCCGGTACATCGAACATTAACATCCAAAATTATTATTGTGACAAAGCTTATTGAAAATTAATTCAAATGATCATAGGGAGCATGGTGATGAAAGCACTTGTATACCAAGGACCAGGAAAAAAATCATTAGAAGAGCGGGCTGTTCCAGAAATAATAAATTCAACAGACGCTGTCATTAAGATCACAAAGACTACGATTTGTGGTACTGATTTGCATATTCTTAAGGGTGATGTATCAACTTGCCAGCCAGGTCGAATTCTTGGTCATGAAGGCATAGGAATAGTTGATCAAATTGGATCAGGAATAACTGGATTTAAAAAAGGCGATCACGTTCTTATTTCGTGTATCACCTCATGCAGTAAATGTGAATATTGTCGTAAAGGGATGTTTTCACACTGCGTAAACGGTGGTTGGATCCTTGGAAATACGATTGACGGTACACAAGCCGAGTATGTTCGAATCCCTTTTGCAGACACCAGTCTTTATAAAATTCCTGAAGGAGTCGACGAAGAGGCGTTAGTCATGCTGAGTGATATTTTACCCACAGGTTTTGAGTGTGGTGTACTCAATGGCAAAATACAACCAGGGAATACTGTAGCGATTGTTGGTGCGGGACCTATTGGCTTGGCGGCTCTCCTTACAGCCCAGTTTTACTCACCGGCTGAAATTATCATGATCGATTTAGATGATAATCGTCTGGACATAGCAAAGCGATTTGGCGCGACAACGACAGTCAATAGTCAAGATGGCAAGGCTGCAGAAAAAATAATGAAAATGACCAACGGTCGTGGAGTGGATACGGCGATTGAGGCGGTCGGAATTGGCAATACATTTCTTATTTGTCAGGACATAGTGGCGCCAGGAGGTACTATTGCAAATATTGGTGTTCATGGATCAAAAGTAGATTTACATCTAGAACGATTGTGGTCACAAAACATAGCCATTACCACCCGACTCGTTGATACAGTCACTACACCTATGTTGCTCAAAACGGTGTGTTCAAAAAAAATAAATCCTACCTTATTAATTAGTCACCATTTCGAATTTGAAGATGTCATAGATGCTTATGAAACATTCGGAAATGCAGCCCATACCCATGCACTTAAGGTAATCATTAATGTTGCATAATCTAATTTTTGAGAGAGACCCCACATTCCGGAGCACTGTCGTGGCTCACCGGAATGTGGGATAGAACAAAATGTTATCTTGAATCAGAGAATCAGATCGCTCATTAAATGGCATGTAAAACGCGTTGCAAGCGTTCTCTAACGTCAGCTGCAATTTGTTTAATTTCAATTTTGTTCACTAGCTCAAGCACCGCATTAGGATCCATAAATTCAACATAGACTGCACCCGCTTCATCTTGTCTAACAACTACGTTACAAGGTAACAATAACCCGATAGCCGGCTCTGCTTGCAAAGCTCGATGGGCTAATTGTGGATTGCATGCCCCAAGGATACGATAAGGTGGAATTTCATTGTTTAATTTCTTTTTTAAAGTAGCGGCAACATCAATGTCTGTGAGCACGCCAAAGCCTTCTTTCTGCAATTCCTCCGTAACGCATTCAACTGCATGTTCAAATGAATATTTTACTGTTTTACCAAAACCATACGTTGTTTCCATTTCATTTTCCTTATTTAGTAATGATCTGCCTAAGCAGGGGTTGCCAGGATACTTGTCAAAATAAGACTTTTCATTTCCAAAACAGCCTAAAACCTATACCACACATAGAGTGATTTCATGATTAGATTATAGCTCTCACTTAATAGTTGCCCCTAAAAACCAGCGCTTTCGTAACCAAAATGCAACATTCACAAGTAAAATAAGAACCGGTACTTCCACAAGAGGCCCAATGACCGTTGTAAAGGCAATGGCAGAATTAAGTCCAAAGGTGGCAATTGCAACAGCAATAGCCAACTCAAAATTATTACTGGCTGCGGTAAAGGATGCTGCCGTTGTCTTTTCATAACTGGCACCAATGAGCTTTCCCATCGCAAAACTGACAAAAAACATCACCACAAAATAAATGGCCAATGGAATGGCAATACGAATGACATCTAATGGAAGTTGCAACACCAGGGCGCCTTTTAAAGAAAACATCGCAAGAATCGTAAAAAGTAGGGCAATCAAAGTCATGGGAGAAATTTTTGGTAAAAAATTGGTTTCATACCAGGCTAACCCTTTTCGCTTTATTAATACAAAACGAGTCAGAAATCCTGCGAAAAAGGGTATGCCCAGATAAATAAAAACGCTTTCTGCAATCGTCATAAAATTGATGTGGACTATTTGCCCACTCATGCCAACAAAAGGTGGCAGGACCGTTAGAAAAAACCAGGCATAAACACTGAAGAACAGCAGTTGAAAAATACTGTTAAATGCCACTAAGGCGGCAACATACTGACTGATTATCCCCGTCTGCCAACTGACTCCAGACAATCACCATGGCAATACAGCGTGCTAGTCCAATAAGAATAAGCCCTGTCATGTATTCGGGATACCCATGTAAAAACAAAACAGCGAGACCAAACATGAGAAATGGACCGATAAGCCAGTTTTGAATCAATGACAATAGGAGAATTCGCCAGTCTTTGAATATCAGTGGTAATTCTTCATATTTTACCCTGGCTAATGGGGGGTACATCATTAAAATCAGACCAATTGCAATAGGGATATTCGTAGTTCCAATAGATAGGGAGTTTAAAAATTGCGGTGCGCTGGTAAAGAGTGAGCCGATAACGACACCTGCAGCCATCGTCATGAAAATCCATAATGTTAAATATCTATCTAAAAAAGAAAGGCGACGAGTGCTGCAAGTGGTCATGATAACAACTCCTGTTCTATTCGTAGCCACCAATCTGCATATGAAAACGTTTCATGATTGACTCCTTTTTAGAATTATAGCAATCAGTTAATACAATAACCAGACAATCACTTGCCCTGCACTTGTCCCTGGTTGTTGAATTTGAACTTGTTGGTTACTGCAACAGTCTTGAACTATGAATGCGATAAAATCACGCATTAACTCAAAATTTGCAGAATAAAATACATAACGCCCTTGGCGAGGACGCAATATATTCAAGTCAAATAGTGGCATAAGATTGTTTAAGTTAATTTTTTCTAGTTAATGTTCCACTTAGTTCAGTCCCTGAAAATACCGTATTAAAAACGGTTCCATATTTTTTAACGTTATCATGTAATAACTCAAGGCGTTGGTCAGACTCAGGGGAATCAACAATGATTTCATACGTTATGGATTCCATCTTTGGAGGTATGTCCTGCCTAACCCCGTGAATTTTGACTTCAATTCCATGTAGCTCGAATTTTAAAATAGGAGTGACTCGTTCAATACCTTTAATCATACAAGCAGACACTGAAGCTAATAAAAGTTCTGCTGGATTAAATGCATCTGGATTTCCTTTTAAGTTGGTATCGAGACTAATCGATGCATTTTTGCAGTACGCCATACTGCCCTCAGAGTTTACGCGCTTGGATATGACATCAAAGGTCATCTTTTTGGTTGTTTCTGACATGGTTTTCCCTATATGCTAGTTACTTTCTGTGGATTATTTCCATCTTTTGACTAGCCTAAAAAGCAATTTCGCGGCTATTATCAAAGACCCAATATCAGGCTTGAGCTTACAACTAAATTTTTATTTTAACTCATATGCTGATTTACCCATCGAACTATATCTTGTGCCCCCATCGCTCCTGCGTTTCTGGCGATTTCTTTTCCATGAGAGAAAAGTATTAGAGTTGGTATGCTTTGAATGGTATAACGCGCAGCTAATGCCTGCTCAGCCTCGGTATTAACTTTGACTAATCGAACGTAAGGCTCAAGAAGACTTGCGGCAGACTCGAAGTGGGGTGCCATCATTTTGCAAGGGCCACACCATGAAGCCCAGAAATCAACCAAAACAAGGATATCATTACGATTGATGTGTTGCTCAAAAAGTGCTTGGTTTAATATGATTGGCTTTCCATCAAAAAGGGCTTTTTGGCACTTTCCACAATTGGGATTTTCAGTCAACCTTGTCGAGGGGAGTCGATTGATCGTATGGCAGTTTGGGCAAACAATATGCGTTGTGTCGCTCATGGTTTTAGTTCTCATCTGGATATTAATTGATTTAACTTACAGACTTTTACGTTAAATTACAACGATCTACGTTTATAACCTTCGCTCAGGCCGTAAAAAAATTCATCATCGTCTCCCCCCCCCCTAGTCATTAACGCGTCTTATGAGTTCTTTTCCACCAGCTTAAGTAAATTAAAGGGATTAAGAATAAGGTCAGCACGGTTGAGGCAAACGAGCCAAATATTAAGGAGATCGCAAGCCCACCAAATACGGGATCCGATAACATGACAGATGATCCTAAAATAATCGCTAGTGCTGTAAGAATAATCGGCAAGAGGCGCTCCACGCCTGATTCAATGACGGCGTCCTCAATCGAATATCCTCGGTGCTGATGCTCTAAAATAAAATCAATCAATAGCAGCGAATTGCGCACGACAATTCCTGCCAGAGCAATGACACCAATCATTGACGTTGCTGTAAACGGCTGCTGCATGAGCCAATGACCTGGAAATACGCCAATAATCGTCAAGGGAATAGCGCCCATAATAATCAATGGAATAAAAAAGGATTGGTAAAAGGCCGTTAACAAAATATAAATCAGGACAATAGCGATAATGAAAGCAGAACCCAAATCACGAAATACATCCAGGGTTAAGCGCATTTCTCCGAGCCAGAATAATTGAATTTTGGATATGTTCTGTGGTTGCTCATCATGAAAACCTAAATTGCCCACTTCAAGTGAAAATGGGGGCTTTTTAAGCATTTGGCTGGCTGAAGCCACTGCATAAGCCGGACTGGAGCCTAATACCTCGCCCGTTACATAAACTAGAGGAATTTGATCTTTAGTGAAAACCGGTTTTTGTTGTTTGCCAAGATGTAAGGTAGCAATTTGCGCGAGAGGAATGGGTTGCTGTTGTTGATTTTTAAGGTAGAGGTGACTGAATACCTGCGCATCTTTTCGTGCCTCGCGAGGTAATCGCAAGATGATATGCTCTGGTTCCCGTGCATTAGGTTCATGCCCATTGCCTACATACACGCCTTTAAAAAGAGCAGTTACTTCTTGAGCCACTGCTTGGGGAGTAAGTCCCGCCAGCATCGCTGCATTGTGATTAATTTCTATTCGGTATTGGCTTGCATCGCTCGTTACGGAATTATCAATATTAATCATGCCATAGATTTTAGGATATACCGAATCAGTGATTTTATGAGCCATTACCCTTAAATCATTATAATTAGGACCATAAAGACCAGCTTCCATTTGCGAACGAACTGGAGGGCCAGGAGGGCTTTCAAAGAGCTTGATCGTGCTTTCAGGATATTGTTTTTTAATGGGGAGGAGGCTTTGATAAACTTCTTCTGCAATTTTATGTGAGCCTATACTACGTTCATGTTTAGTCATCAAATTAATACGAATTTGACCGTACTGGCTGCCATGTAACAAGTTATCTCCGCGCACCATCGCGGCAAAATCTTCGGGGGCAGCTTCGCCTAAATACAGTTCCATGTCAGACACATAACGATTGCGCTTAATGATGTCGCTCATCGCGTTCACTACGATCCTTGTTTTTTCTAATGTGGCATTGGGTCCTGCATCCACCGACACCAAAAATGTATTGACGTTATCATCAGGCAACATTTTAATTTCAACACCAAGCGGACTTAGTGGTCCATTAGAACCAGAAGGGCGAATAAATTGCCATAAAGGCTGTAACAACACGGCTCCCAGAAGGATAACAATGCTTAGATAAAATAAGTGTCGCTTTTTAGAAGAAGCGAGCAATCCTTTAAATATATAAAGATAAATGCGTTGCAAGCGAGTCGGATGTGCATCCTGTTTTTGATTCATTTGGTGACGCGCTTTTTTTCTAAGCCAACGATAAGCAAGATAAGGTACAATGCTATAGGCAATAAACAGCGAGACAATCATCGCTAAAGGTGCATTAAACGGAATAGGCGCCATAAAAGGCCCCATCATTCCGCCAACAAACGCCATCGGTAACAAAGCCAACATTACCGTAAAGGTCGCGATAATTGTCGGTTTGCCAATTTCATTAGCAGCAGAAATGACTAAACGTGAAAAATTACGTTGCATCCCTTTCATGAGATGGCGATGAATGTTTTCAATCACTACGATACTGTCATCAACCAATAAGCCTAAAGAGAGAATTAAGGCAAACAAAGTAATACGATTAATCGTTTGCCCGGAAAGCCAACCAATGCCAAGCACCAAACATAAAATAAGAGGGATGGAAAAAATAACAACTGATGCTTCACGCCAACCTAAAAAGAACATGAGTAAAATCACAACGCTGGCAATTGCAATGCCTAAATGCTCCACCAAAGTATTAACGGCATCATTGGCTTCATCGCCATAATTGCGAGTGACCGACACCTTAATCGTCTCTGGAATCATCTTGCTTTGTTGCATTTGTTCCAGTTTACTCAGAATCGCTTTGGCTACATCGACGCCATTACTTCCTTTTTGACGCGCAAGTGCAATCGTTACCGCGGGCTCTAAATCCGCATTTTTGTGTTCGGCACTGGCTCCGTAGGTAAAATAAGAGGCAATGGACTCCTGCTCTGGGCCCCGTTCAATAGTGGCGATATCCTTTAACAGGATAGGTTTTGCACCATCAGTGCCGATGATGATGTTGGCTAAATCATCATTAGAAATGAGAGAGCCCTCAATGCGTAATGGGGTTTCACTGAGTTGATGCTCCAAAGTCCCTGCACCAAGACTAACGTTGTTCATTGAAAGCGCTTGTTGGATATTAGCAATTGAAATGGCGTGCTCGGCCATTTTTTTGGGATCAAGCCATACCCGAAGCGCATTCGGGGAAGCGCCCATAACCCAACTTTTGCCTACTTGAGGGACTGCGCGTAACTGTTCTAACAATTTATCCGCAAGCATCCGAAGAGCCACTGGATTTTCTCCCTTGGCATGCAAGGTCAGCGTGACTAACGGTACATCATACAAACTCACCGAGCGTATTAAAGGCATCAAGGTGCCTGGAGGCATTTTGTTCATGTTACTGTTGATCTGGTTATAAACCTTAACGAGGCTGCTCTCTTCATTCTCATTCACTTTGAAGCGGACTGTCACCAAAGCACCATCATCTATAGCCATTCCGTAGGTGTGTTCTACACCGGGTATAGAAGCCATTAATCCTTCCAAGGGACGAACAATTTGATTCAGCATTTCCTGGGTGTCGCTGCCTGGCCGGCTCACGGAGAGTGTTACAGCGGGAACAATAATCTCTGGATTATAAGTCCTGGGGGTTCGCTCTAAAGCCAAAATCCCAAATAACAAAATACCAATGATTAAAAGAAGCGTAAGCTTTGATTGAATGAACGTTCTTGCTAATTGGCCTGCTTTATTTAATTTATCCTTTGAATAAGGAATGTCATTCACAATAGTGTCCCCTTAAGAGATATTCGTTCATCAGGCGTTTATGCTTGCTTTAGGAATGAGTTGATTAGTTAACATTAAAATATGCGCTTGATTGAGTCTCAATTGATGTAAGACTTGTAATCTTTGAGCTTTGCTTTGAGTTAATTTCATTTGGCTGTCTAACAAGGAACCTAATGGCACTAGACCGCGGCCAAATCGTTGTCTTAATTTGTTAATCACTGCTTCTTCTTTATGAACCAGTTGGCGGTTTAACTCTAACTCATAACGAAATTGTGCCGCATTTCGTGTTAATTGTCTTAAAAGTAATTTGAGTTGATTGCGTTGCTCATCGAGCTCGAATTGCGCTTTTTTTGCATTTGCTGTGGCAGACTGAACAGCCCCAGCACGATCTCCTGCGCTAAAGAGTGTCCAATTGGCTCCTAAAGCGATTGTGTCTGAGGGCAATCCAGAACCTAGTGTATTGCCATTCCAATCATGCCTTAGTTGGAGATTGACTTGGGGTTTATACAAGGCTTGAGAGGCTTCAATCGTTGCTTTTTCTGCTTGTACACGCGCGCTAAGCGTCATAATTGACGCATTGTGATTCATGGTCTGTGATATCAATGTGTCCAATTGAACATTTTGTTGATTCAAGGCAGTATGCTGACTCGGCACAAGGGTACTGTTAGGATTGCCTATTAGCGTTCTAAAGTTATCCAGTTCATTCTCTGCTTGTAGTCGAGCATTTGATAAACCAAGAGTGGAGCCATTTAAATAAGCTTCAGCCATCAATACATCGCTATCTAAGGTAATAGACTGTTTTTTCAACGCATTGGTCGTTGTTAGAAAACCCTTAGCTCGAGCGACTTGTTTTTCAGCAACACGCGTCAATTGATTGGCAGTTAAGAATCCTTCATAAGATGCATACAATTGATAAGCCAATTGGTTTTGAGCCTGTTCATTACCATGTTGAGCAGATTGTAATAAGGATCGGGTCTGCGCCTGTTGAGCTTTTATTTTACCACCAGAATAAATAGGGACTGTCAATTTAAAAGCGGTATCTAGATTACTGTAATATCCGGGATGATTTAAGGCATTAGGTTTAGTATATAAAGTAGATGGCCCCATGTATTGCTCGGCACCAAAATCAGCAAATGAGGCATTTCCTTGGCTTAATTTGTATCCAAAAACAGACATCGGATTATCACTACGTGCCCCGTTAACCTCAAGGTCAAGCTTAGGCCAGCTCATACTATTGGCTTGTTTCAAAGCCCCATTAGCGCCTTCAATTGACGCAATGGAGCCTTGTATCGTGGGGTTATGACTTAAGGCATAGCATAGGGCATTATGATAGGAAATTGGCTGCCCTGTTTGCGCCGAAAGGGCTGGCGATAGCGAGCATCCGATAATAATCAATATTGCGTATGTTTTTATGAGATGACTATGGAGGAACATGACATATCCTTGTTCTAAATATTAGATCATTCTAATGCATTATTAGGGCGGGTCATTAATTGAAATCCAATTAATGAACGGGTTTGTTAATCAATATGTTGTATTTAAAAGGTTATTTTTATGGGTAATAAAAATATACCCCCAGTGGCCTTTAGTCTAAAAAGGAAATCACTCTTTTGCTCAAATCCGCAATCACATTGATGGCCTTGTCATAATCAGCCGCTAAATCAGGATTGAAGACCATGTTTTCAATAAAATCTTGGTAGCGTTTTCGCCATAAAGATTTGGTGCGTAAGAGATCGACCATGCACTTTTTATATATTTGTTTTTGATTGAAAATATTTTATCAATTTAGTTAATACTTCCTGGTGAACTTGGCAGCCCGTTTGTTTTAACTGCCAAAGTGCAACTTCGGGAAAATTAAGCAATATTTGCATGTATCTTAATGTAGTTAGATCGCTGCTTACTCCAGCTTCAATTCTTTGTAATGTTGTTTGACTAATATCTAAAGCTTTGGCTAGGTCATGTTGAGTAATTTGTAATTGTTTTCGTAAGTTAATAATATCACTTGAATCAAACTTACTATAATAGACATGCTCAAAAACAAAACTCGATGGTCCGCGCCTTCCTATGGAACCCAATAATATAATTGGATTTTTTTCAGTAGTAGAAATTCCCTGAGCTTCACAATAATCATTATAAGCGGGATTAGATTTATCTGGGATTCTATCGATAAATGATGGGAAGAGTTTCCCTTTTTCAGAGTGATGACGTAATTTAAAAAGATCAAGATCTGGGCTTATTGGTATTGCATTTTTTGAGTAAGCATAATTTTTATCGTATATTAATTCATATCTATCATTATTTTTGTTATAAATTAATTCGCCAACCAGAATCCGCCTTTTTCTGCTTTCATGAAAAATTTTTAATCGGTATTCATCTGGTTTAGTCAGGTAAGTCATTTTCAAGCTCCGCAAATCTTTTTTTAATTAAAGCCTTAATGGCTTCCCGCATAAGAATGCTGCAAAAGCTTTCATCAATTACTTGATATAGCTGAGGTAGTTTTATGCTTTTGTAAAAATCCTGAACATCGTCTCCAAATCCAAGTTTTTTTAATTCTTTAACATAATCGCTCATATTAGGTTCAAGAGTAACACTTGTACTGATTCTCCCTGTAGGATTGAAATCAGCTTTAAGCATATTGCCACTTTCTAAGCTTAAATAAGAAACATTATCGTAAATTGGTGAAAGAGAAGTATTTTTCGCGGTTATAATAAATGCTAGATTTCTTCCATGCCGATCGTGGTTACCAATGAGGGAGTCAAATAATATTGTTTTGATGAACATTTTTACGTCATGTGGACGTTGAGTTTTTTTAGTTATTACGCTTATAATTCCTTCGCAACTATGTTCATCATCAGGTCTGAAGTGATAGATGTGTTGAAGATCGGTAGGCGCTCCAGGCTTGATAAAATTCTTCGTAACAAAAGTTCTATCACCATTGAAGTCAATAAAGTAAAATTCTGCAACAGATACACCCAGCAACTTGCCAATTTGATTGCAGAGATATTCTACTTCTGGTAGTTCTGGGGCATCATCCTGTCTCATTTTTAGTATGTATGATTGACCATCGAGATCCGCTGAATATTTTTTAAATTTCCCATGAAAAAAACTAGTGTTTTGAGATGGTTGGTTAGCAGATTGATCTGAGGTGCTCGATCTTCTTTGCAGGCTAACAAATTCTGCCGTTATTGGTACTTTAAACCAAGCAGTAAAGCAATCAGGGTGCAAACCATAATGCGCTAAATTTGGGTGGTCAATTTGTAAGCGACACTTCAAACAATTCATTTAATATGATCCATTAAGTTTTATCATATAGCTAAATTATATTATTAATGCCTAAAGAAATCAAGACGAAGATGATGTCTATATGAATCATATTGAAGTTAATGTCTACATGAGCCAAAAGTGTATCCTCTTGATATCGCAGGGTAACCTCAGACGCCGACTTTCCGCGGAAAGTCGGCAATCAGGTTTTACCCTGTGATATCGAGAGGATACCCAAAAGTATTTAAAAAATACTTAGCACTTGGTTAAGTTAAGTCATAATATTCAATGGCTCGCGCAAAACATCGTGGGCGATTTCACTCACTACGCCACGTTTCATGATCCAGCTAATCTCACTGCGTGATAACTGTTTTGACCAAATCAGCCAGTAACCGATAACTTTCTTGTTTATGAGACGTGGCACGCCAGGCCATACCAATGTCACGATGCGCCGTGCGATGAGGTAACGGAAGGGTGACTAAACCCGTTCCCGTTAGAATTCCGTTTTTGATCGCGAGTTGCGGTAAAAAAGTGACCCCTAGGCCTGCGCTCACCATCTGCGTGAGGGTATGAAGATTGGTTGCAAAAAAAGGGTTTATTTTTTTACTGTTTTTTAAAGCGCAAGCCTGCAACGTATGCCCTGTTAAACAATGCTCTTTAGCTAAAAGAAAAATACTCTCGTCTGGCCAAAAGTCCACCGATTTTCCTTGAATGCTTTCTACCCAATGAGCCGGTAAAACCAGTTGGAACGGATCTTGACATAAAATTTGCGTATGTAGATTTTTAGTGGTGTAAGGCAGCGCTAAAATAATGACGTCAATCTCCCCCTGCTCTAAGGATTGCAGTAAATTATCCGTCGTGTCTTCGCGAATCAGTAATTTGAGTGCCGGATAGGCTTTCTGACATGCTGAGACGAACGAGCTTATCATAAAAGGCGCAATGGTCGGGATGCATCCTAAACGCAATTCACCTTGCATGGGTTTACCCTGATTTTTTGCATAATCCATCAAATCCTGACTGCCCTCAATCAGGGCCCGGCTACGTTGCGCTATCTTCTCGCCCAAGGGGGTAAAAATAAAAGTTTTATGATCGCGCTCCAATAATTGAACGCCTAATACCTCTTCCAATTGGGCTATTGAGGCACTCATGGTGGACTGGCTAATAAAACACGCAGCAGCCGCTCGACCAAAGTGCTGATGATCAAAAAGGGTTACTAAATGGTGCAATTGTTTTAAGGTGGGTAACCTGCTCATCGATTTCCTCGATTGATATCATCAATTTAATTCGCTTTAACTCATTATAGACCGTCGCTTCAGCCTGAACACACAATCTGATGGATTTCCCCGTAATTCCAGCCACGTTCATTGATGTACAAATAAAAAACCCCTCATAAAGCTTGATTAAAACCTCATGAAGGGTACTCTTACGTTCAACGACGAACAAAGAGAGCCTAAATGTACCATGAACTATTAAAAAAGACCAGTTTTCATCCGTTATTCGTGCATATCGATGATGAAATGGCTGAGAAAGTTCGAGCTGAAGACTGTCCTTTCTGTAACGGTCCTTTATATCAAGCCGATTACCCTCGTAGTCCCCTCGGGTTACCTGCATCATGCCGTGAGCATTATGATAGTCGGCGCAGTCTTTGCTGCGGAAACTGCCGAAAGCGTGTGACAACACCATCGGTACGGTTTTTGGGGCGACATCGTTTTCCGGCTGCGATTATCGTGCTTATCTCCGCCTTCATGTCCAGTGCTTCGAGGCGCCGGTATTACCAAGTAACGCGTTATTTTGGTATCAGCATCAGTCTGCGAACCTGGGGGCGTTGGCGTCGTTGGTGGCGAGATTGTTTTATTGGCACTGCTTTTTGGAAACAGGCTAAAGCATTCCTGCCCGTAAAGGCCATTGTTGGCCCATTTCCTCGACAACTTCTTTTGATTTTTCCAGACAACCTGAGTCAAAAACTGGTAAATGCCTTGCAGTTTTTAGCGCCAATGACAGCGGGCGTTTATCGCGCTGTCTAAAGGAGGGAGTTATTCGCGCAGAGTTTGCATCTTTAGATCAAGTTAGACATCCAGTAGACTCATAAACTTCTTAAACAAGCAGGAGTTTTTATGAGCAACAAGAAGCCCGATGTTGGTACTCGCCAAGAACGGTGGGCCCGATTTCGCTTTTCGGTTATTGGCCCACTTTTGGCAGCGCCGCCGGATAAAGGGCAACTACAGATTGAGCTGGCTTCTTTAGCTCAAAAGCAATGGCAGCATCCCATTACAGGATTACCAGTTCATTTTGGACTATCGACGATTGAGCGATGGCTTTATCAATCTCGCCATGAGAACGACCCGGTCGGTGCTTTGCGAACGAAACGCCGTACAGATGCCGGGAGTAGTCACACGCTCTCAGCCCCATTAAAGATGAGCATCCAACATCAACATCGTTCACATCCAAGCTGGAGCTACCAGTTACACGTAGATAACCTCTATGTGATTGCAAAGACAACGCCTGAGTTAGGCGTCTTGCCGTCTTACAATACGATTCGTCGTTACATGAAGTCGAATGGTTTCTGCAAGCAACCTGGGCGGAAAAGACGACATACAGAAGGCGCCATCCTCGCAGCTGATAGGCTAGAGAAACGAGAGGTCAGAAGTTATGAAGTCGACCATGTTAACACGTTATGGCACCTTGATTTTCACCATGGCTCACGCAGAATTTTGGGACGAGACGGTCAATGGCATAAACCCTTATTACTTGCCATTCTGGATGACCGCTCCCGCCTGATTTGTCATGCGCAATGGTACATGGATGAAACCGCAGAGACGCTGGTACATGGGTTTATGCAGGCACTACAGAAACGCGCCTTACCGCGCGCTCTGATGAGTGACAATGGCAGTGCGATGACTTCGGCTGAGTTTACCGAAGGGCTTGCGAGATTGGGCATTCTACATCAACCTACACTACCTTATTCTCCCTACCAAAACGCGAAACAGGAGGTTTTTTGGGCGCAAGTTGAAGGGCGATTGATGGCTATGCTTGAGGGTGAGGAGGAGATAACCTTGTCGTTACTCAATAAAAGCACCCTTGCTTGGGTCGAGCGTGAATACCATCAAAAAGTACATTCCGAGATTGGCTGCTCACCGCTTGCGCGCTATATGAAGGATGCCGATGTTGGTCGACCGTGTCCTGACACCGCAGCGTTACATCATGCTTTTTGCACTCAGGTGCATCGCAGGCAACGTAAATCAGATGGAACATTCAGTCTTGATGGCAAACGCTTTGAAGTGCCATCGCAATACCGCAGTTTGGAGATATTGTACATCCGCTATGCACGGTGGGACTTAGGCTCTGTAAGGCTTGTCGATCCACACACCAACACACTGTTAAGTATGATTTATCCACAAGACAAATCAGAAAACGCTTCAGGTCAGCGTCGAACTTTCACCAATTCCGGTGAACAAGAGCCCAGCGAAGAGCTTGTATCAACAGGCGTTGCGCCCTTGCTAAAAGCACTGATGGCAGAATACGCGGCCACCGGCCTTCCTCCGGCCTATTTACCCAAAGGAGAATCTGAACATGAGTAAAAAACTACTGGCTCTTTATGGTCTAAAATACAATCCATTCATCTCGGATATCCCCGTAGAAGCCTTGTGCATTTACCCAAAGCTCGAGAATTTTTGCTGGCGTGTTGAGCAATCATTACTTCGTGAAGGTGGTTTTGCTTTAGTGAGCGGTGATCCTGGCACAGGTAAAAGTGTTGCCTTGCGCGTTTTGGCTTCACGCCTTACACGCGTGCGTGATGCGCAGATCGGCGTCATCAGTCATGCTAACTCAAGGCTTGCTGATTTTTATCGTGAACTGGGGGATGTTTTTTGTGTGCCACTTACGGCCAGCAATCGTTGGGGTGGCTTCAAAAATTTACGCGAACGATGGCTCACTCACGTTGATAGCACCTTGTTACGCCCAGTGCTTATCATTGACGAGGCACAGGAAATGTCGCCAGAAGTCTTAAGTGAACTACGGTTACTGACCAGTATGCAATTTGACTCACGTAACTTGCTCAGCGTCATTCTGGCTGGTGATCAAAGATTAAATGATAAACTACGCCGCGACGATCTGATGCCTTTGGGTAGTCGTATTCGGATCCGCCTGCTCACAGAACACGCCAGCATTGAGCAGTTAACCCAAACGCTGCAACATCTATTGGAACACGCTGGCAACCCTGGGCTAATGACGACAGGGCTGATAAACACCCTTTGTGAACACGCAGCCGGAAACAGTCGGATCCTTTGCAACATGTCTGGGGAACTGCTGGATATGGCCGCACGCCTTGAGCGTCCACAATTGGATGAGCAGTTGTATTTTGAGTGTTTCACCACTTCGGTCTCATCAAACAAACGAAAAAAAGCTTAATCGGGAGAAAGCGATGAAATATTTAGTCATTGAAGCACCGACACTCACCGATGAAGCAGCGGTCAATGTGCAGGATTTCTTTTATGCACTGATGGTTGCGTTTGGTGAGCATTACCATCATCAAATAGAACGTTATTATCGAGAATCAGTCATTGGAACCATGGCTGATATTAATATGAAGGAGGATAATCCACCTTTCTAATCTGGAAAAAATACAGCAGGGAGGCTGTGCATTTTATGGCGCATTGCAACCATCAATTATCGTGTAAAACTGACCATCAAATTGCGTGAGCACGCTCAGTCGCTATACTGATTTCAATTTAATCACTTAGCGAGGAAACATCATGTTAACTGTCGGTCAAAAAATCCCAGATTTTAGTGTGATTGCTGTTAAACCAGGATTTAATCATGTTGAAGAAAATGAGCAATCAGCGTTTGAAACCATTACTGATAGGAGTTTTCCAGGGAAATGGAAAGTATTGTTCTTCTATCCAAAAGATTTCACCTTTGTCTGCCCAACAGAGATCGTCACCTTTGCAAAGCTCGCATCTGAATTTGAGGATAGGGATACGGTTATATTAGGTGGAAGCCTTGATAACGAATTCGTCAAACTCGCCTGGCGACGGGAGCACAGCGAGTTACACTCACTGAATCAATACAGTTTTGCCGACACTCGTGGTCAACTGACCGATGGTTTTGGCATTCGCGATCAAATCAGTGGCGCCCCTTTGCGAGCAACTTTTATTATTGATCCTGATAACACGATTCAACATGCCAGTGTGAATGGATTACAAGTGGGTCGAAATCCGCAGGAAATATTACGCATTTTAGACGGTTTGCAAACCGATGAATTGTGTCCATGCAACCGTCCCATTGGCGGCGAAACACTATAGGAGATCAAAGATGACACTCGATCAACTGAAAGATAATTTACCGGATTACGCCAAAGATATCCGTTTAAACATAAGCAATTTATTCGGCAATATTGTTTCATCCGGATTAACCCCTACGCAATTTTACGGTACGGCATTAGCGATTGCTTATAGTCTTAAAAATACAGCGGTTATCCACGCAATAGACGCTGAAAGCCAAAAAGCGGGATTATCGCACGTCTCATTTGCAGCCAAGACAGCCGCCACCTTGATGGCGATGAATAATATCTATTATCGAGCCATCCATTTAGCGGAAAATAAAGAGTTAGCTGCAATGCCAGCAAACCTACGCATGAATGGTTTGAATAATTCCGGAGTGGAAAAAGCCGATTTTGAATTATTTGCCTTAGCCGTATCGGCAATTAATGGCTGCGGACTCTGTATTCATTCGCATATTAAACAGTTAATCGAACAAGCCGTAACAACAATTGCAATTCAATCGGCATTTCGGCTTGCGGCGACATTAAATGCATTGGTCACCACGCTTGATGGCGTTCCAAACACCTAACATGACGCCAAGGAACCAAGCGGGTTTGTTTGGGGTCATTGGTGCGCTGATCGGGGGCAATGTAATACATCAATTGGATATTAGTAGGTTGCAATGGAGAATGGCTGCCATTTTACTCTACTCTGAAGTAAGCTTGTTCATTGATGCATTGAAATCATCTACCAATAAACGCGAGGTATTTGTATGCTAGTTCTTAATAAAACAGACATTCAATCGACATTTAAGGGGAGGGGATATGCGAATATTAATCATTGGGGGAACAGGCACGGTCGGTCAGGCGGTTGTTCATGAATTATCCGCGCGTCATGAAGTGATCATCGCAGCGCATGAGCACGGGGATCTACGCGTGGATATAGCCGATGTTCAGTCCATTGAAAACATGTATAAAAAAATCGGTCAACTGGATGCTGTGATTTCAACCACAGGCAAAGTGCACTTTGGTGTATTGTCCGAAATGAATCAAGACCTTTATTCAATTGGTTTAAATAATAAACTCATGGGCCAAGTGAACTTGGTTACCCTGGGCTTAAATTATATGAATGACGGGGGTTCATTCACATTAACGAGCGGCATTTTAAACCGAGATCCCATTCGTTTAGGTAGCTCTGCTGCGATGGTCAACGGGGCGATTGATGGCTTTGTGAAGGCGGCCGCCATTGAGTTACCACGAGGTATAAGAATCAATGCCGTGAGTCCAACAGTGCTGGCCGAATCAATGGATAAATACGCCGATTTTTTCCGCGGATTTTTACCCGTTCATGCCGCCGATGTGGCATTGGCCTATGCTAAATCAGTTGAAGGCGCGCAAACGGGGCAAGTTTATTGCGTTTGTTGATATTAAGCAGACCGAATTAAGTATCTATAGTTTTCTTCATCCAATCTGAAACCCATCTTTCAATTTTGCTCAATCAGAAAAATGCTTACGTAGAATGGCTACGCGCACATTTTTCTTCAATCACAAAATCGAAACCTGGGCTTCAGCTTGGCGAATAAAACTATAGATACTTAATTCGGTCTGCTTATCAATTTAAACCCTTTAGAGATAAGATGATATAAAATTCTGTATAAATCAATAAGTTATGGTGTGGCGGCGGGAATCGAACCCGCGACAATTTTTTGTAACATATTGATTTATATAATCCAAATAGAAAGCCACGTAATTTTGGGGCATAAGTGGGGCAATTTAATCCCCACGCACAAATTTCTCAATGTTCAAGGGCAATGATTTTTTCGATGGTACTTAAAACAACATTTCTCGCTCGTTCATGTCGAGCAATCGCTTTAATCGCATCCAACCATTTTGGATCTTCAATCAGCTTTTTAAGGTAGCTTGAAATAAACTGTATGACATTTTTAGGGGAATCGATTAATTCAGCCAATAGTTCAGGCCTGCCATTGATAACATTGATAATATCTTCCAAATCCTTACAATCCCAATAATCATTTTTGTTATATGCCCGATCAGTAAATGCCTCAAGTTTTGTGGCTATGAAATAAACGGCATTGAGTATTTTGATTCTCTTGTCTTTAATTTGTATCTCAATGGCATTGTCAAAGCCTGCCTGATACCAATTGGAATTGATTCCTTGTAAGGTGCCATCGGTATACATCACATCAATCATGAAATCATCTAACACATACCTGCAATTGATATTTCCTTCCGGTTTAAAACCTAAACTTTCTAATTTCTTTTGCAATGAATAATGCGCAACGATGTCGGTGGCGTCTAAATCAAACGCGACATCAATGTCGAAGGTTGGACGTACATCATCCTCTACAATATCGGTTATCAATAGTCCTACGATTCGACCGCCGACATAAACAACTTGTTCATTTAAATCCTTTAATAGGCCTGCTGCATGATAGAGGGCTTCATTATTTTGCTTGATTCTTACGGATTCCATATATAATTTTCCAATATTTCTTTTGCAATTTTATTTTCACGCTTCCCCCCTAATCTGATCAGATCAAGCGCGCTAATGATTGCATAAAAATTTTCATCAGGCGTTCTATCCAAAGCGTTTGCTAAGGTTTTGTATATGGGGGTTAACGCTAGCCCTTTGATATTGCCATTAATATAAGGCCAGACATAGATCTCTTCGCTCAAGATTATTTTTTTTAGAAGGGGAGAGCTGTGTGCCGTTGCCATACCGCGAGTCGCTATATTAACCTCTGCTGGAAAAAGATACTTCATCCCATAGAGGAACAACTCCATCAGCTCATGTTTATGTAATTCAACACTATCATCGGAGTAACGCGATAACAGTTTTGATTTTTCAAGCCTCTTAATACCCTTCGTCACTTCAGATTGGCTAATATAAAGTTCATACGCGATGTTTTTAAACTCAATCTTTTCCTTAGCCTTCTGTTTTAGTAGTAGCTTGATCAATATAGCTATGTCTTGCCCTTTGAGCATGGGATACCCCGATCTATTTTTTTAGATTATAGCCCATGCGATTTCTAATTTCCAATTTCCAATTTGGAAACTGGAAATCGTGATGATATATCGTCAAAAAGCAAAAATCGCTAGAGTGTGCATGTTACTATTGCTAGTAGCAGAGGCATAACGGCTATGTCATTAACATGATTGAACAAGTATACATTCCTGTCAAATTTTGTGTATATGCATACGCATGAGCATTTCATACTACACCAGACCAGATGTTATTCGGTGCTATTGGTGATTCTGCGCCAGATCGCTGGGGTCGCGTGTTGATGCGCCGAGCAGAAAGTGTGCGCGCTAAATCGGCGAGAGAAGCATCAATTAAGATGCGTTTGCCCTGTAATTGTAGCTATAAAATTTTGACAATAAAATGATTACAGGTAAGATCAGCGGATGAAACCCATCCTATCTTCAGAAGTCTGGTCCTTAGCTTGGCCAATCATGTTGTCAAATATTTCCATTCCGTTACTGGGTATGGTTGATACAGCTGTTGTAGGTCATCTACCTCGGCCGGATGATATTGCCGCTGTGGCCTTAGGAACAATGGTTTTTGATATCCTATTTTGGTGTTTTGGCTTTCTGCGGATGTCAACTACGGCTTTAGCTGCGCAAGAATCAAATAGCAATCAGATCTATTATCAAAGCAGCTTTGTTGCCATCGTGATTGCGTTGCTATTAATTATCAGTAGTCCCGTATTGAAACAAGGGATTTTACTTTTTATTCATACAGACGTGCGGGTTGAGCAGCTGTTAGGTAGCTATTTTGACATTCGCATTTTTTCAGCAATTCCTACACTAATCAATTATGTAAACTACGGCTTTTTCTTTGGCCGTCATAACACCAAAACGCCGTTGATCTTGTTATTGATAACCAATGTAACGGCGATGTTATTAGATTATATTCTGGTTTGGCATTACAACTTGGGGGCTGATGGTATTGCTTTAGCTAATCTCATTACCCATGTAACGTCTCACTCTAATTTACATATCTCGTCCCTATTTAATTAACCTGAGACAAAGCTCCCCAAGGCAAGCACCTTGGGGAGCTTTTATTTTTAAATTTGTTTCAACAGAGCGATGGCCTCCTTGATGATATCATCTGGTAGATGATTGATTTTTTTATCAGTAGCCAATCGCAGTGATGTAACAATGAGTTTATGTGCTTGTCTTGGATTACCTTTTGAGGACATTCGGAGCAGCTCAAGAGCTGAGTCGGACAACAACTGATGCGTACATCCAGCCTGAGAAAAACCATGTTCAATAAGCTGCTTAAATGCATCGCGCTCAAGAATTGGCTTCAGTTCACAACGTGCTTGGATCCGAGATTCTAATGCAGCATTAGCGGGTTTCCCTATCTCGCGAGCGAGCTCCGGGTGGCCTACCAACCAAACGGTCATGTAGTCTTTGGAATCAAAGACAAAATTGAGGAAAGCTGGGAAATCACGAAAAAATTCAGATGGAAGATTTTGTGCTTCATCAATAATGAATACTGGCATAATGTTCTTTTGAGTAGCCAAGTGAATGATGTACTCCTTAATATCACGCCATAACTGAGCACGACGATAAGAAGAAGCAAGTCCAAGTATCAGCGCCATTTGACGATAAAAATCCAGTCGACCAAAATCTGTCTCGGCGATGTAGAAAACGCTGTATTGATGTGGGTTTAAAGTGCTGGTTAGTTGTCGAAGTGCAGCCGTTTTCCCAAGTCCAGGCTCTGCTGTGAGTAATCCAACGCCAGGTGATTGAAGAAGCCAATTAAACTGTTGAGCAAGGCCTGCAAGCTGGGCGTTATCCCATAATTGGATACTTTTTTTTCCTAAGGGGGCTTGGGTTAAACCAAAAAATGATTGGTACATTTAATTGTCCTCACCGGTTGTTTGTGCAAAGGTGCCAATGGACTCGACATAGTCTTCAAAAACCAATTCGACATTGTGCTCACGCTGGATTCCTTCAGGCGAAGGTGCTGCATGTGGTCGTTGGCGTTTACGATTAAGATTGGCGTCTAAATCTAATAAAACAGCGGCTCCCAAGTTGTCACCGAAGGCTGTTTCAACCCGAACAGCAATATTTGTGTGCGGATTAAACACCAACGTCACTTTCTCACCGACAAGGTTGTGATGTACCTCAAACATCTTGCCATCCCAACTGATCGTTCCATCTTTGCGAACAACTCGCTCAGCACGATGGTAAAAAATATCATCGATTTTATTGGCGAAATAAGGCGTTAGAGGGCGCACGTGAAGCAGGTCGTCTCTCCAACTATCAAGCGGTGTTTTCTTATCTAACCCACCATGCAAACGAATATGATAAACATGCTCAATCCAGGCCCAAAGGCGAGCATTAAGATCACCCAAATCACGAATTTTATCGATATCAAGCTCATCGATAAATTGTTCTCTAAATGTGCGATGAAAACGTTCGAGCTTACCTTTGCCCTCGGGTTCTCGGGCGCGACAATAGACAAGCCGTATCTCTAAGTGTGCACAAATAGTTTGTAATGACTCGGATCGGTATGCAGGGCCATTATCAATAATCAATTTATACGGTACGCCTCGTTTCAATACAGCTGATTTGAGCACGCCCTCTATATCGAGGGCTGTTTCTCCAAGACAAAACGCACTATGTGTAATAAGACGTGAGGAATCGTCAATCAATGAAACCAAGTACGTTTTCCGCATGCCTGATGGCGTTTGTATCCGTGGGCCATGAAGTACATCTCCTTGCCAAATATCTCCTGCATGGGCAGCCACGAATGACCGGCGCTCAATAGTGTCTTGATTGGGTATAATGCGTTTTGACAGGTGCTGTTGTTGTAAAAAGCGATGAACGGAAGCCCGAGCCAATGTGTCTTTAGCAACCAATCCTTCGCGCTCAATCATGCCAATAATAGTGTTAATTGAGCGTGAAGGCTTATCCTTTTTAAGGATCACAATTCTGCTTTGCACGGTTTCTGAAATTTGTGTACTTCCTTTGTCTATGCGCGGTTTAGGATTCAGTGCTTCGATACCCCCTCGCTTCCAATCGTAGTACCAGCGCGCAATTGTTTCTTCACTGATATGCGTTCGTCTTGACTCAGGAATAGTATAACGATCGGCAGCCAAACTTCGGATAATACTTTTAACCTCACCGCGCTTTAGTTCAGCGCGGCTCGCTAGTGGACCAAGAACCATCAGGCGAAACAAAGCCATCGGGTGTAAAGGTTTACTCATTTTTCTCTCCGCTATTAATGGGGAGTGAAGTTAATCAGTAAAATCATGGCACCGAAACGACCAAACTGTGTGGGGTTCATATTTGCATAAGCATTGCACAACTCATGCTTGAACCGATTATATGTTCATGGGATAACAACTCCGGCTACATGGCAAAGGCGCATCGCTTCACTCAAACGCATCTTCTGGAGCGTTGCTTGCCAAAAGTCAGCCATATTTATGGCTCTACCCAGTGCATAAAAATGAGTACACAACGCATCTTTATGAAGTCGAAATTGCTCTACAAAGCGCATCAGCCAACGCTTTATGGTCTGGCGTGAAGGCGGCATTGTTTTTGATATAGCGTAAGCGCTCATACCAGAAAGGTACAATACAAAAATGATCTGCTGCATATCCCACAAATACCATCTACGCGGTGGAATGCATTCCGGAAGGACTGAACATGTTTTGTCGCAACAGGGGCAATAGTATCGCTGAATAAACACTGGATTTAGTGAGGTACTTGAAGGATTAATGCGATCCGCTTCACGAGAATAACCACCATGTCGCCAAGGGTTTGATTTACCGCAACACAGGCAATTTTTTAAGCCTAACTTCTCAGGCTCATGCCTTTGGATATGAATATAGTGTACTAATGATAAAATATCTGCGAAAATATGCGCCATGACTGATCTCTTGTTTTATTGTTTGGTAAGAGACTCAATAATACATGTTGATCAGTCACTAATCATAATTAATTTTTCATCTCATTGTTTTTGATCGTAATCACAAGGCTTGTGATCAAGATAGTGCGAGATAAATACTTCGGTTAAGAGCTATATTTTTCGAGACATTACAACCCAAATCATTGGAGCCTGCTTAGGATGCTGGTTAATATATAAATACTACTTGAAACAATCATTCCCCCCAAAATACCTACGTTTATTTTCACGGCAACGTACCATACAATTATTTTCGTTGAATACTGATATTTTTGTCAGAACCTTGTTTCTGGTCTTAACCACTTCTTTTTTTACTCGACAAAGTGCTTATTTAGGTGTTGAGGTTGTTGCCGCTAATATGATTTTGATGAACCTACAATTACTAACCAGCTTTGCTTTGGATGGGTTTGCTATAGCCGCAGAGACACTGGTTGGTCGAGCTGTCGGGAAACGAGATAAACAAGATTTTTACCATCAAGTGAAAGCCTGTACGCAATGGTCTTTAATTCTTGGCCTAATGTTTATGGCTGGTTATTATCTTTTTGGTTCAGTTCTTATTTCCCTGATGACTTCGTTAGCAACAGTAAAAGCCATAGCGTTTCATAGCTTACCTTGGGTGATACTATTATCTCTTATCTCTGTACCAGGATTTCTTTTAGATGGGGTATTCATTGGCGCAGCTTGGTCCAAACCGTTACGTAACGCTATCTTATTTTCCAGCCTCATTGTCTTCTTCCCTATTTGGTACCTCTCCCAGCCACTACTCAACCAAGGGCTTTGGTTAGCTTATACCTGTTTTATATTGGCAAGGGGGATATATTTAACATTTGAATTAAGCAACAAGCACAAACATTTATTAAGAAATTTCACTTGAATACTCTGTACCAACAAAGGTTTCTTCTATTTGAGGTATGGCTACAGTGGTGTGACCTTTCGGTAGGGCTGCGATAGAAAATATTTTTAATTTTTTCATTTAGGGGTTGACAGGGTTTTAGGTCGTTTTTTCAAAATTCCCATGCATTTTTGCCCCATTTATAATCTTCCTATTTGACTTGATCCTGGATGTGCACAAGACGTTACAAACACCACATTTGATCCCGGCCGTAGCTTAAAAATAATAATCCCTTAAACGCCTTCTTAGAAAGGAAAAATTGGCTTTTAAAACCTGCGGTATAATGATGCCACGTACAATGTGGTGATTATGTTTATGGCTAAAAAGACCCGGGCGAAAATGCCCAAAGTTCAAAAGATCAGTCAAGAGCAAATGGATAATTTCTTATCGGCGATAATGAATTCAAATATCGGTGCCGAAAATGCTGAGTTTGCCAAAATGCTGATTCATGGTAATGCCTGGATGGCTCAGCAACTGGAGCTAGGGCTATTAAGCATCGCGAAGTTACGCAAGCTATTTCAAATTCAAGGCAGTGAGAAAGCGGCAACTCGAAAACCTAAGCATGATCCATCATCGTTAAAGGGAAGCACTAATACTTCAGACGCTGATAAAAAAGGACACGGGCGAAATGGTGCTGATGCCTATGAGGGCGCGTCTATCATTGAGGTTGAGCATCCTGAATTAAATCCGGGCGATACTTGTCCTGCAGAGGCTTGTGATGGGCGCTTATACGAGATGAGCGAGCCAGGGACTTTGGTTAGCGTTCGTGGTGCGCCATTAGCAAGTGCCACCCGTTATAACCTGCAGAAATTGCGCTGCGGCGTGTGTGAGATTGTTTACACAGCGCCACTGCCAGAAGGTGTCAGCGATAAAAAATATGACGCAAACTTTATCGCGATGCTCATGATTAACAAATACTTTATGTCAGTCCCTCTTTATCGCCAGGATAGATTGCAAAATTATCTGGGCATACCACTACCCGCTTCGACGCAGTGGGATTTGATGGCTGCCCATGAGCCCATGTTAAAGGTTTTATACCAAGCGTTATCTCAAGATGCCGCCAATGGTGTGGCACTTTGTTACGATGACACTTCTGTAAAAATCATGAGCGAAATCAAAGCTGCTAAAGCGGCTGCAAAAGGTGAAAAAAGCCAACACACTTGTTTTACAACAGGGATTGTGAGCCTTCATGAAGACCATCGAACGTACCTTTATATCACCGATAATCGCACGGCTGGCAAATGCATCACAGATATCATGAGTATACGTGACGCAAGTTTAGATATCCCCATCATGATGTGCGATGCATTATCAGCTAATATTCCGCAAGGTATATCTGAGAATTTATACATCCTGTGTTATTGCCTGGTTCATGCCAGGCGACAGTTTTACGAGTTGCCCGATGGCTATGATGATGTGGCCGATAAAGTCATTGGCTTAATTGGTACCATATACGACCACGAGTCACACACCAAGGGCTATAGCAGTGAGAAGCGACTCGCCTATCATCAAGAAAAAAGCACACCCGTTATGGACGCGCTTAGATTGTATCTTGAGGAACAAAAGCCGGAGTTTGAGCCTAATTCTGTTGCGGGTAAGGCGATTGACTACATATTAAATCGTTGGACAGAATTATCACAGTTTTTGCGTCAACCTCATGCCCCGCTTGATACGAATATCGTTGAGCGCGCACTAAAATTGGTGATTCAGGTTAGAAAATCATCGATGTTTTATAAAACCTTAAACAGCGCCGCATTTGCGAGTTACGTGCAATCGGCCTTATACAGCGCGGCCCAAAACGATATCAATCCATGCGAATACATGAGCGCACTTATCGATAACGAACAAGCAGTGATACACAATCCTCACGATTGGTTGCCATGGCATTACAAGCAAACTCTCAAGCAGAGCTTGGAAGCGAGCGCCAAGAAGGATGCATTGCTGCAGGCGTCCCCTGATTGAGGATAATCGTCATCGTTGTAGCACAAATTCGCTCGTCACTGGAT
>CAWASG010000002.1:0-237500 GCA_963784615.1 uncultured Gammaproteobacteria bacterium
GCGTTTTGGTTACTCTTCTTGTCTCTTTCATAGCGCAATTGTACAAACGATCATACTGAAGGGATATAAGGTGGACTCTTTGCAAGATCGGGGATGTTATGATATCCCTTTGTAATAACGGTGATTTTTACTTTTAACGCGTCGCTCTTTGCAAGATTGCCCGCCAGCGGTATTAGCCAGTAAGACCCCGGGTTTATAAGGGTTTCTTCAGGGAACGCGTCGCTCTTTGCAAGATGCGACGCGTTCCTCGATTCCGTACCATCTCTCACACGCTGCGCTTCACGGTTGCGCTGAACATAGCTTGGGTGTGATAGTCGATAGTTCTGCCAATAGTCCGGATTCTTAGATTGCCAACGCTGGTTTGCCGCTCGTTGGTTGTTGGTATAATCACTGTCACCCTGCATTTTTTCTCGCCGCCACGCATTTTTACGTTCCCGCTGACAAATAGGGGCTGAGCAAAACATCTGATTTGGATTCCGGAGTTTTATAAACTCAGTACTGCAATGCTTACATATTCCTGATTTTTGCATCGTGCCACCCCATAACAATGTGCATTATTAAATCAATAGCACATGGGCGCTCGATTTGTGGTTGAACACGTTGTTTCCCGCGGAACACGATCTAAATACCGATCTATGGATCAACAGGTTTTGACGAATCTACTTTGTTTGGAATTGGGGAGATATATTGCGAGGTAGGGGTGGGTCAATTTTTTTAGCAGAAGGTGGGTCAATTTAACTTAGCGTTGAGGGATTTTGGCCAATAGGCCAACTTGCCTTGAGAGAATCGTTTCGTGCATAGCCAAAAACCCGTGCCGTCGTAAACTAATAGTTTGACGGCTATGCCGCTTTTGTTGCGAAAAGCAAACACTGCGCCATCATAGGGAGAACCTATACTTTGGCGACAAAGCCCCACCAATGCATCGATGCCTTTCCTAAAATCAATTGGCTCAACACTGAGATGCAGGTGATGCTGTGGTGTGATTTGAATCATAACAACGCGCCAATATGAGGCAATATCAGAGGAAGCTCATGTACGCTAACACAAAGCGTCATCGCTCGATCCTTGCCTTGTATGGTTAATCGAACCTCGGAACTCTTCAGGAGATTGGTTTTAACCTCATCTCTGGATGCCAAAACAAAACCTTTATCAGCAGGAGATTGTACTCGGCTTTCCAAGCGAGGCTTAAACTGACCGGCACTCAGTCGAAGTCGATGACAAATTTTAGAGTGTTTGTGTGCAGGGTAAAGTTTCAACGCCATGGCCCAGAGAGATTCGGGGATCGGATCCGTGCGACTATTGCGCTGAGCACGCCAGTCACAAAATGCCGCCTCTACTGATTCTAATGTGATGCTATCCATCGAGTAAAACTCCTCTGTTAAGAAGAGCCTACTCTACAAAATCATTCTAGGTATGTCACACAGGCTTGCCGAAAGGTCACCTTCTATTTGAGGTATGGCTACAGTGGTTAAGATGAATGTTTAACATTCATCCAATTTTTTGGGAGTGCCGTTGAGGCATTATTTTTAAATCGGCGGGCTTTTTTGGGGCATTTTTAAGACAATAAACTAGTGTGAAAAACAACATTAGATATACAGTAATTCTATTACTAGTCAATATAAACAAATAGTTATAAGCAGACCGAATTAAGTATCTATATCAAAGCATCAATAATCAGTGGGAACAAATCCATCGAAAAATCTGTATAAATCAATGATTTGATGGAGGCGGCGGGAATCGAACCCGCGACAATTTCTATTAACATGTTGATATTACTATGCTTTATTTGACCGCCAATTTTATTGGGCATATATTGGGTACTTTTAAGCGCTTTTTATTCTTAATAATCGTCTAAAAAATCGTTTGTTCAGGGGTAAGCCTCAATCACTATATTAAGTTGCCCCCTAGAGCATAATCAAAGACTGGGACCTGGAGAGCAAAAACGTTTGCTATGTAATTCTTTCTCTAAAACTTGAGTATAAATATATACTAGAGGTCGAGTTGGTGTTCCATTAATTTTTTCAATCCAAGCTCCCAAAATCCGCTTATCTTTTATCCATTCAAGAACGGTTGGAATTAAACCTCTGTTTACATACCCAAGGTTTTTATCATCGACCATAATACGTATTGCTGGCTCTTGAGTAATCTCATGCTTATCCACTATTAAGAAAGTAACAGGAGCACCTTCGACAATTTTTACATCATTATTTTCCATATGCCTAAAGCCTGCAACTTCTAATAATAACTCATGTTCATCACTCACATTATTAAAAGGGTGAATTATTGAAAAACCATCTGATAATAGCTTAGCACCAGAATACCCCAGCAACGCAAAATCGCTAAAACTAGAATCTGGGCTCAGCCTTATTCCTGCAAGATACTGTGTGAAATCTCCCCGAGATCGCGGAGGTAAGCGACGCATAAATGTATCCAACACATTATAATGAGTTTTGTTGATATCTTGAAAAGCGGGATACGACTCAAAGCCCATCAGTTGTGCTTCATTAAAATCATTAGTGCCTACCAGATAGGTTAAGTTAACCCCTCCCTCTGTGTGGCAAAGTTCAGCAACAATATAACGAGTGCGATGAGCTTCATCTAGCGGCTGCCAAGCCAATAAAAGCTTTGTTGGTTCAATGATATGTTTAATAAAGTTCATGGTTACTGACCTAGCTCGCGCAATAATCTAAAGCATCTAAAATTAATCAATTGTAACATAAAGTCAGCTCTCCCGGGGGTTAATTTGATTGGAAGATCAAATTTAATTAAATTATTTAGGATTTTTTCAAAAATTTCATTATTAACCCTTAATAAACAATCTAACATGATTTGATGTGTCTCGGGATAAATGCTTACTAATTTCGTCAGCATCTCACCATGTTGCATACCATGAGAGTCGTTTAACTCCCATTTCATATGATGCCTACCTTTTGAGACATAAGTTTCCATACGCATCTTTGTTTCAAAATGCTCAAATTTCCTTGGAAGAACCTCATACCCCATACTTGTGCCATTATCAAATGCGGGGGTCATACGTACATTTATTACTGGGGCGCCAATTTCATTATATTCCCTCGCTAAAATAATGCCCCAATTATTTTGATGACGATCGGTGTTACCAATTAACGCATCAAATAAAAAAATTTTTGCCCAGTCAACGATCCAGTTAAAACTCAAGGTTGGATATTTTTTCTGAAAATTCAAACAAATTTGTATAATAGTTTGAAAATTATGCTGCTTACCTTTATCCCGATCATAGTCAGGAATGAGTTGTTGACAAAGATCTCCACCTGACTCGCTTTCTTCTTTAATTGTCCCAGCAGAAGATAGAAGCCACTCGATTAAAGCCGCACATTGGTTGGTATTGGAATTATACGCAGCAAAGGTTGGCGGCACCGATATGTTCATGTGTACACCTAATTGATAATAGTTTTCGTCTAATGAGCGTATGATATCTTAATTAAATGAATTTTACATTCGGAGCCAAAACAGGGCATCAGATAGTGAAGGGGATAGCAAGACAGTAAACGTCCAATCATTACCAAGTCTATACCGCCGCAATGATCGGCTTATCAGTATTCCGCTAGAGTCTTTCCAGTTGAATAGAAACTGATTTATTTTAGGCTTTGTTGAGCCGACCATCGTACTGCGGGATGATTTTTAATATTATCAATCTATTTTTTAGTATCTATCGGAGATTATTGCAACTGCCCTGGAAGATTTAACCATATTAAAAATCATTGAACTTTTGTAATAGCAGGGAATGTCCAGTCGTTAACAAGCTTATATCCCGCAAGGATTGATTTATCGGGGATCCAGCGCCCATAATACAGGGGTGCCCGTTAAAAGATAAAGATCATCTAATAAGATATTTAACGGCAACTAGTCAACGAATTTAAACGGGAACATCAAATGACAAGCAATCAACAACGTGCCGCCCTTCAACGCCAAATCTGGGCTATCGCCAACGATGTGCGCGGCTCAGTAGACGGCTGGGATTTCAAACAATATGTCCTCGGCACCTTGTTTTACCGCTTCATCAGCGAAAACTTTGCTCTCTATATTGAGGCTGGTGATGATAGTATCCATTACGCACAGCTTAGCGATGAAGTGATCACGCCAGACATCAAAGACGATGCCATTAAAACTAAGGGGTACTTCATCTACCCCAGCCAGCTGTTTGCCAATGTTGCTAAAAACGCCAACAGCAACGAAAGCCTGAACGCCGATTTGGCCAAGATTTTTTCCGCTATAGAAGACTCGGCCAGTGGCTATTCCTCCGAAGGCGACATCAAAGGTCTGTTTGCCGACTTTGATACCACCAGTAACCGACTCGGTAATACCGTTAAAGACAAAAACACTCGTTTAGCGGCCGTATTGAAAGGCGTGGCAGGTTTGGATTTTGGACATGATTTTTATGAAAAAAGTGATGCCGCCCAGATTGACCTGTTCGGCGATGCTTACGAATTCCTGATCTCCAACTATGCCGCCAATGCCGGTAAATCCGGTGGTGAATTCTTTACCCCGCAGCACGTTTCCAAGCTGATTGCCCAGCTTGCCATGCACAAACAAACCAGCGTCAATAAAATTTATGACCCTGCCTGCGGTTCCGGCTCACTGCTGCTTCAAGCCAAAAAGCACTTCGACGCCCATATGATTGAAGAGGGCTTCTTCGGTCAGGAAATCAACCACACCACTTACAACCTGGCCCGGATGAACATGTTTTTGCACAACATCAACTACGACAAGTTCAATATGCAGCTGGGCAATACCTTAACAGACCCGCACTTTCTTGATGACAAACCCTTTGATGCCATCGTCTCCAACCCGCCTTACTCGGTAAAATGGATAGGTAGCGATGATCCAACCCTGATTAACGATGATCGCTTCGCCCCAGCGGGTGTATTAGCGCCCAAGTCCAAAGCCGACTTTGCCTTTGTACTGCATGCGCTCAGTTACCTATCCAGTAAAGGTCGCGCCGCCATTGTCTGCTTCCCCGGTATTTTTTACCGTGGCGGTGCCGAGCAGAAAATCCGCCAATATCTGGTGGATAACAACTATGTGGAAACGGTCATTTCACTCGCACCCAACCTGTTTTTTGGCACCACCATTGCGGTGACCATTCTGGTGCTCTCCAAACATAAAACCGATACCACAACCCAGTTTATTGATGCCTGTGGTTTATTTAAAAAAGAAACTAACACCAACACGCTTACCCATGAGCACATCGAAAAAATCATGCAGGTATTCGATAGCAAAGCCGATGCTGAACACTTCGCTAGATCGGTGCCTTATGAAGAAATCGCCGCCAACGACTACAACCTGTCGGTGAGCAGCTATGTGGAAGCCAAGGACAATCGCAAAGTCATTGATATTACCAAGCTCAATGCCGAGATAAAAACCACCGTTGCTAAGATCGACCAGCTGCGTACCGATATTGATGCCATTGTTGCAGAAATCGAAGGCGAAGAGGTTGAGGCATGAGCGAAATGACCTATATGGAAAATCTGCTGGATGGGGTTGAGGTGGAATGGCAGCCTTTAGAACTGTTGGCAAAAATAAAACATGGAAAAGACTGGAAAGGATTAGATTCTGGCGATATTCCCGTTTATGGCTCAGGCGGGGTCATGAGATATGTCGATACATATTTATATAACAAACCGACGGTTCTGATACCTCGAAAAGGCTCTATTACAAATATTTTCTATATCGAAACGCCATTCTGGAATGTTGACACAATTTACTATACGGAAATCGATACTTCGAAGGTTGTTCCAAAATATCTTTATCATTTTATTAAAACCATTGATCTAATGACTTTAGATACTGGTTCGGGAAGACCTAGCCTTACACAGGCTATCTTAAATAAAATTTTAGTTCCCATCCCATGCCCAGAAAACCCAAAAAAATCGCTAGAAATCCAAGCAGAAATCGTCCGCATTCTGGACGCCTTTACCGAGCTAACTGCTGAGCTAACTGCTGAGCTAACCGCCGAGCTAACCTCCCGCAGAAAACAATACAACTACTATCGCGACCAGTTGTTGAGTTTTGAAGAAGGGGACGTGGAGTGGAAGAAGTTAGGGGAACTGGCGGAGAATCTTGATTCGATGCGGAAACCAGTAACGAGTGGATTACGAGAAGCCGGTGAAATTCCATATTACGGCGCATCTGGAATTGTTGACTATGTAAAAGACTATATTTTTGATGGTGACTTCTTACTTGTTTCAGAAGATGGCGCAAATTTGCTGGCAAGGAGTACACCAATAGCATTTAGTGTTAGCGGAAAAAGTTGGGTAAATAACCACGCTCATATACTAAAATTCAATACTTATGCTGAGCGTCGGTATGTTGAATATTATCTAAACAGTATCGACTTAACGCCTTACATCTCGGGGGCAGCTCAACCAAAGTTAAATCAAAAGAACTTAAACAGCATTAAAATTCCAAATCCTTCACCTGAAGAAAAAGCACGCATCGTAACCATACTCGATAAATTCGACGCTCTAACCAGCTCAATCACCGAAGGCTTACCGCGCGAAATTGCATTGCGCCAACAGCAATACGAGTATTATCGCGATTTGCTGTTGAGTTTCCCAAAGCCGGATTCTGAGGTAGCGGTCTGATATGAGCCAGACACTAACGGAAATAGCACAGCAGCTAAAAGACGCCAATAAAAAGGTGCAGTTGATCTACGCTTTTAATGGTATGGGTAAAACGCGCCTTTCTCGCGTATTTAAAGAGCTGATTGCGCCCAAAAATGAGTATGGCTTTTGGTAGCAGGTCGGAACCAATGATTAAATTCGCTGAACAACAAGGATAACGAGGCATGATCCACTACAAAACCATCGCTGAATCAAACAACTTTATCGTACTTGATCAATACAAAAAAAAATGGAAATTGGTAGAAAGCTACCAGAGCGAAGATTCGTTAGAACGTGAGTTCATTCAGGATTTGCAAAACCAAGGCTATGAGCACCTGCCTGACCTGAATAACCCGCAGGCCATGCTGGCTAACGTGCGCGAGCAATTGCAGTCTCTCAATAAGGTGGTATTTAGTGATGGTGAATGGCGACGTTTTGTGGAATCTTATCTGGATAAGCCCAGCGACACCATTGTGGATAAAACCCGCAAAATCCATGATGACTATATTCACGACTTTGTGTTTGACGATGGCCGTATTAAAAACATTTATTTGCTGGATAAAAACAACATCACCCGCAACAAAGTTCAGGTGATCAAGCAGTTTGAACAAACAGGCAGCCATGCCAACCGTTATGATGTGACTATTCTGGTGAACGGCTTACCACTGGTACAAATCGAGCTGAAAAAGCGAGGTGTTGCCATACGCGAAGCCTTTAACCAAGTACATCGTTACAGCAAAGAGAGCTATAACAGCGAGGATTCGCTCTATAGGTACTTGCAGTTGTTTGTCATCTCTAATGGTACCGATAGCCGCTATTTTGCTAATACCACCCAGCGCAACAAAAACAGCTTCGATTTCACTATGCACTGGGCTAAAGCAGATAACAGCCTGATTAAAGACCTGAAAGACTTTGCCGCCACTTTCTTTCAGAAGCACACTCTGCTTAAAGTGTTGCTACAGTATTCGGTGTTTGATGTGAATGACACATTGCTCGTTATGCGCCCCTATCAGATCGCTGCCACCGAGCGTATTTTATGGAAGATTGAAAGCTCGTATCATGCCAAAAACTGGAGCAAACCCGATAGTGGCGGTTTTATCTGGCATACCACCGGCTCTGGGAAAACCTTAACCAGCTTTAAAGCCGCACGTTTGGCTACAGAACTGGCGTTTGTCGACAAGGTGTTTTTTGTGGTGGACCGAAAAGACCTTGACTACCAGACCATGAAAGAATACCAGCGCTTTTCACCCGACAGTGTGAACGGCTCAGACAGTACCGCAGGTTTAAAGCGTAATCTGGATAAAGATGATAATAAGATCATCGTCACAACCATCCAGAAGCTCAACAACCTGATGAAAAACGAAGGCGATCTGCCCATCTACAACAAGCAGGTGGTGTTTATTTTTGATGAATGCCACCGCAGCCAGTTTGGTGAAGCTCAGAAAAACCTGAACAAGAAATTCAAACGGTTCTTTCAGTTTGGCTTTACCGGCACGCCCATCTTCCCGATAAACGCTTTAGGTGCGGAAACCACCGCCAGCGTATTTGGCCGTGAATTGCATTCCTATGTGATTACCGACGCGATACGCGATGAAAAAGTGCTCAAGTTCAAGGTGGACTATAACGATGTGCGCCACAGATTTAAGGCGATTGAAACTGAACAGGATGAGAAGAAACTATCTGCCGCTGAAAACAAAGAGGCGCTGTTGCACCCAGAGCGTATTCGCGAAATTTCCCAGTATATTCTGAACAACTACCGCCAAAAGACCCACCGATTGCAGATGAACGCCAAGGGCTTTAATGCCATGTTTGCTGTGAGCTCTGTAGATGCAGCTAAGCTCTATTATGAGTCGCTGAACAAGTTGCAGGCCGACCCTTTATATAAAAGCAAGGACAAGCTGCTGAAAATTGCCACCATATTTTCCTTTGCTGCCAATGAAGAGCAGGATGCGGTGGGTGACATTCTGGATGAAAGCTTTGATGTGACAGCTATGAATAGCAGCGCCAAAGAGTTTTTAAACGCGGCGATAGGCGATTACAACGCCTTTTTTAAAACCAATTTCAGTGTCGATAGTAAAGGTTTCCAGAATTACTACCGTGATTTAGCCAAGCGGGTGAAAAACAAAGAAATTGATTTGCTAATAGTGGTGGGAATGTTCCTTACCGGCTTTGATGCCCCTACGCTTAATACCCTGTTTGTGGACAAAAACCTACGTTACCACGGTTTGATACAAGCCTTTTCGCGCACTAATCGCATTTATGATGCAACCAAAACATTCGGTAATATTGTTACATTCCGAAACCTGGAAATGGCAACCGTGGATGCTATCACCCTGTATGGAGATAAAAACACCAAAAACGTGGTGCTAGAAAAGAGCTACAAGGAATACATGGTAGGCTTTACCGATGTAGTGACTGGTGAAGCCAGACGCGGTTTTATGGATGTGGTAAGCGAGTTAGAGCAACGTTTTCCTGATCCGAGTGCCATTGAAAAAGAGTCTGATAAAAAAGACTTTGCCAAACTCTTTGGCGAATACCTGCGTGTAGAGAACGTGCTGCAAAACTATGATGAGTTTTCCTGCCTGAAATCGCTGCAAAGCCTTGACATGAATAACCTCGAAGCGGTGGACGCGTTTAAAGCAGAACATTATTTGGATGATGAAAAACTGGCTGAGTTACAAACCATACGCCTGCCCGCCGAGCGAAAGATTCAGGATTACCGGTCTACCTACAACGACATCCGCGATTGGCAGCGCCGACAAAAATCAGCAGAAGAGAAAGAAAAATCAACCATTGACTGGGATGACGTGGTGTTCGAGATAGACCTGTTGAAATCCCAAGAGATCAATCTTGATTATATTCTGGAACTGATTTTCGAGCACAACAAGAAAACCAAAAGCAAAGCCGAGTTGGTTGACGAAATGCGCCGGGTGATCCGCGCCAGCCTCGGCAACCGCGCTAAAGAAAGCCTGATAGTGGATTTCATCAATCAAACCGACCTAGATCAGATTGGCGAAAAGTCCGGCGTGATCGAAGCATTCTTTTCCTTCGCCCAAGCTGAGCAGCAACGAGAAGCCGATGAGCTGATAAATGCAGAAAGCCTGAATGCCGAAGAAGCCCGACGCTATATCACCTCCTCACTCAAACGGGAGTACGCCAGCGACGCAGGAACAGAGCTTAATGCCATTCTGCCCAAGATGAGCCCGTTAAATCCGCAATATCTGATGAAGAAACAGACCGTTTTCCAAAAGATTGCAGCGTTTGTAGAGAAGTTTAAAGGTGTGGGCGGGAAAATTTAATAAAGAAACAAAGCAGCACTTAATTATCGGGTTACACCACATTGATTGATTGTCGCCCATTACCAATCAAATTTTCAGGGGCGCTATAAAGCGATATTGATTGAAAAAGATAGTTATTTATTAGAATTGTCTCGATATATTGTATTGAATCCAGTTCGTGCAAGAATGGTAGCAACTGCGCATGAATGGGGATGGAGTAGCTATCTTGCATTAATGGTAATTTGAACTGAATTCTCACAAAAATGTATCTCATCAATATGAGGCAAAAGGCAAGACCTGACCCCCGGGGTGCGTTCCTGGTGCGTTTTTATCCTTGTCTTCCTTGTGTCGGTGCTGAAGCTGCAGCCGCTGCCGCATTTTTACATAGCTCATATTTTTCCAAAATAAGGTGTAAGGCGCCACTACCATTGGTCTTGTTTATTTCAAGTTGAATGCGCCCTGCCATATCTTTATCTGACAATGATTGATCAGCGAGAATTTCCCTCACGTTTTTCACGAAGGCAATAGATTCTGCTGAGGCTCCGAATGAGATTTGGGGGAAAAATGCAAACTTAAATGTTGTTGGAGCAGTTGGTTTGTATTCGGCCAACGCGAATTGAACTGCAAATATTATTTGAGTTTCAGGAGCCAATGTATGTTTGAAATGTTTAAATATCGCGGATAAGTTATCTTTCATTGTGATATGTTCAGGCGATAGGTCTGTATTTCCGCCAGAGCGAGTAAACCCCCCATCTTTATTAAAATGAAGCTCTCTTGTTGCGCGATTGCCGCCACCCGGGATTGTTCCCGTTATTTTAAAATTATCGCCTGCCTCTCTTGTTACTGCCGTTACACAGATACCGTCCAATTTCAGTGAATCGATCCTCCAAAATACTAATCGAAAATAATCATTTTCTACTGTTGAAAGCGTTTGAATCACTTGGGTGACGTAATAGTCTTTTTCGATAACAGAATCATCTAGATCTAAAATTTCACCAGTGGCTGCGACGAGCTCCTGCAACTGCTTATCTAGCATTGATCCCTTTCTCCACAATTAATTTTCTGCTGCCATAATTCAAATGTCCTCTGAATCGGCTTTTTAATTGTACCACGGTGCGCACAGGAACCTGAGTAGACAATCCAGCATTATAGGCTTGTTCAGCACTGCCAGGCACCCAGACCACACCTAATTTTGTTAAGGCTTCTTTACAGACCTGCCCAAAACCACCTTTTATTATTGGCTTATTAATGTAGGGTGATTTTTGAGCTTTAGCGTAGATGCCATATCCAATTTTAACGAGCTCACCCATTTCTACGAGATCTTTAAAACATCGGCTGACCTGACGTGGACTGCCCATATCTTCAATATCTTCACGCAAGACTACGTTTCCAGTCATTTGCTGAGTACGTTCGAGCACTTTGAATTTTAGACTGTTTTTATAATATTGCTTGGTCATGTTGAGCCTCAAAATTCGCCAAATATGGACATTTTTATTAAGTATAGCATAAAACGCTGGATCGACAAATATGGACAATTTTGACCTTGATCAAAAGGCTAGTTTATATATGTATTTTGAGATGGATTTGGTAAGTTCTAGAGCCTTCATGGTGCCGCAAGAAAAAACCATGAAAATAAATAATTTAAAATCAACTGCTTATGGTGGTTGCGGGAGTCGAACCCGCGAGAAATTTTTGTAATTCATTGATGGTATTCATTAAATTCTGCATGTATAAATGTTTGGGCACAGATTGGGTACATTTTCATTAACAATGATGTTTCTGATCAGTTCGATTCCTGAGAAGGGAATCGAACTGGGTGTTTTGCAATTGTCCCTTCATTTTCAATCAATCTTTAACGCTGCTTGATAACCCAATTTATAGCTGGATGGGATATCATTTTTTTTGCCAATTCGCTGTCATTGGTTATTAACTCAGGTGATACGATACCTTCATTTCGGATTTTGCTAATAAACAGCTTTTCATTTGCATCAAGAGGTAATAGGTCTGCTAATCGCTCCCGAAGCTCTCCAATTCTTGTAACAGCCCACTCCTTTAATTCACGAGTGTTTCTTGAAACAGACATCTGGTGCATGACAGGAATCAGCCGGTTACGCAAATCGGTCAGATCAAAATCTATCTGCTCGGGCACCATATGTGATAAGTCAATTTTAGTCATCGCTAAATAAGTCACAAAAGCGAGTTTCAATTTTTGCTTGTCTAGTGGCATTTGAGTCAATAGATGATGTGCATCAAACCAGTCACGACTGGCGTTTCGGTCAAATAGCGCGGATAATTTTCCGGCCGCCAGTTCATGAATGTCCAGCACAGGGCCTTGCAAATGCTTGTATTCTTGAATATTAGGTGACTTCAAAATTATAGGAAATAGTGGTTGTCGGTACATAAAATTGATATCAATTTCCAGCGAGCCACGCTGTCCCAACAGGCTTGGATAAAACCACATCATTTTCCCGCCAGCATGCATCATCGGGGCACGATGACGTTCAAACTGATTTTGCAACATAATCTGTTGAATTGCATCCATGATCATTGGTTTTTCTTCAAGCATCTTTTCTCGATCAAGTGCGCCAATGTAATTGAGGTCAATATCAACAGAAAGCCTTGGCAGATGTTCAAAGCAAAAAAGATTGAGTGCTGTGCCACCTTTTAAAACCAAGCGTTCCTTTAGATAAGGAACGGACATGATTTGTTGAAATACTTCAAGCAGTCGATATACTTTTTCAAGAATTTCTGGTTTATAACCGATGGTCCGCGCATGACTCATGAGTTGTTCTTTAGAATTCAGCATCAGGTTCTTCCCATGATTGATTGATTACAGATAAAGGCAAATAAATATTCCAAGGTTTAACGAGTCGAAATTGTTCTGCAGTTGACCCCGGGGTATATTGAGCAACTTTGGGTTTTCTTGCAAGTAGGGGGGCTAATTGTTGTTCTGTGACAGCAAAAGCATCCTGACGTTGACTTAAAAAATATCCCACCTTGGCATTTAATCGGGTATTGTCTAGCATTAAGCAATAGTCAATGACTTGAACAACATTCAATACAGCAAGACCACTTACGGAGCGGTATACTTCTTCCCATCCACCACAAAGTTCAACACGATCAAGCACATCGACAAATGTACGAGCAGCATTGGTCACCTTAATATCAACACCTTGCCTGTTTATAGTGTCAACATAAATATCAACGGCTTGTTTTTTTTGTAAAGCCAGAAGTGAAGCAACAGATTGATACCAATGACCATTAAAATCGAAAGGCTTACTTTTTTGTTGAGTGATATAAGTCAACTGGCCAAAACTGGAGTAGGCCACACCCAATAACTCCAAGGCTGAATGATAACCAATCACAGCATCTTCAGTCACTTTGCCTGCAACAAGATAAGGATCGATTAATACATTGTCTATTGACTGGTTCGGCGGTACAACAGCATATAATTTTCGGCGAATAGGCTTTATACGACCGAATTTAACATAATAGGCTAGTGCTGCTTTAATGGATGTTGGATTAATTGCTCCCATCGTTGATTTGAATAGAGCAAACTCTTCGTGCCGAAATACTGGATGCTCATAAAAAAACCGCTCAACCGTCATTTTTAATCTCCAATAGTATATATATTATGATACCTATTGGAGATGATTGCAAATTTCAAAAGATTTCTTTTAGCTTTTAGCGGTGATACCCAGGTATTAAAAGGCTGATACCATTCAACGGTTGATTCTCGTATATTCTTAAGCAAAAGCTTTAGAAAAGCCATTGGAGTATGATTCCATTAATTTTAATGTAGTATCTTTTCCTAGAAACATCGGCAGAAAAATTTAGCTAAGCCATATGACCTGACCCGGTCCCGCGCTACCCGGAAACTGCCATCCCATATGTGTAACTGTATCTATGACAGAGCATATTAATCCGGTCACGAATACTTGTGTTTCTTTTAGATACTCAATATCAATGGCTATATCCCAAACTTCCATTTTGTAGTTCACATAGAGTGGGACCGACTTGCCTTCCGAATTAGGAGGAGGCCAAGAGCCATGACACAAAACATTGCGTATCACGGAGGATTTTTTAATATCGTCTACTAGCTCATTAATATTTTGAATTGATGCTTCTGAGTTTTGGAGAACCGCAGCTTCATATGCTTTTGCTAGATTACGGAGAGGTTCGCTCAATCCCTTTTCAAGCTTGGGCAACCAGTTTTGATATGCTGCATTTATTTTATCTTCGCTATAGTGAGTTGTTGAAGTAAACGCAAAAATAGCTCTCCCTAGTACTTCTTCTAACAAACCATAGGTTGCAACAGTTCTGCCTAGTTGCTCCCAAAATTGTGGAGGATGCGTGTGTGTAGGGAATTGATTGGGCAATTTAAATGCGGTTAATAATGAATTTTTGTATTCGTTTGGACAATCAAAAACTCTCCCTTATCAATATCCATCGGAGTAACATTCAAGCCGTCTTCTGTTCGTAATCGAGTCCTGCCAGGTCTTGTGCCATTAGGGTCTTGAAAATCCCCAATATCTATAATTGATCTGAACACATTAATTTTGTAAGCATTGTCGTCTTCGTCGTAAGCCCAAAACGAATCAATAAGTTGGTAATCTAACGTTCCCATGATTTACTCCTTAACATTGTTAAAGAAACTGGAGAATCGGTGAAAAAAGTGGATTTGGAAAGCGTATGGAGCCGCGATTAAGGAATAAACTAATTTATACTTGATAAATCAACTAGTTATGTGGTGGAGGCGGCGGGAATCGAACCCGCGTCCGCAAATCCTCTGCCGTTAGATCTACATGCGTAGCCTTGTCATTTGAGTTTAACCGGACATTCTCCGACGGGCAGGATAATGGACGGCGATTCCCTAAGTTTCATCTGTTGATCCGGGACGCGTCAGCAGACTAGCTTAACCCTTTTGACCGTTGATTCGATACCGTTAAGCAGGCTCGGTCGAACGGGGAGCTGGTTTTTTGGCAGCTCACGATTGCGGTAGGGCTATTGCAGCTTACGCAGCGATAGCTTCTCCAGCAAAGTTTTCATCATTTGCATTTGTGTTTATTTGAGTCGGATTAACGAGAAGTCTCAATCTCGGCATGCACCTCAGGTTTCGCAACCCACGTCGAAGCCAGGTCGCCCCCATGTGTTTATTATAACACATTATTATGGATCATGGTGTTGATGACGTAAAATTTTTTGTTCAGTATCCGTTTATCTTGTGTAAAAGTTCATGAAATCGGTCTTGACTCGCTGCAATTTGATCGAAAACAACATAATTGGAGCAGATTTGTCTAGTTGACGGCTTTCAGTTGAGTCATTACCATCGATTTCCCGATTGGGATGGATTAATGGATGTAAGGGTAATCGTTATGGAAAGCAAAAGGACGCTTCTGGATATTCAATATCGCGTGATGATGGTCGTTGGACTGTTTTTTATCGCTAATGGTGCTTTCGCATCTAAATCTAAGTCGTGGTATTTTAGTTTTGCTTATCTAAAGTCGCCATTGTCGATTTCGTCGCCTCCTCTGCAACAAGCACAGATCAACTCATATTTCTCTTTTCATTTAGATCCGTTCATCACGGTGATTAAACCTGAAATTAATCTGAAAATTACCAATCAGTCTAAATGGGATACCCAGTCTCTCAATTTACATTATGTGCCTTTGGGAGCGATTTATAGGGCTGTAGGGGTGAATAGTTGCAGTAAGCCGTTAAAACCGAGTGAAAGTTGTGTTGTGTATTTTGATGTGGATAAAAGTAAATATAAGCCGCACGGAGACTGCGGGCCACATGTTCAGCATCGCGATGTTGAGTACTATTTATGTAACGGTTTTAATGCCGCTGTAAATGCGGCCGTTTCGACACAAGTGACCGTGGCCCCCGCCGCCCAAGACGGATTACAATATGATGCGACTACACATACGATTATTGGCACCCCGACACGTATTGGGATGTATGAGTTTGCGGTGAGTGCTATTAATGGTGCTGCCAAGGCGGGACCCGCGATAGTCCAGATTAATGTGAATCCTAATCCAAATGATACGCCCGTTTTTAAACCTCACTATGGTATTAATGCAGCCAGACCTAACCGAACTTACCGTCTTCATTTAATGGATTTAATCGATAAAAAGCCGAGCTTTGGCGTGACGAACCAGGTGCATTTTCGTATTGATCCCAATCATTCGCACAGTTACCCTGGGTGGATACATCTGGATGCTTCAAGCGGAACGGTACTTGAAGGCGATGTGCCTGCTTCTGATGTTGGAAATACCAAGGAGTTAAGTGTTATCGCCAGTTCAAATACTGGGGGTGATTCAGAGCCACTATTGATTCGTATTCCTGTGGCCTACGATCCAACGCAAAAACCGGTGATTCAACCAGGTCTGGATTTCAAGGGAGCGGTTGCATCGGAATTTCATCAGGAGTTGCGGCCGTTTATTGTCGATCCGGTTGCGGATGGCAGCTTAAAAGTAATTTTAGATAAAGTAGAACCGGCGGCGCCTTGGTTGTCTATTTCATCATCCACGGTTTTGGAGGGCGTTGTGCCTCGCGACGCCGTTGGCCAGTGTTATGAAGTGACGCTGCGGGCAATGACGTCGATTGGGGGGAGTTCTGAGCCGGTGACGATTCCCTTGCACATTGAGGTTGAGCCGATTTTTACCCCTCATTTTGTTGTATCTAACCCAAAATTGCCTGTGTTATATGCCGGCCAGCCCTATGTATTTGATTTTGCCAGTTTTGGCGGAATTAACCCAGAGTATCGAGATTTTCCCTTTAACGTTGAACTGGCGAATGGATTTGATAACCCATCGTGGTTGCGGATAGAAGACAATAAAATCATTATTGATAACGTTCCGAATAATGAAATGGATCACGAACCAACGCTGTTTATCACCATGCAAAATAGACCCGGCGGGAAGTCAGCCGTTATACCCATTACCTTATTTATTATGAGATAGCATCATGACGCAAGTGTTTACCGGCACAGGATTAGGATTACAAGGATCATCAATAGGGCAACTAGGATATTATGGTCCGAAAGGCACCGCTGGGCTTGGGCAGGGCGGTGGGTCGATGTATGTGAATGCGGCCAATGGCAACGTTGTCCTCAAACAATCCGACGGTTTTTTGGCCGACTTTGGCATTGGGCTTGATTTATTTCAGACTTACAATTCACGCGGTCACGGTGAGTGGCGCTTTAATCTTGACAGCAAACTGGAATGCGAGGGCGTGGCGAATGCTGCGGGTTCGGTTGTTTGTCGTCATGATGAAGACGGGCATGTGAGTCGATTTATTTATGATGAGCCGCAACATCAATATCGCGCGGCAGATGGCAGCACGGCAAGATTGACGTATGACGCTGCGGGTTGGCATTACCGTGAGGGCAGTGGGCAAACCACGACTGACTATACTCTCAGCGGACAACTGTCACGAATTCATGACAGCGATGGTCATGAGTTGTGCTTTAGCTATCAAAATGGTCAGTTGGTGAGTGTGATGGATAATCGCAATCATCAGAGCGTGACTTGGACGTTGAGCCAAGGTTACATCAGTGATGTGACGTTTCAAAGTGAAGGGCAAATCGTTCACCAGTTGCATTATGATTACGATGCACAACATCGTCTCTCGCGGGTGAGCCGCGATCTTGGTGAAGGGAAAACCTATTGGGTCGCCTATGATTACGTTGGCGACTCGCATTTGATCAGTGATATTCGACAAGCCGATGGTACAACGCTGCATTTGGATTATGACGCGGAAGGTCGGATCAAACATATGGTCGACGGTGCTGGCCGCGAGACCTCTTATGTCTATGAAGACGGTAAAACAACGGTCATCAACGGACTTGGCGAACGCTGGACCTATTTTTTTGATGAAGACGCACGCTTAATCGGTATAGAGGGTCCAGAACAATATCGTGTGCGTTATCACTACGATGGCCAGCATCTGGATGCAGTGACTCAAGGCAGTCAACGTTGGCAGTTTGTTTACAATGAAGCGGGCGATTGTATTCGTGTGGAAGACCCCTCCGGTGAAATCACGTTGCGTGAATATGATAGCGAACATCGCCTACTCAGCGAGACACGATATCAAACGTTTGATAACAATCATAACCCCATCAAGCCACAGACTTCCCGCTGGGCGTATGATGCGCAAGGACATTTACGCTTTGAAGTGACGGCCGATGGCACAGTGACCGAGCATCGTTATGATGCGAATGGTTGTCGCATCAGTAGTCGTTGTTATTTGAGCGCTCAATGGCGTGAAGCGAATGCTTCATTGGACGCGCTCGTTCTGTGGGCGAATGCTCAAGCGCAAGATGCGGTAAGTTTGATTGATTATCAATACGATTGGCGTGGCGCTCTCAGCCAAGAAATCCACTACACTACGGTTAATGCGGACGGCGTTGGTGTTATCACCGCAGATACGTTCCGCACTTACAGTCGCTATGATGCTGCAGGACGATGTGTTGAAAAATCCGTGATGACCGCAACGGGTTTAAGTACAACGCATTATTTTTATGATGATTTGGGTCGTCTTCTCAAAACGGTCGACAATCAACAGCATACACAAACCATTACTTATGATGACGCCCATCAATGCATCCTCAAAACCGATCCCAATGGCTTGCAAACCTTGTCGGTATATGACAAAAGTGGACTATTGCTGAGTGTGCAGCGCTTGAATGCGCAGCATGACTTTGGAACAGTGTCTTATCGTTATGACGCCGCTGGTCGTTTGATTGCTGAGACGGATGTTGACGGTCAAACAAGGCATTTATTTTATGATGCGCAGGGGCGGTTGCAGGCGAGTCTTTCCAAAAACGGGCAGGTGACGGAATATCGATATAACATCGATGGCGATTGCATTCTGACGCATCAATATCAACAAACATTAAGCCCGCAACAACGCGCCAATCTTGGGCAGAATTTTGCGGCAATTAGACCGCAGTTAAGCGCACAGGATCGGATTAGCCAAGTGGTTTATAACGATTATCATCAAATGGCTTATCAAGTGGATGCCGAAGGTGCGGTGATTGCATATCGATATGATGCAGAAGGGCGTGTCATTGCAAAAACAGCTTACGCGAATCGCTTATCTGGTTTTAAGTCGGATGAACCACTGACCATCGCCGATATGTCGTTGGTTTCCAGTCAACATGATCGAGAGATGACCTATTATTATGATGCACTGGGTCGCTTGCAAGCAGAGGTGAATGGTGAAGGTGCCGCAACGTTATACCGTTATGATGCACAAGGGCATCTCATTGAAACAATTCGTTATGCGAATAAGGTCACAACCGCTCGTTCAGGTGATTGGGCAATTGATACGCCTGCTCCGCATGCTTACAAAGATATCCACACTTATTCAATCTACAATGCGGCCGGATTAAAAATCGCTGATCTGGATGCTGCGGATTACTTGACCGAATACCTGTATGACGCTCGCGGGTTATTAACCGAGTCAATTGCCTATTACACCGCAGTTAAATTGCCTATAAAGGGAACGGGGCAGGCAGCATTGGAAGCTATTCGACCCAAAAGCGATAAGAACGATCACCATACCACCCTGCGCTACAACGACTTGGGGCAAAAAATAGAAGAACAAACGCATACGGGCTTGGTGACGACGTATGCCTATGATGAGCAAGGGCAGATCATCAGTCAAACCAGTATGGATAAACGCACGCATGAGATACGTCAACAACGACATCGATACGATGCATTGGGTCGTGTGACGCAAAGCCTTGATGCCATCGGCGCGCAACGGTTACAGCAAAGCACGCTGAGTGAAGAAGACATCGAGTCGATTTGGCAGCAACACAGTATCCGTTATACCTATGACGCCGCCGGCCGGGTGCTCACAGAAACCAATGCACTCAACCAAACTACGCGGTATTTTTATAATGAAGAAGGGCTACTAGCCTATCGGCTCAGTGCTGACGGCGCCGTCACCGAAACGCGCTATAACGCGTTTCAACAAGTGGAGACCAGCATTCGTTATAGCGCTTATTGTCTATTGGACGAGGCAATGTTGACCACACAAGCCTTGCAGCAATACCTGAATGCGCATGCCGATGCGCAAGTTGATGAAGTGACGCATTACGCCTATAACAATCTCGGTTTATTGGTCAGTCAACAAAAGAGTCAGGGGAGTGTGACGACGACAACTTATAATGCGTTTGGTGAGCTGGAACAAGCAACTCAGCAGCTTGGCCTTAATTTATCTACGCTCACCAAGTATGACTATGATCGTCGTGGCTTGTTGCTTGAGCGTACCGATGACGTAGGCGGGATCCATCAAACAGCGCGTATGCAATACGATACGTGGGGCCGAGTTGATAAAACTTGGGATGGCCGTCAGGGAGAAATCGCTTATCAATTAAGTAAGCGCGGGGAAGTAGTCTTGACGATTGATCAAAATCAGACAATTACCAGTAAGCACTACGATGCTTTTTCGCGCATATTAACGTCGCAGGGAAAAACGTTTTCTCTTTATCGGTTTGATGACGTTCAGCAAACATTGACCTTATTGCAGATGGGGAAGGCCGCCACCGTCGTCACACAATTTAATGCGTTCGGTGATAAACTGTCCATCACCGATGGCAACCAACAAACCACGAGTTATCAATATGATGCGAAGGGTCAGCTTATCCATATTGACGTCCCGCTGCACAGTTCAACGGATTATACTTATGATGCTGCTGGGCATTTAATGTTTCAAGACAATGCCGGCCTCCGTCCTGTGCGTTATACCTACGATGCTGAGGGGCATATCCTCACAAAGACGGTCGATCCGGACGGTCTGAATATTGAGACGCGCTTTACGTATGATGGTATTGGTCGACAATTACAAATCATTGAAGCAGGTCGATGTACACAAATGCGTTATGACAATCGTGGCAATCTCGTACAAATCCAGATTGATCCTGATGGTTTAAATGTGTTAACGACAAGAGTCTACGATGACCGAAATCTCTTGCTCCGTGAGGTCGTCCATAATCCTCAAGGCATCGACAAAGTCACGGCCTATGAATGGGATACATTGGGTCGATGTATTGCGACCACGATTGATCCAGACGGATTAGCGTTGAAGACAACCTATGCCTATGATCAAAATGATAATCTGGTTTGCCAAACCGATCCCAATGACCATGCAACGCATTACATCTACAGTGCAACAAATCAAATTCAATATCGTATTGATGCTCGCGGCGTTGTAACTGAGCATCGTTATGATAATCAAGGCAATACAGTACGAACGATTACTTACGCTAAAGCCATTGAAGTGCGTTCTCAATATGATGCAAGCGTTGTTGTCTCACAGCTTCAATCAGACGTTAATGCCGATCATGCCCTATATTTTGTTTATGACGCGTACAATCGTTTATCCCTTTCATTCGATAGCCTAGGCTACGCCACCCGATACGGTTACGATTTTAACGATAATCTGCTCTATCAAACGGTTTATGCAACCCCTTGTGATTTGCGCTACTTAAATCTTAATGGCTATGCTTTTCCGCCCGCGTCAACGCTCGATAGAACCACTTATTTTGCCTACGATGGCTTAAATCGAGAGCGCTATCGAGTCGATAACAAGGGGCGGGTGACTGAATCGCACTATGATGCGATTGGGCAGTTAATCAAACAAACGCGTTATACCAACCCATTGGGTTTGACCGACAAAAATTTTACAGTTGAGCGTATTCAAGCCAATCTAAAAGCCGACCCCACGCATGATGAAAGCATACGATATACCTACGACAATGCAGGTCGCTTGACACGACAAGCCAGTGCAGGCGGCAGCATCACCGCTTGGCACTATGATGCAGCAGGCAAGCCGATTGAAAGTCGACAGTATGCGACCCTATTGACGGTGCAACAATTACAGGAGGATGACTGGTTTATCCACTTGCGAGAGAGTCAAGACGATCGCGTTACCCATACAGTCTATGATGCCGCCCAGCGCGAAGTCTATCGCATTAGTTCAACGGGGCATGTGGTTGAACGCCGCTATGATGCGGTGGGTAATATCCTTCAAGAAATAAAGCATGGCCAGAAGCCAACGATTTTGTTTTATAGTCTAGAGGAGATTCACCAGGCATTGGCGCAAAACAACCAGCATGCGACGGACTTTGCATATGATGCCGCCGGTCGCCTCCTGCAAAAGCGCGAAGGCACGCAAACCACGCGCTATACCTACGACAACAACAATAATGTTGCGAGCAAAATCGAGGCCAATCAGGCGGAATGGCACTATCGTTACGATGCCAGCAATCAGTTGATAGAAACCATTGAACCGGCAACCCTCATTAAAACATTAAGCCAAGGGCAATGGGTGGATGAGCTGAAAGCCGTCGTCACGCAAAATCGATACGACAGCTTTGGCAATCTCATCACGGTGATTCGCGATGTAGGCGGCACGAATCAGACCGTTCATTACACCTATGATGCGAATAACCATAAATCCCAAGCGATATATCCTGATGTGATGGTGAATAACGCAGGGAAAGAGGCCAGCAATCAGCGACAGGAGTCTCTGCAAACGTTGACAGAAACATGGTTCTACGATGCCTTTGGCAATGTGGTGGAAACACGGGATCGCAGTGGCCATGCACGTCATTGGATTTATGACAATACGGGTTTATTGACCTATGCGATTGATGCAGAAGGTGGTCTCACGGAATATCGCTATGATGCATTTGGCTCGGTGTGTGAAAAAATCACGTATGCAGAACGCCTTTCATTGAGTAGTCTCGCAGGCTACAGTCCTCAGGCGATTGCCTCAGCGCGACGTTTGAGTGAGTATGACCGGCATGAGCAATATCGATATGATAAAGACCATCACCTGCTGGAAACGCAAAAAGATCGATTAAATGCCTATGATTCACAAGCAACAAAATACCTGTATTTAAAACCAACCACGCGCCTGACCTATAATGCTTTTGGTGAAGTAGTGGCAACAGCGGTTCAGCTGAATGAGCTTGACTTTGCGGTAACGCAAACGACATTCAATCAAGATGGCTTGAAAATCGCCACGCTAGATGCCGAAGGGTATTTAACGACCTATGCCTATGATGATTTTGGTCAACTCGCCGAAGAAATTCAGTACGCCGAGCGCGCCGTTGATGGCAAGCCAAAACCGAGTGCCAAAGACCGCAAGATGACGCTTACTTACGATGCATTAGGTCAGCTGACCAGTAAAACGTTGAAGCAAGTGACCTATCAGCGGTTGACGGGTAACGGCTCTCGTTATGAGAATGTCACTGAAGATTTAACCAGCCGCTATGCCTATGACGTCATGGGGCACTTAGTTGCAACGACCGATGCACAAGGTCATACCGCCTATACTTATTATGATGCGCTGGGGCGCTTGACCGCGAAAACAGGTGCCGAGGTTGCAAGCGGGCGGGCATTAACCACCTATCTGTATGATGCGTTAGGCAACTTGATCGAGAGCCGTCAATGGGCGCGAGGCGCAAAAGAGGCTTCGCAATCGGGTTACGTGCTTCAGGGGGTGTCTGCGGCGGATATCACCATCCAAAATCGTTATGATGCAGACGGACATGTTCTGCAGCAAATCGATGGCACGGGTCATCAGGTGAATTACAGTTATGATGCCAATGGAAACATCGCTCGCAGCTGGCAAACGTTGAGTCAGGCGGATAAAACCGTCGTGATTCAAGACAAGCGTTACACCTATGATGCGGACAATCGCTTGATCGAGACGGCGATGATTAAGGCAAACGGCCAACGTGCAACAGACAATGCCCAGTACAATGCGTTTGGTGAAGTTATTCGCAAAGGCATTGACGGTACGTATGCTACGCAAATTGATTATGATCTCTGTGGTCGAGTTTGGCGTTCAAATACCCAAGGCTTTTTCCAGATTTATGTTTACGATATGGCGAACAACATCACACAAATTGTCACCTCGAGCAATGCGCTGGATAGTTCAGTTGATCACAAAGGCCTTGATTTATCCAAAGACATCTTTGAGACAGCATCGAGTTATGACCTGGATGTTTGGGCCTATGCATTACAACGGCAAGATACGGTCTATGATGCGCTAGGGCATGTGGTGCTGCAAAAGAAATCGGCAAGACTCAATATTGAATCCTATAAAAATAAAGACAGTTTGGAGCAAGCGACTCAGATTCAGCAAGTGGATCGCTGGGGTAATGTGTTGCTGCATACCAGTGCCAGGGGTTACACCACGCGGTATGACTACAATGCGTTGGATAAGCTGGTCGAACAAATCTTGCCGGAAGTCAGTGTGGTGGATGAGCAGGGTGTCGCGCGATTGTTACATCCAGTGATTCATTATGCGTATGATGCCTTGGGTCGAGCGATTGCCATGACGGATGCCAATGGCCATACAGCGGCTAAGGTGTTGGATGCAAACGGGCATATCACGCAAGAAATCGATGCGCTGGGTTCTCATCGCGACAAAACGTATAACGTGCTGGATCAAATGACCAGTAGCACGAATGAACGCGGAATAGTCACCGCGTACACCTACGACGAAGCCAATCGGTTACTGAGTGTGACCGTGGGTGATAAAGCCCAGACGTATCGCTACGACGGCGCTGGGCAATTGATTGCACAGGCGGATACATTAGGCAATAACACCGCTTATTTTTATGATGAATTAGGCCATCAAGTCAAAACATCCCACAGTGGTATAAGCGGCGTGACGCAATACCAATACGATGATGCGGGTCATAAAATCGCGGAGCAGGATGCAAAGGGCAATAAGATGACTTGGCGTTATGACGCAAATGGTCGTTTAGTCGCGCATACCGATTTAGGCGGTCATCAAACCGAATATACCTATAATCGCAATGGGCTATTACTGACGGAGTCATCGACCAGCGGCAAGAAGATTACCTATTTGTATTTTAGCGATGGGGAAATTCAGGAATATTATGATGCGAAGCTCGGAGAAACGCTTTTTTACGACTACGATGTTGAGGGCAATGTTCTCAGTAAGTTAAGCTCCCAGATGAGCGATTGGAAGGTAGAAACCGATTATTATCAATATGATGCCTTGGGTCGATTAGCCCAGGTACGGCGTGCGGATCAAGCAACCGCGCGACAGTTTCCGTCGGCCGATAAAGCAGTCTTATCAATCGATTATGAATACGACGCAGTAGGCAACATTCGTGATACGAAAGTCGCCGCTCGCTCTGGCGATTTACCACAAGTACAGCACACGGATTATTTTCGTTATGACGCGAATAATCGCATGGTTCTCAATAAAGGCGTGTTGCAAAATGGCAACATTGCAATCAGTGCGTCACAGGGGAGTGAGCTTTCTTATGATGCCAGCGGTAATATTGCAACTGCGCGTCAATATGAGGCGGGCGCATGGGCGTCTTACAATTATCGCTACACCATGGATAATCAAGTGGATCGCGTGCAAAAAAATGGCGTTGATTATCAGAGCAAGCGTTATTCAGGCGGTTTGTTGCAAGAAGAGATGTTATACGATACCAAAGGGCATGCGACGCAACGGAATCAAATGCGTTATGAAGCGGGTCGTTTGAAGGCGATGGATACAAACGATGGCAGTGGCGCGCGCGTGAGTAGCACCGCTTATCGTTATGACGATGTCGGGAATATTCTTGAGCTAAAAAGCACAATGACATCGGGCGTGACGCAAACCCATCTTTACGATTATGAGCTTTGGGATGCATATCAGCAAAAGACCGATCGGTTGACGATATCGGTCCCGGGACGCAGTTCGATCGCCGGTAAAAGCGAGCGTATTTATGATATGAACGGTCAGTTGCAGGATGCCATCGATACGCAAGCGGGTTCGGGGGTGGTGACGAAAACGCATTATCTTTACAGCGGTATTGACGGGGTTCGAGCGAGGAAAGACGCGAACGGTCAAATCAGTTATTTAACGGTTGCGGGCAAAACCATCGGTAGTTTAAATACAGATACAAAAAAAACACAGTCTCTTGAGGTGTACGGTGGTTTTACGCCAATAGGGAGTCGTGATCAATCCGCGCCGGGTAAAGGCTTTGCAAATTCAGGGCCGAGGAAAGCAGGTTCAACACAGGACTTCCACAATAACGGTGCACAGTCTGCAGAAACCGACGGCGCAATGCCAGTTTCACCCGACAGTAATTTAGGCACGTATACCTTACAAGCGGGCGACACGCTTGAGCAGGTTGCCTTGCAGGTGTTTGGCGATAGCAGTTTGTGGTATTTGATTGCGGATGCAAACGGCATTACCGACAGGAGCGCACACGCGGGAGAAAAGGGCAGTCAGTTGCACGTTGGCCAGCGGTTGAATATTCCGCATAGCGCCAATGGTCAACATTTCACGAGTCAAACGCATAAGGTGATATCGAGTCAGGACGTCATCGGAGATTTGAGCCCCTCAGTCTCTTCATCCGTATTCAACGCAGCCCCCGCGCATAAAAAGCATCATGCCATCTGGAAAAAGATCGGAGCAGTAGTCAGCGTTGTCGCCGCCGCCATTGCAACGGTATTAAGCGCAGGTGTGCTAGCGGCATTTGCCGGTGTAGCGAGCGTAGGGCTGGGGGGATTAATTTCGACAGGATTGGCTGTGTTGGGCGGAACAACATCGTTGATGTTGCCAACCTCCATGGGGGTTGGTCTAGCCGCCGGATTCATCGGCAGCGTTGCCGGACAGGGTGTTGCCAATGCGTTTAGACTACAAAAAGGCATCGATTTAAAAGGCGCATTAATTACAGGCCTTGCAACAGCCGCAACCGCCGGGCTAGGTAAAGTGTTAAGTGGCACCTCGGCTTACACAACAATTCGAGAAGGAATGGACAAAGCATCCCCCGACATCTTCAACATCACCAACGCCACAGAAATGATGGAACGCGACGCCCTGGGCCAAGGAATTAACCTAGCCTTCGCACACCACCAACATTTTGACTGGATGGAGCTAGGGGTATCCGCAGCAACAGCCGGCCTAATGGGCGGCAAACCCGTACGACAGTTCAACCAAGCAATCAACGAAGAATTCGGCGCCCCAGGCTCATTCATTTCCTCCGAAGTACAAGCCTTCGCAACCGGCGGTGCAACCTCCGCCGCAACCGGCAACCACTTCGACGCAACACAAGTGCTAACCAACAACCTCGGCAGTGCATTAGGTTCAAGTTTAATGGAATCCGCAGTGACTCATTTCTCGCCAAGTAACATGAGTCCGATTGAGGAAGACACCGCGTCATATTCTCCGATTCCACAAGAAGACAACGGATACTCACCGATTCCAGAAGGCACCTACGACCGCTTCCACCAAGAAGCCGCAATGCAAAACATATCCAGCGACCCAACAAACAGCGCATGGAACACCCTCGGCGATGATATACTCAACTACGGCACGAAATTGTTCGGCAGCTTGACTGGTGGCGCAGGGGCGCCTTCGGTGAATACGGAACAGCTGGGAAGCATGCTCGGGGTGGCCGGGGAGGTTGCTTATGGAGATGGGATTCGGTTTGAGGGGAAGGGGGCTTTGGTTGGGGGTAATATTATATATCAGGTATCGCCTTATCGCTTCACTGAGGCGTTGAATAGTCAAATGAATCTAAAAGGTAACTCTAGTCCAAAATATTGGGTGGGAGGAAGTAAACTATGGGCAAATGCATCTCGAGAACAAGTTAGTGCTTCTATGAATGTTGATCAATTGCTTTCTGATCCCGTTAAAAAATTGCAATTTATGGATCTGCACTATCAAGAAGGGATTAGCGTGGAAGACTTGGATCTTTTGCTAAAAAATAAGGGAGTGCTTGATGGTATGGGCGCGAGTTTTTTAAAAGCATCTGAAGCCAATAACATAAATCCGCTCTATTTGGTATCGCATGCATTGCTGGAAACTCAAAATGGTAAAAGTCAGTTAGCTCAATATAATAATTTTTTTGGCCTTGGAGCTATTGATGGACATGCTTTAGCCGGGGGCATTAAATTTGCTGGTCGGTCAGGTTGGTCGACGCCGGAGTTGGGAATTATGGGAGGGGCAAAGCTTATATCTCAAAAATGGATAAATACTGCTTCAGGCTCGCAGAATACTCTATATGGTATGCGCTGGAACCCAATGAATCCAGGGAAAAATCCACAATATGCCACTGATATTGGTTGGGCGAATAAACAGACCAAAATTATTTATGATCAAGTAAGTAAGATACAACAAGTTAAACCTTCGTATATGCCGTTATTGATAGTACCAAAATATCGTTAAATAGAGGTCGTAAAAATGAATACTGTAAAAAATATGGTTTTTTCTTTTCTGGCGGGTACTTTTTTTCTTATAGGTATTGTCAATGCTGAAAGCAGTACAGTTGTTGATGCAATAAGTATTAGTCCACAATTGAAAAAGCATATTATGCAGTCAGCATTTAAAGTTAACTTACAAAGAGGTGACGGGAAAAAAATAGTAGCTTATTTATATGCAAATGATGAGCGAAGTGAGATGGTTGAAGATTATTCTTGTATTAGTGGGGTGCCACAAAAATTTAACAGTAAAATTGGCCATTATCATATTTATTTATATGACGTGAATACAGGTTCTTTTTCTCAGAACAGGACAAAAATTTTTGATGGCTTTAAGGAAACTAGACTCAATGTTGAAGGAGCTGATTTAATTGTTTTGTCCGGTGCTAAAGCTAAGAAGTCAGACGTGTTGCTTGTTAGCCAATTTGGTGACTGTAATGGTAATTTTTTTGAAGTGTTCGGATTTTCTGAAAATCAGTCATTTCTAAAAAATTATATTTTTGTTGCGAGACAGAAACAAAAACAGTTTTATGGAAGGATTGGCAAGAGTAAGGGCGATAGTCAATTGGTTGCTTATGGGGTGTATGATAGTAATACTGATAAAATAGAAAAAATGAATTTATATTTGTCGAATAAAAATGGAGAAATTCAACTTAGACGAGCACTTGGCTGATGTTACAATGCCAACCAGAAAATACCCGAAAGTTGATCCGCCTAAGCACAATAACGAATGGAAAACCCTTCGACTATATAATTGACACAGTAAAGGTATCATCAAATAGCTTGATTAAAAGCCACTTGATGGTGTTGTCTGCAGCTCGACAAATACCCCCCGGGGCTTTTCATAAGCTAATTTTTGCGGTTCTTAAAAATGCAATATATACTTACGTTAAGCCTGAATAAAAAATGATTAATCCTTTTGAAGAGATGCAATGACTAGCCCCAAACTACGAACCGTTGGTAATGTTAAAGAACCATATCCGCTTGGGGAATTTCCTAAAAATTTGAGAATCAATGGGGTCTGAGAATCAATGGGGTCAGAGTAAATTGATTTGAAGAATAGACTGCTGTACACTCCACTCACTTTTTTTGATTATGGCATTTAATTGATATGGCTAGACTCCCACGGTTTATAATACCCGGACAACCTCAGCATGTGATCCAACGCGGCAATAACCGCCAGCCCATTTTTTGTACGGATCGAGATTATCAATATTATTTGGAGAAGTTGGAGTATTCGTCTAAAGAGCATGGTTGCGAGATTCATGCCTATGTGCTCATGACGAATCATGTACATCTTTTGGTTTCACCCAGTGCGCCGGAGAGTCTCAGTAAAATGATGCAAACGCTTGGTCGGTATTATGTTCAATATTTTAATTATCATTACAAGCGAACGGGTACATTGTGGGAGGGTCGTTATAAATCTACATTAGTTAGCACTGAACAGTATCTGTTGACGTGCATGCGTTATATTGAGCTCAATCCTGTGAGGGCAGGGATGGTTGAAAATCCATTTGACTATCGTTGGTCCAGTTACCATTGTAACGGGCTAGGAGAAGCAAGCACATTGATTAGACCTCGACTGGAATATCATGCCTTAGGACGAACTCCTGAAGAGCGTCAAAAATATTATCAAGCGTTATTTCTGAATCCATTAGATAAAGCAACACTAAATGAAATTCGAGAGGCCACCAATAAGAGTTGGGTGCTTGGAGATAACAAGTTTAAGCAAGTTGTTGAAGAACAATTGGCGCGTAGGGTTACGCCAAGAGCCAAAGGAGGGGATCGAAAATCTCGCAATTATCTTGATTCAGTCAAAATCAATTTACTCTGACCCCATTGATTACTGACCCCATTGATTATAAGGCGACGTGCCCACCATTATCATGGGAATGACCTTGGGCCAGGTGGGCACGTCGCAAGCTCCTTTGCCCACCCTACACTCATACTAATCATCTTTGATTCGATAAGGCGGTTATTAAGGTTGGTTTTTATACAGAGATCTGTCCTCAGGGTAGAATGTTGGGAGAAGATGCCCGACGGATGAGGGTAGATAGATCCTTCTCGCCTATAGCTCAATCCTACCATTAAGCGCCATACTCACAGCCACCAAGGGATTGATTCCCTTGTATTGGGCGGTGAAAAGTGGGATGGTTCAAAAAAGTCGATTTTAGCGCAAATCGATGAGGTACACTTTACCCATTGATTTTTGAAACCCGACCTTTAGTGGGCTAGTAATCGTGGCCCATGACAACAGGATAACATCTTAGTGATTTCATCTGCAGGTAATGGCTTGCTAAAATAATATCCTTGGTATAGATCACAGCCAATTCTACCCAAAAACTCCAATTGCTCCTTGTTTTCTACGCCTTCAGCAATGGTTATTAATCCTAATATTTTGGCCATTGCAATGATTGCTTGAATAATAGAGTTCCCATTTTTAGTCTTATGAATTTTATCAATAAACGATTTATCTATCTTAAGAAGCGAAAAGTTAAAGATTTCTAAATATGAAAAAGAAGAATAGCCCGTTCCAAAATCATCAATAGAAAAATTAACGCCAATATCCTTCAGATCATTCAATATTTGAACCATTAGTACTTTATCATTCATCAGCATTGACTCTGTTATCTCAATAATTAGACGCTCGGATTTCAGGCCAGTTTCATCAAGTATTTTTTTAACTAAATCGACAAACCCCTTATTTAGCTGCTTAATAGAAACATTGACGGAAATATTTTTAAGCCCTGTATTTTCCCATTGTTTAATTTGTTGACATGCTGTGCGCAATATCCATTCGCCAACGGAAAAAATCAAACTATTTTGTTCCAATAAGGGTATAAATTCTTTTGGAAGCAGAATATGACCGTCTTGGTTCTTCCAGCGAATTAATGCTTCCATACTTTCAATTTGATTGGTTTGTGTATTAACAATAGGTTGGTAATATAAGAGAAATTCATTATTTTCAAATGCTTGAGGCAACATACTTTCCATCATTAACTTTTCTTTCTCTATCTGTTCGCGTATTTTAGATGCATATTGATAACCATTTCTGCCCGCACCCTTCACGTGGTACAAAGCTAAATCTGCAGCGATCAACAATGTGCTAACATCGTCTCCGTCATCCGGGTAAAGACTAATCCCAACACTCGCGGTTAAATAAAATTTTTTTCTATCTATGACAAAAGGTAACGACAAGCTGTCCAGAATTTTTTGCGCGAGACCACTTGCCCTGGCTCTTGTCTTAACGCCAGGAAGGATAATCGCAAACTCATCACCACCAAAACGTGCAATCAGATCAGTTTCTCGAGTCAGGCTGCGCAACCGTTCAGCGACCTCTTGCAATACCGCATCACCATTGGAATGTCCTACTAAATCATTAATTTTCTTGAAATAATCCAGATCAAGGTAGAACAAAGCGACTTTAACATTTTTTGCTTTTGCACTATCGATCGCTTCTTTTAATACCTTTTCTGTCGTAAATTTATTAGCCAAACCTGTCAAATAATCATGTTCTGCCAATTGTTTTAACTCACTCTCCATGCGCTTACGTTTTAAAAAAGTTCCAATTTGTTTGCCTATCTGTTCATACAACAACATCATTGGGATATCAGGCTGCTCGAATTGGCGACCATAAAAAACTAACGTCCCCAATACATCATCACCAAAAAGTATAGGTATAGCCAGCACACAACTGAGCTTCATTTTTTTCAATATATCTTTACGCGAACTTGGACCGACTCCCTCCAAATGAATATTCCAGTAGGGGCGTTTAGTGCTCCAGACATATCCGGGAACACCCATACCAGGATGAAAAACAAGCGCATGACTTATTTTCAATAAATTAGTAGGTACATGATAAGCAAACCAGCTGGAAACATACACCATGCCATTCTTTTCTGAATCCACAGCCCAAACTTCACCAATCTGTAAATCCAAGATTTCACAAATGGCTTTTAAGATTCCATGGAAAACAGATTGCAAATTACTAAACGTGCCCAATACCGTGGAAACTTGTAGCTGCATTGCCAATAGTTTCTCTGTTCTTTTGCGTTGTGTGTAGTCTTGTGCCATGACCACTATGCCTTCGAGAATGCCATTTTTATTTTTTATGGGGGAAACATTAATGATACAGTTTAAGATCCTTTGAGTTTTATCTTTAAAGCTGATTTCGTGCTGGGGCTTCCTCCAGACTGCGTCAGTTTAATCATTTGATCAACGATAGCTTTTTGCTCTTCAGGCACTAAAACATCAAAGTGGAGGCCGGCAACATCATTTGGAGAGTAGAGAACAAGTTTTTGCGCCGCATGATTCAAACCTTTAATCTCACCATTTTTAGTCAAATTAATAATCGCTTCATTGGTATTTTCTATGATATTCGCATATTCATTGATGACAACTTCATTTTGTTTTCTTTCTATTGCATAAAGTATCGCTCTCGCTAAAAGACTAGCATCATAGGTTCCCTTGACAAAATAGTCCTGAGCACCTTCTGCAATAGTCGTTAGAGCGGTATGTGTAATGTCTCGAAAAATATAGCTCTTAACCGAAGTATTTATCTCGCACTATCTTGATCACAAGCCTTGTGATTACGATCAAAAACAATGAGATGAAAAATTAATTATGATTAGTGACTGATCAACATGTATTATTGAGTCTCTTACCAAACAATAAAACAAGAGATCAGTCATGGCGCATATTTTCGCAGATATTTTATCATTAGTACACTATATTCATATCCAAAGGCATGAGCCTGAGAAGTTAGGCTTAAAAAATTGCCTGTGTTGCGGTAAATCAAACCCTTGGCGACATGGTGGTTATTCTCGTGAAGCGGATCGCATTAATCCTTCAAGTACCTCACTAAATCCAGTGTTTATTCAGCGATACTATTGCCCCTGTTGCGACAAAACATGTTCAGTCCTTCCGGAATGCATTCCACCGCGTAGATGGTATTTGTGGGATATGCAGCAGATCATTTTTGTATTGTACCTTTCTGGTATGAGCGCTTACGCTATATCAAAAACAATGCCGCCTTCACGCCAGACCATAAAGCGTTGGCTGATGCGCTTTGTAGAGCAATTTCGACTTCATAAAGATGCGTTGTGTACTCATTTTTATGCACTGGGTAGAGCCATAAATATGGCTGACTTTTGGCAAGCAACGCTCCAGAAGATGCGTTTGAGTGAAGCGATGCGCCTTTGCCATGTAGCCGGAGTTGTTATCCCATGAACATATAATCGGTTCAAGCATGAGTTGTGCAATGCTTATGCAAATATGAACCCCACACAGTTTGGTCGTTTCGGTGCCATGATTTTACTGATTAACTTCACTCCCCATTAATAGCGGAGAGAAAAATGAGTAAACCTTTACACCCGATGGCTTTGTTTCGCCTGATGGTTCTTGGTCCACTAGCGAGCCGCGCTGAACTAAAGCGCGGTGAGGTTAAAAGTATTATCCGAAGTTTGGCTGCCGATCGTTATACTATTCCTGAGTCAAGACGAACGCATATCAGTGAAGAAACAATTGCGCGCTGGTACTGCGATTGGAAGCGAGGGGGTATCGAAGCACTGAATCCTAAACCGCGCATAGACAAAGGAAGTACACAAATTTCAGAAACCGTGCAAAGCAGAATTGTGATCCTTAAAAAGGATAAGCCTTCACGCTCAATTAACACTATTATTGGCATGATTGAGCGCGAAGGATTGGTTGCTAAAGACACATTGGCTCGGGCTTCCGTTCATCGCTTTTTACAACAACAGCACCTGTCAAAACGCATTATACCCAATCAAGACACTATTGAGCGCCGGTCATTCGTGGCTGCCCATGCAGGAGATATTTGGCAAGGAGATGTACTTCATGGCCCACGGATACAAACGCCATCAGGCATGCGGAAAACGTACTTGGTTTCATTGATTGACGATTCCTCACGTCTTATTACACATAGTGCGTTTTGTCTTGGAGAAACAGCCCTCGATATAGAGGGCGTGCTCAAATCAGCTGTATTGAAACGAGGCGTACCGTATAAATTGATTATTGATAATGGCCCTGCATACCGATCCGAGTCATTACAAACTATTTGTGCACACTTAGAGATACGGCTTGTCTATTGTCGCGCCCGAGAACCCGAGGGCAAAGGTAAGCTCGAACGTTTTCATCGCACATTTAGAGAACAATTTATCGATGAGCTTGATATCGATAAAATTCGTGATTTGGGTGATCTTAATGCTCGCCTTTGGGCCTGGATTGAGCATGTTTATCATATTCGTTTGCATGGTGGGTTAGATAAGAAAACACCGCTTGATAGTTGGAGAGACGACCTGCTTCACGTGCGCCCTCTAACGCCTTATTTCGCCAATAAAATCGATGATATTTTTTACCATCGTGCTGAGCGAGTTGTTCGCAAAGATGGAACGATCAGTTGGGATGGCAAGATGTTTGAGGTACATCACAACCTTGTCGGTGAGAAAGTGACGTTGGTGTTTAATCCGCACACAAATATTGCTGTTCGGGTTGAAACAGCCTTCGGTGACAACTTGGGAGCCGCTGTTTTATTAGATTTAGACGCCAATCTTAATCGTAAACGCCAACGACCACATGCAGCACCTTCGCCTGAAGGAATCCAGCGTGAGCACAATGTCGAATTGGTTTTTGAAGACTATGTCGAGTCCATTGGCACCTTTGCACAAACAACCGGTGAGGACAATTAAATGTACCAATCATTTTTTGGTTTAACCCAAGCCCCCTTAGGAAAAAAAAGTATCCAATTATGGGATAACGCCCAGCTTGCAGGCCTTGCTCAACAGTTTAATTGGCTTCTTCAATCACCTGGCGTTGGATTACTCACAGCAGAGCCTGGACTTGGGAAAACGGCTGCACTTCGACAACTAACCAGCACTTTAAACCCACATCAATACAGCGTTTTCTACATCGCCGAGACAGATTTTGGTCGACTGGATTTTTATCGTCAAATGGCGCTGATACTTGGACTTGCTTCTTCTTATCGTCGTGCTCAGTTATGGCGTGATATTAAGGAGTACATCATTCACTTGGCTACTCAAAAGAACATTATGCCAGTATTCATTATTGATGAAGCACAAAATCTTCCATCTGAATTTTTTCGTGATTTCCCAGCTTTCCTCAATTTTGTCTTTGATTCCAAAGACTACATGACCGTTTGGTTGGTAGGCCACCCGGAGCTCGCTCGCGAGATAGGGAAACCCGCTAATGCTGCATTAGAATCTCGGATCCAAGCACGTTGTGAACTGAAGCCAATTCTTGAGCGCGATGCATTTAAGCAGCTTATTGAACATGGTTTTTCTCAGGCTGGATGTACGCATCAGTTGTTGTCCGACTCAGCTCTTGAGCTGCTCCGAATGTCCTCAAAAGGTAATCCAAGACAAGCACATAAACTCATTGTTACATCACTGCGATTGGCTACTGATAAAAAAATCAATCATCTACCAGATGATATCATCAAGGAGGCCATCGCTCTGTTGAAACAAATTTAAAAATAAAAGCTCCCCAAGGTGCTTGCCTTGGGGAGCTTTGTCTCAGGTTAATTAAATAGGGACGAGATATGTAAATTAGAGTGAGACGTTACAGTATGTTCATCGTCAGTTCCCGTTAAAATCAGGATAGGAATGTTAAAAGCAACGGCATTGATCGCTCTAAACGTATCAACACCGACACTATCAGGCAAGCCTAAATCAAGAAGAATAACCTGAATATCCTGGTTCTTAAGTATATCCAGTGCAGCTGCTAATGAATCAGCGGATATCAATTCAAATCTTTCTTGTTTGTGTTCTTTTAATAACTCTCTTGTCAACCGAACAAATGCCGGATTATCTTCGACAATCAGAACTTTTAACGACGCTTTCATGATTATTTATCACCGGGCAGAGTAACGATACTGAACCAGAACGTCTCAATTTTTTTGACGATCTCCATAAATTGATTTAAATCCAATGGTTTTCTAATGTAGCAATTGGCATGGTTTGTATACGTCAGTAAAATATCTTCTTCGGCGTTGGATATTGTCAAAATAACAATTGGGATACTGCATAAACCAGGATCTTCTTTGACTGCCTTTAATACCTCTCTACCATCCATTCTTGGCATATTCAAATCCAATAAAACTAAATCTGGTCTGGGTTTATCAACATATTGTTTTTGTTTCCGCAGATATTCCATCGCTTCAACGCCATCATGGGCTACGTTCAGGTTGACCAATAGTTTGTTTTCTTTCAGAGCTTCTTGCGTTAAACGAATGTCGGCAGGGCTATCTTCAACTAATAACACCTCTATAGGTCTTAACATTTCCATGATGATGCTCCTTATTGAGGGAGAGTAAAATAAAAAGTAGACCCCTTATCCGGCTGGGACTCCACCCATATCTTGCCTCTATGCCTGTTAATTGTACTTTTACACAGGGCAAGCCCTATCCCGTTTCCGGGATAGTCCTTACCTGCTAACCGTTTGAAAATAATAAATAGTTTGTCTTGGTATGTCATATCAATACCTATACCATTATCTTTTACTGAAAAGAGCCATTCGGTCTCTTTTTTTTCAGCAGAAACATGTATTTTTGGAGCTTGTTTCGGTTTATGAAATTTGATGGCATTCATCAATAGATTTTGAAATACAACAACCATCTGGTTTTCATCGACATTTGATATAGGTAAAATGTCATAGGTAATGATGGCATGGTTATCTGCTATCATGACTTCAAGATTGTCAATCGCATGTTGCAGCACTACGTTGAGGTCAGTTTGACTGAAAGGAATTCCTTGTGTTTCTATACGAGAATAAATCAGTAAATCATTGATCATTCGCTGCAATCTGGCAGCCGCGTTCACAGCGAAATCAATGAATTCATTGCCATCCTGATCGAGCTTATCTTTGTAGCGCCTTTCTATTAGTTGTAAATAACTGCTGATAACCCTTAATGGCTCTTGCAAATCATGTGAGGCAATGTAGGCAAATTGTTGTAATTCTTTGTTGGAGCACTCTAACTCTTCAGCATATTTGTTCGCCATGGTTATTGCTTTTTTTTGCTCTGTTATGTCCCTTGCCGCGGCAAACACCCCTGCAATGTGTCCACTTCTATCTTTGTAAACCACTGCATTATATAAAACATCCGTTTTATGTCCTAGTACCGATTGAAGTGTTAACGGATAATCTTTGACATAACTGTAACGTCTCACTCTAATTTACATACCTTGTCCCGATTTAATTAACCTGAGACAAAAAACCCCAAGGCAAGCACCTCGGGGCTCTCTCACTTTTAAATTTGTTTCAACAGAGCGATGGCCTCTCTGATGATGTCATCTGGTAGATGATTGATGTTTTTATCGGTAGCCAATCGCAGTGATGTAACAATGAGTTTATGTGCTTGTCTTGGATTACCTTTTGAGGACATTCGAAGCAACTCAAGCGCTGAGTCGGACAACAACTGATGCGTACATCCAGCCTGAGAAAAACCATGTTCAATAAGCTGCTTAAATGCATCGCGCTCAAGAATTGGCTTCAATTCACAACGTGCTTGAATCCGCGATTCTAATGCAGCATTGGCGGGTTTTCCTATCTCGCGAGCGAGCTCAGGGTGGCCTACCAACCAAACGGTCATGTAGTCTTTGGAATCAAAGACAAAATTGAGGAAAGCTGGAAAATCACGAAAGAATTCAGATGGAAGATTTTGTGCTTCATCAATAATGAATACTGGCATGATGTTTTTTTGAGTCGCCAAGTGAATGATGTAGTCCTTAATATCGCGCCACAACTGAGCACGGCGATAGGAAGAAGTCAGTCCAAGTGTCAGCGCCATTTGACGATAAAAATCGAGTCGACCAAAATCTGTCTCGGCTATGTAGAAAACGCTGTATTGATGTGGGTTTAAAGTGCTGGTTAGTTGTCGAAGTGCGGCCGTTTTCCCAAGTCCAGGCTCTGCTGTGAGTAATCCAACGCCAGGTGATTGAAGAAGCCAATTAAACTGTTGAGCAAGGCCGGCAAGTTGAGCGTTATCCCATAACTGGATGCTTTTTTTTCCTAAGGGCGCTTGGGTTAAACCAAAAAATGATTGGTACATTTAATTATCCTCTCCAGTTGTTTGTGCAAAGGTGCCAATGGACTCGACGTAGTCTTCAAAAACCAATTCAACATTGTGCTCACGCTGGATCCCTTCAGGCGAAGGTGCTGCATGTGGTCGTTGGCGCTTACGATTAAGATTGGCGTCTAAATCTAATAAAACAGCGGCCCCCAAATTGTCACCGAAGGCTGTTTCAACCCGAACCGCAATATTTGTGTGCGGATTAAATACCAACGTCACTTTCTCACCGACAAGGTTGTGATGCACCTCAAACATCTTGCCATCCCAACTGATCGTGCCATCTTTGCGAACAACTCGCTCAGTACGATGGTAGAAAATATCATCGATTTTATTGGCGAAATAAGGCGTTAGAGGGCGCACGTGAAGCAGATCGTCTCTCCAACTATCAAGCGGTGTTTTCTTATCTAATCCACCATGCAGACGAATATGATAAACATGCTCAATCCAGGCCCAAAGGCGAGCATTGAGATCACCCAAATCACGAATTTTATCGACATCAAGCTCATCGATAAATTGTTCTCGAAACGTGCGATGAAAGCGCTCGAGCTTACCTTTGCCCTCGGGTTCTCTGGCGCGACAGTAGACAAGCCGTATCTCTAAGTGGGCACAAATAGTTTGTAATGACTCTGAGCGGTATGCAGGACCATTATCAATAATCAATTTATACGGTACGCCTCGTTTCAATACAGCGGATTTGAGCACGCCCTCTATATCGAGAGCGGTTTCTCCAAGACAAAATGCACTATGTGTAATAAGGCGTGACGAGTCGTCAATCAGCGAGACCAAGTAAGTTTTTCGCATCCCAGATGGCGTTTGAATCCGTGGGCCATGGAGTACATCTCCTTGCCAGATATCTCCTGCATGGGCAGCCACGAATGATCGGCGCTCAATAGTGTCTTGGTTGGGTATAATGCGTTTTGACAGGTGCTGTTGTTGTAAAAAACGATGAACGGAAGCTCGAGCCAATGTGTCTTTAGCAACTAATCCTTCGCGCTCAATCATGCCAATGATAGTGTTAATTGAGCGTGAAGGCTTATCCTTTTTAAGTGTCACAATTCTGCTTTGTACGGCTTCTGAAAGTTGTGTGCTTCCTTTGTCTACGCGCGGCTTGGGATTCAGTGCTTCGATACCTCCTCGCTTCCAATCGTAGTACCAGCGCGCAATCGTTTCTTCACTGATATGCGTTCGTCTTGACTCAGGAATAGTGTAACGATCGGCAGCCAAACTTCGGATAATACTTTTAACCTCACCGCGCTTTAATTCAGCACGGCTCGCTAATGGACCAAGAACCATCAGGCGAAACAAAGCCATCGGGTGTAAAGGTTTACTCATTTTTCTCTCCGCTATTAATGGGGAGTGAAGTTAATCAGTAAAATCATGACACCGAAACGACCAAACTGTGTGGGGTGCTTATTTTGTACAAGCATGGCACAACTCATGCTTATACTGATTAAGCGTTCATGGGATAACAACTCCGGTAACATGGCAAAGGCGCATCGCTGCACTCAGGCTCATTCTCTGAAGAGTCATTTTCCAAAAGTCTTTCATATTTATGGATCTGCCCAGTGCGCAAAAATAGGTACATAAGGCATCTTTATGAAAACGAAACTGCTTCGTAAAACGCAGCAGCCAACGCTTGATGGTCTGGCGTGAGGGCTGCATCGTTTTTGATATAGCGTAAGCACTCATGCCAGAAAGGTACAATAAAAAAATGACCTGTTGCATCTCCCACAAATACCATCTACGCGGTGGAATGCATTCCGGCAGGACTGAACATGTTTTGTGGCAACAGGGGCAATAGTATCGCTGAATAAACACTGGATTTAGTGAGGTGCTTGAAGGGTTAATGCGATCCGCTTCACGAGAATACCCACCATGTCGCCAAGGGTGTGATTTACCGCAACATAGACAATTTTTTAAGTCCAATTTTTCAGGTTCATGCTTTTGGATATGAATGTACTGTACTAATGATAAAATATCTGCGAAAATATATGCCATGACTGATCTCTTGTTTTCTTGTTTTGTAAGAGACTCAATGATACATGTTGATCAGTCACTAATCATAATTAATTTTTTATCTCATTGTTTTTGATAGTAGTGATTAGGCTTGTGATCAAGATAGTGCGAGATAAATTCTTCAGTTAAGAACTATATTTTTCGAGACATTACACGCGGCAATAACCGCCAGCCCATTTTTTGTACGGATCGAGATTATCAATATTATTTGGAGAAGTTGGAGTATTCGTCTAAAGAGCATGGTTGCGAGATTCATGCCTATGTGCTCATGACGAATCATGTACATCTTTTGGTTTCACCGAATGCGCCGGAGAGTCTCAGTAAAATGATGCAAACGCTTGGTCGTTATTATGTTCAATATTTTAATTATCATTACAAGCGAACGGGTACATTGTGGGAGGGGCGTTATAAATCTACATTGGTTAGCACTGAACAGTATCTGTTGACGTGCATGCGTTATATTGAGCTTAATCCTGTGAGGGCAGGGATGGTTGAAAATCCATTTGACTATCGTTGGTCCAGCTACCATTGTAACGGGCTAGGAGAAGCAAGCACATTGATTAGACCTCGACTGGAATATCATGCCTTAGGACGAACTCCTGAAGAGCGTCAAAAATATTATCAAGCGTTATTTCTGAATCCATTAGATAAAGCAACACTAAACGAAATTCGAGAGGGGCCACCAATAAGAGTTGGGTGCTTGGAGATAACAAGTTTAAGCAAGTTGTTGAAGAACAACTGGCGCGTAGGGTTACACCACGAGCCAAAGGAGGGGATCGAAAATCTCGCAATTATCTTGATTCAGTCAAAATCAATTTACTCTGACCCCATTGATTCTGATTTACTCTGACCCCATTGATTCTGGTAATCCGCGCGGCTGGTTGGATCGTGAAGAGCCTGAAAATACCGCTCATACAGTGTCTTTAATGAATCTTGATTATATTGTACTTACTTCGGTGAATCGCGATGATTTACCTGATGGCGGGGCAGCGCATTATGCCCAGACTATCCGCGCTATCAAGACGCGTTGTCCTAAAACTAAAATAGAAGCACTCACTCCAGACTTCCAAGGCGTGCAAAAAGACGTAGCTACATTGTTGGACAGTGGCTTGGATGTATTTGCGCAAAATGTCGAAACCGTTGAGCGATTAACCCACCCGGTACGCGATAATCGCGCAGGATATTGGCAGACGATAGATGTGCTTGCTTATGCAAAAGCATATCGGCCAGAGGTGCTGACTAAAACGAGCCTGATGCTCGGTTTAGGTGAAACCGATGATGAAATTTTGCAGACTATGGATGATTTACGCCAAGCTAAAGTGGATATTTTAACCCTCGGCCAGTATATGCAACCCACTAAAAATCATTTGCCCGTTGCGCGTTATGTCACGCCGGAGGCATTTTCAAAATTTCGCGAATTAGGCTTGGAAAAAGGTTTTTTTGAAGTCGCCTCAGGTCCAATGGTTCGTTCCAGCTACCGGGCAGATCGGGTCTTTAAACGGGATAACTTAGGATTGTCTTTGTTGGATGCAGCTGAAGGAGCTGTTTGATCTAATCAATAGCCTTCACTCTGATTATTCGGAAGAAATTGATCACAAAATGGAATTCGCTCTATTGATGTGATGATTTCACCATTCTCATAGAGATCCAATATTCTCAAACCTGGCATTAGTGCTTCAAGAGCAAACTCTTGCGCATATTGCTTAAATTGCACGGAAGTTGCGGGTGTTGAATAATAGTCAACCTGCTCATGTGATAGGTGAGACTCTATGTGTACATGACCGCAAATGACGGCTTTCAAATTCGAAAATTCAGCAATTAATTTTAAAAAATCATGACTGTTTTCTAAATTGAATTTATCTAACCAGGCGGTTTTAATGGGAAGGATATGATGATGAAGCATGACAAGGGTGTAATCCTTGTACTGTTTTAAATTATTTTTCAAAAAAAGTAGTTGATCTTGTGCTAAATATCCAGATACCTGTCCTTTCTGGGAAGAGTTTAAGAGAATGATTTGCCACGGCGAGAGAATAAAGTGCTTTTTATTACTAAAATGCGAACGGCCAAGAACAGATTGACTGACTGAAAAAGAATCATGATTCCCTGGAACCCAGGCAATAGGACAATCGAATTGTTGAAAAGCTTGGGCGCAATACTGATAACTTTCAGCTGAATGATCTTGAGACAAATCACCCGTTAGCACAATGAGAGAGACTGGTTTTTCGTTCATTATTTTGGGTAACAACGATAATACAGCCGAAAAACTGTCATGTGTATTGACTTGCAAGAGGGTTCCTTTTTTATCCGAAAAAAGATGAAAGTCACTCAGTTGAATAATACGGTGGCAGTGCGACATTTAAGTTAATCTCCAGTCACCTTTCCAATTTACCGGGGGATGCGCCTGTAAAGCCTGGCATCTTTGTTCATACAATGGTGCAATTTGATCTTGAGGATATAAGGTGCTTAATTGATGAAATGACAAAATGGCTTCACTCCAATCAGCTTGTGTATATAGCACAAAAGCTTTTGCAAAAAGCTGATTATAAGTTACCAATTCTTGTTCAGTAAAATGCGGTGGCGCCAATTCATAAATTTTTATGGCTCCTTGACGGCCCCTTACAAGCACACTATCTAAAAATCTTAAGGGAAAAGAATCATGGAGGTTATGATGTGTATGCTCTGAGATAATAATGTTTGTCTTATAGATTTTATTGGCTTGCTCCAGACGATTGGCCAAATTCACACTATCTCCCAAAGCAGTATAATTTAATCGATCAGAAGAGCCAACATTTCCTACAATTGCAATTCCCGTGTTCACTCCAATGCGCATATGCAGTTCAGGCAAGCCTTGTTCTTTCCATGTTTGGTTTAACTGCCTTAACACGGCCAACATACTTAAAGCACAGTGACATGCATGATCAGCTTGAGAGCTATCATCAATGGGCGCGCCCCAAAATGCCATAATGGCATCACCGATATATTTATCAATCGTTCCTTGTTGGTCGTTAATGATATGAGACATGGAGTCTAAGTAGGTATGTAAAAATTCCATAACTTGCTGCGGATTTTGATTTTCAATTAAACTGGTAAATTGATATAAATCAGTAAATAAAATGGTCAGTGTTTTAACTTCACCTCCCACTCGAGCGACCTCACCTGTTTCAAATAATTTTCTAATTAATACTTTAGGCACATAACATTCAAAAGACAACAATGCATTTTTCATCGCCTCAAACGCACGAGCTAATAGATGTAATTCTTTAATTTTAGAATGGATATCTGGCGCTGTGTCCAGTTGCAATTGTTGAATAGCCTTTGATTCATGAACAATCTGATCCATGATTCTGCTGATGCGCTTGGTGAAATAAATAATGCCCATTAAAATGGGAATAAGAAAAATAAATTCCCAAATGAAAGAATAAAAGATAATTTTGTAAAGGGGCGCCAAAATATCATGAGCTGGAACAGCAAAGAGGATATTCCAATTATGAGGTGAGCCATTAGGTAAGGAATCAGATATTAAATAATAAGATTCTTTCTTTGTAAAATTTAAAATCTTTTCAAATGGCCAGCTGCGATCTGTAGGCGAGGTAATAGCGTCATATATACCCACTTTTTTTAATATATCAAATGGCAATTGATGGCCCAAATATGGCTTGAAATCAATGACTGAATGTCCTGCAGCGGCCAATAGGTTGTATTGATTGTCGAACACTAATATTATGCCTTCGGGGCTGACTCTCAGATGCTCGTTAAGATTTTTTAACGACTGTATTCCTACCTTAAATGCCAGCGCGCCTATCAATTGATTTTTAACATTATAAGCTGCTTTGGATGCTGTAATTCCATAAAGTGTTGGATTTTGAAAACTATTGGATTCAGTCCAGATCATCACATTTTTCTGTGCCGAACGATACCAAGACAAATGACGCGGATCAAATGGAGCTTTAGCAAAATATCTCGTTTGTATCGGCTGGCCATTTGCATTTATCGTGCTGGATATATAGGCGTAAGGTTTCTTATTGGGTACATAAATTGATTTTAAATATGTTTGTGAACTTAATCTATCGATGCTTAAAAATGTCCCTTTATTTGATTCCCAATGCACCCCTTGTATTATTGGGTCTTTTTTGACAAGTTCAAATAAATAATTAAAAAATAAAGGCGAAGAATCTGGGTCGACTAAACCGTTAGAGATTGCACTTACCAAGTCATCCATCTTATTTAAAATCAGCGTGGATGATTGTGCAAGCTCGGCTTTTATAAGCCGCGTAGCGTCGACCATTTTATGCAAGGTTAAATTGATAAGTAATGGATTAAGAATGCGATGATTACTATATAATATGACAATGCTTATCAAACAAAGCAACGTCATATGGGAAAGAATCAAGTGAGTACGCAGTGAGATTTTTTTGTGTAAAATAGAGGGAAATTTCCAAAAACGAGTCTTTTCCATCTAGTGACTTCTCCATGAGTAACGTTCATTTAGGAGCGTGCCCGGAATATACCCCTGAAGTTATTCCGGACATGTTCCTTATTTCGTTTTAGGCTCAATAACAGTAAGATTTCCATCAAAAGTAATGACACCAAGTAGTATCGCATTAATTAATCGATTGACATCAACTTTATAATAACTGCTATGTTGCATTGGATTTCCAGAATAAGGATCGGCTACGACGATGTGTCTCTTCTTGGAATCATAACCACAAAGGATTACAAAATGCCCACATGGCGTGCCACGGATGTCGTCATATACTGACTTGCCTTCATCAGTAAATGTCTCTCTTGACGTCCAATATAAATTAGTAACACTTAAACCGGATATAACAGGAATGTTCTTATCAAAAAATTTTTTCAACAATTTCACACTGAGCGGATGGGCGCAGATTTTTCCACCCAACTTTAAATACTCTACAATCGCAATCGTTGCATTCGTAATATAGGGATCATTTTTAGCTCGCGCTTGAGCCTCTAATTTATCAATTAATAACTTGTTATCGGCCTCGCCATTAGTGAACCAACTTGGATCAAATATAACTAAACTATTAATATAAATGGTCGACATGAATCCATGTTGCAGCGCATGTTTTCCAATGGAGATACAAAAGGTTCCCCCAGAAGGAGACCTATCAATCGTTTCGATGACATTATTTAAAGGAATATCGTAGTTATAATATCTGTACACAGCATGCAAGCAAGTCGCCCCACAGGACTCATCGTTAGGTTGTGTGTCTATTTTAATATCCATGATGCACACTCCTTGTCATTATAAATATTATTTCTCAATATAGAATAAAATTAGACTTGTTTTCTATTTCTGTCAAACTGTACCTGTCGTGAATTCTTAATTTCGAATTAAAATATTGTGCTCGGGAGTTTTTGCTGTTTTTGTTAGTTAGCTTAACGTATTGTTAACGGGGGCTCAAAACCGCGGATATATGGCGCAGGTTTAAATTGATCAAAGAACCAATGGGGTCAGAGTAAATTGATTTGAAGAATAGACTGCTATACACTCCACTCACTTTTTTTGATTATGGCATTTAATTGATATGGCTAGACTCCCACGATTTATAATATCCGGACAACCCCAGCATGTGATCCAACGCGGCAATAATCGCCAGCCTATTTTTTGTACGGATCGAGATTATCAATATTATTTGGAGAAGTTGGAGTATTCGTCTAAAGAGCATGGTTGCGAGATTCATGCCTATGTGCTCATGACGAATCATGTACATCTTTTGGTTTCACCCAGTGCGCCGGAGAGCCTCAGTAAAATGATGCAAACGCTTGGTCGTTATTATGTTCAATATTTTAATTATCATTACAAGCGAACGGGTACATTGTGGGAGGGGCGTTATAAATCTACATTAGTTAGCACTGAACAGTATCTGTTGACGTGCATGCGTTATATTGAGCTTAATCCTGTGAGGGCAGGGATGGTTGAAAATCCATTTGACTATCGTTGGTCCAGTTACCATTGTAACGGGCTAGGAGAAGCAAGCACATTGATTAGACCTCGACTGGAATATCATGCATTAGGACGAACTCCTGAAGAGCGTCAAAAATATTATCAAGCGTTATTTCTGAATCCATTAGATAAAGCAACACTAAACGAAATTCGAGAGGCCACCAATAAGAGTTGGGTGCTTGGAGATAACAAGTTTAAGCAAGTTGTTGAAGAACAACTGGCGCGTAGGGTTACACCACGAGCCAAAGGAGGGGATCGAAAATCTCGCAGTTATCTTGAGTCAGCCAAAATCAATTTACTCTGTCCCCATTGATTCAAATGGGGGCAGACTACGACCCCATTGATTTCATTAGAGCCATCGAGCCTTCTAACTGGCTCGTGCTTGCTGTTGAAGCATTAGATAAGGGTAAAGAGGTCTTGGGTGAAAAAAATCCCTTCATCAGGCCGCCCGTCGTCACAAAAAAACCTTTATCACTTTCTTCATGATGTCGTGCATGATTTCCCCATATGCGTGCTAGCATACTGCCAACGATTGGCACTTCAATAACCTCCCTCAAGCGAAAACGGTGCATGGAATAGTGCATTAATTCATATGCCAAATAATGCAGCATGAGGAAACCTAGCGCCATTTCTGGATTATTCGTGATATAGGAATAAACATAGTGATACATAATCATCGAAATGATCAACACAACAGCTGGCGGTATAAAACCTCGATCGACATCTTTAGGTGAAAAGTGATGCTTGTTATGCAAATAAAAGTTCGCTTTCTTGGTGAAGTCATTCACTACCGGCATATGCCCAAGAAAACGATGGAAACCGTACTCAATCGGCACCCAACTCATAAAACCGATGACCGCGGATGATGCTTTATAAGGATTATTCACGGAAGAACCAATCAAGCACGCACTGCAGGCTAACCAAAGTGAAAGGGTTTGTTTTAAATCCAAATCTTTCACCAACCAATACAGCGGTGAATAAGGGGAGTCGGGTTCAACATGCACATGATCCACTTCCGGCAGACGACCCATCGTCACCAATGCGCGATACTCTTCCCAGGGAAGCGATAGAATATCTTCTGCATCGATGACGGTTTTTCCGTTTTCATCTTTTCGAATTTTTGAACGAATTTTTTTTAAAGCTTCATCACGCATCTTAGTTTACTCCAATTGTATTAAAATAAAGTGAAACATCAACGGGCCTTAAAGTGTCTAAGTATTATTTGCACGAAAATGACGCTCTACTCGATCAAAAATATACGGTTTTGTGCAAGATAACCGTATATTCACTGTCATTTTCAGGAGTGGTCTTCACTCAAATATTACCAAGCAGTGGTGCAATCACCTTCATACGTAAGCGAGCACAGTCCAACTCACTATCTGAAGCTGAAAATAATCCTTGTTCAATTAAAATATTATCGCTCGAATTCATCGTCCTGATCACTTGGTGAAGCCCACTTCTGAGTATAAATACAAACAGTGAAGATGACTACTGAAATTCAGACAGTCAGAAGTCGAGTGCACAAGTCAGGTTTCATCAGGCATGGCAGTGAAGAGCACTCCTGAAAATGACAATACAATTGAACCAATGGGTGACCCCATTGATTCTTTTCTTGGAGATAACAAGTTTAAGTGAGCGTGCTCACGCAATTTGATGGTCAGTTTTACACGATAATTGATGGTTGCAATGCGCCATAAAATGCACAGCCTCCCTGCTGTATTTTTTCCAGATTAGAAAGGTGGATTATCCTCCTTCATATTAATATCAGCCATGGTTCCAATGACTGATTCTCGATAATAACGTTCTATTTGATGATGGTAATGCTCACCAAACGCAACCATCAGTGCATAAAAGAAATCCTGCACATTGACCGCTGCTTCATCGGTGAGTGTCGGTGCTTCAATGACTAAATATTTCATCGCTTTCTCCCGATTAAGCTTTTTTTCGTTTGTTTGATGAGACCGAAGTGGTGAAACACTCAAAATACAACTGCTCATCCAATTGTGGACGCTCAAGGCGTGCGGCCATATCCAGCAGTTCCCCAGACATGTTGCAAAGGATCCGACTGTTTCCGGCTGCGTGTTCACAAAGGGTGTTTATCAGCCCTGTCGTCATTAGCCCAGGGTTGCCAGCGTGTTCCAATAGATGTTGCAGCGTTTGGGTTAACTGCTCAATGCTGGCGTGTTCTGTGAGCAGGCGGATCCGAATACGACTACCCAAAGGCATCAGATCGTCGCGGCGTAGTTTATCATTTAATCTTTGATCACCAGCCAGAATGACGCTGAGCAAGTTACGTGAGTCAAATTGCATACTGGTCAGTAACCGTAGTTCACTTAAGACTTCTGGCGACATTTCCTGTGCCTCGTCAATGATAAGCACTGGGCGTAACAAGGTGCTATCAACGTGAGTGAGCCATCGTTCGCGTAAATTTTTGAAGCCACCCCAACGATTGCTGGCCGTAAGTGGCACACAAAAAACATCCCCCAGTTCACGATAAAAATCAGCAAGCCTTGAGTTAGCATGACTGATGACGCCGATCTGCGCATCACGCACGCGTGTAAGGCGTGAAGCCAAAACGCGCAAGGCAACACTTTTACCTGTGCCAGGATCACCGCTCACTAAAGCAAAACCACCTTCACGAAGTAATGATTGCTCAACACGCCAGCAAAAATTCTCGAGCTTTGGGTAAATGCACAAGGCTTCTACGGGGATATCCGAGATGAATGGATTGTATTTTAGACCATAAAGAGCCAGTAGTTTTTTACTCATGTTCAGATTCTCCTTTGGGTAAATAGGCCGGAGGAAGGCCGGTGGCCGCGTATTCTGCCATCAGTGCTTTTAGCAAGGGCGCAACGCCTGTTGATACAAGCTCTTCGCTGGGCTCTTGTTCACCGGAATTGGTGAAAGTTCGACGCTGACCTGAAGCGTTTTCTGATTTGTCTTGTGGATAAATCATACTTAACAGTGTGTTGGTGTGTGGATCGACAAGCCTTACAGAGCCTAAGTCCCACCGTGCATAGCGGATGTACAATATCTCCAAACTGCGGTATTGCGATGGCACTTCAAAGCGTTTGCCATCAAGACTGAATGTTCCATCTGATTTACGTTGCCTGCGATGCACCTGAGTGCAAAAAGCATGATGTAACGCTGCGGTGTCAGGACACGGTCGACCAACATCGGCATCCTTCATATAGCGCGCAAGCGGTGAGCAGCCAATCTCGGAATGTACTTTTTGATGGTATTCACGCTCGACCCAAGCAAGGGTGCTTTTATTGAGTAACGACAAGGTTATCTCCTCCTCACCCTCAAGCATAGCCATCAATCGCCCTTCAACTTGCGCCCAAAAAACCTCCTGTTTCGCGTTTTGGTAGGGAGAATAAGGTAGTGTAGGTTGATGTAGAATGCCCAATCTCGCAAGCCCTTCGGTAAACTCAGCCGAAGTCATCGCACTGCCATTGTCACTCATCAGAGCGCGCGGTAAGGCGCGTTTCTGTAGTGCCTGCATAAACCCATGTACCAGCGTCTCTGCGGTTTCATCCATGTACCATTGCGCATGACAAATCAGGCGGGAGCGGTCATCCAGAATGGCAAGTAATAAGGGTTTATGCCATTGACCGTCTCGTCCCAAAATTCTGCGTGAGCCATGGTGAAAATCAAGGTGCCATAACGTGTTAACATGGTCGACTTCATAACTTCTGACCTCTCGTTTCTCTAGCCTATCAGCTGCGAGGATGGCGCCTTCTGTATGTCGTCTTTTCCGCCCAGGTTGCTTGCAGAAACCATTCGACTTCATGTAACGACGAATCGTATTGTAAGACGGCAAGACGCCTAACTCAGGCGTTGTCTTTGCAATCACATAGAGGTTATCTACGTGTAACTGGTAGCTCCAGCTTGGATGTGAACGATGTTGATGTTGGATGCTCATCTTTAATGGGGCTGAGAGCGTGTGACTACTCCCGGCATCTGTACGGCGTTTCGTTCGCAAAGCACCGACCGGGTCGTTCTCATGGCGAGATTGATAAAGCCATCGCTCAATCGTCGATAGTCCAAAATGAACTGGTAATCCTGTAATGGGATGCTGCCATTGCTTTTGAGCTAAAGAAGCCAGCTCAATCTGTAGTTGCCCTTTATCCGGCGGCGCTGCCAAAAGTGGGCCAATAACCGAAAAGCGAAATCGGGCCCACCGTTCTTGGCGAGTACCAACATCGGGCTTCTTGTTGCTCATAAAAACTCCTGCTTGTTTAAGAAGTTTATGAGTCTACTGGATGTCTAACTTGATCTAAAGATGCAAACTCTGCGCGAATAACTCCCTCCTTTAGACAGCGCGATAAACGCCCGCTGTCATTGGCGCTAAAAACTGCAAGGCATTTACCAGTTTTTGACTCAGGTTGTCTGGAAAAATCAAAAGAAGTTGTCGAGGAAATGGGCCAACAATGGCCTTTACGGGCAGGAATGCTTTAGCCTGTTTCCAAAAAGCAGTGCCAATAAAACAATCTCGCCACCAACGACGCCAACGCCCCCAGGTTCGCAGACTGATGCTGATACCAAAATAACGCGTTACTTGGTAATACCGGCGCCTCGAAGCACTGGACATGAAGGCGGAGATAAGCACGATAATCGCAGCCGGAAAACGATGTCGCCCCAAAAACCGTACCGATGGTGTTGTCACACGCTTTCGGCAGTTTCCGCAGCAAAGACTGCGCCGACTATCATAATGCTCACGGCATGATGCAGGTAACCCGAGGGGACTACGAGGGTAATCGGCTTGATATAAAGGACCGTTACAGAAAGGACAGTCTTCAGCTCGAACTTTCTCAGCCATTTCATCATCGATATGCACGAATAACGGATGAAAACTGGTCTTTTTTAATAGTTCATGGTACATTTAGGCTCTCTTTGTTCGTCGTTGAACGTAAGAGTACCCTTCATGAGGTTTTAATCAAGCTTTATGAGGGGTTTTTTATTTGTACATCAATGAACGTGGCTGGAATTACGGGGAAATCCATCAGATTGTGTGTTCAGGCTGATTTAAGCAAGCTGTTGAAGAACAGTTGGCGCGTAGGGTTACGCCAAGAGCCAAAGGAGGGGATCGAAAATCTCGCAATTATCTTGATTCAGTCAAAATCAATTTACTCTGACCCCATTGATTGGAAGAACCAATCAAACACGCACTGCAGGCTAACCAAAGTGAAAGGGTTTGTTTTAAATCCAAATCTTTCACCAACCAATACAGCGGTGAATAAGGGGAGTCGGGTTCAACATGCACATGATCCACTTCCGGCAGACGACCCATCGTCACCAATGCGCGATACTCTTCCCAGGGAAGCGATAGAATATCTTCTGCATCGATGACGGTTTTTCCGTTTTCATCTTTTCGAATTTTTGAACGAATTTTTTTTAAAGCTTCATCACGCATCTTAGTTTACTCCAATTGTATTAAAATAAAGTGAAACATCAACGGGCCTTAAAGTGTCTAAGTATTATTTGCACGAAAATGACGCTCTACTCGATCAAAAATATACGGTTTTGTGCAAGATAACCGTATATTCACTGTCATTTTCAGGAGTGGTCTTCACTCAAATATTACCAAGCAGTGGTGCAATCACCTCCATACGTAAGCGAGCACAGTCCAACTCACTATCTGAAGCTGAAAATAATCCTTGTTCAATTAAAATATTATCGCTCGAATTCATCGTCCTGATCACTTGGTGAAGCCCACTTTTGAGTATAAATACAAACAGTGAAGATGACTACTGAAATTCAGACAGTCAGAAGTCGAGTGCACAAGTCAGGTTTCATCAGGCATGGCAGTGAACTTGCCATTGTTTGTACGTTAATTGCCTTTCCGTTTGTGATGGTCACGCATCTTGTGGCGCGCATGATAGCAGGAGAAGAGGTGCAACTTGCTGAACAAGCTAAGCTCGTGTATAGAGATGAGGCAAAAAAATGTCTAGAGTGGTGTGAAGAGTCACCTAGTGGAGCTCGTACACTTCACTATAGAATACCCCTTGTAGATTTGCCTAGAGGATGTTCAACCCTTTCAATGTTGTGTGAGACGCTAGGGTATGGGGGTATAGAAAGTTTAGTGAGTGTTCCAGATACTCATCTTGCACGTACTGCTCCTAGGTACCACTTTGAGTCTGTGCTGGGAGATGATCCATCTGCCCTCTGTGCCAGCGACAATGAGACAAAAATAAGGTAAAACTACTTCCATGAGGGCGGTAGGGAAATTGTCAAAATGGTATTAGGATCGAACAACAGTATTAATGAGTTAAATTTAGTCAAATCACAATTAGACGGAAGCGCCAATAATCAACAGATTGAATTAAGCGCATCAACACCATCTGATCCTCAGGTAAAAGCCAGCGGAGCACCGCGCCGGAAATTCACCAAAGCATATAAACTGCAAATTCTGACCTCTTATGATGCCTGTAGTAATGCATTAGAGCGTGGGACACTGTTGCGCCGAGAGGGTTTGTATCAAGGGTGTATTTCTGCATGGCGAAATCAGCTTGAAATGAATACAGATGACAAGAAAGCTACATTAAAGGACCGGCGCACTGATCATATGGCTCGAGAAATTGAGCAATTGAAAAAGAAACTGGCTCAAGCCCAGGCTGTCATTGATCTCCAAAAAAAAGTCTCGGAACTGCTTGGGACACACATCCTCTCACACGACAGCAGCGAGGTGAATTGATGGAGCTCATTTCACAAGAAGGTCGAAACAAATCCATTCCGATTGACATGCTTTGTTCCGCGATGTGTATTCCACGGGCCACTTATTACAGACATTTGGAGGATAAAAACGGTGCACAAAATGAGTCACGACTGCCGACCACCCCGGTTAACGCCCTTAATAATCTAGAAAGGCAATGTGTTCTTGATTTATTGCACAGCGAGCGTTTCGTCGATAAAACGCCTTACGATGTGTATTATGAGTTGATGGATAAGGGCGAGTATTATTGTTCGCCCCGCACCATGTATCGCATTTTAGCAGAGCATGGTGAAACAGCAGAACGGCGTTTACAGCGGAATCATCGAGATGCCGTCAAGCCTGAATTAATTGCATCTCGCCCGAATGAAGTCTGGTCATGGGATATCACAAAATTACTTGGCCCTACAAAATGGGTTTATTACCATCTATATGTCATCATGGATATATTCAGCCGATATGTTGTTGGTTGGCTTATTGCAGACTGTGAGTCGCAAGAACTCGCCCGAAAATTATTACATGAGACCGCTTTAAAACACGGCATTCAGCCTCACCAACTGACTATACATTCTGATAATGGGCCAAGCATGAAATCTCACACTGTTTCACAGCTACTCGAACATCTCGGCGTTGCTAAAACCCACAACCGACCTTATACAAGCAACGACAATCCCTTTTCTGAGTCACAATTTAAAACGCTAAAATACAGGCCGGAGTTCCCTGCGCGCTGCCAATCGCTGCAACACGCTGAGGCCTTTTGTCAGCAATTTTTTCCTTGGTATAACAAAGAGCATTATCACTCAGGGATCGCATGGTTAACGCCAGAATCCGTTCATTACTCAGCCTGAACACACAATCTGATGGATTTCCCCGTAATTCCAGCCACGTTCATTGATGTACAAATAAAAAACCCCTCATAAAGCTTGATTAAAACCTCATGAAGGGTACTCTTACGTTCAACGACGAACAAAGAGAGCCTAAATGTACCATGAACTATTAAAAAAGACCAGTTTTCATCCGTTATTCGTGCATATCGATGATGAAATGGCTGAGAAAGTTCGAGCTGAAGACTGTCCTTTCTGTAACGGTCCTTTATATCAAGCCGATTACCCTCGTAGTCCCCTCGGGTTACCTGCATCATGCCGTGAGCATTATGATAGTCGGCGCAGTCTTTGCTGCGGAAACTGCCGAAAGCGTGTGACAACACCATCGGTACGGTTTTTGGGGCGACATCGTTTTCCGGCTGCGATTATCGTGCTTATCTCCGCCTTCATGTCCAGTGCTTCGAGGCGCCGGTATTACCAAGTAACGCGTTATTTTGGTATCAGCATCAGTCTGCGAACCTGGGGGCGTTGGCGTCGTTGGTGGCGAGATTGTTTTATTGGCACTGCTTTTTGGAAACAGGCTAAAGCATTCCTGCCCGTAAAGGCCATTGTTGGCCCATTTCCTCGACAACTTCTTTTGATTTTTCCAGACAACCTGAGTCAAAAACTGGTAAATGCCTTGCAGTTTTTAGCGCCAATGACAGCGGGCGTTTATCGCGCTGTCTAAAGGAGGGAGTTATTCGCGCAGAGTTTGCATCTTTAGATCAAGTTAGACATCCAGTAGACTCATAAACTTCTTAAACAAGCAGGAGTTTTTATGAGCAACAAGAAGCCCGATGTTGGTACTCGCCAAGAACGGTGGGCCCGATTTCGCTTTTCGGTTATTGGCCCACTTTTGGCAGCGCCGCCGGATAAAGGGCAACTACAGATTGAGCTGGCTTCTTTAGCTCAAAAGCAATGGCAGCATCCCATTACAGGATTACCAGTTCATTTTGGACTATCGACGATTGAGCGATGGCTTTATCAATCTCGCCATGAGAACGACCCGGTCGGTGCTTTGCGAACGAAACGCCGTACAGATGCCGGGAGTAGTCACACGCTCTCAGCCCCATTAAAGATGAGCATCCAACATCAACATCGTTCACATCCAAGCTGGAGCTACCAGTTACACGTAGATAACCTCTATGTGATTGCAAAGACAACGCCTGAGTTAGGCGTCTTGCCGTCTTACAATACGATTCGTCGTTACATGAAGTCGAATGGTTTCTGCAAGCAACCTGGGCGGAAAAGACGACATACAGAAGGCGCCATCCTCGCAGCTGATAGGCTAGAGAAACGAGAGGTCAGAAGTTATGAAGTCGACCATGTTAACACGTTATGGCACCTTGATTTTCACCATGGCTCACGCAGAATTTTGGGACGAGACGGTCAATGGCATAAACCCTTATTACTTGCCATTCTGGATGACCGCTCCCGCCTGATTTGTCATGCGCAATGGTACATGGATGAAACCGCAGAGACGCTGGTACATGGGTTTATGCAGGCACTACAGAAACGCGCCTTACCGCGCGCTCTGATGAGTGACAATGGCAGTGCGATGACTTCGGCTGAGTTTACCGAAGGGCTTGCGAGATTGGGCATTCTACATCAACCTACACTACCTTATTCTCCCTACCAAAACGCGAAACAGGAGGTTTTTTGGGCGCAAGTTGAAGGGCGATTGATGGCTATGCTTGAGGGTGAGGAGGAGATAACCTTGTCGTTACTCAATAAAAGCACCCTTGCTTGGGTCGAGCGTGAATACCATCAAAAAGTACATTCCGAGATTGGCTGCTCACCGCTTGCGCGCTATATGAAGGATGCCGATGTTGGTCGACCGTGTCCTGACACCGCAGCGTTACATCATGCTTTTTGCACTCAGGTGCATCGCAGGCAACGTAAATCAGATGGAACATTCAGTCTTGATGGCAAACGCTTTGAAGTGCCATCGCAATACCGCAGTTTGGAGATATTGTACATCCGCTATGCACGGTGGGACTTAGGCTCTGTAAGGCTTGTCGATCCACACACCAACACACTGTTAAGTATGATTTATCCACAAGACAAATCAGAAAACGCTTCAGGTCAGCGTCGAACTTTCACCAATTCCGGTGAACAAGAGCCCAGCGAAGAGCTTGTATCAACAGGCGTTGCGCCCTTGCTAAAAGCACTGATGGCAGAATACGCGGCCACCGGCCTTCCTCCGGCCTATTTACCCAAAGGAGAATCTGAACATGAGTAAAAAACTACTGGCTCTTTATGGTCTAAAATACAATCCATTCATCTCGGATATCCCCGTAGAAGCCTTGTGCATTTACCCAAAGCTCGAGAATTTTTGCTGGCGTGTTGAGCAATCATTACTTCGTGAAGGTGGTTTTGCTTTAGTGAGCGGTGATCCTGGCACAGGTAAAAGTGTTGCCTTGCGCGTTTTGGCTTCACGCCTTACACGCGTGCGTGATGCGCAGATCGGCGTCATCAGTCATGCTAACTCAAGGCTTGCTGATTTTTATCGTGAACTGGGGGATGTTTTTTGTGTGCCACTTACGGCCAGCAATCGTTGGGGTGGCTTCAAAAATTTACGCGAACGATGGCTCACTCACGTTGATAGCACCTTGTTACGCCCAGTGCTTATCATTGACGAGGCACAGGAAATGTCGCCAGAAGTCTTAAGTGAACTACGGTTACTGACCAGTATGCAATTTGACTCACGTAACTTGCTCAGCGTCATTCTGGCTGGTGATCAAAGATTAAATGATAAACTACGCCGCGACGATCTGATGCCTTTGGGTAGTCGTATTCGGATCCGCCTGCTCACAGAACACGCCAGCATTGAGCAGTTAACCCAAACGCTGCAACATCTATTGGAACACGCTGGCAACCCTGGGCTAATGACGACAGGGCTGATAAACACCCTTTGTGAACACGCAGCCGGAAACAGTCGGATCCTTTGCAACATGTCTGGGGAACTGCTGGATATGGCCGCACGCCTTGAGCGTCCACAATTGGATGAGCAGTTGTATTTTGAGTGTTTCACCACTTCGGTCTCATCAAACAAACGAAAAAAAGCTTAATCGGGAGAAAGCGATGAAATATTTAGTCATTGAAGCACCGACACTCACCGATGAAGCAGCGGTCAATGTGCAGGATTTCTTTTATGCACTGATGGTTGCGTTTGGTGAGCATTACCATCATCAAATAGAACGTTATTATCGAGAATCAGTCATTGGAACCATGGCTGATATTAATATGAAGGAGGATAATCCACCTTTCTAATCTGGAAAAAATACAGCAGGGAGGCTGTGCATTTTATGGCGCATTGCAACCATCAATTATCGTGTAAAACTGACCATCAAATTGCGTGAGCACGCTCAATTACCAGCGAGATCAATCTATTCTTGAGCAACGACATGCCGTCTTGATGAAGGCTTTCCTTGCCCATCCAGAGCGCTTCAATCATAAAGAGCCACAATTAAAAAGCCTCCCTGATGCGGTGTATATAAATCCACCTGAATCGATTGAAATAGGAAGTAAATCTGGACAGTCGGAGGTGTCTATGGCAGGATAATCGAGTTAGCTAATTCACTACAGAATTTGTCTCATTTCCCCTGGCACGCTCCGCTGTTAAGGCAGCCATAGCGCTTAATTATTTGAATCTCGCTGAAGAAAGAAGCGATCACTTTATAATTCGTTGAATTTTACTAATGACCGATATATGCCAAAAAAAATCAATGGGGTTTGCGCCAAGCAAGCTTGTTGGAGGGGACGGCTAGCCGACCCCATTGATTCCTGGTGAATGATAACCACTATAGATAAAGCTACTTAGTCATATCAACATCAGATGGAGAACCTTTTAACAAATGTACTTGACCATGTATTCTAAAGATCTTGTTTTCCTTAAATTTAAAATAAGCTATTACTTCGGCCTCGACATCGTTACCCTCAATACTTTTGCCTTTCGCATCATATATAAGGAATAATTCACTACCCTGGCCAATGTGAGTTTGTTTTGAAAATTCCATAGATTCGATATTTTTCTTTTGCTCTATGACATGTTCAATATATTCAGTCCGATCCATCGTGATACCATTAATGCACTGTGTATAATCAACATGGAAAAATTTTTCTATGGTAGATTTGGTATCTTTATTTTGGTCATATAACGCGCCCCAAATTTGGAAAATGGACTCTAAATAATTCATTGATTGGCTCCGTAAATTGCGAAGTTTTCCCTAGGATCCGTAGTTTCAATATGATTGTCAATGTGATTACTATTTTCCTGCATAGCACGGAAAAATGAATTTCTTTTCTATAGAACATTTTTTCTAAAGTGCGACTTATTCTGTGACCCACATCTTCACAATCAATCTAAGCACCTCACCCCAAGGGAAATTCTAGTTGAACCTATCTGACATTTTGACAGTGCTAGTACATTGTTCATCTAATTTTGACCGGTTAGATTGATAGCATTAAATCGGAATCCGAGCCACGACCGTTAGGGAGTGGAGTATTTGAGGGCCAGCTGAACTGTTCCACTCCCTAACGGTCGTGGCTCGGATTTCGGCTAAGTATCAACAAGTTGAGTATTGCTATCGGTCAAAATTAGATTAACAACGTACTAGTAATCACACGAACATGCCTGAATCAACGCAATCAATCTAAGCACCCCACCTCACCTCAAGGGAAACTCTACAGGATGTTAGGGGATTATTGGAGGTATACAATGAAACAACGATCTTTGAGCTATAGTTGAACCTTTCGGACATTTTGACAGGGCCAGGGCAATATATTTCTAAAAAATTGCGCGGGAGGTGGTTTTGACTATACTTTATACATGAGTGCCTAATTCCAATCGGTACTTAATCATCTTAAAAGCGTTATAAGTCTTTTTTTCAGGAGGAATTTATCATGCCTAACAGAGAGGTTATAAACATAATCCCTGGCGGATGGACAAACATAAACCTTGGCGTATGGACGGTATTACTAGGGAATTCAAGTGAAACCAACAAGCTGGTTGAACACCTTATGAGTGGGGAAAAATGGCAGTTTTTTTTGGAACTTTTAAGTCAGGTTAAACTGGAGAAACAACCTGCGTATCTTATTGGTTTCGTCCAGGGGGCATCAATAGGCAAGTGGGCAGAGCACAATCAGGTTGATTTTGAAAAACAATTAAAGCCGCTCTCGGTTAGTGCGAAAAATGAAGCGGCATATATGAGAGACGTGGTACGTGTTTTAAAAAGCAAAAATGCCCTTACTGTTGATGGAGTTGTCGAAGGCATGTTTTTAGGTGAGGCATCAGCACAAGATAAACTAAAAGGCTTGTTGGTACTTGAAAAAAATTGCAAGAGTTTCTTTCCTTTCATAGCAGTTACGCCAGTCTTATATAGTAAAGATCCGGAGAAATTAGCTGAGAATATTAGTAAAGCTCCGGCTCGCTTAGCTGATATTACCCGTTCAGTAGAAAACATACCTGATAAAGCAAATTTTAATAAATGCATCAGCTTGCTTGCAAAGATCGACTGGTTCGATCAAGATTTGACGGTTTTTAATAAATTATTAGCGCATTCTGACCTAGGTAACGTGTCAAAATGTCTTGATGCTATGGCCAAGACCGGAGTGTTGAATGGCCCAAAAGCACAAGAAAATTTCAGTCTATTATTAGACCAACCTGACTTAAGTAACGTGTCAAAATGCATTGATGCTATGGCCAAGACCGGAGTGTTGAATGGCCCCAAAGCAGCTGGTCTGTTAAAATGCTTTGTAATTTTAAATAAATATGGTTTTCTTAATGGTCATGATGCGCAAGAAAACATTAATCGCTTAATGAAGCATGAAGGCCTGCATGATCTATACCGATGTTTAATTATAATTGGAAAGAAAGGTTTGTTATCTTCAGATGAAGCGCTAGGCTCTATTCAAGAAAAAAGTACCGCGCAAGAAAATTTTGAGGCACTGATTAAACATCACGTATGCGCTCAAAACCTTGAACAAGTTGAATCTCAAGATGATTTTAATAAAGTAATCACCCATTTGATAGTTGATGATTTTCGCCAACGATACAAAGAAATACAAGAAGGAGCGGTTGATGACAAAGAAGTGCAATCAATAAGAACAAGTAGTGGACTCTCAAAATAATCGATGGAAAAAACAATGAAATCAAGGGGCCAGACTCTGAGGTGTCGACACCTTTTTTTAAGCCTCACTAAAGTCAGGGAAGTTTTCTATAACCGACTGAATTAATATGGTTTTCATTTTATCCTTCGCTCGAATTATGATTCTACAGCCTAGATAAAATAAGGAAAGTATACGTATAGACCGCACAGAGTTTGCCTGGTATTGAGACTGCAAGCCTGCTTTTTCGGCCAACATAGTCCCAGCCAAGGCCATGAAAGGCCTCAAACCATGATGAATGAAAACCAGCAGCAGAAATAATGATTGGTTTAACATTATCTTCTAGCATCGACTTTAGTTTTTTATAAGTAAAATAAACAGTGTGGGCGCTTATGCGTCTAAGTGCTTGATATGTTGATATAAATGTAATACAATAGGTCTGTTTTAATGTAGTAAGGTTTAAATAAATGAAATCGTCATTAAGAGAGGATGCTAAAGAATTTATTCCAGCATCTATTAAAGCAACAGCTTCTGTTGCTTTAAGATGGGGGGCTAAACCATTCTTGCCTTCGCAAAATGAACATGTTTTGGTGCAAAGCTACCAAGCTCATCTCATAGAGATGAGAGCTGAAAAGAAAGCTAATCGTCCAGCTAAAAAGGCAGCCGCAAGGAGTCTTCTACGATCGGTAACTAATACAGAAATACCATCGAATGGGAGTCCGAATGATATAAGACAGCCCGTGACCGCGCAACAAGCAGCTTCGAGTGGTGGCGACCTTCAAAGTCTTCTCAGTCAGCTAATTAAAACATCTCTGGAATTAAAGCACGTTCTATCTAAACAAGGCATATTGGAAAGTAATGTGGAAATATCTGATGGTTTAAAAGTTCAATTTAAATCCTTACCCGAAATACACCAGTTAATTGGATATTTAATATCTAAGGTTGGCTTAACTCAAGGCGGTCCAAATCCGGCAAGATTTGAATCCTCAGACGATGATGACGACGACAAAAGTATAGATGGTCATCCAATTATTGATACAAGCTCAGATGACGATACTCCCGGCCCTTCACTCCGTAATCCATCATAATTATTAACGAGAATCAATGGTTTCAGAGTCTAATGGCGCTAAGTTAAGGGTTGTAGGTTGGGCTTCGCTCTCGCTCAACCCAACCTACGCGTACATCAATCATTTTTTACTTGGTCGGTATGCCATAATACGTATGAATGGAATTACTCCACGAGTGATCGGACATATCTGGCCAGTTATCCTTATCAAACCCGGGTGAGTTCTTTAATTTTTCTTCACTCAGGGCAAGTATCAAGCAATCTTGTGCCGCATCGTATGAAAAAACATTCCAAGGAATGGCAAACAGTTTGTTACCCATGCCTAGAAAGCCCCCGTAAGAAAGCACAACATAAGCGACCCTACCATCAGTTTTATGTAACATGATTGTTTCAATTTTACCCAAGTCCTGGTCCTGATTATTTTTAACTTTAAGACTAATAATATCGTTAACATTGACTATTGTGTGGTAGCTCATGTTGCTCTCCTTATTCGATTCAATGATACATCCCCTTTTGGCAACTTACTTGGGATGGTTAACACGAGTTGATGGAAATCTTTCCGCATCAACTTGTATTAATATTTAATTTCTCTCAAACATAAAGTCACTTCTGAATAAATTACTTTGCTTTCTTGTGTTTGATATAAAATTGTTCAATTGAAGTAGCTACATTAGGTGAGGTGAAGTTAGGCCAATTGTCTTTTTCAAATCCAGGAGCATCCTGTAATCGTTCTTTATCCAAATCGAGAACGAAGCAATCTTTTTCTTCATTATAGGTAAATAAGTTCCAGGGGATCGCAAAAAATTTATTACCAAACCCCAAATGTCCACCAAAATTTAAAACAAGGTAACTTACGTTGCCATGGGCTTTATCAATGACTACTTCACTGATTTTACCAATACTTTCGTCGGCCAAGTTTTTTACGTCAACGCCAACAACTTCGCTTGCTTTAACTACTTTTCTATAAGTCATGATAATTCCTTTTAAAGTTAATAATATTGGATATCCATATAGAGCTTAGTTGATTATTTTGAAAACACAAATTATATATTTTATATATTGTCGAAAAAAATATGCCAGAAATTTTGGTAGACAAGTGTAACGTCTCACTCTAATTTACATATCTCGTCCCTATTTAATTAACCTGAGACAAAGCTCCCCAAGGCAAGCACCTTGGGGAGCTTTTATTTTTAAATTTGTTTCAACAGAGCGATGGCCTCCTTGATGATATCATCTGGTAGATGATTGATTTTTTTATCAGTAGCCAATCGCAGTGATGTAACAATGAGTTTATGTGCTTGTCTTGGATTACCTTTTGAGGACATTCGGAGCAGCTCAAGAGCTGAGTCGGACAACAACTGATGCGTACATCCAGCCTGAGAAAAACCATGTTCAATAAGCTGCTTAAATGCATCGCGCTCAAGAATTGGCTTCAGTTCACAACGTGCTTGGATCCGAGATTCTAATGCAGCATTAGCGGGTTTCCCTATCTCGCGAGCGAGCTCCGGGTGGCCTACCAACCAAACGGTCATGTAGTCTTTGGAATCAAAGACAAAATTGAGGAAAGCTGGGAAATCACGAAAAAATTCAGATGGAAGATTTTGTGCTTCATCAATAATGAATACTGGCATAATGTTCTTTTGAGTAGCCAAGTGAATGATGTACTCCTTAATATCACGCCATAACTGAGCACGACGATAAGAAGAAGCAAGTCCAAGTATCAGCGCCATTTGACGATAAAAATCCAGTCGACCAAAATCTGTCTCGGCGATGTAGAAAACGCTGTATTGATGTGGGTTTAAAGTGCTGGTTAGTTGTCGAAGTGCAGCCGTTTTCCCAAGTCCAGGCTCTGCTGTGAGTAATCCAACGCCAGGTGATTGAAGAAGCCAATTAAACTGTTGAGCAAGGCCTGCAAGCTGGGCGTTATCCCATAATTGGATACTTTTTTTTCCTAAGGGGGCTTGGGTTAAACCAAAAAATGATTGGTACATTTAATTGTCCTCACCGGTTGTTTGTGCAAAGGTGCCAATGGACTCGACATAGTCTTCAAAAACCAATTCGACATTGTGCTCACGCTGGATTCCTTCAGGCGAAGGTGCTGCATGTGGTCGTTGGCGTTTACGATTAAGATTGGCGTCTAAATCTAATAAAACAGCGGCTCCCAAGTTGTCACCGAAGGCTGTTTCAACCCGAACAGCAATATTTGTGTGCGGATTAAACACCAACGTCACTTTCTCACCGACAAGGTTGTGATGTACCTCAAACATCTTGCCATCCCAACTGATCGTTCCATCTTTGCGAACAACTCGCTCAGCACGATGGTAAAAAATATCATCGATTTTATTGGCGAAATAAGGCGTTAGAGGGCGCACGTGAAGCAGGTCGTCTCTCCAACTATCAAGCGGTGTTTTCTTATCTAACCCACCATGCAAACGAATATGATAAACATGCTCAATCCAGGCCCAAAGGCGAGCATTAAGATCACCCAAATCACGAATTTTATCGATATCAAGCTCATCGATAAATTGTTCTCTAAATGTGCGATGAAAACGTTCGAGCTTACCTTTGCCCTCGGGTTCTCGGGCGCGACAATAGACAAGCCGTATCTCTAAGTGTGCACAAATAGTTTGTAATGACTCGGATCGGTATGCAGGGCCATTATCAATAATCAATTTATACGGTACGCCTCGTTTCAATACAGCTGATTTGAGCACGCCCTCTATATCGAGGGCTGTTTCTCCAAGACAAAACGCACTATGTGTAATAAGACGTGAGGAATCGTCAATCAATGAAACCAAGTACGTTTTCCGCATGCCTGATGGCGTTTGTATCCGTGGGCCATGAAGTACATCTCCTTGCCAAATATCTCCTGCATGGGCAGCCACGAATGACCGGCGCTCAATAGTGTCTTGATTGGGTATAATGCGTTTTGACAGGTGCTGTTGTTGTAAAAAGCGATGAACGGAAGCCCGAGCCAATGTGTCTTTAGCAACCAATCCTTCGCGCTCAATCATGCCAATAATAGTGTTAATTGAGCGTGAAGGCTTATCCTTTTTAAGGATCACAATTCTGCTTTGCACGGTTTCTGAAATTTGTGTACTTCCTTTGTCTATGCGCGGTTTAGGATTCAGTGCTTCGATACCCCCTCGCTTCCAATCGTAGTACCAGCGCGCAATTGTTTCTTCACTGATATGCGTTCGTCTTGACTCAGGAATAGTATAACGATCGGCAGCCAAACTTCGGATAATACTTTTAACCTCACCGCGCTTTAGTTCAGCGCGGCTCGCTAGTGGACCAAGAACCATCAGGCGAAACAAAGCCATCGGGTGTAAAGGTTTACTCATTTTTCTCTCCGCTATTAATGGGGAGTGAAGTTAATCAGTAAAATCATGGCACCGAAACGACCAAACTGTGTGGGGTTCATATTTGCATAAGCATTGCACAACTCATGCTTGAACCGATTATATGTTCATGGGATAACAACTCCGGCTACATGGCAAAGGCGCATCGCTTCACTCAAACGCATCTTCTGGAGCGTTGCTTGCCAAAAGTCAGCCATATTTATGGCTCTACCCAGTGCATAAAAATGAGTACACAACGCATCTTTATGAAGTCGAAATTGCTCTACAAAGCGCATCAGCCAACGCTTTATGGTCTGGCGTGAAGGCGGCATTGTTTTTGATATAGCGTAAGCGCTCATACCAGAAAGGTACAATACAAAAATGATCTGCTGCATATCCCACAAATACCATCTACGCGGTGGAATGCATTCCGGAAGGACTGAACATGTTTTGTCGCAACAGGGGCAATAGTATCGCTGAATAAACACTGGATTTAGTGAGGTACTTGAAGGATTAATGCGATCCGCTTCACGAGAATAACCACCATGTCGCCAAGGGTTTGATTTACCGCAACACAGGCAATTTTTTAAGCCTAACTTCTCAGGCTCATGCCTTTGGATATGAATATAGTGTACTAATGATAAAATATCTGCGAAAATATGCGCCATGACTGATCTCTTGTTTTATTGTTTGGTAAGAGACTCAATAATACATGTTGATCAGTCACTAATCATAATTAATTTTTCATCTCATTGTTTTTGATCGTAATCACAAGGCTTGTGATCAAGATAGTGCGAGATAAATACTTCGGTTAAGAGCTATATTTTTCGAGACATTACAACAAGTATTGATTGCTCCATAACCGCCTCTCAGTGGAGCATCAATGCAACATAAAGAATTAATTTAATCAATATCGAGTCTCTTTACCGAGTTGCCTCATAATTTACATTAATAAAAAAAATGTTTGTGATAAAGTAATAATCTAGCGATGATGTTTGATCGCGAGTAATGATTTTTACCTGGGTTATCGAGAAGTTGCCATGAGAGTAGAATTGGCGACACACGCTAATTGAAAAAAAAATCAGGGAAGAAAAAACATTTGACTCAAAATAACTGGCAAACACGCTTATGATTAAAAAAGATAAATTTTCATACGGAATGTCCCTTGGTGCGTTGGGTGTTGTTTATGGCGACATTGGGACTAGCCCTTTGTACGCTTTACGTGAAACGTTGGGCGATCTTCCCGTTGATTTAACCGATATCTTGGGCATTCTCTCTTTAATTTTCTGGACTTTGGCCATCATCATTTCGATCAAATATTTGGTCATCATTTTTCGTGCAGATAACCATGGAGAGGGCGGCATTCTCGCACTATTAGCCTTGTTGAATCAAAAGGACTCCAAATATAATTATTTATTTTACACGACTGCTATTTTTGGTGCAGGGCTTCTCTTAGGGGATGGCATGCTTACCCCGGCAATTTCAGTGGCAGGCGCAGTAGAGGGCTTGGGCACGCTTTCCCCTCAATTTGACGCTTATATTCTACCTTTAGCCTGCATCATCCTCGCGTGTCTTTTTGCTATGCAATACAAAGGAACAGCTAAATTGGGAACTATCTTTGGTCCGCTGATTCTTTTATGGTTTGTTACGATTGCAGTTTTAGGCTTAGTGCAGATAATAGCTAACCCGGTCGTTTTGAAGGCAATTAGTCCCTATTATGCGATGCATTTTTTACAGATCAGTGGATGGCGAGGCTATTTTTTATTAGGTGGAATTTTTCTAGTCGTCACCGGTGGCGAGGCGCTTTATGCCGACATAGGTCATTTTGGAAAAAATCCTATTCGTTATAGCTGGTTTGCCATTGTTTTCCCGAGTTTAATTTTGAACTATTTTGGGCAGGGCGCGTATTTATTAAATCATACGGCAGCCATCAGTAATCCATTTTATATGATTGCACCCAGTTGGTTTAACATTCCTTTAATTGTTATTGCGACCATTGCAACCGTTATTGCTTCGCAATCGATTATTTCCGCCACTTTTTCCCTAACCAAACAAGCGGTTCTTCTCGGTTTTTGTCCCCGTATTCCGATTATCCAAACGTCCAGAGCTCGTTCAGGGCAAATCTATGTTCCACATATCAATCTCATCTTATTTTTAGGCACGATCTTTCTTTTGCTAACGTTTAAAAACTCCAGTAACTTAGCGCATGCCTATGGTATTGCTATCAATCTGTATATGTTATTGATTACTGCTATGGTGATTTATGCAGCTATTTGTGTGTGGCACTGGTCAATCTATAAAACCGCCATGATACTGGGTGTCTTTTTGGCAATTGATCTCGCGTTTTTGGGGGCTAACTTTCATAAAGTATTAACTGGCGGTTGGGTTCCTGTGGTATTTGCATCCATGGTTGCATTTTTGATGTACACCTGGACTTTAGGGGTTGAGTATTTAAGAAATAATTTTTATGTAAAAAAAGAGGCGCTCGCCAAGACGCTGAAACAGTTGCATTATAAAAGTCTCCATCAGCTGGCAGGCGTTACGTCAATTTTTATCACTGATGTTTATGATAAGAGTGGTGGAAGTTTTTTGAATTTTTTAAAGCTCAGCATGACTGTTCCCGAACATATTCTTATTGTTAACTATGTGGTTGAGAACATTCCGTATGTGCATGGCAACAAACGTTATGAGATTGTTAATCTGAGTGAAAAAGTGTGCCTAATGACACTTCATTATGGTTTCATGAATATGGTCTCTGTACCCGCGGCGCTTGAGAAAGCAGATAGTATGGGCTTACTTCCTTTCTCGCTTAATATTCAGGCGGCAACCTATTTTATTGAGGTCCCTAACATAATCGCCTCGGAAAAAACTAAATCATTGTTATTTCATTTTCAGGAAAAAATATTTGCATTTATGATGCGTAATTATTCCGCAAATCTAAACATTGAGTTTTATAACCTGCCTTACAATAGAACCATTGCCATTGGAACTTACTGCCTTATTTAGGTCTAGTCCCGTAGCCTCACCGCCATTAAGTTAAGGGAAATAACCTACAGAACTTAACTTAGTGCCGCAATTTCCGCCGTAAAACCTGCGCTGGTGGCGGAGTTCCTTCTCCCGATGTCGGGAGAAGGTGCCCGACAGGGCGGATGAGGGTAGATCAAAACACTGCGATTTAAACTGCCCTCACCCGCCCTGTCGGGCACCCTCTCCCATCAATGGGAGAGGGCGCTCATGCTGACCATCGGCTTTTACGGCGGGCATTGCTGAACTTAGTGCCATTAACATTAGAGTCAATCCCCCCGGTTGCCGCGCCGAGATCGATGAGTCATTGTTTTAACCTAGCATGCGGCACCCAGGCTACCTTGCCTCGCAACGACGACTTGCAAGTTCATTTTGTCCCGAAGGGGTAGTCTGGATGACGCCCCTCGGGAGTTAACTGAAATGTCAACAGCTCCTATTATTTCTTGTGGCCTTTATAGCATTCACATACAGGGGACTTGTCTGCATCGCAAAAGCATCCACAACCACCGCCTTGACAAGTAATGGATTTATCTCCTTTAGCGCAACTGACGTCACAGGACTTTTCAGTGTCACTGGAACAAGAGCAAAGCGCTTTGCCGTCTTGACAATAGCATCCGCATCCACCAGGGCATTCGATTGAATTTGCACCCTTTTCACAAGAGACATCACACTTGTCTGCGAATGATAGGGCAGGAGCGCCCAGAGTAAAGCCAAGGGTTAAAACAAGAAGCAATAATCTAATATATTTGTCCATAATAATTCTCCAATTGTATATTCATGATTTACCGTTAGACTCGATTCGTTTAATTTAAATAAAAAGACCCCATGTTACCTCCTTAATACTTGTTAGTACGGCATCCCTGCATTTCGCACGCATACATCGATCGCGTCAGTCGTTACATGATCCCCAAGCCCAGTACAGCAGCTCTTGCACCATTTATGTGGTGCCAAGCAGATAGAGTTCCCGGACGTGTTAATAGGCCCATGGGAGATGCAGTTATTGTACGAAAGGTCGCATTTTATTTGGCAGTCTTTAGGTGTTGCGGCCTCGGCGGTTGCCGTGTTGGTCCAGCCCAGGAGTGGTGCACTCAGCGCTAACATCAGCGATAATTGTTTCAGTATGGTAAAAAATTCCATTTTCATTGTTGCGTTCCTTTTTTTCATTATACTGAATGGGTTTATATCTATTTTTTGAGTATAGTTGCTCTTCAATGATTTATCAAAAGTCACTTCGATTTTCTTGCGCTCAGTTTGGGCGCATAAAATACCAAATTGTTTTTTCCCATTCTATGAGTACGTTTTTGGCGCTCGCGCGATCTCTCCACCAACCGTTAAGTATGACGTTTGGATCTTGTACTGGGTATATGTACATGCTCATCTCATGATTTTTGGCTAAACGTTCATAAACTCTCGCTGAGCGAGCGGTGTGATAGTCTGAGGTGACGAGGATAAATGATTTTACGCCTTTTTCTGTTAACAGACGTAAATTAGCTAGCGCTTCGTCGCGAGTGTTACGGCTATTTTGGTCATCATCAGACCATACAGCCTGTTCAGGCTTTATTCCTTCGGCGCTTAACTGCCTTAAGACAAGTTCAGAGTAATTTATCGTCCAATATTCTTTTCCGCCATTGAAGACAATGTATTTGCCCATGCCGCTTTTCAGTAGTGATATCCCTGCGTGCATCCTTGTCCCTGTGTAGTCGCCGGTTAAAACAACAATGGCGTCAGATGGTTGAATGACGTCTTTCTTGACTAATGCGCTACCGACCTTGTTAAGAATGGCTTCGTGGAATAAGTAACCGATAATAAGGATGATGATAAAAAATAGGAGTTTTTTCATGGGTGAGGGTCTGATAAAAAGGGTTGAAGGTTTATTATAAACATAAAATTACGGTAATGGGGTCGAAGGGAATCAATGTGGGCTCTATTGATTCTCTTTTGATTTCATCCATGAAAGAACCCAGTTTGAACGCCACCCGTACAACATCAACCACGAAACACCAGGTTCTTTCGGCGGCGAATTTGTTTTTATTGGAGCGCCAAAAGCTGATTATTAAGTTGGGCGGGCGCCTGGCGCTCCTATTCTGCGTGCGTCGTTTTCTGCTGTTGCTGTTGCTGCTGCATTTTCTGCGGTAGTTGAGGGGGAATTTAATTCGCGGCCACCAACAAGCTCACCTCTATATCTAGCTGTTCCTTTTTTTGCCTTTTCTTCGTTTATTTCTGCCCGCAGTATTGCTATTCCCTCCAGTGTTTTTTGTACGTTTGGACCTGGTGGTTGTTTTTGTGCTTCTTTATCCATGGCATTCAAAATTACAGTTGGTGTGCCTTCATACAATTGACCATCTCCACAAGAATAGAAATGATTACCTTCTGCGAAACTTTTTCCCACTTGCTCCATTAAAAATGGATGGGCTAAATTTTCGTTCTTTGAAAAGAAAGTCTTGGCATCCGCTAGGGAGTCAAAGGTAATTTCGACGGAACCATCCTTATCGGGTTCAGTTATTTTTGGGGTGCCTTTATAGTTTTGGGTATAATCGTTGATAATTGCCTGAAGACCTTTGCCTGGATTGACTGCACCCGTGTGGGGAGATGGCTGAGGCGCCAGAGGTTGGGGCGATTGTTCACTGGTCACCGTACACGGGCTATTCAGAAATTTAAGTTTTGCTTCCAATGCGGCTGAAAATATTGGGTCTGGACCAGGAATGATAATTTGTACTTCTGGTAGCTTGAACTGTTGACTTGCAAGTGCTTCTTCATTAATCACCTCAGCAAACAACTCACCTGCAAGTTTTTTATCCCACTTGTATTCACCTGTGCCCAAGGGTTGTATGTATAATGGTTGATTATTGATTTTTGCTGCTCGAATGGCACCTTGAACAGCCGCTTTATAATCATCTTTCTCTTTCTCTCCTGGCGTTGAGGTACTTTGCGTCCCATCAAGACGCTTGCCATTTGCTCCTAAATTAGGCACAGTTGCTATTCCACCTGTGTAATGTTTATTTGTGGGCGATTGAACCGTCATACCCATATACGCAGGCATAGCCTGAGCTGGGTTCCCGTGAAAACCATCTAATTTTTTTTGTAATGGGGTGGCCCAAACAGCCTGCTTAGCTTCATTATCCGTACCAAAAAATCTTTTGAACACGTTGAATCCTGCCCCCATGCCTGAGACGCTCGTACAGCTAACAGTTCCCGCGCAAACAACCAAAGCACCTTTAGGAGGCGCCATCCAATCATTATTCGCTGGATCTGCAGCGTTACCCATTTTTAAAATTACCGGCATGATGATTTGCCCCTTAAAAAAATTGATTGGTATCAATTATAGTTGTGCACTGCAGTCTGGTTATCGCCGGCACAAGCCAGCATTAACACATAAAAAATTTGTACGGCTTAAGAGTTGGACGTACCCCTGTTGCACGCTTGTCTTTGAGTAATGTAGTGATTCATGATTTAAGTATAGACAATCAGTTGCAGGCTGCAAATTTCACAGCGATTTCTACGATAGCAACCGAGTTGGGTTGCATCAAGACGCAACTCAACGCAACCCACGCGTAAATACGGTGTATCATTACAAAACCCTCATGTCAGGAGTATCCATGAAATTATGTCCCTGTGGTTCAGGTCTTCACTATTCAAGTTGTTGTGCTGTGTATATCGAGGGCGGCATCCCTGCGAGCACGCCGGAGGCGTTGATGCGGTCTCGGTATAGTGCTTATACCCTGGCGAAAATAGCGTATATTAAGAAAACCATGCGCGGGAAAGCTTTGAGTGGCTTTCATCCTGGGGAAGCCAAGCGTTGGGCGCGTCGTGTTGAGTGGGTTGGGTTACGTGTGCTGAAGGTTGTTCCTCCGTCTGAGAATCAAGGATTTGTTGAATTTATTGCTAGTTTTCTTGAGGGAGGTGAACCGCAATCGATACATGAAATGAGCGAGTTTGAACGGGTTGGGGGTGTTTGGTATTATGTGGATGGCATCAACAGGATGAGGCAATAACGATGACTATATCATATGAAGATTTTGACAAAGTTGATTTTCGTTCAGGCACGGTTGTGAAGGTAGAGCCATTTGAGCGCGCCAGAAAGCCGGCTTATAAAGTGTGGGTCGATTTTGGTGCGGAACTGGGTGTGTTGCAAACATCTGCGCAAGTGACGGTGCATTATACGCCGGAGTCACTGGTTGGCCGGGCGGTGGTCGGGTGTGTGAATTTGGGCGAGAAAAATATTGCCGGATTTACATCGCAATTTTTATTGGTCGGTTTTTCAGATGATAATGGCGGGATCTGCTTGATAACCGTTGATCCTCATGTCACTAACGGCAGAAAGTTACATTAAAACGGAGTTAAAATTGATCATGCCTGACTTTAAAACGTTTCACTATCCAGTGTTGATAAAAGAGCATCATCTGGATACATTTTCCCACGTCAATAATGCCACCTACCTTGAGCTATTAGAAGAGGCGCGGTGGGAATTTCTCAATGACAATGGCTTTGACTTAAAAACCATTCATCAATCCGGGGTGGGGCCGGTTGTTTTAGAGTGCAATATCCAATTTTTGAAAGAATTAAGATTACGACAACCGATTATCATCGAATCGCAGATGGTTTCCTATGAAAAAAAGATTGGCGTAATGCGCCAGGATATTGTTGATGCGCAGAGCGTCTTCTACAGCAAAGCCAAGATGACCTTTGGCTTTTTCGACATGAACGCGCGTAAATTAATATTGCCTTCGGAGGAATGGCTTCGGGCGATAGGGGTTGAGGCTTAACACATCGAAGTCATGAACCGCTCATAACCACATTCTCTGTGGATGATAGAGCAGAATGATTTAATATCCATTGATTACATGTGAATTTCTCAACGATCTTGCTGAAAATGGGATTTAACACGCCTTTTTGTTTTATCCATTCATGAACAATAAATCGTTGCTCGTCTGGTTCGAGCGCATAAATACCACTATTAGCGATGATATCTGGGTGATCAAAATAACCTATCGCTTGCATAACCGCTGATAAAACCAGTGCTCTGGTTAATTGAATATCAACCGCAGGTACAGACTCGCCCGAAGCATCAAAATTAACAGGAAATCCTCCTCGCAATATTTTAATGCTTACTCCAAGTTGATTTATATATTGAATATCATTCAATGGATCGAATAAACCATCTCTTTGGCGTTGGATCAAACGTAACAAAGATAAATATTCTTTGTCTTCAGATGAACAACTAATTAACGTTTTGTTTTTTGCAGAAAATTGAAACGACTCTAAATTAGAGGCAGTAATATCGCGACCACTACAACCGAAAATATAATCACTGATCGATAGAAGTTCAGATATATTTTGCACGCAGACAAAACGATTCCCCTTTTTAAAGACGCTTAATTGTTGTTCATCGGTGTCAAAAATAGCTACTGTATAACCCATTGATAGTAATTTTTTAGCAACTGCCTTCCCTATCGAACCTAAGCCAACGACACCACAAGTGATATCGTGTTTATCGACAGGCAAATATGAAATAATTTTGTTAACAATTGCCTCAGCAATTAACGGCGACTCCACGTGTCGTTTTGCCGCGCAATTTGCAACATTAATTACAGGAAATGGTGGCAGACCCCGAACTCCAATATCAAAAAAACCAGCAGATGTTTTTTCTATTCCAATCATTTTATATCGATTCACTAGCATAGGAGGGACGTAATTAATGGCGTGGCCACCATGATCTAATATAATCATTCGATCGATATTGCTTGAAACTTGTTCCATGACCCTTGCCCACAACCAATTCACATCCCGAATAAAGCTAAGATCAAAACTGCCAATATGTACTTGAGGACTACATGCCTGATATTGAACGCCCAATTTAACAAAAGACGCAACAACTTGCTCATTCTCAGAATATCGCTTGCCTAAAACAAAAATATTGCTTGGTGTAGCACCCAGCGTAATCATGGACTCAATAATATTGATGGATGTTTGAAGGGGATGATGGACGTATACAATGGCTGTGTTAGACAGTGAACAAGGCTTATTTTTACTAATAAAGCGTGTCATGATTGCATCGATAACAGGTAATTCTATCTTGGGAGACAGTTGCACGGTATTGATGTATGGCGAGCTAAATGGTGATAGTCTATTCATTGTTCGCATAAAAATGGCTAATTAAAAAATATACTAGCATATATTTTACCCATATACAATATTTTAAAATCAATTTACAGGGCATTGTGATTGATCGACGGTTTTGCCCGGTAGCTTAACCTTGCCTGTACTTGCTCAGTGAAATTGTCTACATTTATTATATATGAGAAAAAAATACTATATGGGCGAAATGAATGAATGCCGAAAAAAAAATACTAGCTTTAAGTGAAGAAATAAAGCGTCTGAATGCTGAAAATTTTAAATTAAAAAATATTATTGATAACCTTCCGGGGGATATCTACTGGAAAAATATAGATGGAACATGGTCAGGTGTGAATAAAAGCGGAGGACAGAGTCTTATTCGAATGGGGTTTATTCAATCTAGTGTTGATGTTATAGGGAAGACGGACTATCAGTTGTTTACAAAAGAAACTGCTGATTTATATCGGGATAACGATCGCGATGTTATGGAAAAAAAACTAGAAATAGCCCAGGAAGAGTCTAATCAGCTGCCCTCTGGCGAAACAATCATTCAACTTTCGATAAAGAAGCCGTTATTGGATGAAGACGGTGTTGTTGTAGGTGTGATAGGTAATACCATAGATATAACTTATTTAAAAAAAATTGAATCCGATCTACGTATCGCCATAGAAGCCGCCGAGGCTGCCAGTCGAGCAAAAACCGAATTCATCGCTAATATGGGACATGATATTCGCACGCCTTTAACAGGCATTATCGGCATGTCCCATATTTTAGAAGAAGAATTGAAGCTGCCTGAGGAGAAAGAGCATGCTGAGATTATTCATGCGAGCGGGGAGCAATTATTAGGGCTGTTGAATGGTGTGTTGGATTTAATTACGGTAGATGCAGCAACCGAAGATACCGTATTGCAAGAATCCTATGATGTGCGGCAGGTGATTGACGATATCTTGGAGTTGGAGCGTCCGGCTGTCATTGCGCGTCAGTTGGGCATTGAATCCCATATCGATGAATCCATTCCATAATTAGGGCTGTTGAATGGTGTGTTGGATTTAATTACGGTAGATGCAGCAACCGAAGATACCGTATTGCAAGAATCCTATGATGTGCGGCAGGTGATTGACGATATCTTGGAGTTGGAGCGTCCGGCTGTCATTGCGCGTCAGTTGGGCATTGAATCCCATATCGATGAATCCATTCCATATTTTGTTGTCGGCGATAAAATGAAATTGCATCGCATTTTACTTAATTTAGCTGGGAACGCGATTAAATTTACCAAAGTTGGACGTATTGAAATCAATGCCAAACTGCTCTCTGTTCAAGACGATACGGTTAATATTGAGTTTGCCGTGATGGATACCGGCATTGGCATTCCCGATGAGTTGCAAGATAAGGTTTTTGACCGCTTTTTTAAAGTGAGTCCGTCTTACAAAGGTCTGTATACCGGCAATGGGATAGGGCTGCATATTGCGCAAAAGTATGTGGCTTTGATGGGGGGCGAGATTCGATTGGCGAGTGAAGTTGGGGTGGGGACTACGTTTTCATTTGTTTTGCCCATGATAATAGGTCAAAAGCCTGACCACGACGCTGATCCGGCGAAGCAAACCCAGCCTATCGCGCAAAAGGCAATCGCTTCCGTTATGAAGACTGTTGAACCTGTTTTAACGCAGGGGACTCAGCTGAATAAGCCCCAGGTACTGATTGTTGAAGATAATACGGCAGTTATGCGTGTCCTAATGTCGATGGTGCAAAAATATGACGTTCAGGTGAGTTCTGCAGTTAATGCCGAATTAGCCTATCAATTGGTACAATCGCATCCCTATGATTTAATCATCACCGATGTTGGGCTTTCTGGAAAGCAAGGTGATGAGTTGACGGCGATGATCCGTGCATTTGAACAAGACAGTCAACGCCAGCCGACAACGATTGTTGGCGTAACAGGGCATGCTGTCGGTGAGATTACGCAAGCTTGTCTGGATGCTGGGATGAATATGGTCTATCGAAAACCAATTGCGCCGCATGTACTGAAAGCGCTTATTGAAGCAATTATGCCAACTGATTCAGAAATTAAGGGTGCTTCATTAGCTGACGAGGCGTTGGGCGTAGATTTACCGAAGAATGAAGCCGAGCTATTTGAAGTAAACTATTATCCTTTACTCGATGTCGACCTCGCTGTTCATTTGTTGGGAAGCGAAGCAGTAGCACGAGATATTTTTAAAAGCTTGAAGGCAGAAGGGATTGATGCAGAGCTCGCGCTGATTAAAGTCGCCCATGCACAGGGGCATTGGGATGAGGTTGAAGCCTTGGCGCACAAGATGAAAGGGGGCGCGGTTTTTGGGACGGTTCGACTGCATTACGCACTTCTGTATATGGAGCGCTATCGAAAGGCTGGACATAGTCGTTGTCTGGAAAGACTGTATAGCCAGATGTTGCAAGTGATTGATGACACCATCGCTTATTTAGACGAGTGGCTGGCAACTAGCCAATAATGAGCGGATGTAGGTTGGGTTGAGCGAGAGCGAAGCCCAACGGGCCGGTTAATCCGATGTAGAATTGAGCTCATGATTGTTGGGCTTCGCTCCCGCTCAACCCAACCTACGTTCAAGCATCCTGCAGGTGAGTCGAATGTAGGTTGGGTTGAGCGATAGCGAAGCCCAACGGGCCGGTTAATCCGATGTAGAATTGAGCTCATAATTGTTGGGCTTCGCTCCCGCTCAACCCAACTTACGTGCGCTGGATCAGAAATAAACGCCAATCTGTGCCAAGAGTGTGTCAGAAGCCCGTCCTGTGCCATATGTATTTGCATTCATGTAACCAGCAGGCGCGGCACCATTTGCGAATTGACCTCTTTTAAAATCAATATCATGCCGATATTCCAAGCTTTCAACTGTATCTTTCCAAATGGAGATGTTGAATACGCCACTGATGCGATGCTCAGGTAGTCTGAGTGCGAGGGTTTCTTTTGACCATTGGTAGCCTATTGCAAACGATGATGGCTTGTTGAAGGCCATAAAGGTTGCGCCGGCTTCTAATTGCAGAGCTTGCGGTTGCGCGCCATGACCATTAAAACTCAAGTCCATTGTTCTGAAATTTCCGATGGAACTGACCCACTCTGCAGTCAGGTTATATCGGTCAAAACGAAGTATCCCGTGAACATCAACAGCCGGAATTGCTTTGACGTCTTCATTGCCGTTGGTCAGCGATGAAAAACCACCAAATAAGGTTGGCCCTGCGCCATTCGCTTGCATGCCACCTGCGTTATCTATTGAACTGATGATGCTCGCACCGACTTCACCGTTCGTGTATCTTGTGCTAAATGTATAGCCTAGGTTGAAGCCGCCAACGCCGCTGTCGCCGTAGGTGCTATCACTTTTAAATCCAAAGATGGCTGCATAAGGACCAGATTCAGCCTGAGATTGATATCCTAAAATTACCGGTCTGGATTTGGTGCGACCTAAAATGGTCGTTAAAGGTGCGCTGATCATGTTGCTGGAGAAGCGCCCGAAGGGAACATAGATTTGACCTGCGGTTAGATAGTAGGGGCTTTGATCCAAATCACCAATGTTCACAAACCCCATTCCCAATCCAACGGATGAATTGGCAATGCGCTGGTTACTGAAGGCGCCAGGGGAGGGATCGTAGGCCAAGGATACGTAAGCCTCAACAAGATTATTGAGTGCTGCTGCCGCGTTTAATTCGGCTGAACCGAGATCCCAATCATTTGATACGTCTTGATCATAGCTTCTACCAACACGGCCAATCGGTTCAGCCTTACCACTGAGTGCAATAATCGGCGTGTTTGGAACCGGGTAGCCCATGGAGCGATAGGCACGAAAGAGTTTTCTGCGTTGCTGCATTAATCGCACGTCGCGATTGATACTGGGAATATTAACAATATAGTCTGAACCATCAAACGCTGGCCTGCTCCCTAGGTAGGGTGCTGTAATAACCGGTGTGCCGGCGATATAGGTGACCACTTGTCCTTCTGCTAGGAGTGCTGTGGGGAATAGTTCAACCGACTCAGGTTGATCATTGATTGTATGAACATAAACAGGGCTGTTGTGGATGCCCGTAGCATGATTTTTTATAGGACTCTTTTGAGTATGAATAGCCGGCTTTGGCTTGGCATGGTGTTTAACGGTCGAGTTTTTGGCCAGTTGGTGCTGAAGTTGGTTGAGCTCTTGTTGCAGCGCTATCGTTTGTTGTTGCAGGCGCTGAATTTTTAAGTTCAGTTGTTCATTGCTCGAATTGGCGGCGAGAAGGGGTGATGTAGATAGAATGGCGCAAATAAAAAACGGCGTGGTTTTCATGAGATGATCCCTCAACAATCAGGCACAATAAAAGCGCCGATTATATCCTGATTATGAGTGAAGATGAATGTTTAAAGAAAAAAAACAGCAATTCCCGCCGTAAAAGCCGATGGTCAGTTTGAGCACCCTCTCCCATTGATGGGAGAGGGTGCTCGACAGGGCGGGTGAGGGCAGTTTAAATCGCAGTGTTTTTATCTACCCTCATCCGCCCTGTCGGGCACCTTCTCCCGACATCGGGAGAAGGAACTCCGCCACCAGCGCAGGTTTTACGGCGGGAATTGCTGGAAAAAAAACCTGATTACATGTAATCAGGTTTTTTATAAAGTATTCGTAACTATTCACCACATGACGATAGTTAAGCTACTCCCAACCAGCGAACACCAAAATATGGCCCGTACATTCCAAAATCACTGAGAGCAGTTCTTGGCAATTGGGCGCGGCTCACAACGTTGAAATAATTGAGTGCTTGATAACCACCATTGATTGATAACTGGCCTTGTGCAAATTGTGTGTTGTAATTTAAGCCTAATTTTTCTTCGATACCAGGGGCCATCATTTTTCTTGCATTGTAAGGATGCGCAATCACCAGGTTGCCCACCGATGGTGTGGTATTGATATTGGCGCGACCGGTTCCATAAAGAACAGATGTCGCGGTGTTTGCTGTTAGGCTGAAGCCAGATGAGCCAATGGCATATGCAAAGTCGACTCCGAGAACAGGCCCAAATCCATTATAGTCAGCATAATTCTGTTGTTTATAGAACAGGGTATGCGTTTGGTTGATGGTTAAGTTGATTTCGGTTGCGACTGCTATGCTATTGATACGGGATATATGCAGGTTTGCGTATTGCAATCCACCATAAAAACGGGCGCTTTTGATTTGGTCGAAATCGATATGTTGACCGAAAACAAAGTTTGCTTGATCAAAACGAGTGCTTTGTGAAAGATTCAGGTGCTCACGATTTTGAGTTGCATCGTAGTGCGTCCAATCCATACTTATATCGTTGCCGGTACTGAAATGATAAGAGCCTTGTAAAGCAAAAGCCATGGACCATTTTCCGCCCATATCCTCAAGAGAGGCTGCGGTCGCAGAATTGGAAAGCCCGTCAGTCAACGTAAGTACTGCAGGTATCTCGGGAGATAGAGTACCTTGCTCAATACGATAGGTTGGTTTGAGATAAAGCGCCTGGATACCGAAGTCCCATTGCTTCATGCCGCATGGAACGGTTACATCACCTGGCACGCATACAGGGCCCATGGTGCCCGCAAACCCAAGGCTGCTGATGGTTAAGCTTAGTGCGGCTACAATTTTCTTATTTAACATAATGACTCCATTTGATCTTTATACATCTTCAATGATCACTTCATCTTGATTCTTCCGCAGAATAATAGGAATAACCATGATCAAGCACGAGCACGACAATTTTATGACTTACGAAAAACGTGGCTACTTTTGGAAACTGCATGGATGGATGCGCTGTTTTGCAAATGTAAAATGGTTAGCCGTGTTTTTCGTAAGTCTTTTTTTCATTCCAGACGTGATCCTAAAAAAAAACCCACCACTTGCGTGATGGGTTCTATCTTAATTGAGATAAATCAATTAAGCAACGTTACCAACCCACTTCAGGCCAGCGTAAACGCCGTTCAGACCGAAGTCGTCTCTGTTAGTAAGTGTGTTACCTGTAACAACACCATTAATATCAACGATGCTAACAACCGCACTTCTTGCATTGATATAATCGACCCACATGTAGCCAACATCAAGTGTCAAGTCACCAGAAGACATAGCGTAGGTGTATTTAGCACCCAGTTTGCCTTCAAGTTCAGGAACGATTTGTGTGTTGGAACGGCCATGGTTGAATGCAAGGTTATAGCTGTTGTACTTGGTGCTGCCTGCTAACAAAGTAGCTGCTGCTTTACCGTAGAATGCAAAGCCATTGCCAACTTCGTATGACAAGTCAGAACCTACACGAGGACCGAATCCGTTGAATGAAGAGGATTGTGCCCAAGAGTCTGTTACAAGGACGTTTTGTCCATTGTTTGATATGAATCCAACACGACCTTCTGTTTTGATTCGAGCGTATTGTGCACCAGCATGGAAACGAATCTTGGTTGTTTGACTGAAGTCAACATGTTGACCGAACTCAAGATTAACTGCATCCCAATGAGGTCTGAAGTTGTTGTGATCATTGTCAGTATCAACAGTGTAAACATCACCATCATGATGGTGGTGGTTATCACCGTGTGAATCATCGAAATGGTACCAGCTTAGAGTAGCATCGTTACCTGTTCCGAAGTGGTAAGAGCCTTCCAGTTGGAAGCCCCAGCCCCAGTTGTTGTCATGGTCATGATGATGATCAAGATAATCACCAGCTAGATGATAATCATCGCCATATCGACCAGCGTCACCGTTGAATGAAGATTGCAGGTACAATGCTTGTACGCCGAAATCCCAAGCTGTTGCTTCACATGGAACTGTAACGTTGCCAGGTGCGCAAACTGGGCCCATAGTACCAGCAAATACAGCGCTGCTACCGAAAGCAAGAACAGCTACAGCTGTTTTTTTCAAATTTAACATACTTTTCTCCACTTTTTTATTATTAATTTCCATTTATTTCGTCAAGCCACAACTTTGTATTGACTACAGTACGCCATCATCGCTCAAATACGAAAACGTACATGGGATGATTATCAAGCCTCATTTTCTCAAAGTCAACACTATTACCTCAAATTAATTGCTTTTTTATGTAATTTATTGTTTTTATTGCAATTTATGACGATTTTTTAAGCAGATATTGCAGATAAAACATGGTATTATCTTGGTTTTACATCTCATTGGAACCGCCCGTGTTGAACACTTTTAAAATTACTCGCCCAGATGATTGGCACATTCATTGTCGTGATCAGGAGATGTTATCTCCGATAGTTCAGGCTTCTGCAAGCCATTTTGCCAGAGGCCTGATTATGCCCAATTTGAAGCCGCCTTTGACAACGGTTTCATCGCTTCTTGAGTATCGTCGCCGAATTGTGGCGGCACTTGAAAAGCCCAATGACTTTGTCCCGTACATGACGCTCTATATTAATGAATCGATGTCTGCTGATGAGCTGGTTTTGGCGAAGAACGCCGCTTTTATCCTCGGGGCAAAGCTTTATCCTGCTGGTGCAACAACCCATTCTGAGGCCGGTGTTCATTCGGTTCGTGCACTTTATGCTTTATTTGAGGTAATGCAAGACTTGGATTTGGTGTTACAGATTCATGGTGAAGTGACGCACGGTGACATCTTTGAACGGGAGGCGTTGTTCATTGAGGAAACGCTTTTGCCATTAACACGTGATTTCCCCAAGCTGCGGATTGTGTTAGAGCATATCTCGAGTCAGGCTGCTGTTGATTTTATTTCGACTGCCTCTGAATATCTAGCGGCAACGATTACGCCGCATCATTTATTATATAATCGAAATCAATTGTTAGCCGGTGGCATAAAGCCCCATTTTTATTGTTTACCGATTTTGAAGCATGAACGCGACCAGAGAGCCCTTCAACACGCAGCTGTCAGTGGTAATAGTCATTTTTTTGCCGGGACAGATAGCGCGCCGCATTTACGCGACCAAAAGGAAAGTGCCTGTGGTTGTGCGGGTATATTTTCGGCACCTTATGCGTTGGCAATGTATACTGAGGTTTTTGAACAGTTAGGGCGACTGGATCGATTGAATGCCTTTATGAGCCAATTTGGGGCGAATTTTTATGGACTGCCCGTCAATCAGGGGGAGATTGAATTAGTGAAGAAGCCGCAACGAATTCCGGATGTGTTAAATTTTGATTTTGGGCAAATTGTTCCTGTTGGCGCGGGCACGGTTCTGCAGTGGAGTGTAAATGAGCAAGCGTGATGGACAGGGTTCTCATAAAATTAAGCATCGGTTTCGAGGCTTTCTTCCAGTTATTGTTGATGTTGAAACTTCTGGTATTGATCCGCAAAAAAATGCATTGCTGGAAATGTGTGTCGTCTTGATTGATCAGGACGAGCACGGGAAATTTGTTATTAAAAGCACTCATTTCGAGCATATTCTGCCATTTGCAGATGCTGTTTTGGATCCGGAGTCTTTAGCCTTCAATCAGATTGATCCATTTCAGCCGTTGCGATTTGCGATTGATGAGAAGCTTGCTTTGGAGCGGTTATTTCTACCGATTAAACAGGCTGTCAATCAAGCCCGCTGTAGTCGTGCGGTATTGGTGGGGCACAATGCATGGTTTGATTTGTTGTTTCTTAAGGAAGCGGTGAAGCGCACAGGCGTTGATTTTCCGTTTCACGCGTTTACGTGTTTTGATACTGCGACGCTTGCGGGAATGTGTTATGGGCAAACGGTGTTAGCTAAAGCCGCTAAAGAGGCGGGTATCGCATTTGATCAAAGTGAAGCGCATTCTGCGATTTATGATGCACAGAAAACAGCCGAGTTATTTTGTGTGATTGCGAATTCTTGGGGGCAGTAGGTTGAGTTGAGCGAGATCGAAGCCCAACAGGATAATTTCGTTGGGCTTCGATCTCGCTCAACCCAACCTACGACCGACTTACGACTACAAAGCGTCTGAATGATTAGCCAGATAATCCGCAACGCCTTTAGGTGATGCATTCATTCCTGGTTTGCCTTTGTTCCAGCCAGCAGGACAAACTTCGCCATTTTCTTCAAAAAATTGGACTGCATCGATAGTGCGGATGATTTCATCAATGTTTCTACCGATAGGAAGATCATTGACGATTTGTGAACGGACGATGCCATTCTTATCAATAATAAATGCACCACGGAATGCAATGCCCGCAACAGGATGCTCAACGCCATAGGATTGGCAAATCGCATGAGTCATGTCAGCCGCCATAGTGAATTTAACCGGGCCGATACCGCCATCTTTAACCGGCGTATTGCGATAAGCGTTATGAGTGAATTGTGAGTCAATGGAGACTGAAATCACTTCGACACCACGTGCGGCAAATTCATTGGTTCGATGATCAAGGGCGATGAGTTCTGAGGGGCAGACAAAGGTAAAGTCTAACGGATAGAAAAAAACAACAACGGTTTTAACGTGTTTGTTCTTCAGGCATTCATATAAATTAAATTTATCTACAATTTCGCCAGTTCCCAGTACCGCGGCGGTAGTGAAGTCAGGTGCCTTACGGCCAACCAAAACAGTCATTTGATACTCCTTAGTTAATTAATCAGTTCATTAAACGGCAATTGCATCACGCAATACACGTTCTAGTTCGCCTTGTTCATACATTTCTGCAATGATGTCCGATCCGCCCATTAATTCACCGCGGACAAACAATTGAGGAAAGGTGGGCCAATCGGCATATTGAGGGAGTGTTTGACGGATATCAGGATTCGCAAGTACATCGACCGTTGAAAAATCAACGCCACAGGCTTTAATGCATTGAACTGCACGAGCAGAAAATCCACATTGAGGATTCTCGGGAGTGCCTTTCATGTAAAGTATAATATTGTTATCTGTAATTTGTTGTTTAATCTTATCTAATGTATCCACGAGTTCACCTTTTTTAAAGAAAATAGAAACAAAATATAATGACCAGCATCCTGGCTCGTAGCCTAGGTACCGTTTCCATTTAGTTTTAAACCGGAATCTGAGCCACGACCGTTAGGGAGTGGAGCAGTTTCGGAGTCTGCTGAACTGCTCCACTCCCTAACGGTCGTGGCTCGGATTCCGACGTAATACCATCGACCCAACCGGTCAGAACTAAATGGAAACGGTACTGGCGCACCACCACTGTTCAATATTATATCATTTTATAAGTATTGATTCTAGCATTGCAACCATTCCCCAACCTGATAAACTAACTTTCTTATTAATATCAGGAGAGTACCATGACGATTTCACTACCTCAGTTGCCTTATGAAATGGATGCCTTAGCACCTCATATTTCCAAAGAAACGCTAGAATACCATTATGGCAAGCACCATCATACCTATGTTGTTAATTTAAATAAACTCATTGAAAACACCGCCTATGCACCCATGACGTTGGAAGAGATTATCAAGACTTCAACCGGTGGCGTATTTAATAATGCCGCTCAAGTTTGGAATCATACCTTTTATTGGAATTGTTTGTCACCGAATGGGGGAGGTGAGCCACAAGGGAAGCTGGCTGATTTGATCAATCAAGCCTTTGGCTCATTTGCAGCGTTCAAAGAACAGTTTTCCCAAGCATCGATCACCACATTTGGTTCTGGTTGGGGATGGCTTGTTCAGGATGCAGACGGCAAACTAAAAATAATCAGCACCAGTAACGCCGGCACACCCATGACAGAGGGGCTGCAAGCCTTGTTGACTTGTGATGTTTGGGAACATGCGTACTACATCGATTATCGCAATGCCCGGCCGACCTATTTGAATGCATTCTGGGAGCTGGTGAATTGGGAGTTTGTTTCTAGTCAATTGCTAGGGAGCTAACATGGCACTCGTCACCACTTATAATCCATTACCGATAGCCTTTTCCCATGGAAAAGGCATTTGGTTGTATGATCAACAGGGCAATGCCTATCTCGATAGTTTTAGCGGAATAGCGGTCTGTGGTCTTGGGCATGCGCATCCTGAGGTGACGAAAACCATTCAAGAGCAAGCCGCTAAACTTATTCATACGTCGAATGTGTTTCATATTCTGGAGCAAGAAAGACTCGCTGAAAAATTAACGCGTTTGTCTGGTATGGAACAGGTTTTTTTTGCTAATTCGGGTGCTGAAGTCAATGAAGCAGCGATTAAACTCTCGCGCTTATTTGGGCATAAAAAAGGGATTGAAACACCGTCAGTTATTGTGATGAATAGTGCGTTTCATGGTCGTACAATGGCAACCTTAACCGCGTCTGGTAGCCGTAAGGTGCAGGCAGGCTTCGAGCCCTTGGTACCGGGATTTGTGCGCGCCCCATTTAATGATTTGCTTGCGATTCAAACTATCGCGGCAAATCGTGATGATATAGTCGCCGTCATGCTTGAGCCCATCTTGGGCGAGGGAGGGATTCAGGTTGCCGATGATTCTTATTTACAGGCGCTTGCGGCATTGTGTGCGAAACATGATTGGCTTCTCATGCTTGACGAGGTTCAAACGGGTAACGCGCGCACAGGGACGTATTTTGCTTGCATGGCGGCTGGCATTCAGCCGGATGTGATCACCACTGCAAAAGGCCTCGGTAACGGGATGCCAATCGGCGCGTGTTTAATGCGTAACCGTGCTTGTGATTTATTTAAGCCCGGCAATCACGGTTCAACCTTCGGCGGCAATTCGCTTGCATGCGCCGTTGCTTCAACGGTGATTGATATCATCGAGCGCGACCAGTTATGTGAAAAAGTTGCAAAAAACAGCATCGTGTTCCGTGAGAAACTAGCGCATGCATTGGGTGAGCATCCCCATGTTCGCGGTATTCGTGGAAAGGGTTACATGTTGGGCTTAGAGTTAGATAAGCCTGCGAGTGATTTGCGCTTGCTCGGTTTGACCAATGGTATATTACTTAATGTGACCGCGGAGAGTGTGGTGCGATTGTTGCCGCCATTGAATATGACCGAACAGGAAATGGATGAATTGGTGAGTCGCTTGAAAAAGTCGGTTGAAGAATTTTATCCTATGTAGGTTAGGTTGAGCGAGAGCGAAGCCCAACATGACGATTTTGTTGGGCTTTTTTGTTAGGGTTATTTGTGGAGGTTATTTGTTGGGCTTCGCTCTCGCTCAACCCAACCTACGATTGGCTTACTGACTTGGCGGTTGTAATGGTGGCGGTTCAACCAAGTGACCCAGCTGGAAGAGCATAACGGTATTGGTTAAGAGCAGGCGCTCTTGTTGTTGACGGGTTAAATACAGTTGATAGTTGATCTCTGAGAGTAACACTGCCATTTCTTTTTGAACCGTTGCTGGTGATGCATTGTTGATTTGAGCGACCCATTGGCTCTTTTCATCTTTTGTTGGGTCATATAATCTTCTCGTAGCCATGGTATATTCATTCAAGGCCTGGCTGGTTGCAGGACTTGAGCCAGGAGTTTGTGACATCCGTTTTGAGAAGATGTAGTATAAATTTCCAACTCCTACGGATGTCTGTGCTGCAAAGACTCTTAAGCTGGCTAAATAAGTCGATAATGCGCCTTGAGCCGCGGCTGCTTGCTCCATTTGAGCGGTAGTTGGGTTTGCAGGGAGTGGCGTCATGGCTACATTCCATAGCGCTTGATAAGTTTCCTCTTTGGTTTTTGGTGCAGGTGCCACCGAGCCCGTAACATAGCGGATAAAATTTTCGGCCTCTTGTGCTTGAGTGGATGCCTCTAAACCTAACGGGGGGGTGTTAAGAGTCGATCCTGTATTCCCGGCGTTTTTGGCCGTTGAGTAGAGTAACGGGTCGATAAGTGTATTGCCGTTGAGTTGAGTAAGAACGGATGGGTCTAATGCGTTGAAAAGTTCTAAAGGGCCGGGAATAGTACCGATGATATTGCTTCCAATTTGATATTGAGCACGCCCCGTTTTTCCGCAGCATCTGGACGCGAGATCGGTCCCTCCGCTTCCGCTGGAGTCTGGCCCAGTCGTGCAATTGGTTATCTGTTTACAATATGAATAGTCAGGTGTCGTTAAAGTGTTTAAAATCGTTTGGTTGATTGGATTATTTTGATAAGGGGTTTGATCAACTAATGGACTGATAAATTTGTTGGCACTGGCTGGTTCGCTACTGTTGGTGTTATCACTTTGACTTTTGAATATCTTATTGCTCTTTGAATTCAAAGGGGATTGGCCATCGACAATTGGTTCAGCAATAATCGTGCCTAAATAAAGCTTAACTGCCGTTTCCAGAGCTTCTTTTATCGATTTATTTTCAGGCATTGTACTTATTGAACTGGTTGGAGAGGTTGGGGAGGTGTTGAGGTCGTACCCAAAATACCCGCCTAAATTAAGTACAAACTGAGGCAGCTGATCCATACTTGCCGCCGCAAACCCGACAGAAATAGCGCCAAACGACAAAACGCCGGCCAATCCCACTTGAATCATACTGTTCTTGACATCCTTTATCATGTTTCATCTCCTCCCTCGAGAGCACGTAAGACAAGTTTGAGCCGATATTCGCAAAATACGCGTGATATCAGCCGTAAGCGTTCAAAAATAATATTGCGTTTAAGAAAAAACCCCGCAGGATCATCACTGGAGAAGGTGTTTTGCTCAGCATGCATCAATACTTTTGAGGCGCTCCCTGGGTGCGCCATATCGATGGTTTGCAATAAACGTAACCCTCTACCTGTTTTGATATTTCCCACAATCCGGATAAAACTGCCTTTTTGTGCCAGCATTTCCATATCAACGGCAGCAATGTCATCCAATATCTCGCCAAGTTGTTTCATGGCATCTTCAACATCAGGCTTACCATCCAATGTCCACTCTTCAACACTTTCCATAAAGGTGACCACACGATATATCATCGGATCGACATAGTCTGCCCAATATCGGGAGGAAGCTGTAAGACTCAAGTCCGGCATAATTTACTCTTTTTTTACGTTCATAAATTGCAGTATATAAGTTTGCCAACTAATATTATAGAGTATGATATATAAAATCCTATTGGCCAATAGAAATTAATAATATGAAAAAAAATAAATCGAGATCAAAATTTAAGACATTCTTCAACCGCATTTTTAACGTGCGGACGTGGATCGATTGGGATCGCGTTAAAGCGGGCGGCCAGTTTATTGAAACGGGGGCAAAGAAATACTTTGTTCCCGGTTCAGCCCATCCCATCGCAACAGATACATTCGAAGAAGTTCAGCAGCGCTTAAATTTGTCGGATGCTGATTTGGCTCAACGTGCTCGTGCTTTGTATCGAATGTGTATCATGATGGCTTGCATCTCGATGGCGCTGTTTCTTTATGGTTTTTATCATCTTTTTTCTGGGTCGCTTCATGCTTCCTTGCTAACGTTTGTTCTAACATTGTTAGCCGCAGTAATGAGTTTTCGCTACCATTTTTGGTACTTCCAAATTAAATCTCGAAAATTAGGGTGTACTTTTCATGAATGGTACCGCCAAGGCTTGTTAGGGGGCAAATCATGATGAAACGCCTATTTTCTTTATTATTAATGCTATGCCCTATTGTCCTCTTCGCTGATGACACGATATCGTTTACGCCACCGACTTCCGACTACTCTGTTGGTTGGCTCGCGGATATTTTTGGTGTCGTTGATGGCGTGTTGCATGGTACGGGAAGCCAGATAGTCGGCCGCATGTTTTCAGTATTTAATGCTGCAGTTATGGCATTGGGCGGGATTATTATTACCTACACCATGCTGGTCTCGACGATGAATACTGCGCATGAAGGCGAGATGCTGGGGAAAAAATGGAGTTCTATTTGGGTGCCCGTTCGAGCTACTGCGGGATTTGCACTATTGGTTCCCAAAGCCTCTGGATATTGTCTACTGCAAGTTTTTGTCATGTGGGTCGTGGTGCAAGGGGTGGGGGCGGCAGACAAATTATGGGCTGAAGCGTTAGGATACTTGAATCGCGGTGGTGTGATTATACAAGCACAACAAGATCCTACGGCGGCGCTGCTGGGTGATGCTCCGTCCCAACAACTAAGCGAAGGCGCGATTACAATTTTATCCGGCCAGGTGTGCATGCTTGCAGTAGAACGACTATTAAAAAATAAATATGCAGCTTATCACGATACAGTAAACGGGGCCGTGCCGTCAAAATGTTCAGCGAATAACAAGTCAGTCGGGATGACGCTCTTTTGCAAAGAAGGTCCTGTGCCGAGTTTTGCTGATTCGGTTGATTTCATAGCTGCGAATAAGGTGACTGATCCTTCGCAAAAAATGCCTAGTTTTGATTCAACCACGTATCCATTCTACGCACAATTGAATGGTCTTTGTGGGGTTATTACGTGGAATAAGATAAGCAACACAGACTTGGCTAATGCAAAGTTAACAACAGAAGAAATGAACACCGCTACGAATGCGAGGGCTATAGCGATTCAGCAAATGTACAATGATTTGCTTATGGTGGCTCAAGTGATGATTGATAATGATCCTGACCCTGCTTTTTCAGTTTCAAATTCCGCACCTACACCTACTAGCGGTGGTCGTCCTCCTCCCAGCCTAACGGGCACTCAACAGACAAGCACGACTACGTCTACGTCTACTAGACCCTCTTCTCAGTGGGCGACCGTACAGTTTGGTGTACCCTTGATATCAAGCAGTGAAGAATGCGCGCACAGTGGAATAACAGATTGTACGAATTGGGGCTCGGATCCCAGCAACTCCCCCGGAGAAGGGGCCTTATTCAATGGGACCGAGCTGGTTGGTGCTGTTCTTGATTACAACGGAGTCATCAATCCGACATTAACCTTATTGGCAAAGTTGAAAAAGCAGTCAACGTCTGACGGGAATTTTGACACTGGTTCTGGTTTTATTGACCAAGCAAAGGCTAGCGGATGGATTATGGCCGGAAGCTATTTTTTCCAATTGATAAAGCTGAACAATCTGAATAAGGGATTCAGTGCCGAGGCAACTAAGCCTAAGCCTGATGCTTCGAAAACATATGTTCAAGATTATGGTGATGCAAATTCAGGTTTAAACGGTAGTTCGTTTAGTTTGGATACCTTCTCGGGCTCCTTTAAGAAACCTACCTCAACGGGTACTTCAAACTGTAACACTAGCAGTTATCTAGCCTTTTGCGAGGTGCTAGGAGGTGATGCAACTGAGCTGAACCCCATCTTTTCATTATTCACGGGGCATCCTTCCTCAGCGGGCTCGCTCACAAGCTCTTCTCCTTCACATCTCGCCAAAAGCGTTATAACAGCTGTTCATGTTAATGCTGTACCTGAAGTTTACTACACGAACATCGGATTTACTTCGAGCGCCGCGAGCGCGGCATCCGCGACATCCGTATTCGGCTATGCACAAAATGCACTCGTCATACAGTTACCAGGACAGCCGGTAACACCACCGCTGACGTTTTCTAACCTGATGCATGTTAATTTTAATGGGACAAGTTTTAAGATGCCCAATGCGAATTTTTCCTGTATGGGGATTGATTTACTCTTCACTGAGTTTTGTCTTGGACGCATGCTTGGTAATCTTATCTATAACGATATTATTTTAATGTTGTTCAATACGCTTACGGCCTGGTTGGAAAGTTTTGTTTATGGCATTTTCATGAACATGGTGATGATCCCGCTGGATGCCATGGCGGCGATATTTACGCAAGGGATTAGAATTCTCGATGTGCAAGGGATTAATCCTGTCGTAGCCTTAGCGCAAATGGGAACCTATTATATTAATTTTGTGGGTAAATTGTGGTTCGCGGTGATCTTCACTGAAGCCATTACAAGATTAATCAATCCGTTCGAGTGGCCGCTGGCGGCGATTATGTTTATGGCGCTGCCTATTACGATTGCCTGGTCTCTGATTATGTTGGGGGTAGGTATGATTACGGCGTACTATGTTCCTCTGATCCCTTATATGATCTTTTTGTTCGGCGCAATCGCCTGGTTTATGGCGGTTATTGAAGCAATGGTTGCTGCACCTATCGTGGCGCTGGGGGTGATTCATCCCGAGGGGCATGATATTTTTGGTAAAGGAGAAGCGGCCATTATGATTTTGATGAATGTTTTCTTGCGACCTGCGATGATGATTATTGGCTTTATTACCGCAATTTCATTATGTTATGTGGGTGTTTGGGTTTTGAACGCGGGATTTGATCGCGCCATTGGCTTTATGCAGTCCGGGACGTCTACCTGTGATTCATATAAGGCGAAAGGCATGCAAGAAACAGTGCATGGCACACATGATGGCTCATTTATAAAGGGCGATGATAGTGATAATCAATATACTGGTGTAGCTTGCCATTCTCGTAAAGGCACAGATGAAAGTTCGTGGCAAGCTGCTGGAACGAGAATTGAAGCGGATTATGCCTCAGCCGTTCCCGACGCGGGGACTGTTTCAGGGGGTTACACCCAGTGGGCAGGGGTGTTTGCATTTATGTTCTCTATTCTTATTTACACGACGATATACATGACTCTTGTTGAAAAAGCATTTACGCTCATTTCATCTCTTCCGGATAATATTCTACGATGGATAGGCGGTCAGCAAGAAAGACACGGTCAGGAATCCGCAGCGTGGGCGGGGGATGTTAAAAAAGGAGTCGAAAAAGCAGAAGGCGATACGCAAAAAGCGATGATGCAAGCTGGTAAAGCTGGAATGGCGAAGGCTCCTACAGGAAGCAAAGGGAAACTTGAAGCTGATACTGATGTGTCGTGAAACATTCTACTCATTAAGACAATTGATGGTGCAAATAAAAAAACCTCACAAAGTCCAACATCAACGAAGCCCAACATGATGATTGTGTTGGGCTTCGCTCTCGTTCAACCCAACCTACGTCTGATTAATTCCCTTCATTGATATTGCGCGCAGTATAGCGCTGCGTTTTATTTCAATGCTTCTCTCGTTCCTGCAATGATGAGTTTATAGACCCGCTCGCTGATGATGCCTTGTTGAAACTTTTCTTTAGCATCAACCGTCATCAATTGACCTCGCTCACGTACTAATTTTCGCGTGAGTGAGGTGACCTCGTTTGGATTGCCCTCGAGCAGAATATCTCGAACGGCTTCATCAAAAACAAGATACTCGCGCAATGCAACCCGTTTTTCATCCACCGTCGGCACGAGTTTTTGCCAAATACATAGGCGAATGGTTTCTAAAATATCGATGGTTCTGCCTAATCGCTCCTCGCCTGAAAATGAGGTAACCAAGCGGCGCATGGTTTCAGCAACACCGGATGTATGTAGCGTTGTATAAACAGGGTGGCCTGTGAGGGCCGCTTCCAGCGCAGCGCTAATGGTCTCGGAGTCTCGACACTCGCCAACCATAATCAAACGCGGTTTACGTCGTAAAGCATTGCGAACCCCATCTGCAAACGAAGGCAAATGGCGTGGAATTTCGGATTGACTGACAACAGCCGATGTGGTTTCTATCTCATCATAGACAAATTCGATAGGCGACTCATACGTCAGTACCTTGCGGTTGGAGTCTTCAGTCTCGATTAAACTGCGAATAATAGAAGCTAATAACGTTGACTTACCTGAGCCGGTGGCGCCAGTAATAAAGACAATGCCTTCTTGAGGAGCAAGGGCCTCAATAATATTCTCGGGCAAACCCATGAGGTCAAGTTTGGGCGGGGTTGTTGGAATGGAGCGTAGGGTAATTTGAATGGCATCATGTCCTTCAACCATGCACGCCGTAGCGTTGACGCGGTAACGATAGCGAGCGGCTCGGTTGGGACGAAATTCATAATGGGTGTCGATGTCTTTGCCTGAAAGGAGTTGCGTGGTGGCGTTAGGGCCATAGACGCCATTGATTAAATCTGCAATCTCGGTATTAGACAGACGGCGATTAGTGAGTTTTATTAAAACGCCATACACTTCAGCATATATGGGTTCGCCGGTTTGCAAGGTGATATCTGATGCATTAAGTTGCTCTGCATGTTCAAGAAGCCTATCGAGGAACACGGGTGAAAAACGGGTTGGTTCGTCTGGCATCAGGTTGATATGCGTGCTACTCATGGCGGCTCCTGTTATTAGTACTTGGAGAAACGTAACTGTTTGGGGAAGAGAAAGGGGAAGGGGAAAGGAAAGGGAAAGGGATAAAGGGAAAGATCGGGCACGGGCACGCTCACGGGCGCGGGCACGTGAATGTGCGCTACGCGGCTTTTATATTAAAAAACTCGCGTAGCGATCATTCACGTGCACGCGCCCGTGAGCGTGCCCGTGCCCGATCTTTCTCTTTCCCTTTGTCCCTTTCCCTTTTCCCTTCCCGAGTAATTACGTTCAAACTACTTATTCGTTAACTGGTGTAATGAGTGGCTGCCAGCTATTGTTGCTGATACGAATTTTGTTTGTTTTGATCATTCGTTCCAGTTGTCTGAATTGTTTTAAAGCATCTTCATCGACTTCAACGGGTGCCCGCCACTCTTTACTGTTAACATTCAAAGCAGGAAGCGCTGTGATCCGCAGTACGCGATCATCAATACGAATCTCATCGCCATCACCGGTTACACCCAAATCGGTGTGTGAAACGTAAGGCGGGGATACCATATTCATGGCCAATAATTTGCGGTAGAGGATCATGCCATGAAAATCTTCTTTTATGCGGGCAACGCTTTCTTCTAAAATACTGTCTGCCTGTTCAACGCCATTTTTCCAACCCTTTTCGACAAAATGCTTCCATAGTTCATGCTCCTCACGTGTTTTAGGTAGCAGGGTCACATTGGGGTATTCTGGTTGGTTAAAATCCATCCATAAATATTGACGCCAATTGGGAGGGGTTGTAATGAATCGTGCCTGTTTGGAAACTTTGTAGGTTCTATCGGAGATGCGAATGTTTTGCGTGTTAGCCAAATTCAGCGTATTTTGTCCTTCAAGCAAAACGGGCGGTAGTACATTGTGTTCAAGAATCAGGGCATTAAAATTATAAATTGCATCTAAACGACGCGCTTGTCTGACCAGTTGATCGTCAATGAGCTTGGCGCGCGCGGCTAAGCCTGATTGCGCGCCTAAACTAAGAGCCGTTTCTTTTAACCCCATTTCGCGAATTTTGCCCATGGCGGGTAAATGCGTTCTTCCTCGTGCTTTTTTGGGCGCAGACATGGCTTGTAAGCCTGCCAGTGAGTCCATGTTTCCGACTTGCGCACGGCGGTGTGATGTTGAGGAGCAGCCAACCGCAAGCAGGATGACAGCAATGTGTGCGTTACGAATAAATTTTAGCATAGCGTAATTCAACAACTTGATGGTTGGGATAGACATGAATATTCGCCTTATTGCCGGCTTGATAATCAATGTCACGTAATATTTCAACCAAACTTTCATCCTTGGTGGTTAAGCTAATCAATACGGGCACCGCTGGTTCTTTACCAAAGACGTGCAGTCGATAATGGGCGGCGTGAGCAATGCGTTTGGTGAGCTCTTCAATTGGTCCTGACCAGTCGATAGAAGCGCGTGTTTGTAAATTGTAAGTTGATGGAATCGTGAGGTGATTATTGCGATGACGAGGCGTCACGACTTTTTCAACTTTGGCCATTTCAAGCATCGAGTCACTTATCGAGCTGGCTGCTTCAGCGAGTCTAATCGTCGCATCGTCAGTGGGGTTATTGACGGGTGGTTTTCTTAATATCCCGCCAGCGCATCCGGCAAGAAAGAGAGTTGAAATAAATAAAAGCAGACTAAGACATCTGTTCATGTGTGTATTAACTAATTCGATTGATGATACATCGATTGAAACAGGAGGCGGCAAAGATGTCAATGATTTTCTGTGCTGGGTGGGTTGGTTTGAGTGCGTAGCTCCACTGCCATTAAGTTAGGGGAATTAATCGGAGTAGGTTGGGTTGAGCGAGAGCGAAGCCCAACATGACGATTTTGTTGGGCTTCGCTCTCGCTCAACCCAACCTACGGCGCTTTACTAATCCATAAAACACTTGCCCAGCTTTTTTGTGCTTCAGTGTTTCCCATGTGGACTGTGGCAGTTCGATGTCATTTGAAGACTCGATGTAAACCAGTCCGCCTGGATTTAATGCGGTTGATTGGCTGATCTCATTTAAGCAAGTCAACAATAGATTAGACTTGAAGGGGGGGTCGAGAAAGATGATATCAAAAGATCGTTTGGTATTGCGGATAAATTCGACTGCATCGGTGTTAATCGCCGTTAAGCGGGGGTTATTAAATCCCGAAATAATAGAGTGTAAATTGGCGAAAACGGTTGGGCTTTGTTCAATCAAACAGACTTCAGATGCCCCTCTGGAAAAGGCTTCAAATCCCATGGCGCCGCTGCCGGCAAATGCATCCAGGCAGTGTGCATTGCGGATGTCATGCATTAACCAATTGAATACCGTTTCACGGACACGGTCGGGGGTTGGGCGTAATCCTTCGCTATCGGGGAATGGTATTTTTTTCCCCCGATACTGGCCCCCGATGATGCGTACGGTCTGCTTCATTTTTTCCCTACAGTGACTTCGAGCAACGCGTTTGGGGATAGTTGCGTTTGAAAGGCTTTTTTAACATCTGCTGCTGTCACTTCGTTGATGTGTTGGATGTAGGTCTCCAAGAAATTTTCAGGCAAATGATAAAACGCGATTTTGATTAGAATATCCGCAATGCTACGGTTACTCGCTAGGGACAGAGGGAACCCGCCCGTCAAAAATTGCTTGGTTGCTTGTAATTTCTCAACACTTGGGCCGTCTTTGATAAAAGCAACCAAAATATCGCGGGTTAATTGGGCCGCTAATGTTGCCTGGCTATTACGCGTCGACAAGGTGATGATGAAGGGGCCTGGTCCCGGCATTGGGGCGAATTGGCTATAGACACCATAGGTTAGCCCGCGTTTTTCACGAAGCTCAATGGCAAGTGTGGATACTAGGCTTGCCCCGCCTAAAATGTTATTTCCAACCAGGAGTGGGAAATAATATGGATTGTGATGATCAATACCCAATTGCCCAATACGAACCATGGTTTGCGATGAGGGGAACGGGATGTGAATGGACTCATTCTTTGTTAGTTTCGATGCTTTGGGTATGGGGGCAGCTTCTTGCCCTTCAGGTAATGCAGATACAAGCTCATCGGCAACTTGATGTGCCGTTTGGGAGTCAATAGCCCCAACGAGAACAAGCACCGCATTTTTGCCAACAAAATAGCGGTGATAAAAATCACGAACTTGTTTTAGTGTAATGGCATTTACATGAGTCGCGTCACCTATAACAGGATGAGCATAAGGGTGTTGGCCATAAAGCGCGCTGAAAAAAGTGAGATTAGCGACCTCTTCGGGAGATTCCTGGAGTTGTTTAATCGCCATCAGTTGTTGGCTTTTTTCTCGAGCAAAGGCTACTTCTGGAAAGTTTGGTTCATTCACAATTAAACCTAACGCTTCAACGGCTTCCTTGAGTGCATCCGGTCTTGATAGGGTTCTAATGCTGAGCGTGACCATATCACGGGAGGAATCGGCTTTAAATTGCGCGCCTGTTTTTTCTATTTTTTCCGCAATTTTGTCGGCACTCCATCCATTGTTTCCCTGATTGAGCAGTTGAGTGGTGAGTGCGCTTAATCCAAACTGTTCTCCGTCATAGGCAGAACCCGCGGCAAAGGCGATACTGATATCCAGCATCGGTACTTCACTCGCTGGATAAAAAACGACACGAACCCCATTTTTAGTTTGCCACTGCTCCGTTTTGTAGGATGTGGCCAAACTGAGTTGGCTTATGAGGAGGGAAGTAATCAGTACAATAAAATGAGGTATCTTCTCGATATCGCAGACTAATCTCAGGCGCCCTACTTTCCGCGGCTTGTCCGCGGAATCCAGAGATCCAATCCTTACGTGAAATCCCTGGATTCCGCGGACAAGCCGCGGAAAGTCGGCGAATGAGATTGCCCGATGATATCGAGAGGATACAAAATGCAAAATTTTTTTCATGCTTTTTTCCCTGATTTATCGGCAGGCTCAGAAGGAATTAATAGAGCCTCCGTAAGATTATTTTCCTTTAAATAGTGTATTGCCGCTTTTTGAATGTGTTCGGGGGTGACGCTATTGATTCTCTCAACGTAATGATCGGCTGCTTGCCATCCAAGTCCAATCGTTTCAAGCAAGCCCATTTCCATCGCTTGACTGAAAATAGAGTCCCGCTCAAATGTCTTTTGGGCAATAATTTGGGTTTTAACTCGAGCGAGCTCCGTTTCGCCAATGGGTTCATTTTGCAGTCGCGCGAGCTCTGCCAAAACGCCTTTTCTTAAATCATCAACAGTATGGGTTTGATTTGGCGTACCAAAGAACGTCAATTGCGTTTGATATCGCGCATACATGTTGTACTGAACCGCAAGGGAGCTGGCAATATGCTCGCCTCTTATTAGCCGCTGATTAAACCGGCTGCTATCGCCAGCATCCAGAATGCCTGCAATGAGCTCGAGGGCATATGGATCCATGCTATCGGTTTTGATTGCAGTTTCTGTCACTGTTTTCGCACTGGGTACCGTATAACCCATCATCAGTGCGGGGACTTGAGCTGGGGCATGAACTTGTATTTGTTTTTTACCTAAAATCGGTGGCTCAGTTTGTAATTTGCGAATTTTTTGTGGGTGAGGGGTTAGATGCCCAAAGTATTTTTGAGCCAGATCGCGAACGGTATTCATCGTCACGTCGCCCACAACGACCAATGTTGCATTATTGGGAGCATAATACTCATGGTACCAAGCACGCGCATCGTCAACTTGCATTTGTCGTAAATCGCTCATCCATCCGATGACGGGGTGATGGTAGGGGGATGACAAATGTGCTGCAGCTAAAAATCGCTCGTAAGTCAAGGATTGCGGATTATCGTCTGTTCGCATCCGTCGTTCTTCCTGAATGACTTTCAGTTCTTTTGCAAATTCATTCGGTTCAAATTGCAGCTGCTGCATGCGATCGGCTTCCAGCTCAAAACCCACCGAAAGATTAGATGCAGCTAATTTTTCAAAATAAGTCGTATAATCGGTATTCGTAAATGCATTTTCTTGCCCGCCTAAATCGGCAATGGTTTTAGAAAATATACCCAGCGGGAATTTTTTCGTTCCTTTGAACATGAGGTGTTCTAAGGCATGAGAAACGCCAGTTATCCCGCCAGGCTCATCGGCCGAGCCAACGTTATACCAAATCATTGACACTACGATCGGCGAACGATGGTCTTCTTTTACCAAGATTTTTAATCCATTATTCAACTTGAATTCTTGCACCTGACCAAGGGTCTGATAGGAAACCAGTGTTAAAAATGCCAATAATGCGATGCGCATAGTACCCCTCAACAGGAAAAAAGTGATAGAATGCCACATTTTACTACCTTTTTATACTTATGATTAAATGGTTTAAACGAAATCAAGATTTATCTGACAATGACACCCGTCATAACGATGCGATTTTAATGGAACAACATGATATGGATGAACAAGACTCTACCGCGAAGCAAGGCATGTTTGCACGTTTAAAACAGGGCTTGAGTAAAACAAAGCATCAGCTTGGTGACGGACTGGCGCGATTGTTGTTGGGCAAAAAAGAAATTAACCCTGAGTTACTCCATGAGTTAGAAACGTTATTGATTACCGCGGATCTTGGGATCGATGCCACGCAACGGGTGTTGAGTCAATTGCGTGAACAGATGTCGCGTTCGCAATTAAGCGATGGCCAAGCACTTTATTCTGCATTAAGTGACCAGTTGCAAGCAATTCTCACTCCAACCATCTCTCCGCTTGCTATAGAGGCGTCTCATGGCTCTCCGTTTGTCATTCTGATGATCGGCGTTAATGGCGCTGGAAAAACAACGACCATTGGTAAACTGGCGAAATTTTATCAACAGTCAGGTAAAAAAGTCATGTTAGCGGCTGGAGACACGTTTCGTGCTGCAGCAGTTGAGCAACTACAGGCTTGGGGAGCGCGGAATCAGGTGCCAGTGATTGCACAACATACAGGTGCTGATTCAGCGTCGGTGATTTTTGATGCCTTCTCGGCAGCAAAGGCTCGGCATATTGATGTATTGATCGCAGATACTGCCGGCCGTTTACATACGCAGAATAATTTGATGGAAGAGTTAAAAAAAATCAAACGTGTTATTCAGAAAATTGATCCCACAGCGCCCCATGAAGTGATGCTGGTACTCGATGCAAGTGTTGGCCAAAATGCTTTGAATCAAGCGCGTGAGTTTCATCAGGCCGTTGGCGTAACCGGCATTACCATGACCAAACTCGACGGAACAGCAAAAGGTGGAATAGTATTTGCCATTGCTAATGAATTAGCGTTACCATTTCGTTACTTAGGGATAGGTGAGGGAGCTGATGATTTGCGACCATTTGATGCGTTGCAATTTGTCGAGGCGATATTCAATGATGATAGAATTTAATGAAGTAAGTAAACGATTTCCTGGTGGCTATGAAGCACTTGGCCAGGTTAATTTCTCGCTAGCAAAAGGTGAAATGGCCTTTTTGACCGGACATTCCGGGGCAGGCAAAAGCACATTGCTGAAGCTCATCGCGATGCTGGACAAACCCTCTTCAGGACAAATTGTCGTGAATGGTGTGCGGCTGGACCAACTCAAAAAGCGAGATATTCCCGGATTTAGATCGCGACTCGGTCTTACCTTTCAGTCTCCTTATCTGTTGCACGACCGAACGGTATTCGATAATGTCGCGTTGCCTTTGCTCATTCAGGGGTTGTCACCGCAAACGATTGCGAAGCGAGTACATGCCGCTCTCGATCGGGTGGGTTTGTTACGCTTGGAAAAAATGCTGCCAACTCACCTCTCTGGTGGTGAGCAGCAACGGGTGGGCATTGCCCGCGCGGTGGTGCATAAGCCCTCATTGTTATTAGCAGATGAACCGACGGGTAATTTGGATCCGGCTTTGTCGGCTGAGGTGATGAGCTTATTCCAACAATTTAATCAAGCCGGCGTGACTGTGCTGGTTGCAACCCACGATTTGGCTTTGATTGCAGGAATGAAGCATCGTATTGTGATGTTAAAAGGGGGGCGGGTGTGTTAACTAAATTGCGCACATTATTGGCGTATCATGCGCAAGCAGCAATGAGTAGTTTGCTTTATTTGTGCCGACAGCCCATAGCAACGGGAATGACGGTAGTTGTGATTGCCATCACATTAACGCTACCCGCGCTGCTCTGGGTCTTCAACGATAACATGGCTGAGCTGACCCGTAATTGGAAGCGAGGCGGTCATATTTCACTTTATCTTGATATGCAAATGGCAACGACCGATGCTGCTGTGTTGCTTGAACGTGTCCGGCAAACGGACGGTGTGGGTGAGGCGCTGATGAAAACGCCTGCAGAAGGTCTTCTTGAAATGCAAAATCAAGAGGGGATGCAAGATTTAATATTAAACCTGCCCGAAAATCCACTGCCCGCAGTGATTGATGTGATTCCTGCCGTCGGGGTGTCTACACCCGCACAACTCGAAGCATTATATGCGCGGCTGAAAGCACTGCCGGGTATTGAAGATGCGAGATTGGATATGCAGTGGGTGAGTCGTTTGTATGCTTTGCTGGATTTGGCAGCGCAATTGACCCATGGCCTGATGGTGCTGCTGTCTATTGCGGTGGTCTTTATCATTGGCAATACATTGCGTTTGGTTATTCATAAACGGCATGAAGAAATTCAGGTGCTCAAGCTTATCGGCGCTTCTGATCCGTATATTGTTCGCCCGTTTTTGTACACGGGTTTATGGTATGGATTGGCCAGTGCGCTTCTCGCTGTTATTCTTGTTTCTTTATTTATGTTAAGTTTGGGCGTGGTTTTGAATCAGTTGATCGAAGCCTATCAAATGCATTTTCCAATATTAGGTTTGTCTATCCGCCAGACATTATTACTGGTTTTAATAGCGACCTTTTTAGGTTGGTTTGGCGCGCGGTTTTCCGTTAAGCGTCAATTGGCACTCATCGAGCCTTAACATACTTGGCGTATTTGGTATATTTGGTGTACAATATACGAGAAATATGCTATCGGTTATGTCCTTGAGTGCTTGCCAAGGCTCTGTTCCTTGCAGGTCTTTTTAACTGGAGAAGTCCGCGATGAGTTCACAATTACAACGATTAAGTATTGGTGTTCCCATAGGCAGTCTTGATGCTTATATACACCGTGTCAACCAGATCCCCATGCTGACGGCGGAAGAAGAAATTGATTTTGCCAGTCGTGTTCGTGAAGAAGGTGACATTGATTCTGCGCGCCAATTGGTGCTTGCTCATTTACGCTATGTTGTTCGCGTTGCCCGTGGGTACTTGGGATACGGACTGCCCTTGGGTGACTTAATTCAGGAAGGTAATGTCGGTCTCATGAAAGCGGTTAAACGCTTTGATCCAATGATGGGTGTGCGACTGGTATCATTTGCGGTTCACTGGATTAAAGCCGAAATCCACGAGTATGTTTTGCTTAATTGGCGAATTGTTAAAGTTGCAACCACTAAAGCCCAACGTAAATTGTTTTTTAATCTGCGCCATATGAAAAAACGTTTGGGGTGGTGTACTCATGAAGAAGTTAATGCAATAGCGGAAGATCTGGGGGTCAGCTGCGCAGACGTCCTGGTGATGGAGCAACGTTTAAATGCAATGGATGCTTCCTTTGACCCTGATGACTCAGATGATGATGAGTCGACATCTCGACAACTCGTTCCTGCACATTATCTACAAGCTGCAAACAGCGACCCAGCATATTTGGTTGAGCAAGCAGATAGTGGTGAACAAAACACAGATAAATTATATTTAGCCATAGCGCAGCTTGATGAACGCAGCCAGGATATTTTGCAACAACGTTGGTTGGCTGGCGAAAAGGCCGTGACGCTACACACACTCGCCGACCGTTATGGTGTTTCCGCAGAGCGCGTTCGACAGCTTGAAAAAAATGCAATGAAGAAGTTGCGCCAGCATATGGAAGCTGCTGCGTAATGTTTCTTGCGTAATCACTATTGATTACAACTAATTTTTTCGTAGCTTTGGTGAGTAGGTTGGTGCGTAGGTTGGGTTGAGCGAGAGCGAAGCCCAACAAAACGGCTTATGTTGGGCTTCGCTCTCGCTCAACCCAACCTACGCACCAACCTACGGGTACATCAATCATTTTTTCCTTAACTTAATGAGCAGTGGAGCTACGAGGCGCCTGAGTTACTCAGCAAGTCTTGCTCTTAACGCTTGCTTGGTTTTTTCATCCACAAACGCTGATTCAATTGCCATAGCGGTAATCGAGGTCATTGTCTCGTCACTGTAATCATAAGCTGCTTGCGTGCGTTTATATTCCTCGCCTAATGTGGTGAAGAAAAAAGGTGGATCGTCTGAATTCAGACTCACTTTAATACCTGCTTCAAGTAATTGCGGGAACGGATGGTGTTGAAAATCGGGGAATAAACCCAGCTTGATGTTGCTGGACGGGCACAATTCTAATGCGATATCGCGTTCCTTTAACAACGCAATGGTGTCGGGGGAGTGAATCACTTGAACGCCGTGGCCAATGCGTGTAATGGGCAGGTTTTCAAGTGCTTCAATCATGCCACTTGCTGGCGCAAACTCACCCGCGTGAGCGGTGCACTGGAACCCTGCTGCATGCGCAATTGCAAATGATCGTTTAAACAGTTTGGGTGGGAAATGAATTTCGTCGCCGCCTAAACCAAAGCCAACTACACAAGGCATTGAACGTTTGGCGATTTCTTCCGCTACTTTAATGCAAGCGTCTTCTCCAAAATGGCGCACCGCAGTTGCGATAATCCGACCGACAATGCCATATTGACTCTCGGCATCGTCAATAGCCTTTTGTATTGCTTGTAAGTGCTCATAGGAAGGTATGCCAGTTGATAGTTCAGCATGATCGGGTGAATACATCATTTCAACATAAATGGCATCCTCAAGCGCACGGGCTCGTAGATAATCAAATGTAATATCATAGTAATCGCGAGGGGTTTTAATTAACGCCGCCAAGGTATCGTAAACACTTAGAAAATGTAAAAAATCATTGGACAGGTAATTTTCACCATCAGGAGCAATAAGACCCTCTGGGATGATGATGTTATTACGATGGGCGAGTTGTCGAGCTAGATTTGGTGTAATAGTTCCTTCAAGATGAACATGAAGCTCTGCTTTTTTAATTGACATTATTTTTCCTGAAATTAAGATCGGTGGTAACTCTAGTCAAAATCGATTAAAATTACCAGATTATTTTAACAGGAATCGTCATGAGCACACTAGATCTCGATAAAGCCTACGTTAGTCCCTATGATAAGTTTTTATTTACCTTTGACGCGACCCACGAAAAAACGGCATCACAATTAGCCGAAATTAAAAAACATGACATCATTGCTGGAAAGCGAGATTTTGCTTGTGTGGGTGGTGATGAAGAAGTGATTTGGGAAAAATTCTAGGGAAGATTGAAGGGTAGGTTGAGGGTTAGGTTGAAGGGTAGGTTGGGTTGAGCGAGAGCGAAGCCCAACAAAATTACCATGTTGGGCTTCGCTCTCGCTCAACCCAACCTACCCTTCAACCTACCCCAACAGCAAATGTATTAATTCATAAGATAAAATCGTCAACAATGAAGCCGCTGGTAACGTCAAAATCCAGGATGTAAAGATATTACGAATCACCAAGAGATTCAACGCGCCGATACCACGTGCTAGCCCAACGCCCAAAACCGCGCCCACAAGGGTTTGAGTGGCGGAAACCGGGATCCCGATGCTCGTGGCTACAACGACCGTTGTTGCTGCGGCGAGCGTTGCTGCAAACGCGCGACTGGGTGTTAATGCGGTAATTGAACTGCCCACGGTTTCAATGACTTTTCTGCCATACATCAAAAATCCACTGATAACGCCAACACAGCCGAATATGATAATCCAGGAAGGATAGTCGGCTGCGCCAAAGGGTTGTTGTGGTTGCATTATCAAGCTATGGACAATCGTCAATGGCCCGACTGCAAGTGCGACATCATTTGAACCATGAGCAAAAACCATGGCACAGGCAGTCATCGCCATCAGTACGGCAAAATATTTTTCAACCTGAAAAAATCGATCTCGACGTTTGATGTTGGTTGTTTCCGGGATGCGTCGGATAATGAACATGCCCAACAACGTAATACTGATACTTGAGATAAGCATGACGGCGATATCTTGCTTCCAACTTAATTGAATATCAAAATGATTTAATCCTTTGAATACCGTAATAAAAGACAGCACACCACCGACCAGAAATAAATAAATGGGAATATAAATTTTCGCCCTTTCCAAGGGGTTGTTGCGAATAAAAATGGTTTGCTGAATCGACATAAACAGGCTATAGGCAGTAACACCGGCGATGAGTGGCGAGCTAATCCAGCCAATCGCAATATGAGATACCTGGTTCCAATGAATGGCGTCACTGCCTAATACCACGCTGCCAAATCCGACCATGGACCCAACGAGTGCATTCGTGATGGATACCGGAACGCCAAAGTAACTCGCCAAATTCATCCAGATGGTGCAGGCCATGAGTACGCCTAGCATTCCTTCAATAAGAATGTGGGGCGAGGTGGTGAGCTGTTCTGTGTTGATGATGCCATCACGCATGGTTTCGGTGACATCCGTGCCGCCTAAAAAGGCACCGGCGAATTCGAAAATAATCGCAATGAGCATCGCCTGTTTGACCGTGACGGCTTTTGACCCCATGGTTGTACTCATGACGTTGGCCAAGTCATTGGCACCCACGCCCCAAGTCATAAAAAAACAAAGCGCAATAGCAATGCTGAGCAGTAAGATTGAGTGATCCATAGTTATTTTTTACCGGGCAATTAGAATTTGAAGCCGGCCACCCACAATTTGTGCGCAGTCAGCCAAGTCGCCAATCCATTGGACCAGTTTATAGAGAAATATAATATCGATCGCGGGCAAATCTTTTTCTAATGCGAAAATATGATGCCTGATCGTTGAAAGCTGCTCATCACAGTCGTGTTCGATTTCATCAAGGGTGACGATCATGTCTTCGACAACCGTCACTTCATTGCCACGAAAACCTGTTTCAAGCAACTCATCCAGTTCATTGATAGCCTTGCAAGCCATTTTTGCAGCATCCAAACAGCGTGTTAAAAAGGGCATTAATAGCGGATGCAGTATGTCTGGTATGATCATATGCCGCCCAAGAACCAAGCCGGCTATGTCTTGTGCCTTATTAGCGATATGATCTTGAGCACTGAGCAGTTCTAATAAATCAGTCCGGGCAACGGGAAGGAACAGGCCCGTAGGCAAGTGCAAACGCAGATCGCGCTTCATTAAATCGGCTTCTCGCTCCAGCGAGGTTATTTTTGCCTTAATGATTTCTGCTGCGTCCCAATCTTGCTTGAGCATCGCTTCAAACAGAGGATACAGTTGTTTGGCGCAGTGATATGATTTATGGATATGCTGCTCAATAGGTTTTATTGGCGATGGCCCAAACATATTAAAAATATTACTCATGATTCACGCCTTTTTTGGAGTTTGGACAAGACTGCATGCAAAAAGACGCATGTAGTCTTGTCTAAATATAATTTTCCTGAAAGTTCTATTGCAAAGTATATCGGAAATTTGAGTTGAGTTATACTCTTAGCATAATTTGAATGGGATATCGTGAAATGATGACCGAGGCAAAAAAAGAAGAGAAACGATAGCCCCGTTTTACAAACCTGCTTGGACAGGACAGCATGAGTCTTTTTTCATGCTGTCCTGTCCAATGTTTACTAAATAGGACAGTCAATGTACATAACATCCATCAAAGGTCGAGAAATACTAGATTCGCGCGGCAATCCAACGGTTGAAGCTGACGTCATATTCAATAATGGCGCGTGCGGCCGTGCCAGCGTGCCCTCAGGGGCTTCGACCGGCAGTCGTGAAGCGTGTGAGTTGCGCGATGGTGATTCACATCGATATGCAGGTAAAGGCGTGTGCAAAGCCGTGGCCTCGATAAACGGTGAAATTAATCAAGCGCTTGGCAATACCTCCGTGAGCTCACAAGCCGACTTGGATGCACGTCTTTGTGCACTTGACGGCACTGAGAATAAATCACGTCTTGGCGCGAATGCGCTGCTTGCCGTTTCTCTTGCTTTTGCTCGGGCGGATGCGAATGCAAGAAATCTGCCGTTATTTGAAGCGCTGCATCAAGATGGTCCAATGGTGATGCCGGTACCAATGATGAATGTCCTCAATGGCGGCGCTCATGCAGACAATAATGTCGATATTCAAGAATTTATGATCATGCCAGTTGGCGCGCCGGATTTTCCAACGGCCTTGCAGATGGGCGCAGAGACGTTTCATGTATTGAAGTCAGTATTAAAGCAAAAGGGATTAAATACAGCGATTGGTGACGAGGGAGGTTTTGCCCCCGATTTAAAATCCAATCAACACGCATTGGATATGTTAATGGAAGCCGTGGAGCTTGCAGGATTCAAATTAGGTTCAGATATCGTCCTGACGTTGGATGTTGCTGCAAGTGAGCTCTTCCGTGATGGTTTGTATCATCTCGATTCAGAAGGAAAACGATTCACTTCAGCCGAATTAATTGAGTATTATGCTCATCTCATCAAAAATAATCCTATCGTTAGCATTGAAGACGGCCTCGATGAAAGTGACTGGGCTGGCTGGAAACTCATGACCGAACGCCTAGGCTCAACTGTGCAATTGGTTGGTGACGATTTGTTTGTAACCAATGCGCAGATATTGGCAAAAGGCATAGAGAATCACATTGCAAATGCTGTACTGATTAAACCCAATCAAATAGGCACACTCACAGAAACACGTCAAACCATAGCGTTAGCACAACGCAACGGCTATCGCTGCATCATGTCACACCGCTCAGGCGAAACCGAAGATACCTTCATCGCCGATTTGGCTGTGGCAACTGCGTGTGGTCAAATTAAAACGGGGTCTTTGTGTAGAACCGATCGTGTGGCCAAATACAACCAATTATTACGCATACAAGCGCAGGCATCACTGCCTTATGCTACTTTTTGAAGAGGATACCGAAAGCCGCATAAAATTGTATAAAACTTGTGTATTATCGATCGTCATGCTATTCTGACTAGTATGACCAGTTATTTTAAATCAAGAGGTGTGATATGCACGTATGGCAGGTTCAAGAGGCAAAAGCCAAATTAACACAGCTCATGAAAGAAGCGCAACGAGAGCCGCAGGTGATTTCTAGGCATGGCATCAATGAAACGGTTGTGATTCAGATGGAGCAGTATTTGAAACTGATTGGTGAAAAAAAAGATATCGTAACATTTCTTAGAAACTCACCTTTGTGTGGAGTGGAGTTAGAAGTGACGCGGGATGATTCGTCTATCCGGGAAATTGAGTTATGAGCTATTTGTTGGATACCAATGTGATTTCGGAAACGATTAAAAAATCGCCTAATGAACAAGTGTTAAAATGGTTGTCAGCCATTGATAGTAGTCAATTTTCATTGAGTGTTTTGACAGTGGGTGAAATACGAAAAGGCATTGAGCGATTAGTTGATGAATCCAAAAAACAACACATTATTCAATGGTTGGAAATTGATCTGATGAAACAGTTTTATGGAAGGGTGATTCCCATAGATGAAAGAGTCGCAGATAAATGGGGTTATATTTGCTCGCTCATCACCATTCCTGCAGTCGATGCCTTAATTGCAGCGTCCGCGATTGTCCATAATCTTAAGGTAGTCACGCGTAATACAAAGGATTTTGAGAAGATAGTTGGATTAGAAATCATTAATCCATGGGAGATGTAACCAGCCAATTTTTTGATCCGTCCAATTTGCAGTATACTGCAAATTGGACGCGTCTATTTTGCAATAGGGAGATAATTGGCCGTGGAATTGAAAGTGGATAACACACCGTTTAAAGCTTTGTTTGAACCGTTGGATCTAGGGTTCACGCAGTTAAAAAATCGATTGTTGATGGGGTCGATGCATACGGGGCTTGAAGAAGAAAAAGAAGGCTTGCATCGGTTGGCGGCGTTTTATCGTGAGCGGGCGCTTGGAGGGGTGGGGCTGATTGTGACGGGCGGTATCGCACCTAATCGCGCGGGCCGGTTGGCGCCTTTCGCAGCGAAATTGACGTCCCGGCATGAGCAACATCGGCATGAGCTGATTACCCAAACGGTTCATGATGCTGGCGGAAAAATTGCTTTACAAATACTGCACGCGGGCCGTTATGGTTATCATCCGTTTATTGTTGCGCCGAGCGGACTAAAGTCGCCGATTAGTCCTTTCTCTCCATGGGTCATGAGTCAATCAAGAATTCGTAAAACCATTCAGCATTTTGCACGTTGCGCTCGATTAGCCAAAGCGGCTGGCTATGATGGCGTTGAGATCATGGGTAGTGAAGGCTATTTGATCAATCAATTTATTGTGACACATACAAATAAACGTACGGATGAATGGGGCGGGACGTTTGAGAATCGGATCCGCTTTCCCATAGAAGTCGTGCGAGCAGTTCGAGAAGCAGTGGGCCATGATTTTATTATTATTTATCGTTTATCCATGTTGGATTTAATTAGCGATGGCAGTAGTTGGGAGGAAGTCGTTTTGCTTGCCAAGGCGATCGAACAAGCCGGGGCAACCATGATCAATACAGGGATTGGTTGGCATGAAGCACGGATCCCAACGATCGCGACCATGGTGCCTGCAGCTGCCTTTACGGCAGTGACAAAACATTTAAAACCCGAGATCTCGATTCCGGTGATTACATCGAATCGCATCAATACGCCAGAGCTTGCTAATGCCTTATTGGAAGAGGGTGTGGCTGATATGATTTCCATGGCCCGTCCTTTTTTGGCCGATCCACAGTTTGCCGAGAAAGCGCATGCAGGCGAAAGTCGAGCGATTAATGTCTGTATTGCCTGCAATCAAGCGTGTCTTGATCAGGTGTTTGCTAATCAAACGGCTTCTTGTTTGGTGAATCCGCGGGCATGTCATGAAACACGGTTGGTGTACCAGGCGACAAGTCATCCTAAACGGATGGCTGTAGTCGGTGCGGGTCCTGCTGGCATGGCATTTGCGGCGATCGCTGCTGAACGTGGCCATCAAGTCACCTTGTTTGAAAAAAATAATTCATTGGGTGGGCAGTTCAATCTGGCCAAACGGATCCCTGGAAAAGAAGAGTTTCAACATACGATTGAGTATTTCAGTTATCAGTTAGATAAATATCAAGTGGATATCCAATTGAATACCGAGGCCACCCCTGAACTGTTATCCGGCTTTGACATGACGATTCTTGCCACAGGCGTGGTACCCCGTATTCCAGAAATACCAGGGATTGAGAATGACAAGGTCATGACGTATATCGACGCGATTTTGGGCTTGAAGACGCCAGGGCAGCGTGTTGCTGTCATTGGTGCTGGTGGTATTGGATTTGATGTGGCGGAATGGTTGACACATTCTGAGGTTAACGAATCTAAACGACAATTTTTTGATGAGTGGGGTATAGATGTTAGTGGCGCTCATCGTGGTGGGATTAAGCCCAAAGATGCATTAGTGCCTTCTCGTGAGGTATACCTTCTTCAGCGCAAAAAAGAAAAGCCAGGCCAGCGCCTTGGAAAAACGACCGGTTGGATCCATCGCTCCAGTTTAAAGCATCGTCAGGTGCATATGATTTCCGGAGTAACCTATCAACAAATAGATTCTCGCGGTTTGCATGTGATTATGGAAGGTCAGCCGCGACTTCTTGAGGTGGATTCGGTGGTTATTTGCACGGGTCAAATCGAATTACGAACACTTCTGGAGCCGCTGAAAGAGGCAGGGCAAACGGTGCATATCATCGGCGGGGCTTACAAAGCATTAGAGCTTGATGCACGGCATGCGATTAATCAAGCATGCCGGTTGGCTGCTTTGTTATAAATTCTTTGTTATTGGCGCGTAGGTTGGGTTGAGGCGGGTTCGCCGAAGCCCAACAAAACCATCCATGTTGGGCTTCGGCGAACCCGCCTCAACCCAACCTACAGAGCGACTTGAACAAAACAGACTCAGTCTTTTTTCATGCTGTTTTGTCCAAGATCTAATAAAACGCGTGCATCTTGCTTAAATTTTTGGTATGATGCGGAACAATTTTTATATTTCTTGATTGTAACCTTGCAAAACGCCTTGAATTTTAGGTCATTGGGGAGCGTTTAAGTAGGTGCGATCATCGAACCTAACGAAGTGGATATGACCACTTCTAAACTTAACCTCGGGAAAATGATGACTATAGAATCGACAAAAGAATCGACAAACTTTGCTGCCTTTGATTTATCTCCTATGCTATTGAAAGCATTAGAAGACATGAAATTTGAAACAGCCTCACCCATTCAACAACAAACCATTCCTTTACTGATTGCAGGGCACGATCTTATCGGTCAAGCGCAGACGGGAACCGGTAAGACAGCGGCCTTTAGTCTTCCAATATTAAACCAGTTAAATTTAGCGGAGATGAGTCCTCAAGCTTTGGTTATTGCACCAACGCGTGAGCTTGCGATTCAGGTCGCTGAGCATATGGAGTCCTTAGGCAAGCATTTGAGAAACTTGCGGGTTTCAGTCTTATGTGGTGGACAAGATTACCGGCCTCAATTGAAAAAACTGCGTGAAGGGGCTCATATTGTTGTGGGTACACCCGGTCGTATTTTAGATCACTTGGATCGTGGCACATTGCAATTGAAAAATTTGAAAACATTCGTACTGGATGAAGCAGATGAAATGTTGCGTATGGGCTTTATTGATGACGTTGAAAAAATCCTTTCTAAACTGCCTGAAAAAAGACAGATCGCATTGTTTTCAGCAACCATGCCTTCAAGAATTCGCCAAATTGCCAATCGTTATCTGATTGATCCGAAGTCAGTTGAAATTCAAATGGCTACGGCTACGGTGAAATGCGTTGAACAACGTTTCTTGTTTGCTTCACAAGGCGAAAAGCCTAATGCGTTAATACGTATTCTGGCAGTGGAAGACTATCAGGGTGTGATTGTATTTGTGCGGACGAAGAGCAGTACCGAAGAAGTCGCCGAAGTGTTGCAACAGCAAGGTTTGCGCGCCATGGCGATTCATGGTGATTTAACACAATCGCTTCGTGAACGTATTATTACCCAATTTAAACAAGGTGCGATTGACGTCTTGGTAGCAACCGATGTTGCCGCACGCGGTTTGGACGTCGACAGAGTAACGCATGTTATTAACTATGACATGGCGCATGATTGTGAGACGTATGTGCATCGTATTGGTCGTACAGGGCGTGCCGGTCGCAGTGGGGTGGCTATTCTATTCATATCGCCTCGTGAGTCACGTGGACTCAATATGATTGAGCGACATACGCGCCAGAAAATTGAAAAAATGGACATTCCGAATGATCATGTGATTCAAATGGCTAAGCAACGCCAGTTCCTCAGCAATATCAGTGCACGCTTGCAACATGATAATTTGCCGTCTTATCGTAATATTATTGAATCGTTTCTTAAAGAGAATGCAGATGTATCGGTTGTTGATGTGGCCGCTGCGTTGGCATTGTTATTGAAAAATGACAAGCCTTGGAAGGTCGAATTGCCGAAGTTGACACCTGAGCGTGCGGCATCCAAAGGTGTACGCACAAAAGAGTTCAGCACGAGCAGACCCAGCCGCCCCTCAATGAGCACAGGCGATACACGCAAGCGGTCTCGCGACGATGCATCACAAGAGTTTTATCGAATTGACGTTGGTCGCATTCATGGCGTGAAGCCCGGCAATATTGTCGGCGCGATAGCCAATGAATCCGGCTTGGAAGGACGCCAGATTACGGGTCTGAAAATCAACGAAGATCACTCGCTAGTCGCCCTGCCTAAAGGTTTGACAAAAGAAGCTGTTCTAGGATTAAATAAGGCTTGGGTGTGTGGTCGTCAACTGAAACTTAAAGCATTAAATTTAGCATAAGATATAATCAATCATTCGTATCCTCAGGGTAGGTTGGGTTGAGCGAGAGCGAAGCCCAACATGATAATTTTGTTGGGCTTCGCTCTCGCTCAACCCAACCTACCCGACCCTGCTATATCGAGAGGATACAAACATTCACCAAGAGGAGTTAGTGATGAGGATATTATTGTCAGCGTTAATACTGTGTTTCTCGGTTATTGTTTCTGCAGCAACAGTGGATAAAATTGTGGTATTTGGAGATAGTTTATCTGATAACGGCAATCTTTATGAGTATATGAAGCATCAGTTTCCTGTCTGTCCGCCGTATTACAAAGGCCGTATGACAAATGGTCCAGTTTGGGCCGAGCTATTAACAGAGTCTTACTTCCCTGGCGCAATCGACAGTCATTTATTAGATTATGCATTCGCCGGTGCCGCTGTTATAGAGGGTGATGATGAGCCTTTGTTCACCTTGCGCAGTGAGCTGGAAGGCTATTTTCTTTCTCATCAAAATAAAGCGGATGATCATACTTTATATGTCGTTTGGATTGGTGCAAATAATTACTTGGCGCTGCCCGAGAATGCCGAGAAAGCGGTTCGTGATGTGAGCACGGGTATCCAGCGCAGTTTACAAGAGTTGGCTGATAAGGGAGCCAAGCATATTTTGGTTATGAATCTGCCTGATTTAGGACGAACCCCGGCCGCAACTGAGTTTGGTGCCGTGGCTGAATTGACCTCGTTAAGTGATCAACATAACCAACAGTTATTTGAAATTGTTGAAGCGTTTAAACAAACTAACCCTTCTGTTCAATGGCTACATTTTGATGTAAGGAATGCTCTGGATGATTTGCTTACCAATCCTGAGGCTAATGGATTTAGCAATATAACGGGCACATGTTATGAGTCGTCTGTGGATGAACCATCACTAAAAACTGGGCTGAACGTTGCGGCTACGCTGAAATTAACCTCTAAAAAATCAGCCTGTGACGGTTATTTGTTCTTTGACTTAGTGCATCCATCTGCATTGGCACACAAAATCTTGGCTGACCGTACACGACAATTATTACAAGACTCAGGGATTAATTTCGCGGGTTGATGTTTCAAACGTAAGTTGGGTTGAGCGAGAGCGAAGCCCAACATGACGATTTTGTTGGGCTTCGCTCTCGCTCAACCCAACCTACTCCGATTAATCCCTTAACTTAATGGCAGCGAGGCTACGGCACATCTCAATTGTCATTATGACCTACCATCCTTTTTCCGCACAGATTTGTTCATATGCCTGTCTGATTTGCTGTGTTTTTTCATTAGCAATTTTTATCATGGCTTCCGGCAAGCCCTTGGCGATGAGTTTATCGGGGTGATTGCGGCTGATGAGTTGTCGATAAGCGCGCTTGACGTCTTGTTTACTGGCGGCTCTATTGATGCCTAAAATGCCATAAGCGTGATCTGTTGCTGAGCGAGGTTGTTGATAGTTTGTATGAGATGATTGCGAATCATTAGACGTTGAACGGTGATATGTTTTTTGTCTGGCAAAATCTTCATAAAATCGATGTTGCTGGTGTAGTGGTGCAAAGCCCATCTGCCCTAAGATTGTATTGAGTAACTGTTGCTTTTTCAATGATAAACCGCCGATGAGAGCCGCTTGAAACTGGAGATCAATAAATAGCTTTAAGAGCTCAGGATTGTCGCGAGTGGTTTCTCGTAGTGAGGTTAAGACGCGACGTAAATCAAAGTCTGGCTCTTTTCCTTTACGGAAATAATCTTGAGCCTGTTTTCGTTGAGACTGACTGAGGCGCATCTCCGTCATTAGGCGTTTTACCATGCTGATTTGCGCTTCTGTGACACGTCCATCTACCTTGGCGATATGCCCCATGACTGAAAACGCTGCTTCAAAAAAAATGTTTTGCACATGCGCTCGTTTTTCAGCACTGTATTGCCAATGGGGTCTGGTGAAATGCTCGGTCAGCCCTTGATCAAACAGATTGCCAATGAGGATCCCCAAAACGGCGCCTGCAGGCCCAAAGGTGAGAAAGCCTAAAAAAGCGCCGATTAATTTACCCCACCAATGATGCGAAGAAAAAAATTGACGTGGGTTCATAAGCAACCTTGGATGAAGTACATCGTTTTGGCCTCAGCCATAGTCTTATGCGCTCTAATATTTATGATCGAATAAAAATGTAGCGCCAAGAATAACCGAATTTCCATTGATTCCGCCCTGTTTGATGCGCTCACCAGACCAAGTGGTTCGACCTGGCCCCGAATTATTTGCACCAATATTTTGATAATCATACCCCAGTGATAATACGATATTTGCATTCATGTTGAAATTTAGACCACAGCCCAGATCATATGCGAAAACCCCTTTGTTGCGCGAGGCGAAAGCTGGACTCGTGCGAATGGTGATTGGCGGTTCGCCATATTCTTTGTATGAACTAAATTGATTAATTGAGACACCTAGGCCTCCATTAACATAAGGTCTTATGGGCCCAATTTTCATGAGTTCAAGTTTAGTATAGGCCAGTAACACATTCGAGCTGATATTCCAGGAATCATGGTAATTGGTATAGGCCGGTAACGAATATTGCATAATACTGCCGTCAACACTGTGATCTAACAAATGCTGATAACGCAATCCTAAATAATATCCTGGAAACCAATTACGCTCTTGCTCCCAGTAGCGACCTGCTGTCAAAGCCATAGACAGCGGGTTAGAGGCGGTCGTTGAGTAGCGATCCATATTATTAGGAGCGTCGAAACAGGAGCCATTATCAATGAGTATAGTCGATTTGACAATGGGTTTAAAAACGCCTGCATCAGCGGTAACGTACCAGGCGCCTCCAAAATGAATCCTGGGGATGTAGTCTTTATACCATGTAGGCACACCCGTTTGGGTTCTTTTCATTACTTTGGCGCGATGATAAACAGGGCTTGAAGCTGCAGGTTTGACAACTGGCTCAATGCTCATGGAAGTGGGTTGTGGCGCGTACTCGAAACGGGCAATGTTTGTTGGGGGCACGGGCCCAACGGTTACGTGATAATAGCGTCCTTCGTGTCGGATATTCACGGGATAGTTAACCAGCGTCTCCCATCTTGCTTTGACGCGATTAGCATTATCTGCGGAACGAAATGATCCAATTTGTACGGTGACGGCTTTGGAATGGGGTGACTTCAGCTTATGTAGCTGCTCTAATTCCTCACCTGAGGCTCGAGCGTTAAGCGTCGTTGAAAAACTGATCGTCAATAGCATTGCTGTGAGGAGTGCTGTTTGTTTTAAATCCATTTTCTTCATTGTGCTTCCTTTGTATAACACGAAAAGTTACCTGAGAATAATGTATGGGTTAGCGCAGAAAATGGCAACAAGATTTGTGCTTTTAATGGATATAAATATATTGAAATGGGGTTTCCTCTCAATATGGCAGGGTATACACTCGCATCTTTGTCGGTTGGGTTGAGCGAGAGCGAAGCCCAACACGATAATTTTGTTGGGCACCCATCTGGCACGGCCCGGTTTTCAAGAGGATACGACATGCGTTATCTCTACACGGCGTTGCTTTATTTAATGACGCCATTCATTGTGCTTCGTTTATATTGGAAAAGTATGCGCTTGTCTGCATATCGGCAACGTATCGGTGAGCGGTTTTCATGCCATGCCGTTGTGCCTGTCGATGTTTGGGTTCATGCGGTCTCTTTGGGCGAGGTCGTTGCAGCAACGCCTTTGATACAGGCATTGTTGGAGCGTGGTTTGCGTGTGATGGTCACGACGATGACGCCTACCGGATCGCAGCAAGTGGTGAGTCGTTTTGGCTCTCGAGTGTCTCATCAATATGTTCCCTATGATTTACCTTGGGTCGTGCGACGGTTTTTTAAAGCCATGAATCCTCGATTGGGGATTATTATGGAAACAGAGCTTTGGCCGAACTTAATCTTTGAGGCCAACCAATTAAAAATTCCTTTGCTATTAGTCAATGCGCGTCTTTCTGACAAGGCATTTAAGCAATATGAAAAGGTTCGTTTTATTTTTAAGCCTATCTTAAATCAACTGACGCGTATTTTGGCGCAAAGTGAGGAAGATGCTCGGCGATTTGTTGCTTTAGGTGCGGCACCATGGCGGGTGCATGCAGTTGGTAATCTTAAATTTGACATGCCGCCGGTGGTGATTGATCCCGCGTTGTCTTCAGTTTTTTCAAATGCTTGGGGCAAGGATCGTGTCGTCGTGATCGCGGCGAGCACGCATGATAACGAAGAAGAACAGCTACTGAGCCGTTTATCTATATTACAACGCGCTATCCCTCATGTCTTGTTGCTGATTGCTCCCCGGCATCCTGAGCGGTTTCAAGCGGTGTATCAGTTATGTCAGCAGCATCAATTTAAGACCGGATTACGTTCAACTCCAGAAACAATTCATTCTGATTCCGAAGTGATAGTGTTGGACTCTCTTGGGGAGTTGGCTTTGTTTTATGCCTTAAGTGATTATGCTTTTGTGGGAGGTAGTCTGGTGCCGATTGGTGGGCATAATGTTCTGGAAGCAATAGCGGTTAATGTGCCGGTTTTTTGCGGGCCCTATATGAATAATGCCCAGTCTATTTGCGATGCGTTATGTGAGGCCGATGCAATTGAGCAGGCTGAGAATGCGGATGAGTTGATACAAAAAATGATTACACTTTATAATAATCCTCTGCGTTGTGAGCAATTAAAGAAGCATGCATTAGCTGTGTTGCAGGCGAATCAAGGCACCTTGTTGCGATGTATGGAGGAGGTGTTGTTAATATTGGGCCAAAGTGTTGATATTCGCAGTCACTGTATATAGGGTGTGTTACACTGTGTTGAAGTATATTAACTCAATACCCGCTTGTATTTCTCCCAAAGTAACTGAGTAATAATGATGTGGTTGAGGAACGATGGTCATAATATTGCATGGACAGAACAGCATGAGTTTTTTTCATGCTGTTCTCTTGAATGCCTTAGTTTTCTTCCTCATCCCAGCTCAATGTCCCACCAGCTTGATATTCAATCACGCGGGTTTCAAAGAAATTTTTCTCTTTTTTCAGATCAAGCATTTCACTCATCCATGGAAACGGGTTTTGCGCGCCAGGGTATTGCTCGGGCAGGCCAATTTGCGAGAGGCGGCGGTTGGCGATGTAATGCAGGTACTCTTCAAACATGCCAGCGTTCATACCTAAAATGCCGTGGGGCATGGTGTCTTGGGCATATTGATATTCCATTTTTACGCCATCTTTAATCAGTTCAATGATTTCTTGTTTGAATTCAGCGGTCCATAAATGCGGGTTTTCAATTTTAATTTGGTTGATGACGTCAATCCCAAAATTCATATGCATGGATTCGTCACGCAGGATGTATTGGAACTGTTCGGAGGTTCCGACCATTTTATTGCGTCGTCCCATTGACAGAATTTGCGTAAAGCCAACATAGAAGAAAATACCTTCGAAAATCACATAAAATGCAATCAAATCGCGCAGCAGACGTTGGTCGTCTTCGGGGGTGCCCGTTTGGAATGTGGCATCGCCTAGACTTTGGGTGTAGGGGAGAGCCCATGACGCTTTGGCGGCGACGGACGGAATTTCCCGGTACATGTTAAAGACTTCGGCTTCGTCCATGCCTAAGCTTTCAATAATGTATTGGTAGGCGTGGGTGTGTAATGCTTCTTCGAAGGCCTGGCGTAATAAATATTGACGACATTCTGGGTTCGTGATGTGACGATAAACGGCAAGCACGAGGTTGTTTGCGACCAAGGAGTCGGCTGTTGAGAAAAAGCCTAAGTTGCGTTTAATGATCAGTCGCTCGTCTTCACTTAATCCATTGGGATCATTCCATAAGGCAAGATCCGCGCTCATGCTGATTTCGTTTGGCATCCAGTGGTTTGCGCAAGCGGTTAAATATTTGTCCCACGCCCATCGGTATTTGAAGGGAACCAATTGGTTTAAGTCGGCACGGCAGTTGATGATTTGTTTGTCATCGACTTGAATTCGGTCAGCGCCCATTTCTATGGCTTCAAGGCCCGTTGCGCCTTGGTGGTGTGGAGCCGTTTGGAACTCTGTATTTATTTGCATTGTTTTCTCCTGGTGCTTTGAGTTGCTCTTATTCGCGGCCAGCCCCTTTCCTGCAAGCGGGATAAGGGGCATAGGGCATTATTGTTACTGACACGCCTCACAGTCTGGGTCGAGAATAGAGCATGTTTTGGGTTGTTCTAATTTAACCGCATTGAGCGCGTCATCATTGATGGTTGACCGTTCAGCATTGCTGGCGCCTAAACTACGTAAGTAGTAGGTTGTTTTTAGTCCTTGTAACCAGGCCATGCGATAGAGGTCGTCCAGTTTTTTACCTGATGGTTGCGCCATATACACGTTGAGTGATTGCGCTTGATCGAGCCATTTTTGTCGACGTGATGCTGCTGTGACCAGCCATTTCGCGTCGATTTCAAAAGCGGTACTAAACCGTGCTTTCAGCTCTTCGGGAATGCGGCTAATGGTTTGAATACTACCGTTGTAGTATTTCAAATCATTGACCATCACTTCATCCCAGAGGTTGAGTGCTTTAAGCTCATCGACCAGGTAAGGATTGATGACGGTAAATTCGCCCGACAAATTGGATTTCACGTACAGATTTTGATACGTTGGCTCAATGGATTGTGACACGCCGCAAATGTTGGATATCGTTGCGGTCGGTGCGATGGCCATGAGGTTTGAGTTACGGATCCCTTGAGTCCGTACTTTGATGCGTAAGCCTTCCCAATCAAGACGTTGCGAACGGTCTTGTTGTAGAAATTCCCCACGTGTTTGTTGTAGCAAGTTGATAGAATCAATCGGCAGAATACCCTTGCTCCAGAGCGAGCCTTCATAGGATGAGTATTGTCCCCGCTCTTTGGCTAATTCTGAAGAGGCTTCAATGGCATAATAGCTGATTAACTCCATGGACTCGTCGGCAAATTCAACTGCTGCATTTGAAGCGTAGTCGAGTTTAAGCTTGTAGAGCGCGTCCTGGAAGCCCATGAGACCTAACCCTATTGGGCGGTGCTTCAGGTTTGAGTTGCGTGCTTGCGGAACGGAATAATAGTTAATATCAATCACGTTATCGAGCATACGAATGGCAGTATTGATGGTGCGCTTTAATTTCTCGCGATCCAGTTTGCCGTTTTCAATGTGTGCCGGTAAATTCACGCTGCCCAGATTACAGACGGCAATTTCATCTATCGATGTGTTGAGAGTTATCTCTGTGCACAAGTTCGAACTATGAATAACACCCGCATGTTGTTGCGGAGAGCGTAAATTACACGCATCTTTAAAGGTTAACCATGGGTGACCTGTTTCAAACAGCATGGAGAGCATTTTGCGCCATAATTTAATCGCGGGGACCGTTTTCACATTACGGATTTTCCCTTCATGCGCTTTCTTTTCATAGTCGAGATAAAGCATGTCGAAGTCATTGCCATAGCGGTCATGTAACTCGGGCACTTCTTCAGGCGAAAACAGTGTCCAGTCCGCTTGTTCGTGAACGCGCTTCATGAATAAATCCGGGATCCACAAGGCCGTGTTCATGTCATGCGTACGGCGTCGGTCATCACCGGTATTTTTTCGTAATTCCAAAAACTCTTCAACATCGCGATGCCAGCACTCAAGATAAGCACACACAGCACCTTTGCGTTTGCCACCTTGGTTGACAGCGATGGCGGTTGCATCTGCTACATTCAAGAATGGAACGATGCCTTGTGACTTGCCATTCGTACCTTTGATGTGTGCACCCATCGCTCTGACTGGTGTCCAATCGTTGCCCAGACCACCGGCGAACTTGGACAGTAGCGCATTGTCTTTAATGGCGCTGTAGATGCCTTCCAAGTGATCGGGAACTGTGGTGAGGTAGCAACTGGATAATTGCGGTCTGACCGTTCCTGAGTTAAATAATGTCGGTGTAGAGGACATATAATCGAAGGAGGAGAGCAATCGATAAAATTCGATGGCTTTTTCTTCTTTTTTCTTTTCCCGAATCGCAAGACCCATAGCGACTCGCATGAAAAAGGCTTGTGGCAACTCGTAGTGCATGCCGTTTTCATGAATAAAGTAGCGATCGTACAAGGTTTGTAAACTGAGATAGGTGAATTGCATGTCGCGTTCGGGTAAGAGTGCATTGCCCAGTTTTTTCAAATCAAACTCAGCTAATTTGGGGTCAAGCAGGCCTTGTTGAATACCGCAAGCAACGTACGCTTTGAAGTATGCAGGGTAGCGGGCTTCCATTTCATCAAACGTTGCATTAGGCGCGAGATTTAAGTGACTGAGTGCCTCATGACGCATGCTGTCAAGGAGGAGGCGCGCACTGACGTAGGTGTAATTGGGTTCACGTTCAACGAGTGCGCGAGCGGCCATGATGAGGGCTTTGTGCACATCTTGTAATTTGGCTTGATTAAAGAGATTGCGCAAGGCATCTTTGAGAACAGGGTCAGGACTGACATTGTCGAGATTTCGGCACGCCTCTGTAACGATGGTACTCATCCTGTCCAAGTCTAATGGTTTTAATTCACCATTAGGCATGATAATGAGCGGTATTTTGCTTTCTTTTGCATGTTCCTTAAGTTCATGGTCGCGAGCTTTGCGATGTTCTTCACGATACAGCACGTATGCGCGAGCGACTTTGTATTGACGGTTACGCATTAAAACTAATTCGACTTGGTCTTGGATGTCTTCAATATGAATACTGCCACCTGTTGGCAAACGACGCTTAAATGCCTGGGTAATTTGCAGACATAATTCATCGATTTGTTCATGAATGCGGTCCGACATCGCGGCACTACCGCCTTCAACAGCAATGTAGGCCTTGGTGATGGCTATTTTAATCTTGTTTTCGTCAAATCTTGAGACTTTACCATTGCGTTTAATGGTTTTTAATAGTCCTGGTTCATTGGCTGATAGTTCTAATTGACTGGCCGCCGTAGTTGGTTTAACTGGGTCGAGAATGTCTGACATGAGTTCCTCCGCTTGTTAGTAGGATTATAGCAGAAACACAATATATAGTTGTTTTTGTGGGCTTCAATAACAAGATACTGTGTTTTTTATCGGATGACAAGAGAACAACTAGTGGAATATGCTGTGGATAAGTTGTGGAAAATGAGATTAGTGCCTGGTTTTTCTAGAGAAACAAATAATTTGATGACGATCAGTTATTTTTAATATTTCGGGAATAATGGCACTAGGTTTAGGAAAAAATGATTGATGTACGCGTAGGTTGGGTTGAGCGAGAGCGAAGCCTAACATGATGATTGTGTTGGGCTTCGCTCTCGCTCAACCCAACCTACAGACCCTAGTGCCATTAGGGTATAGAATGGCTCTCAGCAGCCGCAGCAGTTTTGAATGGGTTCTTTTGGCATGACTATTATTGGGGCCGCAAGTGGACTGCTATGGAATGCTGGGGCGGGTTGACCTTGGACCTGCGACATGGCTCTTTCTGTACCAGGACTCAATTCGTCTTCAATGTCTCTGGCTAATTGCTCCATCTGGAGTGATTGAGGGGAGTTTAATGATCTATTGACCGTAATTGGAGGAATAGAAGCTGCCGCCACAACCACAGCTAGTACTTGTTCATGATGTACTGGAGAGTTATGAGGATCCGGATGATCATTTGCCGACATTGTGCGGACAGGTGATTGTAATACTGGAGTCGCGGCAGCGGATGGTGTTGGCTGGTGTTCGGTTGAACTATTTCTGGGGGCATCGGTGGGCAGGTTAATCGCGGGGCTCTCTTGAATACGCATATCTGCTGTTGGTGCAGGGAGCTGTGCCGCCGCGGCTATTTCTATTTTTGCTTCTACTTCTTCTGCAAGGGTAGCTTGCTGAGTAAAGGTATCTAGAGTGAGTGTTTCCTGGTTTAAAACGGCTTGAGTGAAATCCTCTTCCACAAAGTGTTTGAGACCAGGTAAAAAAAGTTGTCTAATCCAGTTTAAAAAAGGGTTGCCTTGAGCTAGTGCTGAATACACATCGAATGCCTGTGACACATTAGCCGTTTCAGAAGAGTAAATTTCCAAATAGTTCATTACCTCAGCAGGAAAAAACCATGATTGAAACCAGTTCACTTCATGTGAATAGCGGCGTAGAGCTACAATTTGTTCATGATAAATTGGGGTTGACATCATGCCTCCATGGCTAATTTGGACTAAAAAATACTTTTATCGTTTCGATCGCCCAATCACCATATTATATGGCGTAATGCCTAGTCAATGTTTTTTTGGTGTGATCACGATAGCATCACTGACGTTGGAAAACCCATGAACATTTAAGCGAAATGACGCTATGCGCGCATAAAGTTGGCTTGAGCTTCCGCCGTCTAGGTTGAGTGCATTATCACAGTTCAGAGGCGGAGCTTTCATCAGATGAGCGAGTTCGGTCGTAGTGATGAGGGCATTATCAGTGACAAGAACAATCAGTTTATTTCGCCGCGTGATGCCTAAAGCGGATCGTTCAGCAACTCCGGGTCTTAGATGAGGAATGGAGCCATTAATAATCAGTCTAGGCCCACTTTGAATCGCAAATTGAATGTGGTTATCACGTTCGTATTCGTGGGAACTGATGATTTTTGCGTTTTTATCTTTGATTAAAAAAATGCCCCACCAACTGATCCGCTTCACCGGATTATGCTCTTGTTGTTGATAGATTCTCAGGCCAAGAGGGCGATACGCGCCGTCAAAAAAACCACCATTGATAGCCAGGGCTGCATGACTTTTGCGAGCCAGCTCGTTGATGGAGGCTTGTCGTTTCGAAAGATCTTTGGCGGTTATCAAGTCCAACTGATAGTTTTGTAGATCAATGCGAAAGGCGTGAATATGTGCCCATGGGGTTAAAGGGTTCACAATTAGATCTTGATACTCCATTCCTGGGGAAAGTGTTTTCCAGGTGTTAGCGAGTGCTGAGGTCACAGGAATCATGATCAACAGGACGATGAACAGAAAGCATGTTTGGTTTCTGATTTTTTGTATTTGCCTTGGCATAGTTATCGAGTATCCTTGCTATTTCTCATATTCAAGCGAGATGATCATGCAAAAATCACTTCAAAATAGCAATAGGGTTCTGTTCAAGTCAACTGCTGAAATGACGGCGTTGATGCAAGATATGTTGTCTCATGCCCGCCAACAGGGCGCTACAGATGCGTGTGTATCAGTAAATCAAGAAACTGGTTTTTCAACGGATATTCGTATGGGTGAAGTTGAAACCTTAGCTTTTCATGAGTCGAAAGGGGTCAGCATCACTGTGTATTTTGGTCAATCTCAAGGGAGTGCCAGTAGCACGGATACCTCATCGTCTTCATTAAGCTCAGTGGTGTCGGCCGCATGTGATATTGCCAAAGTCAGTGCCGCGGATCCTTGTTTTGGTTTAGCGGATAAAGCACTGGTGGCGCATCACTACCCTGATTTGGATTTGTGCCACCCCTGGTCTATTTCGCCATCTGAAGCCATTGAACGGGCACAGGCGTGTGAACAATTAGCCATGGCGTCAGACAAGCGGATCACCAATTCAGATGGCGTGAGTGTATCGACGTATACTTTTTGTAATGGTTATGCAGATAGCTATGGACGAGAAGGGGTAGTCAACAGCAGTCGACATTCAATAAGTTGCTCGCTTATAGCGCAAGAAGGCGATATAATGCAGCGTGATTATGATTATACGACGGCTCGTCATCCCAAGCACTTGTTGTCAGAAGCGCACATTGCACACAGCGCGGCAAAGCGCGCACTCAGCCGTTTGGGAGCGAGAAAAATCAAAACCCAAACAGCGCCGATATTGTTTTCATCGCGTGTATCCAGTGGATTATTTGGCGCTTTTGTTGGGGCTATTAGTGGGTCGAATTTATATCGAAAAAGTTCATTTTTACTGGATTCGATAGGCCAACAGATTTTTCCAACAGGGCTCCGTATTCACGAGCAACCGCATTTGCTGCAAGCCTTGGGAAGCTCTCCCTTTGATGGGGAAGGCGTGCTCACGCGCAACAATGTGTTGGTGGAAGATGGCCGCGTTTGCCAATATGTTTTGGGCAGTTATTCTGCGCGTCGTTTAGGTCTGGCAACGACAGCGAATAGCGGTGGCGTGTTTAATTTAACCGTGGATCCGACCGCTGGAGATTTTCAGGCGATGTTGCGGCAAATGGGTACGGGCTTGTTAGTGACGGAATTGATGGGGCAAGGTGTGAATGGTCTAACCGGTGACTATTCACGCGGTGCTGCAGGGTTTTGGGTTGAAGGTGGAGAAATTCAATATCCAGTTGAAGAAATCACCATTGCCGGCAATTTAAAAGAGATGTTTCGTGGGATAGTGGCAGTGGGTACGGATGTGAATCCTAATATATCAACACAATGTGGTTCCGTGTTGATTGAGAAAATGATGATTGGAGGCTTGTGAACATAGCTCGCTCAACCCAACCTACGGAGAAGGCGTGGCTTCATCAAAAACGGGGGGATTTATGAGCGTTTTGAGATGGCTTGTTGGGGGATTTTTAATTCTTTCCTCATCGATTGGTTTGGCGGACACGTGTCCTTTGAGTGACTCACCTACGTTTACAAAAGCGGTGACACAGTCCAAGGATCGCGTTCGTAAATTGCCGGGCTACGGCTGTGTGAATGATGTTGAGTTAGCAGGCACTTTACCGATAGCCCCCTCATCTGGTTTGTTCTACTGGTTTGTTGAGAGCGAACGTCACGATGCTCATACGCCCGTTGTTTTGTGGTTGAATGGCGGGCCTGGATCGTCGAGCTTATATGGATTTTTTCTTGAACATGGTCCCTATGTGGTTCATAACGATTTAACACTGGAAAAACGCCCAACCTCATGGACTAAAAAAGCACATTATTTGGTCATTGATCAACCGGCGGGGGTGGGGTTGTCGTATGAAACAAAAGGAACCTTCGCCAATGAATCCGAGGCGATGGATCAATTACATGACGCCCTGCGAACCTTTTATAACCGATATCCTGAGCTTCTTTCACATCCGCTTTATATCGCCGGACAATCCTATGCAGGTAAATATATTCCGCAATTGGCGATGCGGATCATCGAGCGCAACAAGACGTCACCACGCATTCCGTTGCAAGCTATTTTAATAGGGGATGGCTGGGTTAATCCTTTGGTACAACAGTCAAGCGACGCGGATTTTGCATACAGTCATGGCTTGGTTGATGAGAGTACCCGACGAAAAATTAAACAATTGTATCAAGCCTGCGCGATAGAAATTAAACAACATGCCCCTTCATCACGACTCGCACATCAGCGATGCGGTGAAATGCAACGTTTGATTAAACAAGCCAGTGGATGTCATCATCTGACCAATATTGGTACATGCCAAGAACCGGATGACCACCCAATGACTGCTTATTTGAATCAGCCCAGTGTCCGAGAAGCATTACACGTCGATCCGCGCGCCAAGGTTTATTCAACCTATGATGAAACCGTAGCAGATCGCTTGATGATTGGTGAACAAGATTCGGTTGCCCCACTTTATCCTCAACTATTGGAAAAAAAAATACGCGTCGTGATTTACAATGGCCTAAATGACGATACGGATTCGAATTTTATGGGAACGGATCGCTGGCTCGCAGCGCTTCCATGGTCAAAAGCGCATCGGTTTAACGAGGCGCCAACCTGTATATGGCGAGTAAAAGGTGCTATTGCGGGCTATACAAGATCAGCTGCAGGGCTAACACAACTCAAAATCCGTCATGCAGGACACCTTGCGCCAGCAGATCAACCCGAAATTGCTCTTGATCTTTTGAATCACGTTATTCAGTTGCAATCATTTTGCAGTTTTAAATAATTCACTCGCATCAATAATTGCTGCAAAAAAATCACTTTCCAAGACATCGGGTTTTACGCCATTGAGATGAGCTCTAATCTGTGCCATAGCAATGAAAAGGGGCTTGCTCCGTTAACGCATTAGTCCTGGATCAGGGGGGGTATTTTGTGATGAGCCGTTGTAAACGTTGGTCGCGGAGCTTTGATTAAACAAACTCAAGATGTTGAGGTGACTCGAATCGGTACAGCAACAGCAACAGCAAGAGCTACTGTTACTAAAACTGTTGCTGCTGCTGTATGATTGCGCAAGAGAGTTAGGCACTGAGAAATCGCTCTGCTGAACCATATTGGCCTGCACGGAGGCATCGTTTTCTTGATGCATGCTGGCCTGCACGGAGGCATCGTTTTCTTGATCCATGCTGGTCTGCACGGAGGCATCGTTTTCTTGAGCCATGCTGGTCTGCACGGAGGCATCGTTTTCTTGAGCCATGCTGGCCTGCACGGAGGTATCGCTTTCTTGAGCCATGATAACTTGTAATGCTCCATCGTTCTGTTCATCGTTTCCCGCTGCTGCCGCTGCAGATGGCAAGAATTGCTCCCAATCTGAGGATGTACTACGGACTGCATTAATGCTATCTGATATAGTTTGTTTCCAGGTGTTTTGTCGTTCTGAGTCAGGTACAAAATGTTGAAGTAACTGGGGGATTATTTGAGCGGGACTTCTAATCAGCTTATTATGCCGATTGGGCGCAACCAGATCAGAAGACAGATCCCTGATAATTTTTTGATAGTCGTCCTTGTTCGCACCTTTTCCTTGAATTGAGAAGCGTTGAGTAACCTCCACGCCTCCATCATAGTGGTATAAGTTGAGTAATAATTTGGAGGGTATTAATGCTGGATATTTGCTAAATAACGCGTTTATATTATTTAATATATCTGGCTGATCATCATAAAAATTCAGTACTAATTGATCCTTATCGCTACTATTTTGGCTTGTGTAGTGGCATAAAGCGAGAAGATTTAGTTGTTTTGAAGCATCTATTTGACAGGTGGGCTCTTCTTCACTTTCTCTGAAATTTGTGCTGTTGATTGCTCTGTTAAATTCAGTTCCTGGTTCTTGGTCCAGATAAAGATCCCTCATAAGAAAACGATCGAGTCTCACAGTTGGATGATACAGTTTTAGTATTTTTTCAATTTCGATGAGAGTAAAGAAAAAACCCGGCGTTGAATTCCTTACACTCTTATCAACATCAGCTAAGAATGACTCTCGACTTGAGCCAGACATAATCACTACATCATCAGGATTATCTTTTTCTAATTCTATCCTAATCGTCTCAAATAGTGATTGATTAGTTGCTCGGATGGTTTCTAAATTGACTGCTGAGTACTGGGGTAAATGATTTAAGTATTGGGAGTGAAGATGATTGTTATTTTTGGTGTTCAATATACATCCGTCAGCGTCAAAAACGTAGGTATAAATTTTTTTAGGGGCGTGTAGGGGCATAGTATGGATAACCTCGTTTTTGTGTGCAATTGATATTGTTTTAGGTGTTCTATTGTCTATGGATGAATACACAATAATGTCATGTGATTTCGATAACTTCTCAATAACCCCGGGAGAAATATTCAATATTCCCGAATTGATTGAGAAGTTGCCGATTTCGATTTTAACCGCATATTTTATAAGTCAATAACCCATGGGTATGGGCGGTCTATAGGTGGGTTGTAACATAAAGGCGCAATAATTTCAAGTGCTGTAGCGTTCTATGAGTTGTTATTAAACTTTAGTAGGGTCTGTCGACAATTGATAATCTAATGTCAACAGCCCCTACTTAGACTTTTAGATCAAGCGCAATAAATTGATTTGTTACGGGCAAGCACGCGCGAAACCGTTGCTGGATGAAAGCGCGACAAATTTCGAGACGACAATGTTGTCGCGCAGAGATTATCGTTGTGCTATTGCCATCCCTTTTAGAATCGTCAGTGCTGTATAAAGCTGATAATCATCCTGAAGTAATTTCTTATCATTGTTGGTTAATGCTTTTTTATCGGCTTCACCCTTCTTATTATTGACGAGCAAGTGTCCTTTTAGATCGGCCTCGGAATATCCAGATGCTTTGTCTTCTTCATGCGCTTTGGGCATGACGAGTTCGTCAACCACAACGTCAGGTTCAATGCCTTTGGCCTGAATAGACGAACCAGATGGTGTGTAATACAGTGCGGTGGTTAACTTAATGCCTCGTTTGCTATCCAAAGGTAATACGGTTTGGACGGAGCCTTTACCAAAGCTCTTTGTGCCAACAATAAGCGCTCGTTTATTGTCTTTCAGTGCTCCAGCGACAATCTCGGAAGCCGAAGCTGAGCCGTTATTGATAAGAACAACCATGGGTGCTTTATTCAACACATCACCAGGTGTGGAGAGTGCGGTAAATTTGGAGCCAGGCAAGCGTCCTTCGGTATAAACGATCGTTTCTTTTTTGCCTTTTTGGTCGAGTCCAAGAAACGCATCCGAAATTTGGATGGCTGAATCTAAAAGACCGCCAGGGTTGTTACGAAGGTCAAGTACTAATCCCATCAACTGTCCACCTGCTTCTTTTTTCATTTTTGCGATGGCTTTTAGCATGTCTTCATCAGTTAATGTTTGGAACTGAGTGAGGCGGATGTACCCATATTTATTTTCGAGTAGTTTGCTTTGTACGCTTTTTATCATGATTTTTTCACGCATCAGAGCAAAATGCAGGGGTTTCTTTTCACCTTTACGAATAATGGTTAAATTGATTTGACTGCCAACTTTACCGCGCATTAAATTGACGGCATCTTGCAGGCTTAAGCCTTGAACAGATTTATCGCCTAATTTAATAATGTAATCACCTGATTTGATGCCACTTTTACCCGCTGGCGTATCAACCAAAGGTGTAATGACTTTTACGACCCCTTCTTCCATGGTGACTTCAATGCCTAACCCACCAAATTCGCCATTGGTTGTCGTTTGCAATTCATTAAAATCATCTTCATTGAGATAGCTTGAGTGTGGATCTAAACCGCTAAGCATGCCGCGAATAGCATTGTCGAACAATTCTTTATCAGTGATGGGTTTGACATAATATTTTTTAATTTCACTGATGGCGGTGGAGAAACGTTGCACGTCTTCAAGCGGCACACCGTTAGCTTCTTCTGTATTCGATTCCGTCTCCGATTCGGCTAATGCAGAAAGCGGATAAAGCATAATGACTGTAACTGCAACGAGAAGGCCTTGAGATAATTTAAGATTAAACATGAAATTCTCCTGTTATGACAGCCATTCTAAAGGTGGAATGGCCTTGCCACCATGTCTTACTTCAAAGTATAGACCGTTTTTCTTAAGTCCACCGCTATGACCTACAGATGCAATTTTTTCTCCCTGATCAACGAAGGTTCCTTTTTGTTTGAAGAGCGCTTGATTGTGTGCATAAAGCGTCATGTAGCCTGCACCATGATCGATAATGAGCAGCAATCCATAACCTTTTAACCAGTCGCTGAATACGACTTTTCCAGGGTAAACCGCTGAGACCGGCGCGCCTTCAGCGGCGAAAAATGCAATGCCTTGATTAAATTTTTCAATCTGTCCTGGGGCAGTGTTGACGGGTTTTGGTAGGTGGTGGCGTATTTGAGTCAATGGATAATGCCGAGTCGAAAGGCCCTGCTGGGCGAGTGATTGAATTAAATTGGATAAATTATTTTTGTTGTGATGGTAGTCTTCCATGGTTTGTTGCTTGTTTTGGATGTCTTTATCCAGCGCGAGAAGTAACGTCGCATGATAACGCTGATTCTGATTGAGCTCTGCTTGATGTTGTTTGACTTGATTTTCTAATAAATGTTGTTTTGCAGTTTCCTGATTGAGCTTGTCTTGATTTTGATTCAAGCGCTCCTGCGTTTCAATGACTTGATTGATGGTATGCTGGCGTGTTTTTACAACATATTGATAATACGTTAGTAACCGTGTGATGGCATAAGGATTTTCTTGATTTAAAAGCCACTTTATCGGCTGGTACTCTCCCATTTTGTAGCGTGCGCGGATGTGTTTTGCAAGCAGTTCTCGCTGAGTCGTCAGCTGTTGAGTGAGGGTGTCGATGAGTTGTTTGAGCACTTGAATTTGTTGTTGTTTTTCATTGATATTATGTTGGATGATTGCCAATTGACGTACCGTACCGCCAATTTCTTTTTCCGTCCGTGCGAGCTCTTGGTTAAGCGCTTCTCGTTTGTTGTGAACAACATGCAGCGTTTGCTCAAGAACAGTCATTTTATTTTCCAATGCTTTCAGCTGCATTTTGGTTTGCGTTATGCTTGATTGTTCCGCGTTCGCGGCGAGTGCCGTCGAGAAGAGGACTCCGCTTGCGATCCTTAGCCATTTATTATTATGCATCGATAGTCTCATTATTTTTTACCAATAATATATTGCCCGTCATCTCAGGAGGCGGCGTGATTCCCAGTAACATCAAAGCCGTTGGGGCTACGTCGATTAAACTACCCGTTGTTGCTTTAAAATGATAGCGGCCACCAATATACAGCAACGGAACGGGTTCTGTCGTATGGGCTGTGTGTGCTTGATGGGTTTCTGGGTTGAACATGCACTCAGCATTGCCATGATCGGAGGTTATCAGCAATTGTCCATCCACTGCTTCCAGTGCTTGCCAAGTTGCTGTCATGGCGCTATCTAACGCTTCAATGGCCTGAATGCACGCTTTTAAATTGCCGGTGTGTCCAACCATATCGGCGTTGGCATAATTGCAAATGATGAGGTCATAGTCTTGACTGTGAATCGCATCAATTAAACCTGCGGTGAGCTCAAGAGCGCTCATTTCTGGTTGAAGATCGTAGGTCTTAATGCGCGGCGAGGGGATTAAAACCCGTTTTTCGCCAGCGAAAACGTTTTCCACGCCGCCATTTAGAAAAAAGGTCACATGGGCATATTTTTCTGTTTCGGCGATGCGCAATTGTGTCATGCCATGTTCCGCGACAACTTCGCCCAGCGTGTTATGCGGTATGACGGGTGGAAAGGCCGTTTCTGTAGGAAGAGTTTTCGCATAGGATGTCATGGTTACAAAATGCGCGATCGAGGGTAGGTGAGGCCTATCGAAGTCATTGAAAGACTTGCTCGTCAGGGCTTGCGTTAATTGACGTGCGCGATCAGAGCGATAATTGAAAAAAAAGACAGAGTCACCCTTCTCGATAGCCCGGCCCTTGCCGATTCGAGTGGGCGGTATAAATTCATCGCTGATATTCTGTTGATAATAATACTGGATAGCGTCTTCTGCTGTGTCAAAGTGCTGCTCACTTTTGTTTTCAGTGAGAAGACGATACAAGGGTTCAACACGCGCCCAGCGTTTATCCCTATCCATTGCATAGAAACGTCCGGTGATAGAACAAATCGTTGCAACTGGGTTGTCTTTCAGGCACGACGCTAGTTTTTTCAGACTGACGAGGGCACTTTGAGGGGGAGTGTCGCGGCCATCAAGAAATAAATGCAACGCGACATTTGAAAAGTGGTGTTGTTGGCATAAGTGTAAAAAAGCAAATAAATGACTTTCATGACTGTGGACGCCACCATCGGAATATAATCCCAAGACATGCAGGGTCGTGCCCGCGCGCTTCGCATCCTCTATTGCACGTATCAGCACTGCATTTTTGAAAAATTCACCACTGTCGATTGCATCATTAATTCGGGTTAAATCTTGCAGGATGACGCGCCCGGCGCCAATATGCATATGCCCCACTTCAGAATTGCCCATTTGCCCGTCAGGCAGGCCAACAGTGCGTCCAGAGGCATCAAGCAGCATGCGTGGGCAGGCTTCCCACCAAGCGTCCCACTGCGGTGTATTGGCTTGTGCAATGGCATTGTCTTGAGCCTCTTCACGGTATCCCCATCCATCAAGAATCATGAGGACGAGAGGTCGCTTTTTAGGCATAGTAGTCTCCAGATATAAAGTGCTTAATCTTTTCAGATAAAAAGGATAGACTATAGGCCATTTTTGTTGATGGAAGAAGTCATTTGAGTCAAAAAATACCCCAGCATGTGGCTATCGTGATGGATGGAAATGGGCGCTGGGCGGAAAGCCGCGGTCTACCACGTATTGAAGGCCATCGAGTTGGCGTTGGAGTTGTTCGGGAAATCGTTCAAATCTGTTTGGAAAAACATATTTCAGTGTTGAGCTTATTTGCATTTAGCCGAGAAAATTGGGCAAGGCCTTTGGATGAAGTTGAGTTCTTGATGGGGCTTTTTCTCGCTGTATTAGGCCGTGAAGTCGACAGTTTGAATGAGCAGGGCGTTTCATTGCGATTTATTGGCGATCGCAGCCAGTTGTCTAAGTCATTATGTGACCAAATGGAAGCTGCGGAAGCCTTAACATGCAATCATCAGAAATTGATTTTGAATATTGCGATTAATTACACCGGGAGATGGGACATTGTTCAAGCCACGAAGACGTTAATTGATCAAGCGCTTCTGGGAAAGCTGAGCTCCGCTGACTTGAATGAAACCCTGTTTAACAGTTGCCTGAGTACAGGCGCTTTGCCTGCTCCTGATTTGCTAATACGAACCAGCGGTGAACAGCGAATTAGTGATTTTTATTTGTGGCAAATCGCATTTACCGAATTTTATTTTACAGATGTGAAGTGGCCCGATTTTACAACCGATGAATTTGAGCGGGCATTAAGTGCATATGGAAACCGCGAGAGACGCTATGGATTAACGTCCAACCAGTTGAATAATAAAGAAGACCATCATGTTTAAACAACGTTTATTGACTACATTAGTGCTGCTTCCTTTAGTTCTTGTCATCATTTACTATGCGCCTGCATGGATGTTAGCTGGAATATTGTTGTTACTGGTTGCTATCAGCAGTTGGGAATGGACTCAGCTCATTCCTTTTCAGCGCCTGGAATATAAGTTGATTTATGTTTTGATCATGCAGGTTGTGATTTGGATTGTTGGCGCTACCTTGGGTGTTTGGTTGGCTGTTGGCCTGGTTTGTTGGTTATTGGTTTTGTTTGCGGTACTCACTTATCCCAACTCGCAATCCTGGTGGGGCTATCCTATTGTGGTTGGCGGACTAGGGTTGTTGCTGTTGCCCATTTTTGCCAATGTGTTTATTGGGCTGTACCAAAGCAGGCATGGTCAAGATTTAATTGTTTATGTATTGAGCTTGGTGTGGGCCGCGGATATAGGCGCTTACCTTGCTGGCAAGCAATGGGGGCGCAATAAATTAATTCCGAAAGTCAGTCCGGGTAAGACTTTAGAGGGATCGGCAGGGGGTGTGACGCTTTCTCTGTTTGTTGCCGTCATCGGCTATTTTGTATTTAGGCCCGATTCTATCGTCCTGTGGTTGTTGACGGCTTTGTTGACCGCCTTGATTTCGATACTGGGCGATTTGTTGATAAGTCTGTTGAAACGGCGCAGCAATTTGAAGGATTCAGGCCATATTTTACCGGGTCATGGTGGAATGTTGGATCGCTTGGACAGCTCATTTGCGGCATTGCCTCTATTTTACATGATGCTTTCACTTTTGGAGCTTGGACGTTGAACGTAGCTCTGACTTTGTTTTATTTTATATTGGCCTTGTTCCTGTTGGTTACGGTACATGAGTTTGGCCATTTTATAGTCGCGCGCTGGTGCGGTGTGAAGGTACTGCGGTTTTCCTTCGGTTTTGGTAAGGTGTTGGCTCGCTGGCATGATAAGCGTGGAACCGAGTTTGCTTGGTCCCTCTTTCCTTTGGGTGGCTACGTCAAAATGCTGGATGAAGAGGAAGGTCCTGTTCCCAGTGGGGAAAAGCATTTGGCATTTAATAACCAATCCGTCTGGGCAAAAATAGCGATTGCGTTTGCCGGCCCATTGTTTAATTTTTTGTTTGCGTTTGTTGCGCTATGGTTGGTTTTGGTGGTCGGGATTCAATCGTTGGCGCCCATGATTGATGAGGTTACCCCAGGAAGTATCGCAGCGAAGGCAGGCTTGATGGCTCGACAAGAGATCATCGCATTTAACCACCAACCCATTTCGAGTTGGCGCGATTTTCAATACGCCTTGATGCCGCTGATGGGCACGAGCGAGTCCGTTCCTGTTACCGTGAAATCGATGGTGAATGGTGAGCAAGCACTTTTAACATTGCCGCTCGCAAAGTGGCAATATGATGGTAAAACGCCAGATGTGTTGGCAACGCTTGGTATTAAGCCGTTCGTACCAACCATACCGCCCATCGTGGGTGCAGTGGTTGCCGACTCGCCGGCAGCGGCGGCGGGTTTTAAGGTCGGGGATGAGGTGCTCTCGGTTGATGGCGTTGTCATGACGGATTGGCTGAATATACAGGATCTGATCAAAAAAAATCCTGGACAACTGATGTCAATTGTTGTCAAAAGACAGAATAATGAAGCACACTTACCCGTCAAAATTGGCGTGGCAGAGAGTAATGGTCATGAGGTTGGGATTTTGGGGATTCGCTCGAAGCCAGTCAAGTGGCCTCCGGGTTGGTTGCGCATGCGACGCGAGGGGCCTATTAAAGCGTTGGGCGTAGCTTTTCAGCAGACCGTGGAATTGACAGCCTCCTCTTTTTCATTGATTGGTCGGTTAGCAACAGGAAAGATTTCCTTGCAAGGTATAAGCGGGCCAGTCGGGATTGCTCAGGGTGCAGGAGAGTCTGCACGCGGTGGATTTTCCTATTATATGTCGTTTCTTGCTTTGATCAGTATTAGTTTGGGAGTGTTAAATCTTTTGCCTATTCCACTGTTGGATGGTGGGCATTTACTTTATTATTTCATGGAATTAATCCGACGACGTCCATTGTCACCTGAGTTCAAATCAGTTGGGATGTATCTCGGGTTAGCCTTTTTGATGGCGCTGATGGTCCTTGCGTTGACAAATGATATAGGACGATTGGCCAGTAATTATAAATAAGTAGTTACTCGGGCAAGGGCTCTTGCCACTGCCCGAGCAGTTATCAAATCAATTTAAAACAGGTTGGATGTATACACATAATGAAAAAAAAGATGCAAAAATTAGCGATAACGGTGTGCTGTTCCAGTGTAATGGCTTTTTCGACAGCTGTTTATGCAGACAATGGTTTTGTTGTACGAGACATTAAGATTGAGGGGCTGCATCGGGTGAGCATGGGAACGGTCTTAAATTACCTTCCTATTGAGGTCGGCGAGGAAGTGACCGCTGCATCAACGCCACAGATTATTCGAGCTTTGTATGATACGGGTTTTTTCCAATCGGTTGTGCTTGAGCGAAAAGGGAATACCTTGGTTGTGCAGGTGGTTGAGCGCTCGACTATTGGTACAGTGACGGTCGTTGGAAATAAAGAAATTCCCAGTGATAAAATGAAAGAGATCCTCAAAGACTTGGGCTTGGTAAAAGGGCGCGTGTTTCAACGGTCGGCTCTTGAGCGTTTGGAGAAGGAGCTGAAACAAGCTTATAACGCCCGAGGGAAATATAATGCGCGAATTGAAACATCTGAAGTTGATTTAACTGAAAATCGAGTCGGCATTAGTGTCACGGTTTCTGAGGGCCGTGTCTCACGGATTAAAGAAATCAAAATCATTGGTTCTCATGATTTTACCGACTCAGACTTAATGCCTGAGCTTGTTTTGGCGCCAAGAGGATTATTGACTTATTTCACCAAAAAAGATCAGTACTCAAAGGCATCGATGGATGCTTCATTAGAAGCATTACGGTCGTACTATCTTGACAGAGGCTATCTTAAATTTACGATTGTTTCATCCCAGGTTTTGTTGGCGCCTGATAAAAAAGATGTGTTTATTAATATACATATCGAAGAAGGTCCGCAGTATCATTTTTCAGGGTCTGCAATAGCAGGTAAAACTGTGCTGCCCAAAGCACAACTTGAGTCTTTAGTGCTCGTTAAAGCGGGAGATGTTTTTTCTCGTAAACGTGTGACTGAAACGATTTCAGCGATTGGCCTTGCGTTGGGTGATAAAGGGTTTGGATTTCCAGCGATTAATGCTGAACCACGTATCAATGAACAGGACAAAACAGTCTTTATCACGTTCATGATTGATCCTGGTCGACATGTGTATGTTCGCCGAATTAATTTCTATGGTAATACTAAAACTGCAGATTATGTATTGCGCAATGTGATTCGTCAGAATGAAGGCGCGCTTTTATCCTTACATAATATTAAAGAATCTGAACGCCAACTGCGGATGTTAAGTTATCTTAAAAATATTAATGTGAAAACCACTCCTGTTCCTGGTGCGAATAATCAAGTTGATTTGGATGTGACTATAGAGGAAGCTCCCTCTGCAGAAGCGAGTGCGTCACTGGGGTATGGGACGAACGGGCCTCAATTTAATGCATCGTTTAACCAGTATAATTTCATGGGAACGGGGCGTACGATTGGTTTAGCGTTTAGTGCCAACTATTGGGGGCAGGAATATTCGTTTAATTACTACAACCCATTTTATACCAACACCGGAATTGGCCGGGGTATTAATCTGTACTTCCAGACCGTTGATCCAAAGAAACTGGATGTCAGTGCTTATAGTTCCGATAAGTTGGGGGTTGATGTTAACTATAGCGTGATGGTTGGAGAAAATAGCAGCGTCCAAGCGGGGTACGGGTTCCAGGGGCTTAATATTAAATCGGTCGGTGGCGTGCAACAAATTTATAACTTTGCGCAAGAGTATGGCCGATATTTTAATGAAATTCGTTTGAATGCCGGCTGGAATCGTAACAGTTATGATCAAATGCCATACCCCGATTATGGAATGAATCAGCAGGCGAATGTGATGGTCGCTTTGCCCGCAACATCAGATTCACTTTCCTATTATAAAGCCGCATACCAAGCACGAATGTATTATCCTCTGATGAAAGGATTTATTTTCACCATGATGGGGAACGTTGCCTTTGGTAATCAGTTTGACAATCAAGGTTTGCCATTCTTTGAAAACTACTTCGCAGGGGGGATTTCTCAGCCTGGGCAGGTTCGTGGTTTTGAAAGTTACTCCTTAGGGCCACAAGATAATCGCGGCAATGCATTAGGGGCGAACTTTCTCGCCAATGCGAGTGCGGGCCTTGTTTTACCTTATCCGCTGAGTCGAGAAAATTTCAGGACAACGATGTTTACTGACGTGGGTAACGTGTTTTCTTATGGAACACCCGCTGCGTTGACTGGCACGCCTTCGGGTCCTCTGCGATATTCTGTCGGTTTGGGCGTCGATTGGCGCTCACCGTTCGGCCCCCTGGCCTTCAGTGTGGCGAAAGCATTGAATGTACAACCGACAGATGAAAAACAGTGGTTCCAGTTTTCTGTGTCGTCTTCTTTTTGATAGTTTGGAGAAAGTTGCATGCAAAAAGACGCATGCAACTTTCTCCAAATAGTGTGTCCGAGTCCGCTCTCTGGGCCTCAATCATTGTTTTGGCAAAAAACCGGATTCGTCGTTGCGAGTTCATTGTGGCTGTTTGTACCGAAGGTACTGGGGCACTCGCAAAGACGAATCAGTGGCTTCTGCCGAAATGATGCCAAGGCCGGTATCTGCCTCTCTACAACACGGCTTGTACGGAACAGCATGAGTCTTTTTTCATGCTGTTCTGTACAATATCAAAAATATCGCAACAATTTTTTTTTTATGTTAGCATCACCGTTGGTTAGTGGAACTACTGGGCTGTCAGTGGTGAATTTTATATCTAGGAGTTAAATAATGAAGCGTTTAAGTGGCGTGTTATTGGCTGGAATATTGGCGTTGAGTTGCACGGGAGCGTTTGCAGATGGCGCCAAAATAGGCGTTGTTGACTTGCAAAAAATCATGCAAACCGCACCACAAATGAAAGCAATTCAAGAGCGGCTGGAAAAAGAATTTAAACCGCGTCGAGATAAATTAGTTGCAATGGAAGAATCTCTAAAAAAAGATATGGAAGCGTTCAAGCGTGATAGCGCTGTGATGAGCCCTGTAAAAAGAAAAGACACCGAAAAGAAAGTCGTTGCCGCACAACAACAATTCGAGCGTGATGGTCAACAATATCAACAAGAATTGAGTACTGCCCACAACGAAGCAATGGAAGAGTTTTACGGCAAAATTCGTTCAGCGATTGCTAAAATTGCAGAGCGTGAGCAATATGATGTTGTATTGCAAAAAGATGCTGCTCCATTCAGTTCAGATAAGTTGGATGTGACACCACAAGTGATGAAAGAAATTCAGTAATAATGTTTTATTTTTTGACGCGTGGGTGGGTGAGTGCGTAGCCTCACTGCAATTAAGTTAAGAAAAAATGATTGATGTACGCGTAAATTAGTGAGTAGGTTGGGCTTCGCTCTCGCGCAACCCAACCTACTCACCAACCTACGCACCAATCTACGTTCGATTATTTCCCTTAACTTAATGGCGGTGGTGCGTAACCAAGGCTACTGCAGCTCATCTCAAGTGTCATGCGCTTTTGATCCGCTATGTGAGATAACCTATGAGTCGTGTGGATATTAATAAAATTCTTAGTTTGTTACCGCACCGCTATCCGTTTATTCTGGTTGACAGGGTATTGGATTTTAAGCCTTTTGAGTATTTAACTGCTGTCAAAAACATAACGATGAATGAACCTTTTTTTACCGGGCATTTCCCAGGTAATCCTATTATGCCTGGTGTGCTTATGTTAGAAGCACTGGCTCAGGCGGGTGCAATTTTGTCAAGTTTATCTAGAACAGCAAAAGAAGGGCATGAGTTCCTGTATTTTTTTGCAGGAATTGATAAGGCCAAATTTAAACAAATCGTTATTCCAGGCGATCAATTGCTATTAAAAGTAGAGTTGACCAACCAAAAACGAGATTTTTGGCGTATTCGTGGCGAAGCATATGTTGGCGATAAACTCGCATGCTCCGCCGATTTAATGAGTGCAGCGAAGGAAGTAAAAAGTGATCAGTGAGTATGCAATGATTGATCCTTCAGCGCGGCTTGCAAAAGGGGTGTCTGTAGGACCCGGAACGGTGATTGGTGCTGATGTTGAAATTGGCGAAAACACCTGGGTCGGCCCCCATGCTGTGATTGAAGGGCCCACAACGATAGGCAAAAACAATAAAATTTTTCAGTTCTCCTCGGTGGGCGATGCCCCTCAAGATGTGACGTATCAGGGGGAGCCGACGCGGTTGGAAATTGGCGACAATAATGTAATTCGAGAGTATTGCATGATTAGTCGCGGCACGGTAAAAGGTGGCGGTCTTACGCGCATTGGTTCAAATAATTATTTGATGGCCCACGCTCATATTGGACACGACTGTATCCTTGGCAACTACAATATTATGGTGAATTGCTCCGCGCTTTCTGGGCATGTGATCATTCAAGATTATGTCAATATTGGCGCTTATGCAGCGATTCATCAGTTTTGTCAGGTAGGTTCCTTTGCTTTTATTGCGAGAGCGACCTATGTTACGAAAGATATTCTGCCCTATGTCATGATTGCCGGACACGATTCAGCCGCTTGTGGAATCAACACAGTTGGATTGCGCCGTAATGGTTTCTCATCATCAGCGATAGATACATTGCGACGTGCATATAAAATTATTTTTCGAAAAGGATTGACCGTGCAGCAAGCACTGGCCGAACTAGAGTTGCTACAAGCTGATTGCGTGGAAGTTATTCCCATGATTGATGCATTGAATCAATCAACTCGAGGTATTGTTCGATAGTGTTAAACATTCACCACATTTCACCCTATCGGTAAAATGTGGTGATGAAGCGCCGCGCTGTTCAGGATATTTTGTAATTTGAATGTTTTTTATGATCGAGATCGGAATAACTTTTGTTTATGACTCAGTAAATTCACGCCGTAAAACATAAGCTGGTAGTGGCGTGCCTTCTCCCGCTGGCGGGAGAAGGTTCCCGACAGGGCGGATGAGGGTAGATCAAAATACTGCGATTTAAACTACCCTCACCCGCCCTGTCGGGCACCCTCTCCCATCAATGAGAGAGGGCGATCCTACTGACCATCTGTTTTTACGGCGGGAGTTGCTGTCTATCACTCAAATCCTCGATTAAATCAGACGCTGAGACATACTATTTTGACAAATCCGCATGCGTCTTTTTACATGCGGATTTGTCAAAACTTAAAACAATAGGTGATTTATGCTAGACCCCCATTACATACGTGAAAATCCACAATTGGTTGCTGAACGCTTAGCAACGCGCGGTTTTCATTTTGATGCCAATGCTTGGCTTGAGCTCGATCAGCAGCGAAAAGTTTTACAAGTCGCGACACAGGAATTACAGCAAGAGCGAAATGTTCAGTCGGCAGAGATTGGCAAAGCCAAGGCCCGTGGAGAGGATATCGAGCCCCAGCGCGAAGTCGTGAGCCGTATTGGCGCTGAGCTTGAAACAAAGAAACAGGAACTTGCTCTGGTTCTTGCGCACATTGATCAAATCAATATGGCGCTCCCGAATATACCTCATGAGTCTGTTCCAGTTGGGAAAGATGAAAATGACAATGTGGTGATTCGTCAATGGGGCGAACCCTCCTCGTTTAATTTCACCGCTAAATCTCATGATGAACTCGGCGAAGCACTCGGTCAGATGGATTTTGGACTTGGGGCTAAAATTACCGGCTCTCGATTTGTTGTCATGACCGCTCAGTTGGCTAGGCTTCATCGCGCTTTGATTCAATTTATGCTGGATGTGCATACACAATCCCATGGGTATCAAGAAATTTATGTGCCTTATATTGTGAATGCAGACAGCTTAATGGGAACGGGCCAATTGCCCAAGTTTGAAGCTGATTTGTTTAAATTAACTGGTGATTCGCAATATTATTTAACTTCAACAGCAGAAATTCCCGTGACCAATACGGTTCGTGATGTTATTTTAGAATCAGAAGTTTTGCCTCTTCGTTATGCGTGCCACTCGCCCTGTTTTAGAAGTGAAGCAGGATCTTATGGTCGCGATACCAAGGGCATGATTCGCCAACATCAGTTTGAAAAGGTAGAGCTTGTCTGGATAACAACACCTGATTCATCTTACGAAGCGTTGGAGCAATTAACCGCTCACGCCGAATCAATTTTACAACGTTTGAATTTACCGTACAGGGTTTTATCTCTGTGTACCGGTGATATGGGCGCAGGCGCTGCAAAAACCTATGATTTGGAAGTCTGGCTTCCCAGCCAGAACACTTATCGTGAAATTTCTTCCTGCAGTAACACCGAGGCATTTCAAGCACGACGCATGAAATCACGTTACCGTCATCCAGATACACGAGAAATTGAACTGGTCCACACGCTAAACGGTTCAGGCCTCGCTGTTGGCAGAACGCTTGTAGCGATTATGGAAAATTATCAAGATGAGCAAGGAAATATTCGCATTCCCGACGTATTGAAGCCTTATTTAGGCGGACTGGATTTGATAAAGCGCTAGGGTAGCAGATGAAACCGAATCATGAAAAGAAACCAAGTACATATGGTGCAATTTCTGCTTATTTGGCAGCGGGTTCGGCGGCGTTCATTCAAACAACGGGGACACATCCTCTGGATACAGCGGCTAAAATATTCCAAAATCTTGAAAATGTTAAAGATGTTTTGCCGGAAGTTAAGAATCCCATCAAAAAAGCGTATTCAATTCTTTATTCAAAGCCGAGCACTTCTTTATGGAATGGCTATCAAGCCGCTGTCATTTATCGAGTTGTGGCGTCGACAGCTACCTTTGGTTCTCAAAAGCAGATTCAAGAGCATTTAGGGCGTGAGTATGGCGCGGGTATCAGCCAGGTTACAGGAAAGAAATTTCAATCCACCGCCACGCATGCGCTCGCCGGTTTTGTGTTTGCGCCGATTGAAGTCCTGTTTCTGCCGCTTGACCGGTGGAAGGTGTTGCGTCAAGTGGGTAATATGACGCCTATTGTCACGTTGATTCAGAACGAAGGACGATATTTATATGCTGGCGCTGCGGTGACCTGTGTCCGTAACTGTACTTCATTTCCCGTAATGTTTGGTGTGTCTGATTGGTGCCAGCATTACTTTCCACAAACAGAAACGGTTCCCTTTTCTCAACGTTTAATCTCATCTTGTGCTGGGGCTGTTGCGGCTGTTGTTATATCAAACCCAACTGATGTGGTTAAAACGCGCATGCAAACCCCATCTTATGCTTCGCCGTCGAGTAAGCCACGTTCAGCAATGAATCTTGCAGTTGAGATCAGTAAAAATGAAGGGATGCGCGGCTTTCGGAGTGGCATCGTCCCTCGTTTATGTTCAATTGTCCCACGTTTGACTTTTCTTAAAGCAATGACCGATCAATTAACCCCGGTGATCAACAACTGTCTGGGGCAGGCGGAACGTTATTCTCAAAAATAAGGTAACTCCCCTGCAAGTTAACCGCCGTACAGGGCGGTTAACTTGCAGGGGAGTTACAAAATAAGAATGATTTAATATTATTGCTCCACTAGGGGCTGACGACAATTCTACTATCTTGGTAAATTCTCAATTACTCCGGTAAAATTCAGTAATCCTACGTTCCGCGGCTTGTCCGCGGAATCCAGGGATCTAGACCCAGTGCGTAACTCCTTGATTCCCTGTGCTCCGTTTGCCCAGTACCGAAGGTACTGGGGCGCTCCCAAATGTTATGATAGAGTGAATGGTTGAAATTTTCTATGGCAGATCATAAGCAAAATAAGGTATGGTTAAAGGGAAGGAAAACAAAAAGTGCTGTGAGGCTATACATTAACTTAACAGGGAGTATCACAATGCAAACAGGCGTATTGTTTTGGGTTATTATGATTATTTGGTTGTTCTTTGGTATTTATTCACATCGCTCTGATTTTAGAGGGGGGAATTATGGATATGTTGGCGGGAACCTGATGTTGTTTGTGCTGTTAGCATTGGTCGGTTGGAAAGTCTTTGGTCCTTTACTGCAATAGCACTGTGTAAGTTGTTGGTTTGCCCTATTGGCAAACCAACAATCATTTTATAGCTGAGTTTATATTCCTAGCGGGATTCGGCCGATTAAAACAAGAATCAAATAAATGACCAATATCGTCCCAATCAAACCGCTTGGCCCATATCCCCAACTCCGGCTATATCCCCAGGTTGGTAGACCACCCAGTAGAAAAAGGATTAACAAAACAAGTAGTATAGTCCCTAACATGATACACCTCCATCAAACCCATTAAACTGCCAATGACAAACGATATTTATACTAAATACACTATTTGAGTATAGCACGCATTAATAAAAGCACATTGCGGAAATGGGCGCAAACTTGCCTAATATTATTGCAACAATATTGCAATATGCAATAAAAATCTGCTTTTCAGGTGCCTTATCAGCGAAAAAATTATATTTTAATCAAGCACACACACAGCCCTAAACCTACAAAAAATTAAAAATGCTCTGTTAATAATCATTTAATGCTTATAATGTATAATGAATGCACTTTATTTGCATGGTAAAATAATCATGGCTAATATAAAAGTACACCTCTTAAATTTTCGGCCTTGTTTATCGTTTCGGCCAATGCTACGATAATTGCTTCTCTCACGCACCTTTTTTCATCGTTTAACTCTTTGATCATTAATGATTGATTTTGAATTTTTGTCGCTCAAAAAGATCTGCACCCAATTTTAAATAAAAATCTAGATATCTGCCCTCCGGTTTTAGATGGCCTCCATCTTTAAGTAAACCTAAGCCTAGCCAGTGCTTCGTTCGGTTCTTTTTTTTCAAAGCGGTGACTAAAAGACACGGGTTAACCACACCACCCATAAAGTTGGCAGTTTAATTTATCAACATGATGTAAAATCATCATGTTGATAAATATCCCAACCATGGGCAATGCGGTCAATGTCGTGGAGATGCGTAATTCATAAAATTTTAGAAAGTCGAGTTAACGGTACTCGCTTGATTTTTTGTGGCATGGTCTTCGTTTTCCTGGTCAAAAGAAACTTGAAAGAAAGTTTGCTGTGAAACAGTTAATGGACTTAGAGTAAATTCTTTATATAAAGTTATTAACTTTCGCTGTTCAGCTATATGGTCTTTAATAGCCTTTTGATCAGCATGATAGACTAATACCTGTGTTAATATATCTAAGTCAGATTTACGTTGAGGTAATGTTGAATGGTCATGAGAATTTTGGAGTGCCTCTAGTTTCTCTCTTAATTCTTTTTGTCGAGTTGTAATTTCACTTTCTGTCATGTTGGCGGTCCTTTAAGTGTAGAATTTTTGTAAAGTTAAATTATGATTCAATTGCCAATTTTTACCCTACATTTCGCACCAATGTAGTCCCATAGCCTGGATGATGCACTCCTGATACTACCAACGTCAAGCAAACCTTTAAGCGTCAACCGGGGTGGATGTACATCCGCTTTTGATTATAAGGTGCCTCCACAAGCACCGCCGCTCCTACTGCTGATTTCACATCAATAACTCGGACAAAAATTGTTCGGCTTTCATCACCTTAATCGTATCGACCATACGATCATAGCGCAGCTGCTGCACCAGTTGCACAGCGGGAAAGTGATATTTTTGATGGAAAGTATATAATGATTTACTGACCGATTGATCAGCCTGTTTTACCTCGATGATTTGTTCGATGTCACCGTCTTTTATCAAAGCAAAATCCACTTCTTGCCCATCTTTTGTTCTGATGTAATGTAAAACATATTCCTCAGCTTGATAATCCACTTTAGCATAAACATGTTTGAGTAAACTCACCGCAACCATGTTTTCTAAACGTGCGCCCTCATCTCCGTTCACAGATCGGTTTTTTCAAACCAAGACAACATTTCAATGGTTTGCCTGTCTTCCAAATAGTCATAATTCAGATAAAGAGCGTTTTTGTAATGCCCGGCGATTTGTTTGGCAAGAAATGTTTTACCAACTTGCCGAGGGCCAGCCAGTAGAACCATTTTCTTGGTTAAATCCTTGAGAATAAGGTCAGCTTGAATTCGTTTCATGCCGACTATTTTCGACTGCAATCGAAAATAGTCAAGACTTTCTTCGATTGCAGTCTAAAATAGTCGGATTTTGCTTGGGGTTGAAGATTGGTGCGTACGTCAACCAGGCTGCCATGTGAATTGTCAATTTTTTTTTAAAAAAATCCCCAGCGTTTATTTTTGTTTATAAATAACGCTTTTTAAAAAACTGCTTTTCCTAAAAAACATTTATAAAAGGTTCTGCTAACGGCTACTGTTATCTTTTTTTGATCTTAATCTTATTAGATCATGCTGCCATTCGTAATCAACTCCGTAGAGCCGTCACAAGTTGTCTATTCGGTTTAATAAGTGCTGCGCCCCAAACTACAATAACGTGATTTATTAATTCATAATCACAGCCTGGTTGACGAGGTCACAGCGTAACCTTTTTTAACAGTTTTACCCTTACCATTAACGCTTTTATTGTTTTTTTAGTTGTGTCCTTATTATTGCAAAAAATATCTGCTAAAGACTTTTTTATCCTTACTCATGACACACCGTTACATTTTGTGTTTCATAAACGATTCCATTCATTAAACAACAACGTAATCGTCCGACCAATATTCTGGCAATTGCCACTATTGCCCGCTTTTTACCCCGCCGGTAGCTTAGCTCCGCAAACTTCTTAGCTATCTCGGCGTCCTTTCCTGTGGCCCGCCAAGCAACCTCAATTAATATTTGCCTTAAATAAGGGCGGCCACAATGACTGATCCCGCCTTGACGTCTCGTTTCCCCAGAAGAGGATTCACTCGGCGTTAAACCCATAAAACTATAAGCGTGTTTATTGCTATTAAATTGCTTTAACGTTCCCAGCTCACGACTTAATACTTTAGATGATATCGTTCCTATACCAGGAGCACTTTTATAAATATCTTCTAATGCCGAAAGCTCTTGACTGGCTTTCGACTGATTAGCAATGTCTTTATTTATCTGCTTTAAATCGTCTGTTAGTCTCAGCCACTGATCACAGAAATAATCAATGACGCGCTTTAATTCAAAAGGAAAACCATCCATTTTTTTTAAGTTCTTTACCCATTGAATACTTGTCGTTTTATCATCAATTAAACTTTCGTCATATCCGAATTGAAATAATTTGCTTTTAATCCGGCAGGCGATACGACTCCTATCTTTAATAATGGTTGCCCTTAGCCGAGTGAATAATCGTAATCGCTCCTCTTCTTCTCCAGGAATATAAATAGAACTTAATCGATTGTCGGATAATTGCTCCGCTAATTTCTTGGCATCCCGTTTATCTGTTTTAACCTTGTCTCTAGACGCCGTTTCAACTGATCCAGGATTTACGACAATGCTCCTTATTCCAGCCTGTGTAAGCGCACGATGCAGTGCAAAACCACTAAATCCAGCTTCATAGACCGTATGTATTTGCGCACCTTTAAAAAACCGTTGTAATTGTTCAATTAAATCGGTTGGGCTTGTTCGCATAGTCCAGCTTTTAACTTTTACTCGATCACATATGCAGTAAACCGAATAACTTTTTTTATGGACATCTATTCCTACGTATACATTTTTGCCGTTATAATCGTATTGCATGAGAGTCTCCTTTTTTAAGTTAAGTTAAGTTAAGTTCGTTACTTCTTTACTTTAACTGGAGACTCTTTTTTTTTAAAATTTTTTACTTCAATTCAACCATAGCAACTGCATTGGCTAAAATAATCGAGGTTTATGTCACCTGCGGTGCAAAAATGCGTCAATATCTCATAATATGGCCTGAAGCCCTTTCTTTGAAATTAATGAAAGCAATTTTAATGAAGTCCCAGCTGGTTTTTTAACGCCCCTTTCCCATTGACTTATCAAATCTTTGGAGACGTTAAGGCAATAAGCAAACACAGGTTGGCTGACATTCTCACACTCACGCAATGCTTTTATTTCATGAGGTAAAAATCGATGTATCGGTGTTAAGCATGATACATCGAATTGTCGCATGGTCTTTTTATCAATAACACCGATATCATACATATCAACAACAGTGGAATGAATCGCCTCTAAAGGCTCACTTTTGTACGTTTTATTGGTCATTATAAGGTACCTCCACAAGCACAGCTGCTCCTACCATCCGCTCAATATCCTCATCAGAAAAACTAGGGGCTGTTGACATTTCATATTGATCTATCGCTCATAAGCCCGACGTACCGTGGCTTGTCCACGGTATCCAGGAGTTCTCTGGATGACGCGGACAAGCCGCGTCACGTCGGCGTTGTAGAGCAAATATCAACAGACCCTAAACATTTGTTGGGATAAATCTTTAAACACCTGTTCATCTTCTTGGCTTATATTATCACGTTCATTTTTTGGGAACCCATACATGAAAAAAGCACGTTCTTTAATTCGAAACAAAATAATACAACGATATCCACCTGACTTTCCTTGATTTTGTCTGGCTAGGCGCTGTTTTATAACACCACTGCCATAATCAACATCAATCATCCCTTTTTCAATGTCTTTGATCATTTGGTGTAACGTCTCACTCTAATTTACATACCTTGTCCCGATTTAATTAACCTGAGACAAAAAACCCCAAGGCAAGCACCTCGGGGCTCTCTCACTTTTAAATTTGTTTCAACAGAGCGATGGCCTCTCTGATGATGTCATCTGGTAGATGATTGATGTTTTTATCGGTAGCCAATCGCAGTGATGTAACAATGAGTTTATGTGCTTGTCTTGGATTACCTTTTGAGGACATTCGAAGCAACTCAAGCGCTGAGTCGGACAACAACTGATGCGTACATCCAGCCTGAGAAAAACCATGTTCAATAAGCTGCTTAAATGCATCGCGCTCAAGAATTGGCTTCAATTCACAACGTGCTTGAATCCGCGATTCTAATGCAGCATTGGCGGGTTTTCCTATCTCGCGAGCGAGCTCAGGGTGGCCTACCAACCAAACGGTCATGTAGTCTTTGGAATCAAAGACAAAATTGAGGAAAGCTGGAAAATCACGAAAGAATTCAGATGGAAGATTTTGTGCTTCATCAATAATGAATACTGGCATGATGTTTTTTTGAGTCGCCAAGTGAATGATGTAGTCCTTAATATCGCGCCACAACTGAGCACGGCGATAGGAAGAAGTCAGTCCAAGTGTCAGCGCCATTTGACGATAAAAATCGAGTCGACCAAAATCTGTCTCGGCTATGTAGAAAACGCTGTATTGATGTGGGTTTAAAGTGCTGGTTAGTTGTCGAAGTGCGGCCGTTTTCCCAAGTCCAGGCTCTGCTGTGAGTAATCCAACGCCAGGTGATTGAAGAAGCCAATTAAACTGTTGAGCAAGGCCGGCAAGTTGAGCGTTATCCCATAACTGGATGCTTTTTTTTCCTAAGGGCGCTTGGGTTAAACCAAAAAATGATTGGTACATTTAATTATCCTCTCCAGTTGTTTGTGCAAAGGTGCCAATGGACTCGACGTAGTCTTCAAAAACCAATTCAACATTGTGCTCACGCTGGATCCCTTCAGGCGAAGGTGCTGCATGTGGTCGTTGGCGCTTACGATTAAGATTGGCGTCTAAATCTAATAAAACAGCGGCCCCCAAATTGTCACCGAAGGCTGTTTCAACCCGAACCGCAATATTTGTGTGCGGATTAAATACCAACGTCACTTTCTCACCGACAAGGTTGTGATGCACCTCAAACATCTTGCCATCCCAACTGATCGTGCCATCTTTGCGAACAACTCGCTCAGTACGATGGTAGAAAATATCATCGATTTTATTGGCGAAATAAGGCGTTAGAGGGCGCACGTGAAGCAGATCGTCTCTCCAACTATCAAGCGGTGTTTTCTTATCTAATCCACCATGCAGACGAATATGATAAACATGCTCAATCCAGGCCCAAAGGCGAGCATTGAGATCACCCAAATCACGAATTTTATCGACATCAAGCTCATCGATAAATTGTTCTCGAAACGTGCGATGAAAGCGCTCGAGCTTACCTTTGCCCTCGGGTTCTCTGGCGCGACAGTAGACAAGCCGTATCTCTAAGTGGGCACAAATAGTTTGTAATGACTCTGAGCGGTATGCAGGACCATTATCAATAATCAATTTATACGGTACGCCTCGTTTCAATACAGCGGATTTGAGCACGCCCTCTATATCGAGAGCGGTTTCTCCAAGACAAAATGCACTATGTGTAATAAGGCGTGACGAGTCGTCAATCAGCGAGACCAAGTAAGTTTTTCGCATCCCAGATGGCGTTTGAATCCGTGGGCCATGGAGTACATCTCCTTGCCAGATATCTCCTGCATGGGCAGCCACGAATGATCGGCGCTCAATAGTGTCTTGGTTGGGTATAATGCGTTTTGACAGGTGCTGTTGTTGTAAAAAACGATGAACGGAAGCTCGAGCCAATGTGTCTTTAGCAACTAATCCTTCGCGCTCAATCATGCCAATGATAGTGTTAATTGAGCGTGAAGGCTTATCCTTTTTAAGTGTCACAATTCTGCTTTGTACGGCTTCTGAAAGTTGTGTGCTTCCTTTGTCTACGCGCGGCTTGGGATTCAGTGCTTCGATACCTCCTCGCTTCCAATCGTAGTACCAGCGCGCAATCGTTTCTTCACTGATATGCGTTCGTCTTGACTCAGGAATAGTGTAACGATCGGCAGCCAAACTTCGGATAATACTTTTAACCTCACCGCGCTTTAATTCAGCACGGCTCGCTAATGGACCAAGAACCATCAGGCGAAACAAAGCCATCGGGTGTAAAGGTTTACTCATTTTTCTCTCCGCTATTAATGGGGAGTGAAGTTAATCAGTAAAATCATGACACCGAAACGACCAAACTGTGTGGGGTGCTTATTTTGTACAAGCATGGCACAACTCATGCTTATACTGATTAAGCGTTCATGGGATAACAACTCCGGTAACATGGCAAAGGCGCATCGCTGCACTCAGGCTCATTCTCTGAAGAGTCATTTTCCAAAAGTCTTTCATATTTATGGATCTGCCCAGTGCGCAAAAATAGGTACATAAGGCATCTTTATGAAAACGAAACTGCTTCGTAAAACGCAGCAGCCAACGCTTGATGGTCTGGCGTGAGGGCTGCATCGTTTTTGATATAGCGTAAGCACTCATGCCAGAAAGGTACAATAAAAAAATGACCTGTTGCATCTCCCACAAATACCATCTACGCGGTGGAATGCATTCCGGCAGGACTGAACATGTTTTGTGGCAACAGGGGCAATAGTATCGCTGAATAAACACTGGATTTAGTGAGGTGCTTGAAGGGTTAATGCGATCCGCTTCACGAGAATACCCACCATGTCGCCAAGGGTGTGATTTACCGCAACATAGACAATTTTTTAAGTCCAATTTTTCAGGTTCATGCTTTTGGATATGAATGTACTGTACTAATGATAAAATATCTGCGAAAATATATGCCATGACTGATCTCTTGTTTTCTTGTTTTGTAAGAGACTCAATGATACATGTTGATCAGTCACTAATCATAATTAATTTTTTATCTCATTGTTTTTGATAGTAGTGATTAGGCTTGTGATCAAGATAGTGCGAGATAAATTCTTCAGTTAAGAACTATATTTTTCGAGACATTACAATTTGGCATAATGTTTTGTCGCTGATCCGTTCTTTTTTCGCAAACTTAGTAAACCACTTGTTTTTAAAAATACGCAAGATGTATGTTCCATGTTGTTCTTGACTTTATTTTTATTATATAGAACCTTGTTCTACTTGTCAATAATCATGTTGCTGGATAATCGCGCAACTTAGTTGCCCGCCCGATACTACTAACGCCAAGCAAACCTTTAAGCGTCAACCGGGGAGGATGTACATCCGCTGTTGATTAAATGCATGGAGTTTGATTTTGCTTGGTTTTAATCAGGCACTTCGGTGATGCCCCCATCCCGGTTGCCGCGCGGTGGGGGTATTGGGATTGAAGATTGGTGCGTGCGTCAACCGGGCTACGTTCTGGATGACGCGTGGAGTGAATTTTTCGATCATTTATACTGCTGTGCAATGGCTATTTCTAAGCCATCATTGGTGAGGGAGAGGTACTTATAATGAGGATCGGCAGTGGTTCGCTCTAACCACTCGTTGGCGATACAAATATCAACTAAGTGTTGCACGTCCGCCAATTGAACCTCGGCCCCGAGTTTTTGCGCCAATTTGGCAACCACCGTATCATCAATACTGATAAACAGCGTGGTACGATCCACCCCTCTGGCTCTTAGCTCATCATAAAAAATATCTAAAATATCAATTTCGTTCATGGGGAATCTCGCGTTTCAGTTGAACAGGTACCGTAATTTTTATTTTGTTTTCATCAATGACCATGTTATCCCTATATAAAAATAGATTGCGTGGCTGGTAAGCGCCAAGGGGATCGAATACATCGATCCCCTTGGCGCTTACCAGAGAAGTTATCATGGGGTGTTAATATGATTGCCTAGAAGTGTAACCGCTCCAGTCAGTGCCCACGCTCTTCCACTTAATTGTGCTCCAGTACCGAAAGAGATGCTGGCTTTCGCATCGACGATTCCATAGAAATTGGTGCCGTTAAGTGTTGCAGAACTACCGACAGCCCAATTGATATTGTCCTGTCTTACAGGTGTTCCATTTGAGAGCGTTACTGTTGAACCAATGCCTGTTATGAGGGTTGAGGGACCGTCGATGCCCATCTTGAAGGTATAGGAAGAACCTGCTGCGCCGTTTAAGGTCAGATTCGCGCCAACAGGGATTTGGGCGCTTGAGTGGAAACAATAGACGCCGGGAGGGAGGATGCCTGGGCCTGATCCGACGTCAAGCGTTGATAAGTCAACGTCTCCCACTGGTGTGGTGTAGTCACATGCCTGAGCGAAGAGATCATTAAAATATTGTAATGCTTGTATCTGCATAGCTGCTGCAATAGGATTAGTAATATTTTGCACTCCATTAACAACCATACCGGAAGTAATGCCCACAACAGCGCTTCCGGGAGAGAGATCTAAATCCCCATTAATTAGAGTTGACGCCCCTGAGTTCGTAATCGTTGACGCACCAAGAATAGCGGTACTGAAGAGAGGTAGAAGAGGACTTACAGGGACAGTGGGGGTAAAACCAAAAGGCGGGACAGGGGGCGGAGCAGTACAATTGAGCACTGACGCCGTAATGGCCGGTGCATCTATCTCAACCTGCCGAGTATCAGTCCACACCTGAAGAACCCGGTTGAATGCCCCTAGTGTTGTTGTTGATGTGAGTTGCACTTGAATGTTACAAGTACCGCCTGCTGCCAATGTGCTGCCTTTAGCGCAATTATTGGTCGGTGCTGGAATAATAGATGATGCCGAGGAAGGGAACCCATCATTAGGTTGAATTCTAATATCAAGTATCTTCAATGCAACTGGGGTGTTATTCCTAATGGTATATATACCTAACGCACTAGAGTTTATACACAGATCTCCAAAAACGGGTGGGCTAAGAAACGTTATGTCACACGCTGCAATGGATGAGTCGCCTGCATAACTATTGCGACAGTGTTGTGCCTGCGTAGCCAAAGGAAGCAATAATCCTAAAACGACAGTTCCATATTTAATCTTATTATACATCGTGTATCTCCTTATTGCCCCTGTATGTTTATAATGCAATATGTAATCCAAGCAACGCTGATTGCGCGGCTAAATCTAAATGAGCTGGAATGATGATGGGCGTAGTAATGGTTCCTGTGGAGCCATGGGCTGAGTGTCTGACCTCGCCTAAATCGGTATATAAATACTCTAATGAAAGCGAGATACGGTTATTAAACGCATAAGAGAATCCGGCACCGGCTTCCCAACTGAAATCTGCATGCGAAGCAGAGCCGAGGTTTAAGGCTTGATTGACACAGGGCACGATATCGCGGTCGAAATCGCGGTAGCTGGCTTTATTCCACGCACCACCAATACCGCCGATGGCATAGAGTGAGTATTGCTTCTTGGAGACGATGGTTAACGCCGTATCAAACATCAGACGCGTGCTTTGTACCGGCATTTTAAAGGTCATTTGATTAAAATCGGCACTGCCAAAACGCCACACATCGCCTTTAATCGTATCTTTGCCGATATAATAGCCATTGATTTCCGGCTCTATGGAAGGGAACCATTGTGTGCTTTCGGAGTATTGCTGTTTGCCGGGAAAATAATAGACATAGCCAATACCGACTTGGCCGGTGAAATTATCCCAATCATTGCGGTTGGTTTGTACGAGCCTATCCGTTTCACTACTCGTCACACCTAACGTGCCATCATGTAGTCTTAAATTGGCAACCCCTGCGGCGGCAATGACTTCAAAATGGCTAGGGTTAGAAGTCGTCATCGCACCCATTGAACCCGCAAATACCGAGCTACTCAAGGCTAAACAACTCAAGGAAAGACAGCGAAGTCCTGTTGGTTTCATAGTTTATATCATCCTTAATAAAATGACTTTTGAAAAAAGTCAGGCGATGTTATTTCTTTCAAAAAAATATTCCTATGGTCGACCTTAGCATCATTCAAAATGATTTAAAAGTGAAATTATTTGTAACCACTTCCCTTTCCCCCCCAATTAATTACACTTAATTCTAAGAAAAATAGCATTGATATCCCCGAAACCCGAATATATACTGGTCGTATGGATGTCAATCATATAAGGATATATTTATGCGTATAGTCATTACGGGTGTTATCTCTACAGCCCTCATTCTTGCCAACGCCACCTCGTTGGCTGCCGGCGAAACCCTACCTAACGACTCCAGTCATCGTGTTAAGACGATTCATGGTATGGCAGAAGCAAAGCACTTTAACGCACCCTCCAGTGGCAATTTTTATGTCCAGGCAGGCACGTTTAAATCTGCAAAAAACGCAGCGCGTTATCAACAACAGTTAATGAGCACTCATCATCATCCCGTGAAGATAAAGACTGAAGGGGGCTATCATGTGGTTGTTATTGGTCCTATCCATTCAGTTGCTGAAGTAAGGGCGTTACGTCAATCTGCGCATAAGCCCGTTTTTGTAAAACATGAACGTGCGGAGCCTGTATTAGTGCATGAACCCAGTCACATGCAACCGCGTGAAGTCGGTGATAAAGATGCGGCAATCGCTCCTGCAAGAACGTCGAGCCACTTTGAAGTCCTCGGTGCCGTAGGCATTGCGAATTTAAGACTCAATGATGGCACGTTAGGCGTTACGAGTAGTGAAACCGATCGTCTGAAACAAACCAACCGCAACGATTGGGATAGCTTCATCGGCCAGGTCGGTATTGGTTATGTGTATTATTTTCCCGGCAAGCAGCAATACTCGGAAAGCACACAATGGTTCCCTGCCATAGAGCCGGAAATCAATGGTTATTATATTGGTAAAGATACGATTAAAGGCGATGTGTGGCGTTTTGGCAGTGCCGATTTTAATCAAATGACCTTTAAAATGCCGGTACAAAGCACGCGTCTGATGTTTGATACGGCGTTAACCATCGTCTCCAAGAAGCAATACTCACTGTATGCCATCGGTGGTATTGGTGGCGCGTGGAATAAAGCCAGCTACCGCGATTTCGACCGTGATATCGTGCCCTGTGTTAATCAAGCCTTAAACCTCGGCTCTGCTTCGCATGCAGATTTCAGTTGGGAAGCCGGTGCCGGATTCTCTTATGCGTTTAATAACCGTATCTCGCTTTCATTAGAGTATTTATATACCGACTTAGGCAAAGTAAGCAGTTCAGCCCATGGTTCCACAGGAACCATTACTGCGCCGGTCATCATTCCTGCCCATTTAGAATTGGCAGCACAATCCGCATTGTTGGGGATACATATTGCAATATAGCGTCGGCTACGTAGAACGGTAGCCTGGTTGACGCCCGCACGATACTACCAAATCCAAGAAAACCTTTGTGCGTCAACCGGGGTGGTCGCACTCACGATCCTTGGTCTTCGTCATCATTTCGACAGGAGCCACGGATTCGTCGTTGCGAGCGAAGCGCGGCAATCCAGAGTTCGGAGCACGGTACCCTGGATTGCCGCGCTTCGCTCGCAACGACGGACCTGGCAGATTTTATACAAATTATGAAGTTAATTGGGGCTGTTTGTACCGAAGGTACTGGGGCGATCACGATCCTAATCTAATCTAGTCAAGCGATCGAAGAAGTTAATTGATTTACTTCCAAGCTTTTTTTCCAATGCCACAACTGCAGCAGTAACCTGAGAAGAGATAGTAACCCGCTCCTTGCTAGCGAATACAACATTATTGTTACCAACCGATGTTTTATAAATAAATACATCAGAAAAAATGCTGCATAAGAATTCAAAAAAAACAGCTTTTAAGTCAGGTATTTCATGGTAGTTGATAACCAACCAGCCCTTTTTATTGAGGACTCTTAAGCATTGCTGTATGAAATTTTTCTGCATTTGAAATGGGTTCATGCAATAAGCGGTAAACATATCAGCAAAAATAACATCGGTGCTGTTATCGCGGGCGTTTACGAGCCAATTTTCAGCATCAGAAATCGTTACGGTTACATTTTTACTCACCGGTATTCCAAAAAATTCGCTGGCGACCTCATAAACGCGTTGACGCAATTCAATGGCATTAATTTTGCAACCTGGAAATAGGTTGCTAATGCTGCGTAAAATGGAGCCGCCTCCCAATCCCAGAAGTGTGACATGTTTGAATTGAATGAACGCAAGAGCCAACACCATTGCATGTGTATACTCGTAGACTAAAACATGAGGTGCCCTTAAATCCATACTGCTTTGATCGTACTTGGTACCGAATGTTAAATTTCTAAAATGCGATCGATCGACCACTAAAATATCACCAAATGCATCACTGGTACGATAAAGTATTGGGTCACCGAATAAATCACGATCACTCGTGAAAATAGTATTGTTTGTCAATTTTGACATTCCTTATGGGTGGCTATGCGGCACCCTTAAATGATCACTATATTGAAGATTGGGGTACTTGTTTAGATCATCAATAATTGCCTGTAATACATTTAAATGCCATTCGTATTCGCATTTACGTCCAATTTCAAAATTAGCTTCCATCGGCGCTGTCTCAGCAGGAAGATGTGCTTGATGGGGGACGATGAGGCAGGGTTTTTCTTGGTCACATTGATAGTGAATAAGATGACGAATGTCCATCACCAATGCCAAAATCTCAGCACCCTTTGTCGCTAGGTCGTGAGCGTTGCAGATATCCAGAAAAGACATCTTAAATGTTTTTTTCGTTCTGATGATATCCAGGCAATCTGCGTCATGTACCAATTGACGCAAATAATTAGCCAGATCCGCGTCATTCTCGCTGACTAATAATGCCTGTGCACTCTCGATGAATCCTGGCTCATTGTCTTTGAAGGTAATCGTATTTGCAATGAGCTGAGCCATGTTTTTTGAGACAGCAGGAATATGCCGTTGAATAAACTCAAAACAGTTCTGTCCGCTTTGTGCATCCCATCGATCGGTTCCTTCATCCTCTCTTGCGGTGTCATGAAATAAGGCAGCGATCTGTGTTAAATGCAGTAACGCTTTCGCACTTAGCCCTACTCTTTCTGCTAACAAACAAATGCCTTGCGCCGTAGAATCTTCATGTTTCTCGCGGAATTTGTGTATGATTTTTACATAAGTTGCAACCCTTGCAGCATGCATCGCGCCGTGAATGGGGCGTCTTAATTTTGGCGTTTTAATTTCAAAAAGACCCAACGGATTCAGATTAACCGGTGATTTTGTTGAACAAGGAAATGCGGTTAAATAAAAATGCTCATTGATAAACCGAGCCAGGCTAGACAAATCGAATGAAGGGGCATTGATGTCAATGATTGTGAGAGGTGGCGGCGCTGAAGGGAACAACGGATTGTCTACACGATGTTGTGTAAACCCATTGGTATCACTTACACCACGGATTGAAAGGGCTAATTCCTTACCTCTAGTCACCGAATAAAGCGTGTTTCTTTCCTGGAAATGGCTATCAAAAAATTTAACGTGCGCTACGCCACTTCGAACGCCAATTTCATCGGTACCACAGAGGCCGGCTTTAATCACAACATCGAGCTGTCTATCGTTATAGGAAGTATTATAATCCTGCTGCGTATTGTGCTCATACTCGGTATAAAGAGAGGTTCGTTTGTAGTCCATTTTAATGATGCTATTAAAAATAGTACCCATTAAATTGGGTAAATAATTGACTAACATTTCAAATGAGGTTACATGTTTTGGGCTAGGCAATTTTGTAGTGCCTTCTAAGCAGCCCACATTGACATAATGGGCGAGTCGGCTTAAGAAAAAGTCCATAAACTGTCTTTTATCAGACGATTGTTTGAAGAAGTTCCATCGTGTTAATACCTGAAATACCTCCGCTATTTTTACTGGGAATTTATTGGTATTCCAATTTTGACGCAATTCTGGATAAAGCTCATAAAACATCAAATCCTGGTTTTCCATATTAAAGGTTTTTAGCGTCTGATATTTTATGGAGAGCTCATCCGATTGGAATATAATCAAATAATCTTTGATAATTTCGAAAAATATACCATTAAAAATGGTGAAGTATGGCGTACCATCCGGTTTGTAGGCGATTTTTTCCAGAATACCAATGGCGCGCTGAAATAAAGGCTCGGTTAAATCAGGATTCTGTTTAATTCTAGCTTTATGTGCAACACGATAGTTTTGCATCAATTCAAACAGATGATAAAAACGTTCATATTGTTCTATTGCCTTATGAGAAATGGCGTTTAGGGTCATTGGCGCATCGGTTCTATATGAACTTGCATCTATACCTGCGGCGATGGGTTTGCGCCCCATCTCCAGTGCGTTTACCATAGCATTTCTTGTTTCAAGAAGTACGCGACCACGTCCCAGTTTTTCAATCCAATTGGTTAACGTATTACGATTATTTTCAACATCTAAATAGATAAAGTTTTCACTCGTAATTTGTCGAGGCGCTGAGGTCCGATAATAAAGGCCGATGGTGTGCCCACCTAACATATTGTGATCGTCTCCAACCAATGTTGTTGTGTAGACCATGTTTCCAATACAACCGGCCCTGGAAACTCTTAGCTCCTTGCTCTTGATAATGAGCGGCTTCTTCTCGGTTAAATGCAGAAGACTTAATTGATTAGGCAGTTGTCTACGCATTAAATTACCGTTGGGAGAGTGCCTTGAGTAATGGGTGAAATCATCAAAATATTGTTGATATGCATTGGTCGAGAAGAACGGCTTTTGGTGAGAGAGATCAGTCATTCCGAGTGCTTCCAACGCTGCTAAATTGAACATTTGCCCGTGATCTAAATGCTGAGAAATCGTGACCAAATCCTCGGGCAGCATCAGTTTGATGTGCTCGCGTGATAAACGGTCGATTCTCAGCGAACCATCGAAATCAGGTTTTGTAGTCATCAACGGTATGATGCAAACATCAACATTCCCAAAGATACCTTGATAAAATTTCAGCGTATTTGACGCGCCTACAGATTCAGAAGGGGGCTTTGACTCTAACAATAACAATAAAATACGTGAACTGAGTTTTTCAGGATTCGACGACTGTGATTGAAACCATAAACGAAAAGCAAACTTATCCTGGTATGGTTTGCCTTCTTCAAGATGAAAAAGTTGGCTTGCCTGGGGGATTAAATCGGTAAATGAACTGGCTTTAATGCCGTTAACATCAATTTTTTTCAAGATGTTGCTGGAAAGTGCTTTCGCTCGAATGAGCCCCACGAAGGTTTGGATAACTTGCTCATAAAATTGGGGAGTATCTTTTGATGAAGGGATCCCCTTTGGCGAGGAGATTTGCGATAGTGCGCGTAAAAGGTGAGCGTCACTCACTGCCAGATCCATTCCACGCATCGCTAATGTGATATCCGTGGTGAATTGCAGTCCCCGAGAATATTGCATTGATTGAGAGGCGACCGGTTGGCGCAGAGGTCGTTTTAAAGAGCGTTGCTTATCATTCATAACCGATCCCACAGTAGAGTTGGTGTTTACGGTCCTTAATAGGATGACTTTAAAAGTATCATAAAATGCTTTAGTGACCGCAAAATCGCCATTCTAGCATCATTAGAGTCAAAAATCACGTGCGAAATGATAGGATCAAGCTCGCTATTCTGCTCACCACTCCATTGGTAGGAATTACTAGATGCATTTGCCATGATAAAGGGCTGTTCAAAAATCGGTCATCTAGGTTCCATGGTAACTCCCCAGGTAGAAAAGAAAGTATCGCATCGTACTTATGGTCTGCTAACATGGTGACTATGTTTCTAATGCAAGAAGATAATACTTTATGAAAACAGGGATCACCGCTATCGGTACTGCCAATCCAAAATATAAACGGGATCAACTAGAGACGGCGGCGTTCATTGCTGAGAGCCTCAATTTAACGCCGGCAGAAAAACGAAGACTGCGTGCTGTGTATAGAGCAACGGGGATTCAGTCTAGATATAGTGTCATCGGCGATTATTGCAACGAGGTCGGGCAATTTGAGTTTTTTCCTAGTCAACCCGACGCGCCGTTTCCTACGACGTCGGCAAGGATGGATCTTTACAAAAAAAATGCACTGCCTTTAGCCGTTGCTGCTATTGAGAATTGTTTGGCTAATCTTCCTGATTTTAATAAAGCCGATATTACACACCTTATTACAGTAAGCTGTACGGGGATGTATGCCCCCGGTATTGATATCGAAATTATTCAGCAGTTACAGCTTGATACAACCATACAACGAACAGCGATTAATTTTATGGGCTGTTATGGTGCTTTTAATGCGTTAAAAGTAGCTGACTCCATTTGTAAAGCCCACACCCATGCGAATGTATTAGTCGTTTGTGTTGAATTGTGCAGCATTCATTTTCAAAAAAATATGACAATGGATCATATGATCTCTAATGCCATTTTTGCAGATGGTGCGGCGGCGGTGCTCGTTCAGGCAGGGGGTGGACTTAAAAAAAGCCTTTGTTTTGACGCGTTTCATTGTGATTTATTACCGCAAACCAGCCAGGAAATGGCGTGGCATATTGGTGATTCTGGTTTTGATATCGTCTTAAGTTCTTATGTGCCTCAAGTGATTGAATCAGGCATTGGCGCCTGTACGCAAACATTATTAGATAAGTATCAACTCACCTGGTCGGACATTCATTTTTATGCGGTACATCCAGGGGGCATAAAAATTCTGCAAGCGTGTGAAAAATCATTAGATATGAGTGTGGAGCAAAATAAATATGCGTATCAAGTCATGCGTGACTATGGAAACATGTCTTCGGCGACAGTTCTGTTTGTATTAAAATCAATTTGGGATGATCTCAAAGAAACCGATCATCAGAAAAATCTGTTTAGTTGTGCATTTGGTCCAGGATTAACACTAGAGTCGATGCTGTTGAAGATTCAATATGCTCAATAAACCCAAGCTTTTCTTAACGCAACGTTCGCAAGAAAAAGAGCTGATGGATATGGGCTCAGAATTCTATACTCAGTCGGAATACGTTGATTGCCTGGAAAAATTATTTGATGTGAATCTCCTGCTTGGCTTCTTTCACGGCACTAAACGTTTATTAAAACGATTTTCAAAAACATCAACGATATTGGATATCGGCTGCGGGGGTGGGTTGTTTTTATTGCATTTAAGTAAACATTTTCCTCACATGAGAATGCGGGGGGTGGATATTTCTACCGATGCTATTCATCTCGCACAGCAAAAACGGGTCTTTTGGCAACAAAGGCATTTTGCAAAATATGTTTCCTTTCAATTACAGCAACAACCAGATTTTGCTGCAATCAAACAGCGGTTTGACATTCTTCTGGCAACGTTGGTTTTTCATCATGTCGACGAGGATGAGCTGGTCACTTTCCTGCAAGGGGCATATCAAAATGCAAAGCAAGCGGTGATTATTAATGACTTGCATCGTCATTGGATAGCAGAATGGTTTTATGCATGCACAAGCCCGTTCCTGTTTCGCAATCGTTTGATAACGCATGACGGATTGATTTCTATTCGACGCGGCTTTACGCGCCGAGAGTTAACATTATTGTTACAAAAGGCAAATATTCAGAATTATGACATTAAGTGGTGTTTCCCTTTTCGCTGGCGCGTCATCCTATGGAAGGTGCAATAACGTCCTTTATTTTCCCACTTAATGCTGCTCCATAGGTCAGTAGGCTTGGAAATCGTTTGAATATCGGCAAGAGCAATTTCACCAAATGAGGTCGTGTGGCCACTTGCGCAAATAGGGCGGCGGCGCGGATTCGATTTGCAAACTGCGCATGCCATTTTTTACTGTAGGCTTGACCGATTACATCCAAACGCTGCCTTGTTAGGGTCTCTTTTTTTTCTGCAAGCAATATCTGAGAAAGCAGCCAGGATGATTGCATCGCTATACTGATGCCTTCAGCAATAATAGGATGTGCCTCTCCAGCACTATTTCCAACATAAAATAAACCATCCGCATAACATGATCGTATTCCAGGTCGCAAGGGGCCTGCTGAGAGCCATGCTCCATCACGCTGTGCTTCTGAGAAGACAGCTTTGGCTTCTTTACTGGTTGAGAGAATATGATTGAATACGGCCTCGCCAGCTTGTAATCCTGGATTTTTCTTTCTGATGGTTTGCAACATATCGCGACGAATGCAACACGAGAGTGAGACTCTATCATGGTCGCTGTGGACCAGGCCGCCATAACCTCCGGGAAAAGACAACAAGGGCATCAAATCAGGTTCGAGTAAGCAATGGAGAAAATGGGCCTTAAATGCCAATAGATCAGAGGGTCGATGCTGTTTACTTGAGGGATGAATGATATCGCGTTCCCATGAGCCATTCGCCATGAAAACCATGCGTGCGGTTATCTCTGTTGATTGTCCCTCAGATGTGCCCGTGCAAGTGATATGTGTTTGATGATCCACAAGACTGGATAGGCACCAGGGCTGTAATACGGTCGCGCCAGCGCGTTTTGCTTCTTCTAGTAAAACCGTATCAAGATGCTCACGTCCCAGCGCGCGCCCCCATTGCCCCAATGCATATCCTGTTGCTGGCATGGTCGCAGTTAATACGGTATCAGCGGCAAATAACCCAACACGCTTCACTTCAGGCCCCGCATTTGCGCTATAAAAATCCCGAATGCCCAGCTCATGGATCAATGGCAAGCTGGTAGCCGAGATAAATTCACCACAAACCTTACGACGTGGAAAAGCCTTTTTCTCAACAACCGCCACTTGCCAGCCGGCGCGGGCTAATAAAAGCGCCAAAGTCGCACCCGCAGGGCCTGCACCAATCACTATTGCATCAAACATTATTTATAGCCTATGGTTTTGTTGGAGAGGCGACGGTAGGGCCTCCTCCAATTCAGCGGCGCTAAAATCGCGTCCAAGGTGATGAGTGAGGGCCTTAGCTGCAGCTTTGGGCGCATCTATCAATCCGTAATCGTTCAGGGCAATGGCTAATAGCGTGTTTTGGCCTAACGAAACGTGTAACGCTTCTGCTAACTCAGTTAACAATAGGTTACGCGGTTTTTCTGTCTCTGTTGCAATTGTTTTTAGTTTTGCAGTTAATCCTGGGGGGTTAACTGGCAAGTTTCGGCGCTCAAAAAAACCATATAAATATTTTTGTAATCGATAAGCGCTCAGTGCTGCTTGTAACCGTTGAATGGGATTTACGAATTTTTGGTATTCCTTCACAAAGTTGTTACGTTCAATCTCGTCTGGAATTAAGAATCTCAATTTAGATGCATTCGCATCTAAAATGGTCCGGCGACACTCGTCAGTTAATTTGGACGATGACAATAAAGCTGAAAGCTGGTTTGCGGTTAAAATAAACGTTGTCCAATCAATTCCTGAGAGCACAGGCGCTATTTGTTCTTTCTGCAACTCATCGCTATCCACCAAACTTAGCAGTTGTTTGGCGTTTTGAATAAAATAAGTTGTGTTTTCTTGAATAGATGATTCAATGACCTCAGCTCGAGCTTGCATATCAATTTCTCCTTAAATCCATTGGATGAGAACAGGGAATCTTTCCGTCTTTGCCTACAAAAATTGATGTGACTTCTCATGAGCATAGCATAAACTTTTTTAAGTAACAGCCTACAACCTTCCGCCGCAGGGTAACCGCACCTTATGCTAGAAATTAAGGCGATCCGACCGAGCCGCGCGCGTTAGCAAGCGTTCACTGAAGGTACGTTTGAACCATTCGATATTTATTGTAACTCCCCCAGGTTGTGAATAAGTTTCGTGTTTTTACAAATCTTATAGAGAAAACGTCATCCTGAGCGCGTCTTTTTGCGCGAAGGATCTCCCGACAACTAGTTAAATCTATAACATTCAGGAGATCCTTCGCGCAAAAAGACGCGCTCAGGATGACGTAGCTTGGGCGTTACTATTTATTTTGTTTGTTAGCCCGGCGAATGCTTGCTTGATCCTTATGTGGGCACCAAGGTATAATTGTTGTCTCATGGTGATTCATAAAAGACAATTCCAGCCAATTTTTTTTGAAAACCTCATCATCTAAGTTAAGCAAGGAATTCAAAACATGTTGTACAAGCTTGCGAAAGAATACTTTATCGACTCCGAAGAGCGATTCTATGCTTGGTTGCTTCTCCTTGGTGTGATCCTTGGGGTGGTCGCATTGGTTGTTATCAACGTGATGTTTGCTAGTTGGTCTGTTGGTTTTTGGACTGCACTGAGTTCAATGAGCTACCCGCTCTATATGGAAAGTTTAAAATCATTACTTGTTTTAACTATTAGTTATGTTGGCGCTAATATTTTTAAAGAGTATCTTCTTGGACTCCTTAAAATAGAGTGGCGCGAATGGCTAACAGAAACGTTAACCTCTAAATTTGTTTCACAGGAGCCAAATAACTATTTGGAATTAGAACGACATCCGTCTCAAATTGATAATCCATCGCAACGTATTCAAGAAGATGTGCCCAATTTTGTCGATCAATCATTAAAACTGGGTATCGACTTTCTACAATCAGCAATAACGTTGGTAACCTTTATTGCAAGTTTATGGGTCATTGGTGGTGCGGCCACGTTCGCTGTTTTTGGCGCGACCATTATCATTCCTGGTTATTTGGTTTGGGTTGCTATTCTGTTTGCAGGATTATCGGGTTTAGTCACTCATTTAATCGGCGGCGATTTAGTGGGGCTCTCTGATCAACGGCAAGGTCTTGAGGCTGACTTTCGCGGCGATATCGCCTTATTGAGTAATAATGCGGAAAGTGTTGCCCAAGATCGTGGAGAAGATTATTTTAAACAATCATTAATGGGTAAATTAGGTCAAATTTGCAGAAACGCATATGACATCCTTAATATAAACATAGGCATCACAGCATTTAATAGTTTTATTGAACAAATTGGATCTATTTTCCCTTACCTTGTTGCTGCTCCATTGTATTTTGCGAAACAAACATCCTTAGGACAACTCATGGAAATTGGATTTTCGTTTGGACAAATTCAATCGTCATTAAGTTGGTTTAGTAATTCATATCAACACCTTGCTCGTTATGGCGCTATCGTTAATCGTTTAAATGTTCTGCAGAACACGATGGAGGATGACGGTTTGGTCACTACATCGAGAGCTATCGTCGTTCAAGAGAATGACACGAATGCGCTAAGCATTCGAAATCTCAATATACTAGAGCCCTCAACCACGGCCTCGATTATGCGTGAATTAAATTTAACCTTTCGACAAGGTGAGAATACCATCATTAAAGCTCGTTCAGGGTTAGGAAAAAGTACTTTATATAAAGCTATAGCTGGAACATGGAAATATGGTAACGGAGATGTGTTTACTCCAAACGGAGAGGGAATGTACTTTGTGCCACAAAGACCTGTTCTACGAAATGATACGCTAAAAGCGGTTTTGGCTTACCCCGATCCTGAAAATATGTATACGCATGAACAATACATTGAGATCATGCAGGCGATAGGGGATATGGATCAATTTATTGCTAAGCTAGACACAAAAGCCTCATGGTCGAAGACGTTTTCGCAAGGACAACAACAAAGAATCGCTTTTGCACGCGCTCTACTGAAGCAGCCAAAGTGGTTGTTTTTAGATGAGGCAACTTCTTCGCTCGATGAAGATACTGAACATCGCATGTATAGCCTAGTAAGAGATCGATTAAAAACGACGACATTTATTAGCATCGGCCATCGATCGACTATCGACCAACATCACAATAGAGTCCTCATATTTGATGCAGACGACCAAAAAAGAGTAACAGCACGAGATGCACATGGTTTTTTTTTACCGAGTTCAACAGCTGCCAATGATGAGGGAATAATGCGAGTTCCAAGCGCTTAACCGAGTTTTTGAATAAGCGCTTTCAGCGAATGGGTTACTCTGCCTGCCATTGTCCAATCAAAACCATATCAAAGGACTGATTAAATTAGATGATTATGGTATAGTTATACAGCATAGAGCAGCTTTGATTTAATAAGAAGGCCATTAGTTTTGATTTTTTGTGTGTTATTTAATAAGAAAAATTCATTTTTTGTGTTTCTTATTTCGGTTTGTTTTTTTTGGAGTATTTCTTCATTTGCCTCTCCCCAAAAAAACGCTTCGTGGTTTATTAATGGTATCCACGGCCCACTTCTTGAGAATGTTAATAAACGTTTAACCGAATTAAAAAAATTCAAATCCCCCGGTGAGATTACGCCAGAAGAATTAACACAAAATACTTTAAAAGCGCTTGAACCTTTAGGATACTTTGAGCCCAAAGTGGAAGTGTCTTTCAATGGAGGACACCCCGTTATTTTTATCCAGCCGGGTAGGCAAATCAGAATTTCTCATATTAATGTTCAGTGGACAGGCGATGGGGAAAACGAAGCTAAGCTAAAGAAAATCATTTACCCATTACCTTTTCACATAGGCGATCCGCTGATCACGGATACCTATACTCAATTAAAACAAAAGATGGTTAATGGTGCTGAACGGTTAGGTTACCTACGTGGTTCTTTTACCAAAGCAGAGGTTTTGGTTGATAAAGAGTCATCGACGGCACAAATCACGCTTATTTATGACACAGGAGCGGTGTATTATTTTGGTCGGGTGGAATTTGATCCCACCTATATTAAGCCTGAGTTACTGCGTAAATATATTACATTTCATCCTGGCCAATCTTATTCTACAAAAGAATTAATTCAATTTAATAATACCCTCTCAGATAGCGGTTACTTTAACTCGGTAGTAGCAAAACCTAACATGACGGATAGTCAAGAGATTCCTATTTCTGTTCATTTAGAGCCTGTTCCTAAATATTCTTATACCTTTGGCGGGGGATATGGAACTGATACAGGGATTAGGGGTAGGGCAGGGTTTCATGTGATCCCTGTTAATCCTGGTGGGGATCAATTTCATTTATTAGCTCAAGGATCGATGATCCAAAATGCGATTCAAGCTCAATATCTAATTCCAGGAAGAAATCCAATAACAGATCAATATAATATTACCGGAAATTATTCTAATCTAAATTATAGCGCGGGCAATTCCAATGCTTTCCAGTTGTCCTTTGCGCAAGAATATAAAACCGCCCCATTTAATCGGACATTGTCCATCAACGGTCTTTTTGAGAAATTTCATTATAAAGCTCAACCAGATAACAGCACTTTTGTCCCTTATCCGAAGGCTAAGTTGGCTTGGACTAAGCGAGATAACCTAACGTTTTCTCCTTCCGGATATCATATTACGCTTAACGGATTGGGCGCTATCCGCGCATGGGGATCAGATATTAATTTTGTGCAAACCTCTCTAGATATTAAAGCCGCTTATATGATCGATGTTTTAAGATTACGCCTTTATGGTCATGCCCTTCAAGGGATCACTGTAACCAAAAATATCAAAGAGCTCCCCCTGTCATTAGCCATGCTATTAGGCGGACCTGATAATCTAAAAGGGTACACTTACAACTCATTGGGACCCGGAAGAACGCTTTCCTATGCAGGGTTGGAATTGCAAAAAGAAATCATAGAAAATTTTTACGTGGTGGGGTTTTATGATATCGGAGATGTATATAATCCTACCCCACAAGCCATAAAACACGATGTAGGTGCGGGGCTTATGTGGGTGTCTCCTTTAGGCCCGATAAAAATAGGCTTAGCGCAACCAATCAATCAAAGATTCGAACGCACTACCCCAAGACCGCAATTAGTCATTACCATGGGACCTAGCTTATGAAGAAACGCATTAAAAGATTAGGTTTAAACCTCATTTTAATGACTATTTTATTAAGCTCTGCTTTCTTATGGGGCGTTGGAACCACTTCAGGCCTTGTGGCTCTCGCTCAACTCACTTCGCTATTGATGCCGAATGTTCAGGTGGAAAAACCACAAGGTCGGTTATTAGATCAATTTACCATCGCTCGTTTAAAGTATAAAAAAACACCCATGGAAATAGAAATCAGAGATTTAGACGTCAATTGGCATCTACTGACTTTTATTTTGCACCATTCTCTACCCATCCAAGAACTGACAGCAAATAAGGTAATCATAAAGCAAAATGGCGCTACTCACATCCTCAATCGCCTCTATCTACGAGGCATAGGTTCTCCTAAAAAAATTGAGGTCAGTATTTTCAAAGTTGACTTCCTCGAGCATACCATCAAGGGCGAACTTCAATTGAAACCAAGGTGGCCCTACACTGTTTCCACCAAAGTTAAAATTAACCCAGCTGTGAATTTGTCTAAAGATAAAACATTGGAAGGTGAAGCGTTTTTTACCGGTGATGCGACCGCCTGGCAGGGATCTGGAGAGTTTCATGGCATTGCTGACTTATCTATACAAGCTAAAGGGCAAATAAAAGATTCAACCCACGGTTTTTTTACACTGACGATTAGCCCTGGCCATTTTACAATGCCTGAAAATAGCATGTTAAAGACCATGGCATTTTTGGGCGGGCAGATTCATACAAGCCTTACGCCAAATGCACTCCAGAGCAACGGTAGCTTAGCCATAGATCCTCAGAAGACAATGACAGTCAATTTTAAACTGCCACGATTTAATTTAGCTAACGGCCTCACGCCCCATCAATCGTTACAAACAGAAGTTAATCTATTCATCAATTCGCTAGATTTTCTGAATGGTTATCCGGACATTAAAAATCCAAAGGGACAAATAAGTGCGACATTAAACTCAAAGGGTCGCATATTTAATCAGCATTTTATTGGGAAGCTCATATTAGAAAAGGCGAGTGTAGAGATTTCTTCTCTAGGGCTTCATTTAAATCCCATCAATTTTACCTTCATCTCAAAAGAAAATGATTGGCAAGCTGCAGGGGGAATGACCTCTTTAGGTGAAACCATTAAGGTGAGTGGCCAAGGAAAAATCAGTCCTGAACCACACGGGGAACTCAATTTAATCGGGAATAATGTTCGAATTATCAATACGAAAGAGTATCAAATTAAAATTTCACCTCAACTCAACTTGAAACTTTCTCCCTCATCTTTAAACCTATCTGGTGTTGTCAAAATACCATACGGCATGATTAAGCCTATTGTATTCACAGAAAGCAGTACCTTACCGGATGATGTCATTGTAAATACTAAAGACAAACCTAAAAAAGATCCGTTTAATATTAATATGGATATTGATGTGTCCCTTCAAGATAAGGTCACCTTGGATTATGATGGGATTAAAGCGGACCTCGTTGGCAATATGCATATCACGCAAGGCTCACTGGGCGCTATTCTCGGTACAGGTGATATTTCACTCAAAAATGGAACCTATCAAGCGTATGGTCAAGATTTAAAAATTAAACAAGGACATCTTATTTTTACCAGCGATTTAGTGAATCCGGGGATCAATTTGAGAGCAGGAAAATATGTGAACACTGCGACTAGCAAGTTTACTTCAGGATTAACTCGTAGGGTTAACGTAGGCGTGGAAGTAACTGGGATGTTATCCGCGCCTACCATTAATTTATATTCCAACCCTTCGACATTTTCACAAACTGACATCCTATCGCTGCTTGTCATTGGTCGACCTGCAAATCAATTAGATGACGCTGGGGGCCAATTATTAGTAACCGCATTATCATCCGTAGTGAAAAGCAAAAACAGTGATCAAATGCAGATACTCAATCAGTTACAAAAAAAAATCGGAGTGGATCTGGATTTTAAAAATATCGATAATAAAAAACAGGCGGTTATTGGTAAAGCCTTAACTGAGCGGATCTATGTCAATTATACGGTGGGTTTATCCCAATCAGATCCAAACGTATTAACCCTAAAATATTTACTCACCAAATTTTTTAGCATTCAACTTAGCAGTAGCGAATCAAATAGTGGCATTGATTTATTATACGATGCGGAGATAACGCCCGATTAGGGACCATTAGCATCTGAATCATAATTTGAATAAACACCAAAGATCAGGGTAACCGCATCTTATGCTAGAAATTAAGACGATCCGTCCGGGCGGCGCGCGTCTCGGTCAATTCGCGCTCAGATAGTTTAGGTGCGTTTGCCCTGCAGCAAAGATATTGTAAGCGGTTAATTAACCGCTTACCATTCTAATGGATGAGATGGGGGTGGAACTCCTGCGTCACTGCGGAGGAGATGCAGTGACGCAGAAGTAAAGTGGACCCCACACAAATTAACAGCTGGAAAAAGCAGTTATTGGAGGAAAGTAAAAATTTATTTTCCGGGAAAAATGATAAAGACAAGGAGTCTTTAACGCAAGAGCGCGATCGCCTTTACATGCATATTTCATTAGTAAAATCTGGTTCTGAAAATTGATTCTCTTTGTTTATCATCTACTTTCGTAACTCCCCAGGTACGTCATCCAGCGCGCGTCTTTTTGCGCGAAGGATCTCCTAGTCGTGGCACCGTCTCTAACATATCGACTGGTATAAATCTTTCCATTCAGAATTGAATGTATTAACGAGGTCATTTTTCTTTTTTCGTGACCATCCCTTAATTTTTTTCTCTCGCGCAATGGCAACGACTATGTTGTCACATGCCTCATAATATACTAGGCGATCCACGTTATATTTTTGCGTAAATCCTTTTACCAATTTATTCTTGTGTTCGTAAATGCGACGTATCAAATCACTAGTGACGCCAACATATAGTACATTGTTGTGTGTGTTTGCTACAAAATATACGTACGATTCGGTATGCATGAGAGATTCCTTGTTGAGTTGGACTATTTCCCTGTCAACTTCCTGCAGGGATTGGTATGTTATCAGAAAATATTGTTTGAATGGAGCTAAGAACGTTAAAACCCAGGGCAAACGCATCTTAAATTACTTGCCTAATAATGGTTTCTCTGAAATCGTCCTCTAATGCCGCCATAAACCGTTTACGCTTCATGCTAGCTTTTCTTGATGTGTCATTTTTAATTAGGTTCAACGCAATATGTCGCATGATAGCAAAATTTTCAGGTGAAGCTTCTGTTCGTATGCGCGACTCATCTTCTCTGAAAGTCATATCAAGCGTCCAGTGAAGCTGATTTTCAATTCCCCAGTGTTGACGCACAGCCGTTAATGTTTTCTCTGCATTCGGTACAATGGAGGCAATATAAAAACGAGTATCTTCTGTATCTTGTGCAAGCCCGTCTTTGAATTCTCTACGAGACTTTATCATTATAAGGCTTTTTAAATCAGGCCATTTTTTAAACGATGGAAAGCTATCAACACATGGTTTTATTGCCCAACATTGACGGAACTCAATCCGCCCATGCCCAGCATCATGTTCTTCAAAATAATCATGCTGTACTTGCTTGAAGTCCGCTGCCAATGCTGTTTTAAAAAAATCTGTAACCTCGACATGCAGGTTGCCCTGATTCCCTTTTAGAGCAAGTATGTAGTCGGCCTTTTTCTGAATTATTTTTTCAGTAATTGCTGTCTGGCAGCCCATTGCATCGATGGTGACGATGCATCCCTTGAGTTCAAGTACATCTAATAGCTGCGGGATGGCTGTGATTTCGTTACTTTTTTCTGCTGTTTTTTCTTGACCAAGTACAAGTCCATTTTCACTACTCCAGGCACTCACCATATGAATCGCGGGAACTCCATCCCGGCGATTGTGGCTCCTACGTAAGGTTTTTCCATCAATTGCCACAACATCCCCCAATGTCGCTACCGATACAGATTGAACCCATTTCATAAAACAGGCTTGAAATTCCTTCGTTTCAATTTTACGCATCACTCGTGCTAACGTGTCATCAACAGGAATACCATCTTTATAAGGCAGGAATTTTCTGAGCCAATCTAATTTAGCTTCACCAAAATCCTTAAGTGATTTCCAACCATCACAACCAGACACTGTCCCTGCAATAATCAGTAAAATAATTTCTATTAATGGATATCGTTTGGTTCGATCTACTCGTGGATCAGTTAACATTTCAAAATGTTCGATTAACCCTTTATTCATCTTTATCCCCGGATAAGCAAGGTGGGTAGTAGATCATAGGTGAATTAGTTTGTCGATCCTTGCGGAGGATATATTTTCAATAGCATGAAGTAATGTCATGAATGCAATGCGTTCACATGCCGTATTTAATGAACAGGAGCAGAAAAAATGTCCGAATTTTCTCTGAGCCCGTTCGTGCTGAGGAGGCGCGTCACAGATGCTGCAGTTTGGTAGGTAGGTCGATGCGCCGTCTCGAAGCATGCGCCGATAGTGCCTGCCAGTCGCCCTTAATGAGTGCTTCTTTTTTTTTGCGACTCCATCCCTGTATTTGTTTTTCAGCAGATAGTGCTTCTTCTCGCGTAGAAAATTCTTGTGAGTACATCAATTGAACAGGCAGTCGTGTGCATGTGTGACAACTAGAGATCATTTTATTTTGATGCTGTGTAAATCGATTTTCTAAATTATCGGTGTGACCCGTGTAATAGCTTTTATCATTACATTGAAGAATGTAAACCCAAAACATAATATAACTCCGTTGGATGCCATCCGTGTGTATGCTTCGAGACGGCGCGTTGGACTCTTTATCACTTCATCGGTCCGTATTCGCGCCTCCTCAGCACGAACGGGATCGGGGTAACTTTAAACATTTTTTTAGATAGCAGTCAACTACTCTAAAACAACAAGGTGTGTGATTGAAATGGTTTTTTTAACTGTTCAAATTTTAGATGATCCTGCCCTGCAACCTGCTCGCCCTTCTGGTGCTTCTCCACAACAAATAGCAATCAATTTTGCCTCACCATCACCATCCAGTTTTCGACGGCTGTAGCGAGGAGTAAATTTCTTTCGAAAAACCTCCTCCAAACCACTATCAATAAATTTTTTCCTTATCCGTGTGATTGTTTTAACGCTTATCTCTACTTCATCCTTTATCGCTTCATCAGTGTATTTCATGCCATCTAAAGAAGCATCCGCTCGAAGTAATACACGTGCCAGCTTATGTTTCTTAGCAGCAACATTTCCATTCGACAACATTTTATTAAGTTCTGCTCGTTCTTCATTCGTCAATCGTACGACATACTTCTTTTCCATGAATAACATCCTACCCTTCAAATTTTAATTTTCTGTGAATAGGATAAACCTCTTTTTGAGTTAGTCAAACTTAGTGAGACGTTGTACTAGTACGTTGTTAACCTAATTTTGACCAGTTGGATTGATAGCATTAAATCGGAATCCGAGCCACGACCGTTAGGGAGTGGAGCAGGTTCGGAGCCGGCTGAACTGCTCCACTCCCTAACGGTCGTGGCTCGGATTTCGGCTATGTATCAACAAGTTGAGTATTGCCATCGGTCAAAATTAGATTAACAACGTACTAGTCTACTTGATAAATTGTTGAGGTGTTCGTTAATGCCGCCAAGGTAGTACATTCGGATTGCTACTGAAATTAAAAGTGTGGCACCCGCTCCAACTAGAGGTCCTTTGATACTTTTTTTTGATATCGTTTGAGAGGGGGGTACCCATCATCATCCTTGATGTGAATTTAAATCTGTCTACATCGAGTCTACATGATTTCTTCGATATTTTCGAATATTGCTGTAACTACTTGATTTATATGGTGGGCCCACAAGGACTTGAACCTTGGACCAACGGATTATGAGCCCGTCCAATAAATTATAACCACTTGATTATATAACACTTTTTGTCACTGGATAAACCCTACAAATGGCGTACGATGTCTAACGATGTCGTACCCAAATACACAAATCTCACGCAGTGTCTGTGGGATAGTGTCACAGGCCTCTATTTCAATATAAAAAATTAATTACTTGCTTGTGTAAATTTTGGTTCAGGTTGGTGGAGTACTCTCTTGAGCACTTTTAACATACTCTAAATATTTATCAACGTCTAAAGCTGGCACAGAGCCCAGTGATCTAAGTTTTTCAATTAGTTTAAGTAAAAAAAACGCTAAAATTGGTTTTTTATCTTGATATTCAATAAAGTTTTCCCCTACAACTTTGACCCCATGGTCAAGACATAAAACGAACATTAAATCAGACCCAGCTATTAAGTTGTTAAAACACTGGGTACTTTTATTTCCTTTAGTTAATACTCCCCCGATTATGCTAAATAACTCTTTTTTATTGTTCCCCAGAATATGGGCGAAGGTGGCTGAAGTCCTTGTTAATATCCTAGTACTTTTAAGTTTTTTGACTGCATAGTCATAATTATGTTGGTCAAAGTGTTGCTTCACTTCAAATACTGCATAAACTCCTTCCGCAGGAATATAAACAATATTTTCTCCTCTAAAGATAAAAGGGGTAAAATGGCGGTCGTAAATAATTATATCGATTTGGTCGCTAATGTTCCCTTCATGATCAACGACGAAACCACTATCTACTTTATATCTTTCCGGGAGATATTTTCTTAATAAGCCAATCCAGTTTAATTCTGATTCGTCACCTTTAGCCGTCGGATGGTTAATTTCATCAATTTTGCTTGATAATTTTAAGCGCATTTCTTCATCGAGAGCGGAGAATAATTTTTGGATGTTAATTTTAGGGTTCATAATTGTTGGTTACCAAACTATACGATGCCAATTTTCGCGCGAAGCGATTTTTGCGGCGTTAATAATTCTATTTTTTTCCACGGATGTCAGCAAATCGGACAAAATGTTGTTGGAATTGGCTGGGTCAACAATTCGTGATGATAGCGGGTTGTTATAGTCTTTTGCTAGTTCATTTAGAGCGTGCCTAACATTATTTTCTAACTTTTCTACATTCATAGGGTCCGTTGGTTTGTGTAATAATATGTTGGTTATAAGTAAATACTCAAGATAAATAGAGGGGATATCGAGCTTATTTAATTCACGCCAAATTTTTAGAATTTTTATTTCATCGGTTCTTTTAGATTGAGAAATGTCTGATATGTGCTTATGAATGTTTGTTTGTGTCCATGTGTTTGAATTTGAAACATATAAATTATGGTTATTAGTATTTCCCGATAGTTTTCTGGCCGGGGTAATATCTATCTCAAAATTATTAATGGTTACTCTTATCGAGACGTTTTGTTTTCGAGCAGTTGGATATGATTTTTTTAATTTAACATATAACGAGTCATAAATGCTTCGTAAACCACCCTTATTTTCATTACAGTCACTTTTTAATGATATTAAATAATCAACATCAGAAGCTAGAGATATTGCTGTGCCTTTTGCCCGAGAACCTGATGGAGTTATTTCAACGAAGCAAGAACTAGCCCATTCTTGAATAATGCGCTGAAGCTCATGTATTGTGTAGATATCTGGGTCCCGCGCTCTATATTTGTGTAAAATTTGATGTAAGTACATAATCGTTTCACTCTTGGACAGTCTGTGAGATCAAACCTTGTGTTGATCTTAACATGCTTGCTGAAATCAATATATTAAAGATGCTCAGAAATAAAAAAAGCCCCGAAACGGGGCTTTAACAATGAGAAAAAACGTGCGTTCGTCCTTGGGCTTCCATCGAAAAATAATCACTCATAAACAAATCACGTGAAAACGCTTCGTGATCGATGTAGTAGATCAAATTTTTCGGTATCGCATCGCTGTAACATTCTTCAAAAATAGATTGGGCAAAATCGACTTCGCTGTCATAGGCTCCATGATACTGATCCTCCAGCAGTGTTTGTGCGTCATCGATTGAGTAGTCACCCAAAAGGGTGGCACCCAATTCTCCGTGTTCGTCGATGAATTCGGCGAGTTTGACCACATGTGGAATGCTTTCATACTCGTCGAGCCTTGCATCACCAAATCCTGAGTAGTCGTGAATCGCCCACTCCTCTCCTCCTTCCACAGGGCTTTTTGCAAGCATGTCGTAGATGTCTTTGTAAATCCCATCTTCGTCTTGCGTTGCATCACACCAAATGCCATGGAGATAGCCGCTGTTGTAAGCAGCAAGGCAGGCCACGTAAATTTTTGGGGTATCCATTGTTTTCTCCTTGATGGTGCAGGAGAGCCGCAACCCAAACGGGAGGCTTGCTCCCGCTGGGGTTGTTAGTTTTTAGAAAGGTATTTCAGTTTAGACAACACACGGAAAAACCCACTGGGCTAGTGCGCGTTTCCTTTGAAGGGTAGAACGAAGGATCTCTAATTCCTGATCAATTTGAATCATATCCTGAACCGATAACTCATGTTGCAACGCGCAAAGTTCGTTAACGCTTCGGATTAGATTAAAGATGGCTTGTTCAGTTCGTGGGATGTACGAGGTGATTTGTTGCATGGTTAAGTCTCCAATAAACAGAGAAATAACCAGCCCATGAGGGGAAGTTATTTCCCCGTGGTGGGTTAAACAAATGGATAAGCTAAGTTTTAGTGATTGAAATGAATCAGTGCCGAAAGATAGGCGGCCAGCGATAACCCAACGGTTATAACGGTACCCGTCATCCATCGACGTGATGCGAGTAACTCGCTTTTGTTATCACGAAGTTGTTGATCGTGATACTTGGCGGTATCCTTCATTCGCGCATCAAATTCACGACGCTGTTCAGCAAGTTTTTGGTCTTGCTTGGCGAACACGTCATCCATTGAGCGATCATGCTTGGCAAACACTTCCTTAACGGCTTCACTTAACATGCTATCCACCTCATGCTTACTATAGATATTAAAGATCTCAATCTCGGTGAGGGTCGACATAAATTCGTCTCCCACGTCAGATTTCAGCCCTTTCTTTCTCAATAGTCTAGCATATTTTAACGTATCGCACTGAATACGCATGGTACATTTCTCCTTAAAATGGCCAGAGAAATGCCCAATGACTGGACGATTCTCCAGCATTGATACATCACAAACGTGGTTGATTTGCCTAATTTTTAAAGAACATTGTCATGAACACAGGGTTTCGCCAACAAACAGACAGCGAATGATGTCAAACAGGTTTAAAACAAGATGTTTTAATGAGGCTCCATCCGGGTGGATGGTTAGTGGCTTTACACTAAGGTTCCCGACTTAAACGTTCTGCCACAAGATTGGGGAATGATGGTGGCTATTCACAAGACCTTTCGGTTTCACCTGAATTTCGCAGGTTCATCAGTTGTGTTATCTTAATTATACTTCTTCCAATAACAATAAACAACGATTCGTGTTATTATATGCATTGAAAATTGAAAATAATTTTAATAAAGGAAAGTTTTATGAATACATTTGAATTTATTTTAAGCTTACAATGTCGTATGGTAATAACTTTTATAGCCCTGCTTTTATATGGAGTTATAAGCCCTGAATCTAATCCTCATGATGTTCTTGCCCCAGCCTTAGATCCTTTACTACATCAAATAAAATCAGCAATCATTCCAGCGCTATGTACTTACTGGGGTATTTCCATGCTTATTAATAAAATTATCTATAAGTAGTCTGCTAACCACAATAAATTCTGAGAATAGAAATTCTAGAATGACCTAAAGCCCGGCTAATAATCTGCCGGGCTTGTCGATCGATCTCTTTTTCCATCTTATTCATATCTTTGAACTTCTTACCGCCATCAATCGGTGGAGTGAGTCCTTGTCCGCTTGGATCAAACTGGCGAGTGAGCTCCTTGTACCGGCGTTGGGCGTAGGCATGTCTCAATCCATGTAATTTACAAACTCCCATGGCTTTCGCTTGCGCTTCATAATGGTTTAAATGCTGTTTGTAGGATCGATCCACAGGTATGAGTGAATGCCCAAGCGGTACCAAACGAGCAACTTTACCCAACCATTCGCGCTGTGTATCGTTAGTAATGTCTACCGTTCGACCAATACCACCCTTTGTCCAACTGGGCTTAATAATGATTGTGTTGCCATCAATCGCATCCCTTACTGTGAATTTCATCGATTCCTCACGCCTAAGACCAAACAAGGCTTGGCCTTCAAGTGATAACCGGATATATGGATCGGTGCACTTCGTTAAATCGATTTGATGAATGGCTTTGTTCTGTGTAGGAACGTAAGAGCGTTTATCAAGATGATAGGCGGCATTGTCTGGCTTGATAAGCTTCCCGTTATCGAGCAGTCTTGCTGTCGTTCGTAATTTTGACATGTAATTTTTGATGGTGGCAGGGCTTTTGTTTTGTGATTTCCAATGTTCGACCAGAGCGAAGATATGCTTGGGCTGGAAACCTTTAACATGGTCTACCTTATAACCTAACTCATGCAAATCCTTGATGCAGCGGAACAGCATGTGGCGCATATCGGCCTGGCTTGCATAGGAGTGGCTTAGGTCTTGTTTGACCAATTGATTGATTGAAAACTTGGCGCTTCTTAATTTTGTCTTACTCATGCAAATACCCCCAAAGTGTAGTACGTGATTTCAAGCCCATTTCACGCATGACCATGCAGCTTGCTTCGTGATTTGAAAAGGCTTGTAACAAATGATGGTGCTGATGACTCGCATAAAGGTACCGATACGATTTCAATGATGAGCATCCGGCTTTTTTCATTGAGGTACGATAGATGTGCAATATCGCATGATACCCATGCGCGGCAATGAGGCTGTGATGACGCTCTGTATGTGATGCGAAGGATTGCAGTATATCGAGCTGATCATGATGACGTATGGGAATCACTCGATCTCGGTGGTTGAAAGCAATGTCCCGTGTTATCCAAAGGGAGTGTTCACGAATGTGAAGGTCGGGAATTAATCGCGTGATTTCGCTGAAGGTTAGCCCAAATCCAGATTGAAGTTGCAAAATGATTCTGGCGATCGGGTGTGATAATTTTTCTAAAATAGTGCTCAGGCTTGGGGTTTGTTTTGCTTGGGGTTTCGGACGCACGATACCGAGCGATTGATTGTCAATTTCCGCTATTGAGTGATTGATGCTTGCTAAAAAATATCGAACGACTGTCATGTATTTCATCATGGTCGTTGGTTTTATGTTTTTCTTTTTCCAATGTAAAACCAGAGCGCGAATATTCTCTTGATTTAATCCATGCCATTTACCGGGAAGCAGTTCTAATTTAAACAGATCGTGTATGACCTTATGGATGACGAAATGGCGATATTTTTTATCGCGATGTGAGCCACGGTTATCGTTTATTAACTGATTATTTGCCAATCGGCGTATTGCATTTTTTCGCATGATTCAGACCTGTAAAACGGTATTTGCCCAGGGAGTTGTTTAGTGTTGGTAGAGCAGTCCACCAGAGTGGTACTTGGCTTGCGCCACGAGGCTCAGTTCAGGGGCAAATCAGACGTTGGTGACAACGTAGATAGACCTGAGGTACTGCGGTTTTTGGATGCTTATCTCCTTACAGTTGGGGTGGTTGATATGCGCTATACATTTCAAATGAAACGTAAAGCGACGATAGGTCAATACGAAAAAGTATTGTGATGTTCAAATTCCTGTGGAATTTGCGCTGGTTGGTTACAGTGAGTCCTGAAGATTCAGGTGATGTGTGCGGTTCCCGACTGAACGCCCCGTCACGAGGTTTGAGAATGATGGTGACTTTTGCATAAGACCGTTGAAGGTTTCGCCGGAGTTCCACTGGCTCATCAGTTACGCTTTCGAATAGATTATCAAAACAAATAGTGTTACGCAAGATAATTTACGTGTTATTTTTATGCGTGTTTAGTTCATTCTCGTTGTGCTCGCCTGAAAAAGAATGGTAAATGTGTTGAATCTATATTAAAATTTTGCAGCCCTTCGGCTGCGTCACTGCGGAGGATCCCTCAGTGACGCAGCTATAGGAGCAAATTATTTCAGGCAAAAAAATCAGGAGCAACTATAATCAGTTGATGTTGTACTCATAAAATCCAGCGGACATTATGATTAATAAACTCGTAAAGATATCATTGGTTGCCACATCGTTGGCCCCAATACTGTTAACTCTTTGGTTTATTGAGATCAGCAATAGCTGGCAAGAGTCTGTTTCAATTTACAGTAATCTGAAAATGCATTGCTTTGTGGGGAAATGGTATTTATTGGCAGCTGCACTGGCAACTATATTATGCTGGCTATTAATAGCGTTATCTCAAAAAAAATTAGAGAGGGTTCCTGTAAAAATATTATCGATTAAAACAGTGGATAATGAGATAGTTGGTTTCCTTCTCGTTTATATGCTTCCGCTGATCTATCAGCCGACACCAAATTTTAGTATATCCATATTTATTTTTGTCTCATTATTGTTTTTTATTGTTATTTACAATTCAAATTTATATCATTTTAATCCTATTTTAAGTGTATTAGGGTATCATTTTTACGAAGTTAGTATAGATGGTGGAATAACCTATGTCCTTATTACAAAAAAGACAATTACCAATTGTAAAACCATCGATACGACTGTTCAATTAACTGATTATATGATCATGGAGATTTGATAGTGAATCAAATTAATAATCTTTTTGCGATTACGGACTGTCACGTTGACCCTATAAGACGAATTTCTCTTAATGCTGCTTTACAAGCAGATGTTGCTTCTTTGTTTGAAGAACAAAGAGAATCGTTTTTGAGAAACAAACAACCAGTAATATTTTCAGCGAGTTATAAGGTAGATTTAGATGAGTTATTCATAATTAAAGGTTTTACACTAAGTGAAGCCATTTCTGGTGCAATTCAAAACCCACTAACTTGCCCAACTTTAGATCTTAATGGCGACTTGTCTCTCAAGGCTATTTTTTCTGGTAAATGGGACTCTACTACCAAAATGGTCTATTTTCAATCATGCGACGCAAGAAAATTACTAAAAAAGGGTTTTACATTAATCAATGCAAAAAATACCTATACGAAATTAGTTGATCCAGGAATCACTCTTTCTAATAAGCTTACGGCTATTTATGACAACGGGCAGCTATTATTTGACTCTTACCATAATACAAAACGATATTTAGACCTGTCTAATTATTTTAGAGAGGCAACTGATGAAGAGCTCGATAAATTCTTGTCAACAAGTCTTTTTAAATGCGAGGATGTTGAATTATTTAAAAGTAGTGCCGATTCGATTATTAGAAAAAAAATTGCCTTACTTTTAAGTAATAACGTCTTGGACGACGTAACTATTTCCGAATTAAATAATGCGGCACGTGAGTTAAACAGTGCTGTGGCCGAGGAGTATAGAATTAATCTTGAAATAGAAGATGAAAAACTAGTTATACCGAAGGAGAAAAGAGTTTTAAAAGAGCTTATTAGATTTTTGGATGAGGATTACGTTACTACTCCAATTACCAAAAGGAAATGTTTGACGAACTCTAAAACATATCTCTAGCCCGAAAGAGTGCTGCAGCTGATTATTAACCACCGTTTAATCAAACTCCGTTGGTTGTTCTTCTTTATACACAAGCTCATATAACCGGATTAATTGGTTGGCTGTAACGCGGTGAGTGGACAGTGGAGGTAGATGATTCATGTCGAAAAAGCCTACCTCAGCGATTTCCAAATTTTCAGTTGCGTCACCAGAAGTGATTTTGCAGTGAAAAAAACATTTATATGTGTGAGGCCATTGGGGTGGATGGTCATGTTTAAGCTTATCCCAGAAGGCTAACAATTTAATTGCATTGACATCATAGCCCGTCTCTTCTTTCGTTTCTCTTATGACTGCTTCAGACGCTGATTCATTAACATCAGCCCAGCCGCCGGGCAAAGTCCATAAACCATCGGAACGTTCTTTAACAAGCAATAATTTATCGTCTTTGAGAATAAAGGAACGAACATCAATTTTAGGAGTGGCATAGCCTTTTTCTAATGAAAACATACTGTCAACATCCGGTGCGTGATTTTCTGAGCATTGAGCTGCTAACTCAGCGGCAATTTCCCTGAGCCTGATATACCGTTCTTTATCGTACTCGTTGGTAGTATAAGTGAGGCCTGATTGTGCGATCGCCTGAATCTCTGATATCCATTTAAGCCACTGCAAATTGTCTTTGGTCATTGGTTCTTACCTGATAGTTATGGGTGCTAACACACAATTACTCAGCATTTGATTGGCTAGTTTCTGGTAACGTTTTGTATTGCCCCAGAAAATCTCGTCGGATTCAAAACATCCCGCGAGTTGCAACAGCTTCAATGCTGCTATCAGCTTATCATAAATCTCAATAAACTCGATAAGCTGGATGGACAAGGGATTGGTCACAATCATCACTGGTCGAAACTGAGGGATGTAACTGATTTTTGTACGTGCAAAATCCTTCTTCATTGCAAGCAGTGTCTCAAACCGCGCAATTTCATCGGTAAATTGTTGAGTGAATCCTATAATGTTTTGTTTTATCTGCTTATAGCTGGCCATCGCTTGCGGATCTCGTTGTCGACAGCGATTTATCAAGACATTAAATTTATGCAGAATAGCCTCAATAAACAACCGATCCCCGCTTATCTTTCGTTCAAATAATTGATACACCTCACGTGTTCTTAGTGCCAATTCAATGCTTACTTTCATAATGTTTTTTCTCCAGTAGGATTTAATTGATTAATGTCACGTATCACGCTTTTTATATCCTTTGGTGCTAATCCATCGTTTAGCGGTAGCGGTATTCTTACTTTGTATAATTCACCGCCATTGACCAGCACGAAGGCTTGGCCTTTTGGGAGTGAGATAATGTCGTTGACTTCGATCATGGGTACAGCGGTTGTTTGTACTCGATCTTCGTTGGTGGTGTTGAAGTAAACGCCGTCTTCTCCGTGTGGGGTGTCGTTGACCATGGATACTTGTGTGTGGCCGACCACGCCGACCTGTGGTAGGACTTTGACGAGTAGATTGGCTGTTTCTTCGTTTTTGACTCTGAGCATGATTAATGTGTTGAGGTTGCCTTCGGTGACTTCGGCTTTTGCTCTTGATCCGAGGGCTACTTCCATATCTTGTTTTGTTTGTGCGTAAGCGGTGACTTGGAAACCTGCGCCTCCTGCTTTGTTGAGGATTTTGACGAAGGAGTCTTGGATGATTTCTGATAGCTCGTCGCAGTGGAGGTTGAGGCGGTAGTTGGCGTTGCTTTCTTTGTAGATTTTTCCGGCAGTGGAAACTAAATCAGATAGAAATGCTTTACCTACTGCTTGGGCTATGTTGGGGTTGGTTAGGCTGTCTAGGCCGATGTAAATGACCTTTTTTTGTTTGATGGCGGTCATGAGCTCGATTTCGCAGGGGCTTTTGTGGAATGAGAAAATGCTGGATGCGTTGCTTTTGTTGATTTCTGAGAGGACTGGGCCAACGCTTGCGGTAATTTTGTCGTAGTAGCTTTTGTCCATGATGGCGGCGTCGAATAGGTCAATGAGGACTTGATCGTGTAGGCTTTCGACACGTCCTTCTGTGATGGTTTTGGTGATGTGGTCTTTTAGGTATTGAACGACGGCTTTGGCTCTGTCCATTGGGGGTGGGGTTTTGCCGAATTTATCGACGCGGCAGTCGTGGTCACTGATGATGCGTTCGATTTTGTTTTGATAATCTGGATCATGTGCTGGCATGATGGTGTCGGCATAGGCCATGAGGAGTTGGTCGAGTCGGCTGATGTAGAAGGCGATGGATTTGTAGGTGATGGGTTGTTGCATTTCTTCAAGGCAGATGGCGACGATGTTGATGTATTTCCATGCGAAGGCGGCGAATTGTTTGCCTTCTCCTTCGGCGGCAATGGCATCGGTGATGCGGGTGGCGACTTCGCTGACTTGATCGAAGTTTTTGAGTGGGTTGTAGTGGGCAGATAATTCTGGGAAGCCTAAGTGGACGATGCGAAAATCGTTGAGGCGGTTGGCGGCGTTGCAGGCTGAATACATGTCGCGTACCAGATCTAAATCGCCTTTGGGGTCGACGACAATGACGGCTGCACCGTTGCGGATATCTTGGTTGATGAGAATGCTGGCGAGTCTTGTTTTACCTACTCGTGTGGTGCCAACGACGAAGGTATGGCCGACGCGTACATCTTGCGGGATGTAAACAGGTTTGTCTTGTTCGCCGAGTCCATGCAGGTAGGGACTTCCGCCAACGGGTGGATCGGGTCTGAATGGGTTTAATCGAGATGAGTGGCTGAGTAGTTGAGCGAGATAAGTTGTTTCATGATTTTGGCAATAGGAGCGGACGGCTTGATAGACTTTTCCACGTTGCATGAAGGATTCGTTTTTGATTTGTTTGATTTGATGTAAACGTTGGGTGTGATGGGGGAACCAGCGAAAGCCTCGTCCTATGAATAGCCATTGTTGGGATGCTGGAACTTGCGTTGTGGATAGCGCATAGTAGGGCATGGTGATTAACCGGCGGTGGAAGCGTTTTATTTTTATGGCTTGGCCGCCTCGATATAAGCCTAAAGCACTGAGGCTGAATCCGGCGTAATAGCCCATGCTTTGTGTGAGTAAAAATAGATGCGGTTTGTTGATTGCAAGTAGTGCTAATGCCAGACAGGTGATGCTGGTGTAGATTTCGGTGGGTTCACGTAACAGGTTTTCGACAGGGTATTCGGCCATGATTATTTCCACCAAGTGAGTAATTCAAAAAATGCCATGATTGCAATTAGATACCAGCGCGCTTGGATGGCGGTTTTGATTTGGGCTGTATCAGGATCGCTGTTAAGACGTGTAATGGTGAGCTTGATAAGTAGCGGCCAGAGCCAGAATAATGCCAGGTAGAAACTACAGTGAGCCAAGAGGAAATGAAGTTGGTGTGTTTTGAAAAATGAACGGGCTTGGTTGAGTTGATGAGTATGGTTTAGAAACTGCGGTACAAAAATTAATAGTAACGCAGCTGGTACGATGAACTGAATCGTGACTATAATTGTTGAACGGATGGTTTTATTTAGCATGGGATTAACTCCTGAGGGTGGCTTAAATGAATAAGAATGGGTTGTTGGCGATTAAGGTTTTCAAACTGCTTTGGAAGCTCACGTTTATTGCTCTGGGTGTTGTTTTGGCAATCGCATCGGAGAAACGTTCGCGATCTCCCTACACAGCATTGCAAGCACAACTTCTTCACGAAGACGACTTGATTAGCGATGCTGAATACATGAGATCGTTGGGTAACGATTAAGTTATCGATGCTCATGGAATTTTCCCCATGCTGGCTAACTTGACCCCTTGCTGAGCTATGTTCGAAGCTGCATTTGTTGCAGATTTACTATGATCCTCGGATTGCGAAATAAGACCTGATAACGCAGCTCCTGCCTCTCCACCAAAATGACTCGATAATCTCAGCAACAACATCGGGGCAATAAAATAAAACATCACTGCCATATTCCGCATAGCCGAAATCGCTTCGTTTTTCCCTAATGGATCCAGTACGCTACGCTCGATAAAACCGACCAGGTGCCAGAGATACTGGATGAAAATCGCCATGATGAATAATCCGCAGATGCTGCCTAAGGCTTTGGGGCTGTAGCCGCTGAACGCTAAAATGATGGGTGTTAGAATAATCATGAAGAAGTATAAAAACGCTTGCATCACCGGTAAGGTTTGCATGATGGCTTCTCGCTTTAGTGGCGTTGATGTCCATGACTTTGCGAATTGACCGACATTGACGAGCGTATGTGCAATGACACCGCCGACTGCGCCATTGGTATTTCCGATGAGATTTTTTACGCTGTTGGCTTGTAGATCTCGACTGTCACTGAGTAACATTTTGGCGATATAGTCCTCAGAACTAATGTTTGAACCCCATGCTTTAGGATGATGGCGTTTATAGTCGCGGACGCGTTCGAGTATGGCTGCGTAATTTAAATGATTATCAAAAACGCTGGCATTGGTCGCGACGTCTACCAAATCATTACGTAATTTGAGCCACCATAGACTGCAACTCGGATAGCCGTCTTTTGGCAAATGTTCCGCTGCGATATCTCCACGATCCGCTGCATTTTTTAAGTTGCTGTTGGGGGTGTTGTTAAAGTCGAATCCCGGCACAGGTTGGCGAGCGTAGATTTTTCCGTAGTGGAGGGTTTGCAACACTTTGGAGCCACTCCATTTGAGGTCTTCTTCACCGCCGAAATGACTGAGGATTTCTTTGATTTGCTTGGTGTTGTGGGGCTCTGCGTCATAGAGATTGCGTGCTTCAAGGAAACATTGTCGGTGAAATTTTAATGCTTGCTCGCGAACATCGGCTGGCAGGTAAATGGATACCAAGTCTCCTTCGATGGCTTGTAAGCTGTCGGTGCATCCGGTGACTTTCATGAGGCCGTAGGTCAAACTGGACATGTAGTTTTGCAAGATTGCAAAGCCTATCGGGATTTTGACGTTGCTGGTGATGACGTCGGCGAAGGCTTCGTCATAGGTGGTGCCGGTGTCTCCGAGTGTGGAGACTTTGGTGCTACTGCTTTTGGACCCGCACATGGGTTTGAAGTTGAGGGCTTTTTCTTCTAACGGGACGCAGGGATAAATGAATATTCCGCAGATTAAGAAGGTGATGGCTAACTCATAGAGGAACGTATTTAGCGCGTGATCGGCGGCATGATGAGTTGAGCCAGCAGGGGCAAGGACGTTTTTGAGGAAACGGAAGCCGACCATGAGAAAGCCAAGATATAACAGCCCTGTTTGCCACAGGGCGTCGAAGATGATTTCATATTGTTGCCAGCCCAAGTACGTGGTGTAGAGGGATAGGGGACTGAAGACGACCATAGTATACTCCTATATAAACGTTGAATTGGGCTTCGCTCTCGCGTTACCCAACGACATCAATCTTATTTGTCCGGCTTGGAATAAACCGCACCGTGTTTAACATGCGCTTGTTCGCTGTCTTCACCGGGCAGGTTTTTGGCGATGTTATTACCGCGTAAATCCATGAGCATGGTGAGTGTTTCATTCATCATTTTTTTACGAACGTCACTTTCAAAAGCGAGCGAATGAATATCGTCATCAAGTTTTTTGAGGGCGAATTTCACCATATTCATGGCTGGCTTCAGGTTTTGCACTTCCTGCACTTGCAGACCCGCTTGTATAATCCGGCGCATCATCATGGCTTGGTCGAGCATGTTTTGCGTTGCAATTTCTTCAGCGAGTTTGGAGACAGTGAGGATTTGTTCTTCACGTGGCATACGTTGAATGGTGATAATGATTTCATCGGTGATAAGCAGATTTGAGGCACTGAGCATTTTGAGCTTGTCCTCAGTCAGCGGCCATTCACCGTCGACCAATTTCCACAACGCTTTGGCAATATTACTGGTGCAGGTATTGCTTGTGCTGCAGCTTTGTAGCAATGCCGATAATCCCATGCCGGCTTTTGCTTCGTGTTTGGTTTCATCCGTTTTGAGGTCGCTGGCGCTGACATGAATATCGCCCAATACTTTGACCGCCCATTCTGCGGCAACAGCAGGCGTTTTCCAGCTTCGTGTCATTGGTGTTTTATCAGTTGGCTCTGAGATGTTATCCAGTGGTTTCCGGTATAACAAAATGTTGTAGCCAGCAATCACCACGTCATTGATGACTTTAATCGGGCGTTGAAACTTACCGCCGGCATTACCCGTTTGATGCCCAATCCATGGCAAGCCATATTCTTCACGTTTTTGCGTGATTGTTTTGGCTGCTTCAGTGATATCGACGTTTTCGGTGCGTGCACGTTTGGCCGCATCGAGCCAGCCTTGGCTGTCGGAAACGGACAACAAGCCATCGAGTGGTGCTTGACCGTCTTCCAACGAACTTTTCACCTCATGGCAATCTTTGACTTTGATGGCAAATTCATTCTGCGCGCCAGCCGCTACGTTTTGCAGTACGTTGTATAGTCCAGGCATGGCTTGTTGCAGTTTATACATCGGATAACCTGCGACTGACCCTTTGAGATTATCAATCACGCCTCCGGGGATATTCATCACCGATTTTTTCAAATCTTGAAAGGTATTGGTGATGGATACAACGGGATTAAAACCGCTACATGTAAATCCTAATCGGCCATCGATATTCCCGCCGATAGTGATGATTTGGTCTTTATTGACGGGAGGGATGTAGAGGTTCGATGATCCACCGAGCCTATAATAATAGTCGGACTCGTTCGGCATGAACGAGTCGGCATAGACGGCAGTTGCCGTTAAAGAAGCGAGGATTAAAGCAATCGATTTCATAATATTCTCCTATCGTTTTTGAGGCTTACTGACGTGTGGGCTAGATAATGCTTTCATATACTTGCCTTCATGGGGGATGCAGCCACGGTATTTTCTCCAGACGACAAAGATATAATTGCCATTGCCTTCCTTCTCATCTTCAATGCCAGAATCATTGGCATCGCCCGGTGTGATGTTGCGGTTGATGGGGTATATTTCCTGCCAAATGACATGGTCTTCTTTGGGGTCATAAATCACATTGGAAACCACGCAGTTTTTACCGCATGTATTACTTGTACTTTTGGTGACGTGCAGGCTGTTACGGTTGGTGACGATGTCGACGGCATGCATTGCTGCGACCATCGATGCGCGAAAACGTGAGGGTTGGGTGACGCGCATGAGACGTGGGATTTCATGTCCCCATGTGCCAATGTCATGATTGATTAACAAGTGGGGGTGCGTGGCCATATAAGTAATTTCGGCCATTTCGTTTCTATCCATGACGGCATCGGCTTCACTGAGATAGTAAGGCAGGCCAAATTTTGTTTCCGGAGTATGGGATACATAAGGAATTCGATAAAAAATGGCAGGACTGCCGATGACATCAACAACACGTGTGCGTTCGTCGTTGATGTGCATGTTGGTGGCTTGTCCAGCATCATCGCCAAAGCCTAAGGGAAAGCCCGTCGCCATATTGTAGGTCTTTTGATAGAGCGCGCGGGCGGTTAGGTTTTCATAGAGTGCTCTGGCTTCATACCATGGGTTTTCTTCGGGTTTATTGGAAACAGTGACGATTAAATCGGGTAGGAATTGTTCGACGGATGGAGCCGGTTCGAGTCTTGGCGGAAGTTTTCCAACCGCCCAAGTGCAGGCACCAATCACTTTGTAATGACTGTTACTTAATATCTTGGAAAGAACCCGAACGCTCATTTGAAATGTGTTGATGGTGTGTGGTGGCTCAGTGCTTTCATGTTCGGCGTGAAGGTATGAGGCAGTTAAAATCAGAGCTGCGAACGTCAATTTAATCTTCATAAAAACAGCCCTCTACATGTTGATTCTGCGCTTTATTCTCCAAACGTTCCGCTACAATTTCCGCAGCTCTGAGGACGTTATGCTCTTTCTCCAGTGCGTAGCGTTCTGCCTTTTCTGCTTTCTCATTCAACAGCAATGCGAGCACATAACGCGGTGGAATCACACGAAAGAGACCTTGATAACGAGAGCCTAACAACACGGCCTCGGCATATAGTCCTTTCTGCGAGTCAATATCACGGATGAGAGCTTCTTGCTGCGGGGTGAGTTGTTTGAATTGCTTGATATCCGCAAGCTCATTTTCATCAAGACCCAAGGCAATCCATGTTTCAATCAGCGACAGGATTTTCGTAGCTTTAGCCGAGCTCATGTCTGAAATATTCTGAGTGACAGGTACCAGCCATAACCCCAGTTTGCGAGCGACTTTAGCGATTAAAGTGGCATAGGCAACGATGACATCGATTTCGAACTGCAAATGCGCTTCGTCGATGATTAAGAAAATAGGGCGCTTGTCGTTCTGTGTGCGTTCGGCCATGGCCATAATGCGTGGCAGTAACGACACCATCACGAGTGCAAGTTTGCCTCGGTCGTCTTTGATGGCGCTGATATCAATATGAAAAATATCAAAGTCATCTAATGGCTCGGTGGGCACGTTAAAGAATCGGGATTTACTGCTGTTGATGACGTAGCTTTTGAGTCGATCAGCCATGTCTTGGATCCGGTCTTTTTTACGCGGAACGATTTCAATAGCAAGGCGGCGTTCAAAAGCATGAAGCACGTGCTCGGTGAGCATTTGAGGGATACCAAGGTTGGCTGAGGTAATGATGGCATCACCCAAGATTTCAACCAGCAGGGTTTCATCGGCCAGGGTAAAGAGTTCTTCTTCACGTGGATTGGCTTCGGTGATCATGGTTCGCAGTGCTAACGCCAGTTCGGCTAAATAACTGCGAGATTCTTCGTTGCAGGCCAATTCTTCTGCTGTGGCAGGTTGGGATTGGTTGTGTTTGAGCTGCGCCAGCTTTTCAGCGAGTTTTGCCGCATTGACTTCTGTCATGTTTTCGCTGATTTCGGGGATGGCTTTGTAAGCATCACAGAATGGATTTAAGGGAACGGCTTTGTCTTTTTGATTAGAGAGCAGCAGTTGACTGGTTTTCTTGCCATGCGCTTTGCAGTGGGTGAGCAATCGGTCAAATGAATTCCCCATTTCAAACAGCACGATTCTGGCGTTTTTAACCGCCATCAATGAATTAATCATCCAGCCGATGAGAACGGATTTCCCACCGCCTGAATTTGCAAATAACGCCAAATGGGAGTTCTGGCTGATAAAGTCGTTGTGCAGTAAATCGAATAATACGGGTTCACCGAGCCGATTAAAAAAGGTAAAGCAGGGCAGGTGTCGTGCGCCTTGGTTTCGACCATAAACAGGCAAGAGTGCTGCTAATTCTGAGGCAAACATTAATCGGTCAAAGCGTAAATATTGACGCGCAAACGTCGGCATAAAGTTAAATGGCAGCGCATTTAAATAACTGTTTAGGGGGTGGAGGTCATAGTGCGAAGCAATCAACGGCATTTTGGCTTCATAGAATAAGTCTTTCAAAGCTTTTTCAATTGCTACGGCGTGTTCATCAGATTCTGCGCGGTAATAGACGGCTTGATTCACCCAAAACAGGCGATTACCCGTAGCCAGTTCATCACGCGCAGTCTTGATGTCATCCCGAACTTGCTGCGGTTTGAGGCTCGTGCCAATAATCCCTTTTTCAAGGCGCAGGAGATGTGCATCGAGCGCTTCATCGTTACTGAATGTGACTTGAATAGTGTACAGTGCACCTTCGGGCAATTTATCTAACAGAGCATAACGGTGTTTCGGGTTGGCTTGCGGACGTTCGCGTGACAACAGACCAATCTCCGGCGATTCTTTCAGACCGTCGACGTACAAGACGCGGTGTTTTAATCCATCAAACACAAAACCTTTTTCGTCACTTGAAGGCGGCGTGAAAAAGATGTTTTGGTTTAAATTAAATCCCGCAGGTTGCAGGTCTTTAGGGTAGGGGAATTGCGTCAATAACGTTTCGACTTGACCATTAGTCATGGCAGGATTTGGATTAAACCAGCGAACCCACCATTGATAATAATCTTTTCCAGTCAGTCTCTTGAGTTCCAAGCCCGGTGATTTGAGTTTGCTCCCAATCTGGCCGATGACGTCTTGATGCTCGGCAAAGGCTTTCTCGCGTGTGGTTTCCAGTTGTTGGTAACGACGATAAAACAACACGCGAACACGCCGTCTTCTTCCGCGAAAGGGTGCGTCGGTTTTTGGATCTAAAAACAATCCTTCTGGCCGGGTCATTTTCGTGAATAAATCATCGAGACGTGCGAGATAATCTTGCGTAAACGGCGTTTCAGCAATTACGGGTTCGATGTCTTGGGCGATATGGTTGAGTACGGGTTTTAGCGAGTAATCATCATTGACGTAGAGTTGCATTACCCATGGATCTTCTCGGTGCAAGGGCACAACAGTCGCAAATGTATCGCGAATTTTTCCAAACACTGCTTCCAGATGATCAGGCGATGCGGCTTCTGCCGGAATACTCGCGAGTTCAAAACCTGATCCAAGGCTTACGCCATCCGATAGTAAAAACACATGATGTTCATCGCAAAAATCGACTACGGATAAATGATCAGGTAGCGAGGGATTGCGATCGGCATAACCTGCTTTAACACTTGTTTCTTTCACGGCGTTGGGATTGACCGCGCCTAATAACCAATTAAATACCTGTTTCATGCGTTACCCCTTAGTAAAGCTCAGATGCCAGCGCAAACTGGTTTTGTTTGTAGAGAAAAAATCCTGTCGAATAGCCGGGTTTAAGAAGTTGCTCATCTCCAATTAACGCCACATGTGGAAAGACATAAATGGGGATCTGCGGGTTATCCAACGGCTTAAATAGTTGGTTAACCTCATTACTTGCATCACGTGTATAGCCTTCATAATTGACGTGCTTTTGAGGAAGTTTCACCGACCAACGTTGCACCGGTTCCCCCATGCTTTGCTGATAAATCTGGCTGACGGTTAAACCGCCCTCGGGAATGGTGCCGGATGAAACTGCTGAAGTAGTGCAGGCCGTTAACATCAGCGCGCTACTTAAGGCTAAAATCGTGTGTATGCTGCTGTGAGTTGCCATAATCTAATAGTCTCCCGTTCTGTTCTTTATCAAGGTTGATAGTTTGGGTTAAATGAAACGACACATGGTTGGGGCGGTTGCCAACGCTTGCAGGTACAAACACCATGTCAAAGCTGCCTTGGATACGTTTTTCCAGCCAATCTGCGGCTTTCACTGAACCTTGCGCCAGTGCACCGCCTAGCGCATATTTTCCAAATGATCCTGTAGGTGAAGTGGTTGATCCTTCAGGGCCGGACATAACCGTTGTTTGCCATTGAGAAATCGCAGCGCCCACGCCTTGCACCCCGCCTGCTGCCATCATGGCGGTTAAGACTTGTGGCGCATTGGTGAAGTATTTCCCTTTGATGCACGGGTTGCCGTAAGGCGTGGTGAGATAGCCAAGACTGTCGTTGTTGACAAGTTCTGCCGTACCATTCATTTGCTCTTTACCGACGGTGACAAAATGGCCGTCATCAAAGACAAAGAGGGCAGACGTTGCATAAGCGCGCACGCAGCTGATGTTATCGAGAAAGGAACCAACACCAATCGCATAGCCATTGATTTTCATCCCGGAGATATTCGGAGGTAGCGGTATACCATTGGCCGCCATTAAATCACCGCGACTGATAACGGCGGAGAAAGGGAATAGAGGCTGCATGAGTTTGCCTTCACTCGGGACTTCACCAATCAAGGCAGAAAGTAGTGTCGTGTGACCTAAATCAGAACCTGCGGGGATGGTGTAGTAGGGGATAGTTTTGGGCTTTTCGACGCTTGATTTTGGTAACGCTACAATTGGGTTGGCCTTGAGGCGCTCCCAGTAGGCTTGCTCTGTAGCATTGTTTTCTTGTTTCATGAGCAGCTTGTCAATGTCATGAATGCCGCTGTCTGTAGGTGTGTTTGAAGTATTGAAGACATCACTTTCCCCTCGGGATGCTTTGAGTTGGTTTATTTCATCCTTCAATGTACGAATGTCATTGGTCAGCTCAGGATTTGCTTCAGGGATAACAGGACTCTCTTTATCTGGGCGTTGCTTTTCGAGATGCTCCAGCTTTTGTTCAGTTTCCTGAAGACGAGCCGCAACATCGCGAATATTGTCATTGAATTGACTGGCAATGGCTTCATTCAGATTATTAGGATCACGCACAGGCTCGGCAGGTGGACGTTCGCCGTGATTCATCAACACCAACACCACAACACAGATCACCGCGCCACTTAATACTTTCAATCCAGTATTTTTCTTCATCGTACAAACTCCCGACTGGCTTGCATGGCTTCATTGAAAGGTCTATCGGATACGAGAAATACCGTACTGGTATCTTCATTCCCTCGTCCTGCCAGGGTGTTTGTTGGATAAAAGGCTGCTGTCTGCCAATTGCCGATGATGTGACGCGGATCGAGAATCACCTCTTGCTTGAGCTGATTTTTAAGCTCAACTGCTGTCACGTAAAAATCACCACCATGCCATGATGCGAGTGGATGCGCGCTGATACTTGCGCCATATACCAAATGAATGTCACGGCGAGTTTGCATTGGGGTTCGACTGACACCTTCAGGCATGACCAACAACCGATCAGGTGCATAAAGGGATTGAATCGCGAAACGGGTTAAGGTTATGGCATTGAGATCGAGATTGTTTTTGTTGTCTTGTGAGGCTTGTTGCGGTGCATCTACTTTTTCGAGGAGCACTTCAACTGGATCAACCGCGTTGATTTTATCATCGGCAGTCAATGACAAAATCATCACTTCACCTTGCGGCATCAACTGAATTAACAGACGCTTATTGCTGAATGTTTCCTTGGCCTTTAAATACAACGCATCCTGAACCTTCAACACCGATATTTTATCGCCAGCTTCACTTTCAACAACTTGAATGGCTTGAGGAAAGCGCACCAACCGTTCTTGATTCAGCGACAGATTCAAATGAATCGGCGTTTTATCCCACACGACATGTTCTGTGTTGGCAGCAAACAACTGACTGCCCATAAGTGATAGCATTAAAAACCATTTAATTCGCTTCATGTTTTTCCTCCAAAGGCGTTGCGAGTAAGTCTTGCACCAGTTGCTCAGGTGAGTTGTAGCCATCCAGAGCTAATTGAAAGGGATTTTGCAGGCGGGAAATCGTCACTTTGACCACGCGCACATGGTAATCAACGACTTTGTCCGCAATCACCATCTTGCTTTCGTCTTTTAAACGTTGGGTAATGCGCATTACGACATGAACATCCCATGCGTTGTGGCCAGCCGGTTTAATGTCATCAGCACTCATAAACTGATATAAGCTTGCGATCTGCATTCGATTAAAGAGCTGTGTGTCTTTGTAAGCCGCCAGTGTTTTTTCCATCAATTGCTGATGACGTGGGGTGAAGTAATAGCGATAAGCAGTGAGGTTTTTGGAAAACTCACGACTGCCTGATTTTGACCATGTGTTCAGAGAAGGTAGTAGGGTTGCGACAAAGCCTTGAACGTATTCATTGGGCACATCGCCTTCCTTAAGTAAACCGCCATTGGCAGCCATGCTCGGCGTGAGCCAGAATTCATAACGGCTAGGCATCGTCGATAAGGTGAAGATGAGTCCAAAAACAATAACAACCATAGTGAGGATGACCGCCAACAACACTCGGTTTAACTGATTAAGTCGATCGATTTTGTTCCAATAATGAAACATGCTATTTACTCCTGATTTTTGATTTCTGCCAAAGCCCGATGTGATGGAGATACGGCGATTGCTTGAGCCCCCAGCGGACTAACAACAACAGCGTTTTTTTCATCAAATACCCATGTGGTTTCCCGGCCTTAATGCGAGCAATACGCTTGGGACAGGTCGTAATCGACACCACAAAGCCCACCAGAAACCCCACACAACCAAACGCCACAGGGAAACCGATGAATGCCCCAATCACGATAAAGATCAGGGCAGTCAATGGCGTGAAGACCAGCACAATCCAAAAAAGCTCACGCAGGCTAAGACCTTTGTAGGCTTCATAGTCATGTGACAGGTGTCTGGAAGAGGGGCGATTCATGGCAATACCTCTAAATTTTGAACTTGGTTATCATGGCGTAACCGACATAACCGGCGACAATACTGATGGTGAGATAAGTAATCCCCATCACCGCGAACGTTCCAAACGCAACCATCGATCCGTCGTTTTTCTTTGACTCCTCAATGCCATGCTGAATCGTCGAGATAAACTTGATGAAACTCATGACGGCGGCAATAAACATCAATAATCCAAGACCTTGTTTCACATAAGTCCCGGCCACTGACATCATGCTTTTGTTCCCATCGCCGATGTTGTCGGCATCCGAAATCTTCGGAAACCAGCTGTCCGCGAACAGCGCTGGCGCGTAATTCAGACCCATGAGACAAACTCCCACGCGTCGCCCCAATTGTTTTAACTTCTGCATAACTAACTCCCCTTAACGATCAAACAAAGAATGAACAAACAAAAACCAATCACAATACGAATCAGTCGAGAACCCATGCGGATTAAAAAACCTTCCTGCTCACGTTCATCACTGCCCATAAAGTGATTGATGGACCACATCACCGCGATAATCACCAAGATAATGGCGACAAAGCGAATACTGCTTGAATAGGTTTTGACAGAAACGCCACCAGCAGCCTGGCTAAAACTTGTAGCGAACATCTTGGCGATTTCAGTCTTACCCATTGCTACTTACCTATAAAATCGAGCGCTAATGGCTGAATGGTTTTCGGGGCAATCACTGGCTTGTTGATGTAATCAATCAAGGCGTTGCGAATGCTTAACAGATCATCCCGTAGACCTTCGTGTGGGTTGCCGTCGGCACCTTCGAATGCGTCGATGTGAAGGGTGATGCGCGCGTTGGGTTCAAGCTCGGTTTTGGCATCATCTAATAACGGCATGATGGCGTTGAGTTGATTGATAACCCGGACTAGCGTTTGATTGAGGGCTTCGTCACTGGCGTGGGTGGTGAAGCTTGTGAGTGTTATCATTAATAGTAGAAAAATTCGTTTCATTGCCAATACTCCTTAAATCTGGTGTGGTTGTTGGGCTTCGGCTTACCAGCCTCAATCCAACCTACAAATACTTCTTAAACCGACTTGCCGTGACAGATACCATCACGCTTAACAACACACTCACCGGCACCAACATCAGCGCAGGCGTAATACTTACTGGAATCGCAAGCCATAAACCTAACAACACAATCAACCCACGTTTAAACAAACGATTCAGCTGATGGAACACATAAGACGATTCACGACCCAACGATGCTGTACGAATAGCACGCTGATTCAGCCCATCTATAAGACCCGCCGTCATCGCCAATAAAAATAAAGGAAACGCTGCCATTAAAATCGTGAGCTTGATGAGCATGACGTGCCAGGTCATCCCAACGAGCATCCAAACCTGCTTGGCAACACGGAGCGTCTCATCAGTGATGCGGTTCAGTTCGGTCGTCGCAATGAATTGGCTATCAGGAAGCACGCGACGAATAGAGTGATTCATCTCAGATACCTTGTTCAAAAAACCTTCCGTCGGCAGCTTCAGCAATACAGCGTTCAATCGCTCGGCAATCGATGCATCATTAAACTGAACAATCGCGGCACGCTGTTGGTTCGATAATTGATATAGCTGTTGAAAGGCTTCTTCAAAACCAAAACGCACCCATAACGACATCGTCCAGCAAAACAAAATCAACCAACCAAGCCAGACAACCACAAAAACATTGAAGAACAATTTTTTGGAGTATTGGCGTGTTTGAGACTTCACTGCCATACAACCCCCTCGTTTAACATCAAGGGATAATGCTCGGTACCCAAGACCTCCATTAAGTCATCGACGTTGGTTGGTAATAACGGCAGACCAGATAGGGTTTGTAATTCACTCAGTGTCTCTGCGCGTTTGATGTTGGTGATAAATCCAAGTGCATGGCGTTGTCGTAATTCTTCGGCGTGCTCGCTTAACCAATGTTTAGAAACCGGATCATCGCCGATGATGAAGATGGCATTAGAAAAACCGGCAAATGCCACATGGTGACGAGACACAAGACCCGCGCTAGCTTTGCTTTTAACCGGCAATCGAGCATCCAGCGCTTCTTTTAATTTCAGAGACTCTTCGGTAAGGGTTGCTTGTGTATCACTCCAGTAACGTTCTATGTTCACGATTTGGATGGCGTAGCAGGATGCAATCATCATGAAGCCAATCATCAATGCCAGTGGACGCATGTTAAAACCTCCCCAGATCAACAATGTTGGATACACCGTTTTTGGAGAGCAATAACAAAGGCGTGGATTTTTTAGCGAGGTTTAGCGATTGATAATTCAGATCGCCATGATTTAATGTGATGCGCCCGCTGCTCACTAATGATTGCGGGACTTGATGTTGGTTTGCCCATAACTGAATGGATAGATCATCACCACCCAAAAACATGACATGCAGACGGGTATTCGGCGTGGTGTCGATGGCATCAATCAACAGCATCAATACCGACTTAACAGCCGCATCTGGCTTGATAAAGAAATACAGTGTTTCGCCATCGTTTAAATGCAAAGGCTTATGGGCATAAGGTGAAAAAGGTGATGGATCAAAGTCGCCAACCACCGGAATGTTTTCATAGAGCTTGTTATACGCCTTGTAAAACGCATTATTCCAAGCAATGTTTTTCGATACTTTTTGAGCTTCTTGCTTTGCCGCCAGCTCGGCAAAATGATTGCGTTCAGTTTCATTCCGAGCATTAATCCCTAAGATATCAATGGGTGTTTGGCGCAGTCCACGGTAATAAATGCCACTGCGATTTTGCATTAACAAGGCATAGCGTTTTTCCTCATCTGGCGTTAATCCCCAGACGTTGGCTTCGTGTGTTTGTTGCTCCGTAAGCTTCATGCTCTTAATATCTTGATCAGGAGTCATATCATCTTCATTCAGAGTGAGTCCTGTTTTAGCCAACGTTTGATCTTGTGCCGCCAGCGTATTCATCCGTTGCGTACTTAAGCCAGGTATATTCAATTCCGCATGAACAACATGGGCAGACATCAATGCAATCACAAGGAAGCTCGGCTTAAGCATGTTGTTCGACTCCTTCCAGTGCCACTAGAACACGTTCTTTAGCCGTGTTTTCCAGTTCGATTTTTTGTTTGGCAAAATCAACCGATAAAACCGTCCAGCCTGCCAACGCATCGCTTTTCTCAAGCGGTATAGTTTTGTAGTCATATGCCACGCTCGCAACACTCACTTGCTGAATGCTATCGATACTGACAACCTTAAACGGCAACGCACTAACCGCCAGGTATTTAATCGGGTGCTGTTTTTTATCCAGCGAATCGATGACCGTATGCATGGCGTCAAGTTTGTTGGATAATTGCGTTCGGCTTTCAACAACGAGTTGATTGAGTTGTCCTTCGTCCTTGGATTTCAATTCGCTAATGAGCGTCGCCAGTTGATTGAAATCCTGATTAATCGAACTAATGTCGATTTTCTCGGCAGGAGCTTTGACGGCTTGTTGAAGACTGGTTAACTGCGACTGGATCACATCTAAATGGTTATTGATGTTCGTCGGTTCATGGCTGGTTTGAGGCAATAACAGAATGATGGTAATGCCCAACACGAGATTCAACGACAATAAAATCAACCACTGTACGGGCAGTTTCTTGATGGTCATGATTTACTCCTCGGCGTGTGTTTAACGACTGTTGCAAAAGCGGGTTTTAATTTGAAGTTCACCTCGCGCAACAAGGGATCGTGAACTAAGGTAAATACTTGCTGGCCGGCCAATACCTCCAAACCATCCTTGACTGTCAGTGGCCCAAGGTTTCGATCTATTTGTGGTAACGGTTGGCGCATGACTGCTTGCAAGCTAGGTGGCTGTTTATCGGTTGGTGCTAAACTAAATCCCGAGTAACCCAGCCAATACGTCATGGCCTGCCCAACGGTTTTGATATCTTGCGAAAAGTGAACCTGCTGGACTGCCAGCAGGGGGTTAATTTGTGCAGACAATGGCTTGTTATCAACCGTGGCGTACCGATTGATTTGCGTTACATTGGCGGCTTGTGTTGAAAGGGCAACAACGCCCAATAATCCAATCAAAGAGAATTTAACTAGCGATTGCATCGGAGTGTCCTTTTTGATCGGTGTCTGCCTGTTTTCTTAAGTAAATTTCCTCTCTGTCTACTTCCATGTAAGGCTTTGTTATAATTCCAAGTGCCACGGCGCCGCGACGTCGATGCAGCACTTTGACTTGAACTCGTCCTTTGTCGATGAGGATTAACTCACCTTCTTTTCGTGTTAAAACCAACATATTTTTTCCTCCAGTTATTGAACCCGCATGTTTAACATTAATTTCATTTTTCTTAAGTTTGCTTCCGCGATCGTGGGATTTGCTTTTTCCACAACCGCTGGTATGTAAAACCCAGCATTTTTATTACTGAGTTGTTTGCAGCAATCCATGAACTGCGACAACGTGGGTGGCATGTCACGCTGTTTAAGACATTCCTCAATCGCCTCATCCAATACCGGCTCATCAACGCCCCCCAATGCTTCTTGCCATCCGCTTCGTGCTAAATTGAAAAAATGTTCGTTTTTGAATTGACTACGCCAAATGTGTCCGTAAAAAATAGAAAACTTTAAAAACACCTTGTTGACGCGATCAGTACAATTTCCAGAGCTTTTGAAACTCGGCTTCGCTGTAGATGTTGGTTGTGGTGTGCCCTGAGTCAGCGTTGGCAGCTTGGATTGGATAATTGTGTTGATGGGTTGCATCGCGGTTCTCCCGTTGCGGTTCATTCGTCACTGGTGCGTTCTTCCAGCATTGCTGAGCAAGCCAGTTGGTGGGGTATTTCCAAGCGGGCATCCAAACACCAGCCGCTTGTTGGCTCTGGTAAAACTCAATCTGGCGTTGCAGGCCAGCCATGATTTCGTCCAGCAATGCTTGTGAGGGGTTAAGTTTTTTAAATACCTCAAGCGCATTGTCCTTGCCGGTTTTCAGTGGGTAGGTTTCCCAAAATGTTTCAAACGCGTTTAATAAAAAAAATAAAAAATAATTATTAATATTATTTAGAGGTATGGCGGGTTTTGCTGTTTTTGGTGTGTCGGCATTTTGTGACGAATTGTCGTAACCAACTGATTTTTCATTGTTAATATCTGGCGGGTTTGTGGCGGCTTGGTGTGGCGGGTTTGTGGCTAGTTTATTTTGGACAGATCTATCCCGTTCCAGTAATAAACATTTAAAAATAAGCTGGTTGTCTAACGATTGAATCTCAATCAGTCCAGCCCTTTCAAGGGCTTTCAGTGATCGGCGAATTTGATCTTTACTTGGACTACCGCTTTGAACATAACCCTGATGAGGTTCGATATATAGAGCTTCGGAAAGTGATTGGTAACTCACCTTACGCTTGATGCCAATCATTTCAGTTTGATAATCCACATAAGGCTTTAGCCCATGGATGTAGATCAGTTGTTGCAGATAAGGCAATCCACTTAACGCAGATCGCTCGCAGTGATTAATGATGATATAGCTCATAATCGTCCTTTGTTACTCAAAATTATCGTATTATTTAAAACACAGCGTGATTTTTAACGTAAGCTATGGTTTAATACTCCAAGCATCAATATTATGAATACACATATCGAAGCATTAAAACATAATACAAAACGAATCGTGTGCATGTCAACAACCAACCGTAATTATTTTTGAGGGAACCCCATGGATATCAGAGAGCAAATAGGTAATCGCATTACCCAGGCGAGAAAGACATTAGGTATCACCATCAAAACCCTTTCTGAACGAACACAAACCCTATCCCCCGCAAGAATCAGTAACTGGGAGCAAGGCACACGCAGTCCCGGCCCCATAGAAGCAAAGCTACTCGCACAAAGCCTCAACGTGTCCGCGTCCTACCTTCTGTGTCTAACAGACAACCCGCAAGGCGAGTTAACCCATACATCAGGCCATGCCCATCGGTTTATTCCTGTGCTGGCGATGACCGACGCACACAATGCGAAGGATTTAGTTGCTGGGTCGAATACTGAGAGAACGATCGTGGTTGATGGGTTTAACAAGTCGCAGAACAGCCGATGTTTATTTGCTGTCACAGTCGAAGACAACAGTATGCAGCCTCAATTTAACGCGGGTGATTTGGTCGTAGTTGACGCTGAGTTGTCAGCAAAACCGGGCGATTATGTATTAGCATACCTTCCCGAGAAGAAACAAAGTGTGTTGAGAAAATATGGCGAAGCTTCAGGAAGTGTATTTCAGTTGTTGGCAAGTAATGAATTGTGGGCTACGGTGAATGTGAAGCAAGCGGATGAGGCAGTGGTGATCGGTGTTGTGGTTGAGCATCGGCGAATTTTATAATGAACCAGCTTGAAAGCAATATCATCAATATTTATGGTGAGCGAGGCAAAGTCTGGCTTATCGAATTGCCAATGTTGGTAAAGCAGATAGCAGCTGAACATCACTTGACTGATTTACAGTCGGTAAAAAATTTAAGCTACAACTATGTGTTAGCAGGTTATCAAGGTACGCAGCCTATCATTTTAAAACTAGGACTGGATGTCGAAGGGCTTAGGCGGGAAGCGGATGCATTAATAGCATTTGCGCGGCATGGGGCGGTCAACGTTGTGGCATCAAGTAAAGGGATCCTCATCCTCGAACGATCTATACCCGGCATATCGTTAAAGGCTGATTTATTGTCAAAAGATCAGAATGCAATTAGTATCGCTTGTGGTGCCATGAAACGGCTTCATCAGGCACCACTACCTAAGGCTGGTCAATTTCCACTATACACCGACTGGTTGATGATTCTTGATAAAGACTGGAATATCCCAGCAAAGTACTTGAACAAAGCAAGACTGCTTCGTGATCGTCTTTTAGCGACATCAACCCAAAATGTGTTACTTCACGGCGATTTGCATCATGATAATATTTTGCAAAATGGTGTGGATTGGCTCGTCATTGATCCGAAGGGCGTGATTGGTGATCCTGTCAATGAGGTTTGGACGTTCATTATGGATATGGAAAATGACACTCAATTCGTCGCCAATTATTTTGGGTTTGAATTACAAGCGGTGAGAGATTGGTATTTTGTTCATCTTGTTCTCGCTGCTTGCTGGAATCTTGAGGACAATATTGATGCCCAATTATTTATAGCACTTGCAGCTAAAGCCTATCCAATGGTGTCGAAGTAGAGCGCTATTAAGAGCCGATTATAAGGAGCAGAATGATGGATGTAGGGAATCAAGTACCCTCGGTTCAATTTAAAGCGACCAATGGGTTAAATACCACGTTTGAGCATTATCGGGGAGAATGGCTGGTTATTTATTTTTACCCTAAAGACGCGACTCCAGGTTGCACAATCGAAGGCTGTGATTTTCGTGATAATGAAAAGGCATTTGCTCTACTTAATGCGAATATCATGGGTGTTTCACGCGATAGCTTATCGTCTCATGAAAAATTTAAAGCCAACCAAAACTTTCCCTTTGAGTTAATCAGCGATCCTGAAGAAACGTTATGTCAGTTATTCGATGTCATAAAAATGAAGTCCATGTACGGTAAACAAGTTAGAGGAATTGAACGTAGCACGTTTATCATTGATCCTAACGGTTTTCTACGGCACGCTTGGCGTAAGGTCAACGTGAAAGGCCATGTCGAGGAGGTCTTAACCGAGTTAAGGTCTTTACAACAGGCTGGATGATAAGATGATTCACAATGACTAAAACACCGACCCAATGGGCTGAGGATATCTTGCGGCAGCACGGGATGGTGTTGTTAGATAAACCCAAACTAATTCGTGATATGCCGTGGTCTGTAGACGGGGCTAAGAACCCGCTAATAAATGGCGCAGGCAGATAGTATCCCTCAAAAATCCCATCTCATCCGATGAACATCAAAATAGATCAAAGAAAGAACAATTCGATAAATTAATCTAAAATTAAGGGACTAATGAAACCCGTTTGGTATCGTTAGTGATTTTCCCGTCCCTACGATACCAAACGTCCCCAGTCCCTTGATATAAAGCATATCACGAGATCACATAATTTCCAGGTTTCATTAAGCAAAGGATTGCTTATGAAACACACTCCAAGACTATTTCAATGCGCTCTCTGTCATACACAGTCTATAGTCTGCTCTAAGTGCGATCGTGGGCAAATTTATTGTGGCACCGTTTGCGCGGTCTTTGCGCGAAAAAAATCAATGAAATTAGCCGGGATGCGTTATCAAAGAACCTTCAATGGAAAACGAAATCATGCTGCACGCCAAGCCCGTTACCGTATGCGCCAGAACGAAATAGTGACGCATCAGGGTTCACCTCCAATGCTCCAACATGCTTCAATGAGTTCGCTTGAAAATAAGCCTAAAAAGACAGAAAGAGGACACAAAAAATTGGCATTAGCCTGCTGCTTTTGTGAAAAACCTGTATCTGACTGGATCCGTAATGATTTTTTGAGACGAAGACGCTCTCACGCATCGCCCGGATCCAAAGCTTCACCTCAAGCACCTTGAACATTAACGAACATAAGGAGGAATCATGGCGATTTCCCAGGAATTAAGAGCAAATATTTTACGTTATCATCACGTTGAAAAGTGGCGTGTGGGGACGATTGCGTCCCAACTTGGCGTGCATCATTCAACTGTTAAACGTGTATTATCTCACACGGGGGTTGATAAAAATAAAATCCTCGTTGAACAGTCAATCATTGATCCATTTTTATCCTTTCTCCTCGAACAATTAAAGCGCTTTCCTAATCTCACTGCGAGTCGCCTGTATGGGATGGCCGTTGAGCGTGGATATCCCGGTGGCCCCGATCACTTTCGTCAACTCATCTCATTCTATAGGCCAAAGACACCCGCTGAAGCGTTTCTTCGATTAAGAACATTAGCCGGCGAGCAAGCACAAGTCGACTGGGGTCATTTTGGGCACATAACCATTGGCGCGGCTAAACGACCACTGATGGCATTTGTCATGGTTTTGAGTTACTCGAGAAAAGTTTTCCTGCATTTTTACTTGAACGCTCGAACTGAAAATTTTCTACGTGGCCATGAACTGGCCTTTAACTACTATTCTGGGATCCCTCGTGTCGCGCTCTACGACAATCTCAAAAGCGCAGTACTTGATAGGAAAGGCGATGCTATTCGATTTAACCCTGTGCTATTGGATTTTGCAGCTCATTATCGTTTCGAACCCAGGCCCTGTGCGGTCTATCGAGGAAATGAAAAAGGGAAGGTTGAGAGGTCTATTCGTTATATACGGGACAATTTTTTTGCAGGCCGCCAGTATAAAAGTCTTGCCGATCTCAATCAGCAAGCGCTTACCTGGTGTGATAATCAGGCATCGAACCGGCCTTGTCCAGAGGATAAAAGCAAAACGGTTCACGAGATTTTCCTGGATGAACAGCCACGCTTGATTCCACTGCCTGATAACCCCTATCCCTGCAACGAAGTCGAGACAGTTTCTGTTGGCAAAACGCCCTACGCTAGATTCGACTTGAATGATTATTCAGTGCCTCACACCCATGTCCGGCAAGCACTCACGGTTCATGCAACACTCGATTTCGTCAGTATTTTGGATGGCGTCACTGTGATTGCAAAACACGTGCGAAGCTATGATAAAGCGAAACAAATCGAATGCGAGGAGCATATTAAAACACTGGCTGAGCGTAAACGAAACGCGCGACAGCATCGGGGACAGGACAGGCTCACGATGACGATTGACTGCGCGCGAGAGTTTCTGAAGATGGCCGCGGTTCGTGGATATCCATTGACATCAATAACCAACCAGCTGACGTCACTACTGGATGATTATGGTGCCAGTTTATTGGAAAAAGCGATGGCTGAAGCCCTTGTGAAAGAATCACCACACCCAAATTCCGTTCGAATTATTTTGCAAAAGATACTTGATGAACGTGTCGAGGCACCCTTGGTGACGTTCGCTCTGTCCAAGGACAAACGTGTCACCGGGATGATTATAAAACCACACTCATTAAACCAGTACAGCGTGCTTGATTCAACCACATCAACAGAGGAGTAATCGTATTATGTTAACCGAATTATTATTAAACCGTGCGACAGCACAAAAGCTTCATGGCGTTATCAGTCACCAGGACAGCATTAATGAAGAAGGCGCTTTCTGGCTTGAGCGGTTTGTTACCTGGGAAGAACGCCATCGCTCGCAACGCAGCCTTGATGGCCGTCTGCGCAAAGCACGCATTGGTCGTTTCAAACCGATGAGTGAGTTCGATTGGAACTGGCCAAAGCAATGTGACCGCACGGTCATTGAGCAATGGATGCTACTGGATTTTATGGCGGGAGCCAGCAACCTGATTCTGTGCGGTCCAAACGGGGTTGGCAAAACCATGATTGTCTCAAATATCGCATCTCAAGTTGTGCTTCAAGGGGGTACGGCATTGTTCACAACGGCGGCAGCCATGTTGAATGAGTTGGCTGAGCTGGATAGTGATAGCGCGTTACGTCGCCGGATAAAATATTACACGCAACCTTCTCTTTTAGTCGTGGACGAGGTTGGGTATCTTTCTTACTCCAATCGACATGCCGATTTGTTATTCGAGGTCGTTTCCCAACGTTATGAAAAAAAATCAACGTGCATAACGACCAACAAACCCATTGCAGACTGGCGCGAAACCTTTCCCAACGCAACTTGCGTTGTTTCGATCGTTGATCGGCTGCTTCATCACTCTGAAATTTTAATGATCGAAGGCGACTCGTTTCGGTTGAAGGAGGCAATGGAAAAAAATAAAGAGCGCAGTACAAAGCGAAAAAATGCCCAAAAAACAGCTACAGATGAGGTAAACAATCATGCGTGACATGATGTTAGAAGCTCTATTACCGGAGTCAATGTCCGACGAGGCCGCACATGTCTTAGTAAATTTTCTTGGTGACCTTGTTGCCACATTGGAATGCATTTATCTCGCCCAGTTAAAGCGTCATCATCAAAAGGTCGAAGACGAATTTTATGCTTCAATGGCAGATGTGGTCTGCTGGGGGGAGCCTCCTACAAACGAGAACTCATCTTAGAAACAAACTCGACCAGGGTGGGCATTGTTCGCTAATTTTGGTCGATTTAAGCCTGCGCCATATATCCGCGGTTTTGACCCACCGTTAACAGTGGTCTAGGGTAGAACAGTTAACGACCAATCAAGGTCATGTTTATTTAAAGCAAATGGCACCATTGTTTGAGATAGAGGGGCAGTTGGTTATTTATTTGTTGGCACATGTTACAAAGTGTGTGCCAACAGTGTTGGCAATTGATGAGGAAGCGAATTGTTTTTTAATGCTCGATGCAGGGATGCCACTGCGAGAGTTTCTTCAAATGCAGTATCAAGTTTCACCGGTTTGTGAAGCATTGACCTGCTACGCCACAATACAACAACAGTGCATCCCTCACGTTGACAATCTACTCTCGTTGGGTGTCCCCGACTGGCGACTAAAGCGTTTACCCGCTTTATATGAGAGCCTAATTTCTCAGGAAAATATGTTAATTGCGGATGGCTTAACGAAGGAAGAGCTTGCTCAATTGCGATCGTTGCAGCCTACGCTGATCGATTTATGCATGAAGTTGGCGGTCTTTGGCATTCCTGAAACGATTGAGCATGGTGATTTCCATGATAACAACGTGCTCGTTGATGATAAACGCATCACTGTTAATGATTGGGGCGATGCTACAATTACCCATCCTTTTTTCTCCTGCGTTTCTTGGCTTGAAAGTGCCCGGCGAAATCATGGATTTGATGAACAGCATGTTTATTATCAAACAGCCCTCAATGCATACCTGTCAATGTGGTGCGACTTTGGCGATATTGCTGAATTGTCCAGGGTTTTTGAATTGGCGAAGCGAATTCGTCCTGTTGTATTTGCGATGAGTTTTAGCCGAATTAATGCGTGCAGTGGTATTGAAAAATATCCTCAGTATCGCGGTTATATTGCTGAAGGATTACGTATTTTCATGACACGCGACAGGTCATAACACCCACAATTCTTTTTTATGTTGGTATTCGCGCTTGGGGGATTGGATCACTTGAAAAATTGGCCACTGATGCTAAAGAATCAGTGGCTAATAATCGGCTCTTATTACTCGCCAAATAGGATTAAAAAATAGTGCGCCAGACTTTCGGCGGCTTCATCATGAAGATATTTTTCTCCATTATGAACATCCTGTAATTCCTGTAAGGACACATCAAGCAACGAGGCTAGTTGCGCAAGATCAAGTTTGCTGTAATTCCAAAGTGCATTAATTATGGCTTTTTGCTTGCCCTTTCTGCAATTAAATTCAAACGTAATTTTAGGCTCATTGACGGGTACAACATTGTCCATCTTAATACTCCTTTCTTACAAATGGGCATTATCCTTTTGTTAACAGAGGAATAATGCAAGAAACTCGAATTACACAACTTTTATGTCTCAATCAAACGATATGAAATAATTATCGGTATTTTCAAACGTTATAAGCAGCGTTTGTGAGTCTATTTTATAAGAAACAAGATTTTTTAATACCCGTAGAAAACACTTGGTTTGTTTTTAGTGTATATTCGATCCGCGTAAAATTTGAATGATTTGATCTTTGTTCAAAGGTTTGTTGAGCGAATCACACAGTTTATTTCTGATGTCGGAGATGTAGCCTTCTACTGTTCGAGGAGAAAGCGACATGTTGCGTGCGATTTGTTTTGACGTTTGCCCTTTGATTAAGAGCGAGGCGCATTCGCCCTGTTTTTTCGTTAGATACAAGTCGTCGGATTCGTTGAGTAAAAAATAGCGGCTCACGTTGCTGTTTTCAAAAAAATCCGCCCGTACTTTATCGGAAACGGTGATGTTGTTAACCCGAGTAGTAATAATTTCTTGAGGTGTTGGGAGGTAGATTCGGTGATCCTCTGCGCCTTTTATTAAATCATGCCCTTTGTCGGTAAAATAGTGAATGAAGCGCTGTAACAGGTCAATGTTGCTGGCATAAAAATTATTGATTTCGTGATTGTTTCGATCAGTGGCAAAAATATACAGCAACGTGACATCTTGTCTTTTAATGACAAAGGTAATCCCATGATCAATGTTAAAAAAATCACGGCCTTGCAGGTAGATGGGGTCTTTTGTATCCATCTCCGCCCAAAGAAAATAGCCCTTCGGAAGCAAGTGCTCGATGTCAATTGCACCAATGGAGTTATATAGCGCATTACTGTAAAAATGCTCAATCCAGCCGGCATTGTTTGTTAGCAGCTCTCTGGAGCAATCTTTGTTATAAATTTTGATGAAGTTGAAATAAGTGATCCCAATCGATTTAAGCAGCGGATCGCAGATTTCCTGCACAAGACAACTACTGGTTAATGCAAAATTTTTTTCAAGATTTATTCCATTCATAGTACAACCTTACAACAATCAAATGGGTTAGATCACGGTCTCCGCGACAACTGATTCATAGTGCTTTAATAGGCCAGTTAACAATGTTTGAGGATTTGAATCGATTGACGGTATTTTCATTTGGTGTGGCGAAATAAATCCGTGCTCGGTGCAGTTACCAATAAAGGAAAACAGCCCATCGTAGTACCCATCGATATTTAGAAAACCGATCGGCTTATCCAGTATCCCTATTTTGATCGAATTCCAAGTGTCAAACGCCTCCTCAAGAGTGCCCAGTCCGCCAGGCATCACAACGAACGCATCTGAGCGTTGTTGAAGGAGTAATTTTCGTTCCTGCATTGATTCTGTGATGATTAATTCGTCCAGATTGTCTGGTGGTATTTCTTTTTCGATGAGGTGGGTCGGTATAATGCCTGTAACCTTACCGCCATGATCCATAACCGATGTTGCCAGCAATCCCATTAAACCTTGGCTGGAACCACCATAAACCAATCGACAGCCATTGGCTGCGATTTGCTGTCCTAAGGTAACAACGGCTTCTAATAATCGATTGCTTTTGCCTGAATTTGCGCCCAAATAAACACATACAGATCTCATGGATGTTGCCTCGTTTAATAAAACATCACATAGGATAACCTGTTTGCTTGTCGGATGGGAAGCGTAAAAACTACGGATGTGCTTTTTATCACTTTGAGCAAAATACGAAAAGTTCGCTAAACTTTACATATAAGGGAATAATAAAGAGATTGCGAGATGGAAATCATTGATAATATAAATCGTTTGCTTGGTGATAGCTTAAAGCAAACGATCACATCAGGATCAAAACTCAAGATCGCTGCTTCTTGTTTCTCCATCTATGCCTTTGAAGCCTTGAAAAACGAGCTCGAAAAAATCGAATCGCTGGAGTTTATATTCACCTCACCAACGTTTGTGCCTAATGAAATTTTTGATCAATTCAAAAAAGAACGTCGGGAGTTTTATATCCCCAAAGTTGAACGTGAGCGCAGCTTTTACGGTAGTGAGTTTGAAATTCAGCTCAAAAATAAGCTCACGCAACGCGCCATTGCAAAAGAATGCGCTGACTGGATTCGACGCAAGGCAATCTTCCGGTCCAATCGAAGTAAAGCATCCATGCAGCAATTTGCGTGTATTCAAAAGGATGATGCCCAATTGGTTTATCTTCCTCTGCATGGCTTTACGGCGGTTGACCTTGGATATCAACGGGGCGATGCCATTTCAAATCTGGTGAATAAAATAGATGATTCATCAACTACAGCCGTCTATTTAAATTTATTTGATCAAATTTGGAATGACAAAGAAAAGGTTGAGGATGTTACTGCGCATCTTTATGAGCATATCGCCTCTGTGTATCAGGAGAACGCCCCTGAGCGGGTTTATTTTTTGATCCTATTCAATATTTTTAATGAATTCCTTGAGGATTTAAGCGAAGACACGCTCCCAAACGATCGAACTGGATATCAAGATAGTTTAATTTGGAATAAATTATTCAATTTTCAAAAAGATGCGGCAACGGGAATCATTAATAAACTTGAAACCTATAACGGTTGCATCCTGGCCGACAGTGTTGGTTTGGGTAAAACATTTACCGCTTTGGCCGTGATTAAATATTACGAATTGCGTAATCGCTCTGTTTTGGTGCTTTGCCCCAAGAAACTCGCTGACAATTGGTTAAACTACAACCGAAATCTCAAAACTAACCTGTTTGCAAAAGATCGGTTTAATTACGATGTACTCTGTCATACGGATTTGCAGAGAACGAGTGGAGAGTCGTTTGGCACGCCTCTTAACCGTATCAACTGGGGAAATTACGATCTGGTTGTCATCGACGAGTCGCATAATTTTCGTAATAACGATGCGTTTAAAGACCGTGAAACACGTTATCAAAGATTGATGAATAAAGTCATCAAAGAAGGCGTCAAAACAAAAGTGTTGATGCTATCCGCTACCCCGGTCAATAACCGATTTAATGATCTGCGTAATCAGTTGGCGCTCGCTTATGAGGGAGACTCTGAAAATTTAAAACAGAAATTGCGCACTGAAAAAGACATCGAAGAAATTTTTCGCAAAGCGCAGGCAACGTTTAATCGATGGACGACACTGCCACCAGAGGAGCGCACTGCATCGGCTATTCTTAATGCACTGGATTTTGATTTTTTTGAGTTACTTGACAGCGTGACCATAGCGCGATCGAGAAAGCACATTGAAACGTTCTACGATACGACAGACATTGGTCGGTTCCCTGAACGCCTTAAACCCTTGTCATTTCACTGTCAGCTAACCAACCGAGCCGACGTGATGGGTTTTAATGATATTTTTAACGAGCTTTCATCTCTGAAATTAGCCGTTTATGCGCCTGTCAATTACATTTTGCCCAGCCGACTTAGCAAATATGAAGCACTTTATGACACAGAAGTTGCAGGGGGAAAGGGTAAGCTAAAGCAGGCCGACCGAGAGAGAAGCCTACAAGCTCTGATGACCACTAATTTACTCAAGCGCCTTGAAAGCTCCATCGAATCGTTTCGGCTGACGTTGAAAAAATTAAACGACAATCATGTATCAATCCTGTCGAAAATCGAAGCGTTTAAGCAAACCGGGAAAGATACTCGATTTACTGATATTGCAGAAGAGTTTGAACAAGCGGAGCCGGATGATGACGGTATACCTGAGCCTGATGATGCTTCGATTGGAGGTAAGGTACAAATCAGTTTGGCCGATATGGATTTACTCTCTTGGGAGCAGGATTTACGAGTAGACCTCATCATCATTGATAGACTGCTTGATGAAATGAATAAGATAACCCCAGAAGAAGATGTGAAGTTACAGCATTTGAAAGCTCAAATTGACAAAAAAATAGCGGATCCATTGAATCCAGCTAATAAAAAAGTGTTGATTTTTACCGCTTATGCAGACACTGCCAACTATCTTTACCATCATCTGGCGAAGGCGATGTTATCCAAGCATCAATTGCACACTGGTAGAGTGACGGGTACTGAGAACCCCAAATGCACACTGAATAAGAGCTACGATTTTCAATCCCTATTGACGTTGTTCTCGCCTATATCGAAGGAAAAGCAAGCCATTTTTCCGGATGACACCAATGAAATTGATATTCTCATTGCAACTGATTGTATTTCAGAAGGCCAAAATTTACAGGATTGCGACTATTTAATTAACTATGACATTCACTGGAATCCGGTTCGGATTATTCAGCGCTTTGGACGTATTGACCGGATTGGATCAAAAAATGCCAAAATTCAATTAGTGAACTATTGGCCTGATATTTCATTAGATGAATACATCAACCTCAAGGAACGGGTTGAAAACCGTATGGTGATAGCTGACGCCGCTGCAACCGCTGATGATAATGTTTTAAATGCAGAATCAAATGATATTTCTTATCGCAAAGAGCAATTGCGCCGCCTGCAAGATGAAGTGATTGAAATGGAGGACATGAAAACAGGGGTATCCATTACGGATTTGGGTCTCAATGATTTTCGAATGGATTTGCTCAATTACGTCAGACATCACGATGACTTGGCGGGCTTTCCTAGCGGGATGCATGCAGTGGTACCAGCAGACATTGAGCGAGGTCTATTACCGGGCGTTATTTTTGCTTTACGCAATCGTAACCAGAGCGTTAATGTGAATCAGCAGAATCGATTGCATCCCTATTATCTTGTTTATATGGGGCAGGATGGCGCGGTCATCAATAACCATACTGCTGTTAAACGTATTCTTGATGTGTTGAGAGGTACGTGCAAGGGTCGAGGCGAAGCAATTCTCAACATATGCCAATTGTTTAATCAAATAACAGAAGATGGCCGTAACATGCATGCTTACTCTGAGCTACTCGGCAAAGCCATTCACTCCATTATTGCAGTCAAAGAAGAAAAAGATATCGATAGCCTATTTAGTGGTGGCCGAACTACGGCCTTGGTGGATCCAATCAAAGGGCTTGATGATTTTGAGCTCATTGCTTTTCTTATTATTCAGGAAGGCACATGAGAAATTTCCTGTACCTTTTCCCCAAGCAAGCCTTGGTCGGACAACCTTTACCTAAAAGCAAAATTTATGACCACGCGAAACCAAGTACCGCGCTGCGTGAAAAATTTGTGAAACAGGTCGACAAGATTATTTGGCAATATAAGCTCGCGCCAGAGACGATTCATTTGGAGGGATCCGCTCAGGTGCCTGAAATTCAAGTTTTCTCACTGACGCTTAGATCACCAAAAATTAGCGAAGACGTCTTGCGTTGTATAGATCAAGCAATTCCATATCCAATTTTATATTATCTAAATTATGAAAATCAGGTAAAATCGACCATTGCTTATAAACGCCCTTATGGATCGGGTAGTGATAAGTGGGTTGTTGATGCTTATTTTGAATCATCTTGGCAGTTTGCTGATGTAGAGCGTGTGCCTTTACCCGTGTCTTTAAATTTGGCGGGTTTATATGAGCAGATGGTGCGGCATTATTTGCCTTTGCCAGCAAGGTCTGGTGAGTCATTAAAGGCTCAGGTAGAGCGATTAGAGCAAATTCGCTGTAAGCAAAATGAGTATCAAAAATTGGAGGCTCGTTTGCAGAAAGAAAAGCAGTTTAATCGGAAGGTGGAGTTGAATGCGCAATTGCGTGGGATTAAAAATGAATTAGAGAGTTTATCAGATAAAGGTTAATCAATATTATGAATTATTTGAATTTAAAAATGTGAGATTCCAATCTTATGGCTGAAATTAGTGAAGTGATAAGGATTATGCCCGTAGAAAGATTAATGTCAGAGTGTGATAATATTCATTTTAAGAGCCCAACATGTTGTTACCGTTCTTGTTCAGCTGACCCAATAAGATCACACACAATACCTGAAAATTATTTGTACAAACTAAATAAGGATTTGATCAAGGTTCTGACATATCAACCAAGGATTTCTCGAGTTTTAAAAGAATTAAGGCCTCAGTATGTAATGAAGGTTGATAAGGAAGAGTGGTCAACTTTTATTGGTTTTTGTAATGTTCACGATAGCAACTTATTCAAGTCAATAGATTTATTTAACGGAGAAATGGATAAAGAAAAGGCGGCATTAATTCATTACAGAAACATTTGTTATGGTATCCACCATATTCAAACTCAATTGATGAGGGAACGGCACATATCTCAGCAACATTATGATGGTGAGGGTACGCTGGAGGTGAATGAGATAGTAAAAAACTTAGAAAATCGCTCTTTTAATGATAGATTAACTTATTGTTTAGAGGAACATTTATTAAGAAAGAAATTGCTAGAGAATATGATAGAGTCAGGTGATTTTGATGAAATGAATTTTGTTGAAATAGCTGGAGGTATTGAAAATCCAATATTTTCAGGCAGATCTACTTATTTGTTGCATAAAAATAACGAATTATTTGACTCACCCGGATATAGTTATATGCCGTGGATTACTTATACAACCCTGCTCACAGGTAGAGCAAATCATCTAGTTTTTTGTTGGTTAGAAGATGATAAAAAACATACAGAGCACTTTAATAATTTAATCAATGGTCAATTTAAAAAAGTGTTGGAAGTGTTGGCATATGCCTGTAGCGACTCTTTTGCCATTAGTGAAGATTTTTATAACAAACATTCTCATGCAATTGATGAAATCATTATAAAATTTAGAACTTATTGATTGATAAAATGTCAAAATAGCTACTGGCACATTAAAAATAAATTAGAGATTATTACTCGAATAAAGGTTAATCCATATTATGCAAAAACTAAAGATGCACTCGCCTGATTTCACAGATGAAAACATTGCTAAATTGGCGGAACTGTTTCCTCATTGCGTGACGGAAATCGCTACTAACGATGGCAAAGTAAAACACGTAATTGATTTTGATCAATTGCGACAGGAGTTATCTACATCGATTATTGAAGGCCAACAAGAACGCTATCAGATAAATTGGCCGGGTAAGCGTGAGGCAATGTTGATCGCAAATGCACCCATAGCAAAAACTTTACGCCCATGCAGAGAAGAAAGCGTTGACTTTGATAATACACAAAATTTATTTATTGAAGGAGATAATCTGGATGCGCTTAAGCTGCTACAGGAGACGTATCTTAATAAAGTCAAAATGATTTATATTGATCCGCCGTATAATACGGGTAATGACTTTATTTATGAAGATGATTTTAGCGAAACAACAGATTCTTATTTTTTGAAGTCTAATCAAAAAAATGATGATGGTCATCGTATGATTGCGAATATTGAATCACATGGTCGTTTTCATTCTGATTGGTTAAGTATGATGTATTCACGACTAAAACTTGCTAGAAATCTTTTAAGCGAAGATGGTGTTATATTTATTAGTATCGATGACAATGAGCTACATAGTTTGTCTCGTATTTGCTCAGAAATTTTTGGAGAGAAGAATTATCTCGGAACATTCATTGTTAATTCATCGCCAAGTGCTATTGACTATGGTCACATTGCAAAAACACATGATTATGTCCTCTTCTATTCGAAAAATTGTCTTAAAACTAAAACAAACCAACTAGAAGAACCTGATAAGGAGTTTAAATATAGAGACGATGTTGGTGAATTTAATCTATACCCCTTATATAACGGGAATGTGGCATTCAATCCAACTACACGACCGAATCTTTTTTATCCGTTTTATTTGAATCCGCATAGTAAAAATCATAACAACTTCTATGAAATTTCTCTAGATAAAAAAGAAGGTTGGGTTGAAGTATATCCAGTAATATCAAAAAAAGATGGTATCCAGCGAGTATGGCGATGGGGAAAACCAAAAGCAAAAGAAAATCTTAACAAAGAAATTGTAGGGTATAAAATTGAAGATGGTGAATATAGAGTCGTTCAGAAGACTAGATTGACAGGTAAATTAATACGTTCACTTCAATTAGATACAGCAATATCAAGCCGAAGAGGGACGGCAGAAATAGAGGAGCTATTTGGGCGGAAGATTTTTACATTTCCAAAGCCAGTCGAATTAATCAAGAGATTTATTCAAATTAGTACAGAAGAAAACTCAATAATTTTAGATTTCTTTTCGGGATCATCGCCTGCAGCTCATGCAACTATACTGCAAAATGCAGAAGATGGAGGCACTAGAAAATTTATCATGGTTCAGTTGCCAGAATCTTGTAATGAAAGCTCAGAGGCCTATAAAGCTGGCTACAAAACCATCGCAGAAATAGGCAGAGAGCGCATCCGTCGAGCGGGTAAAAAAATCAAAGAAGAAAACGCAAGCAAGGAAGGTATTGATCAACTCGACATCGGCTTTCGTGTACTGAAAATTGACACATCCAACATGAAAGACGTTTATTACACCCCTGATGCCATCGGGCAAGGCAGTCTTTTTGATCAGATCGATAACATCCGCGAAGATCGCACACCAGAAGATTTATTATTTCAGGTGCTATTGGATTGGGGTGTTGATCTAACTCTACCGATCACACAAAAAAACATCCAAGGTAAGACCGTATTTTTTGTAGATGAAAATGCATTAGTGGCTTGCTTTGATGAACACATCAACGAAGCATTTGTGAAAGAGTTGGCTACTTACAAGCCTCTTCGAGTAGTTTTTCACGATGCCAGCTTTGATAGTGACAGCGTGAAAATCAATGTCGAGCAAATTTTCAAACTTGCTTCACCCAGCACTGAAATCAGAACCCTTTAAAGGATCAAGATCCATGGAACAATCCGCTTTGGAGTCCTTATTAAATCAGTTAATTGTAGACTGGGAAAATGAGGTGGTTGAATTTAAACAAGCTGATCACGCTTATTCAACATCTAAAATTGGTCAATATTTTTCAGCTTTATCGAATGAAGCGAATTTACGTAATGAAGAAAAGGCTTGGTTGGTCTTTGGCGTTGCTGATACCATCCATGCTGTTGTTGGCACTGATTATCGAGTGGAAAACGATCATTTGCAGAGTTTGAAGCGGCAAATCGCGCAGGGAACGGAGCCATCCATTACGTTTCGTGATATTCATGAGTTGCACACTGAAAAAGGTAGGGTTGTGCTGTTTGAAATCCCAGCGGCGCCTTTCGGGATACCCATAGCTTGGAACGGGCACTACTATGCACGTGCGGGTGAGAGTTTAACGAGTCTTGGGTTGGATAAGCAGGATCGTATTCGAGCGCAGGTTGGATTATCAGATTGGACGGCGCAAATTGTTACAGGTGCGACGATAGAGCATCTTGATCCTGATGCTTTGAAAAAGGCACGAGAAGCGTTTGCCCAAAAATATGTGAATCGTTTTAGCATGACTGATGTCATGGGATGGTCTGATACCGTGTTTCTTGATCGTGCCAAACTTACCACGAATGGTCAGATCACCCGTACCACTTTATTATTGTTAGGCCGTCCTGAATCGTCCTATTTTCTCTCACCTTATCTTGCGCAACTCACATGGAAACTCGTGGGAGAAGAACGTGGTTATGAACATTTTGGTTTACCGTTCTTGCTCACCAGCAGCTTGCTTTATCATAAGATCAGAAATGTGCAGCTGAGAATTTTACCTGAAAATGAATTGGTTGCGATTGAGCTTGCCAAATATGAACAAAAAATTGTATTAGAGGCGCTGCATAATTGCATTGCACATCAAGATTATTCACTGCACTCACGGATTATTGTCACTGAGTTTTTAGATCGATTGGTGCTTGAAAATGCAGGTTCGTTTTATGAAGGGAGCCCTGATGATTATATATCCGGTCACAAAACACCACGACGATACCGTAATCCATTTTTAGCACAAGCAATGTCTGAACTAGCTATGATTGATACCATGGGATGCGGAATCCATGAGATGTACACGGGGCAAGCGCGTCGTTATTTCCCCTTACCTGATTATGACTTAAGCGAACCTCATGCAGTGAAGATGACGCTTTATGGGCGCGTTGTCGATTTGGCTTACTCAAGAATGCTGATACAAAAAACTAATTTAACACTTGAAGACATCGTTGCGCTGGATCGCGTGCAAAAGCATTTACCTTTAAGTAATGACGTTATCAAACGTTTGAGGGCGGAGCATTTAATTGAAGGGCGTAAGCCACACTTTCATGTTTCAGCATCTATTGCAAACGTAACGGCGACCAAGGCTGATTATATTCATACTCGTGCTCAAGACGATGTCCATTATCAAAAGTTAGTCATTGATTTCCTTGCACACTTCGATTCTGCTACTAGAAAGGAAATTGATCAATTACTGTGGAACAAACTAAGTGACGCACTGGATAAGACACAAAAACAAAATAAAATTGGTAATTTGCTGTCTCAATTGCGTATTCTCGGTCGAATTGAAAACATTGGAACGCGCAAGTCACCGCAGTGGAAATTATTAGATAATTTAAGAATAAAAAAGTAATAAAAAAGGAATTAAGCCAAGATTAATTTTTATTAAACATAATATATATCAATAGGTTGCTTTTCTTTAATTGCTAAAAAATAAACTATAAAAAAGAATAGAATCCATCATAAAAAAGTATAAAAGGCACTTAATGAAATTAAAATTTAAAAAACAAGCTTACCAAACCCATGCCGTTGACGCGGTGGTGGATTGTTTTGCTGGCCAACCAAATATGAGTGGTATTAAATATCGTATTGACCCAGGTGTTGGTCAACAAAAAATGTTTAGTGAGGGGACTGGGTTTAGAAATCATGACATTGAACTTTCGCATGATCAGGTGTTGGACAATATTCATCGTATACAGCATCGCCAAAATTTACCGCTGTCCTCTGCCCTTCAACATGATAAAAAGACGGGATGCGCTATTAACCTTGATATTGAAATGGAAACGGGTACTGGAAAAACCTATTGCTATATCAAGACAATATTCGAGCTTAACCAACGTTTTGGCTGGAGTAAATTTATTATAGTCGTGCCCAGTATTGCCATACGTGAAGGTACTTATAAATCGCTTGAAATTACAGCCGATCATTTTCTCGAAGACTATCGCAAGCGGGTTCGATTTTTTATTTACAACTCAAAGGAATTACATAATCTCGAAAGCTTTTCATCGGATGCTGGCATCAATGTGATGGTGATCAATGTCCAAGCCTTCAACGCAACAGGCAAAGACGCTCGTCGAATTTATGAGGAATTGGATAATTTTGGATCACGTAGACCTATCGATGTAATTAAAAGCAATCGACCCATTTTGATTCTTGATGAACCACAAAAAATGGAAGGCGCAAAAACGCTTGAATCGTTCAAGGAATTCAAGCCGTTGATGATTCTGCGTTACTCTGCCACGCACAAAACTGAATATAACAAAATTTATCGACTGGATGCGCTGGATGCCTACCAGCAAAAACTAGTTAAGAAAATCGCTGTCCGTGGTATTTCGGTTAAAGGCGTGAGCGGTACGAATGCTTATCTTTATTTAGAGCGTATTGAAATTTCAGCAAACCGACCACCTCTCGCTTGTATGGAATTAGAAATTAAGCAAACGAACGGTATCAAACGTGTATTACGAAAATTAGGTAAGAACGATAATCTGTTTGATTTGTCTGAATTAGATCAGTACAAGGGATATGTCGTCGCCGATATTAATGCGAATACAGATACAGTGAGTTTTACCAATGGTATTTCACTGCAATTAGGAGATGTCCTTGGCGAAGTCGACGAAGCTGCATTGCGTCGCATTCAAATTCGAGAAGCCATCAAAGCTCATTTTGAAAAAGAACAATCCTCATTTCACCAGGGCATTAAAGTACTTTCCCTCTTTTTTATTGATTCAGTCGCTAAATACCGCAGCTATGACGAACAGGGGGCGATCTCAGGTGAATATGCGACAATTTTTGAAGAAGAGTATGTCCGTCAACTTGAAGAAGCGTTATCGATTGCAGATGCGCCTTATACGGAATATCTGAAGCGTATTGACGTGGGGAAAACACACAACGGCTATTTCTCGATTGATAAAAAAAGCAAACGCTTAGTTGATCCAGTGATGGGGAAAAAAGCCACCGAAGCGGATGATGTGGATGCCTACGACTTAATCCTTAAGGACAAAGAGCGGCTATTATCACTTGATGAACCGGTTCGATTTATTTTTTCACATTCAGCATTGCGTGAGGGGTGGGATAATCCCAATGTCTTTGTCATTTGTACACTGAAGCACAGCGACAACACCATTTCTCGCCGCCAAGAGGTCGGTCGTGGAATGCGGATAGCGGTTAACCAGTCGGGTGATCGCATGGATAACCCCGCTACCGTTCATCAAATTAATGTCCTAACGGTGGTTGCTAGCGAGAGTTACAAGGATTTTGTCACGGCGCTGCAGAAAGATATTAGTGATTCACTTTCAGCCCGCCAGCGTATTGCTGATGTGGCTTACTTTACCGGGAAAGTGCTTAAAACATCTGCCGGAGATATCGACGTAACCGAGCAAATGGCGCATCAAATTTACAGATATTTAATCAAAAATGATTACACGGACGATAAGGATCGCATAACCCCCGCATATCTTGACGCCAAAAAAGCGGATCAGCTTGCCGAATTTCCGCCAGAACTGGTTGAATATGCAGAGCAAATAGTACAACTGATTGATAGCGTATTTAGTGATGCACAGCTACCAGAACCCGCTGATGACCGCCGAGGAAAAATCAATCCATTAAATGCCAATTTTGAGAAACAGGAATTTAAAGCACTATGGAACCGCATCAATAAAAAAGCAATCTATACCGTGCAGTTCGATAGTGATGAATTGGTTACAAAATGCATAAAAACCTTGGATAAGGAACTAAATGTTACCCCCCTGCAGTATATCATTCAGCGTGGCGAACAGACCGACGCACCCACTTTTGAGGAATTCAAAAAGGTGGATGGTTTTGTAATGCATGAAACAGCAACAATGAATTACACCCAGTCTATTCTCTCGACGGTGAAATACGACTTGATTGGTAAATTGACAGAAGAAACACAATTGACCCGCGCTACCATTGCAAAAATTTTACAAGGAATGACTTCGGATACGTTTGATCAATATAAAACAAATCCTGAAGACTTTATTGCCAAAACGGCCAGGTTGATCAACGAGCAGAAGGCAACGGTGATTGTTGAACATCTAGCGTATGACACTTTATCCGAAACGTATGGCCTTGATATCTTCACTCAAGATAAATCAAAGCAAGATATGAGTAACGCTGGTGATCCACTCAAACATCATATTTATGACTACGTGTTTACTGACTCTGGTGTTGAACGCGAATTTGTTAAACAGTTAGATACCAGCGAAGAAGTGGTAGTGTATGCAAAATTACCAAGAGGTTTTTTGATTCCAACTCCCGTTGGTAATTACAACCCTGATTGGGCTATCTCTTTTAAAGAGGGCAGTGTAAAGCATATTTATTTTATAGCTGAAACCAAGGGCGACATGTCATCCATGCAATTCAGAAAAGGCGAGGAATGTAAAATTGAGTGCGCTCGAAAATATTTTAGTACGATTACCTCGGATCAGGTGAAATATGATGTGGTGGATAGTTATGGCAAGTTGATGGAATTGGTTAAATAATATGCTCAACAAAGCCATTTATTTGGAGTCCATAATTTGTTTTACCAAAGGATGGTACCTTGTTCATGGTTATCATGATGAAAAGTTAACCCCAGGTGAACAACTGCGCATTGAAGAAGGTAAACACATAGGTGAGTTAGCACGCACATTATATCCCAGTGGCATCTTGTTTTCTGAACATGGTGATGAGGCTGTAAAAAAGAGCAATCAATTTATTCATGAACAAGAAGCGGCGGCAGTGCTATTTGAGGCTGCGTTCAGTAGTGGTAAGTATTCAACCCGTGCCGATATTTTAATTCGTGAAAATAATTCATGGCATCTTATTGAAGTTAAATCAGTAACCAATTTTGCAGACAAAAGTAAACGAGAACAAGATTTTTTCATTGACGATATGGCCTATACTTTGATGGTGATTGGTACTGCAATACCGGTTGAGAAGGTAAGCATCATGAGTTTATCAAAAGACTATCGTTTAGGTATGTCGTTACAGAAATTCTTTGTTCTAACGGATGTTACTGAGTTAGTCCAATCCAGGATGGAGCAGTTTAACCGAATTAAAAATGACGTGGTTGCTCGAATAACCCCAGATGAATTGCCAAATCCAAACTGGATATATGCCTGCAAAGATTGCGAGTTTTTTAAAACGGAGTGTTTAGGGAAGGATATTAAAAATCCTGTCTTTAATTTGCCTCGTATCAACGAGAAAAAATGTAATGAATTATTTGAAACAAATTGTTTTGAAATTAGCAGTATTCCGTTGGATTTCAAATTAACCCATGCTCAAGAAAGGGTAAGAAAAGCAGCTGTTACTGATGAAGTTTATATTTCAGCTCATTTTAAAAATGAAATTCACAAAATAGAATGGCCTGCTTATTATCTTGATTTCGAAACGATTAAAACAGCTTACCCTTTATACTCTGATGTGGCACCTCATGAACAGGTTTTGACGCAATATTCATTACATAAACTGAATAGTTTTGAGGTTGATCCTGCACATGTTGATTTTCTTGCCGATCCAAAACGAGATTGCCGCCGTGAATTGGCAGAGCATTTAATAGAACACATTGGTGATAAGGGTAGTATCATTGTTTATTCTAGTTTTGAAAAGACGATGCTGAATGGTTTGAAAGCACGATTTCCAGATTTAGATGAAAAAGTGACAAATATCATTAATAGGTTAATTGATCTAAAGCAGGTTATACAAAATCACTATTACCATTGTGGCTTTCGTGGAAGTTACTCTATTAAAAAGGTGCTTCCTATTCTAGTCCCAGAAATGAGCTATGAAGGGCTTGATATCAAAAATGGTGATGAAGCGATTGTAGCGTTCGTCAGAATGGCAAGGGACAATTTCGCAGAGAAGGAAATTGAAAAAATACGTCGGCAGTTATTGGAGTACTGCTGCCAAGATACTATGGCCATGTTGGTTATTCATAAAAAGCTACACCTATTAGCAGATTAATATCAATTGGCTTGATCGAGCGAATTGTAATGTTCTGAACCAAATTAATAATCGGTTGTATTTTCAAGTTTCAATACACCTGACATACAGATAAATCAATAGGCGCGCCCTCTGTGTATCAATATGATTGATGACAAAATAGAACAAAAAATGCACTGCAAGCTATTGTGTTGTTTTAAACACGAGGTTTTGAATCAAATGTTGTATTAACACATGCAGAGACATTTTATTTATAAAAAACTTAATCACATAGCCACAAAGAAACGAAAAGTAATTTATATTTGAATTATTAAACGATTCGTGTTTTAATGCGATCTCTTTTAGTTTATTAATAAATCAAATATGAAATATCATCCGCTATACAACCTCAATGATAAAAACCACAGACCTATCCTCATATATTGCATTATTGAACCTGGAGTTGTGCCATGAGTAGCGTTCAACTGTTACCTAGACTGCTGCGTCTTAGGGATGCTCCGGCATATTTGGGTATGGATCGTCACCGATTTAACGATGAAGTAAGACCATCAATGACTGAAATTCCCATCGGATCACAGGGAGTTGCGTTCGATAGACTTGATTTAGATGCCTGGGTAGACGATTATAAGCGTTGTAGTGGTCGTCCAGCGGCATCCAATGGTAGGAGTATGGATAAATGGGACGAAAACGAACACCGGGGCTCCAGAAGCGTGGGGCAATCTGGTACATTGACAAGAAGGTCTTCGGACGCCGACTTTGCGAAAGCACTGGCGCTGACAGCCTCGAAGAAGCCGAAAAATATCTTGCAAGGCGACTTGAGGAAGTAAGATTAGCCAGTGTTTATGGTGTGCGACCGAAGCGAACATTCATGGAAGCGGCTACTAAGTTTCTAATGGAAAATCAGCATAAGCGAAGTTTACAAGATGATGCAGGAAGGTTGAGGGAGCTGGTCAAATACATCGGAGACATGTGTTTGGAATCGATTCATATGGGCTCGCTACAAGCCTTTATTGAAGGTCGGCGAGGTGATGAAGTCAAAACGCGAACGATTAACCATGGGTTACAAGTTGTTCGTCATATTCTGAACCTTGCTGCTAGTGAATGGATGGATGAGTACGGATTAACTTGGTTGGCAAGTGCGCCCAAGATCAAGCTGTTACCTGAGCATGATGCCCGTAAGCCTTATCCGTTGACTTGGGATGAACAACACACTCTCTTTGATGCGTTGCCTCCACACTTGGAAAAGATGGCTTTATTTGCTGTTAATACCGGATGCAGAGATCAAGAGATTTGTGAGTTACGCTGGGAATGGGAAATTAAAATTCCACAGTTACCTCATATTCTTGTGTTTATTGTGCCTGCTGAGTTAGTGAAAAATGCTGAAGAACGTTTGGTTGTTTGTAATGATACGGCTCGTTCAGTTGTTGAGAGTGAACGTGGTAAGCACCCAACTCATGTATTTAGTTATAGAGGTCGACCGTTAGCTCGGATTTTATCAACGGGATGGCGACAGGCTAGAATACAAGCTGGATTAGAGGGTGTGCGGGTACATGATCTTAAACACACATTTGGCAGAAGGCTACGTGCAGCGGGTGTGAGTTTTGAAGACAGGCAAGATCTCCTGGGGCATCGGTCAGGTCGGATCACCACGCATTACTCATCAGCCGAGTTGCAGAGCCTCTACAGCGCTGCCAACAGTGTTTGTGGAGTACAAAAAAGTGGAGTGGTTTTAACGTTACTGCGTACATCAAACAGTGGAACGTTAAAACGTAGTAAACAAGCCCTGAAGCTTGTCGCTTTATAGGTTTATGAAGGGTAGCTCACGCAAAAGTCACGCAAAGGCTTTTTCGTGAAACGGGAAATCAAGTGTAAGTTGTTGATTTATATGGTGGGCCCACAAGGACTTGAACCTTGGACCAACGGATTATGAGTCCGCTGCTCTAACCAACTGAGCTATGGGCCCTGCGAGGAGGAATTATATCCGTAATCGCCGGATAATTCTACTATTTTTCATCACCTTCTAGAAAACTGCGCAACTTTTCAGAGCGAGAGGGGTGGCGAAGTTTTCTTAATGCTTTGGCCTCGATTTGACGAATACGCTCGCGGGTCACATCAAATTGTTTGCCAACTTCTTCCAAAGTGTGATCGGTGTTCATTTCGATACCAAACCGCATTCTTAATACTTTTGCTTCACGCGGTGTAAGTGTCTCAAGAATTTCAAGGGTTGCCTCACGTAAGCCTTCAGCTGTGGCGCGTTCGATAGGCGACTCCATGTTGCTATCTTCAATGAAATCACCCAAATGGGAGTCGTCATCGTCACCTACAGGTGTTTCCATGGAAATAGGCTCTTTGGCAATTTTTAGAACTTTGCGAATTTTGTCTTCGCTCAGTTCCATTTTTTCTGCTAATTCTTCAGGAGAAGCTTCTCGACCCGTTTCTTGTAAAATTTGGCGAGAAATGCGATTGAGTTTGTTGATGGTCTCAATCATATGCACGGGGATCCGAATCGTACGCGCTTGATCTGCAATCGATCGAGTGATTGCTTGGCGAATCCACCAGGTTGCATAGGTTGAGAATTTATATCCTCTCCGGTACTCAAACTTGTCTACGGCTTTCATCAAACCAATGTTGCCTTCTTGAATCAAGTCTAAAAATTGCAAACCACGGTTTGTGTATTTTTTAGCAATTGAAATCACCAAGCGCAAGTTCGCTTCAACCATTTCTTTTTTAGCGCGACGTGCTTTCGCCTCACCAATCGACATTTGACGATTAACGTCTTTGATTTCATTAATGGTCAGGCTATATTCTTGTTCAAAGGTCGCTAGTTTGGTTTGAATTTGTTTGATTTCTTGCGTGTATTCTTCCAGACGCGATATATCTAATTGCTTCGCATGCTTGCTGATGAGTGTTTCAATCCATGACAGATCAGTTTCTTGTCCTGGGAATGTATCAATAAATAATTTTCTCGGTATGCGGGCCTTTTCAATACAAAGGCGCATGATATTACGCTCAAATTCACGAATATGGTTACGCAGTTGTCTGTAGTGGCGTGTCAAGCGATCGACTTGTCTCGACGTCAGTTTTAATTTCAAGAAGCTTTCAGACATAGCGCCTAATAGCTCAACTGTTTTTTTGTCGGTCCGACCATGTTTTTTGAGTGCGACCATTGCATTATCAAAATGTTCGCGCAAATCATCGAAGTAAAGTTTGGCTTGCTCTGGATTAGGGCCGAAATCTTCTACGGCAATCTCACCGCCTTCGCCACTTTCTTCATCGTCATCCCCTAAGACAACCGGCGAAGTTTCATCATCGGTCGCTTTGATAATATCGCCCGTGTCACTTTGAGTCTCTTCAAGCATAGATCCAATACTGGAGGGGGGGGCTTCATCTGTTGAGTCCGAAAATCCACTGATAATTTCATTCAGCCTCATTTCCTCGAGCATATAGCGTTCATAGTCAGTTAAGACCAGTTGTATGGTTTCTGGATAATGTGCCAACGCTTGTAATACTTGATAAATACCTTCCTCAATGCGTTTGGCAATAACGATTTCTCCCTCACGGGTGAGGAGCTCTACAGTGCCCATTTCGCGCATATACATTCGGACTGTATCGCTGGTTCGTCCGGTTTCCTTGTTTAATGAAGCCAGCATGTTGGCGGCTTCTTCCACATCTTCAGGGACTTCCTCGGTGGTGCCATAGAGGGCAAGTTCATCTTCGCTAGGTGGTTGTTCATATACGCGTATGTTCATGCTTTCTAGCATGCTAATAATGACGTCGAAATGTTCGGTATCAACAATGTTAGGCAAGAGATCATTAATTTGGGTGTAAGTCAGGTAATTCTGTTCTTTTCCAAGACTAATGGCTTTTGTGATTTGAATCTGTTGCTGTTCTTGGTCATTCATAGTTAGAACCACTCATTATAGGTCGTATATAGAAAGACAAGTTTCAAATTTCATTAGGACCTGTCGACAAGTCTACTATTTTGGACGTAACCCGTTGATTTTCTGTGCTCCGGTGCTTGAAAATCAACGGGTTACGGCTAAACTAGCGAATTGTCGACAGGCCTTAGTTTTGAAGCGTGTCTTTAAAAAATGTTACAATTATAAACCGACATCAAAAAACATACCAGTTTATTCTGTAGGTGTTTTATTAATAATCGGTTCGTGTCGTTGTCGGAGCATTCGCTGCAGGCTCAGCCGCTCCTCCTCTTCAAGGCCTTGTTGCCTTGATTTTTTGATTAATTCTTGAATTTTGTTTTCTTGCGCTTGTTTGGCTAGGAAGATCACCGTATCTAAACACTCATTGGTTAATGCTTTTTCTGGAACTTGGTGATCCCACGCGGCTAATTTATTCAACGCATCAAATTCAGGCGAGTCGCGAAATGCTTCGAGAAGAATGCCTGTGTTGATGGTTGGCGTCTGCGCAATATGATTCAATATTTTTTTTAACGTGGTTTGTTGTAAGCATTCTATGAGTGAGTCAGAGAATATATTTCGATTTTCATGATAAATATTGGGATGTTGAAGCAACAAGGCGACAGCAATGCGTGCGGGTGTTCGTTGAATGGCTTGCGTAGGTTCTTGCGGCATCAGATCGGGTTGAGTGGCCGCGAGTTGGCTAAGCCGGTCGGTGTCGATTCGTGTCAGGCGAGCCAGTTCATTTAATATCAACTGTTGGTAAGGCCCTTCACTCATTTTGAGTAAATAGGGTTTAATAACGTTGATGAGTTGACTTTTTCCGGACAACGTTGAGGTGTCAATTGACTGCGTCAGTGTTTTGAAAAAAAACTGATTCAGCGGCATGGCATGTTGAATCCGATTTAAGAATTGCTCGGGGCCTTCTTCCCGAACCAAGCTGTCTGGATCATGGCCATCAGGTAAAAAGATAAAGCTGGCATCCAAGCCTGTGTTCAAATGGGGAAGGCTGCTTTCCAATGCGCGCCATGCCGCTTGTTTTCCAGCCGCATCACCATCAAAACAAAAAATAAGTTGTTGGGTATGTTTGCTCAGAAGCTGAATATGATAGCTGCTCGTTGCGGTGCCGAGGGCTGCTACCGCATTATTAATGCCATGCTGCGCTAATGCAATTACATCCATGTAGCCCTCTACAATCAGAATATTTTTGACAGGGCTTTGTTCGCTGATGATCTGATGCAATCCATATAATTCGCGACTTTTTTGAAAAATGGCCGTTTCAGGGGAGTTGAGATATTTTGGCTTTTGCTCCGCATTAATTGAGCGACCTCCAAAACCGATAATGCGGCCATGCCGATCATGAATAGGATACATGATGCGTTCTCGGTAACGGTCATATATCTTCCCATCATCACGCTGAATCAACATGCCTGAAGCAATCAGGTCTTGGGTTTTGGATTGAAAGACGGCCTCTAAGGTATGCCAGCCCGCCGGACTGAATCCGAGTTGAAAGCGTGTGGCTATCTCGTTATTGATGCCCCGTTGCTTTAAATAGTTGATGGCTTCGCGCGCCACTGGTTGTTTTAATTGCTGTTGATAGAAGGCAGATACTTTGTCGAGTAGCTGATATAAGTTTTGAGTCTGTTGATGTTTTTGCGCATTGCCTTCGCGTGGAACCGTCATGCCAACGCGTGCAGCGAGAGTTTCAATGGCTTCGGGGAAGCTTTGGTGTAAATAGCCCATCGCGAAACTGATGGCATTGCCGCTAACACCGCAGCCGAAGCAGTGATAAAACTGCTTTTTGGCGATCACATTAAATGAAGGTGTTTTTTCATGATGAAAAGGACAGCATGCAGTAAAACTCGAGCCTTGTTTTTTGAGAGGGAGATGGCTGTCGATGAATTCAACAATGTCGGTGCGATTAAGCAGTTCATCAATAAAAGGTCGTGGAATGATACCGCTCATCAATTTGTTCCTCAATTTTGGAGTTTGAACAAAGTTGTGTGCAAAAAGAAGCATGCAGCTTTGTTCAAATAGTGTTTCCTGATTTAATCGAGGGTGTTAGCTGAAGGTCTATGGTGTCAATTTTGCTTTAATCATTGAGCTGACCTTACTCATATCAGCGCGACCTTGTAAAAGCGGCTTCAAATGTGCCATGACTTTACCCATGTCGCTCATCTGCTTGGCTTCGAGGGTGAGAAGCGCTTGCTCAACGTGGCTGGCAATTTCGTTGTCGGTCAAAGGCTCAGGTAAATAGTGACCAATGATGACTAACTCAAACTGTTCTTGCTCAACGAGGTCTGTACGATTCGCCAACTGAAATTGCTGGATGGACTCATTTCGCTGTTTGGCCATTTTATCCAAAATAACCAGCAAACGAGTATCATCGACAACAATTCGCTCATCGACTTCAATTTGTTTAATTGCCGAAGTAATTAAACGCAGCGTATCCAGTTTTTTTTGGTCCCTGGCACGCATGGCATCTTTTAGATCGGCAAGAATAGTATCTTTTAAGCTAGTCATCATGATGTGATCGACCTATTATTTACGGCGATGCTTCAACGGACGCTTGGCTGATGTATCGCGTGATAATTTTTTAAGATGACGCTTTACAGCAGCAGCTTGCTTGCGCTTACGCTCAGCAGTTGGTTTTTCATAAAATTCACGACGGCGTAATTCAGTTAATAAACCTGCTTTTTCACATGAACGTTTAAAACGACGTAATGCGTACTCTGGATTTTCGCCTTCTTTGACGCGAACTGTGGGCATTGATGATTCCTCTGATTAAATGTGTTACAACAAATCGGTAATTTTAGTAGTAGAATTCAAACTCGTCAAGCTTTTAAATCTATGAATTGGATTTTTGTTTGATGTTGGACTATTTTTGCAGGACAAAATGTGAGCGAGTGACGACAAAAAAGCGTTCGCACTGTACAATGGACTTATGTTCAGAAAACAATATTGAGTGATTATTAATGATAGTCTTGGGGATTGAATCGTCGTGTGACGAGACGGGATTTGCGATTTATGATTCTGAGCAAGGCCTTCTTGCTCATGTCTTGCATACACAAATGGCCCTGCATGCTCAGTATGGAGGGGTCGTACCGGAATTGGCTTCTCGGGATCATGTGAAGTATTTGGTTTTGTTGCTGGATGAAGTGTTACAACAGGCCGGGCTGGGAAAGACTGATTTGGATGCGATTGCTTATACTGCAGGGCCAGGGCTTATAGGTGCGTTGCTGTCGGGCGCCTGTTTTGCAAAAAGTTTGGCTTTTTCTTTGAATATTCCTTCTTTGGCCGTGCATCATCTTGAAGCACACCTACTGGCGGCGAAGCTTGCCGATCCGAGTTTGGATTTTCCGTTTGTTGTTTTATTAGTGTCAGGCGGACACACTCAGTTAGTCGAAGCCCGTGCGTTGGGAGAGTATCATCTTTTGGGTGATACATTGGACGATGCGGTGGGGGAGGCCTTTGATAAAACCGCAAAATTAATGGGGATCCCCTACCCAGGTGGAGCGCAATTGGCGAGATTAGCCGATGATATGACTTTATCCCCGTCTGTTTCTCTACCCGAATTTCCACGCCCAATGCTAAACAAGCCGGGACTGGACTTTAGCTTTAGTGGTTTGAAAACACACGCACTTATTACTTGGAATGCGAGCGATAAGACGGATGCGTCGCGTGCCGCTATTGCGCGGGCGTTTCAGGACGCAGTGGTTGCAACGTTAGTTGCTAAATCACGTCGAGCGATTGAGCAGACGGGGTGTTCGCGTTTAGTGGTTGCTGGCGGTGTTGGCGCTAATCGCGCCTTGCGACAGGCGCTTCAGCACTTAATGGAAACATTGCATGGTCGTGTCTATTTCCCTGCGATGGAATTTTGCGCCGATAATGGCGCAATGGTTGCCTATGCCGGCTGTCTTCATTTGCTGACAGGAAAGCAGGACACCTCACTTGAAGTGCTGGTGAAAGCGAGATGGCCGCTTGCTCCTGTTTAACAATGTACTAGATACTTTTTGATCGGCCGAAAGTGATTTTGGGCTCTTCGCCGATTATTAATCGTGAAATATTCTCACGATGCTTGTAGAGTACGAATATAGTGACAAGGGCGAGAGGAAAAAATGCATCCAGGTTTCCAAAGACAAATAAAGAATAAAACGGCGCAAAAGTGATGGCGATAATCGATGCCAAGGAAGAATAGCGGGTAAAATTGGCAACAGTCAGCCATGTAGCAATGATGACAACCCCCATAATGAAGTGAAGCCCAAGAAACGCCCCCAGCGCGGTTGCAACCCCTTTTCCGCCTTTGAATTGAAAAAATACGGGATACATATGGCCAATGACCGCAGCAAAGCAAGTGAAGCCGAGGGTCGTTGGATTTGAGCCCAGCCAATGTGCCAGCATGACAGGCAATAGCCCTTTTAGCATATCTGCGATGAGGACCATGATGGCATATTTTTTTCCAGCCAGGCGTAACACATTAGTTGCCCCGGGATTTTTAGAGCCTTGTGTGCGCGGATCGGGTAAGTTATTTAATCGACAGACGATAACGGCGGACGAGAGCGAGCCAACGAGGTAGGCAACGGTAATATCAAACATAAAAATTAGAAACGTAAGCATGAGCTCTCCCTGATAATTAAAAAAAGACCCTGGTACAGTGTTCACCTCGCAACGACGTCGTTCAGCATATTTTTAATCTGCTTATATCAACAGGTCAAAATTAGATGAACAACGTACTAGTGGACGAAACGATGAACGAAGCCATAATGATTATCAGTGAAATAAACGCTCTTGTGAAGTCATATACAGTATTCTTCTTTTGATAAATTACGCTGGTGTTTTTATTCGTGAAGAATTATTATCCAATAAGCTTATATTCCAAATCTAAGCTTATATTCAAATTCGTTTATTTGATTTTCTAGGAGTTACAAAATGGTCCAACGTCGAAGTAGTTCATTTATTAGCCTATCTTTCATGATGGCTTGCGCTGTACAAGTTAATGCGGCTGAGCCCGTTTCGCTACACATCACGCCCTTTTCCAAGGTCAAGCAGATGTTCGATGTTCAAGTGCCCGGACTATTAAAGTCCAGTAAGACACCTGGCAACGATCTACAATTGATTCAGCAGCATCAAGATAAACAACAAGTGACACATGCGCGCATGCAGCAATATTATTCGGGATTTCCTGTATTTGGGGGATATGCCATTATGCATGGCCGTCAATCGGTTGCTCAGATGTGGGGCTCAAACAATAAACCTGTTTCCATGAACGGGAAGCTTTATCAAGGCTTACGGGCTGATTTGGGTCAACCCGCAGATGATTTTGTGGCACATGGAGCGGATGCGTTGCAACACTTTAAGGCTCACTATCCACAACAACAAATCAGTGATGAAACCATTCAGCCGATGATCTACATTGATAAAGACTCTCGCGCTCATTGGGCATATAAATTGAGCATACTCATTTCTCACGCCGATCACATTCCAGAGCGACCCACCGCAATCGTTGACGCGCAAACGTATCAATACTATGTGCAGTGGAATGATATGAAAACGGCACGGTCGAAAGTAACCGGTAGCGGCTTTAGCGGCAATGTACACACTGGGTTGCATCAATTTGGTGGTGATCTCCCAAAATTGCAAATGACCAGAGATGATAAGCTAGGGATTTGTTATATGGAGAATACACATACTAAAGTGGTTGACATGATGCATCGGTATCAAGGACGAAATACCCCCATGCATTTTTTCTGCAGTGACAGCGCGCGCCGCGGGGATGATACTTTTATGACAGGTTATCTGGGAAATGGGTATGATAAAATCAATGGTGCTTTCTCGCCCTCTAATGATGCGTTGTATTCGGGCAATATCATTTTTGATATGTATAACACCTGGTATGGTATGAACCCGCTCGAGGAACAAGGTAAGGCCAAACTATTAATCATGCGTGTTCACTTTGGTGTTTCGTATGACAATGCTTTTTGGGATGGTGAACAAATGACCTTTGGTGATGGCGGATTGAATCTGTATCCCATGGTGTCTTTGGGCGTCGCAGCGCATGAAATCAGTCATGGCTTCACCGAGCGTCATTCTGACTTGGCCTATTATGGACAGTCGGGCGCTATGAACGAGTCTTTTTCTGATATGGCCGCGCAAACAGCTGAATATTATGCAAACGGTAGCAATGATTGGACAATAGGGGCTGAATTGGTCAAGCCCAAAAGCGGTATGACCGCTTTTCGCTTCATGGACCGGCCCAGTCGCGATGGTTTATCCATTGATAGCGCGGATCAATATAAACCTGAAATGGATGTGCATCACACGAGTGGCGTTTATAATCGGCTATTTTATTTACTATCGACCCAACCCGGCTGGGATGTTCGTCGGGCATTTGAAGTGATGCTGACCGCCAATGCGGACTATTGGACGCCGACATCAACGTTTGATGAAGGTGCGTGTGGGATTATTGATGCGGCAAAGAGCTTGAATTACTCTATGGCGGATGTGACATCTGTTTTGGATCAAGTAGGGGTGCATTACGCGGTATGTAAGTTGGATTGAGTGAAAGCAGAGACTAACGGCACTGAGTTGAGGAAAAAATGATTGATGTGCGCGTAGGTTGGGCTTCGCTCTCGCTCAACCCAACCTACAGTGTTTAACTTAGTGCCATTAGGAGTAGAGATTATTCCATTTTGTTTTGATATTCCCCAAAACAAGCCAAACTGTTGAGTTTTGCTCGCTTCAGTAATACGGCCTGAGCTTTTTTGATTTGTTCAGACTGTCCGCCCCATGCTTTTAAACAATCTTCTTGTAATGCTCGTCCATAAGAAAAACTCAATATCCAGGGTTGATCACCGACGAGGTTGATGGCATTTAGGTTCGCTGTCGCCTCTTGAGATGTTTGGCCTCCCGACAAGAAATTAATCGAAGGAACTGCGGCAGGCACTTGATTGCGAAAGACATTGATTGTGAATTCGGCAATGTCCTCAGTAGGACTGAATGGTTTGGCATTTTTGCCTGAAGTTACCATGCTGGGTTTCAAAATGATGTGCTCTAATGAGACCTGGTGAATAAATAGGGCATGAAATAGCTCATGTAAAACGAGTTCACTGGCAATTGCACAGTCCTCAATGCTATGTGTGCCATCCATTAATATTTCAGGCTCAACAATCGGGACGATGCCGGCGACCTGGCAAGCGGCAGCATATCGTGCCAGCGTTTCTGCACCGGCTTTAATGGCGGTCAAACTGGGTGAGAATTCAGAAATCGAGTAGACATTTCGCCATTTGGCAAATTTTGCTCCCAACGCTTTGAAATGTAGAAGTCGTTCAGGTAAGCCATCTAGCCCTTGAGTGACTTGTTCATCTTCAGTATTGGCTAACGGTACAAGCCCTTTATCAACCTTGATACCGGGCAATATTCCTTTACGAGCAAAAAGCTCAGGAATGGCCGTGCCTTGATCGTCTACTTGCTGAAACGTTTCTTCAAATAAAATAACGCCATTGATATACTCCTCCAACCCTTCGGTTGTTGCGAGTAATAAGCGGTAATCGCGGCGATTTTCTTCAGTGTTTTCAACATTGATGGACGCAAAGCGCTTGCCAATGGTGCCGTTGCTTTCATCAGCAGCTAAAAACCCTTTACCATCTTGTAGTAAGAGATCCATTGTTGTTGATAATTCTTCGAAGTACATACTTTCTCCTTGATACAGATTATAAATTTTAATTTGAAATATATTTTTCACGAATAATGTGTTGTGTGGTGAAGCCTTTTTCCTTGAGTTGCAAAAAAGCATCGTCGATCATTGCTGGGTTCCCGCATAGATAGATCAGATCTCGTTCGGGGTTTAAATTTAATTCAGGAAATAATTGCTGAACATAGCCCGCATATTCATTTGAAGATAATGTTGTTTTATCCTCTTGACTTAAACAGGCGCAAAAAGTGACTTGCGGGTATTGTTCAACAAGCGCCATCCATTCATCAAGATATAATATCTCTCCCCTGTTTTGAACCCCTTGTAATATGACAATTTGGAGGTCTGGGTGATTTTCCATACGTTGAATTAACGCTGCCATCATGGCTCGATATGGCGTTATTCCTGTGCTGGTGGCTACCAAAACATACCGCTTTGGCACTTCATCTTTAAGGGTTAAGCGCCCATAGGGCCCGCTTGCTTGGAGTGTGTCGCCAGGCTTTAGATTAAATAATAAGTCAGTTCCGGGACCTCCCTCCATAAAACCCGCGGCTATTTCAATGGAGTTGTTTTGTGAGGGAACATTCGCGATACTGTAACTACGACGCAGCATTTTGTTGTCGTGTTCAAAATGAATAGTAATGAATTGCCCAGGCAAATAATTGAATGCAGGGGTTTGATTGCTCTTAAAAATGAAATGCTTGGTTTTAGACGAGAGCATAAAAGCATCTTGAAGGGTAATAGGGAATGTTTCGATCGCCATGATTCGTTACTGTACTTGAATGAGAAAGTCCCTAATATAAGGGATATATTATACATTGCAAGGTAAATGGCTCATGAAGCCGTAAAATTAGTATCAAAATAGAAGAGAGCCGATAATATAAAATGAGTAATGTCGACTTAATAACCATATTGGGCAACCTTAGCCAATCACTTATATCTGTAGAGCGGCTTGTAACAGCGGTCAGCTATCTGGCAGGGCTTGTGCTGGTTTATTCAGGCGTGTTCAGATTTAAAAAAATTGCCATTTCCGGTGGGCGATCCCAGGAGCATTACTTTAGTGCGTTGTCACTTTTAGTTGCAGGGACAGCACTTCTTTTTCTTCCAACATCCATTCGAATCATATCCAATACAACATTCGGAACAGAAAATATTTTGTCATATTCTAATTACAATAAATGGGATATTTTTCAATCAATGAGCGTTTTAGTTCAAACGGCGGGCTTGATTTGGTTTGTGCGAGGTTGCATCATGGTGGTGCATGCAAGTGAGCCCGGTGAGCAGCATGGCTTGCGCGGATTCTTTTTTATTGTGACAGGTATTTTTGCAATGAACTTTGTGCTAACTATGTCGATGATATCGTCTGTTGTGAATTTTTTAGTGAATTGGTCAATCACATTTAAAAAAGCGTAATTTAAATATTTAACAGGAGCAGCGCATGAAACGAGTTTTGGGAATACTAATCATTGTGGCGGTGGTTGCAATATCACTATTTATGTTTGTTTCATCGCCAAGAAACAAGCAGGCCGAAGGCGCCGTCAAACCAGAGCTCGTACTTAATCAAATTAAAGTGGTGACAAAGCAAGAGCAAGAGGCTGACGGGGACGAGCTATATCTGACGTTGAGCGCGCGTGAAGGCGCTGAGTTTACGCGGATACCTGCAAAACCTGACCATTGGTTGTCTCGCCAGATCGATTCGATTAAAAATGTGAGCTTATGGTCAAAGCCGATAGCAGAAGGAGAGTCTGTTACCTTGGTGATTGAGCTGAATGAACAGGATGCAGAGCCAATGAACCCAGATGACTTGTTGGGGATTATGCGGGTTCAGCTAAAAAATGAAAAGGGCTCCTTAACAGTTCACTGGGATATTCCTAATCGATCGGGAATAGATGCCCCCAAAAAGATGGATGGAGAACTAGCCGATACCATGAGCCAAGAGTCGGGAAAGGTTCAGAAATTTGACCTGGTCAATGATGGTGCGCATTACGAAGTCTATCTATCAGTGAAAGAGTAAAATAAAGTAGGTTGGGTTGAGCGAGAGCGAAGTTCAACAAAATCGTTATGTTGGGCTTCGCTCTCGCTCAACCCAGCCTCCGCGTACATCAATCATTTTTTCCTTAACTTAATGATCAGTAAGCCGAAGCCCATCCTACTCCTCGTCTTCTTCACCGCATATTTTAAGATGGTTGGCTTTAGCAAAATCTAAAATAGACTGATACACCTGAGGACTCGACTCTTTGAGTTTAGGGTCAAGTAGGATGCATTTATTCCCTTCATGATTGACGCTGGGTTGCAGCATGGGTGAATAGTGAATGCGGCTGTTTTTAAAACTAGCCATGCCTTCACTCATTCGCTCAGCCCAGTCGCTGGGGCGAAATGCCTTTCCTTGAGGCGTAATGCCTTCAATTACAATTGTTTTATCATCAGGTTTAGTCATTTTACACACATTGCAAGGTTATTTGTTAGAGTATAGCACTCTTCAGGCCAGTTATGTTTTCATTGGCCGATTGATTTTAGTGTCTCGTGGGTGCTGTCGCGATATTTGTTTTCAAAATCGATTAGTTGTTGTTCCAGTTTCCATTGTAGTTTTGCTTTTTTGTTGTGAGAAATAAAATCAAGGCAGGATGCCGCATTGAGGTCTTGGCACTCATGTACTTTAAGATCGTGACTTGGGTTTTCCCAAAGACTTTTGCCTGGCAGGAAACTATAGGTAAGTGCATTACGATTGATAGTTTTAATGGTAGCGTAATCTAGACCATGTTGGATGACCGCATTAACGTATTCTTGAGTTAAATTGGTTCTTAAGATGCCCTCGTCATCTGTGGAAAGAACGACCGGCACTTGATGTGCCAAATAAGAATTAATCGGATGTTTTTTACCATAGACATCTAGTATTTTGCGATTGCTTGTTAAGTTGATTTCAATGGGGACAGACGTTTTGGCCATATGGTTTAATAAGTCTTCGGAGTGATCTTCATATTGAATATCAACACCATGACCTATTCGCTCTGCATGTCCAGTCAGGATGGCATCATGAATATGGTAACGTAATTCTTTATTTATCGTGCCATTCGGCCCAAGCGTTGCTGGGGTGAGTTCACCGGCATGTAGAGCAATATGCACCTTAGGGTAGGCGCGATGTAAAAAACTTAAAATCGTCATTTGTTGGTGATAATCATGAAGAGATATGGGGCCGTCCTCAGCTTGTACGAGATTAATACCAACGATGTCACGTGATTGATTCGCAGCGGCGAAGCCATTGAGGGCTTGAGCAAAAAATTGATTTAGTGGCTGCTCACGTAAAATAATATATTGAAGTTTAATCGTTAATCCGCACGCGGGTCTTAATGGTGATGACTCGCACCCTAATAATTGTCGCGTTTTCTTCAATAAGTCAGTGCTTTCAGCAACGGTGTAGTTGATATTGTCACGAAATTTTGGGCTGGATAATAATATCTGTTGCTTGTCAGCCAGATGATGGTGCTTTGTAATCAATCGACTAAAGTTTGCAGAATGAGCATGGTCTGGTAAAGTCATCACTTCTAAATAGAGCTCATGTTGGCGAGCGGCGCGTTGCATGACATCAGCCAGCAGCTCCGGTGCATAACTAGAAGCAATGGGGTTGAACTTAAAGAAAATTGCAAAAAAATGATCATGGCCCGATTCTTTACTGGGTTTAAAATCTTCCATTGACCAGGCTCGAAGGATCTTTTGATAGGTCGAGGAATTTTTTTTGAGTTTGTTCAATGAAATGTCTTGGCATTTTTTTTGATGCGGAGTGATGGCATATGTTCTGCCGCTCATGCAATAATTCCCCTTGGGGGCAAGAGAGAGCATTGTTTCAGGCGATGCACCACCTGTAAGATGGTAATGGAGCTCGCCGCCCTTGGGCATATCCATAAAAAAGGTGTATAAAGCTTCAGGATCGTTTTTAATAGTAGAAAAGTAATGCTCGGTATCTGCGCTTGAGGTTAAGGCGAAGAGGTTAAATAAGATAGTTGTCAATAGTATGGCTAGACGCATTATTGATTAGATTGCTAAATGATGAACAATATCATTGCATATCTTTGGTAAAATGTCGAGAAAATAAGTACACTATTCATTTTTGATTTCAATTATCATTATTGGGAATAAGGATTTATGTATGCGTAAACAAACACTATTTTTTTTGGCTATTCTGCCCATTTTGGTTGCGGCCGAGTCATCTCAGGTGCTCGATAAAGTCGTCGCCGTTGTAAACGATAACGTGATTACGGCAAGTGAATTAAATCATCAGATTGAGGTATTGCGTCAACAATTGGTATTGAAGAAAATGGAGGTACCTTCTGATCAGGTACTACGCAAGCAAGTGCTGCATCATTTGATTGACGTAGACATACAGTTACAGTTAGCGAAAAAAAATAACTTCGTGATTGATAACGCTGAATTGAATGCATCGATTGAAAAAATCGCACAACAAAATCATGTGACGCTTACTCAATTGCGAGAAGAAGTTCAAAAACAAGGGATGGACTGGGAGGCCTACAGGGAAAACATCCGTAAGGAAATATTGATTAGTCGTATACAACAAGAAGCGGTTGGCAAAGAAGTCGTTGTTTCATCGCAGCAAGTTGATAATTTTCTTAAAACGGCCCCTGTAAGCGAAAAAGAAAATCAAGTCTATCATCTTCAAAATATTGTTATCCCCCTGCCAGAAGAACCAACAACAGAACAAGTGAAGCGTGCTAAAGATAAAGCGAATCTTCTTCTTGCTAAAATTAAAAAGGGAGAGGATTTCAGTCTGATGGCGATTGCTGAGTCGAGTGGTGAGTTCGCACTTGAAGGTGGCGACCTCGGCGAGCGTCACCTCGCGCAGCTGCCAGAGATCTTTGCTGAGAGAGTGGTGACTATGAATCCAGGGGAAGTTGCCGGTCCATTGAGAACGGGGAACGGATATCAATTGATTAAATTGGTAGCGGCTCAGGGGAGTGATGACCACCATGAGGTCACAAAAACTCATGTACGCCATATTTTAATCAAAACTGATGCGAGTACAACAGCTGAAGATGCAAGCAAGCAAATTAATAATTTATATCAGCAGATTAAAGCAGGCAAAGATTTTGGAGTGATGGCGAAACAGTATTCGGTGGATGCGTCTAGTGCAATTAAAGACGGTGATCTGGGTTGGGTTACATCGGATGAGCTGGTTCCTGCATTTGCTGAAGCGATGGATAAATTACCGTTACACCAAGTGAGTAAGCCCGTTAATTCGCCATTTGGATGGCATTTGATCGAAGTTCTTGAGCGAAAAAAGGTAGATGATTCCAAAGCCTTT
>CAWASG010000002.1:242500-627377 GCA_963784615.1 uncultured Gammaproteobacteria bacterium
TAGACAGCCAGGAGGTTGGCTTAGAAGCAGCCATCCTTTAAAGAAAGCGTAATAGCTCACTGGTCGAGTCGGCCTGCGCGGAAGATGTAACGGGGCTAAAACCATACGCCGAAGCTGCGGATGTGCACTAAGTGCACGTGGTAGGGGAGCGTTCTGTAAGCCTGAGAAGGTGCATTGAGAAGTGTGCTGGAGGTATCAGAAGTGCGAATGCTGATATGAGTAACGATAATGAAGGTTAAAAACCTTCACGCCGGAAGTCCCAGGTTTCCTGCACGACGTTAATCGGAGCAGGGTGAGTCGGCCCCTAAGGCGAGGCGGAGACGCGTAGTCGATGGGAACCAGGTTAATATTCCTGGACTTTTTGTAGATGCGAAGGGGGGACGGAGAAGGCTAGGTGAGCCGGGCGATGGTTGTCCCGGTACAAGCATGTAGGCGGAAGAACTAGGCAAATCCGGTTTTTTATTAACGCTGAGGTGTGATGTGGTTCCGGCATTTCGGTGCACGGAGAAGTCATTGATGCCCCGCTTCCAGGAAAAGCCTCTAAGCGATAGTTTACAAAGAACCGTACCGGAAACCGACACAGGTGGACAGGTAGAGAATACTAAGGCGCTTGAGAGAACTCGGGTGAAGGAACTAGGCAAAATGGTACCGTAACTTCGGGAGAAGGTACGCCTTTTTTGGTGAAGTATATACATATGAAGCTGAAGAAGGCCGCAGAGACCAGGTGGCTGCGACTGTTTATTAAAAACACAGCACTCTGCAAATTCGTAAGAAGACGTATAGGGTGTGACGCCTGCCCGGTGCCGGAAGGTTAATTGATGGGGTTATCTTCGGAGAAGCTCTTGATCGAAGCCCCGGTAAACGGCGGCCGTAACTATAACGGTCCTAAGGTAGCGAAATTCCTTGTCGGGTAAGTTCCGACCTGCACGAATGGCGTAACGATGGCCACACTGTCTCCACCCGAGACTCAGTGAAATTGAAATCGCGGTGAAGATGCCGTGTACCCGCGGCTAGACGGAAAGACCCCGTGAACCTTTACTACAGCTTTGCACTGGACTTTGAGAATAACTGTGTAGGATAGGTGGGAGGCTAGGAAGTTGGGACGCTAGTCCTGATGGAGCCAACCTTGAAATACCACCCTGTTATTGTTGAGGTTCTAACTTGGGCCAGTAATCCTGGTTAAGGACAGTGTATGGTGGGTAGTTTGACTGGGGCGGTCTCCTCCCAAAGAGTAACGGAGGAGCACAAAGGTACCCTCGGTACGGTCGGACATCGTACCAAGAGTGTAAAGGCATAAGGGTGCTTGACTGCGAGAGTGACGGCTCGAGCAGGTACGAAAGTAGGTCTTAGTGATCCGGTGGTTCTGAATGGAAGGGCCATCGCTCAACGGATAAAAGGTACTCCGGGGATAACAGGCTGATACCGCCCAAGAGTTCATATCGACGGCGGTGTTTGGCACCTCGATGTCGGCTCATCACATCCTGGGGCTGAAGCAGGTCCCAAGGGTATGGCTGTTCGCCATTTAAAGTGGTACGCGAGCTGGGTTTAGAACGTCGTGAGACAGTTCGGTCCCTATCTGCCGTGGGCGTAGGAAAATTGAGAGGAGCTGCTCCTAGTACGAGAGGACCGGAGTGGACGAACCTCTGGTGTACCGGTTGTGACGCCAGTCGCATCGCCGGGTAGCTAAGTTCGGAAGGGATAACCGCTGAAAGCATCTAAGCGGGAAGCCTCCCTCAAGATGAGTTTTCCCATGAAGCCCGTTGAAGACTACGACGTTGATAGGCGAGGAGTGGAAGCGCAGTAATGCGTGTAGCGGACTCGTACTAATTGGCTGATTGTCTTGACCATATAACCTGAGTGAATTTAGGTTAAGCAATACTGATACAAACAGATTGTGTTACATACTCATTATTTACTAAGTAAGTTGGATTGAGCGTAGATTGGGTTGAGCGAGAGCGAAGCCCAACAGAATGCAACAAGAAGTCTAATTAGCACAAAGTTGCTCTTAGATTTAGTCTTCAGTCAAACCAAACTACAAACCGTTTTTCCTGGCGACCATAGCCGTTTGGAACCACCTGATCCCATCCCGAACTCAGAAGTGAAACGAACGTACGCCGATGATAGTGTGGGGTTTCCCCATGTGAAAGTAGGTAATCGCCAGGTCTTTATTCTTAGAAAAGCGACGAAAGTCGCTTTTTTTTCGTTCTGATTTTAGTTGGCTTTTGCTTATTTTTATTCCATTTAAATGCATTCTTAGAAGCCAATCTGAAGTTTTTAATATGATGCGCCCCATGAATTTCACTAAGGAAATGGAGTTTGACTCACAAAGCAGCTCTTTTTTACGTCGATTTTATTCTGTGCTATAATTGGACATAATGAATTTGGTGGAGAATATATAATGCCTAATGATAAAATTCGTGGTGCTCACATGGTTCGTATTGCCCATTTTTTGGGAAAAAAAGGATTGTTTGTTGCTGGTCATACGAGTCAAGACTTTAGAGAATTCACAGACGCTGAGTTTTTTAAGCGATTCGGTCTGGATTTTCTAAGTGCCATAAAGAGGGCGGATATTGCAAGGTTTAACGCACTCGTCAGTCGTTGTCCTGCACTGATATCTTATCAATTCAAACCAGAGGAGAATCCTACTGTTCATTTGAGTTGGGCCATCGCCACATTTAAGAACATGACGGCATTTGATTTGGCTTTAGGTCAAGTGGTGCCTGAAGAAATCAAAGACGAAGAGCGTGAATCGTATTTCGGCCAACAATTATTACATCACGTGATTCGCGGCAATCAAATGGGTGTGACAGTCCTTCTTACCCGATATCCACATTTGTTATCCTACCGCGGCAATATCGCAGATTACCCGGGTCGGATGTTTAAAAACGTCACGGGTTTCGAATTGGCGTTATGGGCTTTGGATGTGCGCCACATGGCACCAGCAATGCTGAAATGCTTGACGAACAATGAAGAGCGCAAGGATTGTATCGAGGAGTTGCTACCGGAATTACAGCGGCAATTTGATAACGTTGTAAAAGAAGGTGGGGGCGTAAACTATACCATCGGATGTGGTCTCCTTAAAATGTCTCGAGACCCGAGTCAATTGCTACCAGGTGAAATGCGTGAACAAAGAGACGCATTACTTAATGGGTTGCTGGACCGCCATAATGGATGCATCCAATACAATGACAGGATATTCTATTTCCATAATCACCGTTTTCCGAAGGAACTGGTAGAAATTACAGATAGCAATGCCATTAACGCATTAAAAGGCATGATGAATAAAGAAGAAAGGAAGTTGGAAGTCGATACATTGCAGCTCATCAACAATGACGATGAGCTTAAGATCATTCAAAACAACGTGACCGGTTCACAGCATATTTTCAAAGAAAAGCACTATGACTTTACCCAGCTCACTGAAGCGCTCAGACTGGTCGTTAGAAAATTTGATGAAGATAATGTTGATGGTTCGTTTAGCACTTGGACGGGGGGCATGGATGGTCCGTATTTTGGTGCTGTAGTGGGCTTGGCCCAGCATTACGCGCCTGCGCATGTTGCTCAACATTACTGTAATCCCGATGAATCATTTGACCCTTCAAATAATTATACTCCTCCGGCATTTGATGAAAAAGTATTAAGGCGTGTGTTAAGTTATTTTTCCTCTGGAAGATGTCAAATGGTGCCTTGGTGGCCGGCTTCATCGGGGGTTTCTGGTTCTATCGCTCTGGGGTTTTATATGGGTGTGGTGCGCGGCGGGGAGGCGGGGTGTTCCAACATTTCGAGGGGAGATGGAGATTACTGGGTGAGCCGTATGGACGCAGATTCTGCGGCGTTGATGGCCTTGTATGAAGTGAGAAAATCAGACGTGCTCGAACTTAAACAGCTGCTCGATTCACTTCAAAAACCGGATGCTGATCCTGAACCTGCACGTTGTGTCGCGCCGTAATGGCGTAGTGGAGTAGCCAGTGACAATCTTTGCCGGAGTTTTGTATGGCCGCTCATTTTCTATCATTATTTCAAGATGTGTATTGGCATTTCGCAGTAGCACTGTATTTTATTGCTGAGGCGTCCTGTTTTTGATTTAGAATTCGTAATTAACACTTGAATGAGCGAAAATTCCTTGGTAAACTATGACACTTTGTCATTTACAGGCTACAACAGGAGTCAACAATGTCGCTAACAAGCGTACAAAAAGCAGAAATTGTTAATGAATTCAAACGCGCTGATAAAGATACAGGCTCGCCTGAGGTGCAGGTTTCATTGATTACGGGTCGTATTAAATACTTGACCGATCATTTTAAAGCGAACAAGAAAGACTTTCATTCACGTCGTGGATTACAAGCGCTCGTGAACAAGCGTCGTAAATTGTTGGTCTATTTGAAAAGTGAAGACCGCTCTCGCTATGTCGCGCTTATCCAAAAATTGGGCCTTAGGGATTCATATTGATTTTGGGTGCGCAAAAAGCTGTAGATATTAGTTTCTTTCTTTAAAAAAGGCGCATTACTGCGCTTTTTTTTTATTTATAATAAAATTTATCGAGGTGATAATAGTGCCTAAATTAACTAAAAAAATTCAATTTGGCGAACATATACTGACGCTTGAGACGGGCGAAATTGCTCGCCAGGCTGATGGTGCTGTTTTTGCAAGTATGAATGGTACACAAGTATTAGTGACCGTCGTTGGTCGCAAAGAGGGCGCTGAAAAAAATGATTTCTTTCCCTTGACTGTTGATTATACTGAGAAGTTCTCTGCGGCAGGAAAAATTCCTGGCGGATTTAGAAAACGTGAAGGGGCACCTAGTGAGCATGAAGTTCTCATTTGTCGTTTGATCGATCGTCCACTTCGTCCTTTGTTTCCAGAAGGGTTTTCTAATGAAGTTCAAATTATTGCAAGTGTCTTGTCGTTTAATCCTGACGTTTCTCCTGACATCATTGCTATTATTGCCGCTTCAGCAGCAGTTTCAATTTCAGGTCTTCCTTTAGAAGCGCCAATTGCTGCTGCTCGAGTAGGATACAAGGACGGTATTTATTTATTAAATCCGAGTCCAAAAGCATTAGAAGAATCTGAGCTTGACTTGGTGGTTGCAGGAACCGAAGACGCTATTTTGATGGTTGAATCAGAAGCACGTGAATTAAGCGAAGATGTGATGTTAGGCGCCGTCATGTTTGGTCATGAAATGATGAAGCCTGTTATTAAAGCTATAAAGGAACTCGCAGAAGAAGGCGGTAAGTCTTCCTGGAACTGGACTGCTCCTGAAGTTGACGCCGTATTGAATACACGTATTATCGAGTTGGCAACTGATTCAATTACTTCAGCATATTTGCTTAAAGACAAACAACAACGCTATGAACGTTTGGCTGAAGTACGTCAAACCGTCATTGCCCAATTGGTTGCTGAAAATACCGAAACGAATCCTGGTGTGGTTAGCAATCTTTTAAGTGCATTAGAAAAGAAAATTGTTCGCGCTCGAATATTGGCTGGTGAACCACGTATTGATGGTCGAGATCAGAAGACGGTTAGACCGATTGCCATCCGCCCAGGTATTTTGGAGCGCACGCATGGTTCTGTATTGTTTACCCGTGGCGAGACGCAAGCGATTGTATCGGCAACACTTGGTTGCGATAGAGACGCGCAGCTACTGGATAAATTGGACGGTCAAATTAAAGACCGCTTCATGTTGCATTATAACTTCCCTCCATACTCTGTTGGTGAAACAGGCCGTGTTGGTACGCCAAAACGTCGTGAAATTGGTCATGGCAAGCTTGCTCGCAGAAGTTTGCAAGCGGTACTGCCTGATACTAAAACCTTCCCCTATGTATTGCGAATTGTTTCAGATATTACTGAATCTAATGGCTCCAGTTCAATGGCGACGGTCTGTGGTGCTAGCCTTGCGATGATGGACGCTGGTGTGCCTTTAAAGGCACCTGTTGCTGGTGTAGCGATGGGCTTGATTAAGGAAGGCAATGAATTTGCTGTACTGACGGACATCCTCGGTGATGAAGATCATCTTGGCGATATGGACTTTAAAGTTGCTGGTACTGAAAAAGGTGTGACCGCGTTGCAAATGGACATCAAAATTTCAGGTATTACGAAAGAGATTATGTCTCAAGCGTTGGATCAAGCTTTGGCTGGACGTAAACATATTCTTGGCGTGATGAATCATTCGTTAGCTGAGCATCGTGGTGAGTTGTCGCAACATGCTCCAAGAATTGTAACGATGAAAGTTGCTGAAGATAAGATTCGTACTGTGATTGGAAAAGGTGGCGCGACTATCAAGGGCCTGATTGAAAGTACAGGCGTATCAATTGATATCGATGACACTGGTCTGATCCAGCTTTTCTCGCCTAATATGGAAGCCCTTGAAGAAGCTCAGCGACAAATTAAACTTTTGGTTGCTGAAGTTGAAGTGGGTCAAACTTATAGTGGTAAAGTCAGTAAAATCCTCGAATTTGGCGCATTTATTAGCCTGATTCCTGGAAAAGATGGTCTTTTACATATTTCTCAGATTTGTGCCGAACGGTCACAGAAAGTTGAAGATTTTCTGACTGAAGGACAGGATGTCGTCGTGTTTGTTGCAGGTGTAGACAAACAGGGCCGTGTGAAGTTAGAGTGGAAGGACAAACCGACTGCTGATGGATCCACCGTAGATATGCTACCAGAAGCTCGCGAAGCGAGTTCTTCAGAAGAGTGAAGTAGATTCTGTCAGCGAACAGTATAGATTAGACACAAAGTTGAGTTGCGTTTTTTTGCAACTTAACTTTGTGTTTAACTTAAAATTAAGGACAATCCGTGCAGTTTTCAACTCATACGCTGCTACTTATTTTGTTATTTGTGTTGGTAGTCTCCGCTTTTTTTTCTAGTTCAGAAATCGGTATGTTGTCACTGAACCGTTACCGTCTTCGTTTTTTGGTTAAAAAAAATAATAAACAAGCTATTCGAGTTAATCAAATGTTGACGCGTCCTGAGCGTCTACTCAGCGTCGTTTTAATAGGCAGTACGGTAGCGAATATTTTGGCCTCGATGGTGGCTACATTAATTGGCCAACGCTTATATGGTGATTTGGGCGTGGCTGTCGCAACGTTTATATTAGCTATTGTCGTTTTAGTTTTTGCAGAAATGGCCCCTAAAACGCTTGCAGCTATGCATCCCGAAAAAATGTCCCTTTTTCTTTCTTTTCCATTGAAGATCTTGATGATTGTTCTTTCGCCATTTGTACGTTTGTTGAGTGGCACCGCCAATACTGTCTTGCGTTTATTCGGCGTCAATCTATCGGAAGTTGCAAAAGAGGCGTTGACGGGCGAAGAATTACGCTTGGTTGTACATGAGGCCGCATTATTACTTCCCAGCGAACATAAAACCATGCTGCTCAGTTTATTGGATCTGGAGCAAGCAACCGTTGAAGACATTATGGTACTTAAAGCAGACATCGTTGGAATTGATTTGGATCAGCCATGGCAAGATATCATTGAACAACTGGAAAGCTCACAACATACGCGCCTGCCTTTATATCGAGGACGCATTGATCACTTGGTTGGGATTATTCACGTGAGAGACGTGTTAAATCTGGTTTTAGATGAAGAGTTTGATCTGGAGCATTTTCTTGAGATAGCCGAGGCACCTTATTTTATTCCTGAGGAAACACCCTTAAACCTTCAACTGTTGAATTTTCAAAAAATGAAGCGCAGGAGCTGTTTTGTCGTCAATGAGTACGGTGATTTGCAGGGTTTGGCTACCATGGAAGATATTCTAGAAGAAATCGTCGGTGAGTTTACAACAGACGTTGCCGCATTAAGCAAAGATATGACATTGCAAGAGGATGGATCGGTCATTGTTGATGGCGGCATGACCATACGAACGTTAAATCGCTTACTAGCGTGGCAACTTCCATTTATTGGCCCACGGACATTAAGCGGATTAGTCATTGAGCACTTGGGGTATATTCCGCCCTCAGATTGTTGTGTCAGTATTGACCACTATCAACTTGAAATTTTGAAGGTCAGTGATAATACAATCAAAAGTATCAGGATGTGGAAAATCACTAAGAGCCGGCATTAGAGATCATTTATGGGTATTATATTCGGACAAAGGTGCATGCAAAAGAACGTATGCACCTTTGTCCAGACGTTAATTAGCATGACCAATAACCGCCGACATAGCCATTGCGATGCCAGTATCTAGGCACCCATAGACAACCAGCGGTACCAACGCCTACTACACCACCGCGATAGCCCCAGCCGCCATAACCCCAGCCGCCACGATGACCCCATCCACCGTGAGCGCCATGCCCCCAGCCGTGACCGCCATGATGCCCGCCACCGCCATGATGGCCTCCACCACCGTGCCCACCGCCATGACTATGAGCAACATTGATTGAGCCGAATAGTAAAACCGCACTACATGCTATGACGCCGAGACTAAGGCCGTTATGTTTTACATAAGCTTTCATGATTAAACTCCTTGTATAGATCATTTTACAGCTTGCTCTATGATTATAGTTTAAGTTTAATATATGTCCACTGAGCTCTCATAACACCCATGATGAGCTTTATTTGTTAGAGGGTGATGGCTGAGACAAAAATGAGGGCGCATGAGGGAGCTGTTGCGCTGTTAAAGCGCAACAGTCTCGGGATTTTCATGCGTGGTAGTAACGCTTATTGTTTTACAGGCTGTTGAAAGTGCGTGATTGAAGGTGGAAAACACATTATCTTTTCCCAGACGGGTGATTAGTCCAATTTTGCGCAGCTTAAATTCGATACGAGGATTGGCGCCGCTGAGCATGACGCGTACACCGCGATGTTGAAGTGAAGCAATGCTGTCATCCAGTGTTTGCAGGCCGGTGACATCCATAAAGGGGACCCATTTCAGGCGAATAATCACAATGCTTGGGTCTGTATGCGTGCTTGCCAGTGCTTGCTCAAATACGTCCACTGCGCCAAAGAAGAAAGGACCGTCAATGGCATAAACAATAATTTCTTTTGGTAATTCAGTTAAATCGTATTGGGATAACTCTTGTGTCAGTTCTTGCGTACTTTGCGCTTGAACCTCGACGCTTGTGGCCATTTGGCGAATAAAATGGAGAATCGCCAGAATCACTCCTACATTCACTGCGGCAATTAAGTCCACAAATACAGTCAGGAAGAAAGTAATTAATAAAATCGCAACATCGGCACGTGGTGCTTGTTGAATGAGCTTAATACAATGCTTTACTTCACTCATGTTCCAAGCGACAACAAATAATATTGCAGATAACGTTGCCAGTGGGACATTAACCGCGAGAGGCGCAAGGAACAGCAGCACGAGCACTAAAGTCAGCGAGTGGATGATGCCGGCCAATGGGCTATTAGCACCATTGCGAATATTGGTTGCAGTTCTTGCTATGGCGCCTGTTGCTGCAAATCCACCAAATAAAGGTGTGACCATATTAGCTAGACCTTGACCGATTAATTCACGGTTTGAGTTGTGCCGCGTGCCTGCCATGCCATCAGCCACAACGGCAGATAAGAGAGACTCAATTGCACCCAGCATCGCTATGGCGAATGCAGGACCTAATAGTTCGTTGAGTCGTGAAATCGTTATGGTTGGCAAATGAAAAGAGGGGAGCCCTTCGGGTATGCCGCCAAATGCGCTGCCGATGGTTGCGATATCTTCAAACTGAAAAATCGATTGGAGACTGGTTGCGGCAATGAGTACTATCAATGGTGCTGGCACGCGCTTGAGCAACGGGATTTTATTGGCAAAAAGAAGGGTCGCTAACGAGAATAGTGCAAGGCCAGTAGTCGTTCGATTGAGATGAGGTAATGCTTGTAACAATTGCAATAATTTCTCATGAAAATGCGTGCCATGCGGTGCTGGCAGACCAAAAAAATACTGCCATTGCCCAACCCAGATGACAACGGCAATCCCAGCTGTAAAGCCAAGAATCACCGGTTTTGGGATAAATTGAATAACGCCACCAAGTCGTGCCAGCCCGAACAACAGTAACATGCCGCCCGCCATGAGTGTCGCAATTTGCAGGCCATCAATGCCATATTTTGCGGTAATACCGGAAAGGACGACAATAAATGCACCTGTAGGCCCGGCAATTTGTAATCGACTACCGCCAAATGCCGAAACAATAAATCCTGCGATAATGGCAGTATAAATCCCTTGTGCAGGCTGTGCGCCTGATGCAATCGCAAAAGCCATGGCGAGGGGTAGGGCGACGATTCCAACGATGACACCAGAAATGATATTCGGCAGCCAAAACTTTTTGTTAAATAACCCTGCGGAATAAGACTCGATAAGTGTGTTCATATAAACTCGGATTATGTGAAGGAATTAGTCCGCATTATACACAATAAGGCTTATTTTGTATATCGTTATCGCATCCTTTCCATATCTCCGGGTAATCTAAGTGCTTACTTTTCCGGTGTCAATTCCTCAATATGATTCGATACCGCATCGTGATCCCAATTAGATAATAGTGCTTGTGATAAGGCAAGCATGAGTATGCTGTAGGGCAAAAGTAGAATAATATCCATAGGGCATTGCAAAACGCCGATTCCGCCGAAAGATCCTAGATAAGAAATCAATAAGAGTGAGCTCATATATGCGGTAAACCAATACAGCGATGAACGGGAGGAGGGGCGATTTTGGCGATGATAAATGAGACAAATCATCAAGCCAAAAAGTAAGGCGAGATCAAGTTTCCATAAAATCGAAAATCCGCACCAGTACAACATTAAGTTACAAACATAAAATGCGATATTCGATAAAAAGTAACCATAGTACAGCTTGAACGGTCGATGAAGATCGGGTTGCAACTTTCGGGTGGCTAACAAACAAATCGGCCCAATACCATAAGACAGAATGCTTGCCGAGGACAGAAAAGCGACCAGTTTTTGCCAACCTGGAAACGGTAAAAAGGATAAAGCCCCCACTATAAAATTAGCATAAAGCGTCACATAGGGAATTTTATGGCGATTCACTTTTAAAAAAATCTTGGGTAAGTGATGGCTCAAAGCCATGCCATAGATTATCCGGGATGTGGCGGCTGTATACACGAGCGTTGTGCCGAACGGAGAAAAAGCCGCATCAATCATCAATAACGTTGCAACTACACCAAGTCCAAGCAATAAGGTGATGCCAACCAGTGGCGCACTGTCTCCTGGATAATGGAGCGATTGCCAGCCATTGACCAGATATTGCTCTGGTATGGCGGCGAGAAAACTGAATTGCAACATGAAATATAATACAAACCCAATCAATACAGCGCCTAAGATCGCGATTGGAATGTTGCGTTGGGGATTTTTAACTTCGCCCGCAAGCATCAAGCCGTTTTGAAATCCTGTGAAGGCGAAGGCAATGCCTCCAGTTGAAAGCGCCGTAAAAATTTGCATCCAGCTTTCTGTGGTGGACAAATCAATATGAATATTCACCAGTGAGGGCGCTTGGTTTAGTAGGGCAACGATGGCAATACTTGGCAAAAGAAATTTGATAATGCTCGCATATTTGTTGCACTCGGCCAGCATTTTAATCCCATATGAATTAAGCATCACAACAAACAACATAATGCAGAGGGCAGCTACATAACCTTGGCCTGATAGTTTGAGTTCAGATGTGTGATGGTCAATTAAACTGGGGAAAAAATGACTGGAATATTGCAGAATGGCTTGGATTTCGATGGGCGTCATAACCACATAAGACAGCCAGGATGTCCACGCAAATAAAAAGCCGACTTCTCGACCATGCGTAAAAGTGGGGTAATTGGACATGCCACCGGAGATCGGAAACATAGCACCGAGTTCGCACAACGGTAAGGCGATAAGTAGCATGAAAAACGCCGCAATGACCCAGCTGATGAGGGCATTACTGCCTGCCATTTGTGCGCTAATGAAAGGGCTAAACAACCAGCCTGAACCAATCATGCCACCCGCAGATGCAATTAAAATGTTGGTTGTTGAAATATCTCGTTTTAGCATGATGTGTTGACGCACTTGTGTTCGATGCCTTAATGAATAAAGTAACTGTTTCACACGATAAATGAAAGGGATAGTTTATTGCCCCTAAAGAATCACTCAACTTCGTGTCTCGAAACGACGCGACCTGTAAGTTCATTGTGGCTGTTTGTTTCGAAGGTTCTTGGGCGCTCGCAAAAAATTAGGAAAGGTTTTTGATGCTAATTGTTTAATAATCATCGTTGACGTCTTATTCGTAAACAAGTATGCTTTGACGCAATGGAGATCTAGAGTGTGGTAAGGACGCGATCAATACACTTGTGAAGGCGGTGACTTATGTTGCAATTTCTGAATAGGTTCAGTGGAATTATCGTGGGTGGTGTGTTGTATCCACTTAAATCATCGGTCGTTAATGTTGGAGTTGCCGGGCTTGCGTTGATTGCCGCGCCGTTTGTTTGGATATTGTTTCCTTTAGGAGCGTTTTTTAATGCGCTAGATACCCATGATGACGACATATTTGAGACTTTATTTAAAGCGATTGTACTTCCTGTCCTCGCCATCGTGTTACTTCCTGTCGTTGCAATTGCCGCATTTTTAGCGCACATCGCCCTTACTATATTTGATGTATTGCGTACGTTTGTCCTCGGTTTGACTGAGGGCGCAGAGTATGGATTACTCATTCATGTTTTGGATAAGGTGTGGTCAGATTTCATGACATTTACCTCTACAATTCAAATTGTTAATTATTTTTCCGGACATGCGCCTGAAGTAGAGCCGGTCGCTGATACTTCTCCGTCTCATCCATTGAATTCTCAGACAGAGACTTATAGTGAATCACCCGATTTTTTACCTTTAGCGAAAGCGGAATTATTAAAAGCTGGGCAAATAGCGGAGCTCGGGGTTGTTTTGGGACACTATCAACAGTTATTTGAGAAGTTAAACATACTGGATCAGGCTATCCGTTCAAAAGGCAATAATGACTACCTCCCGGATGTCATTATCGGGGACAAGACTGTATTTATCGAGGATGAGCTTATAGGGAGCACCCCAATTAACCAGCCCTCGTTGCTTGTAAAACAATATGAAGCCGAGCCTGGACGATGGTTAGCTGTACCCGTCAGTAGCTTTTATATTGATAGAGCCAATTTTGAAATGCTCCAGCAGCACAGACGAAAAAATGGTATAGAGTTCACGCATCCACTCACCGGGGAAGCGATGGAATCACCACCTCCATATAAAGATAAATCGACACGCCATCGTATTCATGAATATCACACCTTGGCGAATGCACAAGAGTTGATTGAAGCGGCAGGTATCATTCGTGAGCGCCTTAATGCGTTGAGCAAAGACATGGAGCCATCAAAAGAAAGCCAGCCGTCAGAAGACATCTGCAGCAAATTTCTTAATCTGTTTTCTATATTTTCGAGTAGTGAAAAACCTTCAGTCGTCGCAGCTCCACAGAGGAATGACGGTCCAACTTTTCGTTAATCATTTAGTCCATATCCTCACGATAGAACTCGGCTTATACCCCGCGATATCGAGAGGATATCATTTGTTAGGTGTTATTTTATGTTTCGAGTACTCGATAAGTTAGGCGGAATTATGTTTGGGCTTGTGCTGTATCCAACAGCCTCGTTGTTAATTAATTTGGGTTTTGTTGCATTGGGGTTGGGTTTAGATGTGGTCCTTGCAGGATTTTCACTTGGTCTAATTGTCAATATTGTGTACTCTCATTTTAGTACATCCCCATTGTTGACGTCCATATTGGGTGTTATTGCTACCGCAGTCGTATTAAGTGCAGCTTTTATTTCTCCTATTGTATTAATGATTCCATTTGTTATCTATATGCTCATAGATTTGTTCAATAGTTTTCGCTTGGGCGTTAAAGATGGTTATGAGCATGGTTTGACTCATGTGCTGAATAATGCATTCTCCGGAGAAAATATTTTTAGTCGATCACTGCGATATTTAACGGCGTTCCTGGACTCCCTTCTTCAGCGAAATGGTATGACTCGTGACAGCTTTCAAGGTGGGCCCCAAAATGAGCTAGCAGATGATTTTTCCTATTTAGAGGATGTACCCCGCGTATCGTATGATGTTTCTCATTTGAATGGTCCCGCTCAAGCACCGGTGATTTTTTTGCCATTAACACCTGATGAACTATCCCGAGCTAGTGAGATGCCCGACCTTGGTGTTGTTTTGAGTCAATATGTTTCGCTATATGATCGTTTACAAACATTAGATCAGGCCATCGAAGCAAGAAGGCTCGAAGGGGTTGAGGATGGCGCACCTCTTGAAGGCGGGGTCACTGATGAGACGATGATGCTGGATGTAATAAGCCCCGCATTGCTTGTGAAACAATATCAAGCAGCACCTGAAGAATGGAAAGTCGTTCCTGCGAGTACTGCAATTATTAATAGACCGACTTTAGAAGAATGGCTTGGATCGTCCAACTCGCATCCTCAGACCCGAGAGAGAGTAGATGCTCCCACTGCGTATAATGGAACAACGACTCGATATCGTATTTATGCTTACCACACCCTGACGGATGCACGGGAGTTGGTGGAGGCCGCAAGTCGTATTCGTGATAGATTTCAGCCTATAAGTATGGACGCCTTGTCTTCAGCTATTAACGGGGCTTCAGTAAGTATCTCAAATATTGCAGATCGTGTGTTCACTTTTTTTGGTCAGCCCGCTATTCCAGAGGCTCCAGTAAGTGTTCATAATCCTCAGGCGAACCAGTAGCAAAGATTAGCTGCTATTCATTGATAAGGTGGTTTATTATGTTGGAATTTCTCAATAGGTTAAGCGGAATGATCGTGGGTGGGGTGTTGTATCCGCTCAAATCGCTGTTGATTAATGTTTTGATTGCCGCTGCGGGCGTGGTTTTAGCTCCATTTGCATGGGCGGCGGTGCCTTTTTTGGTCTTTTCAGGTATATATGCTGATATGAGGGGCGATATTTTATGGACTTTAATATTCGCCATACCATTCGGCATACTTGGTGCAGTGGGCGGGATATTGTTGTTTCCGTTTTTTGCCGTTGGAGCGGCGGCTTTCCATGCGGCGATTGCCATTTTCGACTTATTTCGTAACTTCTTTAATGGCTTGGAGGAGGGTATTGAGGAAGGCTTATTCAATCATGTGTTGAGTGAAGGCTTGTTGGGTTTATGGCGCTTTTCTACGGTTGCCGAGCACCTTGGTCAAGAGTTTGGTTTTGCACAAGAGAATTCTGCGTATGCAGGCGCTCCACCGCTACCTCCTTTTGCAATTGATACACACCATGGTGCCGAATCGCGTGTCCATGGGAGTTCTCGTGCAGAGCTGAACGGCTCCTATACCGCGCCAGAAGATTCTTCACTCTTGACAGCAGACGAACTGACCCAGGCTGGAACAATCGTTGGGCTCACTGTTGTTTTAGAACGGTATAATGGTTTGTTGATGGAGTTGCAGTCTTTAGACAGTGCAATTGCTGCAAGAGAACCAGGCAAACCTCTTGATGAGACTTTTATTTTGGACAAGCTGACCGGGATGGAAATCGACAACCCTTCACTGCTTGTAAAACAATATTATGACGCTGGACAATGGAAGGTGGTCCCTTTGAGTACCTATATTATTGATAGAGCTCATCTAGAGTGCTGGTTAATATCACATAACTCTCATCCGTTAACAAGGGACCCAATTATTGATAACCTGTTGCAGAGTCCTAGCGCGCATGTTGGTCGTCCGACACGATATCGTATCCTTGAATATCGCACCATCGCGAATGCACAAGAGTTGGTGGAGGCGGCGAGTACGATCCGCGCCGGAATAAATCCGGCGTATACGGATACTTTCTCCGCAGCTGAGCCTGGTGATAGACCTGTTTCATTCCCTAGATCCTCGAATTCTGCATTTACTTTGTTTGGTCGACCTATTGAGATCGTCTGGGATGTCAGTGAAGTGAATCGAGGGGTCATGGGTGGGCTGGAAAATCATTTCCCATTGTCTGATGATAGCGATTCAGAAAATCACCCTCCTGTTTATCCTGGAAGGTCTTAGAGAATCGGCAGACTGGTAGTTAGGCTAAACTATGTTATCTTAAGCCACTCACACACTTGCGTACTATATTATTTGGACAAAGCTTCATGCGGCCCATTTGCATGCGGCTTTGTCCAAAAGCGTAATCTGCGTTACAATTTCGACTTTCTTGCCGACCCTGGGCTATTTCATGCAATTAAAGCAGCTAAAACTCTCTGGTTTTAAGTCGTTTGTCGACCCAACGGTTGTGCCGTTTTCGAGCCAGCTGGTCGCAGTGGTTGGGCCTAATGGGTGCGGAAAATCCAATATTATTGACGCTGTCCGCTGGGTGATGGGTGAGGGCTCTGCGAAGACCTTGCGTGGGGAGTCCATGGCGGATGTGATTTTTAATGGATCATCTGACCGTAAACCCATCGGACAGGCATCAGTCGAATTAGTCTTTGATAACAGTCTAGGGCGCTTTTCCGGCCAATATGCCAGTTATCAGGAAATGTCGATTAAACGTTTGGTGACGCGGGATGGTGATTCGTTTTATTTTTTGAATGGCTCTCGATGTCGTCGCCGAGATATTACTGATTTGTTTCTAGGTACCGGCGCCGGTACGCGCGGTTACTCCATTATTGGCCAAAACACGATTTCGCAACTGGTTGAGGCAAAGCCTGAAGAGTTGCGCGCTTATATGGAAGAAGCCGCCGGGGTTTCCAAATATAAAGAACGTCGTCGTGAAACTGTGCAACGGATTCAGCAGACGCGCGATAATCTTGAGCGTGTGAGCGATATTTGCAACGAACTTGGGACACAGCTGAGTCGCTTGGAGCGCCAGGCCAAAGCTGCAGAACGATATAAAGCGTTAAAACAGGAAGAACGCCAATGCAAAAGCGATATATTGGCGTTGAAGTGGTGTGGATTGACGCGTGAACAAGAGCAAGTGCGCCGTGAATTAAATCAGTTGTTGGTCACGCATGAGGAACATCAAGCGCAACTTGCCAGTGCCGCCAAAACAGCTGCGCTTTTAGACAATCAAGTTGCAGAGACGCAAGAGATCTTTCAAACCATTCAGACGCAGTACTATCAAGTCGGTAATGACGTCGCTCGCCTTCAGGAAGCACAGCAACAACAACTGCGTGAAAAGCAACAAGTTGAAGCGGACAGTCTGCAAATTAAGGCCGATCTGCAACTGGCCGAGTCGCAGTTGCAGCAGGATAGTGCATCTTATCGGCTCGCTCAAGATGAATGGGCCGTGTTATTACAACGAGCAGAAACATTAAAGACTACATTTGAGCAATACACGCAAGTGCTGCAAGAACAACAGCAGCAGGCAGCGCTTTTGAATCATAAAAAACAAGACGTGCAAACGCTGCTGAATCAATCTCAACGTGACACCCAGGTTGAAACATTGAATAAGCAGCACCTTGAGCGTCGTTATCAAGAAACGTTATTACGACTTGAAAAAATACAAAGCGAACGCGCTCAGTGTGATGTTTTGGGTGGCCATGAAATTTTGGACGAGTTACGACAGCAACAAGCGATCGCCGGCGAAGCTTTTCAACAGGCAGCTGAGCAACAGGCTCGCCTGGTACAGCAAGGTCAGGCGATCGGTGAACAAATTCGAGAGGTTGAACGTCAATTAAGAACCGCGCAGGATAAAGCACAATCGAAAAAAGTGGAACATGCCGCGCTACAAGCTAGCATTCAAGCCTCACTCAAAGGCATGCCACGCGTCTCTGCTGAAGTGGAATTAAACAGCAAGCGCCTGGTGGAGCTGATTCAAGTTGAAGAACGATGGCGCTCGGCTTGCGAGTGGGTGCTTGGTGATTCATTGCATGCGATGACATTGGAATCGCTCGATACCCTTTTGCCATCATTGCCATCCTTGCAAGGTCAGTCGATGGTATGGGTGACGCCAACGTCAACTGAGAACATGACCTACGATTTCCCGCGGTTATCCGATAAAGTTAAAGGATACAAGCCCGCATGGATTTACCCATTACACAATGTATTGTTGGCTGAGAACCTGGAGGAAGCGCAGGCACAGCTGCCAATGTTGAACGTCGATCAATCGGTGATGACGGCAGATGGCTATTGGTTTGGTTCCGGTTGGTTACGTGTTGCTGATTTTAAAGCAGAGGATGAGTCGAGTTTGTTGTTACGTCAACAGGCACTGCTCAAATTACAAGAAGCTCTGATGGTTGCCGAGCAGCACGTTGAGGCATTACAGCAAGACAGAGATAAGCATTATGCGTTGCGAACGGAAAATGAAAGCGAACAGCACAGTGCAAAATTGTTATGGACTGAGTGTCAGCAAGTACAGCAAGAGGCAAATGCCCAATATCATCAGCGACAGCATGCGCTCGAACAGGCATCACTGCAAGCGAATCGGTTACAGCGCGAACATGATGAATTACACCCACTTTTGGAAGACCTGGCTGCTGAACGGATTCGTATTGATGAGGCATTGATGTTAGCGAGCCAGCGGACGCAGGAGTATGAACAACAGCTTGAGGCTTTGCTGGTGGACAAAACAGCATGGGATGATACCTTGAATGTCAGTCGCCTGCACGTTGACGATGCACGAGCAACGCTTCATCAAACTGAACTGCAGTGTAACCGGGAGCAATTGAAGGCTCAACAACTAAGCGAAACCATGCTGCGTGAACAAGCGCGAATTGATAAACAGAAAGAGCGATTAGAGGCATTGCAACAACGGTTACAAAAGCTGGATACGCCTGATGATGCAGCTACAATCCTCATTATGCAGTCCATTGAGAAACATCAATGCCTTGAGAGCGAGTTAAATCAAGCGCGCCAACACGTAGAGGCATTACAAACTCAGCTGCGAGAAGTGAATCAGTCCAAACAGTCTTTGGCGCAACAAGACAGCGCGCTGCAAGAGAGAATCGTTAAACTGCAATTGGGGGAGCAATCGTTGATAACCCGTATCGACGCGGTGCTTGAGTTGGTGACAGAGCTGGACATGAATACCCCCTTAATTCTTGAACAATGGTCTTTGGACATGACGGTTGACAGTCGAGAGTCGCAACTCGTTGAGATTGCTGATAAAATCAAACGATTGGGTGCCATTAACCTCATGGCGATCGACGAATATGAAACCAGCCTGGTTCGAAAAACGCACTTGGATGATCAGTCGCGCGATCTCAATGAAGCATTGGCAACATTGGAAAGCGCGATTGCGAAAATGGATGAGGAAACGCGATCGCGGCTTCAAGAAACGTTTACGCAAGTGAATACATTATTTCAGGCGCTTTTTCCTCGACTTTTTGGCGGAGGTCATGCACGATTACAGTTAACCTGTGATAATCTGTTAGAAGCTGGAATCGTTGTCATGGCTCAGCCACCTGGAAAGCGCAATAGCAGTATCCATTTGTTATCCGGTGGAGAAAAAGCGATGACCGCGGTGGCATTGGTTTTTGCGATTTTCCAATTGAATCCGTCGCCTTTTTGTATGCTGGATGAAGTAGATGCCCCCCTTGATGACTTGAATGTTGGGCGATTTTGTGATTTGGTTAAAGAAATGTCTCAGACCGTACAATTCCTTTTGATTACGCATAATAAAGTAACGATGGAATTGGCTGAACATTTAATAGGCGTGACCATGCGTGAGCCAGGTGTTTCACGTATCGTCGCAGTGGATGTAGCAATGGCATTAACTTAGGGTCTGTCGATAGCCCCTGGTTGGGAGTGAATTATGTTGGGAAATTGGAGTATGATGCTTAATGTCTTGTTACTCGCAGGCGTTATAATTGCGATCGGGCGTATGATTAAATCGAAGCGTGAGATTCTTCGTTCGAACTATTCACAACCGCTGGTAGGGCAGCAGCAAGATGATGCTCAATACGATGATATTATCGCAGTGCGTAAAGTGAGCCGTGAAGAGTCGATGGATGCTCCCACAATATCGTCGGTGCCAAGGCCCACTCCTGAGATAAAAGAGTCGCGTCCAAAAGCACGAGCGACAGAAATGAGTTCATCTTCAGTGATGATGTTTTTGTTAGCCAAAGAAAATCGGCAATTGGCTGGTTACGAGTTATTGCAAACGTTGCTTTCAGTGGGCTTACGCTTCGGCGAAGGACATTTATTTCACCGTCATCAATATTCAAATGGTCAGGGGCCGGTGTTATGCAGTGTTGCTGCGGCGACATCAACCGGAATGTTTGATTTGCAAAATATTGGAGCATTTAGCGTGCGTGGGCTTTGCATCTTTATGGAAGCGTCAGGCAGCGCTGCCATTGACGAAGAGCGATTTTCAATTATGCTAGAAACAGCTCGGCAATTAAACGAAGATTTAGACACTTACTTGTTAGATGATAATCGCCAACCCTTAACTGAGGCGAGCTTAAAACGTTATCATCAGAAACTTAATATTGATGTTTTGAACGATGTGGAGCTGGTCTGATTACTATGATGACACTCGCGAATTTAATACAGCTTTTTGATGAGCCATTGAGGCCGGAATTATTATCGGCTGATCGCTTGATCGCCGGCGTTTGCATCGACAGTCGCCAAGTGAAGCCGGGACAGGTATTTGTGGCCATTCAAGGGGACACATTTGACGGTCATGATTATATTCTTCAGGCGGTGAATCAGGGTGCAATCGCCGTTATTTGCTCTCGAATGATATCCGGGATTAACATACCGCAATGGATCGTTCCTGATACCACCATGGCTTTGGCTGCAATAGCAACGTTTTATCGGCAGCAACATACATGCGCAGTCATTGCCTTGACGGGTAGTAATGGCAAAACCACGGTGAAGGAAATGATAGCCGCAATTCTTCCGCAACCCGCATTTGCAACCAGGGGAAATTTTAATAATCATATTGGTGTGCCATTGAGTGTATTGGCACTGCAACCTGAGCATCGTTATGCGGTATTTGAGCTTGGGGCGAATCATGCGGGTGAAATTGCGCATACGGTGGCTATTGTTAAACCGCTAGTGACCCTGGTAAATAATATCGCCCCAGCCCATCTTGAAGGGTTTGGATCAATAGAGGGTGTCGCCGAGGCGAAGGGTGAAATACATCAGGGCTTAATTGCCGGGGGAACGGCTGTTATCAATGATGACGATGCGTTTGCGCAATTTTGGGATTCATCACTCGTTGGCAAAACAACGTTGCATTTTTCATTGGATAAGCCTGCTGATGTCCATGCAGACTCCGTGACCTTCAATCCACAAGGGTGCCCTTGTTTTCGTCTGATTACGCCCCAGGGCGCTGCATGGGTCGAGCTAAGGGTTCCGGGGATACATAATGTGCGCAATGCATTGGCTGCAGCTGCTTGTACAACAGCGCTAAACATTGACTTGCCTGATATTGTCGCAGGATTGACTGCATTTGGCGGTGTTTCCGGGCGAATGACTTACCGGTCTGGTAAAAACAATGCGTTGGTCATTGATGACACGTATAATGCGAATCTTCGTTCAACGCTCACTGCTATTGATGTGCTGGGGCAGCGCACGGGGCGGCGAATCTTTGTCTTTGGTGATATGGGCGAATTGGGCTCAATGAGTCAGCAGCACCATCAAGAAGTGGGGGAGGCGGCACGCGCTCATGGGATTGATATGCTTTTGACGTGTGGGACGCAAAGCCAATGGACAACGAAGGGCTTTGGTGAACTCGCTCAACATTATTCGACCCAGGATAGTCTGATTCAGGATTTATTACCTTTATTGGATGACACTACAACGGTATTGGTTAAAGGGTCTCGGTCAAGTGCCATGGAGTATGTTGTTCGTCATTTATTAGCTGAAGAAGCATAAGGGAATTAATCGGATGTAGGTTGGGGCGTAGGTTGGGTTGAGGCTGGTAAGCCGAAGCCCAACAAAACCATCCATGTTGGGCTTCGGCTTACCAGCCTCAACCCAACCTACGCACCAACCTAAACACCAACCTACGTCCGATTAATATCCTTAAGAAAAAGGGGGAATAACATATGCTTTATTGGATCACACAACTCATACAAGAGCAGTATCATGGATTTAGGGTATTTCAATATATTACGTTTCGCTCGATTTTAGCGGCACTGACCGCATTGATCGTCGGGCTTTTTTTTGGTCCGGCGATGATTAATTGGCTCAAGAAATTACAGATCGGGCAGGTCGTTCGCGATGATGGCCCGCAGAGTCATCTCTCTAAAGCCGGGACACCAACGATGGGTGGTGTTTTAATTGTATTTGCAGTCCTGGTGAGTTGTTTGCTTTGGGGCGATTTGCGGCAGGCGAGCCTCTGGTTAGTGATGTTGGTGATGCTGGGATTTGGCATCGTCGGCTGGGTAGATGATTATCGCAAGTTGGTTTTGAAAAACAGCAAGGGACTACCCTCTCGATGGAAGTTTTTTTGGCAATCGGTCATCGCTTTGCTTGCAGTGGGATATTTATATGTGAATACCAGCGCGCCTATTAATACGCAGCTTACCGTGCCTTTTTTAAAATCTTACGCTATAGATTTGGGCTTGTTTTTTCCTGTTTTAGCTTATTTTGTCATCGTAGGATCCAGTAATGCCGTCAATTTGACCGATGGCTTGGACGGCCTCGCGACTATGCCCATTGTTATGGTCACGGGAGCGCTAGGCGTTTTTGCTTACGCATCAAGTAACGCAGTTTATGCACACTACCTGTCGATCCCCTATGTTCCCAATACAGGGGAATTGACGATTTTCTGTTCTGCCATTGTGGGCGCGGGCCTTGGGTTTCTTTGGTACAACAGTTATCCCGCTCAGGTGTTTATGGGGGACGTTGGATCATTGGCTCTGGGCGCCTCGATTGGTATCGTTGCGATTGTTGTGCGTCAGGAGTTAGTTTTGTTGATTATGGGAGGGCTTTTTGTGATTGAAACCCTTTCCGTTGTGTTGCAAGTAGGTTATTTTAAATATAGCGGAGGCAAACGATTGTTTCGTATGGCGCCGTTACATCACCATTTTGAATTGAAAGGTTGGAGTGAGCCTAAAGTGGTCGTGCGTTTTTGGATTATTACGGTTATTTTCGTATTGTGCGGTTTAGCGACGTTGAAGCTTCGTTAGGAAAAAATCATGACTGACGCCTTATATACAGTAGTCGCAGGCCTGGGGAAAACGGGACTGTCTATCGCTCGTTATTTACGTCGAAATAACAAGCCTTTTATCGCGTATGATACTCGCGAACATCCCGCTGATTTAGATGCGTTTTTGACTGAATTTCCTGACGTTGATGTGTACTTGAAAGATGTCCCTGATGGTGTCTTGTCCATGCTGTCAGAAATCATCAGCAGTCCGGGGGTGTCATTGGACGCACCATTGATGCAGATGGCCCGGGACAACAGCATCCCAATATACGGCGATATTGAGTGCCTCGCCCGTGAAATCTCTGCGCCAGTTATTGCAATCACCGGAACAAACGGCAAGTCAACGGTCACAACGCTCGTGGGGGATATGGCGAAAGCCGCAGGCATGAATGTGGCTGTTGCAGGCAATATAGGTACCCCAGTTCTGGATTTATTAGATAATGGTATTCAATACGATTTATGGGTTTTGGAGTTATCCAGTTTTCAGTTAGATTTAACCCATTCTTTAGCGCCCGTTGCGGCAACGATACTCAATATTTCAGCCGATCATCTTGACCGCCATCAAACGATCCAGTTGTATATCGCCGCCAAACAGCGAGTGTATCATCAAGCAACAACATTGATTTATAATCGAAATGACGAGCAAACCAAACCGGATGAGCACATCCATCAAGAGTCTAGTTTTGGTTTGGATAGTCCGGTGGATGGTCAGTGGGGTGTTCGCACTGATGGCGGTGGTTTTTATTTAGCCTATGGCGCTAAAATTCTCATGTCTGTAGAGGATATGAAAGTAAAGGGCTGTCACAATTGGTCGAATGCATTGGCCGCATGTGCGTTAGCCCATACAGTCGGTATTGATTTCGAATCGATGATCGACGTGTTAAAGCATTTTCAAGGGTTGCCGCACCGCGCTCAATGGGTCCGAACCTTGGACGGCGTGGATTGGATTAATGATTCAAAGGGTACGAATATTGGTGCAACATGTTCAGCAATCTCGGGAATCGGAGGCTCTATGCAAGGGAAAATCGTATTGATTGCGGGTGGACAAGGAAAAGGGGCCGATTTTACTGAATTACAAAAACCAATCGCTGAACACGTGCGCACGCTTGTGTTGATTGGGATAGACGCGGATAAAATGGAGCAGGCATTGCAGTCTGTTGTCCCCGTTGTCAGGGCGTCGTCACTTGAAGAAGCCGTGCGAGTCGCACATCAACAGGCAAAATCGGGTGATGTTGTAATGTTGTCTCCGGCTTGCGCGAGCCAAGATATGTTTCGAGATTTTAATGATCGCGGGCAGGTTTTTGTTTCAGCGGTTGGCGCATTGTGAGTCAAATGCGGCCACGCCACTTTACTCAGCGCGGTAAACCGACGAGCAAATCCTTAGCCTTGTATGATAAGTGGTTAATGATGTCAGTGATGGGCTTGTTGATTATTGGCTTGATGATGGTAGCATCAAGCTCGGTGATGATTTCAACGAAATATTTTCATCAACCGTTTCACTTCTTGGTGCGCCAACTCGCCTACCTGTCGTTTGGTTTGGTGGTCGCTGTTATTTTTTTGCGAGTTGATAGCAGCTTTTGGGAAAAAATTAGCGGTCAATTGTTGTTAGTGTGTTTGTTTCTGTTGATTTTAGTGTTGATCCCAGGTGTGGGACGGCTGGTGAATGGAAGCCGTCGTTGGTTGGCTTTTGGGCCGATTGGGATTCAGGTTTCTGAGCTCGCCAAATTGACCATGATTTTATATATTTCCGGGTATTTGGTTCGTCAAAAAGAGACAATGAAGCGGGGCGTTTTGGGCTTTATCAAACCGATGCTGGTGATGGCTGTTGTCGCCGTTTTATTATTGGCAGAGCCAGATTTTGGTGCGACGGTGGTGATAACGGGCACAGTCATGGCCATGCTGTTTTTAACCGATGTGAAGCTACGTTATTATCTCGGCTTGGTCCTCGGCGTGGCAGGGTGCTTGGTCGTCCTGGCCATATCGTCGCCTTACCGGTTGGCGCGCTTAACGGCCTTTTTGGATCCATGGGCGGATCAGTTTAATAGCGGGTATCAGTTAACACAATCGTTAATAGCATTTGGTCGCGGTGGGTGGTTTGGAACCGGGCTAGGTGACAGCATACAAAAGTTATTTTATCTGCCTGAGGCGCACACGGATTTTGTGTTTGCGGTCCTTGCAGAAGAGCTAGGATTAGTCGGCGTTATCCTAGTGTTGATGTTATATAGTATACTAGTGATCAGAGGCCTAACGATAGGCTTCACTGCATATACTCAGGATCGATTTTTTGCGGCGTATGCTGCATACGGGTTAACATTTTGGTTGGGGTTACAAGCAGCGATTAATATGGGCGTCAATGCTGGATTATTGCCTACAAAAGGGTTGACTTTGCCTTTTGTGAGCTATGGTGGCGCGAGCATGGTGGTGAATTGTATAGTGATGGCGTTAATATTACGAATTGATTTTGAAAATCGCAGGCACTCGTTGGGATTGTGACAGGAGCGTAAGTTCACTGGCATTGAGTTAAGGAACAAATGATTGATGTACGCGTAGGTTGGGTTGAGCGAGAGCGAAGCCCAACATGACGATTTTGTTGGGCTTCGCTCTCGCTCAACCCAACCTACGCGACCATTTACATCAATAGGTTATGCCCAAGATAGCAGAATTGATGACAGGCCATGGAGCCTGTGTTAGAGGAGAACGTATTGAATAGCAACAATAAATTTTTATCACCAAGGATGGGCCGGGTAAACCATATTCATTTTGTGGGTATCGGCGGCGCGGGGATGTGCGGCATTGCTGAGGTATTAAAAAATGAAGGCTATCATATTACGGGCTCTGATTTGAGTGATAGCCGAGTCGTGCAATATTTGCGCTCGATTGGTGTCTCCGTTGAGATAGGTCATCAAGCCGACAATATTAAGGGTGCGGATGTGATTGTGCGCTCGACGGCGGTCCTTGATGATAACCCTGAAATTGTTGCCGCCAATGCTGAAATGAAGCCGGTTATCCCCCGCGCGATGATGCTTGCTGAATTGATGCGTTTTCGCTATGGAATTGCTGTTGCGGGAACACATGGTAAAACCACAACGACGAGTTTAGTCAGTAGTTTGCTAGCAGAGGGTGGTCTTGACCCCAGTTTTGTTATCGGTGGTAAATTAAACAGTTGTGGAACGAATGCCCAGCTTGGTCGATCCTCTTATTTTGTTGCGGAAGCGGATGAAAGTGATGCTTCTTTTTTATTTTTAAAACCGATGATCGCCGTTGTGACGAATATTGACGCTGATCATATGTGCACCTACGGCGATAATTTTGATACATTGCGGAGCACATTTGTCGAATTTTTACACCACCTACCTTTTTATGGCTTGGCTGTCCTGTGTATAGAAGATGCAGAAGTGCGTCGTATTTTGCCTGATATTCAGCGCCCAATATCTACTTATGGTTTTCGGGAAGGCGCGCATTATCGTGCTGTTGATTGGATACAAAAAGGTATCATGAGTGAGTTTACCGTTCATCGCCCCGCGCCTCATGCACCTTTGCTGATTCAATTGAATTGGCCTGGGCGTCACAATGTGTTGAATGCATTGGCGTCAATTGCAGTTGCAACCGAACTTGGCGTTGATGATGGTGCCATTGTGCGTGGGTTGCTTCATTTTCAAGGCGTCGGACGACGATTTCAAATGCTCGGTGAACATCATTTCACGCATGGCAACGCATTAATTGTTGATGATTACGGACATCATCCCCGAGAAATTCAATCGACTATTGAAGCAGTTCGTCTGGTTTGGCCTGACAAGCGACTGGTGCACGTGTTTCAACCACACCGTTACACACGGACTCAATCGCTGTATGCTGATTTTGTAGAGGCACTAAGTCTGGCCGACGAGTTAGTTTTGCTGGATATTTATTCAGCAGGCGAAGCAACAATTCCTGGCATTACGAGTGAATGTTTAGCTGAAACGATTCGCAAGACCTTTCCGCAAGTCAATGTAGTGTCAGATAAACAGGTTGGAGAGTATCTGGATAACATCGTCGCAGATGGAGATGTTATCTTGATGCAGGGGGCTGGCAGTATCAGCCAAATGGCCAATAATTTAGTTAATAACTTGCGAGAGAGCGTGTGAAGACCGTAGACGAACCTCGTGAGCTAGATGTTGTAGGGTTTCAAGGGGAGCTTTTGTTAGATCAACCCTTGGCCGACTATACAACCTGGCGCGTCGGCGGTCGGGCAAAAGCGCTTTATAAACCCGTCGGCACATCGGATTTGGCCGCGTTTTTAAAACAACTCCCTCCAGAAGAACCCATGATGTGGTTGGGGCTGGGCAGTAACTCGCTCATTCGAGATACTGGATTCCTCGGCACGGTCATTCTGACGCAAGGCTGTTTAGATAGATTGACACTGTTAGAAAACGACCTGGTTTTTGTCGAGTCAGGTGTGTCATGTGCTAAAATGGCGCGATTTTGTGCGCGAAACGGCCTTACTGGTGGCGAATTTTGGGCAGGGATCCCTGGAACCATGGGGGGTGCATTGCGCATGAATGCTGGTTGTTTCAACGGTGAAACATGGAACGCTGTTGTTGAAGTGGAAACCATGACGCGACAGGGTGAGATTCGAAAACGAAAACCCTCTGAATTTGAAGTTGTCTACCGTCACGTTACAGGGCTTCAAGATGAATGGTTTATTTCGGCGACCTGTCGTTTAAAGCCGGGAAATAAAGACGAGTCGTTAGAAACCATTAAAACATTACTCGCTCGACGCGCAGCAACCCAGCCTACGGGTGAGTTTAATTGTGGATCAGTGTTTAGAAATCCACCGAATCATTATGCCGCGCAGTTGATTGAAAGTTGTGGTTTAAAAGGGACGCGTATTGGTGGGGCAATTGTGTCTTTGAAGCATGCGAATTTTATTATTAACGAAGCAGGGTTAGCATCGGCGCGAGATATTGAGCGCTTGATTCATTTGGTTCAAAGCAAGGTGTATGAGCAAACTGGCATCGAGCTCTGTCGTGAGGTACATATTGTTGGAGACGAATATGGCGAATCGAATTAAGTTGGCGTTGCTCTACGGAGGCCCATCCGGAGAGCATGAGATTTCACTGATTTCAGCAGCGTCTGTATTAGCTCATCTTGATCCGAAGCGATACGACATTACGCCCATCGGAATGGACAAAGAAGGGCGATGCTTTGTGAACGACTATGACGCCCTGCGGGCGCTGACGGGCCCTCTTCCTGTAGTGACCGCGTCGTCAAAATCGTTGGATAGTTTGTTGAGCCAGGGAACATTCGCAATCGAGACCGATGTTGTTTTTCCGATGGTTCATGGCCCACTGTTAGAAGATGGCGGTATTCAAGGGCTCTTGGAATTAGCCGGTGTGGCTTATGTTGGTTCTGGTGTACTGTCATCAGCAATCGGTATGGATAAAGATATTGCACGCCGGCTGGCATGCGTTGACGGTGTTCAATCAACACGCTATCGCAGTTTTTCCTGGCGTGCTCAACGAGATAACCTGCCATTCATTTGCCAGGAAGCCGTCTCAGCCTTGGGTTGGCCACTCTTTGTTAAACCATGTTCTATGGGGTCAAGTGTTGGCATTCACAAAGTGAGCACGCAAGCTGAGTTAATCGCCGCGATTGACGATGCTAGGCGCTTTGATGATGAGATTTTGATTGAAGCCAATGTTGTAGGGCGTGAGATAGAAGTTGCTGTTCTAGAAAATATAACGCCCGGCGGGCTACCTAAGGCGAGTATTCCTGGTGAAATTAGGGTGCTGCATGCTGATGGGTTTTACTCTTATGCTGCTAAATATTTAGAGAGCAATCAAACTGAGTTAGACATCCCGGCGCGCTTGAATGCGACAGTTGCCTTGAGAGTACAGCAGATGGCCGCGGATATTTTTACGCGTCTTAAATGTCGCGGAATGGCGCGAGTAGATTTTTTTGTCAATGATGAACATGGGGACATCTATTTTAATGAAATCAACACGCTGCCTGGGTTCACTTCTATCAGTATGTACCCAAAACTATGGCTTGCAAGTGGTGTCGAATATCCAACGTTACTGGATAATTTGGTTGAGTTGGCGATGATGCATCGTCACAATAAAAATCAGTTGGTAACCCATTATCAGTAGACATTGGACAGAACAGCATGGAAAAACTCATGCTGTTCTGTCCAAGAAATGCCGTAGGTTGGGTTGAGGCTGGTAAGCCGAAGCCCAACAAAAGCATCCATGTTGGGCTTCGGCTTACCAGCCTCAACCTAAACTATGCGTAAATAAGTTGATAGGGTGGGCAAATGAGCGTAGCGATGTGCCCACAAGCAATGACTAGAAAAATTATATTTGAGCCAAGCTGCATGCGTCTTTTTGCATGCAGCTTGGCTCAAACTAAAGGAAATGACATGGCGTCAGAAGGAAGTCGATGGCATTATAGAGGTGTTTTGACTGGACTAATAGCCGCAGCAGTTGCTCTTTTTGCGCATTTGGGTTATCTCTATTTATCGGACGTGAGCCAATTTCCGATTAATACCGTCAAAATTTCCGCGAGTTTTCAACGAATCTCCCGGCAGCAACTTGAGGCGGTATTATCAACATATCAACAATATAGTTTTTTTTCATTACCGGCTCAGCGATTACAACTAGCGCTACAATCTCTCGATTGGGCGGATACTGCGAGCGTGAATCGAATCTGGCCTGATGTATTGAATATTAAGTTGGTTGAAAAAGAGCCTGTAGCCAAATGGAATCAATCGTTGATAACCGCTGATGGGCGATTGTTTAGTGTAGGCGCAGCGGATGAGGGTTTTGAGTTCTCGGAGTTGACGGGCCCGGATAGTCAGAAAAATGATGTCTTACAAATTTATCAAAAATTGAGTAAGCTATTATCATCCTATGGTTTAAATGTGGCATTATTGAAGTTACATGACAATCAGTCATGGGATCTTTCTTTGACAAATGGTATTGATTTGCATTTAGGAAAACAGGATTTAGAGAAACGCGTCGAGCGATTCTGTAAGGCATATCAAGCAACACTCGCCTCGAAATTGGATCAATTGGCCAGTGTCGATTTGCGTTATGAGCGAGGTATGGCTGTGCTATGGAGACAACAAACGGGAAGATAATGGCTAAGAAACCTGAAAAAAATATTATCACGGGTCTTGATATTGGTACATCTAAAATTGTTGCCTTGATTGGCGAAGTGAGCATGGATGGTACCATCGAGATTATTGGTATTGGGCGGCATCCTTCTAAGGGACTGAAGCGGGGGGTGGTTGTTGATATTGAAGCAACAGTCAACTCGATTCAACGCGCTGTTCAAGAAGCTGAACTGATGGCTGGGTGCGAGGTTCATACCGTCTATGCGGGTATCGCGGGTAGTCACATACGAAGCCTGAATTCGCATGGCATCGTTGCCATTCGTGATAAAGAAGTATCGGTGGCAGATGTGGAGCGCGTGATCGATGCTGCTAAGGCTGTTGCGATTCCTGCCGATCAGAAAATTTTACATATTCTTCCGCAAGAATATATTATCGATCATCATGGCAGTATCCGTGAGCCAGTAGGTATGGCTGGCGTGCGCTTGGAGGCTCGTGTCCATATTGTTACGGGGGCCTTGAGTGCTGCACAAAATATTGTGAAATGCGTGCGACGCTGTGGTCTCGAAGTCAACGACATGATTCTTGAACAATTGGCATCGAGTCATGCTGTATTGACTGAAGATGAAAAAGAACTTGGTGTTTGCTTGATCGATATTGGCGGCGGAACTACCGATATTGTTATTTTTTCAGAAGGTGCGATCCAATACACCGCTGTGATTCCCATTGCAGGTGATCAGGTGACAAATGATATTGCTATGGCTTTGCGTACTCCTGCCAAAGCGGCTGAGGCGATTAAGCTTATGCATGGGTGTGCAATGCCTGAGCTTGCTAATGTGAATCAAATGATTGATGTGTTGGGAATCAATGAGCGACCTGGACGTAAAATTTCAGCTCGCGCCTTGTCTGATGTTGTAGCAGCTCGTTATGAAGAATTATTTACACTGGTGCGGAATGAGCTTCGGCGAAGTGGGTTTGAAGATTTGATTGTCGCCGGGGTTGTTTTGACTGGAGGGGCCTCTGATGTGCGAGGAGGAATTGAGCTTGCAGAAATGTGCTTTGAAATGCCGGTAAGACATGGTTGCGCTCATGGCGTGGCAGGCATTTCAGAAGCCACTGCCAGCTCATCTCTCGCAACTGGAGTTGGACTACTGCTACATGGCTTTCAACAGCAATATGAAGGCGGTTACAATGGTCCAGCTCTAAGTGAAACATCAAGCGGGATGTGGACACGAATGAAGCAATGGTTTCAGGGTAATTTTTAAGGAATAGTTATGTTTGAATACGTAGAGAACCAATTGGAAAATGCGAAGCTTGTAGCAGTTGGTGTTGGCGGCGGTGGTGGCAACTTTATCAAATACATGGTTGAAAAAGGTGTCAATGATGTGGTGTCCATTTGTGCGAATACCGATGCGCAAGCATTGAAGCTCTCAAATGCAAACATTAACATTCAGCTTGGCGACGAATTGACAAAAGGTTTAGGCGCTGGTGCTAATCCGCAGATTGGCCGTGAAGCGGCAGAAGAAGACAGAGATCGTATCCGTGAAGTACTGAAGGGCGCGGATATGGTATTTATCACAGCCGGTATGGGTGGCGGGACAGGAACGGGCGCTGCTCCCATATTTGCTGAAGTGGCCAAAGAGCTGGGTATTTTGACTGTTGCCATTGTGACCAAGCCATTTTCGTTCGAAGGCAAACAGCGTGCCATTGCAGCAGAAGAGGGTATTCGTCGTCTTGCTGAGCACGTTGATTCATTGATTACAATTCCAAACAATAAATTACTCAGTGTTTTGGGTAAAAATATTAGTTTGATTAATGCCTTTCAAGCAGCAAACAATGTTTTATTGGGCGCAGTTAAAGGGATTTCCGATTTAATCACTCGTCCAGGTCTTATCAACGTCGATTTTGCTGACGTTCGAACCGTGATGTCTGCCATGGGCATGGCGATGATGGGTACCGGTATCGCTAAAGGCGAAGATCGCGCGCGCCAAGCTGCTGAAGCGGCGATTGCATCTCCATTACTTGAGGATATTAATCTTTCTGGTGCACGTGGTTTATTAGTGAATATTACTGCTGGCTTAGATATGTCGATTGGGGAATTTGAAGAAGTCGGTGATGTGATTAAGAGCTTTATTTCCGATGATGCGACCGTCGTTGTGGGTACGGTGATTGACCCAGAGCTCACGGACGAAATGCGGGTAACGGTGATTGTCACAGGGCTAGGCGACGTCAAAAGTGGGCGTGGCGCGCAAATCAGCGCGCAACAGTCTGCTGGTCGATCGCGGCCACTCGAGACAAGGCGCGATGACGGTTCTCTCGATTACCATCACCTCGACCGACCTGCAGTCCTGCGCAAACAATCGGATAAACCCGCTGAAGCGACTGGTGTTAAAGCCATTCCTGATGTCGATTATTTAGATATACCGGCATTTTTGAGACGTCACGAAGAAGCATGATGTTAGGGTAGGTTGGAGGTAGGTTGGGCTTCGCTCTCGTTCAACCCAACCTACCACAACCGACCATACTCAATCAGATTCAAAATACCTGTGAATTTTTATTTTAATTATTTTTTTGCAAAAATAAAAAAATAGACGATACTTAAATAGATTGATATAATAATCCGGTTTTTTTCTTATAATTTAAAAGCGGGATAGGGTGATAACGGAATGATAAAACAAAGGACTCCTAAAAAGGTGATTCAAGCGACAGGCGTTGGTCTGCATTCCGGCGAAAAAGTCTTTCTTACCCTACGACCCGCACCCATTAATACAGGGATTATCTTTCGTCGAACTGATTTAGATCCCGTTGTAGAAATTCCAGCTTCTTATGATTATGTAGGTGATACAACGTTGTGCACGTCTCTTCAGCACAACGGTGTTAAGATAGGGACTGTTGAGCATTTACTGTCTGCGCTTGCAGGTCTTGGAATTGACAATGCTTATGTTGATATCAACGCGCCTGAACTGCCAATTATGGATGGTAGCGCTGCTCCTTTTGTGTTTTTAATTCAATCTGCAGGCATTCGCGAGCAAAATGCGCCCAAGCGCTTTATCCGTATTCTAAAACCAATTTGTGTAGAAGATAATGGTAAATATGTGAAGTTTTTACCTTATCATGGTTATAAAATTAGCTTTACAATTGATTTTGATCATCCCGTATTCAGCGATAAACCCCAGTCTGCTACGTTTGACTTTGCGACATGCTCTTATGTTAAAGAGGTCTGTCGTGCTAGAACGTTTGGTTTTCTTTCAGATTATGAAAAATTACGTGAAGCTGATCTGGCAAAGGGCGGAAGCCTCGACAATGCTGTTGTAGTTGATAACTATCGCGTACTGAATGACGACGGTCTGCGCTTTAATGATGAATTTGTGAAACATAAAGTACTGGATGCCATTGGCGACCTCTACCTGCTCGGCGCTAGTCTCATTGGTGCCTTTGAAGGGTATAAGTCAGGCCATGAGCTCAACAACAAATTACTCCGCGCGCTGTATGCTCAAAAAAACGCTTGGGAATACACTTACTTCGACGCCGACGAATACCGACCTTCGTTTCAAGACGTCTTCATATTAGATGAAGCCGTTTAGTTTTTTCAACGCTTCTGCTTCGCATGTTCGGCCAGTTGTTTCAGCGCATGTTTTAATGGATCATAATCACATTGTTCGCTTCCCGCGAGAATCGATTCACAAGCCTTGGTGGATAACGGTAGAAAAGTACGCCGAGGTGATTTTTTTTGTGTAAGTGTATCGGCCGATACATTGATTTTAATTGACGCCAATTGATAAATACCCGCTTTTTGGCGCAACGTATCTCGAAGTTCAGGCAGATGAAAACGCAGTTGAGAGGCCCAAACTGGATCAGGTGTGACCAAGACCAGGCACCCTTGATTAAAACTACCCACAGCAAAATGCTCACGTAAATGGTTGGGTAGATAGTCAAACAGTTTAGTGTTAAGTTCTTTGAGCAGCAGTGCGCCTTTGATTATTTCCGCAAGTTTTGGATTTAAACACTGACTTATTCGGCGCATCGTAAACCTTTATTGGGCGGCAGGGTAGGTTGGGCTTCGCTCTCGCTTAACCCAACCTACCTAGCGCGCCTTTGTTTATACCTTAAATTAAAAGGAAATCGAAATGGATAATGACATTGTATACCAAGCACGCCTACATTGGATCATATTTGCATGGCCAGTGATTTTATTTGCAATCACAGTGGTTGCTGGCATTAATATTGAATTGCTGCGTCAGCCATCCATGTTGTTCGGCGCATTGATGCTGCTTTGGGCGTTGTCGACCTATGGTGTCTATCGTTTCTGCTCTTTAACCATCAAATCCAGTCAGATCGTTTTACGACGAGGTCTTTTTACCCGTTTCACGACAAATATACCATCGGATAAAATTGAAAGCATCGATATTCGGCAATCCATTTTTGGGACGATATTCGGGTACGGTGATTTGGAAATTACAGGGACTGGTGGCACACGTGAGGTGATGACTTATATCAGTAAGCCCCTGACCTGCCGACGTTACATCGAACAAATGATACACCGGTAACGACGATGCTGAGTTATCAACATGGGTATCATGCGGGAAATTTTGCAGATGTCGTCAAGCATTTTACGCTTGCGCGCATTTTGGATTATTTATGTCAAAAAGAGAAGCCGGTTTTTTATCTTGAAACACATTCAGGCAAGGGGCTTTACGATCTCAAGAGCGTTGAAGCAGCCAAAACGGGTGAGGCGCATCAAGGAATTGAGCAGGTCTGGGCAAATCAAAAGCAGCTTCCTGATGTTTTTCGTCCTTATTTAGATGTGATTCGAATGTATAACCCCGATGGCTTGCTGCGATATTATCCAGGCTCACCGGCGTTTGCCCTGCAACAACTGCGTCAACAGGATAGACTTTACTGTTGCGAATTGCATCCACGTGAATTTAATGCATTGCAGCAGATCCCGCGACAACGTCGTGAGATGAAAATGCATGTGAGTCATACCGATGGCCTTGAGCAACTTTGCGCTCTCTTGCCGCCACCGGAGCGTCGTGGACTGGTGTTTATTGATCCTTCCTATGAAATGAAAACCGATTACCGATTGATTCCAGAATATATACAAAACGCTTATCGTCGCTTTAATAATGGGATCTATTGTATATGGTATCCCATACTGAGCGAAAAATCGCATATACAAATGGTGTCTTCTATTGCTAAAATTGGCCCTCGAAATTTGCGGGTTGAGTTTAAACTATCAGATCCCGCACATCCCGGGATGACAGGCTGCGGTTTGTGGGTCATTAATCCCCCCTATGTGTTAGCTGCGGAGCTAAAAGTTGCGCTTTCTGTGCTGGTGACATTATTGAATCCTGGCATTTCAGCGTTTGAGCTCCGGGTTATAGAGGAGTAGATCATGCCAGAGAAAATAATTGAGACTAATTGTTGCACTGTGTTGCTGCCAGAATATCCGGTAGATATTTTTTCATTGAATTTTGCTGCTGGTTGTTGTGCGGTTTATATCAGAATAAAAAACCCATCGACTGGTTTAGATGCCCTTTTGTACAACAACTCTCGTACTGATGAATATTTTACTGTGAGTTTGAATCCTGAATTGTTGAAAGAATATGACACAAACATCCAGGTTTTAAGTGAACCTCGGGTTTTATCAACTCATGATTTACATACGATTTATCAATGTATTAACCATGTTCATGTGGTTGATGGGATAAATTATGAGGCGATGGTACAAGCCCGTCAAACGGGGCGTCGACTGACCCGCTATGATGAAGTCATGCTGCAAATGCACGAGCGGCGCATGTTGTTGCGCCCTGGGCATACCAGGATACAGCCGCATCGATTATTTCATGTTTTAACACCAGAAGAACATTGCGAGATTGTCTTAAAGCGACGACAGGTGTTGATGCAGAACGCAGTTAACTCAGATAATCTGGATTTGTTAAAGCACGCTATTCTTCAGGTTGTAGATAATGAACCTAAACTTGAGCCACAGCGCCTGTTGAAACAAGCTGCAGATTGTTGTATTCAGAAGAAGAAGCTTGATTTAATGTTTCCTATTTTGGGGTTAATGTTTGAGGCGCTCCGAAAGGCTGGGCCGAATTATGAAGTCCAGTCTCAAACTTTTGTGAGAATGCTGACATACCTAACATCTGATCAAGTGGGTTTTTCTCACGTAAAACCAGTATTTGGTCTTCTTGGTCAATTGCAGGCTTCCATCTCTAAGAACTTCACCCCGGATAAATTCAGCCGCGTGTGTCAGTTTCATATCGAGGTTGAGGTGCAATTGATTCATTTTATTCTGGCTCTTTTGCAACCGTCTGAAAGTGGCAGTGCGATGAATACATTTGCGAGTGAGTGTTTGAGGTCTTTGAGGAATTTAGAGGCTGCTGTACCTCGTTCTAATGATGCTGGATTAGATCTTTATCATGGGTTGCAATCTTTTTTTGAGTCACTCACTACGCCACGCTTGAGTTCTTTCGATTCTTATTCTTTTTTTGCAGAAGCGCCTGTGGATGGATTTTCTGCTCATATGGCTTGTGAACAAGGAGGGGCATTCGATGAACACAATATGGCATAGACCGGTTTCACTTGACGATTTGAATCGACGCAGCGAAAACACCTTGGCTGAATTATTAGGCATTACCTTTACGGATATTGGGCCTGATTCTTTGACGGCAACCATGCCTGCAAATGAGCGTACAAAGCAGCCCATTGGGATTGTTCATGGAGGCGCTAATGTTGTACTCGCTGAGACGATTGCCAGTACGGCAGCAAATGCGGTTGTTGATCTCTCTTCATTTTATTGTGTAGGGCTGGAAATTAATGCGAATCATATTCGTTCAGTTAAAGAGGGGTTGGTAACGGGAGTTGGTCGACCGGTGCATTTAGGACGGAGTACGCAAGTCTGGTTGATTGATTTATTCAATGACGCTGGCCAGCTCACCTGTACATCCAGAATGACGGCCTCAGTCATTAAACGGACGTAGGTTGGGCTTCGCTCTCGCTCAACCCAACCTACGTTCTTTGATGAGTTAAAATCAGGTTGTCCTGGCGGTGCGTCTTCTTCACCGCTGCCTTCCATTAACGTCGTCATTCCACCGCCAATAAAATCAACAATTAAGGCTTCCTTAAAATCTAATAAAGCAACTTTTGAGCGATTTCAAAGGTTGGTTAGAGGGTACTAGGGCAGTTATGTTAAATGTTTTCTTAATATATATTGACGCTATGCGATGAATCCCGCTATTTTAGTTGATTATGCCTGCCGATTTTTAACATTTTTACCATAACAAAGATCGCTGTTTTTTCAGAGATCATTCAATAAGGAAGTGTGATATGCGTATAGTTGTTAGCATTAATAATGCAGTGATTAAATTGCGTGGGATTGGGTGTAAGTACGATGAGCTTCGCAAGGAGTTGGACAGTCGACGATATTTTGCAACTTGGCGTCCGGCGACCGAAACCCAAGACCGTAAAAACGATTACATATTCCTTGAAAAAATCGCGAACTGGATTGAAGAGCATAAATTGGATTATCTTTCAAAGTATGTCCCTCTTGACGACACTTTTAAAAAACAGTCAGCAGACAAGCTGTCATATTCAGCGGCAGTTGCCCCTTTTTTAACAGAAGTCATGTTAGGTGCAACGATGTTAACGTTATTGAAAATTACTAAAATGTACACAGGGGCATGGATTGGTGGGGCTGACGAGACGTCAGTTAAACACAGGAGCGCCTTGGCTCGTGTTTTGTTCGAGGCATTCGGGATTGAAAAAGTAAGCGATCTTGATTCATTAGTCTGTCGTGATTATTTAATATCGTTATCCCGATTCATTAATACAATCAGTGTAGGACAAAAGACGAATGCGTCATCAGAAGCTCCAGTTCAGTGGCATCCATCTTGCACGAATGATGAGCTATTAAAACAGCTGAGCGATGAGATAGGGCTAATAGAAAGGGTTGTCGCTTCACCAAGTGATGAGGGTAAGGTTGCCCTTCGAGCTTGAGTAAACTGCAAGTAGGTTGTAGTACCGTTTTCATTAAATTTTGACCGGCTAGATTGATAGTATTTAACCGGAATCCGAGCCGCAACCGTTAGGGAGTGGAGCAGTTAAGATCGCACCGAAACTGCTCCACTTCCTAACGGTCGCGGCTCGGATTCCGATTTAAATGAATACAATTTGACCGGTTAGAACAGGCAGATTGAAACGATCTCGAACAATGCGTCGTTGCGAGGCACGAAGCAATTGGGTTCGAAGCTTTGTTCTCTGGATTGCTTCCTGCAGCAACGATACCTGCAAGTTCATTTCAGCTGTTTATTGACTTATAATTGACGCCCGAATTTCTCAACTGGTATCTTATATTGAATGACGTATTTGCATGTGAATTGATTAACATTGAAATAGGAGTTGGAAATGAATGGCGATATTAAGAAAGGTGAGAAAATCTTTAAATCACGAGCAGGGCAATGTCATAGTTTGAAGCAAGGTGTGCATGGGCTAGGGCCTAGTTTATTTGGTATTTTCGGACGCAAGGTTGGTTCTGAGTCTGGCTTCAACTACTCGAGCGGTATGCAAGATAGCGGTTCTCAATTTTGGACAGAAGACATGTTAGGCGCATTTTTAGAAAATCCAAGAAAATTCATGCCTGGAACAAGAATGGGCTTCGCGGGGCTTAAAACCCAAGAAGAAAGAGAGGATTCTGATTGCATACCTCAAGTTTGAGTCTGAAAAAGCTAATGTCTTGTCAATTAATCCTGGTGTGAGTGCTTAGAGCACTCGCCAGTAAATATCGCTTGCCACAATTGCTGAGGTTATTCTTTCCTTTAAAAAAGCATCAGTTCTGTTGTAAGTGATAAACCCGAGTTTGTTCTCAAAAATGGCTATGAAAAACAGCTGGAGTGTTCTGTGCTTTTGAACCATCTCTAAAAGCGGAATAGGGTCCTGAAAATCCAAGCTCATCCTCAAGTCGTTTACGATATTTTAGGTCATCACATAATCGCCAATCTTTAAACACCAATGGATAGCATTTACCATCAACATTGATCCTACAATCTGCAGGCATTTGATCCAAAAAAAATTTCAAAGGGTTTACATAAGTCACTACATAAAGCTTATCTTTAATGCATACAACATTTCCCCTATTTACTGCAAAATTGACACGAGTAGTAGGCATAAATAAGTCCTTAATAGAAAATGGACGCCAATCGCCATCCTTAATGTTAAAAGCAAAGGTTACTACCCTTGCTCGAGCAGTTACACGCAAAGATTACATGTAACGTCCTGCTTTCATAAGCGGGCGGCTGGGCGCATTGTGGATCGCTTAAAAAACAATATACATTATTTAATGCTTTTTATGTAAAAAACATGGCATTATATCACACACCAAGAGTTGTTTCTAGCCGATTGATGGAGAAATATGATCGCGTATGGCACGAACCGTAACGGGGGGTAGCCAGTGAATCATTTGAACTCAAATGGAGGTTTTTTAGGGGGTATTTGCAGGAAGGTAGACACGATTTTTTAGGAGGCAATCTGCAAGTTGTTGGTAGATTCGCCTAAGGTTGCTTTTACTCAAATCCTTTTGACATGCTTTGACAATTCGTTCGCTTAAATTCCCGTGATGCAACATATTTTCAAGGGCCAGTTGTGACGGTTGGTCCAGCGTGTGGCTGACGCGTTCGATGAGCGTTGACCAGACATCGCGAATGGTCATGGTGCGTTTTGGCAGGTGCCATTGGGTGAATAATTCCGCGTGTTCAACGGGGGTGGAAAGACCTGTTTTTAGCGTTTTATCATAAACCGACTTGAGCATTTTTGTTGAGCATGGGCGGTGATGATGGTGCTCTGATGTTTCATGCCAGTATTTGAGAAGTGCATGTACGACTCTGGCGATGGCAATATCGGCATGGACGCATTCTTGTGTATCAACGAGACGAATTTCAAGCGCATTGTAATCAAATTTTGGAATCGCGCCACGTGAGTTGAGCCATTCATATTGTAAAAGACCTTCGGGATCGAAGGGGCTAATGTCTCTATACATAGGGTTTAACACTTGATCTTGGTAATGTGCTATTGAGGAAATTACTTCAGGGATAATGTCACCGCTGATGGAAGGTATTTTCTGCTGATTTTTTTCATAATAAGCCAAACGAGTATCTTGATATCCCGTTAATTGCCGTTCAATGATGGGTGTACTCGCGGCGAGTGCCGGCAACAAAGGTAAAAGAATACGGACGACACTGTGTAATTGCGCAAACTCTTCGTCATTCGCAAAAGGAAGGTTGATGTGCATGCTTTGTAAATTCGCCCAGCCATGTCCTTCACAATTGAAAATCGTATCATACTGTTGGTAAATCGACTGATTGCCGTGTGGCCAGCGGATGGTTTCGGTAAGCGGATTCATCCAGGGATGGGCACCGGTGGGCAATAGTTGTAAATGATGCTTTTCCAACAAGGGTTGAAGTTGTAAAATGGCTTGTTGAAAGTGGTTGGCTATTGGCTCACTCGGTGGACGAGGGCCGTTATTTTTGAGTTCTATAACATGCATTACCAGTTCATTGCTGAGCTCTATGTCTCCCAGCTCAACACTGTTGGCCTGATGGCCAGCTAATGCTTCAAGCAGGATATCACTTTTGGGTTGAACATCGAGCGATACTTTGTCGACCAGCATGTATTCTATTTCAATTCCCAATACAGAGAATAGAGCATAATTAGGCATATCCATGTTTCCTGCGAATGCGTTGTAAAAATACGGCCATGATTTGCTGATACAGAGACTCACCAAGGACACGGTCTTCAATGTCAAAATCAATATTCGGGTTATCATTCACCTCGATAACATAGTGTTTATCGCCAGAACTTTTGATGTCGACACCATAAAGACTGTCGCCGATGAGACGCGTGACTTTTAAAGCTGTTTTGATAACAGCCTCGGGTACTTCCTCCAAGGGAAATGTTTCAAACCCGCCCTCAGTATGCTCAGACGAATCCCAATTATAGATTTGCCAATGATCCTTCGCCATATAATAGCGACAAGCATATAACGGTTTGTTATCGAGAACACCTATTCGCCAATCAAATTCAGTCGGGATAAATGGTTGAATGAGGACCAAATCTGATGTTTTAAAAAATTGCGTCAGCGATTTGTAGAGATCAGTGGGTTCGTTTAGTTTAATCACACCATGCGAAAATGCGCTGTCTGGTTTTTTCAGCACACAGGGAAAATCAATAGTCGGCAAAATTTTGTCAAATTTACTGATGAAGAGGGTCTCCGGTGTTAATATCTGATGCATACGCATGAGCTCGGCTAGATAGACCTTGTTGGTGCACTTAACGATAGATTGGGGGTCATCAATGACGACTAAGTTTTCTTGAGCCGCACGACGCGCTAGTCGATAAGTATAATGATCCAGCGATGTTGTTGCGCGAATAAATAGAGCATCATACTCGGCGATAAATTTGCTGTCGTTTTTATCAATCAAATCAACGTTCATCCCCATTGACTCACCAGCATTAATAAAAAGTTCTAATGCTTTTTTATTGGATGGCGCGTTGGGTTCATTTGGATCATAGAGAATGGCTAGATCATGCAGGCGTTGTTTTTTTCGCCAATGATGGAAGCGTTTTTTAGAAAAATAGGCTTCCGCAGCTTCTTGCATAAATTGAACGTGGTGTTCAGGAATATCGGCAGGAGATAAGGGTAATAGTTTTTTAATCACCCATTGTTTTTTTCTTTCCAGTACAAAGCGCATTAATGGTAAGGGGAATAGTCCATGTAGTTTTTTGGCAAGGTCGCTATGGCGTTTTGCCATGTTTTGACCAAAGTAGACACTTAATAGAAATTCATTGCTATGAATGTCACGCAGGCTGTGCTGAATTTCTTCTTCAATATCTTGCGATATCTGTTTGGTTAGGCTGTTACTCAGCGCATCTTGAAGATGCAGTGCTGAGGGAATGGCTTTATGATCACGTGCTTGTGCCAAAAGTGATACGTAGTAGCCAATAGTTTGATAATTATAGGATGTGCAGAGATTAATAACGCGTATTGAGGCATTTTTATGATAGTCCTCATTCAATAGATAATCCGTCGATTCAATAATGGGCGCGGTATTTTGTAAAAAAGACCAGTATTGAGGGTCATCTGTGACCAAGATCGTTTGCATTGGCGTCCTTTTTAGGTTGAATGATGAGTAAGTGGGCGTCATAAGTCAATACGCCAAGCATAATCGCGTTAATCAGACGGTAACTGCTGACTTTGTAATAATTGTTATGGGAGAGGGGATTTTCACGATGTGGGTCGGCCACGACAATCTGGCGGTTGGTTTCGTCATAACCGCATAAGACGACAAAATGCCCACAGGGGGTTCCCTGAATGTCATCATAACAAGAGGCGCCTTCTTGGGTAAATCGTTCGCGTGCGCTGCGATAGAGGTAAGTCGCGCTAAGCCCCGTTAGAATCGGTATTTTTTGTTTGAAATAGCTTTTGAGCAGCGTGCCGTTGATTGTTTCAAAGCGTACTTTGCCACCCATCTGCAGATATTCAATATAGGCAGCGCTTGATTGGAGCATCCGTTTGGTTTTTTTGTACTTCATTTGCTCTTCGAGCTTGGCAATGAGTTGTTCGTTATTGGACGCGCCTTGATTAAACCATGTTGGATCGAATAGATCGACGTTGTTGACGTATAGTGTCGTATCAAATCCGCGAGCAGCTGCATGTTTCCCCAGCATGGGTGTCAGCGTTCCGCCGGAGATGGAGCGTTCAATCTCATCAATGATATTTTCAAGGTTGACGTGCAAGTCATAGTAGCCATAAACGGCATGCAGGCATGTGGGCCCGCAGGTTTCATCATCTGGCTGGGTGTTGATGGTGAGATCGATCATTGGGTTCTTCAACGTCCTTGTTTGAGATGTCATGCCGTCGGTTGGGCTTCGGCAAACCCGCTTCAACCCAACCGACACGTAAATAATCTTATAATCTTTAAATTAGAACGTAATGGGAAGTATGTCAATGTATGTATACTGCGCCCGGTTGCAAAATGAGCACAATAATATTCTGATTTCTGAAGATTTTCCAAGAAATCCTAAATTTTTACTCAGGATTTCTGTTTTTCGGAGTATGTAATAAGCTATAGGCAGGTTGAGTTTAATAGACCTGGTCCGTTGATATAAGCAGATTAATGCTATGTTCAGCGATGTCGTCGTTACGAGCGCAGCAATCCAGAGTACAGTGCTCCGAACTCTGGATTGCCGCGCTTCGCTCGCAACGACGCGACCTGCAAGCGCAGTGTTGCGATTTTTACCTAGGCTACTGGGTTTATCACTATAATCAACCGATCAAAACTAAATGGAAACGGTACTAGTTTTTATCTCGAAAGATAATGCGTCCTTTGGTTAAATCGTAGGGGGTTAATTCAACTTTGACTTTATCGCCTGTTAAAATACGAATGTAGTTTTTACGCATACGCCCGGAAATATGCGCCGTTACGATGTGGCCATTTTCCAGTTCTACGCGAAACATTGTATTGGGCAGTGTGTCAATTACGGTGCCCAGCATTTCAATATGGTCTTCTTTTGCCATGGTTCTCTCAAAAATTATCAAAAATAAGCAGCAAATAGTGCACTAAAAAAATGAAAATGGCAATGGATTCTGCATCATTGCCATAATACGGTTTGGTTCACGTAGGTTCTTTATGGTGATAGAGGCACGCCGAACGAGTCACTCGATCGGAGATTGCGCACTCTAGTTGGGCTTGCGTGGAATTCATTGTAGTCCGACATCATTCCAACGGTTTCAAGTTCAGTTTGGACTGCTTTATAAAATTTGTATGTAGAGTACACACTGGCCGTGACGCTGACGGCGATGGCTGCTACGCCAGTTAACAGGCTCGCGGCTGCAATAATCGCTATTAGACCGAGCAAGGCATCGCGCAGCGCAATATTTTCAATGGCACGGTCTAAAAAGTTGTAATCCATTTTTTCTGGAGTCAGCGTCATACGAGCGGTGTTGAGTGTTTTTTCAGCAAAAAATAAGCGCGATGCTAAACTACTGCTGTCAAGCTGATTACTGTTATTGGTTTTAAGCGATTCTTTAATTTGCATGACACGTTGGAGTTGAGTGCGACATCGTTGAAAATGTTGGCCGGCGTTCTGGTCTCTTTGGTAGCTGGCAATTTTCCTCAGTAGCAAAAGCTCCACTTCATCAATTTGTTTTGACATGTTTCTTACTAAATTATATTCATCATCCTGCTCTTGTAATTCATCACTTGTCGTGTCAACAGGATGCATTCTTGGTGTGTGAGCCCAGAACAGGCGGTTATTTTCCCATGAACGATTATAGTGGACTTTTCTTTTTCCTGTACTGTCCGTTCTTTCTTCAGGAGCTCGTTCGCCAGTGCTTACAAATTGGATGGGGGGTAGGTGCATTGAACTATATCGAGGGAATGCGTGTGCAGCGGGCGAGCCTAAAATGTTCGCAACGAATTCGTCATCAATAATGTCCGCAGCACGTAATAAATCTAATGCGCGTGATTTGCACGTGTATGATTGGTTGGTGAAAAAACCAAAATCCTCGAAACTCCATGAAAAACCCCAGTCGATATGGAACGGAAAGAGACGCTGCTCATGTTTTTGTTCACTGACAAATTGTTTCTCTTTCATCCATCTGGTGTGGCCATTGACGGGCATCCCTTCTGCTCTTAAGAGCTCATCGTATTCGCCGATAGCCTCTTGTTCAAGCCTTCTGGCATTTTGGAGTCCTGTGAGCAATGCATGGTATTTTTCCTCTGAAACATCAAAGCTAACGCCTCGCACTCCTTGTCCATCCAGGTAGCGTAATTTTTCTGTTTCCAAATGGCCGTGGCTATCTTGAAGGTCGATTTTAAATCCAAGTAAGTCTTTGAGAAACTTGATAATAGGGTTGGTCGTTGAGCTGGGGTAGGTACTGTAAAATCCAAAGGCATGTTTGACTTCAATCGGCGCATTTTCATCAGTTTGCTCAGACATCAAAGTCGATGAATGCCAAAATGGATTGGAGCCAGCTTCATCAGTCAAGACAGTGTAGGTAACAACATATTTAGGGTAAGGCATATTATGTTTCCAATAATTAAATAGAATTGTAAGGAGCAATATTAACCATGTTTGTAAAAAAATTCAACATGACTTTTTAAGTGTTGCTGAAATAATATGCATAAATTCGCATCCTTTCGATATAGCAGGGTAACCCTAGGTTTCCGCGGATGAGATTACCCTGTAATATCGAAAGGATACACAAACTCAAAATAATTTTGAACAGAGCGTCAATTCATCACCACATTTTACCCGTAGAGTGAAATGTAGTGAATGGCTAAATAGCATCCAAGTATTTTTCGGCGTCCAATGCGGCCATACAGCCAAATCCTGCCGAGGTAATCGCCTGTCGATAGACATTGTCTGCAACATCACCACAAGCAAAAACACCTGGAATGTTGGTTTCAGTTGCGCCGCCTTTTAGACCGGATCGAATGCTGAGGTAGCCCTCTTGCATGTCAAGTTGGTTCTCAAACAGCGCTGTATTCGGTGTATGTCCAATAGCGATGAAGACGCCATCGACAGTGATGTCTTGGGTTGTGTTGTCTGACGTGTGGCGAAGACGTGCACCGGTTACTTTCATGTCATTGCCAAGCACTTCATCGAGCGTGTGGTTCCATATGATGCGGATATTTCCTGTGCGCTCTTTCTCAAATAATTTATCTTGCAGAATTTTTTCGGAGCGAAGCGCATCTCGTCGATGCACAAGTGTGACGGATTCAGCAATATTAGAGAGGTATAATGCTTCTTCGACTGCTGTATTGCCGCCGCCAATCACACAAACTGCCTTTTTCCGATAGAAAAAACCATCGCAGGTTGCGCAGGCAGAAACGCCGCGCCCCATATAGGCTTTTTCAGAGTCCAGACCCAAATAACGCGCTGAGGCGCCGGTTGCAATAATCAGCGCATCACAAGTGTATGTTTCTGTGTCGCCTTTTAAACGAAATGGGCGCTGTTGTAGATCTGCTTCTGTAATATGATCGAATATCAATTGGGTCTCAAATCGTTCCGCATGTTTTTGCATGCGTTCCATTAATGCAGGGCCTTGTAAGCCTTCAATATCACCCGGCCAGTTATCAACGTCCGTTGTCGTTGTGAGCTGACCGCCGGGCTCCATGCCCGTTATCACGACAGGATTTAAATTAGCGCGCGCAGCATAGATAGCCGCTGTGTATCCCGCAGGGCCAGAACCTAAAATGATTAATCGATGGTGTTTTGATTTGTTAGTATTCATCTTCTCTGCCTTTTCTTTGATTTGTGGTAAGATAAACTATCCTGCGTGCAGTATCAACTTAGAAAAGAATGATGTCAAAACAACGTATGGGGCGTCAGGCGGGCACCCCTAAAAAATCCCTGCCAAGTGGTGTGAGAAAACGAGTAGCAGAGGGCTGTTTTATTTTAGCGATCGCTTTGGCTTTGTTTATCTTGTTGTCGTTGGTTTCTTATCATTTATCAGATCCTGGATGGTCACATTCACGCCCCTCTATGAAAGTCGATAATGCCGGCGGACGAGTAGGGGCTTATCTTGCTGATGCCTGTTATTGGGGGTTCGGTTATTTGGCGTTTGCTTTACCCGTCTGTTTTGCTTTTCTTGCCGGGGTGGTTTTGAAGGAAAACCGCGTTGCTCAAGAAGTGAATCCTGCCGTGGTTGGGTTGCGAGTAACGGGGTTTTTACTTTTATTTATAGGTGGTTGTGGTTTGTTGAGCCTGGATATTTCAGCAAATGCTTTTTCAGGGCATTTTAGTGCAGGTGGAGTGGTAGGTAGAGCGGTCGCTGATGCGCTGCGTCATACCGTTAATCAACAAGGGGCCGTTCTGCTGTGTTTTTCGATGCTGCTTGCGGGAATTACATGGGCCACCCATGTATCCTGGCTTCATGTGCTTGAGCTAACGGGCCGTGAGAGTTCGAGACTAGGTTACATTAGCATGATCTTAATAGTGTCTGGCGTTCGTCAACTACGAACCATGATACAGTCATTTCAAAACAATGAGCAGGATATTGAGTATCCAAGCACGCGTGTGAAGCCGCGAGTGATCCCGAAAGTTGTGGTTGAGAAACCGTTGGTGATGCACGTTCCCAATGTTGTTGATTCAATGATTACATCCCAGGTTAAAGCTGTCCCAGCCCCAGCCGCAATCACAGAGCCGCCCAAGATGAAAGTAGTAGGTGGTTTGCCGGCTCTCAAATTGCTCGATAAAGGGCAGCCGGGGAAGCCTATGGGCGGGTTTACCCATCAAGAATTAGAGTCTGTGTCACGCGAAGTGGAGCAGCATTTAAGAGATTTTGGTGTTGTGGCGGATGTCGTCGCGGTGCACCCGGGGCCTGTCATTACGCGCTTTGAATTACAGCTTGCTGCGGGCGTAAAAGTGAGTAAATTGTCTGCATTGGCGATTGATTTAGCGCGCTCGTTGTCGGTAAAAAGTGTCCGCGTGGTTGAAATTATTCCAGGCAAAACAGTGGTCGGGATTGAGTTACCTAATCTCAATCGGGCAACGGTTAACCTCTCCGAAGTATTATCATCAGATGCCTATCAACAGGCTCATTCACCGTTAAGTATGGCGTTAGGCGTGGACATTGCAGGCCACCCCATGATTGTTGATTTGGGGAAAATGCCCCATTTGTTGGTGGCGGGAACCACGGGATCAGGTAAATCCGTGGGCATTAACGCCATGATTTTAAGTTTATTGTTTAAAGCAACGCCAGAGCAGGTTCGTTTGATTATGATCGATCCTAAAATGTTGGAGCTGTCCGTTTATGACGGCATCCCGCATTTATTAACCCCTGTTGTGACGGATATGAAAGAAGCCGCGAGTGCATTGCGTTGGTGTGTGGGTGAAATGGAGCGGCGTTATCGATTAATGTCTTCATTAGGCGTGCGCAATCTGGCTGGATTCAATACAAAACTGGCTGAAGCGGTGGCAAACGGTACGCCTATCACTGATCCGCTGTGGAAACCCATTCATGGCATGGAGACGACAGCCCCTGTATTGCAATCATTGCCATATGTCGTCGTGATTATTGATGAATTGGCCGACATGATGATGGTTGTCGGTAAAAAGGTCGAGCAATTGATTGCTCGGATCGCTCAAAAAGCGCGTGCAGCGGGTATTCATTTGATTTTGGCGACTCAGCGTCCGTCCGTCGATGTGTTGACTGGGCTTATCAAGTCGAATATTCCGACACGTATTTCATTTCAAGTTTCTTCAAAGATTGATTCACGCACAATTCTTGATCAACAAGGTGCTGAGCAGTTATTGGGGCATGGTGATATGTTATTTTTGGCGCCGGGAACGGGGGCGCCCTTACGCGTACATGGTGCGTTTGTTGATGATAAAGAAGTCCATCGTGTGGCAGATGATTGGCGTGCACGTGGTCGGCCAGAGTATATTATTGAAATTACGCAAAGTTCGGGTGAGGGACTCGAGGGTATTGATGACGACGAGCAGTCGACTGAAGACAGTGATCCGCTTTATGATCAAGCAGTTGAGTTTGTTATTCAAACCCGTAAGGCCAGTGTTTCTGCAGTGCAGCGACGGTTTAAAATTGGATATAATCGTGCTGCGCGGTTGGTAGAAGAAATGGAACGTACAGGGTTGGTGGGGCCTCTTGATGGTGGCTCGCGAGATGTATTGGCGTCAGCGTTTGCTGAGGATTAGAGTGACGGCTCATCTGTTAAAATTCAATGAACATTTTATGCAAGGGGTTGAATGATGAAAAAAATGTTATGGTTAACAGTCTTGTTGTGTGGCTCATCAGTTTTTGCCGCGACACCGAGTGAATTGTTGCAATCGAAGCTAAATGCTTTAAGAACGATGAGTGCTGACTTCACACAGGTTGTGAAAGCTAAGCGTCGGGAAGTGTCTCATTCGTCTGGTACGATGGCTCTGTCACGTCCTGGGCGTTTTCGATGGCAGACTAAAGCGCCCATGGAACAATTGGTGGTTGCTGACGGTAAAAAATTATGGATTTATGATGTTGATCTAGAGCAAGTTAGTGTAAAAAAACAAGACAAAAGTGTTGGTGGCACAGCGGGTTTATTTTTGAGTGGTTATAATGATACTGTTGCGCGTGATTTTGATGTAACCGTCAGTGAAAAAGGCAATAAAATGTCTTTTGATCTGAATGCTAAATCAAATAAAGCCAATTTTCAGCGTGTTAAACTGGTATTTGAAGGATCGGCATTGAGTGGGATTGCATTATATGATCAATTGGGGCAATTGACTGATGTTACCCTTAACCAGGTTCAAGTCAATCCGAAACTGGTTGCGTCGCTATTTCAGTTTAAAGCGCCAAGAGGCGTTGATGTTGTCCAACAGTAATCATCAATGTCTAAGGTTACATCACTATTTGGACAAGACGACATGCAGATTTTTGCATGTCGTCTTGTCCAAAGTTCAAATCTCATACAAGGATTGTGATGAGTGAATCGAGTGTTAAACATCAAAACAAACGTTGGAAACCTTTTCTCGCGAAATGCTGGGTGTATTGTGCCGTTTTAATTATTGCTATGGCGATTATCTTCAGTGTCTTCCGCGCACTCACGCCTTGGGCGCGACAGTACAAGCCGATGGTTGAGGCGCATCTGTCCACAATGCTTGGGCAACCCGTATCTATAGAAAGTATGGATACAAGCTGGTATTGGCTTCATCCCGTACTTCGGCTCAATCACATCACGCTTACCGGTAAAGACTCGCATGAACTCAAACTCAATAAATTACTAATTGGCATCAATCTTTTCAGTTCACTCTGGCATTGGTCCATTCAACCCGGTATTTTATACATCGATCACACCTGTTTTATTTTTCGTCAAAAAGACGATCATTGGATGGTCGATGGGTTAAACATAAGCCAACAAGATACGAATTTTGGTCCTGAGGCTTATATACCTATTCTGAGTTGGTTGTCTTCACAGACCAAGATTGTTGTTCGCCATGTATCAAGCATCGCGTATCTTGAAAATGGATCCATTGTTCCACTGAAACACGTGAATATGACGATACAAAACTATGGAGGGCGTTACAAGTTAAAGGGGAGCGTGCAGCTCAATCGAGCATCGAAAACTGAAGCGTCTATTTTTGCTGATTTGTATTTAAATCCCCTCGCTTTAAAGAAAACAAAAGGTCAACTTTATCTGTCGATTCAATCGTTATTACCAGCACAATGGCAAGAATTCTTGCCGCAATTACCCGTAAAAATAAAGGATGGTAAAGGGGATATTACACTTTGGTTAGATATTGTTAAAGGCCAGCTGGTTGAAGGACAAAGCACACTAACGTTTAATCATCTCACCTTGAAACGTGAAGGGCACGTTAAACCGTTCAACATAACGCATTTGGGTGCGCACATCGGTTGGAAGCGTACAAAAGCGGGTTGGGATCTTGATGGTGATCACCTAAAGTTAGATGCGAATGAGACGAAGTGGCCCGAAAATGCGTTTTACATTCATTATAATCAAGCCGAACAGGGCTACCAGATGTTTGTTAAACATCTATTAATACAACCCTTACTTTCAATGGATATTCCCTGGCCTGACTCACTCAAGCCTGTTTTAGAAATGAAACCCGAAGGTCAATTGTATGATACGGCGTTACATGTTAAATCGCAGTCGCCGGATTATTTTTTAACCGGATTTTCCGATCTCGGTTGGCAGGAAAGGGGAGCGATACCTGCTGTATCAGATGTGACAGGGGTTGTGTATTGGCGGCCGAATGAAGGTCGTTTGCAATTGGATAGTTATCAAACTGCAATAGCATTCAATCACTTATCTCCAGTGATATTTGCGCGTATTAATACGACAATGGAGTGGGAGAAAAAAAATCAGGGCACACGAATTAATCTCGACCATTTTGTTGTACAACATCAGGATTTGTCATTAACCGCTAGCGGGGTGATGGATGATGCTGAACACTATCCCAAAAGCCAGGTAAGCTTCAAAACACAATTTTCAGCAACGCACGCAGAGCAGTGGTTAAAACTAATTCCCGCAAAGGTCTTGAAACCAAAATTAGACCAATGGCTGAAACGTGATATTAAACAAATCGACAGGTTGAGTGGAAGTGTTGTCATTGATGGCGCGATGTCTGATTTTCCGTTTGACCACACGCCAGGGACGTTTTCTGTGTCGACGCAGTTGAGTGGCGTGGATTTAATTTTTGCACCGTACTGGCCGCTTAGTCGTGAGGTTGATGCTTTTTTAAGTGTTGATAAGCGCAATATGAATGTTGATATTCATCATGCTAATTTGAATGGCATTGTCGTGAATAATATGAATTTACGTATGGATGACATTGGACTGGATTATGAAACACTGCTGATTCATGGAAAAATAAAGAGTGCCGCGGAACAGTTATTAGCTTATGTATCAGATACGCCGCTGAATGCTCGTCTGTCACGGCTTAAGTCTCTCGACCTTCGTGGTGCATTGGGATTAGATATTAAAATAGAAGTGCCGCTCTACCCTGAGAATGACACTGTTTTAGCACAAGGTGACATCGAATTTGAAAATAATCAGGCTAAGTTTCATTTTGGCTCAACGGGTATAACGCTAGACAATCTTGTTGGCCTCCTGAGTTTTAATGAAAAAGGGATAAAGGATAGCACACTTACCGCAACTCTTGCGGGTTCACCCGTCACAATGCATTTGCAACCCATACAACAGCCCAAACGTGCCTTACAGGTAACGTTCCAAGGTAATACTGCGATAGAAACATTACAACATATGCTCCATGTTCCTTTGTTTGCATTGTTGAAAGGTCAACTGAATATGGATGGGACGCTGACATTGACTGACTCGTCAAAGGATTTAGACAGTCTTCAGCTACGGTCTTCACTGCAGGGGGTGCAAGTGGATTTACCCAAACCTCTGGGTAAATTGAAAGATACTTCAGCTCCGCTAACGGTGAATATTGATTTTGATGGTGAAAAAACGATGCGTTTGCGTCTTCATTACGATAATCGTTTGAGTACTGATTTATGGTATGACTTCTCCAAAAAGAAAAGCGCACTCAATCGGGGTGAAATTTTGATTGGTAGTGGCGAGGCGTCTTCCCCTCAAGAGAAAGGTTTGAAAATCGCGGGGGCATTGTCGCTGTTCGATGAAAAAATATGGACGGATGCATTTTCAAAAATCCCCTCTGACCCGTCCAGTCCTTCTTTGATCGAGAGTGTTCGATGGGTGGATATGACCATAGATAAGTTGAACGTGTTTCATCAACAGGTGAGAGGTGTCGCGCTCAAAGCAACGCAATTAGCTAATCATGAATGGTCGATTCAGATTCAACAAAAAGATCTGTCAGCGGATGTTCGTTATCAGCTAACCACGCATACGCTAAGTGGTCAGGTAGAGCGTTTGCATATTGATAACGTCGTGGATTCATCTAAGCAGATGTTAAAAGAAAGCGATAAGTTATCGCCTGCAGACATTCCTAATCTTCATCTAACGATCCAGCATTTGATTTACGGCGATGTGGATGTGGGGCAAGTCGCTGTAGAGAGCAAAAGTAGTAAAACTGCACTGGACATTGAGTCGTGTAAAATTGCAACGTCTTCATATGAGTTAGCGCTGAAAGGACGTTGGGTAAAAGAGAACGCGATTAATCGTACGGATGTTAAAGCAGATTTAACGATTAGTCATTTAGCGGAAGGTCTCGAGCGTTGGCATATGAAGCCGGTAGTTGAAGCGCACAATGGAACAGTATCTTTTGATGGCAGCTGGCCTGGCGGGCTTACTGATTTTTCATTGGGAAAAGTCGCGGGTCTTGTGCAATTTCTGTTTAAAGGCGGCCGAATTAAGGATTTAGGATCTGCCACTGAAGGAAAAATAGGCTTTGGGAAAGTGCTCAGTATTTTTAGTTTGCAAACGATCCCACGTCGGTTAAAACTGGACTTTAGTGATTTGTCGCAGAATGGGTATAGTTTTGATCAATTTAAGGGCGATTTTAAGTTGAAAAATGGGGTCATGAACACGCAGAATAGCACGATGGATGGTCCTGTGGCTTATGTCAGCATGAAAGGGGATGTCGATTTAGTGAAGCAGTTGTTATTTCTTGATGTTAATGTCACCCCCTACGTTATGGCGAGCCTTCCAATCGTCGCAACGATTGTAGGAGGGCCTGTTGCGGGAATTGCTACGTGGGCGGCGAGTAAAATTATCAATCAAGGGATGTACAAGGTTTCAGCGTATAGTTATAAAGTATCGGGCCCTTGGTCAGATCCAGTGGTTGAGCAGTCGAGTATTGATAAAAAACCGGTGAAGAGTAGGTAAAAAAGGAAAAAAAATGCATTTACATATTTTAGGAATTGGCGGCACCTTCATGAGTGCGTTGGCGTTGTTGGCACGAGAAGATGGCTTTGAGGTCACGGGGAGTGATGCCAATTGTTATCCTCCCGTGAGTGATTTGCTCACAGCCAAGGGTATCGAATGGACTGAAGGATATGAGGATACCACGCAGGCTTTAAAGGCGGATTGTGTCATCGTCGGTAATGCGATGAAGCGAGGGATGCCGATTATTGAAGCGATTTTGAATGCAGGAAAACCCTATACATCGGGCCCTCAGTGGCTGGCGGAACATATTTTACCCCGTTATCGAGTGTTTGCTGTAGCAGGGACGCATGGAAAAACAACCACAACGTCAATGCTTGCTTATATTTTAAGTCAGGCGGGTCTTGACCCTGCGTATTTAATTGGGGGAGTGGCGACTGATTTTAATACCAGTGCCCACTTGGGGCGAGGCGATTGCTTTGTGATTGAAGCGGATGAATATGACAGTGCCTTTTTTGATAAACGACCGAAGTTTATCCACTATCGACCCGAGGTTGCGATTCTCAATAATTTGGAATTTGATCATGCGGATATCTACGCAGATTTGCCTGCAATTCAACAACAATTTCATTATTTTTTAAGAACCATTCCATCGAAAGGCACCGTGATTAAACCTCGGGATGATGCGGCATTGAATGAAGTGCTCGCTCAAGGACAATTTTCTGCGCTTGATGAGCTGGCTTTTGATGGTGAATCAACTTGGCGTGCTGAGTTATTGGACGATAAAGGACAATCGTTTCGAGTGTGGCATCACGGAGAAGCGGTAGCGGAGGTTCATTGGTCGCTGATTGGCCGGTTTAATGTTGAAAATGGCCTTGCTGCACTCGCAGCAAGTTATCACGCGGGTGTTTCACCTGAAGTTGCTGCAAAAGCGCTTGAAAAATTCACGCCAGTCAAACGGCGGCTGGAAGTGAAGGCGACGGTTAATGGTGTGACGATTTATGATGATTTTGCTCATCATCCAACGGCCATTACAAAAACGATTGAGGCTTTGAAACGCAGCGGGCGGCACAAGCGAATATTAGTCGTGCTTGAGTTTGCATCCTTTACCATGCGCAGCGGTGTTCATGCGGATATTATAGGCGCGGCTTTATCGGGTGTCGAAGGCGTTTATTTACTTCAGCCTGCACAGTTCGATTTGAAAACGCTTGCTCAATCATGGACATTCCCCCATCAGTTGTTACCCGATACGTCATCGATTGTGGAAGCCGTGACGAACACAGCCCAATCGGGAGATGCAATTTTGGTGATGAGCAATCGCGGGTTTGATAATATTCACGAACAGTTGGCCAAAAAGATGAAGTCAGCGCAGCCTAGTCGCTATTAAATTAAGGGAATTAATCGGAGTAGGTTGGGTTGAGCGAGAGCGAAGCCCAACAAAATCGTCATGTTGGGCTTCGCTCTCGCTTAACCCAAGCCACGGGCCTAAATCCGAGGCTACGCGTTGTTTCAGTTTTTCAATCTGGCGTAACCTGGATTTTTTTCTTAAATAGGCGGACATTCGTAATATTGGAATCAGGGTCTTTTCGCCAATCCCGTCGATTAGAGCAAAATGTTCGCCTTCAATATCATCATAAGCATAGACAACATTTGGTGGGGAACAGTCACTAACCGCAACATCACAATCTGCCAATGACTGATAAAAGTTCTCTAATTTTTGTTGGGCATGTTCATTAAATTGATTGGTTTGAATGAGCGTCTTTAAAGTCGTTGCATACTTTCCTTCTTTGTCTCGTTCTGCTCTAACAACAAGACCAAACCCAAAATTAGTATCAACAAGTCCGACAACGTGTTGAATGCAATTCTGCGGAATGTAATGATTTGAAAATCGCAATCTTACGGATTCGACTAATTCTCTGATGTAACATTTTGAAAGACGATATCGATCAATAGTCGGCACTTGCTTAACCAGGCGGACCTTATAAGTGTTTCTTTCACGGAATTTTGGATTGACAACTTTGATCAATAAATTTTCATTTTCAGGATGACGGTATACTAAACAACGCCCACCATTCGTAACAAAATAATTTTTATTCAGAGAAATGATACGTGCGGATTGATTTGATTCCATGAGGTTAATTTCTCCATGATTTTTGCATAAATGAAAACGTACTAGTACCGTTTCCATTTGGTTTTGACCGGTTCACGCCAGTAGCTTCAATATAAGTTGTAACGATGAACTTGCAGGTGGCGTCGTTGCGAGGCACGAAGCAATCCAGAGTACCGTGCTCTGAACTCTGGATTGCCGCGCTTCGCTCGCAACGACGCTGTTCAAAATAGTGTTAATCTGCCTATATCAACCGGTCAAAACTAAATGGATGGAGTACTCGAATAGGAAGTTATTCCGGCCATGCTCCTTAACTACAGCTTTATTGCCCCGTATTTAACTAAAGAAGCTTCGACATGTTTTTTAAACAATTCAATTTGCTTTAATCTGTATTTTTTTCTCAAGTAGGCCGATAATCGTAAATACGGGATCAGGTTTTTTTCACCAATGCCATCGATCAAGACAAAATGGTCGCCCTCAGTTTCATTATAAGCATACACAATATTACGTGGGCAACAATCGCTAACGACAACGTCAGATACCGCTAGTTGTTGATAAAACACCTCTAATTTTTTTTGGATTTGCTGATCAAATTGATTGGCTTGAATAAACGATTTCAATGTTTTCGCATACGCGCCATCGCGGCCTTTTTCTGCAATAACGACTAATCCTAATCCCAGATTCGTATCGACTAATCCGGCGACTTGTTGTAGACATGAAGGTGGCGTGTAATGTTTATTGAATCGTAAACGCATCGATTCAATTAATTCTCTAATATAACATTTAGACAGACGATATCGGTTGATAGCAGGGAATCGCTTAAGCAATCTGGTTTTAAAATTTTTTCTTTCTTGAAATAGCGGATTGATGACCTTAATCAGTAAGTTTGCATACTCAGGATGTCGATATACCAGGCATCGTTGTCCTTTCGCAACAAAATGTGTCTCATCAAGAGAAAGCGTGAGTGAGTATTGAGCCGTTGTCATGGTTGTTTCATTCCTGTTGTTTAGAAAGTCCATTTTTATGTTCAATAAATTCGCCAAAAGACAGTGCACAGAACATCACAAACATGTAACCAATGCCTGTATTTGTCAAAAAGGAGTCTGTAATATTGGCGAAAAAAAAGGAAATTAATAACCCCAGTAATACGGCCTTCATTTCAACAAGACGAAAACTCATGCGTAATAAACTAATAAAAAAATAACATAAGCCGGCTATGCCCAACAATCCAAATTCACTCGCTACAAACCAGTACTGGCTATGTGGATCGTTTAATTTATCTCCGCGTTGGGGGATTGGATTATCTTTTTTAAATTGAGCTTTGAAGCCTCCAGCGCCATATCCAATTATTGGGCTTGATAAAAATAGCGATTTTGCATATTGATGAAATTGAAGTCGATATCCAACGGATGTATTTTTATCCTTACCCTTGTAATTATGAAGGTCATCGATGGCTTGATGGATTCCTGTTGACAACACGGAAGGCACTTTTATAACAATGCCCCCCAAAATCGTCGAAAATATGATTAATACAATGAGCTGTCGCTTTGATGAAAAAGACATAACAAACAGCAGCGCCAGTAGAATTAAATAGACGATATATCCTGTTCGTCCGGTGTTGACGAATAAGACTTGATAGGTAAATAGAAGGGACAGTAACACATAAAAAAAGCGTTCTATTTTTTGTGTCCGAGTGACATAAAGCCCTGACAAATAGGCTGCAAAGGCCGTCATATATCCGGTTACAATATGATTATGAAACACTTGTCCAGGATCTGCTTGGTTATAATCCAGCACGTGCCAATTTTTCAAGATCGAAAGCACGCTTACAATGACAGAGGCAAGGAGAAAAGCATGTATCCCCATGGTACGTGTTTTCTTATTCGTAAAACCAACCGCAAATAAGGGTATGTACATGACTTTTAAGTATTTTTCGGCTGCATTAAACTGATGGGGGAAGGTTGTGACACTCCAACTGCAGGCTAAAATTGCGATGCCTGCTAATATGAACGTTGCTATGCTAACTTGTTGAGAAAGAATAGAAAAGAAACGTTGCGGATATTTCGGCATTAAAAAAATAAGACCGGTCGTCAATGCGATAAAAATACTTTTGAGTGAAGGGCTGATGGGTATAAAAAAAATGATCGATATTAAAAAAAATGGCATTAACGATTCATTTTGAACATTGCGCATTATTTTACCACCCAATGAACTCGACGATGTTTGTCTAGGGAGGGCTTCATTGCGGCTTGCATTGTATCCAGGAGGGTGTGAGTCAGCAGACTCCATAGCGTATTGCTTCGAATACAAAGGGCGAAATAACAGATGTAACTTATTCAGAATTTTCATCTTTGATGCGGAAGCTATCACTGTCTACCCCTTTTTTGATGCAGCGTAGGGTCTGTCGACAGCCCCTAGTTTCTTTGTTTTATAAAAGTTAGAATATTAACACAACGCAAGTAATTTCGTGTAGGGGCAATTACCCTGCTTAGGGCAAACGTATCTAAATTACTGGAGTACGTTTGACCTGTTGATATAAGCAGATTAATAATAAGCTGAACGAAGTCGTTGCGAGCGAAGCGCGGCAATCCAGAGTACCGGGCTCTGAACTCTGGATTGCCGCGCTTCGCTCGCAACGACGCGACCTGCAAGTTCATTGTGGCTGTTTGTACCGAATGTACTGTGAACCTGTCAAAATTAAATGAACAATGTACCAGCATAAGATTTGTTTGCCCAGTCATCCTGTGGCCACCTCGAATGCGGTGAGACTTCCTTTTGTATTTTGGAGGTGATATATTGAACACACCTTCCTTGAAATAATATACTGATTATTCCAGCTATAGAGGGATGCGAGCTTGAGGTATTGTATAAACGGATTTTACTAAGGAGCTCTTATTATGTTTAAAGAAGCATTCTCTTGGTTATATTCGCACACTACCGATTTATCATTGACACCTTCATCGATAACGGTGCCAGAGTGCTTGCAGGCCATTGATGTTGCTACTCAACACCATGAGCAGGTACTCAAAACCTATCGAGGGCTAAAATATTGTCCCTCGCAAAACTCAGAGTCATTGCAGACTGCACTCCTTGAGGTACAACTGTCCGAACAATATTTGGCCTTCCTAAAAACTAGCGAAGCTTTGTTGCAGGATTTACAGCCTCATCCCATGTATGAATTGATGCTGAAGATAGCATTCCAGTATCCTTCCTTACGTCCAAAGATTGCGCCTGTTTTTGGCGCTTGGCTGGCACAAGAATCAACGTTGGCGATCGAATATTATGAGACATATTACGATGGTGTTAGCCATAAGGTTGGTCGGGAGTCACCCGAGGCGGAAATGCTCTTTCTGCTGGGTGAGGCGGTTGTTCAACATTATTTAGCCGGTTTACGTATCGCATTGCAATATCAAGATAATCCTTTAGCTATTTGCAGGTTTATGGGGCCCATTTCGGCTAACCCAACTCGATATGTAGCATTTATGATTTGGATGCTTGAACAACGTCTATCGATTGACCAATTAGTTCAGTCGGGTGTTTTGCAGCAATTTTTAGGGTATCATTTCGATTCGTTGCATTCTGATCTGTGCGATGAGCCCCTTAATCCCACGGCTTTGTTATATGGTTTATTACAACGGTTTGATTGTGCTGTTGCCTTGGTTAATTACGCAAAACAGGTTGCTTGCGATATTCCTGGCTATGCCGCATATGATTTACATGGGCAACAACGGGGTACACTGCTTATCATCAACTGTATCAACGAGTTTCCTCTGTTGACGCGCACGTCTGCTAACATTGAACGGATTATCAATGTTTTTGGGCAACTGGGATTGCGTGAATCAGTTCGTACATTGTTTCATTGCACGGATAGAGATCCGTTAGCGGACCCATTCCATCGTTTCTTGATTGAATTGATTCAAGCAACCCCCACTTTGATTACACCAGCCCTGATTAAACAAGTTGCCGATTACAGCGCAATGGAGTTACAAAAATGGGCTTTTTTTGTCGATGACAGTTTTTTTCAAGGATGGCTCGATAGTCGTGAACTTGCTTTGTTGTATTTAATTCCTCACAAGCCACACTGGTTGAATCACGTGACCGTCTCGATGATGCAGTCGTATTTACAATCTATTCAAGCCGCTTATCATCCTGGATCTGAAGCTGAAAATATTAGATTGTTAATGTGTTTGTATCAGATCGCCTCATTGCAAAATGTTGATTTGCTTGAGTCAATTTATGAAAGGATGATTGATCTGATTCTGAGACATCGATATTTACTTGAAGACAACGCGATCTTTCGATTACTGAGATCATCTCCGTTTGCCGAAAAGTACGCTGATAAAAGAGCGAATGCTTTAATGAAAAATTTAGAGGAAATAGTGCATGCCTTTTTGAGCCAGCCTCTGGATGATGCAGATTTTTCACGTCTAAAATCAGATTGGAATTGGTTATATGAGCAAATAGAGGCATTGCAGTTGCTGAATAAATTTAAAGTCATCTTTCCAAAAGAAGAGATAGATTTGATTGTCTATCTTTTTGAGCAACATTCACAAACTGAAAGGCCTTCCTGGGATCGACTCATGGATGCTCTTCAATTGAAGGGGAGCGGTTCTGAACCGACTAGCAAAAAAAACAGACAGGCACTCTTAGGTATATTGACGAAAGTGGATGATAATCACTTACGACACATGATATTGGATATGCTCCGGCTTGACCAGGCATCGCTGCTAGCGGTTAACCCCCGGTTTTTTTTAGACGCCATTCATGCCGGAAATAAAGGGTTATTAGATTGGTATTTACAGGTAAAGGATTTGGATGATCGGTTACTGGATCAAGCGATCAATTCTCAACAATGGTCGATGATAGAACACTGGATAGTTAACTATGAATTACCTGAATTTTCAACGGATCTCATCGATCGTTTATTGATAGCCGTGTCTGGGTCGCAAAATATTGGACTTTTGCGTCGCTTGATCCATGATTGTGATTATTCTTTTTCGAAAGCGGCTATCGCGCAAGCTTTAAGGGTGGCATCTCAACATGATGATGACAAGGCTTTATATAGTCTTTATTATTTGAAACCTAGCCCTATGGCATTGAAAGTCGCCTTTGCACAAGCTATTGAGAATCAGAGCCACCATGCATTGGCTTTTTTTACAGGGATGAAGAAGGCTAAGCCAAATTTGGCTTTTGAAATGCAGAGAGCATTTAATGCGGCAGTTAGGACAAATGATATAGCTTTGGTTTCTCGCTTGACCCAATGCGCTGCAAATGGTCCACCCCGCAAGGTGATTCAAGTCGCAATGGAGAAAGCAATGGAACTTCATCAGACGGAGATGGTTAACTTATTGAATGGTATTTTGCACCCTTCGTCGTCACCGAAAGTTGTACCCAAAAAAGTCAAATCAAGTAAATCATTTTGCTCAACCGATTCGTTGGCGCATTTAAGTCTATTTTCAAGCCCTATGGCTGCGAGTCTTTCTGCGGAAGAGCTTCGGCCTGCTGCTGCGAGAGCGTCAGCTACTCCCCTTTAGCGGGGCGCATCATGAGATGCATGGCTGCTTGTTGAGCGGTAATATCGCCTTGGAGAAGTGCATTGACCTGCTGGCATATTGGCATTTCAATTTGAAATTTCGCAGCAAGCGCACATACTTGCGCGGCATTATATTTGCCTTCGACCACTTGCCCTATCTGTTTCTCTGCATCACTACACGTTGCCCCTTGTCCAATGGCAAGCCCAAAACGTCGGTTTCTGGATTGATCATCCGTACAGGTTAAAACCAAATCGCCAACACCAGCAAGCCCCATAAAGGTTTCTTGTCGGCCGCCAAGATGAATGCCTATACGGCTCATTTCAGCAAGGCCACGTGTAATCAGAGCGGCTTTGGCATTTGCGCCGTAATGTAGGCCATCGCTGATACCACATGCGATAGCGATGACGTTTTTGACCGCGCCACACCATTGTACGCCGATGATGTCATGACTCTCATAGACACGCATCACATCATGATGTAACAAGGCATGAATAGTTTGCAAATAATCGGGATTGTTTCCTGCCAAAACCAGTGCTGTGGGCAGGCCTTGAGCAACTTCACGGGCAAAAGAGGGACCAGAAATGATGCCAATTGGGAAGTCCGCCCCCCATTTTTTCGCCACTTGTTGGCTTAAAAATTGATGTGTGTCGGGATCGAGGCCCTTCGTTAGCCAAGACAAGCCCTGTTTTGGTTTGTCGAGTTGTTGGAGGATGTCGATAAAGGCATGAGATGGAACGGCAATGATAATCTGCTGAGCGTTATCAACACAGTGTTTTAAATCAGCGGTGAGCGTCAGGTTATCGGGGAAAATGATGTCTGGCAAATACCGAGCATTGCAGCGCGATTCTTGCATTGCTTGAATATGCTGTGGGTTTTTCCCCCACAGCATAACAGGGTGTCCGATCGATGCGATATGAATGGCAACAGCAGTTCCCCAAGAACCTGCTCCCAATACTGTTACGATCGGCTTTTTCATGGTTTAGTGCGTTGTTTCAGTTTGTTTCTCTTCCATTTGTTGCATGTAAATCGCATCAAAATTAATGGGCGCTAAGACCAATTGTGGGAAGCTGCCGCGAACAACTTCGCTGGTGATCGCTTCACGTGCATAAGGGAAGAGTAAGCTTGGGCAAAAACTTCCAAGTAAATGAGCGAGTTGCGCTTCTGGCGCGCCAGCTATGGTAAAGATACCAGCTTGTTTGACTTCAACGAGGAATGCCGTTTCTTCTTGATTTTTGACTGTTGTGGTGACCGTCAGCACGACTTCATAGGTATCCGCTTCTAATTTTTTATTTTCAATTTGAAGATTTAATGATAGGTCGGGTTTCCACTCTTGCTGAAATACAGCGGGTGTATTTTTGGTTTCAAATGACAAGTCTTTCACATAAACACGCTGGATCATGAATTGTGTTTCAGGCGCGGCTTGTTGAGCTTGATCGTCGTTTGTCATGTTGTTGTTCCTTAATTAGAAGTTATATTATTTACTGCCTTTCACGAGTGGAAGGCCGGCAGATTGCCATGCGGTCAAGCCGCCAGCAAGAACCATGGCATTCACAAAGCCTTTTGATTTCAATTTACTTGCAAGTGTTTGTGCTTGAATGCCTCTTGTACAGACCAGGATAACTGTTTTTTGTTTGTATTTATCCATACGAGGTAGGTCAAAGTCATCTGCTGCAGCACGAACGGCATTAATGATATGTCCCGCACTGAATGCTTCTTGATCACGCAAATCAATGACCACGGCCTCGTCATGATTGATTTTTTCAACGACGAGTTGAGGCGATAATGCTTGTGGCCCTTTTGCTTTAGTGAACCATTCGTTGATGTAAATCAGTAAAAGAATTCCTACCAAAGCAAGAGATAATACCCAGTGATTCATAATAAATTGTCCAACTTGTTCCATAATAGACTCGAAATACATAATATAAAAGAATGAGCAAATTATCTCAGATCAGTGGGATAAGGCAAGGACTAATATGAAAATACTTGCTATTGCTATTTATCCGAATAAATAGCGGTAGCGTTGTCATTCATCCGCGAGTGATCCGTATATCCTTTTGCATCACCACCATAAAAGGTCGTTGGATCAATTGGATTTAGACTTGCGTTCTGTTTAAAGCGTTCGACCAAATCAGGATTGGCGATATATGGTTTTCCAAAAGCAACCAAATCTGCATAGCCACTTGAAATACTGTTAATGGCCATTTCTCGCGTATAACCATTATTAACCATCCAAGCCCCTTTAAACGCATGGCGTAAGGCTTGAAAATCAAATCCATGAAATTCCCGCTGCCCACCCGTTTCCCCTTCAATCACATGGATATACGCGATATTCAAATCGCTGAGCGCGTGCACGAATGGAAAAAACAGGATCTCTGGTGTGCTATCGGTAATGCCGTTTGCATGGCTCACAGGAGAAAGGCGGATTCCGGTTCGATGAGCTCCGACTTCAGAGACGATGCTTTTCATCACTTCAAGGGGAAAGCGCAAACGATTTTTAATTGAACCACCATAGCTATCCGTTCGAAGATTCGAGCCATCACAAAGAAATTGATGAATGAGATAACCATTGGCACCATGAACTTCAACGCCATCGAACCCAGCATCTATTGCATTTCTCGCGGCTTTTCGATAATCATCAATGATTCGCGGGATCTCTTGCAATGTCAGTGCACGTGGCATGGAGACTTCAGCATATTCCTCAGTTTCAAGAAATGTTTTTTTCCCGATGGCGGCAATTGCTGAAGGGGCAACTGGATCGCCACCGTTGGGTTGTAAAGAGGAGTGGGAAATACGCCCCACATGCCAGAGCTGTGCATAAATCGCCCCACCTTTTTGATGCACAGCGTCAGTAACAAGCCTCCAGCCAGCAACTTGCTCAGGTGAATAAATCCCCGGCGTCCACGCATAGCCTTTGCCTGTTGGAGAAATTTGCGTCGCTTCAGAAATAATTAAACCTGCACTGGCACGTTGTGCATAATATTCAGCATTTAAAGCATGCGGAACATCTGAGCCATGAGTAGCACGGCAGCGAGTCAAAGGTGCCATGACTATTCTATTTTTTAAAGTAAGGCCACCTAAATTGAATGGTTCAAACAGGATTGTGGATTTATTGCTCATTATCGCTCCCTATCTATTTTTGTCACTACTTCCTATTTTTTATAAGAGTAGCAATAATTAATAAGGTTGTCTTCGGGCTGCCGATTTTTCGTGGTGAATGAGCCATTGCTTTAGTGCGATACCTCCCGCGTAGCCTCCTAATGCACCATTGTTCTGAATAATACGGTGACAAGGAATGAGTAGGGCGAGCTGGTTCGCGCCATTGGCTTGTGCCACCGCGCGATATGCGGTGGGTTTTCCGATTGCTTGCGCAATCTCCAAATAAGACCGTGTTTCACCGAAAGGGATTTTGATTAATGCGTCCCAAACTTGCCTTTGAAAGGGCGTTCCAAGAGGGATGAGAGGCGTTTCGAACTTCTGTAATGAACCATTAAAGTAAGCTTTCAGTTCGTTTTCAATTGAAGCAATCACCGGCGTGTGGCCGGAGACAATGGTTGAATTTGTTTTTTTTAATAAACATTCTATTTCACGCTCAAGCCCTTTGCATTCAACAAACTCCAGGAGATAAAGCGCTGCTTCACTTGCAATGGCGACCATGGGACCAAGGCTTGTCTCTAGCCAGGCTGCAGTCAGAACAGTACGGCATATGATATTTTGATTGTGAGTGTTTTTATCCAATAATGCTTGGTAAAATTTTTTTTTGCTTTCAATCAATAGCATTGCTACGCTTAGCCTTTAGATGACATGTCTGAATCAACACAGACGATACCATAATTGAATGAAACCTGAGATGCAACTGCCAGAGCAGTTCGCAAGAGACGACATTAAATATGATTATTAATAGCTCATTTAAGCCTGCCTGGTGGTTAACTAACCACCATGTGCAGACTATCTACTCAACGATAGCTAGTCGTCCCAGTGCACCAATCGATCGTAATGAGCGCATTGAATTGCCCGATGGCGATTTTATCGACTTGGCTTGGGCGACGAATGGGCTGAGTCATGATACTCCTTTGGTGGTGCTTTTGCATGGGTTAGGTGGTAGCGTTCATTCTGCCTATGTCGCCGGATTATTGCGCGCATTCAACCATGCAGGTTATCGAGGTGTCCTAATGCACTTTCGCGGTGCAAGTGACGAGCCCAATCGCTTGCCCAGAGCGTATCATTCTGGTGAAACAGGGGATTTAACCTATGTTCTTGAATATTTGCATCGACGAGAGCCTGGTACTAAAAAGGCGGCAGTAGGGGTATCACTAGGCGGTAATGTATTATTAAAATGGCTGGGTGAAATGGGATCGCAGACACTGATTCAAGCGGCTGTTGCTGTGTCCGTTCCTTTTCAGCTAGAGATGGTTGCTGAGCGAATTAATCAAGGTTTTTCGCGTATTTACCAGGCGAGGTTATTACGTAATCTCCGCGCGGTATTTTTGAAAAAAATCGACATTGTCAACACCCAATTACCGCTTTCTGAACGTGATTTACGATCATTGAAAACTATTCGGGCCTTTGATGAACGCATCACTGCGCCGTTGCATGGGTTTAAAACCGGGCTGAGTTATTATCAAGAAGCCAGTTCAAGACAATATTTGGGTGGGATTGCAACGCCAACATTAATTATCCATGCGCTCGATGATCCCTTTATGATTCCGCAAGCCATTCCTGAGGTGAAAGAGCTTTCCAAACACATCACCATGGAGCTCAGCCGACATGGAGGGCATGTTGGGTTTATTTCCGGCGACAGTCTGGGGCGTGTTCAGTATTGGTTGGAGGAACGTATTCCTGAATTTTTGAGGGAGAAAGTTTAGCTGCTAAATTCGCAACGATTCGCCTACCTTTCTTTTTGAATATGTAAATGGTACGTTAGTTCTTTATTATATCATTAGAGCCTTTTCTTCCAAATCTTCGGGTTGTTTTGTATTTTCAATCTTTTGTTACGTATAGTGGACGTTTGATAGCGTTTACCCACTTTAACTGATTGAAATAGGGGCACAAAGACGAGAGAAGACTCATTGCCGGGTTTAAACTTATGCTATGTCTATTACAAGAAAAGAAGAATCAAGAGCCTGTTTTTTTAATGGATTATTTTTCACGTGATGGTACATTTTATCCATTAACGTATGTTCCGATTCATCCGTCAGTTTCTGTGTTATCAGCCACAGATCTAAAAACAAAAAAATTTGGATTTCGGTTTACAGCGAATTTTGCTGAAATGGGGGTGTATGAGGACGTCTCAGTTGAAAAGGGATCAACTCAACTCAAAGGGGTAATACCCACTCTGCGTTACATACGTATCAAACCCGAAGCAATAGGACGATTTGGTCCATGCCCCAGAGATAGCTCTGTGTTGGGGTCGCCAATGTTACAGTGCGGTACAGATAATTTATTCTACTATAGTGATAGAGGAGCCGTTACCCTTCAGTTTTCAATCATGCCGTATCCGTCACCTGCAGGGGTTCAACATCAGCCATGGACATTCAGTGAATATAACAGCTCAACTTCTACCTGGGGCCATCTCATGCACGCCATCGGTTCCCAGAAGACTTTGTGGGCATATACAGAGCATCACACCAAATTTCCAGAGGACATGCCTAGCAAAGAAGCCCTTGTTGAAAAGCAGGTATTGTGGTTGCAGTCTGAAGGTCTGTCCTCATTTACCTACGGGCAAGCTGTAGGGGGGAACCTTGAAGGTAGCGCGTATTGTGTGACGAACTTTAACCAGGTCAATGGATATTATTTAGGTGAGTACAAAAACGGACTCAAGGATGGGAAAGGCCGCGATTTACAAATGAATGCTCAATCTGGAGATGCCGTATTTTATAAAGGCACATGGTTGCAGGACAAACGCCATGGTGATTTTGTGGTAGAGCATACGAGTAAACAAAATCATATGAACCAAACCGCACGGGGGGCTTATCAACAGGATATTAAAGTGGGGCTATGGGTGACTGAATGCCAAAATGGTATTCATGTTTTGCAACAAGATAATTTCAAAGTGGTTTTTCGAGATGCGAGGGAATTGTTAGGATGTTTTGTATTAGGGGATAATAATCTCCAAACTTCAAGGAAGCCGGCTGAGTTTTTAACATTGCTGATTCAACATCAATGTCATGACCTTGTTACAAAGTTGGCGGAAAAACTTTCCTTTCAGTCACTTTACGATCTTTGTGTCTCATCTGTTCAGCAAGGTGAACTTCGATCACCGGTCGTCAGCTTTTCAAATAGCCTAAAGCCTTTTGAACCGTCGTTGTTAAATAATCTCAGGTTAATTGATATCAAGCGTGTACTCGCTGTTTTTCGACAGGCACTTCAAATCTTAGACTGTGCTCAGAATAGCCCTCTTTATGCTGCAGTGAAAGGGGGGATTGATTTATACGATCCAAGGATCAGCCAAAAAATGATTACGGATATTCTGAGCAAGGTGTTTCCAGATGTTCGATATACCGAGGCGCGCCAAAAAGACGCCGCAAGTGCAATTGCAACTTATCAACAGAGTGTTCAAAATCAATATTTCGCTGGAGTCCTTCAACGAATTGCGGTGATTTGCGACCTACTTGCGCAAACATCACGACCTGAAATTCAACCCCTGGTTCAGTTACTGATCGATTTAAAACTTGAGGATGATCGTCTGACCCAGCAACATGCACTTGAGGCAAAACGTGTTGAATCGCTGCGCGCTGAGCGACTTAAAGTGGCTGAGTGGGAAAAGGTTTGCTGGGCGTTGGATGGAGAGGTATTGGCATTCATGCGTGATCTGCGTGCAGAGGAAAAGCCTGCGCGGGCAACTATCATTGATGAATGCCAGCGCGGAGTGGCGATGTTGCGCACTCGCGTTTCAGCGGCATCTTCAATACGTGCTCCAACCAAACCATCAGCACCCGTAAAAGTTGCGGTATCGACGATGTCGACGACATCGGTGGTACCTGCAAAAAAAACGGCGGATAGCGTTCCGAAAGGAGTAGATAAAAAGCGAGCGGCTGTGTCGGTATCTGTCGTGGCTACTCAAGCCGCGAAGCCGTATAACAAGCCCAAGCAGCACGTGTCTGCGAATGATGTAATGACCACCTTATCTATACCCTATGTTGCAGTTGCGAAAAAAGCCCTGCAACCACCCGCACCGCCATTAGAACAGATCCAACAGCCTTTGCCAGTAGTGAGAGACGTGCGGAGGGAGTTGTTGTTTACATCCGTAGTCGCTGCTCAGGCGCTTGAAGCGGTTAAACATCACCCATCTCCGTTGGTGGCCGTTCGGAATAATGACTTGTCGATATCCAATCCAACAAGCCAGCTTGCAAAAAACGAACCAATAGCCAGTGGTTTAGCTTCCGCTAGAGCGGGGTTTTTTAGTCAGCCAGCTATGTCTGCCAGTTCCGCATTAGCAAGACCGTCGGTCAATCATTGTATACTCAAGCTCCCTTATTTTATTAGCAGGCAATTACCAGGTTCCTCTCAAGGTGTTATCGATGATTATCTTTTGATTTATAAAGGCATGATCATCCAGGCATTAAAAATGCAAAATCAACCCGTTGGTATGGATGAGGAGCAGTGTCTTTGTGATGCACAACGTAAGGAAAAAGAATATTTTTGGGGTTTTGCCAATGCATTTAAAAGGGGTGAGTTATATACATCCATGGTCAGGGATGCAACGACTCATGCCGCTGCATTCACGTATTTATCAAAAGGTAACACCATCAATTTAGATCTTATGCTTACTGTTTTTCAAGCAGCATTAAGACCGGCAAATTTAATGAATAAATTAATGCAATTAAAAGAGCCATTAATGCCAGGCGTGGTTATGTTTCCTCATGAAAATATATTGCATAAAACTGTATTTGGTTTACTGATATTAATCACTGATGAAATGGGGCTTGGAGCTCTTGTGGATCGACAGCTTTTTACCGGTGATTATAAGGCATATTTGGCGGTCACAAGAGATCGTATTGTCAGCGCGGATCCAAGCAATAGTAATCAATTGCTCTCAGATATTCTCAACACAGCCATGGCGTGTTTGCAGCACATTATAAAGCGGCCGACTATAGAACAGGAGGATGTACTCTGTCTTATGAAGTGAGAGGTTACTCCTCAAGCTGAATATACATTTTTACTCCAAAAAAATTGACGGCAACAAATATCAAAAAAACAATAGGAGCCACCCAATTAAACAGGCTCCAACATAGATAATCGACGGGGCTTACGCCGAGCGTTGCCCCAATAAATACACCTGAGGTCGTCCATGGGATCAAGGGTGTTGAAAATGTCGCGCCTTCTTCGATAGATTTTGATAATACACAGTTCTCCAGCCCAAGTTTTTCATATGATTTTTTATAAATTCGACTGGTCAAAATGATACTTAAATAAGCCTCTCCCATCAGGATGTTACACATAACGGACGTTGCCATCGTCGCAAAAACCAGGGAAATGGGGCGAGTTATGGTGCGAATAATACGTGCAAAAAGCGTGGTAATTAATTGATAGTGCTCTAATAAACTGCCCATGGTGAGAATAAGAAGCGCTAAAGTCATGGGCCATAACATGCTATGTATGCCGCCATGACTTAAAACAGCATCGAGAATGGGAGAACCGGTGGACTGCATCGATGGGCCGAAGAACAGGCTCTTGCAAACCTCAAAAACGCTCATATGTTGCACCGCTATCGCAACCAATAGCGCGACAATAATCGAGGCGAACATGGAAAGTGTTGCTGGTTTTTTCTTGAGGCTGAGGATTAACATCACGGCGATAGGCAAGAGACTCAGGATATTCACTTGAAAATGTGTGTGAATCAGTTGTTGGATGGCGGTTAATTCGTTGAGTACGTGATTGTTTTCAAAAGTATAATAATGCCCAATACGCCAAAAAATTCCGAGCGTGATGAAATAAGCCGGAATCATGCTGTAGGTCATGCCTTTGATGTGTTGATAGAGGTTGGTTTCAGTCGCGAGCGCGGATAGCACTGTGGTATCTGATATGGGAGAAAATTTGTCGCCAAAATAAGCGCCAGACACAACCATCCCCGCTGCCAGCGGCAAAGGAACATGCAGAATCACGGCAACACCCATGAGTGCAACGCCCATGGTGCCGACCGTGCCCCAGCATGAGCCAATTGCCAGTGACATCATGCTGCAGAGAATCATGCCGATGGGCAAAAAGGCTTGTATCGAAATAAAGTCCAGCCCCAGATAAATAAGCGTAGGAATCGCGCCTGAAACCGTAAAAGCAGCAATGACGGCACCAATTAATATAAAAAATAATAAAATTGGAGCAGAGTGTCGTATTGCGGACGCGATATTGTGTATTAATCGCAATATGTTTTTATCAAGATAGAGCGCATGCAGCATCACCCAGCCTATGCCGAGTAAGATGATCCTGTGCAGGCTTGTTTGCAGGACAAAAAGACCGAAAAAAACAAAAAAAACGATGCCAGATAGACAAAATAAGGCCTGTAGAAAACTGGGATGGCAATCTGTTTTCATATTAAAAGCGTTCATATAGATATTTTCAATTACAATAATGAACATTGTAGCACAAGCACCCTGGATCTAGACCAGGAAAACATGGCGAATGTTTTTGTATCGACTATACTTAAAACGTGCACCACTGAGGCAGGATGCTCGTTTTTAACGACAAGGAATCTATCGTGAGTCTGGAGCTAAACATTGAGGATAAATTAGAACGGACATCTAAGGTCTGTGTCATCATCGCTGCAGCTTTGTCAGTAATCGTGATGGTGGGATGGATGACTAATCACTTGATCTTGGCTCAGTTTGGTATCGGTTATAAACCGATGCCCTTCGTTTCTGCGTTATGTATATTACTGATCAGTTTCGCCTTTTTGATTCACTTGTATATCCCTCTTTCTTTCCTGATGAAGCGCATTGCGAAATTTAGTTTGTTACTGAGTATGGCAATATCGTTGCTCATATTAATCAATGATGTGTTCGGTATGCGTTTAAATATCGAGCAATGGTTTCTCGTGGTTCCGGTGTCAGGCTTTCATGAGGAACGCCGCGTATCCTCGTTGACATTATTGACATTATTGGCAAGCGGATTAGCAATTTTCCAACTTATAGCGAATAAAAAAAACAATATCGCAGCATTTTGCTCATCGAGCGCTATGCTAGTCGCATTTATGAATTTGCTAGGATATTTGTATCAATCACCAATATTTAGTCATGTGGGTGGTGGGCAATTAACGACAACGGCCTTATCTGCGGTCATCATTTTTGTATTTCTAAATATAGGGATCATGGCGGCGTTAGGTGCCAATCAATTGCCCTTAACTCTTTTTATAGGTCAGGCTTTAAGTGCACGACTCATGAGGGTTTTTGTTCCATTCGTCATTTCCATTCTTATTTTACAGGCCTGGATTCAAATTAATATCATTACCAACTTCTCGGCTTATGCGATTATCACTGCTGTTTGGAGTGTTGTGGCGATTGTATTCATGAGTTGGTTATTTGCAAAATCAACTACAAAAATAAGTAAGGAATTGGAACAAATTAGCCTCAAACAAGCGAATACTGAATCATCATTAAAAGAGGCTTTGTTTTATAATCGTGGGTTAATCGAGGCCAGTCTTGATCCTTTGGTCACAATTAATATAGATGGAAAAATTACGGATGTGAATAACGCAACAGAACAGGAAACAGGCGTTGCTCGAGAGAAATTAATTGGCAGTGATTTCTCGCAATATTTTACTAATCCAAAAGACGCAGATAAAGGCTATAAAAAAGTCTTTAAAAATGGTTATGTTAAAAATTACCCTTTAACCCTTCAATCGGTATCCGGGAAAAAAACGGACGTTCTCTACAATGCAGTGGTTTATAACAATAGCCGTGGACAGATTTCAGGGGTGTTTGCTGCAGCAAGGGACATAACAGAACAAAAAAAAGCGATGGCTATCACGAACAAATATGCTGAAGAGTTAGAACGCTCCAATAAAGAATTACAACAATTTGCCTATATTGCCTCGCATGATTTACAAGAACCACTAAGGGTTATCAGCAGTTATTTACAATTAATTGAAAAGCGCTACAAAGATAAGCTCGATCAGGATGGCAATGAGTTCATTGATTTTGCTGTTAACGCGGCATCAAGATTGCAGCATATGATTAATGACTTATTGATTTATTCTCGTGTAGAAACACAGGGGGTTACGTTCAGTCAAACGGATCTCAATGAAACGCTGCAACGTGCGATTGGATATCTTGCAGTCTTGACAGCAGAAACACAAGCCATCATTACTTATGACATCTTGCCTATATTGAATGTTGATGAAAACCAGATGATTGTTGTGTTTCAAAATTTATTAGAGAATGCCATCAAATTTCATAAACCGGAACAATCTCCAAAAATACATCTGTCTGCTGAAAAAAAAGGGGCCGAATGGGTATTTTCAGTAAAAGATGATGGTATTGGCATTGATATGAAATACCAAGACAAACTATTCATTATTTTCAAACGGTTGGTTGGCAATCATTATGGCGGAAACGGCATAGGACTTGCCTTGTGTAAAAGGATCATTAACAGGCATAAAGGCAAGATATGGGTAGAATCCCAGTTAGATAAGGGATCTACTTTTTATTTTACTCTCCCTGAATAAGGAGCATCATCATGGAATTTATGAGACCTATAGAAGTGTTATTAGTTGAAGACAGCCCCGCCGATATTCGTTTAACTCAAGAGGCAATGAAAGAAAGCAAATTTATAGTTAACATGAATATAGCCCATGATGGTGTGGAAGCAATGGAATATCTACGGAAGCAAAATCAACATGCCGATAAGCCGAGACCAGATTTGATTTTATTGGATTTGAATATGCCAAAAATGGATGGTAGAGAGGTGTTAAAGGCGGTCAAACAAGACCCTGCATTATGCTCTATTCCCATTGTTATTTTGACGATATCCAACGCAGAAGAGGATATTTTAATGACATACGAGCATCATGCCAATTGCTACATTAGAAAACCATTGGATTTAAATCAATTTATAGAGATCGTCAAAAAAATTGAGGCTTTCTGGTTCACTATAGTAACTTTGCCGGGTCAAAAATAATCATGAAGGCATCGTTTAGAGTTCTGATTATCGAAGATAACCCCGCATTTGTCCGGTTGACAAGCGAGTTATTAAAGGAACACAAACAAAATATCTTTGAACTGATATCTGCTGACTCATTAGCTGCTGCGTTGGATATACTTAATAAGCAGGATATTCAAGTCATTCTTCTTGATTTAGGTTTGCCTGATAGTGCTGTAGACGGGGCTAAGAACCCGCTAATAAATGGCGCAGGCAGATAGTATCCCTCAAAAATCCCATCTCATCCGATGAACATCAAAATAGATCAAAGAAAGAACAATTCGATAAATTAATCTAAAATTAAGGGACTAATGAAACCCGTTTGGTATCGTTAGTGATTTTCCCGTCCCTACGATACCAAACGTCCCCAGTCCCTTGATATAAAGCATATCACGAGATCACATAATTTCCAGGTTTCATTAAGCAAAGGATTGCTTATGAAACACACTCCAAGACTATTTCAATGCGCTCTCTGTCATACACAGTCTATAGTCTGCTCTAAGTGCGATCGTGGGCAAATTTATTGTGGCACCGTTTGCGCGGTCTTTGCGCGAAAAAAATCAATGAAATTAGCCGGGATGCGTTATCAAAGAACCTTCAATGGAAAACGAAATCATGCTGCACGCCAAGCCCGTTACCGTATGCGCCAGAACGAAATAGTGACGCATCAGGGTTCACCTCCAATGCTCCAACATGCTTCAATGAGTTCGCTTGAAAATAAGCCTAAAAAGACAGAAAGAGGACACAAAAAATTGGCATTAGCCTGCTGCTTTTGTGAAAAACCTGTATCTGACTGGATCCGTAATGATTTTTTGAGACGAAGACGCTCTCACGCATCGCCCGGATCCAAAGCTTCACCTCAAGCACCTTGAACATTAACGAACATAAGGAGGAATCATGGCGATTTCCCAGGAATTAAGAGCAAATATTTTACGTTATCATCACGTTGAAAAGTGGCGTGTGGGGACGATTGCGTCCCAACTTGGCGTGCATCATTCAACTGTTAAACGTGTATTATCTCACACGGGGGTTGATAAAAATAAAATCCTCGTTGAACAGTCAATCATTGATCCATTTTTATCCTTTCTCCTCGAACAATTAAAGCGCTTTCCTAATCTCACTGCGAGTCGCCTGTATGGGATGGCCGTTGAGCGTGGATATCCCGGTGGCCCCGATCACTTTCGTCAACTCATCTCATTCTATAGGCCAAAGACACCCGCTGAAGCGTTTCTTCGATTAAGAACATTAGCCGGCGAGCAAGCACAAGTCGACTGGGGTCATTTTGGGCACATAACCATTGGCGCGGCTAAACGACCACTGATGGCATTTGTCATGGTTTTGAGTTACTCGAGAAAAGTTTTCCTGCATTTTTACTTGAACGCTCGAACTGAAAATTTTCTACGTGGCCATGAACTGGCCTTTAACTACTATTCTGGGATCCCTCGTGTCGCGCTCTACGACAATCTCAAAAGCGCAGTACTTGATAGGAAAGGCGATGCTATTCGATTTAACCCTGTGCTATTGGATTTTGCAGCTCATTATCGTTTCGAACCCAGGCCCTGTGCGGTCTATCGAGGAAATGAAAAAGGGAAGGTTGAGAGGTCTATTCGTTATATACGGGACAATTTTTTTGCAGGCCGCCAGTATAAAAGTCTTGCCGATCTCAATCAGCAAGCGCTTACCTGGTGTGATAATCAGGCATCGAACCGGCCTTGTCCAGAGGATAAAAGCAAAACGGTTCACGAGATTTTCCTGGATGAACAGCCACGCTTGATTCCACTGCCTGATAACCCCTATCCCTGCAACGAAGTCGAGACAGTTTCTGTTGGCAAAACGCCCTACGCTAGATTCGACTTGAATGATTATTCAGTGCCTCACACCCATGTCCGGCAAGCACTCACGGTTCATGCAACACTCGATTTCGTCAGTATTTTGGATGGCGTCACTGTGATTGCAAAACACGTGCGAAGCTATGATAAAGCGAAACAAATCGAATGCGAGGAGCATATTAAAACACTGGCTGAGCGTAAACGAAACGCGCGACAGCATCGGGGACAGGACAGGCTCACGATGACGATTGACTGCGCGCGAGAGTTTCTGAAGATGGCCGCGGTTCGTGGATATCCATTGACATCAATAACCAACCAGCTGACGTCACTACTGGATGATTATGGTGCCAGTTTATTGGAAAAAGCGATGGCTGAAGCCCTTGTGAAAGAATCACCACACCCAAATTCCGTTCGAATTATTTTGCAAAAGATACTTGATGAACGTGTCGAGGCACCCTTGGTGACGTTCGCTCTGTCCAAGGACAAACGTGTCACCGGGATGATTATAAAACCACACTCATTAAACCAGTACAGCGTGCTTGATTCAACCACATCAACAGAGGAGTAATCGTATTATGTTAACCGAATTATTATTAAACCGTGCGACAGCACAAAAGCTTCATGGCGTTATCAGTCACCAGGACAGCATTAATGAAGAAGGCGCTTTCTGGCTTGAGCGGTTTGTTACCTGGGAAGAACGCCATCGCTCGCAACGCAGCCTTGATGGCCGTCTGCGCAAAGCACGCATTGGTCGTTTCAAACCGATGAGTGAGTTCGATTGGAACTGGCCAAAGCAATGTGACCGCACGGTCATTGAGCAATGGATGCTACTGGATTTTATGGCGGGAGCCAGCAACCTGATTCTGTGCGGTCCAAACGGGGTTGGCAAAACCATGATTGTCTCAAATATCGCATCTCAAGTTGTGCTTCAAGGGGGTACGGCATTGTTCACAACGGCGGCAGCCATGTTGAATGAGTTGGCTGAGCTGGATAGTGATAGCGCGTTACGTCGCCGGATAAAATATTACACGCAACCTTCTCTTTTAGTCGTGGACGAGGTTGGGTATCTTTCTTACTCCAATCGACATGCCGATTTGTTATTCGAGGTCGTTTCCCAACGTTATGAAAAAAAATCAACGTGCATAACGACCAACAAACCCATTGCAGACTGGCGCGAAACCTTTCCCAACGCAACTTGCGTTGTTTCGATCGTTGATCGGCTGCTTCATCACTCTGAAATTTTAATGATCGAAGGCGACTCGTTTCGGTTGAAGGAGGCAATGGAAAAAAATAAAGAGCGCAGTACAAAGCGAAAAAATGCCCAAAAAACAGCTACAGATGAGGTAAACAATCATGCGTGACATGATGTTAGAAGCTCTATTACCGGAGTCAATGTCCGACGAGGCCGCACATGTCTTAGTAAATTTTCTTGGTGACCTTGTTGCCACATTGGAATGCATTTATCTCGCCCAGTTAAAGCGTCATCATCAAAAGGTCGAAGACGAATTTTATGCTTCAATGGCAGATGTGGTCTGCTGGGGGGAGCCTCCTACAAACGAGAACTCATCTTAGAAACAAACTCGACCAGGGTGGGCATTGTTCGCTAATTTTGGTCGATTTAAGCCTGCGCCATATATCCGCGGTTTTGACCCACCGTTAACAAGTGCCGGTGTTGATACGTTTAGAGCAATAAATGCCGTTGCTTTTAACATTCCCATACTGATTATAACGGGGATAGAGGATGAAAATACCGCGCTCATGACTATTACAGAAGGCGCCCAGGACTATTTGGTCAAGGGAACTTATGATGCTCATTTGTTGGTGAGCTCCATTCTCTATGCAACAGAACGAAAACAGAATGAAGTCGTCACCCATGAATATATGAATATCATAGAAAATGCCAACGAAGCGATTATTACTTTGACCCATAACGGTGTTATTAAAGGTTTGAATAATGCCGCGCAAACTCTTTTGCAGTATTCTCTAAAAGAGATTGCCGGCCTGTACTTTGGTGTTTTAGTGCCTGAAGCGCAAAAGATCATGGTTGAGCAAATGCTTCATCTGACACAATTAGGGGGAAGTATTACTCAGCACGAAATTAACTTTAAAGATAAAAATCAAAAAATAATTAACTGTATCATTAATATGTCACCTATAAAAAATAAAAATGGCATTTGTGAAGGTCTTGTAGTCATGGCACAAGACAACACAGAACGTAAAAAGACAGAGATACTATTGGCAATCCAGCTACAAGTTTCGACAATCTTGGGTGAATTTACTAATTTGCAATTAGTTTTCCATGGGATCTTAAAAGCCATATGTGAAATATTAGATTTTAAGATCGGGGAATTTTGGGCTGTAGATTCAGAAAAAAAACATATGGTGTATGCCTCCAGCTGGATTGATTATCATTTACCCGGTGATTTATTGAAAACATCTCATAAACTCACCTTTCATCCTGCTGAGGGCATCCCTGGATTTGTATGGACGACGAAACGCCCTTATTGGAATACTGATTTGGAGAATGTCGGTCCAAGTTCGCTTAAAAATATATTGAAAAAAATCAAGCTAAGTTGTGTGTTGGCTATACCTATTCTTTTCGGTGAGGATGTTTTGGGAGTTTTCATTTTTTATGGTCGCCAACTGGAAAAGCCTGATATCCCCATGATGTTGTTGTATGAACAAATAGGCAAACAAATTGGAACATTTTTAAAGCGTAAGCGCATGGAAAAAGATTTAATACAATTGGCAGAACATGATTATTTGACAGGTTTGGCTAATAAATTTATGGCTGAAAAGGTATTAAAAGAAGTGATTCATAGTGCAGAAGAAAAAAAAGATAAAGTCGCTTTGCTTTATCTGGATCTGGATTATTTTAAAAAAATTAATGATTTAGTCGGGCATTCCTATGGCGATAAGGTATTGCAAGAGATCGCTGCTCGATTACGTAGCCTCACTCGGGAAAACGATCTGATTGCACGCTTTGGTGGCGATGAGTTTGGGATTATACTTCCTGGGATTAAGACCAGAAACAGGGTAAATGGTCTTGCGAAAAAAATTCTGGATATTGTGTCATTACCTTTTGTCCTTGATGGGAAAAATTTTTATTTAACCGCAAGTATTGGGATCAGTTTGTATCCGGATGACGGGGACAACGTTAACACATTGTTGATCGCTGCAGATTCAGCCTTATACCACGTGAAGAGTGAAGGCAGAAATGGTTATCAATATGCATCTAAAATATCTGGGCTGATAGAGAGAGAAAAACTCATGATCGAAAGCCTGTTGCCCAACGCCTTCGAAAATAATGAATTTCTCTTGTATTACCAGCCTATTTTAAGTGCAAAAACAAATCTGATTGAGGGTGTAGAGGCATTAATTCGATGGAGAAGTCAAGATGGTCGCATTTTGACCCCTAATGAATTCATGCTCTTGCTGGAACAAAGCCCGTTAATGATTCCTGTCGGTGAATGGATATTACGCACAGCATGCCACCAAATTAAACAATGGGACAATCTGGGGTTGAAAAACGTTGCTGTCAATGTTTCCATCAAACAGTTAAATAGTGACTTTGTTCCTCTGATTAAAAAAATACTGAATGAAACGGGGGTGAAACCTGAAAATCTTGTTATTGAAATAACTGAATCAATGCTGGTGAAGGAAAGAGAGCACGTAGCTCTGATTTTGAAAGATCTAAACAACATTGGCGTTTCTTGTTCTATTGATGACTTTGGAACTGGATATTCTTCTTTTTCTTATTTGGAGATCTTCAACTTTTCGATTCTCAAGATAGATAAATCATTTGTTGATAAAATTCATAAAAGTAAAACTGCTAATTCTATTATTGAAGCACTTGTTGCGATGAGCAAGATATTAAAACTACACACTATTGCTGAAGGGGTTGAGCAGAAAGATCAACTGGAATTTCTATCCAAAATTGGCTGCGATCAATACCAGGGATATTATTTTAGTAAGCCACTACCTGCAAATGAAATAACGAAGCTTTTGTCTGCTCGGCCCTACGTTAAGTCCTCTGCACCGCGGGACCCCCTATGATACCATTTCATTCATAATGCGCTAATGCTACAACTATAATAAACGGGTCAAGAGAATTGTATCATACAAAAAAATTTGAAATATCAACCGTGTTTTAACTCTGGAACATCTTACAATGGACTTGACCCGTTTATGTCGTGCATGCCGATGATTATTTGTTGCTCAGAATGACTTGAGCGGGCGGCGAACATGTGATCGTGGGTGGTCTAAAAATAGAGGGTTTACGCGGTATTTCGGAAGAACCATTGTCCTTGGATGGTGCGCAGTGCAATGTAATCCCTTGCGATGCAGTCGATGGTGCGCGATAGAACGTATTGAGCGGCAATGCATTCGTCGAATGATAGATGATGACTGGTTTAGGGTTAGACATGTTTACTCCTCAGTTCTTTCGCAATCTCTTTTGCAAAATACGTAATGATCAAATCAGCGCCAGCGCGTTTAATGGCGAGCAGCGTTTCCATCATCGCTTGTTTTTCATCGATTAATCCTTGGCGTGCGCCAAATTTAATCATGGCATATTCTCCACTGACTTGATAGGCGCAGAGTGGAATTTCAGGAAAGGTCTGTTTAATACGGTAAATCACATCGAGGTAGTTCATGGCTGGTTTGACCATGAGCATATCCGCGCCTTCTGCAACATCGAGCGCTGCTTCTCGTATGGCTTCCTCAGCGTTCGCAGGATTCATTTGATAGGTTTTGCGATCGCCAAATTGCGGTGCACCTTGAGCCGCCTCTCGGAAGGGGCCGTAGAAACAGGAGCTGTATTTGACGGCATAACTTAAAATAGCGGTGTCTTGATAACCGTGTTCATCCAATGCCTCACGAATCGCAAGGACCATGCCATCAGTCATGCTGCTGGGTGCGACCCAATCAGCGCCCGCTTTTGCAAAGCTTACCGCCTGCTGGCCGAGCTGCTTGAGTGTGGCATCGTTGTGAATGGATTCGTCATTTAAAATACCGCAATGGCCATGGTCCGTGTATTCACACAAACAGACGTCAGCAATAATGAGCATGTCGGGGCAATGGTTGCGAATGGTGCGAATGGCTTGCTGGATGATCCCTTCGGCACAGATGGAGGCGCTGCCTTCGGCATCTTTATGTTTCGGGATCCCAAAAAGCAATACCGCTTTAATTCCCAATGTCTTGAGGCTATCGATTTCGGCAGGTAAATCCTTGAGTGTGAGTTGGAATTGACCTGGCATTGAGCTGATTTCTTGTTTTGCTTTTAGGGTTTCACTGATAAATAGCGGCGCAATGAATTGGCTCGGATGCAATCGCGTTTCTTGCAGCATGTCTCGAATCTCTGGTGTGCGGCGCATACGTTTGAGTCTTAGTGGAAGATTATACATGGTTAAATTGCTCCTGTTTTTTGAGCCGATAGATTAAATCCAGTGCCTCGCGTGCAGTTAAGTTATCGGCATCAATATTCGCTAATTCATGGTGTAGGGGCGAATAAATCGGCATGGGTTCGGCAACAGTTTGCCCTGTTGGGGCGGCGTGCTCTGCCTGTTGCAAATACCCTCTGGCCAATGCCAAGACGTCATTTGGAATGCCGGCCAGCTGGGCGACCTCTAAACCATAACTTTGACTGGCAGCGCCATCTTCAACATGATAGAGAAAGACGATACGATTCTGGTTAAACGTTGCGCGTAAGTGCACGTTGCGAATACATGAAAATGATTCAGGTAAACGTGTGAGTTCAAAATAGTGCGTTGAAAATAACGTGTAGCATTGAATATGATTCGCAAGATAAGCACAACAGGCGTGCGCCAGAGCCATGCCATCATGGGTACTGGTCCCTCGACCGATTTCATCGATTAAAACGAGGCTTTGAGGCGTTGCTTGACGCAAGATATAAGCCGTTTCGGTCATTTCAACCATGAAGGTTGAACGGCCAGACGCCAGATCATCACTCGCCCCAATGCGCGTGAACAGTTTATCAATTGGCCCCAGGCGCACACTTTCCGCTGGAACATAACTACCAATATGGGCCAATAAAACAATCAAGGCATTTTGCCGCATATAGGTGGATTTACCGCCCATGTTTGGCCCGGTAATCAACAATACGTGGTGCTGCGGTTTGATGTTTAAATCATTGGCGATGAATTGCTCTTGTAAAATAGATTCGATGACGGGATGTCGACCACGTTGGATCTCAATGCCTGGGGTATCAACCAGCGCTGGGCAATGCCATGACAGGCTTTGAGTGCGCTCCGCCAAACAACTTAAGACATCAAGTTCTGCCAGTGCATTCGCCATGGCGTTCAGCTGGGCAAGAGACTGAAGAATTTCTTCTAGCAAATTCTCATAAAGCCATTTTTCGCGAGCCAGTGCTTTGGACTCGGCGGAAAGTACGATGTCTTCAAAGGCCTTGAGTTCGGGGGTGCTGTAGCGCTCGACGTTTTTTAAGGTTTGCTTGCGTTGAAAATGTGCCGGCGCACGTTCAGCTTGCGCTTGGGATAATTCAAAGAAATAGCCTTGCACACGATTAAAGCCGACTTTCAATGTGGATAATCCTGAGCGGTTTTTTTCTTCTTCCTCAAATTGTTGTAATTGTTCGGCGCCATTCTCACTGTATCGACGGAGTTCATCGAGCTCCTCATCAAAGCCCTGTGCGAACACACCACCGTCACGAATGAGCACCGGAGGATTTTCAACAATCGCTTGTGTGAGTAGCTCGCAAAGATGTGGCAGGGGAGTGATGTGTTGTGCCAGCGCATATAATAGTGGGGAAGAATTGGTTTTGATGACGGCGTGAATCTCGGGCAGTAACGCGAGTGTTTCTCTTAATTGTGCGAGATCACGCGGTCGTGCTGACTTGAGCGCAATGCGTGTGACAATACGATGCAAATCGGCGACATGCTTGAGTAAAGCATGACATTGCGTGTCTTGTTTGTGACGAATGATTTCGGTTATCGCCGCTTGTCGGCTTTGAATAGGGGCATGTTGTCGCAAGGGTTGACCTAACCAGCGCTTCAATAAACGCGAACCCATGGCACTGGCCGTTTTATCCAGGATGGTTAATAGTGTATAACCGCGCCCGCCTTGATTACTTTCAAACAATTCAAGATGGCGCTGTGTGGCGGCATCGAGTTGTAGATAGTCGTCCGTTTGTTCAAGCGTAATGGCGGTCAGATGAGGCAGAGCTTGCCGTTGGGTGACTTGCAAATAAGCGAGAAGGCAACCCGCAGCAGGATAGGCATAAGGATAATTAGATTCACCAAAGGCTTGTAAATGACTGGCATGAAATTGCTTTTGCAGGAGTGTCGTTGCGCGCTTGCTATCAAAATCCCAAGCAGGGCGTGCTTTGATGAGGTAATCTCGAAACCATTCAGGTTGATTGAATGATTCGGGCACTAATATTTCTGCCGGATTGAGGCGTGTTATCTCCGCTAAAAGCTGTTCTTCTTCCTCAATTTGCAGTAAATGAAAACGACCCTCACTTAAATCCACCCATGCCAGACCGTAATATCGACGGTAGGGATGAATGGCCAGCAACAGGTTATCTCGCTTCGCTTCGAGCAAGGCATCATCAGTCACCGTGCCTGGTGTGATGATACGTGTGACCTGTCGTTCAACGGGGCCTTTGCTGGTTGCAGGATCTCCGATTTGCTCGCAGATGGCGACGGATTGATTCTTTTTTAAGAGCCGCGCAAGGTAATTTTCCACCGCATGATAAGGTACGCCGGCCATAGGGATCGGCTGACCATTCGATTGCCCGCGATGCGTGAGGGTTATATCCAGTAATTGGGCTGCGTGTTTGGCATCGTCAAAAAATAATTCATAAAAATCGCCCATGCGATACAGCAAGAGCATATCTGGGTAGTCGGCTTTGATGCGCAAGTATTGCTGCATCATGGGGGTATGAGTGGTGGACATGTTGGATGCTTATTATAAAATAAATGCATTGTATCCTCTTGATTTATCGAGGTAAAGAGTGAATGCTAGAAAATGAATTGACAAACCCTTAGGAGGACGCGATGAGCTTTGAATTTTTTACGAGTCGTTATGAGCACGCTGATCCTTTTGCATTAGCCGCGTCAGGAACAATTGGTGCCATGATCTTTAACGCTGGCTCAGCATATTTAGGAAGCATGGTGTTGAATTCGGCAGGCTGGACCTTGGAGCATGTTGGCATCCATTCCATTTCTTCGATATTGGGTCAAGTTGCCACAGGAACCCTTTCGTGCCTGTGTCCTATGTTATGTTTTGGTCTTCCGTTGTTATCACAAACCAATTATTGCCAAGAGAGTTTGACTCCTGTTCAACGGGCTCAAATGTATTGTTTGGCGGTTAACGGTCTGTGTGGAGCAATCCCTTCAGCAATTGGTGCGGGTTGTTTTTGCATGACGCCTTTACAAATCAGATACGAAATAGCAGCAACGGTGACCGGTTATGCGCTTATTGGTGTGGGGCTATTCGGTTTGGAGTCTATGGGGACGAGCCTGTATTTTTATTGTCGAGGGTCAGATATCGATCCTGTGACCAGAGTGCCACTGCTCAATGCGCCAATTTATGCAACAGTTGATAATCATGACATAAACCACATCCAGCCAGTAAATAATCGTACAGGCCAGCCTCTAACCGTTGCAGATTATTTAGGTTCTAATGAGCCTGATAATCGGGAAATCTATTATAGAGGGATAAATAACGCGCCACAGATGGTGTAACCTTTGACTATAATGGCACTCAGTTAAGAACTGTAGGTTGGGTTGAGCGAGAGCGAAGCCCAACAAAATGCGCTCCAGGCATGGCGCAAAACATGTTGGGCTTCGCTCTCGCTCAACTCAACCTACGCGCACATCAATCATTTTTTCACGACAACTTAGTGCCATTAAACTTTGACTTAATAATTTTCATCTATACTAAAGCATAGGTGTTTAATTTTTTCATTCAGAGTTGAGGTGGAATGATGGGAAGAAACCAGCCGGAAAGTTTAACAAAATCGACATCGCCCTATCGCAATTTGTATAACGCAATAGATAACATGTTGAACCATGAAGATCATCGTCTTGTTGCTTTAGCACATCAGTTAAAAGATCATCTGGATAGATTTGAAAAAGATCCAATGCGTTGTGATAACAATGTGAAGCGTCAATTTCAGTCTATTTTTGTGACGGCGTTGCATAGTCATGATGAACAATTTTCCACACAAAGAGATGTTAAAAAGATCATTCATGGCGTCCACATACAATTATATACGGATGTATTTTCAAACAATGAACATCTTCGAAAGGTGTCCTTTTTTCCACAAAAGGAAGAACAGGACACTGAGCAACATTTTCCACCGAGACCCTAGTACTTCATCCATTTAGTTTTGACCGGTTGATATAGGCAGATTAACACTATATTGAACAGCGTCGTTGCGAGCGAAGCGCGGCAATCCAGAGTTCAGAGCACGGTACTCTGGATTGCTTCGTGCCTCGCAACGACGCCACCTGTAAGTTCATCGTTACTGCTTATATTGAAGCTACTGGCGTGAACCGTTCAAAACTAAATGGAAACGGTACTAGTATGAGAGGAGATCCACATGAAGGGTCGAAAGCGTCAGTTGAGCAAGAATAAAAAAATTGTTATTGCCTGTGTGATTGGCACAAGACCGGAAGTCATCAAAATGGCGCCGGTTATTTTGGCATTACAAGCATGTGAGTGGGCTAAAGTTCTTCTAATCAATACCGCTCAACATCGAGAACTAACCGATGATATGTTGACGATATTTGATTTAAAATCAGATATCGACCTAAATCTCATGAAACCTGATCAATCGCTGGGTAGCTTGTCTGGAAAGTTGTGTATTGAACTGGACCGGCTGATTCATCAACAGAAATTTGATCTGGTTCTTGGAGTAGGGGATACCACAACGGTTTTTATTGCTTCTTTAATTTCATTTTATCAACGCATTCCCTTTGGTCATATTGAGGCTGGATTGAGAAGCCATCAACTACTGGAACCGTTTCCTGAAGAAATGAATCGTCTATTAACCGCTCCGCTGGCAACTTGGCATTTTGCACCAACGCTGTTAGAAAAAGAAAATCTGATAAAAGAGCGTATTGATGAGAATCATATTTTGGTGACCGGTAACACCGTGATTGATGCATTGCACTGGGTTATTCAACATAAACCAGAGCATCATTTTATGCGCTCACTGTCTAAATTTATTATCGTGACCGTGCATCGACGTGAGAATTTTGGTGAGCAGTTAGATCAAATTTGTGAAGCGATTATTCAATTGTCGAGTCGCTTTAAGGATGTCGAATTTATTATCCCGATGCATCCAAACCCTAATGTCCGAAAAACGATTGAACATCAATTAATGAACCGTGGCAATATTCATTTATTATCCCCCTTGGGTTATACAGAATTTGCAAATTTGATGAGTCGAGCCATTTTGATTATGACCGACTCGGGTGGGATACAAGAAGAGGCTCCGGCATTAAAAAAACCACTGGTTATTTTACGCGGCGTTACAGAGCGCGCAGCTATTCTTTCCGAAGAATTAGGCATTCTAGCTGGAACTGAAACGAAATCGATTGTTGATACTGTTTCGGAATTATTAACCAACCCAACGCTATATGCCAAAATGTCTCGAGGCGTTTCTCCTTATGGAGATGGGCATGCCGCGGACAGGATAGTAGATCACATACATCGTCAACTTAGGTTGAACTATTCGTAAGCGTTTGCATTGCCGTAAAAGTTAATTATATCAAAATGTGGTCTTGCTCAAACTCTGTTGGATCAATAAGCATGAATTTCGCTTGGTAAGGCTCAATCATGGCGATGATCTGTTCAATGAGTTGTTCGTTGGTTGGATCTTCAATGGCAATTTTCATCTGTTTTTTTGAACGATTTACATCAAACGCATAAATTTTATTGGATCTAAGCCAGCGTCCAATTTTTTTGGGAAGTTTAGTCAGCGATCTGAGGCTCATTTCCTTGACTTGACTTAGCGGAATCAAATCTAAACCATATTGTGATGAAAGCGCAGTAATAATCTGTTTTTCGGTGACCAGTTTAAATCGAGTTAGAGTTTCTCCCAGACGCTCTCCGGTTCTATAGTGCTCAATAATCGCATTCGTAAGATCAGATTTATTGACAAGATTCTTTTTTAATAAGATATCGCCTAACAAGGCTTTATGTGGCGTCAGAATGTGACTTCCTGGAAAATGATGGTCTGTTTTGTCCCATGCAGGCTGTTTAGGACCTCCAGTGCTTGATTGCGCTTTAGGTGTTGAGTAATAGACATTAAATGCTTTTAATAATGCGTGTAGATTGATGACGTTTGCGTAAAACACTCTCGGTATGGATAAAAACATCGCCAGCCAGTTCCGATATACTCGCCACAATGCAATTGCACGTTGGAGTATACGTTCACACATCATGATGGATACAACCACAATCATTTGCCATACCCAGGGATGTAAATTAAATTGCTCTTGTATTGAGGGGTAGTTTGGGCTTTTATAGGTGATGAGTGAGTATAAAATCCAAAATATAAATACAAAATAACCTAGACCATTGACAAAATGAGTGAATATGGCCTTTCTATCATGAGTAAGCGTAAACCTAACCGGCCATTTCTTTGGCCATATGATATGACCTGCTTCTTGAAAAACAATACCGATAATCCAGCGGCTCTTTTGCCGGACCGCCTTTATATACTCAGTGGGAAACATCGCCCGGGTTGCGATATATTCGCTACTTTTCTTGATTACATTCCGGCCAAAAAATACCCATCTTTTTTTCCAATGTAAACGTGTAATTTTCTGAGTAACAAAGATTTGTTTTAACCCTTTTAAATGTAACAATAATGAGGTTCGATAATCTTCAGTTAATGAATTTGTCGAAAAAGGCGTCTTCGTGACAGGATCTTCCAATATTTCGAGAGCATGTCTTGAAAACGCAGTACCCACACCGGCAGATGGAACATGGCCAGGGCAGGATCACCAAAATCTTTTAATTAACAGCCAGATATGATCAAATACACCTTTATTTTACAAAATAAGGGTGTATTTGATGTCATACAGTTTGATAGAACATTTTGATGATCTACCTGATCCACGCGTTAGAGGCCGTACAGATTATCCATTAATAGAGATTGTATTCCTCTGTATTAGCGCGATTGTTTCTGGATTTGATGGTTGGGAAGCGATAGAAGACTTTGGTCACGGTAAATTAGATTGGTTGAGGAAATTTCTACCATATGAAAATGGCATACCTCGTCATGATACGGTTGCTCGTGTGATGTCTTGCCTATCACCAAAAGCACTGCAATCTTGTTTTGTCAGCTGGGTTCAATCCATAGCCAAAATAACAGAAGGAGAAATAGTAGCTATTGATGGCAAACAAGCTCGTCGATCTTATGACAAGAAAAGTCGCAAAGCAGCGATTCATATGGTTAGAGCATGGGCCTGTCAAAATGGTGTGGTTTTAGGCCAACAGAAGACTGATGCAAAATCCAACGAGATAACGGCCATCCCGCAGCTGCTAGATATCCTGGAACTTAAAGGATGTATTGTTACTATTGATGCGATGGGTTGCCAACGTGATATTGCAAAAAAAATACGTGAGTGTGAAGCTGATTATGTCTTAGCACTTAAAGGGAATCAAAGCGAATTACAAGAAATGGTGAGCGATTTTTTTACGACCGCCATTGAAAAAAATTTTGTCGACGTTGAGCATTCTAGAACTGAAGATAATGATTATGGTCACGGCCGGATTGAATCAAGAATTTGCTATTCTGTTCCGCTCCCCGATTATCTTAAGGATTTTCGTAAAGACTGGACTGATTTAAAAAGTCTGGCTTGCATTATATCTTCTCGTGATATTAACAATGTTGTTACCCAGGACGCACGATATTATGTGAGCTCACTTGAGGCGAATGCTTCTAAAATTATTCACGCAATTCGATGTCATTGGCATGTTGAAAATTCGTTACATTGGGTTATGGATGTTACGTTTAAAGAAGATGACTCAAGAATTAGACGCGGAGTCGCTGCAGAAAACATGAGTGTTATGCGACATCTGGCGCTGAATTTGATAAGAAAAGAGTCTGAGTCAAAGTTTTCAGTCCCTCGAAAAAGACGAAAAGCAGGTCTTTATGATGAGTACAGGGAAAAGGTGTTAGGAATTTAAACTTTGACGCTCTTGCCCTGGCTAAATTAGCGATTCGTCAACATAGCGCTTCACCTAACGATTTTGAATCGGTAACCATATCTATTCCTGCGCACCTGCCACATATAGGCTCAACGGCAATTTGTTTGAATTTTATACGAACCATATGTATTAACTACATGGTTAATCAACCACAGATCAATATAATTACTGGCGTAGTATAATTTGGCATAAATGGGTAAATAGTCGGCTTTTTTGAAGCCTCAATTAAATTTTCTATAAAATAAGTCTACAGATCCCTCCCAGCGAGGATTGTAGACCTGTCTGAAATACGAAGTGACCTATTTGCACACGTATCATGACTTACCCCGATCCAGTGCTGGTGTGAGATAAAGGTTCGTTTAAAGGAAAAAACAGTTACTCCTTAATTCGTCATTTTTAATTAACGGGAATTTATTCAACCTATTGATAATTAATTAAATAACTAAATTAAGCATATTTTGGTGTGCTCAATAAAACACCCAAATGTATGCCCTATAATTTTGACATTAATTCATTGATTATTATGAATTAATTTTAAAATTTACATTGAAATAAGCCAGATTTCGGCACTTCACAGCACGATCTTTAGTCCCAGGCCTACTTCCTCACCAACCGATTCGTCAGTGGATGTTGAGTTTATGTACCACGCCGTTAACATTTTTAGTGATAAATCATAAATCGACCTGGTGATTTGTTTGACAAGCGCTGTTAATGAGAGTAGAACTCTAATGAGCAAATATAAAAGAGTGTGAATTTACACACGAAAATATATTTGGTTAAAATAAGGTATTACTGTGAATAAAATTAAATTAGCTTGTATCGTTTCTTTGCTTTCTTCTAGCTTTGCATATGCAGCGCTTCCTTGCGATGGGTTTGAGCTTAAAATTAAAAATAACTTAGTGGACGACTTATTAGTTACCACTATAAAATTAAATGGCGCAGATCTTCAGCCAGGTGGGATTCAAAAAGTTGGCGGTAAAACAGCTCAGGTTTTTTCCGTTAATTCAAGCTCGCAAAATACTCCTATGACTGGGGAATTTGTATTTCATACGATAACTCTACCGAGTAGAACAGTTAAAATTAAATTTAATCTAGATAATTTGAATCTTGTTTGCAAACATACTGATCTATCACCTGAAGGCGATTATGCGGTTGAAAGTACTCGTTTACCTGGCTCAGTTAACTATACAATTAATAATAAATAACATTTTAAATAAGCCAAGCATGGCTTTAACTGCCTGATATAACTAACAATGACTGATTCGAGCAAAAACGATTAACAGATATTGAATTAAATACCGGAGTTTATAATGACACTAAAATTAACGCTAATAACTGTTTTTATATTATGTATAGCTGCTTGCACTCATGCTCCATCTACAGGAGAAAAAATGTTAAATCATTCAGATGAGGCAAAAAGATTAAGTACGCAGTGGACTAAGGGTGAACAAAATATTGCTGAGTCAAAAAAATTAGAAAAAAGAGGACAGCAACACATTAATTCTGGAAATAAAAAAATAGTGAAGGGTAAAAAATTAATCGCTAGTGGAAAAAATGAGGTTAAAAAAGGAAATGAAATGCATGATCTTTCGCATGCGAAATTGGACAACGGACAACGCCAAAAACAAGAAAGCGAATCTCAATTTATTGAACAATATCCTGGTGGATTAGAATAAGAATTCCTGCCGGCTGTCACACATTCGTCGTTCTTCGCAACGATGAGTATGTGTCAGCCAGGTAGGCAGGTAATTTTGTGACAGGGGTTTGAGGTCCAGACGACCGAAAACGTACGCTAAGTTTTAACTCTATGATTTATATGATGTTAAAAAACAGGAAATCTATAGGGTAAATGCCGCTCTACAAAATTTACGGATGAATTTCGTTCACAACGATATGAACGTTGTGAACGGAAACCACCTTAGGTCTGATTATAGCAGTAACTAAGCTTAGTAGGGGCGTGATGGAGCGCGAATTAATATAATAAGTGAAATAACGGTCATTCCGCACCGTAGCACGAGAAATGAGGTTTAATTAGGAAAAGAATGGGCTTGGGTGCGTAATGGCAAGTATAAGATCTACAAACATAAGATAATCAGCAATACATTATCTTATGTTGTCAATTTCTCGGACTTTAGCGGGAATCCTGCATTTATTGTCTGTGTTTCTACCGGCGGTCACATTGCCGATCGGTTACTTTGTCCTACCCACCAGGTTCATTTGATGCAGTTCATCATCCGTAATGATTTGTCTATTCATTATGGTTCAATCAGGATATGGTTGAACCATTAGCCTTGAGGACGTGATGCCCCCAAGGCAAAAATTATTAGGTAGTCATCTTAAGGTTGGGAAAAATAAATTCTCCTTCTGCATAGAGACCCCAGTCCTGCTCATCGAGGTCTCGTGCGAACTCATCAATCCGGTGCATTGTTGCAGAGGGGCCTGTTGCAACGCCGCTTTTAAAAAAGCCGTAGCCACCTGCGCCGAGAAGTGAGGCTGCTGCTATGCTCACAAGTGCTGGGAAAAAGATAATGCCCGCTACTAGCGCTGCAACACTGAGAGCAACCATGATACGGCCGATAACCTTAAGTCCCGCGGATGGGCTTCCTTGCATTGTATTGGCTATCGCTTCATATTGGCTATGTGTAAGCGCACCTGTTAGACGCCTATGGCTGCTTGCTAAAGCAGAGGCTAACTCATGAGTAGGTACAGACCCATCATTTTTTAGCAATTCAGTCTGATGAAGCAGTTCATCGATGAGTTGATTCAATCTAGGGTTCTGAATACCTGTAGTCCTGTATAAATTTAATATTCTTTTGTTTTCTTCATAATTGTTGTTGGCTGTAATAGCAGCCTCGACTTGGTTTGTTTGTGGCTGTATATCTTGTAACATCTCTTATTTTCCTTCTCTGATAATTAAAATTTCAATCAGCAATATAAATTATGCCGGTTTGAAAGCAGAAACCTTATTTTCTTCCGAATCCACTGTAAAAAAACAAAGCGAATTGTTTTTAATGGGTCATAATACAATGACAGGTTTGCCTTGTATATACGTAGAATTACGTAGACTGGGCAAAAAAATCAGTCTTTTGGAAAATTTAATGAGCTACAGAGGTTCGAACCCGAAATCCTCTAAATTGCGGGCGAAGTATAAATAGTGGAGTATCAACAACACGTTGTCTATTCATCGTTGTAGAATCACGATATGATTGAACCATTAGTCTGGTTGGGTGAACACGTTGCCTATCGGCTCCTTTGTCCACCCAACCAAAGCTTACATTAAACAGGAGCACAGTCTTATCATGACGTTAGCCATTTTAGCGACCGGTGATGAAATCATTCACGGTGACACCTTGAATACGAACGGGCATGAAATCGCGAAAACCTTGAGCTCGGACGGGGTGCCGTTGGGTTTGCAGCTGGCCTGTAGTGATAAAGAGCATGAATTGTTGGAATGCATCGGCTTTCTTGCAAAGCAGCACGATATTATTTTGAGTATCGGTGGTCTTGGACCGACAACAGATGACAGGACGAGATTTGCTTTTGCGCAGTATTTAGGGCTGGACTTAATCGAGTATCCAGATGCCATTGCGCATATCCAGGCTCGTTTGAAACGGGCGAATCTGCCGTTTGATGCCGGCAATCGACTTCAAGCCCTTTTTCCCAAAGATTCAACACTTCTTCCCAATCCCAATGGTACTGCGATGGGATGCATGTTTTCAGCGCAAAATAAATTATTCATATTGTTGCCAGGGCCACCGCGTGAGTGCCTGCCCATGTTTCATCATTATGTCGTGCCGAGGTTACAGCAAACGCAGCATAGTCATAAGCAAATGCTTTCCTGGCAGTTATTTGGCGTTGCGGAAGGGCAGGTAGCGGAGATGTTGGAAGGCGCGCTGGCAGGAATTCATTGTAATACCGGTTATCGTTTAGACGTTCCTTATCTTGAGTTTAAAGTCCGATGTGAACCTGATGTTGCCGAATCGGTTAAACAGTCTATTGAGCCTCTTGTCGCCCCCTATATTATTTCTCCACCGAAACAAAAAGCTTCGCGAATGCTGCGTGATCGGCTGACTGAGATGAAGGAGCATGTGGTTATTCTGGATAGAGCGACGGGTGGCGTACTAGAAACACTCTTGCGATGTCCACAGAATACGGAGTACGTTAGTTTTTATGAACAGAATCAGCCTGCCAAATATCATTTTGACATGAGCGGTCTTGATGTGTTCTGGGAGTCAAATAACACTGCGACAACGGCAGATGTGTTGATCAAATATAAAGGCTTGCAGGGTTATGGATTCGAGCGTCATTCAGTACCTTATCGAGGACATGCCTGGGTACTGCACTATGCTGCTGAATGGTTAAGCTTCAGGATTTTGCATCTCATCGATCAAATTCATCAAGGCATACGATAATGCTTCTGTGCCTTCACGGTTGATTGCTGAAATGGCAAAGGTTTTTCCCTTCCAATTTAAAGCATCGATAATCCGCTGCATGGTTTGTTCGCGCTCAGCAAGATCGGGGATCATGTCGATTTTGTTAAAGACAAGCCAGCGAGGTTTGTTTAATAATTCTGGACTATAAGCGGCTATTTCATTGAGGATGGTTTTAGCTGATTGAATAGGATCAGACTCATCTAATGGTGCGATGTCGACAATGTGTAATAAAATACAGGTTCGCGATAAATGTTTTAAAAATTGTATGCCAAGCCCCGCGCCTTCAGATGCCCCTTCAATTAAGCCAGGGATATCCGCCATCACAAAGCTTTTATGTGGAGATGTGCTTACAACGCCCAGGTTGGGATGTAAGGTTGTGAATGGGTAGTCGGCTACTTTGGGTTTTGCACTGGAGACGGCACGAATCAGCGTGGATTTACCTGCATTGGGTAGTCCTAATAATCCTACATCGGCCAACACGCATAACTCCAGGCGTAACGGACGTGTTTCACCCTCAGAGCCTTTACTGGTTTTTCGTGGTGCTCGATTGACGCTGCTTTTATAACGGGTATTGCCTAAACCATGAAAGCCACCTTGAGCGACAATAAGTCGATCGCCTGCGTGGTTAATATCACCGAGAAGTTCACCGGTGTCGGCTTCATAGACCATGGTGCCAACAGGGACGGGGATGATTAAATCATCGCCCTTTTTGCCGGTGCAATTCGCACCCATGCCACCTTGGCCATTTTGAGCTTTGAAATGTCGTTGATAACGAAAGTCGATTAAGGTATTCAGGCCTTCGGTTGCTTGCAGGTAGACACAACCGCCATCACCGCCATCGCCGCCATCCGGACCACCCATCGGTTCGCATTTTTCGCGCCGAAAACTCAAGCAGCCATTGCCGCCGTTTCCAGCAGTGACGTTAATAATGGCTTCATCGACAAATTTCATGGTTTCTCAGCGGGCGAGGGTGTTTAAAAAAAGATAACCGGCTCAGTCAATGGTGCACCGAGCCGGCTAAGTCAATCATGATTGCGGTTTGTTATTCTGCAGCAATTTGCTCAATCATAACAAACTTGCGGTTTGCTTTGCCTTTGGTAATGAAAGTAACAAAACCTTCGAGTAGGGCAAATAATGTGTGGTCACGACCTAAACCAACACCTTCACCGGCATGAAAACGTGTGCCACGTTGACGAACCAAAATCTCGCCAGCGCGTACATATTGACCGCCAAATCGTTTGACTCCAAGATACTTAGGATTCGAGTCACGTCCGTTACGGGTACTACCACCTGCTTTTTTAGTTGCCATTATTTATATCCTCTTACTTACCGCTAATAGCCGTAATTTTAACTTGTGTATAATTTTGTCGATGCCCCATCTGTTTCATGTGATGTTTACGGCGTCGGAATTTAATGATTCTGATTTTCTTGTGTCGGCCATGTTCAATTACAGTTGCTTGAACACACGCTTTCGCAATTAAAGGCTCCCCGCAAGAAATTTTATCACCATCGGCGATCATAAGCACTTCAGTGAAGTCAATCGTTGAACCGACTTCAGCAGAGAGCTCTTCAAATTTAAGTACATCACCTACTTTTACGCGGTATTGCTTACCGCCTGTTTTAATTACCGCATACATGTGTTGTTCTCCAATTCACAGATTTGGACATAGCCAAAGATACAAAGTGCCATATTCTATAAAATATTACGGCAGAGTACAAGCTGTATTTAATAAATTGTAGTTAAAGTTAGTATCATGTATAATCGCACGCCTAGCCCTCGTGTTCAACCTGGTCGTAAGGTGACATGAAGGGATTTTTTAAAAATTGATGGAGACGTTTAATGTCAACAGTTAAGTTAGAAGCAGAATTACGATCCGACATGGGGAAAGGTTCGAGCCGCCGCCTGCGTCGTATTGAAAACAAAGTTCCAGGTATCGTTTATGGTGGTGATAAGGCTCCCAAGTCGATTCATTTATTGCATAATAAAGTCGTTAAAGCACTGGAAACAGAAAGCATTTATTCAAGTGTGTTTGATCTTAAAATAGATGGAAAAGTTGAGCATGTGATTTTAAAAGATCTTCAACGTCATCCTTTTAAGCCGGTCATTCTTCACATGGATTTTCAACGCGTCTCCGCTAAAGATGTCTTGGTTAAAATGATACCCTTACATTTTACCAATGAAGATACCTGTAAAGGTGTGAAAGCAGGCGGGTTGGTTAGCCATACTATGACTCAGATCGAAGTGAAATGTCAGGCTAAAGACTTACCTGAATTTGTTGCTGTTGATTTGTCTGATATGGAAGTGAATGATGTTCTTCATTTATCTAACATTAAATTGCCGAAGGGCGTTAAATTCGCTGTTGATCCAACTGAAGGTGGTCATGATCATCCTGTTGTCAGCATCCATATGCCTAAAGTGGTTGTAGAAGAAGAGACTGTTTCCGAAGAAGTAGAGGAAATTGAAACAGAAGAAGAAAAAGGCAGTGAAGCATCATCTGCTGAGTCTACTGAAGAGTAATTTGTAACTATTTATCATATTACTTTGCTTGAAATGTTCTGCGGTAGGTTGGGTTGAAGCTGGTAAGCCGAAGCCCAACCTACCATCCAAGTTGGGCTTCGGCTTACCAGCCTCAACCCAACCTACGCATAATAACGTGAATCATTGCGAGTCATTCCAGAAACCAAGGCTAACACATATGACCATAAAGTTGATTGTCGGGTTACGTAATCCAGGAGCGGCTTACGAGCAGACGCGGCATAATGCGGGTGGTTGGTTTCTTGATGCGTTGGCTCAGCAGTCCCATTTATCTTTCAAAATCAATAAAAAAATGCAAGGTGAGGTCGCAGAACTTGAGTCTGATGGCTCTCGATGCTACGCCTTGTTGCCATTAACTTTCATGAATCACAGTGGACAGTCTGTTCGCGCTCTATGTGATTTTTACCGTATTCAGCCCCAGGAAGTCGTTGTTGTCCATGATGAACTGGATCTTCCTCCAGGACGTGTCAAATTAAAAACAGGTGGTGGTCATGGCGGGCATAATGGACTGCGTGATATTATCGCGCATCTTGGCACCACTGATTTTCAGCGTATACGTCTTGGTATCGGCCATCCGGGACATAAAGATATGGTCCTGGATTATGTCTTGGGAAAACCTTCTCAAGACGATAAAAAACATATACTTCAAGCGATTGAACGAGCAGTTGATATCGTACCGCTGTTATTAAAGGGGCCACTTGCTCTGGCCATGAATCAACTTAATTTAAAATAAGGGTCATCTTATGGGTTTCAAATGCGGGATTGTCGGGTTACCTAATGTTGGAAAATCAACTCTATTTAATGCGCTGACTCAGGCAGGTATTGAGGCTGCGAATTATCCTTTTTGTACGATCGAGCCCAATGTCGGTGTGGTGACGGTTCCCGATCCACGTTTGACTGCACTCAGTGAGATTGTTAAACCGCAACGTGTTTTACCGGCGGTGATGCAATTTGTCGATATTGCAGGGCTTGTGAAAGGTGCTGCTACTGGCGAAGGCCTGGGTAATAAATTTTTGGCCAATATTCGTGAAACGGATGCTATTGCACATGTGGTTCGTTGTTTTGAGCATGATGATATTGTTCATGTGGAGGGGCGAATTGATCCAATCCACGATATTGATATCATCAATACTGAATTGGCATTGGCCGATATGGATACGGTTGAGAAGGCATTATTTAAAGCCGATAAACTGAGTCGTAGTGGCAATAAAGAGGCGATTCTTGAAAAAGACTGTCTTACGAAAATCAAAACGCATCTTGATGCAGGCAACCCAGTGCGCACCCTGGATTTATCATCGGACGAACAGCAAATAACCCGTCGATTGTTCTTATTAACAGCCAAACCCGTGCTGTATATTGCGAATGTTGATGATGATGGCTACATCAATAATCCATTTTTAGATAAAGTGACTGCCTTGGCTCAAACCGAGGGAGCAAGCATTGTGGCCATCTGCGCATCGACAGAGGCGGAATTGGTTGGGATGGAAGAGTCTGAACGATTGGAATTCATGCAGGATTTAGGATTAGCCGAGCCCGGCTTACATCGCGTGATTCGTGCGGGTTACGATCTACTAGGGTTACAGACTTATTTTACTGCGGGCGTCAAAGAAGTCCGTGCCTGGACCATTCCTGCTGGAGCAACTGCGCCACAAGCTGCTGGTGTGATCCACACTGATTTTGAAAAAGGCTTTATTCGCGCAGAAGTGGTTGCTTATGATGCGTTCATTGCTCATCGTGGTGAACAAGGCGCGAAAGAAGCGGGAAAATTGCGTCTTGAAGGAAAAAACTACGTTGTTGCGGATGGTGACGTGATGCATTTCCTGTTTAATGTCTAAGTGGCAGGAGTGACAGGAATTGAACCTGGGGCCACAGTCTCTCGAAGGCGATCCAGATTGTTTCTGAATGTTCCTCCATGCATTTCCAACGTAGGTTTGAGCATGTATCAGCATCAGATATTGCTGCATCATTAACGTCTGGTTTTTGGGCGGCATTAGTGAAACACATGCAAATAGCCATAATCCATATCGCTTAGGGACTGATTTAATTCCTTTTGGCCTCATCGATTCCAGTTTTGCCACAAAAAGTTAGTATATTTTGTGGCAGAGATAAATCATTCATCTTCAGGACGTTGCTTTGGAGAGGCCGCACCCCCTGCAAGCAGACCATCATCGACATTAAGCTCTATCCCTGTCTCATATTTTGATTCATCTGAAGCCAAATATAACGCCGCATAACCAACGTCTAATGAGGATCCCATTTTTCCAAGCGGAATTTCTGAAGCTATCTCATTAATTATCTTTTCTCTTTGTGATCCTTCACCAAGCATTGGATCCCACATTGGCGTTAATATTGCCCCAGGATGGATTGAATTACAGCGAATGTTATATGCTTTTTCAGCACAATATAAAGCCACCCAGCCACTGATGATGCTGGAAATTAAGGAATCAAAAAATCAATTTGCTCTGACACCATCGATTTGAAATGTCAACAGACTCGAATGGCGTTCTGTTTTATAATATCCCGAAATTGCAGTGACAGCGTTGCCCAGTCAACAATATCCACACGAATAGGCAAATCGGACTCAGAAAACTCTTCTCTTAACTCCGCTAATTGTTTGAACGATATTGGCTTATTTCCAAGGATACATAGATCCAAATCAGAGTGTGGTTTAAAAGACGAGGTGGCTCTTGACCCAAAAACAAGCACGTGATGACCAGGAATTGAGTGTTTCAAAATATCTTTGACGATCTTCATATGCTTGGGTTCAAGGTGAATGCTCATGAGGAGATACCTAATTGCTTCTCTACTTGAATGGTTAAGTACTGCGCGTGAACATAAAATGCTGGAATAACTTGATAAACGGCTTGAGCTTTCAATTCATCATATGCGTGACTGGTTTGGTTTCGTGCCTCGCGATATTGAAACCAGTCACTAACGTCATGAATTAGACCGATTTCAAAAGCTATGCGCAATAAATCTCGATAATTAAGTTGATCTACAGGTTCAGGTATAGGCATTTCCTCTTCAAGGTAACGTTTAATCATTTTAATCGAGAGCTCATATGAGTATTCAAAACGCTGAATGCATGCATCTTTTATCTCAAGATCTTCAGGTAGTTGTTCAGCACGTTTTAATGCGACATTAAGGCTTTTCAGTGCATTCTTTAACGGAGTGATTATCATCAGATAGCCGGTTTATTTTGGTTGTGTGTATAAAGTCTAGCAAAAAATAGCGTTATAGTGAAGTTGTTGAAGATTAGGGGGCGGTCGAGTCTATTTGACTTGATCCTAGATGTGCACAAGACGTTACAAACACCATATTTCTAAGCATCAAAACTCGATAACCTAATTTTTATGTTGGTTTTATGAGAGGGGTATTTAATTGCAAATTTTTACTCTTCAGCGATTTGCGTCAGTCTGTCGATTCTACGTGCCGTTAATATGAGCTTCATACCCATTTCGACAAAATCGATATGCGGCGGCTTTTTCTATCCCACAGGAAGCACCAGTGATTAATACAATTTTGTCTTTTAAATTAATAAGTAATAATAAATACCGAAAACACGCGGGTATCTATGATAACCTCTGATAAGAGTATTGCTTCTTGAATATAACAGCAACGAAAAGAGCTTAACAATGTCAGATATTCTGAATCATTTGCATGTCTTTGTGTCGAATGCCTGCATCCATATATTCATCACTGCATACTGAAAATCCCAATTTTTCATAAAATGGAATGGCATGTGTTTGTGAGCTCAGTTTTATTTTATTAAAAGTGGAGCGTGCTTTTAGATCAGATAAAATAAATCGCATGATATCCCGACCCAATCCTTTTCCTTGAAATTCATCTAAGATGGCTACTCGTTCAATTTTAAAATAATCTTCCATGGATCTGACGCGGGCAACTCCAGCAGGATGATCATCGACTAATAAAAGGTAGTGCGAGGCCTCTGCGTCTTTGCCATCCACCTCTTCATGAAAGGGTACATTCTGTCCCTCGATAAATACCTTAAAACGAATATCCATACATTGACTTATCTCTCTATCCGATAAGGCTTGTTTGATAGTCAGCGGCATGTATGATTTTCCTTGTGGTTTTGGCTGGTCGGAGTGACAGGAATTGAACCTGCGACCCCTGCCTCCCGAAGGCAGTGCTCTACCAGGCTGAGCTACACTCCGATTGTGTGGGGGGTATCTAGTGATCTCGCGTTAATGCATACTGTGCTAGTTCCGAGAGCGCGGTTTTATAGATGGAGTCTGGCAAAGAATGTAACGCTTTAATCGCGAGCTCGACTTCGGCAGCCGCCACTTGTTTAGTGTAATCAATCCCACGAGTTTCTTCAATTGCTTGTAATATCTCAGATAAATTATCCAGTGAACCTTTGCTCAAGGTTTGCTGAATAAGCAGTTGCTGCTGGGGTGATGCATTTTTTTGTGCATGTAACAACGGTAGTGTTGCGATACCATGTTGCAAATCTCCACCGATGTTTTTGCCGATGGTTTGGGGATCATTACAATAGTCCAAGGCATCATCGATCAACTGGAACGCATTACCCAAGTGTCGCCCATAGTCATATAGTGCGGTTTGAAAGGATTCATCGGCATGACTGACAAACGCGCCAAGGCTCGCAGATGCAGCAAAAAGGAAAGAGGTTTTGGCTTGAATTACGTCAAAGTACTCTGCTTCAGTCATGGAGTGTTTATGACGATTTTCCAGTTGTTTGAGCTCACCACAGGTAATTTTATAGGCGGTATCTGTGAGCAACGCCATGATGTTCAAATCACCCAACTGAATCATCATTTTCATATATTGGGTTAAAAGATAATCGCCGACCAGAATACTGGCCTTGTCGCCCCATATTTCATTTGCCGTTTCTCGCCCGCGCCGAAGTTTGGACTCGTCAATGACATCATCATGTAAAAGCGTTGCCGTATGAAAAAATTCAATCATGGCCGCCAGGGCAATATGATTGTTACCTGAATACCCACAAGCGTGGCTGGCCAAAAGTACTATCATTGGACGCAGGCGCTTACCGCCACTCTGAATGATATGATTGGATAGATCATCAATCAAACCGGTATGGTTTTGAACTTTATCCATAATTAAAGTGTTAACTGCTTCAAAATCATTTTGGACAAGCGTTCGAAGACGATGCATTATCATGCGGTTTCCTCATGCAAAGAATCAACGTATGCTAAGTTGGGACATGAATATTGTCAATGATAATCCGCCAAACTCACTCACACAAACTCATATGGCACTTTGTCATTGAGTGCACTAGACTTAGCTATATAAAATCATTGGGAATGTTCGGTTATGTTTGTCACGAAAAAGCGGTTATGGATCTTTGCTTTATTCTTAACGATCGTTTTGATGATAGGGGGCGTTGCGTCTTATTATCATGCAACTGAGGGTGCGTCTGAGGTCGATTTTTCTTCTACGACCGTTTTTGCTCCAGCTCCTCCTATATGTAATGCCTCACTGGCAACCGTTCTTTCTATCGATGGGGGAGGGGTGAGAGGGATCATTCCTGCTCTTTTTTTGAATAAAATAGAGCAAGATACACACCAACGTATTGCCAAGATGTTTGATTTCATGATGGGCGTCTCGACAGGGACTATTTTAATCGCGGGACTCACCACGCCAACTGAAACCGGGGATCCTAAATATACTGCTGAAGAAATCATCCGGTTTTATCAACATCAATCGCCGCATGTTTTTTCGGCAGGTCTTTTTCATCGAATTTTAACCCTTGGCGGCCTGATTGGCCCTAAATATGAGTCAACAGGCATGCAGCAGTTGACGCGACAATACTTTGCCAATACCGCGATGTCCAAGCTGCTCTCTCATGTTGTTTTGTTTGGATACGATCTTCAAAGTAAAGGATTAATTGCATTTCCAAATCATGGGGGGCATGGGGTGAATATGCCTTATTATAAAACAAGAGACGTGATTGACGGCACAACGGCTATTATGTCTTATTTTAATTCCAAGTCGCTTTATGGTGTGCATAATAAAAAACAGCATACCGTTGCTGATGCGAGTTTGGTGTTGAATAATCCAACCGTTATGGCTTTTTTATACGCCCAAACACTTTGTCCAAATGCACAACACTATCTGGTATTATCCTTAGGCACAGGTCAATATCCTGCGGTGAATATTCAGTCGCGAGGATGGGGTTTATTAAAGTTGCTTCCTGATATGTTGGTGACTACAATTGAAGGCGAAACAGCAACCGCGAATCTCATCATGGAAAGAATCGCCGCTATTATCAATTCAAAAGACGCTAGTGCGGCTCTGCCTAAGGTGCTGTTTATTCGTATTAATCCCGAGATGGGCTGGGAAAACGTTAATCCAGTAAACAGTTCCCCTCAGCATTTATCGGCATTGGTGCGAATCGCTGAGCAGTTTTATGTCAACAACAAATCACTATTCCATTGTCTTTATCCAGTATTAAAGAATCATTCGCTGGACAATATAAGCCGAAGCTGCCTTGATATGTTGAGAAAGGAGCAAAACGTCAAAATCCCGGTTTATTTAGATATGCAAGGGTCACTTTAAGCACTTTTTCTTGGTTGATGATGAACATGTAAAATAAGTGTAAAGACAGGATGTTTAATGTGAGCAGGGTCGAATGAGTGGGTATAATTCGGACTAAATGAGTTTGATTTAGAATTGGAGAAAAGTTATGACGGCTCTTACAGCAGAAGAAATTGCAGTCAATCAAGCGGCATTAGATGCGCTCTCGAAAAGATTGCCAACACCTTCACCTGCGGCTCCAAGTTCAGGTGAGGAAACCGAAGAGCAAAAGGCGAGGAGGCTTATTGATGCCGCATTTGCATTGAACACAGCAGTCACCGAAAAGGAAGCCAGTGATAAAGCCATTGCTGATGCTACCGCTGCTGTAGAAGCATTCGAAGCAAAAAAGAAAGCTGCGGCCTTTGCTGCACAAGGGCCAGGCGCTGATTTCATTCTTAAGGCATTTAAAGCACAATATCCTAACGTTGAAATAGAACAGCTGGATGGCCAAAATGTTCTTACGTTTCCAACACCTGAGGATGCGCTAGACTTTTTTAAACAGCAAGCGGCGCTTCCCGGTTGCCCACCATTCCTGGCACAAAAATATGTTGGTAAGAACCCAGTAGATGATTATCACTTTTACTGTGGAGTAGGTCCGTTACTTAGCGGTAACAAAGTAGATGTCGAAGGGAAGTTGACTGCGGCTTTACAAGCAGCAATAGCAGATAAAGACAACGTGAAAGCAAAAACAATTCAAGATGGATTGGATGACTTTCAACGATTAACCGCTCCCAATACTACGGCACAATACCGTAGTGCGCTGCCTAGGGAACCGGCACCAAAATCAACAGCCAACGCAGATTCTACCCATACCCCTAAAACAAAAAGATGACTTGTTTGCAATCCATACTCCAGGGTCTGTCGACAATTCGCAAGATAGTAGAATTGTCGACAGACCCTAGTATAATAAAACCATGTACCTTTACAATGGACTCATTGTGACACCCTTTATTCTTAAAAAACTCGCTTTTGAAAAAGCCTTACGTCAGTTAGACAAAGCCCTCAAGGAACCTGAGTCTGAATTCATGCGTGATGCGGCGATACAGCGCTTTGAATTCACCTATGAATTAGCATGGAAAACATTAAAATCTTATTTAGCGACGCTGGATATTGCCGCATTGAATCCAAAAGAAACATTGAAGGCCGCTTACCAGCAGGGCTTGCTAACCGATGCTGATGCTTGGAGCGATCTCCATCAGAAACGAAATCTGACCAGCCATACCTATGATGAGGATTTGGCTGAATCTGTTTATCACTATTTAAAGACAGATGGCCTAGCGTTATTCACGTCTCTCAAACACACATTGGATCAACTTCAATGAACCAGTCCGGTATCGGCGACAATATCCTTCAAGCCATTATCGCAACATGTATGAATTTTCCTACCGTTAAACGCGTTATTTTATACGGTTCTCGAGCCCGTGGAGACTATAAAAACGGCTCGGATATTGATATCGCGATTGATGCTCCTGAAATGTCCGATAGAGAATTTTCGCGATTATGGAATAGTCTGGATGATTTACCGATTATATACACTATGGATATTGTGCATCTACAATCTTTAAAAAATGAACTCCTGCTCGATGCCATACGTCAAGAAGGGCGAGTTATATCGCCATAAACTTCAAAGCCAGTTTCACATAACTATCATAACGTGCCTGACTGATTGCTCCTTGATGAAGCGCTTTCATCACCGCACACCCCGGTGCATTTTGGTGGTTACAATTTCTAAATTGACATTCGGTGATATAAGTACGAAATTCACGAAACCCTTCGGCGATGTTGCGTATCGGCATGTCAGATAAGCCAAATTCTCGGACACCTGGGGAGTCAATTAAATGCCCGCCGCCTGTCAGATGATAGAGACAAGAGTTGCTGGTGGTGTGCCGCCCGAGGTTTGAATGCTCGGAAACATCGCCGGTTAGAATGTCATCGTGTTGTGGCAGAATTCTGGATATAATCGATGATTTACCAACACCTGATTGCCCGACAAACACGCTGGTTTGCCCATTGAGTGCTGCCATCAATTCGGCTTGCTGCGCGTCATTCTCGCGAGAGACATACAGTATGGAATAGCCCATGGGCTTGTAAAGGGTCTGTAGCCGTTCTTTCGCCGCATCACAGGCTAGGTCAGTTTTGTTTAACACGATACAGGCATGAATCTGAAGTGATTCGGTCATGACTAAATAGCTATCGAGCAATGCCCAGGATATGTCAGGAATAGGCGCGATAACAATCATGACTTGTGTGATATTCGCGGCAACGGGCTTCAGAACACCGCGGAAATCGGGTCGATTCAGCACTGATTGTCGTGGTGAAACACTCAACACCACACCGTTTTCCTGGCCTTCCGGCTGCCAAATCACGCGATCGCCTGCGACCAGTGAGTGAATATCCGGACGAATGGCGCAGCGCAGTCGATGCCCGGAATGGTCTTCAATAAGAGCAAGTCGGCTATAGCGTTTAATGACCAATCCTTCAGTTAAGGTTTCAGGCGATGCTGAGGCGGCACGTTGCTGATAACGGGATTGTTTTTGATGGATGCGATGGGATTGCTGATGGCTTATTCGTCTTTTGCTCATGTATTAATATTCAGGTAGGATCAGTTAGCGATATGAATAGTATGAGGCTAAATTAAACGAAATGAAAGTCTATTTGGTGGGTGGCGCGGTTCGAGATCAATTATTAGGGTATCCTGTCCATGAACGCGATTGGGTCGTGGTTGGTGGCACCCCAGAGGCGTTGATTCAACAGGGATTTCAGCAGGTAGGGCGTGATTTCCCTGTGTTTTTGCATCCTAAAACCCGTGAAGAGTATGCGCTTGCGCGCACGGAGCGAAAACAATCTGCCGGCTACTATGGCTTTACCTGTGATTTTAATCCTCATGTCAGTCTGGAAGAAGACTTGATGCGGCGCGATTTGACCATCAACGCGATGGCGATGGATGAAGACGGTACGTTGATTGATCCATTTCATGGTCAGGTTGATCTGCAACAAAAATGCTTGCGCCATGTATCAAAGGCATTTATTGAAGATCCAGTTCGCGTCCTGCGGGTTGCCCGCTTTGCTGCACGCTATCATCATTTAGGATTTACACTTGCCGACGAAACGCGCTGCTTAATGGTTGATATGGTCAAAAATGGCGAATTATCACATTTGGTACCTGAGCGGGTTTGGCAAGAGTGGGACAGTAGTTTGCAGGAAAAAAATCCTGAGGAATTTATATCGGTATTACGCGCTTGTGGTGCCTTGGCCGTTGTGATTCCAGAATTGGATATTTTATTTGGGATCCCCAATAGCCCAGAGGTTTGTCCGTTGATTGATACCGGTCTGCAGGCAATTGAAGCCTTGAAACAAACCGTCGCATTATCCGAATCGCCCCAACTACGTTTTGCTGCCCTTTGGCATGACATCGGCAATGCAAGTACGCCCATGTCGAATTGGCCTGTTCATCAGCCTGCTCGTCACACGATTCAGCACCAGGTCGAAGCGTTATGCGAGCGATTACGTATTCCCAAAACATATGAACATTTGATGACAATGACGGCGCAGTTTCATCCTATTATTCAGCGTCTGGACGAGTTGGATGCTGAGGCTATCGTGACGACGCTAGAGCAGTGCGATGCCTTTCGACGGCCACAAATTATGGAGCAATTGGTTTGGCTCGCAGATGTCATTGCAAGACGGCTATCACACAAGCAGGCAAAAAATTGGCTGATTCTCCTGGATATATGTGGCAAAATAAGCGCACAAGTTTTGATCGAACAAGGTTGTCAAGGCGAAGGCATTAAAAAAGGCCTCCATCAAAAACGAGTGGATGCGGTAGCAAGTTGGATAATTAAACATGAAAAGCAATAAAAATTTAATTTGGATTGATCTTGAAATGACAGGGCTTGAACCAAATTCTGATAAAATCATAGAAATCGCGACCATCGTCACGGACTCGAATTTGAATATTCTTGCCGAAGGCCCCGTTCACGCGATTCATCAAACCGACGAACGGCTTTCACAGATGGATGAGTGGAACACAAAGCAACATAACAAATCGGGCCTTGTTCAACGGATCCGTGAGAGTCTTATGACTGAAGCGATGGCTGAACGTGAGACCATCGACTTCCTCAAAAAATACGTCGACAAGGGCAAATCGCCGATGTGCGGCAATAGCATCTGTCAAGATCGTCGTTTTTTATGTAACTATATGCCAGAATTGGCAGATTTTTTCCATTATCGTAATTTAGACGTGAGCACGTTAAAAGAGCTCGCCAAACGCTGGCATCCAAAATTATTAGGTGCCCTGAAAAAGCAGTCGAAGCATTTGGCATTAGAAGATATTAAAGAGTCGATCAATGAATTAATTTATTATCGCCAACATTTTATTCGGGAAACTGTATGATGTTAGAACGTGAACAACTCGTGTTACCTAATGGAGCGGATAAGCTTTTATTACATTCTTGCTGCGCGCCATGCTCGGGCGAGGTGATGGAAGCCTTGATTGCCTCTCATATTGATTTTTCTATTTTTTTCTATAATCCCAATATTCATCCTGTGCAAGAATATGAAATTCGCAAACAGGAAAATATCACGTTTGCAGAGAAGCACAATATTCCTTTTATCGATGCGGATTATGATAAAGACAATTGGTTTGAACGGGTGAAGGGGCTTGAATGGGAGCCAGAGCGCGGCAAGCGTTGCACGGCATGTTTTGACATGCGTTTTGAACGCACAGCGCTTTATGCTCATGAGCATGGGTTTCCTGTTATCTGCAGTTCATTGGGCATTTCTCGCTGGAAGGATATGAATCAAATTAACGACTCTGGCCAACGTGCAGCGGCACGATATTCGGGCATGGAGTATTGGACATACAACTGGCGAAAAAGTGGTGGATCGGAGCGGATGTATCAGATTGCAAAACGCGAAAATTTCTATCAGCAAGAATATTGTGGTTGTGTCTACTCATTACGTGATACCAATGTATGGCGCAATCAAAAAGAGCGTTGCCGCATTAAAATTGGTGTGAATTACTACGGTGAGTCCTCGACAGAACAGTAGGCTAGGTTGAGGCCCCAAGGCCAACGCCCAACAAGTCCAACTCTTAACGAGCAAACGCGCTCCCAATGAACTTCACAATTTAGATAAAACGTCCACTCCCTAACGGTCGTGGCTCGGATTCCGAGTCACGACCGGATTCTGAGCCGCAACCGGAATCCGAGCCACGACCGTTAGGGAGTGGAGCAGTTGAAGCGATTGTAAAAGTTCATTCCCCGATGTTTATCCCCAAATGGGTTTGGTTGCTCCCAATGAAGCTTACAATCTGTACAAAATCTTCTGGATTTCGTGGTTGAGAGCGAAGGGGCTAGATCGTTTTGGATGGCGTGCCTAGGTAGTTACATCGTTTGTTACATACCCCTTGACTTTCGATGTGATCCGCCGCATTTTATTAACCAGGATGTCATTTTATCAAGGAAGAATATGCCCACGCCGGTTAACACATCGAGTCAATTCAATGTCAATATCGCATCATCTGATGCAGATGAATCGCAGGTGACGCCTTTTTCAATGGTTGATTTGCTGGGTACAAAAACAGAAAGCGATGCTCCTGCTCCTATCATTGTAGAGTTAGCCACTCAAAACGGCATGGCCCAAGAATCATCAGATGACTCCGAAGAACCGAATGGAGCCGATTGGCTGGCTTACTGGAACATGAGCCCCATCACCATGCCCATTGAATCCTTGCCAGCGCAAGAGCAGATGAGTCAGATGGAGCAAGGTACTGAATGCGCCCCTGATGATGGCACGTTAATCAATAGCTTGATTAGCCCTTTATTGGATTCGTCACACCAACGAGCGGTTAACCCTATCCTTGTGGAGAATAAGTCGGCTGAGACACTCTCAGCAGATCGTTCATCTGCGGCTGATAACTTAAGTCGCGAACAGGAAATGCCTCGCTCTTTGTCGATGGATACCCAATCCATTGCGCAAAATACATTTGAATCGCAGGAGACCGCGGCTTCATTGATACCCATGACTAAAACGCAAGAGCAGAGCCTTATGTCGGCATTGATGCAGAACATGAAATCGAATGTGCCGGAAGGCCAAGATCAAATCATCGATCAACCCGTCACCCCAGAGACAAAAACTACAGCACCACCAGCCATGGTGATGCAGCCCATGTTAAATGACATCATCAGTAAAAAGCAGAGTGCTATTGATGAAGAGGATATGAAGAAACAACCGAATCTAACCAGCCAGACACAACCCACAGAGACACCGCCAGTGAAACGTCAAGTCCCGACAGTCTCGGCCAGTGATCTGTTTACATCCTTTAATGCCACCGAAAAATCTCATGAAATTGAGGCGTTGGCCTTAGCTTCTAACCAGACTTTTCTAAGCCACAGTGCCACAACTACGCAGCAGGTATTAACCGAACATCTAAATAACTTTTTAACGCAAGGTATGGGGCCTGTTCAAGTCGGGGCAAATGAACAGTCTCCTCTGTCGAAGACACCCGCTTTTGATGCGCCGAGGCAGATTACAATGGAGCTGTTATCCATGCAGCCTGAGCCACTTGCTCGTGGTGTAGGGTTGAACCTGGAACAATATACAGCGCAAATCAAAGTCCATCCACAAGAGCTGGGGCAAATTACCGCTAAAATTGAAGTAAACAATGGCATCACGACCATTTCGTTTTTGACCGAACATGCCCATGTGAAGCAATTGATGGAAGCTAATCTTCCTGAACTACGCCAGGCATTTCAACATTCCAGTCTTAATTTGAATACAGTTGACGTTCATCATGGTGGTTCGCAGGATAAAAAAGAGCCGCCTGCCTATGTCAACCGTGATGACGATGAGGATGTTGTTCATGAAAAAATAGGAAGTAAAGTCATCGATTCTCACGGCGTGAAAACGAATCGTTCTATCATTGATACTTATGCATAAATGAGGTTATGATAGAAGAAACTCAACAAAGGGATTGGAGTGTATTATGACAGGGATGGTTATGTTTGACCTGGAAGCAAAATCGCTTTCACTTTGCGAAACGCGAAGTGGTCTTATCGCGCGTAATATTGCAAACGCCAACACCCCAAATTATAAGTCTGTTGATCTCAATTTTACTGAAGCATTAACTCATGCTCAGCAATCACGAACATTAAATACCACTAACGGACATCATTTACAAAGTGCGCAATCGGTCGATGGTGAAAATTTATATTACCGCGTGCCCATGCAAACAAGTCAGGATGGGAATACGGTGGATGATGAAATTGAGCGGAAAAATTTCATAGAAAATGCCCTGCGTTATCAAGCAAGCCTAGGTTTTGTGCAAAATAAAGCATCGAGCATATTGAAGGCCATCAAGGGAGAATAATAGATGCCTGGATTAAACAATATTCTGAATATTATGGCAACCAGCCAGAGTGCTGAGAGTGAGCGCATGAATATCACTGCCAGTAACCTTGCTAACGCAGGGAGTATGGGTAAGACTGAAGCTGAAACATACCATGCAAAGCATGCGGTTTTTTCAACGATAACGCAGTCTATTGCTGGCCTAAGCAAGCTTGACCAATCGATGGGCGGTGTCCAAGTGACCGATGTTATCCCAAATACTAAGCCGCTTAATTGGCGTTACGATCCCAATAATCCCATTGCTGATAAAGACGGACACGTTTATCAAACCGATGTGAACCCTATCGAAGAAATGACCGATATGATCGCAGCATCAAGGCAATATCAAGCATCGTCTGAGGTGATAACCACCACTAAAAAATTATTAATGGAAACCATTCGAGCGATTGAGAATTAATTTGGGGTGAGTCACCCCAATGACAGGGAATGTTGCAGTACGCAGGTTGGTGCGTAGGTTGGTGCGTAGGTTGGTGCGTAGGTTGGGTTGAGCGAGAGCGAAGCCCAACAAAATCGCCCATGCTGGGCTCCGCCCTCGCCCATATTGGGCTCCGCTCTCGCTCAACCCAACCTACGTCCGGTTTACGTCCAGCGTGATGAGTGATGACAATATTTGGGGTAAATTATGTCAATGATAGGGAATGTTGCAGAAAGTAGTAAAACGTCAGCCAGTATGGCAGATCAGCTTAAAGGCACACAATTATCACAAGAGGGTTTCTTGAAATTACTGCTCGCACAGTTGAGGCTACAAAGCCCAACCAGCCCTTTTGACAGCAGCACAATGATGCAGCAGATTTCGCAATTAACAGGGCTTAGCTCAGCACAAGAGCTTGAAAAAACGGTAAAAAGCTTGGGCGAAAATATGGGGACATCACAAATCCTCGAAGCCTCACGCTTGGTAGGGAAAGAGGTGCAAATCCCGAGCGAAAAATGCCCGTTGGTTGAGCGAGAAGGTCTGAAAGGCGCGGTCGTTGTACCCAAAGAAGTGGATACAGTTGAGGTTACTATTCGTGACGCGAATGAAAAAGTGATTAAGAAAATGACCTTGGCTGCGCCAAGTGACGGCGTGCTTGATTTTTCCTGGGATGGCATGGATTCAGCCAATCAAAAGATGGCGCCAGGATTTTATAAAGTCTCAGCCAATGCTGTTGTGAGTGGTCAAAATACCGCGCTACCCGTTGCCGGTACATTTAAAATCACAAGCGTCGCATTGGATAGAAGTGGTAAAGGAGTTATTTTAAATGTTGATGGTTTAGGTGGTGTCAATATTAAAGATATTATTAAGATTATGTGAGGTTGTACGGGACATATGTTGAGTAACTATTTTCCAGGAGGAAATGATTATGGCAGGTGTTGGAAGAATCGCAACAAGTGGTATGAATGCGGCAATGGCTGACATGCAGGAAATCAGTAACAACATTGCAAATGTGAACACCATCGGTTTCAAACAAGCCATGGTCACGTTTTCCGACGTGAGTTCAGGCGGCTCAATGTCGAATAGCTCAGGCGTAAAAGTCTCCTCAATTACTCAAAATTTTTCTCCTGGCCAAATTGAAATCACCAATCAAGGACTGGATGTCAGTATTAATAACGCGGGATTTTTTATTCAGAAAGATCCGGCATCAGGGCTGACAAGTTATACTCGAGCAGGTCGATTTACATTGGACAATGAAGGCTATCTTATGGGAATGTCTGGTCGAATCCAGGGATTTCCCGCCAATAACGGCCAAGTCACAGAGGCAGGTCTATTGACCGATTTACAAGTACCACAAACGCCAGCAAGCCCTGTTGCATCAACGGTTGTCAATCAGGTGTTTAATCTTAATTCTGGGGATATCCCACCGACAGTACCCTTTTCTACAGATGAGCCCAACTCGTATAACTATCGTATTGAAACAACGTTGTTTGATAGTTTAGGGAACCCTAATGTGTTGTCGGTTTTTTATGTCAAAACAAACGACAATAACTGGGATGCTAACGTTACAGTGAATGGCACCCCTGCGTCTACATTCCCCACCGGCACGCTCGTGTTTAATCCGGATGGAACATTAGCCCCTCCGGGCGGTGTGGCTGGTCTTAGCAACTTAAGCTGGAGTCCGACCAATGGCGCTACAGCTCCGCAAGCGTTATCCATTAACTTGGCGGGAACCACTCAATACTCAACTGCGAATCAAGTGACGGTTAACCAACCGAATGGCAATCCCGCCGGCGTGCCTACAGGATTTTTTATTGATAATAACGGCATCGTCAATGTGAACTATAGTAATGGGCAAACCATTTTCCAAGGTCAAATTGCGCTTGCAAATTTTCAACAGCCAGAAAATTTGTCGCGATCGAACAGTATGTCGTGGACAACGTCGTCATTGTCTGGCCTGCCTACCGTTAATATCGCTTCAAGTAAAAGTGCGTTTTCTAGCGGTACGATTGAAGGCTCAAATGTTGATTTGACCAATGAGCTGGTGTCGCTGCTGAACTCTCAGCATAACTTTCAGGCGAATGCTCAAGTTCAGCAAACATACAATCAAATCTTACAGACTGTTGAGAAATTATAATGACTGATCGTGCCATATTTCTAGGGATGGCTGGTGCGAAAGATTCGATGTTTCAGTTGAATCTGATTGCCAATAATCTCGCTAATGCCAATACAATTGGGTTTCGTGCCGATGCTGCCGTGGTTGAAGCTGACCACAGTTTAAGCAGTCAGAAGGATACGCGGAGCTATACGAAGCTGGTGCGAACCTACTCTGATTTCAAACCTGGCCCGATGATCTCAACGGGCCGGAATTTGGATGTTGCGATTGATGGGGCTGGATTTATTGCAGTACAAACCAAAGAAGGCAAAGAAGCCTATACTCGTAACGGTAGTTTACAGGTCAATGCAGATGGGTTTTTAGTGACGAGCAAAGGGGATTTGGTCTTGGGATCGGGTGGTGTGATTTCCATCCCACAAGCACAACACATCAACATTAACCGGCATGGCGGCGTTTCGGCACAGCTTGCCGGCCAAACACCAAACGACCTAGCTACGATAGATACCATCAAATTAGTCCATGCACCACTTGAGAATTTGCAAAAAGGGGCGGATGGCCTGTTTCATTTGGCCGAAGGCGGCAGCGCAACGGAGTCGCAAGATGTTCGCCTGGTCGCTGAGACACTTGAAGGCAGTAACGTGGATACTGTTAAATCGATGGTGGATTTGATTGATGTCTCCAGAAAATTTGAAATACACACCAAGTTGATGAAAATGCTTGAGGACAATGCACAACGGTCCAATCAAACATTGAATATTGCAGAGTAATAAGGAGAGCACGTCTATGGATATGGCACTTTGGACCGCACGATCAGGTCTTGCAGCGAATCATGAGAATTTGGCCATCATCAGTAATAACTTGGCGAATGCGAATACGGCCGGCTTTAAAAAGAACCGTCCTGAGTTTGAAGACTTGGTCTATCAAATTCAACGTGAGCCCGGATCGCCAACGTCTTCAGAAACCAATAGCCCGAACGGAATTGTGCTCGGGACGGGTGTGCGGATTGCAGATAATAAAAAAATATTTACCGACGGCTCTCCAATGCAAACAGATAATGCATTAGATCTCTCTATCTCCGGACGTGGATTTTTTCAGGTGCAAATACCTGGGCAAAGCGATATGGCTTACACTCGCGCCGGTTCATTTCAGTTAAATGAAACAGGACAGCTCGTTACCAGCAGCGGCTATATTGTTCAACCGCCAATAACGATTCCTGCGGGCACACAAAAGATTAGTGTGAGCAAAGACGGAATTGTGAGTGCAACACTTGCGGGGAATACGCAGGAGCAAGTTGGTCAAATTGAGTTGAATGATTTTATCAATCCATCGGGTCTTCTAGCGATTGGTGATAATTTATATTTAAAAACCGTTTCGAGTGGCACACCGACTCAGGGAACCCCTTCGCTCGAAGGTTATGGCGCATTAAGCCAGGGTACGCTGGAGTCATCGAACGTGAATGTTGTGGAGGAAATGGTGAATTTAATTGAGGCTCAACGTACCTTTGAGATGAATTCAAAAGCCGTCGCGGCTTGTGACAACATGTTACATAATTTGATTGCGGAGACATAGGTCCCGTAGGTTCACTGCCATTCAGTTCAGGAAAAATTGTTTGATGTATGCGTAGGTTGGATGAGGGGTTGTATGCGAATAAGGGTGGTTGCAAGTATAATTTGGTTGGGCTTAAGTGCATGTAGTCCGTTGCTTACACCAACGGAACATTTGCCCGCTGCACTACCCGTTGATATTCCACCGCCACCGAAAACAAATGGTACTATTTTTCAACCGGGTTATGAGACAAGGCTCTTTACCGATAAAGTTGCTTTTCGCATTGGAGATATACTTACAGTGCGACTGGAGGAATCAACAGACGGGAAGTATGAAGCTTCTACCAAGACTTCAAAAAAGGCATCGCTGACCTACCCGATCCCTACTTTTTTTGGTCAAGTTTTACCTGGTCTTAATGTGGATACCAATACCAAGCAGGACTTTGATGGGAAAGGTACTAGCGATGAAAGTAATAAGTTAACCGGGACGATTACCGTAACGGTTATTCAACTTCTTTCAAATAATAATATGATCGTTCAAGGCGAGTCTTGGGTGACGATTGATCAAGGCCAAGAGTATATGCAATTAACAGGCATGGTTCGACCTGAAGATATACAGCCCAACAATGTGATTTCGTCGAAACGGATAGCCAATGCAAAAATTACATATGGCGCAAGAGGGCAAGCTGGCTATGCATCAAGTGGCGGGCTAATTACTAAGTTGTTTAATCGATTTGCGCTCTATTAACACAGGGAAGGGAATCATATGAGTTCACTATTTAATATTGGGTTAAGTAGCTTATTTGCCTCAAAATGCGCATTAATGGTGAGTAATCAAAATATAGCCAATGCACAAAATCCTTTTTATTCTCGACGCACAATCGATTTTAAAGAAGCCAGTGATTCCGGCTTCGGTAATGGTGTTCAGTTATTTGATGTTCGGCGTGTGGTCGATAACATTATCAATAAGAATTTAGTTCAAAGTAACAGTCATTACGCCTCTGCGGATACCTATGCTCAGGCACTAAAAGCATTTGAGCCTCAGTTAGATAATGGTGCCAACAGCGTGGCCACCTATATTCAACAGTCATTGAATCAATTAAATAATCTCAACGCCAGCGCGTCATCAATACAGGGTCGAAATGCTTATTTAAATCAACTGAAAAGTGTTGCTGATAGGTTTAATCAAATCAGCCATCAAATTGATACTGAAAAACAAAATATCAGGCAAACAGTCGTCGCTGACGTAGAGGAATTGAATACCATTACTCAACAGCTTGCACAGCTGAATACCCAAATTGCGGGCTCAACAGCCTCTGCCGCAGCGCCTGAAAATTTGGCCTTGTTGGACGAACGCGATCGATTATTGAATCACATGGCGGAATATATCAATTTTGACAGCTATACAGACGACCGTGGTATGACCAATGTGAAGCTGAGTAATGGTATATCACTGGTTTTCGGGGGTAACGCGGCAACTTTTACGACATTTCCTGCGGCCAACTCTCCGACGTCGTTAGACATCGCGATTACAAATACCGGGTCGCATGAAGTGATCACGCCGTTTATTACCAGCGGAAAAATAGCAGGTATTCAATCGTTTCAACATACTGGATTGGAAGCGGCTGAACGAGGATTGGATCGTTTAGCTTTGGTTATTTCCGCAGCACTTAATGCCCAGAATAAACTGGGGATGGATTTAAATGGTGACCTTGGAGGCAATATTTTCAATGATATGAATGTTGGGAGTCTTGCCGCCAATCGCTCTCTGTCATCGCCTGCAAACACGGGTTCGGGTGCGTTCTCCGTTGATATTAGTGATGTGTCCAAACTTAACGACAGTGGATATCACGTCACGTTTGATAGTCCATCTCATTATCAATTGGTTCGTGATTCTGATAATCACGTTGTTGGAACGAGTGATGCTCCGAACGGGCTGAATGTCGATGGATTTGTGTTGAATATTACAAACTCCAATTTTCACACAGGTGATTCTTTTTTTGTGTCGCCGACGCGAGGTGCTGCTGCTGCGCTGAATGTTGCCATCACCGATCCACGTCAATTGGCGCTAGCTTTTCCCGTTGCGGCAAATCCGTTGGCAACTAATCTTGGTAGTGGTGCGATTCACGTCACGTCGATAACCGATACCACAACGCCGACTTTTGCGATGCAAGGACAATTATCCCCACCGATTAGCATACAATTTGTAAGTTCGACGCAGTATAGCCTTGTCAATACACAAACAGGTAGTCAAATAGGGGGCGTGATTCAATATGATCTAAATGTAGGCTCTTCTATCTTTCCAACAGCGGATGGCTATGATCCAGGATACCGCGTTAGTTTAAGTGGAGAGATGAATGCCGGCGATCAATTTCAAATCAACTACAATCCGTCGAGTATCGATGATAATCGCAATGGTCTGCTGATGGCCGATATGTATCAACAAGGCGTAATGGATGGAGGTTCCCTTAATTTTGTTCAAGGCTACCATGCTGTGAGTAATGATCTTTCATCCAAGACCAATGTGGCCAAAATGATGGAAGAGACTCAGGGAATTATTAAATCACAAGCAGAGCTGCGTCGTGACCAAGTCTCAGGCGTGAGCCTTGAAGAAGAGGTTGGTAATGTGGCTCGTTATCAGCAATCTTATCAGGCCAGTGCACGTATTTTAGAGACGGTTTCTACGATGTTTGATGTGCTACTTAATCTTGGAAGGAGATAGCCATGTCGATGCGATTGCCTACGATTAGCCAGTTCAAAACTCAAGTGGCTCAGATATCTGGCCAATACTCTCGTGCTTCAACATTGCAGATGCAGATATCTACGGGAAAAAAAATACAACAATCCTCTGATGATCCACGACTGGCATCCCAGATTCAATCTGTGCAAGATTATTTGGACCGATTAAATGGCTATGAGAACAACACCATTCTTGCGCAAAATAGGTTGGCTATGTCCGGCTCCGTGCTGCAACAAGTCAATAATCTTAGCATCAAAGCCCAGGAACTTTTGGTTCAAGCACAAAATGGGACATTAAATAATAGCGATCGGTCGGCCATTGCGCTTGAGTTAAGTGGAATACTAGACAGTATGGTTGCACTGGCCAATTCGCAGGATGGAAACGGAGAATATCTGTTTAATGGCGTAGCTGGTGGACCAGCCTATGTTAAAAATGGAAATGAGTTTGAATACCAAGGAACTTATGAGGGTAATGTTATAGCTATCGGTGAGAAAACACAGGTGCCGTACAATCAATCTGGCTTTAGTGTGTTCGGGGATATTCAATCCGGCACAGGTCTTTTTTCGGTTGCGGGTAATTCAAATAATGCAGGAACGGGCCTGTTAGCGTCAGTCACTGCTTTGAACACAAGTACGATTAATAAGGATCATTATACACTTTCCATGGTGACCAATGCCGCCGGAAAGCTTGCCTATCAAGTTGTTGACGACACCACAGGCCTTATGGTTATTCCCGTCGCGCCTGCTGATGCCCCAGAGTATATTTCGGGAAGCACGTTGACGTTTAATGGCATCAGTACTCAGCTGAGTGGCGCCCCCGAAGTGGGGGATAGCTTTACTATTGCGCCCAGCAAAACGCAAAGCGTTTTTAAAACACTGCAGAATGTGATAGGCGCACTGAATACGCCGGTTACTTCATCACAATCAAGGGCTGCCGTGAATCAAGTTTTAATACAAGAATCAGCATCGTTTAATGGTGCATTTAATCATTTGGTTGATGAAAGCACACGATGTGGCATGCGAGCACAGCATATTGATAATCAAATGAATTTAAATAAAGATAATATCCTGCAACAAAAAATATATCTCAGTTCATTGTCGGACGTCGATTTACCTGAGGCCATTTCCAATTTATCATTACAATTAACATCATTGGAGATGTCGCAACAAAGTTACACGAAATTACAAGAGTTGTTTAATCATTTGATGAGCCAGCAAATATAAGACTATATACTGCGCGCGGTATAAAATAGAGATGTTTATGCGATGGATTACACTGATACTGGTTTTTATTTTACCCTTCCAGCCGGCCTCAGCCGCTCGAATCAAAGATATTACGACGATTGCCGGGATTCGCGATAACCAATTGGTTGGATATGGTTTGGTGGTCGGATTAGATGGTACTGGCGATCGCACGAATCAAGTTCCGTTTACGGATCAAACCTTCAGAAACATGTTGCTGCAATTCGGTATTAGGATGCCGGAAGGGCAAAACATGCAATTAAAAAATATTGCAGCGGTTGCTGTGAGCGCGACACTTCATCCTTTTGCACGAATAGGTCAAAAAATTGACGTCACCATTTCTTCATTGGGAAATGCTGCGAGTCTTCGTGGGGGGGCCCTATTGATGCTTCCTATGCGTGGGGCAGATAATCAAATTTATGCGATGGCTCAAGGAAACGTGGTTGTTTCAGGTTTTGGTGCGAAGGGGAGTGATGGTTCAAAAGTTACCGTGAATATAACGGCTACTGGACGAATTGCAAATGGTGCCACCGTTGAGAAAACCATTGATATGCCTTACATGCAAGATGGGATGATGCTGTTTGAATTAAATCAACCTGATTTTACGACGTCACAGCGTATTGCTGAAACCATTAACAAAGAATTGGGATATCCAGCCGCTCAACCGGTTGACGCAGGTGCCGTTGCGGTAAAATTGAATCAAACGATTAGAAAAGACGATTTTTTGAAGATGAATTCACAGGTGAGTTTTATTTCTGATCTTGAGAATTTGACGATTCGTCCTGGAGAGGTAGCTGCTAGAGTTGTTGTCAACTCACGTTCAGGAACCATTGTTATTGGTCAGGATGTGACGGTTTCACCGGTCGCCGTTGTTCATGGAAATTTGACAGTTTCAGTGACAGAAGATCCTCAAGTCAGCCAACCGAATGCATTTGCCAAAGGAAGAACGGTTGTGACGCATGATTCCAATATTCAAATTAACCAACAACAAGCACATGCTTTTGTATTGAATCCAGGTGCATCACTGAAGCATGTGGTCGATGCCATTAACAAAGCAGGAGCAGCTCCTGGTGATTTAATCGCGATCCTTGAAGCGATTAAAGAAGCCGGTGCATTACATGCAGATTTAGAGATAATATAATGTAGGTTGGGTTGAGCGAGAGCGAAGCCCAACAAGCATGAGCACAATTCTGTATTTGATTTACCGGCCTGTTGGGCTTCGCTCTCGCTCAACCCAACCTACCGTAGTGAACAGGGAGTAGTGATGATGGATGTTAAAACCCTCAATAAAATGGATATGTACACTGATTTTAAAGGGCTGAACGCTCTGCACCATGAGGTGAATACGAATCCTGATGTCGCAAAGAAAGAAGTGGCAGAGCAATTCGAATCATTACTGGTGCAAATGTTAATGAAAAGTATGCGTGATGCGAATCAATCGCTTGCATCGGATTCAAGTAGCGATGAGCAATCGGCGATTTATCATGATCTGTTGGATAAGCAATTATCGCTGGTGATGGCGCATTCAGGGACAGGCCTTGCGAAGGTGATTGAAGATTCGCTGGATAGATCCGAAGCCATGCGAACGGTACCAACGGGTCTTAATAGTGAACCAAAAGCAACAATGCCCATTGAAACAATCGAAACAGTCGAAAAGGTTGAGAAAATAGACTTTATCGAACCCATCAAAGTGCCCGAACCTCCTGCGCATTTTGAAACAACCTCTGATTTTGTGAATGCCCTATGGTCTTCTGCAAAAGAGGCGGCTTCACTTTTAGGGACAGATCCTAAATTTTTATTGGCGCAAGCCGCACTTGAGACCAATTGGGGTAAAAGTATATTACCCATGATAACCGGTCAGTCTACGAATAATTTATTTAATATTAAAGCGGACAAAAGCTGGGATGCGCCGTCTACACAGGTCAATGCTGTTGAGTACGAAGATGGTTTGATGGTAAAAAATAAATCTAAGTTTAGAGCGTATGACTCATACAAAGATAGTTTCACAGATTACGTCCAATTTTTGAAAAATAATAGTCGTTATGAAGAGGCCTTGAAGCATGCCTCGAACCCGCAACAATTTGCACAACAGCTACAAAAGGCAAATTACGCAACGGATGTAAATTACTCTGAGAAAATCATGCAAATCTATTCAAGTAAACGATTGAATGATTTGATTGCAGAGCAAAAATTAATTTAAGATTTTTGCATTTTCACCAATAATATAAATGACAGGGATTAATCGGAGTGACGCTGTGAACATAATAAAAATAAACGCCGGAATATCAAGTACTGTGAGCGACATTACAGCATCGAGTAATGATCAAACATTGAAACGTTCTCATATGCAGGACATCAAACAAAAACCCGTCAACCAGATGAATATGTTGATGAATATTGTCAAGATGACACCTGAGAACCCATTTCATACTCAAGTGATTCAATCAATTAAAAGTCAGATTCAGATGGATTACTATCAAGTTGACATGAACTCACTTGTTTCTCATTTGTTTCAAGAGCTCTCAGTGGATGGAGTGGTTTAATGAAAGAAGCATTTTCGGATATTAAGCGCTTGGTCATTGAATTTATTTTACAAAATAAAGCATTGAACCAGTGTATGTTTGATGACCAAAGTCATTTTTCAAATAATGACTTTACCTCTTTGGAACAAAGTGATTTAAACAAAGCCGCTATTCAGGCTACTTTAAGTGACGTGATGAGTCAGTTGGATAATCATCCCGCCATTACGATTAACTACGGGGATCTCTTTGTTAAATTGTCCTATTACGCAGGCACCCTCAGCTCGGTTGATCAGACCACGCTATTAGACCTCATCCAGAACATGAGAGAGGAATATACTACGGGCCTTCGCCTTGTTCTTATCAACCGCCAGGTTGTGAATGCCAATCTTGGTTACATCAAAGAAGTTATCAGTCAACTGACACAAACCCCGAAGCAGCTCAACAGTACAACCTATGACCAGACAGGTGTTTTAGCCTGACTTTTAGGGTCTGCTTATCTTGGTAACTTGTCGACAGACCCTAGTTCCAGGCTATGAGCCACCAATTGTCGGTCTCTGGGTCCCGGTGACACTACACCAGCTTACGCTGGCTAGATCTGTTCTTATTTTTATTGATGTGTTATAATTGGGTGCATGACGCTGTCGTTACTTGCTCACAGCATGCCAATATCACATTAATTACTAAGAATCAGGGTGTTAAAATTATGAAAGAAATCTCCGCAGAACAAGCGCAATGTATTATTGGAATGTTTGTGGCTGGAGGCGCCTTGGGAATGGTAGGTTTTATACCTTTATTTCCACATCTAGGTGCAAATATGGGCCCACTTTTCGGTATGGGAGTGGCGGGAGCCGCGGCTGGTTGCTGTGTTGGACTTTCTGGAGTTGGTATTCAGAATTATTGTAACGACGATGTCATTTCCCCTCCTGTGCCAGGAGTAATGGGTGCTGAAGAAGATGCTAACCACGATCAGGCTGCTAACGTACAAGCAGCTCGACCACGATAAAGGCTTGTACACTTAAATATAAGTAACTATTCGGGCAGGGGCGCATGCCCTTGCCCGAGCAGATAATGATTTTTTGGCCTCAGTCATCGTTTCGCCAATAGTTTTAAATTTAAACAGCTACGATTGTCGTCACGCTGTTGCAGAAGGCCTAGTTGATCAACTCACCTATTTGATGTAACTCGGCAAGTTGTACATATCATTTTGCATCATCACAACCAGTTGATGAATGAGCCAGGGTAGGAGGGTGAGTAATATGACAAACATGACGATGAGTTTTGGAATGAAGGTGACGGTCATTTCATTGATTTGGGTTGCCGCTTGAATGATGGAGACAATGACTCCCACAATGAGCGTTGGTGTGGTGATAATACATACCGCATACATCATCATGAGTAAAGTGTGATGTAGGGCAGAAAGAAGTGATAGCTCGTTCATTCTTTGTTCTCCATGCGTTGCCGACAGGAGCGTAGCGTTGCTAACTCGGCGCGTTTTGTATCTTCGATGTTGTCACGTGCAGTTTGTTGAGATTGTCGTTGAGTATTGAGCATGTCTTGGATCCCATCCATTTTTTGGCTGAGGGTATGATGCTCTTTTAGTAACTCCATTTGCCTGCCTTCTAAACGTGTTAACTCCTGTTTTTCACTGTAAAGGACACTAAAGAGTTTATCAAGAAATTGTTGCTGATTCAGGTAACTGTTCACGCGGTGAGTGGCTTTGTTATAGCATTGATTTTTATATTCATTGGCATACAGTTCAAGCGTGGTGATGGCGTGTTTTTTTTTAAGAATGCTGTCTTTGAGCGGATAAAGTTGGGCTTCGAGTTGTTTTTTTTGAAGGTTTAATGCGGTGAGGATTGTATTGAGTCGTGATTTCATTCGAACAAACCCATAAATAGCGTTAATGTGTCCTCAACGCTACAGGCATCCTCCGTGCCTTGTTGCAGAAATGCCATGATTTTTGGGTGATTGAGGATGGCTTCATCCAACATTTTATCCGCCCCTGCTTGATACATGCCCATCTTAATCAGGTCTTGATTTTGTAAATACGCTGTATAGAGTTGCTTGAAGCGTTGTATTTGGTTGAAATGGGCTTTGCTGTTGATGGCCGACATCACACGACTAATTGAGCTTGCAATATCGATAGCCGGATAATGGCCTGAATCAGCCAACGAACGTGATAAGACAATATGACCATCCAGAATTGATCGGGCATGATCGGCGACAGGATCGTTCATATCATCCCCCTCCGTGAGGATGGTATAAAAGGCAGTAATCGATCCTTGCTGAGCACAGCCATTGCCAGTACGTTCAACTAATTGTGAGATTTTGGCAAAGACCGTGGGGGAGTAGCCTTTGGATGACGGCATTTCGCCTAAAACCAGATAGATTTGACGCAATGCCTGGGCATATCGGGTTAGCGAATCAATAATGAGTAACACTTGTTGTCCTTGATCGCGAAAATATTCAGCCAAGGCGGTTGCAGAAAGCGCCCCATTGGCGCGCTCCAATGGGGATGCATCAACGGGCGCGGCGATGATGACAGTTTTTTTAAGATTGGCCTCACCAATATTTTCCTCGATAAATTCTTTAACTTCTCGCCCGCGCTCGCCAATCAGGCCGACGATAACGACATCAGCGGTTGTAAAACGCGTCATCATCCCCAGTAGGACGCTTTTGCCAACACCGCTTCCCGCAAAAATACCAAGACGCTGTCCTTGGCCGACGGTTAAAATGGCATTAATGGCTTTCACACCAACGTCTAGCGGTTTTGTGATTCGATTACGTAGAATGGGGTTAATGGTCGGTGCATAGAGTGGATAATACGTACTGGGGAGGAGGTTGCCTTTGCCATCAATGGGCTCACACAAGCCATTAACAACACGGCCTAATAATGTGTTTCCCACGGGAACCCGCAGATAAGTTGCGAGGCAATAAATTTTATCGCCAGCGCAGATCCCTAAGGTATCATGATGGGCCATTAGATAAGTCTTTTGGTTTGCAAAACCAATGACTTCAGCGTGAATCGTTTGCATTGACGTTGTGACGGCGCACAGCATGCCAACAGAGGCTTTTAAACCAGTCGCCTCCAATAAAAATCCCGAAATGCGAATAATGGTGCCATAGATTTTATAAGCGAGTGCTGTATCGATCCGTTGTTCAATATTGGCGAAGTGTGTTGCTAATGTCTGCGTTGATTGATTCATTCGCGTTGAAGCCCAAACAGATCATGAAGGTGATTGTCCAAGACAGACTCCAATTCGCTGAATGCCGTTTTAATGCGAAAATCGCCTGGTTTGAGGGTTGGGCAGGCTTTAAATGTAATGTCGGACGGCATTGAGTCGAGTGAGGAAAAATACTCGTGTTGTTCTGTGGCAATATGAATCACACAGGGTTCATTGTCCTGTTGAATGTCAGCAATGGCTTGTTTTATGAGGGTCGTTAAGCGTTCGTGATTCAGATCCATCGACAGCTCTTTGCGAATGACCGTTTCGGTGATTTTTTTAATAAGCAGGGTGATGTTGGTTAAAAATGTTTCATTGATTTCATGGCGCTTTTCTGAGAGGGAGCGGCTTATCTCGCCAATCAGATTCAAGTGGTTGGTCAACGCTTGGGTGTGCGCCAAGAGTTCTTGTTGTCTGTTGATTTCTTCAGGGGATAATTCCGGTTCATCGGGCTGATTATCAATCAATGATTCAGGTGTCTCGTCTGGATTTTGTTGATGGATGAGCGTATCAACATGAGGATAGTTCCAAATTTCAAAATCCATGAATACCTCTATGCTATGGTTGTATTATCACTGGATGAGCTTAAGAATATCTTTTCTTCTTTGCTGAGTTTTTTGGCTATGCCAACGATTCGTTTTTGCGCTGCCAATACATCACTTAATTTCACGGGGCCTTTTGATTCAATATCTTCTTTAAGGAGCTCTGCTGATTTGGCTGACATGCTTTTGAAGAAAAAGGCCTTAAGCTCCTCATCGGCACCCTTGAGTGCCAGAACCAAATCATCGTTGGACAATTCAGCAATCAGTGTTTGCATGCTTCGGGTATCCATATTCGCCAGTTTATCAAAGGGGAATAATTTATCTTGCAGTTTCTCGGTGATGTCCTGGTTATTTTTTTCCAATGAGGCCATTATTTCAGTTTCACTTTCAGCATCCATTTGCGCAAGGATGTTTGCGGCAAGATTAAACCCATCTGAGGTGAGAAGCTTAAATTTCTCTGTTTTGGCAAATTGCTCTTCAAAATAATGAGATAAGAGATTCATCGCATATTGTGAAACGGGGTTAGAATGCGTCATGCGCATGATAACATCTTGGCTGAGAGGCTTTGGGAGGCATTTTAATATCTTGGCTGAAAGGTCACTCTGAAGACACATTAAGGTGACAGTAATCATTTGAGGATGCTCATCCTGGATGGCAGCAACCACTTGGTGGAGGGGCTGTAATTGAAGCAGTTCAAGGCCTTTCATCGTATTGGTTTTGGGTTTTTTATCCTGCTCAATCATGAGATTTGCTTTTTCGCTACCCATAGCGCTCACAAGTGTGTTGCGAATGTAGTTTTCTGACGATGCATTAAGGCCGCTCGTAATTTGTGATTCTTTAAAAAAGTCATTGAGGGCTTTGATGACTTCATGCTCAGATACATCATCGATATTGTTCATCACTTCAATAATAGACTCTACCTCTTTATGATTTAATATTTTTAATATTTCAGCCGCGTAGTTTTCTCCCATCCCCAGAAGAATAATGGCTGCATTTTTTCGGCTTGACATGGTATTGAGTCCTTTATTTAGTCACCCATTTTTTGATGATGCTGGCTACTTTATTGGGATCTTTGGATGCTAATTCTTTTAAAATATTGATTTGCTCGTTTTTTAGTCTAATCATTTCTGCGGTGACAGGTAGAGCTGCATGCACGGTCTCCGAACTTGGGAGCGCATCTTGTTTGAGTTGGCTCGGCCTGAGTTCGGGGGATATTTTCTTATAGACGACCAATAAGAAAATAAAGCCTGCCACAATGCCGCTAATCCGTTTGACCCAGTCCCAGAACCAGGGCTCCTCCCATAAAGGGATAGGCGGTAATTCTTCTATTTTATTGGGAATGAAGCCGCTATTGATGACGGTGACCTGGTCACCACGCTCTTTGTTATATCCAATGGTCGATTTCACCAGCGCTGTAATTTTATCAATTTTGTCTTTAGGCAACGGTTTTTGGACCGTTTTTTTCGTTTTTGCATCGAAACTTGCCTCATCATCAAGAACGATGGCGACCGAAATGCTCTTGATGACAGGCGCTGAAGCGCGAACGTAGCGAGTGGATTTTGATACTTCGTAATTTTTAGTGCTCTCATTACGGCTCTGACCTGCAGACGGTGAGGCACTTGGTGCGGCTCCGGTAGCGGGAGGCTGGTTCGATAATGCACCAGGAACGCCCGATCCACCCGATGCGCTGTTGCTTTCCGTTACGCTCTGTTCACTTCGCAGTGTTTTTTCGTCGGGGTTGTATTCTTCTTTTGCTTCTTCTTTTTGAGTGAAGTCAATGTTGGCATTGACATTGATGCTGGTTTTGTTTTCGCCGGTGATCGGCGTAATCAGCATTTTAATCCGATTTTCATAATAATGCTGGATGTTATTTTGGTAGGTTAATTGATCTTGATTGAGAATAGAATCTTGGCTGATGATGGATGATAAGTAATGTCCGTATTGATCTGTAATTGCAACATTGCTTGGATCAAGCTCAGGAACGCTTGCAGCAACCAATTGGATAATGGCGCGTATTTTCTCTTTGTCGCCTTCATAACCCGGCATGATATTCACAATCACTGAGGCAGTGGTTTTTGCATTTTCATCAGCAAAGATATTATTTTGCGGAATGGCAATATGCACTTTTGCGTTGGTGATTCCCTGGATAGCGCGAATGGTGCGTGCGAGATCGGCCTCCAAGGCTCGTAGATATCGTGCACTTTCAACAAATTGGCTGGTCCCTAGCTTGCTTTGATCATTTAAAAAAGAATAATTAAAGCCTTCTTCTTTTTGAATACCGGCAGAGGAGAGTTTAATCTTGGCTACGTTGATATCTTCGGAGGGCACAGAGATGGTGCCGCGGCTTTCATTGATTTTATATTTAATATTTGCTTTTTCAAGCGCATCAACAATACTTGTTAAGTTTTGATCGTTGATGGCGTAGGGTAATGGCCTATAGAGTGGATCTTGAATCCATTGATAAAGATTCACTCCAACAGCAACGCTCGCGGCTATTCCCGCTAAAAAAAATAAACGTCTGACGATATCAAAATTAAATATCGTTTTGATTGCGTCAACAGCATTGTCTAGACTTGTATCCATCATATCGGCATATTCATTATTTCTTTATAGGATTCAATCAATTTATTTCTTACCGCCAATAGCCCTTCGAACGCGACCTTGGATTTGATTGAGGAGATCATGACTTGAGAGATAGAGACGTCTTTGTCACCTGAAATATAAGCGTTTTTTAGCACATCGGTTTGATTTTGCGATTGGCTCACGGATTGTATCGCATCCTTGGCAATCGACATAATCGCGTGAAAGGGTGAGGAGCCTTCCGATGGAGAAATCGAGGAAGAACCAAACGCTTTGGTATTGTTAGACAATGAACGAATTTTAGATAACATGGAATCAATGTCTGATCTTGACTGCAATGATTTAACGCTTTCCATTTTTATGTCACTCATTGATAATATAATCCACACAAATCCATTTTTATAGCAATTTTTCATTAAGTTAGCATTGAAAAATCGCCTCAATTCTAGTGTGCAGCACTTTACGTTTAAGTGCAATTTTTTTTTTGAATAGGCGCGTTATTCTTGGCTTTCCAGAGCATCAACCATCTGTTTCCACCAAGTTACAATACTCGCTATTTTAAGCTGGCATTCATCCAGTTTGGTCAGATCATTAAATGCATTCACCGCAACGAGGTGTATGCATAAATATTCGTACGTTGCAGATAGCTTCTCACATAACTGGGGGTCTATTTCTGGATTGAGCGTACTTTCCAGATGCGAAATGATGTTCGTTGCACTGGATAAATGTTTGCATTTTGTGGCGATTTCACCATTTTCGATGGCAACTTTTGCGATTCTTAAATCAGATTGCACGCGCTCCAGCAACATCGTGGTCAGTTCATGCGGCTTTGCTGCCAATATTCGACCATTAAGATCAACGTCTTGATAGTACTTTGAAATATTTACCATGTCCTCTCCTTAGGTTCTCTATATTTATATCAACAACGGACAGCTGAGTCGATTAAAAAATAAATTTAAGTTTTTCCTATAATCAGCCAATAAGTTATTTACATGTCGTTAAACTAAATTAATCAATAAGGCATATGAGTATATGGGAATTACGTCAGCAGGAATGGGAAGTGGCATTGACATTAATTCGCTGGTCAGCCAATTGGTCGCTGCAGAATCAAAGCCAGCTTATGATGCCATTCAACGTCGAGAATCATCAATACAAACTGAGTTTAGTGCGCTTGGAACACTGAAAAGCAGTTTGTCTTTTCTTAAAGCCCAAATTCAAGCATTAGGGTCGAGTGAATTGTATAATACCTACCAAGCGACCTCTTCTGATACAACTATATTCTCAGCAGCAGCTGGTACTACAGCGCTACCTGGGTCTTACGTCGTACAAGTCACCCAGTTGGCAGAGGCTCAAAAATCCATTTCCACCACTGAATATGCAAATGCATCCGCTATTCTCGGCACCGGGACCATTACGTTTACTTCTGGAAGTGGTGTGGTGTTTTCTGCTTTGGTTGGCGGAACTGGAACGCTCACTGATGTGTCTGATGCGATTAATGCTGCAACCGGTAATTTTGGCGTCAGTGCCAGTATTGTCAATGTAGATAGCACGGTTACTCCAGGGACGACCATTGCTAAATTGGTCTTAACGTCGAATCAAGTCGGTATTGCGCATGGTTTTACACTTTCAGGCATCGTCAATGGAGAAAGTGTTACTCCCGTTGGCGTTACTAGTCAACGAGATGCTAAAGATGCCATCATTAGCATCGATGGGCAAACGGCGACACGCGGAAGTAACAGTATTACCGATGTGGTCAACGGTTTGGTCATCAATTTACAGAAAGCAAATCCAGGCACCAATTTACAGTTGAATGTGTCTAAAAATACGGGTGCGATTAGCACGGCAATTACTAATTTTGTCAGTAGTTACAATGCATTTTCCAAATCAATGAGTGAGTTAACTCATATTGGCTCGGATAGCGCTGATCGCGGTTCATTGGCAGGAGATGCCGGCGTACGCAACCTGATTAATAATACTCACGCAGATTTATCCAGACCCGTTGCGGGCACCTCTACTGCATTTAATTCTTTAGCCATGATTGGTGTCAGCATCGATCAATATGGGGTGATGGCACTGGATAATACGAAATTTTCTAACGCACTAAGTCAGGATCCGAATGCCGTTGAGACTTTATTTTCTTCTACTCAAGATGGCATCGTCACGCGACTTAATCATAAGGTTGATCCTTATCTTTCAAGCGGTATGAACCTCATCAATAGCGGACAATCCAGTTTAGAGAAACAAATGAAATCCCTGGAAAATAAGCGCGGGGATGTTAAGCATCGAATGGATGGTTTGGAACAATTGCTACTAAAACAATATTTGGTTATGGATCAATTGGTTTCGAAATACAAATCAATTGGACCGATGGTGACTAATGCCTTCCGGGCGTTTGAGAAACATGATGACTAAGTGGCTTGAAGCCTTATGTGTTGTGCTGGCGATAAAACGTCAACACAGCGCTAAGTAAGCTGTAGAGAAAAGGATGGGTTAATGTGCTTATTACGATACATAACCCAATAGTTCGATAACAAGTAAAGGGGAAAGCAACATGGCTATGATTATTAATACCAACATTGCGTCGTTAAACGCGCAAAACAATTTGAATAAATCGCAAAACTCACTGGCAACGTCATTGCAAAGACTGTCTTCAGGTCTTCGCATCAACAGTGCCAGAGATGATGCTGCAGGCTTAGCTATTACCAGCCGGATGACCGCTCAAGTGAACGGGATGAATCAAGCGGCACGAAATGCGAATGATGCGATTTCTTTAGCGCAAACAGCAGATGGCGCATTGTCTTCTGTTACGAATAGTCTGCAACGTATGCGTGAACTCGCTGTGCAATCCGTTAATGCGACCAATAGCTCATCTGACCGAGCAGCGCTGCAACAAGAAATGAGTCAGCTGTCAGCTGAAATCGATCGTGTTGCCTCTACCGCACAGTTTAACGGTATTAACCTCTTGGACGGTTCTTTCTCAAGTCAAGCGTTTCAAGTTGGTGCAAATGCGAATCAAACCATTAGCATTAGCTCTCTCGGCAGTGCGCGTACGAGTAGTCTTGGTCAATATCAAGGTTTCGCGGCAACAAGCTTGGGTGTAATCACTAATGGTGCAGCGAGTGCTCTGAGTGTCACGTTGACTGGTCCAGGAACAGTTTACAATCTAGGTACGCTAGCGACTGATGCGCGATCTATCGCTAATGCAATTAACCAACAAGGTATTCAAGGCTTGTCGGCTACTGCTGCTGCGACAGTTGCTACCGGAACAACAACGACAACAGGTACTGCTATTGGTACAGCCTCTTTCACATTAAATGGCCTGTCAATCTCTGTTGCAAATACTGCAGCCGTAGCTGGTTCAGGCGATGTGGGTAACCGTGCCAATGCATTAGCTGCAATTAATGCGGTATCTGCCAGCACGGGTGTTGTTGCTACAGATAATGGCTCAGGACTTGTGTTGACTGCTGCAGATGGACGAAATGTAGCTGTTGCGGGCTTTGCGGCCGGTACAGCAACTGCATCGACAGTGGCTGACTTTGGTCTTGGTGGTCTTACTACAACGACTAGTACCGTTAGTGCCACCTATCAAGCTGCATCCGGTACTAATGTGACAGCTGTTGTCTTTTCGGCTGGCGCAGGTTTAGCAGGTAATACAGCAACGCTAGGAACAACTGGTACAGCACTTTCTGCTGTTGACATCAGTACTTCAGGTGGTGCAACTACAGCACTCGTTGCGATTGATGCAGCTTTATCATCAGTCAATACTGAGCGTGCTCGCTTAGGGGCTTATCAAAACAGATTTTCATCAGCAGTTGAAAATCTACAATCGACATCTGAAAACTTGTCAGCTTCTCGTTCGCGAATTCAAGATACTGACTTTGCGAAAGAAACAGCAGAAATGACACGTAACCAGATTCTTCAACAGGCTGGTGTGTCAGTGCTTTCACAAGCAAACCAAGCACCACAACTTGCGTTGAAACTGTTGCAATAATCGATTGGTTCAGAAATATCTCAATGGGGCATTGTCAAATGCCCCATTTTTTTGTAGGTTGGGCTTCGGCTTACAGCCTCAACCCAACCTACTGTTCAATCTGTTATTGGTTCTAATTTTGGGATAATACATTAACAATCATATCGCTTACATCAATCTGATTTGAAGCATGCTCAATCGTATTACAGGTTACAACACTTGAAGTCCCAGCATGACGTAATTCATCATAGGCTTGTCCAGAAAATAAAGCGTGTACGCCGATACATACGGGTGGTTTCATCAGGAGCGATTGGAGGTGATGAACCGTTTCAATCATGGTTGCTGCGGTTGAAATGATGTCATCAACCAGTATGGGCGTATAAGATCGATATTGCTGAATGTTCGGAAGAGAGACTTTAACACGATGATCGTCATAGCGTATTTTATCCAAAATAGTAAAGGGCATGTTGATTTTTCCTGCAATTTCCGACACCCATTGCGAGCTTTCCGCATCGGGGCCAATCAGGATCCCATCCGGGATATTGGTTTTTATCCATTCGCCAATACAATCTGTTGCATGTAACGCTGTGGCTGGAATCGAATAGATCTCACTTAACTGATGCACCCGATGAAGGTGAGGATCAATTGTGATTAATCCATCAAAATAATGCGAAATAAGTTTGGAAAAGTAACGAGACGTGATGCTTTCTCCTGGGTGAAACTGAATATCCTGGCGCATGTAGGGCAGATAGGGGGCGACCAATGTAATCTTTTTCGCACCTAATGCACGGGCGGTTTCTGAGGCAAATAAAAGCGGTAGGATTTTGGAGTTAGGATGGACTAAGTTTGCAATAAAGATGATGTCTCTATCCTCGACTAACGTCTTGATTTCGATGCCTGTTTCTTCGTCAGGAAAGGTGTGAATGGTGATATCACCTATATCGCAACCTATTTTTTGACTAATAGAATGTGCTAAGGATTCGTTGCCAAAAAGCGCGAACACGATAGGGGGCTGATTCATAGGATTGACTCACTTGTGTTGTTTTGATGTCCCTAAACGGGCTCAATGGTTTTATTTCGTGCCGATTGATGGCGCTCTTGTAATTCAACATCGATATAGCGATCAGTTGTTGCGCTCGAGCAATGTCCAGCGTCATCACGAACGTGTTCACGTGGACGTATTTTGACATCATCAGAAATCCCCGTGTGACGAAGCCAATGGACGGTTGCTGCAAGTAAGCCTTCTGCTTCTTCGAGTTGATTACTTTGGCGTAATCGCTCTGCTGCCAAATCAAAACAGCCCTGAACCAGTCGTCTTATAGGGGCCGTGTCACTCATTGGTCCAGTTCCGCGTATTTTGGGGATCAGAGGAGAATTATCAGCAGGGGAGGGCAGGCGTGATAATCCCAAAAATCGTCGCCATCGAGAAAGACTGTCTAGCATGGCATCACTGACCGCAATTTGTCGTTCTTTATTGCCCTTGCCAACGGTTGTGAACCACCATCGATCGTTGCTGTCTTTGGTAAAATCATTCATGGTCGGGCACCACCTGGAGCTCGCGGCGAGCTCTGAAATCCGTAAGTACATACCGTAGAGCATACTCAACATAAAGCGAGTACGCTCGTGTTTTTCAGGATTCTGCAGAGCTAATGATTCTGCAGCGTTTAACACAGCTTCCCATTGAATAATACTTAATCTCCTAATCGGTGCGGTTTGAGCGCGTTTACGTATAAATTTACTCTTTTGTCTGATAAGTGCAACAGGATTTGACAGTAGATATTCTTCGGCTATTAAAAAATTAAATAAGGTACTTAGAATCGCAAATATTTCTTGGATAGAACCTGACGCCAGACTAAAGTCGTCGATGGATGATGTTGCACCTTGTGATTTAGCCGCTTTACTCACATGAGCTAAAAACGGACGCCATTCAGGGTTGGGTACGCGTAGTCCTTCCTTATTAATATAACGAGGGACTTTTTTTAAGCTGATCCAGCTTTGTGGTGGATTTTGACAAAACCGTACATATTGCTCGATATCGTCCCTTTTTAGATCCGGTAATGCCATCTCTTTGACGTGCCAACACCATTGCAATAGTCTCTCGGCTTCACGTCGATAACTATTGAATGTACCGACACTGCCATTGTAACTTTTGAGAAAGTTTAAGGTGTAATAAAAATCGGCCTTGAATCGTTCGTTGGGTATCACGACATTGTCCATGTTTTTGTGCAGGTTATCTAAACTATCGAACAAGGGTAATATATGTCGCTTCATTGGTATTCATCCGTTAAGTAGATTTATTGATCCTATCGATCATATTATTTATGTCAACGAGAAGTTTTTTTAATATTTTGATATTTTAGAGTTGACCTCCTTGATGAGTACGAGTATGATTCGAGCTCTGTCCTTGGGACGGATTAACGGGGTGTAGCGCAGCCTGGTAGCGCGCCTGCTTTGGGAGCAGGATGTCGGGAGTTCGAATCTCTCCACCCCGACCAATTAATGCGCCCGTAGCTCATCCGGATAGAGCATCGGCCTTCTAAGCCGAGGGTAGCAGGTTCGAGTCCTGCCGGGCGTACCAACGTCACGCAGGATAATAAATACAAGTTATGGTGGGCGTAGCTCAGTTGGTAGAGCCCCGGGTTGTGATCCCGGTTGTCGTGGGTTCGAGTCCCATCGTTCACCCCAGTATGTAGACAATAAATTTTTTTAAAGCATCACGGAAAACAGCATGGCGTTTTTGTAAAGTGATGTTCCATTTATATGCGAAAGTGGCGGAATTGGTAGACGCACTGGATTTAGGTTCCAGCGGGGCGACCCGTGAGAGTTCGAGTCTCTCCTTTCGTACCATATTTATATTGAGGGCTAGACAAAATACTACTTTTGCCTAGCCTTTTTAATTTCAGGATCGCGTGTGCGATTCCCCAACGAGGTAATAATGATGCAAGTTTCTGTTGAGTCTTTGGAAGGATTGAAGCGTAAACTAACCGTTATGCTTCCTTCAGCGAAAGTGGAAGAGGAAGTGGGCGCGCGTCTTAAGAAGCTTGCACGCACCACTAAAATGAACGGATTTAGACCAGGAAAGGCGCCAATGGACGAAGTAGTTAAACGCTACTCGGACAGTATTCGCATGGAAGTTGCTAAAGAATTAGTACAGTCCAGTTTGTATGAAGCTATTGCCGGACAAGAATTGTCACCAGCCGGTTATCCTGATGTCGATCTGCTTGAACTTGAACCCAATAAAGATATGAAATATACAGCGACATTTGAAGTCTATCCAACTATTGAAGTCGTCGAATTGGATAAAGAGAATGTTGAGCTGATTAAATCAGAAGTCGCTGCTTCTGATGTTGATAACATGATCCTCAATCTTCAAAAACAAAATCAAAACTGGGTGAATGTTGAACGCGCAGTTGCAAATGGCGATCGCGTTAAGTTTGATTTTGAAGGTTTTGTGGATGGTGAAGCATTTGAAGGTGGTAAGGCTGAAAATTATCAATTGGTTGTTGGTTCCAACTCAATGATTCCAGGATTTGAAGAGGGCTTGATCGGCGCTAAAATCGACAAACCAACAGAAATTAAAGTCACATTCCCTGCCGACTATAACCATGCGCCTTTGGCTGGTAAAGAGGCAGTATTCAAAATAACTGTAAACACAGTAGAAGAAGGTCAGTTGCCAGAGCTTGACGATGCTTTTTCTGAAAAATTTGGTATTGAAGAAGGCGGTATTGAAGCGCTGAGAAAAGATATTAAAGAAAATATGGCGCGAATGCTGGAGCGTCAAGTCAGTTCAATGAATCGGGAAACAATTTTTTCAAAATTGTTGGAGAAAAATCAGATCGACCTGCCAATGTCCTTGGTTGATGATGAGATTCATGAATTGAAGCATGAAATGTTCCACCGTGTTTTCGGTTCAAAACATACTGAAAATGAAAAGATACCTGATTTCCCACGTGAGTTGTTTGAAGCGCAAGCAAAGCGCCGTGTTCAGTTGGGATTGGTCTTTTCTGAGTACGTTAAAAAGCATGCGATGGTGGTTGATAAGGATCGTATAGATGCTATGATTGATAAAATGGCTGGTGCTTATGATGATCCAGAAGAGCTTCGCAAACACTACCGCAGCAATAAAAAGCAGATGGAGCAACTGAATGCCCTTGCTTTGGAAGAAATGGTGGCAGAGAAGCTCCTCGAAAGCATGAAAGTTAAAGAAAAACTGATGGACTATGAATCAGTCATGAATCCTGCAAAGGGAAATGACACGAAAGGAGAGTAAAGCATGCTTGGATATTCAGACGATGTGATTCGGAGTGCTGGTGGGCTTGTGCCCATGGTAATTGAGCAAACCTCCAGAGGGGAGCGTTCATATGATATCTATTCTAGGCTTTTGAAAGAGAGAATTATTTTTCTTCTGGGTGAAGTAGAAGACCATATGGCGAACCTTGTGGTTGCGCAGTTGTTATTTTTAGAATCTGAAAATCCAGAGAAAGATATTTCGCTTTATATCAACTCTCCAGGAGGCGTTGTTACAGCAGGACTCGCTATCTACGATACGATTCAATTTATCAAGCCGGATGTGAGCACGCTATGTATTGGCCAGGCAGCAAGCGCTGCCGCTCTTTTGCTATGCGCTGGTACTGCAGGTAAGCGTTATTGTTTACCCAACTCACGGGTGATGATTCATCAACCTCTCGGTGGCTATCGTGGGCAAGCAACTGACATTGAAATTCATGCCAGAGAAACATTAGCGATTAGAGAACGTCTAAACGTCATTATGGGTAAGCATACCAACAAAACACCAGAACAAATCATGCGCGATACTGAACGAGATAATTTTATGAGTGCTTCACAAGCAGTTGAATATGGTCTTGTTGATAAGGTATTGTGGGAACGCGACTTGATTGTTGATGAAAAAAAATCTGAAAGCTTGTAATTTTAAAAATTGACCACATCTACTGATCTATGTGTAGGTTGGGTTGAGCGCGTAGGTTCACGTAGTTTGGGTTGAGGCTGGTAAGTGACGCCCAACATGGATGGTTTTGTTGGGCGTCACTTACCAGCCTCAACCCAAACTACGGCAGGACATCTCTATCTCAATGATGTGGTGAATAGTTACAAATAATCAAAAAAGAGGTGTGTGGATGACTAAAATCACAGATGGTAGTCGAGGAAAAATTCTATATTGTTCATTTTGTGGTAAAAATCAAAATGAAGTCAAAAAGCTTATTGCGGGCCCTTCAGTTTTTGTGTGTGATGAATGCGTTGCGCTGTGTAACGATATTATTCGTGAAGAAAAAGTAGAAGTTCCTGAGGAATCAGAATCTCGCCTGCCTTCACCCAAAGAAATTTCAGCATTTTTAGATGAGTATGTCATTGGACAAGCACATGCTAAAAAAGTCCTGTCTGTCGCTGTGTATAACCATTATAAACGCCTCTACAATAAAACAGACGATGCTGTTGAGTTAGGTAAAAGTAACGTCTTGTTAATTGGTCCTACAGGAAGCGGAAAGACATTACTGGCTCAAACATTAGCTCGACTTTTAAACGTTCCGTTTACCATTGCAGATGCAACAACATTGACAGAAGCAGGCTATGTTGGAGAGGACGTCGAAAATATTATTCAAAAATTGTTACAGCAATGTAACTATGATATTGATAAAGCACAGCATGGTATTGTTTATATTGATGAAATCGATAAAATTTCTCGAAAATCAGACAATCCATCTATCACACGAGATGTTTCGGGTGAGGGGGTACAACAAGCTTTACTAAAACTTATAGAAGGAACGATTGCCTCTGTTCCTCCTCAGGGTGGCCGTAAACATCCACAACAAGAGTTTGTTCAGGTTGATACTTCAAATATATTATTTATTTGTGGTGGTGCGTTTGCTGGACTGGACAAAGTGATTCGTAGTCGCAATGATCAATCAGGTATCGGTTTCTCTGCATCGCTCAAAAATAAAAAAGATCCTGGCAGTCTTGGAAAAACAATGGAGTCTTTGGAGTCTGAAGATCTCGTTAAATATGGGTTGATACCAGAGTTTGTGGGTCGATTACCTGTGTTGGCAGTGTTGAATGAGTTAAGCGAAGAGGCACTCGTAGATATTTTAACGGGACCTAAAAATGCCTTGACCAAGCAATTTAAAGCATTATTTAAAATGGAACATGTTGAGCTTGAGTTTCATGAAGAAGCACTGCGCGCAATCGCTAAAAAAGCGATGACTCGGAAAATGGGTGCTCGTGGTTTGAGAACCATCGTAGAAGGTATATTGCTGGATACGATGTATGAACTTCCTTCAATGCAGGGTGTGAAGAAGGTCATTGTTGATAAAGATATATTAAATAATGACGCTAAGCCGATCGTTGTTTTTGAAGAAGAGAACTTTCTGGCCACGGGAAGTGGCGAGTGAAATAAATAGGGGCTGTTGACAATTGCTCCTCAGCCTTGGAGTACCGCGGACCACCTGCGGTATCTAGAGATCTACTGGATAACGCGGCAAGCCGAGACTCTAGAGATTTTGTAAAATGAAATGTCGTATCCTCTCTATATATAGCAGTGTAGGTTGGGTTGAGCGAGAGCGAAGCCCAACAAAATCATCATGTTTGTTGGGCTTCGCTCTCGCTCAACCCAATCTACACTGCCATATCGAAAGATTACGAAATATCAACAGTCGCTACTGTGGCCGCGCACAGTATTTTCTAAATGGAATTAATGGAACCGACCATGTCAAATCAAAACGAACTCGTAGCTCTAGATGATTCTGCTTTAAACGATATTCCAGTTTTACCTCTTAGGGATGTAGTGGTTTACCCTAATATGGTTATCCCGCTTTTTGTTGGCCGGGAAAAATCAATTCGAGCACTTGAGTCAGCGATGGTTGATGCCAAACGTGTGTTCTTGGTCTCTCAGCGGAAATCATCCCAGGATGATCCTATCCCGTCTGATTTATATGAGTTCGGTACAATTTCCAGTGTTTTGCAGCTACTTAAGTTACCTGATGGCACCGTTAAGGTTTTGGTTGAGGGTGTGCAGCGCGCTCATGTTCAATCTTATTCTACTGAACATGGATTTGTAACAGCCAATTTGGAGCGCGTTGAAGAGGTATCAAGTGCATTCACAGCACAAGAAATAGAAATCATGATGCGTTCGCTCATGTCTCAATTTGAACAGTATATAAAGCTCAATAAAAAACTACCGCCAGAAATACTTGGATCAATTGCCGCAATCGAAGAGCCGGCCCGTCTGGCGGATACCATTGCTGCGCATTTAACGTTGAAAGTTGACGACAAGCAGGAGATATTGGAATCGCTTGATGTGGGAGTTCGTCTCGAGCATCTGATGGCCTTGATAGAAAACGAAATTGATTTGCTGCAGGTTGAAAAACGTGTCCGTGGTCGCGTTAAGCGGCAAATGGAAAAAAGTCAGCGAGAGTATTACTTGAATGAGCAAATGAAAGCCATTCAAAAAGAACTAGGCGAAATGACTGAAGAGGGCAATGAACTTGATCAGCTTGAGCGGTCCATTCATAAAGCCGGAATGCCGAAAGAGGCTAAAGAAAAAGCGCTCAGTGAATTGCATAAACTTAAGATGATGCCCCCCATGTCTGCAGAAACGACAGTTGTGCGCAACTATCTAGACTGGATGCTTTCAGTACCATGGAAAAAAAGAAATAAAATTCAATTTGATTTAGCTAAAGCCGAAAAATTATTAGATAAAGATCATTATGGATTGGAAAAAGTTAAAGAAAGGATTCTTGAGTATCTTGCTGTACAACAGCGCGTTAAACGTCTAAAAGGTCCTATATTATGTTTGGTTGGCCCCCCTGGTGTGGGTAAAACCTCACTCGGCCAATCGATTGCAAATGCAACGGGACGAACTTTTATTCGAATTTCATTGGGCGGTGTTCGCGATGAAGCTGAGATTAGAGGACATCGGCGTACCTATATCGGCTCAATGCCTGGAAAAATAATTCAAAAATTATGTAAAGCTGGCGTTAAAAATCCACTCATTATGTTAGATGAAGTGGATAAAATGGCCATGGATTTCAGAGGGGATCCTGCATCGGCTCTGCTTGAAGTACTCGACCCAGAGCAAAATAACACCTTTAGCGATCATTATTTAGAGGTTAACTATGATTTGAGTGACGTGATGTTTATTGCGACCGCCAATTCACTTGAAATCCCAGAGCCTTTGTTAGATCGTATGGAAGTCATTCGGTTGGCAGGGTATACCGAAGATGAAAAGGCAAAAATTGCTGAAAATTATTTAATCAAGAAACAACAGCTGATGAATGGACTCAAGCCCTCAGAAATAGACATCAGCAGCAGCGCAATTCATCATATTATCCGACATTATACCCGAGAGGCGGGCGTTCGTAATTTAGAGCGAGATATCGCCAATATTTGCCGAAAAGTGGTTAAAATCATTTTGTCGAGTCAACGCGACAAAGTGATTCATATTACGGACAAAAATATTGAAAAATATTTGGGTGTAAAAAAATTCCGTTATGGCTCTGCGGAAAAATTTGACCAAATAGGTCAAGTAACTGGTCTTGCGTGGACAAGCGTTGGAGGAGAGCTCCTGACCATTGAGGCATCGATGATGCCAGGTAAAGGTAAAACACTGCATACCGGGAAGTTGGGTGAAGTGATGCAGGAATCCATTCATGCTGCCATGACCGTTGTTCGCGGTCGTGCAAAAAAATTAGGGTTGTCAGAAGATTTTTACGAAACACACGATTTTCACGTTCACGTCCCAGAGGGCGCTACGCCTAAAGATGGCCCAAGTGCGGGTATTGGTATGTGTACGGCGCTTGTTTCCGTTGTTACACATACCCCTGTAAGAGCGGATGTCGCTATGACGGGTGAAATTACGCTGCGAGGCCATGTTCTGCCGATTGGTGGTCTAAAGGAAAAACTGCTTGCAGCCCATCGTGGCGGAATTAAACATGTCATTATTCCTCAAGATAATATGAAAGATCTCGCAGAAATACCTGAAAATGTATTAAAGAAAATAAAAATACATCCAGTCGATACGATTGATCAGGTTTTAGAGATAGCTTTACAACATGGTTCCGTGATAAAACCGCATTCTGATGAGCCAGATAGTTCAAGAAATACTAAAAAAATGAATCATTCGAAAAAAAATGAAAATAAAGATTTACATGCTCCTCGATAAAGGGTATATTTTCCCTCGTTGCCCTTATGTGAGCGGGGCGTAAAGCTGTAGCAGCTTGACGAAAGGAAGGAAATCTGATTAAATCAGTTCCGTGAAAAGGATTACTAAACACAAAGGGGAAATGATGAATAAGAGTGAATTAATTGATGCTATCGCAGACGGTTCTGGATTAACCAAAGTTAGTGCAAGTAAAGTTCTTGATACTTTCATGAGTACTGTTACAGAAGTTCTGAAAAACGGCGGTCAAATTGTTCTACCAGGATTTGGATCTTTTTCAACTGGTAATCGATCAGCTCGAACAGGACGTAATCCACAAACAGGTAAAGAAATACAAATTAAAGCTTCACGTGTTGCCAAGTTCAAAGCTGGTAAGAAACTGAAAGAAGCTGTACAAGAGTAATATTCTGGGTGCTTAGCTCAGCTGGGAGAGCATCGCCCTTACAAGGCGAGGGTCGCAGGTTCGATCCCTGCAGCACCCACCAAGAATTGGAGTGGTAGTTCAGTTGGTTAGAATACCGGCCTGTCACGCCGGGGGTCGCGGGTTCGAGCCCCGTCCACTCCGCCAGCATAACGCGCCGAAAGGCGCGTTTTTTTTATCCTTTCCATACACCTTAGTGCACGTAGTTTGGGTGCGTAGGTTGAGTTGAGGCGGGTTCGCCGAAGCCCGACAAAACCATCTATGTTGGGCTTCGGCTTACCGGCCTCAACCCAACCTACGCAATCAACCCAGCCTACGGCAGTACCTCTCAATCGTCATGATGTGGTGAATGGTTTCAGATATTATTTTTATTGGAAATTTTCTCATGCTGCAAAAATTAAATTCACGAATTCAAGGTTGGTTTGCCTGGTTAATCATTAGCGTCATTGCTCTGACTTTTGCTCTATTTGGGGCTGAACATTATATGCAATCACGTGCTGCTAATCTTGCTAAGGCTGAGGTCAATGGTGCGCCAATCACTATAAGGGATTTTGAACTGTATTACCGACGAAATCAACACACGCAGGAACCATCAGAGCTGAGTTCTGTTGCTGAGCAGAAACGCAAGCAAGAGATGGTTAATCAAATGATCATGCAAAATCTAACGATTCAATCTGCATTGTCCAATGGTTTTTATGTAACGAACAGTCAGGCTATTGCCCAGATACAAACGATCCCTCAGTTTCAACAAGAGGGCCATTTTTCGATGGGGCGGTATCAACAAGCATTGAGCAATGCATTGTTTACTCATGAGTCTTTTCAAACAGAGGTGAGGGACGAATTGTTGTCAAACCAACAGCGATTTGCATTTAGCGGTACCGCCTTCGTGCTTCCCTTCGAGCTAGACCAGTTTGTAAAGCTGTATAACCAAACCAGAGATTATGACTATCTCGTGATTCCCTATCAACCCTTTGCTCAACATGTTAAAATAGATGACAATGCAATTGAGGCATATTATCAACAACACCACGATAGCTATAAGACCCCGGAAAAAGTAGCTGTTGAATACGTTCGCTTATCGATGTCCGATATTCGAGAACAAGTCAACGTATCCGAAAATCAAGTGAAGCACTACTATAAAGAGAATAAAAGCAACTATTTCACCCCTGCAAAATGGCGCGTTGCCCATATATTGTTTGCATTACCAGCTAATGCAACACCGACACAGCAACAACAAATTGAACAAAAGGCGAACCAAACGTACCAGTCTTTAAAAAAATCGCCTATTCAGTTTGAGCAACTTGCTAAAACGCAATCAGATGACAAAATATCCGCAATGAATGCTGGTGTTTTACCCTGGATTGTTGCGGGTCAATCCGAATTTGATAAGGCATTAGTCGATCTTACAACAGTTGGTGAGATCTCTGCTCCGCAAAAGACCGGGCAAGGGTACGAAATTTTTAAATTAATCGCTTATAAGCCTGCTAAATTAAAACCTTTTGATGACGTTAAACAAGACATTAAAAATCAATTGGTCCTGGATGCGGTGCAAACACAGTATTCCCGTGCGTTGGAACAGTTATCTGATTTAGCGTATCAAACCCCTGATACGTTGGCACCAGTTGCGCAAGCATTGCATTTGACCATTCAACAGACAGAGCCCTTTTCTCGCGAAGGCGGGCAGGTGGACTTAACCAAAAATAAGAATGTTCTGCAAACGGCATTTAGTCGTGAGATCCTTTCCCAAGGAAACAACAGTGAGCCTCTTCAGCTGGATAACGAATCGGTTGTTGTTTTAAGAGTGGCAAAGCACCTCCCTGCTTCTGAAAAGACCTTGAATGAGGTGAAAGCAGAGATCAGAGCACTCTTAGTGAAAAATCAAGCAGAGCTCGACGCTAAGCAACTTGGTGAAGCATTATTGGGAATGAAAGATAATAAAACTAAAGAAAAAGAGCTGCTCGACAAAAATAATCTCCAATGGAAAAATGCTCTCAAAGTATCCAGGGAAACCAAGGTGGTTCCTGAGTCAATCAATCAGGTTGCTTTTAAGTTGGGTCGTATTGGTTCTCTCGCCGGTGATTCGCTATCCAATGGGGATTTTGTATTGATCCGTTTAACTCAAATCCACGAAGGTAAATTGAGTGAATTGAACCAAGAACAAGTCGCAAGTCTTACACAGAACATAGAATCAAGCCGAGGTGTTTTGGATTACGATTTGTATAAAAAAGCATTATTAAGTCAAGCATCGATTATTCGGTATTAGATGGCTTTTGGACAAAGCCGATTACAAAAAGAAGCATGCAGCTTTGTTCAAATATATCTGGCGTCTTTGAGAGTGCCACGCTACTTTCGTTACAAAAAGCCACAATGAACTTGCAGGTGGCGTCGTTGCGAGCGAAGCGCGGCAATCCAGAGTTCAGAGCACGGTACTCTGAATTGCCACGCTTCGCTCGCAACGACGGAACCTGGTATATTTTATACAAATTGTGAAGTTCGTTGGGGGCAAGAAGCAGTGGTCAGCAAGTTCATTGCGGTTGTTTGTAACGAAGGTACTAGGGCGCTAACAAAGACGAATGGCTAGATTATATTAGTTAATTTCAATGGAACTAAAGTCATTCTAAGCCCTTAAGGTTCAGTTAATTTTTCTATGTTTTAATATCGCATGACCGAATAATATTATTTTACTTAGGAGTAGAGCATGTCCGGGAAATCAGACGACAATAAAGTATTACAACATGAAATCGAAGCATCCACTCAAGCCATTAGCACGTTTACTGATAAGCAATTATTTGATTTATACGTCAAGTTGAAAGAGTCATATCGTCGAACTGAAACAATCGATGCAAATTTCAACAGAATGAGTGCTGAGTTGTTTGCTGAGTTTCTTCCTGGCGGCATATATGCTGAAATGCAAGAAAGTGAACAGAAAAAAATCTATACTGTATTTACATCGTTTTTAAATGCACAGCCTTCTTCAACCCGAGAAGCTAATACGGCTCGCTCATTCGCGCCATTTGATAACCTGTTTCTAAATTTTCAATCCACTTATCCACGAAGCAGTTTTTCAACGCGCCCCCGTTATGTAGTTCGCCACTATCATTACCAACAATCCAATTGGTTTAATGATTATCTTTTCTGGCACTGGGCTTGTTCTGGTAATTCTTCACGGAATCAGCAGAGCTCTGAAGATTTCTTGAAGCTCCTGTTAGTGCTCATCGTAGCCGCCATTGCTGCTGTCGTCTTATATTTCGCAGCATGTTATTTGTTTACAGCGATTGCAGACAGTATGGAACGGTTTTGGTACGGCGAAGGCTGGTTACAAGCAAGCATCTCGTTATTGGGTGTTATTGGTGGTGCGGTTGCTGGTGCGATATTGATGATGACGGTGATACTACCTTTTGGCGCATTAGCTATACTGTGTATAGCCTCGGCAAGTATTGTTGCCGCGGCACTTACAGCGGGTCTGACGAATGTGATTCAGGATGCCTGTATTGAAGCCATGAATGCCGATGCACTTGATTCCGCCGATCCATATCGTTTTGCTCTTACTGCAGCGGAGAGTGTTGCACTCGAGCAAAAAGGCATTGATCCGACTAAGGTTAAATGTGCCATTGCCGCTCTAAGAGTCGAGATTGCAGAGCTACCTTCCTTATCCTCACGCTGGTTCTCTGATGATGCAAGTCCAAAGCAGGCAAAACTACAAACCATTAGAGCGTTACGCCGTGGAGACCTCGAGGAAGTGGATGTCGCCGGGCTACATTTTGATTTGCATACAGATGCTGCGCCTGAAGTCGTGCAATCCTCTAATGACGCTTTTTATCCTCCAAATGACTTGGCTGAATTAGGGGTGCCGGTTGCAGGGGTTCCTTTGGCATCGCTTCCTCAAGATCAGCGTGAATATAAAGCTGCGTTTGGCTATTCAGGATAGGGCTTACATGATTCACGATTTTAATGACGTGAATCTGCAGAACAGTCAACTTAGGCGAATTGTCGAGATTCGGGATTATTTCTTGACAATCGCCTTTTTCTATGTTGCTTTACAATAACTTTTTTGATACTATGCAAAATCTGGCCATTTATGTTGCGTGGCTCCTGCCTCTTGCGGTTCTTGTTAACTGCGGATGTTCGGATGGTATCATAGGGTAGCGTTGTCTACAGGCCCTAGTTGATTATTATTTGTTTTTAACTGTTCTCACATTTCAATATCGATTTATGAAGTTAAATTCAAACACTAAGGATTGTGGTCCTTAAGGTTCTGTTAATAATTCTGCTGTAAAATAATGCATGAACAGTCGAGATGATTGTTATTTATTCACTTTGTGTGGTCACAGCAAGCAACCAAAGACGCGTTCGATGGAATGTAAGGTGGCTGCAGTGTTAGGGAGATTGGGATATGTTGATTTTGACTCGCCGTATTGGTGAAACTTTAATTATAGGTGATGATGTAAACATCACTGTATTGGGTGTAAAGGGCAATCAAGTTCGCTTGGGTATTAATGCACCAAAAGATGTGTCTGTTCATCGTGAGGAAATTTACTTGCGTATTCAACAAGAAAAGCAAGGCGGCGATGTAGATACCAGTAGTGTTGATGCAGACGACGAAGTCGTTTAATTGTCGTTGTCGTAGGTTGGGTTGAGGCGGGTTCGCCGAAGCCCAACAAAACCTATCCATGTTGGGCCTTTCGGCTCACCAGTCGCAACCCAGCCTACATTCGCTGCAACTTTTTCATCAGTGTTTTTACTGATACTTCACCTGCAATACGTAGCTGAGTAAGCTCATCACCATTCCTGTTATAAAAAATAAACGTCGGCGGTGCAACGACATCAAAGTCTTTCAACAGCGCGCGCGTTTCACTGTTATTCTGTGTCACATCAACTTTAATCATCACCATATTCTCGAGTGCTTGCCTAACGCCAGGATCCTTTAACGTTGTCGCTTCAATCTGCTTACAACTTTCACACCAGTCGGCATAAAAATCAACGAGAACCGGTTTTCCTTTTGCCCGCAGTAGCGCCTCTTTGACCCCGGCAACTGTAGTGAACGATGGATGGGCCGCGGCGACTGTTGCCGCAGATGTATGCGGCACTAAAGGCTGCAAGGGATTATGACTACCTTGACTGGCACCGATAAGAATTAAAATCCCATAGATTAAAGTGATGATTCCAACACCCTGGCTAAATTTATCCCGATTGCTGCGAGCATGGGTTAGCGCGCCGGAATATATTCCTGTAAAAATAAGCAAACTTGCCCATAGACCCATCGTAAGAACGGGTGGTAGGATGCGACTAAGCAGTTGAATCGCAACCGCTAGCAACAATAATCCAAAAAAGGCTTTAATGGTATGCATCCATTCACCTGTTTTAGGAACCCATTTTCCCGCTGACGTGCCGATAAGTAATAGAGGCGTTCCCATGCCTAATCCCATAAAAAACAGCGCCAGACTGCCTCGCGCAACATCGCCGGTGTTTGCAATATACCCTAAGGCTCCAATAAGGGGGGCGGTGACGCAAGGTGAAAGAATCAGCGTTGAGAGGCATCCCATAATGGCCGCGCCTAAGTAGTAACCGCCCGCCTTGCTGTGCGATAGTTTTGATAGCTTAGTTTGCCAGGCTGACGGAAGACGTAAATCATAAAATTCAAACATCGATAGCGAGAGTAAAACAAAGACAATGCTGAATGCGGCAATCGCCCATGGAGATTGCATCACCAGTTGTAAATTACTTCCCATCAGCGCGACGACTGCCCCAACAATGGCATAGGTAGTCGCCATACTGAGGATATAGCTAAGAGATAATAAGAACGATTTATGAGTAGACAGCTTTTTGCCTTGCCCCAGAATAATGCCGGATAACACGGGTATCATCGGCAGAACACAAGGTGTGAAAGACAGTAACAATCCAAATCCGAAGAAGCTCAAGAAGATCAGTGCCCAGTTGTGAGTATAGAATAGCCTTTGAAGCGCATCATGTTCATCGGAGACGGCATCTTTATATAATTCGGGCGGAGTTTCGCTCTCGACGGAGACACCCATTAATTCACGTTTGTCATTAAAGCTTAATTTCAGCGTTTTAGTTTCAGGTGGGTAGCAAAATCCATCATCTGCACATCCCTGAAAACCGACATCAAAGAGTGTTTCTCCCGCTTGATTTCCTAATACAGACAACGGCAGTATGACTTTATGACGATAAATGGGAATGAGCTTACCCTGGTGGTCCATTTTTTGTGTGGCTTTAGGATAATGAATCTCACCCAATTGAAATGCGCCGTCACTTGGCTCAGGAATGCGAAAGCGATCTTTATATAGAAAAAACCCAGGTTTGATATCCCAGGTCAGTACCAATGCATTCGGGTCCACCGGGTTAGCTGAAAATTTGAATACATCAGAGGCTGGCGGAGGTGCGCTATGACCTGCCGCTGAGAAGAAACAGAAAAGTGTGATCAACATAAAACGTTTCATTTTACACCTGGTACGATGAGTTAATAGACTAATATTGTATAGGATGTAAAAAAAAAGGCAATTTATTGATACCTATACAATAATGTTGAGAAAGATACTATTTTTTCAATCCAGCCCTTGAAAGAATTTGAATCGACCCCATATCGTTATCATCAGCGAAAACATTCAATGCGTGTTTCGCGAGACTTGAAAATTAATTTAACCAGGAGATAACTAAAGATGAAAATTCGTCCTTTGCATGATCGCGTAGTTGTTAGACGGATGGAAGAAGAGCGTACTACTGCTGGTGGTATTGTGATTCCAGATGGCGCTACAGAAAAACCAATGCGCGGTGTAGTGGTTTCTGTTGGTGCTGGTAAGATTTTAGATAACGGCGATGTCCGTGCGTTAGCTGTTAAAGTCAATGATGTGGTTTTATTTGGAAAATATTCCGGCACTGAAGTTAAAGTAGGCGCTGAAGAATTAGTTGTGATGCGTGAAGACGACATCATGGGTGTAATTGAGAAGTAATTTGTCTATCTACAGGAGATAATGATTATGGGTAAAGAATTACGTTTTGGTGATGAAGGTCGTCAAGCAATGATGGCTGGCGTGTACGCATTAACAAACGCTGTTAAAGTGACTATGGGACCAAGTGGTCGCAATGTTGTTTTAGATAAATCTTTCGGTGGCCCAACGGTTACTAAAGACGGTGTATCTGTTGCGAAAGAAATTGAATTTGAAGATCGCTTCATGAACATGGGCGCTCAAATGGTTAAAGAAGTTGCGTCTAAAACATCTGATGATGCAGGTGATGGCACAACAACAGCGACTGTTTTGGCATGCGATATTTTGATTCAAGGTAACAAAGCACGTGCTGCTGGCATGAACCCAATGGATCTGAAACGCGGTATTGATAAAGCAGTTGCTGTTATCATCAAAGAATTGCAGTCTATGTCCAAGCCTTGCAAAGATGGCAAAGCCATTGCTCAAGTAGGAACGATTTCCGCAAACTCTGACCATGCTATTGGTACTATTATTGCCGAAGCAATGGAAAAAGTCGGTAAAGAAGGCGTGATTACCGTTGAAGATGGCACAGGTATGGACAACGAATTGACTGTAGTTGAAGGTATGCAGTTTGATCGTGGTTACATTTCTCCATACTTCATCAACAACCAACAAAACATGACGACAGAACTTGAGCATCCGTTCATTCTGTTAGTTGACAAGAAAGTTTCAACCATTCGTGACATGTTAACTATATTGGAAGGCGTTGCAAAATCTGGCCGTCCATTACTGATTGTTGCTGAAGACGTTGAAGGCGAAGCGTTGGCAACATTGGTTGTTAACAACATGCGCGGTATTGTTAAAGTCTGTGCTGTTAAAGCGCCTGGCTTTGGTGATCGACGTAAAGCCATGTTACAAGACATCGCGATTCTAACCAGCGGCCAAGTGATTTCTGAGGAAATTGGCAAAACGTTGGAAGGCGCAACAATGGAAGATTTAGGTACAGCAAAACGTGTTGTTGTTACCAAAGAAAACACAACGATTATTGATGGTGAAGGCAAAGCGACTGACATTACTGCACGCATTACACAAATCCGTGCACAAATGGAAGAAACATCGTCTGACTACGATCGTGAAAAACTTCAAGAGCGAGTTGCTAAATTGGCCGGCGGTGTTGCGGTTATCAAAGTTGGCGCTGCGACTGAAGTTGAAATGAAAGAGAAAAAAGCTCGCGTAGAAGATGCACTTCACGCAACACGTGCTGCTGTTGAAGAAGGCATTGTTGCTGGTGGTGGTGTTGCTCTGATTCGTGCGCAAAAAGCGTTAGACGGCTTGAAAGGCGATAACCATGATCAAACAATGGGTATCGACATTCTGCGTCGTGCGATTGAATCTCCATTACGTCAAATCGTGACCAACGCTGGTTATGAAGCATCTGTTGTTGTTAACAATGTTGCAAATAACAAAGGTAACTACGGTTTCAACGCAGCAACCGGCGAGTACGGTGACATGGTTGAGTTAGGTATTATCGACCCAACTAAAGTAACTCGTACAGCATTGCAAAATGCCGCATCTGTTGCCAGCTTGATGTTGACCACTGAGTGCATGGTTGCTGAACTGCCAAAGAAAGATGAAGGCGGTCATGCTGACATGGGCGGCATGGGCGGCATGGGTGGTATGGGCGGAATGGGTGGCATGGGCGGAATGATGTAATCCCCCCCCCATTTTTCCTTTAAAAACCCGCCTTCCGGCGGGTTTTTTTTAACCAAGGGTTTGTTGACAATCCTCCTCTATGATCATGAAACATTGAGGGGTTACGCAAAAAACCGCGTACTATGGTGATAACTAGTACCGTTATTATGAAGAAGAGCAACTTCTGATGTTACAGCAAATCTTATTTTTTCGTGAATTGGGCATTCCTCTTAATGACATACAACGGATTATGAGCAGTGATGGTTTTGATAAAATCGACTCCTTATGCACTCATAAGTTCACTCTTTAATCTAGTCTTGAAAAGTGATGTGAAGTAGGCTCATTACAGTTCGTCGTTTAACAAGTGACATTAATACTCGCTTGAAAAATATTCGCATAATTTGGAGTGTAATGACCCGCTAAGATTCCATTTGAAGAGACATTATCAATATCAGCTTTACCAAAATTAATGTACTCATATGAAAAACCAAGCTTTATTGCCGGTATTACAGAATAAATCAAGCCGGCACCTAAACGAATCTGTCTATCCATAGGCATATCTGGCGTACGCAATGATGCTTTGGTCGGTGATGAGTCATAGGACGCACCTGTTTGTAAAAGTACTGGGTCAGTGATTTGATATTGCATGCCTAGGCCGACACGATAGGTGTTTTTCCAGTTCAGAGTAGTCGTTTCAGTGTAATTTACGACGTTTACCACGGTATTTTGCATTGATGACCAGTTTGCCCAGCCCAATTCTCCTAATAAATTAGCCTTATTCGTTAATTTTTGCTCAAGACTTAAAATAATATTTTGGGGCATGGTCATTCTTGTAGACGTATCAGGCTGATCGATGATTCGTATAATTGTTGTCTGCCCACGCAACTTATGGACGATTTCAGAACGATACGCAAGGCCAAGTTTGGTTGTCGCGGTGGGTAATGCCATAAGTCCAATATTAAAACCGGGAGCAAGATTATCCACTCTTATATCAGCTTGATCGTCGATCAAGGGAGTCAGCGGCAGCGAAACAGTTTGCTGAAGATTTGCATATTCGATTGAAACGCCGGCACCTAAGGATAACCAATCATTCACCTTATAGGCCATGGCGGGATTGAAGTTCAATGCATAGAGGGTCATATCTTGTACTATAAATTTCCCTACCCACCCATCATTGTAGTCTAGCATCCCGGCATAAGGTGTGGTGAAACTAACACCAAATTTTAATTGAGGCGAAAAGCTATAAGCGTAAAAAAAATCTGCGCCGGGAGTCAGCGAGGCAGCTTCGCCACCATTATTTCCATGAATTGTGTTCTCGGGACTAATAGAAAAATGAGTGTACGGTAAAATAAGTTGGGAACCAATCATAAATTGGGTGTCGGTTAATTGAGTCATGCCAGCAGGATTAAAATAGGATGTGGATGCATCATTAGCAACAGCGGCTTGCCCTACTCCAGCTGTTCCGATAATGGGCGTGCCTAATTCATAAAATTGAAATGCTGCGGCGAAGACTGGATTAAACATATTCATAGAAACGATGGCAAGGGATAATCGTAAAGATATGTGTTTCATTTTACACTCCATGTAAAACAGTCTGCGAAAGTTCCATGGAGTTTAGCTTAGGCGCATTAGACAATCAATCACCAGACCCTAGGGCCACGGCCATTAAGTTAAGGGAATTAATCGGAGTAGGTTGGGTTGAGCGAGAGCGAAGCCCAACAAAATCGTCATGTTGGGCTTCGCTCTCGCTCAACCCAACCTTGTACATCACTCATTTTTTTCTTAACTTTATGGCAGTGGACCCTAGGGCCTGCGTTCCACCCTAGTACATTGACAGCCGAACTTTGATTAATAAAAAACGGCCTCAGTCATCGTTTCGCTCGCAACGACGGATGGCGAAACGATGACTGAGGCTTAAAAAACGAACAGCAACTACTCGTGCAAGGGCACGCTCACGTGCCCGATCAGTGAATGATTTTTTTTGCAAATCAAACGGGCTTATTGACCACCGCTGTTCGTTGAGAGAAATTTAAACGGCGTTGACGCTTTCAAAGCACCGGATACTTCGCCAGAATAAATCTGCCCTTTTGCCATATCAAGTTTCATGGTTGGTGCGCCTTTGTTGAAATTCAACTTTTGAAAATCGACCCAAAATACATTCGGCGAAGTGGATGAATCAAAGTAATAAACCCTGTTTTTTTGATCCGATATGGTACGCCACAAGGTTGATGCAATATTAGGTTCCTTCGGTGTGGTAATACCTAATGGCACACTTACGCCGCGAATTACACTCAATACACCAGCAACAGCTTGATGCTCATAGTTTTGGCCCGGTACAGCTTGAATGAAATTTTTATCCAATGCCTTTGGAATAGCATTGATGAAAAATGATGCTCTGGCGAATCGATCAGCTGCGCGACTGGTCCCTGGTAAAAATACCGTACCGCCTATTGATTGCCAGTACGTGTTTAATGCCAATTGCTGACTGAAAATCGGCGAATTAGTCATGACATTGTATTCTTTACCATGGTGAACAACTAATTTACCACCAACGTATTCAAAAATAGCGGAATCTCCGCTTGTATCAGATAGCGACAAATGCACCGTGCTAGCTTCGCCATTTGGCAGGGTGGGGCTTAACAGGTGAAACGGTTTAGCCTGCAACGCGGTGACTGCTTCAGCAACGGTTGCAAAGTTATCTAACACATATTGACCCCAAAGACTGATTGCCAGGGGGGGATGGCCGGCTGCAGGTTGACCATAATCGGATTCAGCCAGGTAGAGCATATTCATCACCAAACCTTTTTCATTCATGCCGTCGGCGCTTGCAATATTATAAGCAGTGGTGACAACACTACCGTATTTTGCCTTCCAAGTCGGAGAATCTGTACCAGCTTCGCCATTACGCTCTATACCACGCGGCATCACCCAAATTTCCGAGCCCATATCTTGTGCCCAATCCATGCTGCGCCCAGTGACAACCATATTGTCGGCACCGGTATACAACGCGCGCGTACAGGCATCAGCGGTAAAAACACCGAGCGCGCTGGTAAGGCCAACTGTTAATTTTAGTGCATGAAGTCCTTTCATAATTTATTCCTTTCAGGTCTGTGATTCGTCAAGTATAGACGAATAATTAACCTTATGTTAACCAGGTCTACTTATTATAATATTGGATACATCACATTGCCCTCAATTATTGATTGAGCGCCGGTAAAGACCGCGTACATCCCCGTACTCAGCTTTTGGGGCCTGCGCTTTAGAGAAACTACGTCCATATGGTCGGTTGTGCCTTCCCTGGCACAACCGCTCTAAAACGCAGGACCCAACAGAGAGGCACGGGGCCGCATACGATGGTTGTTGATACACGGGCTACAAATGACTCAAAAGATCATGAGCAAAAATAAAAAAATGGGTCAAAATCAAATCATTCGCTGCTCTAGGGTGTGTCGATAAGCCTTAATAATTCCGGACGATATTCAAAGTGCATAGAATCATAATGCGACCATTTACCTCCCCATATAAATCCATGGTGCTCAAAAATAGTTACAATATCCCATGGGACATGATTGCGGTAAGTTAGCGATTGCTCTTCAGTGATGGGCAGCCCGGCTTTTTCTAAATCCCATTGCCAGTAATCAGATGCCTCACTATTGATATCAATGGTCATGCCAAAACTGTGCGCGCTTAACCGGTCTGTATTTGCGATAACTCGCCAATTAAACGTTCCACCGGGATTTGCTAGATAGGGAAGATGCGGACGTATGTCGATAACATAGAACAGATTCCTATTTGTGGATGAGATAACGGCTTGTGCAAAATTTTAACATTTAGTTGACTGGTAGTCAAGCGCAACTTATGCTTCATACAATTTAGATGCGTTTGTCCTGTATTAGCAGTGATGCCACTGGTTATAGAAATACTTGACAGCTTCAGACGATGGCCAAAAAATTGTTGATTAAAAGCCACTCAACATATATTATGGCCAGTATCGTCATCATGAAAACACAAAGATGGCGTCATGTGTTCAGTAAAGTATTTTATTAATCCTATCTTAAGGCAACCAATCATGTTTATTAAACGTTTATCTGTATTGATCTCCAGCAGTATTGTTGTATTAATGAGTCAATTTGCATTTGCAAGTAAAGCCACCAATGTTACATGCCCAACAGCCGATCAAATCAAGCAGTTTTCATATCTGGCCTCATTTCCATTTGGCTTTAACAATAAATCAAAAAGCATGAAGTCTGTTGCAGTTGCAGTAAATATGGAAGAACTCGAGGCAGAGTCAGGATGGGCGTTGGTTATGCATCCTCTTGAAGTAGGTCAATCAGAAACAGCACCGCAGGCTTTACAAAACGCGATTGATAAACTGCAACCTGTTTCAAGTACACCGTTCAATTACACCATTGTCGATGATCTCGAAATACCAGTTTGTGCGTATACGCTACCTGGCAATCAACAATTTAATGCGCTCGCTTATTATATCGACGAGTCATACGATGACATGGACGATGATAACTTTGCAAAAGTTCGTTCAAAAACAAGTCATCAACGCATGCGCATGTTGAAAATCGCAAAGCAAGTTAAACAATTAATCCGTCAATAGTTTTTCAGCGTTTGGACAAGCCTACATGCCAAAAGACTCATGTAGGCTTGTCCAAATATTCTAGTGTATTTGTCAATACAGTTTAGTTCAATAAAGACTCTCAGATAAGTAACCCTCATAGATCAGGGCAAACGCATCTTAATTGATGACGTACCTGGGGAGTTACGAATAATTAAGATATACTCTTTAATATGCTGCTCAATATATTGAATGAATTATTTGTGCATCGAAACGTAACGGAAGTGGTCCTATAGTGCATTCGTCTTCATTTAGGCTCTGCATGAGCGACGTTCGTTAAAAATCATTAATTAATAAACTACTGGCTAACATGAAATGAATCTTCAAGAAAATGTTGATCTAACTCTGTTAAATACTTTGCGTCTGAAATCAGCTGCTTCTCATTATTTAGCGTTAAACAAAGTTGAGCAATTGGACGCAATATGTTCCGTTACGTCCCAATTTTCTCGATTCTTTGTTTTGGGGGGAGGGAGCAATCTAATTGTACCCCCACTCTATCAAGGTTTAGTGATTCATAATCAGTTGCGTGGTATCACGATGACTACAATAGGCCAAGAACGAATTGTTACAGCAATGGCAGGGGAGAACTGGGATGGGTTTGTCGCTTATTGTAATCAACATGGCGCTTATGGACTTGAAAATTTAAGCTTGATCCCGGGAACTGTAGGCGCTTCACCTATTCAAAACATTGGCGCCTATGGGGTCGAGGTAAAAGATTTTATTGAAGACGTTTGTGTTTATGATATACAAAACGCACAGCTAGTTAAACTCAGTAATCATGAGTGCGAATTTAGTTATCGAAACAGTAGATTAAAAAATAATTCACGTTATATCGTCGTCAGTGTCAGTTTTAGATTATCTGCTCAACCCAATCTGAATTTGAATTACGGAAACTTGGCTCAAATGATTTCTTCCTTGACTAATCCGATGCCTGATGACTTACGTCATATCATTATGGGTATACGTCAAAGTAAGTTGCCTGACCCGCAAGAGTTAGGAAATGCCGGGAGTTTTTTTCATAATCCTATTTTACCAGAAAAAAAAGCACAGGAATTGCTAATTCAATACCCAAATATGCCTCTGTTTCCTACGGCTAATCCCGAGTACAGCAAAGTTTCTGCGGGTTGGCTCATTGACAATTTAGGGCTGAAAGGACACAGGCATGGCAATGTAGGAATTTATTCAAAACAAGCACTGGTATTAGTTAATTATGGAGGTGCCTGTCAATCAGAAGTGCTGAAATTTGCCGATTGGATTCAATCTCAAATTAAAGATAGTTATGATTTGCATCTTCATATTGAACCTATTATTTGCTAGTACTGTTCCGCGGCTTGTCCGCGGAATCTAGCGTTCTAGCCCCAGAGCGAGATTCCTGGATACCGCGGACAAGCCGCGGTAAGTAGGCTAAATATTTTTCTCAGAGTTATTGAGAAGTTACGGAGAGTTACGATAACTGTATGAATTTGCTTAAGTAAACAAATACTGGCAGATATAAACAGATGCCAAAATACCCGCCAAATCAGCAAGTAGTCCTGCCCATATTGCATGACGGACTCTGGTGATACCTACTGATCCAAAATACACTGCAATCACATAAAATGTCGTTTCGGTGCTTCCCATAATGGTTGCTGCCATTTTTGAAACCAGCGCATTTCCACCATTATCGTGAATAATTTCAGCCATAACACCGGTTGCTGCACCGCCGGAAAAAGGACGAATCAGGGCGAGAGGCAGTAAGTCCGCAGGGAAGCCGATGGCTGATAGCAGGGGAGAGAGTAGCGCAAATAACAGATCAAAAAAACCTGATGCGCGTAACATGCCAATGGCGACGAGGAGGGCAATTAGCGAGGGCATTATACTGATGCTCGTTTCGAAGCCTTTTTTAGCGCCGGTGACAAACGATTCAAACACATCAATTTTTTTTACTGCAGCATATGCGGGGATGCCGACGACGAAACTGAGGAGGATGACATTGGAGACGGTTTGGGCAATTGAATTCATGATTTATACCGCCTCTTGAATGCGAAAACGAGGTAATTTTTCGAAGCGTCTAACGGCCACAATGGCGACGATGGTTGATACGCTGGTTGCAATGATGGAGCTGGCGATAATACTCGTGGGGTCTGAGCAGCCGTTGGCCGCCAGAAAGGCAATAGCGGTCGCCGGGATTAATTGCACGCTCGATGTATTGATGGCTAGAAACATACACATTGCATTACTGGCTTCATTGACCTGTGTATTTAAGCTTTGCAGTTCTTTCATGGCAGCAAGACCAAAGGGCGTAGCGGCATTATTAAGCCCTAGCATATTGGCAGAAAAATTCAGAACCATCGCGCCCATCGCTGGATGATCAACAGGAACATCTGGAAACAGCCGTATCATGATTGGCCGTAACGCTCGGGCCAGATGATTCATCAAGCCGGATTCAGTTGCGATATTCATAATACCAAGCCACAACGCCATGATACCCGAAAGCCCCAGCGCAAGTTCAAAGGCAACTTTAGCCGAGCTTGTGACCGCGAGAACCACTTCATTCAGGTGGCCTTGAATCAGTCCCACCAATACAGCAAGACACATCATGCCTAGCCAGATGACATTGAGCATTGAGCACTCCTTTTGTGTTATACTAAGACCATCCCTTCATGTTCGAGAGTCGATCGATGCGTTTAAATAGAGCATTATGCATTGTGCTATTTATTTCTTTAACGAGTCAACTAAAAGCTGAACCCGTTTATCAAGAAGAACAACAAAAAGCGACGGTTTTTGTGCAATCAATATATCACAATCAAACCGATAATAAGGCATTATCGATGCCGGAACGACTTGAAAAAATGAGTGCTCTATTTTTAGGTAAACCCTATTTATTGGGCGCGCTTGGGGAGGGGGCTTCCGGGCGATACGATCAATACCCGCTTTATCGTGTCGATGCCTTTGATTGTTTGACGTTTGTTGAAACGGTTCTGGCTTTGTCATTGGCGGATAACCCTGACTCATTTAAACAGATGATGAACAAAATACGCTATCAAGATGGGCATGTATCATTTTTGATGCGAAATCATTTTACAGATTTGGATTGGAATAAGCATAATCAACGCAATGGTTTCCTTAAAGACGTGACCTTGAGTATACATAATCAACATCAGCAACCCATTGCCAAAATTGCCAGTGCGGTGATCAATAAACCCGCTTGGTATCAGCATTTTTCAAGTTCGCGCATTCGGTTGGCCAAACCACTTTTTGATGAACAAACGAAACGACTCAATGAATTGAAAAGACGTGGGCAGTCGTTGTTGATTCAGAAAGTAAGTATTCCTTATATTCCCTTGACTGCACTATTTGATGCTTCTGGGAAGGTGAATACCGCCATTCTCCAACAAATCCCCAATGGTGCCATTGTTGAAATCGTTAGACCCAACTGGGATTTGCGTGAAGCCATCGGCACAGCGTTAAATGTATCGCATTTGGGATTTGCATTTTGGCGTGATGACATACTCATGTTTAGAAATGCATCTACGCTTAAAGGCCATGTTGTTGATCAGCCCTTGGTTGATTATTTGCGAGATGCGCTTCAGAGTCCAACGATTAAGGGGATTAATCTCCAGATGGTGCAGTGATAAAATAACGCAAACAGGCTCTGTTTAATTAAAATAATCTAATCCAATCTCAACTCTAAAAGTAATCCATTTTCTCTGTATATAAACTATTATTTCAAATTTTTATCTTTTGACGTGAAATTTTTGTAAATTGAACTATTATTATATGATTGCATGTATCCTCTCGATATCGCTGGGCGCCTACTTTCCCGGCGATATTGAAAGGATACGATTACATTAATGGAAAGGAGCAGCAGGATGACGCAGGCCGTCACAATACAATCGATTGCAGGACAAAAATCCATTCACGCGATAATCGAGCTGGATATGAGCTCGTATTGCATTGCATTGCGCGAATATGTGAGCGTAATTCGACTTATAGAGCGTCAACGGCAAGAGCTTGACCTTGTATCAATTAAGTCGATATTAGTTCAATCGAATGAATCAACATTACGGGATTTTGAGCGATCTCGGTCAGAAATCTATGATCGTGTACAGAGAGAAAAAAATGCTTTATCGCATTTAGTTCGCGGCCTGGCTGGAGATATGCATGCGGTCGAACTCATTGAATTACTAAAATCTCAATTGGCCGTTGGCAATGAGGCAGAAAGAATTCTTGCTGCGCAGCTGATGCAAGAAAAGCCGCTGGTTTTTGAGTGTTTGGAAAGTGGTTTTGTAGAATTACTGAAAAATAGTATGGACGCCATCATCGAGTTAGGGACTGAAACAGGACTTCGAAAAGATATGCATTTAATGATGAATGTGCAACTTGATTTATTGTCTGATTCACGAGTAGCGATTTCGATTAAAGATAATGGAGGGGGTTTTTCGGAGAAATACTTGAGCCAATTTAGCTCTTTTATTGAAGAAAAAAAATATTTGTATGAGATGCATGCAACGCATAAAAATACCTCATCATTTTATTTTGGCGGCCGCGGGCGTGGAATAGGGTTAGTGTGCGGCAAGCTATTGGATGGAGTGGCTGTAACACCTAATCGTAATGTCCGTCTATACCATCCTGCTTCCTGTCAAAAAAATTCGATATCGATTATTAATGTAGAGAGAGGAGCAGAGATTAAATTGATAAGTAGCACAACACCAGCGAAAAAATATGACGGTTTATTTAGTCGCTCTGATAAAGGGCTTTTTGAATGCTTATCATCAAAAGCTCTCCCCTTTCATCGAGGGGAATGTTTGCTTGATCAAGAGGGATCTTCGCTACCTTCCTCCTCTGCCGGTTCGTCATTACACCAGCACAGCCTGTTTTCTCCTCGACTTCCGGCCCCACTTAACCCAGCGGCTTTGAAAGAGGTTGATTTGGCATTGTATTCAATGCATATGTAGTCATTTTTTTTCGAAACGATACGAGTCATAAAAAATTTGGTAGCATAGACCCACTCGAAAAGAATGGGGATAAAGATGGATAAGCCATATATATTAGTACTGTATTACTCACGCTCCGGCGCTGTTGCAAAACTTGCTCAGCAGATTGCTCGCGGTGTAGGTTTTATTGATGGAATGGACGTACGTTTGCGTACCGTACCGCCTGTGTCAGCTAACTGTGAGGCGGTTGAACCCGCCATTCCCGATTCCGGAGCCCCTTATGCAAGCTTAGATGATTTGCGGGATTGCTCTGGTTTGGCTTTAGGAAGTCCTACGCGGTTTGGCAATATGGCAGCACCCATGAAATATTTTCTGGACAGCACCTCCGCATTATGGCTGGAAGGCGCTCTTGTCGATAAACCTGCTTGTGTCTTTTCTTCCTCTGCATCTATGCATGGTGGGCAGGAAACAACACTAACCAGCATGATGCTCCCTTTGTTGCATCATGGAATGCTCTTGCTCGGATTGCCTTACACCGAAAGTGCATTAAACACGACACAAACGGGCGGAACACCTTATGGCGCAACGCATGTGACTGGCGCAGGGAAGGATGGCCCTTTAAGTCAGGATGAAACGACGCTCGCTCAACATATGGGGCAGCGTTTGGCTCGTGTTGCCAGTTCACTTAAGCTGGGGAATCCATCGTGAAAGTGATTAGTTTGAATGCGAATGGCATCCGCTCAGCAGCACGTAAAGGATTTTATGATTGGCTAGAACATCAACAAGCAGACGTTGTTTGTATTCAAGAAACAAAAGCACAGGTATCGCAATTGCTATCGGAAGCGATGTATTTCCCTTCTGGATATCATTGCGAATATGTTGATGCTGAAAAAAAAGGATACAGTGGTGTCGCGATATATTCCCGACAACAACCTAATGCAGTGGTTAAGAGCATGGGGTTTGATGTATGTGACGCGGAGGGTCGATATATTCAGTTTGATTATGACGATTTAAGCATTATTTCCATCTACCTGCCATCAGGTACAAGCGGCGACGAGCGGCAAGCGGTTAAATATGACTGCTTGGCACGATTTGCAGAACACTTGCAGACATTGAAATCGGCTGGACGAGAGTTAATCATTTGCGGCGACTATAATATTGCTCATAAAAAAATTGACATTAAAAATTGGCGGGGTAATCAGAAAAACTCTGGGTTTCTACCTGAGGAACGTGCTTGGCTCGATGAACTCTTTGGCCCTATGGCGTTTGTGGATGCATTCCGCATTAAAAATCAACTGGAAGACGAGTACACCTGGTGGTCTAATCGAGGTCAAGCTTGGGCAAACAACGTCGGTTGGCGTATTGATTATCAAGTGATTACGCAAGGGTTAGTCGATAGTGTGGTGGAAGTGGATATCTATCGTGACCAACGATTCTCCGATCATGCGCCGTTGATGATTCGCTATGAGAGGGGGCATCATGATTAAGCTAGCCAGTTGGAATGTAAACTCACTCAAAGTCCGATTAGATCAAGTTCTGGCATGGATGGAATCATCTAAAACGGATGTATTGGCGCTACAGGAAACGAAAGTCGTGGATGAGCAATTTCCTCTTGAGGCGTTTACGTCAAGAGGGTTTTCAGTCGTGTTTTCCGGACAAAAAACCTATAACGGTACGGCGATTATCAGCCGTTTGCCGATGAGCGATATCGTTATGGATATACCGTCAATGGATGACCCACAGCGACGGATTTTGGCAGCCACCGTTGGGGATCTGCGCTTAATTGATCTCTATGTGCCGAATGGTGCTGAGGTTGGATCCGATAAATATCAATATAAATTAGCCTGGTTAAACAGCGTGAATAGCTTTATCAAAGAGCAATTACTGCTTTATCCAAAATTGGCAGTAGTCGGTGATTTTAATATTGCACCTGAGGATAGGGACGTACACGCGCCAGAAGAGTGGCAGGGCTGTGTTCTCGTGAGTGAACCGGAGCGTCAAGCGTTTGCTGATTTAATCGATTTGGGTTTGCATGATAGTTTTCGGTCGTTGCATCCAGAGAGTCAAGTATTTAGCTGGTGGGATTATCGCGCAGCAGGGTTTCGACGTAATCGTGGTTTGCGGATTGATCATATTTTGCTAAGCGCACCACTGATGCAGGCGTGTAGAGAGGTTGGCGTTGATGTTGAACCGCGCCGTTCAGAGCGCCCGTCGGATCATGCCCCCGTTTGGGTGTTATTAAACCTGGAAAAAAACAGTTGAACCCTACTGCGATGGCCTATTGCACTGAGATTTAACGTTTTCCAGGCTATTTTTAAGTTCATCGTACGGGTGAGTACGCTTTCACTTAAAAACAAGCCTGGAAAACGTTAAATCTCAGCACACTAGACCATCTCGCTACGGTTTCAACTGTTTTTTCCAGGTTAAATTTGCAATAAGCACGCAAATCTGCTATCGTTTTGTGTCATTTGTTTAGGGCATGGTGCTTGGCATTTGGGTCCAGGTGGCGATGTCCGTTATTATTGTGAGAGAGTTAAATTATGAAAGCTGCGATTCATCCTGAGTACAAAACCATTAATGTTGTCTGTAGTTGTGGTCATTCTTTTCAAACGGGCTCTACGTTGTGTAAAGATTTGAATATTGAAGTTTGTTCTGAATGCCATCCTTTTTATACTGGTAAGCAAAAACTGGTTGATACTGCTGGTCGTGTACAAAAATTCCGTGATCGATATAAAGACCGTACGGCAGCAAAATCTGCTGAGTAAATCATTTTAGGTTTAACGAGGTTAATTGACGTCATTGTGAGGCTCAAACTCCTTGCAATGACGTTTTTTCTTGGCGTTGTGGTGGTTATTCATTCGTAAAATAATCGAATCGATGACACGTTCCGTAACTTCTCGATAACCCCGGGAGGAATATTTAGTCCACTTACCGCGGCTTGTCCGCGATATCCAGGATCTCGCTCTGAGCCTAGATCTCTAGATACCGCGGACAAGCCGCGGTAAGTAAGACTGTTGAATATTCCTGGACTTATGGAGAAGTCACCACAATCCAATGTTAACTTTATTCATAAGACGCCCAATCTTTAAGGAATTTATTTTGCCCCACATAAATAGTAAAAGATATTATCTAACTGCTTTGTTTGTTTGTGGACTTGGTGCTGCGTTTTATTCGTATGAGTATTTTTTGCGTATTCTGCCGAGTGTGATGGAAGTGCCGCTTCGTGCACATTTTGGCTTAACCGCAACGGGGTTTGGATTTCTGTCGGCGTTTTATTATTATGCTTACGTTCCCATGCAATTGCCTGTTGGACTGTTGATGGATCATTTTGGTCCTCGACGATTGTTGACCATCGCTTGTCTTATTTGTGTGTTTGGTTCGCTTCTTTTTTCCCACACCATTACTTTTCAATATGCAGCGATGGGTCGTTTCCTGGTGGGGCTTGGCTCAGCGTTCGGTTTTGTCGGTGTTTTGAAATTAGCGACAATATGGCTGCCAGAAAATAAAATGGCACTAGCGGCGGGTACTGCATCTGCATTAGGAACGATTAGTGCGACGGTCGGCGATAATTTGCTGGGTGGCATGGTGCAATCGATCGGATGGAGGATGACGGTTGATTGGTCTATCTATGTCGGCATTATTTTGGCTATTATCTTATGGTTTGGTATACGAGAGAAAGTGCATGCTCATCATCCGGCAAAAGAGATAGAGCCCAGTTTTAGAGTCAATTTTGTAGACTTGATGATCATATTACGTAATGGGCAAGTTTGGATTAACGGTATGTATGGTTGTTTGGTTTACTTACCCACGACGGTATTTGCTGAATTATGGGGGATCCCTTATTTAACCCATGCTCATGGCTTGACCCATTCCGCCGCTGAGTTTTGTAATTCGATGCTTTTTTTAGGATTTACAATCGGCGCGCCATTGAATGGGTACATCTCAGATAAAATCAAACGCCGTAAATTGCCCATGTTTACTGGAGCGATTGGCGCAGCAGTTCTCATGTCGATTATTATTTATGTTCCCGGGTTGAATCAATCAACATTAAATATCTTAATGTTCTTATTGGGTCTTTTTTATAGTTCCCAGGCCATTGTGTTTGCGGTCGGCCGTGAATTAAGCCCTGCAAAGGCGGCAGGTACGGCCATTGCGGCGACCAATATGATGGTGATGTTGGGTGCGATGTTTTTACAGCCCTTAGTTGGAAAGTTGTTAGACTTGAGCCAACTGTGGCATCTGACCCATTCAGCCGGGCCTGTGTTAGAACAAGTTGCTCCAAATGTTCAAGAGCTGGTTCATTCGGCAGCTGATTATCAATTGGCTCTATCGGTTATTCCTATAGGGATTCTGATTGCCGCAACATTAACGTTTTTCTTGAGAGAAACCTATGCAAGAACAGGCAGCACTCTTCGGGGCTGATGCCTTTAAGCGAAAACATATCTGGTTGGGTAGCTTAATTTGTGCGATTGGGGCGCTTTTCTATTGTTATGAATTTGTGTTAAGAATTATTCCTGGCGCTTTGCAAAGTGAGTTAAGTGCCGCTTTTGGACATATTTCTGCCACAGCATTTGGCCAATTATCCGCCGTATATTATTTTGCTTATTCACCGATGCAAATGCCTGTTGGGATGTTGATGGACCGGTTTGGGCCGCGACGTCTTTTAACACTGGCTTGCCTTCTGTGCACGCTAGGGTCGTTTTTATTTACATTTTCTTCCTCCATGTTCATTGCCGGCAGTGGGCGGTTTATGGTGGGATTTGGTTCATCGTTTGCTTTTGTGGGGGTTCTGTCGCTTGCTTTGAACTGGCTGCCGCGACGCTATTTTTCACTGATGGCGGGTCTTATTACAACACTTGGGATGTTGGGGCTGGTTTATGGTGAAGTCAAACTGACCGAAATGGTGGTCACGAAGGGGCTCAACTATGTCTTGTCGACGATGGTGTTTTTTGGCTTGGGATTAAGTGTTCTGATTCTGTTGATTGTTCGCGACAGACCTTTGGCCACAGTCGTTCATGTGCAACCGTTGGTTGATTTCTTTCGTGACGTCTGGCGCGTATTGGCATCGCCACAAGTTTGGATCATAGGCTTTGTGGGGGCGTGTTTGTATACGTCTCTGTCGGTGTTTGGTGAGCTGTGGGGCAAGTCTTATTTAGAACATGCACATTATCTCACGAAAGTTGAGGCGGCAAGGACCATCTCCGCCATGTTTCTGGGTTGGGCTGTTGGTGCACCGCTTGCAGGTTATATCTCTGACAGTACCGGTCGCCGTGTTTTGCCCTTGGTCGTAGGTGCCGCATTATCATTAATTTGTATCTCTGTCGTTTTATATTGGCCTGGTTTGTCCTATGTTTCGTTGAACATTTGGTTGTTTTTATATGGTGTGTTTAGCGCAACCGAAATTATCGTTTTTGTGATGGCCAAAGAAAACAGCGGTGCTAAATTATCAGGTACCGTATTCGCCGCGACGAATATGATAGTGACCCTGGGCGGCGTTATTTTCCAACCGTTAGTCGGTAAATTATTAGATATGTTTGGTGAAAAAGCCCCGGAAGTCGGCGAACACGTCTATCGAGCAGTAGATTATCAAATGGCACTGTCAATTCTACCGATTTCGTTATTACTCGTGATGATCGTTGCCTTTTTTCTAAAAGATAAACATTTACAGGATACGTAGGTTTGTAGGTTGGGTTGAGCGAGAGCGAAGCCCAACAGGCCGGTAAATCAGATGTAGAATTGCGCTCATAATTGTTGGGCTTCGCTGCCGCTCAACCCAACCTACGTCCAAGAATCCTGCAAGTGCGTCGAATGTAGGTTGGGTTGAGCGAGAGCGAAGCCCAACAGGCCGGTAAATCAGATGTAGAATTGCGCTCATAATTGTTGGGCTTCGCTGCCGCTCAACCCAACCTACGTCCAAGAATCCTGCAAGTGCGTCGAATGTAGGTTGGGTTGAGCGAGAGCGAAGCCCAACAGGCCGGTAAATCAGATGTAGAATTGCGCTCATGATTGTTGGGCTTCGCTGCCGCTCAACCCAACCCCCTTGATCTCCAGCAGCTTTAAGTGTAAATTGCCCTCACCCCATTGAGCTTTGGAAGCTCAATCCAACCTACGCAGAGAGTATATGAATTATCGGAGATCCATCGCCTCTGGAGCGACCTATTTTTTTACCATTTGTTTGCAGAACCGTCGGAGTACTTTATTGCATGATAGAATCGACGTACTACGCAACGGATTTCATCATGTTAGATGCAAACATCCCTTCAAAATAGATGCCATTGTAGTTATGCCTGATCATGTCCATTTATTAATGACGTTACCACCTAATCATTCGGATTTTTCGTTAAGGCTCAATTTAATAAAAGGATATTTTTCCAGGCATATTCAATCAAATGAAATAATATCAGCGGCCAAAAAAAATAAACGAGAGCGGAATATATGGCAAAGACGGTTCTGGGAGCATTTGATTTGTAATGATTCAGATTATGAAAATCATGTTAATTATATTCATAATAATCCAGTTAAACATGGCTATGTATCCAAAGCAATTGACTGGAAGTTTTCAAGCATTCATCAATACATCAATGATGGAATTGTACCAAAAGATTGGGGATATAATGGTTCTTTTAAAGATATTGAGTACGGAGAAATGTAGGTTCTACTGTAAGTTGGGTTGAGCGAGAGCGAAGCCCAACGGGATGGTTAATCAGATGTAGAATTGCGCTCATAATTGTTGGGCTTCGCTGCCGCTCAACCCAACCTACATCCAAGAAACCTGCAAGTGAGTCGAATGTAGGTTGGGTTGAGCGAGAGCGAAGCCCAACAGGCCGGTTAATCAGATGCAGAATTGCGCTCATAATTGTCGGGCTTCGCTGCCGCTCAACCCAACCTACTTCCAAGAAACCTGCAAGTGAGTCGAATGTAGGTTGGGTTGAGCGAGAGCGAAGCCCAACGGGCCGGTTAATCAGATGTAGAATTGTGCTCATCATTGTTGGGCTTCGCTGCCGCTCAACCCAACCTGCCTGAACCTACGAGAATACTGCGAGAAGCTCTTGCACTGGAAGCCGCTCATTTAAATTCCTGGAAATATGCCTTTTCACGGGGAACGAGCGAATTTTGGCGGTGCGGTAGTGATGGCGGGTGAACTCGGTATCGTGGTTGGAAACGACGACGGTTATTCCCCGCTTTGACGCCGCTATACTGAGTTCGGCGAGAGTGATTTGTTCTTCTTCACCAAATTTTCTTCCGGTATAAGCTGAAAAATTGGTGAATTGATCCAGTGGCACATACGGCGGGTCGCAATAAATTAAGTCTCCTGGTTCCGCCAGCGCGAAGGTTTCCCTAAAATCACACGTTTTAAATAAAAGCCCCTGACTTTTTTGATGAAAAAATTGCATGGCTTTTCGTGGAAATGTCGGCTTAACATAACGACCGAATGGGACATTGAACCCGCCTTTCTGATTATAACGACAAAGCCCATTATAACCATGACGGTTTAAGTAGATAAACAAAGCGGCGCGTTGCCTGGAATCTGTGGATTGATTGAAAGCCTCACGAAGCTGATAATATTGATCGGCGTTATTATTGGCATCACAGAAATAAGACTCACAGTAATCAATAAACTCATCCCCTTCCTGTTGCAGATGCTTGAATAAAGCAATGAGGTCGCTGTTGTCTTCTGCAATTACATAATTGGGATAATCAGAATTAATGAATACAGCGCCACTCCCAGCAAAAGGCTCAATCAGCCGCTTGGCTTTAGGTAACGCGTCGAAAATATGGTGAAGGCTACTGTATTTGCTGCCCGCCCATTTTAGAAAAGGTCTTGTATAGTTCATATTTGCGATCATACACTTTTTATATGACGGTTTGTACTCGAGGCTTGAAAAAAGATCGGTGGTGTTCGGAAAACCAGCATCTTTATGCTCGTTGTGTATCTAGGCAAATTTGACACCCCTTAATGGTATCCTTTCGATATCGCAGGAAAGTCGGCGCCCTGCGATATCGAGAGGATACCCGTAATGTGCTTATTTTAACCCTATGTTGCTCTAGGAGTGGCCGCTGTGCATCTTATTCGAATCCGGATCGGGATCCTGTGTTTGTTTCTGCTGTGCTTCTTCTGCCAATTCTCTATTATCCCTTTTCTGCTCCTGCGCGAATCGATTATCCAAAGCTTCAGTCTCCTCGACAGCTTTAGTAGTTGTCTCAGATGTCGCCTGGTTAGGCGACCTTGTGTTTGCTGCAGGCGAAAGATTAGCGGTACGTTGCTTAATCAATTGATCGGCGTGTTTACAAGCGCCCTCTATCGCGGCAGTAATATTTTGATTTTTTGTCATCAGGTCTTTTAGTGGAGGGTGTTCACTTTTAAGTAGCTCCTTCGATTTAGCGAGTGCGGCCGGATTATTTGCTAATTCCGCACCAACACGTTGTTGAAAGAGCGCCCTTGCATTTTTATTGCCAAGCGCCAAATTCGCCATTCCAACTTTAACTCCAGCACCATCTGCGAAACTTACAACATCTCCGGCATTGATCTGATGAATAGGTTTACCCACAGCTCCACTACCTGGATTGTAACCAGTAGAATTGTCATTTTTTGAATCTTTACCTAATAGTTTCATTAAAATATCAATGATCTCTTCTATCAGTGTCATTTCTTTTTTATTCGGCTTATTCGGCATATTCGGCTTATTAGGACCAGGCATAATCTATAACTCCTCTAGAATTCAACAACACCCCACCTTGATGCGACTTTAGTGCCGTAGACTTGGTTACGCTAAGCTTGCACCAAGTCTACGGCAGATCATCTCAAGCGTCGTTATGCGGTGAATAGTTATGTCAACATTATACCTCAGTCATCGTTTCGCCATCCGCCGTTGCGAGCGAAGCGCGGCAATTCAGGGTTCGAAGCTTTGTTCTCTGGATTGCTTCGTGCCTCGCAACGACGCGACCTGCGAGTTCATTTCATCTGTGGGTGCCGAAGGTACTTAAGCACTCGCAACGATGACTGAGGCCCAAAATTAGTTCTCCCTATATATTTGACTATAGTACAAAATAGCCAAGTTGTTTATAGTTTATAAATGAATTCAGCATTCAAAACAGTACCTTCCAAAGCGCAGAATATGTTACAGTTTGGAATGCGGTTTACAAGGAGTTTTCATGCGACGTCAATGGTATATGGGATTTGCCGTTTTATTATTCTTGTTTTTGCTAATATTTGCCATGCTGCACGATCTGCGATGGTTTTTTATTTTTATGACGCCGCTGTTATTCATAGCCATCTACGATTTGCGACAGAAAAAGCGATCCTTACTGCGAAATTTTCCCGTTTTGGGGCATATTCGCTATATTCTTGAATTTATTCGTCCGGAAATTCAGCAGTATTTCATTGCCACAGATGACAGTGAACTTCCCTTTAACCGTGAAACGCGATCCATCGTTTATCAACGAGCCAAAAATGTTCGCGATACTGTTCCATTTGGTACGGATAGAGATATCTTGGCTTCAGGATACAGTTGGGCTCTGCATTCATTAGCACCCAAGCCGCCCTCTGAAGTTGACCCTCGAGTTATCGTTGGCGGCCCGTTTTGCAAACAACCGTACAATGCTTCGCGTCTCAATATATCTGCATTGAGTTTTGGTGCGCTGTCTGCCAATGCATTAATGGCGTTGAATCAAGGTGCAAAATTAGGTGGTTTTGCCCATAACACGGGTGAAGGTGGGTTAAGTCCTTATCACCTGCAAGGTGGCGATATTATTTTTCAATTTGGTACAGGTTATTTTGGTTGTCGTAATGCGCAAGGCATGTTTGATGCGGAGCAATTTAAACTGGAAGCGAACCGGCCTGAAGTGAAAATGATCGAAATCAAACTGTCGCAGGGCGCAAAGCCGGGGCATGGGGGGATTTTACCAGCAAGTAAAGTCACAGAGGAAATTGCGACTGTACGTAAAGTGCCGATGGGGCAAGATGTGATTTCTCCTATGGCACATTCCGCATTTCACTCGCCACGCGGCTTACTTGAATTTATTCATCAATTGCGTGAATTATCTGAGGGCAAACCCATAGGATTTAAACTGTGTGTCGGACGAAAAGATGAATTTCTAGGGATTTGCAAAGCAATGCTTGAAACGGGTATTTTACCTGATTTTATTACCGTTGATGGCGCGGAAGGGGGGACAGGTGCCGCACCTTTAGAGTTTGCGGATCACGTAGGCGAACCCCTGGAAGCCGGCCTTGTGTTTGTGCATAATGCCTTGGTTGGCATTAATGTTCGCGATAAAATTCGCGTGATTTGCAGCGGTAAAGTGGTCACGGGTTTTGATATCGTTGAAAAATTAGCAATGGGTGCGGATATGTGTAATTCTGCACGTGCGATGATGATGGCGGTTGGTTGTGTTCAGTCGAAGCAATGTAATGCGAATACATGCCCCACAGGGGTTGCAACGCAGAATTTGCGTCTGCAGCAAGGGCTTGTAGTTGACGTTAAGAAACATCGAGTTGATCAATATCACAAAAACACCATGAAGTCGTTTTTAGAAATAGTAGGGGCCATGGGGTTGACGAACCCGAGTGACTTAAGGCCGTATCATATTATGCGAAGACTCAGCCCCAATAGCGTTAAAATGCTTATTGATGTTCATGAATATTTACAACCGGGTGATTTATTAGGTAAACACATTCCAGAAAATTATAAGATTTTTTGGGAATTGGCTAAAGCCGATTCCTTTTGACTAAACGAGAACCGTTTCCATTTGGCTGTTTGTACCGAAGGTACTGGGGCGACCCCAATGAACATTCACAATATGTGCAATGTTGTATCAGGCGTCGTTGCGAGGCACGAAGCAATCCAGGGTTCGAAGCTTTGTTCACTGGATTGCTTCGTGCCTCGCAACGACGCCACCTGCAAGTTCATTTAAGCTGTTTGTACCGAGGGTACTGGGGCGCTTGCAATGACGACCAGCAGTTTTATAAAAAGACTTTAAAAAGGTAAAAAAAATGACTTCAAACGTATTTGTAAATCGCATTTTAAACATGAAAAAAATAAAATACATCGGTCTGGATATGGATCATACCTTGATCCGCTATAAAATTAAAAATTTCGAAAGTTTGGTTTATCAATATGTTATTGAAGAATTGATCAGCAAAAAAAACTATCCTGAATCGATAAGACAGTTGAAATTTAACTTCGATGAAGTGATACGAGGTTTGGTGATTGATAGTAAAAATGGCAATATATTGAAAGTCAGTCGACACGGCGCCATTCGGCAAAGTTGTCATGGTACGCGACAAATCCAATTTGCTGAGCAGAAAAACTTTTACCGCAGCACCTATGTCGATTTAAATGATCCGAACTACATGGTCATCGACACCTCATTTTCCATCGCCTTCTGCCTTATTTACGCACAACTCGTCGATTTGAAAGATGAAAATCCCAATGCTTATCGAAATTATAATGTCATTGCCAGTGATGTGTTATCGGCTGTTGACAGGGTTCACGCAGATGGAAAATTAAAGGAGCATATTGCAAAGCATATTGATGATTATGTGATAAAAGACGAATCTGTGGTTGAGGGGCTTAAACGCTTTATTCATCACGGAAAGAAAATATTTATTGTCACGAATTCAGATTTTCATTACACCCGCTTGCTACTCGATTATGCGATAACGCCTTTCTTGAAGAACGGAGAGTGCTGGCAGGATTTATTTGAATATGTGATTACCTTGTCGGATAAGCCGCGGTTCTTTTATGACAAGATAAGATTTCTCGATATTGATCCCAAAACGGGTGCGATGACGAATCACACCGGGCCCTTAACGCCTGGAGTTTATCAAGGCGGTAACGCGACGAAATTTTCTGAAGATTTAAAGCTCAGTGGTGATGAAATATTATACGTTGGCGACCATATTTATGGTGATATTTTGCGTTTGAAAAAACACTGTAACTGGCGTACCGCATTGGTTGTTGAAGAGCTTGGAGTAGAAATAGCGGGTCAGAAAAAAGCCTTGCCCATCGAGCGGGAGATTATGCTTGCGATGGCGACTAAACACGAGATTGAGGAAGAGTATATTAAGCTTTATACGCTGTGCATCGATGAAAAAACAGACAAGTATGATCAGCAATTAAATGCACTTCAAGATAAAGTGTCTGATATTGATCAACTCATTTCTTCCCTTTTACAAAAACAACATGTCTATTTTAATGCAACATGGGATCGTGTATTCCGCGCCGGGGCTGAAGAAAGTTATTTTGCCTATCAGGTTGAACGTTATGCTTGTATCTATATGGAAAAACTAGTAGATCTACTTGAACAGTCACCGTTCACCTATTTCAGAGCAAAACGTCGTTTACTACCCCATGATCTGGAGTTGTAGGTCGGACGTAGGTTGGGTTGAGCGAGAGCGAAGCCCAACAAGACGATGACTTGCATATAGAAATGAGCGCCCATGCTGGGCTTCGGCAGACCCGCCTCAACCCAACCTACATCAACTACCCCATGATCTGGAGTTGTAGGTCGGACGTAGGTTGGGTTGAGCGAGAGCGAAGCCCAACAAGACGATGACTTGAATATCGAAATGAGCGCCCATGTTGGGCTTCGGCAGACCCACCTCAACCCAACCTAAACTAACATCCAGTTGATACTACCATGTTGAGACCAGAACCAGCTGCCATTAGCTGCTTGGTAATCTGCCGCTGTATTTTGCGCATATTTAACTTGTCCATAGACCTCACCTGCCGATAAAAAGCAGTAATTTTGCTTGCTGTTAAAGGTCACAAGACTACTAGGTCCGCATGAATAGGTAAGCTCTAGTTCTGGGCCAAAAAAACCTTGCTCGAGGAAGATTGGACCGGCTGAAGTACCTGGTGGAATGAACGCGGGCACACTTGAAGTGTATGAGTAATAACCATGGTAGAGATAGGCACTTAGCAGTGTGCATGGCTCTTTAGTGAGATTAGTAATCATAATATTTAAGCTGCCGCAGTTATTGTTATCATACTCAGCATGAGCCAAGCCGGTTACCAAACTTGTTAGAAGTGCACTTACGCATATTATTTTTTTCATAAACAACCCTTTTGTTAAGTGATTTGCGCGGCGATGTTACCATGTAATCTAAATCTATGTTATAATTGGGCAACAAATATTCACATTGATTTCTTGGCATAAGCATTTCAGTGTTCACTGCATGTCCATGTTTGGGCCTGTTAATATGAGGAAACACCATGAGTTTTACAGAACTGGGTTTAATAGAACCCTTAATTCGCTCAACCACTGAGCAAGGCTATCTTGAACCCACGCCAATTCAAAAACAAGCAATCCCCGCGATTTTGAGTGGCAAAGATGTATTGGCATCCGCACAAACTGGAACGGGTAAAACCGCGAGTTTTGTCTTACCTATTCTACAACGATTAGTGAATAAACCTCGTGCAGGTGGTAATGCAGTGAAGGTTCTTATTCTGACGCCAACACGAGAGTTGGCCGGACAAGTTCATGAGAGCATTCAACAATATGGTCGGCACATGTCAGTGCGTTCTACTGTTGTGTTTGGGGGTGTTAAAATCAATCCTCAGATGATGAAATTGCGCTCAGGGGTTGAGATTCTCGTCGCAACACCCGGACGGCTGATGGATTTACATCAGCAGCGAGCGGTCAAGTTTGATGAAGTGGATACTTTTGTACTGGACGAAGCGGATCGAATGTTGGATATGGGCTTTATTCATGAAATTAAACGCATTATTAAATTATTACCTGCCAAGCGTCAAAATTTGTTGTTTTCAGCAACATTCTCTGAAGAGATTCGCACGCTGGTAAAAGGCATCCTCAATCATCCCGTTGAAATTGACGTGGCGATTCGCAATGCGACAGCAGTCGCGGTGAAGCAAACCGTGCATCCCGTTGATAAGGGTCGAAAAACGGATTTATTAAGTCACCTGATCCATAAAAATAAATGGGGACAAACGCTCGTGTTTTCTCGTACTAAGCATGGCGCTAACCGTTTGGTGAAGGAGCTCGCTGAAGCCCACATTCATGCTGCCGCTATTCACGGTAACAAATCCCAGGCACAACGCACCAAAGTCCTTGCAGAATTTAAAGCCGGCGAGATTCATGTATTAGTGGCAACAGATATCGCTGCACGCGGTATCGATATTGACCAATTACCCTACGTGGTGAACTTTGATTTGCCCAATATTCCTGAGGATTACGTTCACCGAATTGGGCGAACGGGAAGGGCGGGTTCTTCTGGTGTTGCGATATCATTGGTGAGTGCTGACGAAGTGTCCTATTTATCGGCGATTGAAAAGTTAATCAAGCGAAAAATTGATCGTATCGAAATCGATGATTTTGAGCCTCGTCACAGCTTGCCCATCGGAAAAGATGGGGCACCGCCAAGGAAAAGCCACGCGAATCATCGGCAATCAAGCCCTACCGATAAAAGAACCCCAAGAAAGCCTTTTGTAAAAGCGGCGTCGAAAGGGAACAATCGTTCGGCACAGTCGTCGTTCAAACGACCTTAAACGTAGGTTGGGTTGAGCGGCAGCGAAGCCCAACAATTATGAGTGCAATTTTGCATCGGCTTAGCCATCCTGTTGGGCTTCGCTCTCGCTCAACCCAACCTACATTCGACACACTTGCAGGATTCTTGAACGTAGGTTGGGTTGAGCGGCAGCGAAGCCCAACAATTATGAGCACAATTCTGCATCGGCTTAACCATCCCGTTGGGCTTCGCTCTCGCTCAACCCAACCTACATTCGACGCACTTGCAGGATTCTTGAACGTAGGTTGGGTTGAGCGGCAGCGAAGCCCAACAATGATGAGCACAATTCTGCATCGGCTTAACCATCCCGTTGGGCTTCGCTCTCGCTCAACCCAACCTACATTCGACGCACTTGCAGGATTCTTGGACGTAGGTTGGGTTGAGCGGTAGCGAAGCCCAACAATTATGAGCGCAATTCTGCATCGGCTTAACCATCATTTAAAGAAAGCCGTTTTGCTCTTGCTTGATGCGCAATACGCAGCGTCATTTCATGAGGCGTCACGAACATTAAAGATACCATGATGTCTCTTAATGGTGTTTATTCACTGTATTGGATATTATAGTATCTCATCGAGAAACAGTAAAGTTGTTGTGATAGAACTTTAGGTTGGGTTGCGTTTTTTGCAACCCAACCTAAAGGGGATTTGAGTTAAAAGAACCCAAGAAAGCCTTTTGTTAAAACGGCCTCGAAAGGGAGCAATCGTTCTGCTCAATCATCTAAATGTATAGAAGGAGATCCTTCGCGTAAAAAGACGCGACCTGGACGACGTTTGCTCGATAAGATTTGTAAAAACGCATAACTTATCCATAATCTGGGGAGTTACGATGCAATTCGTTTAAGCGTTTATAAAGAATATCGGGTTTAAGTTCCAAAATCACTCACCAAGTATATTTATGCTACAATGTAAGTATGTGAAGTGATATTTGAGAGAGTAAAATGCCTACCAAAGAGGCTGTAACGCTAAGCCCTAAAGGCTCAAAGTCTGAATTATCAGGAATTGTTGAGAGTATGCAGCCAAGGGATGCGGAGCTTTTTGCATCTATTTTGTTTACTCATAGTAATGTTAATTATGCTGGTAATAAAACTCTCCCCCCTGAACCTAAAAAATTCACAGCAGATGCTTTAGCTGCATTTGCTAAGTCTACTAACAATGGGAAAATGTCTAATTTTCTTCTACACAATCAGATTGAGTATTTGGGAGGAAAAAATTCTAGAAATTATTTAATAACCCCACCAAATGCCGAGCCCCCTTTCGTCCTCAAGCTTGAGAATCGAATGGGGATGCCAAAAGATGCAGAAACCTTTTTACGTAGTATTGATAATTCTGAAAGATTGGTTCCAATTTATGCGGATAGAGAAGTATATTTAAAAGATGATAATAAATTTCCTATAAGGTCAATTATAGTCACAGATTATTGTCCATCTGGAGATTTGTTGGTATTTGCAAAACAAGAAAAAGATACGGAACTGCTCGGATATTTCAAAAACGCCCTTCTTGTATATAGTCAAATGGCAGAAATTTTGACAAATTTGAGTAAAAACAAGCTTGCGTTTCCTGACATGAAAAACACTAATTGGGTGATGGGTGAAGATGACCTAATTCGAATATCGGATGGAAAGTCGCTTACCGGTGTAAGCAAAGAAGGTAATGTGCTATTTTCACCGAGTTCAAATAAAATAATAACTACACTTGGTTATCAACCTCCTGAACTCGGTCAACGATATCTAAATCAAATGCAGATAAGTTTCATGCGTATATTCTTGGGGTAAATTTACGCCAATATCTTATACAAAATGAATATTTTGCAGAGTATTTCAGGATTAAAGAAATGAACAAAGATGGGGGAAATGATACATTTGTCGATCCTTTTGCTAAATGTGCATGGGGTGGAAAGTTAATAACACTACTTGATGGTTTATTACACCAGACCCCGAAAATGAGAGCCGGGGTTGAATTTGCATATAAAGAACTTACAGCGATACATATGTTAACGGTGGGTCAAAACCGCGGATATATGGCGCAGGCTTAAATCGACCAAAATTAGCGAACAATGCCCACCCTGGTCGAGTTTGTTTCTAAGATGAGTTCTCGTTTGTAGGAGGCTCCCCCCAGCAGACCACATCTGCCATTGAAGCATAAAATTCGTCTTCGACCTTTTGATGATGACGCTTTAACTGGGCGAGATAAATGCATTCCAATGTGGCAACAAGGTCACCAAGAAAATTTACTAAGACATGTGCGGCCTCGTCGGACATTGACTCCGGTAATAGAGCTTCTAACATCATGTCACGCATGATTGTTTACCTCATCTGTAGCTGTTTTTTGGGCATTTTTTCGCTTTGTACTGCGCTCTTTATTTTTTTCCATTGCCTCCTTCAACCGAAACGAGTCGCCTTCGATCATTAAAATTTCAGAGTGATGAAGCAGCCGATCAACGATCGAAACAACGCAAGTTGCGTTGGGAAAGGTTTCGCGCCAGTCTGCAATGGGTTTGTTGGTCGTTATGCACGTTGATTTTTTTTCATAACGTTGGGAAACGACCTCGAATAACAAATCGGCATGTCGATTGGAGTAAGAAAGATACCCAACCTCGTCCACGACTAAAAGAGAAGGTTGCGTGTAATATTTTATCCGGCGACGTAACGCGCTATCACTATCCAGCTCAGCCAACTCATTCAACATGGCTGCCGCCGTTGTGAACAATGCCGTACCCCCTTGAAGCACAACTTGAGATGCGATATTTGAGACAATCATGGTTTTGCCAACCCCGTTTGGACCGCACAGAATCAGGTTGCTGGCTCCCGCCATAAAATCCAGTAGCATCCATTGCTCAATGACCGTGCGGTCACATTGCTTTGGCCAGTTCCAATCGAACTCACTCATCGGTTTGAAACGACCAATGCGTGCTTTGCGCAGACGGCCATCAAGGCTGCGTTGCGAGCGATGGCGTTCTTCCCAGGTAACAAACCGCTCAAGCCAGAAAGCGCCTTCTTCATTAATGCTGTCCTGGTGACTGATAACGCCATGAAGCTTTTGTGCTGTCGCACGGTTTAATAATAATTCGGTTAACATAATACGATTACTCCTCTGTTGATGTGGTTGAATCAAGCACGCTGTACTGGTTTAATGAGTGTGGTTTTATAATCATCCCGGTGACACGTTTGTCCTTGGACAGAGCGAACGTCACCAAGGGTGCCTCGACACGTTCATCAAGTATCTTTTGCAAAATAATTCGAACGGAATTTGGGTGTGGTGATTCTTTCACAAGGGCTTCAGCCATCGCTTTTTCCAATAAACTGGCACCATAATCATCCAGTAGTGACGTCAGCTGGTTGGTTATTGATGTCAATGGATATCCACGAACCGCGGCCATCTTCAGAAACTCTCGCGCGCAGTCAATCGTCATCGTGAGCCTGTCCTGTCCCCGATGCTGTCGCGCGTTTCGTTTACGCTCAGCCAGTGTTTTAATATGCTCCTCGCATTCGATTTGTTTCGCTTTATCATAGCTTCGCACGTGTTTTGCAATCACAGTGACGCCATCCAAAATACTGACGAAATCGAGTGTTGCATGAACCGTGAGTGCTTGCCGGACATGGGTGTGAGGCACTGAATAATCATTCAAGTCGAATCTAGCGTAGGGCGTTTTGCCAACAGAAACTGTCTCGACTTCGTTGCAGGGATAGGGGTTATCAGGCAGTGGAATCAAGCGTGGCTGTTCATCCAGGAAAATCTCGTGAACCGTTTTGCTTTTATCCTCTGGACAAGGCCGGTTCGATGCCTGATTATCACACCAGGTAAGCGCTTGCTGATTGAGATCGGCAAGACTTTTATACTGGCGGCCTGCAAAAAAATTGTCCCGTATATAACGAATAGACCTCTCAACCTTCCCTTTTTCATTTCCTCGATAGACCGCACAGGGCCTGGGTTCGAAACGATAATGAGCTGCAAAATCCAATAGCACAGGGTTAAATCGAATAGCATCGCCTTTCCTATCAAGTACTGCGCTTTTGAGATTGTCGTAGAGCGCGACACGAGGGATCCCAGAATAGTAGTTAAAGGCCAGTTCATGGCCACGTAGAAAATTTTCAGTTCGAGCGTTCAAGTAAAAATGCAGGAAAACTTTTCTCGAGTAACTCAAAACCATGACAAATGCCATCAGTGGTCGTTTAGCCGCGCCAATGGTTATGTGCCCAAAATGACCCCAGTCGACTTGTGCTTGCTCGCCGGCTAATGTTCTTAATCGAAGAAACGCTTCAGCGGGTGTCTTTGGCCTATAGAATGAGATGAGTTGACGAAAGTGATCGGGGCCACCGGGATATCCACGCTCAACGGCCATCCCATACAGGCGACTCGCAGTGAGATTAGGAAAGCGCTTTAATTGTTCGAGGAGAAAGGATAAAAATGGATCAATGATTGACTGTTCAACGAGGATTTTATTTTTATCAACCCCCGTGTGAGATAATACACGTTTAACAGTTGAATGATGCACGCCAAGTTGGGACGCAATCGTCCCCACACGCCACTTTTCAACGTGATGATAACGTAAAATATTTGCTCTTAATTCCTGGGAAATCGCCTCAGCCTGAACACACAATCTGATGGATTTCCCCGTAATTCCAGCCACGTTCATTGATGTACAAATAAAAAACCCCTCATAAAGCTTGATTAAAACCTCATGAAGGGTACTCTTACGTTCAACGACGAACAAAGAGAGTCTAAATGTACCATGAACTATTAAAAAAGACCAGTTTTCATCCGTTATTCGTGCATATCGATGATGAAATGGCTGAGAAAGTTCGAGCTGAAGACTGTCCTTTCTGTAACGGTCCTTTATATCAAGCCGATTACCCTCGTAGTCCCCTCGGGTTACCTGCATCATGCCGTGAGCATTATGATAGTCGGCGCAGTCTTTGCTGCGGAAACTGCCGAAAGCGTGTGACAACACCATCGGTACGGTTTTTGGGGCGACATCGTTTTCCGGCTGCGATTATCGTGCTTATCTCCGCCTTCATGTCCAGTGCTTCGAGGCGCCGGTATTACCAAGTAACGCGTTATTTTGGTATCAGAATCAGTCTGCGAACCTGGGGGCGTTGGCGTCGTTGGTGGCGAGATTGTTTTATTGGCACTGCTTTTTGGAAACAGGCTAAAGCATTCCTGCCCGTAAAGGCCATTGTTGGCCCATTTCCTCGACAACTTCTTTTGATTTTTCCAGACAACCTGAGTCAAAAACTGGTAAATGCCTTGCAGTTTTTAGCGCCAATGACAGCGGGCGTTTATCGCGCTGTCTAAAGGAGGGAGTTATTCGCGCAGAGTTTGCATCTTTAGATCAAGTTAGACATCCAGTAGACTCATAAACTTCTTAAACAAGCAGGAGTTTTTATGAGCAACAAGAAGCCCGATGTTGGTACTCGCCAAGAACGGTGGGCCCGATTTCGCTTTTCGGTTATTGGCCCACTTTTGGCAGCGCCGCCGGATAAAGGGCAACTACAGATTGAGCTGGCTTCTTTAGCTCAAAAGCAATGGCAGCATCCCATTACAGGATTACCAGTTCATTTTGGACTATCGACGATTGAGCGATGGCTTTATCAATCTCGCCATGAGAACGACCCGGTCGGTGCTTTGCGAACGAAACGCCGTACAGATGCCGGGAGTAGTCACACGCTCTCAGCCCCATTAAAGATGAGCATCCAACATCAACATCGTTCACATCCAAGCTGGAGCTACCAGTTACACGTAGATAACCTCTATGTGATTGCAAAGACAACGCCTGAGTTAGGCGTCTTGCCGTCTTACAATACGATTCGTCGTTACATGAAGTCGAATGGTTTCTGCAAGCAACCTGGGCGGAAAAGACGACATACAGAAGGCGCCATCCTCGCAGCTGATAGGCTAGAGAAACGAGAGGTCAGAAGTTATGAAGTCGACCATGTTAACACGTTATGGCACCTTGATTTTCACCATGGCTCACGCAGAATTTTGGGACGAGACGGTCAATGGCATAAACCCTTATTACTTGCCATTCTGGATGACCGCTCCCGCCTGATTTGTCATGCGCAATGGTACATGGATGAAACCGCAGAGACGCTGGTACATGGGTTTATGCAGGCACTACAGAAACGCGCCTTACCGCGCGCTCTGATGAGTGACAATGGCAGTGCGATGACTTCGGCTGAGTTTACCGAAGGGCTTGCGAGATTGGGCATTCTACATCAACCTACACTACCTTATTCTCCCTACCAAAACGCGAAACAGGAGGTTTTTTGGGCGCAAGTTGAAGGGCGATTGATGGCTATGCTTGAGGGTGAGGAGGAGATAACCTTGTCGTTACTCAATAAAAGCACCCTTGCTTGGGTCGAGCGTGAATACCATCAAAAAGTACATTCCGAGATTGGCTGCTCACCGCTTGCGCGCTATATGAAGGATGCCGATGTTGGTCGACCGTGTCCTGACACCGCAGCGTTACATCATGCTTTTTGCACTCAGGTGCATCGCAGGCAACGTAAATCAGATGGAACATTCAGTCTTGATGGCAAACGCTTTGAAGTGCCATCGCAATACCGCAGTTTGGAGATATTGTACATCCGCTATGCACGGTGGGACTTAGGCTCTGTAAGGCTTGTCGATCCACACACCAACACACTGTTAAGTATGATTTATCCACAAGACAAATCAGAAAACGCTTCAGGTCAGCGTCGAACTTTCACCAATTCCGGTGAACAAGAGCCCAGCGAAGAGCTTGTATCAACAGGCGTTGCGCCCTTGCTAAAAGCACTGATGGCAGAATACGCGGCCACCGGCCTTCCTCCGGCCTATTTACCCAAAGGAGAATCTGAACATGAGTAAAAAACTACTGGCTCTTTATGGTCTAAAATACAATCCATTCATCTCGGATATCCCCGTAGAAGCCTTGTGCATTTACCCAAAGCTCGAGAATTTTTGCTGGCGTGTTGAGCAATCATTACTTCGTGAAGGTGGTTTTGCTTTAGTGAGCGGTGATCCTGGCACAGGTAAAAGTGTTGCCTTGCGCGTTTTGGCTTCACGCCTTACACGCGTGCGTGATGCGCAGATCGGCGTCATCAGTCATGCTAACTCAAGGCTTGCTGATTTTTATCGTGAACTGGGGGATGTTTTTTGTGTGCCACTTACGGCCAGCAATCGTTGGGGTGGCTTCAAAAATTTACGCGAACGATGGCTCACTCACGTTGATAGCACCTTGTTACGCCCAGTGCTTATCATTGACGAGGCACAGGAAATGTCGCCAGAAGTCTTAAGTGAACTACGGTTACTGACCAGTATGCAATTTGACTCACGTAACTTGCTCAGCGTCATTCTGGCTGGTGATCAAAGATTAAATGATAAACTACGCCGCGACGATCTGATGCCTTTGGGTAGTCGTATTCGGATCCGCCTGCTCACAGAACACGCCAGCATTGAGCAGTTAACCCAAACGCTGCAACATCTATTGGAACACGCTGGCAACCCTGGGCTAATGACGACAGGGCTGATAAACACCCTTTGTGAACACGCAGCCGGAAACAGTCGGATCCTTTGCAACATGTCTGGGGAACTGCTGGATATGGCCGCACGCCTTGAGCGTCCACAATTGGATGAGCAGTTGTATTTTGAGTGTTTCACCACTTCGGTCTCATCAAACAAACGAAAAAAAGCTTAATCGGGAGAAAGCGATGAAATATTTAGTCATTGAAGCACCGACACTCACCGATGAAGCAGCGGTCAATGTGCAGGATTTCTTTTATGCACTGATGGTTGCGTTTGGTGAGCATTACCATCATCAAATAGAACGTTATTATCGAGAATCAGTCATTGGAACCATGGCTGATATTAATATGAAGGAGGATAATCCACCTTTCTAATCTGGAAAAAATACAGCAGGGAGGCTGTGCATTTTATGGCGCATTGCAACCATCAATTATCGTGTAAAACTGACCATCAAATTGCGTGAGCACGCTCAATCAGCTAACATGGTTGTTAATCCGTCTTCTGTTACAGGAAATTCGCTTGCAGTTAGGCTTGAAAATTTCTTAGCACTCGAGATAACCGATCGTCGTGACCAGCTTGAGTTTCGGATAATGGCTATGAAGTATGCATTCGCAGAGCATAAAGGAGACTATGAAGCTGCGGACATGGAATACTCTAGAATTTGCGCGTTATGTGATAAATATATTCCATCTCAGGTTAATTCTGCAGCGGCAAGTTCAGCAAGTTTGCCTTATCAAAATTCCCCTCTGGATAATGTTTATTCAGTAGGGGCACAACCATCGCGCCGGCTCGAAACGAGTGACAATGTTCATCCTGGGGTGCTAGCCGGTGCCCCAGATTTGCCTCCAGCATCGGAGCGTTCCCGACAAGTGAGTGCGCATTTCAGGCAGGAAGTTGGCGTAGTTAGATCAAATTTGCGCGCGAAGTCAACAGAAACCGCTGAAAAAGAATCTTCTGATAGCTATCGTCCTCCTCAAAGGATGGAATAGTGATGTAAAATGAAAGCTACTATTATAGGGCTTTGGACAAGCGGGCAACAGAGGAAAAATCAAGGGTGGTGGAGCATAAGAAAAACCATGTTCAAGCGGCTTTTCCATGGATTCCGCGGTCAAGCCGCGGAACGTCGGCAAATGAGATTACCTTGCGATATCGAGAGGTCACTCATTGCTGAGGATTATTTGATTAAGTCAAGCAGTAAACTGTCCAAGGCTCTATTTTTTGGACGCAGGAATCAAAATTTGTAACAAGGGTTTAAACACCTTAGGCGTTGCGGCAATAATATCCCCTTGATTCAAAAAATCTTCACCACCTTGCATATCACAGACCATGCCACCGGATTCTTGAATGAGCAATGCACCTGCGGCGATGTCCCAAGGTTTTAGACCAAACTCCCAAAAGCCATCAAGTCGACCACTGGCAACATAAGCTAAATCAAGCGCGGCAGAGCCTGTTCGTCTCATGCCGGCGCATTGGCCGAAGAGGGCTTCAAACGTTGACAGGTAGCGTTTGGCGATGGCTTCATTGCGGAATGAGAAACCTGTGCCGAGCATTGCATCACTGAGCTGTGTTTGTTTTGAAACGCGAATACGACGATCATTCAAGCGGGCACCACGACCACGGCTTGCCATAAAGCATTCCTGACGGATGGGATCAAAGACCACGCCATGCTCGATCCGATCTTTGACTTTAACGGCAATCGATACAGAAAAGAATGGGAAGCCGTGGAGGTAATTGTTGGTGCCATCCAATGGATCAATGATCCAAACGGTTTCTGCATCTGGATTATGAACGCCACTTTCTTCGGCCATAATCCCATGATGAGGATAGGCTTTATGAATCGTATTTATTATCGCTTGTTCGGCCTTAATATCAACCTCACAAAAAAAATCATGCTGACCTTTGGCCGTGGGTTGTATACGATCGGCTTGATCCATATGACTAACAATAATTTTCCCCGCTTGACGCGCGGCATCGATGGCAATATTTAATAATGGCTGCATAAAATAGGCTCTTTAATGACAAAGGCAGATATTTTAACACATATCGCTATAAAATGCGTTAAACTAAGCGTTTAGACGAAGCTGCACGCAAAAAGACGCATGCAGCCTCGTCTAAATATAATTTGAATGCGAATATCGAGAGTATACGAAGGGGCACTGCCATTAAGTCAAAGGAAATAATCGGACGTAGGTTGGGTTGAGCGAGAGCGAAGCCCAACATGACGATTTTGTTGGGCTTCGCTCTCGCTCAACCCAACCTACGTCCGATTATTTCCCTTAACTTAATGGCAGTGATACGAAGGGGGTATCATGAAAAAATTAAAAGAAACGATAGCCATTGCTGGTGGGCACGCCGTTATGCTCCTTTGCCCACTCTATCAACACCGCTTGGACAAAACAGCATGAGTTTTTTTTCATGCTGTTTTGTCCAATGTCTAACTATGTAGATGCCTATGAACTTTGAATCCATAAGAATCGTCCTCGTCGCCACCAGTCACCCTGGTAATATTGGTTCCGCTGCACGCGCCATGAAAACCATGGGGTTGACGCGTTTATATTTGGTAACGCCACGCCAATTTCCAGACAGGCAAGCCCACGAATTGGCAGCGGGTGCTGATGATGTGCTGGACGGTGCCGTGGTTACAGAGACATTGGCAGAAGCCCTTGTCGGTTGTCATTTGGTGATAGGTACCAGTGTTCGACCACGAGGCATTGATTTACCGGGCTTATTACCGGTGAGTTGTGCGTCGCTGGTGAATGATGCGAGCGATACCTCGCAAGTCGCTATCGTTTTTGGTCGTGAACATGCAGGATTGACCAATGCTGAATTATTGCATTGTCATTATCATGTGATGATTCCCAGTCATCCTGATTTTAGCTCATTGAATCTGTCACAAGCCGTGCAAGTGATTGCTTATGAACTACGGATGAAATGGCTGAGTGTCGACAGTAACCCACTAGCCGCTACAGAAGAACTTGCAACCACGGATCAGGTCGAGCGATTCTTTATTCATCTGCAAGAGGTTTTGGTAGCGATTGATTTCTTGAAAATATCCAACCCGGTCAAACTGGTGCAACGGTTACGGCGAATGTTTAACCGCATCAAGCTTGAAGCGAATGAAGTGAATATTCTCCGCGGGATATTGTCCAATACCCAACGGGCATTGCAACGCAAGGATGCCAATGACCAAGACTAAACCGATATACTTGGATTACATGGCAACAACGCCAATCGACCCGCGGGTGATTGAGCGAATGCTTGCCTTCATGGGCCCTGAGGCTCACTTTGGTAATCCGGCGTCGACGACCCATGTTTACGGGGAAGTTGCCGCGAGCGCTGTTGAACATGCACGCCAACAGATTGCCGATACCATCGGCGCGACACCTGAGGACATTGTTTTTACTTCAGGTGCCACGGAAGCCAATAATTTGGCCATTTTTGGTGCCGCACGCTTTTATCACATGAAAGGGCGTCATGTGATCACCTTAAGCACAGAGCATAAAGCCGTGCTGGATTGCATGAAACAATTATCACGTGAGGGGTTTGAGGTCACCTATCTGACGCCTAAAGCAGATGGGCTCCTGGATTTGGGCGAACTGGAACGGGCTTTGCGTGATGACACCATTCTGGTTTCAATCATGCATGTGAATAATGAGATAGGGGTGATACAGGATATTGCAGCGATTGCACACATGCTTCGTGGTCGAGGCATTGTTTTTCATGTGGATGCGGCGCAAAGTGCCGGCAAATTGCCCATTGATTTAAGTCAAATGCCAGTGGATTTGATGTCTTTTTCAGCGCATAAATTATATGGGCCGAAGGGCATCGGTGCGCTTTATGTGCGTCATCGACCGCGGATACGGCTTCAGCCGATATTATTCGGCGGCGGGCATGAGCATGGTTTGCGTTCGGGTACACTGCCCACGCATCAGATTGTGGGCATGGGAGAGGCGTTTGCTATTGCAGCGTCCTGTCGAGAGGTCGAACAAGCGCGGCTATTGCAATTACGTGAGCGTTTATGGGAAGGTATTCGTATGTTGCCGGGTGTTCAACTCAACGGTCATGCAGAGCAGCGCGTTGCGAGTAATTTGAATGTCAGTTTTGGTGCGCTTGAGGCGATGAACATTTTACCAGCCATTAGTGAGTTGGCTGTGTCGACATCCTCGGCCTGTATGTCTGCCAAAGAGGACGTTTCTCATGTGCTGCGCGCATTGGGAATGAGTCGTGAGCGGGTGTTGAGTTCGCTGCGGATGTCTGTTGGGCGATATACCACAGACGAGAATATTGATGAAGCAATTCGTATTATTTGCAAGGCAATCAAACGATTGAATGAGGCATAGGATAATGGCACTAAGTTAAGGGCTGTAGGTTGGGTTGAGCGAGAGCGAAGCCCAACATGACGATTTTGTTGGGCTTCGCTCTCGCTCAACCCAACCTACTCCGATTAATTCCCTACGCGTACATCAATCATTTTGACCTTAACTTAGGGCATAGGAGGAGTGAGTATGAGTGAAGTTCAAAAACATGTAACGCAAGCAGGGGCGGGGATTACGTTAAGTGAGTCAGCCAAACGACATATATTGGCTTATCTTGAAAAACAAGGTGAGTGCAAAGGCTTGCGTTTATCGGTTAAAAAAACCGGGTGTTCGGGGTTGGCTTATGTGATGGATTATGTCCAAGCACCTGAAGCAGATGACATCATCCAGGCTTTAGATAGCGATTATTGGATCTATGTGGATAAAAAAGGCTATCCTTATTTAAAAGGCGTCAGCATTGACTATGTGAAGCAGGGGCTGAACAGTAAACTCGTGTTTCAAAACCCAAATCAGACCGGACAATGCGGGTGTGGTGAAAGTTTTACTGTTGAAAAGGACGATGAATGACGATTCAAGCGGCCTATTTACAGCGCCGTATCGATATATTACATAGCGCGCTTTCTATGTTGAAGCAAGCCGACGTTGACTCGATTGAGTATGAGGTCTATCGAAACGCCACGGTTAAAGGCTTTGAATTGTGTTTGGAAATGTCTGGAAAATTATTAAAAAAAGCATTGAAGCCTTATTTTGCAAATCCATCGCAAGTCGATACCTTGGTATTTAAAGACTTGTTTCGTCATGCTCACAAACATCGTCTGTTGACACAAGAGGAAGTCGAGCGCTGGCTTCAATATCGTGATAATCGAAATAATACGGCACATGATTATGGCCAGTCTTTTGCAGAAGAAACGTTATTATTGTTGGAGTCGTTTATGATCGACGTCAAACATCTTAAGCATCAGATTGATCATGTCAAAGCTTGAACTGGCACCGGCTTCCTTAGCTGAATTGCAAATCATTATTCATGCCGTGTTGCCCTTATATGAAGTCTGGGCATTCGGTAGTCGCGTTAAACATCAAGCTCACTCAGGCAGTGACCTGGATTTAGTGATTCGAAACCCAACGCAACTGGATAAACCTTGCGTTCAACTGGCTGCATTTAAAAGTGCTTTAGAGGATAGCAATATTCCCATTTTAATCGATGTGGTCGATTGGGCGAGGATTCCTGAGGCGTTTCGCGAGGAAATATTAAAGGAGTACGTGGTTCTTTCGTAGGTTGGGCACGTAGGTTGGGTTGAGGCTGGTAAGCCGAAGCCCAACATGGATGGTATTGTTGGGCTTCGCTCTCGCTCAACCCAACCTACGCACCAACCTACGTGCAACCTACACCTTCCTGCGAAACAAGCAAAGCAGTCCTGCCGGAGACAGCATCAATAAAATCCCCGCAATAAAAATAATCCGAAAATGATGCGACCCACCGACATCGATGCTTTGTTCCGGTGGGAAAAAGCCGACAATCAGGGTAATCGTGCATCCAATTAAACCCATTAAACAGGTGAGGTAATAACCGATACGCCCACCAGGAATGGAAAACGGCCGTGGATGCTCGGCAAATTTATGTTTGAGTTGGATGGCGGCGGCAAACATCATGACGTACATTAAAATATAAATTTCAGTACTTAAATCGGTAAATAACCAATACATCGCATTAATACTGGGAAACAACAAAAACCCGCCACAGAATACTGTGACCAGAACGGCCTGAAGAATCAATATGCGAGCAGGAATGCCATGCGGATTCAATTGGTAAAGCCAACGAGGCAGAAAGCCATGATTGGCCGCCAACATAAGACCTTTGGCAGGTGAAATAATCCAATTCACCATGCTCCCTACACTACCAATTAAAATCATCACGACAACCACGGGCATTAGCCAATCTATGTGATAAGTTTGTAAAAAATTAGCGAAGGCTTGTAAAACACCACTGACAAGACTGATTTTTTCTTGGGGAAGAACAAAGGCAATAGCGAGCGAGCCAAAAATCATGCTACATAAAATTAGGATCGCCGAAAAAAACATGGCTCGTGGAAAGTTCCGCTGGGGATCATGAACATTACGCACATGTACCGCCGCAAGCTCCATCCCTAAAAACGAGGTCATAATCGCAGTGAGCGACTCCCAGGAGCGCGTGTTATTCAAATTCGGGATGAGATTGGCCGGACTCAGATCGATAGCGATGGGGTTACCCTTGATTAGCCAGATGATGGCAAGCAGAATAATGAACACCATTGGGACGATCATCCCCACAATCGCACAAAAACTGGCAAAACGAGCTGATGCACGTAATCCGGAAAGACCGAGTAGGGTTAATCCCCAATAGATAACGATGATAACACTTGCCAGGTAGAGCTTGCTTTCGGCGAGTGAAGGATTAATAAGGTAGGCTGCGGCGCTGGCAATAAATAATAAAATCGTTGGATACCAAACCATGGTATTTACCCACTGCAACCAAATCGTGAAGAATGCAGCTGTTTTGCCAAAAGCATGCTGAACCCAGCTATAAATCCCGCCTTCCTCTTCTGACCATGTGGACGATAGCTCAGCGGAAACAAGAGCGACAGGGATGAGAAAAATGATGGCTGAAAAAATGAAGAAAAATATGAGCGTTGAGCCAAATAATGCTGTCGCAGGTAAATTCCGAATGCTATCGATAGCGCCGGTTATTAAGAGCACGAGAGCGCCAACAGAAATTTTTTCAGTAGACCATGCTTTCATTATAAATACGCCTTTTAGATGTTTGATTCATGCCGGCTTCCACCCTTGCAGGTAGGTGATGCTTGAACGGGGGTGCATTTCTGTTCCCATTCCTCTGGTGTGTATAAATGTAAACTGAGGGCATGTAGACCCGTTTCAAATTCGTTTTGCACGATGTGATTGACGAGGCGATGACGGGCAACGCGATTTAACGATTGAAAACGGGTTGAAACGATGAGTATTTTAAAATGACTTTCAGACCCAACCGGAACGCTGTGCTGATGAGTTTCATTATCAATGCTTAATAGCATGGGTTCCAGATGCATCGAAAGGGCAGCATGCAAACGTTGTTGTCGTGACATTGGATTTAAAATCATGGGTAACCGATTTATTATTATACCTTTATTTTACATAGAATGCTTGACATCACATGAACAAATTCGCCATATTGGAAATTGGTGCTTTTATTCATGTGGAAAAATAACCTGGAAACGGTGATGAAACGGAGAGGGTTTACACTCATAGAGTTAATGATCGTGGTCGCGATCGTTAGCATTTTAGTGGCGGTTACCTTTCCTGCCTATCAGGTCTATGTGAAGCGAACACGCGTTGCCAATGGACTGAGCTTAGCTGCGGGTGCACAGTTCGCCATCGCAGAAAGCACAACCATTGATAATGCATTACCAGCAACACAAGCGGAAACCGGATATGTTGGCCCATCGCCAAGCAATGATTTGCAGTCGATAGTGATTGCCAATGACGGCACTGCCGTGGTCACGCTGACTTTCACCGCGGCGCTCGGAGGCGGCACTTTGACCTTGACGCCAACTTTGGACGCGAGCGGCATCATGACATGGAACTGTCAGGGAGGAACTTTACCGGCGCAGTATCGGCCGGCTATATGTAGACCTTGATTGACAACTCATGTCAAAATGTGACGAAATTGGTCACGTTCTGACAGCCGGTTGTTTGGGTCGGCGCAGTGTATATAAGGAGAGTGTCGTTTGGCACGGATTGTGCATTACAAATATTGTGATGAACAGATTAATATTATAAAGGAGATTGCCATGAGAAACAGTAAAGGTTTTACGCTGATAGAGCTAATGATTGTTGTTGCCATTGTCGGTATTTTGGCAGCAGTCGCAATACCAGCCTATCAAGATTATACAGTCAGAGCGAGAGTGACTGAAGGGTTAAGCTTGGCTTCTTCTGCGAAATTAGCTGTTGAAGAAACCTATCAGTCTAGTAATGCATTCCCTGCAACACAATCCGCTTCTGGTTACACTAGCCCAACCGCAACAACCAACGTAGCGAGTGTTGCCATAACTGACGCCACCGGGGTGATAACGATTACCTATACCGCTGCGGCCAAGAGTGTTGTGTTAACCATGACACCAAGGGTTGATGTTGCAACGGGTGGTTTAACATGGACTTGCACCGTGACTGGCGCGGCTAATAACAAGTATGTCCCACAAAACTGCCGTGTATAAATGGTTTATGGGATATAAAAACCACCTTCGGGTGGTTTTTTTTGCTATACAATTAATAAATTGACCATCTTACTTTGACCTGTTGATATAAGCAGATTAATAAAATGCTGAACGAAGTCGTTGCGAGCGAAGCGCGGCAATCCAGAGTTCAGAGCACGGTACCCTGGATTGCCGCGCTTCGCTCGCAACGACGCGACCGGAAAGTTCATTTTAGCTGTTTGTACCGAAGGTACTGGGAACCTGTCATAGTTAGATTGTCAATGTTGATGAGGCACTAACGTATTCTTCAATCGAACATAATCAGGTAACCCATTCACATAAGGTGGATACGCTTCACCTTGAATCAGCGGCGTTAAATAACGACGACAAGCTTCTGTGACACCCATACCATCTTCACGAATGAATTCTGCGGGCAGCTTTATCTCTTGATTGGCTACATCAGCCAAGGGCACATGACCGATTTCCCAGCGATAAGGCGCGTCTTGTGTGCGGATGATGATCGGCATAATGGCGTTGTGGCCGCTGATGGCCAGTTCAACCGCCGCTTTCCCTAGTGCATAGGCTTGTTCTACATCAACAGCAGAGGCAATATGGCGCGCCGCTCTTTGCAGGTAGTCTGCAACCGCCCAATGGTATTTTAGATTAAGTTCTTGCTTAATCATTTGTGCAATAACAGGGGCTACACCACCCAGTTGAGCGTGCCCAAACGCATCACGCAATCCGGCGTCACTCAGAAATTGGCCGTCCGCATTCCGAAGGCCTTCTGAAACAACAATGACACAATATCCTTCACTTTTAACACAACTGTCAACGCGTTGTAGAAACAGTGTTTGATTAAAGGGAACTTCGGGAAATAAGATTAAATGAGGCGGCTCATTTGCATGAAGTCCTGCCAAACTGCTAGCGGCTGCAATCCAGCCGGCATGACGCCCCATCACTTCCAGGATAAATACTTTAGTTGATGTCGCTGCCATAGAAGCAACATCAAATCCGGCTTCCAATGTTGAGATGGCAACGTATTTGGCAACGCTGCCAAATCCGGGACTACAGTCCGTAAAGGGTAAATCATTATCAACTGTCTTTGGAATGCCAATGCAGGTGACTGGATATCCCATTGCGCTGCTCATTTGCGCGACTTTGTTGGCAGTATCTTGAGAGTCACCGCCGCCATTATAAAAGAAATAGCCAATGTCATGTGCTTTAAAGACTTTGATTAATTTCTCAAATTCATCACCCGACTCTTTAAGTTTGTGGCGGCATGATCCAAATGCCCCTGATGGGGTATGCATTAATTTTGCAATGTTGTCGTCGCTTTCGAGAGAGGTGTCGATCAATTGATTATTCAAAGCGCCAACAATGCCGTTTTTTGCGGCATAAACGGTTCGAATGTGTTGTGGGTTCAGGCGTGCTGTTTGAATCACACCGCATGCTGATGCATTAATAACGGCGGTCACGCCACCGGATTGTGCGTATATCGCATTTCTTGCTGTCATAAAATTCTCCTCATCGAATGTCGTACTATTGTGATTAATAAAAATTAAAAATCGAACAACAAGAGATCGGGCAAGGGCACGCTCACGGGCGCGGGCACGTTAATGAGCGCTACGCGAATCTATAAAATATCAAAACCCGCGTAGCGTACATTCACGTGCCCGTGTGCGTGCCCTTGTCCCTGCCCGATCAGTTACCGCTCTTTTTTTTAAAATCAAACTTAGCCATCCAACCTACGTTAAACCATCTCGGGTTGATAAAATTGTTCATATTCACTTAAAACAGTATCAATGTTTTGTATAAGTTGTTTAAACGCATCACTGATATCCGTTATGTTTTTCGCATGCTTAGCCAAATTTTCAACTTGCGCAACTTGGCGTTGTAATGCGGGAACGCCACAAAAACAGCAAGCGCCATGTAATTTATGGGATTCTGCCTCGAGCATTTTCAGGTTGTCTAACTGATAGAATCGAAGGAGTTCCGCGCGATTTTTTTTCAACTCATCAACGAAACAGGCTAAATAATCAGCGGCTAGTGTTTGATTTCCTGAAACCCGTTGTACGCACATAGGCCAATCAATCGCAGTTGTGTTGTCCTGTAGTGTGATATCTAAAAGGTGTTTTAGAAGGGTTTCTTCGTCAATGGGTTTTTGTAGACATAATTTGATGCTGCCTTTTTGTAAATCAAAGGCGGTTACTTCGTTATGATTCGCACTGATGAGTATAATCGGTGTTGTCGTATTGAGTATGGCTTCTTTACGAATGAGCTGTGCTGTTTCAAGGCCATTTAGCCGGGGCATGTGTAAGTCCAATAGAATCGCATTAAAACGTTTTTGCTTGCAAATTGCCAAGGCTTTTTCGCCATCATTGACAGTACTGATGACAGCATTTTGGCCTAATAACGATTCAAATAGCATGCAGTTTACTAGATTATCCTCAGCAATTAAGATGTTAGGTCGGATATCGCGTAATTTTTTACGTAAGGTCTCTAGCTCGTGATTCATCGTTCGATGGTCATCCGCTTGATTCAGAAGTGAGTCAATGGTTTCATGTAATTTTTGAATATTCGGTGGCTTGAATAAAAATTGTTGGGCACCCAATGTTTCGTAGTTATCAATACCCCATTTTGACAGTAAAACACAGGGTATGGATTGTTTTCGTAACACATGAGCAACCTGATGGTCGCATCCTTTGTTGACGCTCACAAAAGCAAGATCAACGTTAGGATGTTGCTTAAACGCATCCTCTAATTGATGAAATGCGTCTACCTTAAAGCAATGAATCCCCCAGTTTCCCAGTCCGCTGCAAAGCGCCTCAAGGTGTAGTGGATTGTCATCAAAACAAATGACGTTTAAGTGTGCAAAGCGGTGAGTTTGATGTTTTTCAACTTCATAGGCATCCAGTTTTTCTAATTTAATCAAAACTGAAAACGTGGATCCTTTATGAATTTCGCTTTTCAGTGTAATGCGCCCCTGCATTTGTTCGGCAAGCTTATTGGAAATAACAAGCCCGAGGCCTGAGCCGCCATATCGACGTGTAATGCTAGTGTCTGCCTGGTTATATGCGGCAAATAGTGCAGCTTGATCGTGAGTTGAAATGCCAATACCCGTATCCGTGATGGATAGACGGATAGTGTAGTCTTTCTCGGTTTCTTGCTCGATGGATGTACGAATAAGAACATAGCCGTGATCGGTGAATTTTACGGCGTTGGATACCAGGTTACTGATGATTTGCTTCAATCGCAGCGGATCGCCCAATACTGTTTTGGGGACATTCGTCGCTGTAATGGGAATGAGATCAATGCCTTTTTTGTTGGCATTGGGGGTTATCAACATTAATACTTCATCGATGCAGCCGCGGATATCTAAAGGGATACAATCAAGTTTTAGCTTACCCGCTTCCATTTTAGAATAATCGAGAATATCGTTCATAATCGCCAGTAAATCCTGCGCAGACGACTTAATGGTTTTGACATAATCGAGTTGCAAAGCATCCAGTTTGCTTTCCAGAAGGATGTTGGTAAAGCCAATGACGCCATTCATGGGGGTGCGAATTTCATGGCTCATATTGGCAATAAAATCTGATTTCTGCTTGTTTTTATCTTCAGTTCTCTTTTTATCAAGTGACAATTCAATGTTCTTTTCTTCAAGCATTTCAAGGCTTTGTTGTAAGTCGCTGGTGGCTACTTCGATATGATGATTAAGTTCTTGCGTTGCGTTAAGGTAAGTCGTTTGTAGGTGGATGCAGCCTTGCTCAATGACACCCAATTCGCCAGAACTGGTGTGTTTAATTTCTGTTTCAAACTCATTGCTTAAAACTTGTTTCATACTTCTACGCAGGCGCGCAATCGGCAAATAAATGCGTTTTGATAAAAAAAAGTGAGTCGTTAATGCGATAAGCAGACCTAGCAGGGTAATGATAATGGTAATAATGTACATCTTGTAGCGTTTGATGAGCATTGATTGTGTGTCAATATCAATCGATAACCAACCGAGAATATCATCGGCATGCGCATCAATTGGGTTTGTGGGCGTTGTGGCAAAGGGCAGTGTGGAATACAGGTTAAATCGAGGCAGCGTAATGGGTGCAATAAAATTGATGGTATTGGCATTAATAGGATGGTTTTCAGCAAAGTCCCCCGTATACTTGGGCGGGTTGAAAGGCTGGGTTAATAGGTGTTTCCCGCCGCGATAAGCGAGTAATTGTTTGCTCGCATTGTAAAACGCTAACGACCTAATTTCTGGGTTAATCGACGAGGCATCAATCAAGCCTTGAAGCGTCCGGTGATCATGTCGTAACAGAGCCAATTGCGCTGCGGGGATAAGTTGCCTGACGTATGCTTCACCTAAATGTGATATGTGTTGATCCAGGTCGCGTGCCAGCTGAGTATTATAGAATAAAGCAAATAAGAGCGCGACAACCGAAACCGGGATTAAGGTAATGACTCTCAATTGATATTTGATTCCGATTTTTTTCACGAGGCTCCGTTGTCTGGTGGTCATTAGGGCCTGTCGACAACTCTACTATCTTGTCGACAGGCCCTAGGAAAGTAGGGTAGTATAACCACCTTTTTTGTTAATTTATAGATGGAGCGATCATGGTTGTTCGAACTCGTTTTGCCCCCAGTCCTACGGGGTTTTTGCATGTGGGCGGTGTGCGAACAGCATTGTTCTCCTGGTTATATGCCCAGCATCACCAGGGTGAATTTTATCTTCGAATAGAAGATACCGATCGGGAGCGTTCCACTGAAGAGTCCGTTCAAGCGATTCTTGAAGGGATGAAGTGGTTGGGTTTGAATTATGAAAAAGAGCCTGTTTTTCAAACGGCTCGCTATCCGCGCTATACTCAAATTGTCGATCAGTTGTTAGAAGAAGGCAAAGCGTATCGATGTCGCTGTAGTAAAGAGCGCCTGGAAACATTGCGGACGGCTCAGCTCGAAGCACGCGAAAAACCGCGTTACGATGGGCATTGTCGAGATAAAAATTTGCCAATCAGCGATGATTCTTTTGTCGTTCGTTTTAAAAATCCTGAGAGCGGCGTGGTTTCATTCGTCGATCACGTTTATGGTGATATTCATGTCAATAATCAGGAGTTGGATGATTTGATTTTGGTTCGCTCGGATGGGCACCCGACCTATAATTTTGCGGTGGTCATCGATGATTGGGATATGGGAATTACGCACGTGATTCGTGGTGATGATCATATTAACAATACGCCAAGGCAGATTAATTTATACAAAGCGTTGAATGCCCCCGTGCCTGAGTTTGCACATTTACCGATGATTTTGGGTGAGGATGGCAAGCGGTTATCAAAACGGCATGGCGCAGTCAGCGTGATGGAGTTTAAAACGCTTGGATTTTTACCCCATGCGTTATTGAATTATTTAGTCCGGCTGGGTTGGTCGCATGGTGATCAAGAAATTTTTAGCCTCGATGAAATGATCGCGTCATTTGACTTAAACAGTGTGAGTCGAGGCGTATCGAGTTTTAATTACGAGAAACTATATTGGCTTAATCAGCATTATCAAAAACAGGATGCGCCGGAAAGCGTTGCCGAAGCGCTGGCATGGCACTTTGCTGAAAGTGGTATTGACGTTTCGAATGGGCCAGCACTGGTTGAGATTGTAAAAGTGCAGGCAGAACGCTGTAAAACACTTGCGGAAATGTGTGAGAAAAGTGTGTTTTTCTATCAAGATATTGCAGAATATGATGAAGACGCATTAAAAAAACATCTTCGGCCGGTGGTTTTGGCGCCATTGGAAGCATTGTATCAACGTTTTAAGAACGCAGCAGAGTGGACGCCAGACGCGCTACAAACATGCATCAATGATACCTGTGCAGCGTTTGATATTGGTATGGGAAAAGTTGCCCAGCCATTACGTGTTGCGGTAACCGGCAGCAGCGTATCACCCGCCATGGACGTAACCCTCACCTTACTTGGCAAACAACGTGTACTCGACAGACTGGCATTCGGTTTAAAATACATCCGCGATCGCGCTGCAGCGGTGTAAGTTGAACGTAGGTTGGGTTGAGCGAGAGCGAAGCCCAACAATGATGAGCACAATTCTACAAATGATTGACCATCCTGTTGGGCTTCGCTCTCGCTCAACCCAACCTACATTCGACGCACTTGCAGGATTCTTGGACGTAGGTTGGGTTGAGCGGTAGCGAAGCCCAACAATGATGAGCGCAATTCTATAAATGATTGACCGGCCTGTTGGGCTTCGCTCTCGCTCAACCCAACCTACATTCGACGCACTTGCAGGATTCTTGGACGTAGGTTGGGTTGAGCGGTAGCGAAGCCCAACAGGCGCGATCTTTACGAGCGCCCAGTACCTTCGGTACAAGCAGCCACAATGAACTTGCAGGTGGCGTCGTTGCACAAATCTAACTATAAGCACACCGATAAAATGAATTCAGCGCTTTTGGATAAGTATCCATCCATTGAAATTGTTTTAAATGTGCAGGGCGCGCATGGAACTTGTCACCGGTATAGAGTTGGCAGGGGAGCCGGCTGATGATGCAGCCTATGTATTTATAACTGACATAGGTTGGTAATATCGTATGTGTAATGGCGTTGACAACGCATGCGCCAAAACAGTTTTTGGGAACAGAAGGAACTTGCGGCATGACGTTGTTGGCAAACCGTTTTTCATAGCAAATATAAAAACTATCATTTTTGGGTTCGTTCGGCGGTGTAAGTGAACGCGCGCTGGCTGTTGACAGGGCGACTGTATTCAATACAAGACAGAGTAAAAGTAAGTGGCGCATATCTATTTCGTTTTTAAGTGACATGTTTAATGAATAGCATGCATTGAGGAATTCTGCAATGTGTCGGTTGGTCAGTAGGTCGTACGTAGGTTGGGTTGAGCGAGAGCGAAGCCCAACAGTCGCGAACCTCTTCTCCCTGTTGGGCTTCGCTCTCGCTCAACCCAACCTACGTTTTAATCGCTGTTGAATAGTTACATTTGCTCAAACATTTTTTTCGCCGCTTCCTGCTCGGCTTTTCGACGTGTTCCACCAATACCTTCAGTGACGAGGTTTAGCCCTGGCACTTTGCAGGTGATATAAAAGGTTTGCTCGTGGGTGTCGCCGTCGACTTTGGTCAGGCGGTATTGAGGTAGCGTGATTTTTTTCGACTGTAAATACTCTTGAAGTTGGGTTTTGGCATCTTTTAAATTGTCATTTAAGTTGTCATCTTTGAGGCGGTCGTCATAAAGGCGAAGGATAACCGCTTGGCATTGCGAAAAATCACTGTCTAAGTAAATTGCCGCAAAAATAGCTTCCAGTGCATCAGCAAGAATAGAGGCTCGGCGAAAGCCACCGCTTTTCAGCTCCCCTTGGCCGAGAATTAAAAAATCTCCCAAACCAATTTCTTGCGCGATAATTGAGAGCATCTCGCCTTTAACCAGCGATGCGCGCAGTCGACTCAGTTGTCCTTCAGAATTTTGTGGAAATTGGTGGAACAAAGCATTGGCAATCACAGTACTTAACAGTGAATCCCCAAGAAACTCAAATCGCTCATTGTTAATGGCATTCGCACTGCGATGTGTGAGCGCTTGCTTGAGTAAGGTTATATTTTTAAATTCGTAATTCAGCCTCTTTTCGATGCGTTGTAGATTATTCGCTTGCAAGGGGAACCTCTTGTGAATTATTAAATTTAAAGAGCAGACTTATATTGCCGATGAATGGCCGAGTCACTTGATATTGGATTGTAATGATCTGTGTATCATTATTTCCCGGGGCTACAGAAATATTGGCTTCTGTGATGTCTTCCACATTGTCGATTTCGAATTGTTTCATTAATGAGCGCTTGATGGTCATTTCATTCGTACCGACTTCAGCGTTTAGATCCTTTTTGGGCTCGGTTGCTAGTGCGCTAAGCGCCCGCACAACGGCATAATGCTGAAGATAGACCGGGGCGACACGCAGCGCTAATATGCCGAGAATGATCACCGCAGCCATCGTGAACAGCATGCCTATAAACGTTAATCCTTTTGTTTTTTGCATCATGAGCGCCTTAAAGTTTTATACATTTTATGAAGTGAGTACGCAGTAGATCCGTAGCCTTACTGCCATTAAGTTAAGGGAAATAATCGGACGTAGGTTGGGTTGAGCGATAGCGAAGCCCAACAAAACTGTCATGTTGGGCTTCGCTATCGCTCAACCCAACCTACGCGTACATCAATCATTTTTTCCTTAACTTAATGGCAGAGATCCGTAGTTGCACGCGTCAACCGGGTTGGGTATATCTAATGAATAATCGTTCCCAGTCTCTTCCAGCGAATCATATCCGTTTTGCCGTTCCAACTCATCCAAACAAATAGCGCTTTGCCACGCAGATTTTCATCGGGCACAAATCCCCAAAATCGGCTGTCAGCACTGTCGTCTCGGTTATCACCCATCATGAAATAATTGCCTTCAGGGACGGTGACGTCAATGTCTACCGCCTCACTATCGGGTCGAATAAAAATATCATGCTTGATGCCGTTTAAATCTTCTTGGTATTGCGCAACCGCACGTCCTGAGCTTTCATCAGTCGTGTACTCAACAAAAGTTTGTTTCATTTCCTGACCATTAATCGTTAGCACTTTGTTATGGTAAACCACATGATCCCCCGGTACGCCGATCACGCGTTTGATGTAATCGTATGAAGGGTTCGGTGGCCAACGGAAGATCGCGATCTGGCCTTTTTTAGGATTGGCGATAGGAATTATTTTTTTGTCCAGAACCGGTAAACGGAGGCCATAGGAAAATTTATTAACGACTAAAAAATCACCGACCAACAAGGTGGGCTCAAGTGATCCTGAAGGAATTCTAAAGGGCTCAAACAAAAATGAACGCAGTAGCAGCACGACAAAAAACACAGGAAAAAAAGATCGTGAATATTCGATGAGTTTTGAAGGGTGCTGTTCCAGTTTTCGGCGCTTTTTAAAAAAGACGATATCCAACAACCAAATAAAGCCGGTAATAGCTGAAAGAATAACGAGCAATAGTGCAAAATTCATAGGGTCTTCCTGTTATTTTCTATCCGATTTAAACACGGCCATGAAGGCTTCCTGTGGAATTTCAACATGTCCCACTTGCTTCATCCGCTTTTTACCCGCTTTTTGTTTTTCTAGCAGTTTGCGTTTACGAGAAACGTCACCACCATAGCACTTTGCGATCACATTTTTTCGCAAGGCTTTGACGGTTTGTCTCGCAATGATATGCCCACCTAGTGCCGCTTGAATCGCAACATCAAACATTTGTCGTGGAATGATCTGCTGCATTTTATCAACGAGTGATTTAGCTCGGCTTTGTGTTGTGCTGCGATGCACAATACAGGCCAATGCATCGACGCACTCACCATTAATGAGCACGTCCAGTTTAACCACATCGGCTTCTTGAAATCGAATGAAACCATAATCCAGCGAAGCGTAGCCGCGGCTGATTGATTTTAGCCGATCAAAGAAATCAGAAACGACTTCACTCATCGGGATATCATAAGTTACTGATACTTGTCGGCCGCTGTATGTCATGTTGACTTGAACGCCCCGGCGCTCAATGCACAGCGTGATAATTGCACCAAGATGTTCATGAGGAACGAGAATATTCGCTCGTGCTATCGGCTCAAGAATTTGCTTGATTTGCGGCTGTGGTGGAAGTCGCGAGGGGTTATCAATCATCAGCGTTTCATCTTTGGAAGTGACGATTTGATAAATCACCGTTGGTGCAGTTGAAATCAGCTCAAGGTTATATTCGCGTTCAAGTCGCTCTTGAATAATTTCCATGTGCAACATACCGAGGAAGCCGCAACGGAAACCAAAACCTAAGGCATCAGATGATTCAGGTTCATAAAACAATGAGGCATCGTTCAAGCTTAGTTTTGCCAAGGCTTCACGAAAGGCTTCAAAATCCTCAGAACTGATAGGAAAAAGTCCTGCATATACTTGTGGTTTAGCGCGTTGAAAACCAGGAAGAGGGGTTGATGCGCGATTTTTATCAAGCGTTAGCGTATCGCCCACTGGTGCGCCGTGAATGTCTTTGATGCCTGCGATAACGTAACCTACTTCACCGGCTTTTAGAGAATCTGTCGGGGTACGTTTGGGGGTGAAAATACCCACCTGATCCACTTCATGCGAACGGCCTGTTGACATCACGTGTAGTTTATTGCCCTTACAAAGGGTGCCGTTGACGATACGAACCAGTGAAACAACGCCTAAATAGCTATCAAACCATGAATCAATAATTAAAGCCTGAAGCGGCGCTGATACATCCCCTTTTGGGGGTGGAATGCGTTCAACCAATGCTTCAAGCACATCATCAACACCAAAACCACTTTTCGCACTCACACGAATAGCATCGTGCGCATTCACGCCGATAATATCTTCAATTTCAGCAATAACGCGATCGGGATCGGCTTGGGGCAGGTCAATTTTATTTAAGACCGGCAACACTTCAAGCGCCTGATCAATCGCGGTATAGCATACGGCAACCGTCTGCGCTTCAACCCCTTGAGCCGCGTCAACCACGAGAATAGCGCCTTCACAGGCCGCAAGTGAGCGCGACACTTCATAGCTAAAATCAACATGTCCTGGCGTATCAATAAAATTCAGTAAATACGTCTGCCCATTACGTGCCGTATAGTTTAGCGACACACTCTGCGCTTTAATGGTAATACCACGCTCACGCTCAATGTCCATGGAGTCCAGCACCTGAGCTTCCATCTCACGGGCTGCCAAGCCACCACAGCGTTGAATAAAGCGATCAGCAAGCGTTGACTTGCCATGATCGATGTGAGCGATAATTGAAAAATTACGGATGTGATCGATGGTATTCAAAAAATTACCCTGCTTTTAAAAGGGTGTTAGTTTAACTTAAATCAGGGGTTTGAGTAAACTTTTAGTTAGGGGCCAGGGCAAACGCATCTAAATTATCTGAGTACGAATTGACCGAGCCGCGCGCGTTAGCAAGCGTTCGCCGGGCTAGCAAGCAAAATAAATATCAAATGTTTCAAACGTACCTTCAGTGAACGCTCCCTAACGGTCACGGCTCGGTCGGCTCGGCTTAATTCTAAGCATAAGATGCGTTTGCCCTGAGTTAGGGGCCGGCCTTTTTTTGATAAGAGAGCTCCCGAAGCGGCCGCTACCTCTGTTGATCCAGTGCATCTCGGTTAACACCCAGTGAACCGAAAAAGGCTCGCAGGATGGGGGCTCAGCGCAGAGGTCTTAATGTAGAGCTACCTTCTTCATTTGCCTGCATGATCGTGTTAAATTCTCTGGCAATCAGGGGGGTGGATTTGCCATTATCACCCAATGAAATGGTTTTATCTTCATTTTCTTTCAGCCAACCTAAAGAAACGCAGGTTTCAAAAGTGCTTTTTTTATATTTTGAATTTATTTTATTATTAATAGCATGTTCTAAAATGGTTTTAATATCTTGGCCTTTATTTGTATCGTACGAGGCACTATTTGAAAAAAATGATAAAAAACTACTTTTATATATTTTATCTGCTTGTTCGAAGAGGAGCTTATCTCTAACGTAAAATGCATTAATTAGACTTTTTTCTTCTAAAATTTGTGCAGCTTTTATAAATTTTTCTGGATTTTGAGTTGAAAATGGGGGTGGACCTTCTTTACTATGTAGAGAAGTCGTATTATTTTCAGATTTAAAATTAGGTTGATTAATTGGTACTTTGGATAGGTCTGGTGTGGCATCGATATGAATGTTGCTCAGGCATCTGGCTAGGCTTGCGGGTGAGGGATTCATAAAATACTCAGCAACAACATCAGACACGGAATTTAAATCAGGTATGAGTTGGCTTAGCCCTTCCATCTGACCTGTAACTATTTCATGATGCTGTTGATACCAAATGGCAAAGTCATGCATTTCTTTTGTGGAATATAGAGGACGCCATTTTTCACTTTCTCCTCTGCAGCTTCTTATTTCGCATAGATGTTTCCTACCTAATAGTAGTGGCAAGTAATTAAGGCCCGCGTTTTTAGCAAGGTTTGCTAGATTCGAACTTAGGGTATCTTTATCAGAAAGTACGGCTTCATAAAAGCAGGGTATACTCATCGAAATGGCTTCACTTAAACTTTGATCGCCGGTTATCATTATAGGGTGATTTTGAGCCTTACAAGTTTGCATAAGCGAAAGCATAGTTTGTCTTTGCAGTGGAAAAGGGTTTTGAATATTAATATGAATGATATCTTGAACGTTTTCAGCAGGAGGCACTAAATAATCTTGATGATTAAAGTGAACCATAAAAGTCTTATTGGGATATAACTCTTTTGCTGTTGCTTCTAAAGCACTTAAGTACTGATTGATATTTTCTGCATTACAAAAGATAGTTGTCGGCCGAGGATCTTTCGAAATGACAGCCATATGAGTGGCAAATAATAAATAAGGTGTTCTAGCCTCTAGGTGTCCATGGGCGTGTTGATATGAAAAAAAGACTTGGTGATCATTTGCATATTGTCGAATGCTTTTATTTTCAAATTTTGACTTATCTGAATCAGCTGAATCAAGATTTTGATCAATGACTTGTTTAAATATGCCATGTTGTGACTGACCTATACCAGACAAAACTGAAGGAATGGTTTTGTCTGGTTGTCTGCAAGTATTATATTCTGGCATATATAAGTGAGGCACACCTTTTGATACTATTCCATCGAATGTTCCAATCAAAGCAGCATGAATGACAAGCTTATATGCATTAGACTCCTCATTTCTCCATACACCCTGTTTCTTAAAAGAATCTCGAAGATCCTGATCGTCTATAACTCTAATACGAGAGTTTGAAGCTTGATGTAATAAATCTTCTGGAACAGGCAAGTAGTCACCCATTTTAAGCTTTACAATAATATTTGAATGATTATTTTTTGTTAATGCTTTAGCTAGATTTATGGCAAAAACAGCATCTCCTCGGGTGCCTGTTTGGCAGTGGGCTAAAATTAAGATTGGTTTGTCAGCATTAGTTGGGTCTTGTGGACTAACCTCATTTAAAGCCGCTACAAAAAAACGCTCATTTACAATAGGCCTAATAAATTGAATAAACCACTTATTATTAAGTTGTTGTTGAATAATTGGATTGAGCAGGTTTATTGTTTCACTAAGGCCTTTGCTTTGGCTCACCATGCTAAATAATGTTTTAAACAGGTTGAAATCTTTCACTAAATTAACGGGTTCATCGACTAAATACTGCGTATAACCAAGTAGCAATTCTTCAAGATGGTTAAGGTCAAGGCTTTGGGGTGCACTTGCTTCAAGCTGATTAACATGGTCTATAACTTCGCCATGGGTAAACTTCTTTTGATTCCCTGATATGCTTAAATTTAACGTTAATTTGTTCTTTAGTATTGGCTTGATATATTGAATGAAGGCGTCATTATTCATGTAAGATTGTATTTTTGTATTCAGTTCCTGAAGGTCAAAACGTGGGTATTGATTTTGTAATACTAAATCAATTAATCGATTAAAAGTACTTGATTCGATATCTGTAAAGGCACTTTTAGTCGATAAGTAGCTTGTATAGTCGAGTAAATATTTTATAATTGGCTCTTTATCCGGCTTGGATTTAGCACTTATATTCTCAATAAATTTAACAAACTCATCATGCTCAAGTGTCTTAAGTTTGCCTGAAATTTCAACCTCAAATAAATTCATACAATCCTCCAGGTTTGCTCTATTACTATTCAATTATAGCTGGTTTTTGGCAGTGCGAAACAATGTCGAAATAATAATAGGCCTGTTTGGTCTGAGAAATGCTAAGCGATCTATATATATGGAACTATCTGTGGTTAAATAGATAATTTTTGATAACTAAGGGGGCTAATAATGACCTTTGTTGTGACTGAACAGTGTATTCGTTGCAAACTCACCGATTGTGTGGAAGTGTGTCCTGTCGATTGTTTTTATGAAGGACCTAATTTTTTGGTGATCAATCCCGATGAATGTATCGATTGTGCTTTGTGTGAGCCAGAATGTCCTGTAAACGCGATTGTTTCAGAAGATGATCTGACTGACGAGCAAAAACCATTTCTTGAATTGAATGCAAAACTTGCCAGTCAATGGCCGAACATCACGGTTAAAAAAGATGAACCGGCTGATGCCAAATCATGGCAGGGCGTTGAGAACAAACTTCAGTACCTTGAGGAAGAGTGGACGAAATAGCTGATTGTATGGAAGCCCTAACAGCGGCATCAGTACGCATGTTGGGGGCGAATGGCCGTTTGACGACGGCGATTCCCGGCTTTGTGGCGCGTCCACAGCAAATTGAACTCGCCTCTGCTGTTGCTAATGCTATTTTACAGCGAAAAACTTTAGTGGCTGAGGCGGGAACAGGTACAGGAAAAACCTTCGCTTATCTGATTCCCTGTCTTTTAAGTGGTAAAAAAGCGCTGATTTCTACAGCGACGAAAACCCTGCAAGACCAGCTTTTTCAAAAAGATTTACCCATGTTAATACGCGCCATGGGTTTATCCACGCGCGTGCAAAATTTGAAAGGGCGCGCTAATTATATCTGTCAATATCGCGTCGAGCTCAATGCAGAAGAAGCGCGGTTTAGCAGCCCTCAATGCGCTTCAGAAATCGCCTACGTTCGTGAAAAATTGCCACAGCTAACCGATGGCGAGCGCGGTGAATTACCTGAACTCAGTGACGATTCTCATGTTTGGCCGTATGTTACTTCGACGAATGATAATTGTTTAGGATCGGATTGCGCGCATTATAAAACGTGTTTTTTGATGAAGGCGCGCAAGCGGGCGCTTGAAGCTGACATCGTTGTCATTAATCATCATTTGTTTTTTGCCGATGCGCGCCTTAAAGAAGAAGGCTTTGGCGAGTTGTTACCGGGGGTTGATACGGTGGTGTTTGATGAAGCCCATCAACTACCGGATATTGCCGTTAATTTTCACGGTGAGCGGATCAGCACACGCCAATGTCGTGAGTGGATGGATGACACGCTGAGCGAATGGCCTGTGCTGGACTTGGCGAATCAGCCGTTAAAGCAATTGAGTTTTAAATTAGACAACTGTCTGGACGCCTTGCAGCTCGCATTGACCTCAAAAGATGAGCGCATGGCGTTTGAAGAAGTGTCTCGCAATAAGGTTTTTTTAGATGCCTGGGATGCATTGCTGGCTTTAAGCGAAGAGTTGGAGCCTTGTTTTGACACGATTGATTTGACTGAAAATCCCGGCATGGTAAGGTGTAAAGAGCGGTTACAAGAGCTGGTGCAAGCATTAAAATCCTTTGCGAATCCAACGCAACCTCGGATCCGTTGGTTGGAGTGTTTCAAACATAGTCTTGTGTTTCACGCGACCCCATTTGAAGTGGCGAGTGCATTTAAATCATTATTGATCCGCCAGCCTTGCGCTTATATTTTCACTTCAGCAACGTTGTCGATGGCCGATTCGTTTGATTGTTTTACCAAGCCCCTTGGCCTTGAAAAGTCGAATACGCTGCTTCTCAACAGTCCCTTTGACTTTGAACAACAAGCCCTATTGTATTTGCCACGATCATTGCCTGATCCCAAACATGCCGATTACTATGAGGCATTGTTAAATAGAGCCGTCCCCATTATTAATGCCTGTGGTGGCCGATGTTTCTTTCTATTTACCAGTCACCGTGCGCTGAAACAAGTGGCCTCGATGCTGACCCATCGGCTTGATTTCCCACTTTTAATTCAGGGCGAAGAAGCGAAGCCGATTTTACTGGCACGATTCCGCGAACTGGGCAATGCCGTTTTATTGGGTACAGCGACGTTTTGGGAAGGGGTTGATGTGAAGGGGGAAGCCTTATCCTGTGTGATCATTGATAAAATTCCATTCGCAAGCCCTGTAGATCCCGTGATTCGTGGTAAAATGGCTTATTTGAAGTCGAAAGGGCTCTCGGGCTTTGATGAGTTATCGCTTCCTGATGCGGTATTGGCCTTAAAGCAAGGCGTAGGTCGTCTGATACGAGATATGGATGATCGCGGACTATTAATGCTCGCCGATCCACGATTAACGGGCAGAGCATATGGTCAGCGGATTTTTGCAAGCTTACCGATGATGAGAAAAACCCGAGATGAACAAACGGCCCTTCATTTTATTCACCAATTGGCGTTAACGCATGAACCGATTACTAGCGATTGATACCTCCACCTCACGTGCAAGCATCGCCTTGGCCGTAGGGGAGCACCTTTATCATGCAGAACAGGGCAATATTCGCGAACACGCGCAATACGTATTGCCCATGGTTCAGCAACTACTCACAGAAGCCGATGTCACTATGGCGAGCCTTGATGGCATTGTTATGGGACAAGGGCCTGGCAGTTTTACCGGGCTGCGTATTGCCTGCAGTGTGGTTAAAGGCTTGGCTTATGCGCATTCTCTTCCTGTTTATCCAGTGAGTAGTTTGGCTGCGATTGCTGAGGGGGTGTTTTATACTGAGCGTGATTGTCATCAAGTATTAACGCTGATTGACGCTCGCATGCACGAAGTCTATTGGGATTGTTACCAAACCAACGGCGAGCATCTCGAGAATCGAGTAGGTCCAATTTCAACTCTCGTTCTACCAGAATCCAACCCATTGATTATCGCCGGCGTTGGTTTTGAAGATTATTTGTCAGCATTACCCGCAGAGATTCAACGTCAATGCATCAAACAGCAGGTTGTATTTCCAGACGCACGAGCGATGATTCGCTTGGTGCGTGCGGGCCGAGTTACCCCCGTGAGTGCGGGAGAAGCATTGCCCGTCTATGTTCGAAATCAAGTGGTTCAAGGAGCGTCAGGTGGATAAAAAAATATTGGAAATTCTTGTGTGCCCGTTATGTAAAGGCAAATTAGTGCTTAAAAAGAAAGAGCTCATCTGCGGCTTTGACCGCCTCGCCTACCCGATTCGCGATGGTATTCCGGTCATGCTGGAAGGGGAGGCGCGTGAAATTAGTTTGGAAGAGAAAGAGCAGTTGTAGGTCGGATGTAGGTTGGGTTGAGCGAGAGCGAAGCCCAACAAGAGTGTTAAGCCAATGTTGTAATGTTGTTTGCGAATGTTGGGCTTCGCTCTCGCTCAACCCAACCTACATACAACCTACGTGAACCTACGCTTCTTTGACTATTTCCCAGCAATTCCCGCCGTAGAATCGACACTAGCAACGGAGTTCCTTCTCACGTTGACGGGAGAAGGTGCCCGACAGGGCGGATGAGGGTAGATCAAAACATTACGACTTAAACTACCCTCACCCGCCCTGTCGGGCACCCTCTCCCATCAATGTGAGAGGGCGATCCTACTGAGCATCTACCTTTACGGCGGGAATTGCTGACTATTTACAGGAAATGTTGCTTTACTTTTGCGAATCGATTAGTCTAAAAGTGTAATGATTCGATTAATTATGGACTAGAGGAGCGCACTAGGATGGTGGCATCAACAGGATATAGAATACGAGTTGGTTCGGCTGCGGTTTTATTACTGGCGACAACAACACAAGCATTGTCGTTTGATCTGAAGGGCGGTCACGTTGTCCTCCAGGCCGGGGCTTTCAGCAGTTCTCAGGGCAAATCACAAGATATTTATATTCATAATTTGCTCGGTGATCGATTCAGTGTAACAAAACACCATGACAGTAGTGGCTTGTTCGGTATCGGTTATGTGTTGAGCGGACCTAGCTACAGTCAATTTGATCTCAGTTATGGGGTCAATGCCTTCTACCTGCCGAAGACATCTGTACAAGGCACCATTACCCAAGAGTTTTTATATACCAATCTTGCTTATCGTTATGGTATTAGTCACGTGCCGATTTATGCAACGCTTAAAGCGACTTTCAATCATCACTCAGACAAATATGCATTCACAGTCGATGCTGGGGTCGGTCCTAATTTTCATATGACGACGGCTTATCACGACTGGTCAATTGATGGGGGGATCACCTTCCCCGATAACGCCTTCTTAAGCAACACCCGTACAACCCTCAGCGGAATGGCTGGCGTGGGTGTTAAGTTCAATAATGTGATAGGCAGCGCCCCGGTCGAAATTGGCTATCGTTTCTTTGCTTTGGGAGATGGCCGTCTTCAGCGTAGAACCAATCAATTGCTGAATACACTGAAAACAGGCGGAGCATATGCCAACGCACTTGTTGTTACATTAACGGTTTGACCCTATTGATTCATATAAGGATTTTCACGATGAAAAAATTGTTTTCGAGCATTGCGCTGTTGCTATTGGTTTCTACGATTGGATTTGCTGAAGAGGTGGAGCCGATTACGGGGTTGTTTTTTAATACAGTGAGCAGTGGCGCCCGGCTTATCATTACGACCAGGGTTCCTAATCACCCAAAGATTTATCCTCAAGCGGGCATACAAATCCTTACACCAGGGTTTGCGCTGAGCGATCCTGCTAATGAATGTTCATCGTATAACTCCCGAACGGGGATGTGTATTTTTCCCGTGGGCAATACCGTGCCAAAGGTGATTTCGATCACAACAACAGCTACAGGAGTAGTATTGAATGAAATCGTTAATGTTAAATTGTGTCTGGATGGCGTTGGTCAGTTAACCTGCCAGCATTATACGCATAGAGGGAATCAGTTTCTGACTACGCAACGGGCTTACGTTGTGACTTCGAGTCAAAATGCAGCGGATCAAGGTTATGTTTCTGTTTGCGATCTACTGAATGCTGGTGCGGACTTTGGAACATGCGTTGAGTCAGCGAGCCCAGTTTTAAAATCACCACAAGCAATTACGTTTAATGCACAAGGGAATATGGCTTATTTGACTAACTTCGGTGATGGTTCGGTTGCTAATTGCTCTCTTGATCCGGCGACGGGGCTTTTTGCGTCATGTCATTCAAATCCAACAGGGATACCGACACCTTCAAGTAATCCTTCTGGAAGGTCTATTTTAGGTTCCGTTGCAGTTGGGCCAAACTATGTTTATGTGCCTTATTTTGAGAATAATAGTCTTCAAATTTGGTCACTAAATTTAGATGGCTCTTTTAAAGTAAAAACGCCATTTAGTGATGTATCTTTCAGTGGTCCTAATTCGGCTACTTTATCACCGAACCTTAAATGGGTTTATGTAGCCAATTCCGGTACGTATAACTCCGGAACGCAACAATATACAGGTAATACGATCTCCTTTTGTGAAGTCAACGGTAGTAGCTTGAATACTTGTAATTTCTACATGGATCTGATTCATTTCAAAGGCCCATTGTCCGTTAGTTTTAACGCTTTAGGCAGTCATATTTATGTTGCTAATGCTAATGATAGTACAGTTACTGTTTGTGACGTTGATCAGTTTTTTGGGGTTATATCTAATTGTGCTGACAGTACAGGAAGCTTTCTTTTTGGAACTGTAACTGAAGGCCCGGTGTCTAATATGTTTATGCAAAGTGGATTAGATTATGGGTACGTACCTAATGCAGACACTAATCCTGGTGCAGTATCTATTTGCCGATTTAACGGCGGAACGGGTGCGTTTACGAGTTGTACTACAATGACTAGTACGAATCCTCAGTTTATTACCCCAACAGGCGTCGCAATTAATCCGATTGGTGGCGTGTAACTTAAAACCCATACACGTCAAAAAAGGAATGTCTAAAATGGATGCCTCAGGCATCCATTTTGTTATAGGGGTATGAATTGAGGGGAAACTTATCAATCGACGTTTCGCACTTAACCAAACCCAGGCCTGTTTTGCGGATAAGCTTCTTTTACTGCTTCTTCTAATGTATGCATGATGTCTTCTATTTTTGTTTTAAGATCCGGTTTGATTGCCAATGTTTCGATATTGTCTTTGATATCTTCCATGATATTTTCTATTTTTTCTTTAAGCTCCGGTTTGTTTTCCAATGTTCCGATATTGTCATTGATATCTTTCATGTATTGATTCAATGCCCTTTTCTCCATAGGTGTATCGATAGGATCATTAATATGCTTTAAAAGAGATTCAAGCTCTACCGGCGTATCAACAATATCTCCGCTACCTGGTATCAAAAGATTACGTAACCGTTGTAATGAGTCTAAAATCGGATGCGTGCCTGAGTTTGATTTACCCTTTTTTCTATGCATGGAATTCCCCTAAAAAGAGTGAAATGATTATTATTAATACTAGTTTATCCTTGATTAAATTCAAGGTAAAAGCCTTGATAAAGACTGTGCGTATTGATTTAGAATAGTTTATGGTGCTGAAGCCAGTGTAGTTGCTATGATCATTGCGCTGTGCTTATCAAAGCTTATTGTGTTGTGGGAATTATAGTTTATTGTGCTGTGGGAATCATAGCTTATTGCGCTGAAGAAAACCCAATCTGCCGCCATGCTTCAAATAAAATAATCGCAACAGCATTGGATAAATTTAAGCTGCGGCTGGTCGCTTGCATGGGGATGCGAATAGGATTGTAGCGGTCGCGTAGGGCTTGCGGGAGGCCGCGGGTTTCTGCGCCGAAGAGGAAGAGATCGTCGTCTTGGTAGCTAGGTTCGCAATACGTTTGTTGTGCTTTGGTGGTGCAAGCGAAAATGCGGCGGTGTTGGTTTTGTTCGATAAATGTGGCGTCATCGGGATAGTGAATCACACTGGCCCATTCGTGATAATCCAATCCCGCGCGGCGCATGCGTTTGTCATCCAGCTCAAAACCTAACGGGTGAATCAAATGCAACTGTGCGCCGCTATTGGCGCACAGACGAATGATGTTGCCGGTATTCGGCGGGATTTCAGGCTGATGCAGTGCGATGTGTAGCATGTTGAGCCGTGGTGATGGGGAAGTCGGATTTTTTGCCATTCTCAGGCTCTTCGGGCAGCACGGTTTTGTCGTCATCACCAGCCACGTAGAGCTCGCTGCTTTCACCGTCTTTACCTTGCGCGCCAGTTATCAAATACTGCCGATGTTGCAGATACGCATCACGCATAAATGAGTATTTATCCAGGGCTTCATTCATGAGTCGCTCTGTGTCAAACATTTGTGAACGTAGATCAACATAACGTACACCAACGAGCCCCCAAGCCAGGCCAGCATTCAAATAGGGGTAAGGGGTAAAGAGCGTATAATTAAACATCAACCCCATACCATCGCGAATGGTGCTGGGTCCTAATAAAGGAATAATAATATAAGGCGATTGTTTATCACCCCATTTTGCAAAGGTGATGCCTAAATCATTACTCCGTGGCGGCAGGCTCATGGTCTTGGCCACATCAACAATGCCTGCGATACCGACGGTTGAGTTGATGATAAACCGCCAGGTGTCTTTGTAGGCGTACATAAATTCGGCTTGCAACAGATCATTGGCAACGGTTGGAATCATATTCACGTTATCATAGACATTGTTAATGCCAGAGCGAACCGGTGCGGGTAATACCGTTGTATAAAGTTGAGCTACGGGTTTAAGAACGGCTGTATCAACAGCCTGATTAAATGCGTAGGTTTTTCGATTGATCGACTCATAAGGATCAACAGGATTGGTACCCTTGACGGCACATGCGGACAGGCTGAAAAGGCTGGTCATGACGGCAACCGAAGTTATTTTATGCATAGCTTTCTTAATCCATTAATTTCGATTTGAAGACTATAGCAGATTTTAACCTGCCTCCAAATTCAATTTTAATATTTCTTTACTCGCATCAACCAACGCATCAATTATGCCGGCCTCTCGGTCAGAGTGTCCCGCATCGCGGATGATGCGCAGATCCGATGAGATCAAGGCTTGATTCAGTTCCCAGGCACCGACGAGAGGGCAGACCATGTCGTATCGGCCATGGATGATAAAGCAGGGAATGTGGCGAATTTTGTGGGTGTTGTCCATGATTTCATTGTCTTTGATGAAATACTGGTTGCTGACATAATAGGATTCCAGCATAGCAAAGGCCAATGCGAAGTGGGGGTCGCTGTGGTGATCGATAACACTGGAGTGAGGTTGTAAACTGCTGCATTGCGCTTGCCATAATGACCAACTTTTAGCTGCCGCCATTCGAGCTAATTCATTGTCGCCTTGTAGCACTTGATTATAATAGGCGGGGATATTCTCCATCGCTTCCGCAGGGAGGTTGCGCGTGAATTCTTGCCAATAGTCGGGATAAATCAACGATGCCCCACGTTTGAAGAACCAGTCAATGTCTTGCTGTCTGGCCAGATACACTTGGTGAAGAAGTAAGGCTCTCACATGCTGTGGGTAGCGTTCAGCGTATAACAACGCAAGGGTAGATCCCCAGCCACCACCAAATAAAACAAAACGCTCTAATTTTAAATACGCGCGAATGGCCTCGATGTCTTCAATTAAATACGCGGTCGTATTGTGCGTCATGTCGGTATGCGGCGTTGAACGGCCACATCCGCGTTGATCAAAAATGATGATCCGATAATGTTGCGGATCAAAAAACCGCCGCAAATGTGCATCGCCACCCGCACCAGGCCCTGAGTGCAAAACAATCACTGGCACACCGTCGGGATTACCTGTTTCTTCAACATAAAGCACATGAGGAGGCGTGACAGGTAACTCATGAGATGCAAAAGGTTTGATAGCAGGATAGAGTGTATGCATAGTGTCTCGATGGCTAATGAAGTGAAGGTTAATATCTATCATATCCTTCGTTTACCATAAAGCCAATATCAACGATCGATATCTATGCTAACCACTGTTTTTTGCATGCGGATTTATCCAAACTTCTTAACTGAAACCCACTGAGGCTACGGTGTTTTCAATATTATTTATAGTTTTTACCTCTTTGCAGTGAAGCTACTTTGACGTTCCGGTCTTGGGGTCAATGGGTCGATATGTTGGCAATTCGCAGGTTGGAAGCGGTGTTTTTCGAAAAAAGCCGGCATCTCCGAGGCGAACAACAGAAGCAGATGAATCCATTTTTACAGTCTGCTTGGACAAGGGGGAGGCATTTTCCAAAAGCATTTTTACTGTGGTAACTGCCATAGCTAAATCACTTCCAGAGATGTGTTCCGGATGTATCGCTAGGGCGTCGATTTTTTGAGTTAATTTACACTGAGCTCCCTTAAAACTAATGGTTGATGAGAGGGTGATTTCATCAATCACGTTTGTGTCTAGTAAAAGATCAAATCGACCATTCAAGCTGGTTTTAGAAGCAGGTACATTAAGGGCAAACCATCTGGTTAAATACTCTAAAAGTATCATGCGTGTGTTTATACATGCTCTAGCTGCGCCTAGATTGTCTGGTTTTTGTGGTTCCTTATTCATTGGGTAACTAAAAAAGGCAAGGAGATGTAACCATTCTGTTCGAAGCAAACGATCACGATAAGCCATTTCTTTTACTTCTTCGGGAACTAATTCTTGACGCTTGACCTTCGCCTCGAGGGTCGATAAGTGCATTATTTTGGCAGAATGTTGAAGCATGTTTTGTAACGGTGGGTAGAGAATCTTTTGGTATCGATCGATGCAATGTTGGTATTCATCTACAGCTCGCAATCCCATGACTTCGTTTTGGTCGGGCGTTCGCCTGGTGATGGCCATGCGCTTTAAAATCTGTTCAGGATCTATGCGTGGTTGATTGCCCTCCTTAAATACCCCGGCTTTTTGTTTTTCTATGTTCTTCGCTTCTTCGGTCTTTCGAAATCTTTGGATAGAGAGTGGAGCCGATAGATTTGTGCTTGGTTGTAATGAGTAAAAAAGATAGTGTTGTGAGGGACCCCATTTTGGGGTATAGGCTATCCTGCACAGCGGTCGTCCACTCATCACACATCTATTATCGATACGACCTTGTAAGAGAATGTCCCCATTCAAATCTTTAACGACGCTGAAATGATAAGCGGGGCGTATCCATGGAACATCAATAGAAAATATTTTATCGGTATCTTTTTGTGGATTCATTACAATGCGCTGATATGATCTAGCCTTGGGTGCAATATTTTCATAAGAATACTGAGTGACCTCACCATAAGGTTTTTTATCATCACATTGTAATAACAGTGGGGTTGATGAAAATGGGTTTTGTTTAAAACGAGAATAGGTGTTTTCACATAGATTAAGAAATGATTCTGGATTCAGTGGGATAAAATCAGAAGCATGAGCGCGATGCTGATATAAAATACTGGAAACTGCAATGACGGGTACTGTGCTTGTTCGAAAAAAACTGGCTCGCAACATAAACTTACTCCCTTGTGTATGTATAACAGCGATCTCGATCGTTTGAGCTAACCGAAGAAAGAACCAAATCCTAAGGGATAAAATTGCGTTTGTCGATTGTTGAGTTGCCTAAATTGATCGCCCAAATTCCAAGAATATGAGAAGATACCGCTTTTTGGATAAACTGAGAATCTCATGACAGCATGGTTGGAAGGTTTAAATGAGCATCAGCGCCTTGCGGTGACGGCGCCTTTAGGAAATGCTCTGGTATTGGCGGGAGCTGGTAGTGGAAAAACACGTGTATTGGTGAGTCGTATGGCGTGCTTGGTGCATACACATGGCATTTCTCCTCATGCCATGTTAGCCGTAACGTTTACGAATAAAGCAGCGGGTGAAATGAAGGCGCGTTTGGCGGGGTTGTTGCATGGTTCTGTGCAAGGGCTTTGGGTGGGGACGTTTCATGGCTTATGTCATCGTTTGCTGCGACGCCATTTTGAAGCGGCGCGTTTGCCTGAGCAGTTTCATATCATGGATAGTGATGATCAAGCGCGTTTGATCAAACGGGTGATTGCCTCTCTTAATCTTGACCCTGAGCAATGGCCAGCGAAGCAGGCACAATCGTTTATCAATGGCCGTAAAGATGAAGGCCAGCGCCCATCGCATGTGCAGGTTCTCACGTATGGCCCAGGTCGTACTTTATTAAACATCTATACTGCATATGAGCGCGCCTGCCAAAGTGCCGGCGTGATTGATTTTGCAGAAATCTTGTTGCGCACACACGAGTTATTGCGGGATAACCCAGAGTTGTTATCGCATTACCAGCAGCGTTTTCAGACCATTCTGGTTGATGAGTTTCAAGATACCAATGCGATTCAATATGCCTGGATTCGTCTGTTGGCCGGACCACATACGTCAGTGATGGCGGTTGGTGATGATGATCAGTCCATTTATGGCTGGCGCGGTGCCAAAGTAGAAAACATTCAGCGTTTTTCAACGGATTTCCCCAATACGATGGTGATTCGTCTGGAGCAAAATTATCGTTCAACATCGACTATATTGAATGCAGCAAATGCACTGATCTCGCACAACAGCCAACGTTTGGGTAAAGATCTATGGACGACTGGTGCTGAGGGCGAAAAAATCGTCGTGTTTAGTGCGTTCAACGAGCTTGAAGAAGCCCATTTTGTGGCTGAGCGGATTCGTCAAGCGATGCGTCAAGGGCGGCGCCCTGATGAAGTTGCGATTTTATATCGATCGAATGCGCAATCTCGAGTGATAGAGGAAGCGTTATTGCGTGCAGGAATTGCCTATCGAATTCATGGCGGTGTGCGCTTTTTTGAGCGGGCGGAAATTAAAGATGCGTTGGCCTATCTGCGGTTGATAGCTAATACCGAAGATGATACCGCCTTTGAGCGCGTGGTGAATTTTCCAACCCGTGGGATTGGTGACAAGACGTTGGAAGATATTCGTGCTCACGCTCGAAGTACATCCTGTTCATTATGGGATGCCACACAGCAATTGATCCAAAGTGGGCATTTTACTGCGCGCGCGGCGGGTTCTTTATCTCAATTTAGAACATTGATTGAAGAGTTAAAAGCGGGCATGGACTCACGCGATTTGGACGAGCAGTTCAGCATTGTGATTCATGGCAGTGGGCTGCATGCGCATTTCTCCAAAGGTAAACAAGATAATTCCGAATCCAAGCTCGAAAATTTACAAGAGTTGGTGAATGCCGCGAAACAATTTCGATATGAACAAGATGAAGAAGTGGTTACGTCTATCTTGGTTGCGTTTTTATCACACGCCTCACTTGAGGCGGGTGACATGCAGGCTGAGTCGCATGAGCCATCTGTCAATTTGATGACGTTGCATGCGGCGAAAGGATTAGAGTTTCCAATGGTGTTTTTAGTCGGCATGGAGGAAGGATTATTCCCCGGCAGGCAGTCCATGGAAGATCCGGCAAGGCTTGAAGAAGAACGCAGGCTGTTTTACGTCGGCATGACGCGAGCCATGGAGACATTAACATTGTCTTATGCAGAAGTGCGGCGATTGTATGGGCGAGAAGAATATCACCGGCCTTCACGATTTTTATCTGAAATTCCAGAAGATTGTTTATCTGAGGTGCGGGCAAAGGCGCGTTTTAAGTCCTCGACAGCGAATGCGCCTCTGGGTAAAAAAATAGCGTCGATGATGGTTGAGGACAGCGGATTTCGTATCGGGCAGAATGTGAATCATCCTAAATTTGGCTATGGCATTATTTTGGCTGCTGAGGGGAGTGGTGCGCATACTCGTGTGCAAGTGAAATTTGAACATGAGGGCGTGAAGTGGCTGGTATTGGCCTATGCGAATTTAAGCGTCTGTGCTTGAATTTCGCCGTGTCAAATGCTACGGTTCACGTTGACTAAAACATTAAGGAGAATAGAGTGAAAAAATTAAATTTGGTAGCAGCTGCGTTGGTGGCAATAACGGCTGTTTCACCGGCATTGTTTGCAGCAGAGCAACCCATGTCTGCAGAACAAAAAAAACAAGTTGAACAAGTGGTTCATGATTATTTAGTACAGAACCCAGAAGTGTTGGTTGAGGTTTCACAAGTCCTGCAACAAAAACAACAAAAAACCATGGTTGATCAAGCAACTTCGGCTATTGGCCAAAATGCAGATAAACTATTTATGGGCGGCACGACCGTTGCTGGCAATCCAAATGGCAGTGTAACGCTGGTTGAGTTTTTCGATTATCAATGCGGCCATTGCAAAGAAATGAAACCTGTTATCGATGAGCTGTTGAAATCTGATAAAAACTTACGTGTTGTTTATAAAGAATTCCCCATTTTTGGTAAAACATCTGAATTGGCTTCACGCGCAGCGCTTGCCGCAGCAATGCAAGGCAAGTACGATGTCATGCATCAAGCCTTGTTGAAAATGGATAAACGTATGGACGATGCGGTCGTGATGGACGCTGCAAAAACAGCTGGTTTGAATGTTGCGAAGCTGAAGAAAGACATGGACAGTAAAGAAGTTACAGAAATATTAGCGGCTAATCGCATGCTTGCTGAAAAACTGCATTTGATGGGTACGCCTGCATTTATTATTGCCTCCACACCAGGCGGTAAATTTAAATCAGGTAGCACGCCTTCATTTGTGCCAGGCGCTGCATCACTTCAATCACTGCAGGATATGATTAAGAAAGCAGCGGCGTAAGTTGAGCCGGGTAGGTAAGTTGTACGTAGGTTGGTGAGTCGGTTGGTGAGTAGGTTGGTGAGTAGGTTGGGTTGAGCGAGAGCGAAGCCCAACAAAACCATCCATGTTGGGATGTTGGGCTTCGCTCTCGCTCAACTCAACCTACGCGCTGCTCCACGACCGTTAGGGAGTGGAAATTTTATAAAGATTGTGAAGTTGCCGTAGGGTGGACAAAGGAGCCGAGAGGCGACGTGTCCACCAATACACCGAGTTTTTTTTGAGAATCACATGACAAAACCAAGTACTTTTCAAGATATTATCTTAACGTTACAACAATTTTGGGCAAAGCAAGGGTGCGTCTTGTTACAGCCTCTCGACATGGAAGTGGGGGCTGGTACCTTTCATCCCGCGACGTTTTTAAAAGCAATTGGCCCAGAGCCATGGTCTGCTGCCTATGTCCAGCCATCCAGACGACCAACCGATGGTCGATATGGCGATAATCCCAATCGCGTTCAGCATTACTATCAGTTTCAAGTGGTATTAAAACCATCACCGCTGGATATTCAAGAAAAATACCTGGATTCATTGCGCGCATTAGGCGTTGACCCTCTTGTGGATGACATTCGTTTTGTTGAAGACAACTGGGAGTCTCCTACGCTCGGCGCTTGGGGGTTAGGTTGGGAAGTTTGGCAAAATGGTATGGAAGTGTCGCAATTTACCTATTTCCAACAGGCGGGTGGGTTAGCCTGTCAACCCGTGACGGGTGAGTTAACCTATGGTCTTGAACGACTGGCCATGTCTGTATTAAACGTAGACACTATTTTTGATATTCCCTGGTGCCACACGCCGAGAGGGACAGTGACTTATGGTGATGTATTTCATCAAAATGAAGTTGAAATGTCTGCTTATAATTTTGAACATGCAGACGTGCCAACGCTCTTTAAGCAATTTGATGATAATGAACGGCAGGCACAGCATCTCATTGAACTGAAATTACCCTTGCCAGCGTATGAAATGGTCATTAAAGCCTCTCACGCCTTTAATTTATTAGACGCTCGTCATGCCATTTCAGTCACCGAGCGACAACGTTATATTTTAAGAGTACGGCAGTTATCTCGTGCCGTTGCTGAAGCATATTATCAGGCACGGGAAGCGCTCGGTTTTCCCCTGCTAGGCGACAAAAAGGTGTTACATGGCGAGTGATTTATTATTTGAATTAGGCACAGAAGAACTGCCCTCTGGTTCCGTATTTCCGCTTGCAGAAGCATTGGCGAATCAAATGACAACGCGATTAGCCAAAGCGGGGGTGCATCATGGCGAGGTCCAATGTTTTGCAACGCCTCGACGTTTAGCGGTCTGGATCCAGGCGGTTGCCGACAGTCAGGATGATCAGCACATTTCGCGTAAAGGTCCAGCACTCAGTGCAGGGCGTGATGCAAATGGAGAGCCGACTCAGGCGCTGATTGGGTTTGCGAAATCATGCGGCGTAACAATCGAGGCATTATCCACCGTTGAAACGGATAAAGGTCCGTGGTGGTTTTATGAGTCTACGGCTGCGGGTGCCGAAACACGTACCTTATTGCCTGGCCTGTTAACCGAGTCGTTGGCGGCTTTACCTATTCCAAAGCCGATGCGTTGGGGTGAGAGTGAGATGACTTTTTCAAGACCCGTGCATTGGGCGGTCTTGTTGTTTGGTGGTGACGTGATTCGTTGTTCTTTGTTGGGTGTTGAAACGGGTAACAAGAGTTATGGTCACCGATTTCATCATCCACAGGCAGTTGAAATGGCGACAGCAGCAGTGTATGAAGCGACGCTTGAGCGCGCTTATGTCATCGCAGATTTTGTTAAACGGCGTCAATTGATTGAGGAGCAAATTCAGTCTTTAGCGATTATGTCGGGCTTTGTGGCTGTTGTACCCGAAGCCTTGCTGGATGAAGTCACCTCCATTGTTGAATGGCCAGTGGCATTGATGATTGGCTTTCAGCCCGAATTTCTTCAAGTGCCAGCAGAAGCATTGATTGCATCGATGCAATCACATCAAAAATGTTTTGCCTTACGCGATCAGAAAGGCGATTTGGTGCCTTATTTTATTACCGTTTCTAATATTCAAAGTCAACGTCCAGAATCCGTCATTGCGGGTAATGAAAAAGTCATGCGTGCGCGGTTAAGTGATGCAGCGTTTTTCTTTCAACAAGATAAGTTAAAAGCATTGCATGAGTATCGTGCGGCAACGGCAGATGTGCTTTTCCAAGCTAAATTGGGAACGTTGCTCGATAAATCTGAGCGGTTGTATGCGTTGATGAGTCAATGGGCGGACACTCTGGGTCTTTCTCAGGTGGACGCGCATCGGGCAGCTTTCTTATGTAAGTGTGATCTGATGACGGGAATGGTGGGTGAGTTTCCGGAATTGCAAGGTTTGATGGGCTATTATTACGCGCTCAACGACGGTGAAAGTAAGGCGGTCGCTTTGGCGTTGGATGAACAATATTTGCCACGTTTTGCAGCGGATGCGTTACCGATGTCCAAGTTAGGGTTAGCGTTGTCACTGGCTGATCGTATGGATACGTTGGTGGGTGCTTTTGCGATTGGTCAACGGCCTACGGGTGTCAAAGATCCGTTTAAATTACGTCGTCATGCATTGGCCGTCATTCGGCTGCTGATTCAACTTCCGGAAGCACCAGCGCTTTCCGTGCTCATAGAACATGCTTTAAATGCGTATGGTGATACGTTTCAAGCGGAGGTGGGTGCAATAGAGGCATTACGGTTGTTTATCCTTGAGAGACTGTATGCTTATTATGAAGCACAGGGGATCACGGCTGATGTTGTGCAAGCAGTTCGAGCACGCCAAGAGGACGATTTATTTGACATGGATAAGCGCGTCAAAGCGTTGCAGGCCTTTGTTATTCGGCCTGAGGCATTGAGCCTTGCAGCTGCCTGTAAACGGGTGAATCATTTGTTACATCATGCCTCAGCCGTCGAGCGGAACGAGGGTATTGATCCGGCGTTATTTGAAGAAACGGCAGAACATGAATTGTTTCAACGTTTAGAAACCGTCGAGCAAGCCGTGTTACCGTTTTATGAGGCACATCAATATGAACATGCCTTGACGGCGCTGGCCAGTTTACGCGAGCCTGTGGATGCCTTTTTTGAGCATGTGATGGTGATGGCGGATGTGGATGCGCAACGCAATAACCGGTTGAATTTGCTGGCACGGTTACAGCATGTATTGCAAGGTGTAGCGGCGATTTCCTTACTCGAAGTCAAATGATGACCGCTCGGTTATGATTTAAGTCTATCTGTGAGATCCATCGATGTAACCCTTGTCTCGTCAATCTTTAATTTTGGGGTTGGAGATTTGCGTCTCAGGGGCCTGTCATGGTGGTGCTTTTTTTCCGTGATCACTACGTTCCGTGCGCAAAAAAAGTACCACCACGCCACCCTTCGTTGCAGATTAAGATCCCCAAAATTAAAGATTGACGAGACACTATAATGTGCGCGCAGCATAGATTCGTGGAGCCTTATTTATGGATAAAAAAGTAGTTCAAAAGTTGCAAAATCAATTTGATACATTGAGTCATAAAATACCCAGTGAAGATATTGAGTTTTGGTTCGCTAGGGAGCTTCAGGAGGCATTGGGCTATGCTCGCTGGGAAAATTTTATGACAGCTATCAAAAAAGCCATAGAATCCTGCGAAACAACGGGTTATGACATCAGGAACCATTTTCGTAGCATCACGAAAATGGTTCCTCTTGGTAGTGGAGCAGAACGTAACATCGAAGATTTCATGCTTACACGTTATGCATGTTATTTGATTGCTCAGAATGGGGACCCACGTAAGGAAGCCATCGCCTTTGCTCAAAGCTATTTTGCTATACAAACACGTAAACAGGAACTGATTGAAGATCGTATGCGGTTGCAAACTAGATTGGATGCCCGTGAAAAATTACGTGAATCAGAAAAAACGCTTTCACAAAACATATATGAGCGTGGCGTGGATGATCCTGGTTTTGCCCGTATTCGATCCAAAGGGGATGCTGCTCTTTTTGGTGGGCATAGTACACAGGAAATGAAAGAAAAATTTGGTGTTATACAGGCTCGTCCTTTGGCGGACTTTCTTCCAACGTTGACGATTGCAGCTAAAAATCTGGCTACTGAGATGACCAACCATAATGTTCTTCAGGAGGATTTGCAGGGTGAAATATCGATTACTCGCGAGCACATTCAAAACAACCAAAGTGTTAGAGGCATGCTGGGGCAGCGTAATATTCAGCCAGAGCATTTACTACCTGAAGAAGACATTAAGAAACTTGAGCGTAGGGTAAAGTCAGAAGAGAAAAAGCTGGAAAAGCAGTCCGGAAAGTTGCCTGATCCAAGGGAAAGCTAGTGAATATTTCTTTAGCAGTTGGTTTTGTAGAAGAGGCATTGCGACCTGCAGCAGAGGCTTTGGCGATTGCGTTGAATTTGCCGGTTGATAATCAGTTTTTACCACGGTTATCGGTGACATCGGAACAACTGGTGTTGTTGGTTAAAGGTTTCGCACCTCTTTTCGCTGATTTTAATTCACGAACGCTGTTACGTCGGCGCGAGGCAGGAAAAGCACAAGGCATAATCAAGGCATGTCGTCCTCGGCCAGGTTTGCGAATTGTTGATGCTACAGCGGGTTGGGGGCGCGATGCCGCTTTGTTGGCAAGCTTTGGTGCTGAAGTAGTCATGATTGAGCGTCAGCCGGTTATGGCGGCTTTACTGGCAGATGCGTTGAAGCGCTTGGATTCGACCGCTGGTGTTGCTTTAAACCTGTCTCTGGTGTCTGCTGACGCGGTTTCTTATTTACAATCTCTAGAGCCCGCTGATTATCCTGATGTCATTTACATCGACCCCATGCATCCCGCACGACAAAAATCAGCATTGGTTAAAAAAGACATGCAAATATTACAGCAGCTGATTGGCGCAGATCTCGATGCACTGACTTTACTGCAGCAAGCACTGCAAGTTGCACGTCAGCGTGTCATCGTTAAATGGCCGCAACTTTTACCACCATTGCTTCCTCCCAGCCACAGCATACAGGGTAAAACTGTGCGATTTGATAGCTATGTAGCTCATTGATTCCATTAAGGATGCCCAAAAAATTTCACTATTAACAGTAAGTTAATTCTGCTATATTAATAATTCGAGCCGATAATTTTGCACAGGAGGGTAGCAATGAGTGCTCCAGCGTTTGATGTGGTCGATACGGAAATTGAGTCAAGCATCGATTGTCCTGAATCCGTTAAAAAGAATAATTCCCCAGCCGCAAAACTCGAACGACGTCGTCGTATTGAAGAGTTGAATGAAGAGCGCTTCATGCGCGAAGAGTGGGGCGATTTTTAGCAGGCTCCGTAGCCTCATTGCCATTAAGTTAAGGGAATTAATCGGACGTAGGTTGGGTTGAGCGAGAGCGAAGCCCAACAAAATTGTCATGTTGGGCTTCGCTCTCGCTCAACCCAACCTACTCCGATTAATTCCCTTAACTGCTCCGTATGGGTGGATGTACACCGAAGCACATCAACCCGGTTGCCGCGCCAAGTCAGTGGTTGTATTGCTGATTCGTTCAGGCGTCAACCACGCTACGTTATCTTATTACCTGCTGACGCTGTTATTGGTGTTACTGGCGGCGTTTCTTCTGGTGCTGTTTTTTGTTCCAGATTTCTAGCCTTGAATGTTGCTGCTGTCGACGGACTATCTGGCTCAGCATCTACTAAAGATTTATTCTGCGCGGGAAAAACGTTGAGCTCGTCAAGAGTCTTAGTCACATAATCATTCCCCTCTTTTATTCTAATGGTAATTTTGAGGGGATCAAAACCGGCTTTAAGGCAGGCACGGGCGGCAATTTGGGCTAACTTAAATGCTTCTCCATCGGTGCCGGTATGTTCAACGCTCATCCTGATGGTTTCCCAGCCACTTGCCTTTGCAAATAGCGCAAGTTGTAATGCATCGTTATCGGAGATGCCAAATCCAATTACGCTGGAACTAATGATAAAGTTATTATCTTCGATATTGATAGATTTGCCACTTAAAGTATAAAAATCCTTTAATGATTTAAGGTCAGCGTTAGCATATTTTTTGGAGTCAAACGAATCATCAGTGCTGACAGTGAGTTCCCCGGTTTCTTTATTGATTATCCCCGCTACATTTTCTTCATTTCTTAAGTTCTGCGCAATGAGTGATAAAAACAATATCTTTGCTCGTTCGCGTTGACTGAATTCGCGCAAGTCATCTTTAGAGGGATCAACATCACTATCAAGCGATTTCAGCTGTTCTGTGTGAGATTTTTTTAAAGCATCAAGCATGTGTTCCTTATAAGCCTCTGCTGATGAATTCGCTACTAACTCACCACCGTCAGCAAAGAGTGCTTGTAAGTTTTTTATTTCAGCTTTGTGCTGGTCGCCGATTTGTTTTTCTAAAGCTTGTTTTAATTTGATTAAGTCATTTTTATCTTTGGGCAACGCGAGTTTTTTAGCCGCTTCTTGGTAAACTTCAATTGCTTTATCAGTCTCTGCGTCATTGGCCAAAGCTTTAGTCAGAGCTGTAAGTTCTGGGGCTGAAAGGTTTAATGCGGAGATTTTATTTTTCTCCTCTTTCTGCTTCTCATCCAGTAATTTTTGCGCTCGTGCAATGAGTTTTTTAGCGAAGCTATTATCTAGATCGTTCTTGACAAATCTATCAGCGGCTTTTTTAGCGACCTCTAATAATGCTGTTTCCTTGTTCTGCTCAATAGACTCGCTATAGCTTCGAAGGATTTCCTCAGCTTTTTCTTTTGTCATGCTAGGATATTTTTTGTATCCTTTCAATCCTTCCAACCCTTCTTTGATCCGTGGTATTAGGTTAAGCGGCATAATTTTCCCCTCAGTTCGCAAATGATGTGAATTTTTGTCTATATATTAGGCATTATAGCATGAAATATTCATAGCTGTCTTCACTCAGCCGAACCTACCATGCCGCAACGGCCCCCTCTCCAAATAAATCCTGTGCTTTCTGTTTCACAGGATCTGAATTCAGCGCTTTAACCATCTGTAATAATTGATTTATTTTCGGATTATCTCGACGGATGACAATTAGATTCGCATAGGGGGAATCTTTGCCTTCCATAAAGATGGCATCACGAGAAGGGCTGAGACCCGCGGGTATGGCGAAAGTTGTATTGATAACTGCGGCATCAACGTCATCGAGGATGCGGGGAAGCTGGGCGGCGTCGAGTTCTTTTAGTTTCAATTGTTTGGGATTATCGGTGATGTCTTTGATATTCACATTATCGCTGGTCTTGAGGGTAATTAAGCCCGCTTTTTGCAGCAATAGCAGCGCACGAGATTCGTTGCTGGGGTCGTTGGGTATGGCGATAATGGCTTGATTCGGTAACTCAGCGATGGATTTGATATTTTTGGAATAGATTCCCGTTGGATAAACAAAAGTTTTTCCTATGGCTTCCAGGTCAAAGCCATGTGCTTTCATCGATGCTTTCAGGTACGGCAAGTGCTGGTAAACATTGGCATCGAGACTGCCATCTTGCAGGGCTGCGTTGGGTAAATTGTAGTCGTTAAATTCAACGATTTTGACGTTGAGCCCATATTGCTTATGCGCAATATCTGCAGCGACTTGTACTAATTCAGTTTCCGGACCGGCAATAGTGCCGACGGTAAGCGTGTTCGGCGCAGGCTTGTGACCGCAAGCGGTGAGTGCGGTGAAGAGGGTGAGCAAAGCTAATATACGCATTATATTGTTCTCCATTTTGGACGGTAAATCTGGGATAGGGGCAGGGTAAGGGATAGATCGGGCAGTTTTCCTTTTCCCTTTTCCCTGTACCCGATCAGTTACTTTTAAACTAATGAAAAAAACGGCGCGATAAACGATCGCCCGTCATTTGAATCAGTTGCACCATTAAAATAAGTATACCTACCGTTGCAAGCATTACGCTCATATCAAAGCGTTGGTAACCATAGCGGATCGCCAAATCGCCTAATCCACCGCCGCCAACAGTTCCTGCCATGGCCGAATAATTCACCAGGGTAATGGCGGTTACGGTGATTGCGTGAATGAGTGCGGGTGTGGCTTCGGGTAGTAAGATATAACGGATAGTCTGCCATGTGTTCGCACCCATCGCAACGCTGGCATCAATCAGGCCTGCAGGTAAACTTTTGTAGACGTTATCAACCAATCGCGCAAAGAAAGGGGTCGCGCCGAGGGTTAAAGGAACTATGGCGGCGTTGATGCCAATGGATGTGCCGACGATTAAGCGAGTAATGGGAATGAGTGCAACCAGTAATATAATAAAAGGGATTGAACGCGCAAGGTTGATAAACCCTGAGATGCAGCGGTTCAGCAATGGATGCGGTTTAATGCAGGCACTGGTGAATAAGAGCGTTCCCAGTGGCAGGCCGAGTAGAATTGACAATAAGGTGCTGGTTACCACCATATAGAGCGTTTCGCCTGTTGCTACGGTTAAATCATATAAGATTATCATGAATGTATCCTAAAATATCCACGGTGAGGCCATGCTCGGAGCAGCGTTTGATAAAGGCGGTTAGTAACGCTAAATCAGCCGTGAGCTCAACAATCAATACGCCGCAGGTGAGGGTATCAAAGCGGTCAATATTGGCGAGTAAAATATTGATATCCAGTTTGAGTTCGCGACTGGTTTGGCTAATAAATGGTACAGTGGCTTCTTCACCCTGAAAAAATAAACGTAATAATGGTTTATGATTTTGTTCCTCGCTGATACGGCTTTCCAGACACGGAGGCAGATGTGGGCTCAGTTGTTGGTAAAGCAGTCGACGGGCGATGCTATCCTTTTGGTTAAATACATTGGCTAATGCGACTGTTTCAATGATTTCACCATCTTCCATGACTGCCAAACGATGGCATACGCGTTTGATGACGTCCATCTCATGCGTTATCAGCACAATCGTGATGCCGTATAGGGCATTAATTTGTTTGAGCAGAGCTAAGATTGACGTTGTGGTTTCGGGATCAAGAGCTGAGGTCGCTTCGTCACAGAGTAATATTTTCGGCGAGCAGCTGAGTGCACGTGCAATGGCAACGCGTTGTTTTTGTCCACCGCTAAGTTCTGCCGGGTACGCATGTGCCTTGTGACTCAAGCCGACAAATTCGAGTAATTCAATGACTTTAGTTTGAATAGACGCAGGGGCAATCTCTTGAATACGCATGGGCAGGGCAATATTCTCGAATACCGTTTTGGTGTTGACGAGGTTAAACTGCTGAAAAATCATCGCTGTCTTGTGGCGGGCGCGACGTAAGTCCCGCGCAGACAGAGCCATGATGTTTTCTCCGTCGAGAGATACATTACCGGTGTCAGGACGTTCGAGTAAATTGATGCAGCGCAAGAGTGTCGATTTTCCAGCACCACTCTTGCCGATAATGCCAAAAATCTCGCCTTCCTGAATAAATAAATTAATATCACGAAGCGCAGGCATTCCTGCATAGGATTTGTTTAATTGAGATAATTCAATCATGGTTTAAGCCTGGTAGTTAGGCTTGCGTAGGGCTACACGAGGGAAAGTTGACCCGCTTTAGCCGTATTTTCAGTAACATCACTGAGCGCCCGCAAGCTGATGATTCAAATCGGCGCTTAAAATAATTATACAGAATTTGATGAGGTAAACAACTAAAATGCTGTGACAGTGAAATCGTGGAATAATTTATTTATCATAAAGATTTCGTACGATCGCGGCAACCATGAAGGGCATACTCTCGCCGTTGTACGCTACGTGGCAATGGCATTTAGGGAATTAACCGGAGTAGGTTGGGTTGAGCGAGAGCGAAGCCCAACATGGCGATTTTGTTGGGCTTCGCTCTCGCTCAACCCAACCTACTCCAATTATTTTTCTTAACTTAATGGCTCTGAGGCTACGAAGCCATATCTCCCTGCACACTTCCCCAGGACTTAATCTGCGCATTAGGTTTCACATCATCAGGCAGTTTTTGTAATGCTTGCTCAGCAGCTTCTTTGGTAGGATAGCTGCCATACACGCCTTTATAGAGCGTTTTATCGCCATGTTGATATCTGATTTCTGCTTGTCGCTCAGTTTTCGGAACTTTAAGCAGGGTCTTGGCCACGGCGGCCGGTTGATCGCCTTCGGCCACTTCAATGGTATAACCATTAGCATTTTGAGAACCTACCCATTGGTGATCAACGTCCTTTGGTTTGACGGGTGTGTGATAGGCACTGACGTGGTAAGATTCTGGAACAGAGACAGATTGTTTGGGAGCAGGGTAGTCGGCGTAGTTAGCGGTGCTTTCATAACCTTCAGGGTAGAGATCTGTTCCGTGTTCATTGTAGGTTTGATAATTAGTGTAGCCATTTGGATTAAATGAACTACATGCACACAACGTACAGATGCTCACAACGATTCCAGCATATTTGATTGAGTTTGACATGGCGTTGCTCCTGTTTTTATTTTTATGACTTATACTGGTTATCTGCACTTTGAAGATAAACTTTAGATATTTTAACATTGAACGGAACAGCATGAAAAAAGACTCATGCTGTTCCGTTCAAGTAACGTTGCAGAGCGGGACCATCGTTTTTTTATACCGTGCGCGGTATATTTATCTTATGATGTCTTATTCGAATGAATCAGGGGTTTTAGATAAGCGACCACCTAACCAAAACCCTCGATAAAATCAAGATTATAATTTTTTGACAGAGTTGCATGCGTCTCTTTGCATGCAGCTTTGTCAAACCACAGAAAGGAGATGAATGATGTGGATGGAAAGGCGATCAGGTCAAGCTTATCAGCGAGGTGTTCAGGATCATCGTTCTCCTTATGAACGCGATAGAACACGTGTGATTCATTGCCCGGCCTTTCGCCGCTTGCAACGAAAAACCCAGATTCTTGGGACGGGTGAGGGCGATTTTCACCGTACCCGCCTGACGCATTCACTCGAGGTTGCCTCAATTGGCTCCAGTATCGTGCGAAATTTAATGGCGAATCTCACCGATGAAGGGCTGAAGGCCTTGTTGCCAACGGACGATCTCATTCAGGTGATTTGTTTATTACATGATATTGGCCACCCACCTTTTGGCCATGGTGGAGAAGTGGCTTTGAATTACATGATGCGCCATCATGGTGGGTTTGAGGGTAACGCGCAAACGCTAAGATTACTGACCAAAACCGAAGATAGCTATGGTCATTTCGGCTTGGATTTAACCAGACGCTCCTTGCTCGGCATTTTAAAATATCCAGTGAGGTTTTCGAACGTGGTTGCGCCGGAGAAGTCGGCTGAGTGTGATTTTATCAATAAAACCATTCGCATCAACGATTGGTTGCCTCCCAAAGCGTATTTTGATTGTGATCAGCCTGAAGTTGACTGGTTATTGTCGCAATTATCTCCTTCAGACACTCAGTTGTTCCAGTCTTTGTCGGTTCAGCCTGATGGGCGCAGTCACGGACGCGCAGCCTATCATTCTCTTGATTGCTCTATTATGGATATAGCGGACGATATCGCTTACGGCGTACATGATTTGGAAGATGCTATTCATTTGCGATTAATGACGCGAACGCAACTCGATACTCCGGAATTTCGACAGTTGGTTGCAAAAACGTCTTTTAAAAGCGCTGAAAGACTTTTGGATAATTTATTTGACGCCCCTATTCATGCGCGAAAGCAAGTGGTTGGGGAGATGGTGAATTATTTTATTACGGCAACAACGATCCAGGTAGTGCACGAGGGTTTTGAAGAACAACTATTGCGTTACAATCTGGCGCAGTTGCCTGAAGCGCGTGATTTATTGGCGTATTTAATGGGAAGTGTGTATCAATTCGTCATTGATTCGCAAGAGTCGCGTACCTTTGAATATGGTGGGCAAACCGTTGTGCTCCGTCTATTCGAAGCGTTGAGCTCTAATCCGAGTCATTTATTGGATAAGAAAAATCGACAGCAGTTTTTAGAGCAAAAAGATGAAGCAGCAGCACATCGAGTGGTGTGTGATTATATTGCCAATATGACGGATGAATATGCGTATCGTATGCATGAACGTTTATTTGGATTTAATACGCGAACGATTTTTGAAAGATTGTGATGGCGTCCCCAAGGGGATTCGAACCCCTGTTACCGCCGTGAAAGGGCGATGTCCTAGGCCTCTAGACGATGGGGACCTTGAACTATTTTATTACTGAACTGCATGGACAACCAAAAATGGCGTCCCCAAGGGGATTCGAACCCCTGTTATCGCCGTGAAAGGGCGGTGTCCTAGGCCTCTAGACGATGGGGACTAAAAGTAGACCAAGTCTATTTTACAATCTGTGGTGGAGCTAGGCGGGATCGAACCGCCGACCTCTTGCATGCCATGCAAGCGCTCTCCCAGCTGAGCTATAACCCCTTGCGAGATTTTAACAGACTGCAAAAAGAGAACGGGATTTTAGGCGATGGGGCGTTAGCTTGTCAAGCAGTTTTTTATTAATAATTACAGTGGATTTCTTTTCACGAAACTTATACTGTTGAGCTTTCTTCAAATTCTTCAATTATTTTCAGGATGTCAGATGAATATCAAAGCAGTGCTTATTATGACCGGATGCGCTTTATCATTAGGTGCTGTTGCAGGCACAATGGGGCCTGTTATCGTCGAAGATTTTCATCCTTGGTTGGCAACTGCCAGTTTAGGCTACACGGATTACCAACATATGCATCATAATGATGGTCAAACGGCATTGGGTCGATTTGCCATCGGTAGAACGCTGTTCTTAAACGACAGCACAACGTTTGGTGTGGAGATGGGCGTGCAAAATGGGGGTACTATGCGTATGAATATCCCGCAATCCACGTTGGATGAGTTAGGTGGTTTACCTCTCCAATCAACAATGAAGCCTATGCTAGATTTATTGGCGACAGTAAAAACGACTGCATTAGGCACAAGCCCATTCTTTATTGATCTCAAAGGCGGTATTGCCTACAGACGCTGGCAATTTGATGATAGAAGCTCCATTAAGGATCTGTCCAACATTGCTGGAGAAATTCAAGCGGGCATGGGTTTTCCTGTGAGTCATTCAGCGACCTTAAGCTTGTTATATCAAGGTGTTTATGGCGGAAATCCTAGCTTTCGCCTGACTGCGGAGTGCCCCGAAGGTTATGTTAGTACGATTCCAATTCAGCACGGCGTATTGCTCAGTTTATCATTAACCGTTTGATTGCTAAAGGAAGATCATGAATAAACAGATAGGGTTCATTATATTTGCTTTGATTTCTTTGTTAGGGGCAAGGGCGAATGCTCAGTCAGCCTGTCAACACCCACCCTGTAATAACCCTGCCTCAGTCGAGTATGTTCATAAATATGTTCAGTCACAGATTGCTACTATTCCTGTTGGCCCAGCCAGGCCACAAGGTGCAACGGGCCCAGCAGGACCACAAGGACCACAAGGACCTATAGGTGCTACAGGTACTAACGGCACTAACGGTACTAACGGTGCAGTAGGGCCACAAGGCCCACAAGGCCCACAAGGACTGACAGGTGATACAGGTCCAGCAGGTCCAACAGGTGTTGTGGGTTATGCAGAATACATACAGACTACTCAATTACCCAGCAATGATTCAGTCCCTCCCGGAACAGCCTTCAGCTTCAATACACCGGTCTGGAATTCCATTCCTCTGGATATTACAGCTTTGCAAGCGACGAATGTTGGTACTGTCTTCAGACTCGAAATTGGTACATACGTAATAGATTATGAAATGAGCTTAGAAGGCGCAGGAGCTATCGCCCTTTATACAGGAGCAAGCGTATTAGATATCTCAGCCGTGGCGGCAAGAGATGATGACACTATTGCAGGATCTACGGGTGGGACCACATGGATTCATGGACGAAGTATTCAAGTAGTGACCGCATTGAATGCACCTCTTTTCATTGAAGTTTCCTGTGCTGTTGGAGGTTGTACTGTTCCAATTGCCGGTGGTAATGCTGCAGGTTCTTACATGACCAGAATCACCATTTTGAAAATAGCATAGAGCGATACAAAAGACTTGGTGATGTAAAATTATCTATATCACCAAGTGGCTTTGTTGCGTAGACCATTAATTGCGCATAGTGAGGCAAATCATTTGGCTATGTCGGGTTTCTATTGGATCTGGAAGTCAATCCCAGTAGCAATCATATAGAGTTATCCGCATATGCTTATATTTACAATCTGGGTTCTCCTCAACCGGTTGCTCTAGAAGCAGATATAACATTTGACACCAATGGGCCTCTTCTTGGGATTACGCATGTTGCAAATACTTCAGACATTATACTTACCCAAACTGGTACCTATGCTGTTTGGTTTAATGAGGCGGGCTTTCAGGAGAGTCAATTTGCTCTCTTTTTAAATGGGGCTGCCATTGCAGGTGGTATATATGGATCAGGGGCCGGTACTCAAGCTAATCCAGGAATGACAATCTTCACTGCAGTAGCAAACGATGTCTTAACTGTACGCAATCACACAAGTGCCGCTGCGGTTACACTTCAAACGCTTGCCGGAGGAACACAGACAAATGCCAATGCATCAATATTGATCCAAAAGATAGCATAACGCCATTTTCAACTTGTTAGATCGAGTCGGAAGGGCAGGGCAAACGCGTCTTATGTTTGAAATTAAGTCGAATCGACCGATCCGCGCGCGGAAGCCAAGCGTTCACCGCAGTAACGCATGCAACCATTTTGTTGTTTAACGAGAAGATACGTGCAACTTGTTAGTTCCGTGAACGCTTGCTGATGCGCGCGGCTCGGTTAAAACGTGAATCACGTTGCAAAAAATGACAAATCAGGCGATGATCACAGAACTTTTTTAATGTCTTGTTGGTGATGATTATGTTGTTCAAACGTCTTTTTTCTGTTTTATGTCTATTGGGTTTATGGTCAGGCGCTTCTGCGGAGAATGCGCTGTTGCTTCATAAGGATGTGAAACAGTTTATTAATCAAATGGTCACGCACGATAAATTTAGTCGCGCTGAGCTGGTTTCTGCACTGACCGCGGCGCAATTTCAGCCGCAGATTATTGAGTCCATGGAAAAGCCTTACGAAAAGAAAACCTGGGATGTGTACAAAACGCTATTTTTGACACCTCAACGTGTACAAGCAGGTGTTGAATTTTGGCAAGCGAATGCGGAAACGTTAGCGCGTGCGCAAAAGGAGTACGGCGTGCCTGCAGAAGTGATTGTGGCGATTCTTGGGGTGGAAACGCAATATGGAAAACGTCAGGGCGAATATCGTGTGTTGGATGCTCTGACCACGCTTGCGTTCCATTATCCCAAACGCGCAGATTATTTCACCCGAGAATTACGTGAGTATTTCTTATTGTGTCGCGAACATCATGTTTCTCCTACGCAGTACATTGGTTCTTATGCAGGCGCAATTGGTCAGCCGCAGTTCATGCCGAGCAGCTATCGCACGTTTGCGGTGGATTATGCAGGGCATGGTCGTCGTGATTTAGTGAGTAATAACCAAGACGTTATTGGCAGTGTTGCCAATTATTTTCATCAACATGGTTGGTCCAATAATGAGAGCGTGGTGCAACCTGTGCAGTTGGCAGGGGTTAAGCCTGAGCAATTGGCTGTTAATAGCAAACATGCGGACTATACATATGGCCAGCTAATTTCCTCTGGTGTTATTCCACTGTCTGGGATGTCACGTCATCCAAGTCAAGCCGGTTTGATTGAACTGATTACCGATAAAGGCAATGAATATTGGCTGGCCTATCCTAATTTTTATGTGATTACGCGTTATAACTCCAGCCCTCAATATGCTTTGGCAGTTTATTTGCTGGCGCAACAGCTGCGCGAGCAACGTGCGCTGGCTATGATGAAACACGCGCATGCGCATACGCATGCTTATGGATAATTGGATATTGTTCGAAGGTTGGTGTGTCGGTTGGTTCGTCGGTTCGTGCGTAGGTTGGGTTGAGCGAGAGCGAAGTCCAACTTCCCAAAATGGATGGTTGTGTTGGGCTTCGCTCTCGCTCAACCCAACCTACGCCCCAACCTACGCCCCAACCGACGCCCAACCTACGTTAAGAGGGTTTAAACCGTGGCCTTGACCTTTTTGTTTGCAGAACACCTGGATGAAACCGGCTGCATGTGCGTGCGATTGGAAACAGACGCCACCGTCAGTGCGGCGCTTGCTCATCGCACGTATGATGACATTAAGGCATTGCAAGCGGATTCTCAGACGATTATTGTGGTGCCAGCTTCTCTGTGTGGCATGCATCAGGTTGATCTTCCCTGGCTCAGCGACAGCAAGGCGCGGGCGGCTATTCCGTATGCCCTTGAAGAACAATTAGCGCAAAAGCTACCGTCACTGCATTTTGCATTTGATCGCGAACATCATCAACATAATCGATATTTGGTTGCCGTTATCGATAAAGTATGGCTAGCTGATTTGATGGCGCGACTGGACGATGCCGGAATTGATTTTCACGAGATAACCGTTGACTGGTTTGCACTCCTCCCGGGTGAAATTTGTGTGACGCCAACTACGGTATTAATGGATATCGAGCGTTATCAGGGCGCCTTGTCGTTTGATGTGGCTCGCACATACTTAAATACCTTAGCAGACGCCGCGCCGGTATTGACCTTCACTGATAGCTCTCCCGATATCAGTCCTGCAACCACCGCTCCGGTAGATAGTCCTTTTCTGTTGTGGGTGGCACAGCGTTTGCAGCAAACGGCGCGTATGAATTTGTGTCAAGGTGAGTTGCGACGCGGACGTCAAAATGAGGGATTCAGTCGGCGGTGGGTATTCATCTGCGCGATCCTTGCAGGTGCCTGGCTTTTGACGGTGTTAAGTGTCAACATCATTAATTTAGTACGACTCAATCATCAAAATCGCCAGCTTGATCAAGACATTGCTGTGGTGTATCGACAATTTTTTCCAGACGCTCAGCAGATCATCAGCCCTAAGTTTCGTATCAGTCAGTTATTAAGCACTGGGCGTTCGACGCAAGGTACGACTGCGTTGTGGTTGTTACTGGATAAATTGGATAAAGCAATTAGCGTCAGTGAGACGAGCGTCGATGGCTTAACGTATAGAAATAAAACGCTATCCGTTGCGCTGAAAGGTCGGGATTTTAAAGTCCTTGAAAGCTTGGGTGAGCGATTGAAGCAGTCGAATGTGAAGGTTACCCAAACGCAGGCAACGTCGCATGAGAACGACGTCACGGCGTTGATGGAGTTGCGGTTATGAGCGATTATTTCAATATGGAAACCATAAAAGCTTACTGGTTTAATTTAAGCGAGCGGGATCGACTGGTCTTGAGTATAGGTAGTATTGTTGTTGTGATGTACTTGTTTTATCTGTTGATTTACGCGCCGTTGACGGGAGCTGTTGAGACGCAATCCAAGGTGTGGATTGAAAAACAAGAAACATTGGCTTGGATGAAGCGTCAGACTAGAGTCAAGCCGCAGTCAAAACAGGCCGATCGTAATCTGTTGTCGTTGTTTTCAACTCAGTTAAAACAGACGTCATTTTCGCAATTCCCCTACCAATTACAACAGTCAGGCCCTGATCATGTGCAACTCTCGTTTGATAATGTCCCTTACGTTGAGTTTTTGGCGTGGCTGCGAAAATTGAATCAACAGTATACGATGAGTATCTCTGAATTAACGGTGGTCCGGACCCCAATGTCTGGTGTTGTGAAGATGAATGTTGTGGCAGAAAAGAAGGAGACAGGTGAATGATGCTGTGTATTGACGTGGGAAATTCCCATATTTACGGGGGTGTCTTTTCAAATGGAGAGATTATTTCACGTTTTCGTTTGACCTCGAAAGTCAGCACATCGGATGAGTACGGTGTGTTTTTAAAACATGTGTTGCGCGAAAGCCAATGTCCCGTAGAAGACATTCGTCACATTGCGATTTGTTCGGTCGTTCCTCAATTGGATTACTCCTTGCGGGCGGCTTGTATTAAGTATTTCTCAATAGATCCGTTTTTTTTACAGGCCGGTGTTAAAACTGGATTAAATATTAAATATCGCAATCCGTCCGAGGTTGGCGCGGATCGTATCGCAAATGCCATTGCGGCAACGCACCAGTACTCGAATACCAATTTGATTATTATTGATTTTGGGACGGCAACGACTTTTTGTGTGGTCTCGGCAGCGAAAGTTTATTTGGGTGGCGTAATCTTACCCGGTATTCGATTATCGGTAGATGCATTGGGGCAAAAGACAGCTAAACTTCCACAAGTAGAAATCATTAAAGCTGAGCAAACCATCGGTCGCTCAACCATTGAAAGCATCCAGTCAGGCGTATTTTACGGCGCAGTTGGCGCTTGTTCTGAGTTGATTCGCCGTATCAAAGCTGAAGCCTTTGCAGGCCAAGACGTTCACATTCTCGCCACAGGCGGTTTTGCACCGCTGTTTGAAAAACAAGGCATTTACGATGAAATCCTCCCTGATCTCGTTCTAGACGGCCTGCGTATTGCACATGAGATGAATGTCACGCATTAAAAAACGCTAACGCTATTTGCGTTTTATGCTAAAAAACGCAAATAGCGTTAGCGTTTCTCGAAAAATATGTCTATGCTTTAATTATTATTAGTTCATGGATTTCGATGATGTATAACCGTCTTTTTCAGCTTAGCAGCGAATCCCAGAGCGTTTTTATTTTTGGCCCAAGAGGTACAGGCAAAACCAGTTGGTTAAAAACGCATTTTAAAGACGCGTTGTATTTTGATTTATTGTCCAGTGGAACATACACAGAATTCCTGGGGAACCCCGGGTTGCTTGAAGCGCGAATTCCTTCTCAATATACCGGTTGGGTTATCATCGATGAAATCCCGAAAGTGCCTGCATTGCTTAATGAAGTTCACAGACTGATTGAATCTAAAAAAATAAAATTCATTCTAACCGGCTCAAGCGCGCGGGCGCTGCGTAAGAAAGGCGTTAATTTACTGGCCGGTAGAGCATTAACGAGCCATATGCATCCGTTGCTTGCCGAGGAAATAGGCGACGCATTTGATCTGGATCAAGCGCTGACACGTGGTCTGTTGCCGATGGCCTATCAATCCGACAACTTTAAGCATTACTTGAGTTCATATGTTGAAACCTATCTTAAAGAAGAAGTCTTGCAGGAGGCATTAACTCGGAATATTACCTTGTTTGCTCGATTTTTGGCAGCAGCATCGTTTTCTCAAGGCGGCGAATTAAGTTATACGGATATTGCCCGTGAAATTGGTACGAGCAGGCAGACCGTGAGCAATTTCTTCGACATTTTAGATGATTTACTGATTTCAATTCGGCTGCCGGTTTTTAGCAAACGCGCGAAACGTGAATTGATTGCGCAAAATAAATTTTATTATTTTGATACAGGCGTTTATCTGTCACTACGACCAAAGGGGCCATTAGATAGCGCTGATGAGCGTCGAGGTGCCGCGCTGGAAACACTGTTTTTACAACATCTTCGCGCGATTAATGATTATGGACGCTTGGGCTATGATATTTTTTACTGGCGCACACGAAGTCAGCTTGAAGTGGATTTTATTATCTATGGTGAAAAAGGGCTATTGGCGTTTGAGATAAAAAGCACAGATCGTCTCACAACAAAAAGTTTCAAGGGCCTCCGGGCATTTAAAGAGGATTATCCCATCGCCTCGTGTTTTATGGTTTATATGGGGACTCGCGATTATGTTGAAAACGATATCCGTGTGATACCCATGAGCACAGCGCTTTTTGAGCTACGTCAGATAATGAGCACCTCCGTGTAGGTTGGGTTGAGGCTGGTAAGCCGAAGCCCAACAAATTGTATTATTCCTTATAAAACACCATGGTGATTTATGTTGTTATTTAACGATTAGAGTTTGATAACCACCCAATGACGCATGAGGGTTACGCTCATTCATGGACAGGTCTCAGTCATCGTTTCGCCATCCGCGCCCAATGAACTTCACAATATGTGCAATGTTGTATCAGGCGTCGTTGCGAGGCACGAAGCAATCCAGGGCTCGAAGCTCCGTACTCTGGATTGCCGCGCTTCGCTCGCAACGACGGATGGCGAAACGATGACTGAGGCCCATGGACAAGACTGCAAGAGTCATTTTTTATGCAGCTATGTCCAATGTCCAATCTCCAATTGTGTTATAATCGCGGTCCTTGTAAAAATATTCCCTTTTTTTCTTGACGAACCTCAAATCTTGCTCCTATAGTGTAATGAAGTGGTATAAAATAACAAAAAAGTGGAGAATTGTGGAGGGCAACCTTTGCAAGGTATAATATGAGCATGTTTCGTGGCATCAATGCTATTAACATCGATGGAAAAGGGCGGATTGCGGTGCCTACGCGCTACCGTGATGCTTTGCTTGCTGAGGATGCAGGCGCGTTGGTGGTGACCATTGATACTGAAGAAACCTGTTTATTGCTTTATCCGGTTAAAGCTTGGCAAGTGATTGAAGCTAATTTACAACGCCTTCCCAGTTTTAATGCGCAAGCGCGTCGTATTCAGCGATTGTTAATTGGACATGCAACGGATGTTGAGTTGGATAGCAATGGTCGTGTATTATTGCCCCCGCCGTTGCGTGAGCACGCCAAACTGGATAAACGGGCCGTATTGATTGGCCAAGGTAATAAATTTGAAGTATGGGATGAAGCTTTATGGCAATCCAGACGTTCCGAATGGCTGGCTGAAGAAGCCGCCGGGGACGATAGTTTGCCGGATGAAATGAAGACTTTTTCGTTGTAATTGAAAACAACAATTCACCACATCATGATGATTGAGATGCACCAAGGCTAAGGCGGGACGTCTCGAGCGTTATGATAATAATAGGACGTCAGATGACAGAACATTGCTCCGTCTTGATGAAAGAGTCGATTGACGGTTTGAATATTGTCGCAGACGGTATTTATGTAGATGGTACATTTGGTCGCGGCGGTCATAGCCGTGCCATTTTAAATCAACTGGGGCCTGCGGGCCGGTTGATAGGGTTTGATAAAGATCCAGAAGCAGTGGCTTATGCGAATAAGCATTTTGGTGATGATAAACGCTTTTCGATTGTACACGCGTCATTCGCAACCTTAGAGCAGGTTGCAAAAGCGCAACAGATTGATGGCCGTATTAACGGCATTTTACTGGATTTGGGCGTGTCTTCACCGCAGATTGATAATCCAGAGCGTGGGTTTAGTTTTATGAATCAAGGTCCTTTGGATATGCGGATGGATTTGCAGCAGGAAATGAGCGCTGCAACCTTTGTCAACCATGCCAAAGCCGAAGAAATGATGATGATTTTTCGTGAGTATGGAGAAGAGCGCTTTGCCGGACGAATCGCACGTGCCATAGTGACCGCCCGCGAGATTTCGCCAATTTTAACCACGTCTACGTTGGCTGAGATTGTTAAAGAAGCGAATCCCAAGTGGGAAAAACATAAGCATCCGGCAACACGAGTGTTTCAGGCAATTCGTATTCATGTTAATCAGGAATTGACGGATTTAAGCAGTGTATTAAAGCAATGTGTTGAGGTGTTAGCAGTGGGAGGGCGATTGTCAGTCATCAGCTTTCACTCACTGGAAGATAGAATTGTGAAGCAGTTTATGCGGGGAATGGAGCAAGGAAACGCACCGCCCAAGGGCGTGCCAATCAGGGAGGAGGACATTTTCACGTGTTTCAAACGAGTGGGCAAGGCGATTAAACCGCACGATGATGAAATTAAAGTTAATGTTCGTGCTCGGAGTGCAGTGCTAAGGATAGGGGAGAAAACAAAATGAATGCTGCAGCGAGACAAATCAATCAAAGTACGCTTTTTAGTGGTCAAATTTGGGGGGTACGTTTGTCTAAAGAAATGATGCTCCAATTGGCAATGTGGTTTGCTGTATTGGCGAGCGCCTTGGCGGTTGTCTACTCAACCAACAACCATCGCGAGACGTTTACTGAATTACAACTGGCGGAAAGAACGCAGCAACATTTACAATTACGCTGGGGGCAGTTGCTCCTTGAGCAGGCGAGCCTTTCTACGCCAGCGCGAGTGCAAGAGCTGGCTACTCAGAAATTTCAAATGGTGTTGCCCACCAATATGCAAACGGTTTTGTTGCGACTAGGAACCGCGCATGAATAACTTACACGTTTTAGCATCCCATCTTGCCGTCATCTTGCCCCGATCCAGTCTTCGAAAAAGCTCGATGGACAATGAGTACACCTGCGCTTTTTCGAAGACTGGATCGGGGCAAGCTAACAGCAATCTGGGCGCTAAAACATGTAAGTTATTCGTGCGCGGTTCCTTCCAATGAAGATGAAAGGGCATCAGGCAAGGTTATTAACCATTTCTCTTTTTTTCTGCCTGATTTTATGCATCTTACTGGTGCGCATGTATGATCTAATGATCCGGGACAGGCCCTTCTTGAAGGGCCAGGGAGATGCCCGGAGCTTGCGCCTGGTTGATATTTCTGCCTATCGAGGCATGATCATCGATAGGCAGGGTGCCCCTTTGGCGGTGAGCACGCCGATGCACTCTGCGTGGGTAAATCCTAAAGCCTTTTCTGCTAATCCACAGCAACTCGCCACCCTTGCCAAATTACTGAATATCAATTCAAAGCAGCTGATCAATCGCATTAACTTGTCTAAAACACGAGAATTTTTATATTTGCAGCGCCAGATCCAGCCTTCACTGATGAAGCAAATCACAGCGCTCAATATTCCCGGTATCAATTTTCAAGAAGAATTTAAACGCTATTACCCCGCTGGAGAAAGTGCAGCACAATTGTTGGGGTTTACGGATATAGATGACGTAGGGCTTGAGGGGTTGGAGCTCGCTTATAATGACTGGCTTGCTGGTGTTGTGGGTAAAAAAAAGGTCATTAAAGACAGATTAGGACGAATTATTGATGAACTCGGTGTCTTGAAGGAACCGCGTGCCGGACATGTGTTACAACTCAGTATTGATCATCGTATTCAATATGTCGCATATCATGAGCTGCAAAAAACCCTCGAAGATTTTGGTGCGAAATCAGGCTCGGTTGTGGTCATTGACACTCAGACGGGTGAAATTTTGGCAGTTGCGAATGCGCCTTCTTTTAATCCTAATGTGCGTGGGCGTTATACGCTAGATACCTACAGAAACAAAGCGTTTATCGATACGTTTGAGCCTGGCTCAGTGATGAAGCCGCTTAGTATTGCCAGTGCATTGGATACGGGGAAATTCAGGCCTAATACTGTCATTGATACGCGGCCGGGTTGGATGAGCGTACAAGGGCATGGTGTGCGAGATGTTCATAATTACGGTGTACTTGATGTGACGGGAATTTTACAACACTCCAGTAACGTTGGCGTGACGAAAATGGTCTTGGAGAGCCCACCGAGTCAATTGATTGATTTGCTGACCCGATGTGGATTCGCTCAACGAACCGATAGTGGTTACCCCGGCGAAAGCAGTGGCTCATTGATACGGATTAAAGAGGCCAGTCCTTTTGTGCTGGCAACGCTCAGTTTTGGATATGGTACATCGATTACTGCCATACAACTGGCACGAAGTTATTCGGTTTTCGCAAACAAGGGAAAACTGTTACCCATAAGTTTGATTCATAATCAACGCAATGGGGAACCCACGCAAGTGATGAGTGAAAAAACAGCCAATGAAGTGTTAACCATGATGGAAGCGGTGGTTGGAACGCCAGAAGGGACAGGTCGAGCGGCAAGTGTTTCGGGATATCGGGTCGCGGGTAAAACGGGTACTTCGCGTATTGCCGGGAAAAAAGGGTATGAAGAACATCGGCATATTGCTACTTTTGTCGGTATTGCGCCTGTAAGTCAACCTCGCTTAATTGTGGCTGTGGTCATTCATGAACCCACACGCGGTGGATATTATGCGGCAGCGGTTGCTGCGCCACTATTCTCAAAAATTATGGGAGCGTCCCTACGGATGCTGGATGTGGCCCCTGATCAACTGGCTAAAACATCATGAGATTATTCAGCCTGCTGGCGCCTTTTCTCGAGGTGATGCCTCAAGGTGACGACTTGGAGATCAGTGGGTTAAAAAATGATAGTCGGCAGGTTGTCCGCGGTGATTTATTTATTGCCTATCCAGGTGCCGTGACCGATGGGCGGCAGTATATAGAACAAGCGATTGAGGCGGGGGCGATTGCAATCGTATATGAGCCACAGGGATACTCTCCGCGCGCCAAGGATGCTGCAAATATCCCCTTGATTGCCTTATCCAACTTGAATGAACACCTGGCGGCGATTGCGAGTCGTTTTTACAATGATCCTTCGAAAAAATTGTATATCACAGGGGTGACTGGGACCAATGGGAAAACGACCATCGCTTACCAGCTTGCACAAGCTTATGCATTATTGGGGCATAGGGCGTCATATGTAGGAACCTTGGGTTATGGCGAGGTTCAGTCCTTAAAACCTTTGCTAAATACCACGCCGGATGCATTATGTTTACAGACACTATTGCAGGATAACGTGGCTGCAGGTATTCAATACAGTTGTATGGAGGTATCTTCTCACGCCTTGAGTCTGGGGCGCGTTGATGATATCGATTTTACACAAGCCATTTATACGAATTTAAGCCTTGATCATCTGGATTTTCATCAAACCATGGATGCTTATGCCTTGGCTAAAGCTGCATTGTTTTCAAAGCCAACATTGCAGGCAGCAATCATCAATCAAGATGACTCACACAGTGAATTAATGCAACAGCAAGTGCCTTCAACCTGTCGAACGCTTTTGTATGGGTTGGATGATAAGGCTGATGTTCGGGCACTCTCATGGACCTTTAGCCTTTCAGGTAGTTCGGTGGATGTGGTCTCACCTTGGGGCAAGCATACATTACATTTGCAATCGTTGGGGCGGTTTAATATTTATAATAGTTTGGCGGTGTTTGCGAGTTTGATGGTGAGTGAGGTTGCTTCAGTTGAAGTGGTCAGTGCTGTCATGAGTCAATTAAAACCCTCCCCCGGACGAATGGAAATTGTGGCGCAAAAGCCTTGTGTGATCGTTGACTATGCACACACGCCTGATGCATTAGAGAATGTGCTATTAACCTTGGTTGAACTCAAGCCTCGTCAATTGTGGGTGGTTTTTGGCTGTGGTGGCGATCGAGATAGAACCAAACGTCCTATTATGGGACGCATTGCAAGTCAATATGCCGATGCGGTCGTATTAACCAATGACAATCCACGCAGTGAAGAACCTGAATTGATCCTACAAGAAATCCGGCAGGGCATGCCTATCGACTATCCCGCTCAAATCATCCCAGATCGCCGCGAAGCGATTCATTACGCATTAAGCCATGCCGGAGAGCAGGATATTATTTTAATTGCCGGAAAAGGCCATGAAGATTATCAAATCATTGGTCGTCAAAAATTTGCATTTTCTGATCAGGATATCGTAAAAAACTACAGCGCCCCGTCGCCTGGTTGACGCATCCACAATACCCAGAATCACCAACGAACAAGCGCGCGTCAACCGGGTTGGACGCATCACCGATCTGTGTTAACACAGTGAGTTCGACAATGCATTAAATCTTCGGTTATGTTGATAGAGAAACAAAAGAGCCATTTCTAAAACTAGGACCAGGGTCGTTTCGTGATTCATCCGACACCTCAGATAACGAACATTTTTCCAGTCTAATAATCGTTGCACGAACGCGATGGATAAGCGCAGGATACACAACGTCTTGTTGTGTTTGTTGTGCTAGGAAAGGCGTTTCATTCTCGATTGGAGCTTCATCATCATCATCATCGTCGCTTGCTGAGTCGCTTATCGAACTTCGACTTTCAGTGCTTGAGTCATCATCCATAGATGATTGACGTTCGAGCATTAAGCTCTCAAGATTCTTTAATCCGGATAACAAGTACTTGCCTATCCAATACAACGAAGCGTCAATAAAGTCGTTTGGTTGATTGTAAGCAGCAAAGACGTCATCCGCTTTTGAACCATTGGGTGAATAAGGGTCGAATTTACTCAATTGGGTCATTAATTCGTTTGGAAAAAAAAGGCGCCAAAACCAGTTCAGGTTTAGGGCGTAAGTTCGAATTTCATTGATATCATAGTCTTCTTGACGATTCAAGTTCCAGAACAGGTGTGTTTCATATTGATCGTTTATAGTGTTTATCAACTCTAAAAGAGAATGCTTTCCTGTTTTGTAATCCATTATAAGATTGAACATGTCATCATTTTTTCTGAAATCGGCAGAACGCATATTCAAAAAGCAGTCTATTTCTTTTGAGTTTTTTAAGTCATCAGAATTAGATGGGCCTTCTGTTTTTAAAATAAGTGCATCAAAAGCGAATTGTAGTTCAGTCGAAGCAGGTCTGAGCATATCTTCCGGAATCAATCATTGTGATGTGCGCATTGTATCATCATTTCGAAAGAAAATAAAGCTTTACACGATTGATTTTAAACCCCAACGTACGTCAACCAGAGCGTCCAAGTGCGTTCGGTACAAACAGCAACAATAAACTTGCAGGTCGCGTCGTTGCGAGGCACGAAGCAATCCAGAGAACAAAGCTTCGAGCCCTGGATTGCTTCGTGCCTCGCAACGACGCCTGGTAGAGCATTGCACAAACTGTGAAGTTCATAGGGAGGCAAGAAGTAATCCAGAGCATCGTGTTCCGAACTCTGGATTACCCAGGTTAGTGCACATGTGCTCAAAAATACCTTGCAAATGTTATTTTTTTTTGTAAATAATAAAAAACCACCTCCACTCACAACGCATCATGACAGTTATTGATTTTACCAGCAATTGCTTTACGGCGAAGATTGAAATTTACATGTTAGAAATAACTTATAGCTTTATGGTGTAACGTTTTTTGAGCTAATTTTAATCACACGAAAGGAGTCAGGTCATGCCAAGATCAAAAAAAACGCGACTATCAGGACAAAGTGACCGAAACATTCCCGGCGAATCTGCTGACAAAAAAGAGGCTCCCTCGCAGTTGAAATTTCCCATACAAATGAAGCACGAAAACTCAGTTGTTCAAGTGTTTGTGACATCATATGAGGCACATTACGACGAACCCTGGAAGGGCTCGGATATTCGAAGCTGCACTGGATCTGGTTCTGTTATAGAGCATGGTGGTGAAAAATTTGTTTTAACCAATGCGCATTGTGTGGAAAACCAAATTAGAACTCAAGTGCGATTAGCGAATAACCGGCAAGAAAAATATTATGCGGAACCCATTTGTGTGTCCTACCAATGTGATTTGGCACTACTGAGAATTAGAAGTCAACAATTTCAGACCCTCGCTCAACCTGTTGAATTGGGGGATATGATTGGGATTCATGATGAAATTGTGGTCAATGGATTTCCGATGGGAGGAGATGAAATTTCAGTTACAAAAGGGATAGTTTCACGTATCGAAGTCCAACAATATGCTATGAGTGACCTCGATATGTTACAAGCCCAAGTGGATGCAGCAATCAACCCGGGTAACAGCGGGGGCGCCGCTTTTAGTGGTGGTAAATTGGTTGGTGTACCCTTCCAGGGGATACGAGGAGGGGAGGCTCTGGGGTATATCATTCCGATGCCCATCGTTAAACATTTTTTAAACGAAGCATTTAGTGGCAGACCCTACCGTGGGTTCCCAATATTGCCTATAGATACTCAAAAATTGGAAAATAAATGGCAACGTCTTTTTTATGGCATGACCAAGAAGCAAACGGGTGTTCTTGTCACAAACATCGCTAGTTTATCTGATGCATATCAACAATTAAACGAAGGGGATATTTTACTGGAAATCGATGGACATAAAATATCCAATCATGGAAGCGTTGATATCCCTGGAATAGGGAAGTGCATTGATTTAATACATATTACCCATATGAAATATATTGACGATATTGTTCGTTTGAAGGTTTTACGAAAAGACGAGGATACCGGTATACCTGATATTCTTGATATTGAAGTTACGCTGGATAGTATTCCACACGAAACCGAAGTTATACCCCCTGTTGAACACGATAAAATGCCCACTTATTATATTAATTCAGGGTTTGTATTTGTTCCTGTCACACGTAATTACCTCGAAAGGTGCGGTTTAGATTTAAGAAAGTCCATCATAGATGAAGATGATCCTGAGGATAGTTCTTTGAGTGTTTCTGGTGCTTCTAAAAAAAATCCAAATCAACAATATGTTGCGATAAATACCGTTCTGGATTGTCGAACCACAGTAGGTTATGGGCAAATGGCTCACCATCTTGTCTACAAAGTAAATGGTATAATTGTGAACAACATCCAGGGTTTGATTAAAAATATGGAAACGTATCAAGGTAGCATTCATCTCATCGAAACTCGGGATAAGGAGACGATAGCTCTTAAGAAACTACCTCCAGTCGAGCTTAAAAAAATCATGGATGCTCATAAAATTGCTTTCGATCGTTCAGAGGATCTACGCCCTGGCTCGGAGAAAAAAAACGTTTTAGGTGCCAACGAGGATAGTTCTACTGACTCTCTAAGTTCGATGTCCGCTCCTCAGGAGGATGCTGAACTCAACGAGCCTGCCGCAAAGGTGACAAGGGGTAATCATGTTGGCCATGGAAGATATGCCATGTTTGCACATAGCCACGCATTGGTGAACCGCGGTTCTCGCGACAGTAAAAAACTAAGAAGTGAATTAGATAATCATGAAGATGAGCGTTCGCTCAAAAGACATCAAGCGGAACCGGATGGCCATGAGTTGGCGCATCAGCTCTAAACGTAGTGATTCTTCTAAAGAAAAAATGATTGGTGTGCGCGTAGGTTGGTGAGTAGGTTGCTGAGTAGGTTGGGTTGAGCGAGAGCGAAGCCCAACAAAACGGCTTATGTTGGGCTTCGCTCTCGCTCAACCCAACCTACGTACCAACCTACATCCGATTAATTGCATTAACTTAATGGCGTCGTTTCCGATTTGATTATGCCGCAGTAACAAGACCACGTGTACGTCGATGTTTGAGGTAACTGATACCCATCATCACCGTGTTATAGGCCAAGACCAGAACCAATAGAAAATGTAATTTATTGGTACTCATACGGGTAATCACAGGAATCGCAATTAACACGCCCACTACGCCGTATAAACCAATCAATAGAGATTTTTTGAGAGGAACTTTGTTTTTCAATACAAAAATCGTGGTTGATAGCGGTTGTTGAACCGCGCCAGCTGCAGTCATGATGGGGAAGGCGACTAACGGTGACATGCCGAGACAAAATAATACCGCCTGAATGAGCGCAAAAAGGCCCACGCCCGCAGTGGTTAGTATTCCTGCGAAGAAAAGACCGATGAAACCAATCAATAATTCATTTCCATGTAAAGCCGTTTTGTCGCCGCCAATGGGAAGCCATTGAAAATGATTACTCATAATTAAGAATATAATCGTTGGAAAGGCAATCAGCATGATTAAACGGATGGTCTGAGCGTTGAGCTTTGAGACGATTGATGCACCTAATATACCGCCAAGACAGGTTGCTGTTATCAGCGTGACCAATGTTAAGCCGTCGACTTGAATCAAACCGAGAAAAAATATCGCTTCCATAGCGCCAGGGATAACTTGCGCGCCATTGACCATGGGGGGAAGCTCTTCATCTTTAAACGATTTAAAATATTTGGCTAATGCAATATTACATACAAAGCTACCCACACCGATGGTATCCATGAAAAATGAAATAACCCCGGATGTCATTAATTGAAACTGATCACGAAGCGTCAGACGGGTCGTCGGTTGCGTGGGAAGTTTTTTGATCATCAATCCGACACAGAACAGTGAAAATAAAACAATGAGCGTATTAATCACTAAAAATTGCATAGATTTTATTCACATTAGTCAAAACGTTAGTTAATATAACACAATTCACTTAGATTTACAAAATTGTGTCGATGGACGTGGGCTTTTCGTTGAGAGAGAAATGCGGTTCTTTTGTCGAGTTGAGATTTTAGAATCTGGGTATCTTCGTAAGGGTTATAAAGATTGAGTGCGAGTGCTTTCCAATCTTTCATGCTAGTAAAATCTTGCATTGGCTCTAACATGCCGCTCGATGTTGGGAGAAGGGGGAGCGGATAGGGCATATTAAAAAAGTCATGTAGCTGAATACTGAGTTGAACTATCGCCTCATGTTTCGCTTCAATGCTATGTCCGGCAATATGAGGGGTGCAGAGCGTGGCAAAGTCGACTATCTCGGGATTGATATCTGGCTCAGCCATAAAGACATCCGTGCAGTAGTGGATAGGCTGTTGAGTGTTCAGTAAATCGATCTCACTGACAATGCCGCCTCGAGAGGCATTGATGATGGCTACGCCAGGTTTTAACGTAGAAAGAAACGCGGCATTGATGAGATTGTAGCTGGGATATGGGGCGCAGTGGTGCAAGTTTGGGTGAATGCAGAGTACATCACATTTACTCAATGCCTGGAGCGAATGAACGTGCGCCAGAGAGCCTGTTGATGCTTTGTAGGGGTCGTAGATGGATACATCATATCCTGCTGAGGTTAAACGCTTCAGGACCTGAGTCCCCACAGCCCCCGCACCAATCAGCCCCGCATGTTTTCCAGTTATTTTATGATGAGTCGCAAGCCACGCGAGCGTTGCCGTTACGTAATCGGCCACTGCATGGGCGTTACTCCCTTTGGCATCGAACAGGCGAATTTTTTTTGACGCTAAATAATCATGGTCAATATGATCGGTCCCGCTACTTGCCGTGGCCACGCATTGAATGCGGCTATCAGCCAATAATGCCGCATTTACGCGGAGTGTGGAGCGACATATGAGGACGTCGTGCTTTGGGAGCATGCCCAATAGGTCCAGATGTGTTTTGTAGGGCGTTATTTCAAAAGGCTTGGGAAAGAGTTGAGATAACTTAGGTAAATCAGCGTCAGCAAGAATCTTCATCATATCGTTATTAAGTAATCAATACCCCATCATAAACAAAAGTCGCACTCCCTGTCAAAAAAATAGACCCGTTATGCTCCGGCCAATCGATGAATAAATCACCGCCAGGCAAAGTCACAGTGACCTCTTTCGCAAGTCCATATACTAACGCACCAATCGCAGCAGCTGCTACAGCACCGCTTCCACATGCGTTTGTTTCACCACAACCGCGCTCGTAAATGCGACATTGAATATGGTTTGGGTTGATAATTTGTATAAAACCGATATTGCATTGATGCGGGAAAAAAACGTGGGTGCTAAGTTGTTTGCCAACGGTTTGTACGGGAGCATGACGAACATCATCAGTCAGAATAACGGCATGTGGGTTACCCACATCGATTTCATAAAAAGAGTAAGTGCGTTGAGCAAGTTCGATTTGTTCGAGTCGAGGAAGCGCATTCTCGGCGTTGCTTTTCCATTGTGGACGACCCAAATCAACTGTGACCGTTTGATCGTCATTCATATGAAGAGACATTCGCGTAGTACGCGTGGCAACGGTAATTGTTTTTTTATCACTTAATCCAAAATGCTGGATAAAACGCGCCAAACAACGCGCGCCATTGCCACACTGCCCAACCTCACTGCCATCGGCATTATATATTCGGTAAAAAAAATCGATGTCAGGATCTAGACTTGGTTCAACAATTAAACATTGATCAAAGCCAACACCGGTGTGTCGTTGCGCCAACGTAGCTATTTGCTCGGGTGTGAATGTAATCGATTGATGTATGGCATCGAGGACCATAAAATCATTACCCAAAGCATGCATTTTTGTAAATCGAATACTCATGGTTTTGTTTTTCCATGTTTAGCGGGTGGGTTAAAAACCAATTTATTTTTGCTATGTGGTTTAGCTTTACTTGGAAGATAAAGTGGGCCCTTGTGTCCGCAGGCCGACAGCAGGAGGCATGTTAGTATCATTGCTGTTAACAATCTCATATACGGGGGCTCCAGTGATATACACATCTTCTTGCCATGTTAATCCACATTCGCGATAATTCATATTTTTTTTACTTGGAGAAAGAGCGCTTGAGTATTTATATTAAAGACCCACAGCAAGAAGCCAAAGGATGTGTGATTTGGATGCATGGACTTGGGGCTGACGCGAATGACATGAAAGGCTTGGCCAACGAATTAAACTTGTCTATCCCCGTTCGACATGTGTTTTTAGATGCTCCTGTTCGCCCAGTGACATTAAATAATCGTATGCCAATGCGTGCTTGGTATGATATTACCGGTATGAGATTGACAGATAGAGAAGATCGCGCCGGCATTATGGAATCGGAAGCAGCAATTCGTGATGTATTGTTGAAGCAGCAAGCTGATGGTTTTGCATTGGATAAGATTTTTTTAGCGGGCTTTTCTCAAGGTGGCGCGATGGCTTTATTCACAGGCTTGTCTACCCATGGTGCTCTGGCAGGCGTTATTGTCCTTTCGGGTTATTTACCTCTGGCATCAGAAGCAAAAACGAGCCTGCAGAATGATACGCCCATGTTTGTTGCGTCAGGCGATCATGATCCACTGGTTTTGTCTTCCTGGACAGGGCAGTGTGTAGAGCACTTGCGTGAAAAAGGGTATACCCATGTAACCTGGCATCGTTATCCGATGGAGCATTCAATTTGCGCCGAGGAAGTGCGAGATTTAGAGCGGTGGATAGATACTACATTGGCTGCTAAGGAGATAAAATGACTGTTGTAAAAAGTTCACGAGTTGTGCCTTATACGTGTGAACAGATGTATAACATTGTGGATAATGTTGAATTGTACAAAGAATTTCTGCCCTACTTTGAAAAAAGTATCGTGCTTCATCGGGATGAAGATGAAGTTCAGGCAACGTTGGTTGTGTCATTTGCCGGTGTAGAGAAATCCTTTACGACACGTAATCGATTACAAAAAAACAAAATGATCGAAATTCGCTTGGTTGATGGTCCGTTTAGTCATCTGGAGGGGTTCTGGCGGTTTGATGAGACTGCGGAAGGTTGTTTGATTACGTTCGATTTGGAGTTTCAATTTGCGACACGTATGTTGTCGATGTTCTTAGGATCTTTGTTTGAGCAGATGACAAATACGATGGTGGATGCATTCTGCACCCGGGCGGATAAATTACATGGTTGATGTCGTATATGCGCCACTCGACGCGCCGATCATTCACTTGCATTTGGATGTTGCCGATAATTTAACAGTCGGGGAGGTATTGCAGCAGTCTGGTTTGCTGGAAAGTCATCCTGAAATTCGCGATTTGTCCGTGGGTATTTTTTCAAAGCCTGTGGACTACAATACCAAAGTGAGGTTAGACGATCGTATCGAAATCTATCGCCCCTTGCTGATTGATCCGATGGAAAAAAGAAGACAGCGGGCGAAGGGGCGTTAGCCAGCGTAGCCTCACTGCCATTAAGTTAAGGGAATTAATCGGATGTAGGTTGGGTTGAGCGAGAGCGAAGCCCAACAAAATCGTCATGTTGGGCTTCGCTCTCGCTCAACCCAACCTACGCGTCCATTAATCATTTTTTCCTTAACTTAATGGCAGTGCAGCGTAGCCCGGTTGCCGCGCGGATATTCGTTTGTGATTTGAGATATTCGCGTGCGTCAACCGGGCTATGGAGCTAACAACGTACTAGCGTTCTATTCGAACCACTCGGTCTTGTTTAAAGTAAATCACTAAATGGCGAATAGTAGTCGGGCCATTTGCTTTTCGCCAGGTAAAGGCGTAATCCCATCGATTTTCTGCAAAAGGGGGATTGAGCAAGCTTGATCCCATCAAAATGGCGACATCGTTTTTACTCATGCCAGTTTTCAGGCGATCCATTTTTGCTGCTGATAACAAGTTGCCTTGCTGTATAACTCGTCTTGAAAAATCGTAGGAAGCGCAATGCGTCAATGATAAGATGAGTGCCGCACTAATGAGAATGATTTTAATTTGCATTTTTGACCTGACGTGAGAAAATTAAAGATTATATCAGTGGAGTTTGGACAAAGCTACATGCAAAAAGACGCATGCAACTTATGGTCTCAGTCATCGTTTCGCCATCCGCGCCCAATGAACTTCACAATATGTGCAATGTTATATCAGGCGTCGTTGCGAGGCACGAAGCAATCCAGGGTTCGAAGCGCCGTACTCTGGATTGCCGCGCTTCGCTCGCAACGACGGATGGTGAAACGATGACTGAGGCCCAACTTATAGTGTTCTCCTGATTTAATCAGGCGTTTGAGACAAACACATGTTTGGAGTGTAGATTATGGATGAAGGCCAGCAATTGAAAGAGGCGGGATTGAAAATCACCGTCCCTCGAATGAGAGTGTTGCATATTCTTGAGCAATCAATCGATCATCATTTGAGTGCGGAAGATGTTTATAAAGGCTTGCTTGAAATGGGCGAGGATGTCGGGCTTGCAACGGTCTATCGTGTTCTCACGCAATTTGAGGCCGCCGGTATTGTTCATCGACATAATTTTGAAGGCGGTTACTCGGTGTTTGAGCTCACGAAGGCTGAGCATCATGATCATCTGGTTTGCTTGAAGTGCGGGCGCGTAGAGGAATTTGTTGATGAGGTGATTGAGCAACGGCAGAAAATCATAGCTGAAAAAGCAGGGTTTAAGATGTCGGATCATGCTTTAAATATTTATGGGACGTGTTCAGGGTGTGGTGGAAGGTAGGGGGCAGGGGACAGGGGAAAGGGGAAGGGAAGAGATCGGGCAGGGGCACGGGCACGCTCACGGGCACGTTAAAGTACGCTACGCGGCTTTTATATAAAAACCTCGCGTAGCGATCATTCACGTGCCCGTGCCCCTGCCCGATCTCTTCCCTTTTCCCTCCCCCCCCAAAAAAACATCAAGACATAACAGTGAGTTTGGATATCACTTTTTTCACACCCCGAACCGCACTAACGCGTTTCATAATCGGTTTGAGAGAACTGCGGTTCTTGATTTTACCGGTTAACGTAACAATCCCATCTTTGGTTGTTGCATTAATACCAACTAAAGGAATAGATTCATCATCAAGTACTTTTGCTTTGAGGATGGCCGTTTCTACTTTTGCGGTGATGTATGCATCGGTAAAGGCGGTGTTGACGGGTTTAATTTCTAGTTGATCAGCATTGACCGAGCGAACGCCTTTGGTTGATTTGGTGACTCGTATCGCTTCAATAAAGGCTTCTTTGTTTTTCACATGACCCTTGAGCGTGACGCGGCCATGATTTGTAGATACATAAACTTTAAATGGATTGAGCTGAGTATCTTTGGTAAATTTGGCCGTTAATTTCGTAGTAATGACCGAGTCGCTGAGGCTTGCTTCAATTTTTTTTAGTGGCGCGGCATAGCCAAGACTTAAATTGAATATAATGCTCAGCATGAATGCGATCTGAATGAATGGTTGCATGTAAAGCTCCTTGATTGAATGGGTTGGCTCTGAAGTATAACAAAATTTTAATGAAATTGTGTGCGGTGTTTTCATGTGGTAAAATATTATATTGAATGGTTTTTTTTTAATATTTAGTAAGGAGTTAAAATGCTCGAGTATTTAAAAGATTTTTGGCAATTTTTAAAAAATGTTTGGCATCTTTTAATAGGTACTGATACTAATATTGTAATGCCCCAGATTGTTTACCCTCCCTTACCACCACTCATTCTTCCGCCCATAACGCCAATCAATTTTACCCTTATGGATATGCCGACACTTACATTACACTTAAGTGTATTCAATCACGCAGCGCTTTTGAAAGATCAAGCTCCTATTGTTATCGCAAACCCGGATCCTGTTCCTGAAGAACAATCCATGAGAAAATATTCAGAGGGCGTGCAAATACCCAGGAATTTTTTCTCGAAATACCAGGATTTTGACTTTACGGCTCCAACAAAGCATTCTGTCGTTGGCGGTGATTTCGTTATGTTTGTTCCTGCACGTGACAAAGCATCTCATGATAGACTTCAGAGCCAGCTAACCCCCTAATCCTTGGTGGATCAAACTTATGCGTTCAATCAGTATCCGTGGGGCAAGAACCCATAATCTTAAAAACATTAACTTGGATATTCCTCGCGATACCTTGACCGTGATCACAGGGCTTTCCGGTTCAGGAAAGTCCTCATTGGCGTTTGATACATTATATGCTGAAGGTCAACGTCGTTACGTCGAGTCGCTTTCAGCCTACGCGCGTCAATTTTTATCGATGATGGAAAAGCCGGATGTCGATTCGATTGAAGGCTTGTCACCCGCGATTTCAATCGAACAAAAAGCAACATCGCATAATCCCCGCTCAACCGTTGGTACCATTACAGAAATATACGATTACTTGCGTTTATTATTTGCCCGAGTTGGTGAGCCGCATTGTCCTGTGCATGGCATTAGTCTTCAAGCAAAGACCGTGAGTCAGATGGTGGATGAAGTGTTGGCGCTGCCTGAAGACAGTAAAGTCATGATTTTGGCGCCCGTTGTTCGTGGTCGTAAGGGCGAACATATTCAGTTATTTCAGCAGCTGCAGGCAAAAGGCTACGTGCGTGCACGCATAAATGGCGAGTTGTGCGAGTTAGATGATCCACCAAAGCTGGAATTGCGTAAAAAACATATGATTGAAGTGGTGGTCGATCGCGTCAAAGTCCGTGCGGATTTGGCTCAGCGACTCAGTGAATCCTTTGAAAATGCGTTAAATCTTGCAGAAGGCGTGGCTGTTGTTGCATCGATGGACGGGAAGTTTGCAGATCAAGTATTTTCATCGAATTTCGCCTGCACTGAATGTGGGTATAATTTACCCGAACTGGAGCCGCGTTTATTTTCATTTAATAATCCCGCAGGGGCTTGTTCTTCATGTGATGGTTTGGGCGTTGATCAGTTTTTCGATCCGGCGCGCGTTGTGCATAATCAGACACTGAGTCTGGCCGAAGGTGCAATTCGTGGCTGGGACAGACGTACAACCTACTATTTTCCCTTGCTTGAATCATTGGCTCGACATTTTAAATTCTCAGTCGACGTGCCTTTTTGTGATCTCTCACAAGCAGCACAAGATGCAGTCCTCTATGGCAGTAAGAAAGAAGAAATTGAATTCCGGTATGAAAGTCCGCGAGGTGGTTCGGTCGTTAAACACCATGCATTTGAGGGCGTGATTCCCAACATGCAACGTCGATACCATGACACCGAGTCGATGATGATGCGTGAAGAGTTGGCGAAATATTTATCCTCTCGTCCTTGCCCGGCGTGCGGTGGTGCACGGTTGCGGGAGTCTGCTCGGCATGTATTTGTTTCAGGAAAAAACCTGCCCGAGATTTCAGCCTACTCGATAGAACAAGCTCATGATTTTTTTATCGGCCTGACATTACCTGGCGCACGTGGCGAAATCGCCACGCGAATTAATAAAGAAATTGTTGAACGCCTGAGTTTTTTGGTCAATGTGGGATTGGATTACTTGTCGCTCTCTCGCAGTGCAGAAACCTTGTCTGGCGGTGAAGCACAACGGATCCGTCTTGCGAGCCAAATCGGTTCAGGCCTTGTCGGCGTCATGTATATTTTGGATGAGCCCTCGATAGGCCTACATCAAAGGGACAACGCACGTCTACTGAAAACATTGATCCATCTCCGTGATCTCGGCAACACCGTGATTGTGGTCGAACACGATGAAGAAGCGATTTTTGCCGCAGATTACGTGGTGGATATTGGGCCTGGTGCGGGCATTCATGGTGGTGAAATTGTTGCCAGTGGCACGCCTAAAGATATTTTATCTAATCCAAATTCATTAACCGGGCAATATCTTTCTGGAAAACAATCGATACCTGTTCCTCTAAAGCGTGTGCCTTTTGACGCATCACGTGTAATCGAGATGAAGGGGGTGTGTTGTAATAATCTCAAGAGCGTTAATGTTACGATTCCTTTAGGACTAATGACCTGCATAACCGGAGTATCTGGCTCGGGAAAATCGAGTTTAATCAATGACACCTTATACCCGATAGCCGCAGCAGAGCTGAACCGTGCCAGCACGCAGCCTGTTGGGAAACTGGAGGCGATTCACGGCATCAAAGGTTGTGACAAGGTCATTGACATTGATCAAAGCCCCATTGGTCGAACACCTCGCTCCAATCCCGCAACGTACACCGGTTTATTTACCCCAATTAGAGAATTGTTTGCCGGCACACCAGAATCCCGTAGTCGCGGATACTCCGTGGGTCGCTTTAGCTTCAACGTGAAAGGTGGCCGATGTGAAACCTGTACCGGTGACGGCCTCATTAAAGTTGAAATGCATTTTCTCCCGGATATTTATGTCGCCTGTGATGCATGTAAAGGCAAGCGTTACAATCGTGAAACGCTGGAAATTGAATACAAAGGCAAGACAATCCATGACGTGCTGGATATGACCGTTGAAGATGCCCGTCAATTCTTTGATGCCATTCCGTCATTGGCGCGCAAGTGCCAAACGTTAATCGATGTAGGGCTGTCCTACATTCGGTTAGGCCAAAGCGCCACAACGCTGTCAGGTGGGGAAGCGCAACGCATCAAATTATCCCGAGAACTCTCCCGCCGCGATACCGGTAATACGTTGTATATTCTCGATGAGCCAACAACCGGCTTGCATTTTCACGACATCAAACAGCTATTGGCTGTATTAACCCGCCTGCGGGATCACGGAAATACCATCATTATCGTCGAACATAATCTGGATGTGATTAAAACCGCCGACTGGGTGATTGATCTCGGCCCTGAAGGCGGCTGGAAAGGGGGGACAGTCCTTGCGACCGGAACACCAGAAATGATCGCAGACTGCGCCAACTCCTACACAGGTGAGTTTCTTAAGTCGCTTTTAAAACATTCGACATTATCAATTTAGTTGCTACACTTAAAACAGGGGTTAATTCAATAAAAGGAATATTGCCATGAGTAAAATTTTGATTTGGATTTTAGTTGCTGTTGTTATTGTTGTTGTTTGGGTGATTAGTATTTACAACAGGCTCATCGCTTTAATAGAGGCTATTAACAACAATAAACGACAGATTGATATTCAGCTTGATCGACGATTTAAAGTGTTTGAGTCGTTAATTGAAGTGGTTAAAAAGTACATGGATTATGAGCAAACTACATTGAAAGATGTGGTGGCGCTGCGTAATCAAGCGCAAAGTGCAAAAGCTTCTGGCGATGAAGCATCAAGAATGACAGCCGAAAACGGCATTTCCAAAATTGCCGCTGGTCTTAATGTGGTCTTCGAACAATACCCTGATCTGAAAGCGAATCAAAATGCGCTGCAGTTACAGGAGGAAATTGTGAATACCGAGAATAAATTGGCCTATGCCAAGCAAGCCTACAACGATGGTATTGAACAATACAACGCGATGAAAAAATCATTTTTCCAAGCGATGGTTGTGTCGTTATTTGCCTCAACACTCGACAAATCATTTGAATATTGGGGATTGCCTGAAGAGCAAGCTAAAATTCAAGAGAATTATACGGTTAAACTTTAAGTTTAAGGAATTAATCGGACGTAGGTTGGGTTGAGCGAGAGCGAAGCCCAACATGAAGATTTTGTTGGGCTTCGGCTTACCAGCCTCAACCCAACCTACGTGCCAACCTACGCGCCACCTTACGTCCAAACATGTCCAATTATTAGAGATAATCGATGAACGTATCTGACTATGAAAGTTCTGCTGCTAACTGGCGAGAACAACTCCGCAAAAATGAGCGTAGAACGCGCGGGGTTATTCTCGCCTTTATTCTGTTATTTGTTTTTGTAGGTCTCGTTGTTGATACCTCATTCCTATTGTCAGCCCATCGCGGCGCGACAATCTGGCAGTGTTTGCATGCCTTGCTGACGTTCCAGAAATTCCCAATCGCGACGGTTGTCATGGCTGTGATTGCCAGTATTTCATTACTGATAACCTTCACGCTGTATGACAAGATCATGCTGTTGGGAACAGATTCTCATGAAATTACCCCTGAAACGTCGACAAGTTTGGAGGAAAAACAGCTTTATAATGTCGTCGAAGAGATGAAAGTCGCTGCGGGTTTAAAGTATATGCCGAAGGTGTTCATTATCGAAGCCGAGTATATGAATGCATTTGCCAGTGGTTATAGTGAAAAATCAGCCATGGTTGCGATTACACGTGGCTTAATGCAGAAGCTGACTCGTGCAGAGATGCAGGCCGTGATGGCGCATGAGTTGAGCCATGTTCGTCATCATGATATCAAGTTGACCTTGACGGTTGCGGTATTGAGCAATATTTTATTAATTGCGATTGATATGCTGTTTTATTCAGTCGTGTTTGGTCGGAATGATCGGCGCGAGGATAATCGCTTTCTTCTGGTGATTGTGATCTTACGGTATGTATTGCCGTTAGTGACGCTATTTTTAGCGCTGTTTTTAAGTCGTACGAGGGAGTTCATGGCCGATGCAGGCTGTGTTGAGCTGATGCGCGATAATGACCCTATGGCGAGAGCATTGCTCAAGATTAGTCAAGATCACCAGGAACATGCAGATGAATATGCCAGGGCATATAGTCAAACTGCTCATGAACAGGTGCGCAACGCATCCTATCTGTTTGATCCCTCAGCTATTAATCCAGTGAAATCATTAAGCAGCGCTTTTTCTACCCATCCGAGTATTGATGATAGACTCAATGCGATTGGATTTAAACGTAAAAAACCGTAGGTTTACTGCCAGGAAAAAATGATTGATATACGCGTAGGTTGGTGAGTAGGTTGGTGAGTAGGTTGGGTTGAGCGAGAGCGAAGCCCAACAAAACCATCTATGTTGGGCTTCGCTCTCGCTCAACCCAACCTACTCACCAACCTACGTCCGATTATTTCCCTTAACTTAATGGCAGTGACCCATAGGTTGGGTCGCGACTTTTAGCACCCCAACGCGTTCTTAATTGTCATTCGCACTCGCTTCCCAAAACACGATGTGTTTTGCCTTAATCACGGAATCGAGATGCGCCAAAGCAGGTTCAACTTTTTCTTTACTGTCAAAAAACTCAATAACCAAAGGCAGATCCAGGGAAAAATCTAATAACGAGGTTGTGTGTTCGCCCGTTTCACCAAAGCCGCTAATGGCGCGATGTACCGTCACACCACGAATTCCAGCTTCTTTTTTTAGATAGGTTACAATGGTATTCAACAAATGTGATGATTCCGTAATATAAATTCTAACCATCATGACGCGAGTATTCTTCATAAACTTCGTCCTCCAATGACGCCGAGCCAGGTGGCTACAAAGCATAACGTTGTGGTGCCAATAATATTGAAGAAGGCGCTTAACCATCGGCCATTTTCAAATAAAAGCAGTGATTCGATGGAAAATGAAGAAAACGTTGTGTATCCACCGAGTAGTCCAATTAACAGTAGCGCTCTTAATGATGAGCCACCGCCATCTAATCGATCAGTCGTTAACACAAACAATAAACCCATCAAAAAACAACCCGATATATTGACGACCATTGTTCCGTAGGGAAATTGCCGTGATACCAAGCCATGAACCGCATGCGAGACCCAATAGCGAAAAACGCCGCCTAAACCTGCACCAATAAAAATTAGAAACGAGGGGTTCACCTTGTTTTATCCTCTTGAGCGAGCACCGTATGTTGGGTTGAGGCGGGTTCGCCGAACCCACCTCAACCCAACCTACGTACTCAACCTAACATCGTTGTAATATAATCCCAATCGCATTTTTGGACAGGTAATACAGAGAGGCGATTGCCCTTACGTAACAATTGCATCTCACTGAGCTCAGGATGCTGTTTGAGCGCATCGAGTGAAATCATCTTAGGCCATTTTTTTACAAAGCGCACATCCACCATAAACCACCGGGGGTTCTCAGGCGTGCTGGTTGGATCAGGGTGATCGCTGTTGGGATCGAAAGCCGTAAAATCAGGATACGCCTCACTTGCGACTTCAGCGATACCGACGATGCCCGGAGGGGTGCAATTGGAATGATAAAAAAAGATAAGATCACCCATACGCATGGTATTACGCATGAAATTACGAGCCTGATAATTCCGAACACCATCCCATGGAGAGGTTTGATTTGGTGCCTTCTGCAAATCATCAATGCTAAAGCAGGAGGGTTCAGATTTCATTAACCAATATTGCGTCATGATTTACTCCAATAAATCGTTTTTTCGGTCGTGACAGCGTCCAGTTGAACATCCCATGGTTGTGGTTCGATATACGGATAACGCTGAAATTCATAGGCAATGCCCATGAGAAGCTTAGGCCGTTGATGGGCCAGTGCGCGGTCATAAAAGCCTTTTCCCATACCAATGCGAGTGCCATGTTCATCGAAAGCAACCAAGGGCATCAATATGAGATCCAGCTCCTCTGGTAAAATGGCATGGTGAGGTTCAGCTTCTGGTTCTAAAATGCCAAATTCATTGGTATAAAAGCTTGAAGCGGGCGTGGCGGGTAAAAATAATAAGGTACCATCCCTTTTTACTACGGGAAAATAACAATATTTTCCATGCAATGGCGCTGATCGCCAAATATTCCCCAAATCCACCTCGCCATTCAGCGCATGGTATAAAGCGATGCGTTTCGCATAGCGGTATTGATTTAATGCACGAATACGATTACAAATTTTATTAGACATCGATCGTTGAAACGCAAGAGGTAATTGTTTACGGATGTCTTGGTTTGTCCGTCGTATGGCTAGGTGGATTGGGTTGGTCATGCAATTGCCCTTATGTTCTTAATGACACGATACCTGATTTTTTCTAAAAAAAATACTTTGAAAATATAAAAAAAATAAGGTATATACCCATCGGAAATGAACATTCTTAATTGATAGTGAGGATAATATGGGTGAGTTATTTGATGATGATGAAGAAGATATTGAACAACCTGTTGAAGAAGAAGAGGAGCTGTTGCTGGAGCAAGATGATTATCAGGCATCTCCTTCCGATGCGAGAAGACGTTTGGAAAGTATGTTAGCGGAAAAAAAATTACGCGATGAGCTTGAAGATTTTTTTGATGTTATAGATGATATAGAAGAGTAGATTCGTATATTTAGGGTATACTAAATATAGACATCAATAAAAGGGAGGTGTTATGGCAGGATTTTCAGAGTCAGCGCACTGGCGCGATTCAGCTCGTAACCCACGTTTTTTTATTGTTGATGCGCGAGCAGCGTTTCCTATTTTTTTGTTTTTAATGCATGTTCGAGTATGGACAGGGGTTCTCGTTTTAGTTTCGGCGGTATTTTTTGGTATTCTCGAGCACTATGGTTTTACGGTTCCCGTTTTTTTGCGTTGGCTCCGTACATTTATTGCAGGACCCATTAAATCTTCACAACCTTGGTGGCGAACATGATTATTGACATACCGAAAAGCATGGGGATGATTGCTGCGAGTATGAATGCAAAATTCTACCTCAACAGCGGTTTTTTAGGTTTTGATGAAGTCTTTTCATACACGGGCTTATTACCAGCCATCGCGCGACGTGCGGATCAGTTATGTTCGCTTTGTCTTGGGTACGGATTAGGCGTTTCATTTACAGACGCAGAAGAAGGGCTTTTAGGATCCCGCGTTGTCTTTGATGAAGTAACGCCGAACGTTCTGCGACTGTTATGTATGACGGATGTTTTGAGTGAATTAATTCAGGGCGGTCCAAGTAAAGATTACACCCCTTTGGATGAGTTATTGTATGACTAATCCTTGTGACTCAATTGTAAATAAAACGCAAAGACGTCGTCATTTAGGCATCGTTTAGTCGTTTTTCTGCTATGATTTACACAATTGTATAAGAGATTTGGAGTAGTAATTATGCCGTATGCACGAGAGTCAGTTAAATCAGTAGTCGATGTTCTGACAGAGACGGCCGACACTTTGCAAAAAATGATCGCTGTAAAGTCAACTCCCGAGAAGATTGCATGCTGGAATGCCATTGTTACAGCGCGTGATATAGCAAAAGACGTGTTCCGGAATCCAGAACGAATTACGGAAGCACAATCGGAACTTACTGAACAATCGGTTCGTAGTTTCGTAAAGTAAATTCTTGGTTACGCTCCGCTGCGACAAGGACATGACAATGTCAAAATCCAATAACGTGTGTATTCTATGACTGAAAAATTAACAAAAGATCAAAAGGCTGAAATACTACAAGCGTTGGACGAGGCACTGGATAAAGCGCCATGGAGTTCTTCAACGTTTTTAAGTCTTATTGGAAAAAAATTACAAAAAATCCGTGATGAAGTTGCAGAAAGCATGGACAACAGCGATGATGAAACCAACGGCAGACCCTCAAAACTAAGTCAACAAGAGACGGCAAACCGCTTTGCCAAGATGAAAAAACTCTACGTTTCATTGTACGCAATTGATGGCTCCAATCTTCAATCCTGGGAACGCATTCTTCAACATTTACCCAATCAAATTATCTCACGTCCCGTTTATGAAAACGAAGAAGATGCAATTGCCAGCATACGCAGTAAGAGCAATCGTATAAATGAAGCATATGCCGTTATTTACGTTGATCCGCAATACATTCTTCCTCAATCAGTCGAAAAAATCTCAGTGGATAGATTAGGTAAACCGCTTCTTGCGCTTAAAGACAAGGCGATAAACCTTGATAACGTGGATGTATTTGTTCATCAATCAGGCACGCATCGATTTGTCAGTGGTCGCTTAATCAAGAAATAATATAATCATTTGATTTATTTGCACTCAGATTGAGTAAAATATGGGTTTCGCTCTCGCTCAACCAAACCTACACGTACACCAATCATTTTCTCCTTAACTTAATGGCCAGTGCGAGCCCTGACTATGGTTTTTTATGCAGCGATTCCCGCCGTAGAACCGACACTAGCAACGGAGTTCCTTCTCCCGTTTGACGGGAGAAGGTGCCCGACAGGGCTGATGAGGGTAGATCAAAACATTACGCCTTAAACTACCCATCAATGGGAAAGGGCGAGCCTACTGAGCATCTACTTTTACGGCGGGAATGACTGTTCTTTATATAAAGCCAATTGACGCCACAACACTTTTACATTAGAGTTTTGTCCAATACTAAGGAAATTGAGTATCGCTCAAGCCGCGCAAGGCTCGGATAAAAGCAGGGTACACAAGCGTAAGCTTGTTATTCAGGTAATCAACAAATACCATCTATAAGTAGCGTAGGGATACCCATATGAATAAACTGAATGTGTTCAAACACGCCCTTGTTGGCCTCACCATCCTGTTTGCAGCAACGTTGCTTCATGCCGATGAAACTCAACCTAAGTTTACGATTATCCCGAGCACGCATACCAAGTGGGTTATTCCCTCAAACGGCAATGCAAAAGTTATTTACACTGTAACGAATCAAACTAAAATTACCCGCACACTCACCATGAAGCCCATTCCCGGTATCACACAAAAGACAACCGGCTTCGGCGTCTGCGACAGTACTTTTACCCTAGCACATGGCCAATCTTGCCAGCTCGTATTGCCCCTTGTGGGCAGTCAATTGTCTGGGCATATTACCGGCGGGCCGGTGGTGTGCAAAACAAAAGGGCATGGAGACAACAGCCCTGATCCGTTTCTGTGTTCTCAGGCGTGTGGTGCGAATAGTTTGGATATATTGAGTGTTGGGTTTGAGCCGGCGTCTATTTCAGTGAATCCGACGGTATTAGAAATGATAGTAGGTCCTTTCGGTTTACCTTCTAGTTCTACTTTAACCGTCACGAATAACTCACAAACAGTGACCGCATTTAACATCACGGCGCACCTTCCTGCGAGCTGGGCTACCGTAGGCAATGCGAGCAATTGTGGAACTCTTGCTCCAGGCGGCACTTGTCAGATAACCTTGACTCAAGGAAATGTATTACTTGCGCCTGAGCAAATCCCAGTTTTTGGTACAAATACCACGCAAGTGCTAGTGTCCATGGCAGTTGTGGAGGGAATAGCAAAGCTTAGCTCAAGTCCTCTCTCGTTAATTCTGGTTAATGGAGGGGTGCCGCAAAACGTCACTGTTACAAACATATCCACAGTTGGGGCAGTCGCTCACAATGTGGTGGCTTACCTTCCTAACGCCCTGTCATCGGTAGGGGTCACAGCATTGCCTGTTGGCTGCGTGACTTTAAACCCGGGTGCCTCTTGTATTATTACATTTACGCCACCAGCACTCGGTGATGCGGTCGTTCCTGCTGACGGTAGTTATCTCCCTGTTCCTATATATGGTGATAACACAACCGATGCACCAGTTAATGTTAAGCTTGAAAACTTGCAGGCATCAATCGCAGTCACATCACCGCATAATTTACATTTTCTTCAAGAGGATCCCACTACTCAAAGCTTTACGGTAAAGAATGTTACATCATCAACAAATGTCACCGCGACAGCAGACAATATTCTTGCCACAACAACCGCCAACTTCAATGCATCACAACTGAATACCTTGGGTAAAGTACAGCTATTGGGCAGCAGTACTTGTACGAATACACTCAATAAAGGCATATCCTGTACTTTTAATTTTAAGGCCATCCCCGGAGGAGGCACAATACCGCCGACTTCTTTTGATATTGAAGGTACCAATACCAATAAAATTCCAGTGACGATTTCAGTTTCCAATCAAAAGCTCAGTTGGTCAAATTCAACGTTGGTATCGAGTACGTCAAGTGTTTTGGCTACACAAGGCATATTTACAGCAGCATCAGGGGCAGGATCTTCTTCTGGAACTACGCTATCAAAAAGTAGAACATTAACTGTCTATAATATTGGGACAGATACAGCAAACAATGTCCTTTTATCTGTTGTGAGTCCATTACCGGCTGGAACAACAATATCACCGACTTCTTGTGGGGCGATTGCCGCGGGTGGATCATGTGTTTTAACAATAACGCCAGGAAATACGCCTTCGAGTAATCCACCATCAGAGCCAACTGCCAGCGAAATTATGGTTTCTGGAGACTTCACAAATGAGTTAACTGCAGATATAACTCTATTAACTTATATGAATAGATATAAGGGCGGTAATGTTTTTTCAATCGATGATAGTTACCCGGCAAATTCCAGCGTTGGCGGGACAATTGTTTTGACAATACCTAGTGAGACGCCACTTCCGTGGTGGCCGACTGGCAGTTGTGATGGTACTGTTGATTGCCGGGCTGTTGTTACGACATTCACAGATGGCTCTATAAACACACTGAATATCATTGCTAGGGCCGCTGCTTCAACTCAAGATTACGCAGCACTCTTTTGTTCCAAAGTTAGCAACCCGTCCTTCACAACGTCGCCCGTGTATCTTCCTGCGGGATGTCAGCTTGGATATGGTCAGAGATTTGGGGCTTTGTGCGGCACTCAAAATAAACCATCACAACAAAACATAACTTCAAATGCTAACAGTAGGATGGGTGCATATTGGTATTGGTCTTCAACAGGTGCATATTCCACTACTTCCGTCTCTGCCTATGCGTATAGTGGATATTACTTCGATTTCGCTGTATTCAATAAAGAAAATATTGCAAGGTTATATTTTTGTGTTCAAGATTTTTGATGGTTAGAAGTCAAAGCCAGCGAGCCTGAAAGCCATGCCATAATCGTTTGATCCACCATGTTCATAAGCAGGGGAGTTACCTTCATTTCACTGAGGAGTGACAATATCGAGAGGAAATATATCAAAAAACTGGTATTTACTACATGACATAAGTCTAAAATTTGCTAGTATAGGTTTTTTTGAAAACCTCAGGAGTTATAGAGTATGCCAACATCAGATCAGGCAGATAAAAAGTCCGTCCCACTTCACGTTTATGACCGATTTGGTAGGCCGTTTTTAGCCCACCAGATTAATAACCAGACTCAAGCACAACAACCCGCAATATCTCAAGATGCAAACGATGCTCACGACGACGTTCATCGCGATACTCACAGCAAACCCAAATGCGATGGACACGGTGATTTGCATGGGGTGCGTATTGAAAGACATGTAAACGCAGATGACGCACATCGGATCCCTGCACAAAAGGTAAGGCTGTTTGGTTGTGAGCAAGCAGGGCAACCCGCAAGCAAGCAAGAGAACCACCTGATTAATTTAACGTCGAAATTGTAACGATTCTTGATGCGATAACAGCAATTCCCGCCGTAAAAGTAGATGCTTAGTAGTATGTGACCGGAGCATAGGCAGGGCGGGTGAGGGTAGTTTAAGTCGTAATGTTTTGATCTACCCTCATCCGCCCTGTCGGGCACCTTCTCCCGTCAACGTGAGAAGGAACTCCGTTGCTAGTTTCGGTTCTACGGAATTGCTGATGCGATAACAATGCGAGTACGTTGTTAACTAAATTTTGAACAACGTCTTTTGGGGCGCCCCAGTACCTTCGGTACAAACAGCTGAAATGAAGTTGCAGGTCGCGTCGTTGCGAGCAGGCCAGTACCTTCGGTACAAACAGCCAACATGAACTTGCAGGTCGCGTCGTTGCGAGGTGTAACGTCTCACTCTAATTTACATATCTCGTCCCTATTTAATTAACCTGAGACAAAGCTCCCCAAGGCAAGCACCTTGGGGAGCTTTTATTTTTAAATTTGTTTCAACAGAGCGATGGCCTCCTTGATGATATCATCTGGCAGATGATTGATTTTTTTATCAGTAGCCAATCGCAGTGATGTAACAATGAGTTTATGTGCTTGTCTTGGATTACCTTTTGAGGACATTCGGAGCAGCTCAAGAGCTGAGTCGGACAACAACTGATGCGTACATCCAGCCTGAGAAAAACCATGTTCAATAAGCTGCTTAAATGCATCGCGCTCAAGAATTGGCTTCAGTTCACAACGTGCTTGGATCCGAGATTCTAATGCAGCATTAGCGGGTTTCCCTATCTCGCGAGCGAGCTCCGGGTGGCCTACCAACCAAACGGTCATGTAGTCTTTGGAATCAAAGACAAAATTGAGGAAAGCTGGGAAATCACGAAAAAATTCAGATGGAAGATTTTGTGCTTCATCAATAATGAATACTGGCATAATGTTCTTTTGAGTAGCCAAGTGAATGATGTACTCCTTAATATCACGCCATAACTGAGCACGACGATAAGAAGAAGCAAGTCCAAGTATCAGCGCCATTTGACGATAAAAATCCAGTCGACCAAAATCTGTCTCGGCGATGTAGAAAACGCTGTATTGATGTGGGTTTAAAGTGCTGGTTAGTTGTCGAAGTGCAGCCGTTTTCCCAAGTCCAGGCTCTGCTGTGAGTAATCCAACGCCAGGTGATTGAAGAAGCCAATTAAACTGTTGAGCAAGGCCTGCAAGCTGGGCGTTATCCCATAATTGGATACTTTTTTTTCCTAAGGGGGCTTGGGTTAAACCAAAAAATGATTGGTACATTTAATTGTCCTCACCGGTTGTTTGTGCAAAGGTGCCAATGGACTCGACATAGTCTTCAAAAACCAATTCGACATTGTGCTCACGCTGGATTCCTTCAGGCGAAGGTGCTGCATGTGGTCGTTGGCGTTTACGATTAAGATTGGCGTCTAAATCTAATAAAACAGCGGCTCCCAAGTTGTCACCGAAGGCTGTTTCAACCCGAACAGCAATATTTGTGTGCGGATTAAACACCAACGTCACTTTCTCACCGACAAGGTTGTGATGTACCTCAAACATCTTGCCATCCCAACTGATCGTTCCATCTTTGCGAACAACTCGCTCAGCACGATGGTAAAAAATATCATCGATTTTATTGGCGAAATAAGGCGTTAGAGGGCGCACGTGAAGCAGGTCGTCTCTCCAACTATCAAGCGGTGTTTTCTTATCTAACCCACCATGCAAACGAATATGATAAACATGCTCAATCCAGGCCCAAAGGCGAGCATTAAGATCACCCAAATCACGAATTTTATCGATATCAAGCTCATCGATAAATTGTTCTCTAAATGTGCGATGAAAACGTTCGAGCTTACCTTTGCCCTCGGGTTCTCGGGCGCGACAATAGACAAGCCGTATCTCTAAGTGTGCACAAATAGTTTGTAATGACTCGGATCGGTATGCAGGGCCATTATCAATAATCAATTTATACGGTACGCCTCGTTTCAATACAGCTGATTTGAGCACGCCCTCTATATCGAGGGCTGTTTCTCCAAGACAAAACGCACTATGTGTAATAAGACGTGAGGAATCGTCAATCAATGAAACCAAGTACGTTTTCCGCATGCCTGATGGCGTTTGTATCCGTGGGCCATGAAGTACATCTCCTTGCCAAATATCTCCTGCATGGGCAGCCACGAATGACCGGCGCTCAATAGTGTCTTGATTGGGTATAATGCGTTTTGACAGGTGCTGTTGTTGTAAAAAGCGATGAACGGAAGCCCGAGCCAATGTGTCTTTAGCAACCAATCCTTCGCGCTCAATCATGCCAATAATAGTGTTAATTGAGCGTGAAGGCTTATCCTTTTTAAGGATCACAATTCTGCTTTGCACGGTTTCTGAAATTTGTGTACTTCCTTTGTCTATGCGCGGTTTAGGATTCAGTGCTTCGATACCCCCTCGCTTCCAATCGTAGTACCAGCGCGCAATTGTTTCTTCACTGATATGCGTTCGTCTTGACTCAGGAATAGTATAACGATCGGCAGCCAAACTTCGGATAATACTTTTAACCTCACCGCGCTTTAGTTCAGCGCGGCTCGCTAGTGGACCAAGAACCATCAGGCGAAACAAAGCCATCGGGTGTAAAGGTTTACTCATTTTTCTCTCCGCTATTAATGGGGAGTGAAGTTAATCAGTAAAATCATGGCACCGAAACGACCAAACTGTGTGGGGTTCATATTTGCATAAGCATTGCACAACTCATGCTTGAACCGATTATATGTTCATGGGATAACAACTCCGGCTACATGGCAAAGGCGCATCGCTTCACTCAAACGCATCTTCTGGAGCGTTGCTTGCCAAAAGTCAGCCATATTTATGGCTCTACCCAGTGCATAAAAATGAGTACACAACGCATCTTTATGAAGTCGAAATTGCTCTACAAAGCGCATCAGCCAACGCTTTATGGTCTGGCGTGAAGGCGGCATTGTTTTTGATATAGCGTAAGCGCTCATACCAGAAAGGTACAATACAAAAATGATCTGCTGCATATCCCACAAATACCATCTACGCGGTGGAATGCATTCCGGAAGGACTGAACATGTTTTGTCGCAACAGGGGCAATAGTATCGCTGAATAAACACTGGATTTAGTGAGGTACTTGAAGGATTAATGCGATCCGCTTCACGAGAATAACCACCATGTCGCCAAGGGTTTGATTTACCGCAACACAGGCAATTTTTTAAGCCTAACTTCTCAGGCTCATGCCTTTGGATATGAATATAGTGTACTAATGATAAAATATCTGCGAAAATATGCGCCATGACTGATCTCTTGTTTTATTGTTTGGTAAGAGACTCAATAATACATGTTGATCAGTCACTAATCATAATTAATTTTTCATCTCATTGTTTTTGATCGTAATCACAAGGCTTGTGATCAAGATAGTGCGAGATAAATACTTCGGTTAAGAGCTATATTTTTCGAGACATTACACGAGGCACGAAGCAATCCAGAGTTCGAAGCTTTGTTCTCTGGATTGCCGCGCTTCGCTCGCAACGACCGTTGGTTTGCCCTGCGTTAGTTTGTTACCATCCAATTCATTTTGGCTATCACCACCTTCAGGAATACTACTCTCAACACCATCAAAATAAGACATGCCTTTTTCACGCGGCATTTTAATTACGCTGTCGAAACGTTACAGGTCGGAAATCGATGTGAAAAGGGGAAAATATTAAATGAATTATGTGAATCCAGCGGTTTTCAAAAAAAACACGCGAGCCGTTTACTTAATTCAGTGAGCCTCAAAAACAAACGATGCAAAACGAAGAAAAGGAAAGGCCTATCAACAGTGATTTGTGGATGCGCAATCATCAACAAATCCGGCTTTGTATCTTCATCGCACCAATGAACTTCATGTTTTTAGTGACTAGGGCCATTATTCTTGGGGTTCTTTTCATCGCTCTCCTCTTCATCTGCTTGTATCGAACCCCTTGATTCACTTTGTTGCTGGGCCGCTGCTTTTTCAGCCCTAAAATTGTTAATCGCGATTATTTCTGTCGCTTTTGTAATGTCTCGAAAAATATAGCTCTTAACCGAAGTATTTATCTCGCACTATCTTGATCACAAGCCTTGTGATTACGATCAAAAACAATGAGATGAAAAATTAATTATGATTAGTGACTGATCAACATGTATTATTGAGTCTCTTACCAAACAATAAAACAAGAGATCAGTCATGGCGCATATTTTCGCAGATATTTTATCATTAGTACACTATATTCATATCCAAAGGCATGAGCCTGAGAAGTTAGGCTTAAAAAATTGCCTGTGTTGCGGTAAATCAAACCCTTGGCGACATGGTGGTTATTCTCGTGAAGCGGATCGCATTAATCCTTCAAGTACCTCACTAAATCCAGTGTTTATTCAGCGATACTATTGCCCCTGTTGCGACAAAACATGTTCAGTCCTTCCGGAATGCATTCCACCGCGTAGATGGTATTTGTGGGATATGCAGCAGATCATTTTTGTATTGTACCTTTCTGGTATGAGCGCTTACGCTATATCAAAAACAATGCCGCCTTCACGCCAGACCATAAAGCGTTGGCTGATGCGCTTTGTAGAGCAATTTCGACTTCATAAAGATGCGTTGTGTACTCATTTTTATGCACTGGGTAGAGCCATAAATATGGCTGACTTTTGGCAAGCAACGCTCCAGAAGATGCGTTTGAGTGAAGCGATGCGCCTTTGCCATGTAGCCGGAGTTGTTATCCCATGAACATATAATCGGTTCAAGCATGAGTTGTGCAATGCTTATGCAAATATGAACCCCACACAGTTTGGTCGTTTCGGTGCCATGATTTTACTGATTAACTTCACTCCCCATTAATAGCGGAGAGAAAAATGAGTAAACCTTTACACCCGATGGCTTTGTTTCGCCTGATGGTTCTTGGTCCACTAGCGAGCCGCGCTGAACTAAAGCGCGGTGAGGTTAAAAGTATTATCCGAAGTTTGGCTGCCGATCGTTATACTATTCCTGAGTCAAGACGAACGCATATCAGTGAAGAAACAATTGCGCGCTGGTACTACGATTGGAAGCGAGGGGGTATCGAAGCACTGAATCCTAAACCGCGCATAGACAAAGGAAGTACACAAATTTCAGAAACCGTGCAAAGCAGAATTGTGATCCTTAAAAAGGATAAGCCTTCACGCTCAATTAACACTATTATTGGCATGATTGAGCGCGAAGGATTGGTTGCTAAAGACACATTGGCTCGGGCTTCCGTTCATCGCTTTTTACAACAACAGCACCTGTCAAAACGCATTATACCCAATCAAGACACTATTGAGCGCCGGTCATTCGTGGCTGCCCATGCAGGAGATATTTGGCAAGGAGATGTACTTCATGGCCCACGGATACAAACGCCATCAGGCATGCGGAAAACGTACTTGGTTTCATTGATTGACGATTCCTCACGTCTTATTACACATAGTGCGTTTTGTCTTGGAGAAACAGCCCTCGATATAGAGGGCGTGCTCAAATCAGCTGTATTGAAACGAGGCGTACCGTATAAATTGATTATTGATAATGGCCCTGCATACCGATCCGAGTCATTACAAACTATTTGTGCACACTTAGAGATACGGCTTGTCTATTGTCGCGCCCGAGAACCCGAGGGCAAAGGTAAGCTCGAACGTTTTCATCGCACATTTAGAGAACAATTTATCGATGAGCTTGATATCGATAAAATTCGTGATTTGGGTGATCTTAATGCTCGCCTTTGGGCCTGGATTGAGCATGTTTATCATATTCGTTTGCATGGTGGGTTAGATAAGAAAACACCGCTTGATAGTTGGAGAGACGACCTGCTTCACGTGCGCCCTCTAACGCCTTATTTCGCCAATAAAATCGATGATATTTTTTACCATCGTGCTGAGCGAGTTGTTCGCAAAGATGGAACGATCAGTTGGGATGGCAAGATGTTTGAGGTACATCACAACCTTGTCGGTGAGAAAGTGACGTTGGTGTTTAATCCGCACACAAATATTGCTGTTCGGGTTGAAACAGCCTTCGGTGACAACTTGGGAGCCGCTGTTTTATTAGATTTAGACGCCAATCTTAATCGTAAACGCCAACGACCACATGCAGCACCTTCGCCTGAAGGAATCCAGCGTGAGCACAATGTCGAATTGGTTTTTGAAGACTATGTCGAGTCCATTGGCACCTTTGCACAAACAACCGGTGAGGACAATTAAATGTACCAATCATTTTTTGGTTTAACCCAAGCCCCCTTAGGAAAAAAAAGTATCCAATTATGGGATAACGCCCAGCTTGCAGGCCTTGCTCAACAGTTTAATTGGCTTCTTCAATCACCTGGCGTTGGATTACTCACAGCAGAGCCTGGACTTGGGAAAACGGCTGCACTTCGACAACTAACCAGCACTTTAAACCCACATCAATACAGCGTTTTCTACATCGCCGAGACAGATTTTGGTCGACTGGATTTTTATCGTCAAATGGCGCTGATACTTGGACTTGCTTCTTCTTATCGTCGTGCTCAGTTATGGCGTGATATTAAGGAGTACATCATTCACTTGGCTACTCAAAAGAACATTATGCCAGTATTCATTATTGATGAAGCACAAAATCTTCCATCTGAATTTTTTCGTGATTTCCCAGCTTTCCTCAATTTTGTCTTTGATTCCAAAGACTACATGACCGTTTGGTTGGTAGGCCACCCGGAGCTCGCTCGCGAGATAGGGAAACCCGCTAATGCTGCATTAGAATCTCGGATCCAAGCACGTTGTGAACTGAAGCCAATTCTTGAGCGCGATGCATTTAAGCAGCTTATTGAACATGGTTTTTCTCAGGCTGGATGTACGCATCAGTTGTTGTCCGACTCAGCTCTTGAGCTGCTCCGAATGTCCTCAAAAGGTAATCCAAGACAAGCACATAAACTCATTGTTACATCACTGCGATTGGCTACTGATAAAAAAATCAATCATCTACCAGATGATATCATCAAGGAGGCCATCGCTCTGTTGAAACAAATTTAAAAATAAAAGCTCCCCAAGGTGCTTGCCTTGGGGAGCTTTGTCTCAGGTTAATTAAATAGGGACGAGATATGTAAATTAGAGTGAGACGTTACAGCTTTCTTTGCGACCGGATCGATAGAGCACAACCATTTACTAAAAGGATTTTTTTTATAGTGATCGGCTAAAGCGAGTTGTATTTCTTGTTTTTGTGTTAATTGTGTTAATTTCTCTTCTAATTCTTTCTTAATTGCCTGAAGAGCTCCGCAGCTTTTGGCGCCCTCAATTTCTTTGGACTTACCTGCAACATATTGATCCATCACTGGATCATTTTTTTTGCTAACTCCGAACTCGTTTATTGATTTCAGTACAGCTCTACATTGTGTTTGAAGGTCTACAATCACCTCATTTTGAAGTGTTTTTAAATTATTTAAATAAGTTTTTTTCTCTGGAATAGTCTCTGGAATAGAGAGGGGCGGATTAGTGTCGAAATCGGGTTCGATTTTTTTTAGGTCTGCTGTGATAGCCTTTATTTTATCAGCAAGGAGCAGTTTATTTATTTCAACATTCTCAGGTGAATTTTGATCTGTAAGTAAAATAGATATCCCACCAAGCTGCTTTAACGCGGACTCAATCGTACATCGATCGCCAGGAATGTTCTCTGATAAGTGATTAAGCAACATTCTTAACGAATCACCCCATGGAGAGAGAGCAATAAAATGGTCTGTTTCAGAGTTTTGCTTTATAGGATTCATGCCTGTAACTTTGAAATACTTTACAAAATCTGCATTTTGCATAAGAAATTCGCGCAACATTGCCCCAAGATGATATACATGCAACTGTTCTGCATTTAACCCAGGTTTCTGTTCATAGGATTGAGCATTTTTGATTTCAGGAGGGGGGTTTTTCCCTGTATGCACTATGGAAGCAGTAGCAACACAAGGAGCTTTAGGACCATAAGGAACATCAGAGTCCATATAGGTTCTTAAACGACGCGATTCAAGATCCAATTGGTTAAGTCTTAGAATCTGCCCTTTTTTATCAATCACCAAATCAGTATTTTCTATGTTAGTAAGCGCAAACCCCGCCCTCGACAACTCTTCCAGATCTTTTGCTACTAGAGTGTATATTCCAATGGCTATTTTAATATGTCTGATCAGATCCGTATCTTTTTGTGTTTGTGCATATTTAAACATATTATTTTTATTTTCGGATTGCGGTGTGTTAGGCATGTTTCTCCCCCAAATATCACTTTATATACTTACATTGTAGTAGGGAACTTCTGAGTGAGCAAATTTAATGCGAAATATAGTATCCTTTCGATATCGCAGGGAAATCTAAGTCGGCATCTGTTTTAAAAGAAAAAATTCCTTAACTTAATGGCAGTGCTCGGTAGTGCGGTTATTTTGACAGATGGTGCGCCAATCGAGTCAAATAATATGTTGTAGTGGTGAGTTGACATATATGCGGATAAATGTGTCGTTGATTATTAAAAAATGATTTTGGTTAGAGAGCCCGCGCCCGCGCCCGCGCTCGTCATGTAACGCTCCCTGAAAAGAGGTATGAATTTAAATAAATAGTGATATACTGGCGAACGTGTGGTGGATTCACCGTCTTTATTGAGTGTTTAAAAGGAATTAACAATCATGCATTTATTTAGCCCTCGCGTCATCTCTTGCTTACCTTTATTAATGCTAGGAACACTGAGTTATGCTCAATTAGACAAGGACTTTTTGCCTGAGGGGCCGAGCGAACAGGACGTTCGTCGTGTCATCACCTTCAGCGCTGGAGCGGCAAGGATTCAAAGCGGTACGACGCAAACCATTTATTTAACCCCTACCATACTCAAAACCTTTAAGCCCATGTCATCCAACACAATGGTTATCGCCGAGATCTTTGCTGGGGCACAAATGGAGCTATCATCAAACATTCAAGGCCAGCTAGGCTTAGCATTAGGTATCACCAATAACATCAATCGCGAAGGAGATATTTGGGAGCAAGCCAGCCCTGATTTTGATAATTACATTTACCAATATAGGATCAATCAATCACGTATCGGGCTGAAGGGGAAGTTGTTAACCGTTCCAATGAAAGGGGAAATTTCACCTTATGTTACTGGCAACGTCGGCATAGGCCTTAATCAAGCCCGCGCATACAACTCCACTCCCAAAATTGTTACAGAATCAGCACAACCTCCCTTTGACTCTCACGCAACCACAAGCTTTACCTACACCGTTGGCGCTGGCATACAAAAAGCCATTACTTCACATTGGTCAATCGGCGCGGGATATGAGTTTTCAGACTTAGGCAAAAGCTCACTCGGTCGGGCAGCGGGGCAGACGTTGAACCAGGGAATCAGCCTTTCGCATCTTTATACCAATGGTGGCATTATCAGCCTTTCTTATGTTGCGTAAGGACACTCAATGACTCTCTTTTGTAGAAGACGTGTAACCCCCTTTGTAATGGGCGTGATGGCACTGCTCATCAGCAGTTTTGATGTGCAGGCAAAGGCTACGCAGACTAAATTTATTATTACGCCACAGGGGAGTAGTACAGTTACCGTTAGCACAATAGGAACCGCGAGCATCACGTATACGGTCACCAATAAACTTCCCACACGAGAAAGTCTAGTAATGACTCATGTGCAAGGTCTGACACAAGATACGAGTGGGGCGGGGTGTAAAAATCCCATGGTCTTAAATTCAGGTGAGTCGTGTTCGCTGGTGTTATCGATTGATGGCAGTCGCTTTGCGGGCGGCCAAACCACGACTTTAGAGAATACACCGCAAATTTGTATCGCTACGAATCAACTGTCTTGTTCTCAGCCGAATCCGTCAAATTGGTTGAAAATCAGAGCATTAAGTCCTTATACGATTGGAGGAACCATTTCTGGCTTGGTCCAACCAGTAACAAATTTAATTTTACAGAATAACGGCGGTGATAATATATGTAATGTCTCGAAAAATATAGCTCTTAACCGAAGTATTTATCTCGCACTATCTTGATCACAAGCCTTGTGATTACGATCAAAAACAATGAGATGAAAAATTAATTATGATTAGTGACTGATCAACATGTATTATTGAGTCTCTTACCAAACAATAAAACAAGAGATCAGTCATGGCGCATATTTTCGCAGATATTTTATCATTAGTACACTATATTCATATCCAAAGGCATGAGCCTGAGAAGTTAGGCTTAAAAAATTGCCTGTGTTGCGGTAAATCAAACCCTTGGCGACATGGTGGTTATTCTCGTGAAGCGGATCGCATTAATCCTTCAAGTACCTCACTAAATCCAGTGTTTATTCAGCGATACTATTGCCCCTGTTGCGACAAAACATGTTCAGTCCTTCCGGAATGCATTCCACCGCGTAGATGGTATTTGTGGGATATGCAGCAGATCATTTTTGTATTGTACCTTTCTGGTATGAGCGCTTACGCTATATCAAAAACAATGCCGCCTTCACGCCAGACCATAAAGCGTTGGCTGATGCGCTTTGTAGAGCAATTTCGACTTCATAAAGATGCGTTGTGTACTCATTTTTATGCACTGGGTAGAGCCATAAATATGGCTGACTTTTGGCAAGCAACGCTCCAGAAGATGCGTTTGAGTGAAGCGATGCGCCTTTGCCATGTAGCCGGAGTTGTTATCCCATGAACATATAATCGGTTCAAGCATGAGTTGTGCAATGCTTATGCAAATATGAACCCCACACAGTTTGGTCGTTTCGGTGCCATGATTTTACTGATTAACTTCACTCCCCATTAATAGCGGAGAGAAAAATGAGTAAACCTTTACACCCGATGGCTTTGTTTCGCCTGATGGTTCTTGGTCCACTAGCGAGCCGCGCTGAACTAAAGCGCGGTGAGGTTAAAAGTATTATCCGAAGTTTGGCTGCCGATCGTTATACTATTCCTGAGTCAAGACGAACGCATATCAGTGAAGAAACAATTGCGCGCTGGTACTACGATTGGAAGCGAGGGGGTATCGAAGCACTGAATCCTAAACCGCGCATAGACAAAGGAAGTACACAAATTTCAGAAACCGTGCAAAGCAGAATTGTGATCCTTAAAAAGGATAAGCCTTCACGCTCAATTAACACTATTATTGGCATGATTGAGCGCGAAGGATTGGTTGCTAAAGACACATTGGCTCGGGCTTCCGTTCATCGCTTTTTACAACAACAGCACCTGTCAAAACGCATTATACCCAATCAAGACACTATTGAGCGCCGGTCATTCGTGGCTGCCCATGCAGGAGATATTTGGCAAGGAGATGTACTTCATGGCCCACGGATACAAACGCCATCAGGCATGCGGAAAACGTACTTGGTTTCATTGATTGACGATTCCTCACGTCTTATTACACATAGTGCGTTTTGTCTTGGAGAAACAGCCCTCGATATAGAGGGCGTGCTCAAATCAGCTGTATTGAAACGAGGCGTACCGTATAAATTGATTATTGATAATGGCCCTGCATACCGATCCGAGTCATTACAAACTATTTGTGCACACTTAGAGATACGGCTTGTCTATTGTCGCGCCCGAGAACCCGAGGGCAAAGGTAAGCTCGAACGTTTTCATCGCACATTTAGAGAACAATTTATCGATGAGCTTGATATCGATAAAATTCGTGATTTGGGTGATCTTAATGCTCGCCTTTGGGCCTGGATTGAGCATGTTTATCATATTCGTTTGCATGGTGGGTTAGATAAGAAAACACCGCTTGATAGTTGGAGAGACGACCTGCTTCACGTGCGCCCTCTAACGCCTTATTTCGCCAATAAAATCGATGATATTTTTTACCATCGTGCTGAGCGAGTTGTTCGCAAAGATGGAACGATCAGTTGGGATGGCAAGATGTTTGAGGTACATCACAACCTTGTCGGTGAGAAAGTGACGTTGGTGTTTAATCCGCACACAAATATTGCTGTTCGGGTTGAAACAGCCTTCGGTGACAACTTGGGAGCCGCTGTTTTATTAGATTTAGACGCCAATCTTAATCGTAAACGCCAACGACCACATGCAGCACCTTCGCCTGAAGGAATCCAGCGTGAGCACAATGTCGAATTGGTTTTTGAAGACTATGTCGAGTCCATTGGCACCTTTGCACAAACAACCGGTGAGGACAATTAAATGTACCAATCATTTTTTGGTTTAACCCAAGCCCCCTTAGGAAAAAAAAGTATCCAATTATGGGATAACGCCCAGCTTGCAGGCCTTGCTCAACAGTTTAATTGGCTTCTTCAATCACCTGGCGTTGGATTACTCACAGCAGAGCCTGGACTTGGGAAAACGGCTGCACTTCGACAACTAACCAGCACTTTAAACCCACATCAATACAGCGTTTTCTACATCGCCGAGACAGATTTTGGTCGACTGGATTTTTATCGTCAAATGGCGCTGATACTTGGACTTGCTTCTTCTTATCGTCGTGCTCAGTTATGGCGTGATATTAAGGAGTACATCATTCACTTGGCTACTCAAAAGAACATTATGCCAGTATTCATTATTGATGAAGCACAAAATCTTCCATCTGAATTTTTTCGTGATTTCCCAGCTTTCCTCAATTTTGTCTTTGATTCCAAAGACTACATGACCGTTTGGTTGGTAGGCCACCCGGAGCTCGCTCGCGAGATAGGGAAACCCGCTAATGCTGCATTAGAATCTCGGATCCAAGCACGTTGTGAACTGAAGCCAATTCTTGAGCGCGATGCATTTAAGCAGCTTATTGAACATGGTTTTTCTCAGGCTGGATGTACGCATCAGTTGTTGTCCGACTCAGCTCTTGAGCTGCTCCGAATGTCCTCAAAAGGTAATCCAAGACAAGCACATAAACTCATTGTTACATCACTGCGATTGGCTACTGATAAAAAAATCAATCATCTGCCAGATGATATCATCAAGGAGGCCATCGCTCTGTTGAAACAAATTTAAAAATAAAAGCTCCCCAAGGTGCTTGCCTTGGGGAGCTTTGTCTCAGGTTAATTAAATAGGGACGAGATATGTAAATTAGAGTGAGACGTTACAATATACACAGAGGGAACTACCAATGGCACATTTGTATTTCCTACACAACTCGTTCCAGGATCGACCTATACTGTTACAGTATTTTCACAACCAACTGGCCAAACTTGTTTAGTCAGTAATGGTTCAGGAACAGTTACAGGTAATGTTACGAGTGTGAGCATAACGTGTAGCGTCACTTCTTCTTACACAGTTGGTGGAACTCGGAGCGTGCCAGGGGAAATGAGACAAATTCTGTAGTGAATTAGCTAACTCGATTATCCTGCCATAGACACCTCCGACTGTCCAGATTTACTTCCTATTTCAATCGATTCAGGTGGATTTATATACACCGCATCAGGGAGGCTTTTTAATTGTGGCTCTTTATGATTGAAGCGCTCTGGATGGGCAAGGAAAGCCTTCATCAAGACGGCATGTCGTTGCTCAAGAATAGATTGATCTCGCTGGTAATGAACGGATTCTGGCGTTAACCATGCGATCCCTGAGTGATAATGCTCTTTGTTATACCAAGGAAAAAATTGCTGACAAAAGGCCTCAGCGTGTTGCAGCGATTGGCAGCGTGCAGGGAACTCCGGCCTGTATTTTAGCGTTTTAAATTGTGACTCAGAAAAGGGATTGTCGTTGCTTGTATAAGGTCGGTTGTGGGTTTTAGCAACGCCGAGATGTTCGAGTAGCTGTGAAACAGTGTGAGATTTCATGCTTGGCCCATTATCCGAATGTATAGTCAGTTGGTGAGGCTGAATGCCGTGTTTTAAAGCGGTCTCATGTAATAATTTTCGGGCGAGTTCTTGCGACTCACAGTCTGCAATAAGCCAACCAACAACATATCGGCTGAATATATCCATGATGACATATAGATGGTAATAAACCCATTTTGTAGGGCCAAGTAATTTTGTGATATCCCATGACCAGACTTCATTCGGGCGAGATGCAATTAATTCAGGCTTGACGGCATCTCGATGATTCCGCTGTAAACGCCGTTCTGCTGTTTCACCATGCTCTGCTAAAATGCGATACATGGTGCGGGGCGAACAATAATACTCGCCCTTATCCATCAACTCATAATACACATCGTAAGGCGTTTTATCGACGAAACGCTCGCTGTGCAATAAATCAAGAACACATTGCCTTTCTAGATTATTAAGGGCGTTAACCGGGGTGGTTGGCAGTCGTGACTCATTTTGTGCACCGTTTTTATCCTCCAAATGTCTGTAATAAGTGGCCCGTGGAATACACATCGCGGAACAAAGCATGTCAATCGGAATGGATTTATTTCGACCTTCTTGTGAAATGAGCTCCATCAATTCACCTCGCTGCTGTCGTGTGAGAGGATGTGTGTCCCAAGCAGTTCCGAGACTTTTTTTTGGAGATCAATGACAGCCTGGGCTTGAGCCAGTTTCTTTTTCAATTGCTCAATTTCTCGAGCCATATGATCAGTGCGCCGGCCCTTTAATGTAGCTTTCTTGTCATCTGTATTCATTTCAAGCTGATTTCGCCATGCAGAAATACACCCTTGATACAAACCCTCTCGGCGCAACAGTGCCCCACGCTCTAATGCATTACTACAGGCATCATAAGAGGTCAGAATTTGCAGTTTATATGCTTTGGTGAATTTCCGGCGCGGTGCTCCGCTGGCTTTTACCTGAGGATCAGATGGTGTTGATGCACTTAATTCAATCTGTTGATTATTGGCGCTTCCGTCTAATTGTGATTTGACTAAATTTAACTCATTAATACTGTTGTTCGATCCTAATACCATTTTGACAATTTCCCTACCGCCCTCATGGAAGTAGTTTTACCTTATTTTTGTCTCATTGTCGCTGGCACAGAGGGCTGTATCTGGTTTAGCACCTAGCTCGTTGACCCTACAGAATAATGGCGGAGATAATTTGGTTCTAAATACCGATGGATTATTTACATTTTCGACGCCTATTCCCTATGGCGGGAGTTATGATGTTACGATATTATTACCACAGCCGTCTGGTTTAATATGTAAAGTGTTTCATGGGACTGGTTCTCCTGTTACCGCCGATGTGACAAGCGTAAGAGTCATATGTTACGCCCAATCCGCTTATGTTGCGGACACAGTTGGGAACATGCGTTATTGTACGTTAAATAATATTGACGGTACGTTCAACACCTGCACTACAACCCCGAGCAGTGGCGCACCCGCATGGCTTCCAGCGGGGGTTGCTCTTGCCACAATGGATGATGCCATGTATGCATATGTGGCAGATATCGTGGGATCTGTTTATAAATGTACATTAAATACGGATGGTACATTTAATACCTGTACTGCTGAAACCCCCGCTATCCCACCGTTCTTAGGTTCTTTTGCAATCTCATTTTCCACCGTGAATAATACGCAGTATGCATACATTAGCACCGATATCCCTTCGGGTGTCTCACATTGCACGATAAATTCAACTAGTGGTGAATTGAATACTTGTACTCCAACTCCGTTAAGTGCCCCGGTTTGGAACCCCGTAGAAATAGCATTTGCCACGATAAGTTCAATACAGTATGCATATGTAGCAGATGGCACCCCTATGGGAGGTGCTATCTATCAATGTACGCTAAATTATGATGGAACTTTTAATAACTGCTTGACTACTCCTGTCTCTCCGCCGGCTTGGGCAGCTCCAACCGGGATAGCATTGATCACAGTTAATGGATCCCAATATGCGTATATTGCTGATGTTAGTACAGGCATGTATCTATGTGAAGTATACCCAACAGGCGGATTGCTTCATGATTGCATACCAACTGCCACTCCCGCCCCTGGGCAACCGAATTCGGTGACCATTGGCACGGTAAATGGAACACGGTATGCCTATGTTTCAGGTACTAATGTGTACCGTTGTGAGATCAATCCGACTACTGCTGCGCTTGAAAATTGCCTTGTAACTCCGGCGGCCTCTCCATTTGCAGCCTATGCGGCGGCAATAATGAATTGAGCCAGCTAACCAGCGTAGTTGCTATGGTTGAATTGAAGTAAAAAATTTTTAAAAAAAAGAGTCTCCAGTTAAAGTAAAGAAGTAACGAACTTAACTTAACTTAACTTAAAAAAGGAGACTCTCATGCAATACGATTATAACGGCAAAAATGTATACGTAGGAATAGATGTCCATAAAAAAAGTTATTCGGTTTACTGCATATGTGATCGAGTAAAAGTTAAAAGCTGGACTATGCGAACAAGCCCAACCGATTTAATTGAACAATTACAACGGTTTTTTAAAGGTGCGCAAATACATACGGTCTATGAAGCTGGATTTAGTGGTTTTGCACTGCATCGTGCGCTTATACAGGCTGGAATAAGGAGCATTGTCGTAAATCCTGGATCAGTTGAAACGGCGTCTAGAGACAAGGTTAAAACAGATAAACGGGATGCCAAGAAATTAGCGGAGCAATTATCCGACAATCGATTAAGTTCTATTTATATTCCTGGAGAAGAAGAGGAGCGATTACGATTATTCACTCGGCTAAGGGCAACCATTATTAAAGATAGGAGTCGTATCGCCTGCCGGATTAAAAGCAAATTATTTCAATTCGGATATGACGAAAGTTTAATTGATGATAAAACGACAAGTATTCAATGGGTAAAGAACTTAAAAAAAATGGATGGTTTTCCTTTTGAATTAAAGCGCGTCATTGATTATTTCTGTGATCAGTGGCTGAGACTAACAGACGATTTAAAGCAGATAAATAAAGACATTGCTAATCAGTCGAAAGCCAGTCAAGAGCTTTCGGCATTAGAAGATATTTATAAAAGTGCTCCTGGTATAGGAACGATATCATCTAAAGTATTAAGTCGTGAGCTGGGAACGTTAAAGCAATTTAATAGCAATAAACACGCTTATAGTTTTATGGGTTTAACGCCGAGTGAATCCTCTTCTGGGGAAACGAGACGTCAAGGCGGGATCAGTCATTGTGGCCGCCCTTATTTAAGGCAAATATTAATTGAGGTTGCTTGGCGCCACAGGAAAGGACGCCGAGATAGCTAAGAAGTTTGCGGAGCTAAGCTACCGGCGGGGTAAAAAGCGGGCAATAGTGGCAATTGCCAGAATATTGGTCGGACGATTACGTTGTTGTTTAATGAATGGAATCGTTTATGAAACACAAAATGTAACGGTGTGTCATGAGTAAGGATAAAAAAGTCTTTAGCAGATATTTTTTGCAATAATAAGGACACAACTAAAAAAACAATAAAAGCGTTAATGGTAAGGGTAAAACTGTTAAAAAAGGTTACGCTGTGACCTCGTCAACCAGGCTGTGATTATGAATTAATAAATCACGTTATTGTAGTTTGGGGCGCAGCACTTATTAAACCGAATAGACAACTTGTGACGGCTCTACGGAGTTGATTACGAATGGCAGCATGATCTAATAAGATTAAGATCAAAAAAAGATAACAGTAGCCGTTAGCAGAACCTTTTATAAATGTTTTTTAGGAAAAGCAGTTTTTTAAAAAGCGTTATTTATAAACAAAAATAAACGCTGGGGATTTTTTTAAAAAAAATTTGACAATTCACATGGCAGCCTGGTTGACGCACGCTCAAATCTTCAGCCTCAAACAAATAGCCGCGCGTCAACCGGGATGGGCGTACCACTGAAATAACTTGTTATCCAGGCTGCGTTGCCTCGAACATATTTGCTCCCCCATCCATGCAGTGACCTTTTAAGGTTAGCTTCGATGGGGCCAAAAGGGGACAATTCTACTTTGCCGCTAAAAAAACGGGCGGCCTCTGCAACTCGCAATATGTCTACTATAATTACATTAATTCAATGGTAATAGTGAGATGTTAATGCGTGACAATAATGATAAGACTAGCTTTGAATCTTCTGATGATTCATCCGCTGCGGCTGCGCAAGGTGCTGGACAATCCGGGGTGGGTATCAGGCATGATAATCTTGAGGCCATTTTTATGGCAATGCTCGAGAAATTACCCGCTTCGATAAAAGAGAAAGCGCCAAAGGGAGGATTTCAGCCGTTGGGCGAGTACCCGCTACAAAGGCCTAAAGAACCAAAAAAAACAGTATACGGAGACCAATGTCAGTACATAAATGCGCTTCTGGGCATTAAAGAAAAACTGGATCCGAACGATGTGCTCACAATCAGTGAAACTTTCAGGCAATTACTCATCAAGAATGCGCCAAAACCCATTTCACATAGCGCGCTTAAAGCACAATTGGGTGCTGCTGCTCCTGCTGGCGCAGCTTCCCACCAAACTCGCGTTGCAATCCTTGCTAACGCGAGTGAGTCTTTTGATTTATCGAAATATTTTATGAATCCTGCTACCGTCACGTTCATTCAAGGGGCGAGTCAGGAAAATTTTCTTGAAGAGGCACTTCTGGGGCGGCGGTGCCATCCAATGCATTATCCTAATGACCCCACCCAAGGGCCAGGCGTCCAAGAACATAGCGCTATCATGGCAATGAGTTTGTATTGTGCTGCAGACGCGGATAGGGATACAAATAGGGTGCGTTCCATGGCCGGTTGGTGGAATGACCCCAAACTATCCCCCCTACTTGAAAAATGGGAAGGGTACGTACTGCCAGCAGTAGGCAAAGAGGAACAATTCTTGACTGCGGTGCAAGACTCTGTGAATCTTGACAAAGTGTGTACGTCTAACACGCTTGTTCATCCCTATGGAGACACAACACGCCTTGCAGGTATCAGTTTAAACTGGGGGCTTTGCATAGGGTATGATCCACACAAGCGCACGTCAGTAGGAGCGGATGGCAAGTCATTAAAGGGAACGAAAGCAATGCGCGAAGCTGCCCGCATTATGCTCATTCATCAATATGAAATGACTGCAATACATGCCGCGAGCTATGCAAAAGCAAATCCGGATAAAGATGTACCATTACTCTTTACTTCTGTTGGTGCTGGGGTTTTTGCTTGTGATGCCAAGTGGACGGTCGAGGGAGAAATTGCGGCCATTAAGATGCTTGATCACTACAACATTCCAAATTTAACACTGGTGCATTGTTGCCGCTACGATACTAAATCTCACTTGGTTATTTTGGATGGGTTAATTCAGGAATGGACAGATATTCCTGAAAAAACAGTTGAATTGGCGATTGCAACGCGTTTGCGTGATGCCGCTCAATTAACGCCAGAACAGGTGAAAGGTGAAACAGGAAAATTTGGGGAATGTTTTCCTGTGGCAGCAGCAGCTGCGAATGCCGGAGTAGCTGCTGTGGTAGCCAACCAAACGTCTCAGGCAAGTGCTGCGGTGGCGGCTGCGGCGGATGCTCACGCTGCTGCAGCGCCAAAAGATATTAAAGTGAAAACCTGGGAGAAGATTATTGAAGAACTTGGCTATGCAAAAAATGATGAAAAAATTGATAAATTGATATTGCATACGTCAAGTTTGTATAAGCGTCCTATATATTGGAATCAGATTTTAGAATCCACATTTTCAGAATCGGGCTTTGGGCCCCGAGAAACATCACTAGCACTAGGTGATTTACATGATGAAATAAGACAAGTGTTATTTGTGCTTGCAAAATTAGAACCGACAGACTCATATCACGAAGGAATCTACGTAACTAATTTTTATTACCAAGTTGGTTTTCGTAAGCATACCAACACTAATAATAATAAAAAAGAGGAAGCTAGATTAACAGAGGACTACAGTTGGAGTAATCGATGGGGTTGTAATCATGCGTGCGCTGGCGTTTTATGTGAGATGACTGATGATGAAAGACATGCATTTCTGGAGGATTTTCGTGGCGTTGTAAGTAAAGAACTTTCTAAGCATCCAGAAATAGCTTCGCCGCCCACGTTTTTTAAAATGCCGTTTATCAACACAGAGCTCGTTAAAGGTGGAGCAGAACTCCCTGTGCCGATCACAGATCATCCTTTGGTTGTGTCAACAGTTAAAATTGCGGGTGTTGAACATAAAATAGCGTCGCTTAATATTTGGTGTCCTACCACACCTATTGCGCCATCTGTTCAGAGGGTATTATTTCCAAGTGTCAATTGCGTTGATTTATCAAAAGAATTTCACAAGGCGCGTTTGGCAGAAATTGCTAAGTATATTGTCGGTGCATTTAAAAATGGTGTGGCGTTATTGGCGTTACAGGAGGTGCCTAATCCACATAATAACGAACAAGCAGAATATTTTGATCATCTGGTTACAGAAATTAATCGTGAGTCAAAAAAACAAAATGTTGCGATCGATACCAATACTTTAAGGCAAAATTTTTTACAGAAAAGAGCTCATCCAAAGTTCGGGACTTATATATTAGTTAATCCGACAACATTTTCAATTGCAGCTAATACTCTGCCTGAGCAAATGATAGACGGTTGCGCTGCAAAATACGAAGTGATTGATAACGCAAGTGCTCAGTATTTTAACGTGGTTAATTTTCATACGAATTTTAATGACAAGGGCCAATTTCAACAAATCCTGAGTGCATGCAATGCCGGTGCAATTTGTTTGGGAGATACAAATTCCAGTACGAACATATCTGGTTTAGCCGGGGCGCCAGCATTTAATAATTTCAGTGAACAGTTTGCTGTTTATACGGTTGATGATAAACAAATTCAGATGGGAACTACTGATGCTGTTCTGGTGCCAGCAGGACTTGTTTTAAAACCTGTGCCTACAGCGGGAGCGGCGGCTGCGGCAAGTGCAGCGCAACAACAATCAGCACCTCCTCTCGTGCAACCGCCGCAACATTCACCCGCTTCTCATCCTGATTATCGTATTGCTTCATATATGAATTATGATAATTGTGTTAGTTTTTCTCTTGAAGAAAATGGAGGTACGGTTATTGTCTTTAATGAAAAGAGTGGACGCGGGGTTATAAAAGATGGAAAAAATTTAGATACAGTGTTTGTTGAGCAGTTCCAAATATTACGTGACGAAGTTCGGGAGTTGCCGAATCCAACTGGTGATTTTTCACCCGCTCGAGTTGTATCGTCTGCACCTTCTGCGGCATCACCGCAACAACAACCTGCAGCGATCGATTCACTGAAATTGGACGGTATCTGTGTAACGGCAGTAACAAGAGAGGCAGACGATAATTTTAAAATAACGGGAACAATCCCAGGTGGCGGTAATCGCGCAACAAGAGAGCTTCATTTTAATAAAGAAGGGGTGTTTACTCGCTCTGGCGGAAAGACAGACCTATCGCCTGAACATATCACAATGAAAGATAACTTATCCGCGATATTTAAACATTTCAAACATACATTGGCTCCTGAAACTCAAATAATATTTGCAGTTCAATTCGCGTTGGCCGAATACAAACCAACTACTCCAACAACATTTAAGTTTGCATTTTTCCCCCAAGTCTCATTCGGAGCCTCAGCAGAATCTATTGCCTTCGTGAAAAACGTAAGGGAAATTCTCGCTGATCAATCATTGTCAGATAAAGATAAGGCAGGGCGCATTCAACTTGAAATAAACAAGACCAATGGTAGTGGCACTTTACACCTTATTTTGGAAAAATATGAGCTGTGTAAAAATGCGGCAGCGGCTGCAACTTCAGCACCGACACCAGGAAGACAAGGATAAAAACGGGCCTCAGTCATCATATCGCCATCCGTCGTTGCGAGCGAAGCGCGGCAATCCAGAGTACGGCGCTTCGAACCCTGGATTGCTTCGTGCCTCGCAACGACGCCTGATATAACATTGCACATATTGTGAAGTTCATTGGGCGCGGATGGCGAAACGATGACTGAGACCTAAAAACGCATTCCATGCTGCGTTTACCCTGGAATATAAATCAGTGATTTCAAAATTGTTAAAGTCCATATATAGTGTAATAAAAATTAATTAATCAGGATGCCAATGGATTTCTTTGATATCTTAGCAAGTTTGCTCGCATTAATCGTACTAGAAATTATTTTAGGTATAGATAATCTGGTTTTTTTGGCGATCCTCACGGAAAAATTACCGCTTAAAGAGCGTCGTAAGGCACGTCGTTTGGGGTTGATGTTTGCTTGGGTTACGCGCTTGTTGTTGTTGTTTTCAGCGATGTGGATTGTTCAATTGACCCATCCTTTATTTTCTATCGGTCAATGGTCGTTTTCTGCTCGAGATTTGTTTTTAATGGTAGGCGGGGGATTTTTAATCGTCAAGGCCACTCAGGAAATTCATGATGAAGTCAACGAGGATCCTCCGCTTGCACGGTATCATGCCGAGTCCCAGAGTCGATTGAGCCAAGTGGTGATTCAAGTTGGTTTGATGGATATTATTTTTTCGTTTGACAGTATTTTAACGGCCGTTGGATTAACGTCCCATTTTTGGGTGATGGCCACGGCGATTACGATTGCAATTATGGTTATGATTTATGCCAGCGAACCCGTTTCTCATTTTATTCATAAGCACCCAACAATTAAAATGCTGGCGTTGAGCTTTTTAATTTTAATAGGCATGGTTTTGCTCGCAGATGGATTTTCATTCCATATTCCGCGTGGGTATATCTACGTTGCAATGGGCTTTTCATTAGGGGTTGAATCGCTGAATTGGCTGCGGCGGTCTCATCGTCAACGAACACAACATAAGAAGAAATAATATGTTAATGATGAAAGCGTTTCATATTATTGCAATGGTCGCTTGGTTTGCCGGCTTGTTTTATTTACCTCGATTGTTTGTTTATCATGCGGATGCAGAGGATGAAATCAGCCTTGCGCGTTTTAAAATCATGGAGCGGCGACTGTATTATGGCATCACTTGGCCTGCGGGAATTATCACGAGTCTGTTGGGACTGGGATTAATCATGAGCAACCCCGCTTACTATGCCCATGCAGGCTGGATGCACGCCAAGCTTTTTCTGGTGATATTGCTGTGGGCGTATCATCTAACTTGCGGGCATTATCGGCGACAATTTGTTGAGGGCAAGCCTCGTCGATCGTCGCGATTTTTTCGTATGTTTAATGAGATTCCCACGCTGCTATTGATAAGCATTGTATTGTTGGTTGTGTTGAAGCCAATGTAGCGATGATGTTAAGGCTTAACGATGTGCAAACGTTGACGCTTCCGCTTTTCATTTCGGACATGTTGCGTCAAAAGCTGACGAACATAGGGTTGATAACCTAAACCGTCTTCACCGGCCAAATCTTTAAGATCGTCAATGAGGTTCTTTTGCAACCTGATTGATATGATTTGGAGATCTAGTTTGTCATCAACAGCTTTATCTTGATCCGAAGAAGCTTTGCGTACAAATTGCTCTGTAGCACCGAGCTCACGATTATCCCAGGTTTCGTCTATGTGTTCATCATGCGTAACGTTCATAAATATCAGCCTCTATCTTATTAGGCGCATATGCGGTTTTGATTTCATAGTTGCCATTAGATAACTCTATGAAGACAATTTTGAGCAACCGGCCATGATCAGTCTCAGCTATAAACCAAAGTGTTGGTGGGTGAGTTTTATGATTCACTCGAGTATCTTCCAATAATCCCTTAGTTCGGTTAAGAAAACACTCGTAAATTTCACTTGCCGTCACTTGATGCTTTCTTTTCAGTTTATCAATGATAGCCGCACTGATTTTTAAATGACTTTGCAACATGTTTATTTTAGTCCATTGTATATACAAAAGCAAGTTTTATGCGATTTTTCCTAATCGATCTCAATCATCTCAAAATCTTCTTTACTCGCGCCGCAATCAGGGCAAAACCAGTTTTCTGGTACGTCTGCCCATAGTGTTCCTGGCGCAATGCCGTCTTCTGGCCAGCCGGTGGCTTCGTCATAAATAAAACCACAAATAACACAGAGATATTTTTTATAAGTTTGCATAGTTAATTACCTGATCATTAAATAGTGAGTAATATATCGACGACCTGAGTAGAAGTAAAGGTTTATTTGGTCTTGTTGATCGTTTCCTCCCTAGTGGTCGAAACGATGAACAAGGCCGTTTATTTTTCCGGCAGGAAGAATACCAAAAGACTTGCCAGGAATAATGATAAGGGCACTACAAGCAGGGCGTATTGGTAATCGGTGACGTTATAGATTCCGGTCTGGTTGGACATAACCAACAAAAATCCGACAAAAGGTTGCAAAATGAGGGCGGAAAGAACGGCGAGCGTGTTTGTAAAGCCCATGGCTGTTGATTGTAATTGGGGCGGGGCTAGTTCATTTGAAATCGTGTAGGACAGCATATAGGCGCCGCAAAACAGGCCAATCATGAACATGAGGGTCATGACGAGCGCCAAGTTTTTCATGGGCACAAAGAGAAGGAGTAGAAGTAGACATGCTGTGGTGAGGCAAGACGTTAATATCAAACGTTTTCGGCGTTTCACATGGTTGGATAATATGCCAAACAAGGGACAGCTTAATCCCGTTCCTATAAAATAAATTGCACCAATGATACTGGCTTTTTCTATTGAACAACCAAGCTTTACTTGAATAAAAGGAACCGCCCACAATGCCCCAAAAACGGTGACGACAGAGAAACTTAAACCGACAAAAAAACCGTTTAACCAGATTGGATAATTGGATAAAATCGCGATAAATGATTGTTTAAAGTGAGATTCACTTGGATGTTGAGTTGAATTGGGAATAACTTTCCAGCATAAAAAAGAGATAAGAACCCCCATTACTGCAGCGCCATCAATAAAAGTTCGCCATCCCCAATGAGCAATGAACTCGCCCATGCCGACAATGCCTATAGCGGTTGCAATAAATCCTAATGTTTCAGAAAAGCCAATCATGAAGGCAAATTGTCTGGGTGGAAAATACTGCCGTAGTACATGTGAAAAGCCAACAAAAGCAAATGCAGAGCCAGCACCGATCAGCGTGCGTCCAATAAACAGACCAACCAGGCTTGTGCTGTTTGCAAAAATAAGACAACCGAAACTGCACAGTAACGCATTACATGATAACAAGATGCGAGTATTTTTCCGGTCAAACATCATTCCAACCGGTATTTGTAGCACTGTATAGACAAAGTAAAATGAACTACTAAGTAAGCCAGCCGTTAATGCAGAGAGGCTCATGTCATGCATGATATGGCCAATAATGACACCTGAGGAAAGCTGTAGGAAAAATTGGAATAAAACAAATGAAACACCAACAAGCCAGATGATGAGTTTAAATAACGTGGTTGTTTTTAGTGTTTCTGTTACCATCATAAGTTGATTTTAAAAAAGCATGTTGAAGAAGAATCGCATTATACACATCAATGCTTTTTTTAACAGGGCTAGTACATAAACCAGCAGGGCAAACGCATCTTAATTGATGATTTTTACCCGAAGGGCTTGGGGTACTCAGCACGAGCGGGAGCGGAGTAACTTTTGCTAAACATTAATTAAGATCCTAATGGCACGAAGTTAAGGGCTGTAGGTTGGGTTGAGCGAGAGCGAAGCCCAACCGAACAAAATCGTCATGTTGGGCTTCGCTCTCGCTCAACCCAACCTACGCGTACACCAATCATTTTTTCCTTAACCTAGTGCCATTAAATTAAGATCCCATTAGTAACAATATGGGAAAGTCCTCCCCACTGAAATGAACGTTTTACTTCGTAGAAATCATCTGTTTTACCTCATCCATTTTTGCATCGATGCGCGCAGTGAGTAACCTATCATGAGTTGCCATATGTTTCGCTTGTTTTAATTGTTGCATGGCGAAGTGTTTTTTTCCTTGTAATAACTGGCACTGAGCTCTGGTAAAATATGCATATGCTTTGCGGTGGCTTGCTGCTTGTGCTTGTGCCAGTGCCTCGCAGAGGGGAAGGTCGCGTTTATGTTGGCGACTGGTCACTAGTAGCAGGCTTGCGGCTTCCGGGGCGCGTTGACTGGCGATTAGGCTTTGAGAGAGTGCCATCGTTGCGGCGTAGTTTTCGGGATAATTTGCGTGTAACGTCTTAAGGCGTGTTATCGCGACATCAAATTGTTTGAGGCCAGTTTCTGCTTCAGCAAGCGCTATTTGGAAATCCAGGTTGGTTGGATCCTGTTGAGCAAGAGATGACAGTTTGTCACGAGCTGCTGAATATTGATTTGCATTCATCAGTGCAAGCGCATAGCCGTATTGGCAGGGACTGCCGCTTTGTGGTTTGCTGCACTCATGTTGATAGCCATCCAGCAATCGTTTACTGTTGTCCGCACCAGCAGCTACCCGAATCAGCTCTTTGAATAACTTATAATTTAATGAATCTTCAGCAAAAGACTGTTTTGCAAGACGTTCGCTGCGGTTTTCAGCTTCGGCAATCCGTTCTTCATCCATCGGGTGACTGCGAAGTATGGCTGGAATATTGGCGGTGTAATAATAGCGACCATTTTCTTGCATTTTTTTGAAGAAACTTGCCATGCCTCGTGGGTTAAGACCTGATCGAATGAGCATGTCAATACCAATACGGTCTGCCTCTTTTTCATTGGAACGAACAAAGTTAATGCTTTCTTGCGCAAAGCCGGACATGGATGCCATAACGGCGCCGCTGCCCATACCGGGATTAATGGCACCAAGGGCAATTGCCGCGAGCATAGACGCAAGCATGGGGATGCGCATTTGTTTTTGATGTTCAATCATGCGGTATAAATGATGTTGGCGAACGTGTGCCATTTCATGCGCCATAACCGCGGCCAATTCGCTTTCATTGGCAGATGCAAGAATCAGCTCAGAGTTTATTCCGATGTAACCGCCTGGCCCGGCAAAGGCATTAATTTCGTTGGATTTGACAATAAAAAAATAAGGGGCGCGTAATTCGCCGTGCTGCGCCAGGGTTTTACCCAAATGATTAATGTATTGATTGGCCAGTGGGTTGCGTATCACTTGGTTCGATGAATTGATTTCCTCGATAAATTCTTTCTCTAATTCATCCAGTTCTTGGTTAGAATAGGGTGAATAGGCAAATGTATTCAGGCACAATGTAAACAGGGTGAGTCCGGCAATCAATTTGAAAATAATGTTATTTTTAATCATTTTTCTCACTGGGCTACTCAAAAATTGAATAATTTGTTATCATATACACACTTTTTGATCGTGGTCAAACTATGCACGAAAAATTTTTGTTTGCAGCATTGGAAGAAGCTCAGTTAGGACAAGGCTTTTGTGCGCCCAATCCTAGCGTTGGTGCCGTTGCTGTTAAAAATAATGAGATTATAGCACGAGCTTGGCATCGTGGTGCAGGTACACCGCATGCCGAGCGGTTGTTGATTGATCAATTGCCATTCAATGAACCCGGTGTGACCTTGTATGTGACCCTGGAGCCCTGTAATCACCACGGACGGACACCGCCGTGTGTGGATGCCATTATTGATTATGGTTTCGAACAAGTGGTTTATGCTTATAGTGATCCCAATCCGATTGTGGCTGCAAATCATACGACCGATCGTTTAAAGGCACATGGTATTCGTGTTGAGCAGTATAATTTGCCTGAAATTGATGTGTTTTATCAGGGGTATCAATTTTGGACGCTGACCGGTAAGCCATGGGTAACCGCCAAGATCGCGCAAACATTTGATGGTAAAATAGCGGGCTTACAGGGGGAGCGTGTACAATTATCTAATGCTGACTGTGAACGATTTACTCATGAAAATCGCTTAAAAAACGACGTTATTTTAACCACGGCAAAAACGGTTAATCAGGATAACCCGCAACTGAACGTACGTTTGGCGGGTAAAGTGCTATCTAAACCCGTTGCAATTATTGACAGGCGACTGTCGTTGAATCCGACATCCAGGATTTTCAATACGGCTTCTCATTGTCATATTTTTTATGATAAGCAACTGACAGCGCCAGAGCCCGTTGAGCATCGAACCTATCATCCTGTTTCATCTGAACATGGAGCGATATGTCTTCATGAGGTGATTCAACAATTGGGTCGGCTGGGTTTTCACGGTGTGTGGGTGGAGGCCGGGGGGCAATTATTTAATGCCCTGCATGAGGCACATTTGGTTAATCGAACACATGTGTATCTCGTGCCCCGTATTCTTGGCGAGGAAGCCGTTTCCGCATATCAAGATGTTAACATCTTGAATCAACCCCAAACGATTTCGTGGACGCCCATGGGCGACAATATGATAGCAACGCTTGATTGGGAGCAACGATGTTCACAGGTTTAATTGAATCACTTGGCAGAGTGGTGGATAATCAGCTTTTGCAATCCGGTCGTCGTTTGACAATTGATGCCGTTATTGATGACCTTCAACCAGGCGAAAGTATTGCTGTGAACGGCGTTTGTTTGACGGTGTTGCCTTTCCAGGAAAAACCATCTTTTGATGTGTCTCCTGAAACATTGCGATTGACGACGCTGGGGGAATTGAAGCCTGGGCAGTCGGTTAATATTGAACGGGCGTTATTGGCCGGTTCACGTATGGGTGGGCATTATGTGAGTGGCCATGTGGATACGATGGCGAGTGTACGGTCCTTTCATTCAGAGGGAGAGTTTGTTGAGTTGAGCATTGGTGATTTTGGCATGCATGCGATGCCCTTTCTTTTACCCAAAGGAAGCATTACCCTTGATGGTATTAGTTTGACGATTAATACCGTAGTTAAAGACACGATATCCGTCATGTTGGTGCCGCATACGCTAGGCATGACTACATTTGGTTCTGTAAACGTTGGACAACGTGTCAACGTGGAATTTGATTATTTAGCTCGTATTATTGCGCATCAAATGGCGAATATGAATATTATGCCGCGCACGACCACTATTTGAGGGGTAAACATGACACATCCATTTGCAACCATCGAGCAAGCCATTCAGGATATTCAAGCCGGAAAAATGGTGATTTTATTGGATGATGAGGATCGTGAAAATGAAGGTGATTTGATTATTGCGGCTGAACACGCAACAGCCGATGTCATTAACTTTATGAGCAAATTTGGCCGTGGGTTGATTTGTTTGCCAATGTCGGGTGAATACATCGATAAACTCGCATTGCCAATGATGACTTCAAACAATCGCTCGCCTTATCGAACCGCGTTTACGGTATCGATTGAAGCGGCAACGGGGGTCTCCACTGGTATTTCCGCGCAAGATAGGGCGCGAACTGTGCAAGTGGCGGTTGATTCTGCAAGTGTGCCAGCAGATCTTATCTCTCCCGGGCATATTTTTCCCTTGCGTGCGTGTGAAGGTGGTGTTTTAAAACGTACAGGTCAAACAGAGGGGAGTGTTGATTTGGCGAGGCTCGCGGGGCTAAAACCTGCGGCGGTGATTTGTGAAATCATGAATGACAATGGCAGCATGAGTCGACGTGATGAACTGGCAGCGTTTTCAAAAGAGCATGGCATTTCCATGGTGACAATTAAAGATTTAGTTGAATATCGCATCAAGCATGAGACATTAGTCACGGCAGTTGCGAGTTCACGTATCCCTTTGCGGAAGCGCGGCGATTTTATGATGACGGTATTCAGTAATAAGCTTGATGATGCTGAGCATTTTGCGATGGTTAAAGCGCCTTATGATGCTGTACCTCTTGTGCGAATTCATTCAGAATGTATTACCGGCGATGTATTTGGGTCTTGTAAATGTGATTGTGGTTCTCAATTAGAGCAGTCACTGGATTTAATCGCTGAAAAAGGCGGGATTTTTATTTATTTACGTCAAGAGGGGCGCGGGATTGGTCTTGCCAATAAGTTAAAAGCATACGCATTGCAGGATCAAGGTTACGATACAGTGGATGCAAACCTGATGCTGGGTTTGCCCGCGGATGATCGAGATTATGCAATCGCTTACCAAATTCTCAAACATTTTGGTGTGGATGAGATTCGGTTATTAACCAATAACCCTCAAAAGATAGCGGCGATGAGTCAATATGGGATAACTGTTCAAGAGCGGGTGTCGCTGGCTGTTAATCAAACGTTTGAAAATCGTGCCTATCTTAAGACAAAACAAGATAAAATGGGGCATATATTAACGATTGAGTAATCTCAAGGAAATCAATATGAAGCATATTATTGCTGAAAAACAGGGGATTCAAGGTTCTTTCCCAATCGCCATTGTGGTCAGTCAGTTTAATCAAGATGTGACGCAGGCGTTATTAAAAGGTGCCTTGGAGCGATTAAATGAATTGAAGTTTGCCTCTGATGACATTACGGTCGTTGAAGTACCCGGAGCCGTTGAAATACCTTTGGTTGCTCTAGCATTAGCCGAGCGTGGTCACTATGCTGCTATCATTGCTTTAGGCGCTGTGATTCGTGGTGAAACGACCCATTATGATTATGTGTGCCAACAGGTCAGTGATGGCTGTTCCCGAATTGCACTTGAATATGCTATACCGGTTATTTTTGGTGTGTTAACGACAGAAAACGAAGAACAAGCCTGGGATCGCCTGGGTGGTCAGCACGGGCATAAGGGCAGCGAATCAGTTGATTGCGCCGTGGCCATGGTTTCTATTTTGCAGCAGTTGGAAGAAGACTAGTATGACAAATTATATTTTTATTACAGGCGGAGTTGTATCTTCACTTGGAAAAGGCATTGCAGCCGCATCACTTGCAGCTATTCTTGAGGCACGTGGTCTTAAAGTAACGCTGATTAAACTCGACCCTTACATCAATGTTGATCCCGGCACCATGAGTCCGTTTCAACATGGTGAAGTTTTTGTGACCCAAGATGGTGCTGAGACCGATTTGGATCTCGGACACTATGAACGTTTTGTCAGAACGACAATGACGAAGGGGAACAATTTTACCTCCGGTAAAATCTACGAAAACGTCATTAAAAAAGAAAGACGTGGTGATTATCTGGGTGGAACGGTTCAAGTGATTCCGCATATCACCAATGAAATTAAACGCTGTATTAAGCTCGGCGCAGAGGGGTTTGACGTTGCCATGGTCGAAATTGGTGGAACGGTTGGTGACATTGAATCGTTGCCGTTTCTTGAAGCCATTCGTCAAATGCGAATTGAACTGGGTGTGCAACGGTCGTTGTTTATTCATTTGACGTTGGTTCCTTACATCGCCACTTCAGGCGAAACGAAAACCAAGCCGACCCAGCACTCCGTTAAAGAGTTGCGTTCTATTGGTATTCAGCCAGACATTTTAATTTGTCGTTCTGAGCAGCCGCTGACCATGCAAGATAGAATTAAAATTGCGCTGTTTACCAACGTTGAAAAAGAAGCGGTTATTCCGTTACAGGATGCCAAGAGTATTTATCAAATCCCGAGTATTTTACATGAAGAGGGGTTGGATGAAATTGTGGTTAAAAAACTTGGATTGCAATTGAAGCCTGCTGATTTGAGTGAATGGGAACACGTAGTGAAAGCGCAGGCCATTCAAACCATGACGGTTAAAGTGGCTATGGTTGGTAAATATACCAATCTGAGCGATGCCTATAAATCGGTGAATGAAGCTTTGATTCATGCCGGCATAGCAACGCAAACAAAAGTTGAGATTCAATATATTGATGCGGAATTGATTGAGAAAGAAGGGACGGACATATTAGCCTCCTTTGATGCGATTCTGATTCCAGGTGGGTTTGGTGAACGTGGTATTGAGGGAAAAATAAAAACCGTTCAATATGCGCGTGAACACAAGGTGCCATACTTAGGTATTTGTCTGGGTATGCAGCTTGCGATTGTTGAATTTGCCAGAAATATTATGGATCTACAATCCGCCAATTCAACTGAGTTCGATAAGAAAACAGCTTATCCCATTATTGCGTTGATTACGGAATGGATGGAAGGGGATGGCACGAAAACACAACGTGATGAGCATAGCGATCTGGGTGGCACGATGCGTCTAGGTGGGCAGATTTGTAAACTGGAAAATGACTCCCATGCGAAACGTATTTATCACAACCGTGATCAAATTATTGAGCGTCATCGTCATCGATATGAAGTGAATAATCACTATGTAGAAGCACTTGTGAATAATGGGCTGGTTGTGTCTGGACGCTCAGCAGATGGTTCTCTGGTTGAAATGATTGAATTGCCTGATCATCCATGGTTCGTTGGCTGTCAATTTCATCCTGAATTTACATCCACCCCGCGCGATCCGCATCCGTTGTTTATTTCGTTTATTTCAGCAGGCCGAGCGTTTCATCAAAAGGAATCGTAATGAACTTATGTGGATTTGAAGCAAGTATCAACAGCCCGTTATTTTTGATAGCGGGTCCTTGTGTGATTGAAAGCGAAGGCATGGCGATAGAAACAGCAGGGATGTTAAAGGAGATTTGTAAATCTTTATCAATCCCTTTTATCTATAAATCGTCGTTTGATAAAGCCAATCGTACTTCGGCCAGCAGTTATCGAGGGCCAGGAATCGAAGCTGGGCTTAAGATTTTAGACAAGGTTAAAACGCAAATAGGTGTGCCCATATTGACGGACGTTCATGAAGATACGCCTTTAGATGAAGTGGCGAGTGTGGTGGATGTTTTGCAGACCCCCGCTTTTTTATGCAGACAAACCAACTTCATCCAACGCGTTGCAGCAACCAACAAGCCCATCAACATTAAGAAAGGGCAGTTCTTGGCACCATGGGAAATGAAACACGTAGTTGCTAAAGCCAAATTAACGGGTAATAACGCGATTATGGTCTGCGAGCGTGGCGCAAGTTTCGGTTATAACAATTTAGTCTCTGACATGCGCTCATTAACCATCATGCGTGAAACGGGTTGCCCTGTGGTGTATGACGCAACGCATTCCGTCCAACTCCCCGGCGGCCTCGATGGCGTGTCCGGTGGTCAACGCGAATTCATCCCCAGTCTAGCGCGCGCCGCAGTTGCCGCCGGTATCGCCGGTATTTTCATGGAAACGCATCCCGATCCTGATAAAGCGTTAAGCGATGGTCCAAACAGCTGGCCATTGGATAAGATGAAATCGTTGTTAGAAACGCTACAAGCCATTGATGCAATTGTTAAAACAACAGCAGATATTTAATTCATTCTGTAGCCCGGTTGACGCACGCGACTCACTCTAATGACAAACAAATATCCGCGCGTCAACCGGGATGGGTGCATCACGGACGCGAGGTGTTCATCGTAAAAAAACCTCAACATTTTGGGCTTCATCAAAATCTGGCGCACATCAACTTTTATCTTATGCCCGCAGCATATATCCAAATCCGCGGATAGTGATAAGCAAGGGTTCTCCGGATTCATTGTCACCTAGTTTGCTTCTCAAATTGCTGATGTGAACGTCGATGCTTCGGTCGTAAGCTGTGAATGGACGGCCGAGGGCGTACTCTGTTAATTCTTCTTTTGAAAACGCTTGTCCTGGGGATTTGATTAACATATCCAGGATATTGAATTCAGTGTTCGTTAAATCAAGCAAAGCACCTGAAACCGAAGCTTCGCGTTTGGTGCCATCGAGCAATATATGATGATATTTAATGATTGGTCGGGATGCGGGTTTGGTTTTTGTTCTACGCAGGATTGCACGTAATGCTGCGATTAACTCATAAGGATTGCAGGGTTTAGTTAAGTAATCATCGGCTCCAAGTTCCAAAGCAACAATGCGGTCGATGTCTTCAGTTCGGTTGGACAGAATAATAATGGGTACTTCTGAATGTTCTCGTATCGCCTGGATGACTTCAAAGCCATTTTTTTTAGGCAGCATCAGATCGAGAATGACTGCGTCGAATGATTGATTGAGGGCTTTTTTAATGGCTAACTCGCCATCGTTGGCGGTGACCGTTGTGAATGATTCGGTTTGTAAATATTGAGTGATGAGCTGAAGGAGTTCATCATCAGTGTCAACGATAAGAAGGTTATTGATTTTAGATCTCCTTGGGGTAGAGGTAAGGGGCAAGGGCTAGGAAAAGATCAGTTGCCCTGCTCCGGCCTTAAATCAAAGCACTCCAATAACTTTATTCGGCGGGCATCTGCATTAACCACTTTAAATTCAAAATGATCGATTGTGGTGACATCGCCCCGTTTTGGTAGGCGGCCGAAATTGGCCAGGATGATGCCGCCGATGGTTTCGTAGAGCTCGTCGCTGAAATTCGCGTGTAGTTGTTCGTTTAATACCTCAATGGGGGTGTGTGCCTTGATCATATAATGACCGGCACCATGTGCTTTGATATAGGTTTCTTCATCGATGTCAAATTCGTCTGCAATGTCGCCAATGATTTGTTCGATAATGTCTTCGAGCGTGACGAATCCGGATGTTGCGCCGTATTCATCTACCACAATCGCCATGTGATTGCGATTATTACGAAAGTCGGAGAGCAGCAAATTTAGTTTTTTGCTTTCTGGAATAAAGGTTGCTTGGCGCACAAGGTCATGCAAATGGAATGTTTTTTCATGTTGTGTTTGAAATCGTAATAAGTCCTTTGCATGCAGGACACCGATTATTTCAGAGTCATCACTTCCGGTCACAGGAAATCGAGAGTGTCCTGATTCTGTTACAACTTCAATGATTTCATGCAGGCTTTGATCCTGTGAGATAAAAGTAATTTGGTTTTTAGGGAGCATCACATCGCGAGCTTTCATTTGAGAAAATAAAATCACGCCTTCAATCATGGTTAATGTTTCTGTATCAATGAGCGAATGAGTTTGCGCGTGGCGTAATACGCTGATTAAGTCTTCTTTATTTTTGGGTTCAAGATTTAAAAATTGTTTGATGCGTGAGAACCACGATGTTGAGTCACCAGGCTTATTCAAGGGTATTGTCCTCTGTTTTATAGGGGTTATCGTAGCCTAATTCGTTTAACAGGCTTATTTCGATAGGACGCATGATCGCGGCATCTGCCTCGATGATGTGATCATATCCTAGTAAATGCAAAACACCATGAATCACAATATGTGCCCAGTGTGCTTCAAGGTTTGTTTTTAATTCGTTACTTTCTGCCAGTAATACAGAAGGACAAATGATGACATCGCCAAGCAGTGGGTAATCGAGCTCGATATCATCGGGATGAGAAGCCGGAAAGGCAAGAACATTAGTGACTTTGTTTTGTTTTCTGTAGGTATGATTGAGTTCAATCATTTCAGGTGCATCAACAAAACGTAAGGTGAGCTCAGCACTGTCTTGGTAAGATTGCAAAGTTAATGCGACCCAGCGTTGTAGCGTTTCGTCTGAAACAGGAAGCGGGGCGCTGGATGCGTGTTGTATATCAACACAATAGGTCATTTTAATACACTCCCATCAGTCTTTCGTTGTGGGAAGTTTGCGAGCGTTGTCATTTAGCAATGCCATAGATATATAGTCTAGTTAAACGGGCTGTAGATTCTGAACAACAGTTGAAGCTACAGCCCGAGATGAAACAACAAATTAACTGTCGCTACCTGTAGCAGGAGCTGCAGCGTCTGGAGCAGCTGCATCATCAGTAGTTGTAGCGTCAGGTTTGCACTTAGGATCTTTTGGATCACAAGCTGGCGCTGGTGTAGTTGTTGTGGTTGTGGTTGTCGTTGGAGCAGCTGCATCTTCAGCGTAAACTGCTGGAGCGATGATTGCTGCTGATAAAGATGTTACTACTGCTACAACAGCCAATGTTGATATTTTCATGAGATAATCCTTTCCAAAGTTAATAAAGTAGAACGCCTACAACATTTTATATCTTATTCAAGATATGCGAACGATTCCACTATATTATAAATATAATTATAAAATAAAAAAATAAATGACAATTTTTTTTGTTTTTTGATTTATAATCATCTAATTTATACATCACTGCTATTAAGTTAAGAGAATTAATCGGACGTAGGTTGGTGCGTAGGTTGGGTTGAGCGAGAGCGAAGCCCAACCAAACCGCCCATGTTGGGCTTCGCTCTCGCTCAACCCAACCTACGCACCAACCTACGTCCGATTAATTCAGCAGTGAACCTACGCCCCCGATTCACAGAGGACATGATCATTTGAATACGCCATTAAAAGCCGATCTCCATTGCCATAGTTTATTTTCTGATGGAGCATTGAGTCCTGAAGAGTTAGTGTTGAAGGCCATTGAATCACAGGTTGATCTATTGGCGTTGACCGATCATGATACCGTTTCTGGCATCGCGCGTTTGGTTGAGGCGGCACAACATCATGCGATTCGGATTATTCCCGGGGTTGAGTTGAGTGTTCGCTGGAAAATGCATGATATTCACATTTTGGGTTTGAACATTGATAGTCATCATCCAGAAATGACTGCATTGATCTTAAAACAAAATGAGCGACGGACAACAAGAGCGAAGGAAATGGCTGAATTGCTCAAAGTGATCGGTGTTCAGGACGGCTATCAAAAGGCATGTGAACTCGCCGGTCATGAACGTATTGGTCGTCCTCATTTGGCTCAAGTGTTAATCAATGAAGGAATCGTGAGCAACATGCAAGCAGCATTTAAGCGCTATTTAGCCCGTGGGCGACTGGCTTATGTGCCAACGTCCTGGGCAAGTATTGAGGAAGCCGTATCTGGCATCATGCATGCTGGTGGACATGCAGTCATTGCCCACCCACTTAAATATAAATTAACGCGCTCAAAATTACATAAACTGATTGAAGATTTTAAATTTGCAGGTGGCAGTGGACTTGAAGTCGTATCGGGTGAGTCGAACGTTTCACAGGTTGGCGAATTGGCAGGGCTTTGTTTACGCTTTGAATTACTTGCTTCTACTGGCTCAGACTATCATAATGATAACTATTCTCGCATAAAGCTTGGCCGACAGATGTCTTTACCGTTAAACTGTAAGCCAATTTGGGAAGAATGGACTGGTTTAATTAAAGGAATATAACATGAGTCAGATATTTGCTATCCATCCTGATAACCCCCAATCGCGACTGCTTCGTAAAGCGGTTACATGTATTGAAGAGGGTGGGTTGATTGCCTATCCAACGGATTCAGGGTACGCATTGGGTTGTCGTTTGGGAGATAAGGCTGCACTTGAGCGAATGCGAACCGTAAGACAGTTGGATAAAAACCATAATATGACGTTGGTGTGTCGTGACTTGTCTACCTTAGGGACATACGCGCGTGTATCCAAGCCGATTTTTCGTTTATTGAAGGCGTTTACACCAGGTTCTTATACGTTTATTTTAAATGCAACCAATGAAGTGCCAAGACTCATGTTGCATCCGAAACGGAAAACATTGGGATTACGTGTTCCCGATAACATGATTACCTTGGCATTACTTGATTGTCTTGAAGCACCGTTGGTGAGTACAACGCTGATATTACCTTCATCACAGATCCCGTTGGGTGAGCCTGAGGCGATCAAGGATTTACTCGGCAATCAAATTGATTTAATTATAGATGGTGGTAATTGTGGATATGAGCCCACTACCATCGTTGATTTAACCGGAGATGTTCCGGTCGTTTTAAGGGAAGGAAAGGGTTCGCCTGATCCGTTCCGATCTTGTTAATCGAGGATTCTCATGTCAGATTTATTAACCATCAATAAACGCATCGTTTCAGGGATGCGTGCTAGCGGTAGTCTTCATATTGGCCATTATCATGGTGCCATTAAAAATTGGGTGAAATTGCAGCATCAATACGATTGCTATTTTTTTGTAGCCGATTGGCATGGTTTAACGACGCATTATGATGAGCCGGGTAATATCGAAAAACACCTGTGGAATATGGTTGTTGACTGGTTGGCTTGTGGTATTAATCCTGGATTATCCTGCTTGTTTATTCAATCGTGGGTTCCTGAGCATGCCGAGCTGCATTTATTGCTTTCCATGATTACGCCGCTGGGATGGTTGGAACGGGTACCAACGTACAAAGATCAACAATTAAAAATGACAGGGCGCGATTTATCGACTTATGGTTTTCTAGGCTATCCATTATTGCAAAGCGCAGATGTTTTGCTTTATGGCGCGAGCTATGTTCCCGTGGGTGAAGATCAAGTCTCTCATATCGAGTTGATTCGAGAAGTGGCACGACGATTTAACCATCTTTATGGACGTGAACCTGATTTTGAGGCGTTGGTGAATGACGCTGTAAAAAAAATGGGTAAAAAGAACGGCCAGCTATATAATCAGTTGCGGACATCATTCCAACAAGAGGGCTGTCATGAATCATTGAGCACAGCACGTGCTTTGATTGTGAATCAATCGAATTTGTCCAATGGTGAAAAAGAGCGACTCTCAGGTTATTTAGATGGTGCTGGACGTGTGATCTTAACTGAGCCTCAGCCATTGTTGACAGAACATGCTAAAATGCCCGGATTAGACGGACAAAAAATGTCCAAATCTTATGGTAATGCGATTTCTCTACGTGAGGCACCTGACTCTGTTGAGAAGAAAATTTTAACCATGCCGACCGATCCTGCCCGTGTTAAACGAACTGATCCCGGCGAGCCAGAAAAGTGTCCTGTTTATCAGTTTCATAAAGTTTATTCTGATGAGTCTGTTAAACAGTGGGTGCAAAAAGGCTGTCGCACAGCAGGCATTGGCTGTGTTGATTGTAAACGACCCGTTATTGATGCGATTAATCAAGAGCTAAAACCGATTCAAGCTGCTATTAAAGACTATGAGGCAGACATGGGCTCGGTGAAACGGATTGTCGTTGAGGGGAGTGAGCGGGCAAGGGCTGATGCTAGTCAAACATTGGATGATGTACGGAAAGCGATGGGATTGGATTATTGATGCAATCGGTGGTTGAACAGTCTGTGAGCCCAGCTGTTATCGCAACAGTCGCGGGCGAGCCAGTGACCGAGGTTCCGCATGATTTATTTATACCGCCGGATGCATTAGAAATATTGCTGGATTCGTTTACAGGACCTCTGGATTTATTGCTTTATCTGATTCGTCGTCAGAACATCGATATTATGGACATTCCCATTTTAAAGATCACGCGACAATATATGCAATATATCGAGCTGATGGAACAACGCCGCCTGGAACTTGCGGCTGATTATCTGGTCATGGCGGCGATGCTTGCAGAGATTAAGTCGCGCTTGCTTCTGCCGAGAGAGCCTTCAGCAGAAGATAACCCGGAAGCTGATCCGCGCATGGAGCTCGTTCGACGGTTACAAGAATATGAGCAGTATAAATATGCAGCGCAGATGATGGATTCACTGGTCCGCTGTGATCGGGATGTGTTTCCGGTTCACATTAATGTAGATAACCTCTCGTTGATTAAGCCTCAACCTGATGTGCAACTCTCATTATTGGTTTCAGCCATGGCGTCTTTATTGACTGAACGTGACCGTAGTGTCAGCCATCCCGTTCAACGAGAACTGTTATCTGTTCGCGATCGCATGAGTGCAGTGTTAGCGCGCCTTCAAGGGGAAAATTATCTTGATTTGAGGGATCTCTATTTTGCGGAGGAAGGGCGTATGGGCCTGGTGGTTTCACTGTTAGCAATCCTTGAGCTTGCAAAGCAGTCGCTGTTAATTATCATGCAAACAGCGCCTTATGCGTCGGTATATATCAAGGGACATGAATTAAAGGTTAATGCAGATGGATAAGCGTTTTCTGATCAATACGATAGAAGCTTTATTGATGAGCAGTGATGAGCCATTGTCGTTGGCGGCTATTGGCGATGCGTTTGAGGAATGGGAAAAGCCAAGTAAGGAAGACCTTCAACAAAGTCTCGCCACATTAATGGAGGAGTACTCAGAAAGGGGTATTGAACTTAAATTACTTGCAAGTGGATATGCTTTTCAGACACGAGCCGCTTATAGCGCTTGGGTTGCGCGTTTATTGAATGATAAACCCGCTAAATATACGGCAGCGCTGTTGGAAACCTTGGCTATTATTGCCTATCGCCAACCCGTTACCCGCGCCGACATTGAAAGTATTCGAGGTGTTGCTGTGAGCAGCAACATCATGAAAACATTAATTGAACGAGGATGGATCCGCATTGCCGGACATCGTGATGTACCAGGTAAACCTGCTGTGTATACAACCACAAAAGGTTTTCTTGATTATTTTAATTTAACAGGCTTGAACGATTTGCCTGTATTGCAGAGTGTAATAAACAATGAGTAGTGAACGATTACAAAAAATATTAAGCCAGGCAGGATTAGGTTCTCGGCGTGAGATGGAAAAATGGATTGAGCGTGGTGCTGTGCAGGTCAATGGCGTTGTCGCTAAAATTGGCGAATCTGCGACAGCCAAGGACATCATCAAAGTTGATGGAAAAGTCATTGACAATCCATTGCTGATAAAACAACGAACGCGCATTTTGTTATATCACAAGCCTGTGGGTGAAATTTCGAGTCGCAGCGATCCAAAATTTGAAAAAACCGTGTTCGACCGTTTACCAAGACTCAAAGTCGGCCGCTGGGTACAAGTTGGAAGGCTTGATCTTAATACATCCGGGTTGTTGGTTTTCACCAACGACGGCGAACTGGCCAACCGCTTGATGCATCCCAAATTTGAATTTGAACGTGAGTATGCCGTGCGTGTTCACGGGCAAGTGAGCCCTGAAATGGTTAAAAACCTATTGAAAGGCGTCATGCTAGACGATGGCTTGGCCAAATTCAAACGCATTGATTACCGCGGCGGTGAAGGCGCCAACAGTTGGTATCATGCGGTGATTAGCGAGGGACGTAATCGTGAAGTCAGACGCATGTGGGAATCCCAAGGACTCGAAGTCAGCCGACTCATTCGTATCCGCTATGGCTCATTGCACATGCCAAGATTTTTATCACGCGGTGAGCATATTGAATTGAGCAAAGAAGAAGTGGATGCGTTTTTGAAGCACCAGTAAACTGTCAACAATTCCCGCCGTTACACCGATGGTCAGTATGAGCGCCCATTGATGGGAGAGGGTGCTCATACTGACCATCGGTTTAACGGCGGGAATTACTAGTACCGTTTCCATTCAGTTTTGACCGGTTCACGCCAGTAGCTTCAATATAAGCAGTAACGATGAACTTGCAGGTGGCGTCGTTGCGAGGCACGAAGCAATCCAGAGTACCGTGCTCTGAATTCTGGATTGCCGCGCTTCGCTCGCAACGACGCTGTTCAGAATAGTGTTAATCTGCCTATATCAACCGGTCAAAACTAAATGGAAGGACTACTAGTAAACTGTCAAAATAAGTGTAACCTCCCAATTTATATCCACTTCTTCCTACGAAAATACACCATCATAAACACCACACTGGATACCATCATACTCGCGACAACGCTAAATCCCATACTCGACTTCATCAATGGAATATTGGGTAAGTTCATGCCATAAACACTTGATATTGCAGTAATCGGGATGAAAATTGTGGTAATGATCGTCAATGTTTTCATGATTTCGTTCATACGAATTGTGAGGGCGGATAGATACATGTCCAGGATCCCTGACAGAATGTCCCGAAAAGTTTCGACTGTATCGATGGCTTGCATGGTGTGATCATACAGATCACGTAAATAAGTGTGCGTAAATTTGGAGATTAATGTATCTTCATAAAGCAAATGATTGACGACTTCTCGTAAGGGCCAAATAGATTTGCGGAGCAAGAGCATTTGGTGTTTTAAACGATAGATAATATTCGAATTTTGTTGCGTTGGCGCGGCGAGAATTTTGGATTCCAGGGTTTCGATTTGCTCTCCCAGTTTTTCAAGCACTATAAAATATTCGTCGACAATCGTATCCAATAATCGATAAAAAAGATAATCACTGGTATGTTGACGTAAATTTTGACTCGACACGTTTTGTAGTTTGCTGCGAATGGCGTTGAAAATCGATGTGTCAGATTCTTGAAATGACAAAATAAAATTTTTGCCCAAAATAATGCTTATTTGATGGGCGTGTAGGGTTAGCTTTTCGCTTGACCAGTGCAATATTTTAAGGGTTATAAAGAGATAGCCGTCAAATGCCTCTACTTTTGGACGCTGTTCTACGTTTAAAACATCTTCAACCGTTAAAGGATGGATACTAAAGCGTTCGGCCAATGCTTTGAGTATCTCGACATCATCCAGGCCTTCAACATCAATCCAGCATTTCCCGGTGAAGTTTTGTTCGGGCAGGCATTGTTGAATGTCATGACTGGTGATGACCTTACAATTCTCAGTATCAAAATGGGTTAAAGTGATAACGGGCTTTTTCTCTTTCTTATGACCCGTATAAATCAACGTACCCGGAGGATGGCCCGCTTTTTTCGCACGTTGTTTTACATCAGAAAACAGTGCGCTTGTTGATTGTTTATCCATTTTTGAATCCTTGCTGTTTCGCACTCGTAGGTTCCCGTACATCGATAATTGTGTTTTTCCTTAGCATAGAATAACTATACTGATATTCAAAATATTTGCCATAATTACCTGTATGTACTAACAGCTTGTTACGCTCTAGTTTGCTATACTGATCGCAGTATATATTGGGAGTGCGGTATGAAAATTAAAACTGTTTCTGGTCGTGCGCTTACTCTGAACGTGAGTGAGGCAAAACGTGCGACCAAGAACGGGCCTGTGTTCATCATGGATGAAGGTCGTCCTACGCACGTTTTGATGAGTATTGAGAAGTATCAAAAGATAATCCCAAAAGGAAATATTGTTGATTTACTGGCGATGCCAGATGCCACAAACAATGAATAGGCTGTATTAAATGAAAACTCATAAATTCCCCGAAATGACAACATCAATAGAAAAATTCAGTCACGATGGCCGTGGTATTGCGCGTGTTAATGGAAAAACCACGTTTATTCAGGGCGCATTGCCACAAGAGACCGTGGTGTTTAAATACGTAAGACGCAAACGCGGCTTTGATGAAGGTCTCACTGTGTCGGTGAAAACGCCATCACCGCATCGCGTTGAACCGAAATGCCCGCATTATAACGTCTGTGGTGGGTGTTCACTTCAACATCTTGATTCAGCCATGCAGATTCAGGAAAAACAGGCACTGTTTCTTGATGTGCTTTCGCGTATAGGGCATTGTCAGCCTGAGGCTGTATTGCCGCCACTTCTCGGCCCCGTTTGGCAGTATCGTCATAAGGCGCGATTGAGTGCCCGGTATGATGAGGGATCATCCGCTATAAAGTTTGGATTTAGAGAAAAAAATAATCCCGCTCGAATAGCAGATATTAAGCAATGCCCTGTGATGCATCCCAAAGTAGATGCGCAACTCGAGCCGTTGCGTCATCTCATTGCCTCGTTGGATACTGCCCGCATGATAGCGCAAGTTGAGGTCGCGGTGGGCGATGATGATGTTGCCTTGGTTTTTAGAAACCTATCGCCGCTCAGTGCGAATGATGAGGCTAAACTCACTACTTTCGCTCAAAACACAGGTTTTCGAGTATTTTTACAACCAGGAGGCTCTGATACTGTTGCGCTATTTTATCCAAAAGATGCGGATGATTACCTCGTGTATCGTTTGCCAAGTGAAGGGGTTACATTCTCGTTTCATCCGACAGATTTTATTCAAATTAATGCAGGACTGAATCGCTTGATGGTCCCTCACGCGCTTGAATTATTGGCGTTGAAACCTCAAGATACCGTGATGGATTTATTTTGCGGATTAGGTAATTTTTCACTCCCGATTGCCAAACGTTGTGCTAAGGTTATTGGTGTGGAAGGCAGTGAGTTGATGGTTGGTCGCGCACAAATGAACGCAACACTCAATGATCTCTCCAATGTTACGTTTTTTAGTGCTAACCTGGATGACGGCGCCGTGATGGATGTGCTTGCACAACATCCTGTGAGCAAATTACTCATTGACCCACCGCGTGTTGGTGCCATTGAAATCGTCAAACGGATTGAGTCTCTCAATCCAGAGCGCATTGTATATGTATCCTGTAATCCTGCAACGCTCGCACGCGATGCTGGTATTTTGGTGAATGAGAAAGGGTATCGCATGACACAAGCAGGCGTCATGGACATGTTTCCCCACACCGCCCATGTGGAGTCGATCGCTTTATTTGAAAGGTAATGCGCCATGGTTAAAGTCAAAGAAGCAACCCCCGTTAATGATGATGGCAGTATTGATTTGGAAAAATGGCTGCAGACTATTAAAGCCAAAGGTTATTTCCAGGACTTGGAACGCATTCGTAATGCATGTACGCTGAGCCAATTAGCCGGGCACGATCACGCCACAGAAACCGGTGAATCTTGTTTGCGGATTGGCCTTTCAATGGCGGATATTTTGGCAGATCTCGACGTTGATCAGGAAACCTTGGTCGCCGCGATTATATTCGAAAGTGTTCATTATGCAGAATTATCGTTGGAAGATGTCGAAGAGCAACTCGGTAGTCCAATAGCCAAGCTCGTAAAAGGCGTTGAAAAAATGAGCGCCATTTCCGTGCTCGAAAGACTGGATAAGTACGGTCAAAACAAGCTTCAGATGGATAACGTCCGAAAAATGCTGTTGGCCATGGTTGATGATGTACGTGTCGTACTGATTAAGCTTGCCGAACGACTCTGTATGTTACGCAGCACAGCACCTATGCCCGATGCAATGCGGAACCAACTCGCCGTTGAAACGATGGAGATATATGCACCGTTAGCCAATCGTTTAGGTATTGGGGCGATTAAGTGGGAAATGGAAGATCTGGCTTTTCGGTTTCTCCATCCTGATGAGTATAAACAAATTGCCAAAGGCCTTAATGCCAAACGACTTGATCGCGATCGCTATGTTAATCTTGTCGTTGACGATTTGAATGTATTAATCAAATCCATTCCCATTCCCCATTTTGCCGTCTATGGACGATCCAAACATATTCATAGTATCCATCGTAAAATGGTGCGTAAAAATGTTGATTTGGATGAAATTTATGATGCAACGGCAGTTAGAATATTGTTGGATACGGAAGTCGAATGCTACCAAGTGCTTGGTGCTGTGCACGCACTCTGGGACCCCATTTCTGCAGAGTATGATGACTATATTGCCCACCCCAAGCCCAATGGTTATCGTTCATTGCACACAGCAGTTAGGGGGCCTGAGGGACGGGTGTTTGAAGTACAAATTCGAACTTTTGAAATGCATGAACGCGCAGAAATGGGCGTCGCAGCTCATTGGAAATATAAAGAAGGTGGACGCTCACATCGGGAAAGTCATGAACGAAAAATTGAGTGGTTACGAGACGTTCTTGCTTGGCATCGTGAAATGGCTGCGAATAAGGGTGTATCTGAGTCCGTTGAATCTGAATTTTTAGAAGATCGTGTCTATGTATTCACGCCAGATGGGGATGTGCTCGATTTGCCGCAAGGCGTCACAACGCTCGATTTTGCTTATCATGTTCATAGCGAAGTAGGTCACCGTTGTCGGGGTGCCAAAGTGAATGGTCATATTGTGCCGTTGACCTATTGTTTACGCACAGGCGATCGCATTGAAATCTTAACGGGGAAAGAAGCCAGACCTTCAAGAGATTGGATCAGTCCTCATTTAAACTATTTGAAAACCTCCCGCGCAAAAGCCAAGGTTTTGCATTGGTTTAAAATGCAGGATTTTGATAAAAATCGCGCTGATGGCCAAGAAATACTGGATAAAGAACTAAAAACCTTGGGTATTAAATCCGATCGCCTGGCTGATGTTGCCGAAGCACTGCATTTTAAAGGGATGGATGAAATGCTGGCGACTTTAGGGCGAGGGGATATTAAACTCAGTCAAATTCTGGCTCGATTAACGCCTGCAGAACCTCAAGATGCGCCTATCAAGGGATTTGATAAAACACCTGCTCGAAAAGACCATTTTGGTGGTGATTTACGGATTGAGGGCGTTGGTAATCTACTCACCTATATGGCACGTTGCTGTCAACCTGTTCCGGGCGATGATGTCATTGGCTATATCACCCTCGGCCGCGGTGTTTCAGTGCATCGTCAAGATTGCTCTAATATCATCCATTCGACTGACAAACAACGTCAACGTTTTTTACAAGTCAGCTGGGGCAGCGCAACGCGTGATAATTATGTGGTTGATGTCTTGATTAGAGCATTCGACAGACAAGGGTTGCTGCATGATATCACCACATTGTTGTCGCATGAAAAAGCACATGTGTTTGCTCTGCAAACGCAAACTAATAGTTACGACAATACCACGCAGATTAAACTGACGGTTGAAATCGACGGTTTGAATGGGTTGTCCAGGCTGTTGAACAAGTTGTTGCAGGTGCCTAATGTGCTTGAGGCCAGGCGGCAGGTGTGAGTTGTGTGCCATCCATGTTGGGCTTCGGCGAACCCGCCTCAACCCAACCTACGCACCAGTAGAACGAAGTTCCCGCAATACCAACTCACCCATTGTACAATCCGCCTGTTCAGATGAAAGTGATTGTTTCAGTTGGTGGAGATTTTTTTTCATTGATTGGGACAGAGCGTCATCATCGAGGAGTTGCTGGGTCAGCTTTGCCAATTCAGGGGCGTTAAAATCGTATTGCAATAACTCAGGTACGATCATACGGTTTTGCAAGATATTACATAATCCGAGGTATTGGATTTTGATGAAGCAACAGAGAAGAAAGTAGGAGAGCCATGAGCCTTTGTAAATAATACACATTGGCTTTTCAAGCAGGGCGCATTCGAGTGAAGCTGTTCCTGACGCAACGATAATACACTCGCAGCAACTGGCAACTTCAACGGCTTTACCTTGCACCAAAGTGATGGGTAGATTGAGTGATTTGAAATAAGCGGCAATCGTCTCTGGATTTAGTGTTCCTGCAACGGGAATCACAAAATGTAAGTCATGATTTTGAATTAATAAACGCTGGATGGTTTCAACTAGTATTGGCATATGATGTTCAATTTCATTGGTACGACTACCAGGCAGCATCGCAATCAGCCGTTTATCTTCAGGTAGCCCAAGTGCTTTAGCTGGCACGGTGGATGACATAGCGCGTTTCATCAAGGGATGCCCTACAAAGGATGCAGGTACGCCCGCTTTTTCGTAGATTGCTTTTTCAAAAGGAAGAATCACTGCCATATGATCAACACAGCGCCGAATCGTATGGATTCGACCTGCCTTCCAGGCCCAAATTTGCGGACTGATGTAATAGAGCACGCGAATATCGTGCTGTTTCGCAAATTTTGCCAATCGCAAATTAAATCCGGGGTAATCGACGAGGATCAACAGGTCCGGTTTATTCAGCAATAAATGTGCTTGAATGGCTTTAAATGCACGTCGAATAATGAAAAAGTACCGTAAAACAGCCGTAACACCCGTGACACCATAACGAGCCAAATCGCTTATCAGTTCGACCCCGGCATCCTGCATATGCCGCCCACCAATACCACTAAAATGAAGATGTGGGTGTTCAGACTTCAATAGCCGAACAATTTCAGCCGCATGCTGATCGCCAGACTCTTCACCGGCCACAATGACGACACGTTCTTGGCATCCCATCTTCCCGTCAGCTTGCCCCGATCGGGGCAAGCTAACAGAAAGCTGGGCGCCAGAATGGAAAGTTATTTTTGGCTCGATCCTAGGCTGATTCATAATCGATTTCTTGGCTGGCAGCGAGATGTTCATGAATTAAATTGGTAATGGTTGCTGCAGTGGCCAAGGCATTGCACCCTTCACGACCTGTAACAAGCGGTGGGGTGTCGTTTTGAATGCATCGAACAAAGGCTTTAATTTCTTCAAGCAGTGCATCGCCTTTTTCGAAAGTCGATTGATGGCGAATGATTTCAGGGATCCCAGGAAACATCTCGCCGTCCCCTTTTTCAAAGACCGCAAATTCCTTGTTTTGATAATCAATAGAAATATAAGAATTAGCCTGGAATACACGCATTTTTCGTTCAGTTTTGAAACTGACGCGGCTTGCAGTGACATTGGCAACACAACGGTTTTCAAAGGTCATTCGAGCATTGGCAATATCAATGGCTTGCGATAAAACCGGTGAACCGTGGGCTTCAATTTTGACAATAGGACTATTGACAATGGTTTGAATGATATCAATATCATGAATCATGAGGTCGAGAACGACGTTAACATCCGTCCCGCGCGGATTGAACGGAGCCAAGCGGTGAGACTCAATAAATAAGGGCGTGTCTAAATGAGGATCGAGAGCCAAGCGAGCTGCATTAAATCGTTCAAGATGGCCGACTTGTAATTTTGCGTTATGATGGCTTGCAATTGCGATCAGTTTTTCAGCTTGAGCAACCGTTTGTGTAATGGGTTTTTCAACCAAAACATGAATTCCTTGTTCGAGACATGCGCGAGCGATAGCGTAATGCTCAATGGTTGTGGCGGCAATGCTGACCGCATCCACTTTGCCAAACAAATCTTCAATGTTAAAAAAAGCGGGAACGCCTAGTTCATCGGCAACGGCCTGGCATACGGCTGGGTTAACGTCACATACACCAACTAATTCAGCTTGTTCGATAAGCTGATATTTTTGGGCATGAAAACGACCCAAATAACCCACGCCGATAACGGCACATTTGAGTTTAGACATGAGATTTGCGCCCCTTCAATTTGATAATATTTTGTGCTTAGTATGCCATTTTCTGCAGATGATATCAATGTTTTAAGCAACGGTATTACTTAAGAAAGCTCCCCTGTTGTGTTCGACTGAATGGAAACTTATCAAGCAAACGTCATCCTGAGCTGATATATCCCCACAGAATGACCTTACTGGCTAATGTTGATGAGTTACATTTTGGTTTCCTTGGTGTATAATAGAGCAAATTAAACATTTGCGAGAGTCTTATGCCTTTATTATTGGAAGTTAAATGTGCCTCAATATCCTCAATACTAGATCAGTTTCGTCGTGGTTATAACGATGCGTTGTGTTTAACGGTCACAGATGAGCAGAACGTACCTTGTGCGTTGTCGGAAGGTGAATCTACTCCTCAAACGGACAAGCCATTTGAATCGCTTATTAAAAGAAGTGCTGCCAAATATTTTGGGTACATGATTTTAAAATCATTAGTTGAACTTTCTAAATCTTCAACGAAGGAGATTCAGGATGCATTTTCACAAGTGTATGTATTTTGTCGTTCTAAAGAGGCTCCTGATACAAATCCATATTCCTTCATTCAAAGTATATTTGTGCCCGGACTTTTTTATATCGAGTTAGGTCATTTCTTAAAAGTCGATTTTCATATCGAGGGCGCTAAATATCAAGCTAACGCATTGGATCATCTCGATGGTTTAAAATTATTGGGATTTGTGCCATTACTTCATACCGATTTGAAAAATGCCGAGGGGATTCGGTTTTGTCCGGGTGGTGTTTCTAATCTGCGAAGAGATTATGGTGAGTTTCGTTATCAGGTGAACTCGCAAAAACCATCTTTGTTAACACAAGACGTACTGAAACAATTAATAGCGATATTTACGCAGGTAGAGCGAAAGTTTCTTTTAGGACTCAACGGTGATAATAACCACGCAGGCATTAAAAACCCTATAACTGATCGAATTTTGGAAAAATCTAACCTGTTTAAATGCGCATTGAAAGGATGGACTACTACGACATCCCAGTTCTCAAGCGACAGTGACGATGACTTTCAGAACCTTCCTGTTCATGAACTCAATTTTTTTACACATTTAAACCGACCAGATTCCTCGAAGGGTGAACGTCGTTCATTAGATGATATGGGCCCATATGAAAAATATAAATTAGGAATCGAATAATTCTATTGGGCTGAAGACTAATCAGGGTAACGCATTAAGCCGAACCGACCGAGCCGCGCGGCTCGGTCGGTTCGGTTTAATTTTCAGCATAAGATGCATTTGCCCAGGGAGACCGATAGCCTTCCTTCACTTCACTCTTCATTTTGTATAGAATGGTTCGCATGTCTTAAACAAGGAGTCATGATGGCCGTTACGACGCATACGATTAATTATAATGAACTGAGCATGAAGCACTTGGATCAAGTGGGTGGGAAAAATGCATCGCTGGGTGAAATGATCAGTCATTTATCAACTATGGGGGTGTCTGTTCCTGGCGGTTTTGCTACAACGGCGGACTCCTTTCGTGAATTTTTAGCTCAAGCAGGGCTCGATAAGCAGATTTATGACTTGCTGAAATCGATTGATGTGGATGATGTTACCCATTTGGCGCAGGTCGGAAAACAAATTCGAGCGTTAATCGTTGCAACGCCTTTTTTGCCCGCATTTGAACAAGCCATTCATCAGGCTTACCGAAAGCTTCAAGCATCCATCGGTCATGATGATTTCACCGTTGCCGTTCGTTCTTCTGCAACAGCTGAAGATTTACCGGATGCATCGTTTGCGGGTCAACAAGAAACTTATTTAAATATCAAAGGCGAAGATAACGTTTTAAACGCGATTAAAGACGTTTTCGCTTCTTTATATAATGACCGTGCGATTGCTTATCGTGTCCACCATCATTTTGACCATCACGATGTTGCATTATCTGCCGGTATTCAACAGATGATTCGCAGCGATAACGCTGCGAGCGGTGTGATGTTTACGATGGATACCGAGTCAGGGTTTGATCAAGTGGTGTTTATTACGTCATCCTATGGCCTTGGCGAAATGGTCGTTCAAGGTGCCGTGAATCCTGATGAGTTTTACGTCTATAAGCCTGCTATTAAAGCCGGTCATTCAGCTATTGTGCGAAAAACAGTGGGAACAAAGGCCATCAAAATGATCTACAGCGATGGCGCTGATGATGGTCAGAAAGTCAAAACCGTGCCGGTTTCTCCTGCGGAACAACGCCAATTTTCATTAACAAACGACGAAGCAGAAGAACTCGCTAAACAAGCGCTGGTGATTGAACAGCATTACGGTCGTCCAATGGATATTGAGTGGGCAAAAGACGGTGCTGAGGGTGCGCTATATATCGTCCAGGCGCGACCAGAAACGGTTAAAAGTCGATCCAGCAAACAAATTTTAGAGCGTTACAGCCTGCAAGGCAAAGGCGAGGTTCTTTGTGAGGGTCGAAGTATCGGTCAGCGTATTGGTCAGGGGCGGGTTCGTGTGATTCGTGATGTGACTGAAATGCACCGCGTTGAAGCGGGCGATGTGTTGGTTTCCGATATGACTGATCCAGATTGGGAACCGGTGATGAAGCGTGCTTCGGCCATTGTTACCAATCGGGGAGGGCGAACTTGTCATGCGGCGATCATTGCGCGTGAGTTAGGGATTCCTGCGGTTGTTGGTTGCGGGGATGCCACCAAGGTGCTTCGTGATGGTAGTGACGTCACAGTCAGTTGCGCTGAGGGTGATACGGGTCTGGTTTATGAGGGGATCATTCCTTTTGAGAGATTGCAATTGGACGTCGATACGATGCCGACTCTACCTGTTGACGTGATGCTCAATGTGGGGAATCCTGAGCGTGCATTCAGTTTTCAATCGGTTCCAAATGCGGGTGTTGGTCTGGCACGTCTGGAATTTCTGATTTCAAATACAATCGGAATTCATCCCAAAGCGTTGCTGAATTATGCAACGTTGACGGATCCTGAACTCAAACAAACCATCACTGAAAAGACGGCCGCTTATGCTTCGCCTGTTGAATTTTATATTGAGCGTTTGAAAGAAGGGATTGCAACGATTGCATGTGCATTTGATGGAAAGCCGGTGATTGTTAGATTATCTGATTTTAAATCCAATGAATATGCCAACTTGATTGGCGGACACTTGTATGAGCCTCATGAAGAAAACCCAATGCTTGGATTTAGAGGCGCTGCACGCTATGTGTCGCCTGAATTTTCAGACTGTTTTGCTCTGGAGTGCGAAGCGGTTAAGCGAGTTCGAGGCAGCATGGGATTAAAGAACGTTGAAGTGATGATCCCGTTCGTGAGAACAGTGAAAGAAGCGAGTCAAGTGATTGACTTACTCCGTCAACACGGCCTGGAGCGTGGGAAAGATGGTTTACGAATCATTATGATGTGTGAGTTGCCGACTAATGCATTGCTTGCTAAAGATTATCTTGAATATTTCGATGGCTTTTCCATTGGATCAAATGATCTCACGCAATTGACCCTCGGTTTGGATCGAGACTCAGGCTTGGTTTCTGCGCAATTTGATGAGCGTGATGCCGCGGTTAAAATGTTATTACAAATGGCGATACGTGCCTGTAAAGCAGCCAATAAATATATCGGTATTTGCGGTCAAGGCCCATCGGATCATCCGGATTTGGCGCAATGGTTGATGTCTGAGAAAATCGACAGTATGTCGTTGAATCCTGACTCCGTATTAGACACAAGCCTCTTCCTGGCTAAATACCTTGCGGAAGCACCGCTATGACTCATGATGTCGACCCCGTTGCAACCGTTATTTTTTGGGTGACGTTGATTTTTTTATTCGGCGTCACTGGTCGCAATATTGCATTAAGACTCAAGCAACCCGGCGTGCTCGGTGAGCTGTTGATGGGCGTTCTTCTGGGGAATATTTGTTATTATTTTGGTTTGCAGTTGGCAACTGTATTGAGAGAAGGTTCAGCCATATTTAATATCATGGCTGATATGTTGAAAGGCGAACCCTTGTCACTGGCAGTGACTCAATCGATCCATGATCCTCACTATGCCAAACAAGTCCTCGCAGCCCTTGCGGGTCCTAATGGGAATAATTTGCTTAAAGTCGCCTATGTGGTTGATGTTTTTTCTCGCTACGGTGTTATTTTTTTATTGTTCTTGGTGGGCGTCGAAAGTTCAATCGCCGAAATCAAGCGCACGGGTCGGGAGTCAGTTCGGGTCGCTGTCATCGGTCTATTAGCGCCGATGATTCTCGGACTGCTTGTGATGTGTGTGCTCCTGCCGGAGTTGTCATTTAAATCAGATTTATTTATCGCTGCAACATTATCAGCAACCAGCATAGGCATTACCGCGCGGGCATTGGGCGAATTGCGGGTGTTGCATACGCGGGAGGCGAAAACGATTCTTGGTGCCGCCATGATGGATGATATTTTAGGTTTGATTATGCTGGCAGTGGTCAGTAGCTTGGTGATTAGCGGCACGATTGATTTGATGGAAGTGAGTCATATTATCATTTTTGCGGTATTATTTTTTTCACTATCATTGTTATTCGGTCCAGTTGTTTTAAAAAAACTGGCTGATTTCTTTAATTTTTTTGATCCCTGGGAAGAAAAACTATTCATTTCTTTTGTGTTTATGATGGGGTTGTCGTGGCTTGCGACTTTAGCCGGGCTTGCTACCATTATTGGCGCATTTTCAGCGGGCATTATTATTCATGATGGCTATTTTCGCAAAAGCAATCACGATCCGCGTAATGCGCTTAGTATCCGCGAGTTACTCGCACCACTAGAAGCGATTCTGGTGCCTTTGTTTTTTATGTTAATTGGCATCCAGGTTAAATTGGAGGCATTTTTGAATTGGCACGTGCTGGTTATCGCGTTGGCTTTGACGGTTGCAGCCATACTTGGAAAATTAGTCAGCGGCCTCGGTGGAGCACGAAAAGATGATCGTATGATCATTGGAATAGGAATGTTGCCACGAGGTGAGGTCGGTTTGGTGTTTGCATCGATAGGGCGATCATTAGGCGTCATCACTGATGAATTATTTTCAGCGGTGATTTTAATGGTGATATTAACAACACTTATTGCGCCGCCTTGGCTAAAAGCGCGCTACGCAAGGCATAACAGTCAAGAGATACTTCCGTAGCCATAAAGTTAAGGGAATTAATCGGAGTGGTTGGGTTGAGCGAGAGCGAAGCCCAACATGGATGGTTTTGTTGGGCTTCGGCTTACCAGCCTCAACCCAACCTACGTGCTAACCCACAGTTCTTAATTTAGTGCCATTAGGTTAAAAGGTGAGTCGAATATGAACATTGATATAACACCCGAAATGATTCAAACCGACATACAACGTGCATTGGCAGAAGACATTGGCACCGGCGATGTTTCATCTTTATTAATCCCCGAAAATTGCTCCGCTCTCGCGGACGTAGTCTCAAGGGAACCCATGCTTGTTTGCGGGATCCCGTGGTTTAACGCGGTGATGTCAGCTGTTAATCCGCAGCTCGAAGTTTCCTGGCTTGTTAATGAAGGACAATGGCTCAACGAGCCTGAGCTGTTATGTCATATTAAGGGCCCGGCGCGTAGTCTACTGACCGCCGAAAGAACTGCACTTAATTTTTTACAAACCCTTTCCGCAACGGCGACGCAAGCCCATCATTATCTAGAAGCATTAAAAGGCTTGCCCACGCGCTTGTTGGACACGCGAAAAACGATACCCGGTTTACGAAGGGCACAGAAATATGCCGTCTCCTGTGCCGGAGGGGTTAATCATCGTCTGGGATTATATGATGCCGTGTTAATTAAAGAGAATCACATTAAAGCTTGCGGCTCCATTCATTTGGCTATAGAACAAGCAAGACAGACCAATCCCTCTTTATTTGTGGAAGTTGAAGTTGAAACATTAGACGAGCTTCGCGAAGCACTGAATGCAGCACCTGACAGGATTTTATTGGATAATTTCACCCTCGAGCAATTGCGCGATGCAGTTCAAATGAATCAATCGAATCATTGTGATTTGGAAGCGTCAGGCGGGGTTACTTTGTCAACTATCCGAGCAATCGCTGAAACAGGGGTGGATTTTATTTCAGTCGGAAGTATGACAAAATCAATTCAAGCAATTGATTTGAGTCTTCTCATTCGGGAAATAGCATAATGCCTATCATCGTATTTACAGGTGGCGGAACAGCAGGGCACGTGACGCCCAATATCGCGTTAATTGAATCGTTGAGAGAGCGTAATTGGCAGATTCATTATATGGGTTCTCCAGATGGCGTTGAAAAAGACATGATTGAATCCATCGGCGTGCCTTACTATGCTGTTCAATCAGGCAAACTGCGTCGTTATTTTAGTTGGCAGAATTTTCTAGATCCGTTGAAGGTGTTTACGGGTATCACCCAATCTTACTTATTATTGCGAAAAATCAAGCCTCATATTGTCTTCTCAAAAGGAGGATTTGTAGCATTGCCGGTGGTCATTGGTGCCTGGTTAAACCGCATTCCGGTGATTGCTCATGAGTCGGATATCACACCAGGCCTTGCTAATCGCTTGAGTTTTCCCTTTGTCACTAAAATTTGTGTGACGTTTGATGCAGCTCGACAGCATTTTAAAAAACAGGACAAGCTAGAAGTCACGGGCACTCCTATTCGTAACCAATTATTGAAGGGCGATAAGAATAAAGGGTTGGCATGGTGTGGATTTAGCGACAAAAAACCTTGCTTGCTGATTGTTGGTGGTAGCCAGGGTTCTTCAGGATTGAACGCCATCGTACGAGATGCGTTGCCGGCATTAACCGCGCAGTTTCAGATCATTCATTTATGCGGAAAAGGCAAGTGTTCTGAAGCGTATTCAGCAGTTCCGGGTTATTTTCAACTTGAATATGCCAATGAAGAATTAGCAGATTTATTGGCTGCGAGCGATGTGGTCGCGTCGCGATCGGGTGCTAATGCACTCTATGAATTGCTTGCCCTTGGTAAACCGCATGTACTCATTCCATTGTCGCGTAAGGTCAGTCGGGGCGATCAAATTCAAAATGCCCGGTACTTCGAAAAACTTGGGATTAGCACAGTATTAGATGACGATTCACTATCATCGCAGGCGTTCATCCAAGCCATTAATGACGTTTTTGCTCAGCGTGATGTATTAAATGATAAAATCAAAGCATTGAGTATCATATCAGCGACAGATAACATAATCGGATTGTTAGAACAGTATCGCTCCAAGAGCGCTTCTTAATCTGGGTTTTTTTTCTATATACCTCTCGACAGTCTTCAAAAAGTTTGTGATACTTGCCTCACCTTGAACGGAGGACCGTCTGAGGTAACAGGCGTGTGGATAACACGCATTCAAGTCCAATCAAAAAGGAGAAAGTTATGAAAGCAACTTTGTTTGCTGTTGTTTTATCGTTGTTTGTTTTACCCCTCACCTTACACGCGCAAACCGAGCAGGTCGGCGTCGTTGTACAACCTAATCTGTCACAAGAATCTAAAACACAAGAATCCAAAATGATTCACCTGAATCAAGCCGATGTTGACACCTTGACCCAGTCATTTAAGGGCATAGGTAGAAAACGTGCTGAAGCAATGATTGCTTATCGTGAAGCTAACGGTGGATTTAAATCAATTGAAGATCTGGCCTTAGTCAAAGGAATTGGCAAAGCATTTGTAGACAGAAATCTACAAAAATTGCAGGAAACCTATTCTATAGATTAGCGATGTCTGTGTGTTGTAGGTTGGGTTGAGGCGGGTAAGCCGAAGCCGAACATGTACAGTTTTGTTGGGCTTCGGCTTACCCGCCTCAACCCAACCTACACCCACTTTATGCCACTAAAATTTCCAGTCGATTTTAACTTTTATTTCATGTAGACTCACTCTTTTGCACTTATGAGTGTCAAAAGGTCGATTTTATTAATATCTTTACGTTGGCCAGGGCGGAATGCATTCTGTCTGTATCAATTTAAAGCAAAGAGGTATGCTTCGTCATGTTTAGAAAACTCAGAGGCGCGTTTTCCAATGATTTGTCTATTGATTTGGGAACCGCTAATACACTTATTTATGTTAAGAACCAGGGGATCGTATTAAACGAGCCATCTGTGGTCGCACTTCGTAACGAATCAGGCCAAAAAAGAGTTGTAGCTGTTGGTCTTGAGGCCAAGCGTATGCTAGGTCGAACACCCGGTAACATTAACGCTATTCGCCCGATGAAAGATGGTGTGATTGCTGATTTTCATGTCACAGAAAAAATGTTGCAACACTTTATTCATAAAGTGCATGAGAATAAATTTCTGCGTCCAAGCCCTCGAGTATTGGTTTGTGTACCTTGTGGCTCAACACAAGTTGAACGCCGAGCGATTCGTGAATCAGCGATGGGTGCGGGTGCTCGTGAAGTGTTTTTAATTGAAGAGCCAATGGCCGCAGCATTAGGTTCAGGCATGCCGGTTGAAGAAGCGAGCGGCTCCATGGTGGTTGATATCGGTGGTGGTACCACAGAAGTTGCCATTATCTCACTGAGCGGCATTGTCTATCATCAATCTGTTCGCATTGGCGGTGATAAATTTGACGATGCAATTGTCTCCTATGTGCGTCGAAATTACGGTACGTTAATCGGAGAAACTACGGCAGAGCGCATCAAGCATGAAATTGGCTCAGCCTATCGTAGTCGTGATTTGTTTGAGATTGAAGTCAGAGGTCGAAATCTGGCTGAAGGTATTCCTCGAAGCTTTACACTGACCAGTGCAGAAATTCTTGAAGCACTTCAAGAGCCTTTGTCTGGTATTGTAGGAGCTGTTCGGGCTGCGTTAGAATTGGCTCCTCCTGAATTGGCAGCTGATATTGCAGAACAAGGTATGGTTCTAACGGGTGGCGGCGCATTACTTAAAAATATGGACACGTTATTGATGAAAGAAACAGGCTTGCCCGTTTTAATCGCAGAAGATCCATTAACTTGTGTAGCGCGTGGCGGTGGGCGAGCATTAGAAACAATGGATCTACGTGGTGGTGACTTCCTTTCAACTGAGTAACCCTCATAAGCGATTGTTTGCTAAGGGCAAATACCGATCGACCCGATTTGTATTTGCTTGTGCATTGTCGTTTATTCTCATGGTCGCAGATTATCATTATCATGCGCTCGGACAAGCTCGCTCTGTTTTTACCCTTTTCGTCACGCCCATTCAGTATTTTGTTGATTACCCTGTAAGGATGATTGGTTGGGTTCATTCTCTCGTGAGTTCCAAAAAATTATTAATCGATGAAAATATCCAATTGCGCTATCAACAAACATTGCTGGAAGCCAAACTGCAAAAATTGCTCGTGATTAGAAACGAAAATTCTCAACTCAAAAAGCTTTTGTCCGCCTCATCAACGGCAAGTGATCGCGCGATGGCTGCTGAGATTTTGGCGGTTGATACCACAAGCGCCAGGCAATTGTTAATCTTGAATAAAGGCAGAAAGGATCAAGTTTATGTTGGTCAACCGGTTCTTGATGCGAAAGGGGTCACAGGGCAGGTGATTGATGTCGGCATGAAGACCAGCACTGTATTATTAATATCAGATTCGAAAAGCGCCGTTCCAGTTCGCAATAATAGAACGGGTGAGCGCGCCATACTCATCGGCACAAACAGTATGAGCGTGCTGTCTCTCATTAATCTGCCTAAATCATCTTCTATTGCCAAAGGCGATTTATTGGTGACTTCTGGGCTTGGGCGGCGTTATCCGGAAGGTTATCCAGTTGGCCAAGTAGAAACGATTCAAACGCTACCTGGGGATGATTTTATTAAAGTGACTGTAAGTCCCATCGCTCAACTCAATCGCAGTCGTTTAGTATTGTTGATTTGGCCTGATAAGGGAGAGGCAGAATTAACCCAACAAATTGATGAACGAATTAAAGTTATTGAACAGAATGAGGCGAATGCATGAATTATCAATTAAACCTTCGTTTGGTTTTAGCTTTTTTCGTGGCATTTATCTTAACGATATTACCCATACCCAGTAGTTTAAGCTGTTTTCGTCCCCCTTGGGTTTTGCTCGTTATTTTATACATCCAGTTTTTTTTACCAACTCATTTCAGAGTGACAGTGACCGTTTTGCTTGGCCTGTGCTTGGATCTGTTATTATCGACACTGATGGGTGAACATATTATCGCCCTGGTGATGACAACCTGGATCGCATCAACACGCGTCAGAAGATTTCATCTGTTCTCATTACCACAACAAATTGCCATCATTACTTCACTCTCGTTGACCTATCAATTAATGCTTTATCTCATCGACACCTACCAAGGATTTAACCACTCTCTGACAATGGTATTTGGAACAAGCCTGGTGAGTTTAATGGTTTGGCCTTGGGTCAGCTTATTGTTAAGTCACTTTTTTTATATGCCGAAACGAAATCGATCAAAGTGGGCGTAATTGACTGGTTATAAATCAGTCAATTATGCTGCATTCTAATGAATTTCACAATTTTTATAAATCTTCGGTACTCAAAACTGCTCCACTCCCTAACGGTCGTGGAGCAGTTGAAGACAGCTTGGGTTACGTCTTTTTGCCACTAACAATGCATCTGCACCGATGTTGGGTTGCAAAAAGATGCAACCCAACCTACAGATTTACGCGCTAATCAATAACTGATTCACCCGATTCACAAAATCAGCTGGATTATCCAATTGCCCGCCCTCAGCCAATACCGCTTGTTCAAACAAGACGATGGTCCATTGTTCAAACTGGCCGTCATCGGTCATGTCATGCAGACGTTTGATCAGTTGATGTTCGGGGTTGATTTCAAAAATCGGTTTGCTTTCTGGCATTTTTTGACCGGCCGATTGTAAGATTCGCTGCATTTCAAGACCCATGTCGTGCTCGTCTGCAACAATACATGCAGGTGAATCGGTTAGACGGTGGGTGAGTTGCACGTCTTTAATGCGCTCGCCGAGGATTTTTTTCATCTGTTCGAGCATGGGTGTATAGGTTTTTTCTTGTTCTTTGGTCTCTTCTTTATCTTCATCAAATTCTAATTTACCTTTACTGATAGATTGCAGTTTTTTGCCATCGAAATCACTCAGGTATCCAATCAGCCACTCATCAATGCGATCACTCAATAATAGAACTTCAATGCCTTTCTTTTTGAATATTTCAAGATGAGGACTATTTTTCGCTGCGTTGTAGCTTGAGGCAGTGACGTAATAAATTTTTTCTTGGCCTTCTTTCATTCGCGATACATAGTCTGCTAGCGAAACGGTTTGTTTCTCTGAGTTAGATTGAGTGGATGTAAAGCGTAATAATTTTGCAATGGCTTCACGATTTGCAAAATCTTCCACTGGGCCTTCTTTTAGGACTAGACCGAACTGATCCCAGAATGCTTGGTATTTTTCAGATTCATCAGTGCTCATTTTTTCAAGCATGGATAAAATACGTTTAGTGCTGGCTGAACGTATGCTATCAACGAGCTTGTTATCCTGTAGAATTTCGCGAGAGATGTTGAGGGGTAAATCTGATGTATCGATGATCCCTTTTACAAAACGCAAATAGCGTGGTAAGAATTGCGCTGCGTCGTCCATAATAAAGACACGCTTAACATACAGTTTGAGGCCGTGTTTGACTTCTTGTTGCCACATATCAAACGGTGCATGAGAGGGGATGTAGAGCAAGCTAATATAGTCGTTTTTGCCTTCAACGTGATTATGTGACCATGCTAACGGTTCTTGATAGTCATGTGAAAGGTGCTTATACAGTTCTTTATACTCTTCATCACTGATTTCAGACTTTTGTAGTGTCCACAATGCAGTTGCTTTGTTGACGGTTTCAAATTCAGTTGATTCTGATTTTTTATCGTCATCTTCTTGTGGCTTGTTCATTAAAATAGGCCAGCAAATATGATCGGAGTATTTGCTAACGATACTGCGCAGACGCCAGCCGTCCAGGAATTCATCGGCTTCATCTTTCAGATGCAATGTAATTTGTGTTCCACGTTCTTTTATGGTTTCTGTACCGACGGTAAATTCACCTTCTCCTTTGGACTCCCAAATAACCCCTTCTTTTGCATCTAATCCCGCGCGTCTTGAGCGAACAGTTATTTTATCTGCAACAATAAAAGCGGAATAAAAACCGACGCCAAATTGACCGATCAGTTGAGAGTCTTTAGTTTGCTCTCCTGATAAATGGCTTAAAAATTCTTTAGTGCCTGATTTAGCGATCGTGCCTAAATTCTCAATGGCTTCATCATGGCTCATACCAATACCGGTATCCGTAATGGTGATGGTTTTTAGCTCTTTATTAAAGTCGATTTGAATGGATAAATCGGGGTTGTTTTCATAAAGTGAAGCATCGCCAAGGGCTAGAAAACGCAGTTTGTCCAACGCGTCAGAGGCATTGGATATCAACTCTCTTAGGAAAATTTCTTTATTACTATATAAAGAATGCACGACTAAATGCAGCATTTGCTTGACTTCTGTTTGGAAGCCCATGGTTTGATGTTTTTTGGTCATAACTTAATTCTCCAATAAATTCAGTACAGGCTCTATATATTGGAGCATTTTTTGAAATTTCAAGATTGCAGAAGAAAAAAATTAACGCGAGGCACTTGATCCGCGAATGATTTAATACCGCCTTGTTCATCGTTTCGGCCACCAGGGTCTTGTGCTTTAGGCCGTTGTCTCTACTGCCCTGAAGACTTCAAATTCTGCCAGCATTTCGAGTAATCAAGATGTTTGGCAGTATGTGACATTGCACTTTCTGTCACTTTCCATGGTTCATTGGTTTCAAACATAAATGCCAGGGTATTGGTATATTTTTCTGGTTTTAAAGTTTCAGTGTTGGCTTTTAAGAAACTGTCGGCATCAGGACCGTGTGGTGTCATGGCATTATGAATACTCACTCCGCCGACTGAAAAACCACCTTGCTTTGCATCATACGAGCCTTGCACAAGCCCCATGAGTTCGCTCATTACATTTCGATGATAATAGGGCAGTCTGAAACTGTGTTCTGCCACCATCCATCTCTCCGGGAAGATGACGAAATCGAGGTTGGCAACACCTGGGGTGGTACTTTCAGAGCTGAGTACGGTAAAAATAGACGGATCGGGGTGATCAAAGCTGACCGAGTTTATCGTATTAAATAGCGATAAGTCATAACAATAGGGCGCATAATTTCCATGCCAGGCGACGACATTGAGCGGTGAGTGATCGCTTGTTGTTTGCCAGCAGTTTCCTTGATATTGACAGATTAATTCAACAGGCCCCTCGATTGTTTCATAGGAGGCAGTAGGATAGAGAAAATGGCGGGAATGAGCGAGGCCATTGGCACCGATGAGACCTAAAGAAGGTAGCGCTAATGGTTTACCTGCGTTTTCACATAAATAACCGGCGGCTTTTTTCTCGAGTAATTCGATTTTGAATTTAACGCCACGCGGAATGACAGCAATCATGCCAGGGTCTATCTCAAGACGGCCAAACTCAGTTATCAACCGCATTTTCCCTTCATAAGGAACAAACAATAGCTCGGCATCATAATGACTGAAATAGCGTTTCGTCATCGATAAAGTGCACTGATAAATATAAGTGTTCAGAAGGGAGTTGCCCGCAATGTGAAACAAGCCATCGATGAAGTCTACTTGCGCCAGCACGTCAGGCAAAGGTGCCCATCGCATGGGGTTCGGCGCTTGAATCGCTGCAAAAGGTTGATTGAGCGAACGAACATAAGGTACATAATTCTCTTGAACAACGGAAGGTAACATCCGGTATAACCAACTGCGCAGATTCGTGTGTCGTGGTTGGGTAAACGCACTGCCACTGAGTTGTTCAGCATAAAGGCCGAAAGGGCACTGTTGAGGGGAGTTTTGATTGGCGGGCAATGCACCGGGAAGCGCTTCACTCGAATGGTAATTTCCAAATCCTGAGAGATACATCACCCACTCCTTTATGTTTAGGCGTTACGCAAAACCATAGGTAGCCGAGTTTTGTGTACGTCCTGAGGTTTTATTTTTCATCTGTCTACAGTAATATAATGGCTTATCACTGTAAACGACAATAGAGATTATTGGTCTCAGTCATCGTTTCGCCATCCGCGCCCAATGAACTTCATAATATGTGCAATGTTGTATCAGGCGTCGTTGCGAGGCACGAAGCAATCCAGGGTTCGAAGCTCCGTACTCTGGATTGCCGCGCTTCGCTCGCAACGACGGATGGCGAAACGATGACTGAGGCCAGATTATTCATGGCAGGACGTTGGGTTGAGGCGGGTTCGTCAAAGCCCAACAAAACCATCCCTGTTGGGCTTCGGCGAACCCGCCTCGACCCAACCTACACTATAGAGGTTATTCATGGCAGGACATAGTAAATGGGCAAACATTCAATTTCGGAAGGGCGCGCAGGATGCAAAGCGCGGGAAAATTTTTACAAAATTAATTCGTGAAATTTCAGTTGCAGCGAGAATGGGAGGGCCAGACGAGTCTTCTAACTCGCGTCTACGTGATGCCATTACGAAAGCGCTTAAAGCCAATATGAAGCGCGATACAATCGATAACGCCATCAAGCGTGGAGCAGGTGGGCTTGAAGGCGAGAGCATGGTTGAAATGCGTTATGAAGGATATGCACCCGGTGGCGTGGCGATTCTGGTTGATTGTTTGTCGGATAACAAAAACCGTACGGTTTCCGAAGTTCGACACGCATTCACTAAATTTGGTGGGAATTTAGGCACGGATGGTTCAGTGTCCTATCTCTTTACCCATCGTGGTGAAATTCTATTAGCAGGAACGGATCGCGTTGATGAAGCGATGGATCTTGCAATGGAAGCAGGCGCTGATGACGTGAGTCTGGATGACGGGCTTGTTGAAATCATTACCCGAGTGGATAATTTTCATGAAATCATGGAACAATTTGGGGCTGCGTCCTTTGATATTGAAGAGTCGCATTTGACCATGCATGCAGAAACGCTCATCCCGGTTGATAAAGATACCGCAGAAACCTTATTAAAAATGATCGATATGTTGGAAGATTTGGACGATGTGCAGATGGTGTATACCAATGCGGATAATTTATATGAAATAGAGGCATAATGTCGGTCATTCTAGGGATAGACCCCGGTTCACGCATAACGGGATATGGCATTATAAAAGCCAGCAATCAGGAAGTGCATTACATCGGTAGTGGATGCATTCGCACGTCTGAAGGTGAATTAAGCCAACGATTGCTGCAAATATTCAACGGCGTGTGTGAATTAATGGAGCAATACCACCCTGATGAAGTTGCTATAGAGCAAGTGTTTATGCATCAAAACCCTAGCTCCGCATTAAAGCTTGGCCATGCCCGCGGCGTGGCCATGGTGGCCTGTGCATCTCATCGACTGAACGTCAGTGAATATTCGCCTCGAGCCATTAAACAAGCCGTTGCGGGCTATGGTGCTGCGGAAAAAAGTCAAGTGCAACACATGGTTATACAGCTCTTAAGCCTCAATGCCTCGCCGCAAAGCGATGCCGCCGATGCCTTAGCCATTGCCATTTGTCATAGTTATCGACACAATACAAACACAGTCGTTTTGCGCAGAAGTGCCAGTCGACAAAGGAGAAGGCGAGTATGATAGGTTGGTTAAGCGGCACGGTGGTTGACAAACATCAACCCGGAAAAATAGTGGTGGATGTCAATGGCGTAGGCTACGATGTTGAAACCTCCTTACCCACGTTTTTTGAATTGCAGTCCAAGGACGGCGCTGTAGGTATCCATATTCATACGGTGGTCCGTGAAGACGCCTTGCTACTATACGGTTTTCATGACAAACAAGAACGCGCATTGTTTCGCGCATTAATCAAGGTTAACGGCGTTGGCCCCAAGTTAGCCATTGCCATACTATCCAGCATCACCCCAGACGAATTTGTTCACTGCATTAATCAACAAAATACGACACTACTCACGAAACTTCCCGGAATCGGTAAAAAAACCGCAGAGCGATTAGTCGTTGAAATGAAAGACAGCCTCCAGCAATGGATGTCATCCTCAACAACCGTCAAGATAACTCCCGTACAGGCAACCGACCAGGATGAAGCCATTTGTGCATTGGAAGCACTTGGATATAAATATCAAGAGGCTTCTAAGGCGGTTAAAAAACTGGATGACGGAAGTAAAAGCTGTGAAGAGTTGATTCGACAAGCATTACAAGTGCTGGCGGGAAGATGACAAGGTAAACTTACCGCGATTCCCGCCGTAAAACCAATGCTGGTATGGGCGTGCCTTCTCCCGTTGACGGGAGAGGGCGATCCTACTGACCATCGGATTTTACGGCGGGAATTGTTGCTATAAGTGCGGTTCATCGCCTCTATGAAGAAGAAATTAATGGTGGATGATTCAAGGCGGCTGTTCCTACGGCTTCAAGAAAATATGAATTAGGGGTCTTAGCCCAGAACTCCTATAAAGGCCGCGAACCATGAGCATGTTCTTGCTCTTGCTCTATCAACCCCAAGATTTCTCGCGACCGCGTGAGATCAGCTGTTCTAACTTCATCTAGGCGGCTAACGGCCGCCAAATCGTGTACGGCAAACGCCGGCCAATTTCCCGCTCGCTCATACCTACCGCTAGCAGGCGCCAAAGCCTCAGTAAAGCCGCCTCGCACTAAAGAAAAATTAAAACCCAATCCAGAAGAAGCAGAAACGCCTAATGAAAACAAAGTCTCATCCTTATCTGAAATATAATTATAGAACGCTGACTCCCGCGGCAGCTTATCTTCTATAAAATCTGGACAGGGGTAAAACGCGCGGTCGTTGCGGCAATATTCATTAATCACGTGAGCAGGAACATCGCGCTGCGCCAGCCCAATTTTCATCCACGCGGCGTTCAACGCTGTCAAGTTCCCTTCGCTTTCCCACTTTTTATACCCCTGAAAATGCTCCTCTAGTGCCGTTCTTTGCGAGAAAAAAGAAAGTAAGAGAAAGGGGGTAAGACCATTCTTTGTTCGTACAGGAACCCATTCGGATATTTTTGGGGAGTGATATTTGATACGGGTTCTGTCGCAAATAAAAATTGGAATTAGGGTCCTAATTTTGTGTCAGCGCATGCCTTATGATTGAACTTTATAAACTCAGATATTCTAAACATGTCATCTAATGACTGATTATTACCCTTTATATATAACAGTGTCCGATTTAGATCAATGCGATTTGTCACGATTTTTCAGTAAGAACACGATCAACAATACTGGCAGTAATAGATCATTATAAAAAATTAAACCGGCGTTCCCTGGCGCAAAATTATTCGACTTCAACATTTGCACAACATGTCCGAACGCCGCACCCCACAAAAAGCAAGTTGTGAAAAGTATGCCGGCAATACGATATGGTTTCGTCGCGTTTAAGCCAAAAATACCGACCACGCCCATGCCTAAGTTAGCAACGGCGACCTCAAATTGAAATGGACTGTTTTGCCATCCGATGAACATTGCTGCCATATCAGGGAAAAAGGCGTGAAAAATAAATCCCCATATGCCAGATAATCCTACTGCAAAAAAGAACAAATATCCTAAGAAAATATCTGATTTGGAGCGAACTTTTGATTCAGCGATACGAACTAAACTCAACAACAAAGCAAAGATCGTCATTACAAATGCGAAATTTTTGAGAACAAATGAGATTAATAGTGCCATTTTTCAACCTCCAAATTCCATCGTTGTTCCTATCAATAGATTTTAGTTTTTGTGATATCCGTTTATCGTAAATCAAAATTGAATTCATGTGATAGAGATTTCTTGCTTATTTTAGATCTATCCCCAAATGAATGAGATTATAGATGGTGAGCGCGCGCCTTCGCGTGAATATGTTATAGATTCTGTACATGTAAAAGAAATTAGGAATTATACATGAAATGGTCAAAAGCAGGGCAAAAGCATCGATTAAGATGCTTTTGCCCTGTGGTCAAAAGAAATAGTTGTTGGATTAACTTTTATGCTTAGCAACGCCCTTTGTTTTGCTGGTGGCAAGAACAAAGGGGGCAAGACCATTTTATGATGTTCCAAACACTCAGCAATCTTAGGATCTTCTAATGCCTATATTGTTTTAACTCTGAACTTAGAGCATCATAGAATGGTCTTGACCCCTTTCTTCTTCCCACAAGTTATTTCTTTCACAAGATCCAGGGGATGGCAATGATCTTGTTATGAAACGTTTAACTTAATCGCAGTGAGGCAAAGTGTAACGGGGCCACCCTGCGTTCTTTTTCTAGCTTAACTATGATAACTAAATCGGCCAAGCGCTGCCGCGCGTCCGGTTTCATTACGACCAGCAGGCGCACCTCTGTCTAAAGACTGACCACTGCTTTGGGCGGTACCTTCAATGATTGCAATGCGTCTTTCGTGTTCTTTAACCACTCGATCAACCTCAGGATCAATTGTCGCACTTTGAGAAACAGTAGCCATTTGCATATCTAGTCGACGCAGGTTCTGTCCTTCTTGATCGAATCTTAGAAAGAAAGTCAGGCCCCCTCGAGGTATGACACTTGAAGAGCAAACGAATTTATTAACAACGTCAACCTGCTCTCCTTTTGACAAGTAATGTATCGTCTGAGGCGCCCCCAGAAATGACATAATTGTTTTAAGGATAAAATAGACAGGAATCTGACTCGCCAAGGCACTCTCAATGACATCTTCATACACATTTGCCAAAGAACGACCCTTTGTAACATCTAATAAGTCTCTATTTTGAGCATCAACGACATAACTATCGATACTGAATCGTGTAAAAGGTTGCATTTTGCGTGAATACTCCTCGACAAAATTGGCATCGATTGATTGACTATCCGGTAAAACCATGACTTCGCCATTATCAGCAAAAGATTCTAAAATATCTGTCGTTAAACCACTGCCAACACCAACCGCCAAAAATCGAGACGTTTCGCGTTTAACAATACCCTGTTTAATTAACGTATCTCTAACAAGACTAGCGGAACCAGGATTTCCCTTATACCTATTGATCTTTGCATATTCAAGATTCGTCGCATGTCCGCCATCAGAAAATACGATGACAATCGTTTGATGATTGTTGTCTTCCATCAATTGTTGTTTTCCTTTCAGAATGGTTGGATCCGTTACTAACAATCGAGCGACATCATCCAGATTTTCTTGATTCACTCTACAGATCCCTTGAGCCGTATCAAGTACTGCTTGTGCTTGCATATCTGTACTAAACTCAGAAACCGTACCGCCCCATACATAACCTGCCTTATCTCCATAAGCAATAATATCGATAACATGATTAGGATTTGCTTTCAGCGGTTCGATAGTATGTTTGGATAATAATTCTGCAATTTTACCTAATCTACTATTTGAGTTCGTTGCTGTCCCCATACTTCCGCTTACATCAACCAGTGCAATAATGTGTAGAGGACGATCTTGATTGTGGCACTCCACACATGAAAGCGTCATGTGACTTCCCAGTTGGGCATTGCCTGTTATTGGATTGGGGGGTATTTGTCCTGCTTTGCCCTTTATAGATAGCTTAGATGATTGACCTTGTTGCAATTGTTGCGACGGCAGTTGTGGCACATTATCAACCTCTTTGGCCGCTGCATTCACATCCAATTGAGGATGGTGAATCGGTTTCATCAAGAAGGTACTTAATAATGCATACATTGAATAAACATCTGTGCGTATATCAAAATGAAGGCTACCCAATAGAGCCTTAGAAAAATCATCGTGCATCAATATGCTAACTAAATGCGGTAGTACAAACCTCTTAATTGAATCTGCAATCGTATCGTGTGCTGCCATGGAATCGGTGGCTTCCTGAATGTTTTTAGTCACCAAAGTAACTAATTTATGTATAGATGAAAGCGCATCCGATAATATTTTTTCATCAAATTGACCACAACGAAAACTTAATTTTCGTTTGACTTCCTCTAAGTTTTTTGTAACCGCAGCTAATAGGCGATAGTAATCTAAAATGATCGTGATGCGATTTTGTAGTTCAGGTGACTCAGAAACAAACCGATTGTTTACCCGGGCTGCATCGTACATATCAAAAACATCACGAAAATCAAATCCCAGTCTAAACAATAACTTAAACACGGTTGCATGAGGAATAGCATAACAAGTTGCATATCCGGGCTTTTCAGATGAAAGGCTTTTAAAAGGTAACGATATGGATTGAAAGACCGTTTTCAGTGCTTGTAGTTTTTCTGGGGTTGTCCCCTCTTTGATATAAATGGTTAACCCGATGGGAGCGAGTTCTAGCCAAACAGTTTGCAAGCACTCGTCGATAAGCGCTTCTGATGCTCTTAAGTCAGCAATTTTTCTATCGTTTAAAATTGCGCCTAATACAACAGCGGAATATTTAGATACACTTGTAGATATGTCATTAAAGTTAGTCATTTCATCACCTCTTCATTATTGGTATTCATTTCTCTATTCTTTGTAACGACTCAACCTACTTTATTCAGCGGACCACCGCCCCCTTGGTACAAAAGTACGGCTAGCCTCATGTTCCTCATGATCAGAATACGCACTTTCATAAACATTTTTATTAAAGGCATCTAAAGCCGAAGGAGTAACTTTCGTTTCAGAGTGACTCGTAGCTTCTGCAGGAGATAATGGTGCTGTCGTCGTGATTTGAGGGAAAATACCAACGCCGCTGTGGTTAAAACAAAAATCGCTTGCCGCTGAAGCAACGTTAACTTCAGATTTCGTCGTTTGATTAAATTTTTGCCCAAGACCGTGTGGCGCTTGAAGGTTTGGTGTTGAGGTTTGTTGTTGTGGTTGCTGTCCAGCTGTCATTTGAGCTGCGAAAGAGTGAGATTGTAGAACAATCGGTTGAACCGGGGCATCTTGTCTAACTTCAACAGCCGCTGCCAATGGATCCTGGTTGCCACTGTGAGCACCGTGTGGAGCTTGAGGCGTAGATGTTACATTTTGCTGTGGCTGTGGCGAATTACTTAGATGCTCACAGAAGTTGGTAATTCCCTTAGTAACCAGAGCCACAATTGAAAGCACGGCACTAATTGCTATAGGCGAAAAGACGGTTATCAATGCCATAACCGGTGGAGATGCCGCTAAAAATGGCAAAGCCAGCAATCCCCATCCTCCTGTTAATCCAATCATTAACAATATGGCGCTCGCAACAAAACCAAGTAACATCAATAAACGAAGATTATTGTTTATTTTATTTGGATCAGTACTAGGCTTAAAATAGTCGAATATCATTTTTTTCCCCACTAACGTAAAACAAGACCGCCCCTAGAAAAATGAACATACTATTAAGTCATATTTTCTGGAGCCCACACATAATCGTCATCATTTTTTATATTGACTCGATGATACGTCACTTACTGATCAAATTAAGGGCAACATTGAGTAAAAATAACCTTCAAGCCCAAATTATAAGCGATCAAGGCATCTGGAGTCAACTATACTACGCGCGATATTGGATGGCAGGAATAAAAAATGACGCTCGATTTGTTGGTATTTAAACCGAAATCCGAGCCGCGACCGTTAGGGAGTGGAGCAGTGTCGGAGCCGGCCGAACTGCTCCACTCCCTAACGGTCGCGGCTCGGATTTCGGCTATGTATCAACAAGTTGAGTATTGCCATCGGTCAAAATTAGATTAACAACGTACTAGTACATTGACAGCCTATGTTTGATTAATAAAAAACGAACAACAACTGATCGGGCAAGGGCACGCACACAGGCGCGGGCACGGGCACGTGAATGAGCGCTACGCGAATCTATAAAATATAAAAACCCGCGAAGCGTACATTCGCGTGCCCGTGTGCGTGCCCTTGCCCCTGCCCGTTTTTTGTTAATCATAGTTAGGCTGCCAATGTACTAGCTCTATCTGTTTATCCATACATTTCGAACCCTCATCAGGTGTGCTTGAGTCGGTTAAGCGCTTTGGCGGAGGCATTCTGAGAGTTGATTTTCACATAATCTTCGATTGCACTGATGCTTAGGTCTTGACCTGAAAATACTTTTTTTCCGAAATCACTGCGACCAATATTACCTAAACAGGACAGAAAACATTCATTTTTGTAGGCGCTCCTAAATGCCTGTACAACCGCCGTTTCACAAGTGGCTAAATAGACATCGATATCAGGACAATCAGTTGACTTTTGTGCGCAGGTGTTGAGCGTGTCCTTGTTTTCCGAGAGGAATTTATATAGGTCCAGCAGCCTACCTGGAGGTAATGTATTTAGGTAATGGTTTGCCTCAGCTGGTGGCAATAAGAGAAATGCGAGGTTATTACATTTCGTTTTAAACTCAAGATGTAAGGCCTGTGCAAAGGGCAGTTGCGTGACAAGCTTGGCGAACAGCGCTGGAGTTACGGGGCTTGCGGTCAAGGAACTCAAAATGTCATTAATGCGTTTTTTTTCGGTTGGGGTGCTTTTCAATAGGAGATCCAGTTCCGCCTGCCCCAGTCGATAGTGTTTCAGTAATCCAACGGTTTGGTAAAGTAGTGGATTTTTTGTTTCTACGATGACGTCAAGGTACGTTTTAGTCGGATTTTGCTCACTGACCTGCGTTAACAGGTTCATATCCACTAGAGTCAGAACCGCCTTAGAAAAGCAGGCACTGTTATCGGATAATAACATTTCAAGGGTTTGCTTCGAAAGCAGGTTGTGCTTGTCTACTTGAACAATGGCTTTACTGATGGCCTCATTGGCTAACATGGCCGCCCGAAGGGTTGGGGTTATCGCAACGCGGCTCGCGTAAAGTCGAGTTTTTGCTTCTAGTACCAGTAGATAGGATTCATTTTTGCTAAGATGCGTTTGAGCCAGGGTAACCGATCGAATTGACTGGTATAACGTGTCCGATTGCGCTATCGGGTAGGTGGTTTTTGAAAACTTGTAGAGCACATCGTCGAGGAACGATGGTGATTTTCGGGTGGCTAAAAACCCTTGTTGACGATAGTCCAGTAATTCGTGAAAACACTTGCGACCGTTTAATAGTGGACATTTTTCCCTCATCAATTTTAACGCATACTGCCATAGAAATTGGTCAGTTGGGGTTTTTGGTTTGTATTGACGGTGAGCTAGAGCTTGCATTAATCCAGCTAACATGACTTGGTCACTCGGTGATGGCACGGTAGGGCTTGATATGAAGTTGGAAACAAACGCTTTGAGTTCGGTGATTTGTTCGATGCTTGATAAGTTAGCCACACAATATAACTCAGTACCCTCAATAAGGATGTCCGTTGTGTCTGAAGCGGAGGGGGCGATTCGGAAATAGGGTCCGCAATCACTCCACGTTGTATTGTAGTGACCAAAACTACCTCGGTATTCGAGGTGATCGCGCACCTTTTTTCCGATGACGCTATTCATGTGTCCATAGACGAATAGACCTCGGTCTTTATCTTCTGTGTCCAATTTATCCTTATCTGGAATAAACATGTCATTGCCGAGCCCAAGCTCTTTAAAGAAATCACGAAGGCATTTTCCATTTCGAAAATGGGCTTCTTTTATTTTTTCTAACGACGTACCCGCATAAGTCGATATGTACGCGCCAATCTGCATGTCGATATTGTTTTTAAAATCCTCTTTTGCCTTTCCTGCGCATTCCTCGAGGAACGATGGGGGATACTCGGCTTTACTACAAATTCCGAACACTTTTCCATATTGGGCTTGATCGGAGTGGCCTAAACCAAATTTTTGGTGGCTTTCATGGACGATTAATGAAATCGTACCATCCATGATAAACGGCTTCCATTTATCTTCAATTTTTAAATTACGGTGCATGCCGGACGTTGAGTCAATAATAATCGTGATGGGTCTAAGCGGTGCGCCTTTTTCTGGAATACAGGATGCAATCATTTTATTTAGGTCAGTTCCTGGACAAATCCCACTCCAGGTTGACAGTAAAACAGTGGGGCCACTGGTGATGAGATAAATATCACGTTTGGGATTTTTAATTTTCTGCTTGGTTAGGTTGTCGATAGTCGTGAATTCATAATACATATCCCCTTTTTTATGCATCGCAATCTCATCAGGGGTTAAACCTTCTTGCGCCAGTGTCAGTGCCATCCACATGGCACTGGTACCTGAGTTAGCGGGTATGCCGACAAATTGATAATTTGATGTATCGGTTGGGTTATCGATACCAAAGGCGGCTATCTCGTGGTCATAGGTGTCCTTTAGAAAGTCTTCAAAGTTCAGCTTGAGTTGGCCTTTAGCAATGAGTAAGCCAATTTCATGAGCGAAACAATAGAAGATGAGCGCAAAACGGTCATAGTCATTAGAATGCAATTGGGTTGCGGAATTTAATAAAATCGCCATTCGTTGCAGCGTGGTTTTATTGATAACATTCATTTCAGGCAAATGGCTTAGCATTCCATGTAAACAAGAAGCCAACAAATGAGTGGGGCACTGTTCATCGGCTGCGATACGAGCCAATAGGGGGCAGTATCGCTTCTTTAATTCCGTTATGTTATCCGGTAACCAAGAATCCATGCCATGCAATCTTGGAACTTGAGTAGCAGTATGGACTGGGTTAGATTGAAATAACGCAGAAGCGACTTTCCAAGGGGAGGCTTTAAAGCCAAACTCGGCCATTTTGTAGGTAAAATTACCTTCAATGCGAAATACTCTAAATATTCTATAGAGCCAATCGTATTTTTGATCATTTTTGTCAATACGAATAAACCCAAATGGACTGGTTGGATCGTTAGGGTTTCTTAAGAGTCTAACTTTCTCGTTCTTATCGGGATCATAATTCGGAGCATAAGCTTTAAGGATATCTTTGATTTTTAATGTCGTGGAAAAGGTAATCGGGACATAGTTATACAGCTCCGTGTCGAAATTGGGATCAAATTGTTTTAACACGGTTTGAATATCTTTCAGTGACGAAAAAGAATCGGTTCGATAATAAACGGAGTCTGCATGGGTATTGGGATTTTGAGGGAGAAACGTGGTCGTATTTTTATTAACGTGGGACGCTATTGTCGTACCAAACATTTCTTTTGATAGATTGATATCCTGGATGTCTTCGAGCATGCTGAGGTAGGTCTCAAATGCTTTACTCGAGAAATTCCTTTGAAATTGAGCTTGGCGCCATGCTTTTTGGATGCGCAAAGCCGCCTGCTGGCGCTGGTCAGTAGGCGGCTCGGGTTTCTTTATTCCCCTCTGATTTTGAGAGTTAGCAGCCGGAGTAACGGCGGCCGGAAAAGAAACGGTTTGTTGCAAATAGGCACGGAGTTGCACCAGCGCTTTATTTGACATGAATTGCTCCCCTTAAACATACACACTTTCGCCATTTAATATACACTAAGCGCGCATAGAGGTCAATATCAGGCGTATTAGTTGTTAAATATAAATTGAAATGCAACGTAAAGTAATGTACAATAGGTGCTTATTTAAAGAGCAGGAATTTATAATTATGACCACTCCCAATTCATCTGCTGTTTCAGCACAGGAAGAGAAAGAAATCTCCTCTTTTTTTCTTTTAAAAATATTGGCTGCTGAACCAACGTCAATAATTGCAACTAATTTAGTACTGATCGGTGTATTAGGGATTCTTGCTGTAGGACTTGGCGCAGTGATAGGTTTTGCAGCATTAAGTATCTTATCTCCTATTGGTTTATTAGCTTTCAGTTTAGGTGCTTGTATTGTAGGTGCGCTTCTCGCCCTAGGGGCTTCTTATGCCAACACTAAGCTTGGACGACCTACATTTGAAAAGAATTTGAATAACAGGAGAAATGACTCCGCCCGCTTATTTCTATCTATGGAAAATGTGGTGGCTTTGGAAACAAAAAATGCCGAACTCCGACAAGCCATTCTGCAACAAAATTCTCAAAATGGTGAGCATGAAGACAGTTCCTCTAACTTAGCTATGACTGGACTTTAACCAACTTTAAAGAATCAAGAATAAAATCAATGGCATTCATCTTTTTGTTTCACCCAGTGCGCCTGAGGGTCTTAGCAAAATGATGCAAAAGTAGATTCTCTAAATGGGCAAAAACCACAATCAGTAAATGTCTCCGTCAATATAAATCTTATTGATCAAAAGCTGAAGGAATATATATCTACTCCCTACGCTGGAATTTTTGGTTATGTATTCAAAACTCACAAAGCAGGGGAGCTTGAAGCCCTGGAAGATCTTATCAAACATAAACGTACAGAAGGCGTAACCACCCTGAGCTTGCTTGATGTTCAAGAGGCGGTAGAATCAGCTAATGATTTTTTCCATCACCCTATATATTGGCTGCATATTCGCGCAAATCGGGTCAAATATGTTCTTGAACCAGATAGTCAACCAGATGATGGTACGCTATCTAGTAGAATCTTAACTGAGATTGGAAAGACATTTAAACCTACATGAGAGAAGAGTCTAAGAGGGTGTCCGGAAAGTCCATGCCTCCGGCTATCTCACTAATGATTTGTGCAAAAAATCACCTACACTCCATCGTCATTATCCTAACCTTTGTTTTTTCATATAAAGAAATTAGCAGCGCGATTTCATGTTACGCCAGTCACTTTTGTTGATTGATTCTTAAGGTCTGGCGCTATTTTCCTCGCGTTCATGTTCGCGCGGTGATATTCGTTTAAACATCATGAATGGGGAGGTTGTTGGTGATTGATTAAGCATTCGTTCAACGTTATCTATAAAATGTTTAAGGGAGGGTGTCGCTACTTCTTGGAGTTGAGCCCATAACAGGGGAAACTGTTGGGATATCATTTTATAAAACTCCCTCGAAAAATCATTATGATGAGGTCGATATATGTTTGAAAAACGAGAGGATTGTGTGGCGATAATGAGTAAATCATCAAGTGTCAAGTTGCGGAACGATGAGTACAGGATATTGCGGATCAAGTTGAAATAGAGCTCCTTATTATCTTCTTCATCTTGACTCATGTGATATTCAATTGTTTTTAATGCTTCACTCATCGCACTCAAGTTGTCTTGAACATCTCGATTTAATCGATCTAGGTCATTGCTTTGTGGCGTTGGCGAATCTGAAATCATAAATAGATGGTCGTTTTGTTTCAAAATTTCATCGAATGAGTTTGCAATAATTTCAACGCAGTATGAAGTGGATTGCTTTGTAGCGGGCGGAGTTGTAAGCCTTTCCCAAATTTGCTGCACTGATACAAGACCGTTGTCGTTATCCTCGAAGTCGTCGATGTATCCAGATGAAAAAATGGCTTCACGAACGCTCGAGCTTAAACGTTGAAGAAATTCATTAAACTCATGAATTGCAACCATAGCCGTTCGCCCAGCATCATATTCATCATACCCTTGTCGTCGCCCACCCTCACGGAGGCCATTAATAAGGCGATTAATGGCTGCGCCAGCCGTATTGCCGAAATATGAAAATGTTTTTCTATCATGTATCGCTCTGATAGCTTGCATCACGCTTGGGTGTCGGGCAATGAGTCGGTCGTACTCTTGTGAAGATATAGGCGAAGAAGTTCTTTCTTGCATAAGATAGGGGCGTTTGAAAATAGCATCGCGTTGAGCGAATTCTAATACATCAGTAATAGAAATCAATTTTTGCTTGTCATCACTTAGAATGTATTCTCTCAAATCAATTGGGTCGTTCTCAAATATCGTATTGATATAACGTACTTTGTTATCAGGTAGTAATGAGGGCATTAGGTGCTGCAGATAATGGGTGGTGTATCCGTATCTTAATCCGCACTTTTGCAATGTTCTCGCCACTTCGATGCACATTTGGTTAATCGGGCTAACAAAACTATGGCAATAAGTTAAATCCGAGTGATATATGAGTTCCCATCGCTCAAGAAGAAATGATGACAAATGGACATGAATTTTGGAAAGTGGTGAGTGATGTAATATCCGCCTCAAAAGGAAGAAGCTATATTTAGCTTCAATATAGGCGAGTTGGTTAGGTGGATTGTAATCATCTAATTGACTGAAAAACTCCGCTAATTTCGTTTTTAAATAATGACATGATTGCGGTGTAAGCATAATTTTTCATTTTTTGAGTGAGTATTGATCCATTATTAGATATTTTTTTTCAGCTGACAATACTGCACTTCAAGGGTGTGTGTAGCGAATTGTTAAAAAACAAAAAAAATTACAATTTGTTTTGAAGTTTCACTATGTCCTCTTGAGACAAGCCAGTAAATCTACTAATTTTATCTAATGGTTCATCATCTTTTAACATATTAAGAGCTATTTCAGTACTACGCATATCTTTGCCTTCAGCCTTGCCTTCAGCTTTGCCTTCAGCGTATTTATCCATAATAAGTGTTTTTTCTCGGCTAACTTGATCCCAGTAGCTTTCATAAAGATTATTTATTTGAAAACAAAAGACTGTATTTACGATTGACAAAGGCCTTATGAAATTTCAGCAGCGTGACTGGTTTTAGGATGAGGGCAATTTTGGTTAAGCGCTTTACACTAATCATTGAGGCGAGCAGACCAAAGGTGATTTTTTCAAAAAAAGTCAATCTCGGTGCACGTTTTTGACTACGAGACAAAGTGATTAGTTGTTGGCGTAATGCTATATTTTCAGCTGCTACTGCACGTACACCACCTGGAGACAGTAATCTCAGGCATAAGATAATATAACTAAATATTAATGCTGTTAATTTCATCATACCGTTTATTATACTATATAAATACCATGATTCATTTAGGACTCGAAATATTTTATTTGGAATTAAGAATTCGCTACACACAGGCAAGTTATAAGGATAAAGCGATGGTGTATATTAAGGTGAGTGTTAATAAGCAGTAAACTCCTCGAGAATGTGCCGAATCCCTCCAAAGGGCGAGCGACGACCTCCAGGCCTGTGAATTTTTGTGCTATCATGCGCTAAATTTGAATAGAAAGTCCTGGGGTCGTGAACATGCCAAGCATCTGCATCGTTAAATTAAAAAATTGGGAAGAGGATTTATTTTCCAAATGTCCGAGTAATGCAGATCTCCCTGCTCTGAAAGAGAAGCTGTGCGTTTTATTTTCGACAAGCACAGGCCTAAGGCAGATCCTTAAGAAAAAACATTTTTCTGGCAAGATTGTTTATACGATGAACTTCGACCTAAAGGGCCACGCTCATCGTCTTATTTTTGAAAAGAGCTCGTCGGGTACGGGACAAACAATTTTTGTTTTAAGAAGCATCGCTTTTTTCCATGATTACAAGAAAGCATTAAGTTTTCAGCCTTTACCACGGGTTGATTTCACCAGTGCCGAAGAGACAGTCCTTCATGATGCAGATATCGAGGAAGTTGATAGTGAGTGCATCCACTACAATGAGCAGTGGTTGCAGTTAAGTAGTCAGCAAAGTTCTTTTTTGACCCAAAATAAGTTTCCTATGTTGGTATCAGGGCCTCCTGGCTCAGGTAAAACCCTCTTATCGCACGCCTTGTTTGAGAGGATGGCACTTGAGCATCAAGAGACAGGTGATCCGCGTCCGCTGAAGTTATTGTATTTAACGAAATCAAAACCATTGGCCGATAAGATGAGACAAGAATGGGGCTCTTGGGCAGCGGCTAATCTAGGTCAAAGTCCATCTAAAGTACTTGCTATTTTTTTATCATTCGATGCACTTGCCGATTGGCATTATCAGTTATCGCAACAGCATGATGAATCTGATGATAATGAATCTACCGACGAAGCAGGTGTTCATTCTGATGTGTGTAAAGGATACATTAAGCGTCTAATCGAACATAGTCATCTAAAAGGTTCATATACAGCAGACGATATCTATCATGAGTTTGTATTGACCGCCAAAGTTTTGTCTGATGACCTGTTGGCAAAAAACACATATGAATCCTCAGAATATAAAAAACTAGGCGCACGCCAAACCTCTTTAACTGATAAGCGCGAAGACGCTTACGCTCTCTACAAGCAACTTACCGATAAGCTTGCCGCAGAACAAAAATACTACCCTGAGTTTCGTGCTATTAGCGCGTTAAGCGATGATTACAAGTATGATCTGGTTTGTGTGGACGAGTCCCAATTGAGTGGAACACAAAGTTTATTCAACGCGTTCGAGATGGCCAAAGGCGGCCGTGTAGTTTATTTTGCGGACGCCCACCAGCGTCAAGAAACGCGCTATTCGCCGCTAACGCTTCTAGAGGTCTTGATTCATCAAAGATCACAGCAGATATTCGAGAAAACATTGCTCACAACTACTCATCGATTGAGTCCCGCAGCTGCAAAGTTATGCAATGATATTATTTTACTAGATACACATTTAAGCCAAGGCCTTCCAGAGAAAACAGCTTATGCCGGCATTGATGCTAGTCACTTGGACATTGATTTATCTGCGACAGAGGAAGAGGGCTGTTTGCGGTGGGCAAGCACATCTGAAGATAACACTCAAATGGCGAATTTGAGAAATTGCGCTACCGCAGCCGCGATTGTGCTCACCGAAGAAGATAAGCCAGCAGGCTCATTGCTGATTGGTGGAAGTGGTAACGTATTTACAGCCAAGCAATCACAAGGACTGCAGTTTAGTCATGTGGTTGTTTATTTGTCTAAGAGCGCCATGAAAGAGTTTGCGCTCGTCAGTCGCCGCATGTACGATGCAGGTATTAATGCTAGCTCCCCCTTGGAGCCAAAGAAATCTTTATCATCCACCAAATCAAGAGAGTCGGCTGACAAAAGCTCAATGCTATCAACATTACTTGTTTCGCTTTCACGCTCCTTTAAGCACTTATGGATTAAAGTTGAGGGGCTGGATGATAAAGAGAGGCATGCAGTTCATCACTTTCTGGAATGGCTGGAAGCAAAATGCCAGGCGTCAAATAGTGCGCAAGCGCATGTGATACCCACCCCAAGAAGTACTAACGACGAATGGCTTGTCGCCATTCACGATTTTTTAAATTATGGCAAGGACGAGCAGGCGTTTCAGGCGCTTGCTCAGCAGTTTTCACTTACAGAGAGCCAGGCGAAGGATTATGTACAATATTATCGCGAGCAATTGAATTCCAGGGCGCCCCAAGATCAATTAATGGAGCGTTGCCGAGAACATTTATCGCAATTACAGCGCCGTGTTGCTTCGGCCGGTGCCGAAGCAGCTGTATGTTCAGCGACAGCTAGTGTTGCGGACCAAAAAAACGAGGCGAATTCTCTAATCCCCGCCGCGAATACCCAGAAAAAACCACGGCAACGGGCGACTCAAAAACAGATTATCAAGCCAGACTGCCTGGGAGGCATCACCAGCGATTCTGACGCAAAAACATTGGCGCTGGCGGTTTTGGCCTTACTGAAATTGAAAGATGAAGTGATTGGGCCTTGGTTATGCGAGCACGCACTTGTTGATGGACGCAGCCTTTTTAGTCTGGTTTATTCTAATTACAGAAATGTAGTCACTCTAAATACGTATCTCCCGGAAAAAATAAGTGTTTTTTTTGAAAAAGTACAGCCATATTTTTTTAAGCCTGTCTTGGATGGCACGAGAGAGGCACTCACGCACCTGCAGCTTTTGGCGGGATATAATTTACTCTATCACGCAGGTGCGCAGGCTCTTGTTCCTTTTGTATTAAATAGCCTAAATACCATTCAGCCTTTTCAATTAAATCAATCAATCGATATCAATGACGTTATTCAGGGAGGGTCGTTACTCTATTTTATTGCTAGTCAATCTACAACGCCCTTCTTAGCGAAATATCATCATAAAATAACAATTGAGGGTTTAAATAGGTCCGTAACTTTTTTGCGCAACAATGAGGGGACATCGCCCTTCTATTATCTCGCAATCAAATTAGATACTTATTGTGATTTAATAAAGCAGCTTTTTAAAAGTCAGAAAGTTGCTGGTGACTTAGCTCATGTAATCACGGCATCTACCTCAGATCAAGGTTTGAGCGCGTTTTATTCGCTGTGCTCAAGTCCAGAAGGGCCGTCTCTCATTCACGAGAAGTGGGATTTTTTTAAAGACAAGATTAACGCCGCGCAATTACATCAGCACTTGTCAGGTGACGGGGAATCAAAAGGCCAAAGCCCTTTTAGTGTCATGCAAAGTACTGTTGAGGGTCTGTCATTGATAAACGAGCACATGGATGTTTTTTTAGACGAGGGAGCCCTGCCTAAAGCGACCAGCGGTACGGGGGCATTTTTTAAAAAACCAAAAGTAGATGGTGAGGGGGCTCCCGAAGCCGCAGCCTCCTCCTCCTCCTCCTCCTCCTCCTCCTCCTCCTCCTCCTCCTCCTCCTCCTCTGTTAATCCAGTGAGTCTCGGCTAACACCCTGAGAAGTGTAATATAAAAAGCGATATTATTGTGCAGATATGCGAGTCGTTGCTAGCAACTGGTTGTGGGTTTATTTTCTCGAGTGAATTTGTCTGAAAGCCAGGCTGGTATTGGTGTTCGATGATCGCAACTAGATAGACTAAAATTCTATCTAGTGCGAGGTAAAAATGGGTGAAAATCAATGCCGACAAGGGATTCCGGTGTCATTGACTGTCAAGCAGTTTGAGGAATTTGTCTTGCCGCACTTAACTGTTGGAAGACGTGGCCCTGCACCAACTATGTCTTTATATGACTCATTGTGGTATAATAAGGCATTTCAGAAATGCATCATTAACCAGGTTCTCTTATGCCGTACCCAAAGATCTCAGCCACTTTAAATAATTGCCCATTGCATGTGTTCACACCTGCGTTACGAGATCAAATTGCAGCGTTGGCGCAAACGGATGCAAGGCACCCATACCGTGCAAAGTATGAGTTATTAAAAACGTATTTTGCGCAATTTTATCAAATATCAGAGAGCGATTTGACTTGGCAGACATTTCATAACCTCTTATCCAGTTACAATCCCTTTGATCTTCAGATTATTCTCGGCCCGGTGTTGCGTGTGTTTTTGCGGGGCGCAATGAGTCAAAAAGATCCTGAAACCCTGGATATACTTGCAATGCTCATGATTGAACATCCAGACATGGATCCTGAGGCATTTATTACTAGCCAAACTGAGATTCTACCTCCCGATGGTCGGTATGAGAGTTTATCGCCTGAAGAGACCTATCTCTTTTTAGCAAGGCCATTGGGTTTTAATTTAACCTATCATAAGGGCGGTCAAGTTCGTAGCGTGGGCGAAGAAGACTCCGACCGCACCAACCGCCTGGCCCATATTGAGATTCAACATAGCGGCGGGATTTCTGGTGCTTCCTCTGGAGGGCACTGGGAGCTTTATGGTGCAGACGACGAGCGCGTTGATTATGAAAAAGAGGCGAGTACCCAATTGGCCGGGTATATCCCTTTATTAGGCAATGATATTAGGGTGACACCTACCGCCATCGAGTGTTTAAAACAGCATGTCTTGTTGACGTATAGGCGTTTAACTCATGGCGATGATTCTTCCCTTGCGCTTCGAGAATTGGCATTAACAGTAGCGCAAATTGAAAAATTTCTTTTTAATATTAACCATGTCGAGATAAATTTAGCGAAACGATTGCTTGGTCCCAGAACCACAGCTGCAGAATTTTTTATTAATCACTTTCAAGTATCTGGCATACAGTATGATCCCGCGTTTAATCAATTAATTACTGAAAATTTAGTAATTACTGAAAATTTAGCGGGTAATATTCAATTTGCGCCACCGTCAAAGACAGCCGATGTCAGGCTTGATTTCGCGCAATACCATCTAGCCTTAACACTTCTGGCTCCACCCGTCATACTCACCCATGCAATGCGTTTGCGAAATTCAGAGCCACGGGAAGCATCATCCAGATCCCGTTTACTCAGAGCGGATGAAGTATCTGCCTTGGTGCGGGTGCAATATATTTTGTTTAATGAGGGGTTGTCGAACGCGCTTTATGCTACGTGTAATCAACCGCATATTACGGATCTTCTGACGCCTGAATTTATTAGGCTCTTAATGAGTGATGATAATTTTTTGACAAAAGCCGTAGATGGACTAAAGAGTAGAGCGTTAGCATTATTTCCAAATGAGTATGCGAATATTCCATTAAATAACCCATTACCAGAGTTGGTTGCCGAGGAATTAGAGCCAGTTGATGTTGTATCTGCATCTGAACCTGCACCAGATTTCCATCAATCTGGTAGCGATGCTATTCCCGATATCATGCTATCCACTGAGGGTTCAACCGGATTTTTAATCGATCTCGTCTGTTGCAGCAATTCTACAGTCAGCTTGATTTTGCAAGGCGCTCTTGTGGTTGCCGCTTTAGCTTTGTTATGCACTGGCGTTGGAGGCTTGGTGGGGTGTGTGGCATGTGCTAGCGCATTGACTGTTATGAGTTTGTCATCGGTTGCGGCTGTTACCATTGGTGCTAGCGTATGTGGTTTTTTTGCGGTTGCTAAATGGGGATGTTCATCTGCTGAGGTTACTGATAATACTTCATTAAGTATCCAGTGAAATCGGGGGGAATGTTAACGCCCAGGTTGTGGATAATTTATGTGTTTGTACAAGTCTTATCGAGCAAACACTATCTCAATGAAATTCATAATTTGTATAAAATTTCCGAAAATACAGTGATGAACCCTTGACCCGGTATCCCATGTGCCTTGTCTATGGCCTTGAAGCTCATCTTGCGGCAATATCGACTGCACCGCGGGCGGGCAGGGGATTGAATCCGAGTGCTTACGAAACCATCGTCGTTATGGCGCCGAGCCCAGCGGATTTATTGAGTGAAGCACCATCACCTTCTATGTAGGAGTTTGGACAAAGTCCAGTAAGATATAAATATGCTCAAAGTTACTCGTATCATTGCTTCCAGGTCACTGCTAGAAAAGTATACCGACACATGGCGACGCTTCATTCAAGAATGCAATCGAGGAGCTAAACCAGAAAAACTCGCTTCAAATGAGCCGCTCTATAGCATTCGGCTTAATCAGCGGTTAATCTCCTTGTGCACATTATTTGTCCTGAATTTTCCGAGCTTTGCGGCCCCCCCATGATGCGGTGAAAATGATGACTCTGCATTAAACTGTTCAGATGACATGTTGAAGTGGTGGCTCCTGTGCATCAAGAGCTTTAACGGCAAAAAAGCCAATTCCTGTGGCACTGATGGCGCCGCCTGCTATGCAACATACGCCCATACCAAAGGTGATTGCGCTGAATATAGTGAATATGATTGCAGCAGTAATGCAACCGATTAACATGGGTATGCTGATATCATTCATAGCAAATAATGATAACTTCCAATATGCAAGACTAAATGGGTTAAAAATAAAATTCATATTTTGGGTTGCCAGACGAAATGTTTCGATTTCAGCTTCACTACTATTTTCATAGATTACGAACGGTCGAGCCGCGATGTGTGCTGTCGATGGTAGTTGGTCGTTGTTTCTCGTGTTTTGCTCGTTATCAATAGATAAGGTTAGGTTGTGATGAGTTGATGCATGTTTCAAAAATACCGTGTTAGCAGTTTTCATTGTGACGTGATTAGATGTCATACACATCATAAACATGCCTGATAAATTGGTATCACCATGTATACAGCCACCGTCGATAATCAAAGTACACCCATAAGGAATTTTAACGGCGATTAAATTCAAGTGATCATGCGCCTCATTCCATTTGGCAAGCGTCACAAAACCCTCAGATGCATCATCAAGAGGCGTTATGGTTTGAGTAAATTCGTGAAACTCCAAGAACAAACCTCCACCATGGTCAACTTGCCGTTGAGCATAACCAGGTTCATATAGATATGAAATAGCACGATATTCATCAGATGAGGGAAGAGGCACCGTAGTGATTTGAAAAGGTGTGTTATTTGCCACTAGGCGCGCTTGAAACGAGGATAGATCAACGCCCAACGAATCAAATTGTTTTAATTTAATTTCCGATGATCCTTCTATTTCTAAAACCCCTGGATTTTCGAAAAGGCTGTCCCCAAACACTTGGATATCTCGGCTCCTGTATTCAACTATTTTTTCATCAATAGACTGTTTATCAATACCACTAGTCCAGGTTGCTTTAACGCTCGTTATATCCTTATCTTGGATGGCTATGCATGGAACATGAATATCATGTTGATTGTCTAATGGATGCTGATAAAAGGTGGGAATATTCTGTTGATTCATTTCAATTGTATATGAATATTGATGAGGTTTTTCAATATTTCCAAAGTAGTCCGCCGGACCAACCATACTTGCACCTGGTTTACCACGAACTGCAATTAAATTATTCATTCTCAAGAGAGAGCGAGTCGCAAATTCAAAAGTATATTCAGGTGAAAGTCGAGGAAAGGTATTGGATAGAAGACTGCCATGAACTCTACATGCAACCGAGCCTTTTTCTCCATCTAATAACAATAACCGACCTTCTGTTGTAGAAGTAATTGGTTGTTGTCTACGATGAACGGTCGAATTATCGCTTGAAGGTGGGTGCATTGATATAAATCTCCTGGTATTTTTAATGAGCAGATAATGCGTTTGAGTAATTATTCAGCTCATGATGCTGCTTAGATCTATAGACTTAGTGCATCCCAAACATTATCGGTGCTGAATGGCTACGTGCATAAAATGATTGGAGTAATTACAATTAAGTCCATCCATTTTTTGAACACACCATATCATAATATTCATTTATTTTCCATGGCGTGAAGGCCTGAATTTATAGAAGATGAAGTGCTACTACCGTGAAAGGACCCCGAGACATTAATCGTCAACGCATCATATTACTCTGTGAAACGGCACTACCCGCCTTTTTCTGCACAGATTTGTTCATACGCTTGTCTGATTTGCTGTGTTTTTTCATTAGCGATTTTTATCATGGATTCCGGCAAGCCTTTGGCGATGAATTTATAGAATGGAAAGGGGGCATTTCATTTGGTACATCATGGAATGGTCTTGCCCCCTTTGTTTTTTGCTTCTCGAGAATGTGCCGAATCCCTCCAAAGGGCGAGCGATGACCTTCAGGTATGTGGCTTTTTGTGCTATCATGCACTAAATTTGAATAGAAAGTCCTGGGGGTCGTGAACATGCCAAGCATCTGCATCGTTAAATTAAAAAATTGGGAAGAAAATTTATTTTCCAATTGTCCGAGTAATGCAGATCTCCATGCTCTGAAAGAGAAACTGCGTGTTTTATTTTCGACAAGCACAGACGTAAGGCCAACCCTTAAGAAAAAACATTTTTCGGGCAAGATTGTTTATACGATGAACTTCGACCTGAAGGGCCACGCTCATCGTCTTATTTTTGAAAAGAGCTCGTCGGGTACGGGACAAACAATTTTTGTTTTAAGAAGCATCGCTTTTTTCCATGATTACAAGAAAGCATTAAGTTTTCAGTCTTTACCACGGGTTGATTTCACCAGTGCCGAAGAGACAGTCCTTCATGATGCAGATATCGAGGAAGTTGATAGTGAGTGCATCCACTACAATGAGCAGTGGTTGCAGTTAAGTAGTCAGCAAAGTTCTTTTTTGACCCAAAATAAGTTTCCTATGTTGGTATCAGGGCCTCCTGGCTCGGGTAAAACCCTCTTATCGCACGCCTTGTTTGAGAGGATGGCACTTGAGCATCAAGAGACAGATGATCCGCTTCCGCTGAAGTTATTGTATTTAACGAAATCAAAACCATTGGCCGATAAGATGAGACAAGAATGGGGCTCTTGGGCAGCGGCTAATCTAGGTCAAAGTCCATCTAAAGTATTTGCTGTTTTTTTATCATTCGATGCACTTGCCGATTGGCATTATCAGTTATCGCAAAAGGATGCTGAAGTTGATGATAATGCCCGTTTTCATTCTGATGAATGTAAAGGATACATTAAGAGGCTAATCGAAAAGTATCATCTGAACAGTGCATATACGGCAGACGATATTTTTCATGAGTTTGTATTGACCGCCAAAGTTTTGTCTGATGACCTGTTGGCAAAAAACACATATGAATCCTCCGAATATAAAAAACTAGGCTTACGCCAAACTTCTTTAACTGATAAGCGCGAAAACGCTTACGCTCTCTATAAGCAACTTACCGATACGCTTACCGCAGAACAAAAATACTACCCTGAGTTTCGCGCTATTAGCGCGTTAAGCGATGTATACAAGTATGATCTGGTTTGTGTGGACGAGTCCCAATTGAGTGGAACACAAAGTTTATTCAACGCATTCGAGATGGCAAAAGACGGCCGTGTAGTTTATTTTGCGGACGCCCACCAGCGTCAAGAAACGCGCTATTCGCCGCTAACGCTTTTAGAGGTCTTGATTCATCAAAAAGCACATCAGACATTCGAGAAAACATTGCTCACAACTACTCATCGATTGAGTCCCGCAGCTGCAAAGTTATGCAATGATATTATTTTACTGGATACACATTTAAGCCAAGGCCTTCCAGAGAAAACAGCTTATGCCGGCATTGATGCTAGTCACTTGGGCATTGATTTATCTGCGACAGAGGAAGAGGGCTGTTTGCGGTGGGCAAGCACATCTGAAGATAACACTCAAATGGCGAATTTGAGAAATTGCGCTACCGCAGCCGCGATTGTGCTCACCGAAGAAGATAAGCCAGCAGGCTCATTGCTGATTGGTGGAAGTGGTAACGTATTTACAGCCAAGGAATCACAAGGGCTGCAGTTTAGTCATGTGGTTGTTTATTTATCGAAAGGTGCCTTAAAAGAATTTGCGCCCGTCAGTCAAGGTATGCACGACGCGGGCATCGACGCTAGCTCCAACTTGACACCAAAGACATCTTTATCATCCACCAAATCAAGAATGTCGGCTGACGGAAACTCAATGCTATCAACATTACTCGTTTCACTTTCACGTTCCTTTAAGCACCTATGGATTAAAGTTGAGGGGCTGAATGATAAAGAGAGGTATGCAGTTCGTTACTTTCTGAAATGGCTGGAAGCAAAATGCCAAGCACCCAATAGTGCGCAAGCGCATGTGACGCTCACCACAGAAAGTACCAACGAGCAATGGCTTCGTGTTATTCATGAATTTTTAAATAATGAAAACGTCGAGCAGGCGCTTCTGGCTCTTGTGCGGCAATTTTCTCTTACAGAGAGCCAAGCGAACGCTTATGCACAGTATTATTGCGAGCAATTGAACTCCAGGGTGCCCCAAGAAAAATTAATGGAGCGTTGTCGAGAACATTTATCACAATTACAGCGCCGTGTTGCTTCGGTCGGTGCCGAAGCAGCTGTATGTTCAGCGACAGCCACTGTTGCGGATAAAAACGAGGCGAATTCTCTAATGGCCGCCGCGAACACCCAGAAAAAACCACGGCAACGGGCGACTCAAAAACAGATTATCAAGCCAGACTGCCTGGGAGGCATCACCAGCGATTCTGACGCAAAAACATTGGCGCTGGCCGTTTTGGCCTTACTGGAATTAAAAGAGAAAGATGAAGTGATTGGGTATTGGTTATGCAAGCACGCGCTTGTTGATGGACGCAGCCTTTTTAGTCTGGTTTATTCGAATTACAAAAATGTAGTCATTCTAAATATTAATCTCCAGGGAAAAATAAGTGGTTTTTTTGAAAAAATACGACCGTATTTTGTTGAGCCCGCTTTGGGGGGGCGCGAATAATGCGCTCACACACTTGCAACTTTTGGCTGGATATAATTTACTCCATCCTGCAGGTGCGCAGGCTCTCGTTCCATTTGTATTAAATAGCCTAAATACCATTCAGTCTCATCAATTAAATCAATCAATCGATATCAATGGCGTTATTCAGGGAGGGTCGTTACTCTATTTTATTGCTAGTCAATCTACAACGCCCTTCTTAGCGAAATATCATCATAAAATAACAATTGAGGGTTTAAATAGGTCCGTAACTTTTTTGCGCAACAATGAGGGGGCGTCGCCCTTCTATCATCTCGCAATCAAATTAGATACTTATTGTGATTTAATAAAGCAACTTTTTAAAAATCAGAAAGTTGCTGGTGGCTTAACTCATGTAATCACGGCATCTACCTCAGATCAAGGTTTGAGCGCGTTTTATCCGCTGTGCGCAAGTCCAGTAGGGCTGTCTCTCATTGACGCGAAGTGGGATTTTTTTAAAGATAAGATTAGCGCCGCGCAATTACATCAGCAGATATCAGGTGACGGGGAATCAAAAGGCCAAAGCCCTTTTAGTGTCATGCAAAGTACTGTTGAGGGTCGGTTATTGATAAATGAGCACAAGGATTTTTTTGACGAGAGAGCCCTGCCTAAAGCGACCAGCGGTACGGGGACATTTTTTAAAAAACCAAAAGTAGATGATAAGGGGGCTCCCGAAGCTGCAGCAGCCTCCTCCTCTGTTAATCCAGTGAGTCTCGGCTAACACCCTGAGAAGTGTAATATAAAAAGCGATATTATTGTGCAGATATGCGAGTCGTTGCTAGCAACTGGTAGTGGGTTTATTTTCTCGAGTGCTTAGAACATCATAGAATGGTCTTGTCCCCTTTTTTTTAGGCAAGTAATTTAAGATGCGTTTGCCCTGTATTTTCCCCCTATTTTTTGCAATTATATTGTTCTCTATGATATATTTCGCCTACTTTTAGCTTGTTAGGTTTGTTTTATACCAACAAAAGAGAAAGGTATTCTTCAGAATTACGGTAAGGTGCTAACTAAAGCATTGAATGACTCTTTAGCTTCTAAACCTAATTGTAGTAAAATTTGGCCTGTTGGCCGCGCATGACTGTGGACATATTCAATGGAAATCAAAGTAAATTTTCTCGACAATTTAAGACTCGAAGCCAAGTTCGATGACTTTACTGTCACCGCCGATCAACCTATTCGCTATAAAGGTGATGGCTCAGCTCCAAGTCCTTTTGATTATTTCTTAGCGTCATCAGCCCTTTGCGCCGCTTACTTTATCAAGGTGTATTGTAAGACCCGTGATATCTCCACTGAAAACATCCGCTTATCTCAAAACAATATTGTCGATCCGGAAGATCGCTATAACCAGATCTTCCAAATTCAGGTCGAGCTGCCCGATGATATTTCAGCCAAAGATAGAGAAGGTATTTTACGTTCTATCGACCGCTGCACAGTAAAGAAAGTAGTGCAAACTGGCCCTGAATTTAAAATCGAAACCGTTGAAAACCTAGGCGCTGACGCCAATGCCATGTTGATGGCCCAGCCAGAAGAGGAGAAGAGAACCTTTATTCTAGGTAAAGACTTGCCCCTAGAGCAAACCATTAAAAACATAACCGCCATGTTAGCCGAGCTTGGCATGAAGATAGAAATATCCTCATGGCGCAACATAGTGCCTAATGTATGGTCTTTACATATTCGTGATGCCGCCTCGCCTATGTGCTTCACTAACGGCAAAGGCGCCACCAAAGAAAGCGCACTATGCTCGGCATTAGGCGAGTTTATTGAGCGCCTGAATAATAACTTTTTCTACAACGATCAATTCTTTGGCGTAGAAATCGCCAACAGCGAATTTGTTCATTATCCCAATGAAAAGTGGTTTGCATTAGAAGAAGGTGTGCTGCCAGCGGGTATTTTGGATGACTATTGCCTAGATATTTACAACCCAGATGAAGAATTACAGGGATCTCACCTGATTGACACCAACTCAGGCAATAAAGATCGCGGCATTTGTGCCATTCCCTATACCCGCAAGTCCGATGGTGAGACCGTCTATTTCCCATCAAACCTGATTGAAAATTTATTCTTAAGTAACGGCATGAGCGCCGGTAACAACCTACAAGAAGCCCATGTGCAGTGCTTATCAGAAATCTTTGAGCGCGCCATAAAACGTCAAATCATTGAGCAAGAAATTGTCCTGCCAGATGTGCCAATGAGCGTGCTTGAAAAGTACCCTAGTATTCTAGCGGGTATTAAAGGCCTAGAAGAGCAAGGCTTCCCCATTATGGTGAAAGATGCCTCATTGGGCGGGCAATTCCCTGTTATGTGCGTCACCCTGATGAACCCAAGAACCGGTGGCGTATTTGCTTCTTTTGGCGCCCACCCAAGCTTTGAAGTGGCGCTAGAGCGCAGCCTTACCGAGTTACTGCAAGGCCGCAGTTTTGAAGGCTTAAACGATGTACCAAGGCCAACCTTCAATAGCATGGCCGTCACTGAGCCTGAAAACTTCGTTGAGCACTTTATTGACTCTACTGGCGTGATCTCCTGGCGCTTCTTTAGCAGTAAGTACGAGCATGAGTTCTGTGAATGGGACTTTTCTGGCACCAGCGAAGAAGAAGCTAACAGGCTATTTGGCATCTTAGAGGCCATGGGCAAAGAAGTCTATATTGCCGAACTCACTGACTTAGGCGCCTCAGCTTGCCGTATTTTAGTGCCTGACTATTCAGAGATTTATCCGGTTGACGATCTTATTTGGGACAATACTAACAAAGCGCTAAATTACCGTGAAGACATCTTAAATCTGCATTCATTAAGCACTAAAGCGCTAGGCAAGTTAGTTAATCGCTTAGAAGAAAGTCAGTTAGATAACCATACCGATATTCGCACATTGATTGGCATAGTGTTCGATGAAAACACTGTCTGGGGCAAACTGACTATTATCGAGCTTAAAATCCTGATTTATCTCGCACTTGGCGCCCATGAAGACGCCCACGAATTAGTCGGTGAGTTCTTGCAATTTAACGACAATACAGTCCAGCGCGGCCTGTTTTATCAAGCGGTAAATGCAGTACTGGAAGTCACCTTAGATGAAGATCTTGAGCTTAAGCACTTTATCGAAAGCTTCAACCGGATGTTTGGTTTCGAAGTGATGGAAAACGTGGTTGGCTCCGTCACAGGTAAGGTACGTTTTTACGGCCTAACCAAAACCAGCATCGCCCTTGAAGGCATAGAACCCCATTTGCGACTGATTGAAAGCTATAAGAAATTACACCAAGCGCGCAAAATAAAAGTAGGATTCTAATCGCTGTGCTAATCAGAAGTTGTCCACCTGTGTGTAGCGAATGTGAAGGAAAGGGGGCATGACCATTGTATGATGCTCTAAGTTCAGAGTTAACACAATACAGGCATTAGAAGATCCCACCATTATCATGGGAATGACCTTGGGCCAGGTGGGCACGTCGCAAGCTCCTTTGCCCACCCTACGATCATACTAATCATCTTTGATTCGATAAGGCGGTTGTTTAGGTTGGTTTTTATACAGAGAGCTGTCCACAGGGTAGCCAGACATCGGGAGAAGGACCCTCATACGTCACATCGGCTTTTTGTTTTTTCCCTTTAAACGAACCTTTAGCTTATACCAGCACTGGATCACCCATCAAAAAAGCGGCTGATTTTGGCACTTCACATCACGACCTTTAGTCCCAGGCCAAATAGTGAATTCATTTAATTTGATCGAATATGAGTCTAAAACAGAGCTTTTTATAGATGAAAAGTAAATTTCTATCAAAAAAGGACTTAGGACAAGTACAGGAAGGGTTATAATGCCATTCAAAACTCAAAGGGACCCTAATTGACAGGTATCCTCACTTACCCCGTATTGTCCTAAGGATGTGGCATCTTCATTGTGCGGGCGAATCAACTAACGCTACGTTGCAATTTAGAGCAGACTGGGCTAATATAATCAATAATGCTTCATACAGAAAATTGATCAAAATGAAGTGCCAACAGCTCCTAAAAGAAGAGAAGAAATTATTATGAAAAAACTATTATCTAACGATGAGATAGATACGTTATTAAGAAATTTTAAAGCTGTTTTTCAGTTCTACGTTCATGTATCAAGTTGGCGTGCAGAATCAGAAAACGATATTCACCTGGATGATGAATCCAGAGAACGTTTAAAGGAATTAAAAGATACACTTACTGAAAAACTAAAAATTGAATTGTCATCAGCCTCATTTGAAGAATCAAAAGATAGTGAAGAATCGGAAAATAGTGAAGAATCAAACGTTAGGAATCATAAAATCATAGAGATTTTAAATGCGTTTTTAAGCAAACACTGGTGTATATTGCACCAAACGGTTCCTGCCATTTTTAAAGACGAACAATTCGACGAACAATTCCCTGTAATCAAGGTAAAGACAGGTTTCTCAACCACATCTTCTAAAGAAAAGGCCGATAAGGGTGCCGAAGCAGCTGCCGCGACATCGCCCACAGAAAAGTTTGATACATTTATTCATCTATTAAAAAAATATGGTTGTACTAATTTAAGTGAATTAGTTGAATCTCACAAAGAACACAGAAATTTACCCGATCTATTCAAGAGTAAATGTAGTCAATTATCTGATACAACTCTTAACGATATAGTCAAACAACTAACTCGTATTTCAATAAAACCAACAACCGAACTTGATAAACAAGATGACGCTGCATTAAACGAAAAGGAAAATAAAATCCATATCGAAAATATTTACCGAGTATTTGAATTTTTTAGCAAATACGATGATAACATTATCATTGTTGTTGCCAACATATTCCGGAAACTAGATCAAGCTGGACTCAACCAGGATAAAATCGCAAAGATTTTAGACTACTATCTTTTAGATTCAAGTAACCACAATGAAGAGATATTAGCACTCGATCAAATTTTATATCTTTTGGAAGATGAACCAACATTAATTCAAGATAAGATATTCGGGCCTCAGTCATCGTTTCGCCAATAGTTTTAAATTTATACAGCTAAGATTGTCGTCATGCTGTTCGTCACAAGGGCGAATGAGTCTAAGTTATCGACAGATCTATGGAATATATAATTCTGGTTACACCTTTCCCCCGCGCAACTCTGTCAATTACCTGTTTATTTATAAAACGTGCTATAATCACAAAAATAAAGCATTTTTTAGGGGGGATAGACATGCAGAATCAATCATCAAGACCGGGTCCAAAACAAGACGTCAGCAAGAACGAACCTAAGCAGCCTTCTTCAACTTCCCTTCCTGACGCTTCGATGGACGCGGGAGCAGCCACTGCGGCTGCCGCTGACGTTGCCGCACTTACTTCAAGACAAAATTCCAATCCATTATCGCGGGTTGCTTTTGTGAATCGAGTCATGCTTTTTGCCGCATCGAATGCTAAAAGAGCATTCGAGTTAGAGGCCATTAATACCACATGGGCTGACACCATTAGGAATTTTACCCTTAAGAATCATCCAAGATTTGGATTCACGAAAGATAAACTGTTAGAAGCTGTTGCTTTGGGAAGGGAAAGTAGGACAGTCAATCTCGATCGTCAACCCGGAGAGATTTTCGCAGCAGATATACTGCTCCAATATCCGGATTTGTTATTAGAAAAAGGAACTATTACCGACTGGGGTGGGCGAACATTTAAAGATATCTCTGCTTTTCAATATGCGTTATGGGCAAAAGATTTTAAGATGCTAGAAATGATGCTGAATAGCATACCAGTTGGTGAAGAAGGTGACGCAATCAGGACGGAACTTCTAAGACAATATGAGCAGGTTATAATACCGAGATATCAAGGTGGTGGTTTGACTTATATGCACACCTATGAGCGTCCGAAGGTGGATGCAGCTGGTATACCCATAAAAGATGCTTCTGGGAATTGGGATTGTGAAACTGTGACAGAGGAGCGTTGGGGAAACCATTTCGATATAACACCACTTCTCAATGCTTATAAAGATTACGATACTCATTGTGATGCTCGTACATTGCCACAACGCGATGCTTGCTGGATAAAAGTCATTGGGACGCTGCAGCGCTCACTCCCAATACATATTCTACAACGTTACTGTGACCCAGATATTCCGTTTTATCCCTTACCTTCGTTTACGGGCAACTTTAAGCGTACAACACAATTTTATAATTACTTACATAACGGTTTAGAGTCCCTACTTTCATCTTCTTTGGCTTCTGATTTTTCGTTATTTCGTGGCGACATGCGGGCAGGGGTGCCGGCGCGTGGCGTGAAGTGGGCAGTGGGGCGCGGGACAGTCGCTGATTTGGCGGCGGTCCGCCAGATTGATGAAGTCAGTACAAACGAGATAGAAAAAATTAAACGGCTGCTAACGGCGCCCGGGGAGAATCCCACCCAGTTCCGCCGTTGAGTTTATATCGATAGATCAGGCCGCATGCTATGGATGCACATACGCCATCCCAACATGCGGCCATGAACCATTCCAATAACTCAGTATATTGCCATTTTTCGCTTGTCCTCACCCACCAACACGCCCAACGGTTTAAGTAACTTGTGATCCTTCGGGGAGATACCCCACTTTTGACCATTTGTTGAACTTGTTCGCGTGCTTTACGCAGCGTTCTCGCATGTGGAACGATCTGCGTAAGCGCAGGTGAATGTTCTCCATTTGCCGAAATTGCCTCCACCCCCCCATTGAGGTTGAATTGTATGCAAAATCGGCTTGATTGTTGGAGTGATCATCGACCTGTGTCAAGTTGGTGTTATCGAGGGGTCGCGTCCCAGGATAGTGAATGCCGAGAAAATGAAATCCTTTCTCGATGGAGCCAATACATGTTTTTTTGCGTGATAAATTCAACCGCCGCTCGTGTAATACGTCCATCATGCGTCGTTTACACCGGTTAAGACTACGCTTCGTTGGACACAGAATCAAAATATCATCCTGATAACGAATATAGGTCACGTCCATGGAATCAAATGCGTCATCCAGTGGTTTTAAAAAAATCCCACTAAAAAATTGGGACAGCGGACCTCGCAATGCAATGCCATGATCTGGATTTTTATAACCACGCGGCGTTTCAATTGGGTTAATGATAATCTCAGTCAGCATTGCTTGAACGTTAGGATCGTCATAATGGATTTGAATATCTTTGATCAACTTATGATGTTGGATTGATTTATAAAACGATTTTATATCTGCACGGATAAAATATTGAGGTTGGCTCTCTTGCTGTACTTGTCGAATACGTTGTGTGGCGGTTTTCACACCACTGGGACCTTGAAGATGGTAACAATTTGGATTCATGACGAAAGGAAACGTTGGTTTCAATTGCCTCAGCAAAATATGTTGAAAAATTCGGTCGGATAAATAGAGTTGGTCAACGACCTCATCTGAAAAATAATGCCGCTTGAGGAAGCGTGGTGTATAGCTGCCATCGATCATCGCGTTGATGCCTTGCGCCATCCACTCATCTATTTCGCGAGCCATTAAATGAACATCATGACTCGCATGTGCATAATGTTTTTGTTTATGAATTTTGGCGAAAAGCTTTCGACCACAGGCCTGCATTGCTTCAACATTCCATCGCTTCATCTGGTGTTCCGCTTGATAATGAATACATCCTTTTATGTTTTTATCGCTCTAAAGGAATTGCGCCCATATTTTTCAAGAAATACTTGCAGCAGTTGGTTCAGTCTGTAATCATTCGATTTGCAAAAAGATATGATTTTCAAGGACTGAACCAAATGGAATTATGTAGTGATTTGGATGTTGATACAAGTAAAAAAACACATTGGGATCGTTTAGAGGTAGCGCAAAAGGTTGTCGACATTAAAGCTATTTTGCAAAAGACGAACAATACATCTAAGGCAGCCAAATCGGTGGGCGTGCCCCGTAGCACCGCACGATATTGGCTGGATCGCGAAGGTAAAACCGGGCTATCTCCGGCTGTTGAAGCATTTTTTGAAAGCCCATTGGGTATGGCTTTTTTGCATCAAATAGTGATCGCAGCTCAATTTACAATCACCCAATTGGCTGGTGGAGGGGTTGATATGATCGCTCAATTTTTACACTTAAGCCGATTAACGACCTTTGTAGCAAGTTCTCATGGTACGTTATATAAGCAAGCGGTGGCTATGGAAGAGGCGATAAATCGTTTTGGAACTGAAGAAGGCCAACGGTTAGCGTCGCACATGTCGAAGAAAAAAATTACTGTCTGCCAGGACGAAACCTTCCATCCTGAAATTTGTTTGGTCGCTATAGAACCCGTGTCTAATTTTATTCTATTGGAACAATATAGTGCAAAACGTGATGCTGAATCTTGGTTTAAAGCGATGGAAGAAGCACTGCAAGGCTTGAAAGTAGAGATTATCCAGTCGACTAGCGATGAAGGTACCGGATTGATAAAATATGTCGAAAAAGAGCTAGGTGCCCAGCATTCCCCTGATCTATTTCACGTTCAGCAAGAGCTAACGCGTGCCACATCGGCTCCTATTGCGGCAATAGTCAAACAAGCTGAGAAAGCTTATGACACCAGTATTAAAATACAGGAACGGTTGGAAAAAAAGCAGTCCTTGGATCCTGAATACAGTGAAAAACCATATTCCGCACTCGATGGAGAGATTATCAATGCTGAGCTAAATAAGGATGTTGCATTACGCCATTTAAATGATATCAAAAAACATCAAGCTGATGTCAAAGAGGCAAAAAAAGCGCTAGGTCAGGTCTATCATCCTTATGATTTAACTACCGGCAAAGCACAAACGGCAGAAGACATCGCTGAAAAAATGAAACGACACATTGAGACGATAAAAACGGCAGCTATTGAAACGGAGCTGTCTGAGAATAGCTGGAATCGCATAATGAAGGCGTATCGCGTTTTTGACGGGATGATCGCCACCATTGTATTTTTCTGGACTGTTGTTAAACAGCAAGTTGCATCACTCGGACTATCTCCTGAGCTAGAGGCTTTAATGCATGATGTGATTATACCAGGGCTGTATTTGCAGCAAGTAGCCAAAAAAGCAAAAAGCTCGACAGAACGCAAACGGCTTACTAAGCTGGCTGCAGAATTACTTGCACGTCTGGCACTATGTGAAGATTGGTGTAAGTTACCGCCACAGCAACGTGAGCAGATAAGATCTACAGCTCTGCAATGTTCTCAGTTATTTCAGCGATCCAGTTCATGTGTTGAGGGACGTAATGGCTATTTGTCATTACGTCATCACAGCTCTCATCGATTGAGCAAGCGAAAATTGGGTGCTCTTACTGTGATTCACAATTATTTTATACGGCGACCTGATGAATCAACGGCGGCCGAACGATTTTTTCAGTCAAAGCCGAAAAGTATTTTCAATTTTCTACTGGATAATTTAGATGTTTCAGCTAGGCCAGCAGAGGCTAGGAGGGTTACTAAAATGGCTGCTTAAAATACAAGCATCTGGCGAAACGATGACTGAGGCCGATATTCGACATTATCAAAACCAATCAATTAGGCAGCGTATATTATTGCATACATTTTTTTGCTTCTATGAAATATCAGATGAATTCCACATTAATTTCAGGCATTTTAGGTTATCGAGGCAATAATCTAGATGCGCGTGCTTTAGTAAATTTAACGTCTACGTTAAAAGCATTCAATAAAAACATTGATATTGATATCGATTTTATATTACTTTTGAGATTCAATAGTGATGTACTCCAAATAATAGAAGGGCTTTTATCACTATTTAATGAGAGCGAAATAACGTCGGGAGAACAAACAAAACTCTTTGAAAATCTGACTCAAAGTCAAGCACCTAAGGTTTACGCTGATATTTTATATCTTTTAATAAAAGATGCAGGCTTTAGGAGGCCCAGGGAGCATTTGGCCCTATTTGATCATGCAGCTTCTCATCGAAACTTGGTTTTATTAAAGTTGAGTTTTAAGTTGTTAATTGTAGATGCAAAATGTAATGCAACCAATAACGCTGTTTTATTCCTGAATTTAGCGCAACATAGCGCACATGGGGCCATTGCGAGCATTTATGTTAATTTAATCAAGGCCGGTTTTAACATAACAGAGCATCCTATATTATTTGATAAAGTCACCTCTGAGTTGCAAACGTTTCTATTAGCCGAAGGAATTTCTGAGTTGGTTGCTAATGGTTTCAATGCATCTACCCATCCAAATTGTTTTATGAATGTGGTAGTTAATCAGAACCCACAAACCCTTGCAATAATTTACACACAATTAGTAACCTTTGGTTTTAAGGAAGCGGAACAGCCTGACTTATTCGATGCAGTTACATCCCATCCAGAAATCGGTCATATATATATGGCTTTTTTCAGATTAAGGCAACTATCCAGTGACGGATTTAAGCCTAATGCAGACAATAATCCAAGCCTGTTTATGAATATAACAAAGCATAAAAATCCAGAAGCGTACTCAGATATTTATTATGAATTAATTCGTGCTGGTTTTATGCCAGATAACGACCCTGAGCTATTTATAAAAGCTACCTCTCATCAAAATATAGTTCTATTAGTTCATACACTAAACCAATACAACGACGCAGGCTGTAAAAAAGAAAAGCATGCAGATCTGTTTCCGATGATTCTCAGACATACTGACTTACCAAGTCTAGATGAAGCTGTAAGAATTATTCTCAGTAACCAAGACCCCCTCGGCTTTAGAGTAAACAGAAACCGCATTATACAGAAACCTAGTTTGATTATAAGAGCCGCGACGCTCCACCATGACCCTTTAAAAGTTGCAAATATGTGGGTAGAACTTTGCAGAGGCACCGGCCCAGAAAACTCGAGTTTATTCCCCAGAAGAAATGCGTACTTAGGATTTATTGAATGGCTATATGTTGAAAATGGGGGGGATTCAGCTCTGTTTGCGGACTGCCGTACAGGCGATGATGCGATAACGATACTGAAGGACTCATTATTTAAAGCGCTTGAACAAGAGCCTAATTCACCCGAAACGCTGGAAAATTGCGCTTGCTACAGAACATGTAAAATGATAATGGAAACCGATGAACTTACTTGGTTGAAAGATGAGCTCGTTGTGTTAAAAGACGAAATAACAAGACAGCGACATTGAAAATAGCCGACTTAACCTCACTTAAGGGTAAGCGTTCGGTGAAATACGGGTTGTATGTCGCCACAAACACGCGAAATAGCGCTTTATTCACGTGCCAGAGCCCGATTTTTTTGGTGAATCGTTACGACTTTTTACTATCAAATCACTCACATTGCTCAAGTGTAACGATTTAAGATGATGAGTGTTAACAAAGAGGAATGTTATGTCTAACGCTCAGGATTTTGATTTTAAAAATTTAACGGATTTGGAATTTTTGAACGGACTTGATTTTTTAATTCATAATCCAACTTTATCGGTCGCGAAACTGAGTTTTGATGAAGATAGTCACCAATGGTCATCCAGGTTATTTGGCACGAACCCAGAAGGGCAGCAGGAGTTGGCAGACTTTCTTGCTGCTGCAATCACATTTGCACATCAAGAAGATGAAGAAAATACAACGCTAGAAGAAAAAAAATGTAAAAATGCCATACGAAACTACTACGATATTTTTCTTAATTTAGATCCGAATGATTTAATTGCCAATATTCCAGCTGTGACAAGTCAGGCGCGTCCTTTAGCGATGACAGGCATATACAGAAAGGAGGGCATTCCTTTTGCTCCATTGATCCCAAACCAGGATGGTGACTATATTTCCCCAGATGATCACGGCCACCACCATGGAAAACATGAGGCCGAGGCTCGGCGGATTGGCGCGTCCACGCAATTTGAACGTCTAAAAAGCTGGATTAATCAAATGATGTCTCATTTAGGCATTCATGTTTTTGAAACAGTACGTTATGCCGAATTGGATTATCTGAATTCTACGATTTATGCGAACGATGCTGCTCTGCCTCAAATTCAAGAACAACCCAGCTATTATTGGATTGGTCATGCATCCAATTTGATTGTTATCCCCGTAAAAAATGCTCAAGGACAAAGTCGACCGCTTCATGTACTCACCGACCCCGTATCAGCCTGAACACACAATCTGATGGATTTCCCCGTAATTCCAGCCACGTTCATTGATGTACAAATAAAAAACCCCTCATAAAGCTTGATTAAAACCTCATGAAGGGTACTCTTACGTTCAACGACGAACAAAGAGAGCCTAAATGTACCATGAACTATTAAAAAAGACCAGTTTTCATCCGTTATTCGTGCATATCGATGATGAAATGGCTGAGAAAGTTCGAGCTGAAGACTGTCCTTTCTGTAACGGTCCTTTATATCAAGCCGATTACCCTCGTAGTCCCCTCGGGTTACCTGCATCATGCCGTGAGCATTATGATAGTCGGCGCAGTCTTTGCTGCGGAAACTGCCGAAAGCGTGTGACAACACCATCGGTACGGTTTTTGGGGCGACATCGTTTTCCGGCTGCGATTATCGTGCTTATCTCCGCCTTCATGTCCAGTGCTTCGAGGCGCCGGTATTACCAAGTAACGCGTTATTTTGGTATCAGCATCAGTCTGCGAACCTGGGGGCGTTGGCGTCGTTGGTGGCGAGATTGTTTTATTGGCACTGCTTTTTGGAAACAGGCTAAAGCATTCCTGCCCGTAAAGGCCATTGTTGGCCCATTTCCTCGACAACTTCTTTTGATTTTTCCAGACAACCTGAGTCAAAAACTGGTAAATGCCTTGCAGTTTTTAGCGCCAATGACAGCGGGCGTTTATCGCGCTGTCTAAAGGAGGGAGTTATTCGCGCAGAGTTTGCATCTTTAGATCAAGTTAGACATCCAGTAGACTCATAAACTTCTTAAACAAGCAGGAGTTTTTATGAGCAACAAGAAGCCCGATGTTGGTACTCGCCAAGAACGGTGGGCCCGATTTCGCTTTTCGGTTATTGGCCCACTTTTGGCAGCGCCGCCGGATAAAGGGCAACTACAGATTGAGCTGGCTTCTTTAGCTCAAAAGCAATGGCAGCATCCCATTACAGGATTACCAGTTCATTTTGGACTATCGACGATTGAGCGATGGCTTTATCAATCTCGCCATGAGAACGACCCGGTCGGTGCTTTGCGAACGAAACGCCGTACAGATGCCGGGAGTAGTCACACGCTCTCAGCCCCATTAAAGATGAGCATCCAACATCAACATCGTTCACATCCAAGCTGGAGCTACCAGTTACACGTAGATAACCTCTATGTGATTGCAAAGACAACGCCTGAGTTAGGCGTCTTGCCGTCTTACAATACGATTCGTCGTTACATGAAGTCGAATGGTTTCTGCAAGCAACCTGGGCGGAAAAGACGACATACAGAAGGCGCCATCCTCGCAGCTGATAGGCTAGAGAAACGAGAGGTCAGAAGTTATGAAGTCGACCATGTTAACACGTTATGGCACCTTGATTTTCACCATGGCTCACGCAGAATTTTGGGACGAGACGGTCAATGGCATAAACCCTTATTACTTGCCATTCTGGATGACCGCTCCCGCCTGATTTGTCATGCTCAATGGTACATGGATGAAACCGCAGAGACGCTGGTACATGGGTTTATGCAGGCACTACAGAAACGCGCCTTACCGCGCGCTCTGATGAGTGACAATGGCAGTGCGATGACTTCGGCTGAGTTTACCGAAGGGCTTGCGAGATTGGGCATTCTACATCAACCTACACTACCTTATTCTCCCTACCAAAACGCGAAACAGGAGGTTTTTTGGGCGCAAGTTGAAGGGCGATTGATGGCTATGCTTGAGGGTGAGGAGGAGATAACCTTGTCGTTACTCAATAAAAGCACCCTTGCTTGGGTCGAGCGTGAATACCATCAAAAAGTACATTCCGAGATTGGCTGCTCACCGCTTGCGCGCTATATGAAGGATGCCGATGTTGGTCGACCGTGTCCTGACACCGCAGCGTTACATCATGCTTTTTGCACTCAGGTGCATCGCAGGCAACGTAAATCAGATGGAACATTCAGTCTTGATGGCAAACGCTTTGAAGTGCCATCGCAATACCGCAGTTTGGAGATATTGTACATCCGCTATGCACGGTGGGACTTAGGCTCTGTAAGGCTTGTCGATCCACACACCAACACACTGTTAAGTATGATTTATCCACAAGACAAATCAGAAAACGCTTCAGGTCAGCGTCGAACTTTCACCAATTCCGGTGAACAAGAGCCCAGCGAAGAGCTTGTATCAACAGGCGTTGCGCCCTTGCTAAAAGCACTGATGGCAGAATACGCGGCCACCGGCCTTCCTCCGGCCTATTTACCCAAAGGAGAATCTGAACATGAGTAAAAAACTACTGGCTCTTTATGGTCTAAAATACAATCCATTCATCTCGGATATCCCCGTAGAAGCCTTGTGCATTTACCCAAAGCTCGAGAATTTTTGCTGGCGTGTTGAGCAATCATTACTTCGTGAAGGTGGTTTTGCTTTAGTGAGCGGTGATCCTGGCACAGGTAAAAGTGTTGCCTTGCGCGTTTTGGCTTCACGCCTTACACGCGTGCGTGATGCGCAGATCGGCGTCATCAGTCATGCTAACTCAAGGCTTGCTGATTTTTATCGTGAACTGGGGGATGTTTTTTGTGTGCCACTTACGGCCAGCAATCGTTGGGGTGGCTTCAAAAATTTACGCGAACGATGGCTCACTCACGTTGATAGCACCTTGTTACGCCCAGTGCTTATCATTGACGAGGCACAGGAAATGTCGCCAGAAGTCTTAAGTGAACTACGGTTACTGACCAGTATGCAATTTGACTCACGTAACTTGCTCAGCGTCATTCTGGCTGGTGATCAAAGATTAAATGATAAACTACGCCGCGACGATCTGATGCCTTTGGGTAGTCGTATTCGGATCCGCCTGCTCACAGAACACGCCAGCATTGAGCAGTTAACCCAAACGCTGCAACATCTATTGGAACACGCTGGCAACCCTGGGCTAATGACGACAGGGCTGATAAACACCCTTTGTGAACACGCAGCCGGAAACAGTCGGATCCTTTGCAACATGTCTGGGGAACTGCTGGATATGGCCGCACGCCTTGAGCGTCCACAATTGGATGAGCAGTTGTATTTTGAGTGTTTCACCACTTCGGTCTCATCAAACAAACGAAAAAAAGCTTAATCGGGAGAAAGCGATGAAATATTTAGTCATTGAAGCACCGACACTCACCGATGAAGCAGCGGTCAATGTGCAGGATTTCTTTTATGCACTGATGGTTGCGTTTGGTGAGCATTACCATCATCAAATAGAACGTTATTATCGAGAATCAGTCATTGGAACCATGGCTGATATTAATATGAAGGAGGATAATCCACCTTTCTAATCTGGAAAAAATACAGCAGGGAGGCTGTGCATTTTATGGCGCATTGCAACCATCAATTATCGTGTAAAACTGACCATCAAATTGCGTGAGCACGCTCAGTAGAAGGGGACCTTTTCCCAGGGCTTTATCCAAGACAAACCAGGGAAGGTAAATTAATCAAAGGAGAAGGTGAGCATCGATTGCCACGAGTTGATGTGGTGGTCATTTCTCACAATCACCGGGATCACGTTGATACAACAACACTTTACCGTTTGCTCGATCAACAACCAAAAATGATTGTTCCTGAAGGGGACAAACAACTTTTTATTGACCTTGGATTTACAGACGTTGAGGCATTAAATTGGGGTGATTCTGTTGATATTAACCATGGCGGGGAAAAGCTATTAGAGATTACTGCTGTACCTGCGAGACATTGGTCTGGTCGTGGATTACATGACTCACATAAATCTGTATTTTCTGGTTACGTGTTGAAAGCGCCGACTATGGAAAACCAGGATATTTATTTTGCCGGTGATACCGCTGTATTAGGAGATGAAACTTCTCAAAACATTTATCAATATTTTAATATTGGATTGTCTATTCAGCCCGGTGGTCCTGACGAAAATCGAAGCGATATGGAGTCCACGCATCAATCTTCAGCCGACGGCATTACTGCTCATTTTAGAAATTTAAAAGCGCGCTATGATAAAGATAAGCTTACAAGCAGATTATTATTTTTTATAGAAGCCGCTCAAATGAAAACCATTTACGATCATACAGCCACGTTCAAATTGGGTAATTTACGTTTAAGAGACACTTATTACAGCTATACCCGTGTATTGGCGGTATTTAGACAACAATATACAACAGAACAAGCGGAATCATTTTTGGCCGCACATGAATTTGCAGCTTATCAGCAGATAAAGACCATTTGTGCTGATATTAAGCTGGATGGCGAAGCCCTCTCTGATAAAGAGATTGCTGATTTAATAGAGGAAAACATCATTGTTCCCAGGATTGGTCAACGCTTGGATATCAATAAGAATCATCAGTCCACAATGGCCGCAGACGAAAATCATCGTGCTCACATTATCAATCATCGAGCCTTAAAGACCTGTGACGAAATCGCGATGAAATGGTTGGGAGATCAGGAAATCCCACCATCAGAAAACCATGAGCAGGCGGTTTCCAACATCATGGATGATTTGATAATTAATTTGTTAGAGAGTTATCGAAATGTTTGGCATTCTCGCTTGACGAGAACCCATCTCGACGAATTGAATGGGATAATTGAGCAAGAAAACTCCGTGGGTGAGAAGCTGGATGATCTGCAAAAGATGCTGTCTTATCATAATCGTCACGGACACTTACAGAATATTGTTCATTATGCCCAGTGGATTAATAAAACAATCAAAACACCAGAAGCGTTAGCTGATTATCTAACGCGGCTCCATGTGTAATGTCTCGAAAAATATAGCTCTTAACCGAAGTATTTATCTCGCACTATCTTGATCACAAGCCTTGTGATTACGATCAAAAACAATGAGATGAAAAATTAATTATGATTAGTGACTGATCAACATGTATTATTGAGTCTCTTACCAAACAATAAAACAAGAGATCAGTCATGGCGCATATTTTCGCAGATATTTTATCATTAGTACACTATATTCATATCCAAAGGCATGAGCCTGAGAAGTTAGGCTTAAAAAATTGCCTGTGTTGCGGTAAATCAAACCCTTGGCGACATGGTGGTTATTCTCGTGAAGCGGATCGCATTAATCCTTCAAGTACCTCACTAAATCCAGTGTTTATTCAGCGATACTATTGCCCCTGTTGCGACAAAACATGTTCAGTCCTTCCGGAATGCATTCCACCGCGTAGATGGTATTTGTGGGATATGCAGCAGATCATTTTTGTATTGTACCTTTCTGGTATGAGCGCTTACGCTATATCAAAAACAATGCCGCCTTCACGCCAGACCATAAAGCGTTGGCTGATGCGCTTTGTAGAGCAATTTCGACTTCATAAAGATGCGTTGTGTACTCATTTTTATGCACTGGGTAGAGCCATAAATATGGCTGACTTTTGGCAAGCAACGCTCCAGAAGATGCGTTTGAGTGAAGCGATGCGCCTTTGCCATGTAGCCGGAGTTGTTATCCCATGAACATATAATCGGTTCAAGCATGAGTTGTGCAATGCTTATGCAAATATGAACCCCACACAGTTTGGTCGTTTCGGTGCCATGATTTTACTGATTAACTTCACTCCCCATTAATAGCGGAGAGAAAAATGAGTAAACCTTTACACCCGATGGCTTTGTTTCGCCTGATGGTTCTTGGTCCACTAGCGAGCCGCGCTGAACTAAAGCGCGGTGAGGTTAAAAGTATTATCCGAAGTTTGGCTGCCGATCGTTATACTATTCCTGAGTCAAGACGAACGCATATCAGTGAAGAAACAATTGCGCGCTGGTACTACGATTGGAAGCGAGGGGGTATCGAAGCACTGAATCCTAAACCGCGCATAGACAAAGGAAGTACACAAATTTCAGAAACCGTGCAAAGCAGAATTGTGATCCTTAAAAAGGATAAGCCTTCACGCTCAATTAACACTATTATTGGCATGATTGAGCGCGAAGGATTGGTTGCTAAAGACACATTGGCTCGGGCTTCCGTTCATCGCTTTTTACAACAACAGCACCTGTCAAAACGCATTATACCCAATCAAGACACTATTGAGCGCCGGTCATTCGTGGCTGCCCATGCAGGAGATATTTGGCAAGGAGATGTACTTCATGGCCCACGGATACAAACGCCATCAGGCATGCGGAAAACGTACTTGGTTTCATTGATTGACGATTCCTCACGTCTTATTACACATAGTGCGTTTTGTCTTGGAGAAACAGCCCTCGATATAGAGGGCGTGCTCAAATCAGCTGTATTGAAACGAGGCGTACCGTATAAATTGATTATTGATAATGGCCCTGCATACCGATCCGAGTCATTACAAACTATTTGTGCACACTTAGAGATACGGCTTGTCTATTGTCGCGCCCGAGAACCCGAGGGCAAAGGTAAGCTCGAACGTTTTCATCGCACATTTAGAGAACAATTTATCGATGAGCTTGATATCGATAAAATTCGTGATTTGGGTGATCTTAATGCTCGCCTTTGGGCCTGGATTGAGCATGTTTATCATATTCGTTTGCATGGTGGGTTAGATAAGAAAACACCGCTTGATAGTTGGAGAGACGACCTGCTTCACGTGCGCCCTCTAACGCCTTATTTCGCCAATAAAATCGATGATATTTTTTACCATCGTGCTGAGCGAGTTGTTCGCAAAGATGGAACGATCAGTTGGGATGGCAAGATGTTTGAGGTACATCACAACCTTGTCGGTGAGAAAGTGACGTTGGTGTTTAATCCGCACACAAATATTGCTGTTCGGGTTGAAACAGCCTTCGGTGACAACTTGGGAGCCGCTGTTTTATTAGATTTAGACGCCAATCTTAATCGTAAACGCCAACGACCACATGCAGCACCTTCGCCTGAAGGAATCCAGCGTGAGCACAATGTCGAATTGGTTTTTGAAGACTATGTCGAGTCCATTGGCACCTTTGCACAAACAACCGGTGAGGACAATTAAATGTACCAATCATTTTTTGGTTTAACCCAAGCCCCCTTAGGAAAAAAAAGTATCCAATTATGGGATAACGCCCAGCTTGCAGGCCTTGCTCAACAGTTTAATTGGCTTCTTCAATCACCTGGCGTTGGATTACTCACAGCAGAGCCTGGACTTGGGAAAACGGCTGCACTTCGACAACTAACCAGCACTTTAAACCCACATCAATACAGCGTTTTCTACATCGCCGAGACAGATTTTGGTCGACTGGATTTTTATCGTCAAATGGCGCTGATACTTGGACTTGCTTCTTCTTATCGTCGTGCTCAGTTATGGCGTGATATTAAGGAGTACATCATTCACTTGGCTACTCAAAAGAACATTATGCCAGTATTCATTATTGATGAAGCACAAAATCTTCCATCTGAATTTTTTCGTGATTTCCCAGCTTTCCTCAATTTTGTCTTTGATTCCAAAGACTACATGACCGTTTGGTTGGTAGGCCACCCGGAGCTCGCTCGCGAGATAGGGAAACCCGCTAATGCTGCATTAGAATCTCGGATCCAAGCACGTTGTGAACTGAAGCCAATTCTTGAGCGCGATGCATTTAAGCAGCTTATTGAACATGGTTTTTCTCAGGCTGGATGTACGCATCAGTTGTTGTCCGACTCAGCTCTTGAGCTGCTCCGAATGTCCTCAAAAGGTAATCCAAGACAAGCACATAAACTCATTGTTACATCACTGCGATTGGCTACTGATAAAAAAATCAATCATCTACCAGATGATATCATCAAGGAGGCCATCGCTCTGTTGAAACAAATTTAAAAATAAAAGCTCCCCAAGGTGCTTGCCTTGGGGAGCTTTGTCTCAGGTTAATTAAATAGGGACGAGATATGTAAATTAGAGTGAGACGTTACACCATGTGAGATGTTTAGTCAATGAACAAATCAATATTGCAGGCAGGTTGTTTGTTGAAGAAAAACGCGACGGAAAGCAAGAGCGATTCAATGATCTGGCTCAGGAGCTGGTTAAAGCAGAGTCTCTCAGTGACTATAGAGACAGGTATACTGAATGGAAAGAAAAAAACATCGGCTATCTCAGCAACCACCGTTCAAAAATATTTCATTATGGCAAGACACAAAGTGAAGAAGCACTTGAGCAAATTGAGAAGGCACTCAACAAGCCATAACGCTACAATTTAAGCCTGTGTGTAGCGAATTACAAATTTAGCGGGAATTCCCGGGCACTATAAAAATCACGATAGACAGTGGGTTTTAAGTGCAAGATAAAAAAAAGTTTCGTAAACAATGCTCAGAACTTTGGTACGAAGGTCCTTCTCCCGATTGTTAAACGTCAATTATCTTTGCCGGTCAAATCTTCAACCCAAATCAAAACATGGCGCGTCAACCGGGATGGGCGCATCACGAAAGTCATTTATTAAAATCGGACGAAAACCAATCCGTGCCTTCAATCAACACCGGATTTATACCACCCGGTTGACGCGCCAAGGTTGTAGTGAAATTGTCATTTTGAGCGTGCGTCAACCATAGCAACTACGTTCACTGAGCAGTATTTGTTGACATGCATGCGTTATATTGAACTAAATCCGGTTAGGGCAGGGATGGTTGAAAATCCGACGGACTATCGTTGGTCCAGTTACCACTGTAACGCGATGGGAGAAGCAAGCGCATTGATTAGACCTCGACTGGAATATCATGCATTAGGACGAACACCTGAAGAGCGTCAAAAATATTATCAGGCGTTATTTCAGAAACCATTAGATAAAGCAACGCTAAATGAAATTCGAGAGGCCACCAATAAGAGTTGGGTGCTTGGTGATAACAAGTGTAAGGAAGCTGTTGAACAACAATTAGCGCGTAGAGTTACGCCTATAGCCATTTGACAAAGTCTTTCTTGGGTGACCCCATTGATTACGCCCGGGTGTCATGCATGAGCGTAAATGATATAGACCTTATCTAAATTTGCCTTATCTTTGACAGACCACAAATCATAATTTGCTTGCATTTGCATCCAGCTTTCAGGTGTTCGACCAAACGCTTTACTGAGCCTCAAAGCCATAATGGGGGAAATATTAGACTTCATACTGATTAATCTAGCAAAAGTAGAAGGCGAAACAGCTAATTTTTTAGCCGCGTCTCGAATGCTAACATTCAAAGGTTCAAGATAGGTTTCAAATATAAACTCACCAGGGTGAGGGGGGTTATACATCATCGTCATTAGTGATAATCCTCATAATTAGCAATATAGGCATCACCATTTTCATATTCAAATGTAATGCGCCAGTTTCCATTTACCGTTATGGACCATATTCCTTTTTTATCTCCTTTGATTTCGTGCAGTTTATATCCAGGCAAATCCATATCGTCAATAACAGTCGCCGTATCAAGAGCTGCTAGCTGTAGTCTAAGTTTATTGGCATGCTTTGTTTGTATGCCGGAAGTTTTACCGGAATCAAAAAAAAGCTTCAGGCCTTTGTGTTTGAATGTTTTTATCATATGATATATTGTAGCTCGTTGCGCAACACAGGTCAAGTGCGCGATTTTTCAGTGCGCGATTTTTCATTTGCCTGTGTGTGGAGAAATATAAATTTCGATATTTTGATGATCTTAATCTGTAATTAGCATTTCGCTACGCACATGGTGACTATATATCAGCTTTCCCATCAAATCAATCGACTCTGACCCTATTGATTCTGACCCCATTGATTTTATGGTTCTGATTAAACCATTTACCTTAACCATCCACACAAGGAGCGAAAGGTCGTTGTAAACTGATATGCCTGTGTATTGAGCCATTAAAGGGTTGGATATGCGAAAGCATAAGCCACGAATCTGTCATTCTGGTAGCGCGACTACCTCCCGACTTGGACAACTGCACGGTACTAAATAATTTCTGAGGCATGTTATGCCAAGGACGACTGGTATCCCTTTGGGCCGTCAGTCAATGTCTTAATTCATATGGGTGACTGGTGCATATTAGTGACACCACACGGAGAGAATTTAGGCGCATTTAGTATGCAATGAAGACCTTTAGTGACTTGAATAATAATAAGAATTGGCGAAATAAACCAAAAAGTATGCTATTGCCATTTGACAAAGTCTTTCTAATGGGTGACCCCATTGGTCTCGGTGTTCCAATAATTGGACACTATCTAAGATTTAAGGTTGTGCTGTCTCATCGATGGGGTCCCCTTCAGAGTGACTATTGTTATCGTTCCTCTCGTTTTTTAGCTCCGTGTTATTAAGAAGTGGGGCTGTCTGTTTCCTGACTTCAATCATAGCATTTTTATATCTATCTGATATGTAGTCCGGAGCTTTTATTTTCGCCGGTGCGAAAATAGCCTTGATTTTTATCAGTAGACTGTTTAAGAAACTGGCGTATGTTTTGTCTTCCTCAGTTGTATAATAACTATTTTTGCCGCCTGTGCGCGTAGACTCATCGTTGACAATCCGAGCGAGATTAACATAATCGTTGTCCTTAGTGTATTCTACCATAAGTGCAACATTATCGATTATAGGTTTCATTTCTTCATTTGACACCTGTCCAGTCAGCGGATCATGGTGTTTTTCTTGCAAATGCTTGCGATAGCTATCAAGATCTGTTTGGATAATTAAAATAGCCTTGATATTTATCAGTAGACTGTTTAAGAAACTGGCGTATGTTTTGTCTTCCTCAGTTGTATAATAACTATTTTTGCCGACGTAGCGTGTAGACTCATCGTTGACAATCCGAGCGAGATTAACATAATCGTTGTCCTTAGTGTATTCTACCATAAGTGCAACATTATCGATTATAGGAGCGATTATAGGTTTCATTTCTTCATTTGACACCTGTCCAGTCAGCGGATCATGGTATTTTTCTTGCAAATGCTTGCGATAGCTATCAAGATCTGTTTGGATAATTGTGATAGCTGCTTGTTGGTGCTCATTACTATTAGTTGTAGTTGGCGGGTTTTTTGCCGTATCCGATGGTGAAATTGTTGATCGTTGTAAAGCACTGTCCAATATACCTACTATGGCACTCTGTTCTTCACCCCCGTTTGTCTTATTTTCTTTCAATAATCCTAGTGCCTCACGCAAATCCGTTTCTGTCGGCTTATTTGACCCTTTTAAAGTCACCAAATTCGCTACCACACTCGTCTTCCCCTCACGTACGGCCGATTTTAGTGCCTCAGTCACCGAATCTTTGTCCATTAATTCCGCTAATTTAGTACCGAAGTACAACCGTTTATTATTATAATTATCCCCTTTAACCCATTTATTCTCATTAGGTGCGCTATGGATTAATGCTTGAATTAGTGCTTTTTGTGGTGGCTTCGTCTTGTCCGATCTCATCATTTGTCTCAAGTCAATCATTTGTTGCTTGCTTTTCATTCCTTCTGGGGTGTCACTAATTTTTTCATTGGTTGCCCAGACTACTGCTCTGGCTAATATCCTATCAGCGTATATTTGGTCTCGTTTCAGCAAAGGAACATACAATAAAGTGTCTATTTCAAATAGTTCGCGTTTAATTTCATTAACTTTTATTATTGCTTCAGGCGGATTTACTCCAACGGCGCGGGATGACGGGCTTATTATTTTTGGATTTTTATGCATTTGTTGCTCTATATGATATTCTATGTTAGAAATTTTTACTCCATAAGCAAATAATGCTTTACCTGCATCATACATCGCCTCTTGATTTGGTTTATATTTCTCTTCTAAACCCATCAATATCCTTACTATATCCAAATGTCCGTTTTTTGCTGCCGAAATCAAAAGCTTCGACAATTTTTCTTTCATTTTTTCATTATCCGTTTTATTTTCCTCAGATGTAACTGAGCCATCCACTTCTTTAAATATATCATTTATATCAAGAGTTTCCAGTGTGAGCGCACCGTCATTGCTCTCTTTCGCTCCCATTGTGGCGAACCCATGGCTCAGCTCGAGTGTCAGTATGCTTTTTACGCTATTCCAATTATCAGAAATACTAGACATTACATAACCTTCAGCAGTGACATAACTAGCAGTGCTTAGCGCTTCATTTAAACGTCCACATACGTGCGTTACAGTCTCTGGTAAGAGTGTCATCTTATATCCTAATTTTGATCCTCATGTCTATATTTTAGACCACATAATTCATTAATGCCAATTAATTGAATCAATGCGAGTCACCTATTAGAAAGACTTTGTCAAATGGCAATACCATACCTTTGAAACCAATGAGGTCAGAGTCTGAGGTATCGACACCTTTTTTCAAGCCTCACTAAAGTCAGGGAAATTTTCTATAACTGATTGAATAATTATAGTTTTCATTTTATCCTTCGCTCGAATTATGATTCTACAGCCTAAATAAAACAACGAAAATCAATGGCCGAAATCAATGGGGTCAGAGCAAATTGATTTTTGCTAACTCAAGATAATTGCTAGATTTTCGATCTCCTCCTTTGGCTATAGGCGTAACTCTACGCGCTAATTGTTGTTCAACAGCTTCCTTAAACTTGTTATCACCAAGCACCCAACTCTTATTAGTGGCCTCTCGAATTTCATTTAGCGTTGCTTTATCTAATGGCTTCTGAAATAACGCCTGATAATATTTTTGACGCTCTTCAGGTGTTCGTCCTAATGCATGATATTCCAGTCGTGGTCTAATCAATGAGCTTGCTTCTCCCCTGCGCGCCACAGTGGTAACTGGACCAACTATCGTCGGATAAGCGATAACCGTTACCGGTTATCGCTCTCCTAAGAACCGTGCATGCGAGTTTCCCAGCACACGGCTCAAGCCTTTATAAAGCCACGCTTTGCGTGACCCAGCGATTTAGATGGTGTATATTTGGTTGAGTTATTTCCTATTACACTCGTGAAGTTTGACTGTCTTAAGGGCTAATCGTTTACGATACTGCGATCGTTTTTCGAAGTAATCCTTAAACTCGTTGTCATATGGCGTTGCCTTGGCTTGAATTTTGATGTGCCTACGGATAGGGACATGAACTGCCTTAATCAAGCTGAGGGTTTTCCGTTCCTCATTCGAGTTTTTATTATAGGTTGTCGCGAATACCCAATTTTGATTGTCGGAGGATTTAAAGTATTTATCTTTAATCCAGCGATGCCCCTTGTTTGGGTGTCTTCGACAGCTCCACTGCCATATTGAATCGAAAATCTGGCTGTCCACGTATGAGAAAGTTTGCTTAGAGACAGCGTGTTGATAGTAATTAGCCCAACCCCGGATTTTTGGGTTCAGGATTTTAATTAGTTCGACTGTGGCCATCCCTTTGCGTGTTTTGATGTTTTCTCGAATGTTCGTCAGGAATGCTTTTACATTCTTTTTACTTGGCTTAATCAGTAGCTTGCCTTTGTACTTACGAACATTGAAACCGAGAAAGTCAAAGCCTTCATCTATATGTGTGATATGTGTTTTCTCATCCGAGAGGGTTAAACCTCTCGCGGCTAGAAAGCTATTGAGCGCTGGCTTGACTTTATCTTCGAGGAATTCTTTTGAGCTACTCGTGATGATAAAATCGTCAGCATATCGAGCAAAGTGCGCTTTATCACAAGGTCGAGCGAGCGATTTAATTAATGGCTCTATCCCATCCAACGTTATATTTGCAATTATTGGTGAGGCGGCTCCACCTTGCGCGGCCCCTTCGTCGGTAGGATACCATTGTTTATCGTGAATGAATCCCGCTTTTAGCCATTGACTCAATATCTTGTTATCCATTGGAATGTTTTCCAGTAGCCATGGATGTGAAATTTTATCAAAACAGGCTTTTATATCTCCTTCAAGAATCCATTGTGCAGATGTCTTCTTCGCTAGTGCGATGAAGCATTGTTCAATTGCGTCTGCGCAACTGCGTTTAGGTCGAAACCCGTATGAGTTCTTATCCGCAGTTATTTCCGCTATGGGCTCTAGCGACAAGAGGTGTAGGGCTTGATGTGCTCTATCCATCATGGTCGGGATCCCTAGCGGGCGCTTTTGGCCGTTCTTTTTGGGGATGTATATTCGCCGCAGCGGTTGAGTTTTGATCCCGCTGTGTTTCAGTTCGGTGACTGCCTGAATTTTCTGTTCAACAGTTTTCCAAATAATGCCATCTATGCCGGGAGTCTTTGCGCCACTGTTTCCAGTGACTCGTTTGACCGCCAGCAGTTTTGCAGAGAGTGAATGCGTGAGCATCCATTGCAACGCACGGACTTTGCCATAGCGTTTCTCTTGAACCGCCTTAGCGATACGCATTTGCAGTCGATTAACCTCCGATTGAGCTTTATGCCAGTTTATGGCCTTCCAGCTTCTTATTTCTTTGGCTGAGGGTGCACCCGTTAATTTCTTAACAGTCATTTGCTTTCCTTCACTAAAATGATTCTGCAAATTCTTTCGCTATTAAAGACCAGCTAGACGTCTGCCCACTTTCGTGTCGATTGACGTTGAAATTCCGGAGCGTGCCAGGGGAAATGAGACAAATTCTGTAGTGAATTAGCTAACTCGATTATCCTGCCATAGACACCTCCGACTGTCCAGATTTACTTCCTATTTCAATCGATTCAGGTGGATTTATATACACCGCATCAGGGAGGCTTTTTAATTGTGGCTCTTTATGATTGAAGCGCTCTGGATGGGCAAGGAAAGCCTTCATCAAGACGGCATGTCGTTGCTCAAGAATAGATTGATCTCGCTGGTAATGAACGGATTCTGGCGTTAACCATGCGATCCCTGAGTGATAATGCTCTTTGTTATACCAAGGAAAAAATTGCTGACAAAAGGCCTCAGCGTGTTGCAGCGATTGGCAGCGTGCAGGGAACTCCGGCCTGTATTTTAGCGTTTTAAATTGTGACTCAGAAAAGGGATTGTCGTTGCTTGTATAAGGTCGGTTGTGGGTTTTAGCAACGCCGAGATGTTCGAGTAGCTGTGAAACAGTGTGAGATTTCATGCTTGGCCCATTATCCGAATGTATAGTCAGTTGGTGAGGCTGAATGCCGTGTTTTAAAGCGGTCTCATGTAATAATTTTCGGGCGAGTTCTTGCGACTCACAGTCTGCAATAAGCCAACCAACAACATATCGGCTGAATATATCCATGATGACATATAGATGGTAATAAACCCATTTTGTAGGGCCAAGTAATTTTGTGATATCCCATGACCAGACTTCATTCGGGCGAGATGCAATTAATTCAGGCTTGACGGCATCTCGATGATTCCGCTGTAAACGCCGTTCTGCTGTTTCACCATGCTCTGCTAAAATGCGATACATGGTGCGGGGCGAACAATAATACTCGCCCTTATCCATCAACTCATAATACACATCGTAAGGCGTTTTATCGACGAAACGCTCGCTGTGCAATAAATCAAGAACACATTGCCTTTCTAGATTATTAAGGGCGTTAACCGGGGTGGTTGGCAGTCGTGACTCATTTTGTGCACCGTTTTTATCCTCCAAATGTCTGTAATAAGTGGCCCGTGGAATACACATCGCGGAACAAAGCATGTCAATCGGAATGGATTTATTTCGACCTTCTTGTGAAATGAGCTCCATCAATTCACCTCGCTGCTGTCGTGTGAGAGGATGTGTGTCCCAAGCAGTTCCGAGACTTTTTTTTGGAGATCAATGACAGCCTGGGCTTGAGCCAGTTTCTTTTTCAATTGCTCAATTTCTCGAGCCATATGATCAGTGCGCCGGCCCTTTAATGTAGCTTTCTTGTCATCTGTATTCATTTCAAGCTGATTTCGCCATGCAGAAATACACCCTTGATACAAACCCTCTCGGCGCAACAGTGCCCCACGCTCTAATGCATTACTACAGGCATCATAAGAGGTCAGAATTTGCAGTTTATATGCTTTGGTGAATTTCCGGCGCGGTGCTCCGCTGGCTTTTACCTGAGGATCAGATGGTGTTGATGCACTTAATTCAATCTGTTGATTATTGGCGCTTCCGTCTAATTGTGATTTGACTAAATTTAACTCATTAATACTGTTGTTCGATCCTAATACCATTTTGACAATTTCCCTACCGCCCTCATGGAAGTAGTTTTACCTTATTTTTGTCTCATTGTCGCTGGCACAGAGGGTTACGATTATTCACTCGGCTAAGGGCAACCATTATTAAAGATAGGAGTCGTATCGCCTGCCGGATTAAAAGCAAATTATTTCAATTCGGATATGACGAAAGTTTAATTGATGATAAAACGACAAGTATTCAATGGGTAAAGAACTTAAAAAAAATGGATGGTTTTCCTTTTGAATTAAAGCGCGTCATTGATTATTTCTGTGATCAGTGGCTGAGACTAACAGACGATTTAAAGCAGATAAATAAAGACATTGCTAATCAGTCGAAAGCCAGTCAAGAGCTTTCGGCATTAGAAGATATTTATAAAAGTGCTCCTGGTATAGGAACGATATCATCTAAAGTATTAAGTCGTGAGCTGGGAACGTTAAAGCAATTTAATAGCAATAAACACGCTTATAGTTTTATGGGTTTAACGCCGAGTGAATCCTCTTCTGGGGAAACGAGACGTCAAGGCGGGATCAGTCATTGTGGCCGCCCTTATTTAAGGCAAATATTAATTGAGGTTGCTTGGCGGGCCACAGGAAAGGACGCCGAGATAGCTAAGAAGTTTGCGGAGCTAAGCTACCGGCGGGGTAAAAAGCGGGCAATAGTGGCAATTGCCAGAATATTGGTCGGACGATTACGTTGTTGTTTAATGAATGGAATCGTTTATGAAACACAAAATGTAACGGTGTGTCATGAGTAAGGATAAAAAAGTCTTTAGCAGATATTTTTTGCAATAATAAGGACACAACTAAAAAAACAATAAAAGCGTTAATGGTAAGGGTAAAACTGTTAAAAAAGGTTACGCTGTGACCTCGTCAACCAGGCTGTGATTATGAATTAATAAATCACGTTATTGTAGTTTGGGGCGCAGCACTTATTAAACCGAATAGACAACTTGTGACGGCTCTACGGAGTTGATTACGAATGGCAGCATGATCTAATAAGATTAAGATCAAAAAAAGATAACAGTAGCCGTTAGCAGAACCTTTTATAAATGTTTTTTAGGAAAAGCAGTTTTTTAAAAAGCGTTATTTATAAACAAAAATAAACGCTGGGGATTTTTTTAAAAAAAATTTGACAATTCACATGGCAGCCTGGTTGACGCACGCTCAAAATGACAGTTCCACTACAACCTTGGCGCGTCAACCGGGTGGTATAAATCCGGTGTTGATTGAAGGCACGGATTGGTTTTCGTCCGATTTTAATAAATGACTTTCGTGATGCGCCCATCCCGGTTGACGCGCCATTTTTTGATTTGGGTTGTAGATTTGAGCGTGCGTCAACCACGCTACGTTCACTGGATTCACATAATTCATTTAATATTTTCCCCTTCTCACATCGATTTGCCGATATGTAACGTTTCGACAAAGTGATTAAATAAAGATCTGTCGATAGCTTCCCCATGTAATGTCCCTTTTTTATTCTTCGGTAACATTAATTTTGAGGCAACGAATCTAAAATTTCCCACTTTGGGTAACATTTTTTATGAGGCAACTCGCACATAATCCATCTGTTTGACTAAATGTTGGCCGCGAGCTATGCTTTGATTAAGAGTATTTAAAGGATATTTAAATGGTAAATCTATTTAATGAACCAGATGCCCGCGCAGATATTGCTGTAGTTGGATTAGGTCCAGGAGGCTTAGCTGCCGCCTATCGCGCAGCAGAAAAAGGGCTTAATGTGGTTGCGTTTACAAATAGAAAACAATATGAGCGTGAACAACAATTGTTTGTATCACCTAAAACATACCATTTTTTGGAAAGCATTCAAAATAAAATTGATTATAAGGGTTCTGAGAAGGCTAAACGGGAGGATGAACTATTTTTGTCTAATATTCTACTAATGGGATTTAAGGCAAAAACTAAAGATATTGAAACATATATATATAAAAGGCTAGAGAAAATGCCTAAAGTTACAATTATAAAAGCAATAAAAGACAGTGTCCAAGATATTAAAACAATTAGTCCTGGATCTGGCGCAGATTATATTGAACTTAAAAATGGAGAAAAATTTTACTTTAAACACCTTTTAGGTGCAGATGGTGCCAAGCACGGGGTTGCTGAAATGGTTCGAGTGGGGCTAAAGAAAAAAGATGTTGAGTACCTCAAAAGTGACCAGCAAGAACGCCATCTATACCATGGCGTGGTGCAACTTAGGGTTAAACCAGGTGGACGAGAATCTGAAAAAAAAGTTCGAGGCATAAAAGTAGCCAATCTTGGTTGGGAGCAACCGTTCATGCCAAAAAAATATGTATTTTCAAACGAAGATAAAAATGAATTTTCTTTTGCAGGTGAAATCCCCAAAGCAGTCTTTGAAGCCACTCAGAATGAAAGGTCCGAGCTCATGCGTAAGTGGGCTGCTGCTGCAGTTAAAGAAGATTTTGGCTTTGATGAAGATGACTTAGAAATTAATGTAGGCGGTGCCATGCCAATAACAACTTTTAAAATGGAAATGATAGAGCAGCAGTCCCCGCTAATATCCCTACAACAAGGAGGGCAATTCGGATGTATTGGTGATGCTCGCCGTACTCCAAATTACAATCTTGGTCATGGAATGAATGATGCCGTCAGTGGTGGATTACTATTTGCAGACAGCATTTCGAACCATACTGATCGCTATTTTGATAGTTCCAATTATGTAACAGGATTAAAAGCTTTAGACCGTGAAGTAGAGCTAGGTATGTGTAAAAAGACAAAAGAAGAAGAAGATTCACGGAACGAAGCTAAAATAGAGCTCTTAACTAAAATTACAGAAATAGATGGATTATTGAAAACATCTATTAAAAAATTAAGCAGCACTGATTCTTGTTGCACAGACACGTAATACATCAGCCATTGATTTATGCGAAACTGCTACGATTAATCTACAAGCTCTCAAAATAGTTATTAATGATAATGAAAACCCTGCTTCTATTAGTTCTGTTTTTGAATGTATCAACTCAACCCAAAAAATTTTAAAAGCAGCAGAACAACACATTAAAGAAAGTACCAGTGTTTCTCTTCCAAATACTCCAAATAAAGAAACAGGTATATCAAAATCAGGTATATTAGAAATAATGCTCAACTATTTAATTTCCTTGTTTTCAGAAAAATCTATTGAAACCAAAGCAGATATTGAAACCAAAGCAGATGAAGGACAAAATATGGTCGATTTAATTAAAGAGCTTGATAGTATCATACCTAATATCCAGAAAATGTGAAAATCTGGGATGGTTCAAAAAAGTCGAAACCAATAAGGTCACCCATTAGAAAGACTTTGTCAAATGGCAATACCATACCTTTTGGTTTATGTCGCCAATTTTTATTATTTTTCAAGTCACTAAAGGTTTTCATTGTATACTAAATGCGCCTAAAATAGGGGCCAAGTCTATCTATATCGCTATTTAATTGCTGTATTCTACCAACGACCTCCTCGGGTTCATTTGTAGTTTATTTGACTAAATGAACCTTGTGTCCTAAAATACCACGTAAGGAGGGATTTATATATTATGTTTGATAAGCGTATTGAATGGAATGATGATAAAAACGCGAAACTCATTGCAGAAAGGGGAGTAGGTTTTGAAGATGTTGTTGTGGCAATTCAAAACGGTTATTTGCGGGGCATTGTAGTGGGAAAAGAACCTAAATATGTACACCAACATATTTTTGTTGTTTTCATCGATGGCTATACTTATGCCGTGCCATTTGTAGAGGAAGAGAACAAAATTTTTCTCAAAACGATTTACCCCTCAAGAGAACTACATAAAAAATATAGTAGCGGAGGTCATTATGCGCAATAAGAAACCAACGGTTCTGCAGGACGATATCGACATGATTTCAACATTGGAATCGGGCGGATATGAATCTGTTCAGGATGAAGAGGCAGAAATACAACGTTATGCAACCATTTTTCGTGAAAGCGGTAATAAGGTTAAGCGCGTTAATATTCGCATGACAGAATGGGATATTGAAAAAGCTCAAGCGATTGCGATGCGTCAAGGCATTCCTTATGCAACGTTGCTAACCAGTATTTTACATCGATATTTTACCGGGAATTTAAAAGAAGCGTAGCTTCACTTCCATTAAATAGCCAGCGTAGCTTGGTTGCCTCCAAGCAAATCAATGGGGCCAGTGTCGATTGATTCTGTTAGCAGTTAACGTTATCACAATTTGATATATATCAAGAATAGATATATCAAATTACCAGCAATTCCCGCCGTAAAACCCACGCTGGTGGCGGAGTTCCTTCTCCCGATGTCGGGAGAAGGTGCCCGACAGGGCGGATGAGGGTAGATCAAAACATTGCGATTTAAACTACCCTCACCCGCCCTGTCGGGCACCCTCTCCCATCAATGGGAGAGGGCGCTCATACTGACCATCTGTTTTTACTTAATTCTTGACAAAACACATAGCGGAATTGCTGCATGTAACGTCTCACTCTAATTTACATACCTTGTCCCGATTTAATTAACCTGAGACAAAAAACCCCAAGGCAAGCACCTCGGGGCTCTCTCACTTTTAAATTTGTTTCAACAGAGCGATGGCCTCTCTGATGATGTCATCTGGTAGATGATTGATGTTTTTATCGGTAGCCAATCGCAGTGATGTAACAATGAGTTTATGTGCTTGTCTTGGATTACCTTTTGAGGACATTCGAAGCAACTCAAGCGCTGAGTCGGACAACAACTGATGCGTACATCCAGCCTGAGAAAAACCATGTTCAATAAGCTGCTTAAATGCATCGCGCTCAAGAATTGGCTTCAATTCACAACGTGCTTGAATCCGCGATTCTAATGCAGCATTGGCGGGTTTTCCTATCTCGCGAGCGAGCTCAGGGTGGCCTACCAACCAAACGGTCATGTAGTCTTTGGAATCAAAGACAAAATTGAGGAAAGCTGGAAAATCACGAAAGAATTCAGATGGAAGATTTTGTGCTTCATCAATAATGAATACTGGCATGATGTTTTTTTGAGTCGCCAAGTGAATGATGTAGTCCTTAATATCGCGCCACAACTGAGCACGGCGATAGGAAGAAGTCAGTCCAAGTGTCAGCGCCATTTGACGATAAAAATCGAGTCGACCAAAATCTGTCTCGGCTATGTAGAAAACGCTGTATTGATGTGGGTTTAAAGTGCTGGTTAGTTGTCGAAGTGCGGCCGTTTTCCCAAGTCCAGGCTCTGCTGTGAGTAATCCAACGCCAGGTGATTGAAGAAGCCAATTAAACTGTTGAGCAAGGCCGGCAAGTTGAGCGTTATCCCATAACTGGATGCTTTTTTTTCCTAAGGGCGCTTGGGTTAAACCAAAAAATGATTGGTACATTTAATTATCCTCTCCAGTTGTTTGTGCAAAGGTGCCAATGGACTCGACGTAGTCTTCAAAAACCAACTCAACATTGTGCTCACGCTGGATCCCTTCAGGCGAAGGTGCTGCATGTGGTCGTTGGCGCTTACGATTAAGATTGGCGTCTAAATCTAATAAAACAGCGGCCCCCAAATTGTCACCGAAGGCTGTTTCAACCCGAACCGCAATATTTGTGTGCGGATTAAATACCAACGTCACTTTCTCACCGACAAGGTTGTGATGCACCTCAAACATCTTGCCATCCCAACTGATCGTGCCATCTTTGCGAACAACTCGCTCAGTACGATGGTAGAAAATATCATCGATTTTATTGGCGAAATAAGGCGTTAGAGGGCGCACGTGAAGCAGATCGTCTCTCCAACTATCAAGCGGTGTTTTCTTATCTAATCCACCATGCAGACGAATATGATAAACATGCTCAATCCAGGCCCAAAGGCGAGCATTGAGATCACCCAAATCACGAATTTTATCGACATCAAGCTCATCGATAAATTGTTCTCGAAACGTGCGATGAAAGCGCTCGAGCTTACCTTTGCCCTCGGGTTCTCTGGCGCGACAGTAGACAAGCCGTATCTCTAAGTGGGCACAAATAGTTTGTAATGACTCTGAGCGGTATGCAGGACCATTATCAATAATCAATTTATACGGTACGCCTCGTTTCAATACAGCGGATTTGAGCACGCCCTCT
>CAWASG010000003.1:0-166325 GCA_963784615.1 uncultured Gammaproteobacteria bacterium
GGTTTCTCCAAGACAAAATGCACTATGTGTAATAAGGCGTGACGAGTCGTCAATCAGCGAGACCAAGTAAGTTTTTCGCATCCCAGATGGCGTTTGAATCCGTGGGCCATGGAGTACATCTCCTTGCCAGATATCTCCTGCATGGGCAGCCACGAATGATCGGCGCTCAATAGTGTCTTGGTTGGGTATAATGCGTTTTGACAGGTGCTGTTGTTGTAAAAAACGATGAACGGAAGCTCGAGCCAATGTGTCTTTAGCAACTAATCCTTCGCGCTCAATCATGCCAATGATAGTGTTAATTGAGCGTGAAGGCTTATCCTTTTTAAGTGTCACAATTCTGCTTTGTACGGCTTCTGAAAGTTGTGTGCTTCCTTTGTCTACGCGCGGCTTGGGATTCAGTGCTTCGATACCTCCTCGCTTCCAATCGTAGTACCAGCGCGCAATCGTTTCTTCACTGATATGCGTTCGTCTTGACTCAGGAATAGTGTAACGATCGGCAGCCAAACTTCGGATAATACTTTTAACCTCACCGCGCTTTAATTCAGCACGGCTCGCTAATGGACCAAGAACCATCAGGCGAAACAAAGCCATCGGGTGTAAAGGTTTACTCATTTTTCTCTCCGCTATTAATGGGGAGTGAAGTTAATCAGTAAAATCATGACACCGAAACGACCAAACTGTGTGGGGTGCTTATTTTGTACAAGCATGGCACAACTCATGCTTATACTGATTAAGCGTTCATGGGATAACAACTCCGGTAACATGGCAAAGGCGCATCGCTGCACTCAGGCTCATTCTCTGAAGAGTCATTTTCCAAAAGTCTTTCATATTTATGGATCTGCCCAGTGCGCAAAAATAGGTACATAAGGCATCTTTATGAAAACGAAACTGCTTCGTAAAACGCAGCAGCCAACGCTTGATGGTCTGGCGTGAGGGCTGCATCGTTTTTGATATAGCGTAAGCACTCATGCCAGAAAGGTACAATAAAAAAATGACCTGTTGCATCTCCCACAAATACCATCTACGCGGTGGAATGCATTCCGGCAGGACTGAACATGTTTTGTGGCAACAGGGGCAATAGTATCGCTGAATAAACACTGGATTTAGTGAGGTGCTTGAAGGGTTAATGCGATCCGCTTCACGAGAATACCCACCATGTCGCCAAGGGTGTGATTTACCGCAACATAGACAATTTTTTAAGTCCAATTTTTCAGGTTCATGCTTTTGGATATGAATGTACTGTACTAATGATAAAATATCTGCGAAAATATATGCCATGACTGATCTCTTGTTTTCTTGTTTTGTAAGAGACTCAATGATACATGTTGATCAGTCACTAATCATAATTAATTTTTTATCTCATTGTTTTTGATAGTAGTGATTAGGCTTGTGATCAAGATAGTGCGAGATAAATTCTTCAGTTAAGAACTATATTTTTCGAGACATTACACTGCATGCTCAGTGAGAGATCCCTGGATTCCGCGGACGAGCCGCGGAAAGTCGGCGCTTAAATTTCCCTGCGATATCGAAGGTATACATAAGATGCATCCGGCCTTATGCGCTGATTAAGCATGAAGTTAGCTTATCTCTTCTGTACACACAGAAAAATGTTCGAGCGCATGTGAGCCGAACGTGGTTGTGATTGCCACATCTGCTGCATCGCGACCATAGGCAATAACAATGCGCCCGATCCGGCGTTTGTTGTTACGTGGGTCAAAGGTATACCAACCGTTAGAAAGATAAACTTCGAACCAAGCGGAAAAATCCATAGGATCGACTTTGGGAACGCCAATGTCGCCCAAGTAGCCTGTAACATAACGGCAAGGCATGCCTAAAGAGCGACAGAGTGTGATGGCAAGATGTGCGAAATCTCGACAAACGCCTTTACGTTCTTGTAAAACTTCATACGCAGTCTTTGTTACGCGCGCGTGACCATACCCAAACTCAATATGATGATGTACCCAATCGCAAACGGCTTGAACGCGTGCATATCCAGCTGGAATGTGACCGAATTGGTTCCAGGCAAAATCTTCAAGTCGGTCGACTTCACAATATCGAGATGGATACAAGAATGGCAACGTTTCATAAGGCAATTGAAGAACTGGACATTCTTTTGCTTCTAAGTCAATTCGATCAACATCTCCCTCGACTTCAACAATAGCCTCGTTTTTAAGCACAAATGAACCAGCCGGTGCAAGCAAGCGCGTGCAACGGTTGCCAAAACCGTCAATAAACAACTCATACGGCGTAAAAGGTTCAACGTGTAGTTTCTCCTCTTGTACCATATGATAGCGATTCGGGTAAGCGTGGAGTAAGACGAGCATAGGTGTTGGTCTTGGAAATTGTAACTTGATCTCATATCCAATTCGAATTTGCATCATTTATCCCTGTTATTAGTCTGCTTGCAGTGTCCTATTTCCATATCGGGTAACTTTTCAATAAATCCGGCGGTCGTCATCCCGGGGTTATTGCGGCGTTACCGTATCGGCAAAAATCAAGGGTTAAGTGTTGATGTGTCATATCAGGGGGGATGATATAATCGATCTTATTTTTTATACCATGAACTTTAAAGTATTTTTGACGGAAAGCATAGGCCTCTTCCGCATTCTGAGGAATCTTTAAATCTTCTTCCGGCGGGATGATATAACTAAAACCACCTAATGTGTTTTTTGCCGATGTATCAATCACATCAAATTCAAGCTGATTTTGTACATGCACTGTGGGATGTAGACGGGGCTAAGAACCCGCTAATAAATGGCGCAGGCAGATAGTATCCCTCAAAAATCCCATCTCATCCGATGAACATCAAAATAGATCAAAGAAAGAACAATTCGATAAATTAATCTAAAATTAAGGGACTAATGAAACCCGTTTGGTATCGTTAGTGATTTTCCCGTCCCTACGATACCAAACGTCCCCAGTCCCTTGATATAAAGCATATCACGAGATCACATAATTTCCAGGTTTCATTAAGCAAAGGATTGCTTATGAAACACACTCCAAGACTATTTCAATGCGCTCTCTGTCATACACAGTCTATAGTCTGCTCTAAGTGCGATCGTGGGCAAATTTATTGTGGCACCGTTTGCGCGGTCTTTGCGCGAAAAAAATCAATGAAATTAGCCGGGATGCGTTATCAAAGAACCTTCAATGGAAAACGAAATCATGCTGCACGCCAAGCCCGTTACCGTATGCGCCAGAACGAAATAGTGACGCATCAGGGTTCACCTCCAATGCTCCAACATGCTTCAATGAGTTCGCTTGAAAATAAGCCTAAAAAGACAGAAAGAGGACACAAAAAATTGGCATTAGCCTGCTGCTTTTGTGAAAAACCTGTATCTGACTGGATCCGTAATGATTTTTTGAGACGAAGACGCTCTCACGCATCGCCCGGATCCAAAGCTTCACCTCAAGCACCTTGAACATTAACGAACATAAGGAGGAATCATGGCGATTTCCCAGGAATTAAGAGCAAATATTTTACGTTATCATCACGTTGAAAAGTGGCGTGTGGGGACGATTGCGTCCCAACTTGGCGTGCATCATTCAACTGTTAAACGTGTATTATCTCACACGGGGGTTGATAAAAATAAAATCCTCGTTGAACAGTCAATCATTGATCCATTTTTATCCTTTCTCCTCGAACAATTAAAGCGCTTTCCTAATCTCACTGCGAGTCGCCTGTATGGGATGGCCGTTGAGCGTGGATATCCCGGTGGCCCCGATCACTTTCGTCAACTCATCTCATTCTATAGGCCAAAGACACCCGCTGAAGCGTTTCTTCGATTAAGAACATTAGCCGGCGAGCAAGCACAAGTCGACTGGGGTCATTTTGGGCACATAACCATTGGCGCGGCTAAACGACCACTGATGGCATTTGTCATGGTTTTGAGTTACTCGAGAAAAGTTTTCCTGCATTTTTACTTGAACGCTCGAACTGAAAATTTTCTACGTGGCCATGAACTGGCCTTTAACTACTATTCTGGGATCCCTCGTGTCGCGCTCTACGACAATCTCAAAAGCGCAGTACTTGATAGGAAAGGCGATGCTATTCGATTTAACCCTGTGCTATTGGATTTTGCAGCTCATTATCGTTTCGAACCCAGGCCCTGTGCGGTCTATCGAGGAAATGAAAAAGGGAAGGTTGAGAGGTCTATTCGTTATATACGGGACAATTTTTTTGCAGGCCGCCAGTATAAAAGTCTTGCCGATCTCAATCAGCAAGCGCTTACCTGGTGTGATAATCAGGCATCGAACCGGCCTTGTCCAGAGGATAAAAGCAAAACGGTTCACGAGATTTTCCTGGATGAACAGCCACGCTTGATTCCACTGCCTGATAACCCCTATCCCTGCAACGAAGTCGAGACAGTTTCTGTTGGCAAAACGCCCTACGCTAGATTCGACTTGAATGATTATTCAGTGCCTCACACCCATGTCCGGCAAGCACTCACGGTTCATGCAACACTCGATTTCGTCAGTATTTTGGATGGCGTCACTGTGATTGCAAAACACGTGCGAAGCTATGATAAAGCGAAACAAATCGAATGCGAGGAGCATATTAAAACACTGGCTGAGCGTAAACGAAACGCGCGACAGCATCGGGGACAGGACAGGCTCACGATGACGATTGACTGCGCGCGAGAGTTTCTGAAGATGGCCGCGGTTCGTGGATATCCATTGACATCAATAACCAACCAGCTGACGTCACTACTGGATGATTATGGTGCCAGTTTATTGGAAAAAGCGATGGCTGAAGCCCTTGTGAAAGAATCACCACACCCAAATTCCGTTCGAATTATTTTGCAAAAGATACTTGATGAACGTGTCGAGGCACCCTTGGTGACGTTCGCTCTGTCCAAGGACAAACGTGTCACCGGGATGATTATAAAACCACACTCATTAAACCAGTACAGCGTGCTTGATTCAACCACATCAACAGAGGAGTAATCGTATTATGTTAACCGAATTATTATTAAACCGTGCGACAGCACAAAAGCTTCATGGCGTTATCAGTCACCAGGACAGCATTAATGAAGAAGGCGCTTTCTGGCTTGAGCGGTTTGTTACCTGGGAAGAACGCCATCGCTCGCAACGCAGCCTTGATGGCCGTCTGCGCAAAGCACGCATTGGTCGTTTCAAACCGATGAGTGAGTTCGATTGGAACTGGCCAAAGCAATGTGACCGCACGGTCATTGAGCAATGGATGCTACTGGATTTTATGGCGGGAGCCAGCAACCTGATTCTGTGCGGTCCAAACGGGGTTGGCAAAACCATGATTGTCTCAAATATCGCATCTCAAGTTGTGCTTCAAGGGGGTACGGCATTGTTCACAACGGCGGCAGCCATGTTGAATGAGTTGGCTGAGCTGGATAGTGATAGCGCGTTACGTCGCCGGATAAAATATTACACGCAACCTTCTCTTTTAGTCGTGGACGAGGTTGGGTATCTTTCTTACTCCAATCGACATGCCGATTTGTTATTCGAGGTCGTTTCCCAACGTTATGAAAAAAAATCAACGTGCATAACGACCAACAAACCCATTGCAGACTGGCGCGAAACCTTTCCCAACGCAACTTGCGTTGTTTCGATCGTTGATCGGCTGCTTCATCACTCTGAAATTTTAATGATCGAAGGCGACTCGTTTCGGTTGAAGGAGGCAATGGAAAAAAATAAAGAGCGCAGTACAAAGCGAAAAAATGCCCAAAAAACAGCTACAGATGAGGTAAACAATCATGCGTGACATGATGTTAGAAGCTCTATTACCGGAGTCAATGTCCGACGAGGCCGCACATGTCTTAGTAAATTTTCTTGGTGACCTTGTTGCCACATTGGAATGCATTTATCTCGCCCAGTTAAAGCGTCATCATCAAAAGGTCGAAGACGAATTTTATGCTTCAATGGCAGATGTGGTCTGCTGGGGGGAGCCTCCTACAAACGAGAACTCATCTTAGAAACAAACTCGACCAGGGTGGGCATTGTTCGCTAATTTTGGTCGATTTAAGCCTGCGCCATATATCCGCGGTTTTGACCCACCGTTAACATGGGATGCATCGTAAAAGGCAAATTGCGTCTTTTAAATCGAATACCCGCAACATATTCGCCTATGGTGTCTGTAGGCTGTAATGGGATAGCAATGTTATTACAGGTAACGATGTATCGCTTTGAATCGAAATGCGTGACCTTGATTTCCACCCGTTCAAGTGTTGCATCGACCATACGACTACATGCACCAGAAGATACCTCGTTACCTATCACGGGCCAAGGTTCAAGAGCCGTGCGTAATGTAAAGCCCATATTATCAATTTCTGTCTGCCCTATTAACGGAAAGCGAAGTTCATAAAAAGCTTCAAACCATGATATATCAAGCATATATTCTTTCTGGTTGAGATCACTGATGATTTGACAAAAATCTTTCCAAATAAACGTAGGCAGGAAAAATTGCTGTTGTAACTTGTCTCCCCATCTAATCAACGCGGGGTGATAAGGGTTTTCACAAAAATAAGCAACTAAGGCACGAACCAACAACAATTGTAATAAACACATTTCAAGTGTGGCCGGCATTGAAAAAGCCCTTAATTCGACTAATCCCTGCAACGAGGATTGATCCGATTTCAAGGCCAGTTTATCGAGACAAATTTCAGCGCGATGTGCATTTCCCATTAAATCGGTCAGTAAATATTCCAATCCATGGAATTTTGTTGGTTGATTGAGCTCCGCATTATTCGTCAATTGCATCAATTCAACTTCCAGCTCTTGTAAATAGTCTGATCTGGCCTCATCCATTCGTGGCGCTTGACTGGTTGGACCTACAAATTGATCAGCAAAAAGATAAGCCAGTGAGGGATGGTGTTGCCAATATGTGATCAGACTACGCAATAAATCAGGCTTGCGTAATACGATACTATCGGCAGGGATCATACTGCCAATCACAATATGATGCCCACCGCCAGTACTCGCGTGTCGTCCATTTGAAAGAAATTTTGTTGTCGTTAACCCAGCGGAATCGGCTTCTTCATGAAGGATCTGATGTTGCGAAACAAGCTCATGCCAGGATCGGGCGGGCGGCATATTGATTTCTAAGACGCCGGGATCAGGGGTGATTTTAAACGATAATAGTTGCCCATCCCCTGGGGGCTCATATCCTGTTAATGCAATCATTTGATTCAGTTGCTTAGCCGTTTTTTCAAGACAATGAAGTAAATGAAGATATTCGTCCAATGTTTCTATTTTGGGTAAAAATACATAGAGTCGTTGATGATGCAGTTCAACGCATAAAGCGCGTTTTTCTATTTGATGCGGCGTTTTTGGCAAACGAAACCCGATGGGCAACCCAAAGCCTTGAAGTAATAATTGATTGTTTGCGGTGTTCCACTGTAGACCTTGCCATTGCTTATTTTTTTTATCCCATTGTAAAGGTAAAACAAATCCAGCTAAGCTCAATTTGGCTTCTGTGAGCTGTTTGATGAGCATCGCCTGTTGTTGGGCGGGCTTCTTGCTATGATGATTCATAATATTCAAAATATTATTTTCATAGGCCGAAAGTAAGTACTTTTCTTTGATTTGCAGGTTTTCAGCCAAAGTAGAGATAAATGTTTTCATTTGATCAAGAGAGCAAGGTGGCGCTTTTAGAGGATCGATGATCAACAAATTGGGTTGATGCCATAATGGCGTTTTATTGTTTAACCAATAACTATTATAAGACCAGCGGGGTACAAGCTCACCTTCACACCATTTTCCTTGTGCATGCAGAACAATTGCGCCATGTGTCATGCGATCTTGTAGTTTTTGATATAATTTTTTTGCACAGGCCAATTTTTCGCGGCCTAAGGCACTGATGTTCCATTCAAGCGCGCCGACGTATTTTTTTGATGTAAATGTAGGCTCAGATCCCATGGTTAAACGAGCATCTGACGCCTGTAATTTTTGATCAATAAAATCACCACATGCATTGATTTCATGAGTATTCATAGTCCTCCTCATGCAAAATTTTTGATTTCATAATCCTCTAATAACCTCACTTGAACAGAAGTGGTTAGGGTTTCATGAAATTTTCCTCGGCTCGCTGTTTGGTAAATTGTTCCCGATGTGGGCGCCGCATCCACATAGTTTCGTCCACAGGCAATACGGAGATGATTTTTTTCTGCAATACATCCATTGGTTGGATCAAAACCATACCACCCAATATATGGTAAATATAATTCAACCCATGCATGGGAAACATCCCCCTGGATTTGATTGTCATAATCTCTTTCTGTGTAAATATAACCCATACGATAACGAGCAGGCACATTGAGCAGTCTGGCCAAACAAATAAATAAATTCGTGAAGTCTTGGCAGACGCCTTTACGCGAATAATAGAGTTCGTACGGCGTTGTTTTCAATGAAGTTGAACTTGGAACATACTCAAAGTCACGGTATATGGTTTGATTGATATCATTTAAAACTTCCATCAGATCATAATTATTTCTTTTCACAAAACTCATCGCAAATTCAATCAGTTCATTCAGTTGTGACTCAGGTAATTCTGGCGGTAACAAATAAGGCGACATCATTTGTCGTTGCCAAGGCATCCAAACCAAAGGAATATCTCTGCTTTGATGTAATATTTCAGATTGAAAAGCAGGATTTTTTGCCAATGCAATGATCGATTCGCTTTTAATATTCAGATGCGTATAAGGTGTGTTGATATCATAAAAGACTGCAATATTACTAAATACATCTTCAAAAAACTCGCCATATCCAGGGACAGAAATAGATAATTTATAATCCAGTACATTTTGGATATGATCACAGACGGGATGCAACAGAAACAAATGTTTGCTGACGTTGATCGCATTTTTATATTGATAATTTGTTTCATGAGTAACCGCGTAAAATCTCCGCTCGGAGGTGGCTACAAAGTCGATAAGTGAGGAATGCACTGTCCCAGCTTCTGGGATGGAAATGTGTGGTATTTTTTTCTGTTGAACAACACGAGCTAACTGTGCTTCGTTCGTTTCTATTGGATTTAAATTAGACCACATGATTTGTCCTCTGCGTAACACCAGCATTTGAGAGGAAGCCATGGGCGAGCATTGGCCGTCATTATTTTGATTAGACACTAAAATAAACGTGTGGTTCATATCAAAAGGGGCAACCAGATCGAGCGTAAACAGCGTTGAATCAAAATGGGTTTGGGAATGGGGTGGATGACTTCTTAGATAGTAGAGGGGATTAAATGCATTTTTATCATGATAAACAACCATATCAAGACCATCACTAATGATAAAATTGGTTGTGCCCAGTTGATTAATCTCAACAAGCCATTTATAGAGTTTTGGCCATCCAATTTCTGCAAGAGAACGTGCTTTAGCCCGTTTTATTTTATCTAAAAGATAACAAAAAATATGTTCTGAATCAGTTGAACCTATGGGTTCGAAAAAAGTATTTTTGGGCAGTGGAATCGACGATTCATAATTTTCCTGTAAATCCCCACTGTGTACAAAAATCCAATCTCTTCCTGCATAAGATTGGGTAAAGGGTTGTGTATCCATCAGGATTAAACGCTTGGATGCCCCGCGAATGTGCCCCACAAAAATGCTTGAACTAAATTTAGTATGGTCCTGCATTGTATTCATTAGGGGGGATTTATGGTTAGTTCTCCATTTGGTCTCTTTGACATTGGTTACAGAAAGTTCGCTGTCATTATACCAAGCAAACCCTCTTCCATAGGATTTTTCGTTGATTTGTTCAGGCGTGGGGGAACCTTTTAATAAAATGTAAGGCGTGCTCAAGCAGTCAAATGAAAGGGCTAAAAGCTGGCTCATAGTGTTCCCCTATTGGAATTCGAAATCGTATATTTGTGCAAAACTTACACTCCCTAAAGGTCGTGTCTTGGATTCAGGTTGCTGCTCGGACTCCAGTTGTGAGTCGGAATCCGAGCCACGACCGTTAGGGAGTGGAGCAGTTAAAGTACTCGATTATTTAGTCGAACGCTCAAACAATCCATGTATCTTTTGATCCACCACCTTGACATGAATTAACGATATAAGAATTTTCTTTCAGTGCCACACGACTTAAACCACCTGGCATCACCCAACTGCTCGTTTCAGCAGATATCATATAAGGCCGCAAATCAATTCTTCTCGGTACCATTTTCACCCCATCCCATGTTGGGCAGCAGGATAGTTCTATTAAAGGTTGTGCAATATATTCACGAGGATCTTTTTGAATTTTCGCCTGACATGTTTTGATTTGCGCTTCACTTGCCTGTGGGCCAATAAGGATATCCGTTCCACCGGATTTATTGACCATTTTAACCACCAGATTTTTGATATTAGCCAAAACGAATTTTCTTTGTTGAGAATCAGAACACAAATAAGTTTCAACTTGCGATATAATGGGATCTTGATCGAGATAATATTTAATCATTTGCGGCACATAAGCAAAAATGGCTTTATCATCTGCCACACCATTCCCTAAAGCATTCGCAATCACGACCTGACCAGCCGCATAGGCCTGCATCAAATGCGGCACGCCAATTAAACTGTTTGGATTAAATGCCTGTGGATCGAGGTAACTGTCCTCAATGCGGCGATAAATAACACGAACGCGCTTTTTTAGACCCGATTGTTTTAAATATACTTTTTTATCATCTACAAATAAATCGCTCCCTTGAACCAACGGCCACCCCATGGATTTTGCCAAATAAGCATGTTCATAATAGGCGGCATTCAATGGCCCCGGCGTTAAAATCACAGCAACATCCTTTTCTGTCATTTCAATAAGAGAGCTTAATAATTTGGCTAATTGTTGAGGATAATGATGAATCGGATCGATGGATAAATGGGTCATCATCTGCGGGAATAGGTGATGCATGACACTCCGATTGGTCAAGGCATAAGCAACGCCTGAAGGCGTACGTAAATTATCTTCCAAAACAAGATAATTACCGTGTGTATCATGAACAATATCAATTCCAGAGATATGAATATAAACACCACCAGGCGGTGTGACCTGATGTAATTGCGGCAAATAATAACTCGATGACTCAATGAGCTCTCGGGGAATAACTTTATTTTTAAGAATATGTTGTTGATGATAAATATCAAATAAAAAAGCATTCATGGCTTTTGTGCGTTGTTCTAAGCCACGAACAATGGCGTGCCAATCTTGATTTGGAATAACACGTGGGATCAGATCAAAGGGAAATGGATCTTGTTCGTTCTGGGCATGCGTTCCAAAAGTAACCCCAAATTCTTTAAAAAGTTTAATCGCTGTTTGATGATGTTGATGATACGCTTTTGCGCTCATTCCATTGAAAAATCGAACTATTTGTTTGAATTGATCTCTGATGTCACCCTGGGCTGTAAAAAGCTCATCATGTTGATTTTGCATAACAGGATATTGATCAAACAAATACTGACGTAGATGACTGCTTTCATGAATTATACTATCCATAGTTACATTCCCTGTTATAAAAAACAAAATTGTTTATGATGCCATCTATACTATAGACGATATTTTAATAACCCTGACGATCCCTCGGTTATTATGGAACAGGTGCAAATTATGCAATACTAATTGACTGTAGCATAGGAATGCTGCTTATTCCATTGCGTTTTCCTTGCATCCGTGTGTAAAAACAAAGGGGACAAGACCGTTCTATGATGTTCCAAACACTCAACAATCTTGGGATCTTTTAATACCTGTATTGTATCCTCTCGATATCGCAGGGCGCCGACTTACCGCGGCTAAATATTTCTCCCGAGGTTATTGAGAAGTTACGGTCTGAAAGAGGAGTGGGAACTTTCTTCCTCAGTATCTCCTCGATCAGGCACAGCAGAAGGCCGAGCAGTTTCCGTCGAGCTGGGTATAAACGTATTGGCCGATCTAGCTCCCTGCTTAGGTGCAGAAACAGTGCCACCACTAGCCGTCGAAGTCATAATCTTTGGATATGAACCTGTTATGCCAGCAGGGTCAACTGACACATTCACTTCCCCCGGGCTTTCCATTGCACTGTTCACGACGTTCACAGCACCCCATCCAAGTAAGGCGCCAACCAAGGCCCCTATCCCTGCAGTGATTACACCTGAATACAGCGCAGCATGCACACCAAAAACGGCGATACCAAAAGGCGCAAGGACACCTGTAGCTATGAGCGCTATGCCGATACCTAGCAACAATGCCGAACCTAAGGCGGAAAAAAATATTTTTTTACGCTGATCAGTCCATTGAGAGGACGTGGGCGTTGTAGCTGAAGACGATGAAGAACTTGCGTTGTCATTCACAACTGAACTATCTTTTTTTGGGCGGCTGGTTTTCAATAAGCTCATTCTTTTTTCTGTTAACGCTGTTATTTTTCTTACAAGACCTTTCTCATCATCGGTTACCGAGGGCTGATTAGCCGCTATCACCTCCAATAATCTATTATTCGGTTTGAGGTTTTTAAAACACGCATCACTGAGCAGTATACTGAGTTCCTTAATTTTTTCGTTTCTGCTTTGTAATTCCATTGAAACCTGCTGGAGATGAACTTTTAACTTCCTAAGTATTGTTTTATGCGCCTCACCATCTCTGGAATTAATATATTCATCATTGCAATACTTCTCCTCCATGTCCTCAGGCCTTGTATTTAACAGTTCCGCTTTGAGTCGGTAAAGTTGATCTAAATGTTTTCCCTGATTCTTCTCGTCACGCAGAAACGCCGTTTCCTGTGATTGGAAAAAATCCTCTAATTTCTGAGCGAACACAGACATTCCACCTACCGGCGCATCTTGAGCTGGTCTATCCTCACTAGCATCAGCAGGATAATCTGCGACGATTTTCAGTAGCTCATCAATATCCTCTTCATAATGCTTACCCATCGGGAGCCAATGGCCCCTGGTTCTCTCATCGTTGAGTATCCTCTGTATTTCCTTCCTTGAATGTTGATACTGTAAGCGACCAATGAGGATCTTGAGATTTTGAAGATACTTTTCTCCTTTTCTCTGCTTTTCTTCATCCGTACTTTTTGCGTCTGCTTCATATGCATATCGTTTTTTTATCAATCTATTGATAATCTGCATAGACAATATCGTTGTTTGATATTCAGGACCCAAAGCAGTAAATGTATTGTGCGGTAAATTCCAAAATGGTTGGAATAATTGAGCTGGTGTGGGAGGCGTCAAGCTATATTCTTCGGTCTCAATCTTAGTCTGAATCTTAGTTTTAGCATCAATTTCAGTGCTCACCTTCACTGTGAAAGCGTAGATATCGCCTCGTTCGCAGGAGACTTCGCCTCGCTGGCGCCTCCTTCGATTGATTAGACCTGAGTTTTCTACTGCTTGGATACGTATGTCAGTTGTGACTCTATCCATCGGCGCAGCAATCGCATGAACCCTTATATCTGGACTAAACCCACGTACGACCAATTCTCTAGCGAGTCGTTGTGCCAGAGACGGACTATTGTTGACAGATAAACCCGCTTCACAAGCAATTAAATAAATATCTTTTAAGCGGCTTTTATTGTGCGCATACAGATCATTTAAGCGCATCGCTACTTGAACATCACTCAGTACAGATAAACTCTTCTCTCCATCACCAGAACTGTGTGCATAGAGTGCAATTTCTTCTTTATCACATGAAATCGGCTCACCTGCTGTCAGGGGTTGGCATTCGCTATTTTTAACGGATATCAGCTTTCCGCTGGCATTCCATACTCCAGCGCCGCCACTGATTAGGCCGGCAAACGTTTTATGAGACTCTTCTAAGTAAAATGTTAACATATGCAATCTCCGCAAACCATTTGCTATAATTAAATATAGCACAGGTTGCTCGTCAATTTTATACATGGGTCTGAATAAATCCATGACTAGCGTTCTTTTTAAGCATAATTTTGCAACAGTCTCTTCGGGGCGTAGATATTGTTTGTCGGTATGGCGGCGAAGAGTTTGTTCTAATTTTGATTGATAGTGATATGTATGCAGCCCAGCACAAAATGGAGGCCATTTGTCAAACAATTATAAAAAGGTCAGGGCAAACGCATCTTAAATTACTTGCCTAATGATAGTTTCTCTGAAATCGTCCTCTAATGCCGCCATAAATCGTTTACGTTTCATGCTAGCTTTTCTTGATGTGTCATTTTTAATTAGGTTCAACGCAATATGGCGCATGATAGCAAAATTTTCAGGTGAAGCTTCTGTTCGTATGCGCGACTCATCTTCTCTGAAAGTCATATCAAGCGTCCAGTCGATCTATTTTAGGTCGGAACTGGAAAATATAAATCAGGTGCGCTAAAATATAATCATGGTTCATGGTTAGCCAAAAGGACATAGTCATGAGTAAAGGAGTGCTCCTTGTTGTGGATGACGACCCGTCTATTTGTACGGTGTTGCAACACATCGGTGAAAGCTGTGGGTATCGTGTTTCGACAACGCTTTCGGCTGAGACGTTTCGCGAGCAATATCATCTCGTTGATCCTGATTTGATTACGCTGGATTTAAACATTGATCAGAGTGATGGAATTGAGTTGTTGCGTTGGTTGTCTGCTGCTCATTGTAAGGCAAAAATCATACTGATTAGTGGTTTTGATGAAAAAATCATTCATTCTGCAATGTTACTCGGCCGTTCGCAACAGCTCAATATCATTGCTACATTACACAAGCCAGTCGATATTTCAGGTTTGAAATCCATATTTGAGTATTCGCATGAAAATGACGTGACCATTGATAGCACGCGATTGCTTGCCGCCATTGAAAAACAAGAATTTGTCCTTTTTTACCAGCCTAAAATATCCATTGCAACAGGCAAGTTATTGGCAGTCGAAGCTTTAATTCGTTGGAAAATGCATGATTGCAAAATGATATTTCCAGACGAATTTATTCCGATGGCAGAAGAGAATGGCTTGATCGAGCCGTTATCTAATTGGGTCAATGTTCAGGCCATACAGCAGTGCGCTGAGTTTCAGCGAAAAGGATTTGATTTGATGATGTCTATTAATATTTCAGCTGTGCAATTAGTCAATTTGGAGCTACCCGACGAGCTTTATCGTATCGCTAAAGCAAATGCACTTAGCCCTGAAAAAATTTGTATCGAAATTACAGAGTCGGCTGCAATGGGCGCTCCTGCGCTGACATTGGATGTGCTCACTCGTTTTCGTATTAAAGGGTTCTTAGTTTCGATTGATGATTTTGGGACAGGCTACTCATCACTGATTGAATTACAACGAATGCCTTGTAGCGAGATAAAAATAGATAAGTCATTTGTGATGTCCATCAGTAGAGGCACGCCGGAATACATTATTGCACGTTCAATTATTAATTTAGGACATGACTTTGGCTTGACGGTAGTAGCAGAAGGGGTTGAAACAGCCGCAGCTTTAGAGATTTTAAAGGAGCTGGGCTGTGATATTGCACAGGGATATTACATTGGCCATCCAATGCCTATTGAAGAGTTTTATCTTTGGTTAGATATGCATGTGGATGCCAAAATGATGTTTACGTTTCCTGGAGAGAAATGAAATACGGAGTTGTCTTCTTCAGGCGACATATACCAGGGATAGGGTTCTGTTATGACTAAAAAATCAATCCATCTTGATCAGCGTGATCTGATTCGCATTTTGCGTTCAGCACCAGACCTGTATCTTATTTTGAATTCAGGGCTTGAGATTGTAGATGGAAGTGATGCTTATATTGCAGCGACTATGGTGAATCGAAGCGATGTTATTGGCCGAAATATTTTCGAAGTGTTTCCAGATAATCCTCAAGATATTGATGCGACAGGTACACGAAATCTTCGCAATTCATTAGAAAATGTTTTAAAAAGCAAATGCTCAGATACGATGGCTGTTCAAAAATATGATGTGCGTCGCTCGGGGGGTGAGAAGAATGATTTCGAAGTCCGTTATTGGAGTCCGATCAATTCTCCAGTACTCGATGACGAAGGCGAGGTGCTATACATCATTCATCGTGTGGAGGATGTGACCGAATTTATTCGGCTTAAAGAGGTAGGGACAAAACAATTTGAGCAAAATGAGTTGTTGAAATCCAAAGCAGGTCAGATGGAAAAGGAAATTTATCAACGAGCACAAGAAATACAACAAACGAATCAACAATTACGTGATGCGAAAGATGCGGCTGAGCAAGCTAATCAGGCTAAGAGTACCTTTTTGGCGACCATGAGTCATGAAATTCGAACGCCACTTAATGGTGTTATTGGGATGACCAGTGTACTAGAAGGAACCATTTTAACCGCGCAACAACAGGAATATTTGAAGTTTATCCGCGTCTCTGGAGAGTCATTATTGACGCTTATCAATGATATTTTGGATTTTTCGAAAATTGAAGCCGGTCGATTGGAAATTGATTATGCGGATTTTGAATTAAGGCAGGTGATAGAAGATGCCGTGGAGATGATCGCCTACAAGGCTCATGAGAAAGGGTTGGCTATTGGGGCTTTGATGGATGTCAATCTTCCCCAATGGGTTAATTCCGATGGAACCAGATTAAGCCAAATATTAATTAATTTATTAAATAATGCCGTTAAATTCACCCATAGCGGTCAAATTGAATTAAACGTTTCTGTCCTGAAGGACAAGCATGTTAAACATAAAAAAGTACAATACATGACGTTGTTATTCGAAGTAAAGGATACCGGGATTGGCATTTCATCAACAGTGATGAAACGGTTGTTTCAATCCTTTTCCCAGGGCGATGCTTCAGTTTCACGCAAATATGGCGGTAGTGGCCTTGGCCTGGTGATCTGTCAAAGGATCTTGGAGTTTTTAAATGGAGAAATTGGCGTAGACAGTGTGGCAGACCAGGGCAGCCGCTTTTGGTTTACACTGCCCGTGAAGGTATCCAAAGCACGATCGCGGGAACATATCAAAAATCATCTGGATGAACTCAAAGGCATGAGGGTGTTGGCTGTTGATGATAATCATATTAACCGCTGTATTTTGACAAACCAACTGAACTCATGGGGAATGCGTTGCGATGTGGCTAAGGATGGCTTCGAGGCGTTGGAGGTTTGCATTCGAGCGGGCAAGGATGATCCTTATCAGCTGATTTTGTTGGATTACAATATGCCCGGGATGGATGGTCTGGAATTAGCCGAAAAAATAGCAACACATCAGCAAATTCACCAAGCACAGATATTGATGCTGACGTCGTTGGGCTTACCGGTTTCTCGTCAGAAATTAGATGAACTGAATATTCTAAATTGTCTTACGAAACCGGTTAGGCAATCAAAACTCTATAATGCCATTGTCTCGATGTTATTTAACACCAATCCTGTCGAAGAGGGGGCATCAACACAAGCGGAAAATCAACAGCAAGATATCAACGAGAATCATGCGTGCATTTTATTGGCAGAGGATAATGCGATTAATCAGCAAGTTGCAATCCATATTCTGGAACGTTTAGGTTATCGGCAAGTGGATATTGCAAATAATGGCTTGGAAGCCATTCGTTCCTTTGAGAAGAAGCACTATGATCTTGTTTTTATGGATTGCCAGATGCCTGAATTGGATGGTTATGCTGCGACAGGGAAAATAAGAGAAATGGAAAAACGTTCTGCACATCCGCCCACACCCATCATTGCCATGACGGCGCATGCTTTAAAGGGCGATAAGGAGCTTTGTTTAAAGGCGGGGATGAATGATTATATTGCGAAGCCCATCAATATTCCCGATCTGGAAAAGGTTTTAAAGCGTTGGATTTCGACCACGCCATCGCCAGATAAAAAATCGCCGACACCTGTTCATGACAGTGCTTCACTTATACTTGATGTTGATCGATTACAACTGATATTTGGCAATAATGACGTTGTAAAAAAAGAGTTTCTTCATTCATTCATTCAAAATGTCGAGGGATTATTAAAGGAAGTCGACGAGGTAATTCAAAAAAAGGACACCCATTCCGCCAAAGCCAAATGCCACCGACTGAAGGGGACCTGCGGTAATGTGGGTGCAAACCGGTTGTATCAGTTCGCAATGAAGCAAGAGTCACTGGTTCTCGATGGCGATTGGCAGCAGGCTCACGTATTGCACGTTGAGTTGTTGTCCGCTTTTGATGCCTTCAAACAGTTTGTTGAAGCGCGTTGGTAAACCAACTACTACTCCATCCATTTAGTTTTGACAGGTTGCAATATTCAAATTGTTGATATTTTAACCGGAATCCGAGCCGCGACCGTTAGGGAGCGGAACCATTCAGCCGGCTCCGAAACTGCTCCACTTCCTAACGGTCGTGGCTCGGATTCCGGTTTAATAACATTGATCCAACCGGTCAAAACTAAATGGGTGGAGTACTACACTTTGACAGGCTTGTTATTGTGAACACTCCGGTAACGATTGATAATCGGGATGTAACTTCTAATTAAAAGGGGTCAAGACCGTTTACACTTCTCCTCCCAGTACCAGTGCTAGTTATGGCACAACGGTTCTGAAATTCTCTCCTTTCGACAGTTTTTTTTTGATGTAATTCGCGATTCACTCTCGATTTGAACAACTCATACATAGTGGTCTATAATGTTAATATTCGGCCATTTTAGGTGGGGAATGATGAAAGATAATTCATTGGGAGCTGATGCAGAAAAAACTCCGTTGGCTAGTAGTGGGGGGGATATAGCGAACTATGGGGCAACTGACGTAGTAGTCGAATCCTTGATGGAACTTAAAATGAAAGTCCCTATCAGTATATTTATAGAAGCGGTAAAAGCTGTTAAAGAAAAGACACCATCTGAGCGTACCAACGCATATAGAGGTGCGGTTGCTAAGTTATATGAAGCCAGATTTGGTTATGAGCTTGATTCATATCATTCTAATCGTAAAGTCCCAGGCGCGCTCGAAGTAAACTTAAATACATTATTGAATAATAATATAATACCTGCCGTTAGAGGTGACGAGATATTAAGCCGTCAGCTTAATTTGGAGCCATCGCTTAAGGCGTCAGTAGACGATATCAAAACTTTGATTCAACTCCGGATCAACCTCCAGAAAGAAAAGGAGACAGATATCAAGCAGAACCCCACCCATCGTTAAGAATTAAAAGTCAAGGTGGCAAGACAATTGTACAGCAATTCCCGCCGTAAAAGCCGCTGGTCAGTATGAGCGCCCTCTCCCATTGATGGGAGAGGGTGCCCGACAGGGCGGGTGAGGGCAGTTTAAATCGCAGTGTTTTGATCTACCCTCATCCGCCCTGTCGAGCACCTTCTCCCGACATCGGGAGAAGGAACTCCGCCACCAGCGCAGGTTTTACGGCGGGAATTGCTGACAATTGTATTGCATTCAGGCACTCTTCTAAACGGGATGGTACACAAATACCTCACCAATGCTGCCGCCGCAGGGTCACTGCCATTAAGTTAAGGAAAAAATGATTGATGTACACAAGGTTGGGTTGAGCGAGAGCGAAGCTCAACATGACGATTGTGTTGGGCTTCGCTCTCGCTCAACCCAACCGACAGCTATTAACTTAGCGCCATTAGAGTATATCCTAATCATTCATTGCCTGTTATATTTTAAAGACGTTGGTACTCCATGGAGGAATGATGACATATAAGCATATTATGGTTGCTGTTGATGGCAGTGAAACATCGCTTTTGGCAATGCAGGAGGCCATTAAGCTGGCTAAAACGCAACATGGCTCTTTGCGGATTGTGCATGTGATTGATGATAGTTTTATGAATTACGGTGAGACCTATGTTGATTATTCTGCACTTTTAGCCTCGAAGAAAAAGTTTGCTCAAGAGGTTTTAACTAAAATGGGCGAGATGGCTCATCACGCTCATATTAAGTTTGAAACCCAAATCATTGAGACCCAGCCCTTTGAGGGGCGGGTTGCTGAAAAACTGCTAGCCGAAGTGCAACACAAACCTACAGACCTATTGGTGATTGGTACACATGGTCGTCGGGGATTTAATCGTTTGTTTTTGGGGAGTGTGGCTGAAAACGTGATGCGTATTGCAACGCTGCCGGTGTTACTGGTTCGTGGGAAGTAAGTCCACATGCATCAATCTTGGATTGTATTGATTTTAATGGCGCTCACGCTGGGCATTCAACACGGGTTTGATTTAGATCATCTCGCAACCATTGATTCAGTGACGAGAACCGTGTCTCATAATCAATATTTATCCCGCAGAGTGGGTTTCTTTTTTTCATTTGGACATGGATTGGTTGTCATGATGATTAGCCTCATCATTGGCAGTGGGATGATGCAATCCTATGTTCCAGAATGGCTGAATGCGTTTGGAAGCTGGGTGTCGATTGTCTTTTTATTCATATTTGGTTTATTAAATATATGGAATATACGGCATATTCACACGACCTCCGTTGCACCGACACATCTGGTTTATCATCTTTCAAAGTGTTTTATGACTAAAGACGTCAAGCCGCTATGGATTATGTTCATTGGCGCTTTATTTGCATTTTCGTTTGATACGTTTAGTCAGGTCGCGTTGTTTTCAATTTCAGCTCATTTAATTTCGGGTTGTCTTTTTTCGGTGATATTAGGCATGATGTTTATGTTAGGGATGATGTTAACGGATGGCATTAATGGCTTATTTGTATCAGCGCTGATAAAGCGAGCAGATGGCGTATCGTTGCTTATTTCACGGGTTACTGGACTCTTGATTGCATTATTCAGCTTAAGTATTGCTGTTTTCAATTTAACAAAAATGATGACTGGTCATGCATGAATTAACCTTATGTCAACGCATTCTTGAGATTGTTGAAAAGAACAGGCTTGAAAATAATGGCTCAAGTGTAAAAACAGTCTATTTGGAAATCGGGCAATTGGTTGCCGTTGAAAAATCAGCTTTGGCGTTGAGTTTTACATTACTGGCTAAAGGCACCGCGGCTGAACATGCCTGTCTTGAATTCATTGATATTGCAGGCAGGGCGCTATGTGAGTCGTGTGGAAAAGAGGCTTTGGTCCGTCAATATTACGATGCCTGTTCTGCCTGCGGAAGTTTCTCCTTAAAGGTCATAGCGGGTGAAGAATTGCGTGTTCAATCAATGGAGGTCGAATAATGTGTGGAATTTGCGGTTGTTCCGATATGAGTAAAGACTCCAAGCATGAGCATCACCACCAGGATGACAGTCATCTGGTGCAGGTTCAGCAAGATATTTTGGCGAGTAATCAACATTTAGCTTCTCATAATCAACAGATGTTTCTTGAAAAAAATATTTTGGCATTAAACATCATGTCGAGCCCTGGATCCGGTAAAACGACTTTGTTGGCAAAGACAATCAATGACTTAAAGCATGAGTTGGATATTTCTGTGATTGTGGGTGATCAACAAACCGATGCAGATGCCCTGATCCTCAAAGCAAGTGGCGCGCCTGCTATACAAATTAACACGGGTAGAGGCTGTCATTTGGATGCCCATATGGTTAGCCATGCTTTAGATGACCTTGATATAAAAAATAATGGGCTCTTGTTTATCGAGAACGTAGGCAATTTGGTGTGTCCGGCTTTATTTGCATTGGGAGAGACCTATCGCGTGGTGCTATTGTCTGTGACGGAAGGGGATAATAAACCACTCAAATACCCTGATATGTTCCACTCAGCGGATTTAGTCGTCATCACTAAAACCGATCTCCTCCCCTATGTAGCGTTTGATCTGCAGCAATGTATTGAATCTATTCGTCGAATCAAGCCGACTATTGAGATTTTGTGTCTTTCGGCAACGAAAGAGGACGGTTTAACGCCTTGGTATGAATGGATTAAAAATGGAATTAAAAAGATTGCGCATCGTCGTGAAGGGGCAAGTACAGGGGGTGGGGTTTAGGCCTCATGTGTATCGAACGGCGAGCCAACTGGGTTTAACGGGCTGGGTTAAAAATACGGCTGCAGGCGTTTGTATTGAGATACAAGGGTGTTTGGCCTCCCGGTTTTTATCAACCTTGAATGACAATTTGCCGCAACTGGCGAAGATCACGGATTTACAGACAACCAACATGACGCTGAGTGCAAGTGAATCGACGTTTGAGATACTTGCAAGTGAACAGGGCGATACACAAACCCTAATTACACCCGACACCTGTATTTGTTCTGATTGCTTGTCTGAATTGTTTGATCCTCAAAGCCATTATTATCAATACCCATTTCTAAATTGCACGAACTGCGGGCCGCGACTTACGATCACACGACAACTTCCTTATGATAGAGCGCATACGTCGATGGACTGTTTTCCATTATGTGACGCATGCCGCCGTGATTATTGCGATCCAATGAATCGACGTTATCACGCACAACCAACCGCATGTGCTCAATGCGGGCCAAGGCTTTCATCGTCTATAGAAGATATTGCGCAACGGATTTTTCAAGGCGAAATTATTGCGATAAAGGGATTGGGCGGGTATCAACTCATTTGTGATGCACGCAATGACGCTGCAGTATCCCTACTTAGAACGCGTAAACAGCGAGACAGTAAACCATTTGCTCTTATGGTTTTGAACACGGCGAGTGCAAAACAGATAGTGGATCTCACGTCGACTGCGGAAGTCATTTTGAATAGCCCAGAACGCCCTGTTGTTATTCTTAGAAAATGCACCGACGTTCCGCGGAACGTCGGAAACCTGGGATTACCCTACAATATCGAGAGTACCTCATCGTTGCCTGCCGCACTTTCGCCCGGTTTATCATCTTTTGGCATCATGCTGCCTGCAACACCGCTGCATTACTTGTTGTTTCATGCCCTTGTGGGCTCCCCGGATGGATTAGCCTGGCTTGGTGAAAGACAATCGACAGTCTTAGTGGTGACGAGTGCCAATCCCGGCGGTTCTCCGTTGGTGATTGACGATGAGACAGCAACGCGGGAGCTTTCTGGCATTGCCGATCACATCGTGTCGTATGATCGCCAGATCGTCACGCGGGCAGATGATTCTGTTTTGCGTCTGATTCATGGCGCACCGATGTTTATTCGGCGCGCCCGCGGTTATGTACCAACGCCCATTCAACTAGCGCATGAAATCCCCCCAACGCTTGCTGTCGGCGGACATTCTAAAAATACATTTTGTATCACGCGGGGCGATGAAGCGTTTGTGTCACAGCATATTGGTACGCTGGATAATAAGGCGACTATCGAGTTTTTCCATGAAACACTGAATCATTTATTGATGTTTTTGAATGTAAAGCCAGAATGTATCGCACATGATTTACACCCGGATTTTTATACAACCCATTTTGCAAAAGAGTATGGCGTTCCAGCTTTTTCAATTCAACATCATTACGCTCATCTCGCCGCTGTTGCAGCAGAGCACCATCTGCAAAATCCGGTTTTGGGCTTGGCGCTGGATGGTTATGGGTATGGAGAGGGCGGGGGCGCGTGGGGTGGTGAGCTGTTCGTATTCGATAATCTTGGTTTTCAACGTCTGGGATCGTTTAAGCCACTTCCCCAGCCAGGCGGAGAAATTGCCGCGCGTGAGCCTTGGCGTATGGGCGCGGCTGTATTGCATGGCTTGGGTCGAGCGAGTGAGATTAGCCATCGTTTTGCTGAAGCACCGCAAGCGCATGTGATTCATCAATTACTAGACAATCATCTGCGTTGCCCATTGACCAGTAGTTGTGGCCGTTTATTTGATGCAGCAAGTGCGCTGTTGGGGATTCAATTATTCTCTCAGTATGAAGGTCAGGCGGCGATGTGCCTGGAAAGTCTCGCGACGGATCTTCAATTTATGCCGAATGGTTGGTGTATTGATCAACAATATTTAGATTTCTCCCCAACCATGGCCATGCTCGCCAACATACAAGACCCGGTCACTGGTGCGAATTTATTTCACGGTACATTGATTGCAGGCCTTACTGAATGGATACAAAGAAACGTTCGAGAAACCGGGATTGATGAGGTAGTATTAAGCGGAGGTTGTTTTTTAAATCAAGTGTTAACCGAAGGGCTAGTGAAGGCGCTCGGTGAACGGGGTGTCAAACCCATATTACCTCGTATGCTTCCCCCGAACGATGGTGGCTTGTCGCTAGGGCAGGCATGGATTGCGGGAAATAGCCTCTGGTCGAAAAGATGACAGATACAAAATAAGGAGTAATGCATGTATACAGAAGTTATGGATTTCTTTGGATTAAAATAACCTTTTGTTTGTGCAAGTTACTACGATACAGAACAACGTAAAAAACCATACAAAGAGTTTTACTTTCTGATTCAGACATGTGATATCTATGCGTTAGCTGGAGTGGTTGGCGCGGGAAAAACAACGTTGTGTGAGTTTCTTCGTGCATCGCCCAAAGAGGCCAAGGATTTTTTATATGGTAAATTAATTTACTGGATGACTTTGTCAAAGAGCCTCACGAGAACCCTTCCATTGGTATTATTTTATGCAGCGACAGCAGTAAATTTGATGTGGAATATTCTCTTCGCGGCATCGACAAGCCTGTAGGGGTTGCGGGATATGAGCTCACTCGTGATATACCCGCCAGGTTAAAAGACTCATTACCTGCCCCGAAGGAATTAGAGGAAAAAATCCTATTTGAGCTTGGGTTGGATGAAAAATTCAGAGGCAAATAAAGTGGGCTTATTCGCGCATATGTGAGCCGGCTATAGACTCAGTACTGATTTGATTTTGAAAGATCCATATATTTTAGAGTTCTCAAAAGGATTGAAAGATGTGTTTAGCGCTACCAGCACAAGTTGTACAATTACCGGGTGATGATCGCGCTATTGTGAATTTAGGCGGGATTACCAAAGACATTTCTGTTTCATTGCTGGATGACGTTTCCATCGGCGATTATGTGATTATTCATGTGGGATATGCCCTGACTCGACTCGATGAAGCTGAGGCGCAGAAAACATTGCAGTTATTCGCTGAAATGCTTGGGGGATCGCCTCCATGAAATATATTGAAGAATTTAGAAACGGTGACTTGGCAGCAGCGCTGGCACAAGAAATCGCTCGACAAGTTTCTCCTCATCGTCAATACCGATTGATGGAATTTTGTGGGGGTCATACCCATACGATTCATCGCTATGGCCTGCCCAGTTTATTGCCCCATAACGTAGAGATGATTCATGGGCCTGGGTGCCCGGTGTGCGTATTACCCATTGCCAGAATTGATCAAGCGATTGCGCTTGCGTCCTTGCCTAATGTGATTTTATGTAGTTATGGTGACATGTTACGTGTACCGGGCACGGGTCAAAGAAGCTTGCTGAAAATCAAGGCATCTGGTGCGGATATTCGCATGGTTTATTCCGTTGATGATGCTTTAAAAATAGCGGTTGCTAATCCTCAAAAAGAAGTCGTATTTTTTGCAATTGGCTTTGAAACCACCACACCGCCAACCGCAGTTGCTATTCAACAAGCCAAAAAAATGCAATTAAAAAACTTTAGTGTTTTTTGTAATCATATTTTAACGCCAATTGCCATGGATAGCCTGCTTAAAACCAATGACGTTCAACTGGATGGCTTTGTGGGACCTGCTCACGTGAGCATTGTCATTGGCAGTCAACCTTATGAAAAAGTTAGTCAAACATATAATAAGCCTATTGTTATCTCAGGATTCGAACCGCTTGATGTATTGCATTCTATTTTGATGTTAGTTGAACAATTGAACCATAATCGATGTGAGGTTGAGAACCAATACACCCGGGCGGTGAGTCGATTGGGGCACCTCAAATCGATACAAATCATGGCGGACGTTTTTGAAGTACGTGATACTTTTGAATGGCGTGGTTTGGGCTTTATTCCTCATAGTGGCTTAAAAATAAAAGACAATTACGCGGTATTTGATGCAGAAAAGCGTTTTGAACTACCGGAAGTGCGAGGCGAGGAACACAAACAATGCGTGTGTGGCTCAGTGTTGCGAGGGATTAAAAAACCTAAAGAATGCAAATTATTTGCAAAAGTGTGTACTCCCGAAAATCCCTTAGGCGCGTGCATGGTTTCTTCGGAAGGTGCTTGTGCTGCAGTTTATGCATATGGACGGTGAATCATGATGGATGACGTTATTATTGATAAATCAGCAGGCCCAAAGCTGAATATGAAACAGGGAACCATTGACTTAACGCATGGCAGTGGCGGTCGGGCGATGGCGCAGTTGATTGATCAGTTGTTTTTGGTAGCATTTGATAATCAGTGGCTCAATCAAAAAAATGATCAGGCTTGTTTTGCGGTTGAGGCCGGGCGAATGGTGATGACGACGGACTCGTATGTTGTGTCTCCCTTGTTTTTCCCCGGAGGCGATATCGGTTCATTATCGGTGCATGGCACGATCAACGATATTGCGATGTCTGGCGCTAAGCCTCTGTATTTATCGGCCAGTTTTATTTTGGAAGAAGGTTTTTCATTAAGGGATTTAAAAACCATTGTCACCTCCATGGCGAACGCGGCGAAGCTTGCGAATGTTGCGATTGTGACCGGGGACACCAAGGTAGTTGAGCGTGGCAAAGGGGATGGAATTTACATCACTACCACGGGCGTTGGCGTTGTTCCTGCGGGGATTCATATTTCAGGAGATAAAGCAAAACCTGGGGATAATGTCATTGTCAGTGGGCTGATGGGGTGTCATGGCGTCGCCATTATGTCGCATCGCAATCATTTGCAATTTCAAACGGATATTCAGTCTGATGCGGCCTCATTGCATGACTTGGTTGCGTGCATGATTAAAGCTGCACCTCATCTTCATTGTTTACGCGATCCTACACGCGGTGGCCTGGCAACGACGTTAAATGAATTTGCACGTCAATCAGGCGTTGGGTTCATGATTGATGAGCGACAGATCCCGGTGCAAAGAGAAGTGGCGAGTGCGTGTGAGTTGTTGGGATTGGATGTGTTGTATGTTGCAAATGAAGGGAAATGTGTTGCGATTTGTGCGCCTGAAGATACAGAAAGGTTATTGGCGGCAATGCGTTCGCATCCTTTGGGTCGAGATGCAGCAGTGATTGGCGAAGTGATAGAAGATCCAAGACATTTTGTGCAATTAAGAACGGCATTAGGCGGCGTGAGAATGGTTGATTGGTTGGTAGGGGAACAATTACCCAGGATTTGTTAGTGGGGAGTTTGGACAAGGCTACATGCAAAAAGACGCATGCAGCTTTGTCCAAATAGTGTTTTCCGGCCTTAGTCATTATTTCGGCAGGAGCCATGTATTCGTCTTTGTGAGCGACCCAGCACACATTTGAAATGAACTGCTCCACTCCCTAACGGTCGTGGCTCGGTTTCCGTGCCTATAGTTAAATCATTTTAATATTGCACGGAATCCGAGCCGCGACCGTTAGTGAGTGGAGATTTTGCCCAATGTTTCAAATTAAGGAACGCGATGAAAAAAGGAATGATGGACGATTATTTTCTGCCGCATACACAATTGCAGGCACTCCTTGATGTCTTACAAAAGGCGGGTTATTCATGTGTCGGGCCGCAAGTCAGAGATGGTGCGATTGTTTATGATACGTTGACGCATGCGGATCAATTGCCGTGGGGGGTGCGGGATAAACAATCCCCTGGTGAATATCGTTTGGAAACGATCCCTGAGCGAAAGGCGTTTGCCTTTTCAAATGGCCCTCAAGCGATAAAACCCGTTTTATTCAAACCTCAAGAGACCGTTTGGCGAACTGAACGTCAGTCAGATGGCAAACTCGTCTTTCAACCCCATCATCCAATCGAAACGCCTATTGCGATGATAGGTGCACGCGCTTGTGACTTAGCGGCAATGACCATTCAGGATAAAGTGTTTGTGGGTGGCGCGCATGTTGATACGCGCTACCAACAACGACGTGAGAATTTATTGGTTGTTGCCGTTAACTGTACTTATGCATCAAACAATTGCTTTTGTGTTTCAGCAGGTACAGGGCCGCATGTTCGCGATACGTTTGACATTTTGATGACGGAAGTTGAAGGTGGTTTTGTCGTTAAAACGGGGAGTGAGCGGGGAGTCGCGATGATTCAACCGTTAAAGTTGAAGGGCAGTAATGATCAGCAAGTTGCTGTTGCCAGCCAATATGTTGATGAAGCGGCGGCCATGCAAACGAAACGGATGCCATTGGATAACTCCCGTGCGTTGCGCGATTTATTGTTTTCCAAATTAGACAGTCCTCGTTGGGATGAGGTTGCTGAGCGGTGTTTGTCATGCGGTAATTGTACGTCGGTGTGTCCTACCTGTTTTTGTCATAGTGAGGCTGAAAAACCGAGTTTGGATGGGAGCAGTAGTGAGCATCAGCGTGAGTGGGATTCATGTTTTACTGCAGGGCATAGTCAGTTGAATGGCACCATCATTCGCGATGATACGAAAAAACGTTATCGTCAATGGGTCACGCATAAATTAGGCAGTTGGTTTGATCAGTTTGGTACGAGCGGTTGTGTTGGCTGTGGGCGGTGTATGACTTGGTGTCCAGTGGGTATTGATATCACCGAAGAAGTGGCGGCCATTTCAGGCGAGTCTAATGTGAGGATAAAAAATGGCGACTAAATGTTGTTTTGATGCCTATTTACCCCTTGAAGCTGAAATCATTGCGCGAAAACAGGAATCACCGACTATTTTCACCCTGGATCTTCGCTTTGTGGGTAGTGGATGCCATCAGGAATACGCCTTTCATCCCGGCCAATTTAATATGGTTTATCTCTATGGTGTGGGGGAGGTGGCGATTTCCATTGTGTCTGATCCTGAAGAAAAAAATCAATTTAGCCATACGATTCGTGCGATAGGCCGGGTGACTAAGGCATTGAGCTTACTTCAGCCCGGCTCCCGTGTTGGTATTCGCGGGCCATTTGGTCGTGGTTGGCCTTTGGAACAGGCTATAGGCAAGGATATTGTCATTATTACCGGTGGGCTTGGTTGTGCGCCTACGGTTTCTGTGATTAATTATATTTTAGCCAGACGAAATCAATTTGGGCACTTGAGTATTTTTCAGGGCGTGAAGCATAGCGATGATTTTATTTTCAGGAAGCAGTATGCAATCTGGCAGAAAGCACCCCATACTGATATTCATATTGCAGCGGACGTCGTCGGTCCGAAATGGCCCTTTTCAGTGGGGTATGTCACTGACATGATTAACACAATCGCACTGCGCCCGGACAATACCGTGGCGATGATGTGTGGTCCTGAGATGATGATGCATGCAGCGATTAATGCATTGGTTCACAATGGAATGGCTGAAGACAACATTTTTCTCAGCATGGAGCGAAATATGGAATGTGGTATCGGGCAATGTGGACACTGCCAATATGGGGGATTATTTGTATGTAAAGACGGTCCTGTATTTGCTTATCCAAAGATTAAAGCATTGTTCTGTGAAGCGGGATTCTAACGATGAATAAACCACGCATAGCGGTGCATAAATTTACATCGTGCGATGGTTGTCAGTTAGCTTTTTTAAATGCCGGCCCCGCGATGCTGGACTTATTCGAATTAGTTCATGTCGTGCATTTTGCAGAAGCAGGGGAACTGGCATCTCCTGAGGAAAAAATAGATATCGCTATCGTGGAAGGGAGTATTTCGACGCCGGGTGAAATCCTGCGCATCAAAACAATTCGTGAACACAGTAAATTCTTGATGACGATAGGTGCTTGTGCGACCGCCGGTGGTATTCAGGCATTACGCAATGCAGTTGATTATCAAGAATGGATGGCCAGTATTTATGCTGCTCCCGAACATATCCAAACGCTTAACACGTCGACAGCCATTGCGCATCATGTGAAAGTTGATTGTGAATTATGGGGATGCCCAGTGAATACCCATCAAGTCCTCGATGCCATTCGATCGTTATTGTCCAACGCTATTCCGCGTATTAAACGTGATGCCGTGTGTATGGATTGCAAACGCCTGGGTCATGTTTGTGTACTGGTTACAAAAAACCAACCTTGCATGGGGCCGGTGACGCAAACAGGTTGTGGATCATTGTGTCCTTCATTGGGACGAGCTTGTTATGCATGTTATGGTCCAAAAGAAAATCCCAATACGACGTCTTTGGGGCATTGCTTTGAACATCTTGGATTTACCCAGGAAGTTATCGCACGACAGTTTTTACATATCAATAGTCAAGCGCCGGCATTTCAGCTGGCAGGTCAATCTTTTAAAGGGATCAAAATTGTCAAAGCATAAGGATATTTCAATCAACGTTCCTATTTTGACGCGTGTAGAGGGTGAAGGCGCGCTTGAGTTGGATATTCACAATCAAACCATTACATCGTTACAGTTAAAAATTTATGAACCGCCGCGATTGTTTGAGAAATTTTTAGAAGGTCGCAGTTATACCGATCTGCTGGATTTAGTCGCGCGTATTTGCGGAATTTGCCCGGTGGCGTATCAAATGACCGCAACACAGGCAGTGGAGCAGTGTTTTGGTATGCAGCCAAGCCCTTGGGTGCGTAATATGCGCCGTTTATTTTATTGCGGTGAATGGCTTGAAAGTCATAGCATGCATATTCACTTTTTGGCTTTACCGGATTTTTTAGGGTTTCACTCAGCACCAGAGATGGCGAAGAAGTATCCGCAGGAAGTGCGTCGGGGTATGCGGTTACAGGCTTTTGGTAATGACTTAATCCGATTATTGGGCGCACGCTCAGTGCATCCTGTTGGTGCTTGCATTGGTGGATTTTATAAAGCGCCAAAGCCTGCGGACGTCTTACCGTTGTTGGAACAAGCAAAATCATTGGTTGTGGACTGTGAGGCACTCCTTCGCTGGCTTGCATCGCTCTCGCTTCCTGATAACTCGCATGAGTTCACCAGCGTGTCACTGTATCACCCGACGGAATATCCCTTTAATGAAGGGCGAATTGTCTCTGATCGTGGCTTGAATATCCCCGTTGATGACTTTGATTCCTGCTTCAAGGAATTTCAAGTGCCTTATTCGAATGCCTTGCACTGTTTGTTAGACAACAAAACGTATTTGGTTGGGCCATTGGCGAGGGTGAATCATAGTTTTGGCCATCTTCCTGTTGAAATCCACACACTATTGGAGGAGTTGGATATTCATTTCCCCTCAAAAAACATGGTGCACAGCATCATCGCCCGCGCCGTTGAGGTGTATTATTGTGTATTGGAATCCGCGCGCATTTTAGCTGCATATCACACGCCCGATTATAGTTATACAGAAGTGACACCAAGAGCCGGAGAAGGCTTTGGTTGCACGGAAGCTCCACGAGGCTTGTTGTGGAATAGTTATCACTTGGATGAACAAGGGTTGATTCAATCGGCACGTATCGTACCACCAACCAGCCAGAATCAAGCGCGTATTGAAGAGGATCTGCGGAGTTCACTCACACGATTTGGGTTGCATCATGATGAAACGCAATTGCGCTTCTACAGTGAGATGATCATTCGGAATTATGATCCCTGTATTTCATGCTCAACGCATTTTTTAAATTTAAAAGTGAGTCGAACCGCATGATAAAAATTTTAGGCATTGGTTCGCCATTCGGTGATGATCAAGTCGGGTGGAAAGTTGTTGAAGCTTTAAAAGTTCACATGATCGTACATCCCGATATACAGCTGATGAGTTGTGATCGCCCAGGTATAAGGCTCATTGAATTAATGCGTGGCGGCAGTAGCATTATTCTAATCGATGCGGTTAAAACAGGACAAAAAAAAGGGGTTATACATCGGCTGGAAGGGGAGGACATTCAAGCATTGAACACGGTTTTTTCTACGCACGACATAGGTATTGCCGAGGCATTACAAATTGGATCGGCCCTGAATGAACTCCCAAAGCATATCGTTTTATATGGCATTGAAATCGATGAAGTAGAGGTGGATTCAACATTATCAGAGCCTGTGCAACGTGCGGTGGGTGCGGTTGTGTTGCAGATTAAAACGGACTGTAGGGATGGGGGGTATCACTGATGTGGCGTTATGAAACTTGTACCTGATTCGATGTTTTAAATGCGCAACCGTGTTAGCCCTGATGGAAAAGGTATTAGTTGATGGACTTTATATGGCCTTAACAAGGCTACATTCCATAAATGTACTATGCTTTAAAATAACGAGCAGATATTCTGGGCGGATCATATGGATCATGATGCTAAGCATAGTCAGTTGATTAAAAAGGGGGGCGCAGTCGGCACACTGCAGCCGAACATGCGAGATTATCCTTCATATTATGCGTCATTTAATTGGACGGATGCCATAGAGGAACTTGATTGTTTGCCCAAGCATAATGGCATTAATATTGCCTATGAAGCAGTTGATCGACATATTCTCCATGGTAGAGGAAATCAAACCGCGTTACGTTTTATTGGTAAGAATTATCAAACCAAAGACGTAACGTTTCAACAGTTAAAAGTCCTCAGTAATCAGTTTGCCAATGTCTTGAAAGATTTGGGTATTGGCCAAGGCGATCGCGTATTCACGTTACTCAATCGAATCCCGGAATTGTATATCGCCGCAGTTGGAACCTGGAAAAACAGAAGTCTGTTTTCCCCGTTATTTTCAGTGTTTGGACCAGAACCCATTCAATCACGACTGTTGATAGGGGGTGGACAGGTTTTAGTGACAACCGCAGAACTCTATCGCAAAAAAATTGCCAAAATCCGTGCGACATTGCCGGACTTAAAATATGTATTTGTGATTGGCGATAATAGCGAGTTTGAGAATACACTGAATTTGCAGACCTTATTATCAGCAGCATCCACTCAATTTGCGATTGGGCAAACTGGTCCTGAGGACGAAGCCATCCTGCATTTTACCAGCGGAACAACCGGTAAACCTAAAGGTGCGATTCATGTTCATTTTGCGGTTCTAGCGCATCAAATGACTGGAAAAATAGCCTTGGATTTTCATGCTGATGATATTTTCTGGTGTACGGCTGATCCCGGATGGGTCACGGGTACTTCCTACGGCATCATTTCGCCGCTGATTAACGGCATCACCAGCATTATTGATGAATGTGATTTTGATGCAGAACGATGGTTCAAGATTCTTGAGGAACAAAAAGTAAGTGTATGGTACACCGCCCCAACGGCAATACGCATGATGATGAAGTCAGGCGTCGATATGGCCCGTCAACATCACTTGCCGAAGCTTCGTTTTATTGCAAGCGTTGGTGAACCTCTGAATGCTGAAGCTGTTTGGTGGGGTATGGACGCGTTTCATTTACCTATCCATGATAACTGGTGGCAAACTGAAACCGGTGGCATCATGATGGCAAACTACGCCTGCATGGATATTAAACCTGGGTCAATGGGTCGTCCTATGCCAGGAATAACCGCTGCTATTGTGCTGCGTCAGGATGATGGCACGATTCGTTTTGTCACTGAGCCTGGCAACGCAGGAGAGCTTGCATTGAAAGCCGGTTGGCCTTCGATGTTTCGTGGTTATCTCGGCGAGGAGGCGCGTTACCAAAAAGCATTTGTAGATGGCTATTACCTCACGGGTGATTTAGTAACCTGTGATAAAGATGGCTATTTTTGGTTCGTGGGCAGAGCAGACGATATTATCAAATCAGCAGGGCATCTTATCGGTCCATTTGAAGTTGAAAGCGCATTAATGGGCCATCCTGCTGTCGCCGAAGCAGCGGCCATTGGCAAACCCGATCCCGTTGTCATGGAAATTGTGAAGGCGTTTGTGGCGTTAAAGCCAGGATATCAAGAAAGCGAAGAGTTGAAGTTGGATATTATGGGGTTCGCACGTCAACATCTTGGCGTTGCGATTGCGCCTAAAGAAATTGAGTTCATGTCCAGTATTCCTAAAACACGAAGCGGAAAGCTGATGCGTAGACTTTTAAAAGCGCGTGAGTTAGGTCTTCCCGAAGGGGATACATCAACATTGGAAACAAACCTATGAGTGACTTGGATTTGCTTTATCAAATGATTTTGATTCGCCGATTTGAGGAAAAAGCGGCGGAGCTGTATACCGCTGGAAAAATTCGTGGTTTTTTACATCTATACATTGGTGAGGAAGCTATCGCTACAGGCACCATGAGTGTCTTCACAAAAGAAGACAATATTATTGCCACCTACCGTGAACATGGACATGCGTTGGTACGGGGCATTTCACCCAGCGCAATCATGCTGGAAATGTATGGAAAACAGGAAGGTTGCAGCCACGGTCGAGGCGGCTCCATGCATTTATTTGATGCATCTAAAAAATTCTATGGTGGGAATGCAATTGTTGCCGGGGGAATGCCTATCAGCGTTGGCCTGGCTTTAGCCGACAAAATGCAAAACAGAACAGCTTTAAGTGCTTGTTATATGGGTGATGGCTCCATCGCTGAAGGTGTATTTCACGAGTCAGCAAATTTGGCGGTGTTATGGCAGCTTCCGGTTTTGTTTCTGTGTGAAAACAATCTCTATGCCATGGGTACGAAACTGTCAGAACATCAATCGCAAACCGATCTTGCAGAAAAAGCCCGAAGTTACAAAATGCAAGCAGCAACAGTCGATGGCATGGATGTGATTGCCGTAAAAAAAGCCACAGAAAAAGCCGCGCGTTATATACGTGAAGGGAAGGGACCCTATTTTATTGATTTTCAAACCTATCGATTTCGTGCACATTCGATGTATGACGCCGATCTGTATCGGGATAAAGCCGAAATAGCGGAATGGAAAAAGCGCGATCCTATCCAATCGTTTTATACAACCTTAAGTACTCAAGGAAAAGCCACTGAGCATGATTTGGCTGAGATTGAACAAAAGGTCGAAGCGGTGATTGCCGAGGCGGTTGCCGCTGCTGAAAGCGGTACATGGGAACCCATTGAGGATTTAACCAAGCACATTTATCACACGGGTGAGTTGAAATGACGACACAATTGATGACTTACCGGGATGCATTGCGACTGGCGCATCGTCGCGCACTGCAACGCGATCCACGTGTGTTTCTCATGGGCGAAGATGTGGGCGCTTATGGTGGCACTTATGCCGTTAGCAAAGGACTTTTACAAGAATTTGGGCCGCAAAGAATTCGCAATACGCCGTTATCTGAAAATGCATTTGTGGGGATGGGCATCGGTGCGGCGCTTGGTGGCATGCGTCCCATTGTTGAGTTGATGACGATTAATTTTAGTTTACTGGCGTTGGATCAAATTGTTAATCATGCAGCAACGTTTTGTCATATGTCTGGTGGTCAATTTTATGTACCCCTCGTGATTCGCATGGCCACAGGTGCTGGACGACAGGTTGCAGCTCAACATTCTCATAGTTTTGAAGGATGGTATGCACATATTCCCGGTATAAAAATTCTCACACCGGCCACCGTAGAGGATGCACTTGGCATGCTTCTTCCTGCACTTGAAGATCCAAATCCTGTTTTGATTTGTGAGCATGCCATGCTCTATAACCTTGAGGAAGCGGTTAACCCAGATATTGAAGTGGTTAATATTGATAAGGCTGCAGTTCGACGAGTAGGTTCGGATATGACGATTATTGCCTATAGTGCAATGGTGCGTAAGGCATTAAAGGCGGCTGAAATATTAGCAGATGAGGGTATTAACGCTGAGGTCATTGATTTACGTACGCTGCGCCCGCTGGATACCGACACGATTATGTCATCAGTTGCCAAAACACATCGCGCCCTTGTGCTTGATGAAGGATGGAAAAGTGGTAGTCTTTCTGCGGAAATTATTACAAGAATGATAGAAAATGTATTTTATGAACTGGATGCGCCACCGGCCAGGTTGTGTACGGAAGAGGTGCCGATTCCTTATCCAAAACATCTTGAAGAGGCAGCAATTCCACAAGTAGATTCTATTATTAACGCATGTAGAAAATTGGTGGGACGCTCATGAATCCGACATTCGCAACCGTAGGTTGGGTTGAGGCTGATAAGCCGAAGCCCAACATGGATGGTTTTGTTGGGCTTCGGCTTATCAGCCTCAACCCAACCTACGGAGGGAGTTGGCTCTTTCTTGGCAAAATGTGGAAATCTTTGAGGGTGGGACATCATGTATGAATTTAAAATGCCGGCATTAGGCGCTGAAATGGAGCACGGTACCTTACTGGAATGGAAAGTTGCAGTGGGGGACAAGGTTAAACGTCACGATATCATTGCCGTTATTGATACGGATAAGGCAGCCATCGACATTGAGTCCTTCGGTGAAGGGGTCGTCGAAAAACTCATCGCCGCTCCGGGAGATATCATTCCGGTTGGGGAGGTGATAGCTTTGATTCAAGACGGTGGTGCGGAGATTGTCTCCACGCCCGTCGAAACAAAACCTGCTGCAAGTATCCTTTCGATATCGCAGGGAAATCTAAGCGCCGACAAGCCGCCTAAAGTCGACGCCCTGCGAGATCGAGAGGATACTGCTGCGAGCATTAAAATTTCACCTTTAGCCAGAAAATTAGCGCATGAACTGAATATTGATATATCCAGTATAAAAGGCTCAGGCCCAAATCATGTGATTATTGAAGACGATATTCGCAAGGCGGCTCAACCTGGATTATCAAAAGAAGATCACACAGAATCCATGAAAAAAGTCATTGGCGCAGCCATGGCGAAATCGAAGCGGGAGATTCCTCATTATTATCTCTCCAATGAAATGGATTTAAAAAAAGCTTTGGATTGGTTAGAAAAGTACAACCTGGAGCGTCCTGTCACTGAACGTATGGTGTACGCGGCGATGCTCATTAAAGCGGTTAGTCATGCTCTCAAAACATGTCCAGAATTCAATGGGTTTTATACGGATAATAGGTTTGAAGCCAGTGAATCTATTCATATCGGTATGGCGATTTCACTTCGCGGTGGAGGGCTAATCACGCCTGCGATTCTAAACGTAGATAAACTGAGTCTAACCGAGACGATGTCTCATCTGACTGATTTGGTGATCAGGACAAGGGCGGGCAAACTTAAAAGTGCCGAATTGTCTGATTCAACCATTACGGTCACGAATCTTGGCGAGTTGGGGGTAGATTCAGTGTTTGGCGTTATTTATCCACCACAGGTCGCCTTGGTTGGTTTTGGGAAGATAAGGGCGAATAAAACGATGATTGCCTCACTTGCAGCTGATCATCGTGTGACAAACGGACTGATTGGAAGTCGTTTTCTTTCAGCAATTGCAAACCTCTTGCAGGAACCGGAGCTATTATGAAAAATGAACACAAATCGCTTGATGATATTCGAGAAGGATTTCTACATTGTTTACATCAAATCGCTCCAGAAATTGATCTGCAAAGTATTCGTCCAGAGACTATTTTACGTGAAGAATTTGAAATTGATTCAGTCGATTTTCTGCGACTTTTAGTGCTGCTCCATGAGGAACTGAACGTAGATATTCCAGAAAAGGATTATTCCAAACTGGCAACGCTGGAAAGCAGTTTAAATTATCTTCAGGAACAAAAGAGTTAGCTATTAAGAACAAAAATTTAGCGGGGAAAGATATAAACATTAAACCTATAAAATCAAACACTGATTAGCAAAATGCGTTGGATTCTATCACATCATTGCTATTGTACCGAAGCCCCAGGGCAAACGCATCTTAATTGATGTTTTTTTAGTCGAGATCCAGTCCGTTCGGGCTGAGGAAGCGCGTTTTTTGCGCTGTCTCGAAGCCTACCCACGTTGCTTAGGCTTCGAGACGGCGCTTATACACTGATTTACGGCTGTAAATCAGTGTATAAGCGCCTCCTCAGCCCGAACGGATCGAATTTAGACTAAAAAAACATCAATTAAGATGCGTTTGCCCTGACCGAAGCCCAACAAAATCGTCATGTTGGGCTTCGCTCTCGCTCAACCCAACCTACATCCGATTAATTCCCTTAACTTAATGGCAGTGCAGGCTACATTCCATAAATGTACTATGTTATTAAAATAACGAGCAGATATTTTTGGCTGATCATATGGAGCTCGCCTTATTCAAGACGCCAATCAATAGCACTATGGTTCCAGCCAGACCTTATTTTATAGGTCGCATTCATTTGCTGGGAAGAAACGATTTTTCCTGAAATCTCATTTGAAAACCAATATGCGGTATCTTGGCTATTGATAGTAATAGATTTATTTTCTCCACACACATAAGTTAATTCAAGTTCCGCAGATGAGCATGCATTAAGTAAAATTGGATATGCTGTTGTCTGGGGTGGAATGAACTGAGCCAAAAAAGTACCAACAAAAAAGTCACCGCGAATAAGACGATAATCAAAGAGTGAACACACACTCGATGTGGCATTGGTAATGGTAATATTAAAAGTATTAACACTATCATCGGTGTCCGCAGAAGCGGTACCGTTAATCATCATTGCGAAAACTAAACTTAAACCAAAGTATTTTTTCATATCAAAATTCCTTTAAAGTGTGGAGAAATATGTTGTTAACGATTGTGTGTTACAGCATTCCTGCCATTTCAGGCAACCGTTATGTTGTGATTATGCAAGTCAAAGCTTAAGGGAATATGATTATCTCACATTTACTATTAGATATGTAGGGCGATGCATGCGATTTTTTGGTCTCAGTTATCGTTTCGCCACTTCAGTGGCATTTGTCAAACACGCTATACGCATCCGTGCCTTTCGAAGGTTTGACAAATGCCATTGAAGTGGCGAAACGATGACTGAGGCCGATTTTTTCGTCTCAACCATCACCCAACAACGCATTCGCCACTTTAGATTGATTCTTTCTGCCAATTGCTTTGCAAATCATATCGCCGGCTTGAACAATTTTGTAAATATCAACACCGGTTTCCAAGCCCATGCCGTGCATCAGGTAGAGCACATCCTCTGTTGCAACATTACCGCTAGCGCCGCGGGCATAAGGGCAGCCGCCAAGGCCTGCAACTGACGAGTCAAAGCGCGTGATGCCTTCATCCAGGGAGGCATAAATATTGGCAATGGCCTGACCGTAAGTGTCATGAAAATGCATGGCGATGTTATCAATTGGGATGCTTTGTTTTATCGACTGAATAAGGGCTTTTGTTTGTTTGGGGGTGCCAACACCGATGGTGTCGCCCAGGCTCATGTCATCAACGCCGAGAGCAACTAGAGTCTCGATAATCGGCATGACTTGCGAGGGCGCAATACTGCCTTCATAAGGACAGCCCAATACGCATGAAATATAGCCGCGAATAGAGATGCCATTGTTTTTGGCCATCAGAATCACGGGCTTGAAGCGTTCGATGCTTTCTTGGATAGAGCATTGAATGTTATGTTGATTAAATTGCTCACTGGCCGCAGTGAAAATTGCGATGTGTTTGACGCCGGCGTTGATGGCTGCCTTCATACCTTGTTCGTTGGGTACTAGCGCTGAAAAACAAATCGATTCAGGTTTATTAATGGCACTGAACACAGCCTGGTTATCGGCAAGCTGTGGGATAGCTTTTGCCGATACGAAGCTTGTCACCTCGATATTGCTTAAACCCGTTTGGCTAAGCAAATTAACAAACTGTACTTTCGTTTCTGTAGGCACAAATACGGGCTCGTTTTGTAAACCATCGCGAGGACCGACTTCAATCAAGGTGATGGGCGGGTTCATGATTGCGTTTCTTCCATCGGGAGTAACTCAACCAGCTCCACGCCTTCGTTAACCTGATCGCCAATATTGTAAAAAATTTGGCCCAATATGCCATCGTTGGGCGATAATATCGTATGCTCCATTTTCATCGCCTCAAGAACCATAATGGGTTCGCCAATCTTAATTGTATCGCCCTGATGTTTTAAAACCGCCACAACTGTTGCTGGCATGGGAGCGGTGAGTTGGTGATTGAGAGCATCCAGTACGTTAGCCCGTTGCCAATTGAATCGCTCAATCTGGATTGATCCTTCCTCGGTAAATAACGTTAATCGTTCGCCTTGAACATCTATACACCCTTGTCTGATTCGCTGGCCATCATCGAGTGATATCAGAGAATCCAATCGTTTGACTTGTAGGGTGCAAGTGTTGTCGAGGTAGTTAACCGTGAAGGCATGACTGTCAATAGGAGTGATGTTGAGGGTGTGCTGCTCTCCATTTATCAGATAATGAGAGGTCCAGCTTGTTTTTAAATGCATTTGCCAGGCGAACGTATCGGCTTGTAAATGGGTTTTGTAGGGCGGGTTTAAACTTAAATAATCAAAGCTTGCAGCCATGAGTAACGCCCACCGTTTCGAGGGCGAGGGTAGTGTCATGGGATATTCGGTTAAAAAGTGCGTGGATAAAGCGCAAGCCTTGAATTGGGGATGTTCAATAATCGCTTGTAGTAGAGGAAGATTAGTTTTGACTCCTCCAATCCAATAATGTTTGATGGCTTGCGTCAAACGTTGCAGGGCTTCATCACGAGACTCGCCGAAGGCAATGAGTTTCGCAATCATTGGATCGTAATACATGGTGATGTGCGAATACAGCTTAATGCCCGTATCAATCCGAATTCCTTCGCCCGTAGGTTCTTTTAGAAAATCAATCATGCCTGTGGACGGCATAAATTGATGATGTGGATCTTCGGCATAAATGCGACATTCAACCGCATGGCCATGAGCTTTTATTTCTTTCTGGGAGCAGGGGAGAGGCTCATTGGCAGCAATCCGCAATTGCCATTCGACGAGATCAAGTCCTGTGATCATTTCAGTGACTGGATGCTCGACTTGAAGACGGGTATTCATTTCCATAAAGTAAAACTTGCCGGCATCATCGACCAAAAACTCAACGGTTCCTGCGCCTCGGTATTCAATCGCTTTCGCAACCTCAACAGCGGCTTTACCCAGTTGTTGACGCAAAGTGTCTGGCAAATTGGGTGCTGGTGCTTCTTCGATGATTTTTTGGTGACGACGTTGTATCGAACAGTCGCGTTCAAATAGATGCACCGCATCGCCAAAATTATCGGCCATCAGTTGAATTTCAACGTGTCGTGGTTGGGATATGTATTTTTCGATGATCATGATCTCATCACCGAAACTGGCCTTGGCTTCACGCTTCGCCGCAGCAAGTGCAGATTGAAATTCAGCCGCAGATTTGACTTCGCGCATCCCCTTGCCGCCGCCGCCACTGGCCGCTTTCAGTAGAACGGGAAATCCGATGCTCATTGCTGCTTTCAAGAGAACATCATCGGATTGATTGGCATCATGATAACCCGGTGTAAGCGGAACATTGGTTTTTGCAAGCAGCTGTTTCGCAAGCTGCTTCGATGCCATAGCTTCCATTGCAGACACCGATGGACCTATAAAAACAATATCTGCAGCCGCGCACGCGCGGGCAAAAGCTGGATTTTCAGATAAAAAACCATAACCAGGATGAATCGCATCTGCGCCTGCAAGTTTTGCCACGGCGATAATTGCGTCAATATTTAAATAACTGGATCGAGCTTCTGGCTCGCCCACACAATAGGCGCTATCGGCCAGGCTCGTGTGTAGACTGTCGCGATCGGCGGTCGAGTAAATGGCGATGCATTCAATGCCCATGCGGCGAGCTGTTTTGATGATTCGACAGGCAATTTCCCCGCGATTGGCAATCAATAATTTGTTAAACATGTTTTACTAGGCTCCTAGTACCAACGGGGTGTTTTTTTGCTCAGAAAAGCTTTTAATCCATGTTGACCTTCCACAGAAACTCTTTTTTGAGCAATAAGAGTTGCTGTTTTGGTGAGCATCTCTTCGTCGATTGGTCGCCCCACAACTTGCTGCACAAGCGCCTTGGATGCTTTAACTGCGAGCGGAGCATTTTGTGTTATTTTTTCAGCAAGATTGAGTGTGAAAGTGAGTAGATCATTTTCAGGAACGCAATGTTGAACCAAGTTCAGTTCATATGCTCGCCGTGCAGAAAATACTTGTGCCGTCATGAATAATTCACACGCGGCGCGCTCACCGATGGCTTTAATGACATAAGGACTGATGATCGCAGGAATCAAGCCAAATTTAACCTCAGAAAAGCAAAACTTTGCAGTATCAGCAGCAATGACGATATCACACGCCGCGGCGATACCGGCACCACCGCCATAAGCAGCACCTTGAACCATCGCTATAGTGGGTTTCGTGCACATGTGCAATGAACGCATCATTTGCGCTAATATTAAGGCGTCAGATATATTTTCTTTTTCATTGTAATCCGCCATGCGTTGCATCCAGGATACATCGGCACCGGCTGAAAAATGAGGACCATTAGCCATGAGAATAATGACAGCTACCGAGGGATTATCTCTCGCATCTTCGATGACGAGTTGTAGATGAGCGAGCATCGAGTCATCAAACGCATTGTGTTTTTCAACACGATTCATGGTAATTAAAAATAGTTTTCCTTGTTGCTCGGTAATTAAATCGCTCACCAAATTCTCCTTATAAATAATATATGCAACTGCTTTCCCTTCCCTAAGCAGTTACCATCACATCCGAAATAGTCCAAATTGTGTTGCTTCTATCGGTGCGTTGAGTGCGGCAGACAAACTCAATCCCAATACTTTGCGCGTGTCTTGTGGGGCAATAATGCCATCATCCCATAATCGCGCACTGGCATAATAGGGGTGGCCTTGGCGCTCATACTGTTCACGTAATGTCGCCTTAAACTGCTCTTCTTCTTTTGCGGTCCAATTTATATTTTGTTTGTCGTATTTTTCTCGGTTGATTTGCGCGAGAACGTTCGCCGCTTGCTCGCCACCCATCACGGAGATTCTGGCATTAGGCCAAGACCACAAAAATCGTGGGCCATATGCACGACCGCACATCGCATAATTCCCTGCGCCAAAACTTCCGCCAACAATGACGGTGAACTTGGGAACGCGGGCCGTGGCAACCGCCGTGACCATTTTAGCGCCGTGCTTGGCAATACCGGCGGCTTCATATTTACTACCGACCATGAAACCGGTTATGTTTTGTAAAAACACAAGCGGTATCTTTCGTTGCGCACACAGCTCGATGAAATGCGTTCCTTTGAGTGCGCTCTCTCCAAACAATATCCCATTATTGGCTATGATTCCAATAGGGTAGCCATATAAATGTGCGAATCCGCAGATTAATGTTGTACCGTATAGGGCCTTGAACTCATCCAGCTTTGAACCATCAACAATGCGGGCAATGACTTCGCGGATATCGAATGGTTTTCGTGAATCAGTTGGGACAACGCCAGTGAGCTCCTCGACATTGTAAGCGGGCTCGATGCTTGGAATGGGGTGTAAATCCAGCGGTTTTTTTCGATTCAGGTGGCTTACGGCAACCCGTGCCAGGTGAATGGCATGTGCATCACTTTCCGCATAATGATCAGCAACACCCGATTGACGACAATGAACCTCACTTCCACCAAGCGCTTCCGCGGTGATGACTTCACCGGTGGCAGCTTTAACCAAAGGTGGGCCACCTAAAAAAATAGTCGCTTGATTACGAACCATAATCGACTCATCAGCCATTGCCGGAACATAGGCTCCGCCTGCAGTGCAAGAACCCATAACGACAGCAATTTGCGGAATATTTTTGGCAGATAAATTGGCTTGATTAAAGAAGATGCGCCCAAAATGATCGCGATCGGGAAAGACGTCATCTTGCAGCGGTAAATAGGCACCCGCAGAATCAACAAGGTAAATGCAGGGTAGATGATTGGCCTCTGCAATTTCTTGCGCACGCAAATGTTTTTTGACGGTTAATGGGTAATATGCGCCGCCTTTGACCGTGGGATCGTTAATAACGATGACACATTCTTGGTTATTAATGCGACCTATGCCGGTAATTAGGCCTGCAGCCGGAACATCGTCCTCATACACACCGTGGCCCGCTAATTGGGAGAGCTCTAAAAAGGCGCTTCCTGGGTCAAGCAATAGTTGTAATCGCTCACGAGGCAGCAGTTTTCCATGTGCCAAATGCCTTGCCCGTGCTTTGTCACCACCGCCTAAAGATATCTGGGTTACATCATCTTTAAGTTGGGTTAGCAGCATGTTCATCGCTATTTGGTTGGCTTTGTATTCAGGGCTGTTGGTGTTGAGAAGACTGGTTATTTTGGTCATTTTAAATCCTATAAAATGATAATTTTACTAACGACAATCAGAAACCAAATCATCCAGGTTACCTCAAAATAATAAGGCATTAGGCCGCCTTTGAAAGCGCGGTAGATCAACGCGGGAATGGCGGTGATGATGATGGGCAATAGGGTTAGGATGATGACGCCGCGGAGAATAATACCCGATTGACTATTGCTGAATAAGGGCGCTAATTTAAGGTTGGCATAGGTGTAACAGATGTCCAGGTAGACAACGAGCACATGCATGTAGCGCGCAAAGATGACGACGAGAATACTGAGAACTAAATATATTAAGCTTTGTTTTAGCATCTTAAATGACCTCTATTGCCATCGCCACTGCTTCACCGCCACCAATGCACAAAGATGCAATGCCTCGTTTTTTATGATGTTGTCGGAGCGCATGGATTAACGTGACTAAAATACGCGCGCCAGATGCGCCGATGGGGTGGCCTAAGGCGCAGGAACCGCCGTGAATATTGACGGTTTCTTCATCGAGCTTTAGTTCGGATATTGCTACCATAGTGACCACGGCAAAGGCTTCATTGATTTCATACAGGTCGACGTCACGTGCAGTCCAGCCGGCTTTCTTTAATACTGCGGCAATGGCTTGGGAAGGCGCGGTTGTGAACCATGCGGGCGCTTGAGCGAAAGTTGAATGCGCAACAATTCTTGCTAATGGGGTTAGCCCACGTGCAGCCGCCTCTGCTGCTGTCATGAGCAACAGGCTTGCAGCACCATCGGCAATAGAGCTGGAGTTCGCGGCGGTTATCGTGCCATCAGCTTGAAAAGCGGGTTTTAATTGTCGGATTTTACTCAGCTTGGATTCGCTTGGTCCTTCATCGTGAAGGATGGTTTGTGTGCCTTTGCGATCGGTGATTGTGACGGGTGCAATTTCAGCATTGAAATAACCTTCTTTTTGCGCTTCCAAAGCACGCCTCATGGAGCCCTCTGCAAAGGCATCCTGTGCTTCGCGACTGATGTTGAATGTTGCTGCTGTGCGTTCTGCAAAAACGCCCATTAATTTGCCGCGGTCATAGGCATCTTCAAGGCCGTCGAGAAACATGTGGTCTTTGATCTCGCCATGCCCATGGCGATAACCAGCACGGGCTTTGCCTAATAAATAAGGCGCCTGACTCATGCTTTCCATCCCGCCGGCAAGGATAATATTGGCTGATCCCGCTTTAATTAAATCATGGGCAAGCATCACTGATTTTAACCCTGATCCACACATTTTATTGATCGTCGTAGCGCCAACTGAATCAGGGATCCCGGCTTTGAGGGCCGCCTGTCTTGCTGGTGCCTGTCCTATTCCGGCTTGAAGAACGCATCCGCTGATGATTTCATCAATATCATGTGGGTCGAGCTGAAGTTGATCCAATACTGCGCGATGCGCGACAGCACCGAGTTCTGGGGCTGATAGTGAAGATAAGTTGCCTAATAATCCGCCTGTTGGCGTCCGCATCGCGGCAACGATAACGATATCATCTTGTTTTATCATCATGATTTAAAGCCCTTCGTTAAACAACTCTCGCCCGATCAACATGCGGCGAATTTCTGAGGTACCTGCACCGATCTCATATAATTTAGAATCTCGTAACAGGCGGCCGGCTGGATATTCATTGGTGTATCCGTTCCCACCGAGAATTTGGATGGTTTGCAGTGCCATTTGCGTGGCTTTTTCAGAAACATATAAAATAACCCCTGCAGCATCTTTACGGCTAACAAGCCCAGCATCACACGCACGGGCAACTGCATAAAGATAAGAACGGGAAGCACTTAGCCCTGCATACATATCCGCTAATTTGCCTTGAATAAGCTGAAATTCACCGATGGATTGATTGAATTGTTTGCGTTCATGGACGTAAGGCATGACTAAATCCATGCATGATTGCATGATACCGACAGGGCCAGCTGCAAGAATAGTTCGCTCAAAATCAAGGCCGCTCATGAGAATGTTAACGCCTTTATTCAGTGTCCCCAGTACGTTTTCAGCCGGTACAATGCAATCTTCAAAGACCAGCTCACAAGTATTCGACCCACGCATGCCGAGTTTATCGAGCTTTTGTGCGGTGCGAAAGCCAGGGAAATCTTTTTCAATGATAAAAGCAGTGATGCCTTTGCTGCCGGCGTCTTTATTGGTTTTGGCATAGACGACGAGCACATGTGCATCAGGCCCGTTGGTAATCCACATTTTGGTGCCATTGAGAACAAAATAATCCTTTTCGGCCCGCGCTTGTAATTGCATACTGACGACATCAGAGCCTGCAGATACCTCGCTCATCGCCAATGCGCCGATGTATTCGCCGGTTATGAGCTTGGGTAAGTAGCGATTTTTTTGTGCTTGGTTGCCGTTCAAATAAATTTGATTCACACAGAGGTTTGAGTGCGCGCCATAGCTTAAGCCAACAGAAGCCGAAGCTCGGGATATTTCTTCCATTGCAATCGCATGCGCCAAATACCCCATATTGGCACCACCATATTCTTCACTGACGGTAATGCCTAATAATCCCATGTCACCTAATTGACGCCATAACCGATTGGGAAATTGATTCTGATGATCGATCTCCGCAGCAAAGGGCGCAATTTCATGTTGTGCGAACTGGCGAACACTTTCTCGCAACAGGTCGTAGGTTTCTCCAAGCAAATGCTGCAAACCATGATGCATTATACTTATCCTCTTCAGTCATTCGGTTGAATCAGAATATAACGTGCGTAGAATCTCTTGTACATAGGAAACATGTTTTCTGATGAAAATCATATCTTGTGCTTATGTTGTTTCTTTTGAGGCGGTTTTGTATCAGGGCAGGGTTGTCTGAAATTTAACCGGTTGAGTCATCTTGGCTACAGAAACAAGAATCGAGTACATCCGCGTGCATATCTGCTGTTGGCTCTCGTGTTTCAGACAAACCCCGTCCTTGGGGTCGACGCGCCATCCGTGGCGCGACGGTCTGAAACACGAGAGCCAACAGCAGATATGCACTCTTTTCTTTGATTATACAGGCATCTGTTTTAAACGTTCCTATTTTATTCGATGATTATCTAAGAACAGTGTCGACTCGTGTAAACCAACGGTAAATGGTGCGGGGAAAACAAAAGTCTGTACTGTGAAAGGAAGGAGCCTACTCCTGATGGGGGCGGCCAACCAGACCGTCGCGCACATGGATGTGCGCGCGATCGCATGGATGCGGATTTGTCTGGTTGGCCGCCCCCATCAGGAGTAGGCGTGGCTTTATCCAGAATTTCTTAGAGTAAGATTTCAGAGAAACTATTATTACGCAAGTCATTTAAGATTATTACGCAAGTCATTTAAGATGCGTTTGCCCTGGCTTTTGTATTCACAGTTGAATTTTACAGGTTGGACTGGTATTTTCGTATCTATTGTTATTATCAAGGAATTAATCCTAATGCGAGAACCAGTTTTATGGGGCCGGCACTTAATTGCCTACCCTTTGCAACAGGATGGTGATGCATGGCTTCATATATGGATGAGAGGGTGCGGCGTATGACTTCAATTCCATACGCATTGATGCGGTCTGTGTTATTTAGACTGGAGCCTGAGCGAGCACATCACCTCGCGCTGTCGCTTCTGGAATATGTTCCCGAACGTTGCTTTTCCAAATCCGTTGCTTCGAGTAAGGCTGTTCGTGCCTTGGGGCTTAAATTTTCTCATCCAGTTGGATTGGCTGCTGGTTTAGATAAAAACGGCGATTATATTGATGCATTAGCCAAGTTAGGGTTTTCATTTATTGAGCTTGGAACGGTCACCCCAAAACCCCAGGAGGGGAACCCTAAACCGCGAATGTTTCGCCTGCCCAAGGCACAAGCACTGATTAATCGCATGGGCTTTAATAATAGAGGCGTTGATGCATTGATTGCAAATGTTATGGCCACTCGTTATCAGGGCATTCTTGGGATTAATATTGGAAAAAATGCAGAGACGCCAATACAAAACGCTTTGGATGATTATCTGGAGTGTTTACGTAAAGTTTACCTGCACGCTTCCTATGTCACGATCAATATATCATCCCCAAACACCCCAAATTTGAGGGATTTACACGGGCGAGAATATTTTGGTTACCTCATGGTGCAATTACGCGAAGCACAACAACAGTTAGCCGATATCCATCAATGCCATGTTCCCATTGTTATCAAGCTATCTCCTGATGAGGCAGATGAGTCTTTAAAACGGATGGCAGATACTATCGTCAACGTTGGAATTGACGGTATTATGGTAACGAATACCACGATTGCACGCGAGGCAGTCATTGACATGCCCCATGGCCATGAAGGAGGCGGCTTGAGCGGCCAGCCATTATTCACACGTTCAACGGACGTTTTGCGTATTATCAAGCCTGTTGTGGGAAAGGATGTGACTTTGATAGGTGTTGGCGGCATTGATAGTCCTGAGACTGCTCGTCAGAAATTGCAAGCGGGTGCGGCGCTGGTGCAGGTTTATACCGGCTTAATTTATCAAGGCCCGGGGCTTGTCAAACAGCTGGTAGATTTTATATAAATGGATTAAAAAAACCATGCTTAAATTTTGTAGTAACATTCTGTTGTTGATTCTTTGCTTCCTTGCACCAGTTCTGCATGCAGACGCGCAAGACGGCACATATACTCGCGATTTCTGGAGCCCAACTTATCATGTTGAGCGGCTCAGTTATTGTTATATCGATGGGAAAACATGCGGGAAAGTAGTCGCGACTCAATATTGTCATCTCATGGGATTCGAAAACCTCTCTCATGAAGAAATAGAACATAATGTTGGTTTAACAAATTATTTAGACAGCAACTCAGCATGCAGAGGCTGGGGATGCGATGGTTTTAAGCTGATCCAATGCGCGAATAAAATCATTCATCGGCCCGCCGCATCCTACTATTATCGTCTGAAAAAATTTGCATATCCACGTTTTGCTCATTATCGTGTTGATTGGTGTATGGAAAAAAATAAACACTGTGGCAAGCAGGCTGCTTATTCTTTCTGTCGGAGATTAGGCTATGAGCAGGTTAAATCGTTTAAAAAAGATAAGTTCGTACCCGCGACCCGAACGCTCGGTAGTGAGGCCTTATGTTTTGGATTTGGATGCAAAGGATTTAGTGAAATCATCTGTTATAGATGATTTATCGTTGATTAGGGCAACGTATAGAATAATATTTCTTGCGCAATTGGAGCTTTCGAACCCCACCGGGAGAAAAATGTTTGCGTAAAGTGCTTCCAAAATGATCAGTAATACTGTAGGATAGAGCTTTCTTATAACACAGAGAGAGCAACCATGAGCACAAAACTTGAAATATTTGAAAATCTTGAAAATGAAATGACAGTGTCTCTACAACAAGCTGCTACTGAAGCCCTAACCGATACGGAAAAAGCAATTGCGACCATTAAATCAATGCAACAATCTCACAACCGTCAGCACCAAGCCGCAGACAGAGATCGTTTGAGTGCGACTTCATCTAAAATAGACGAAATAAAAGTAAGAATCGCCGAATTATTTGGAAAAGGCAAAAACCAGTTATTGAGCTATTTATTGACAAGACAAGACGAATTGGATGTTAAGGTAACAACGCTGACAGCTGCAGTTGAAGTGGCTGAGAAGCAAGCCAATGCTGCAAGAGAGACTGTAGGTGCAGCAACGAGCAAAGCAGACGCTGCTCAGGTGGCCAAAGCAGCGCTTGATGCTATTCAAGCTGAACTAGCAGACTTGAATGCAATCATTTCTGATAAAAAATCAAATGTAGATAAACAACCATTTAAGCAGAAGAAGGCTGGATTACTAGAAGCCAACCAAAGTCTGCAACAGGATCTTCGTAATGCACCGCATAAAGTTATTCAAGCAACAGAGACAGTAAACAATGCTCGATTAAAACTAAATGACGCAACGCAGAGCGCAGAAAGTGCGAAAAAAGATTTGGCTGATACAGCCCGCTTGCTAGATTCTGTTAAAAATGAAATTGCGCGACTTTCCCCAGCGCCGACACCTACATCTAATAATGAAGTGACGCCAACTCCAACTCCAACTCCAACAGCTGCAGCAACAACAGGACAGGAGTCGTCTCTGGCCGCGGTATCTCCAGTACCAACGGAAAATGCTAGAGAATCAGAACAACAAAGACGAGAGCAAGTGCTTGGGCGTTTCACTCAATCGTTGAAAAGGCTAGAAGCAGAAGTGGTTTCGCTTAGGGACGACAGCCTAGCAGAAAACGAAGCCTCTTTCTTCCCATGTTTCAACCAAGATAGCGCTGCTGCAGCCGATGCTGGAAGAGTCCTTCATGATGCATTACTCGAACTTAAAAATCGGTTCGTTCGAGAGAAATCGATGACTGTTGAGCAATTTAAAGATGCTTGCAATCCTTTAATCAATACCGCGCTTGACTCACCTCTTGCAAAGCAACCGTTTTGGTCTGAATTTCTCCACAACTTACTATTTGTTGTAGCGAATATTCTCACACTAGGTGTGGCCAGCGGTATTTCCTACATGGCAACAGGTGATGCGCGGTTCTTTAAAGTTCCAGAAAAAGAGGCTGCGATAATCGTCAATGATTTACAAACAGCAGTTAATGTGGTTTCAGCACCATAGCCTCCATACCGACATAATCCCCGCTACGTAGAGTGGTGGTTACAAGGGCGTGCGGCTCGCACGCCCTCTATCAGCGCAATCAATCTACTACCGTTTCGATTGGGAATACATTACTGCACGACACAAGAAGCCCCCGGCTTTTGAAGTGAATCGAGCAGCTGTTTAATCTCGTGCGCGTCATCTGTTCTCACTTTACATAGAGCCCTTAAGGCCTCTAAATCGACGGTGCCCGACCGTGCCAACGCGGGAGGCCCTCCGCCGATCCCCCGGCGCTCCGAATGGTCGCGCGCCACCGCGCCCGCATTCGTACGAAAAATGGCAAAATCAAGACCAGGACCAGAAACCTGAACGCTAGAATCGACTGCTTCTGTCCACCAACGTTCTTTTTTATTCGATATCCAATTATCAAGCTCTAACGTGCGTTTTAATACGTTTTCTTTAAATGTCGGCTGAGGGCAATTATATTTATATTGAGAAGAAAATGATTCATCGGGATTACAGTAATGTTGAGCAACATGCGCCGGCGCGTAATGCTGTTCCAGCCCTACTACACTAGACCAATGTGCCTCATGTTGTTCCCAGAACCAAGGTTTGTCGGCGTAAAAACTATGAGCGTAGACTTCGAGCGCTTTAATGAGCGGGGTAAAGTCATAGTGTTTTTCTTGGAAAATATGCCGAGAATCAGGCACGTAGTTTTGAATCATCTTAAGTTCGTCGTCATGGTTGATGATTTGCAATGTATCGTCTTCCAGTTCCCTTTCTTTATTATTCAAGAGGCGTTGTAACGCGCTAATGGCGCCGGATTTTTTAATCTCGACCAACTTTTTCGGGTAACTGAGATTATGAAAATAAAATATCTTATCGTCATACTGGATTAATCCATTATGACGGTTTAGTTTTCGATTCAGTTCGGCACTTTTTTCTAAATCCGTTTTACCTGGCATCAATGTCCTTGGGTCTTGAGACATTTTAAGTAGACCGCATCCGATGGTATAGTTTACGCCCTCAGAGTGATTAAATTGCCTCAGCAATTGTGGAACTAATTTTTCACGGAAATCCTGACCTTCTACATTTGTAGTCAAGCATTTCAACATTGCCGGTACCATGTGTCTAACATCCAAGGCCCATATGGCGAGCTCAAAGGCCGTCACATTTTTAAACGCACGGCCTGAATAATCATGAGTATTGCCGCGGTGTAGTAAAAGGTCAGGAAATATGGCAAGAATCGCAACGACTGCCAGTTGATTTCCCCTAATCGTGTGATGCAATAATTTTTGGCCGAAATTCTGTTTAGTATCGTCACCAGGGGGCAGGTCCGGATCTGCTTGTTGCAAAATCCTATCAAAAACACAGATGTCATTTAATGGCTTACCATTGATATCCACTAATGTCCGGTTCGTATTTTTATCGACCAGAGCACCTCGATGACTTAATAGCTTTGGGTATCTTGTAATCATCTCCTCAACCGTAATATCATCTTTTTTGATGATGAGATGGCGTAGTAATGCCTGACCTAAACGTTCTTGGCGACTGTCATCATGAAAAAATGCTCGAGAGGCAAGTTGTACATTGCTTCTTGCATATGTAATATTGCCTTTCTCATCTTTGAATGGCTCCTCCCCTAAATATTTATCAACATGATGGATAGTAATCGGTCTAAGCCCCGCAAGCGGTGGAGAGACACTTCCAAATAGTTTGGTGGACACATTACATTCCTGTAGAGCACGCTTAGCGGCAGGAATATGTTGAGTTGCGTAATACAATTTGATGAGCTCTTTTACCTGGCCATACGTTGTTTGTTCAGGATTCAAATGTTGCAAAAAACTCGATAAAGCCTTCGCGGAAGGGCTGGTGTGGTTAAGCAACTCAGCTTTGTCCGTTGCTGCTAACACGTTGTAGGTATTACGATATTGACGTAACTCCTTTATGAGTTCTTCATCTACAATGCGATCATTATCGGCCATAATATACTCTCTAGATTTGTCATTATGTCAAATTGTAGCACACAACTCACTCATCTGCTCAAGGTCATATTGACTGCAATGCATGAGTATCCTATGTATAATGGCCTGCATATGATGCTGAATTAAGCGGGGAAGAATATTTATGTTTTGACCAGATTAGGTCCGCGGTAGTTGCGTAGACTAGACAAAACCCCGCTGGTATAATACATTGGCCTATTTTGTCGGGAATTTTATATGCGCGTTGCCCTGATGGTGGAATACGATGGTAGCCAATATCATGGATGGCAGTCGCAAGCGGGTTTGCATACGGTTCAACAGCGGCTTGAGACCGCATTAGGTCGAGTGGCTACTCATGATATTCAGGTGGTTTGCGCGGGTCGTACCGATACAGGCGTTCATGCAACCGGCCAAATTATACATTTTGAATCAGAAAAAGAGCGAACCGTTCGTGCGTGGATCCATGGCGCTAATTCGTTTTTACCAAAAGATATATGTATTAAATGGGGACGTGAAGTCCCTGAGTCATTTCATGCCCGTTATTCTGCAGTATCGCGACGTTATCAATATGTTATTTTTAACTCACCCATTCGGCCAGCACTCATGCGAAGCAATGTGACGTGGCAGTATCGCCGGCTGGATGAAAAGCGAATGCATGAAGGTGCTCAGTGCTTGATTGGTGAACAAGATTTCACTTCATTTCGCTCTGTTGAATGCCAATCAAACACACCGATGCGCAATATGTTTGAATGTCAGGTGAGGCGTGTGGGAGATTGGGTGATTCTCGACGTGATGGCCAACGCTTTTCTGCATCATATGATCAGAAATATTGCAGGCGTATTGATGGCCGTTGGGTCGGGTCGAAAAGAAGTGAGTTGGGTTAAAGAGGTTTTACTCGCAAAAGATCGGACAATGGGTGCTGAAACTGCACCGCCATCAGGTCTTTATTTGGTTGAAGTGACTTACCCTGAAGAATACGGCATTGTGAAACCCGCATCCGGACCGCTTTTTATGTTAGGAAAAACATCATGAATGACACAATTGAAAAAAGACCCCATTTTATACGTCAACTGATTGTTGATGAACTGGCTTCTGGCAAACACGAGTCTCTTGTCACACGCTTTCCGCCTGAGCCGAATGGTTATCTGCATATCGGACACGCAAAATCAATTTGTCTTAACTTCGGTTTGGCAGATGAATTCAAAGGGCGATGTTATTTGAGATTTGATGACACCAATCCTTGCAAAGAGGAAGAGGAATTTGCAACGGCCATTGCTGAAGACGTTAAATGGCTTGGATTTGAGTGGTGCGAGATGACGCATTCATCTGATTACTATGGCAAGTTATATGACTATGCGGTTCTTTTGATTGAAAAAGGGTTGGCCTATGTCGATAGCTTGACCATGGAAGAAATTCGTGAACATCGAGGAACATTGCAAGAACCTGGCCGTGACAGCCCTTATCGGCAACGTAGTGTTGAAGAGAATATGGATTTATTCACACGTATGAAAGCAGGTGAGTTTCCTGATGGAGCGCATGTGTTGCGTGCCCGGATTGACATGGCCTCAGGTAACGTCAATATGCGCGATCCAGTTCTTTACCGTATTCGACATGTGGCACATCAACGCACAGGAACTGAGTGGTGCATTTATCCCATGTATGATTATGCTCATCCTCTGTCTGACGCACTCGAACACATTACGCACTCGCTCTGTACTTTGGAGTTTCAAGATCACCGGCCTTTATACGATTGGTTAATTGATAATCTGCCTGTGCCTGCGAAACCGGTACAAACCGAGTTTGCGCGACTGAATCTGTCGCACACCGTCACCAGTAAACGTAAACTTCGCGAATTGGTTGAGCAAAAAGTTGTGACGGGTTGGGATGATCCAAGATTGCCGACATTGCGAGGCATGCGTCAACGAGGATATCCACCAGCAGCTATTCGTCAGTTTTGCGAAATGATTGGCATATCCCGAAGTGATTCTGTGATTGATATGGGCTTGCTTGAGGCCTGTGTACGTGAAGAATTGAATAAAACGGCTAAACGCGCATTGTGTGTGATGGATCCGATTAAAGTTGTGATTGATAATTTTCCGGAGGGTGTAACAGAAGAGCTCTCAGCCGCTTTTCATCCACAAGATCCCACGTCAGCAAAACGTACCCTTCCCTTTACACGAGAGTTGTATATCGAACGTGATGATTTTATGGAAAACCCACCAAGCAAGTATTTTCGCTTGTCTCCCGGCAGTGAAGTCCGGCTACGCCATGCTTATGTGATTCGTTGCACCGATGTGGTTCGAGACGCTGAGGGGCAGGTCATTGAGTTACGTTGTACTTATGACAAAGAGACGTTAGGTAAAAATCCGGTGGATCGAAAAGTAAAAGGCGTGATTCATTGGGTTTCAGTACCCCATGCGCACCCGGTCACGATTTATCAATATGATCGATTATTCCATGATGCAAATCCTGCCCGTGAAGACGATTTTATGCAATTTTTAAATCAAGATTCGTTGAAGATTACCCAAGGTTTTGCTGAACCTGCAATCAAGTCTCAACCGCTACATGAAGTGTTGCAGTTTGAGCGATTGGGCTACTACTGCGTAAATGAAATCATTGATGACAAAGCGTCTGTTTTTCATCGGGTGGTGGATTTGAAAGATACTTGGGGAAAAATTAGTTAGAGGATGGTTGTTTGGGGAAGGGAAGGGAAGGGGAAAGGGAAAGGGAAAAAAACGGGCAGGGGCACGGGCAGGGGCACGGGCACGTGAATGTACGCTACGCGGCTTTTATATATAAAAAACTCGTGTAGCGCTCATTCACGTGCCCGTGCCCTTGCCCGTGGCTTTTGCCCCTTGCCCCCGCCCGATCAGTTAAACAAGAGGACAAACACATGCTACATTTGTATAACACATTAACCAGAACCAAAGAACAATTTGTACCCATGAATCCCGGTAAAATTGGAATCTACGTGTGTGGTATTACCGTTTATGATCGCTGCCATTTAGGTCATGCGCGGTCGATGGTGTGTTTTGATGTGATCGTTCGCTTTTTGCGTTCAGCAGGTTATGCGGTTCAATTTGTGCGTAATATCACAGACATTGATGATAAAATTATTACGCGTGCCATGGAGCGTGGCATATCAATTGACGCGTTGACTGATGAATTTATTCAAGCCATGCATGATGATGAAAAGGCGTTGAACATCATCCCCCCCGATCTTGAACCACGAGCGACTGCTTACATGCCGTCTATTATAGAGTTGATTCAGCGCTTGATTGATGCGGGCTTTGCCTACGTGACTGATCACGGCGACGTTTGCTATGAGGTAAGCCGTTTTGCAGATTATGGTAAACTATCACGCAAAAAAACTGAGGATTTAATCTCTGGTTCGCGAGTTGATGTGGTGCACGAAAAGCGATCGCCCCTTGATTTCGTTTTATGGAAACAAGCCAAACCAGGTGAGCCTAGCTGGCCATCGCCTTGGGGGGAGGGGCGCCCAGGATGGCATATTGAGTGCTCTGCAATGGCGATGGATACGCTTGGCGAGCAGTTTGATATCCATGGTGGGGGTCTTGATTTGCAGTTTCCGCATCATGAAAATGAGATAGCACAAAGCGAGGCGTGCACGCACAAGCAGTTTGCCAATTACTGGTTGCATGTAGGTATGTTGCAAGTCAATAACGAAAAAATGGCCAAATCCGTCGGGAATTTTTTTACCATTGAGTCGGTTTTGAAAGAACATCATCCTGAGGTGATTCGTTATTTTTTACTCAGTAGCCATTATCGAAGCCCGTTAAATTACTCTGAAGAGAATTTTCAACTGGCAAGAAAAGCGTTGATGCGGCTTTATCAGTCGATTAAAGACGTTCCGTTGACTGAAAATAGGGTGGATGAAAAGTGGCTCTCAGAATTTAATCAAGCCATGAATGATGATTTTAATACGCCGATAGCACTCTCTGTTTTATTCCAGTTGAGTCATGAAGTAAACAAAGAAAAACTGCCTCATTTGGCCTATACTTTGAAACACTTGGCAGGAGTGCTCGGTTTGCTACATGCTGATCCCGAGACATTCTTGAAAGCAGGCGCTGAGGATGCAGACAAGATTGCCCAATTGGTTGAAGAGCGTTTACAGGCACGAAAGGCACGAAACTTTGCACGTGCAGATGAAATCAGAACGCAACTGACTGAACTTGGGATAGAACTTGAAGATAATGCCAATGGTACAACATGGCGTTTAATATAAGACAGATCTGGAGATTGTATACATGGGAACAATGCGTTTGATGTTACTGGGTGGCCCCGGTGCCGGAAAAGGCACGCAAGCTTTACGATTAATTCAACAATTTAATGTACCGCAAATTTCAACTGGAGACATGCTGCGTGCTGCGATTTCAGCAGGATCGCCGCTTGGTTTAAGTGCCAAAAAAATCATGGATGCGGGTCAGCTGGTTTCGGATGACATTATGATTGGCCTGGTTAAAGAACGATTGAGCCAGAAAGATTGTAGTAACGGGTTTTTGCTAGACGGCTTTCCCCGAACCATTCCTCAGGCACAGGCGTTGAACGATGCAGGCATTCGTTTGGATTATGTGGTTGAAATTCAAGTCCCTGATGAGGAAATTGTGAACCGAATTTGTGGTCGACGAACCCATCAAGCATCTGGTCGCGTATACCATGTTGATTATCATCCGCCACTGCGAGAAGGGCTGGATGATGTGACCGGTGAACCGTTAATACAGCGCGATGATGACCGTGAAGAAATTATCCGTAAACGACTCGAGGTTTACCAGCAGCAAACAGCTCCTTTAATTCAATTTTATCAAGAAGAGCAATCTAAGCAAGCACAGGCGGCCCAATTTAGAACAGTTTCTGGTGAAGGTAGCGTTGATGAGATCTATGACAGAATTTTATCAGCAATCGGGAAAAGGGAATAGTTATGGAAAAGAATACCACCGTCATATCCGCGTCAGGTGCCGAGCTTGAGTTATTAACGAAGCAAAATAACATAGTATTTGTCGATTTCTGGGCGACATGGTGCGCCCCTTGCAGGCAATTTGGCGTTGTATTTGAACAAGTTGCTGCAATGCATCAAGATATTATCTTTGCGAAGGTGAATATTGAAGAAGAACAAGCGTTAGCCGAAACTTTTCATATACAATCGATTCCGCATTTAATGGTCTTCAAACAAGGTATTGTGATTTATTCAGAGGCAGGTAGCATGCCAGAATCAGCCTTGAACGATCTAGTTCAGCAAGCAGTTGCTGCTGATGTGAGCAAGATTTTGGAAGAAATTGAAAAGGAAGCACAGTCATCAAATGAATGAAACGTGGTTATTTGTTCTATTGTTTACCTTGCTGGTTTTGGCTGTCATTATCGCTATTTATCCCTTGAGTCGTCAATATTCTCGAGTTCAATTGGCCATCGTCATTGTTCTCCTAACTGGATCAGCCTTGGGATATTGGCAATGGGGATCATGGGCGAAGTGGGGCGATTATCTGCACCAGCAAGAGACGAATCGACGTGCACAAGCGGTGATGAAGTCACTTAAAAGTCCTCAAGAACTGATCGATAAACTAAAAGCACACCTTCAACAAAAACCAGATAGTGCTCGTGGATGGTATTTATTGGGGCGGCTATATGCAAGCGAAAATCAATGGAAGTCTGCATCTAAAGTATTTTTTAAAGCGCACGAGTTAGAGCCTGATAACGAGCAAATCACCGTCAATTATGCGCAAAGTATCTGGCAAACGCACCATCAAATCTTTACTCCAGATGTTCGTCAATTGTTTCAATCTATGTTGAAAAAAAATCCAAAGCAGCCCGACGCGTTATCGATGTTAGCGATGGATGCTTACCAACAACATGAGTACCAACGCGCCATTGATTATTGGTCCTCATTATTAGTCCTACTCCCCCAGGACTCATCCGAATCAAAGGCGATTCGCAAGGCTATTTCTAAAGCGCGTAACATGATAGCGTCCTTTAGGTAGGGCCCGGCAAGCCATATTCTTGCTCAACCGCATCTAAATTGGCTCGGATACACTCAAGTTTTTCTTCTCGCGTTGTTTTATTGCTCTGACCAAAAAACAGAAAACGATCTTCGTTATGATATGAGTGCAGTAATTTAATCAGTATAGGAAGACACAATACCGGTAGCGAAATGACTGCGATGATAATATTTAGTATCAAAGTATCGACCTTCATACGATATGTGCCCATTTCTTCATTTTTGCTAATCAATATGTTTGCGAATGTTTGCGCCGATTGCCCCAATAACCGAGTATCATGTTTGTTCTTTACCATTTCGAAGGCTTGTGCTGTGAGATTGGCTGCGAGTTCGATACATTCATCGCCTTTTTCAGCATCTATTTCTAATAAATATTCACCATATATTCGCATGTCATCAATCGTATTAAATATATTCATCCATTTACGCCCAAGCCCTGGAAGCAAAAGATTAGGGTTTTCATTATAAACGGCCAAGATAATCTCAGGATCGTTCTTCGCTGAATCTGAAAGATACCTATATGCACTGCCAGGTAATTTTGAAGCAGTGAACAAGGTTTTAGCGATGCTTAAATCAAAACATTTTAATGTGTTCGGATTTTCATGATAAGCAACTACAAAGTCATCAACTGGCATTGTCTTCAGAAAATTACGCAAATAAGTGGCTGTCTCTGATTTACAAAAAAAGCAGGCACCATAAATTTGGTTAATACGAAGCTTATTATACCCTGTTAAATGAAGTAAACAATGAACAACATCCAATTGTCCCGCCTCTGCTGCACAGCAAAACACATAACCTACATTTCTCTTGGTAGTATCATTTTCTCCAGATAAATGAATTAAATGAACGAGGATATCTAATTGACCCGCAGCTGCAGCGTGTGAAAGTACCCCAACTAAAGTATTATCATCAACATTATAAAAAAACTGCTCAACTCCAGGAAATTTGATCAATAAAGCAACAATATTCCACTGACCTAGTTGTGCCGTAAGACATAGGCTGCTATAAACTTCCTCAAGGGAGAGTTTATTATCTCCAGATAAATGAACCAGCTGATTGAGAATATCCATAGTATCAACTGCTGCTACCGCACAACAAAGTGCGTTAGAGACAGCTCGCCTTGTAGGCTTATTATCTCCAGTCAAACCAAGCAAATAAGTGAAAACTTCCCTTTTATATCCCGCTATCGCGAGAGAAAGCGCTGCACTAATATCATCACAATTAGGCTTGCTATCTCCAGTTAACTCAACAAAAAGAGTGACGATATGTAATTGTCCAGTAATTGCTGCTTGACATAATGCCTCAGCGATATGCTCTCGATTGAGCTGGCAATCCCCAGTTAAACGCAGTAAATGGGGGATAATAAACGCCTCACCTATTTTTGCCATACTTGTCAATAATTCCGAGGCTTCAGCCCTAGTAGGCCCATTATCTCCAGTCAAACCAAGCCAATAGGTAGCTATATCCCAGTTTTTTTCTTCTAATGCACATTCAACTACATCCAAGACGGCTTGCCGATGAGGCCTGTTATCCCCAGTCAAACTAAACAAATACTTGACAATATTCCAATTTTGATTCTCTTTCGCAGAAGTTAGTGCCATAGAAACCATAGCCCGATTAGGCTTGGTAGTCGCAGATAAATGAACTAAATGTTTGACAATATTCAATTGACCTATGTCTATCATCGCTAACAATGTACTCGAAACAGCTGTCCGAATGTCGAGGCCACCGTTATATAAATCAACTAAATAAACGATAGCTTTTGATTGATGATGAAATGTAGCAGAAGCAGCTTCCTGACTGGGGACGTCGCCCGCAAGACAATTCAAAATATGTATAATTAAATTTTTATTCTTACGAAGAATTGATTTTTCAATCAAAAACAGTTCATCACCAAACTTTTCATTGATCCAATCGATGTGATGATTTTCTAAATGTTGGATCAATATAGCCTGTAATGCGGGTTCCTGTGTGAACAGTAATCCTTCCAGCACCATTCTTTTATTGATATCGTCCTGGTTTTCATCAAATGCATCCATGTTTTTTAATACTGCTTTTAAATCAAAGCGATCTCGGGATTGGCGCCAAACCTCCTCAATATAAAATGCTTTTAATTCATAAATATTAGCAGGGTAGCGGCTGTTATGATGAAGTTGAGGACATAAATCAAGCAGAGTATAAACCCGCGCCCTTAATTCGCTCCATTTGAAACTACACGCCTCAAAATTATCTATAGTGAATGATGCCATTAATTCTTGTTTGAACTGGTTGAGTTTATTCAGCATGAAATCTTCGGAAATATCTAAATTTTCTTGAACTGCGGAATACAGATCATCAGGCAGACTGCTCGTAAAGCGGAACATTTGATTTAGGATGAATTCATTCATCTCCATTAGCTGAATGGGCGAATAACCGTTACTTCTTTTAAGACAGACATACAAACTAATCCATAATATTATCGAAGGTGAATTGACTCCTGATTCCGAGACCTTTCTCTGAAGTGCAAGAATAGACTGCTCCCTTTGATCGGAGCTTAATTGATGGATTACACTTGAAGCACTACAAATCGTATATAGATAAAAAGGATTGGTGGCTATTAAGGTACTCATATCTGTTTGAGTTTCATTGGCTGCGTTCACAATGTCATTAAGCCAACCCACCCCACTTTCAAGAGAGATTTCACCTCTCAATATGAAATCTGGTAGCGCTTGTCTTAGTGCCTCCCCTTCGTCACTCATCCAGATCGAATTAAATGCCTTACAATGCGCCCCGCGCTGACTGTCCAGACGCTTCAGCATATCAATGCCAAACCAGCGATACAGTTTGACGATATCGTCAGGATTTTCTGGAAACGTTGGTGATGGTAATCCTGGTAATTCTCCTCTACCCTCTACTAGTTCGCTATGATGCTCGAAATTACCTCCAGCCAGATTAGAAGATTGCCATGTGGGTAATCCAGCCTCTGATCTTAAAGGATAGTTAACCGCTGCGCCGCGTACGCCACTATGTGTGCTATTCGCATAAGCCAACAATTGTTTTATGACTGGCGTTTTGCTTAACTGATTTAAAATACGATAGACTTCATGCAGTGCTGTATCTGTATGTCCAAGATAGGAGAGGTGATAAGCAAAGAAATGCTGCAAGATCCCAGAATTCTGCACTTCATCCTCGTTCATAGCCCAAAGCAAAAAGGCACAAAATCTCTTTGGTTTATCAAAATCCAATTCGGCCAAAGCGATAAGATTGATTGGATCTGTATGGCCAGAAAACTGGGTTTTTAGAGATAAGTACAGGCTCCACACAGCGAGTAATTGTTTATTCTCTATCGCACAACTTTCAGATTGGAACCATTCCGCCAGGAAATCATACGACGCATTCACTGGACCATTGATGTAGGACAATAATTGTTTTTTGAGTTCAAGTGACTGAAGTTTTTTTCTAATGCGATTTTTTTTATCATCAGGCAGGCTCTTTTGACGTAAATGAATGGCTTGAACCTGTATTTCTGACATGAGGATAGCCTCAGAAGTATGACCGGCCTTAACGTCATCTAAAAAGGTTTTGAGTGATTGTATCAATAAGAGATTTAATGTTGATGAACATTCTGAGTTTACAGAAGTCATCACTGATAAGGGCAGCGCTTGAAAGATTAATTGGTTTTCCGATGATGTTCGATCGTCAAATTCGTCGCGACTTAACTCAAGCATCGTAATATTATTGGGGAGCCCTGAAAACGCTTCTGCTAAATCGTTCGCATTTAATAGATCAAGATTACACCACCGTAAATCCAGCTCCAAAAGTCCTTCAGGAAGTGCTTGAAATAATCGCTTCAGACCTGTAGCGCTGTATCTACCCAGTGATCTACCATCAAAATACACCCTTTTAATTGTTCTTGGAAGATTTTTTAGAACGTCGATTAAAACTCCAATATTGTCATCATTCACCACATGCAATTCACCGAACCTAATAGCTGAAACATGAGCAGGAATTAAGGAAAATATTGCAATTCGTTCATTAACATCACGAGGCAACCGAACATCAAAAGATAGCGATGTTATCGTCGAGGGGAGGGCCGAATAAATCTCTTTGATCTCATTATAACGATATGGGCGCAATCTTCCCTCTAAATCACAACATAATCCGTCAATATTTATATGATTGATAGTGGGTCGAATGGCTCTGAAACTCGCCTGTATATCCTCGGTGGTTAGAGCATCATAGACTGTAGAATATATATATAAGCTTGTTTTGCCCGCTGGCGTAGCTTTAATGGCATCTTCTAAAGTTGTTGTTATTGCGTCTTTATATATTGTATAACAAGTCAATTTAATCACCTTACACACAAAAATTTGTGCCCTAATGTTATCATTAAAACCCCTGGTGATCAATGATTGCCTATTGTGGCTCTAATGTGCTCGTCTTGCGTTTAGTGCTTTCTACCACCACTTTAAAGTGTCCTCTTTCTCCTGTTGAAGCCTCCTGATCTACAAATACACGTCTTATTTTCTATCGCCAATATAAAATAAGACGCGTATTTTATATTAGCGATAGAAAATAAGACGCGTATTTGCTATTATTAACTTATTCATAACCAAAACCAAGAGCATACCATGTCAGAATTTGATGTAACTCGCGTCTTTATTGAGCCCAAACAGAGCTATTTCTTATTTGGTCCACGTGGCACTGGAAAATCTACGTTAGTGACAGAACGTCATCCAAATGCATTGTTCATTAATTTATTATTCCCGATGGTCAGAAGACAATATATGGCTCGGCCTGAATATTTGCTCGAGGTGGTCCGCGCGGTTCCAAATGGTGGGATTGTTGTTTTGGATGAAATACAAAAAGTGCCCGAACTTTTATCGCTCGTTCATGTGTTGATTGAAGAAAAACGCGGTTGGAAGTTTATTTTAACGGGCTCAAGTTCCAGAAAATTAAAACGCGAAGGGGTTGATTTATTGGGTGGGCGCGCACTCAAAAAAACGCTGCACCCCTTTATGGCCTGCGAGCTAGGAGGGCATTTTAATTTTCTGGACGCGCTGCAATATGGATTATTACCCTTACGGTTTAGCAGCGAAGAACCATTTGATCTCCTCTCAACATACGTTTCTTTATATTTAGAAGAAGAGGTCAAAAATGAAGGATTGGTACGTCATATTGATCCTTTCTCGAGATTTCTTGAGGTCTTAAGTTTCTCCCACGGAAGCTTACTTAATATCAGTAATATCGCTAGAGAAACGGCCATTAAGCGCCCAACAGCAGAAGCATGGTTATCTATTGTCGAAGATCTGTTGATTGTCTATAAAATACCCGTCTTTAAGCGTAGGGCAAAACGCGTTCTCGTTTCACAAGTGAAACTATATTTCTTTGACGCTGGCGTTTTTCGTGCACTCCGACCGCAGTCGATTTTAGATAGTGCATCAGAAATGGATGGTGAAGCGCTAGAGGGATTAGTCGCGCAGCATTTACGTGCTTGGATTGATTACACTAAAACACCTCATCAACTGGCGTTTTGGCGCACAAAAGCGGGTTTGGAAGTAGATTTTGTTATCTATGGTCCTATGGGATTGTGGGGAATTGAAGTTAAAAATAGTGAGCATATTCATCCAAAAGATTTGCGCTCGCTCATCCACTTTAAAGAAGATTATCCTGAAGCTCACGTCTTATTTCTGTATCGCGGAAAAGAACGTGTCATTATAAAAGACATTGAATGCATGCCCTGCGAACTATTTTTAGAACAGTTGCGACCGAACGAGCCGTTGTACGTGCAGCGCATCAAAACGCGCGTCCACTGATTCATTGTTCTCCGCTGCGAATACCGAATCAGTTTCTACTCGCAGTATTTGCCACCTTTTGGAGCAATGTGGAAGTCATTCACCTACGTGGTAGGTTGCAAAAAATTATTCAACAGTTGATGACCATGTTCCGTAAGAATGGATTCTGGATGAAATTGGACACCAACTGTTGGATAGATTTGATGTTGCAATCCCATGATTTCACCGTCGTTGGTTGTCGCTATCATGTTAAGGCATGTGGGGAGGTTACTTTGATTCACGGCCAAAGAATGATAACGACCGACCTTCATGGGCGTAGGTAAGCCTTTAAAAATCCCTTTTGCGTCATGATTGATGAATGACGCTTTACCGTGCGTTGGGTGTTTTGCTTGAATGATCTCACCACCGAAGGCTTGTCCTATTGCCTGGTGACCTAAGCAAACACCTAAAATTGGGATGTGTTTGGCGAAATGATGTATCACCGATAACGTAATACCTGCTTCATTAGGCGTGCAAGGTCCGGGTGATAGGATAATATGACTGGGTTTCAGTGATTCGATTTGCGCGAGAGTTAAGGTGTCGTTTCGTCGAACGTCAGTCGAGTATCCTAACTCTCTCACATATCGTGCCAGGTTATGCACAAATGAATCGTAATTATCAATCAGTAATATCACGGTTGCCTCGTTAGAGCGTCATGCAACGCAGCTGATTTAGTCAATGTTTCTTGATACTCTTCGGTAGGATTGGAGTCTGCAACAATTGCACCACCCGCTTGAAACGTCACTACATCTTCTTTAATGGTATAGGTACGAATGGCAATAGAAGTATCCATTGTGGCATTGAAACCGATAAAACCGATGCTGCCGCAATATATCCCACGTTTAGTTGGTTCGATTTCAGCGATGATTTGCATGGCACGAATTTTTGGTGCGCCGGTGATTGATCCGCCCGGAAAGGCCGCCATTAATAAATCGATGGCATCTTGATCTTGTTTTAACTCACCCGTTACGACGGATACAAGATGATGTACAGTGGCATAGCTTTCTAACCCGCATAGCTGAGTGACGTTGATTGAATGATCTTTGCAAACTTTAGAGAGATCATTGCGAAGCAGATCGACAATCATGACATTTTCGGCGATGTCTTTTTCACTGGCTTTTAGTTCGGCAGCTAATTGCTGATCTCGTTTCGGGTTAGCATGTCGAGGGCGCGTGCCTTTAATGGGGCGCGTTTCGACGAACCCTTCGGACAGTTGTAAAAAACGCTCGGGTGAGGCAGATATAACATAGGTATCTCCCAAGTTCATGAAGGCAGCAAACGGTGCCGGATTTCTTTCTCGTAATCGCTGGTATAAAGAAAAAGGTGTCATGCCCGCAGGTAGCTTGCTTTTAAAGCATTGCGAAATGTTGGCTTCAAAAATATCTCCGGCAATAATATAGTCAATCACGCGGTTGACGGCTTCACTATACGTGGTGGCGTTGAAAGTGCTGGAGATATTGGGTTCCGTCAGTGGGTACGGCTCAATACCTTCGGTTAACTTGCCGGTCGTCGTTGCGAGCGCCTCAACCTTCGGTACAAACAGCTGAAATGAGCTTGCAGGTCGCGTCGTTGCGAGGTACGAAGCAATCCAGGGTTCAGAGCTCCGTACTCTGGATTGCTTCGCTATCGCTCGCAAAGACGATCGCTCCATAGATGCAACTAAATCAGTAAATGCGTTTAGACGTTCAGTTGCTCTCGCTAACCGCATTTCTGGCGTTTTCTCTGGCCAGCCTGTTGAGACGATCCAAGCTTTCTTTTTAACCGCATCAAAAGAAATAACCACATCATAAAACCCAATTGCCATATCTGGAAAGTACAGTTCATCAGAACAATTCGTGGGAATAGCTTCAATGTATTGATGCAGATCATAGGCAAATGCCCCGGCAGCACCACCTTGAAATGGCGGAAGGTCAGGATGATTGGATCCAGGCATTTGGTTTAATAATGCTTTCAACAGATCAAATGGGTTGTGTTCTGAGTTAACAGGAGCATCATCAACCGAGACTTGCCCGTCTTTGGCACATAATACTTTGAAAGGATCAACGGCGATATAACAATAGCGCCCATAGTGCGCATTGTGCAGCGCACTATCGAGTAATAACGCCCATTTTTTATGTTGCAAACCTGTAAAAATAGACAGTGGATCGCGATAGGGTATTTCCTTAATTATTAATCCCGATTTGGCCATTAGCGTCTCTTGGCCTTGTTTGAAACGGGACTTTCATCTTCATCTTCATCATCATCTTCATCATCAGGCAATACTTGATCCATATCAACATGGACATTCGTAATAAGACATTGCATACAATGCAGTAAATCTGGATTAATGGTATTTAAATACTCTGGATTTTCTTGAATATCTGATGCTAAAAAGCTAAGAAAATCGCCAATGTCGCCATTATTGTCTACGTCTGTCATTAATAGATGTCCTGCAGATTAATTGATTCTATTATATCTTTTTTGTAACTATTCACCACGTCTTTACTGCAGGCCAGTCATGCGCAATCACTTTACTTGTTGGTCAAAATATGTAAGACTATCGTGCTGAGTTATAAAACAGAGGAAAATACATAGAAAATTACAAGGACAGGGTAAACGCATCTTTTGCTAGAAGTTAAAACGATCCGACCGAGCCGCGCGCGTTAGCGAGCGTTCACTGAAGGCACGTTTGAAACATTTGATATATATTTTGCTCGTTAGTCCGGTGAACGCTTGCTAACACGCGCGGCTCGGTCGATTCGTACTCAGATAATTTAGATGCGTTTGCCCTGATTACAGGGATATGGACGTGGCAGATAAGTGGAAATTTCAATATAATTTATGAGGAGATATTTTTGATGATGATGTATCAACTAGAGCAAGACCAAGAGCAGGTATTGCAAGGCGAAATCTACTCTATTCAACAGCCCACCTATGCTAATCAACCATTACAAATACGCGTTAATGGTTTGACTTTGTCAACGGGGAACTTGTTTCAAGCTTATTTGATACGCTTAATGTACCCCGAGATAGCTACCCCCATCGTAGATGAAGAGGCTTTTGCACCTACCTACTATATAGACGTAGCCGCTAGAGACCTTGTCTTGGCATTAAGAAGGGGGGATAGTCGTGAAATACGTGTTCTATTAACGGAGTATTACGCTCGGGTCTCAGAGACACAAAACCCACAATATGAGTCTCAATTTGCAATAGCTGACTCTCCACCACCACCACCACCACCTGGTGACGATGACGACGATTTAGCTAAAAGAATAGCAGACGAGATTGCAACGGTTTATTATCTTAATCTGGAAATTACTCTGGATGATGTGATAGCTGCTATATGCAAATTTATTCCAGAACAATCCAAATTGGACTCATTGCCAGGGGATTTCGCGGATCAAATTGTAAGCGTATGGATTGATCATAATCGCATGCAACTTCGGGCATTATTACCTGATAAAAACATTGTCGATGTTGCGTTACGGCAGCTGCAAGGTAAGTTTTTTGGGGTAAGTTCAATAGTGTCTTTCATAAAGGACATCTGGAATAAATTCATAACATTATTTACAGGGAGTGATGATGCTCATCGTGCTGTTTCACCGGTTTCATTTGAGACATATAGGAATGAGATTTCAAGAACTTTAGATAAATACATCAGCTGGTGGAAAATGAGTTGGTTCGGGCATCATCACAATGATCGTGCAAATGCTGTAAAGGATGTCATTAATGCCGCTGAGAGTGTGGAAGAAATTCGCCACATTCTTCTTCAACAAAAAAATATAATGGGTCAAGTAACAGATGAAAGTGTCACTATTCCTGATGATTTAAGCTGGCAGAGTGTGCGCTGGAATAGTTTTTTTGAAATTAGAAATAGACCCTGTGACCCAAAAACTTCGGGATATTGTCAAGTTGTAGAGGAAGCGCTTTCGATTAGAACTCCAACCTAATATGGATGACTCTCAGTGGCGTAGCCTTGTAGCAGCAGAGCGTAACCAAGGATCCTAGCGTTGAATAATGGATCCATGGTTACGCTCTGCTGCACCAAGGCTACATCAACTGATGCAGATACCAAGCCATCATCGTCTGTCCATAAAACAGAGCTATCAGCGCGGATACACATAAAAATGGACCAAAAGGGATAGGGGTTTCTTTTGTTTTTTGATGATATTTTAAATAGATAATGCCAATCACGGCACCGGTTAATGATGCAACTATCAAGATGAAGGGGAGCAGTGTGCCGCCGAACCATGCGCCGAAGGCAGCAAACAGCTTGAAGTCACCGTTGCCCATGCCAATTTTTCCAGTGATTAAATAAAATAATTTAATGAACAACCACAAGCTGAGGTAGGCGCCAGCAGCACTAAATACGGCATTGGGAAGGGTGGTAAACAGCCCTTGCGTATTGGCGATGAGCCCAAGCCAAAGGAGGCTTAATGTAATGCAGTCTGGGAGAATTTGATGTTTTAAGTCAATAAAAAAGAGGACTATCAGCATCCAGATAAAGGGTAGGACAAACAGCAGTTCTAGCCCAAATCCAAAATACCATGCGGCGATTAGGGAGAGGCCCATAGATAATAATTCAATCAGTGGATATTGAATTGAAATCGGTGTACGGCATTGGCGGCATCGACCCAACAATAGGATGTAGCTGATGACGGGGATGTTGTGCCAAAAGGGAATGGTTGTGTTACAAGACGGGCAAAATGATCGAGGGAACGATAGATTTAGCTTGGGCTGTTGTGGTTCTGGAAGATCCAATAAAATGCTGCAATCGGCTCGCCATTCGGCGTTGAGCATTAAGGGCAGGCGATAGATAACGACGTTGAGAAAACTGCCAACGGCCAGAGAGAATATACCTAACATGACGAACATGGTTGTTGGGGACTGCATTAGCATTTCATACATTTTTTCAACACGCCTTAATGTTTTTACAGTAATTCTCGCCGTAAAAACCCATGGTCAGTATGAGCGCCCTCTCCCATTGATGGGAGAGGGTGCCCGACAGGGCGGGTGAGGGTAGTTTAAATTGCAATGTTTTGATCTGCTCTCATCCGCCCTGTCGGGCACCTTCTCCCGCCAGCGGGAGAAGGCATGTCTTTACCAGTTTAGGGTTTATGACGTGAGACCCTAATTTTTTTATGATGTTCCATTTGAATCAGGACACACTATTTGAACAACGCTGCATGCGTTATTTTGCATGCAGCGTTGTTCAAACGCTACACTACCGAACCAAGTTTAAAGATGGGCAAATACATCGCGACAACCAGCCCGCCGACTAATACGCCCAAGATTGACATGATTATCGGCTCGAGTAAAGTGCTCAGTGCGTCGACATCATTATCGACCGCCTCTTCATAAAAATCTGCGACTTTGCTGAGCATTCTTTCCAAGGTTCCAGACTCTTCGCCGATGGCTATCATTTGCACTACCATACCTGGAAATAAATTGGTTCTCTCCATCGCAAGTTGTAAAGTGTGCCCGCTGGACACATCTTCTCTGATCTTATGGGTTGCTTGTATAAATAAAATATTTCCCGTTGCGCCTGCAACCGATTTTAATGCTTCAACCAGAGGCAATCCCGCTGCGAAGGTAATCGATAAAGTTCGGGTGAAACGAGCGATGGCGGCTTTTTCCAAGATGGTTCCAATGATAGGGAGTCTGAGCATGTATCGGTCTATTGTTTGGGCGAAATTGAGGGAGTGGTTACGAAAATAGATGAATGTATAAACGCATCCGCCTAGTGCTCCAAAAATGATATACCAATAAGACTGAAAAAAATTAGATAGACTAATCACGCCTTGAGTTAATGCTGGAAGATTGGCGCCAAAACTTGAAAATAAGGACTGGAATTGCGGAACAACGAAAATGAGCAGTCCTGCAGTGACCAAAAATGCAACGACCAGCACGGCCATCGGATAAGTCAGTGCTTTTTTAATTTTCTTTTTAATGGTTTCTATTTTCTCTTTATAAGTCGCCACTTTATCCAGCATGACATCCAGTGAGCCCGATTTTTCGCCAGCATCGATGAGATTACAGAATAAATCATTAAATTGATCTGGGAATTTTTTCAAGGCAGCTGCAAATGTTGTCCCTGTTTCCACATCTTTTTTAATGGCGTCGATGAGATCTTTCATGCGTTGATTGGTTAAGCCTTTTGCCACGATATCGAAGGATTGGATCAGTGGGATCCCGGCTTGAATCATGGTGGCCATTTGACGGCTAAAAAAAGTAATGTCTTGTGCTGTGATTTTTTTATTTTTTCTGTCCCAGAGTTTTTTTCTTTTTTTAGAAATGCTTTTCGTGATGATGCCTTGTTTGCGTAACTCTGCTTTTGCAATGGCTAAGCTACTCGCTTCAATCACGCCTTGTGTTTTTTGGCCAGCGCGATTAAGCCCTTCCCATTGATACTGAATCATTGTATTGGTAGTGAAGTTTTTAGCCATAATATATCCTAGTCTACCGTTACCCTGTTAATTTCTTCGATGGAGGTGATGCCCTCTTTAATTTTCTCAAGTCCAGCTTGATAAATCGTTAGCATCCCCTCGGCTTGCGCAACTTTTAGAATATCCAGTGAGTTCCCGCCAGACATAATCAGCTGCCCCAATGCTTTACTCATTGGCATGACTTCAAATAGTCCTATCCGTCCGCGAAAGCCATTCGTGCATTGCTTGCAACCTACTGCGCGGTAGGTCTGCATGTGATGGCTGTCTTCTTCCGAAAATCCAAGTTCCATGAGGCTCTTCGGTGTCGTATCGTCACGAATGACTTTACACGCTTCACAGAGCTTGCGTACAAGGCGCTGGGCAATAATCAAGCTCACGGAACTTGCAATATTGAATGAGGGAACGCCCATATTCACCAGTCGTGTGAGGGTTTCAGCGGCGCTATTGGTATGAAGTGTGGATAATACGAGATGACCCGTTTGAGCCGCTTTAATTGCAATTTCTGCTGTTTCGAGGTCACGGACTTCGCCGACCATGATGATATCCGGATCTTGACGTAAAAATGCGCGCAGGACGCCTGAAAAGTTGAGGCCTGCTTTCGGATTAATATTAACCTGGTTTATCCCTACAAGCTTTAGCTCAACGGGATCTTCGGCTGTTGAGATATTGACATCAATTGTATTGAGAATATTTAGCGCCGTGTATAGCGTAACGGTTTTACCACTCCCTGTTGGCCCTGTTACTAAAATCATGCCCTGTGGACGATTGATAGAATGCAAAAAATTATCTTTTTGCAAACCACTAAATCCAAGTGCCTCAATACCTAATTTAGTCGAGCTGGGATCCAGGATTCGAAGCACTATTTTTTCACCACCGATAGTTGGGCAAGTATTGACTCGAAAATCGATGGATTTAGTTCGGGATAGCTTCATTTTGAAGCGTCCATCTTGGGGGACTCGGCGCTCGGAGATATCGAGGCAGGACATAATCTTGAGACGAGCTGCTATACGTGATGCGAGATTCAAATTGGGAGCCGAAACTTGGTAGAGCATCCCATCTTGGCGATAACGAATTCTAAACTCGTTTTCATAGGGTTCAAAATGGATGTCGGATACGCCTTTTTTAATGGCCTCTACAATAATGCGATTCACAAATTTGACGATAGGGGCATCTTCATTTGATAGGCTGGTGGAATCGTCATCATCTTTGACTTCATCCTGAGAGCTGATTTCAAATTCTGCAATATCTTGTGAATCATCATAATAACCTTCAAGTGCTTGATCTTCATCTTTGTGAAGCAAACTATCAATCAGAGCGGTTAATTTGTCGGTTTCGACTACAATCGGATAAACCTGCAAGCCTGTATGAAATTGAATTTCTTTTAGAGAAGCCTGTTTACTTGGATCGTCGGTTGCAACAAACAATTGGGTGCCCCGAGAAAAAAGGGGAATGAGCCTGTGTCGACGGATGAGCTTTTCATTGACCAGTGATATTGGGATAGATTCCAGATCCATACAATCTAGATTTAACAGTGGCAGTCCAAAACTTTGCGAGATCGAAGAACCCATGACACGAGCAGGGACAATATCTTCTTCTACTAAATATTGAAGAATAGTGGTTTTTTTTTCGAAGGCGAGCTGCTGGTAATCCAGAGCAGCCTGCTGCTCAAGAATGCCTTCCTGAGCCAGCAGTAAAGTAATGCCTTGTAATCGTTCGTCATTAACAGGTGGCATAATATTTATTCTTTTGTTTTATTGTATTAACTATAGTCAAGAAATGAGGGGTTTGCATTAACTGTAACTGTAACTGCAACTGATCGGGCAGGGGCACGGGCACGCTCACGGGCACGTTAATGTACGCTACGCGGCTTTTATATATAAAAAATCGCGTAGCGCTCATTCACGTGCCCGAGCCCGTGAGCGTGCCCCTGCCCGATCTTTTCCCTTCTCCTTTCCCCTTCCCCAGTTTATCCTAAGAGATATTTTTTCAATCGTTCCCGCGCATGATCATCAAAATCTAAACCCAGTTTTGTTCGACGCCATAGCACGTCATCTACAGATGTTGCCCATTCTTCTTTCATTAAATAATCCACCTCACGCTGGTATAGAACGCCGGTGAAATACTCGCCTAAGTCGTCGATAGATCGGCAGTCTTGCAAGATAATATCTGCGCGAGTGCCATACGTATGTACGTAGTGATTGAGGATGGTTTCATCAAGCCATGGGTAAGTTTGACGTGCTTTCCGAGCATAATCCTTGAATTGAATAGCGCCTGGAAGGGGGGTGATGTTGGTGTTAGATCGTTGTAAATTTGGGAAAATATCACGGAATTGGTCAATCACTTTTTCGGCAAGGAGGCGATAGGTTGTAATTTTTCCACCATAAATCGTGACATAAGGAGCGGGTTGGTTTGAAAAATGATAGAGATAATCACGTGTGAGTGTTTGAGCGCTTTTATTGGGATCAGATAACAAAGGCCTTACACCGCTCCAGCTTGTAATGATGCTATCTTGTGTTGGTTTTTTCCCAAAATAAAGAGCAATTAAATCAAGTAAATAGTCAATTTCAGCCTGGCTAATACTGAGCTTGTCTGGGAGCCCTGTGAACGGAACATCCGTGGTTCCCACCAACGTATAGCCATAATAAGGGATCGTAAAAACAATGCGGTTATCCGGATGTTGGAGTACATAGGCATGGCTGCCCTCATACAGTGCTGGCAAGACGATATGGCTGCCTTTCACCAACGATAAAGCGTGATGGTTGGGTATGTTGAGAAATTGATTGACGCTGTTCACCCATGGCCCGGTGGCATTAATCAGTGCTTTCGCCTTAATCTTCCGAGGCGCTTGATTGCTAGGCTGAACAGTAAGATGCCAAAGGTTATCAACGATTTCGGCATGAATCACTTCGGTATGGCTAAGAATATCTGCTCCATGAAGTTTAGCTTGAATCGCATTGGAAATGGTTAAACGGGAATCGTCAGTCGAGCAGTCATAATAAGTAAAGGCTTGTTTCAGGGTAGGGACTAACGGCTTAAACAAGTTGGGATTTTTCCGTCGTGTCACTGTTGCGCTTTTTGGGAGGCGATTTAGACGACTGAGATTGTCATATATGAATAACCCCATACGCACTATCCATGACGAACGCATCCGTTTAGATTGCGGCAATACAAACTGCAGGGGGTGGACGAGGTGAGGAGCCAGATCAAGAAGCGTTTGCCGTTCATTCAATGCTTTTCGCACGAGTGTAAAATCAAACTGCTCCAGATAACGCAGGCCGCCATGGATGAGCTTGCTGCTGCTGGACGAGGTTTGAGAAGCTAAATCGCCTTTTTCACACAAGACGACAGACAAGCCACGAAGCGCTGCATCGGCAGCGCAGCCGCAGCCATTGATTCCGCCACCTATAATGGCGATATCGTATGGTTTAGTCATGGCTTGGTTTGAATCAAATAACACTGATGGATGCGTTTATTGCGTTTAAAATCTTCGTCGATCGTTTCCATACTGATGTCCTTTACCAAGTAGTCTTCATTGATCACAGGTGATAATTTAAATTGCCTGAAATTGGTTGAAAAGTATAAGCGTCCATTTGGATTCAACAAGCGCATCGCCGAATGAATCAGTTGCTCATGATCGCGTTGGATGTCCAACGTATTGGTCATGCGTTTTGAGTTCGAAAAACTTGGCGGATCAAGAAAAATAACATCAAAGCGATCACGTGTACGTTTAAGCCATTCCGTACAGTCATATTGAATGAATTGATGTTTGGATAAATCCAATTGATTTAATGTGAAATTATCCTCTGCCCAATCCAAATAGGTTTTTGATAAATCGACATTGGTTGTCCAAGCACCCGCTAACGCTGCGTGCACACTGGCAGACGCCGTATAACAAAAACAGTTCAGAAAACGAGTTTCGGGAGGGAGTTTTTCAAAGCTTAAGCGTAGTGGGCGATGATCTAAAAATAACCCCGTATCCAAGTAATCATATAAATTCACATTGAAACGCGCACGGCCTTCATGAACGACCATGACTTGTCGCGTTTGGTTCATTTTTTCATATTGATCAGTGCCTTTTTGCTGTTTTCTCGTTTTAATCACGAGATGAGCAGCAGGGATGCCTAGCACGCCTGGCGTTGCTTGCAGTACTTCAAGACTACGTGTTTCGGCTTTTCCTGGGTCGATACTGGCAGGTGCGGCGTACTCTTGTAAAACGGCATAATCGTTATACACATCAATGGCGAAAGCATATTCTGGTAAATCCGCATCATAGACCCGATAGCAACTGATTTGATGACGTGCCGCCCACTTTTTGAGATGGCTCACATTTTTCTGTAATCGGTTTGCAAACATTTGCGCGCCTGAAGAGAGCTGTTCAGGGGCTGAGCCTTTGAGTCGGTTGGTACTATCCAGGTGAAGGCAATAGAGTTTGCATTCTAAAGCGCCATTAAACAGCGTGTATTGTTTGCTTGAGCGAAGTCCAATGGATCTGGCGAGAGTTGGGTTATTCGTGAGAACAGCCGCGTGCCAATTTTGAAAATGAGAATGCATGACTTGGCCGAGTTGTTGATACAGCGGCATCAGTTTTGTCGCTTCGCCCAAGCGCTCGCCATAAGGAGGATTCGTGATGAGTAAGCCTTTGTCAGCGTTGCTTCTCGCCTCGCTAAGTTCCATAGGACTAAAGTCGACCAATTGAGTAACACCCGCGCGAGTTGCATTCGCTTTCGCGTTGCTAATCGCCTTAGTGTCAATGTCGGAGCCATGAAGCTTGACCAAAATCGGCTTGACGCGTGTCAGGGCCTCGGCACGTAATTTCGACCACAAGTCGGGTTGATGTTGAGCCCAATGATTAACCGATTGATCATGTCTGAGTAAGCCTGGCGCAATATGAGCTGCCATCATGGCGGCTTCAATGACAATCGTACCGGATCCACAGAAAGGATCATAAAGTGAGTAACCATGCTCAGCCAGCCTAGGCCATTCAGCACGTATCAGCATGGCTGCAGCCACGTTTTCTTTAATTGGCGCACTTCCGGTTTGCGTGCGATAACCGCGTTGGTGCAAACTGTAGCCAGTCAGATCAAAACTGACGGTTAGCTCTTCATTTTTTAAATAAGCATGTAAACGAATCTGTGGTTCGTCTCGCGCAATGCTGGGACGCTCGCCGGTTAATTTACGAAAATGGTCAACAATGCCGTCTTTAACAATTTGTGCACCAAACATGGTATTGCGTATTTGCGGCGATTCGCCATGAAATTCGATGGCTAGTGTTTTATTGGGGGAGAAAACAGTCTGCCAGTGAAATTGGTTGCATAATTGATAAATCGTTTCTTGATTATGCGCATGACCGTTAAACAGAATCAGTTGAACTCGATTGGCCAATCGCGACCATAAACAAAGCGTGTAAGCAACGGCCAAGCTCCCTTCACCATAAACGCCTTGAGGACTGACACGTGTGACCTTTAGGCCAAGATATTTAACCTCTTCTTCCAGCAGGTATTCCAATCCCTTGGGACAGCTAATAAACAAATATAAATTCATTGGATACAGGACCTTAAATAGCGAAATAATGCGCGGCTCGCAGCATGCAGCTGCGGATCTTTTCGATGTTCATCAATAGCTTTTTTAATCAGCTGCCTTAACTGTTGTAAGTCTTCAGGATGGTGCAAATCCACAAATGTGGTGAGGGCGTCTTTATCTTCCCTGATAAAGCGATCACGCCAAAGCTCAACATCATGAAACACAGCGGTCTGTGCGTTGTCATCTGCCATAATGCCTTCATACGCTGCGTAAACGGCATCGAGATCGGACGTTCGCATTAACTTGCCAATTAGTTGCGCCTGGCGTCTGACAGCACCATGACTTTTTAAGGATTTAGCATCGATAATGGCTTGTCTTAAATTGTCTGGAAGCGGTAATTGGTTGAGTTTGTCCATACTCCAACCGATGAGTTTGACGCCCAGTTTTTGCAGAGCCTCGGCATCGCGTTTTTTTTGTGACTTACTGATTTCTTCTTCCATTGTGACGGAGCCCTAAATGAATAATTTTTTATTATACGGCCTCTGGGATTGTTTCGGCAATGAGCAGTGACACTAACTTACATTCTATGTAGCTGGTATAAGGTACTTCGAGCGATATTGTTTTGCCAAAAAATAAACACGTGTTATAATAAAGTACAAATTTTATGATCGTGGTAAAAATATGCCTATAGATAATTACAGGGTTGTGCGCGCAATCGGCGATGGTAACTGCGCCTTTAATGCATTTATTCTAGGGTTCTGTCAAAAAACAGCGTTAGATCGTGTTGAGTTGCTATTTGCAGATGAAAATAATCCAATACATCACTTTTATCATGCAGTAGGCACAATGCTTGAAGTTGAGAGAGAATCTTTGACGGAAGGACAGTATCTCAAGGCAGTTAAGGAAAAGATCCTTGAACTTCGTGAACATAATGCTTCTAAGCTACAAAAGACTTTGGCGCCTTATATGCGTCGTTTAGCGTGTGATTTGAAGTATCCAGAATCTGCTAAGGCTGATTTTATCCCCGCGTTGCAAGGTGCTTATTTTGGGATTAAAGCTAAGGCGAATTTGTCCATTCTTGAAGTTATACTCGCCTTTTTCAAAAAATCTGATCCGGATGATATTTTTTCTCAACATCCCTCGATCATGGCAAAATTCAAAGAATTGAGTGCTTTGAGTCCTCAACAATCAGATGAGGCGGATCAAGCAGAGCTGGAATCATGGTGGAATGATCGCGGTTTTGGGCTGTTTGTTGCAAAGATGAAACGCTCAGGCTCTTGGGCAGGTGATGCCGAACTCGCTGCATTGGCAAAGCATTTCCATATTAATCTTCAAATCAGAACCCCACACTATGCTAGACAATTTCATTATGAGTATGGCGAATTGCAACGAGATCAACTGAGCCCTGCGTTGATCGATCAATTGGTCAAGCGTAATGTCATTATATCTCCCGAAGAGCATCAGACGGCATTACCCTTTATTCTTCAACCTGTTGAAATTCGAGCTCGATTGGAAGCCGTTCCTGATGTTGCAGAGAGGATTGCTGCCTTGCCAGATGGAATAATCCAGGGGTTACCAGCTGACGGTTTTCCAGAAGGGAGCATAGACCAGTTAAAGAAGCGAGGCGTTATCACGCCAGCGCGCAATGTACCAGGGGTTTCTGATGGTACATTACTCTTTCAAGGTCAAAAACAATTTGCCGTGGAAGCAATAAAGCCGATTTCTGATGATCCAGTAGTCATCGATAGCATTGTCGCCTGTATACATGATAAATCACCCGTTATTGCATTGGAGAATTTGGGTGGTCATTGGAATCTTCTGACGAAAACAATGGCCAGTGAGCCGCAAGCACGCAAAGGATTAGAAGACAATGGTCTTGAAGCTTCGACAGAGAAATGGACTAAATGGCGGGAAGAAATTGAGGATAAATACAAAAATCGCGTTGGAGTCAGTCAGTCAGAGAGTGTCGCTTATACCCTGTACAATGCGGACGGCGGCGAAAAGATTATCCATGTGACAAAGGACGAGCAAATAGCAGGGGATGAAGTATTGGCACGCAAGCTGCAGGAGGAAGAGTTTGCAGCTGGTGGACGCAGAAGGCCGTAGTTGCTATGGTTGAATTGAAGTAAAAAATTTTAAAAAAAAAGAGTCTCCAGTTAAAGTAAAGAAGTAACGAACTTAACTTAACTTAACTTAAAAAAGGAGACTCTCATGCAATACGATTATAACGGCAAAAATGTATACGTAGGAATAGATGTCCATAAAAAAAGTTATTCGGTTTACTGCATATGTGATCGAGTAAAAGTTAAAAGCTGGACTATGCGAACAAGCCCAACCGATTTAATTGAACAATTACAACGGTTTTTTAAAGGTGCGCAAATACATACGGTCTATGAAGCTGGATTTAGTGGTTTTGCACTGCATCGTGCGCTTATACAGGCTGGAATAAGGAGCATTGTCGTAAATCCTGGATCAGTTGAAACGGCGTCTAGAGACAAGGTTAAAACAGATAAACGGGATGCCAAGAAATTAGCGGAGCAATTATCCGACAATCGATTAAGTTCTATTTATATTCCTGGAGAAGAAGAGGAGCGATTACGATTATTCACTCGGCTAAGGGCAACCATTATTAAAGATAGGAGTCGTATCGCCTGCCGGATTAAAAGCAAATTATTTCAATTCGGATATGACGAAAGTTTAATTGATGATAAAACGACAAGTATTCAATGGGTAAAGAACTTAAAAAAAATGGATGGTTTTCCTTTTGAATTAAAGCGCGTCATTGATTATTTCTGTGATCAGTGGCTGAGACTAACAGACGATTTAAAGCAGATAAATAAAGACATTGCTAATCAGTCGAAAGCCAGTCAAGAGCTTTCGGCATTAGAAGATATTTATAAAAGTGCTCCTGGTATAGGAACGATATCATCTAAAGTATTAAGTCGTGAGCTGGGAACGTTAAAGCAATTTAATAGCAATAAACACGCTTATAGTTTTATGGGTTTAACGCCGAGTGAATCCTCTTCTGGGGAAACGAGACGTCAAGGCGGGATCAGTCATTGTGGCCGCCCTTATTTAAGGCAAATATTAATTGAGGTTGCTTGGCGGGCCACAGGAAAGGACGCCGAGATAGCTAAGAAGTTTGCGGAGCTAAGCTACCGGCGGGGTAAAAAGCGGGCAATAGTGGCAATTGCCAGAATATTGGTCGGACGATTACGTTGTTGTTTATGAATGGAATCGTTTATGAAACACAAAATGTAACGGTGTGTCATGAGTAAGGATAAAAAAGTCTTTAGCAGATATTTTTTGCAATAATAAGGACACAACTAAAAAAACAATAAAAGCGTTAATGGTAAGGGTGAAACTGTTAAAAAAGGTTACGCTGTGACCTCGTCAACCAGGCTGTGATTATGAATTAATAAATCACGTTATTGTAGTTTGGGGCGCAGCACTTATTAAACCGAATAGACAACTTGTGACGGCTCTACGGAGTTGATTACGAATGGCAGCATGATCTAATAAGATTAAGATCAAAAAAAGATAACAGTAGCCGTTAGCAGAACCTTTTATAAATGTTTTTTAGGAAAAGCAGTTTTTTAAAAAGCGTTATTTATAAACAAAAATAAACGCTGGGGATTTTTTTAAAAAAAAATTGACAATTCACATGGCAGCCTGGTTGCCTCATACATTAAACTACCAATACACATCGGACGATCGGGGCAACCGGGATGGGGTATCACGATACTCATTAAGAGACCTAATCATGTTTTTAGTTTGGCTTTTATTCGGTTTGAATAGGTTGAAGCGTTGTCAGATTCATCCCGGTTGACGCGCTTGAACTGCTTTGCCCTGGATCCAAACGCATAAAACATGTCGTCTTCAATGAAATACGATATAATGTCCATTGTTTAATTGACTGCATATTTCCCAAGGAACCTCATGAGCAAACAAAAACATGCCTTGACAGTATTTACCCTAACGATGATAACGGTTGGCTCGGTCGATAGTATCCGTAACCTTCCCGCTACTGCGTTATTTGGTAGCCAGCTCATCTCCTATTTTATTTTAGGTGCGTTGTTTTTTTTAATTCCTACTGCATTGGTATCCGCGGAGCTTTCTTCAGGTTGGCCAAAAGAGGGCGGGATTTATATTTGGGTTAAAGAAGCTTTTGGTAAGAAACTCGGATTTTTGGCCATTTGGCTTCAGTGGATAGAAAATGTGATATGGTATCCAACGCTGCTATCCTTTGTTGGTGGTACGCTGGCTTATTTAATCAATCCAGCATTGGTTGAAAACCGCTATTTTCTCTGGGCAATCATTGTGACCTCGTTTTGGGGGGCGACGTATGTGAATCTTCGCGGCATGCGATCCTCAGCATTTTTTAGTAATATTTGTGCGATTTTTGGTTTGTTATTGCCGATGGGATTGATTATTGCCCTAGGCTCTACCTGGTTGTTGGCTGGTAATCCTTCCAACATCGATCTCTCATTTTCTCATATTCTGCCGCATTGGGGGGACTCCTCAACCTGTGTCTCGTTAACTGCAATTATGATGTCTTTTTGCGGAATTGAGATTGCAACAGTCCATGCCAATGACGTTGAAAATCCGCAAAAAGCATTTCCCATGGCCTTGGTTTATTCTGTTGGCATTATTTTGTTTACACTGGTTTTAGGCTCACTTTCAATTGCAGTGGTCTTACCTAGAGGGGAAATTAATCTGGTGGCGGGTATTATGCAGGCGTTTGATGCGTTTTTTGCTCGATATCATCTTGGATGGTTTATTCCGATTATCGCTGTGATGTTGGTTCTTGGCGGTCTTGGGAATGTGAGTAATTGGATTATCGCACCGACAAAAGGGTTGATGGTCGCTGCAAAAGACGGCAATTTACCGCTTTTCTTTCAACGGCAAAACCGCCATGGCGCTCCGGTAGTGATGCTGATTATTCAAGCCATTATTGTAACCTTATTGTCCACGCTATTTTTGTTTATGCCGAGTGTCAACGGGTCTTATTGGTTGCTCACAGCATTAGCCGCACAGTTATATATGCTGATGTATTTTTTGATGTTTATTACCGCCATTGTGCTGCGGATCAAACAACCCGAGCAACATCGCGTATTTCATATCCCAGGAGGACTTCCGGGCATGATGTTGGTTGCTCTCATTGGCTTAGTTGGTGTGAGTGTGACGTTCCTCGTGAGCTTCATGCCACCTGAAGGTATTGACGTTGGCACAACCGGGCATTATGAAATGACACTCATTGTAGGTCTTGTGTTGATGTGTTTACCGCCCTTTATTGCATCGTGGATGAGAAAAGTAGATAAATAAGAGAGTTTAGTGCATTGTTCACCTACTTTTTGCAGTACCATCGGTACTAACAGCCACAATGAACTTGCAGGTGGCGTCGTTGCCGCGCTTCGCTCCTAATGAACTTCACAATGTGTGCAAGGTTGTATCAGGCGTCGTTGCGAGGTACGAAGCAATCCAGAGAACAAAGCTTCGAACCCTGGATTGCTTCGTGCCTCGCAACGACGCGACCTGCAAGTTCATGTTGGCTGTTTGTACCGAAGGTGCCGGCCTGCTCGCAACGACGTCGTTCAACATATTACTAATCTGCTTATATCAACAGGTTAACAACGCTTTAACTTTTAATTGACAATGTAATCGTGCTTACACGCGTCCAAACCCATAGACCAAAACCCATGATGACCCATAAGAATGCCGACATTAACGCGGGCAGAATCACGCCAATGATGGCGCCAACAATTAATCCCTTGAATCCAAACACATAAGCATCATTTAGATATACTGTAGAATAACCAAAAAAACTCGCTATCCCACAACCTAATCCAAATAAACCGAGCGGAATCAATAAACCTATAAAGAATAGTTTGTATAAAGAACCAGCACTTAATCCCTTGGTTTCCATTGTATTCATGATATGTCCTTATAAAAAATGGTAATTTTTTTTATGCAAGATTACTACAGTTCAAGTATAGCCCATATTTTTTGCATCAGATAATTGGTTTGGTTATTTTTGAGCAATAGTAGATCTAACACCCGGAGTGGAGTAAAATTCAGACCGTTTAAATATTTTATAGATATAGAGGTTTTACATGCCCGTACTGTTTTCATTACCCAAAGAGAACCTATCATCATTGGTAGGCGAGATTTTAGCCAATAGAGAAGGAAAAAGTTCGGAAGAAGTACATCGTCTATTGAGTGACCGTGCAGCTGAGTTTATACAATCTTCGCCGAAAGACGCTTTGAGATATGCTGGTAATCGAGTGCTTTGGAATAAACAACCTTTGTTTCATGCTGTGTTGTTTGAGCAATTCGTTCGTCAAGAAGTGAGTGGCATCCAAAAAGAAAAATTATATTGTCATACAGTTTATTGTTATGCATTGGCAGGTGAATTAGCGCGAGCAGCTCAATGCGCTGAACAGTCGATACAAGAAGGGTTGAATCTTTACTTCTTGGCCCAGGTTGAAAATGCAGGCAATCAAACGCAACTTCCAATTTTTTGTGCGATTTTCTATATGGCTCTGGTAAAACGTATTGAAACAGATGAAGAAAATGCGAGATCTCGTACGGTGTTAATCGATTTGTATCAAAAAGCCGCCTATTTTTATGCTATGGCACAACAGATACCTCAGGCAAAACAATGTGTAAAGCAATGGTCAACCCTCAGTGAGGATATGCGTCCTCTACTTATTGAGGCTTCGAATTCATTAAATAATGAGAAAAACCCGCTTTACTGCGGAATAATATACCATCAAAAGGTCAATAAATTATTGAATTCGTCTGATGATGACGCCAACTTGCGAGAGGACTTAACTCAAGTCGCAACTTTTTATGCATTTACTATGCGGTGCTATAGTCGATCACGACAAATAGAACTGTTAAAAAGTGCTGTCTATGCGTTTAAATTTATCGATGGGGACGGGAGCTTGTTATATGGCAACTTGCTGAAAGAAAATAGTACTAGACAAGAGCATCCTTTACTTACAGCAGTGTTTCACGAGGTTTATAATAATTTCAGACTAGCGGCTCAACATTTTCGGCTGGCGGGTTACTCTTCTGAAGAATCACGGTGTTTACAATTGGATATAGGCTTTCGTGGGGACGATTCACCAGAACCCACTCATCCGAGAATGAATTGATGAATCAGTATTTTATTGTTGGCACAGATACTGATTGCGGTAAAACATATGTCACCGCACAGTTGGTCGATGGTTTGAAACAGCACCATCAGCGAGTGCTCGCGATAAAGCCAGTTGCGAGTGGATGCGTGCAGCGAGATGGCCTGCTCGTTAGTGAGGATGCTGCACAACTGGATGCTCATCATGGTATTCATCTTGATGATGCATTATTTTGGCGATTCAAATCACCAATTTCACCTCATTTGGCTGCCGCAGAGGAAGGGGTGGCTTTATCCGCAGCCTCCATTGGAAATACATGTGCATCATTCAACTCTGATGATTTAGATTGTTTGTTGATAGAGGGTGCGGGTGGTCTCATGGCACCTCTCAATGCACAAGAAACTTGGGTTGATTTTTTGATTCAAACACGTATTCCCGTCATATTGGTTGTAGGGATGCGTCTTGGGTGTATCAATCATGCCTTGCTGACCGAGGCTGTTTTAAACATGAATCGCATTGACTGCGTAGGTTGGGTAGCCAACTGCCTTGATCCGATGATGATGGCTTTGCAAGAGAATATTGATACCTTGTCAGATAAGCTTTCATTTCCGCACATCACAACGATCTCGTTCGGGGGCGTGATTAGGGCAGCGGATATAGCTGAATATTTAAATGTTCATCAACTAGCAATAGATGATGTTCAGGAACCTCATGCCATTCCTGACTGAAGTCATTGAGTATTTCGGAAGCGACGAGTATGCATTTAGGTTTTCCCGATCCTTGAACCATATGGTAACGCTTCTCTTTTAAAACAAAATGTTCACCCAAGGCATAATACATCGTTTCAGGTTTGTAACGTCTATCTGAGCAATAGCGGGAGGCGATTAATCGTTTGCCATCTGTGACGCAAACGTTGAGATAGGACGTTCCTGGCGTGCCATATTGATTCATTAATGTGTGAAGTTGTCGTATCACGTCGACTGTTAACTCAATCACGTTATTAAAATTGCTTAAATCTCTTCCTTTTGCCATTTGTCTGAATAACGCAAATAAATGTTCGGAATCAGTTTCACCTTTAATCCAGTTGTAAATATCATCTTCCAGCAGATGGCGAATGTGTCTTTTTAGCTGAATAAAATCATTTAGACTGCCATTGTGCATGAACATCCAATTATCGTTGATAAAAGGATGGCAATTATAATGAGTAACGCCACCCACACTGGCGGCTCTCACGTGGCCAAAAAAACAGGAAGATTTTATTTTAGAGGCAAGATGCAACAGATTGAGGTCATTCCATGCGGGTGAAATAGAGGTGAATAATCCTGGATTGGGACTGATGTCGTGATTATACCAACCGACACCAAATCCATCTCCATTCGTAGGGTAATCTGTTTCTTTTGCATGCAGGCTCTGTTGAATAAGCGAATTGACTGGATTCACCAAAACATTTTCAAGCAGAATTTCGGTTCCTAGGTATGCAACTAATCTACACATGATTCACCCTAATTTTTTATCTGTAGAGTAAAGTATAGCTTTGTTTGCAGTGTTTCGGAGCAAAATTCCCTTTTTAAAAACCGATGGCAAGTAGGATCGCCCTCTCCCATTGATGGGAGAGGGTGCCCGACAGGGCGGGTGAGGGTAGTTTAAATCGCAATGTTTTGCTCTACCCTCATCCGCCCTGTCGGGCACCTTCTTCCTCCAGCGGGAGAAGGCACGCCTGTACCAGCTTGGATTTTACAGCGAGAATTGTTGTTCCGAACCAACCTACTTCAATTACGCGATTTCCATGCTGGGTACTGAAGCTTTCGTTGCTGCTTCGACTGACTTATCAAAGTATTTGAATAGTACAGCGATTAGCGCACGTAACTCTCCTGCGAGCATAGTAAGCGCGGCATCGCGTTCCTGTGCTTCTTCATCCAACTCTTTTAGATCATTAAATGCATCTACCAATACATCAAGGCACTTGATGCGCTTTAGCGTGAACTCTTGTGTGATGGTAAACTGAACACGCTCATCCCATTGCACAGAAATTTCAGCAGGCTTCAATCCCTGTGTTAACAGAGATAGCACTTCTTCAGCCGGTAACTCATATCCTTTACAGTTAAATCGTTTCTTTTCATCGTCTGGAGAAAACAACAAACAATCCGAACCCAACTGAAACGAAGGTGGAATTGACGCGGGGGTGGTAATCCATTCTGAAAAATTGGATGCCAAATGATCGCTGTAAGGAATCGGCTCGATACGAAGACCAGGTAATGATTTTCGTAATAATGAGGTGAACTGCTCCGCTTGAGCTTGGCTTGATGTGTTGATGATTAAATGGTTTGTTTTGCTATCAAACAATGCCTGTGAACGTTTTTGCAGACAAAACGCTTTGGGCAACAATTCAAATTCAATTTCTTCAGCCATTTGCGATTTTTCACTGCGCTTCAGTGGACGTAACAGTTGCGCTTCCTGAGCGCTCACGCGTTCTTCCATCTCACGATTAATCACACTTCGAGGTAGGATTCTCTCTTCTTTTCCCATACAAATCAAAGTTGCACCAGCAACTTCCTGCGCAAAGCAGTCATCATAAACGGGGAGCCAACCGTATGTAAATCGGGCGTGCGGCGGGCAGGGCTTGAGTGCCTCTTCAGCCAATAAAGCGCCAATATCAACAGGCTTGTCAAATTCATAGTGAAAAATTAATGCATTGTTAAACCACATGATTCATCCTTATTTTGTGAGGGGGATGATTCTAACATGAATTCCAGCGAGTAAAAGGATTTGTTATATTACCCGGTTATTTCTAGCGTTTTTTTTGGCATAGCATGACGAACGACATGTTTTTGAGCTTTCTTCAATGCGGGTTTATGTAATTGACTTTGGTGTTTTTTCACCGGCACAGCATGACGAATGATGGGTTTATGGTTTTTCCTTAAGACGGTTTTATGCACCTGTGGTTGGCGTTTTTTTACCTGCGTAGCATGCCTAATGATGCGCTTTTTATTTTTTATTGTTGCTGCTGGCTTATGCATTTGTTGCTGGGGTCTTTTTATAGGCGCGGCATGGCGGATTGTACGTTTTGGTGTTTTCTTTAATATTGGTTTTGGCGTTGGACGCTGGATTTTCGGAGTCGATGTTGTTTGAATTTCTACTTGTGCCATTCCCGCAGGGAGGAGGCCTATTCCGCGTGCCGCGGCGTAAGACAGATCGATGAGACGGCTCGAATGAAATGGACCGCGATCATTGATGCGTACGACCACGCTACGTCTATTCCTAAGGTTGGTCACCTTGACATAAGAATGCAGCGGTAGGGTTCGATGAGCGGCTGTCATGGCGTACATATTATAATGTTCGCCACTTGAGGTGCGCTGATTGTGAAAGTTTTTACCATACCACGTGGCCGTGCCTTTTTCTCTATATCCAGCAGAGGATTTCATGGTTCTATAAGTTTGACCGTTAACGGTATAAGAGTCCGGGCTTTTGTATCGCGTGCTTTTTCCGTTGTTAGAAAAAAAATAATCAAAAAGTGAGGTATGGCTTTGCAGGTTTCTATTTTGAGCATAGTGGCGATGCGTGTCCGGTTGTTTAACACATGCAGATAAGATGGCGATTAAAAAGATAATATAATGTTTTCGCATAATTCCTCATCAATGTCTTCAGCGTAGCCATCGTGCAGCGTAGCGTAACCCAGGATCCGGTTTATTGTTCTGTGGTGAATGTGTATAAAAATGGTTAGAATAATATGAGATTTTAAGAAGGATGAATGTGTATTGGCGGAGAGACAGGGATTCGAACCCTGGGAAGGTTTCCCTTCAACGGTTTTCAAGACCGCCGCAATCGACCACTCTGCCATCTCTCCGTTGTGAATTTTATCTAAACCAGAACTTAATTGCAAATGGATTTTATATGTTTATTCAAAAAAGTTTTCATCGTACGATTCCATTGATTGTTTCTTTGTCTTTTTTTATGGAAGCAGTCGATACTACGGTCATTAACACCGCTATTCCCGCTATGTCCAGTAGCCTTCACGTCGACCCCGTGGATTTGAAAGTTGCGTTGATCAGCTACTTGCTCAGCTTGGCTATTTTTATCCCTATCAGCGGGTGGATTGCTGATAAATGGGGTTTAAAACGCATTTTTATCAGCGCATTAATGATTTTCACCCTCAGTTCATTCGCGTGTGGTTTTGCGAGCACTTTAAGCGAGCTCGTGATTGCACGATTTATTCAAGGGCTTGGAGGGGCGCTGGGTCTTCCGGTTGGGCGATTGATTTTGTTACGGACGTTTGGACGTGAACATCTCATTTCGATGATGAATCAAGTCGTGATGATTGGCGCAATGGGGATTATGTTAGGTCCTGTGATTGGAGGTGTCATCACACATCATTTTTCATGGAGTTGGATTTTTTGGGTGAATATTCCCATAGGAATGCTCGCAATAGGCCTTGCGTATTACGCTTTACCGTCAACAAACCCAGAAGAAGTTCCGCCGTTGGATAAAACCGGATTTATTTTATTCGGCTCAGGTCTTGCAAGTTTTATGTTTGCTATGTCGGCGTTAAGTGAGACGAAAGTGAGTGCCCACTTTGCTATAAGCATCATGCTTGGGTCGATGGTGTTACTATTGATCTATGCAATTCATTCACGCTATCAGGCCTCTCCTATTGTAAAAACAGATCTGTTACGGATTAGAACATTTAGAATTTCTGCCACTGGAAACTTATTGTCACGATTAGGTTTTGGCGGTATTCCATTTTTAATACCGTTATTGTTGCAAATTGATCTGCACTATTCATCACAAATTGCAGGCCTTTTATTGGCGCCCACGGCAATCGGTGTGTTTGTAAGTAAACCACTGGGGTTGGTGTTATTACGCAAGGTCGGTTATAAACGATTTTTGATCATCAATACTGTCTTTTCAGGGCTTTCAATATGGGCCTTTGCAATAATTACGATGACCACGCCGACCTATCTCATTGCATTCCTGTCATTTAGTTATGGCTTTATTTTGTCGCTACAATACAGTGCCATGAATTCGTTGGCCTATGCAGATTTGTCTTCAGGTGATTTGAGCGCAGCAAACAGCATCATGAGTACGATACAACAATTGGCTCAAAGCCTTGGGGTTGCGATGAGCGCATTATGCATTCGCTATTTTTCCACTCAATTAACGTTGTCTACGCACATTTTTCACTACACCTTTTTGGCGATGGGGCTCTTTACACTTTGCTCTTCTTTTATATTTGTTAAGTTGAAAAATGAAGATGGGCAACAGATGATTCAGTGACATTAAGGTAAGGGCATTAATCGGAGTAGGTTGGGTTGAGCGAGAGCGAAGCCCAACAATCATGAGCACAATTCCACATCTGATTAACCTTCCTGTTGGGCTTCGCTCTCGCTCAACCCAACCTACGCCCAAGTGCGCCCCAAGTATTGATTAATTATTCTGCATGCAGTACAATGAGTCTCTTTCAAGTAAATTAATTGGACTGGGTCATGACAGTATCTATAAACGACGTAATCAATACAACGGATGATACAACCTTTAATTCTTTTGATCTTTTCCTACAAGAAAATCCACACTACCTGACTTCGCTTGACGATGACGGGCAAACGCCGTTGCATGTTGCAGTGCAGGGTGGTGATTTGCGTTTGATTCAAACGTTAATAAAGCGTGGCGCTAAATTAGATCAAGCCAATATTCGCGGTGACTCGGCGTTGAGAATGGCGACGAAGCTCAATAATTATACCGTTGTGAAATATCTGGCGAAAAATAGCACGGATTTATCGACTGCATTTAAATACACGCCGGATTTAAAAGAAGATCGAGTCGAGCTTGTGTTCATGTTTTTGGGTGTTTGGCTTCTTGTTTCCGTCTTAATTATGAGTCTTGCAGTAATGATTAGTGTGTTAGTTGCTGTGGGGTGCACACCTATTGTCACGGGTTGGGCTAGTTATGCTGTGATGGCGGCTGCCAATGCCGTATTTTTGTCTACATTTATAACTTGTCTATGGATCTCCGCCATCGTCGCTGCCGTGATAGGTTTAATCATCACGTTATACCTGGCCTATAATTATTTAGAAGACAATTACATTAAAGCCCCTGGTTATCTTGGCAAGCAACAAACAAAGCTTCTCGAAGCCATTGACTCAAATCAGCTCTCTGCAATAAACGTAATTTTAGCGGAAAACATCAACTGGCTTTTCTCTCCCATTACATTGTTTCACAATAGCGCGATGCTACTTTTGGCTAAAACCGAAGAAGGCCGACACAATTTAATCAGCATCATGTCGCAAGTTGCTCAAAGTGATTCGGCTTTAAATAATCTATTCAGCTCTGAGGATCATAAACAGTTGCTTTTAGATCATCCTGAGCTTCTTCGGGCATTAGTGGACTCATTATCATTAGCCAGTATTGTTCAATATAAACAAACGCTATTCGATGCTTTTTTTGCCAATATTGATTTTTTTAGGGAAAATAGTCAAGACTCTACAAATATGTTTGCAAAACTTACCGTATGCGGAATGGGATGGGAAGGAGATGATTCTTTTGGCTTTATTCCACAAGCACTCCATTCGCAAAACACTGCAATGGCTCATTCGAGTAAAGGTTATATTGCAAAGTGTGGCTGGTATGGTGCATCACAGAATAATGCTGAAGCGATTACAGCATTCAAGTCTGTTGGTCGTGAAAATCTTACTCTGTATATCAACGCTCAAAAAGAACTGGCGGTTTTAAATCTTGTAGCATCCGGGAGTGAAGGGCTGACAGAAGCTGACAGGATCCCCCAATTTTTTCAAGGACTATCCCATTATCATAATGTTCTGTCTAGTTCGGTTGATGTAACCAATCAAACGGCGCACCAAATTCAGGATGCTGTAAAAGAGTATCTGACCGATTTGCTCGACAGAGACAGCGTCAGCTGTTTATTTTCTGATTTGGTGAACACAAATCGCTTAACCTGGAAAACCGAAGAAGGTGATACGCCAATTCTGCTTGCTGCGAAACTGGGCTATTGGGAATTAGTTGAGTTGATTATCCAACAAAAGCCAGAATCAATCGATACTGAGCAGTACGGTCAGTTGTTATTGACCGCCATATCGGTAAAAGAAGTGGCGATTGTGGATTTACTGGTTAAGCATCCGGCATTTCGCGAGAAAAGTGCAATGGTAATAGAAACAGAAAACAGCCCTTGCCATGAAGCGATTCGCGTAGGGAGTGTGGATATACTGGGACTATTGCTTGCATCCAATCAGGATTTATCGCATCCAAACAAAGAAGGGCTGACGCCAATTGCTTTTGCGGCAAACCTTGGGTGTTGGGATATGGTCAGAAAAATTGCAGAAAGTCATTCAACAGATTTTGCTGATGCATATCGATATCAACTTGCATTGGCATACGCTGTGTGTGATCAAGAAACGGAAACCGTCCGTTGTTTGATAACACATGGTGTATTGCAAACGCCGAGTTATATTAGCCCCATAAAGGGGAACAGTCCTTGTCACCTAGCGATTTTTAATAACGACGAAGGCATATTAAAGCAATTATTGGCATCAAACCAGGATTTATCTCATCAAAATAAAGAGGGTGATGATACGCCGATCGTGCTTGCAGCAAAATTGGGGCATTGGCATTTGGTTAAGGCAATACTGGAGGCGCATCCAACAACGTCCGACGATAAGTATCAATACGGCAAAGCGCTATTCTTGGCTATTAACGCGAAGCAGGTTGATGTTGTTCATGGCCTCGTGAACCGCGGAGCACTTCGTGGCCAATTTTACATTGATCCTGATACAGGAGACTCGTCTTGGCATGCAGCGGTTAAGCAAAATAGTCTTGAGATGTTAAAGTGTTTACTCGATAAAACGGACTCACCAGTTGCGCGTTTGTATCAGGATAAGAATAAAAAAGGTGAAACGGTGTTTGCGTTGTCGGCAAAATATGATGATATGGCGCTTTCTGCATTAATCGTTCAAAACTATCCTAATGATAAATTTAGATTTTTTGGACAGACAAATGGCGCTGAGCAGTCGGATTTGCAGTTATTATCTGAGCCACGCGCGTTATAATAGCAAGCGTGGTTGGACGTAGGTTGGGTTGAAGCTGGTAAGCCGAAGCCCAACATGACGATTTTGTTGGGCTTCGCTCTCGCTTAACCCAACCTACGTCAGGATACAATATGACTACTCAGCCAAGATCTCATCCGGCATGGTCACATTGAGTTCCAACACAGCATTGTCACCGATACGTTCAAGATTCACAAATACTTTATCGCGAGAAATAGGGATGTATTTTGCAATAACAGCAAGTATTTCTTCTTGTAACTGTGGCAGGTAGTCTGGCGTGCTACGCTGTGCGCGCTCATGTGAAATAATGATTTGTAGCCGTTCTTTAGCAACAGAGGCAGCAGACGTTGAGCTGCGTCTTTTTAAGTGTTTTAAGTATTGTAAAATACTCATGATGTGACACCTTCCTTTTGTTTACTAAATAAACGGCGAAGTATGCCTTTGCGTTCAGCATGGATAAAGCGCATAGGTCTATCTTCTCCAAGAAAGCGAGCAATAGCATCCTTGTAAGCGTGACCGGCATCACTTTGTTCGTCGAATATCACCGGCGTTCCAGTATTCGATGCTTTTAATACGGCTTTCGATTCAGGAATAATGCCAATCAGAGGAATCGCTAGAATATCTTTAATGTCTTCAACCGAGAGCATTTCCCCTTTTTCAACACGCTCAGGATCATAACGCGTGATGAGCAGGTGTTCTTTAATCGGCTCTTGGCCTTCAATAGCACGTTTTGTTTTACTGGCTAATATCCCTAATATTCTGTCGGAATCTCTAACAGATGATACTTCAGGATTGGTAACAATAATGGCATGATCAGCGAAATACATGGCCATGTGTGCGCCAGATTCAATACCGGCAGGGGAGTCGCAAACGATATATTCAAAATCTTTAGCGAGTTCACCTAATACTTTTTCAACGCCTTCTAGCTTTAACGCATCTTTATCACGTGTTTGCGAGGCGGGTAGAATGTAAAGATTGGGGGTGTGTTTATCTTTAATCATCGCTTGTTTTAGCGTTGCTTCCCCATTAATGACATTGATGAAATCATAAACGACCCGGCGCTCACATCCCATGATGATATCCAGGTTTCTGAGACCGATATCAAAATCGATGACAGCCGTTTTATGACCTAACATAGCAAGGCCAGATGAAATTGCTGCTGAAGATGTGGTCTTTCCCACACCGCCTTTTCCAGATGTAACCACAATAATGGTAGCCAAAGCAGAGCCCTTCCTATGAATTCAATAATGATCAGGTTTTAGTTTACACATAATCGAAGCGATTGCGCAACATTAAATATAACCCATTGCGTTTTTGTCTTTAATCAGTTACAACGAATGTAGAGTTATTACTTAAGGATCTTCATGGATATTATCTCGCTGGCCTTTGAGGAGCCAATGATCATTACAATCGATGATATCATCGTTAAATTAATTCCATTTAAGACAACGGAACCTGGAAATATTAAGTTTGGTATCGAAGCACCTCGCTCGGTGAATGTTCATCGGGAGGAAATATTTAAAGCTATACAGTCGAAACAACTCGAATTTGCTGAATAGACGATGCTTAAAAAATCGGATGTGACATTACTCGTGTTGTCTGTTTTTATACTTTTGTCATCCATGGTAATGTTTAGTCTCAATCGTTATTACTATCGTTTTCCTGGATTATTTTATTTTGACCCTGCATTTTTGGGCAGCGCGATTTTTTTGTTGATGGTTCGATTTGGATTAATACTGCAATTTGATCTCAGTTATGACAATGCGTTATTGAAAATGCTTAAAGAAGCCACTATTTATTCTATGATCGTCGTGATCATCCTTTTGGGAACCAGTGCGGTTCAATATACCCCGTTTCATCCGGTTGATAAAAAAATTATTGAGATTGAAAACTTCTTGAATCTTGATCTTCAGGCAGCCATTGCTTGGCTCAGCATGAAGGGGCCGATTAAAGTTGTCGCGAATGTGATTTATGACTCTTTATCGTATCAACTTTTGTTTATACCGATTTTCGTGTTGCTATGTAGGAAATATGAAACGCTTTATCAATTTTATTTTCTGACATTGGCGACATGGTTTTTTGGATCGCTTCTGTATTATTTTTTCCCGACAATGGGGCCTGCAAGCGTGATTGACAGCCCTTATTTTGTTGAGGCGCAACGGTACACAGGTTTGAAGTTTTGGCAATTGCATCATTATATACAGCCAGTTACAGCAGCAGGGGGGATGATTGCCATGCCTTCATTTCATGTGATTTGGGCTTGGTTGTGCGTGCTTTTGTTGCGCCCGTGGCCTATTCTGTTTTGCTTACTTGGACTTATCAATTTAATTTTGGTTGCGGCCTGTGTATTTCTTGGATGGCATTATTTTTTGGATGTGATTGGGAGTGTTGTGACGCTGCTTTTATCGCATGTTGTTTATCATGTTTGGCTGCGTAGGTTGGGCTTCGCTCTCGCTCAACCCAACCTACGAACCGACTAAGAAACGTCTACAGATTTTCATCCGCTTTAAATCGCACACCATGCGCTGTTTCCAACTCGGAGAACAACTGATTCAATTGATCACGTCCGAATTGATGAGCGTAGTGCATTGGACCCCCACGAAACGGCGCAAAACCTGTTCCAAAGATCATGCCAGCATCTAATAGATCAGCATCAGCGACAACGCCTTCACGTAAACAAGCAGCGGATTCATTGACCATTCTCATGATTAACCGATTCGCAATTTCGACATTTTTTTCTTGCGATGTTGTTGGTTGCTTAATCGGCTTGCCATCTTTATATTTGTAGAATCCTTGCCCCGTCTTTTTGCCTAATTTGCCTGCACTCACCAAATCAATCAGTTTTTGCGGAACAGTTCCGCCAAAATGAGCAGTCAGATTTTTTGCCACGGCAAGACAAACATCCATGCCAACTGTATCTGCCAATTCAACCGGCCCCATCATCATGCCAAAGTTGCGTGCTGCATCGTCTATAGCTTCTGCAGAATACCCTTCTTCGAGCAATTGAACGCACTCCATCAAGTACGGCATCAATACGCGATTCACCAAAAAGCCCGGGCTAGATTTAACTGGCAAGGGCAGACGACCGATTTGATTAACGAACGCACATGCAGCCTGAATCGTCTGTTCGGAGGTTCTGGTGCTACTGACCACTTCAATCAACTCCATTCTGGATACAGGGTTGAAAAAGTGAATGCCAACCAAGCGCTGAGGCTTTTTCATGGATTGATTGATTTCATCTAAGGGAATGCTGGACGTATTAGTTGCAATAATCGCCGTTGCCTTCGCACGCGACTCTATTGATTTCATGATAATCTGTTTGATATCCAGGTTTTCAAAAACAGCTTCAATAATGACATCAGCACGTTCAACACCGTGCCCATCTGGATCCGGGATCAATCGGTCCAAAGCCGCTTGAATTAAACGAGGCTCGCGTAATTTTTTCTGAAAAAGAACGTGTGCACGTGCAATGGCCGGTGCAATACGCTCATAAGATTGATCTTGCAACGTGACATGAATGCCGCGTAAAGCACACCAGGCAGCAATATCACCGCCCATGACTCCGGCACCAATCACATGTACATGATGTGCGACAAAATCACTCTGTTTCGCAAAGCCCTTCATTCGCTCGCGTAATAAAAACGCACGAATTAAATTGCTGGCGGTGCTATTTTGTGTAACCAATTGCTCAATAGAATCGATTTCTTTTAAATAAGCACGTTCATCAAAGCTGCCCTCTTTTTCCCAAAGATTGATAATGGCATAGGGAGCAGGGTAGTGCGCTTCCATCACTTTTTTAGCAACCTGTCGTCGCATCATGTTGGCTAACATACTTCTAATCCAACCCTTATTGCTCATCGATTGCATGAAACTTGGCTGATGTTTGGCAGGCTTATTCAAGATGTAGTGTATTGTAGCGCGCTTTAATTGTCTTAATGGGACAACGTCATCCACAAATCCTAAGTTTTTTGCCCTTTTAGCAGCAATTCCGCTTCCGGTTAGGATGACTTGCGATAACGCATTAAAGCCGCCTATGAGCTTCGGCAAGCGCACCGTTCCGCCCCATCCGGGATGAATACCCAATAATACTTCAGGCAGCCCCAGTCGGGTATCTTTGCTGTCAGAGGCGATTCTGTATGTACATGCCAGAGCGAGTTCTAAACCACCTCCCATGCAAAAACCATCAATCATGGCGACGGTAGGGATGGGTAGGGCTTCCAAACGAGAAAATACAGTTTGACCTTTTCTCAAAAACTCAACCAATTTTTTTGAATCAGAGAGCTCCGTAAATGTTTTGACATCAGCGCCCGCAATAAATCCTTTTTCTTTGACGGAATGTATCACTAGCCCTTTTAAATCATCTCGCTTGGCAACATCTTGCAAGAGGATATTCAGCTCGTCGAGCACTTCATCGTTGATGGTATTGACGCTTGCGTCCTGCCTACCAAATCCAAGCCAGATAATATTGTCCGCATCGACTTCAACTGTCCAATGTTTAGTTTTATTCATGTCCATTGACCTCGGTTGTTCGTTCTAAATACATGGCACCACCTTGACCACCGCCAATGCAGATGCTCGCCATTCCGCGTGTACCATTCTGTTGTTTCAAATCTTCTAATACGTGCAATACGATTCTCGCACCACTTGCACCAATCGGATGCCCTGCAGCGATAGCTCCACCCTGACGATTGAGTCGATCGGGCGATGGCGCACCCATTGCTTTGTCTAATCCAAAATGGGTTTTGCAATATTCGGCATCATTCCACGCAGCTGAACATGCCAACACTTGTGCGGCAAATGCTTCGTTGATTTCCCAACAATCAAAATCATTGGGCGTTAATTGATGACGCTGCATAATCGGAGTGGCTGCATGCACAGGGCCAAGGCCCATTTCAGCTGGATTAAGGGCAGACCACTCGGTATCAACGATGCGGCCTATCACAGGAAGGTTATGTTTTTTTACCGCGGCACCACTGGCCAGAAGCAACATACAGGCACCATCGGAAATCTGCGAGCTGTTACCAGCAGTGACCATGCCATATTTTTTATCAAAAAAGGGTCTGAGAGTCGCCAGTTTTTCAACGGTCGAGTCGGCTCTGATGCCCGTATCTTGATTATAAACGTTGCCTTTCGTATCAATCAGCGGCGTGACTTCGTCCATGAGACCATCCATGAATGCTTTGTTCAGCCGTCGATGACTCTCACATGCAAACTCATCCATTTGGGCGCGCGTTATCTTAAATCGATAAGCAAGTTGTTCAGCTGTTTCACCCATGTTTAGGCCAACAACGGGATCAGTGAGACCTCTGAGCAAGGCAATCACGGGCGCGAAGTAGGACGGTCTGATTCGAGTGATTAATCCCGCACGTTGTTTAAACGACTTTGCAGCCATCCATTGTGCCAACCAAGCAGTCATTCGTCGATTAAATAAAAGAGGGGCATGACTCATGGCGTCCGTCCCGCCAGCCAAAATCATATCACTACGACCACTGGCAATTTGCATGGCAGCACTATCAATCGCCTGCATACCAGAAGCACAATTTCGCATAACGGTATAAGCCGGTACTTTTTCACCACACCCCAAGCGAAGGGCAATAATACGCGCAATATTGGCTTCATCAGGGCTTGGTATCGCACAACCCACAACAACTTCATCAATGTCTTCAGGAGAGATGTTTAAGCGATTTAATAAAGCTTGTCCGGCTGCAACCCCCAAATCCGCGCCACTAAATAATCCAATACCATTTGCTTTCAAAAAAGGGGTTCGATTCCCATCAACAATATAAACTGACCTTCCCGTCAGTGCTGTATTTCGTTTCATTCATTCCTCCTGATCATTGGATTATATTTCTGGGCATGGACTGATTTTAAAGTTTTCATAACGATAACAGTAAACGAATTATTTTGGAATTGCTTGACGAGCGAATATTACCTGATATAATCCAAACCCATTGACCGGAGAGATGGCCGAGTGGTCGAAGGCGCTCCCCTGCTAAGGGAGTATGGGCCAAAAGTCCATCGAGGGTTCGAATCCCTCTCTCTCCGCCAAGTCATGCGCGCCCGTAGCTCAGTTGGATAGAGTATCTGGCTACGAACCAGGGGGTCGGAGGTTCGAATCCTTCCGGGCGCGCCATTTTTTTCATATATATCAATCGGTTATTAAATCATGTATCAGCTCGACGAGCTGGTGGTGTAGCAGATTTGTAACAACCTCTAGGTCGTTATCCTCTTTTCAGGTGTTTTTGTTGTTTCAAAAAATTGAACAAGCTCTTCATTATCTTAATACGATATCGTTAGTACATTACTCAGTTATCATTTTCTGTCTTATTGCCGTGTTAATTACTGTATACGATTATCGCTCAAGTGTAGAATCGTTTTTAAAAAAACCATTTGAAATTGTTGGATTTGGTTTGGTTAGTTGGATTGCGTATGAATTAATACATGCATTATCAGCATTAGAAGTGCTAACCTTGTTTGTAATAAATCCAACAGAATTACCACATACTGTGACTCTGCTAGCAATAACCTTATCCGTGCCAGTGTGGATTTTGTTCTTTGCGTTGTATGTCAAGTTAACTCACGTAAACCTCATCATAAAACACAAGAAAGTTAATTGGATGCATTACATTGGACTGAGTGTTATTTTTATTTCTTGTTTTGCTATAGCCTATAATATATTTCATAAATTAACGGGTTCGCAGGAACAAATTAAGCGATTAGCCACTTATGTAGACTATGCTGCTACAAAATATCTTGAGTCTCCATGTGCTAAAAAATATAAATTTGATGGCTATCATATTCTTGATACAAATACTTTGTCGGTATATCTTTATAACAAAGAAAAAAGGATAACCGAATTTCGAATAATAAGATGTGATGTTTAATAACAGGCGCTGCCCTGTCTAAAACTGCATAATCAAGATTCGATCAGACGGCATTCTGCATGTCTATTTTTTTCATGCTAAATTTCAAAATTTATTTTATTGAGATTTAATTCCAAGTTTTTTAATGCAACTACAATTTCATCAAATGATGGTGGATCTTGATAAAACATGCCAGCATTAATCATCTGATAGTAATCGGATGATAAATTTTTCAGGCTATCATGTGCAGGAATTAATTTAAATTTCGCATTGAGACAATCATCATAGCAGGCATAGCTTGCATTAAAAAATGCCTTTTTGTATTCAATAACGCTTTTAAATATATCACTACGTGATAATGCCGCAGCGCAAACCCATGAATTATTTAGCATGTATAAATCATACCAATGCCTTGACAGACGGTCGGGTGATTTGATAAATCGATCTCGGTTACACTCAACGTGAATTAAGGTTACCTTCTCCCAAAAGGTTCTCAATGGAGCTAATGTGTTAATGGTTGGTTTTGGTAAAACAATGTCAGTGCCATTCATCACTTTTTCTAAATAGGGAGCAATCGGATGTTTTTCACACGGCTCTGTGCTGTTTCTAATCCCAAATTCAATCAAAACATGGTCTCGTATATAGCCTGCCGTGGTATTAGCCACGATAGGATAATAAAAATGCAATTGTTCACCGTCTTCGCTGAGTTGTATTTCAAAGGTATCATCAGGGAGATCTTTGGTAATCTGCTCTTGCAGATGAGGCAGAACAATTCCTGAAACATAGGTTTTTAATTCTTTTTTGAGGTGTTCGCTAATTTTTTTTAATTGAGATCGACTTATATGTTCTAATTCCAAGGTTGGGTTAAATAAACGATAATCAATCGTAATATCACAATCTTCAGAAAAACGGTGGATTAAATTAAACACTTTAGAAAGGGAAGTGCCGCCCTTAAATGCCATTTGTATTGGCAATGAAAATATTTTTTCAAGAAGCCAGCACATCCATAAATCCTTCTCAAGGATGAGCTCTGAAAGATCGAGTTGATTGGCTGCTTGGGTCAATAGTGTTAATTTTTCTTCAACTGACAAATGGAAGAACGATTTAGTCATGATGATGCTCTTGTTGGACTCGGTAAAAAAGATCGGCCATCCACGCGGGCATGTGCTCGACCATATTTGTTGTTTGTTGAAACTCCGCAGGCGGCACGCGTTCCTTAATCATATTGATGGTTTTAGTTGTTACGTTTTCTTTTCCTAGATAGTTCAGTGCAGAAATAATTAATCCGCAGGTTGTTCCAGGAGCAATTAATTTGCTTGGGTTAACGTGCTGGAGTTTAATCGAGCGATTAGCAATTTTCAACGTGCGGCTATTGCCACTTGTATAAAATACAGTGCGCATGGGCACTTGGGTAGTGAGTTGTAATTGTCTCGCCGCCTCTGAACCATGTACGGCAATAGTTTCACCCGTTGATTCCGCGATAACTCGGGCAACATCTGAAGCTAAAGGCGATTGTTCACCTAGGGGTGATATAAATTTTGGTTTAAGAAAAACACCGCGAGAAACACGTTTAATTTCTCCAGATTTAACCTGGCGATTAAGTACTTGGCGAATATTGTCAGTTGAGGCAAGAGGGCGCAACGCGCTCGTTGTAAAGGGCTTACCTTCAGGGATGCTTGCGATATATTCTTTAATTCTTGCAGAAGCGGTCATAAATTACTCCCCATTTGTCACAAATTATAGCATATATCGTGACAAAATGCAGGGTTTGTTATGAATTTAATATTGCTACTTAGTAAGATAAGGATTTGAGAGGCGGGTTGTAGCGATATGAAACAGCTAGGCATTCCCTGTATTTTCAAGACGTTCTACCGGTTACGCACAGAATTACCCACAGATTTTGTGGATAATTAATTATTAATACCTACGCAAATAATTAAATTAAAGTCATAACTATCAATTAGATACGATTTTATTCGAAGATCTATAACCGAATTGGTGTAAATCCACACAGTTAAATTATCCACAATTGAAAATTTAATTATAAAGACTAAAACTAAGTCACTATATGGAATTAGTTATGCCCCTAAATACTGTCAACGGTGTTGACAGAAATAGGTATGGTTTAAATCCGTATTCATCGTTAATCATCGATCAATTTTGTTGCCAAACCGTCTTACTACTGAAAAAAACCGTGTAGCAAATTTGTAACAAACTCACTCCGCAACCACGCTACTACAGGCAGTTTCAGGCAGTAATTGATGCAATCGTTACATCGCAAGTCACTGATTTAACTACGGTTTGAATTCACTTGATCTGGCTACGAACCAGGGGGTCGGAGGTTCGAATCCTTCCGGGCGCGCCATTTAAATCAGTAAGTTATCTCGTATTTGTGACGGCGCATTCTAGCTCCAAGTGCGACAATCATTTTTATACTGCTGTATATACAGTTCATTCGGCGTTTTAAAGCCTAAACACTTCCGTGGACAACGGTTCATTTTCTCAGCCAGTAAATCAAGCTCTTTCTGTGTTACATGTTCAATTATAGCTGTTTTCGGTAAGTATCTTCTTAATCGACCATTCATATTTTCATTACTGCCTTTCTGCCAAGGTGAATGTGCCTCACAGTAGTGTAGACGGGGCTAAGAACCCGCTGATAAATGGCGCAGGCAGATAGTACCCCTAAAAAATTCCATCTCATCTGATAGACACCACACAGCAGAACGCAGCAAGAACAATTTGATAAAATAATCTAAAATTAAGGGACTAATGAAACCCGTTTGATACCGTTAGTGTAATGTCTCGAAAAATATAGCTCTTAACCGAAGTATTTATCTCGCACTATCTTGATCACAAGCCTTGTGATTACGATCAAAAACAATGAGATGAAAAATTAATTATGATTAGTGACTGATCAACATGTATTATTGAGTCTCTTACCAAACAATAAAACAAGAGATCAGTCATGGCGCATATTTTCGCAGATATTTTATCATTAGTACACTATATTCATATCCAAAGGCATGAGCCTGAGAAGTTAGGCTTAAAAAATTGCCTGTGTTGCGGTAAATCAAACCCTTGGCGACATGGTGGTTATTCTCGTGAAGCGGATCGCATTAATCCTTCAAGTACCTCACTAAATCCAGTGTTTATTCAGCGATACTATTGCCCCTGTTGCGACAAAACATGTTCAGTCCTTCCGGAATGCATTCCACCGCGTAGATGGTATTTGTGGGATATGCAGCAGATCATTTTTGTATTGTACCTTTCTGGTATGAGCGCTTACGCTATATCAAAAACAATGCCGCCTTCACGCCAGACCATAAAGCGTTGGCTGATGCGCTTTGTAGAGCAATTTCGACTTCATAAAGATGCGTTGTGTACTCATTTTTATGCACTGGGTAGAGCCATAAATATGGCTGACTTTTGGCAAGCAACGCTCCAGAAGATGCGTTTGAGTGAAGCGATGCGCCTTTGCCATGTAGCCGGAGTTGTTATCCCATGAACATATAATCGGTTCAAGCATGAGTTGTGCAATGCTTATGCAAATATGAACCCCACACAGTTTGGTCGTTTCGGTGCCATGATTTTACTGATTAACTTCACTCCCCATTAATAGCGGAGAGAAAAATGAGTAAACCTTTACACCCGATGGCTTTGTTTCGCCTGATGGTTCTTGGTCCACTAGCGAGCCGCGCTGAACTAAAGCGCGGTGAGGTTAAAAGTATTATCCGAAGTTTGGCTGCCGATCGTTATACTATTCCTGAGTCAAGACGAACGCATATCAGTGAAGAAACAATTGCGCGCTGGTACTACGATTGGAAGCGAGGGGGTATCGAAGCACTGAATCCTAAACCGCGCATAGACAAAGGAAGTACACAAATTTCAGAAACCGTGCAAAGCAGAATTGTGATCCTTAAAAAGGATAAGCCTTCACGCTCAATTAACACTATTATTGGCATGATTGAGCGCGAAGGATTGGTTGCTAAAGACACATTGGCTCGGGCTTCCGTTCATCGCTTTTTACAACAACAGCACCTGTCAAAACGCATTATACCCAATCAAGACACTATTGAGCGCCGGTCATTCGTGGCTGCCCATGCAGGAGATATTTGGCAAGGAGATGTACTTCATGGCCCACGGATACAAACGCCATCAGGCATGCGGAAAACGTACTTGGTTTCATTGATTGACGATTCCTCACGTCTTATTACACATAGTGCGTTTTGTCTTGGAGAAACAGCCCTCGATATAGAGGGCGTGCTCAAATCAGCTGTATTGAAACGAGGCGTACCGTATAAATTGATTATTGATAATGGCCCTGCATACCGATCCGAGTCATTACAAACTATTTGTGCACACTTAGAGATACGGCTTGTCTATTGTCGCGCCCGAGAACCCGAGGGCAAAGGTAAGCTCGAACGTTTTCATCGCACATTTAGAGAACAATTTATCGATGAGCTTGATATCGATAAAATTCGTGATTTGGGTGATCTTAATGCTCGCCTTTGGGCCTGGATTGAGCATGTTTATCATATTCGTTTGCATGGTGGGTTAGATAAGAAAACACCGCTTGATAGTTGGAGAGACGACCTGCTTCACGTGCGCCCTCTAACGCCTTATTTCGCCAATAAAATCGATGATATTTTTTACCATCGTGCTGAGCGAGTTGTTCGCAAAGATGGAACGATCAGTTGGGATGGCAAGATGTTTGAGGTACATCACAACCTTGTCGGTGAGAAAGTGACGTTGGTGTTTAATCCGCACACAAATATTGCTGTTCGGGTTGAAACAGCCTTCGGTGACAACTTGGGAGCCGCTGTTTTATTAGATTTAGACGCCAATCTTAATCGTAAACGCCAACGACCACATGCAGCACCTTCGCCTGAAGGAATCCAGCGTGAGCACAATGTCGAATTGGTTTTTGAAGACTATGTCGAGTCCATTGGCACCTTTGCACAAACAACCGGTGAGGACAATTAAATGTACCAATCATTTTTTGGTTTAACCCAAGCCCCCTTAGGAAAAAAAAGTATCCAATTATGGGATAACGCCCAGCTTGCAGGCCTTGCTCAACAGTTTAATTGGCTTCTTCAATCACCTGGCGTTGGATTACTCACAGCAGAGCCTGGACTTGGGAAAACGGCTGCACTTCGACAACTAACCAGCACTTTAAACCCACATCAATACAGCGTTTTCTACATCGCCGAGACAGATTTTGGTCGACTGGATTTTTATCGTCAAATGGCGCTGATACTTGGACTTGCTTCTTCTTATCGTCGTGCTCAGTTATGGCGTGATATTAAGGAGTACATCATTCACTTGGCTACTCAAAAGAACATTATGCCAGTATTCATTATTGATGAAGCACAAAATCTTCCATCTGAATTTTTTCGTGATTTCCCAGCTTTCCTCAATTTTGTCTTTGATTCCAAAGACTACATGACCGTTTGGTTGGTAGGCCACCCGGAGCTCGCTCGCGAGATAGGGAAACCCGCTAATGCTGCATTAGAATCTCGGATCCAAGCACGTTGTGAACTGAAGCCAATTCTTGAGCGCGATGCATTTAAGCAGCTTATTGAACATGGTTTTTCTCAGGCTGGATGTACGCATCAGTTGTTGTCCGACTCAGCTCTTGAGCTGCTCCGAATGTCCTCAAAAGGTAATCCAAGACAAGCACATAAACTCATTGTTACATCACTGCGATTGGCTACTGATAAAAAAATCAATCATCTACCAGATGATATCATCAAGGAGGCCATCGCTCTGTTGAAACAAATTTAAAAATAAAAGCTCCCCAAGGTGCTTGCCTTGGGGAGCTTTGTCTCAGGTTAATTAAATAGGGACGAGATATGTAAATTAGAGTGAGACGTTACAGTTAGCGATTTGACCGTCCCTGCGATACCAAACGACACCCAGTCCCTTGATATAAAGCATATCATGTGATCGCATAAATACCAGGTTTCATTAGCAAAGGATTGCTATGGAACTGACACCACGACTATTTCTATGCGCGCTCTGTTATGAACAAGTCATTATCTGCACCCACTGCGATCGAGGAAATATTTACTGCAGTATTTCCTGCTCATCCACAGCAAGAAAAAAATCGTTATGTGAAGCCGGAAGTCGGTATCAGCAAAGTCACAATGGCCGGTTAAATCATGCATCACGTCAGCGTCATTATATGCAACGTTTACGTAAGTTTAAAAATAAAATGACGCATCATGGTTCCATCGAAAGCACCTCGGATGGTTTACTACCTCTGGTTAAAAACAAGGCAAAGAAGACTTGTAAGAGGCAGGTAAGTGGTCCGATAATCTGTTGTTTATGCTCCACCATCGTCTCTCCTTTGCTTCGTTCCAGGTTTTTACGTTATGGAATGTCTAAAAACGCACATTCTTTACCGCCTTGTTCGCGACCACCTTGATGACTACCCTAATGAGGAGCAGAACAATGAGCATTTCAGATGAGTTAGAAGCCAATATATTGCGCTATTATCACGTTGAAAAATGGCGTGTAGGGACGATTTCGTCTCAGTTGGGTGTGCACCTCAGCACGATAAAGCGTGTCCTGTCAGCGGCAGGCATTCCCAAAAAGAAAATCCTTGTGCAATCGTCTATGATGGATCCGTATTTATCATTTGTATTGGATACGTTACAGAGGCATCCAACGTTAACAGCAAGTCGACTGTTCTCCATGGTTCAAGAGCGAGGTTATCCCGGCGGGCTGGATCATTTTCGCCATCCCCTCTGTGCCAGCTGAAATGAGACAAAAATAAGGTGAAACCACTTCTTGTGTCATGGTGCATGTTCTGGAGCTTTAGGCCGACAACCTTCGCTGGTAGTCTGATACCGCATTTACGGACGAGTTTGGGCAATACCCTTGTTTTGATTCATATTAGGATTCTTTGTGTTACTAGATAATTTCTCCAATTGCTCGGTTGTCAACACAATAAAAAAACCTTTTTCTGAATTACCTTGAATGCTCTTAGGAGCGGGGCTTCCATCCTTATTTTTTTGTGTTACAGATTTAATCTCCATTTTATTGAGTGCCGCCAAGGCCTCATTTGCCTCAGCACGATTACTAAACTCAAGTTTTCCGTGATAAACGACAAAATCAGTTCCATTCTTCTGTTTTTTCTCCTCAACTTCTCCGAATTTAGGAGATTTTATAAGTGGGTTTGTTGATGACTTTAATGCCTCAAGTGCATTCTTGATAGCACCTTCTCGTGCATAGTAACTTCTAAATGACTCCATTTGTAGGTGGGAAAGGGGTTGACTAGAATTAGGTGGCGCATTTGACTTTGTGCCATTATTTGCCCCGCTTTGCTTGAAAGCTTGAAAGTCGGTGTCCAAGTTTTTCAACTTAAAAAGATCCTCTGCTGTAATCATAATAATTGACGTTTTTTTCACAACGGTAGTCATCGTAGGATATTGTTGGTGATGCGATTGACCTTCAGCTAGCACTGAAACAGTTGCTTGTTCTTCCGTGACCTTTCGGCAAGCCTGTGTGACATACCTAGAATGATTTTGTAGAGTAGGCTCTTCTTAACAGAGGAGTTTTACTCGATGGATAGCATCACATTAGAATCAGTAGAGGCGGCATTTTGTGACTGGCGTGCTCAGCGCAATAGTCGCACGGATCCGATCCCCGAATCTCTCTGGGCCATGGCGTTGAAACTTTACCCTGCACACAAACACTCTAAAATTTGTCATCGACTTCGACTGAGTGCCGGTCAGTTTAAGCCTCGCTTGGAAAGCCGAGTACAATCTCCTGCTGATAAAGGTTTTGTTTTGGCATCCAGAGATGAGGTTAAAACCAATCTCCTGAAGAGTTCCGAGGTTCGATTAACCATACAAGGCAAGGATCGAGCGATGACGCTTTGTGTTAGCGTACATGAGCTTCCTCTGATATTGCCTCATATTGGCGCGTTGTTATGATTCAAATCACACCACAGCATCACCTGCATCTCAGTGTTGAGCCAATTGATTTTAGGAAAGGCATCGATGCATTGGTGGGGCTTTGTCGCCAAAGTATAGGTTCTCCCTATGATGGCGCAGTGTTTGCTTTTCGCAACAAAAGCGGCATAGCCGTCAAACTATTAGTTTACGACGGCACGGGTTTTTGGCTATGCACGAAACGATTCTCTCAAGGCAAGTTGGCCTATTGGCCAAAATCCAGTGACGAGCGAATTTGTGCTACAACGATGACGATTATCCTCAATCAGGGGACGCCTGCAGCAATGCATCCTTCTTGGCGCTCGCTTCCAAGCTCTGCTTGAGAGTTTGCTTGTAATGCCATGGCAACCAATCGTGAGGATTGTGTATCACTGCTTGTTCGTTATCGATAAGTGCGCTCATGTATTCGCATGGATTGATATCGTTTTGGGCCGCGCTGTATAAGGCCGATTGCACGTAACTCGCAAATGCGGCGCTGTTTAAGGTTTTATAAAACATCGATGATTTTCTAACCTGAATCACCAATTTTAGTGCGCGCTCAACGATATTCGTATCAAGCGGGGCATGAGGTTGACGCAAAAACTGTGATAATTCTGTCCAACGATTTAATATGTAGTCAATCGCCTTACCCGCAACAGAATTAGGCTCAAACTCCGGCTTTTGTTCCTCAAGATACAATCTAAGCGCGTCCATAACGGGTGTGCTTTTTTCTTGATGATAGGCGAGTCGCTTCTCACTGCTATAGCCCTTGGTGTGTGACTCGTGGTCGTATATGGTACCAATTAAGCCAATGACTTTATCGGCCACATCATCATAGCCATCGGGCAACTCGTAAAACTGTCGCCTGGCATGAACCAGGCAATAACACAGGATGTATAAATTCTCAGATATACCTTGCGGAATATTAGCTGATAATGCATCGCACATCATGATGGGGATATCTAAACTTGCGTCACGTATACTCATGATATCTGTGATGCATTTGCCAGCCGTGCGATTATCGGTGATATAAAGGTACGTTCGATGGTCTTCATGAAGGCTCACAATCCCTGTTGTAAAACAAGTGTGTTGGCTTTTTTCACCTTTTGCAGCCGCTTTAGCAGCTTTGATTTCGCTCATGATTTTTACAGAAGTGTCATCGTAACAAAGTGCCACACCATTGGCGGCATCTTGAGATAACGCTTGGTATAAAACCTTTAACATGGGCTCATGGGCAGCCATCAAATCCCACTGCGTCGAAGCGGGTAGTGGTATGCCCAGATAATTTTGCAATCTATCCTGGCGATAAAGAGGGACTGACATAAAGTATTTGTTAATCATGAGCATCGCGATAAAGTTTGCGTCATATTTTTTATCGCTGACACCTTCTGGCAGTGGCGCTGTGTAAACAATCTCACACACGCCGCAGCGCAATTTCTGCAGGTTATAACGGGTGGCACTTGCTAATGGCGCACCACGAACGCTAACCAAAGTCCCTGGCTCGCTCATCTCGTATAAGCGCCCATCACAAGCCTCTGCAGGACAAGTATCGCCCGGATTTAATTCAGGATGCTCAACCTCAATGATAGACGCGCCCTCATAGGCATCAGCACCATTTCGCCCGTGTCCTTTTTTATCAGCGTCTGAAGTATTAGTGCTTCCCTTTAACGATGATGGATCATGCTTAGGTTTTCGAGTTGCCGCTTTCTCACTGCCTTGAATTTGAAATAGCTTGCGTAACTTCGCGATGCTTAATAGCCCTAGCTCCAGTTGCTGAGCCATCCAGGCATTACCATGAATCAGCATTTTGGCAAACTCAGCATTTTCGGCACCGATATTTGAATTCATTATCGCCGATAAGAAATTATCCATTTGCTCTTGACTGATCTTTTGAACTTTGGGCATTTTCGCCCGGGTCTTTTTAGCCATAAACATAATCACCACATTGTACGTGGCATCATTATACCGCAGGTTTTAAAAGCCAATTTTTCCTTTCTAAGAAGGCGTTTAAGGGATTATTATTTTTAAGCTACGGCCGGGATCAAATGTGGTGTTTGTAACGTCTTGTGCACATCCAGGATCAAGTCAAATAGGAAGATTATAAATGGGGCAAAAATGCATGGGAATTTTGAAAAAACGACCTAAAACCCTGTCAACCCCTAAATGAAAAAATTAAAAATATTTTCTATCGCAGCCCTACCGAAAGGTCACGCTTGAAAGCTTGAAAGTCGGTGTCCAAGTTTTTCAACTTAAAAAGATCCTCTGCTGTAATCATAATAATTGACGTTTTTTTCACAACGGTAGTCATCGTAGGATATTGTTGGTGATGCGATTGACCTTCAGCTAGCACTGAAACAGTTGCTTGTTCTTCCTGAATTATCTTGTTATTGATGCCGGCGGTTGCTAGCCAAGCTAAAAATCTATTTCTATCTGATGAGGATAAATCAGTTATATCTAATGCAGAATTAGTATCACCTCTTTCAAGAAGCTTTACACCAGGCGCAAGAACATTAATAAAGTGCTCCGCCTTCCGCATCCGAGACTTTTGGTAGTTAGGCATAATTTCAACCCTCAGTGTAATTAGTAGTAGCTGCGCACAATCAAAATGATCCTACGTTAACATGTAATATAAGTAAGGCAAATACATATAGCCTAATTGTGGTTGGCTGTCTTATATGGTTAAGTATAGGCAATTTAACAACAATTTCAATTAACCTGCCGCACGATCTTTAGTCACAGGCCCATTAAACGATAATTGGCCGAATATTACGGTGAATGAAAATGTGCAAGTGGAGATTGTTGGCAAGGTTGTTCAAAATACTCGGTAATATTTTTAATACACCACCGACTTATTGTGTATAATATACTCAAATATAGGCGCAGGTTAGGGTAAGGGGTTTATATGTTGGAAAATGAAGCGGTAGTAAAAATACAAAGTTTTTTTACTGCTTATCGTCTAAAAAAGAAAACTGAACTGCACCAGATCATAACCTATAGCCCTAACTCACAATTATTACAGGCGATACATTTACGATTTCAATGTATGAGAGCCGTGGCGGCAGCAAAATTCCCTTTAAGTAAACCACTTGAAGACAAAGAGCAAATAGCGCGCGTAATTAGCGGGGTAACAAGGCTCGCAAAAGAAACAGGAATCACCAATTTAGATGCTGTTGCAGAAGTTTTTCAACACAACATTATGTTGTCTACAATGATTCAGGTTCCTTATTACGATCTTATTTGGAGGAAATCCCATCATGGTGAGCGTGATATTCAGAAGTTAATCAATCATGCTTATGCTCAATTGCAGCATTTAGTGCTTTTGTTTAATTTACCGATAGATTGCATTCACGAAGAACCATGCCATACACCCGAAGAGGTTCTTGCTCTGGCTCGTGATATCATCCAGTTCGCTAGTAAAACAATGATTGAAATACTAGCGAGGCCATCGAGCCAAGAATTACCCGCAATTTCTCAAATAGAGTTAGCTGCGGTTATCGAAGAAATGTCGGCAAACTATATGACACCAACGATGTTGGCTCATAGCAAAGAAAACATACGCCTATTTACGCAGAAGATAACGGAGTGCTCATCAATACCCGTAAGTAATCTTGAGGCTAAATTGTAGGTATCGAGGATGGTGCTATGATTATCTAAAATTTTACAGCACCTATCCGCAAATTGTGCCCACAGCGTCGGCACAATTGACCGTGCCACCGGGAAAGTAGTACAAAGTCTCAGGGAATATTAATATTATCGTGGATATATAGTAGGGTAAAAATGAACAAAAACATTGCAATGAAACAACAAGATAATTTTTCAGAAATTATTTCGTTAATTCAAACCGCTCGAGAACAGGCCTATAAAACGGTTAACACATTACTAATTGATTTATACTGGAAAGTTGGTCAGTACATTAGCATTAAAATAAACAATGCTGAATGGGGTGATGGAGTTGTTCCTGAGTTGGCGAAGTATATTGCTAACACTCAGCCAGGATTAAGAGGGTTCACCAGAGTCAACTTATTTAGAATGCGCCAATTTTATGAAACATATTGTAGCGATGAAATTATCTCACCACTGGTGAGACAATTACCTTGGACTCACAACCTTATTATACTAAGCCAAAGCAAAAGCAGTGATGAGCGTTTTTTTTACATTAATCAAGCCACTCAAGAGCGTTGGAGTAAGCGAGAATTAGAACGTCAATTAAAGTCGGCACTGTTTGAGCGAACCATACTCCATCCTCAATCAAGTTCTCGAGCATTAACGCAATCCCGTCCAGAAGCAATCAATTTATTTAAAGATGCTTATATGGTAGAGTTTTTAGAGCTACCAGATGGTCATGATGAAATTGACCTGCACCGAGGCCTATTAACCAAATTAAAAGATTTTCTAATTGAGCTAGGCCGTGATTTTTGCTTTGTAGGCTCAGAATACCCACTTCAAGTTGGCAACCGCGATTTTGCTTTAGATTTATTGTTTTTTCACAGGGGTTTAAATTGCTTAGTGGCCTTTGAACTGAAAGTCGGTCGATTTGAACCAGAATATCTTGGTAAATTATCGTTCTATCTTGAGGCATTGGATCGTGATGTTAAAAAAAATCACGAAAACCCCGCTATTGGTGTACTACTTTGCGCAAACAAGGATGATGAAGTTGTTGAGTACGCTCTAAATCGAACACTGTCTCCTGCCGTAATTGCGGAATATAAAACTCAATTGCCAGATAAAAAATTATTACGGGAAAAATTGCACGAATTTTATTTACAGAATCAATCTTTGAATGATTAATGGCGTATAAAAATTTAATGGGACTTGTAGGATGCAAAAGGAAAAAAATAAAAATCTATTTAATTATTTAGAAGACACAAAACAATTAAGTAAAAATAAATTAATTAATTAATCTCGGAATCCTAATAGACTCGGGCGGGGTGGTTGGGATTTTATCAATATCCAAGGCAAAGCCTGAAGGGGATCTAAAATTAGCTCTTCTTTTTTTCATCATGTCTATATGTTCAATTTTTTTAGCCGAACTTATCACGATGAAAGTCGCTAGCGATTCCTTACTCGAGATAATCAATAAAGACATTACAAATGAAGAAGTTGAAATAAAAGATATACGATTTTATAAAGCTTGGGTATCCAATTTAATTTGGTTCATAAACATCTCAGCATTTTTTTTAGGTTTTTATGCCATCGACTCATGTTTTAATTATCTCAAATAGTCATTCAATAGTCTGGATTGACGGCTACAATCGTTTCATAAAATTGCTCGCGCGCTTTTTGTTCTAAAAAATTGAGATGTATGTCGGTAAGCCATGCTATCTTCATTGATTATCCTTTGATTTTTTTTCATAAGTATATATCCAAAAGGCATCAGAATGCGGGCGCCGTTCATTATTGGATGTTGTTCATTTTAAATGAACGGTCTATAATTATGAACAAACCAGATAAGGTCATTATTATGAGTATTGCAAAACTGATTGATTTGATTCAAAACAAAGTAGGTCTGCAGTGTCAATATGATGAAGTGAAGAAACGACTCATCATTCAAACCACACAACAGCACCATATTTTTAAATCAGAGATGATTGGTAATATTGATAAGTCTAATATTGTCGCCATCATTCAGTATATGAAACATTTAGATGATCCCAGTATACTCATTACAAGCCATATTACTAATGCTCTGGCAGAAAAATTACAAAAAGCAAACATTCAATATATTGATTTTTCTGGCAATATGTTTGTTAAAACACCTAATCTTTTTATTTCAATTATGGGGGAGGCGCCTCAAAAATTACCCGTGCTTGAAACAAAAATTTTTGCGCTTAATATTGCGAGTATAAAAATAATTTTTACGTTATTGGCGGTTGAAAATGCTTTAACGCTTACTTATCGTGATATTGCCAGAATGAGTGACGTCGCACTTGGCAGCGTTAGTAAAACTTTTTTAATGTTACAACAAAATGGCTATCTTATTGAAAAATCACAGAATGAAAAATGTTTAGTCAATAAAAAAAATCTATTCACTAAATGGTGTATAGGATACAACGAAAAATTACGCCCTAAATTAGTCATTGAAAAATTTGGTTCTGATAATCGTGAGTTATTAAAAAAAGTTAATCCAGCTGATTTTCATTTGCTTTGGGGAGGAGAAATGGCGGCGGCTATATTAACTCATTACCTAAAGCCACAAATCATTACGCTGTATGCGGATAACGAGTTGCCAACATTGCAATTAAAATGTCGACTCAAGAGGGATCCCAATGGAAACATTGAGCTGATAAAAAAATTTTGGAACTTTGATTCAAACACAGATCAACAAAATGTGGCACCATTTATATTGATATATGCGGATTTATTAAGTGCGTTTGACGAAAGAAATCAGGAAACAGCAGAAATTATTTATGACAAATATATTAAAGAAACAATGGAGTGATTTTTTAGCAAATGATTTTGCATTATTTAGGCTGATTAATGCAGTCACTACCGAAAACCACTGCGCCTATTATTTAGTGGGCGCAAAAGCGAGAGATCTTCTTTTCGAACATTTTGGTTGTGGGCGTGTACAAAGAGCGACCTTAGACACCGACATCGCCATATGCTGTAAAAATTGGCAAGAGTTTGAAAAGATCAAACGTGCATTTGTAGACAGCGGGCATTTCTCTCATGATGAAAAAATCATGCACCGTATTTATTCAGACAAATATGGCATGCTTGATATTATTCCATTTGGAGAAATAGAAAGGGAGGGGGGTAAAATAACATGGCCTCCGGAGTATGATATTGAGTTCAGCTTGGTAGGTTTTGAAGACGCTTACGGCAGCGCAATGGAAATCGCAATCGATGATTTTACAGTAACGGTTACTTCACCGGCGGGTTTTGTACTATTAAAATTATTTGCATGGATGAATAGAAAAACTCAAAAAGATGCATCTGATTTTTTATCCATTATTTCCAATTATCTTGATTTAGGTAATCAAGATAGGCTATTTGAGGAGCATCCTGATCTTGTTAATAAGGATTTTGATTATACTCTGAGTGGATGTCGACTTCTGGGGCGCGATTTAAATAAATTTTCTTTAAATACAAAAGATCGGCTTAGTCTCTTTTTCAATGACAGTTCTTTGATGGATCAGTTTACAATCGCAATTTCCAATGTGAATCGTAATTACGAGGAAGTTTTAAAGATGCTTGATATGATAAATCAAGGATTTAATGACAAAGTGACCAAATAATTGCTTTGCGATCAACGTGACATAACTGTAAAGTTGTTACGTCATTTGACCAACCACCCCGTAGCTGTAACTCGTGCAATGGCGTACCATTTTGCACATGTTTGCAATTAGGACCGAATTTATTTTAGAGTCTGATGTTACAACAGGAGCGCATTGCTGCGTTCCTGTTACCTACCTACTTTTTCATCGATAGGGTTTCCTCGGGAGTCTCTGGAGATAGCTTCATTTGAATATATTCCGACATTCTTGCCACATCATGGTTAAGTAAACTGTGACCTTTCGGTAGGGCTGCGATAGAAAATATTTTTAATTTTTTCATTTAGGGGTTGACAGGGTTTTAGGTCGTTTTTTCAAAATTCCCATGCATTTTTGCCCCATTTATAATCTTCCTATTTGACTTGATCCTGGATGTGCACAAGACGTTACAAACACCACATTTGATCCCGGCCGTAGCTTAAAAATAATAATCCCTTAAACGCCTTCTTAGAAAGGAAAAATTGGCTTTTAAAACCTGCGGTATAATGATGCCACGTACAATGTGGTGATTATGTTTATGGCTAAAAAGACCCGGGCGAAAATGCCCAAAGTTCAAAAGATCAGTCAAGAGCAAATGGATAATTTCTTATCGGCGATAATGAATTCAAATATCGGTGCCGAAAATGCTGAGTTTGCCAAAATGCTGATTCATGGTAATGCCTGGATGGCTCAGCAACTGGAGCTAGGGCTATTAAGCATCGCGAAGTTACGCAAGCTATTTCAAATTCAAGGCAGTGAGAAAGCGGCAACTCGAAAACCTAAGCATGATCCATCATCGTTAAAGGGAAGCACTAATACTTCAGACGCTGATAAAAAAGGACACGGGCGAAATGGTGCTGATGCCTATGAGGGCGCGTCTATCATTGAGGTTGAGCATCCTGAATTAAATCCGGGCGATACTTGTCCTGCAGAGGCTTGTGATGGGCGCTTATACGAGATGAGCGAGCCAGGGACTTTGGTTAGCGTTCGTGGTGCGCCATTAGCAAGTGCCACCCGTTATAACCTGCAGAAATTGCGCTGCGGCGTGTGTGAGATTGTTTACACAGCGCCACTGCCAGAAGGTGTCAGCGATAAAAAATATGACGCAAACTTTATCGCGATGCTCATGATTAACAAATACTTTATGTCAGTCCCTCTTTATCGCCAGGATAGATTGCAAAATTATCTGGGCATACCACTACCCGCTTCGACGCAGTGGGATTTGATGGCTGCCCATGAGCCCATGTTAAAGGTTTTATACCAAGCGTTATCTCAAGATGCCGCCAATGGTGTGGCACTTTGTTACGATGACACTTCTGTAAAAATCATGAGCGAAATCAAAGCTGCTAAAGCGGCTGCAAAAGGTGAAAAAAGCCAACACACTTGTTTTACAACAGGGATTGTGAGCCTTCATGAAGACCATCGAACGTACCTTTATATCACCGATAATCGCACGGCTGGCAAATGCATCACAGATATCATGAGTATACGTGACGCAAGTTTAGATATCCCCATCATGATGTGCGATGCATTATCAGCTAATATTCCGCAAGGTATATCTGAGAATTTATACATCCTGTGTTATTGCCTGGTTCATGCCAGGCGACAGTTTTACGAGTTGCCCGATGGCTATGATGATGTGGCCGATAAAGTCATTGGCTTAATTGGTACCATATACGACCACGAGTCACACACCAAGGGCTATAGCAGTGAGAAGCGACTCGCCTATCATCAAGAAAAAAGCACACCCGTTATGGACGCGCTTAGATTGTATCTTGAGGAACAAAAGCCGGAGTTTGAGCCTAATTCTGTTGCGGGTAAGGCGATTGACTACATATTAAATCGTTGGACAGAATTATCACAGTTTTTGCGTCAACCTCATGCCCCGCTTGATACGAATATCGTTGAGCGCGCACTAAAATTGGTGATTCAGGTTAGAAAATCATCGATGTTTTATAAAACCTTAAACAGCGCCGCATTTGCGAGTTACGTGCAATCGGCCTTATACAGCGCGGCCCAAAACGATATCAATCCATGCGAATACATGAGCGCACTTATCGATAACGAACAAGCAGTGATACACAATCCTCACGATTGGTTGCCATGGCATTACAAGCAAACTCTCAAGCAGAGCTTGGAAGCGAGCGCCAAGAAGGATGCATTGCTGCAGGCGTCCCCTGATTGAGGATAATCGTCATCGTTGTAGCACAAATTCGCTCGTCACTGGATTTTGGCCAATAGGCCAACTTGCCTTGAGAGAATCGTTTCGTGCATAGCCAAAAACCCGTGCCGTCGTAAACTAATAGTTTGACGGCTATGCCGCTTTTGTTGCGAAAAGCAAACACTGCGCCATCATAGGGAGAACCTATACTTTGGCGACAAAGCCCCACCAATGCATCGATGCCTTTCCTAAAATCAATTGGCTCAACACTGAGATGCAGGTGATGCTGTGGTGTGATTTGAATCATAACAACGCGCCAATATGAGGCAATATCAGAGGAAGCTCATGTACGCTAACACAAAGCGTCATCGCTCGATCCTTGCCTTGTATGGTTAATCGAACCTCGGAACTCTTCAGGAGATTGGTTTTAACCTCATCTCTGGATGCCAAAACAAAACCTTTATCAGCAGGAGATTGTACTCGGCTTTCCAAGCGAGGCTTAAACTGACCGGCACTCAGTCGAAGTCGATGACAAATTTTAGAGTGTTTGTGTGCAGGGTAAAGTTTCAACGCCATGGCCCAGAGAGATTCGGGGATCGGATCCGTGCGACTATTGCGCTGAGCACGCCAGTCACAAAATGCCGCCTCTACTGATTCTAATGTGATGCTATCCATCGAGTAAAACTCCTCTGTTAAGAAGAGCCTACTCTACAAAATCATTCTAGGTATGTCACACAGGCTTGCCGAAAGGTCACAGTAAACTCAATTTGCTCACGCTTGGCTTAGGGTTTTCCGTGGTTCCTGGTTCTATTTGCCATGCAGTAAAGTTGTCGTCACCCTCCTCTTTCTGGAACCTGATCCCCCCCATTTGTACGAAGGGTTTTTCCTCAAATGTTATCCCTTGTTCTACGCCTTCTACCCCGTTCATTTTTTTTCTTTCACCGATTTGCAAACGACTAGAACTATTATCCTTCAATAATTTCTTAAGAAAGACTATATAAGGATTTTCTAGTCTTAAATCAGCACAGGCACTTTTAAATTGATCTTGTGAATGAGCAACGCGTGGAGTAGAAGCTAAGGCAGTTTGGGCGGCGGCGATGCGGACTTCGGTGGCGAGGGTACGGTTGCTATCGATCTCTTGGCCGTAGTCGCAGTCAACAAAGTCGGCGAGGGCGTCGGCGTGGCGGTCTAAGGCGCTTGCGTATTTAGTGAGAGCTTCGGCGCGTGCATCGGGGTTTTTGGCGGCGGTGACTTCGAGGGCTGCTGTCTCGACTGCTTCGAGGGCTTCACTGTTGGCGCGATCTATATCGCTGTCCATGCCAAAATCATTAGTTTGTACAAAAGTATCTGGTTGTGGCTGTTGAGCAGTGGGTGCATAAGCAGGTGCAGCGGCTCCAGAAAGGGTATTTGGAACAGGTTGTAATGCTATTGCAGGCGCAGCTGAGTTACTTGCTGCTGCAGCGTGACTTAATGTTTTTTTGGAAGGAATGAGTGCATCAGGATCGGCATTGTAGGCACGAATCCCCTGATAGATTGATTCTGCACTAGCTAATAGCTGGTTGGTTTCGTTAATCTCCGTGTTTATACTGTCTAGCTTCAACGTTTTTTCATTTTCAAATCGCTGATAATCGCTAAGGTAGGTCCTTCCAACATAAACTTGGGACTCATTATTATTTTTAACATCTGGAGGGTGGGGATTCTTAAGATTTGTACTTTCAATTAAATTGTTATTTAATCCGTATAACTTATATTTCAAACCTGTAATATGATCATTTACATTTTTTAAAGTTAGATCCTGCCGACCGCTAGCTTGAATATCCAATAAATTCTTGAGTATCTCAACATAATTTTGAAGCGTCAGGCTACGGTTCTTTTCACTATCCACTTCAACTTGCACATTCGCAACTTGCATCGCTTGATTTTTGTTAGCAGCTGTCCTACTTTGTGTAGCTTTCTCAAGGCTGCTAAGCATAGTTGTAACATCTGATATTAACCTTTCTAATAATTGCGGCTGCTGTTGTCCGACTCGCTCCCCTTTTGTGACCGGTTTAGAGGAAGCACTACTTTGTTTAACTTGATGTAAATCTGGGGCTGTTGATTGGGCTTGTGCTGGTGATTGTGGTGCTTGAACTGCTACTGAGGCTGAAACTAATTTTACCGTGGCATTCATAAATGGGTTTATTGCAGGATTTTGAGCTTGTAAATCTGCGCACGCGCAGGCTGCTGCAGGATCACCAGACTCAGCAAAGTGCTCAGATCCTAGAAAATATTCATTACCGGGTTTTGAACCCGGATCCCATGCATATTGCGCTGCTTTGTGCATAACGGTATATGGATACGGTAAAGCTGCACCAGGGGCACTATTTGTATACATAACTTCAACTCGCTGACCGTTTTTTGTGATTATAGGCTGAGCAGGTATTTTTGGCGTAAAATAAGACATATCTAATGCACGAATATTAGGATAATTGCCACTTTCAATTAATTCTTGATAAATTCCTAGTTGTATATCAGCCAGCTCTGCAGGGTCCAAACCTCCAATACCATTAATGCGTCCAGCCCAAGCACCAGCCCCCAGACCAACCACATGACAATATACACCCAAATTAGTATCATCCCCTTTATTTCCCCTATCATTTGCATCAGCCAAATACGCAGCAATATTTTCTTTCATTTTTATTCTATATAGCTGTCGGTTTACTTGTATGCCTGGAAAGCCAACAAGATCATCATCTCGCTTACTGGGTGGAAAATCCCCTGTATATCCTCTTTCTTTATAAAAGCCCTCCCAAAGTTTTACCTCTGCTAGAGATGCCTTATCTTCACCAGCTTTTTCATATTCTCCCGGACACATAAACTGTCGACTATGACATTTGCTATTTTCAAATCTAACACCTATCGCGCCATAATTGCTGGTCGTTTTTGCCAATTGATATTTATAGGTCTCTTCCGCGCCCTTATTATCTCGATTTCCATCATTGATAAACTCAACATTGCTGCCAACACCTATTAATGATGCTAACTCCATTTCAGCATAACTTAAATAAGGACGTTCTGTTCCTGGCACCTTTAATTGATAACCATTTTCCATAGGAGGCCACCCGTAACCTTTTTTACCATCTCTAGTTTGCCACACGTCATTGGGCATATAAAAAACATCAGGTCGATCTTGTAATAATCGATCTAGGAACTGATCCTCTGTCATATTTTGATATAACGTTTCACCTGCTTCTTTCTTTTTTTGTAAAAAATTTGATAGGAGTTTTTGAGTTGCATTTGTCAAGCTAGGTCTTGCCTGGTACTTAGCATATGCTGCAGGGTTGGTTTTTAGTGCTTGTTCTAGATGAGCTATTTTATTCTTCTCTTTTTGATCATTCTGACTATGAGATAAAGCAGTAGGCTGTGTTGGTTGTGGGCCTTGTGCAGCGGCGGCAACGGGCACAACAGCAGCTTGAGCTGAAGCAGCGGGTGAAATAGCTTGACCTGGCTGTGGCTGTTGAGCAGTGCGCGGTTCATTATAAGCCCTCCTTATCGGAACTTGGCTGACTTGTGCTTCTGGCGCGGCGGTAAAGGGCACAACTGCTGCGGTATTAGCGGCGTGCTCAGCGGAAGCAGCAGCAAGGGATGGAGAAACAGATTGAACTGGTTGTTGATGCTCCTGGATTACAGGCTTAACTTTATTCGACTGATCGTCCTCAGGTTTAGGAGCATCCCGACGCTCATCATTTGTAATAATCGGAGCTACAGGTTGTTGTTCAGCACTCCCAACTGCTGCTGCGGCCGTATGACTTGCTGCGGCTGGTGCATGACCATCAGTAGAGTATGGAGGAGAGAATTGCGCTGAAGCAGGTGCGTCTGCGGCAGGGGCTGCAGAAGGAGTATTTTGCACAGCTGGTGAAATTGGATTTATTCCAACAACCTGTTGTTGCGAATTAACAGGATGAACTGTAGGGGATTGAGTTACAGGTTTCTGTGTTGGTAAAGATGGCTGCGCAGCTGCAGAATTGACATTGGAAGGATTATCAATAATGCCCATCATTTTAGTTTTTATTTGTTGTTCATTTGTGACGCCGAGTGCGATTTTTAGATTTTCATTTTTTAAGATATTTTGAATTAGATTCTTTGCGGATGTAGTTTCAGTAGAGAAGGTACCCTTCCCCCAATATCTTTTTTTGCAAGTTATCAAGCAAAGTGTGTTGAAATGTTGAGTGATAAGTGCGTTATCACCAGCAACTAGAGCATCGGCCAGTAGCATTGTTGTTTTTTCTATCTCTTTATCCTTAGTAATTTTACCCTCCTTTACTAAATTCGATGTGGATGGCTTTATTCTCCATGCCTCATATCTAGCGGCGATAATTCTGTTAGAAAAGGTAAATTTTGAGAGAGCTGCATTCTTAGGCGAAGTTAATTCAATGCCTTGCATGAACTTTTTAGCATTGCGATTAATGTCTTCATTTTCACTTCCAAATTTGTTTAATATTTCTACAGCGCTTCGTTTATCAACTCGAATTGAATATGAAGTAAAAGGGCTTTGTATTTTTGATTTTTGTAAAAACCTATTGTCGATCGTTTGTGGCATTGTAAGATTATTCTGCTGAGAGAAAGCATCCGCCAAAACATCATAGGTTGCAATCTTCACCGGTGGCTGCGTTGTTGAAGAGGTGGCAGGGGCAGATGTTACTGTAACTTCTGTTTGAAGAAACGCAACGTTGTCTTTATGTTTTGTCATGAAATCTGATGTATGTTGCCCGATTTTTTTATTATCGATGACAACCCTTTTGTCTGTTGTTAAATTAGCATCACCCATAACAATCTGATTGTTGTTTAAAGCATTCTCGACTGCCTTCATAGTCTCCTCTGGATATGCATAGTCACCATGAAAATTTAAAATAGACAGATTTTTTTTAGTGCTCCGGTCGATAACATGATGAATTTGCCCACGACTCCCGACGATATTCTTTGATTTGTCACGGCCTGGTAAATCCGTAGCGGGTTCAGACTTTATAGGTAAAAACATATCCGTGTTTATCAGTAGCGCGGTTCCAAAATGATGCGAACCTGTTTGTTGAGTACTTTCGAGGCTTATATTGTTTAACCCCTTCCCCTGTGCGCTTGTCTTTAAGGCAGCGTTAAATGCTATCCACTCTGGCGTTTCGTACAGAGGAACTTCTTGTAGTCCTATTAAACCCACGCCGTCCGCCATGGCATCCACATAGTAGTCCGCTAGTTTTTGATAATATATATTCATAACTTCATTTTTTTTTGAATCTGTCCCATCGTCATTTTTTACGGCAACAGCGTCTGAAAATTTAAAGCCTGGTGTTTGTATTGTAATACCCGGGATGGCACCCATAGCTTTTGAAACAGGTGGGGCAACTGGTGAAGAAAAATTTAAGCAATTTCCCGACGCAATAGGACCTACCTCAGTATTTTGAAGCATTAGGTCGTGATCTGGGATCGATATAGTTACCCACGGACCGCCAGCTGTAAGTTGAACGGTTATGGTCGGCTTGGGCCGTACTTGCTGTATATTTTTCGGCATAATATTTCAACTCTTCGTTTTTTAATTGTTATCTAGAGTATAGTTTACACGCTACATTTCTGCCTGCCTGCCAAGCAATTTTTTTGGTTCTTGGCGTCTTTGCGTTGAACTATATTACGCCATAGCTGGATTAAACCTTGTGACAGTGAACGTAACCGGGATGGGCGCATCACGAAAGTCATTTATTAAAATCGGACGAAACTCAATCCGTGCCTTCAATCAACACGGGATTTATACCACTCGGTTGACGCGACAACGGTTCATATTCGCCGACACGGGAATACGGTTATTCTTGAACCGGTTGCGGAAAATTGGTCATGGTTAGATGCGGCTTGAGGCAAGCTTGATCAGGATTTTATTAGTGCTGCCAACGAACAGTTTATTGAAGAACAAATTCAAAAAGCCGGTTATTAACAATTAATATATCAAAGTGACTAAATAATATCTGTGTCATAAACGTGACATAACTGTAACAGCGCTCCGCCGTGCTTGGTTGTTTTAGGCAGTTTTGGGCGATTATGATGCATCGCAACGTGTTGATTTCAAAAGAGATTTAATTATGAGCAGATGGCTACGAACCAGGGGGTCGGAGGTTCGAATCCTTCCGGGCGCGCCATTTTTATATTTTATCAATCAGTTAATTCTTTACAAGCGTGTGAAAAAAATTCAATTTGATAACGAGATTAAAGAATTTGTTGACATCGGCTATAAGGTAGCGTTGTTATTCGGGTTTTTAATTTTAGCTATTTATTTTTACTCAATACATTTTTACCCTGCTTTAAGTGTTAGCGCCTTTTTTTCATCACTTCTTATTGTCGCTTTGCTTGGAATCTCTCTTAGCGCCATATTTATTTTTCCAGTCGCCTATGCTCCTTGGATGTGGTCTTCAATATTTAAAAAACGTGATCTGACTGAGTTCATTGTTGGCTGCGAAGATGCTGCTTTTGTGATTCAAGCATTAGGCCTCAGTCATCGTTTCGCCAATAGTTTTAAATTTATACAGCTAAGATTGTCGTCATGCTGTTCGTCACAAGGGCGAATGAGTCTAAGTTATCGACAGATCTATGGAATATATAATTCTGGTTACACCTTTCCCCCGCGCAACCCTGTCAATTACCTGTTTATTCATAAAACGTGCTATAATCACAAAAATAAAGCATTTTTTAGGGGGAATAGACATGCGGAATCAATCATCAAGACCGGGTCCAAAACAAGACGTCAGCAAGAACGAACCTAAGCAGCCTTCTTCAACTTCCCTTCCTGACGCTTCGATGGACGCGGGAGCAGCCACTGCGGCTGCCGCTGACGTTGCCGCACTTACTTCAAGACAAAATTCCAATCCATTATCGCGGGTTGCTTTTGTGAATCGAGTCATGCTTTTTGCCGCATCGAATGCTAAAAGAGCATTCGAGTTAGAGGCCATTAATACCACATGGGCTGACACCATTAGGAATTTTACCCTTAAGAATCATCCAAGATTTGGATTCACGAAAGATAAACTGTTAGAAGCTGTTGCTTTGGGAAGGGAAAGTAGGACAGTCAATCTCGATCGTCAACCCGGAGAGATTTTCGCAGCAGATATACTGCTCCAATATCCGGATTTGTTATTAGAAAAAGGAACTATTACCGACTGGGGTGGGCGAACATTTAAAGATATCTCTGCTTTTCAATATGCGTTATGGGCAAAAGATTTTAAGATGCTAGAAATGATGCTGAATAGCATACCAGTTGGTGAAGAAGGTGACGCAATCAGGACGGAACTTCTAAGACAATATGAGCAGGTTATAATACCGAGATATCAAGGTGGTGGTTTGACTTATATGCACACCTATGAGCGTCCGAAGGTGGATGCAGCTGGTATACCCATAAAAGATGCTTCTGGGAATTGGGATTGTGAAACTGTGACAGAGGAGCGTTGGGGAAACCATTTCGATATAACACCACTTCTCAATGCTTATAAAGATTACGATACTCATTGTGATGCTCGTACATTGCCACAACGCGATGCTTGCTGGATAAAAGTCATTGGGACGCTGCAGCGCTCACTCCCAATACATATTCTACAACGTTACTGTGACCCAGATATTCCGTTTTATCCCTTACCTTCGTTTACGGGCAACTTTAAGCGTACAACACAATTTTATAATTACTTACATAACGGTTTAGAGTCCCTACTTTCATCTTCTTTGGCTTCTGATTTTTCGTTATTTCGTGGCGACATGCGGGCAGGGGTGCCGGCGCGTGGCGTGAAGTGGGCAGTGGGGCGCGGGACAGTCGCTGATTTGGCGGCGGTCCGCCAGATTGATGAAGTCAGTACAAACGAGATAGAAAAAATTAAACGGCTGCTAACGGCGCCCGGGGAGAATCCCACCCAGTTCCGCCGTTGAGTTTATATCGATAGATCAGGCCGCATGCTATGGATGCACATACGCCATCCCAACATGCGGCCATGAACCATTCCAATAACTCAGTATATTGCCATTTTTCGCTTGTCCTCACCCACCAACACGCCCAACGGTTTAAGTAACTTGTGATCCTTCGGGGAGATACCCCACTTTTGACCATTTGTTGAACTTGTTCGCGTGCTTTACGCAGCGTTCTCGCATGTGGAACGATCTGCGTAAGCGCAGGTGAATGTTCTCCATTTGCCGAAATTGCCTCCACCCCCCCATTGAGGTTGAATTGTATGCAAAATCGGCTTGATTGTTGGAGTGATCATCGACCTGTGTCAAGTTGGTGTTATCGAGGGGTCGCGTCCCAGGATAGTGAATGCCGAGAAAATGAAATCCTTTCTCGATGGAGCCAATACATGTTTTTTTGCGTGATAAATTCAACCGCCGCTCGTGTAATACGTCCATCATGCGTCGTTTACACCGGTTAAGACTACGCTTCGTTGGACACAGAATCAAAATATCATCCTGATAACGAATATAGGTCACGTCCATGGAATCAAATGCGTCATCCAGTGGTTTTAAAAAAATCCCACTAAAAAATTGGGACAGCGGACCTCGCAATGCAATGCCATGATCTGGATTTTTATAACCACGCGGCGTTTCAATTGGGTTAATGATAATCTCAGTCAGCATTGCTTGAACGTTAGGATCGTCATAATGGATTTGAATATCTTTGATCAACTTATGATGTTGGATTGATTTATAAAACGATTTTATATCTGCACGGATAAAATATTGAGGTTGGCTCTCTTGCTGTACTTGTCGAATACGTTGTGTGGCGGTTTTCACACCACTGGGACCTTGAAGATGGTAACAATTTGGATTCATGACGAAAGGAAACGTTGGTTTCAATTGCCTCAGCAAAATATGTTGAAAAATTCGGTCGGATAAATAGAGTTGGTCAACGACCTCATCTGAAAAATAATGCCGCTTGAGGAAGCGTGGTGTATAGCTGCCATCGATCATCGCGTTGATGCCTTGCGCCATCCACTCATCTATTTCGCGAGCCATTAAATGAACATCATGACTCGCATGTGCATAATGTTTTTGTTTATGAATTTTGGCGAAAAGCTTTCGACCACAGGCCTGCATTGCTTCAACATTCCATCGCTTCATCTGGTGTTCCGCTTGATAATGAATACATCCTTTTATGTTTTTATCGCTCTAAAGGAATTGCGCCCATATTTTTCAAGAAATACTTGCAGCAGTTGGTTCAGTCTGTAATCATTCGATTTGCAAAAAGATATGATTTTCAAGGACTGAACCAAATGGAATTATGTAGTGATTTGGATGTTGATACAAGTAAAAAAACACATTGGGATCGTTTAGAGGTAGCGCAAAAGGTTGTCGACATTAAAGCTATTTTGCAAAAGACGAACAATACATCTAAGGCAGCCAAATCGGTGGGCGTGCCCCGTAGCACCGCACGATATTGGCTGGATCGCGAAGGTAAAACCGGGCTATCTCCGGCTGTTGAAGCATTTTTTGAAAGCCCATTGGGTATGGCTTTTTTGCATCAAATAGTGATCGCAGCTCAATTTACAATCACCCAATTGGCTGGTGGAGGGGTTGATATGATCGCTCAATTTTTACACTTAAGCCGATTAACGACCTTTGTAGCAAGTTCTCATGGTACGTTATATAAGCAAGCGGTGGCTATGGAAGAGGCGATAAATCGTTTTGGAACTGAAGAAGGCCAACGGTTAGCGTCGCACATGTCGAAGAAAAAAATTACTGTCTGCCAGGACGAAACCTTCCATCCTGAAATTTGTTTGGTCGCTATAGAACCCGTGTCTAATTTTATTCTATTGGAACAATATAGTGCAAAACGTGATGCTGAATCTTGGTTTAAAGCGATGGAAGAAGCACTGCAAGGCTTGAAAGTAGAGATTATCCAGTCGACTAGCGATGAAGGTACCGGATTGATAAAATATGTCGAAAAAGAGCTAGGTGCCCAGCATTCCCCTGATCTATTTCACGTTCAGCAAGAGCTAACGCGTGCCACATCGGCTCCTATTGCGGCAATAGTCAAACAAGCTGAGAAAGCTTATGACACCAGTATTAAAATACAGGAACGGTTGGAAAAAAAGCAGTCCTTGGATCCTGAATACAGTGAAAAACCATATTCCGCACTCGATGGAGAGATTATCAATGCTGAGCTAAATAAGGATGTTGCATTACGCCATTTAAATGATATCAAAAAACATCAAGCTGATGTCAAAGAGGCAAAAAAAGCGCTAGGTCAGGTCTATCATCCTTATGATTTAACTACCGGCAAAGCACAAACGGCAGAAGACATCGCTGAAAAAATGAAACGACACATTGAGACGATAAAAACGGCAGCTATTGAAACGGAGCTGTCTGAGAATAGCTGGAATCGCATAATGAAGGCGTATCGCGTTTTTGACGGGATGATCGCCACCATTGTATTTTTCTGGACTGTTGTTAAACAGCAAGTTGCATCACTCGGACTATCTCCTGAGCTAGAGGCTTTAATGCATGATGTGATTATACCAGGGCTGTATTTGCAGCAAGTAGCCAAAAAAGCAAAAAGCTCGACAGAACGCAAACGGCTTACTAAGCTGGCTGCAGAATTACTTGCACGTCTGGCACTATGTGAAGATTGGTGTAAGTTACCGCCACAGCAACGTGAGCAGATAAGATCTACAGCTCTGCAATGTTCTCAGTTATTTCAGCGATCCAGTTCATGTGTTGAGGGACGTAATGGCTATTTGTCATTACGTCATCACAGCTCTCATCGATTGAGCAAGCGAAAATTGGGTGCTCTTACTGTGATTCACAATTATTTTATACGGCGACCTGATGAATCAACGGCGGCCGAACGATTTTTTCAGTCAAAGCCGAAAAGTATTTTCAATTTTCTACTGGATAATTTAGATGTTTCAGCTAGGCCAGCAGAGGCTAGGAGGGTTACTAAAATGGCTGCTTAAAATACAAGCATCTGGCGAAACGATGACTGAGGCCAGAAATTAGTAACCTGCAATGTGCAAGATAAAATCCATCTGGTTAAAGATGTGAATCTTTTATGGCGGATCGGTGAATGTTATATTCAATTCACAAACTCAGAAAATAAATTAGAAAGTATCATTATTCCGGCAAAATACGTTTATCCGTCCAATAATTATAATGAAAATTAATTTCAACTTTTCATCTACGATTTTAGTTGTCGTTTTTGGACCCCTGGCTTTCGCTTCAAAAAGAAGAATTGGGTAGTTAAGCACATGATAATGGCTCTATGATTTTAATAGGGTGCTTCATCATTCATTACTATTTCAGGTCCGTCATCCCAGGTGGAGCATAAGCGAACATGCCCTCCTATTTCGCAATCTGAGAATATTTGTGATACATGATTTTTAATATCAGTTATATTAATCCCATATACTTCATTTATTATAGGTTCATAAGAGTAAGTTATTTGCAGTTTTTCTAGATACCAAAATCCTTGGGTGCGGTCTGTTAAAATAGAAAATTCTATTGAGTTGGCAAAATCCACTACAGGAATTTCTTTCAAAAAACCAAGATATAAAATTTGTTGAAAATCATCAAGATGTTCTTGAAAAATTTTTTCTTTTGGTGTTTTTAAGCGATTAGCTTTGCGTGTGTGGAAGCGGCCTGTGAAATTTATGTTGAGTACTTGGGTTTGAAATGAAAAATCATCCCATGCATGCTCGATGCAATTGACTGCATTTGAAGTATTTCTATTCATAAGAATGTCGATTATTGACGGCTCCAAGTTTCTGGCAGTTGTAATCGGGGGCTCTATTTCTTTCTTTTGAAAAATCCCCTTGCCGTGCGTTTTTTGGGCTGATTTATTGTAGATTTCTTGTAATGTTTCACCTTCAATATTAAGCTCGTCGAGCCAGTCAGATAGTTTGCTGGTATTTTGAAGGATTTTTTCACAAAAATCATTCAAAAGCGTACCAGAAAGTTTGTGGTCTTCTTCAATCGCATCAATGGCTTTTTCTATCTCAAAAGATGTTTGCTTGCTCAATTGTTCATTGGGTGGTAGTTGTGTGATCTTATCCAGATACGATTTGCCAGTTGCTGTTAAAAAAAGAGTCTTGTTATCCTCCCCAATGAGACCATTCTTAATCGTTGATTCCAGTCTGCTTGCATAAGTGGATGGGCGGGCAACTTTAAATTTTGCCATCTGTTCAATAAGACTTGAATAACGAAGCTCTGCTTCAGGCATTTTTTTGACTGATACTGTTGTCTCTAACTCTGAATTGAGTGGCAGGGCCAAGTTTTTTAAGTTTTCACAACGTTGCAACCGGATTTCATTATAGGGTGGGATAAATGAGGGTGTTACAGAGGAGGGAAGAAGGGGGTTATTTAGAGCTGAAATACTAACTGATTCATAAGGTATAAAATTCGTCCAGCCTGTTTCTATCATTTCGTTCCATTTAATACATAGAGATGTATTCGAGGATAGCGCTGAAAAAAGTTGATGTTGACGAACAACAGGGCCTTCAACATAAGTGGCTACGGCAGCATTCCAGAGCAAGTTATAGATTTGTAACTCATTCCCTGAGAAGTATTGGCTAGCTTGTTCGGGATCCAAATCATAATTTACTGGCTCCAGCATAGGGTGAGCATAGTGTTGTTCTGACATTAGGCGTCCTTACTAATCAAGCGCTCTGCTTAACATAAATTCAAACATCTCATCGGCAGTGGCAAAATCATTCCATTCAGCTTCACCGACGTATTCAAGTGCTTGATATGTTTCGACTTGCAAGTTGTAAACGTATAATTCCTCATCCCTCGTTCCAAAATAAATTAAGTTATTATTAAACGATTCCCTTAGGTGTGTATTCGCCTCAATGAATGACTCCAGAAATAACCAATATTTATGAGTTGGCCAAATAGTTAATCCATTGAAGAGTATGCCATTTGACAAGCTTAATAATTTTTCAAATATGGCTGGCAGGTTATAATTAAATTTTTTAAAAAAATCTTCCTTCAGCTTGGCAATTTCATCTGCTGTTGCTCCGACAGGGGGGCTCTCATGATATGATTCTCTGATTTCAGAGTTAATTGTGTTAACAAGTTGTTCAATCGACATCGTATAATTCCACCAGTTTACTGTTAGGTATTCGATCGCAGTAATAGCCACGATCAGGATTCGGATAGATAATTGCATTCTCAGGGGGTAGCGGAAGAGCTACTTGTGTTTTTTCACCCACAGCAAGTAATTTAATTTGTAGCTCTCCTGGGTTGTAATACCCATGAATTGAGCGATGCTCAACATCATTTCGTATTAAAATCAGATTGTTTTCATCATTGGTGCCACCATCATCAAGAGGCATTCTGTGATGAACTTCATAGCCATATGGGGCTTTACCTATGGTTTTCATTAATTCAAGTTGTGTTTCAGTACAACCGGCCTGTATCAACTCATCTCTATGTGTCGATGAAATTTTTTTAAGCCAATTGATTCTTACTCTACTGGAAAAATTGGTTCGTTCCTTTTTATATACATCACGGCTTTTTTTCTCATAATCAATCAGCTGATAGCGGAATCCATGCAAAGCTCTCGCACCGGAATAATGGTAGAGTAATACCGCAGATGCTTGTTCTTGTGCGTCACGCTGAGCTTGCCATTCCATCATCTGTTGGTTAATTCGGTTTAAATAAGGTTTATCTTTTTTCTTCTCAAGAAGAAAATATTGCATAAACACTTGTAACCTGACTTTGACTTTTTCACTTTTAAGAATACCAAGCATTTTTTTAAAGCCGAGACCCAGCAGACTTTTTATTTCTGCGGCGGTGCGAAGGTAGGAGATGGCTCCATTCATGCTTGCTGCTCCAAAACAGGTTCTTTATATGTCAATTTTTGCCCTTCATATAGTGCCTGAAGGATATCCATTATTTCTTGTGGAGTTAAATCATAAGTTTTGGAAGCCAAAGCTAAAAATGACGCAGTATTTATTGCCGGATATTCTGGTAATTGTTCTAAAACAGCATTCCACTCTAGCTGTATCTCAGTTTTATTTGAGACAATTACTGCCAGCGTTTCAGCAGCATTTTTTGCCTTCAACGGATCTGTAAAAAGAATGGGTTCCGAATTATCTGTTTGACAAAGTATAAATTTCCCCAGCTCGTTAAGCTCTGGAACTGCTAAAGCTACTTCAATGTAGTATTGTTCTTTTTGATTTGTGATTTGCTGAGCAATATCCAGGATTGCTAGTTGGACACGGCCAATACCTGCATGAAATGAATTTTTTGAGCCAACACCTAGTTTTTGTGGGTAATGGCGGCTTAAAGTTTGATCCAGAATCGCTCGAAATAATGCGCTTTTTACTAAACCGGCATCCAAACCGGCACTGGTATTGATGTATGCCTCTTTAATATCTTTTGTTACCAGGTTGTAAAAACGCATGCGTTTAATGTCGGGCTGAATTTTGTTTTGATTTGCTGGAGGCAAAAAAGATTTAACTCGATTAATAAATTGCCAGGCAATGCATTCTCCTTCGGCATCGGGATCTGTTGCTATATATATTGCTTCGAGGTCAGGCCAAAGTAGGGATGTCCTTTCATAAATAAGTGCTTCCTTGTCAGATAAGGGTAACCACTTGGGTTCTTCCGCTGTTAAAGGATCCCAGTCTGAAGATGAATCAAGTTGGGTTAGATGTCCATTGGTTGCGATTATTTCCAGTTCCATGCCTTGGCCGAGTGCTTCTTCAAGATGAGCGCGCTTGTTCGGTGATTCAATCAATAACAACCGTCTGGAATTTAATCGTTTACCATGCTGGACAATATGGTAAAAAAGATAGTCGCTTGGTTTGTTGAGTCGTTGACGGGTCAAGCTCCTTCCGTAATTAACTGATTGCTGATCCAGAGCAATGATGAACACTTCTTTTGCTCGTGAGATTGCGACATTAATCAGGCTAGTATCTGTATCATAAAAATGGTTTTCAGTTGGAACAGCTGAGTCAACCATTGAAAAAATAACAATAGCCCGTTCTGAGCCCTGCAGAGAATGAACCGTGCCAATCACCATCTGGTTGGCAAGTGCATTTTTGTCTTTCAAGTTTTCACCAAAAGCCTTGGCAATTTCTTTTTTGATATAACTAACTTGCCCTTTAAATGGAGTAATAATGGCTACGAGTTCAGCTAGACCTTGCTCTTTGTCAGTATTATAATGCGTTAATATGGAAGATTCGTTTTCTTTTAACCAGCGAGCTATCCATTCTGTCTCTTTAACATTACATCTGGAACCACTATTAAGTTTTGTTGAGTCTCCCGGTACAACCAGAAAACCTAGAGGTGAACGCCATTCTTTTTTGGGTTCTGTTGCAGCGGTCACAACACTTAATGCGCCACAGTAAACCATTTCATTACAAATTTCGATAATAGGGCTTCTGCATCGGTAGTGATTGGTCAACATTACGCCACGCTCATCTTTATGTTCATCATAAAAAGCTGTAGCAAATTGCGCCATTAACATGATGCTCCCTGTTGACATGAGCAATCCCTTTTCTTTCATGTCATCCAAGTTTTGAGCTAGGTTCATTTTTTTGTGAATTAATTTGTCTATTGTGTTTGTAATATTCCATACAGGTTTAAGTTGTTGAGTATCGCCAACAACAATGGCGCGTTTGGCAAATGCAAACGTGCATGCCCCAATTTCCGAGGTGCCTTGTCCTGCCTCATCAACAATGAGTAAATCTGCATAACCATATAGGTAATTGAAAACTCTGTTTTCATCAGCACATTGCATTAATTTGGGGGCAGAATAGCTGGTTGTAACAAATACAGGCGCCAACATCGCCAGTTCACGAATTCGTTCACCAGAGCTGGGTGTGTAATCTTTATTCTGATATAGTGGTTTTTTATACATCAGATAACGAGCTTCCCAATAACGAGCGCTTAAATGAAATAGTTTGGGGCGAATATTCGTATCTAGCCAATTTTGTATCGAATCTAAAAAAGATTGATAGACTGTATCAAGGTTAAAATCCTGCCCCTTCAAAACTAATTGATAAGTATATTCAATTGTTTTAATGAGCTGTTTTGCCCCGTTTCCCTCTAAGCACTCTATTTGAAGCGAGAGTTTTTTTCCTGTCATGTGCATCTGATCTAATAACGATAAATAATTTTCTCGGGCTTTTTTCAGCTTTGTTAATAATTGATCATTACGCTTGATATGCATTTCCAGCCGATCTTTGTCAATCGTAAGGTCAATCAGTTGTTTTTCTAATTCATCACGTTTTGATTGAATGGCATTGAGAGCGGTGGTAATTGAGTCTTTATCAGAGGGGAATTCAATGCCGAGTTCACCTAACGATTTCGTTAAAATATTACATTGATCTTCTGACTGTTTTGGTCGAATCAATTGTTTAATAAAATGGATAAATCTGAAGAAAAGGGACAAATGGTTTTTCTTTTTTAATTCGTTGGCGGCCTTTTTCAACAGAGACAGCTTGGTTTTAATGTTTTCAATTTGATGATTAACCAGAGCAATATCACCGGTTGGAGTTTGCATTTCAAGATGTTGTTTTAATACGTCATAGAATACCTTTTCTTCTTTGAAGTTCCAGGCAGAATGTATCAATAAATCGAGACTTGATTTCCAATTCGTTAATAGAACTGAAATTTCATCCATATCTCGCACAGTATCTTGTATTTTTGTTCTAAATTTCTCAGCTACTGCTGAAATCGTGTCCTTTTGATTGAAGAACTCACAGGCAACCGTTAAATAGCAATGCTCAATATAGGGGAAGTTTTTTTCTGCTGCTCCAAAGTCTTTTGTAGCAAAGTCAAAGCTCCATGGTTGTTTTGGTGATCGTCGTGTAATCACTTGAAAGTTCTGATATTCAGCGGCTTTAGTTCCAATTGATGCAGGTTGGTACCAGCCATAGGAAATGAGATGGGGTAACCAACGACTCTCAATACTGACGGGTTCGGTTGTTCGCTCTCCTTCCGTGTTAAAAAGAGAAGGACCTGGAACCGAATCAAAACTGGAAATAATATTGGTTACCGCCTGGTTTGTCGCTGCCGTGGCGATTATTATTGGGCATTCCGGAAGTTTATTATCAGAAATTAGAGGCCTTATCCATTCATCCGCTATAACGGCGCGTAAAAGGCTTGTTTTGCCTGTACCGGGAGGGCCATTGACAGCTAACAGATTACCATTGTTAACTTTTCTGAATAAGGTTAGTGCAATTCTCTGAGCAGGATCCAATGGGTAACAACTTCGCTCTTGATGGGTTGCCATATTATCCATATGTCCCAAATAATGGCTTAATTTATCCCAGCTTTGTTTTTCGTTTTGAATTGAAAAGGGTTTTGGGTGAGCATGAGAAGAAGCTTGAGCGCCCCCGGTTAATTGTCTGAATAATTCGAGGCGTGAACCATTTATGCATTCCCCTCCACCAATTAATTCTTCATAACATAATCTGATGTTTCTCGTCGCACCGGAAACGGCGCTACCATCAACCAGCTTGAAGCGAACTTGTTTGTTTCGCAGTCGGGCATAATTTTTCTGATTGATTACAAACGTATTAATCCACCCAGCACAGCCATTTTCTGTTTCAGTTAGTGCGTTGAAACATTGATCCAGAAAATCCAGGCATTGATGAAGAGATGCATTTGCTGACAGATTAACTTCTGCACCTATCAGTAAATTCTCAAGGGCATTGTCATTGTGTAGCATCAACCCTTCAATTTCAGCCTCTTCACCCAATAATCGCTGATTAAATAAAGGAATTTCTTTACCCGCTCTTTGCCATTCATAAGGTAGTTTTTGACTTGGGGTATTCGTATCTTCAAAACAAATTGTTAATGGGAAAATTAATAGTACAATATTGTTTGAATGATCGGATTGAGAACCGTTTACTGATTCCAGTATCATGATTAAATGGAGAACCGTGCCTTCTTGAGTATTCTTGTCATCAATATTGGGCAGGTTTTTACATTGAAAGTTATTTAATACATAATCAATTTTATCAAGGGTAAAACTTTGAACACCCGTTAATTCACTTTCGAGACTTCCATAGCCTTCAAATGCCGTTCTGATCAGACCTTCATGCCAATATTGTAAGATTTCTGTTGCTTCGGATTTATTCGCTATATTACTCGTCGGATCTTTTTTTGTCCCTTTTTTGGATTGTAATGTCTCATTTGAACCATTAGAACTGTCCGCTTTTGGAGCGTTACATGGATTCCCAGTTTTTAGGCTGTTGTAAAATTTTTCTTTGTGGGATTTTATAAATTCCGCGCAGGCGCTTTTCTCGCTTGTTATATTTTTGGAGAGAGTAAGGTTAAGTTCCTTCGCGATGTCTTGCGCAAAACGAATTTGCTTTTCAGATGGGTGCATTAAAATCCGTTGAATAATACTTCAAACGTATTCATTTTGAAGTGTCCTAAAGTTTCGCGACATAATACATAATGGGGCTGTACTTTGCCAGCAGCAGCGTTATATATCGACTAGTGCCAGGGCAGGATCATCTAAAATTTGAACAGTTAAAAAAACCATTTCAATCACACACCTTGTTGTTTTAGAGTAGTTGACTGCTATCTAAAAAAATGTTTAAAGTTACCCCGATCCCGTTCGTGCTGAGGAGGCGCGAATACGGACCGATGAAGTGATAAAGAGTCCAACGCGCCGTCTCGAAGCATACACACGGATGGCATCCAACGGAGTTATATTATGTTTTGGGTTTACATTCTTCAATGTAATGATAAAAGCTATTACACGGGTCACACCGATAATTTAGAAAATCGATTTACACAGCATCAAAATAAAATGATCTCTAGTTGTCACACATGCACACGACTGCCTGTTCAATTGATGTACTCACAAGAATTTTCTACGCGAGAAGAAGCACTAGCTGCTGAAAAACAAATACAGGGCTGGAGTCGCAAAAAAAAAGAAGCTCTCATTAAGGGAGACTGGCAGGCACTATCGGCGCATGCTTCGAGACGGCGCGTTGACCTACCTATCTAACTGCAGCATCTGTGACGCGCCTCCTCAGCACGAACGGGCTCAGAGAAAATTCGGACATTTTTTCTGCTCCTGTTCATTAAATGCGGCATGTGAACGCATTGCATTCATGACATTACTTCATGCTATTGAAAATATATCCTCCGCAAGGATCGACAAACTAATTCACCTATGATCTACTACCCACCTTGCTTATCCGGGGATAAAGATGAATAAAGGGTTAATCGAACATTTTGAAATGTTAACTGATCCACGAGTAGATCGAACCAAACGATATCCATTAATAGAAATTATTTTACTGATTATTGCAGGGACAGTGTCTGGTTGTGATGGTTGGAAATCACTTAAGGATTTTGGTGAAGCTAAATTAGATTGGCTCAGAAAATTCCTGCCTTATAAAGATGGTATTCCTGTTGATGACACGTTAGCACGAGTGATGCGTAAAATTGAAACGAAGGAATTTCAAGCCTGTTTTATGAAATGGGTTCAATCTGTATCGGTAGCGACATTGGGGGATGTTGTGGCAATTGATGGAAAAACCTTACGTAGGAGCCACAATCGCCGGGATGGAGTTCCCGCGATTCATATGGTGAGTGCCTGGAGTAGTGAAAATGGACTTGTACTTGGTCAAGAAAAAACAGCAGAAAAAAGTAACGAAATTACAGCCATCCCGCAGCTATTGGATGTACTTGAACTCAAGGGATGCATCGTCACCATCGATGCAATGGGCTGCCAGACTGCAATTGCTGAAAAAATAATTCAGAAAAAGGCCGACTACATACTTGCTCTAAAAGGGAATCAGGGCAACCTGCATGTCGAGGTTACAGATTTTTTTAAAACAGCATTGGCAGCGGACTTCAAGCAAGTACAACATGATTATTTTGAAGAACATGATGCTGGGCATGGGCGTATTGAGTTCCGTCAATGTTGGGCAATAAAACCATGTGTCGATAGCTTTCCATCGTTTAAAAAATGGTCTGATTTAAAAAGCCTTATAATGATAAAGGCTCGTAGAGAATTTAAAGACGGTCTTGCACAAGATACAGAGGATACTCGTTTTTATATTGCATCTATTGCACCGAATGCAGAGAAAACATTAACGGCTGTGCGGCAGCATTGGGGAATTGAAAATCTGTGTAATGTCTCGAAAAATATAGCTCTTAACCGAAGTATTTATCTCGCACTATCTTGATCACAAGCCTTGTGATTACGATCAAAAACAATGAGATGAAAAATTAATTATGATTAGTGACTGATCAACATGTATTATTGAGTCTCTTACCAAACAATAAAACAAGAGATCAGTCATGGCGCATATTTTCGCAGATATTTTATCATTAGTACACTATATTCATATCCAAAGGCATGAGCCTGAGAAGTTAGGCTTAAAAAATTGCCTGTGTTGCGGTAAATCAAACCCTTGGCGACATGGTGGTTATTCTCGTGAAGCGGATCGCATTAATCCTTCAAGTACCTCACTAAATCCAGTGTTTATTCAGCGATACTATTGCCCCTGTTGCGACAAAACATGTTCAGTCCTTCCGGAATGCATTCCACCGCGTAGATGGTATTTGTGGGATATGCAGCAGATCATTTTTGTATTGTACCTTTCTGGTATGAGCGCTTACGCTATATCAAAAACAATGCCGCCTTCACGCCAGACCATAAAGCGTTGGCTGATGCGCTTTGTAGAGCAATTTCGACTTCATAAAGATGCGTTGTGTACTCATTTTTATGCACTGGGTAGAGCCATAAATATGGCTGACTTTTGGCAAGCAACGCTCCAGAAGATGCGTTTGAGTGAAGCGATGCGCCTTTGCCATGTAGCCGGAGTTGTTATCCCATGAACATATAATCGGTTCAAGCATGAGTTGTGCAATGCTTATGCAAATATGAACCCCACACAGTTTGGTCGTTTCGGTGCCATGATTTTACTGATTAACTTCACTCCCCATTAATAGCGGAGAGAAAAATGAGTAAACCTTTACACCCGATGGCTTTGTTTCGCCTGATGGTTCTTGGTCCACTAGCGAGCCGCGCTGAACTAAAGCGCGGTGAGGTTAAAAGTATTATCCGAAGTTTGGCTGCCGATCGTTATACTATTCCTGAGTCAAGACGAACGCATATCAGTGAAGAAACAATTGCGCGCTGGTACTACGATTGGAAGCGAGGGGGTATCGAAGCACTGAATCCTAAACCGCGCATAGACAAAGGAAGTACACAAATTTCAGAAACCGTGCAAAGCAGAATTGTGATCCTTAAAAAGGATAAGCCTTCACGCTCAATTAACACTATTATTGGCATGATTGAGCGCGAAGGATTGGTTGCTAAAGACACATTGGCTCGGGCTTCCGTTCATCGCTTTTTACAACAACAGCACCTGTCAAAACGCATTATACCCAATCAAGACACTATTGAGCGCCGGTCATTCGTGGCTGCCCATGCAGGAGATATTTGGCAAGGAGATGTACTTCATGGCCCACGGATACAAACGCCATCAGGCATGCGGAAAACGTACTTGGTTTCATTGATTGACGATTCCTCACGTCTTATTACACATAGTGCGTTTTGTCTTGGAGAAACAGCCCTCGATATAGAGGGCGTGCTCAAATCAGCTGTATTGAAACGAGGCGTACCGTATAAATTGATTATTGATAATGGCCCTGCATACCGATCCGAGTCATTACAAACTATTTGTGCACACTTAGAGATACGGCTTGTCTATTGTCGCGCCCGAGAACCCGAGGGCAAAGGTAAGCTCGAACGTTTTCATCGCACATTTAGAGAACAATTTATCGATGAGCTTGATATCGATAAAATTCGTGATTTGGGTGATCTTAATGCTCGCCTTTGGGCCTGGATTGAGCATGTTTATCATATTCGTTTGCATGGTGGGTTAGATAAGAAAACACCGCTTGATAGTTGGAGAGACGACCTGCTTCACGTGCGCCCTCTAACGCCTTATTTCGCCAATAAAATCGATGATATTTTTTACCATCGTGCTGAGCGAGTTGTTCGCAAAGATGGAACGATCAGTTGGGATGGCAAGATGTTTGAGGTACATCACAACCTTGTCGGTGAGAAAGTGACGTTGGTGTTTAATCCGCACACAAATATTGCTGTTCGGGTTGAAACAGCCTTCGGTGACAACTTGGGAGCCGCTGTTTTATTAGATTTAGACGCCAATCTTAATCGTAAACGCCAACGACCACATGCAGCACCTTCGCCTGAAGGAATCCAGCGTGAGCACAATGTCGAATTGGTTTTTGAAGACTATGTCGAGTCCATTGGCACCTTTGCACAAACAACCGGTGAGGACAATTAAATGTACCAATCATTTTTTGGTTTAACCCAAGCCCCCTTAGGAAAAAAAAGTATCCAATTATGGGATAACGCCCAGCTTGCAGGCCTTGCTCAACAGTTTAATTGGCTTCTTCAATCACCTGGCGTTGGATTACTCACAGCAGAGCCTGGACTTGGGAAAACGGCTGCACTTCGACAACTAACCAGCACTTTAAACCCACATCAATACAGCGTTTTCTACATCGCCGAGACAGATTTTGGTCGACTGGATTTTTATCGTCAAATGGCGCTGATACTTGGACTTGCTTCTTCTTATCGTCGTGCTCAGTTATGGCGTGATATTAAGGAGTACATCATTCACTTGGCTACTCAAAAGAACATTATGCCAGTATTCATTATTGATGAAGCACAAAATCTTCCATCTGAATTTTTTCGTGATTTCCCAGCTTTCCTCAATTTTGTCTTTGATTCCAAAGACTACATGACCGTTTGGTTGGTAGGCCACCCGGAGCTCGCTCGCGAGATAGGGAAACCCGCTAATGCTGCATTAGAATCTCGGATCCAAGCACGTTGTGAACTGAAGCCAATTCTTGAGCGCGATGCATTTAAGCAGCTTATTGAACATGGTTTTTCTCAGGCTGGATGTACGCATCAGTTGTTGTCCGACTCAGCTCTTGAGCTGCTCCGAATGTCCTCAAAAGGTAATCCAAGACAAGCACATAAACTCATTGTTACATCACTGCGATTGGCTACTGATAAAAAAATCAATCATCTACCAGATGATATCATCAAGGAGGCCATCGCTCTGTTGAAACAAATTTAAAAATAAAAGCTCCCCAAGGTGCTTGCCTTGGGGAGCTTTGTCTCAGGTTAATTAAATAGGGACGAGATATGTAAATTAGAGTGAGACGTTACAATCAGCTTCACTGGACGCTTGATATGACTTTCAGAGAAGATGAGTCGCGCATGTAATGTCTCGAAAAATATAGTTCTTAACTGAAGAATTTATCTCGCACTATCTTGATCACAAGCCTAATCACTACTATCAAAAACAATGAGATAAAAAATTAATTATGATTAGTGACTGATCAACATGTATCATTGAGTCTCTTACAAAACAAGAAAACAAGAGATCAGTCATGGCATATATTTTCGCAGATATTTTATCATTAGTACAGTACATTCATATCCAAAAGCATGAACCTGAAAAATTGGACTTAAAAAATTGTCTATGTTGCGGTAAATCACACCCTTGGCGACATGGTGGGTATTCTCGTGAAGCGGATCGCATTAACCCTTCAAGCACCTCACTAAATCCAGTGTTTATTCAGCGATACTATTGCCCCTGTTGCCACAAAACATGTTCAGTCCTGCCGGAATGCATTCCACCGCGTAGATGGTATTTGTGGGAGATGCAACAGGTCATTTTTTTATTGTACCTTTCTGGCATGAGTGCTTACGCTATATCAAAAACGATGCAGCCCTCACGCCAGACCATCAAGCGTTGGCTGCTGCGTTTTACGAAGCAGTTTCGTTTTCATAAAGATGCCTTATGTACCTATTTTTGCGCACTGGGCAGATCCATAAATATGAAAGACTTTTGGAAAATGACTCTTCAGAGAATGAGCCTGAGTGCAGCGATGCGCCTTTGCCATGTTACCGGAGTTGTTATCCCATGAACGCTTAATCAGTATAAGCATGAGTTGTGCCATGCTTGTACAAAATAAGCACCCCACACAGTTTGGTCGTTTCGGTGTCATGATTTTACTGATTAACTTCACTCCCCATTAATAGCGGAGAGAAAAATGAGTAAACCTTTACACCCGATGGCTTTGTTTCGCCTGATGGTTCTTGGTCCATTAGCGAGCCGTGCTGAATTAAAGCGCGGTGAGGTTAAAAGTATTATCCGAAGTTTGGCTGCCGATCGTTACACTATTCCTGAGTCAAGACGAACGCATATCAGTGAAGAAACGATTGCGCGCTGGTACTACGATTGGAAGCGAGGAGGTATCGAAGCACTGAATCCCAAGCCGCGCGTAGACAAAGGAAGCACACAACTTTCAGAAGCCGTACAAAGCAGAATTGTGACACTTAAAAAGGATAAGCCTTCACGCTCAATTAACACTATCATTGGCATGATTGAGCGCGAAGGATTAGTTGCTAAAGACACATTGGCTCGAGCTTCCGTTCATCGTTTTTTACAACAACAGCACCTGTCAAAACGCATTATACCCAACCAAGACACTATTGAGCGCCGATCATTCGTGGCTGCCCATGCAGGAGATATCTGGCAAGGAGATGTACTCCATGGCCCACGGATTCAAACGCCATCTGGGATGCGAAAAACTTACTTGGTCTCGCTGATTGACGACTCGTCACGCCTTATTACACATAGTGCATTTTGTCTTGGAGAAACCGCTCTCGATATAGAGGGCGTGCTCAAATCCGCTGTATTGAAACGAGGCGTACCGTATAAATTGATTATTGATAATGGTCCTGCATACCGCTCAGAGTCATTACAAACTATTTGTGCCCACTTAGAGATACGGCTTGTCTACTGTCGCGCCAGAGAACCCGAGGGCAAAGGTAAGCTCGAGCGCTTTCATCGCACGTTTCGAGAACAATTTATCGATGAGCTTGATGTCGATAAAATTCGTGATTTGGGTGATCTCAATGCTCGCCTTTGGGCCTGGATTGAGCATGTTTATCATATTCGTCTGCATGGTGGATTAGATAAGAAAACACCGCTTGATAGTTGGAGAGACGATCTGCTTCACGTGCGCCCTCTAACGCCTTATTTCGCCAATAAAATCGATGATATTTTCTACCATCGTACTGAGCGAGTTGTTCGCAAAGATGGCACGATCAGTTGGGATGGCAAGATGTTTGAGGTGCATCACAACCTTGTCGGTGAGAAAGTGACGTTGGTATTTAATCCGCACACAAATATTGCGGTTCGGGTTGAAACAGCCTTCGGTGACAATTTGGGGGCCGCTGTTTTATTAGATTTAGACGCCAATCTTAATCGTAAGCGCCAACGACCACATGCAGCACCTTCGCCTGAAGGGATCCAGCGTGAGCACAATGTTGAATTGGTTTTTGAAGACTACGTCGAGTCCATTGGCACCTTTGCACAAACAACTGGAGAGGATAATTAAATGTACCAATCATTTTTTGGTTTAACCCAAGCGCCCTTAGGAAAAAAAAGCATCCAGTTATGGGATAACGCTCAACTTGCCGGCCTTGCTCAACAGTTTAATTGGCTTCTTCAATCACCTGGCGTTGGATTACTCACAGCAGAGCCTGGACTTGGGAAAACGGCCGCACTTCGACAACTAACCAGCACTTTAAACCCACATCAATACAGCGTTTTCTACATAGCCGAGACAGATTTTGGTCGACTCGATTTTTATCGTCAAATGGCGCTGACACTTGGACTGACTTCTTCCTATCGCCGTGCTCAGTTGTGGCGCGATATTAAGGACTACATCATTCACTTGGCGACTCAAAAAAACATCATGCCAGTATTCATTATTGATGAAGCACAAAATCTTCCATCTGAATTCTTTCGTGATTTTCCAGCTTTCCTCAATTTTGTCTTTGATTCCAAAGACTACATGACCGTTTGGTTGGTAGGCCACCCTGAGCTCGCTCGCGAGATAGGAAAACCCGCCAATGCTGCATTAGAATCGCGGATTCAAGCACGTTGTGAATTGAAGCCAATTCTTGAGCGCGATGCATTTAAGCAGCTTATTGAACATGGTTTTTCTCAGGCTGGATGTACGCATCAGTTGTTGTCCGACTCAGCGCTTGAGTTGCTTCGAATGTCCTCAAAAGGTAATCCAAGACAAGCACATAAACTCATTGTTACATCACTGCGATTGGCTACCGATAAAAACATCAATCATCTACCAGATGACATCATCAGAGAGGCCATCGCTCTGTTGAAACAAATTTAAAAGTGAGAGAGCCCCGAGGTGCTTGCCTTGGGGTTTTTTGTCTCAGGTTAATTAAATCGGGACAAGGTATGTAAATTAGAGTGAGACGTTACAGCGCATACGAACAGAAGCTTCACCTGAAAATTTTGCTATCATGCGACATATTGCGTTGAACCTAATTAAAAATGGCACATCAAGAAAAGCTAGCATGAAGCGTAAACGGTTTATGGCGGCATTAGAGGACGATTTCAGAGAAACCATTATTAGGCAAGTAATTTAAGATGCGTTTGCCCTGGTTCTGAAACAGTAATTTCTCCAAATGTAATTAGTAGTGGAGAGTCTGAGTTGATTTCTCTTGGCATTGAATGTCTTGTATTTGAAAAGGAGTCTGCCTCTGCAAAAGAGAATATACTTTTTTTAGATGAGCCAGACGTGCATCTGCATCCTGATCTCCAAGTCAGACTGTGTCATTTCATCCGTGATTTATCGTTCCCATTAAATATTACCCAACCGACTCCTGACTTACATCTTTGCTTAAAAGTCGCAATACAAAATAGCCACATTCTTGTAATAATATGTCTCTTTAAATTTTCTCAAGGAGACCTCTATGAACTTCATTAAAGCAAGAAAATATCTCGATAAAAAATCGAAAAAGGGGTTTAGGGGTTATCCTCTTGCAACTATCTCCTTCTATGGACCCACAAATAAATTAGCTACTAAAGTTGCAGTGGGAATTGTTCAACATGAACATGCAGATCCAGTAATGGCTAGATGGCGTTATACTATAGCTGACATTAGAAATAACCATCAAATAATGCAGGAAATCATGCAGTTCATTAAGGAAAATGAAGTCTTGAGTGTAGTAATGATGGATAAAATTATTGGATGTTCACATGAAGAAGGTGTTGACTACCCAGATGGTGAAGTCTGTGAAGAGTGTACCTATTGGTTAAATAGAGACAGATTTACTGGTGAAGTTATTCACTGAAATATGACGCTTATTTAAATGATGATATAATTTTGTTTTTTTGTAAGAGTCTGCCATGCTGTCTCAAGTTATAAACGCGCTGAAACAAAATGGTGCAGAAGAAGCCTATTCTTCGAATTTCGCTATTGAATATGAATTAAGTCTAAAATCATTATGCATTGAAATTGATGGTCTAGGGGCACTCAATTTGCCGGTTACAAAAAATGATGTTCATCAATTATTGAAGATTTCCTCAGCGGCAAAATATGGTTTACGTGAACAAACATTGTTAGATTCCACCGTACGTGACACACAAGAAATATCTGCATGTCAATTACAAATTCAATATGATGATGCTTTTTTAGATATGTTAAATGACATGCGATCAGCGTTAGGATTATCCGAAAATACGAAACTGACGGCTCATTTACATAATATGTTAATTTATGGGCCTGAGCAATTTTTCAAACCCCATCAGGATTCTGAAAAACTGGAGGGTATGGTCGCGACGCTAGTGGTTGTATTGCCCTCGTCGCATATAGGCGGCGACTTGCTGGTTGAGCACAATAAAATGCACCATCGATTTGTCTCGGAGCAACTGGATTCTCGTGAGTTAAAATGCTTCGCTTTTTACGCTGATTGCCATCATGAGGTGGAAAAAATACGACAAGGCTATCGCGTTGCTTTAACTTATAATTTAGTTTTGGAATCCGCGCAGAATGATTTACCAGAATATATATCCAAAAACGCGAATATTCCTTTAGAAGAAGCACTTCATGAGTATTTTCATTTACATGAACACATCTATGAAAACTCAACTAATTTAGTTTATTTTTTAGATCATGAGTATACAGAGCATAGTTTGCGATGGAACATGCTGAAAGGGGATGACGCTTATAATGTGTTGGCTTTTAGAAGTGCCGCGCAAAAATTAGATTTAGTCCCACATTTAGCGCTTGTTGAATTACATGAAACCTGGACGGCAGATGGCGATGAGGAGGATCCAGAGCCAAATGAATATATTGATGGTAATATTCAATTGACCTATTGGATAGATGAAAATAACCAACCACTGCCTTATCGAAATTATACGATATCCGATGAAGAAATTTGCTGGACCACTGATACAGAGGATTTTGAGCCCGCTGAGACAGATTTCGAAGGTTACATGGGTAATTATGGCAATACGGTTGATTATTGGTATCGACGTGCGGCGGTGGTTTTGTGGAGGAAAGATGCACAAGTCAATATGGATTTTCAATTAAATTATGATGTTGCGCTCAATCATTTATTGCAATTAACTCAAAACGAAGGGCGGGAAAAAGAAGCTTTGGAAATCATCAGGCGAGCTGGAGTTCATTTGCGCAGATCTCGCTACGATGTACCTTCAGATGATTGCAAATTGTTGGCTCGGCTTGCGAGTTATATCCAGAATGAGGCTGTTGCTCAATCTATGCTGGGACATTTCAATTTATCCGTTGTTGATGCAAATATCATTGGTGAATTAGTTAATCTTCAATCTGCATATGGTGTATCATGGTGTTTGGCGTTACTAACGTGCTGGTCGAACCCTGAGTTCGGACATCGTATGGATGTTTCGTTGTTTATTAAAAACATGAACAACGTTGCACAATCAATGTTTGAGCACGGCCTAGATTTTAAAATACTCGAGTTTTTATTAGCATATCAACTGAAAGTAATGATTGAGAAGGACAATCGCTTGAAACAATCGCGTAGGTCTGTTGAACGTAAAAATTCCCTTGCCGATAGGGTTGAGAATGTTAAATGTTTTCTTTTTTCATGTTCATTGCTTAAAGAAGATTCACTTTCTAATCAGATGATAGATCATTTGATTTCCTCGCCTTCATTATATACTGAGTTAGCGCTGGCGGAGCTCCTTCTCGGAAGACAAAATGATTTGATTGGAGGGGACCATCTTATCAATGATGTGCTACGATGCCATGTTGTAAAAACTGTTTATCAAGCCTTGAGCCTAGGCGAACCGTCCATGGAAAATTGGTCAATCGATGAGGTTCTTGTTTGTCAATGTGAGCACTGTAAAGTAGCGCAAAATTTTTTGAGCTCAAAAACTGAAAAAACCAAAATATGGCCGATTGTTCAGGATGTTCGAAATCATATTATGAATGAGATCAATGGATGTGATTTACCGGTTAATCTTTCGGTGGAGAAGAAGGGATCACCCCATAAATTAGTTATGATTAAAAGTGCGGAGGTATATCAACAGGCTAAAGAACGGTACATTCGGCTTTTGGCATATTCTCGAGAATTATCTTTATGACCACTAATGATATATTGAAAGAAAAGCACGGAGCGCCCATTAAAAAAGAAGAATAATAAAAAAAAATTTTCTCAGCACGTTGTCACAGTGGCTGGCGGTGTTGTGTCGATGAAAGGTTCTGTGAGTGTGATTGACTTGATGGTTGGAATCGGTTGGCTTGCACAAGATAAGCTGACTGATTGGAAGCAAGGTAAAGTAACTTATTTGGAGCAAGTTATTATTGCGAATCTTGGCAAAATATCCAAGGTCATGAAGGAGTTTAAGGCCTGGGCGATTCACTCAAAATTAGAACCCAGGTTTACGGTATATAAACATAAAAATTGTAGGCTGCGTTTTAGTAAAACTGGAGAACCTAATATTGAAAAGGTATATAGTACGCATTATGTGTTAATCAAACCTGAGAAAAAAGAGATTGATCCAGGGGCAGATATTTTATAATTCAATAGACTCTCGCATTGATGGTAATCGGTGGATAGTGAGTTTAATATTTATACTTATCATTTTATTGCTCGAGATAGTGCTCGTATCACTGTATTGAGAATATCATCTAGCCTCTGTCCAACATCTTCGGCTAAAAACCGTAGTACAAGATACCCATGCTCTTGCAACAACACATCTTTTCGACGATCGCGCCGGTAAGCGTCTGGATCTGCAAAATGATGTGCCCCATCGATTTCAATCGCAATGTGAGCGTCTGGACAAACGAAGTCAACTTCCATTTGACTAAGACCGTCAAACGGAATGGCTAGTTGCATATTCAGATGAAATTTCCCGGCTGTCTCAGGCATTGATTCGAGACGATGATAGAGGAAGGCTTCAGTTTCACTTCGTGCGCGGCGTATGCCGGTATGTTGTAAGGGCGATGTTGAAACGGCTTCGACAAATAGACGTGCTAATTTTTCATCAATGCCATCGCGTATAAGACGCTGGACGGAGGCGTGATAATCCATTTTCCATTCTGAATCTGATGGTAGTTGGATCTCGTAAGGCCAACCAGCTGTTGCGCTGGCTGGTCTCAAAATCGTATAGCCAACTGATTCATAAGCTCGGCATCGTTTGTTGAACATCCGTTCCAAGAGAGGAACATTGAGATCCACATAATCATAAACATGAACTTCTTTTTTAAGATCGTGGAGACGGTGTAGGCGTCCAACGTATTGTGCGATTGTTCCTCGCCAAGAAATAGGTAACGTCAGAAACAATGTATCTAAGCGTGCGTCATCAAATCCTTCGCCAATAAATCGGCCCGTTGCCAGTACCACACGAGTTTCGTTTTCAGGAATAGCATGGAGTCGTGCCATTGTTTCAGTCATTGTTTTGTTACTCATTCCACCGCGTAAAATAATTAAATGTGGAACGTGGGGTGCAAGTAGGGTTGATAGATTATCCAAGTGCTCATTTCGTTCAGTTAAAACGAGAGGTTTTCTGCCCTTCTGAATCGCTTGAATTACATCGGAACATATCAATTGATTACGTCCGGCATGAGCCGTGAGTTCTTTATTCAAATCCTGAAAATGAGTGCGCATATCTTGGTGAGGGGAAATGAGGGGCAAAAATGAGGTTGGGCGAACAAACATCGTATGTTTAAACGGACGCGTAGCAGCTTGTGCTTTTGCATTGACGCAATATCGAATCGGGCCACACAGCATTGTAATAATGGGATGACGGCCATCTTTTCGGATAACCGTGGCAGATAAACCAGTGATAAATTTTGCTTTGGCATGACGAGCGACGTCTTCAAAACTAACGGCAGGTAAATGATGACATTCGTCGATTATGACATGGCCGTATTCCTCAATACGGGGATCCACAACCCCCTTTTTTATCAGACTTTGCATCATCGCAACATCGATTAATCCGGTAGATTTTTTGCGTCCACCGCCAATCCCGCCAATTGATCCTTTTGGTAGATCCAAAAACGTAGACAATCGCTCGATCCATTGTGTTTGAAGTTGCTTGCGATTCACTATAATTAAAGTATTCACCTGCCGCTTAGCAATTAACCACGCGGCGATCACGGTTTTTCCAAATGCGGTAGTTGCGGATAATGTTCCCATGTCAAAACTGAGCATGATTTCTGCCGCGCGGATCTGTTCAGGTCGTAACTCTCCTAAAAAATTAACGGCTAGTATTACGCCATTTTGTAGTTCATCTTGAGTTTTTATTTTAATTTTCAAACTGGAAAAGAGCTGACGAACTTCCTCGAGGCACCCACGCGGTAAGCCAATGTGATTTGGATAATCACGAGCACATGCAATAATTCGCGGTTTATCATAGGTTGGAAGTCGCATGGCTTGGGCTTTATAAAATTCTGGATTTTGAAACGCAGCAAGACGGATCAGACGGTTTTTGAGGGCAGGGGGGAGGGTATTTTTAGCGATAAAAAGCTCATTGGCAATGATCATTTCAATCTTTTTAGGTAAATCTTCAATAGGCTGGTGGACTTCTTTACGATGCCACGGCGTGAGGTTTTCCTCGGTTGATACGTCCATGCGTACATCTAATATACGTCCGCGGCGTTCAGCATCATTTACAATGACATCGATTTCCGACCGGTTGATTTTTTGAAGTTCAGACAAAAAGGCCCACTGATCATCATAGGGTATAAAATTATCATCAATAAAAACGCTATTGTTAGAAACGCGAGCTCTTTTTTGTAGAGGTAATGCAATAAGATTACCAAGTCCTCCTTTGGGGAGGGTGTCTTGATTTGGAATAATTCGATCGTAGGAGTCCAGACCGATATCTGGATTTTCTTCGTGACCTTTCGGTAGGGCTGCGATAGAAAATATTTTTAATTTTTTCATTTAGGGGTTGACAGGGTTTTAGGTCGTTTTTTCAAAATTCCCATGCATTTTTGCCCCATTTATAATCTTCCTATTTGACTTGATCCTGGATGTGCACAAGACGTTACAAACACCACATTTGATCCCGGCCGTAGCTTAAAAATAATAATCCCTTAAACGCCTTCTTAGAAAGGAAAAATTGGCTTTTAAAACCTGCGGTATAATGATGCCACGTACAATGTGGTGATTATGTTTATGGCTAAAAAGACCCGGGCGAAAATGCCCAAAGTTCAAAAGATCAGTCAAGAGCAAATGGATAATTTCTTATCGGCGATAATGAATTCAAATATCGGTGCCGAAAATGCTGAGTTTGCCAAAATGCTGATTCATGGTAATGCCTGGATGGCTCAGCAACTGGAGCTAGGGCTATTAAGCATCGCGAAGTTACGCAAGCTATTTCAAATTCAAGGCAGTGAGAAAGCGGCAACTCGAAAACCTAAGCATGATCCATCATCGTTAAAGGGAAGCACTAATACTTCAGACGCTGATAAAAAAGGACACGGGCGAAATGGTGCTGATGCCTATGAGGGCGCGTCTATCATTGAGGTTGAGCATCCTGAATTAAATCCGGGCGATACTTGTCCTGCAGAGGCTTGTGATGGGCGCTTATACGAGATGAGCGAGCCAGGGACTTTGGTTAGCGTTCGTGGTGCGCCATTAGCAAGTGCCACCCGTTATAACCTGCAGAAATTGCGCTGCGGCGTGTGTGAGATTGTTTACACAGCGCCACTGCCAGAAGGTGTCAGCGATAAAAAATATGACGCAAACTTTATCGCGATGCTCATGATTAACAAATACTTTATGTCAGTCCCTCTTTATCGCCAGGATAGATTGCAAAATTATCTGGGCATACCACTACCCGCTTCGACGCAGTGGGATTTGATGGCTGCCCATGAGCCCATGTTAAAGGTTTTATACCAAGCGTTATCTCAAGATGCCGCCAATGGTGTGGCACTTTGTTACGATGACACTTCTGTAAAAATCATGAGCGAAATCAAAGCTGCTAAAGCGGCTGCAAAAGGTGAAAAAAGCCAACACACTTGTTTTACAACAGGGATTGTGAGCCTTCATGAAGACCATCGAACGTACCTTTATATCACCGATAATCGCACGGCTGGCAAATGCATCACAGATATCATGAGTATACGTGACGCAAGTTTAGATATCCCCATCATGATGTGCGATGCATTATCAGCTAATATTCCGCAAGGTATATCTGAGAATTTATACATCCTGTGTTATTGCCTGGTTCATGCCAGGCGACAGTTTTACGAGTTGCCCGATGGCTATGATGATGTGGCCGATAAAGTCATTGGCTTAATTGGTACCATATACGACCACGAGTCACACACCAAGGGCTATAGCAGTGAGAAGCGACTCGCCTATCATCAAGAAAAAAGCACACCCGTTATGGACGCGCTTAGATTGTATCTTGAGGAACAAAAGCCGGAGTTTGAGCCTAATTCTGTTGCGGGTAAGGCGATTGACTACATATTAAATCGTTGGACAGAATTATCACAGTTTTTGCGTCAACCTCATGCCCCGCTTGATACGAATATCGTTGAGCGCGCACTAAAATTGGTGATTCAGGTTAGAAAATCATCGATGTTTTATAAAACCTTAAACAGCGCCGCATTTGCGAGTTACGTGCAATCGGCCTTATACAGCGCGGCCCAAAACGATATCAATCCATGCGAATACATGAGCGCACTTATCGATAACGAACAAGCAGTGATACACAATCCTCACGATTGGTTGCCATGGCATTACAAGCAAACTCTCAAGCAGAGCTTGGAAGCGAGCGCCAAGAAGGATGCATTGCTGCAGGCGTCCCCTGATTGAGGATAATCGTCATCGTTGTAGCACAAATTCGCTCGTCACTGGATTTTGGCCAATAGGCCAACTTGCCTTGAGAGAATCGTTTCGTGCATAGCCAAAAACCCGTGCCGTCGTAAACTAATAGTTTGACGGCTATGCCGCTTTTGTTGCGAAAAGCAAACACTGCGCCATCATAGGGAGAACCTATACTTTGGCGACAAAGCCCCACCAATGCATCGATGCCTTTCCTAAAATCAATTGGCTCAACACTGAGATGCAGGTGATGCTGTGGTGTGATTTGAATCATAACAACGCGCCAATATGAGGCAATATCAGAGGAAGCTCATGTACGCTAACACAAAGCGTCATCGCTCGATCCTTGCCTTGTATGGTTAATCGAACCTCGGAACTCTTCAGGAGATTGGTTTTAACCTCATCTCTGGATGCCAAAACAAAACCTTTATCAGCAGGAGATTGTACTCGGCTTTCCAAGCGAGGCTTAAACTGACCGGCACTCAGTCGAAGTCGATGACAAATTTTAGAGTGTTTGTGTGCAGGGTAAAGTTTCAACGCCATGGCCCAGAGAGATTCGGGGATCGGATCCGTGCGACTATTGCGCTGAGCACGCCAGTCACAAAATGCCGCCTCTACTGATTCTAATGTGATGCTATCCATCGAGTAAAACTCCTCTGTTAAGAAGAGCCTACTCTACAAAATCATTCTAGGTATGTCACACAGGCTTGCCGAAAGGTCACTTTTCTTCCATCGTTTCCGTCAAAATATGGGAGCCTAATCGTCTCGCAAGCGTTGCTGGAATTGCCTCCGCAAAAAACAGCCAAACATGCGCGCCCTTACCGGAACGCGATCGTTCGAGAGCCGCGCTTAGATTCAGACGGCGACAAGTTTTCAAGTATGCAAATGCATCGTCCTGCCACTGTGCTTTATCGAAATCCGCGACTAGAAAATAGCAGGTTTCATCTAATAACATCGGATACAAGCCCATTACAAAATCGCGACCAGTTGAATCAATGCCAGACAGATGCCATCCGATGACATCATCGGTGATGGGTAAAAAACGACGTTTCAAACAATCCGAACACTTTATTTTAGGCTTTTCACATATACCACGTACCCACTCATTAGCACATGTTGGTATATATCCAGACTTTTTGGTTTTTTGACTTTCAAATCGCTTGGGGTATACATCTTCTCGTCCTCGAAATAATGAGCGAAATAATGCGATTTTCTCGGATGGAGGGGATCGGTAACTGATTTTCTTGGTGATTAATTGGTACATTGTAAGTGAAATAAAAGCAAAGAGGGGCGTGGTATTTTGTGAATATGTCGAGTTACTGCGTTATCGGCGGTGAGCATAGTAAAGCCTTTGGCGATTTGATTTGGTTGGACATCCTAAAGATTTAAATTATACCCTCTCTGCTTTGCGCTAACAATGATACAATTTTGCTTTAGAGAAAAAGTTAATTGAAACAACGATATAATATGCAACCCCGTATTTCAGATTTGAGTTCATCGTGATTTATTTGTAGTATTGCAAAAATCAACAGCTGTTTACTTGTTGTTCTAGTTCCATGATTACTTCCAGAATATCTGTAAATTTAGGCACATCTCCAAAAATCATACCAGCCATTGCTTGATAATCACGTTTGAGCATTTGACACATCGGTAGGGTGGGGGACAGTGTAAATGAACCTGGGCGTGCATTTTTTAAATTAAGATCTGAACTATTGAAAAAGAGTTGTGCATGTCGTGCACAGTCAATTGCCAAATCATGATTTTGTCGAGCTTGTTTCCCCACCGTAGATTGCATTAATTGATATAGATCATAATAGTGGCGGGATACTCTATGACCGTTTTGACGTAATTCCCCACGATTATCATACCAACATCGAATCCCATGTAAAATGATCACCTTATCCCAGAAAGTTCTTGCTGGTTCAATGGTTAAAATATTTTGTACTAATAAATTATTGTTGGGTAATTTTTCTGTTATGTATGGCTGTATCGTGTAGACGGGGCTAAGAACCCGCTAATAAATGGCGCAGGCAGATAGTATCCCTCAAAAATCCCATCTCATCCGATGAACATCAAAATAGATCAAAGAAAGAACAATTCGATAAATTAATCTAAAATTAAGGGACTAATGAAACCCGTTTGGTATCGTTAGTGATTTTCCCGTCCCTACGATACCAAACGTCCCCAGTCCCTTGATATAAAGCATATCACGAGATCACATAATTTCCAGGTTTCATTAAGCAAAGGATTGCTTATGAAACACACTCCAAGACTATTTCAATGCGCTCTCTGTCATACACAGTCTATAGTCTGCTCTAAGTGCGATCGTGGGCAAATTTATTGTGGCACCGTTTGCGCGGTCTTTGCGCGAAAAAAATCAATGAAATTAGCCGGGATGCGTTATCAAAGAACCTTCAATGGAAAACGAAATCATGCTGCACGCCAAGCCCGTTACCGTATGCGCCAGAACGAAATAGTGACGCATCAGGGTTCACCTCCAATGCTCCAACATGCTTCAATGAGTTCGCTTGAAAATAAGCCTAAAAAGACAGAAAGAGGACACAAAAAATTGGCATTAGCCTGCTGCTTTTGTGAAAAACCTGTATCTGACTGGATCCGTAATGATTTTTTGAGACGAAGACGCTCTCACGCATCGCCCGGATCCAAAGCTTCACCTCAAGCACCTTGAACATTAACGAACATAAGGAGGAATCATGGCGATTTCCCAGGAATTAAGAGCAAATATTTTACGTTATCATCACGTTGAAAAGTGGCGTGTGGGGACGATTGCGTCCCAACTTGGCGTGCATCATTCAACTGTTAAACGTGTATTATCTCACACGGGGGTTGATAAAAATAAAATCCTCGTTGAACAGTCAATCATTGATCCATTTTTATCCTTTCTCCTCGAACAATTAAAGCGCTTTCCTAATCTCACTGCGAGTCGCCTGTATGGGATGGCCGTTGAGCGTGGATATCCCGGTGGCCCCGATCACTTTCGTCAACTCATCTCATTCTATAGGCCAAAGACACCCGCTGAAGCGTTTCTTCGATTAAGAACATTAGCCGGCGAGCAAGCACAAGTCGACTGGGGTCATTTTGGGCACATAACCATTGGCGCGGCTAAACGACCACTGATGGCATTTGTCATGGTTTTGAGTTACTCGAGAAAAGTTTTCCTGCATTTTTACTTGAACGCTCGAACTGAAAATTTTCTACGTGGCCATGAACTGGCCTTTAACTACTATTCTGGGATCCCTCGTGTCGCGCTCTACGACAATCTCAAAAGCGCAGTACTTGATAGGAAAGGCGATGCTATTCGATTTAACCCTGTGCTATTGGATTTTGCAGCTCATTATCGTTTCGAACCCAGGCCCTGTGCGGTCTATCGAGGAAATGAAAAAGGGAAGGTTGAGAGGTCTATTCGTTATATACGGGACAATTTTTTTGCAGGCCGCCAGTATAAAAGTCTTGCCGATCTCAATCAGCAAGCGCTTACCTGGTGTGATAATCAGGCATCGAACCGGCCTTGTCCAGAGGATAAAAGCAAAACGGTTCACGAGATTTTCCTGGATGAACAGCCACGCTTGATTCCACTGCCTGATAACCCCTATCCCTGCAACGAAGTCGAGACAGTTTCTGTTGGCAAAACGCCCTACGCTAGATTCGACTTGAATGATTATTCAGTGCCTCACACCCATGTCCGGCAAGCACTCACGGTTCATGCAACACTCGATTTCGTCAGTATTTTGGATGGCGTCACTGTGATTGCAAAACACGTGCGAAGCTATGATAAAGCGAAACAAATCGAATGCGAGGAGCATATTAAAACACTGGCTGAGCGTAAACGAAACGCGCGACAGCATCGGGGACAGGACAGGCTCACGATGACGATTGACTGCGCGCGAGAGTTTCTGAAGATGGCCGCGGTTCGTGGATATCCATTGACATCAATAACCAACCAGCTGACGTCACTACTGGATGATTATGGTGCCAGTTTATTGGAAAAAGCGATGGCTGAAGCCCTTGTGAAAGAATCACCACACCCAAATTCCGTTCGAATTATTTTGCAAAAGATACTTGATGAACGTGTCGAGGCACCCTTGGTGACGTTCGCTCTGTCCAAGGACAAACGTGTCACCGGGATGATTATAAAACCACACTCATTAAACCAGTACAGCGTGCTTGATTCAACCACATCAACAGAGGAGTAATCGTATTATGTTAACCGAATTATTATTAAACCGTGCGACAGCACAAAAGCTTCATGGCGTTATCAGTCACCAGGACAGCATTAATGAAGAAGGCGCTTTCTGGCTTGAGCGGTTTGTTACCTGGGAAGAACGCCATCGCTCGCAACGCAGCCTTGATGGCCGTCTGCGCAAAGCACGCATTGGTCGTTTCAAACCGATGAGTGAGTTCGATTGGAACTGGCCAAAGCAATGTGACCGCACGGTCATTGAGCAATGGATGCTACTGGATTTTATGGCGGGAGCCAGCAACCTGATTCTGTGCGGTCCAAACGGGGTTGGCAAAACCATGATTGTCTCAAATATCGCATCTCAAGTTGTGCTTCAAGGGGGTACGGCATTGTTCACAACGGCGGCAGCCATGTTGAATGAGTTGGCTGAGCTGGATAGTGATAGCGCGTTACGTCGCCGGATAAAATATTACACGCAACCTTCTCTTTTAGTCGTGGACGAGGTTGGGTATCTTTCTTACTCCAATCGACATGCCGATTTGTTATTCGAGGTCGTTTCCCAACGTTATGAAAAAAAATCAACGTGCATAACGACCAACAAACCCATTGCAGACTGGCGCGAAACCTTTCCCAACGCAACTTGCGTTGTTTCGATCGTTGATCGGCTGCTTCATCACTCTGAAATTTTAATGATCGAAGGCGACTCGTTTCGGTTGAAGGAGGCAATGGAAAAAAATAAAGAGCGCAGTACAAAGCGAAAAAATGCCCAAAAAACAGCTACAGATGAGGTAAACAATCATGCGTGACATGATGTTAGAAGCTCTATTACCGGAGTCAATGTCCGACGAGGCCGCACATGTCTTAGTAAATTTTCTTGGTGACCTTGTTGCCACATTGGAATGCATTTATCTCGCCCAGTTAAAGCGTCATCATCAAAAGGTCGAAGACGAATTTTATGCTTCAATGGCAGATGTGGTCTGCTGGGGGGAGCCTCCTACAAACGAGAACTCATCTTAGAAACAAACTCGACCAGGGTGGGCATTGTTCGCTAATTTTGGTCGATTTAAGCCTGCGCCATATATCCGCGGTTTTGACCCACCGTTAACAGTATCGCAACGAGCTGATGAGGGTCTAGTCCTGATTTTGCGCCTGCTTCAATTTTTATTGATGGCTTTACATAATCGTCTAGGTCTGTATGCACTGAAGGATAATGTACTAATAATGTTTGCTGCTGAATGTCCGAAGAATCAAGCACGATTGATGATTCATCGAATTTGATATTTGCTGAGTGGAATATTTCTTTAATCTGTCTACTTAGCCGATTTTTAAACTCGCCTTGGATATATGTTTGACATGCTTGTTTGATGCTTTCCAAGCGTAATCGTTGTTGTTTTCCAGAAAGGTGTTCTAAATCTTCAGCTTCTATATTTAATCCAAGATCTTCTCGAAAAACCGTAATATCAATGTCTTCAGAAAATCGTGAAATTAATGAGTACGCTATTGAAAGAGAGGTTCCTCCCTTAAATAGTAGCCTTGGCTCATTTGTCTCTCTGCCATTAAATATTAAATCAAGCATCCAACAAACCCAAAAATCTTTTTCTACATTTTGGATTGAGGTTTGTAAGCTATTTGCAGTCAACATGAATAACCCGCGTCGATCGCCTGGGCTAGCATTAATAATGTCCAAAAAATTAACGTTCATTATTTTGTCCTTCAAAAGACAGTAAAAATTCTCTAACCCATTTTTGCAGCCAGATAGGTAAAGTATGCAATCCTTCTTTCAGATCCGCACAGATTTGAGCACCCTGGTTAGATGATTGTAATAGTTTGATCAGTTTTTTTTGAACAATACTCGAATTTGTGTTGTTCTTATTTTGTATAATATCTTCTAGCCAATACAGCGACTGAACAATACGCATCCCTGGTCGACCAGCCCAATATAGTTTACTTGGAGCAGTTAACTTAAATCGGATAACTAGGTTATCAAGTTTAATGGGGCGTATACGCCCATCAGTATGAATGATTACTTGTCCGGGGACCGCATTTGTCAATCCGAGCTCGTTGGCACATGTCATCCCGTCAACCAAAAGACGTAATTGATCACGTCGAGAAATTGCGTCGATAACTTTACGGTAGTCTGGTGGGTTGGGTTGGCCTGTCAAAGAATTTATTTTGGGTTTATCATAAAGTCCTCTATCAATCCGTCGTAATTCATTTGTTTTGATGAGGCGTTGTAATATTTTTTTTACAGCTTCATAGTTGCCCAAGTCAAGAAAATCAATTGCAGTCCATACTTGTTCTTCTGTGTTATAAATTCGTTGTAAAATCGAATCCTTCAGGCTCATTTTAATAATCCATTGCGACAGTTTTGTCCCTTAATTGTATACAAGTTAGGGACAAATGTGAAATTGATCTGAATTATTCACGTTCCTTTTTGTCATATTCTATTGTGCCCGAAACGTGACAAACTGTGGCAGTGCTAGATGTGTTTGTGGCCGTTCTAGGCCGTAGTTCGTCATTTTGATACATCGCAGGTAATTGATTTTTAATGAATTATATTCTCTACACACTGGCTACGAACCAGGGGGGCGGAGGTTCGAATCCTTCCGGGCGCGCCATTTTTAAAGGACTTACGTAACATTTCCAAAGAGTTCAAAAAGTGTGTGGCAAATTTGTAACACTTTACCTATGAGAATGTCTTGTTGCACTCAATAAAGTTAAAATTTCCTCAAGATTGATCATCATGTTTAGTGTATATAATCTCACAATACTTTATCCCGTTCTTATCTTGTCAATGTTATTTACTTGGTCAAGTCCAAAATTTGCTGTAAATTCCCATTTTTTTATCAGACATTTATACTGATTCGTTTCGGTTGTCGTGATCGAGCGAATTGTAGAGTTCTGAATCAAGAGATTAATCACTTGAATTTTCAATATCCTTGACATCTTGCACACAGACTTATCCACAGATTTTGTGGATAAAGAGGATGCGGTTAATAAACAACCACACGCGTAAATGTACTTATTTTTCAGTTAATTACCTGGGGCCTAAGAGTTCAATATACGGACTGATACAAATCGATACAGATAAATTATCCACAATTTAAAATTTACAAATAAAGTCTAAATGTCGGTCATTCAGCCTGAACACACAATCTGATGGATTTCCCCGTAATTCCAGCCACGTTCATTGATGTACAAATAAAAAACCCCTCATAAAGCTTGATTAAAACCTCATGAAGGGTACTCTTACGTTCAACGACGAACAAAGAGAGCCTAAATGTACCATGAACTATTAAAAAAGACCAGTTTTCATCCGTTATTCGTGCATATCGATGATGAAATGGCTGAGAAAGTTCGAGCTGAAGACTGTCCTTTCTGTAACGGTCCTTTATATCAAGCCGATTACCCTCGTAGTCCCCTCGGGTTACCTGCATCATGCCGTGAGCATTATGATAGTCGGCGCAGTCTTTGCTGCGGAAACTGCCGAAAGCGTGTGACAACACCATCGGTACGGTTTTTGGGGCGACATCGTTTTCCGGCTGCGATTATCGTGCTTATCTCCGCCTTCATGTCCAGTGCTTCGAGGCGCCGGTATTACCAAGTAACGCGTTATTTTGGTATCAGCATCAGTCTGCGAACCTGGGGGCGTTGGCGTCGTTGGTGGCGAGATTGTTTTATTGGCACTGCTTTTTGGAAACAGGCTAAAGCATTCCTGCCCGTAAAGGCCATTGTTGGCCCATTTCCTCGACAACTTCTTTTGATTTTTCCAGACAACCTGAGTCAAAAACTGGTAAATGCCTTGCAGTTTTTAGCGCCAATGACAGCGGGCGTTTATCGCGCTGTCTAAAGGAGGGAGTTATTCGCGCAGAGTTTGCATCTTTAGATCAAGTTAGACATCCAGTAGACTCATAAACTTCTTAAACAAGCAGGAGTTTTTATGAGCAACAAGAAGCCCGATGTTGGTACTCGCCAAGAACGGTGGGCCCGATTTCGCTTTTCGGTTATTGGCCCACTTTTGGCAGCGCCGCCGGATAAAGGGCAACTACAGATTGAGCTGGCTTCTTTAGCTCAAAAGCAATGGCAGCATCCCATTACAGGATTACCAGTTCATTTTGGACTATCGACGATTGAGCGATGGCTTTATCAATCTCGCCATGAGAACGACCCGGTCGGTGCTTTGCGAACGAAACGCCGTACAGATGCCGGGAGTAGTCACACGCTCTCAGCCCCATTAAAGATGAGCATCCAACATCAACATCGTTCACATCCAAGCTGGAGCTACCAGTTACACGTAGATAACCTCTATGTGATTGCAAAGACAACGCCTGAGTTAGGCGTCTTGCCGTCTTACAATACGATTCGTCGTTACATGAAGTCGAATGGTTTCTGCAAGCAACCTGGGCGGAAAAGACGACATACAGAAGGCGCCATCCTCGCAGCTGATAGGCTAGAGAAACGAGAGGTCAGAAGTTATGAAGTCGACCATGTTAACACGTTATGGCACCTTGATTTTCACCATGGCTCACGCAGAATTTTGGGACGAGACGGTCAATGGCATAAACCCTTATTACTTGCCATTCTGGATGACCGCTCCCGCCTGATTTGTCATGCTCAATGGTACATGGATGAAACCGCAGAGACGCTGGTACATGGGTTTATGCAGGCACTACAGAAACGCGCCTTACCGCGCGCTCTGATGAGTGACAATGGCAGTGCGATGACTTCGGCTGAGTTTACCGAAGGGCTTGCGAGATTGGGCATTCTACATCAACCTACACTACCTTATTCTCCCTACCAAAACGCGAAACAGGAGGTTTTTTGGGCGCAAGTTGAAGGGCGATTGATGGCTATGCTTGAGGGTGAGGAGGAGATAACCTTGTCGTTACTCAATAAAAGCACCCTTGCTTGGGTCGAGCGTGAATACCATCAAAAAGTACATTCCGAGATTGGCTGCTCACCGCTTGCGCGCTATATGAAGGATGCCGATGTTGGTCGACCGTGTCCTGACACCGCAGCGTTACATCATGCTTTTTGCACTCAGGTGCATCGCAGGCAACGTAAATCAGATGGAACATTCAGTCTTGATGGCAAACGCTTTGAAGTGCCATCGCAATACCGCAGTTTGGAGATATTGTACATCCGCTATGCACGGTGGGACTTAGGCTCTGTAAGGCTTGTCGATCCACACACCAACACACTGTTAAGTATGATTTATCCACAAGACAAATCAGAAAACGCTTCAGGTCAGCGTCGAACTTTCACCAATTCCGGTGAACAAGAGCCCAGCGAAGAGCTTGTATCAACAGGCGTTGCGCCCTTGCTAAAAGCACTGATGGCAGAATACGCGGCCACCGGCCTTCCTCCGGCCTATTTACCCAAAGGAGAATCTGAACATGAGTAAAAAACTACTGGCTCTTTATGGTCTAAAATACAATCCATTCATCTCGGATATCCCCGTAGAAGCCTTGTGCATTTACCCAAAGCTCGAGAATTTTTGCTGGCGTGTTGAGCAATCATTACTTCGTGAAGGTGGTTTTGCTTTAGTGAGCGGTGATCCTGGCACAGGTAAAAGTGTTGCCTTGCGCGTTTTGGCTTCACGCCTTACACGCGTGCGTGATGCGCAGATCGGCGTCATCAGTCATGCTAACTCAAGGCTTGCTGATTTTTATCGTGAACTGGGGGATGTTTTTTGTGTGCCACTTACGGCCAGCAATCGTTGGGGTGGCTTCAAAAATTTACGCGAACGATGGCTCACTCACGTTGATAGCACCTTGTTACGCCCAGTGCTTATCATTGACGAGGCACAGGAAATGTCGCCAGAAGTCTTAAGTGAACTACGGTTACTGACCAGTATGCAATTTGACTCACGTAACTTGCTCAGCGTCATTCTGGCTGGTGATCAAAGATTAAATGATAAACTACGCCGCGACGATCTGATGCCTTTGGGTAGTCGTATTCGGATCCGCCTGCTCACAGAACACGCCAGCATTGAGCAGTTAACCCAAACGCTGCAACATCTATTGGAACACGCTGGCAACCCTGGGCTAATGACGACAGGGCTGATAAACACCCTTTGTGAACACGCAGCCGGAAACAGTCGGATCCTTTGCAACATGTCTGGGGAACTGCTGGATATGGCCGCACGCCTTGAGCGTCCACAATTGGATGAGCAGTTGTATTTTGAGTGTTTCACCACTTCGGTCTCATCAAACAAACGAAAAAAAGCTTAATCGGGAGAAAGCGATGAAATATTTAGTCATTGAAGCACCGACACTCACCGATGAAGCAGCGGTCAATGTGCAGGATTTCTTTTATGCACTGATGGTTGCGTTTGGTGAGCATTACCATCATCAAATAGAACGTTATTATCGAGAATCAGTCATTGGAACCATGGCTGATATTAATATGAAGGAGGATAATCCACCTTTCTAATCTGGAAAAAATACAGCAGGGAGGCTGTGCATTTTATGGCGCATTGCAACCATCAATTATCGTGTAAAACTGACCATCAAATTGCGTGAGCACGCTCAGGTCATTACGGTTGATTGTGTTTGTCTTTAATGAATCCTGTTCGCCCTCTATAAATCCTCCTGTTTAAAATATCACGTTGTGATGATATTATAGTTGGTCAGATTATTTTTTTATATATTCATCAACGAGTTATTAAATATTTAGTAAAAAAGTGTATTAACTAAACTAGGAACTAAAAAAATGAATAAGGGCATTAAAGTATTATTACCTGTTGTATTGTTCGTTTCTGCGGGGTTAAACGCGGCAACGCCGGGGGCTTATATAGGCGCGGGGGCTGGTTATAGTGAGTTGCAATCAGCAGAGGGCGCTGAAAAAGTCGATGAGGGTGGCTTGGGTGGTCGTGCGTTCCTGGGTTACAACTTTAATCACTATTTTGGTGTTGAAACAAATTACTCAACTATTTACAAGACAAGATATACGCTGAATGAATATCAAAATGTAGCCGTTGATTACAAGCTCAACGCTTTGAGCCTGGTCGTAAAAGGTTATCTCCCTATTTCCACTAGCGGGGCATTCAATTTATATGGACTGGCGGGCCTAGCCCAGGTATATGGTGATATCGACGCACGCGTGGATTACATGTCCATTTTACAAGATTCGGATAATGGGATCGTGCCGACTTTGGGATTGGGTGCAAGTTATGACATTAATCAGCGAATAACTGCGCATTTAGAAGTTTCTGGATTTGGATCAAAAGAACCTGATAACAACCACTTTGGGATTCCACAAAGTTCATTGGCGACGTTTGGTTTGGCTTATAAGTTTTAGTCGGGGGTATTGCTTTCCCTTGATGCGAATGCTTTCTGTTTACGGTCGAATGACCCGCAAACAGAAAGCCAATTATATACGGCAGTGAAATGGCTGTTTCTGTGTCAACCAAGACTCATAATTCAATCAGTTTCTGCATCTTCGGCATATAATATTCTGCTTGGCCTGACGTAACCAGCAGATTGGCTAGTGGTTGATACTTGCTTGCGCTGTGTGTATGACCGCAGAAAACCATAAAATCAACCTGAGGGTATTCTGTGGCGATCGATAGCAAGACCTCTCCCGTTGCGCGTGATGCAAAATAAGGTAAAAAATTATCATCGCTTATTTTGCCTTCATGTAAGCAATTTTCCTTGAAAGGGGGGATGTGCGTGACGACAATAATACGCTGGGCATTTAAATGGAGAGCTTCCAACAATTGACCTTTTAATTTTTCGGCATCTTTATCAGCGAGTTGTCGCATTTTGGCTAATAATTTATCTTTGCCCAAACATTTCTCTTGAAATAAATCAGCTATCAAACGGCTATCGTTGAGGGCTACTGTACTGTGATTGTAATCACCATATCGCCCATCCGCCCAGCCATCCTGACCGATCATAAAAATGCTTTCTTTTAATAACACGGGCCTCATGATTGAAAGCCAATGAAGTAAAGGGTGTGTGCTTGTTAATCGAATAATCTCTTCTTGAACAGCGGCTATTTGATCAAAATAATAATCGTGGTTACCTAAAACAAAGTAAATGGGCTTATTGATGGCCTGCGCCATTTCAGTCAGCAATTCGCATACTGATGGTCCTTCTGCGATATCGCCGCTGATAATCATGAGTTCAAATTCAGTAACCATAATAGACTCATAGAATGGTTGACGGTCTTTCTTATCCAAGAAATTGATGTGGATGTCTGTAAGCCATGCAATCTTCATTGAGTATCTCTCGAAAAGCAATTGGCTAGCCGTTTTAACCGTTCCACAATAATAGGTTGACGGTCACGAGCCATGCTGCCGTAATTTAAATGCCCAGGCAGGGCGTCTCGAAATTTTGGATCGTCGAGTAACTTAAGAAAAATATTAGACAAATATTCTCTTAATATGACATCAGCACCATCAACCTCATCAATCAGTTCAATTCGGCCATCAATAACCGTAATCACATCCTCCAGATCATGGCTGGCGAAATAATCATTTCGACCACGATTTTTAAATGCTTCTAACTTTGTGGCGAGAAAATAGGGAGCAGGGATTAGGTTAATAGTTGCCTGATTACCTAGACAATATCGTATCTTATGTTGAGCTGCATGCTTGTACCATTGATTACTAAATCCCAAAATATCTTCTTTAGTGGGCATGACATCCAGAATTAATTCATCATAACGCCAACGGCAAATAACATCATCGTTCAATGATTTGCAAAACCCCATCTTCCGTAATGCGTCTTCAATTTGGTAATATTGCCCTAGCGTTAAAACATCAACGATGCAGTCTACGTCTTCTGTTGCACGGACGTCGGGCACTCCAAGGTCAGTGATGAATAAAGCCGTAGTACATCCACCCAAAAAAATAAATTCATCGCACAAAGTACCGAGTTTATCAACAGCAAACTCAAGCATTCTAAGATTTGATGAGGTCCTGATTAAGTTTTGACGCATTATGATTGTCTCGTAATTTATTTTGTAATATTTTTACCGCAATATTACGCTCTCTCGCACGGCCTTGGCGAATAATATCAATCAGTGCTAATAAGTCATAAAATTCTGGATCAGGATATTTTATAACTGATTTTGGAACGGATGAATAAAGTGGCTCCAAAGCCAGACCACGAACTTGTCCTTCGGCATATGGCCATACTGGAATAAGCTCATCGCCAATGACGATCTGATTTTTAAATATCGGCGCTGCATAGCTTGTGGCAACACCACGCGTATATTCCTGCAGACGTACTGGAAATATGTATTTAAAACCATGAAGTAAAAATTCTTCTATACCACTTAAATTAGGTGAAAATGATTGCGCGTCAAAGCTTGGTTGTAGTAATCCGGAAAGGTTCAACCGTTTCATCCCTGCGTTGACTTCGGATTGGCTCATACATAAATGCACCGCAAGTTGATTTTGCGACCAAGTTAAATGTTCTTTATTCGCAATTAGTTTCAGTAATAGAACGATGTCTTGTGGCTTAAGCATGTTAAGTTCCCAATTTAACTTATAAGTATAGTTTAGTACAAATAATCGCTAATCGCTAATCGCTAATCGCTAATCGCTAATCGCTAATCGCTAATCGCTAATCGCTAATCGCTAATCGCTAATCGCTAATCGCTAATCGCTAATCGCTAATCGCTAATCGCTAATCGCTAATCGCTAATCGCTAATCGCTAATCGCTAATCGCTAATCGCTAATCGCTAATCGCGATTAGCGATTATAGTTTAATTGCTACATTTAGATAAGTTGCGTTCGCTGTTCGCGAGCAGCGATCATCACTCTCTTTTATTCAAAAATAACCACAAGTTTACTGTGCCCGAAACGTGACAAACTGTGGCAGTGCTAGATGTGTTTGTGGCCGCTCTAGGCCGTTCCTCGTGACATTGATGCATCGCAATATATTGATTTAAAATGAATTATATATCCTACGCACTGGCTACGAACCAGAGGGTCGGAGGTTCGAATCCTTCCGGGCGCACCATTTAAATCAGTAAGTTATCTCGTATTTGTGAGGGCGCATTCTAGCTCCAAGTGCGACAATCATTTTTATACTGCTGTATATACAGTTCATTGGGCGTTTTAAAGCCTAAACACTTCCGTGGACAACGGTTCATTTTCTCAGCCAGTAAATCAAGCTCTTTCTGTGTTACATGTTCAATTATAGCTGTTTTCGGTAAGTATCTTCTTAATCGACCATTCATATTTTCATTACTGCCTTTCTGCCAAGGTGAATGTGCCTCACAGTAGTACACGTCACATTTCATGGTATCTTTTAAATAACGATGATCTGCAAATTCAGAACCTTGATCAAATGTTATCGTCTTACACATTTTTTGAGGAAGCGTTTCAAATTTTCCTTTAATCTTTTCCATTACACGGTAATCCCCCCGCAAAATACTTGATGTCAAAAGTAGAATTTTCTCATAACCTATGTCGGAGGAGATTCTTCATGAAGAAATCAAAATTTACAGACAGCCAAATACTGTCAATTCTAAAAAAAGTAGAAAGTGGTTAACATTGGTCGCATCTTTCATAAAATTCAACTGCATCCATTCCTCAATGACATCTCGATCACAGCGTTTTGGCCAGCTCCAGTCAAAGTCAGCTAATGGTTTGAAGCGACCGATGCGTGCACTGCGCAGACGGCTGTCCAAGCTTTTTTGGGAACGATAGGTTTCCTCCCAACCGACAAGTTTTTCAAGCCATTCAGCATCGACCACCTCGTCCCAATGATTGATGAGGCCATGAAGTTTGAGTGCTTTCGCGCGCTGCAGTAATAAATCAGGTAACATGATTATTTGTCCTCCATAGGTTCTGGTTGATTAAGTACATCGTAATCGCTTAATTTATGAGGCTTTACGATAAGTTCGTTGACACGTTTGTTGTCAGATACAGGCAAGACTGTAACGTCTCACTCTAATTTACATACCTTGTCCCGATTTAATTAACCTGAGACAAAAAACCCCAAGGCAAGCACCTCGGGGCTCTCTCACTTTTAAATTTGTTTCAACAGAGCGATGGCCTCTCTGATGATGTCATCTGGTAGATGATTGATGTTTTTATCGGTAGCCAATCGCAGTGATGTAACAATGAGTTTATGTGCTTGTCTTGGATTACCTTTTGAGGACATTCGAAGCAACTCAAGCGCTGAGTCGGACAACAACTGATGCGTACATCCAGCCTGAGAAAAACCATGTTCAATAAGCTGCTTAAATGCATCGCGCTCAAGAATTGGCTTCAATTCACAACGTGCTTGAATCCGCGATTCTAATGCAGCATTGGCGGGTTTTCCTATCTCGCGAGCGAGCTCAGGGTGGCCTACCAACCAAACGGTCATGTAGTCTTTGGAATCAAAGACAAAATTGAGGAAAGCTGGAAAATCACGAAAGAATTCAGATGGAAGATTTTGTGCTTCATCAATAATGAATACTGGCATGATGTTTTTTTGAGTCGCCAAGTGAATGATGTAGTCCTTAATATCGCGCCACAACTGAGCACGGCGATAGGAAGAAGTCAGTCCAAGTGTCAGCGCCATTTGACGATAAAAATCGAGTCGACCAAAATCTGTCTCGGCTATGTAGAAAACGCTGTATTGATGTGGGTTTAAAGTGCTGGTTAGTTGTCGAAGTGCGGCCGTTTTCCCAAGTCCAGGCTCTGCTGTGAGTAATCCAACGCCAGGTGATTGAAGAAGCCAATTAAACTGTTGAGCAAGGCCGGCAAGTTGAGCGTTATCCCATAACTGGATGCTTTTTTTTCCTAAGGGCGCTTGGGTTAAACCAAAAAATGATTGGTACATTTAATTATCCTCTCCAGTTGTTTGTGCAAAGGTGCCAATGGACTCGACGTAGTCTTCAAAAACCAATTCAACATTGTGCTCACGCTGGATCCCTTCAGGCGAAGGTGCTGCATGTGGTCGTTGGCGCTTACGATTAAGATTGGCGTCTAAATCTAATAAAACAGCGGCCCCCAAATTGTCACCGAAGGCTGTTTCAACCCGAACCGCAATATTTGTGTGCGGATTAAATACCAACGTCACTTTCTCACCGACAAGGTTGTGATGCACCTCAAACATCTTGCCATCCCAACTGATCGTGCCATCTTTGCGAACAACTCGCTCAGTACGATGGTAGAAAATATCATCGATTTTATTGGCGAAATAAGGCGTTAGAGGGCGCACGTGAAGCAGATCGTCTCTCCAACTATCAAGCGGTGTTTTCTTATCTAATCCACCATGCAGACGAATATGATAAACATGCTCAATCCAGGCCCAAAGGCGAGCATTGAGATCACCCAAATCACGAATTTTATCGACATCAAGCTCATCGATAAATTGTTCTCGAAACGTGCGATGAAAGCGCTCGAGCTTACCTTTGCCCTCGGGTTCTCTGGCGCGACAGTAGACAAGCCGTATCTCTAAGTGGGCACAAATAGTTTGTAATGACTCTGAGCGGTATGCAGGACCATTATCAATAATCAATTTATACGGTACGCCTCGTTTCAATACAGCGGATTTGAGCACGCCCTCTAT